>NZ_JAKCPW010000010.1 GCF_021440085.1 Dyadobacter sp. CY261
CTTTGGCTGTTTGGGTTCATAAAAGCCATGGCCTTCCTTTTGCGCCGGATCGCAGCCTGGATCGCGAGCCGCTTGTAGAGATACTCGTCCTTGCTCCCGATCGTGTAGCGCTTGCCCGCGACCAAGACCATGATCGGGTAATCCAGCGACAAGCTTGCCTCGGCGATAACATCCTGGTCAAGCTGTTGGTCCTGCCGTTCAATCTGAAAAACAGCAAGCATGAAAATCTTGCCTCTGTCTAGTGCCAGCGAGCTGGTGCATAGTTTAACCTGACCAGCCAGTAGGTTTTGAAGCATTTCGCGCTTGTCATGGCCTGTCTCGCCCAGGTACGTTTTGAACGGGATATCGAATAGCGAGAAATGAAATACCGCTCCTTCCCTACTGCTTCGCAGTTTTTTGACATCTGTCCCTTTGAACGGGATCGGAATTTCTTTTCGGAAACTTGGCAAGCCGCTTTCACCGCTGGCAAGGGTCCTACTCATCTTGTTAAAACTGGCGACAAGATTGCCATTCAAAGCGCTCATGATATGCATCGGAATACTGCCTTTATAGTTTTGAGCAAGCACCTGGTAGCTGGTATTCATTCTTGATGTGGATAGCATCCCATACTCGTCCTTTTTGATATCAGATAGCCTTGCCCTTACACATTCGGTCAGATAGAGCATTTCCCTGAGCTGCTGTTGGACATAGTGATGGGTATAGATCTGGTTGGCAGCCTTGAAACAGATGTAACGCCATTGGTAGAGCGTATCCAAAATCTTGTTCTTCTGATCAATGTCATCCGAATCGATCAGAAGACGGATCTTTCTGGTTGTGAAAAGTTTTTCCATGACCTAACGCCCGTTTTGCTTCCAGTAATTTTTGATAAGCTGATATGCTTTGATATAATGCTGTTGTACCTGGGTCTGCGGGTAGCCTAGTATTAAGGCGATATCGGCGAAGGACTTTTTCTGCTCTTGCCTGAGCGCAAACACCTGAGCCTGCTCACTACTCAGAATATGATCGTAGGGATAGAATTGTTTCACTTGCCTTACGGGAACAGTCGTACTGGGTGCTACAATCCTCTTAAGCTCTTCCATGGCTTTTTGAATTTCGCTGCTCACATGCAAGGTATTCGCTCCTATTCTTTTTGCTACCTCGCGCGGGCTGTGTCCATCCTGAAAATGGAGGCTGGCTATCAGCTGGCGTTGTTTGGGGAGAAATGAGATCGCTTTCGCAACTTCTTCCCATTTTTTTCCTTCGCTGCCATCCCTGAAATAGCTCTCCAAATCTGGCTTTTCACCCAGGAAAGATTCCAAGTGGTCTATTTCCGTCATTTTCCGGTATATCTGGTAGGCCGGTTTTTGCACGTGCTTCAAGAGCTGCCAACGGAGATTGAGACGAATAAACCGGTATGCATGAGGGAGGCTTTCAATCTTTTCGCGGTGTGCCCAGACTTTCAGGTAACATTCGTGGAGAATGCAGCTTACCAGGAATTCGTCATTGACTAGCCCTTTACCAAGACAAAGTAGACTAGAAAACGATTTATTGTAAAAGTCTGAAAACGCTCT
Source organism: Dyadobacter sp. CY261 (assembly GCF_021440085.1). GTDB lineage: Bacteria > Bacteroidota > Bacteroidia > Cytophagales > Spirosomataceae > Dyadobacter. Next base: position 1,551 of record NZ_JAKCPW010000010.1, read on the forward strand.
CTCATCACCAATACTAAACCGGAAGAATAATTCATCGTTCCGATCAGATTTGACTAAAGGTTTAAAATTTCCCATACAACCCGCTATTAACCAAAACTTCCTAAAAGCCGACAAAACAGCAGATCTTCAGCTGCCCCAGTGTGCAACAAAATTTGCTTAGTTATAACTAAGCACAAAAATAAGGATGTTTTTGGTTCTTGCAAACCATGGCCGAAAAAACAGATTTTGAGATCGCGGTAATTAATCAAGTGAGGAAAGTCCGAAAAGCGAAGGGCTATACTCAGGATGATCTTGCCATGTTTCTCAATCTGACCAGAGGATTTATTGGACAAATTGAAAGTCCAAAATTCCCCAGTAAGTACAATGTCGAACATATCGGAATACTTGCCCGTGAGATGAACTGTTCCCCAAAAGATTTAATGCCTGATCAAGCATAACCGAGGGCATAGATAAAACCCACAAAATCACATTTCGCGTGACCCCGAAATATATTCTTTTTCTTTTCTCCGCACCTAAATTCATCTGATGTCTACACCTACCCCAGCATCAAAATCTCGGGGCAATGATCTTTTTCACAAAAGGCTGTTTACCGACATAAGTTTCTACCAGTCTTACAGCCAACAGCTAGTCGCAGATTTAGCCCCTCTTACAGTGGCCCTCAATAAACCAAAAGGAAACGGGGTAAGTGTACAATACTTGCGACTCAGATTCTTGTAAGCATTGTGTAATACAAAAGCCGCCATTATGCCGTAAGCTTTTGGCGGCTTTCCACAATCCAAAAATAATAGGGCGGCTTATTTAAGCTGCCCTTTTGTGAGTTTGTTTGTCAAACCCTTAATTACTGTAGCCTATCACTAAGCTTTGCCATATCTGCACTTATCTTGCGATCAACTATCTTAGCATAATGTTGGGTTGTTTTCAGATCCTTATGTCCAAGCATCTTGGAAACAGTCTCAATAGGAACATCATTAGCTAGGGTAATTGTAGTAGCGAAAGTATGTCTTGCTAAATGAAAGGTAATCGGTCGGTCAATCCCACAAACATCCCCTATTTCTTTTAGATAAGAGTTCATCTTCTGGTTAGTAAGCACGGGCAAAACTAATCCGCCTTCCACACAGGCGGGATCTTCCTTGTATGTTTGGATTATCTCTAAGGGCTTCGCTAATAAGGGTATTCTTGACGGGGTGTTCGTTTTCTGCCTCCTCACAGATACCCATTTCCTCGAATCGTAGCCAGAAATGATATTTGATTGCCGAAGATTTTTTACATCTACGTATGAAAGACCTGTATAGCAGCAAAAAAGAAAAATATCCCGGACTTTCCTGAGGCGATAGTTACTGAAATTTTTGGATTCAATACTTGTCAATTCCTCACGAGTAAGCGGCATTCTATCCACCTCATCAAATGAAATTTTAAACGCGAAAAACGGATCCTTTTGCAACCAGCCGTGCTTAACACAAAGCAATACAACCTTCTTAAAATATTTAAGATATCGCATTGCTACGTTATGCGATATGTTGCGGGTGACTTTTAGATAGTAGGCGTAGTCAGAAATGAATGAATAATCCAGTCGCTCAATCGCCATGTCATCGAGCTTATATTTATACTTGAGAAAACTCTTGACGTTCCGTGAGGCCGCCTCATAGCGATTGTATGTTCCCATCGCAAAGTCCTTCCCCACCAACGCTAACATCTCATCATTGTGTTTTTTGAAAACCCGCAAAATGCTCCATGATTCCTCAGCACTTCCAGAAAATTGTGCTTTGACACTGGTAGGAGTGATATCTAGACCACGATCTAAGAGATCACGGTGAATCGCATATACTTTGGTTTGAAGCGAATCAAGATATTGGTTCAATTGCTTCACATCTTCTTTCTGACCACTTTTTCGACCTGATGCGACATTCCATCTGTCTGGCTCACAGCTTCGCTGAGTAGAGATTTCAAGTCTCTTTCCTTCAATAGTGATTCTAATGTAGATTGGCAACTTTCCCTTGGTCGAGTTGCGGGGCTTTTTAAGAAAAAAAAGCAGATTAAATGTTTTACTAAGCATAAACCAACTGATTTAAGTTTAAAGATGGTTTTGCGTAGCGTAAAAATCAAGATGTTTATTAAGTAAACAAGTCTATATCAGCCGTTTATATGCAATCTGGTGAGTCTTTTTGAAAGTTATCTTGACTCACCGAAAGACGCACCAGCTTTTTGAGCATTTCTACGCATTTTAACTATATACGTAAAAACAAAAAATCCTACAAACTTTTGATTTGCAGGATTTTAGTTAATTTCAGTATACTTACTAGTGCACCCGAAGGGATTCGAACCCCTATCGATGGTACCGGAAACCATTATTCTATCCATTGAACTACGGGTGCATGGTTGCATTTCGCCGGTAACGGGGTGCAAATATAGCCGCTATTTTGATTTTTGACCAGATTGGGTTCAATTTGTTTTCAAATTTTTCTAAGTCCTGCTTAAAGTTTTTTCAGCAGGTCCCAATCGCCCACGCTTTTCAGATAGAGATAGTCCAGCAGCACGCCGTTGACGTTCGTGATTAGCTTGTGGCCTTCGGCGAATGGAACAACGAACGTATTGATGTATTCGTGGTCGGAAAGAAGACCTTGTACATTGTTGTGATACGATTGGATGGCCTCCGAGGTCATTTCCAGCTCGCAATAGAACATGTACATGGCTTCATCACTGGTGCCGGTAGATGGGTAGAATGGCTCGCTGTTGACGCTGATCAGTTGCGATTTATCGACCGCCACGCCGGTTTCTTCGAATACTTCCCGTGCGGCAACGGATGCCGCGTCGCTTTCGCTGTCCAGCATGCCTGCTGGATGCTCATAAGTCAAGGAGCCGTCGCAAATGCGACGTTGCTGCACGAGGAGAAGATATTTTTCTCTTGTTGTTACATCGATGAAGCAAACCAGCACACTTACAACCTCCCCTTTCAGAAAACAGATGGGTGGAATTTTGTTGCCTTCGGGCGTCGTGGCATCGGTGTAAAGCAATGAAAACAGGACTTCTCCGTGACCATTATGGCGGGTGTACAATTCATCGACGCGATGGATATCCAGGCCATTGGCGATCAGCCTGCTTTTCCAGAGATTATATTTATGCGAATCTGTGAGATTCTCTGCCATAGCGGATGGTCGGTAGCTTAATTATATAGTGGGAACGATAATGCCAGGTAAGGAACGCCATACGTGGTCGAATAGCGCGTCTGACCGTTTTCCAGTTTGTGCGGCGCCGCATAGGTCATGCGGCCATGCACATACGCGACTTTCAGGCCGATCTGTTCGGTGATCCAAAAGCGCAGATAGACTTCGGATTGCCCGCTTTGCTTATCCATAACGAGTGGTATTGCATTCAATGTGGCCGGACCACTCCGAAGATGTCTGTTATAGTATTCACCGCCTTCGTCGTAGAGGCCACCATTGGCATACAGCGCATGTCTTTTTAACCCAAATGCAACTCCGAAAAGATCAGTGTTCGCACCGATGTCGAATTTCCAGAGCCTGAAATTAGCCCCTACGAGGAAACTGATGCCATTTGCGGACAAACGTCCGAATTTAAGCGTGTCGCTGGAAAGTGCACTTGTTTTCGGAAACATGTCGGTGCGGCCTGCATAATAACCCCAGCTGCGAACACCCCAGCCTATCCTGAACGAGGGGAAATTGCTTAGGCTCAATTCCTGATGATAGGTTACCGAAGGCACCCAAACCTCGTCCTGATAGCCCAGACCCATGTCCAGTCCGGAAGTAACCCGGGATATATCCTGTGAAAAAGCTTTAAGTGAACCTAAAAAAACAAAAAGTACTAGTAAGCGAATGCTTTTCATTTGATTCGTGATGTTTTGATCGGCAAAGGTAAAAAAATAAGGCAGAGACCCCAGCCTCTGCCTCAAGATCGTGAGTGAAATAAGTAAACGGTAGACACCAATTAGCTACACTACCGTTGCTTCCCAGCTAGTTATTTCCGTTTCGGTATTACTTTTCTGAGTACAACAGCTCCCAGTGGAGGCAAATCCAAAATGAGGGAATTAGCTTTTCCATGCCATTGATGGTCTTCGGCTGTTACAGGATCGTAATTGATGATCCCGCTACCACCGAATTGCGCGGCGTCCGAGTTGAAGATTTCCTGCCAGTTTCCTTCTGAGATCACCCCTACGCGATACCCTTTGCGCGGAATGGGCGTCAGGTTGAGTGCGATAATGAGGTTCTTTTCCGGGTCCGTTGATTTCCTTGCGTAAACCAGCACGGAGTTTTCGCGGTCCTGAGTGTCGATCCATTCGAAACCATCATGCGAAAATGAGTAGTCAAACAGCGCGGGCTCGTCCTTGTACAGTTGGTTCAGCGCCTTCACGCATTCGCGCACACCTTTGTGTGGAGCAAAGTCGAGTAAATGCCAGTCGAGGCTCTGCTGGAAGTTCCATTCCGATGTTTGGGCAAATTCGCCTCCCATAAACACAAGCTTAGTACCAGGATGCGTAAACATGTAGGTGAACATGAGCCGCAGGTTTGCAAACCGCTGCCATTCATCGCCCGGCATCTTATTGATGAGTGATTTCTTGCCATAAACCACCTCGTCGTGCGAAAACGGCAGCATAAAGTTTTCCGAAAACGCATACACAAGACTGAATGTGAGCTGATCCTGATGCCATTTCCGGAACGCAGGGTCTTTTTCGAAGTACTTCAACGTGTCGTTCATCCAACCCATCATCCACTTCATCCCAAAACCCAGACCTCCCACAAAGACAGGACGGGAAACGCCTGGAAATGCGGTTGACTCTTCGGCAATGGTCTGGACATCCGGGAATTCGGTGTAAACGGCTACGTTCATCTCGCGCAGGAGCGAAATCGCTTCCAGGTTTTCCCGGCCACCAAATTCATTTGGGATCCATTCGCCATGTTTACGGGAATAATCGAGATAAAGCATCGAAGCCACCGCATCCACACGCAGGCCGTCGGTATGGTAACGGTCGAGCCAGAAAATGGCATTACTGATCAGAAACGATCTTACTTCATTTCTCCCATAGTTGAAAATATAGCTTTTCCAATCAGGATGATAGCCTTTCCGCGGGTCTTCATGCTCATAAAGCGAGGTGCCGTCAAAACGGAAGAGGCCGTGTAAATCACCCGGAAAATGGGAAGGTACCCAATCCATATACACTCCTATACCCGCCTGGTGGAGTTGATCAATGAGATACATCAATTCCTGCGGTGTACCCATGCGCGACGAGCACGAAAAGTAGCCGGTGATCTGGTAGCCCCAGGACGGTGCGTAGGGATGCTCCATGATAGGCATCAACTCAACGTGTGTAAAACCCATTTCCTTTACGTAAGGGACCAGGCTCTCGGCAATTTCTTTATAAGTCAGGTATCGTTCCGGATCCGATGGGTCGCGCTGCCAGGAACCTAGATGCACTTCATAAACCGATGTCGGCGCATTCAGCTTATTCTTTTCCTTGCGGATCTTCATCCAGTCGGTATCACCCCATTCGTACCAGGTATCCCACACGATGGAAGCCGTACGCGGCGCCACTTCACACCAAAGTGCAAACGGATCCGACTTTTCAAGATGCTGGCCGTTCCCTGAAATAATGTAGTATTTGTAAACTTCCCCTACCCCGACATTCGGTATCCAGACCTCCCAGATCCCGGAACTGTCCCAGCGGGGTGCAAGCGAGTGGGTACCATGGTTCCAGCCATTGAAATTTCCAACTACTGATAAGTAGGTCGCATTGGGTGCCCACACGGCGAAGTAAGTACCCACGACGCCGTTTACCTCCATCACATGCGAACCCAGCTTTTCATAAAGCTTGTAATGCTTGCCCTGACGAAATAAGTGTATATCGAATTCTGTAAAACGGCTAATTGTTTCGACCGCATTCGCCGACTCGGCCGCGACCGGGTTGCCGGCCTCCTCGGCGGGATCGTTGGTTCCGTTTATTTTTTTCTTTCCGGTTGACTTAGCCATTCAATATTCAATTAAAGTGTATTCTGTTCGAAGACGTAAGATTTGCAATTTTATTAAACTATTTATTAAAATGTATATATTTTTTAGTCCTCCTGTGCCGTCCAGACGCCCCTTAGAGTGTAAATCAGATGTTACCGGCCGCCTTTTCTACCTGATCCAGAACGCGCATGATGTTGCCGCCCCATATTTTCTCGATGTCCTTCGCAGAATAGCCTCTTTTGACCAATTCCTCGGTGATCGCGCCGATCTGGCTCACATCCTGCAAGCCGATCACCTCGCCACCTCCATCCATATCCATGCCAATCCCAACATGGTCTACACTTGTGAGCTTAATGACGTGTTCGATGTGGTTCACCGCATCCTGCACCGTGGGCATATCCGACTTGTACTTCTCGCCGATCGCCTTCATTTCATCCCGCAGCGCCTTCTTGTCGGCATCTGAAAGATCGGTCTGGCGGATTTTCAGACGCAATGCTTTCAGCGACATCTCATGCGGCTCCGACGGCTTTTTCACAAAACCTGGTACAAAATTGATCTGGATTACCCCCCCGTTTTTAGCTAAGGTCTTGATCATGTCGTCGGTCATGTTGCGCGGCACATCACACAACGCCCGGCACGACGAATGCGACGCGATCACAGGTGCTTTCGTGAGTTTGATGACATCAAAAAAAGTAGAATCCGAAACGTGCGAAATGTCCACCATAATACCCAGGCGGTTCATTTCCTTCACCACCTGTTCCCCAAAAGCGCTCAGTCCATTGTATTCCGGGCCGTCGCCATCCGTAGAAGAGTCGCAGATATCGTTGTTCAGCGAATGCGACAACGTGATGTAACGCAGACCGAGGTCATAATACATTTTCAGGTTTGACAAATCTTTCCCTACCGGCCATCCATTTTCCATGCCAATGAAGACCGACCGTTTGCCTTCCTTTTGGAGGCGGTACGCATCTTTGGAAGTCGTTGCGAGCCCGGCAGTTTGTGGGTTAGCTCTTACCGCCTCGTGTATTTTGTCAAAGATCGCCAGGGCCTTCTTCTTCGCTTCCGCATTGGCCTCCTCGGTGCGCTTGCCTTGCCCGAGATACACCGCAAAGAACATTCCATCCATGCCTCCCCGGATCATACGCGGGAAATCGATCTGCGAGCGGTCCTTTTCGAAATCGTGCTCTACCGCGACATCGAAGCCCGGTTTCATCATATTGATGGGCACGTCGGCGTGGGTGTCGATGGTTAGCGCGGCCGCATGGATCTTTTTGGCCTTTTCCGACATCACAGGCGGTGCAAGTTGGGCGCGGGTAAGCGCCGGGAGTAGTAACAGGAGTAAAAACCTTTTCATTTTTAGTATTAATTGGTGATTGGTAAAGGAATATTAGCTGTTTTTAAGTTGATCCTTTTTTTCTGAATAATCAACTGTCGGGTAGCTTTCCCTGCTATTCTCCAAAATATACCTGGCAGGTTTCTATTCAAGCCATTCGATCGAAAATGCTTGAGCGTTTTGTAAAGACTCGGGCGTATACTTCTTTTGTAATTAATTCTCAATTCTTGATTGACTATGATCCCTCCTGCTAGCTTCCCTAAACGCCGGTTCAATTATCTGCCGGCAATTTTTCTGGTAATTGCCTCGCTTTGTAACGGCCATGCCCAGCCATCCAAAAACAAACGAGCATCCGCCCCCGAGCAGGACTTCATGTACCAGTACTCGATCATCGACGCATTAATGGCAGGCGTTTTTGATGGTGATCTTACCATTGGCCAGCTCAAAAAGAAGGGCGATTTCGGCGTTGGCACGTTCAATAGAGTGGATGGCGAGCTGCTGATCGATAAGGGACACGTCTACAAAGTGAGTTATGACGGCTCCGTGACGGAAGTCGCTGATTCGGACAGTACTTCCGCAGCATTTGTAAAATTCTTCAAAGCCGATACGGTAATCCAGTTGAAAGGACCGGATCTTACCTACGAAAAAGTACAAGAGCAGATCCGACATTTGTTAAATCCAAACGGCATTTACGCATTAAGGATCTCCGCTACCTTCCCGACCATGACGACGCGGGCCGAAAAACCCGCCAGCAAGCCCTATCCCACATTATCCGAGCATTTAAAGCAAAACCAGGTTGTTTTCGAATTAAAGAACACCAAAGGTATTTGCGGAGGCTTCCTGCTCCCCCCCTACCTGGCCCGTACCAATGTGCCGGGGTTCCATTTGCACTATCTTGCGGATGATCACAAATCGGGTGGACATGTTTTTAATTTCACAGCCGATGCAGTCACGGTGGAAATCGATATGGCGAAGGGCTTCACGATCGAAAACAATACCAATGCTGAATTTGAAAAAGTCAACCTCCAACCTGATCGTGGTGCGGAATTGAAAAAGATTGAATAATTGCCGGAAGCCCCTGAGCCCATATCTTTACAGTCGCCAGCACGCGCAAACCATGAAACAACGCCTTCTCTACATCTTCCTCATCCTGCTGCAAGCCGGCATGGCCAGCGCCCAGGTCACCTATTTTGCGGATCTGTTGGGCAAAGGTTTCAAACAGGCGACGATCGTCCAGCCTCCGGATTATGAAGGAAGCGTTACCTGCACGATTGTTCGAAAAACGACGCCCGAAAAAAGCGCTAAGTCGGTGCTATATGTGCACGGCTTCAACGACTACTTTTTCCAGGAAGAAATGGCCGAGCGGTACCTTAAGGAAGGATTCAATTTCTATGCTATCGACCTTCGCAAATCCGGACGTTCATGGCTCAGTCACCAGAAATTCAACAACGTCCGCGAGCTTTCAGAATACTATGCCGATATCGACACTGCATTGGCAATAATCAAAGGTGAAGGAAATGAAAAGGTTCTTTTAAGCGGCCATTCGCTGGGTGGGCTTGTCATATCGCTCTATGCGAGCGAGCGGCTGGGCAAGGAGAAGTTCGACGCCGTGCTGCTCAATAGCCCGCTATTTGCATTGAATATCCGATCTGGTATCAAAAAAACCGCTTTGCCATTGCTCATCAAAAGAGCGGAAAAACATCCGGAAACGAACTTCGATCTGGGCTTGAATCCGCTGTACGGGGAAAGTTTGCATATAACCGCGCACGGTGAATGGTCGTACAGTCTCGGCTTGAAACCATTTATCGCACCGCCCGTCAACCTGGGATGGATAAGAGCGGTCTACAATGGTCAGGAGCGGGTCTCGCAAGGCATTCAGATTGATAAACCTGTACTGGTGCTGCATTCCGCCAAATCCATCGACGAAAAAAAGTGGAGCGACATCTTCTTTACCGGCGACGCCATATTAAATGTCGACGAAGTTGCCCGGCAGGCGCAAAATATTGTCGGACAATATAGTATTCAGGCCGTGCAAGGAGGCATGCACGACCTCGTTCTTTCCAAACAACCCGTGCGTGACGAGGTCTATTCTACGATTTTCAATTGGGCAAAACGGACTGTTAAATAATTTCGCCGAACGATCCGAAGCATTTCCGCAGCACTTCAGATTTCCTCCAAAATTCGTAGTTTCCTTTGTACAAAAGACAATGCTATGAAACTGCTGCTCATTGAAGACGAAAAAGCGCTGGCGACCAGCATCCAGAATTATTTCCAGCGTGAAAACTTCGTGTGCGAATGGGCGGCGGATTACCGGACGGCGGTTGACAAGATCAACATCTACCGTTACGACTGTGTTCTGATCGACCTGATGCTTCCTGATGGCGACGGGCTGGACGCTGTGCGGGAGCTCAAACGGAACTTTCCGGACACAGGTATCATTATTATTTCCGCCAAAAACTCCCTCGACGATCGCATTACCGGCCTCAACCTGGGCTCGGACGATTACCTCACCAAGCCATTTCATCTTTCAGAATTGAATGCACGGGTGCAGGCGGTGATCCGCAGACGAAGTTTCCAAGGCAGCCAGCAAATCCGGTTTGGTAAAATACAGATCGATCCGCAGGAACATCTGGTACAGGTCGACCAACAGGAAATCGTCCTTACCCGCAAGGAATACGACTTGCTCGTGTATCTGATCGCCAACAAAAATCGCGTCCTGACCAAAGAATCCATTGCCGAGCACCTCTGGGGCGATGACGCCGATCTGATGGACAATTTTGATTTTATATACACACATATTAAAAACCTCAGGAAGAAGCTCATGGATAAGGGTTGCCCCGATTACCTGAAATCCATTTACGGCGTGGGCTATAAATTCAGCGAGCAATGAAACTGCTGGAACGCATCCTGAGATACCAGATCATTACCTCGCTTTGCGTGCTCACACTCGGCGCCATTTTGTTTTATTTTTCAGTGGATTATCTGATCGACCGGGAGGTAAATAAGGAGCTAATGCGTAGCAAAGCGAAAGTAAGCTGGCAAATGCGACATATCAGTGAGCTGCCGGTATATATCCTGCAATTGGGCGACAGCCTGCAACTCGATCAGGTGCGCTATCCGGGCCAAATGGCCCTGGTGGAAAGAAAGTTGTTCAACGAATTTGAAAATGAATACCAGCCCTATCGACAACTGATCTTCTACGAGCGTGTGGAAGGAATATGGTATCGGGTGACGATCAGTAAGTTACTGGCACAACGCAGGCAATTACTGGAAGCCGTTGTGATGACGGTAACATTTATTGTGGCCTTGCTGCTGATCTCGCTGCTCTTGCTGAACAGTTGGCTTTCCCGCCGGCTCTGGCGCCCGTTTTACAAAACATTGCGCGCGCTGGATTCCTATCAGGTTGAAAAACATGAGATACTGACTTTTTCCAAAACGCATACCGTCGAATTTGAACAACTGAATCAATCGGTAACGCAATTCACCGACCGCCTTGCGGCCACTTACCAAAACCTGAAAGAATTTACGGAAAATGCATCACACGAAATACAGACGCCGCTGGCGGTAATCTCGTCCAAAATTGAAGGATTGTTTCAGGACGAAAGTTTGAAAGAATCACAACTGGTGGCGCTTTCGGAGATCAGCGAAGCAGCCAACCGGCTTGCCAGGCTAAACCAGGCATTATTATTATTAACCAAAATAGAAAACCGGCAATTTCTCGCCGGGACCGAACCGATCAATCTCGTGCCGATCATCAACCGGAAACTCCGTGACCTGGAAGATTTAATCGAACAGCGACAGATCACAGTCAAAACAGAAATAGAACCGACAGGGCCGGTGATGCACCCTGCACTGGCGGAAGTCCTGGTGAACAACTTACTCACCAATGCGATCCGGTACAATATTAACGGAGGCACCATTGACATTACCCTTGCGCCGGGCAGGCTCACAGTCGGGAATACCGGCACACCTATCAATAGTGATCCGGAATTACTGTTCGAAAGATTTCGAAAGGAAGGCACGCACTCAGCCTCGCTTGGACTGGGTCTGGCCCTGGCGAAAACGATCTGTCAGGTGAATGGGCAGACACTTACTTATAAAACCGATGGTCCGCTGCACATCCTGACCGTGACCTGGTGAAGATATTCAAGAGTTTTTCATGGCTAGTAGTGAATTAAGGGAGGATTTCTGATCCTCCTTTTTTTATGCATTAAAAAAAAATGTCAACTACAAAATGTCTTCAGAATGTCCACAGGATTGCGACAGGATCACTGCTGAAATTTGAATACACTTAATCAATTTAAAGGCAATGACAACAATTCGGAATTTCAGAAAAATCACAGCAGTAGCCCTTGCATCCGCATTATTGGGCGGTACCTCCTACGCTACCTATGAACATTTTGGCAAACCAGACACCATTTCAAACTGGGTGAATAATGCCACCCCATTTGTCAGACAAGCCCGGCTGGATGCAGGGCTAGGCGCCAAAGCCGGCGATCCGGCGGCCGGCGATCCGGCGGCCGCCATGATACCGGCCGATTTTTCCTTTGCATCCAAAAAAGCCACCGCAGCAGTAGTACATATCAAATCGACATTGAAACCGGAGCGAACCGTGAGCCAGACACAGATACCGGAAGAGTTCAGAGATCTCTTCGGTGGGCGTAACCCATTCGGCCAGCAGGCTCCCGAGGGTAAAATGGAGAAACCGCAGGCCACCGGGTCAGGTGTGATTATCAATCCTGATGGCTACATTGTCACCAACAACCACGTGATCCAGGGTGCCGAGACATTGGAAGTAACCCTGGCCGACAAGCATACCTACAAAGCCAAAGTAATTGGCAGCGACCCGAATACCGACATTGCATTGATCAAAATCGAAGCCAAAAATCTGCCTTCGTTGTCGTTTGGCAACTCAGAAAACGTGCAGGTAGGACAATGGGTACTTGCCGTGGGGAACCCTTACAATCTTACTTCGACGGTGACCGCCGGTATCGTTAGCGCCAAAGGGCGCAGCATCAATATCCTGGGCGAGAATGCCAAAGCGCCGATCGAATCGTTCATCCAGACCGACGCCGCTGTGAATCCTGGCAACTCAGGTGGTGCATTGGTGGATTTGAATGGTAACCTCATCGGTATCAACACCGCCATTGCCAGCCAGACAGGCTCATTTGCGGGATACTCCTTCGCGGTGCCTTCCAGCATTGCACACAAGGTAGTCGAAGATATTTCCAAATTCGGCTCCGTACAACGCGGCTATCTGGGCGTGGGCATCAGCGAAGTGGATGCGGCGAAAGTCAAATCATTTGACCTGAAAGTAGATGAAGGTGTGCGTGTCGAAAGCTTTGCCGACGAAAGCGCCGCGAAAGAATCAGGTATCAAAATCGGTGACGTGATCACCAAAATCGATGGTCACGACATTAACAGCGTGCCTCAGTTGCAAGAAGCGATTGCCCAGCACAAACCTTCCGACAAAGTGAGCGTAAATGTGAACCGCGATGGTGTGGAAAAAGTAATAAATGTGACTTTAAAAGGCATTTCGGAGCCTTCCGCAGCCGATCGCTCAGCCTCAGCGGTGATGGAACAACTTGGCATTGAGCTCAAAGACCTCACCAATCAGCAGAAAAAAGAATATGGGATCGGCTCCGGCGCTCAGGTGACGCAGATTAACGCTGGCAAGATCCGTCAGGGCACCGATATGGAAGAAGGTTTTGTGATTACCAAAATTGATAAAACACCGGTTGCCAGTGCCCGTGAAGCGGTGAAAATATTGCAAGGCAAAAAGGGCGGCGTAATGATCGAAGGGCTTTATCCCGGCAACGATGAGACCCAATATTTCGCAATTGGTTTATAAAAGTAACCCCTGGTTTTCCGGACGCTAACCCGGAAAACCTTTCAAATGATCCATTCAGATGAAAATGAAAGCGATTTTGTTGGGAATGCTGACCGTGCTGAGCACTGTGGTGTTTGCACAAGGTCCCCAACAACCGGTAAATCCTACCGGCAAGGCATTGACCTACAACTGGATTGTACCCGACATGAAAACCAACCAGAACCCGATGTACGCCAGTTCGTTCTCCCGTCACCGTATTCAGACCGCATTCGATAAAGCGCTCGAAAGTAAGGGAATTGTCCGCAATACCCAGCACCCGGATTTGCTCCTGCAATTTCACACCTACACCCAGCGCGTGCGCAAAAATTATTATGGTGGCGGGGCCTTTCCAGGCGGGGCCTATCCAGGCGGGGCCTTCCCGATGATGATGGGCTGGGGACGTTTTGGCTGGGGACTTCCCTATTACGGAGGCTTCGGCGGATACTACGGCGGCTATCCATATTCCTCCACAAGCACCGACGGCACTTTGATCCTGGATGTGGTGGATACCAAGACCGGGGATATTATCTGGCAAAAAGCAATTTCCGGGGATGTAAGCAACCCGAACCGGCTTGAAAAACAGATCAATAAAGGTGTTAAAAAACTAATGAAAAGCTTCCCTGTTCAGCAAAGCTAGAAATCCTTCCCGCGGGTATTTTCCGGATTCACAGATTCGAGTTGGGGGCATGTGGTGAAATGGAAAGTCCTGCGGGAAAATGTTTTTCAAAATAGTCAAATCTTCAATATTCCAACAGAATCGCAGGGTACCTTGGTATCATTAAAAGTCAAGAAGCTATTCAATTTTAACAGTTTAAGACCATGAAACCGCTTCATTTGTTTGCCACTGTTCTGCTCTCCGCCGCCTCCCTCACCGGATACGGCCAGGATGATCAAATGGTTAGTAACACGCAACAAAATATAGTCACTGACCAGAGCCTCCTTAAAGCCATTGCACCTTACAATGACGATGTACGTAATGATATTCTCGTAGCGACCCAATACCCCGACGTGCTCACCAAACTAGCCCAGATACGGGAGAAAAGCAGCTCGGAATTTCAACAAATCATACAGAACTACCCTCAAAAGAAACAAAGCTGGTTTTACGAGATCAGCCGTTATCCCGACCTGATGCACCGGCTGGCGACGCTTCCGCGCAAAACTTCACGTGAAGTAATCGATGGTATGCTGGCCAATGTTAATCCGTCGCCGGAATTGAAAGACGCCGGCTGGAAACTGTACAACAGCCATCATAACGATCTGGTCAAAGTCGATAACCTGAATGAGGAAGCAAGAACGTCCTTCCAAAGCATGATCGCTGCGCTGGATCCTGACGCGCAACAGGCATTCAAAACGCTGGAAGAAATGCCGGATGTCCTTTCCCTGCTCAACGACCACTCCGACCTTGTAACCCGGCTCGGTGAACGTTTCAAAGACAATCCCGCCGAAGTGCGCGATGACCTTGCCATGCTCAATGACCAGATCGAATCTCAAAACAAAGAAGAACTCGCCGCCTACCAGGACGAGTTGAAACAAAATCCACAAGCTATGCAGGAGTTGAGCCAGGCTTCGCAGGAATACGCTACTCAGGGTGGTTACAGTTACCCGGCTCCAACCGGCGACAAGGTGGTCAATTATGGCAGTCCATACTCCTACTGGCTCGGCTACCCTTACTGGTACGGATCGCCTATGTGGTATCCCGGTCTGTATGGCTATGGTTCCGGCTTCTATTTCGGTTTAGGAGGTTATCCCATGGTTTACGCGATGCCCTCACTGGGCTTTTCGAGATGGTTTTTCGGCGGCGCATACCGGTACTACCCACATCTGTACCGTCAGTACGATCACTATTATCGCACCATCGCCCCACGCCATTACGGCTATTCGCCCAGAACAGCCTTCATCGGCTCCGCAGCCAGACATTTCAATCCGGCTGTCGGCAACCGGTCGTACCTGTTCGACAGAGGTCAGTCATTGCGGTACTCTCGGTCGGTACCTTCTCAAAACTACCGTCCAATGAACCGAAGCAACACGTACAGCGCGCCATCGCGGTCGTTCAGTGGCCGTACTTTTAACGGCGGAGGCGGCGGGTTTAGCCGGGGCGGGTTTAGTGGTGGCGGTTTCCGCGGCGGGCGGCGGTAACGCGAATTAAAAAGAGATAAAAAAAGAGATGCAGCGTCTGCTACATCTCTTTTTTATTTGAGAGGAAATGTCTTGTAAATATCACCTCGAATCGCGATTGTGATCACTGTTAAAGGCAACCAACCAGAGGCCTACAAATCGCTCATCCGAATGCTTATGCTCGAATAGTTTATTTTTTCAAAATCTTGTGCTTCCTAGTATCTCCCCCGGCCTTTTCGAGCTCCACATAGAAAATCCCGGATGCCAAATGCCCAATTGAGATGCCGGATTCATCCACCTGCGAAGTTTCATGGACCAGCTTCCCTGAGACATCGAAAATCCTGACTTTTTCCACATCCTTTAAGCCCGCATTGGTCAATTCAAATTTGCTCAGAACAGGATTGGGATAAATAGACTCCCCTCCCTTTCCATCGATACTTACTTTCACGATTTGGGAATAGGCATAAGTTTTGTCCAAATCGACCATTTTCAGCCGGTAGTAATTAATGCCGGGAGCCGCGTTAATGTGCGTGAAGTCGTAGTTATTGAGAACCGTACTTTCCTTTTGCGATTCCATTTTCCCCAACTCGGTCCAATGTTTAGCATCCCGGCTATGTTCTATGCTGAAATAGTCGCTATTGGTTTCTTCGGAGGTTGACCATTGCAAGTTGGCCACATTTCCCTCATTCTTTGCTATGAAGCTATTGAGCTCTACCGGTAAATTGGTCATTGAAAAATTCGACATTCTTGCCCAACAGCTGAAATATGACGGTAAGTCCCCGCTACGACTTGTTGTCACTGTGGGACCTGTGCTGTAAAATAGATCTTCGGATCCAATCGTCAGGTCGACTCCGTCTACCTCAATCGCCCATATTCTCTCAGCCATGTAGTCGCTTCTTACACAGGTCAAAAACAATTCACTTCCCACGTTCATATCTTCCGAATAGCCCCTCAATTCCGCGCTAAGCGAAAATCCGATGAGGTCCATGGATTCTCCGGGATCGAGATCGATCGCCTTAGAGCCTGTCCAGGTTGCTTCCACATAATTTACCATTAAACTATAATCGCTTGACTTACTGAAAGACCCGGTGCTCGGTAGGGGAAGAGTGTAGATATTCAGAAATTTGAAACCATCGTCCACAACATGGTCAAAGAATTTTTTTGAGAGCGTGAACATTACCTTTGTCAAATTGCCTGTTACTGGCGAAGCTGAATTGTTACGCACGGTCAGGATGACTTCCTTTGAATTTGAACCATACTTAAGGCTTCCCTGGATAATCTGAGCGTGACTCGCAGAGATCGTAAAAATAGAGCATATAAAAAAGAGAGTGAGTAGCGTGTTTTTCATCTTCGTAGCTAATGTTTGGATTACTGATGTTATGTGACGGGGAACGTCCACGTTCGAAGTTCGAACGATTCGTTTATTTTTTCAAAATCTTGTGTTTCCTAATATCGCCATCCGCCTTTTCGAGCTCCACATAGAAAATCCCGGATGCCAAATGCCCAATTGAGATGCCAGATTCATCCACCTGCGAAGTTTCATGGACCAGCTTCCCTGAGACATCGAAAATCCTGACTTTTTCCACATCCTTTAAGCCCGCATTGGTCAATTCAAATTTGCTCAGAACAGGATTGGGGTAGATAGCCCCCCCTCCCTTTCCATCGATATTTACTTTCACGATTTGGGAATAGGCATAAGTTTTGTCCAAATCGACCATTTTCAGCCGGTAGTAATTAATGCCGGGAGCCGCGTTAATGTGCGTGAAGTCGTAGTTATTGAGAACCGTACTTTCCTTTTGCGATTCCATTTTCCCCAACTCGGTCCAATGTTTAGCATCCCGGCTATGTTCTATGCTGAAATAGTCGCTATTGGTTTCTTCGGAGGTCGACCAAGTTAAATGCGACGTTACCCCCTCTGCATTGGCTTCAAAACGGCTGAGTTTCACAGGCAGGTTGACTTCTCCGAAACTCGTGAGCCGAACAGCCCTGCTGGAACCGAACTGATCGGCGTAGAGTGCAACCGATGGACCTGTGCTATAAAATTTTTCGCTCCCGTCATTTGTCATATTTACGCCGCTCACTTCTACAAGCCAATCCCTTCCGTCAACATACATCGGATCTTCATACACTATACTCAGCGGGCTGACATACACCAAATTGCCTGATACTGTGAGCGAAAATTTGAAAACATCCATCTGCTCCCCTGGGTCAAGGTCGACCGCCAGTGAACCCGTCCAGGTTGTCTTTAAATAGTTGGAAAGGAAATTCATAAAGCTCGAAGTGGCAAAACTTCCTGTATTTGGCTGGGCAACTGTTGAGATGGTCAGATATTTCAAAGCATCCTCGGGCGGATAGCTTTCCCCAAAATTCATGTGGAGCGTATACATTATCTTTGTCAGATTGCCGGTAATAGAAGAGGCGGAATTGTTACGGATCGTAAAAATGACTTCCTTCGGGTTAGATCCGAATTTCAAGCTACCCTGAATCGTTTGGGCGTTGGCTTGAAATGCGGAAGTAAAATAAAGTGTTAGGAAAAGCAGTAGCGTTTGTTTCATAGCTAAGTATTTAACGTTAAAACCAAATAAGTTTTTAAATACCTATAAATTAACCTATAATTTATTTAAATATCAATATTTTTTGTAACCATATTTAATTTCTCAATAACCATGCAGATCAGCGATCTCAAAATCCTCTTTTTCGACATTGGCGGTGTGCTTTTAAGCAATGGATGGGGCCATGAATCCCGTATACTGGCCGCCGAAAAGTTTGGCCTCAATTATAAGGAAATGGACCAGCTCCATAATTTTATATTTAACGTTTACGAAATCGGCAGTGTTAATCTTGACCAATATCTCGATACAGTGATATTTAATCATCCGCGTGATTTTGTACGCGAGGATTTCAAGGAATTCATGTATTCACAATCGGTGGAGTTACCGGGAATGCTGGCCTGGCTGAAAGAATGGAAAAAAGATTGCGGTTTCCGGATCATTTCCATCAATAATGAAGGAAAGGAGCTGAACGATTACCGGGTCCAGAAGTTTAAACTGCACGCCTGTTTCGATGCGTTTATTTCGTCCTGCGAGGTGAAAATGCGCAAGCCCGACCCGCGCATTTTTGAACTGGCGCTGGGCATCGCGCAGGCAACGCCCAGCCAGTGCGTATATTTCGATGACCGGATTATGTTTGCAAATATGGCCAGAACGCTCGGATTTAGAGCCTACCAGCATACCAGTTTCGAATCGACGAAGGAAATCCTCGAACAGCTCAAAAAGGAGCAATTTGACCGTGTCAATCCGCCGCTCTGATCAGAATGTACGGTCGTCGGCAGAAGGTCCGTAGATCGACGGAACCGCAATTTCGTTGAGCCGCATGTAAACGGTAAGCTGGCCACGATGGTGCACCCAGTGATTGATCGTAGAACCGACGCCTTCTCGCTTGGGCTGGGTAAATAATACTTCGCCCTGGCGTTTGAGGTAAAATGGCGCATCGAGGTCTTCATCTGTAATAGCGGCCAGCGATTTCTTGGCACCATTGAACACTTCTTTAAAATGATCCAGTAGTTCTTCGCTGGTAGTGAACTCAAAACGTTTGTAGGTCGCGAAATCCACCTCGCCCTGCTCTACCATATAGGTGACCCACAGCGGTATTTCGGCTACCAGCAAGGTCAGGTAACCCATTTCCATGGATTTTGGATGGGGTTTGTAATCGAACAAGTTCACCGGGATGCGTTCGAGACATTTCCGGGTTGACGTGTACTCCGCTTCCAGCTCTTTAATGTAAGCGTCGACTAAGGTTCTGTTGCTCATGAGATCCGTTCGTTGGTTTGTGAATTTGTATCAAAAATAATGCCGGGGCTTAGCGGTCTGGAAGTCAAATTTCAGCGAAACTCGATATTTTATTAAAAATGAAATACAATATCAACTGGCTTTTAGAACAGCGTAAACAAGAGTCTAAGATTAAATACCTGCATTTTTGGGGACATGGACCAGAAAAGAATGGACAAGTTAATCATGCTTGTCTGAGCCAATGGTGGCATGCTCCCTTCAAAATAGGCGATGTCTTTTACCCAACGGCAGAGCATTGGATGATGGCCGAGAAAGCTCGGTTGTTTGGCAACAATGCACTGCGAAACAAAATTATCACCTGCGAATCTCCGGGAGAAGCGAAAGCATTAGGTCGGATGGTCGTGAATTTTGATGAGGACACGTGGCTGAAAAACCGGTATGACATTGTCTTGGAAGGAAGCTTTCAAAAATTCACCCAAAATCCTCAGCTACGCACTTTTCTCCTTAATACCAGCGGAAGAATATTGGTCGAAGCGAGTCCGGTCGATCACATCTGGGGGATAGGCCTCGCTGCCAGCGATCCACGTGCCGCCGACCCCGAAAATGGGACGGGCTGAACCTGCTCGGATTTGCATTAATGGAAACACGAGACAAGCTGACGGCCACAGACCGGTCGCAGGTATACGTTCGCGAATAAAGCTGCTCCTGTTCACGCAACGCGGAGTTTGCCGAATGTCAGACAGTCAAAATAGCGATACTGGTGCCGCCGATATGCCGGATGCCCCTAAACCGGCTGTCATTCTGATGAAGTTCGTTCAACGCCGTCCAGACCCCCGGCCAATTGGTGTAGTCATGCCAGATGATCAATCCGCCTTTGCGCACGATCGAAAATGCTTTTTCGCTGTCGTTCAGGACATATTCGTAGGCATGTGAACCGTCGACAAATGCCACGTCGACCGAATTATGGTATTCGTTAAAATCAAATGAAGCCGAGTCGCCAAACACCTGGCGGATTTTGGAAGCTGCCGGGTGACCTATAAAGCGCTCACCGGAGACTTCCTTCTTCACATACCGTACTTCCCCTTCTTCAATTTCCATTTTGGTGGAAGCCAGTTCTTCGGCAGGTAAATCGAGCGTAATGATTTCTGCATCACTACTGCTGTTGAGCGCCATATTCAAGGTGGTGCGCCCCTGGAATGTTCCGATCTCGAAAATCCTCTGAGGATTCCATTTTTTGACGAGGTTACTGATGACCTTCAGTTCAAATTCGGTCGTATGCCCGAACCCACATTCATAAACACCTTCATAAGCCGCATTATCATTACCAAAAAGCTCGAAAACATCGGTTTTCGGAATGATAAATGGGTCGACGGGCACGTTTTCACCTGGCTGATGATGGCCATTGTAGCCGTTATACAATTTTAGCAATTCGTCCCTGGAGCCGGCGTTCAACATTCCGAACGTGAGTGTATATCCGACCCTCTTCACCACACCTGCATACAAAAGGAGATTATCAAGTGCTTTGCTCATGATTGTGTATGTGTTATATTGAAACGTTTAGTATTAGCAGTCGCCGTGATATGCGATGCCATTTATCAGTTATCAAACGGTTTTGCAAGATACTGACTCAGCGGCACCAAAATACGGATATATCACTGATCTACAAATAAATACAAATTTTTCAATTTTCAAAATTCGTAGTAAATCAACGGAACGTTGAACAAGATTAATTAACGAACGGTCAAAGCCACATGTACAAAATTCCAGATATCCGTCATCTTTATGTGCCTGTTCAGCCGACGGTCCGGCAGTCGGCATCTGAGGTAACATATCAGGAATTCCTTCCGGATGCGGCATTGCAAGGCATTATTTATTGCTATTGGCAGTTACGAACGACGGCTCCGCTTGACGAGCCGTTCATTTACCGGGTCGTGGCGGACGGCTGTATCGACATTTTTTTCGAGCTCAATAATCCCGTCGAGAACTTCGTCATGGGTTTTTGTAAAAAGTACACGGAGTTCCCGCTCGAAAACAGTTTCGACTATGTGGGTGTACGGTTTTTACCCACGATGTTTCCTCAACTCTTCAAAATCAATGCGTCACATTTGAGCAACCGTTTCGAAAATCTCGATGCGGTGTTGCCAGAAACTTCACAGTTTATAGCGTCGCGTTTTAAGTCGGAACTCGCTGTATCTGAGATTAAAGCAAGGCTTGATGACTACTTCCTTCGTCTCATTGCCGGCATTGAATTTGATTATGATCCCAGGTTTTATCGGGCACTGTCAGTTATACTTCTAAATTACGGCGTACTAAATATCGAAAAAGACCTGGATACCGGCCTTAGCCCACGGCAGCTTCGCAGGATATTTGAATTTTACATCGGTGACTCCGCCAAGACATTCAGTCAGGTTGTGCGTTTTCAGCATATCCTGCGTGCCAAACCTTCACAACAAAGCCTGCGCGAAAACAAGCTGTTCTACGACAACGGCTACTATGACCAGGCGCATTTCATCAAAGAATTCAAAAATCTCTACGGTGTTACACCGGGCAAAGCGTTTGGAAGGTAATTTGTCCGTTTTTTACAATCCTGCGCGGTTGATTGAACCGAAATTTGCACCATCAGTTCACCCAAAACGAACAGCATATGAAGCGGCTCATCACATTACTCGCATTGATTTGCATATGCATCAATGCATTTCCCCAAACCGAAGCAACAACTCAAACAAAATCCAAAATGAAACTGAACGCAGGCATTATCACTTCCAAACTCGCTGAAACCAAAGCTTTCTATATTAATACCCTTGGCTTCGGCGTCAGCTTCGAAAATGAATTTTACATTCTGCTCCATACACCCGGAGGTGGTTCGGAGATAAGCTTTTTGCTCCCGGAGCATCCGACCCAGCAGCCGTTGTTCCATAACGCCTTCCAGGGCCAAGGCATGTATCTGACGATCGAAGTGGACGACGTCGATAAGCTCTATAAAGAATTGAAGCAGAAAGGCGTCGATATCAAGATCGAGCTTCGTGACGAACCCTGGGGCGACCGGCATTTTGCGATCCAGGATCCGAACGGCATCGGAATTGACCTCGTAAGATACTCCCCACAGGGCACGAATTAAGTACCGGTGCGTCATGCGGGCACCGTTCCTTCGCCCGCATGACGCATTGACTAACTCCTTGCGAGAGGCAAGGTGCCCGATCCGTTTATTTGCAAATCTGAACAAACCTCCAGGGAAGGCGGTTTACTAAAAGAAATAAGCAAATATGAACGATCACATTTCCAGAATCCAGCAAAACATCAAGCCTTTGCGGCAGCAGATTATCCAGCACAAAGTTTATTCCGTTATCAAAGACATCGAAGACCTTCAAGTATTCATGAAATACCATGCGTACGCGGTTTGGGACTTTATGTCATTGCTCAAATCCCTTCAAAACAGCCTGACCTGCACCTCCGTACCCTGGTTCCCGATCGGCGATGGCGAAACCCGCCACCTGATCAACGAAATCGTTACGGGCGAGGAATCGGACGTCGATATGAACGGTAATGTCAAAAGCCATTTCGAGCTTTACCTCGACGCCATGGAACAATGCGGTGCGGATACCGGCGAAATCAACCGTTTTATCGCTGTGCTACGAAAAACCGGAGATTTTGGAAAGGCGTTCGAAATGGCGGGAACGCCCGAAAAAGCGCGGGAGTTTGTTGCTTTTACTTTTGATACCATCCGTACAGGCCAATCACATATACAAGCTGCCACATTTACTTTCGGTCGCGAGGATCTCATTCCGGGCATGTTTATGTCTATTATTGAAGACATTCACAAAAATTTCCCCGACAGCATTTCCATTTTTAAATATTATCTTGAAAGGCATATCGAAGTAGATGGCGACCACCACAGCCACCTTGCACTGCAAATGACCGCCAACCTGTGCGGCGACAACGAGGTATTTTGGCAGGAAGCGGAAAAAGCAACCATTGCCTCGCTGGAAAGGCGCATTGCGTTGTGGGATGGCGTTTATGCAGAAATTGCCATTGAAAAAGTTTTGAAATAATATTTACTCACGTATGTCTATTACCAAAGAATATGAACTGACCGGGATGCAGGAGGCGAGCCGTGCAGTAGCTACCACATTACGTGCTATGCGCGAACACGCCCGCCCCGGCATGACTGCCAAGGAACTCGACGATTTCGGGGGAGAAATGCTGAAAAGCCTCGGTGCGAAATCTGCGCCAAAGCTAACCTACGGCTTCCCGGGCTGGACTTGCATCAGCATTAACAACGAAATCGCACATGGGATACCTTCCGAGCATAAGGTATTGCAAGAAGGTGATCTGATTAATATCGACGTTTCTGCCGAATTGAATGGATTTTGGTCGGATAACGGCGGTTCATTTGTATTGGGGGAGGATATTCATGGCCACAATAAGCTGGTGAATGCTTCAAAACGCATTCTGGGCAAGGCGCTAGGGCAGATCAAAGGAGGCGTAAAAATCTCCGAAATCGGTCGTCTGATCGAAACGGAAGCTAGAAAATCAGGCTATAAAGTAATCAAAAACCTGACGGGGCACGGAATCGGACGCAGTCTCCATGAAGAACCGCATGAAATCGCCAACTATTACGACCGCTATAACCAGACGCGGTTTCGTAAAAACAGCGTTGTAGCGATCGAAACTTTCATTTCCACGGCCTCAACCACAGCTTCTACCGAACGGGACGGATGGACGCTCGTGGGCTCGCGCGGCGGATACGTGGCGCAACACGAGCACACGGTCATCGTGACGGATGGCAAGCCGGTAATCCTCACCGCTATGAACGGCATTTTCGACTGATTACGACCAGAATCCCTGTACCAGAATTCCGAGCGGCGAATCATCCCGTTTTTTGAGCTCTTTTCTCAGGCGTACACATGTTGGGATATGGCCTGAAATATAGATGTTCGAATTGGCCAGCGGCTTATCGCTGGTCCATTTGAGCATTGAACTCAATCCTCCGTCGCCGTTTTTCCGCACGGGCTGGATACGCCAGTTGAAATAATCTTTAAATTCTTCGCGGTGGTTTTCGTTGGCGATCGTAATTGCCCCACTGATCGCCCGGTTTCCGGCGAGCTGCTGCAAAGCAAGGTAGTGCCCGATACTGCTCATGTCGCCGAAAACGACCATTTCGCCAGTCGACGCAGGCCGGTGCATGGTCGCGCCCACGCCTACATACGTAATGCGGTCGCCCGTGTGAAGCGAACGGATCCATTGCGCACCCGGGCCGTCCTGTTCCGCATTGATGTATAAAGTGCATGTGCGAATGTCCTCGTCCCAGCCCGCGGGTGTATAATCGCGGAAGATACCCTCTCCTACGCGTACCTTAATGTGTTGTACCCGTCTCCAGCCGCTCATATCCATATCGGGGAAGTGGACATCCACTTCAAAAAAGGTAGCAGGTTCCCAGGCCCGGATTGCGAGAACGGTACCTGATTTTCCAAATGCGGTTTCAAGCAAATGAAGCGCTTTCTGTTTGATGATATTCATTTTCTGTCCGATTGGTGTTGTTTCCATGGCTGACGATCGAGCCAATTTTTTACTTTACAAAACAACCCGCGCGGACGAAGAAAATAAATAGAGTAAGAGTGGGATTGATTGGACAATTCGCGGTTTATAAAGATCAGCTACTTTCGGTATTCGTCCCGGAACTGCCCCGCCGACTTTCCGGCCACTTTCCTGAACAGTCTTGAAAAATAAGCGTGATCATCATAGCCAAGGTCAAACGCGATCTCCTTTATACTTAAATCGGTGTAGTACAGTAACCTTTTAGCCTCCATCATCACTTCATTCTGGATCCAGTGGCTCACTGGCTGGCCGGATGTTTCCTTTACTACCTCATTCAAATAGGACGAAGTAATATTGAGTATCGCCGCGTATCCGGAGGGACTTTTCACAGTTCTGAAATGCTGTGATAAAAGCTTACGAAATTGTGACGAAAGCGCAGAAGGTCGTGTCTGTGCATCGTGTTTTACGATTTCTCTTTCAAATAGCGTCGTAAATATGCCCAGGCACGTTTTCAGCATCGATTGCAACACGGGCTGTCCGTACTGTTCCGGTGACTCATAAAATTCCAGCAGCAGATCAAGGCTGCGGCCTAACAACCTGGCCTGCTGCGGATCGATGGTTACCGGAAGGCTATGCAATGCATATTCATCCACTACCGTCCGATGGTGTTCGTCAAGCCAACTCATCTCTACAGCCAGGAACCAGCCATAGGAACCTTCCGCGTGTAACGGATAATGCACCTGTCCTGGCAGAACGCAAAATATGCCGCTCCCTCTCAATTCGATTTCCCGGAAATCGACCATCAACCGGACGTGGCCTTCCTCCTGAAAGAAGAAATTTCCATGGTCGTCGCGGTGAGCCCCCATATACGCGGCATTCACCATATTGAGCCGGTCGATGCGCTGCAGAGAAATGCCTAAACCGGATTCATTTCTGAGATAATTTAGCGGGATGCTCGTTTTGGGCATATTTCCTTGAGAGTTTTACAGAACGATCGAGCGGATCGGTCGCTTGCAGGATTTTGTTTTTCAAAAAATAGGGATAGTCCGGATGCTCCGTCAAGAACGTTTGGGCTATGGCGGCCGCTTCCGCCGAAGCATGTCCGGCAAAGGTGTTGTGGAGCCAGCGCGTCGGGAAAAAGATATCGCCCGTCAGTTGGATTTCCTGCAACAGGTCGAGCGACGGGCGCAGGTATTTCAATGCAGCTTTTGCCCGCAACGGGTGATGCAGGTATGCCAATGCGTCGAGTACCCAGGCTTCTTTCTCACGGTTTTCTTCTTTTTTCAATGACTCAAAAAACGCATCTCTTTCCACGACGTCGGCGCTCAATGCCGGAATCACGAATTGCATCCGGGCTTTGCGATCGGGATTCTTCGTTGCATTCAACTGTTCGGTCAGGATCGCCTTGCCGTCGCCTTTGCCTTTCAATGCCAGCTCGTACGCAAGCGAAATTTTGTCTTCTTCGGAAAGTATGAGTCCTTTCACTTCCAGCTTGCCTGTCCAGATGCCGTGCGTTTTTTGCCAGCCGTCATCGGTCAACGCCAATGCTTTGAAAGCTCGGAAATAGGAAGTTTGGATGCCTTTGTCTTTGGTCGTATTTAAGAGCTGCCACAGCAAATTTTCAAGCTGAGTTTGATATGCGGCCCGCTGGCTCGCATTCAAAAATATCCACCAGGCACTTTGCAGATTTCCGAGCAGATAGTCCACCAGCAGCGGATTTTGCTCTTTGGGCAAAGCATTTAAAATATGATTTACCAATTTTTCCGGGCCAGGACCATCGCCACGCAACAATCCTTCCCAGCTGTTCACCAGCATTGCCCCACGGAACACCGGATCCGCAAAAATGGCATTTGCACCGCCATAGTTTTCAAAAAACCACGCCTTGGCGACCGTATCCATTTTGAAATACCCATAACCCGTTCCGTCATTATTCGGGAAAAGCAGGCTTTTATCGCCCTCCCGTATCGCTTTCAAAACCAACGGCTGTTCCCAGATCCGGCCTGAAACCGAATCTTTTAACTGCACCAGTTTATTGCCTTCAACACCATACTCCGGCATTCCCGGCGTTTTCACCCACACATTGCTCCAAGCGGTGATGTCCTCCGGTGCGCGTCGATCGATGATGCCAATCAGGTCGTCCCAGCGCGCATTCCCGAACGAATAGGTTTTGAGATATTCCTGCAAACTTTCCTGCATCGTCTTCTCTCCGATCTTTCTTTCCAACTGCCGCATTACGATCGGCGCCTTCATATATATGATCGTCCCATAGAGCGTACCGGCGTTTTTGAGGTTGGTTAATTGCTGCAAGATTGGGTTGGTTCCCGCAGTGCGGTCGACGTCGTAGGCGTTGGGATAATGTGCCAAAAGAAACCGCAGATCATGGTTGATCTCCGGAAAGCCCGGATGCACGATCTTTGCCGCCATAAAATTCGCAAATACCTCTTTAAGCCACACGTCGTTGAACCAGTTCATCGTCACCAGGTCTCCAAACCACATATGTGCAGACTCGTGCGCGATCACGCTGGCACGGGCCATTTTGCGGTTTACCGACGCGTTCTCATCCAGAAAAAGGGCCGGTTCATTGTAGAAAATCGATCCGGGATGTTCCATACCGCCATATTGGAACGACGGCAGCAGCACGAAATCGAATTTCCCGAATGGGTAATCGATATCCGTATAATTTTCCAGCCATGCCAGCGACTTCGCATGGAGCTCAAATACCTCATCCCGGTTGCGGTTGACCTTTGCCGTATCCGTTTCCCGGTAATACATGGTCATTTCCCGACCATCGAGCACCTTTGCAGCCCGGAAAAACTTTCCCGCCGCAAATGCGAAAAGATAGGAGCTTACCGGCTTAGTCTCTCCAAATTGGTAAACCGATTTTCCGGCTGCAACCGTTTTCGCATTCAATTTCCCATTCGAAACCGCCTCCCATCCCTGCGGCGTTTTCAGCGTCAGTTGATAAGATGCTTTGAGATTAGGCTGATCGAAAAGTGGGAAACAAGTCGAAGCACGATCGGGCACGAAAAGCGTGTAGAGGTAATCCACACTCCTGTTGAGTGACAAATCACCTGCCACAAAATCAATTTCAAATTCGTTTTTTCCTTTGACCAAATGTTTCGGTTCTATGACAATGTGCTCATTGACAAATTGGTGATCGACCTTTTTGCCACCGGCCCGCACTTCCAGTAGATGACTTTTATCGACATTAAAATCCAGTACAAGAGCCGAATCCACTGCATTGAGGTAAAATGAAACGCTCTCCTTTCCGATGATCTTTTCAGCTTTGGATTCAGGAATATCGAGCTCGATAGCATATCGAATGCTGTCTATATGTTGCCTGCGATATTCGTTCAAGGCGAAAGAGACGCCTTTTTCGGGAGTGGTGCTTTGGGGGTTGGTGCAGGCTATTGCAACCATGGCAAGAGACACAAAAAAAAGTAGAGAGCGTAGTAATGTCATTGGATTGAGGATACGCCCAAAAATAACACTTCAATTTTAATACACGCAGAATCTTCCCTCAGATTCCGTTACGACACGTAACATTTTGTATATTAGAACAAAAACCGCACGCTATGATGGAAATAGACATCCGGATGCGCATTGCTGCGCTTCGACAATACTTGCGGGATTGCCAGCAAGAAATGACTCCGGAACAGATTGACGAGGTTTTAGATGCCATCTCCAAACTATTGCAAGTACTCGCGGAACTCGAAAAAAGAAAATAACAGCATCACATCAAGCATATGAAAACGATCACAGAAACAAAACGGGAGGAGCTTGACGAACTGCTTCGAGCAGCAAAGGAAACTTTGTTGAAAGCTCAAGATTATCTCTCCAAGGATGGTAAGATTTACGAATTAAATGACTGGGTAACCGTCGCTGAATATTGCAAACGATTCAATATTCCCAATACACAAACGGTAAGTAACTGGATTAAACGTGGAATTATCCCGGCAGAAAACACCGTGGTGATCGAAGAATACAATCATATTCGCCTCATTAAGGCTATTCCTTACCAAGATAAAAAGGTTACGCATAGCAACTAACCACAATGCATCGTCCTAAAAACCGAAACATGAACCACCTTTGCAAACTCACTCTTTTACTACTCTTTTTTTGCATCAACAACCTCCAAGCCCAATCCCTCTCGCCACTCTCCGTCGAAAAAATCATGCGGGATCCGAAAATGTGGATTGGTACTTCACCCACAGACATCACCTGGGCCGATGATTCCAAAACGGTCTATTTCAACTGGAATCCGGATAAGAATCCTTCTGATTCACTTTACGCCTATTCGCTGGCTGGCAAGAAGATCGGCAAAGTAGCGCCAGCCGACCGGCGACGGATGCCGGGTAAGAGCGGCGTTTACAACCGGGCGCATTCATTCCGACTGTATGAGAAAAACGGCGACCTATTTATCGTGAACTATAAGGATTTTGGGATCCGTCAACTCACCAACACGACCGAACGGGAAGCGAATCCGGCATTTAGCGGGAATGAGAACGCCGTCATTTTCGAGCGGGGCAACAATCTTTTCAGTATTTCGCTTGCGTCAGGGCTCGTCAGCCAATTGACCGATTTTAAAACCGGCACTAAGAAGGCAGACAGCAAAACCAGTGAGCAGGAAAAGTTTCTCAAAGCCGACCAATTGGCGATGTTTGAAATTCTCAAAGAAAGAAAAGAAAAAAAAGACGCTGGCAAGAAGATTGCCGACGCCGATAAACCTGCGAGGCCAAAAGAGATTTACCTCGGCGACAAGAATGTATCGGGCCAGCAGGTTAGCCCCAACGGGCTGTTTGTGACCTACCGGCTTACGCAGGTAGACAAGAACGCCAAATCGACCATTGTCCCTAATTATGTGACGGAAAGTGGCTTTACCGAGGATATTTCCTCGCGTACGAAGGTCGGAGCACCCGCTTCGGAAAGCGAATTTTGGATTTACGATATTAAGAAAGACACTGCCCGCAAAGTAGCCATTGCCGAGATTCCCGGCATTCACGACAAGCCCGATTATCTGAAAGATTATCCCAAACAGGATTCGGCCTGGAAAGACAAGGAGCGTAAGGTGATTTTCCACGGACCATTCTGGTCCGATAACGGGCAGCATGCGGTGGTAGTGATCCGTTCGCTGGATGGCAAGGACCGGTGGATCATGTCGCTCGACCCGGCGACCTTATCCCTGAAACTCCTCGATCGCCAGCGCGACGAAGCGTGGATCGGCGGGCCGGGTATTGGCGGCTACCCGCAAAGCGCCGGAGAGATTGGTTGGGTCGACGACCAGACGATCTATTTCCAGAGCGAAGCAACCGGTTATTCCCATTTGTATACATTCAATTTGAATACAGGCAAGAAAACAGCATTGACTTCCGGTCGGTTTGAGGTGCAGAATGTGGTGTTCTCGAAGGACAAAAAGTATTTTTACCTCATTACCAACGAAGTCCACCCCGGCGAACAGCACGTGTATCGCATATTCATGGCGGGCGGCGCTCGTATCCGCTTAACGCACACGCCCGGCGCGCACGAAATGACGCTCTCGCCAGACGAGAAGAATCTCGCGATCCGATTCTCGAAAAGCAATGCGCCATGGGAGCTTTACCTGCTCGATAATAATGCCACCGCTCCTTCGAAAAACACGAAGCCGGTCCAGATTACCCGCTCGGTTTCCCCCGAATTCCTTTCCTATCCCTGGCGCGAAGCGAAAGTCGTGACGATCAAGGCTGGCGACGGGCAGGACATTTACGCGCGGGTTTATGAACCCAAACAATCGAATGGCAAAGCCGTGATATTCGTTCATGGCGCGGGGTATTTGCAGAATGCACATAAATGGTGGAGCCAGTATTTCCGCGAATATATGTTCCATAACCTGCTCACCGACAAGGGATACACTGTGCTAGACATGGATTACCGGGCAAGCTCCGGCTATGGCCGCGACTGGCGCACGGGCATTTACCGCTTCATGGGCGGCAAAGATCTCACCGACCATACCGACGGTGCACAATGGCTTATTAAAACCTATAACATTGATCCTAAGAAGATCGGCATTTACGGCGGTTCATATGGCGGATTTATCACGCTCATGGCGCTATTCACCACACCTGATGTGTTCACCGCAGGTGCCGCATTGCGCCCTGTGACCGACTGGGCTGCCTACAATCAATCCTACACAGCCAATATTCTCAACGAGCCGCAGGCCGACAGTCTTGCATATCGCAAAAGCTCGCCCATTTACTACGCGGCCGGTTTAAAAAACAACTTATTGATCTGCCATGGAATGGTGGATGTGAATGTGCATTACCAGGATGTTGTGCGCCTCACGCAAAGGTTAATCGAACTGGGCAAGAGCAATTGGGAACTGGCTTCCTATCCGATGGAAGACCATGCATTTGCAGAGGCATCGTCGTGGACGGACGAGTACAAACGGATATTGAAGCTCTTTGAAGATAAACTGTAAGTTAATACCTGGAAACAATGAGTAATTCTAAAATCCGGGCGATCTTTTAACTAAAAACAAACGACATAATGAACCGAAATTTTTCAAAATTAAAAACTATTGTTCTTGTCCAAACCATTGCTGTTGTCGCATTCACGGGCATCGCGCATGCACAAGTAGGTGTGGGTGTGAAAGCGCCGAAAGGTGCCGAAGTGTACCTGGACGGCAGCCGCAAAATGCTGGACGAGAAGTGGATTTATTGGGAAGGCCCGCGTTTCGCCGCCAAGCCACCTATTAAATGGACGGTCGTGAATGATCCGGTCGATAAGGGAACGGCTATCAATGCCAATGATCCCGCTTCGGCTGGTGGCCTCTATGGTACGGCGGATATTGTTACCAAAAAGCAATTCAAGGATTTCCGCGCACATGTGGAGTTTCTAATCACTAAACCGGGCGGTAACAGCGGCGTGTACCTGCAAAACCGTTACGAAATTCAGGTGCTGGACGGCGACACGACTTCGCACGGAATGGCGGCGGTGATCAACGAATCGAAATCGCCTTACTATGCCTACAATGGTGTCGGGAAATGGAATTCATACGATATTCTGTTCCGCGCGGCGCGGTTCAAAGACGGCAAGCTGGTGGAGCAGCCGGTGGTAACCCTTTATTTCAACGGCAAAAAAGTGCATACCAACCAGAAGATCAGCCAGGTTTGGGGTGGTAAAAATTCGGGGATCGATGGCGGCAACGATGGTGGAAAAGGCATTACTGACACGCCCGGTGGTCTGAAATTGCAATCCGAAGGCCATGATGTTTATTACCGTAATATCTGGATCAAAGAAATGGAGCTGGATAAACCGGATACCGATTTCTAAAACTTTAAAAGCAAGTAATGGACAACAGGGTAGTCTTCGATTTTGAAATTGAATTTACAAATGGCGGAGGCATTCAGGGACAGGATTTCCGCCTGGATATCGCCGCGGACACTATTTCGGATGCCGAACTCGCTGAATATATTGTCAAAGACCTTCGGCTGCTGATGGTCGGAAAAGTTAATATCCTCCATAAATTCTATATTCAGGAGAAGCACAAACGCCAGCCGATCAACCAGCCGCTACCGGAGCAGCTGGTTGATCTCAGCCATACAATTTTCGATGGACTAATCACTTACAAAGGCCTACCCGCCCCTATTATCTGCGATTTTCTCAGTCGTGAAAATTCCAAAGGTAAATACGAGGAAGGTACCGAGTTCCAGATCGGCAAAATAGAGATGGTGAGCAATACAGGCACCTATATCGACTGCCCGTTTCATCGCTTTGCGCATGGTAAAGACCTTTCCGAGGTCGGGCTGGAAGCTTTTGCAAACCTGGAATCGATCACAATCGACGCGACCGGAGTCATGGAAATAGGCATTGAATATTTCCGGAATCTGGAAGTCCGTGGCAAAGCAGTTATGGTAAAAACCGGCTGGTCGAACAACTGGAACACAGATGCCTATTATGAAAACCACCCGTTCCTGACCCGAGAAACCGCCGAATACCTTCGCGATTGTGGCGTGAAACTCGTGGGCATCGATAGCCATAATATTGACGACACCCGAGGCAATAGCCGGCCGGTTCACACGATTCTTCTGGGTGCGGAAATATTGATCGTAGAACACCTCTGCAACCTGGAACAACTTCCGGAATCGGGCTACCTATTCAGCGCCGTACCTCCAAAGTTCAAAGGCGTCGGAACGTTCCCGGTGAGGGCATTCGCCGCTTTGCCCAAATAATGGCGACTTAAACTGGCATGGGTTTGGTAGGCTACCGCTTAAAAACCTATGTCATGACGTTATCCGGACAATTTAAGCTCAACGATAAAACCGCGCTCATCACGGGCGCAAGCCAGGGAATAGGCAAAGGCATCGCATTCGCACTGGCTGAATTCGGTGCCGAAATTATCCTTCATTACCGCAAGGATCGCCCTGAAGCAGAGGCGGTTGCAGATGAAATCCGAAAAAAAGGCGGGAAGGTCTATTTGGTACAGGCAGACTTGTCACGAAGCGGCAGCGTGGCTTTCATTGCAGATCAGCTCGAACAACTTCAAAAAACACCCGATATTCTGGTAATCAATGCGTCCGTTCAAATTCCAGTCGAATGGGAAAAAGTGACAGCAGAAGATTTCGACACACAGGTCAATACTAATTTCAAATCCACTTTACAACTTATGCAGACTTTCGCTCCGGCCATGATCACCAACGGCTGGGGAAGGATACTGACCATCGGGAGCGTGCAGCAAACAAAACCGCATCCGGCCATGATTGTGTACGCGGCCACGAAATCGGCGGTTTTGAATATGGTCCAAAACCTCGCTATGCAATTGGCGGATAAGAATATTACGGTGAATAACCTTGCGCCGGGAGTCATCGGCACGCCACGACTGGAACAGGAAGTTCCGCCCGTGCCCGAACGCATCAATAAACGTATGGAAACGCCCACAGGCGACATCGGTGATCCAAAGGACTGCGCAGCATTGGCCGTCCTGCTCTGTTCGGAAGCAGGACGGTTCATAACTGGCCAGAATATTTTCGTGGACGGCGGAATGAGCCTCTAATTATTTCTTTTTGTACGCGATTTTGAAAATAGTGCCATTCAAATCGTCGGTTACGTACAAAGTACCATCAGGTCCCTGTGCAAGGCCACACGGGCGGTGCTGTATGGGGCCGGTCGGTTTGACCAGGTCGGTACCGGCAAAGTTGTCGGCAAAAATCTCCCATTTACCTGCTTTGCCGTTCACAAAAGGAACAAATGCCACCATATAACCTTTTTTCAGCTCTGAAGACTGGCTGTGGAATGCGATGAATGCGCCATTTTTGTAGCGTGCTGGAAACTGATTGCCTGTATAGAACATCAATGCATTGGGCCCGAGATGAGCCGGAAATGCCACCAGCGGGTTGATCGCCTTCTCTCCCCCTGTTTTTTTGCCGTCCCCGCCATATTCTGGTGCCAGCATTTTCTTGTTCTGGAAATGATCGTAATAAATGTACGGCCAGCCCGCGTCGTCGCCCTCTTTCAGGCGGTACAGTGTTTCCGAAGGTAGTTCGGCGCTGTGCTTGGGAGTGTAATACTGCGGATACATGTCATCGAACTTGCCCCGGCCGTGAGTCGTAGCATACAATGCATTGGTTTTATTGTCCCAATCGATACCAACAGCGTTCTTTACGCCGGTGGCAAAGCGCGTGCCGTCGGAAAACTGCTGGTTTAGCTGGCCGGCCTTAAAGCGCCAGATCCCGCCTGCGGAATCCAGGATCGTGCATGGCGACATACCTTTTGCTGATCCCTTCTCACGGCAGTTATCGTTGTAAGAACCTACTGTCACATAAATATTACCGTTATTATCGAGGGTAATGGGTTTAGCATTGTCACGGCCATGGTCGGTGAGGCCACTGATGATTTTTTCAGGACTGTCAAAATCGATAATCTCGTCCTTTTCATTCAATTTATACCTGAAAACCCCTTTATTGGAAGAGCTGTACAGATAACCGCCTTTAATGGCCACCCCGGTGCCCGCATAATCCGCAAAAAGTTTCTGCTCGTCGATCGCGCCGTCGCCATTGGTATCTCGCAAGAGATACATCCCCTTGCCATCTTTTAGTTTGGAAAGCTTTACATACATGTCGCCGTTTTTACCCACCACCATGTGCCTGGTGGCCCCCAGGTCGCTGGCCAGCACGGTGGCTGAAAACCCTGCCGGGAGTTTCAGATCTTTTGCGTCAACAGGCATGTAAATCGGAGACTTGTCAGAAGAGGTCATGGTTTCGTTTCGGTAACCGAACAGCGCTGTGGCCGCGGCCAGCACAACCAGGGCGCCGGTTGACCGGATTAATTTTCTTTGCATGCAATCGTAAAATTGGGTGAAAACATTTATTTTACACAAAAGCAATGTGTAGCGTCTTTTTAACCTCGCGGCTACTCGTTTCAATGTAAATAAGGGGCGGGAATACTTTTTTTGCGACTACCCCAAAATAGAAGATTGATTACCTGACTTTTATCCAAGTACACTTTAACAGTTACGATTATGGCCCCAAATGACGATGATGACGAACTATATGATGACGACCTTCCCGGAAATTACCCTGCCGAAGAAGATGTTTTCCGGCAGGGACTGATCGATCCTGACGTAGATCCCGAAGATATTTCGCGGGTTAAACGGGAGTTGGACATTGATTCCGGCGATTGGAATGAAAAATCTTTTGAAGATGACCTCACCGGCGATGACCTGGACGTTCCGGGCTCTGAATTTGACGACGCCGATGAGGAGATCGGCAGGGAAGACGAAGAGAACAATTATTACAGCCTTGGTGGTGATAATCACGAAAGCCAGGAAGAAAACCAGGGAGACTAGTACTCCGCCAAGCCCGTCATTAGCCTGATGCATTAAGCGTCAGGCTTTTTTGTTGCTCAAACCACATTCGACATATTTTTATATAATTTAATAATAAGAGGAATGTTCGTCAATATTTTAATTAATACAATATCCTTCCTTGTTTAAAGGCATTGGGATCAGATATATTTGCCTAATCGCCGATAACGACAAATTCTGTTCTCAATGACTAACCTGCGAACCCTCTTCTTTTTTTTCACATTTCTTTCCGCTATTGCGGCTAATGCCCAGCGCTATGAACTGCACGACGGCTGGCAATGCATTCCTATTTCCAAAATGAAGGAACAGGGAAGCACCATTTCATCGCCAGGATTCGCATTGAACGGCTGGCAACCGGCCGTGGTACCAGGCACTGTACTGACCACCATGTTGGCCAACAAACAGATTCCCGACCCGTTCTTTGGCATGAACAACAAGCAGATTCCCGACATTTTCACTACCGGAAGAGATTACTACACCTATTGGTTTGTCAAAGATTTCGCAGAAAAAGCAGAGCCCGGTCAGGAAGTGTGGCTTCATTTGCGGGGCGTGAATTATAGCTGTGATGTATTTCTGAATGGCAAGAAACTTAACAGCAAACTACATTCGGGCATGTTCCTGCGGCAGACTTACAATGTTACCGGCCACCTGAGTAAAACCGGCAACAACAGACTGGCCGTGATCGTCTATCCTTCCGATCCAGTCGGCAAGCCTAATGGTGGTCAGGGAGGCGACGGTACCATCGCACGGAGTGTAGCGCACCAATATGTAGCCGGTTGGGACTGGATACAACCCGTCCGCGACCGAAATACCGGCATCTGGGACAAGGTCACCATTGAAAAAACAGGTAAAATCAATATCAAAAACCCACATGTGATCACGCTCGTGCCGGGCAAAAGAACGCCGGGTAGCGCGCAGCAACCCGCAATCATCAAGGTGACGGCCGAATTGGAAAACCCGGGCACTGCACCGCAAAAAGGCACTTTGCATTATATTTTGGATGGCAATAAGGTGTCGAAGGAAGTGACCGTTCAGCCGCATTCCACGCTGGAAGTACAATTGCCCGATCTATCTTTAAAAAACCCTAAACTATGGTGGCCGAATGGCTATGGCGCGCAGGATTTGTATGATTTGAAAATGCAGTTTACACAAGCCGGACAAGTTTCTGATACTGAAAATTTCAAAGTAGGCGTTCGCGAGATCCAGGCTGACTGGAATGTTACAACCCGAAGCAAGCAAATATCGGTCAACGGACAAAGGGTGTTTATCAAAGGCGGTAACTGGATCATTTCCGATGCCATGCTACGCTTCTCCAACGAACGTTACAATGCCGAAGTGCGCTTCCACCGCGATATGAACCTGAACCTCCTTCGCATTTGGGGCGGTGCATTGACCGAGCGTCCAGAATTTTACGAAGCATGCGACCGATACGGAATCCTGGTCATGCAGGATTTCTGGGGATCGGGTGACTGCAACGGCCGATGGCTGGACCCTATGAAAGCCGACGACCAATGGACCCGCCGCAAATACCCCGACGACCACAACCTGTTCCTCGAATCGGCCGCGGACCAGATCAAAATGATCCGGAACTTCCCCTCGCTGGCAATCTGGTGTGGTGGAAATGAAATTACCCTGCCAGTCGATATTATGACGTCGTTGCGTGATTCAATCCTGCCTGTGTTGGATGGAACGCGCTGGTTTGTAGACTATTCCAACTCCGACGACATGTCGTTCAACTCGCTGGGTGGCAACGGAGATGGTCCTTATGGCATCCAGCCACTCGCCCGCTTCTGGAATTACCGGACCTGGCCTTTCAACTCCGAAATCGGCTCGGTGGGTGTTGGCGATTACCATTCGCTGGAAAGATTTCTCCCCGAAGCCAACCGAATTGCGCCCGTTTACTCCCCTGAAACCCGCCGCGAAAAAGTGGACTCCGTTTGGCAATACCATAAATACATCGGCTACGACCACCACATTGAGCCATATGGCAAGGCGACCGACATGCGGGATTTTGGTAAAAAAGCACAGCTTGTCAATTATGACCAGTACCGTGCATTGATGGAGGGTTTCAGCGCGCACATGTGGGATTGGTACACCGGCGTGATCATTTGGAAAACCCAGAATCCATGGACCTCCCTCCGCGGGCAGATGTACGACTATTACCTCGATCCTAATGCCTGTCTTTACGGACTTCATTCCGGCAGCGAGCCACTGCACGTGATGTACAACCCGGCCGATACCGCTGTCGCGATCGTCAACAATACCTTCAAGCACCAATACGACCTCATGCTTGTCATAGACGCCATCGATATGAAAGGCAACATCAAACAGCTCACACAAGTTTTTGTGGAGATAGGGCCTTCCACTACGCGGAAGGTCATTGATATTAACCGCGAAATAAGGGAAATGGCCAAAAAAGAAGGCATGTTCCTTTCCCTCCGCCTGCTGAATCTCGACAAGAAGCCCGTCAGCGACAATCTGTACTGGCTCCCCGACGCGACTGGCAATTACAGCGGCCTGCAATCGATGCCCGAATCGCAGGCGACGGCAACAGCCCGCATCATCTCCAGTGGCAAAGTGGAAGTAACATTGAGAAACCCAGCCGGCGCGCCCTTATCATTCTTCAACCGCCTGGCACTCCTTGATCCAAAGACGCAAAAGCGCATTCTGCCGGTGTTTTATGATGATAACTATATTTCTGTGCTTCCGGGCGAAAGCAAGGTTATAATATTGGAATACACACCGCAAAATGGCGTGGCTCCGGTGGTGTCGGTTGAAGGTTGGAATGCAAAGGAGAAACCTGTTACGATCGATGCCAAATAGCAGAGCAGTATGAAGCCTATCCGGGTTGCTTTTTCCTAAAAAACCAACCCGGAACAATGGCCGCATTTACGCCCGAAGCATTTAAGAAAGAGTTTGTCGCTATTCTCGATTATTGGGGAAAATATGGGCCGGATCCGGAGACAGGCGGGTTCTATGGAAGGGTTAATTATGAAAACCAGCCAATAAAAGATTCCTCAAGATCGGTCGTGCTGACGGGGCGAATTTTGTGGACGTTTTCGCTGGCACACCGCCTGTTGAAAGAAGCAAAATATCTGACGCTTGCCGACCGCGCTTACCAGCAACTGGTCAAAAACTTTTTTGATCCGGAATATGGCGGCGTATACTGGTCGGTGAATGCGGATGGTTCGCCGCTGGAAACGAAAAAGCAGATTTACGGCAACGCTTTCGCGATGTACGGGCTGGCGGAATATTACCGGGTTACACACTTCAAGCCTGCTTTGGAAAAAGCGCAATCCTTATTTGAGATCATTGAAAAACACGCTTTCGATCCGGTAAATGGCGGTTATCGCGAAGCATTTGCACGCGACTGGTCGGCTACCGACGATTATATCCTGAGCAAAAGTCCGTGGACCAAGAGCATGAACACGCATTTGCACTTGGTGGAAGCTTACACAAACCTGTACAGCGTGTGGCCCGATGCAAAGCTGAAACAGCAAACCGCTGCCATGCTCGACGCGATTATTACGCACATCGTGAATCCCAAAACGGAAACAATGCAGCTTTTCTTCGACGCGCAATGGAAGCCGAAGGATCATATCGTTTCGTTCGGGCATGATATCGAGGCGTCGTGGCTGCTTTTTGAAACAGCGGAAATATTGCACGACGAAAAGTTGATCGCCCGCATGAAAAAAAAATCCATTGCAATGGCCACCACGGCATCAAAAGGCCTCGGCCGGGACGGGGCGCTGAACTACGAGTACGATCCTGAAACGAAACACACCCAGACCGACCGGAGCTGGTGGGTGGCGGCAGAGCAGCTCGTCGGTTTTTACAATGCCTATCAACTTACAAAAGACACGCAGTTTAAAGCAAAAGCCGAAAAAAGTTGGGATTACATTACCAACGAATTCATCGACCACGAGCGCGGCGAATGGTTCGGCACTGTAAAAGAAGATGGCACGCCGGTGAAGGGCGACAAAATCAACTTCTGGAAATGCCCCTACCACAATGCACGCGCCTGCGCGGAGATGTGGCGCCGCATTTCCAAGGCCTAATTCAGGAACATTTCGTCGACCAGCAATAGGGCCCGGTTTCCTTTGTTTCGGTGCCAATCGGGTATTTTGCTGAGCGGCTTGGCCACAATCTTAATGTAGGAAACCTGTTGCGCCTTGAAAGTACCTTCTACGCTGCGCAGCGAAGCCCGTTCGCCTTTGACCGGCATTGGCGCCTTGAACTTTGTCAGCAGTTTCATATTGTCACGTGTGGTACCGCCCCAGACTTCCACCAGCTCTGGCGGGAAAATACCGGTATCCTCTTCTACCATGTAACGTACGCCCAGAGACGAAAGCATCACTGGTGTTTTGAACTCCGACACAAAAGCCATGTCGTTGTCCCTAACGCCTGCCCAGTTGTTGGCCCAGGCGGGATTGTTAGCACCGATAACACCCAATTTATGATCAAAAAAGGTCTTCACTCCCTCCGCTTGGTGCACACGGTTTAGCGGGGCGAGCAATGTGCTGCTATCGGGCGTATAGGCGCTTTTAAAATAATCAAAAGTGATCATATCGCTGCCGTACCAGCCTTTTTTAAATGCTTTGGCTTTGACAGTCGTATTTTTATTGATCACCGTTTTATGGTCGAGCAGCGGCGATTTTACGCTATCGGGCTCGGAGCCATCCATGCTGAAACGCACATCCACGCCTTTAATAGGATGCTGAATATCCACGACCAATGTTTGTGCAAAAATTGGCGAAGGATTCTTCATTTGTGGCGGATTGAGTTTCAGCGGATTTTTACCGTCATCCTTGAATCCGCCAATGATATTCATGCCCTTATTTGCCTGCTGCAATTGCTGGACGTCGGCTGCTGAAAGTTTGGTATCCCAAACGGCCACCGTTTTTACACTTTTCCATTGAGGCAGCAGTCCTTTCAGGTCGTTCAAATTCAATTTCGTGCCCGATAACGTGACGTTTTGCAAATGTTTCAGATTTGCGAGTTCTTTCAATCCTGCTGCGGTTACATCGGTAAAGTTCAGATCGAGCTTACGCAGGTTTTCGAATTGCGTAATGCTTTTTAAATCCGCGTCTTTGACAGGTAATTTATTTAAATTCAAAGAAATGACTTGCTTGCGGATATCGCCCAGTTCATCGATCTGCTTCGCACTGTAGGCCGATGCATTATAGATATTTACCGCCAATGCCGGCGACTCCCGTGCAAGGGGCAGAATCGTACGGTAATCGGTATTCAATTCTTTAACCTTATTTTCATCGGCTGCCACAAAGTCATATTCTTCTTCCTGATTATGCGGTCGTAGATAAGCAGTGGCGAGCAGCCTGAGCGAATCTGATTCAGGCAGTTCATTCAGTTTCTTTTCAAAATCAGCCTTTTGTTTGACCCATAATGTGAGCAATGCGGTCTCTTGCAATGTAAGCTGTGCCTTCCCGGAAGGTGGCATGTGCTTTTTTTCTTCCATCGGCAAATGCACCCTTTGCAGCAGCAGGCTCATTTGTGGGTTACCGGGAACGAGCAATTTGCCCGATTTACCGCCTTTCATGATCGATTTTGGATCGGTCAGTACCAGCTCACCTTTCAGTTTATCGGGGTTATGGCAGCTTGTGCATTTTTGTTCCAGAATAGGGCGGATCACATTCGTATACACAACCGCCTGGTCTAACGGCACTTCTGCAATTTCTTTTTTACTCGAAATGGGTTCCCAGATAAAATTGCTGCCATGGGTGAGCGCAGCTCCATAATGACCGGTCAGCACCAGTGCTACCACTGTAATCATTGCCCCTGCTCTCGCAGTGAGAGACTTATACCATTTCGCATTCCTTACCCAGTACATGATGGATGCCAGGAAAAAAATTCCCGCACCAGTCCATTTATGCCAGGTTAATATGTCGCCCGTGTAACCCTCCTCCCGTGACAAAAAAAGTCCCATAACCACTGTCACCGCTGCAAACAGTGCTCCTATCAGCAACAGCCCTTGAAGAAAATCGCGGTAAAAGGCATTGCCCGCATATTCCGGCTTGAAACGGAAGAATTCCAGCAGCATCGCCAGCAGCAGGATCACGATCGGAAAGTGAAGAATGAGCGGGTGCATGCGGCCGATGGTTTGGAGCCAGGCCGGGATCACCAGTTTGCTTTCGAAGAGCAGCAAAAACAATATGAAGATATTGGCAACAACTAATACCTGTTCTGCGAAAACCTTGAGTTTCAAATGCATTTAGAATTCCACCAAATATTTGACCTATAAAAACTAGAAGGATCAGGCGATAATATCGCGCACCACTTTGCCGGAAACGTCCGTCAACCTGTATCGGCGGCCCAGATGCTTGAATATCAGCTTCTCGTGGTTCAAACCAAGCTGATGCAGCATCGTAGCCTGGAAATCGTGCACGTGTACCGGATCTTTGGCAATGTTATAACCAAGCTCGTCGGTTTCACCGTACACAATACCGGGCTTGATGCCCCCGCCTGCCATCCAGACGGTGAAGCAGCGTGGATGGTGATCGCGGCCGTAATTATCAGCAGCAAGTTTGCCCTGGGTGTAGCTCGTACGACCGAATTCTCCCCCCCATATCACGAGCGTTTCATCGAGTAGGCCACGCTGTTTCAGGTCGGTCACCAATGCAGCCGAAGCCTGGTCAACATCCATAGCCTGTTTGGTTATTTCAAATGGCAGGTTACCGTGCTGGTCCCATCCCTGGTGGTACAACTGAACAAACCGCACGCCATTTTCCGAGAGCTTGCGTGCTAGCAAGCAGTTGGCCGCGTACGTACCGGGAACAAGGCATTCGGGACCATATAGCTTGATAATATCATCCGACTCTTTGGACAAATCCAGTACCTCAGGCACCGCTGTTTGCATGCGATACGCCATTTCATACTGCTTGATCTTCGCCGCGATTTCCGGATCGCCGAACTCCTGGTAGGACAAATCATTCAACTCCGAAAGCTTGTCGAGCATATCGCGACGCTCTTTCCGGTCCATGCCTTCCGGATCGCGCAAATACAGCACCGGATCTTCGCCCTTGCTGAACTGCACACCCTGATGCACCGAATCCAGGAAGCCGTTGGACCATAATTTGGAATAAACACCCTGACCGTTGCCGACACCACGCGAGAGCAAAACTGTAAAATTCGGCAGGTTTTTATTCTCGTTGCCCAACCCATAGCTCAACCATGAACCCATACTCGGGCGGTTGCCTTGCTGCGAACCTGTTTGAAGAAATGTCAATGCCGGATCGTGATTAATCGCCTCCGTGTACATCGATTTTACAAAACAGAGGTCGTCCACGATTTTGGAAGTGTAAGGCAAAAGATTGCTTACCCAAGCCTGCGACTGGCCATATTGTTTGAAATCCACAAAAGACCCCACGAGCGGAAACGACGCCTGATTGGCCGTCATACCGGTAAGCCGCTGCGTTCCACGCACCGAAGGCGGAATTTCCTGCCCCAGCATTTCCCGCAATTTTGGTTTGTAATCAAAAAGCTCCTGCTGCGAGGGAGCGCCATTTTGGAACAAATAGATCACCCGCTTTGCCTTGGGCGCAAAATGCGGGATGCCCGGCGCCAGGCCTTCCTCCTCCAATCCTCCTCCTTTCAACAGGTCGGGCATGAGCAGCGAGCCCAGTGCCACGCTTCCGATCCCGAGGCTTAGGGTCGAGAGAAAACGCCTTCTGTTGAAACTAAATCCGTGTTCTATGATTTCCTTTTCCATTGTCATCGTTCGCCGGGCTTTTCCGGCTTTATGATTTTGTGATGGTTTCTTCGAGGTTGTAAATGGTGGAAATGACACGCATCAGCGACGCGAGTGTCTTGTGATCGACATTCCGTGTGAGCGGGTATTCGCCTATCGCCACCATTTTCTCGGCAGCTTTGGGCCGTATTTCCTTCAATTCTTTTTGATAATAGCCCGTCAGGACTTCCAGCTCCTTCCGGCTCGGCGTGCGGCAAACGATTTGCCTGAATGCTTTTGTAATCTTCTCTTCGGTGGTGCTCTTTTCCTGTAATAATTTCGCAGCAAGCACACGTGAAGCTTCAAGTACGGTGGGGTCGTTCATCATCACCAGTGCCTGCAACGGCGTATTGGTTTTCAGACGCCTTACTTCACACAAATCCCGGTTACTGGCATCGAAAATGGCCATGGTGGGCGGCGGAACGGTTCGTTTAATGAGCGTGTACATCCCGCGACGATACAAGCTCGCGCCATGGTCCTGATTATAAACAGACAACAAACCACGCCCCGACGTGGCACCTTCCCACAAGCCTGCGGGCTGGTAAGGTTTCACGCTTGGCCCACCCAGTGCCCGGTTGAGCAAGCCGCTGCTCGCAAGCACGAGGTCTTTTACAAATTCTGCATGGATACGGTAGCGCGACCCGCGTGCCAGGTAGATATTATCCGGGTCAGCGGCCAGGTTCTCCTTCGTCACCACTGCCGATTGCCTGTAAGTGGCCGACATCAGCATTTGCTTTACAAACCGTTTGATATCCCAATTATGCTCCATGAAATCCACCGCCAGCCAGTCGAGCAGTGCGGGGTGTGTGGGCAACTCGCCTTGCATCCCAAAGTCACCGGATGTTTTGACAATACCTTTTCCAAAGAATTCCTGCCAAAGAATGTTAACATACACTCTGGCAGTCAACGGGTTGCGTTTGTCAAATAACCATTGCGAAAGGCCCAGGCGGTTTTTGGGGTATTTCTTATCAAATGGGAGAATGGCGGAGGGCGTACCGGCTTGTACTTCTTCGCCGGGCGCATCATAAGCGCCGCGTTTCAGGACGTAAGTCTTGCGCAACGTGTCCAGATCGCCCATGACCGAAACAATGAGCTGGTTGGTATCTGGCTTGTTGACGAACGTAAGGATGTCCTTCACATCTTTATCGCTGATCTCCATCAATGGTTTCTTCGCATAAGTTTCCGGCCCGCCGATCACCGATTCGATCCCCACCTCTCTCACATTGTTGAAAAATGCGAACATCTGGTAGTATTCCTTTTGGGAGAAGGGATCGTATTTGTGGTCGTGGCAGTGCGCACATTCCAGCGTTACCCCCAGCAAAC
Source organism: Dyadobacter sp. CY261 (assembly GCF_021440085.1). GTDB lineage: Bacteria > Bacteroidota > Bacteroidia > Cytophagales > Spirosomataceae > Dyadobacter. Next base: position 46,053 of record NZ_JAKCPW010000010.1, read on the forward strand.
CTTTTCCAAACAGGTCGTTACGGTCGGTAACGTACATAATGCGGTATTCTTCGGGGATAACCCCACCCTCCTCGGTGATTTTGTGATTCCGGTTGAAGCCAGTAGCGAGAAGTTGCTCCTTCGTAGAGTTGGGAAGCAGGTCCCCGGCCAGTTGCCAGGTCACAAAATCATTATAATGCATGTTTTTATTGAAGGCGTGGATCACCCAGTCGCGCCAGGGCCATTGGGTACGGTAGCCGTCGTCCTGGTAACCGTGCGAATCGGCATAGCGCGCGAGGTCGAGCCAGTGGATCGCCATTTTCTCCCCGTATGCCGGGTTGGCGAGGAGTTTATCCACCATTTTCTCATAGGCTTTCGGACTATTATCGGCCATGAACTCGTCCATAAGCTTTAAGCCCGGCGGCAATCCGGTAAGGTCGAGGCTTAGCCGTTTCAGCAATCGCTCTTTATCCGCTTCTGCGCTCGGTTCGAGTCCTTTTTGTTCCTGTTTTTCAAGAATGAAATAATCGATGTCGTTTTTGGCCCAATCCTTATGCTCCACTTCCGGCAATCTAGGCTTTTTAGGTGCCACAAATGCCCAATGCTTTTCATACTTCGCACCTTGTTTGATCCATTTGCCGATCAAATCGATTTCGCGCTGGGTCAATTTAAGATTGGACGCAGGAGGCGGCATACGAAGCGTGGTATCTTCCGTTGTTAGCCGAAGATAAGCCTGTGACTGATCGGGTTTGCCAGCCACAAGGGCATGCGCTTTGGGACTGTCCTTCAACGCAGCAAATGCACTCGCGGGATCATCGAGGCGCAAGCCCGCTTCCCGTTTGTTTGCATCGGGTCCGTGACAGGCCAGGCATTTGTCAGAAAGGATCGGTCTGATGTCAAAATTGTAGCTCACCTGCTCCGGCAACTTCTCCTCCCCAGGGCTTCCGGGCTTATTGTTACAAGCCTGAAAGCCCAAAGCCATGACCACCGTCCCGGTCAGCAGAAAAAAATTAGTCTTCAAATTCATCATCATGGGTTCAGGTTCATCAACCACACTTTTTTATTAGTATATATACTTAACTAAAAAAATGTACATTTATTGAAGCAATAATACCAATTAAGGCCATCTAACTATCCTGTGCTATACTGTTCCTGCTCCAATTATTTTCTCCTATGAACCAAAGAACCTTTTTAGCTATTCTACTGACAACTATTGTGTTGGCAAGCTTTTCGCCGTCCAAAATCGGCCTTTTTGAGGCAGGAAAAGACATTGGCAACCCTAAGCTGGCAGGCTCGTCTGCCTACGACTCCTCTACAAAAACTTACATGATGAAGGGCGGAGGCTACAACATTTGGTTCGAGCGCGACGAGTTTCAGTATTTGTTTCGCGAAATGGAAGGGAATTTTACCGTCTCTGCCGACTTTGAGTTTGTCGGAAAAGGTCGGGATGCGCACCGGAAAGTGGGATGGATGATAAGGGAATCAACCGATGACAATGCCTCGCACCTGAGCGGCGTCATTCATGGCGACGGGCTAACGGTGATGCAGTGGCGGGTAAAAAAGGGAGATAAGATGCGCGACCCGGAGGACGAGATTTTTAGCAAAGAGAAAAATATACAGACAATCGAAATCAGCCGCGAAGGCAATACGTACACAATGCGCGGAGCAGCAAAGGGAAAGCCTCTTCAAGTGATTGGCACCCACGAAATGTCCAACTTTAAGGCCAAAGTACTTGTAGGTCTCTTTATATGTTCGCACAATCCTGATGTGCTCGAAGAGTCACGAGTGACGAATGTAGTCGTTCGAAAGGGGAAAAAGTGAGGGATAGTATAAGAGCAATGCCGTCGCCGACATTGCTCTTATAAATTTTATCATTTGCCTGCTTTGATCCAGGCATTGGCTTTATCTTCCAGCAATTTGAGCGGCACACAACCCGCCTCCAGCACCAGCTTGTGGAAAGCGCGGATATCGAACTTCGATCCCATTTCCTTTTCAGCCTTCGAACGCAGCTCACGGATTTTCAACTGGCCGATCTTATAGGACAATGCTTGCCCGGCCCCGGCCATATACCGCTCCACTTCCGCTGTAATGCTTTCCTCTGACTCCGCCTCATGATCCAGCGAATACTTGATAGCCTGGTTCCGCGTCCATCCCTTAGAATGCAGTCCGGTGTCCACTACCAGACGGATCGCACGGTGCATTTCGGCGCTCAGCATGCCAAAATATTGATAGGGATCGGTGTAAAGGCCCAGTTCTTTGCCCAATGATTCGGTATAAAGCGCCCATCCTTCGCCGTAAGCACTATACCATAAATTTTTACGAAACTCGGGTAATGCGGTGTTTTCCTGCTGCAACGATATTTGGTAGTGGTGTCCTGGAATGGCTTCGTGGAGGAAAAGACTTTCGTCTGAAACTATATTATAGGCAGTAGCGTCGGGTACGGGCACGTAGAACACGCCGGGGCGCGAACCGTCGGGCAGTCCTGGATTGTATTCAGCGGATGCAGATGCTTCCCGGAATGCCTCCGTCCGCCTCACTTCGAATGGCGTTTTGGGCGTCAGCTCAAACAGTTTTGGGAGGTTTGGTTTCATCCGGTCATGGATTTCTTTGAAATGCGCGACCACCTGCTCGGCCTTCTTGAACGGCATCAGCTTCTTATTGGTCCTCACCGCATTGAAAAACGATATAAGATCACCCTTATATCCCACCTGCGCTTTCACCTTTTCCATTTCCCCTGAAATCCGTGCTACTTCTTTCAAGCCGATCTGGTGGATTTCTTCGGCGGTCATTTCGGTGGTTGTGAAATACTTGATATAATAGTTATACAAAGCCTTTCCGTTCGGAAGCGCATCGAAGCCGTCGGTAATCCGGCCGGCGGGGACGTATTCCTTTTCCACAAAAACATGCATTTTCTGGAACGTCGGGATGATCTTCGATTCCACCATCACTGCATATTCCTTTTCCAGACGGGCCTTGTCTTCATCCGAAAAGTCCTTTGGGAAATTTTTCACAGGCGAGTAAAAGAGATGGTCTTTCACTGGGCCGTGATCCATATCAGCCAGTTGAGGGATCACTTTTTTGATCAATGGAGCAGGTAAAACGTATCCCTCCTTGATCCCCTTCCGCATATTCACTACCGCGGTATCACACCACACCACAAAACCGTCGACCCGTTTCAGCCAGTTGTCATAATCCTTCACCGTTTTGAAAGGCTGCAAGCTGCTCCCACTGGCCATCTGGCCGATCATCAGGTGGGTAGAAAAGATCTGATTGATCGGCATTAACTCCGTCGGGAATTTCAATCCATCCAGGTTCACGCTGCATTCCCACTCGATCAGGTCCCAACTGGTTTGCTCCTCAGGTGTCAGTTTTGACCGTTCATATTTGGCCAGTTCGTCCTGATATTTCCTGTAAAATGCCGTCATTTTAGCTTTTCCGGCCTGCGAAAGGTCGTCAGACATCTTATCGTTGTAACGGTTGTCGCCGTTCATCGTGGCTTCCAGCGGATAAAGCGGAAGCCTTTCTTCATAATATTTTGCAAATACTTCGCTGATCGGCGGCATGGTTTGTTCTGCGTTTTCTGATTTCTTCTGGCAGGCCTGAATGGTCAGTACAGCCACGACAAATCCGTAATAAACCAGTTTTTTCATGAATGATATCGTTTGAGGATTTGTAAAGTAAACAAAAAGTGCCGGAAGAAATCAAAGTTCACGCTATGATTCCATTACATGCGGCATTAATTTGCACAGACAACCCACATCAACGCCACTCGGAAATGAAGCAAAAAGTACTGGTCATCGGCAGCTCCAATACTGATATGGTGGTCAAAACGGAGCATTTTCCCAAGCCGGGTGAAACCGTGCTCGGCGGGACATTTCTGATGAATCCGGGTGGAAAAGGGGCCAATCAGGCCGTGGCAGCTGCCCGGCTGGGAGCCGATGTTCGATTTGTGGCTAAAACAGGCATTGATATTTTCGGAAAACAGGCAGTGGAAGGTTTTGAAAAAGAGGGCATCGACACCCGTTTCATGACCGAATCGACAGACTTGGCGTCGGGTGTCGCGCTCATTACGGTCAATAGAGAAGGACAAAACGAAATTGTGGTAGCCTCTGGCGCCAATATGGATTTGCGCCCCTCCGATATTCCGGACAACGCATTTGAAGACATTTCATTTGCCCTTTTTCAACTTGAAATACCAGCAAAAACTGTGCATTGGGCACTGTCCCAATGTGCCGAAAAGCAGATCCGCGCCGTCCTCAACCCTGCTCCTGCACTGCCATTAGATTCCGAATTCTTGAAAGGTCTTTACCTGATAACGCCCAACGAAACGGAAACGGAGCTCATTACCGGTATTGAAATAAATGGAGAAGAAGCCCTTCAAAAAGCCTCGGAACGGTTCTTCGACCAGGGCGTGCAAAATGTGATTATAACATTGGGTAGCAAAGGCATTTTCCTGGCTAGCGAGCATTTCACCGGCATGATACCTGCCCCTGTGGTCGAAGCGATAGATTCCACCGCTGCCGGCGATGTATTTAATGGAGCACTCCTGAAAGCCCTGGCCGATGGCACTGCACTCGAAGACGCCTGCCGTTTCGCATGCCAGGCGGCAGCAATTTCGGTCACACGAATGGGCGCACAAAGTTCAGCTCCTTATCAACACGAATTAGAATCTTCTCAAACCCATGGATAAAATCCCTGTCATCATAGATTGCGATCCGGGCCTCGACGATGCCCTCATGCTCATGCTGGCCCATGGCAGCGGCCGGTTCGACATCAGGGCTGTGACCATTTCCGCAGGTAAACAGACCCAGGCGAAAACGCTGCAAAATGCGTTAAAAATCCTGACGCTCATCGGCGCTACCGACATTCCGGTGCACCATGGCGCTGAAAAACCGTTGCTTCGCGATCTTGTCGTATCAAATGACGTTCATGGAGAAAGCGGCCTGGACGGACCGTCACTACCCATACCGGAAATGCAGGCGCAGCCCGTCAGCGCGGTGGAAGGCATTGCTTCGATCCTGTCCGCGTCGGAAACGCCCATCACTATTGCAGCCACAGGCCCATTGACCAATATCGCAACGTTCCTCCTCGCCTACCCCCAGTTAAAAAGTAAGATCGAACGAATCTCACTGATGGGCGGCGGAATTTTCCGTGGCAACATGACGCCCCTCGCCGAATTCAATATTTATACCGATCCCGAAGCCGCGGCCATTGTTTTTAGAGCCGGTGTGCCCATCACGATGTGTGGATTGGATGTGACACATAAGGCACTTGTTTTTCAGAAGGATATAGATCTTTTCCGCGCATTAGGCAACCAGGCGGGCCAGGTGGCCGCGGATCTGATGGATTTCTTCTCCATTTTCTACCGCGAAAATCGTGTCGAATTGAATGGCGGAGCAGCGATGCACGATCCCTGCGCTATTGCCTGGCTCATGAACCCTGGGATTTTCACGACGAAATCGTGCTACGTGGATGTTGAAACAAAAGGCGAACTTACCAGTGGAGCCACGGTAGTGGACTTCTATAATACTTTACACAAGGAACCTAATGCCACTGTCGCATACGACATCGATCGGGACGCATTTCTGGATATGTTGTTCAATGCCATTAAAGCGTTGCCTTAAAGCAGAACGGAAACTTCGTCTTCGACATCGCTACGGGCGGCGCGGTAACGTACTACCGCATTGCCTGTTTGCAGAATGAACAATCCGCCAAATGCGCAGAAGGCCATCATACCGACCATCGGCATGGCGGTATTGTTGTGCAGGAAGCTGACAATCGCTGAAATAACAGCACCCGCACCCATACGCCAGCTACCCATAAGCGCCGACGCGCTACCCGTATGCTTGCGGAAAGGTGCCAGTGAAAGCGCCGTAGCGTTTGGTCCGGTAAGCCCCTGCCCCGTCAGGAATACGAACATGGCGCCGATCAGTGAAAACAGGCCAAACCAGTTGTTGTACACGCCAACAACCAGGATCAGACCGACGATGCTCTGATATATCAGGGTAAAACGAATGATTTGTTCACTCGTAAACTTTTTAAGCAAAAAGTGGTTCAATTGCGTCGAGCCGATCATGGCTACGGCCAAAAAGGCGAAAATCCAGCCGTATTGTTGTTCGGATACCTTATAGATATTCATAAAAACATCCGAAGATCCTGAAATGTAAGCAAAGGGCGCGGCAGTTGCCAAGCCACCTGCCAGCGTATAAATTAAAAACTGTGGCTGGTTTACGACCGTGAAATACCCTCCCAAAACCGCATTTGGACGAAGCGAAACCGAGTTATCGGCACTCCTGCCGGTTGGCAAGAAGAAATAGATCGCAATGATAATCAGACTGACGATGCCAGCCAATATTACAAAAATCCAGTACCAGGCAATGGAAGCAGTGACATAACCTCCGATCGTCGGCGCAATCATGGGCGAAACGGCAATTACCAGGGTAATGAGCGAAAATACTTCCGCTCGTTTGTCGGCCGGGAAAAGGTCACTCACCAACGCCTGCGAAGCCACAAGGCCTACGCAGCCTCCCATGGCCTGAAAAAAACGCATGGCGATGAGCGAATCCACCGATGAAGTCATTGCGCAGCCGAATGAAGCGATCACATATAATACCAGCCCGGCGTAGAGCGGTTTCTTCCTCCCAAAACGATCCAGCAGAGGCCCGTACAACAATTGCCCGATACAGATTCCGATCAGGTAGCTCGTTAACGAAAGTTGTACTTTATCGATAGTGGTTTTCAGATCCGACGCGATGCGCGGGAAACCCGGCAGGTACATGTCGATGGAAAAAGGACTGACGGTCGCCAGTGATCCGAGGATCAGGATAATAAAGAAGTATTGCTTACGGCTCATGGACTTACATTCACTCAATGCAAAGTTAACGGGTATATCGGCACATTAAGTTCCTGCATTTTAATAAGTACAATATTTTCATCAATCCTCAATAAATCCTTCGCGCAACCATCAGTATCATGCCGTCGTATTTTTGTATATATTCAATATAACATTCCAATTCGTCCACTTCTAAACCTGTACATATGAGAGCTATTTTTATCCTGGTTACGATTTTCCTTTTCAAACTGGACCTGCCTGAATCTGGACTGTCGCCGGCTCCCATCCCGCTTTGTCACACGCCAGCGAATGCGATGTCGGAGCTCGCCTCGAACGCAGATTTTCGGATGTTGCACGAAACACCGCTCGCATTTACCTACCAGGGAGCCGGTGAAACCGTAACTTTCCCGACATCCGACGGCAAAACTGCTTCTGGCTTTCTGCTCAAATCGCCGAAGACATCAGACAAATGGCTTTTTGTGTACCAGGAATGGTGGGGATTGAATGACTACATCAAACAGGAAGCCGCCAAACTGCACAAAGACCTCGGCGATGTGAATGTCCTCGCGCTCGACATGTACGACGGCAAAGTAAGCACCACGCGCGAAGAAGCGGGCAAGCTTATGCAAGGAGCCTCCGCTGAGCGACTTGCTGCGATCACTCAGGGCGGCAGCCAATATGCGGGTGCCAATGCAAAAATCGCCAGCATCGGCTGGTGCTTCGGCGGAATGCTCTCATTACAGCACGCGATCGCCGGCGGGAAGCAGATAGTGGGTTGTGTGATGTACTACGGCCGTCCCGAAAGCGACATCGAGAAACTCAAAAAGCTTAACACCGACGTCCTGGGCATTTTCGGCAGCCAGGACCAAGGCATCCCACCAGCAACCGTCGCCAAATTCGAAGAAGACATGAAAACCGCCGGCAAAAAAGTTACCATCAAAATGTACGACGCAGTCCACGCCTTCGCCAACCCCAGCAACGCGAAATATGATGCAGCAGCGGCGGCTGATGCTTATAAATTATCGCTGGAGTATTTGAAGAGGAAATTGGGGTGATATTTCGGTCTTTATTTGCTACCGATATTATATCCCTCACGGCATCTCCGGCGTTTTACCGGCATTGTGAGTTCAGGCAAAAATTCAAGAAGTATAACGAACAAAGCCCGGCTCACACCGGGCTTTGTTCGCTTATGTAAAATAACTTATTCTCCTTTTCTCTCCAACCGCACCACTCGCGTGGCAGGATCGACATTACCATCAGCCGGTGCCGCAGCCACGGTCACCACCTGCGCCTTGTCTTCAACTTTGACGCTACCCACTTCGTGCTTGCCAGTACCGATGTGCGGGGCGATGACGAGCGATACGATGGACATGAGTTTGATGAGAATGTTCATCGAAGGCCCGGAAGTATCTTTGAATGGGTCACCGACTGTGTCTCCCGTTACCGCCGCCTTGTGCGGTTCGGATTTTTTGTAGTAGGTTTCTCCGTCGATCACCACCCCTTTTTCAAAAGACTTCTTGGCATTATCCCAGGCACCGCCTGCATTGTTTTGAAATATCCCCATTAAAACACCCGAAACTGTAACCCCGGCAAGTGTTCCCCCCAGTACTTCGGGCCCGAACAGAAACCCGACGGCTACGGGAACCAGTAAAGCGATAAGTCCGGGGGCAATCATTTCCCTGATGGATGCCTGAGTGGAAATGGCGACGCATTTATCATATTCGGGCTTTGTTGTCCCTTCCATAATGCCGGGCAGTTCGCGGAACTGGCGACGTACTTCCTCCACCATTTTCATAGCGGCACGCCCTACGGCGGCGATAGCGAGAGAAGAGAAAATGAACGGGATCATCGCCCCTACGAACAATCCTGCCAGCACATTCGCTTTATAAATGTCGATCGAACTGATGCCTGCCACGCCGCAGAATGCAGCGAAAAGCGCCAGGGAAGTCAATGCAGCAGACGCGATCGCAAAACCTTTTCCAGTAGCCGCAGTGGTGTTTCCTACCGCATCCAGGATGTCCGTACGGCCACGTACTTCTTCCGGCAGATGCGCCATTTCGGCGATACCACCGGCATTATCGGCGATTGGGCCGAATGCGTCGATAGCGAGCTGCATAGCCGTTGTCGCCATCATCCCGGCAGCAGCAATCGCCACCCCGTACAGACCGGCCACTTCATAGCTCAGGGAGATACCTGCGGCCAATACGAGCGTAGGTACCACGGTAGATTCCATCCCCACCGAAAGCCCGCCGATAATGTTCGTCGCATGACCGGTTTTAGACTGATTGACAATAGATTGCACGGGACGCTTACCCATGGCTGTATAAAATTCTGTAATCATTGACATGATCGCACCTACAACAGAACCGAGCAGAATGGCGAGGTATACATTCATCGCCGTGAAATCAACGCCACGGATATTCAGGTTTCCCTCGGGCAACATCCACATGGTGAGTGGGTAACTTACGATCAGGACCAGAATGATAGAACCCCAGTTTCCGCGGTTTAATGCGCCTTGTACATTGCCCTGATCGTTGCTTACGCGCACCAGCAGCATACTGATGATAGAAGCGATCAAACCAACACCGGCAATTACCATCGGCAGCAAAATCGGTGCAATGCCTCCGAAGTTATCGGTGCCGCTCGATACGATCTCGCGGCCCAGAACCATTGTGGCGAGGATAGTCGCCACATAGGAACCAAAAAGGTCGGCACCCATACCGGCCACGTCGCCTACATTGTCACCCACGTTGTCGGCGATGGTAGCGGGGTTGCGTGGATCGTCTTCGGGAATACCGGCTTCAACTTTACCCACGAGGTCGGCTCCTACGTCCGCTGCTTTGGTATAAATACCTCCGCCTACACGTGCAAAAAGCGCGATCGACTCGGCACCCAGCGAGAAGCCCGCCAGTACTTCGAGCACCCGCTCCATCGGCAAGCCGTTGACATCAGTGCTATCCCCCACAAAAACCGCGTACAATAAAATGAACAAACCACCTAGCCCCAGCACCGCGAGGCTCGCTACACCGATACCCATCACCGAACCGCCTGTAAACGACACTTCCAGTGCCTTGGTAAGGCTTGTACGCGCTGCCTGCGTGGTGCGTACATTCGATTTCGTGGCGATATTCATGCCGACGTAACCGGCAAATGCAGATATAAATGCACCCGCAAGAAACGACAAGCCAATAAAAGGACTTGAATTTTCAACCAATGTTCCGGAGTAACCCAGTAACACACTCACAATCAGACCAAAAATAATGAGTACACGCCATTCGGCTCTCAGGAAGGCCAGGGCACCGTCTGCAATTGCATCCGCGATGGTTTTCATTTCAGGATTCCCTACATCCTGCCGGATAACCCAACTTCTTTTGAAGAACATAACCAGCAAGCCAACAAGGCCTAACGCCGGCACTAAATAGGTAATGTTACTCATGCTATGATCTAAGATTTGGTTAAATGGTTTTTATAATTCTCGTAAATATAGAGAAAGGCACCTCATATCAAAATCGCAAAACCCTTATTTTTGACCAATTCGTATAGATTTTATAAAAATTCTGTGAGAATTTGGGCCATTTCGGAAGGCACTCTATGATAACAAACTGGCTCTCAAGGAATAACAGAATTGTATGGAGAAGATGTCGGGCAATGCCGATCGTATCACTTTAAAATGAATAAATTGATATAATCAGAGAAAATCGTGGAGAAAAGGATACCCTAATGCCTCTGACGAAGCAAGGACAGAAGCAAAAAGCTGATGACAAAACCAACTGCACCGGCGGCCACAGCAAGGAGCGTACCACCTAAAAAATATTGTACGAAGTTGACATGAATCGACGCCAATGTGAGGTTTTCGACGGACGTGATCTGGACGGAATTCTGGTAGAACAACCCGCCAAACTTGTAGCTAGCGTAAATGATAAACGGAATGGCCGGCGGGATGCTGATGTGCGCAGCCGTGAGAAACAGTACCTTGTTCATCCGGAAAAGGATCGACAGCGGAATGCCCACCATCAATTGAAAACCCCAGATCGGGACGATACCCATGAAAAAACCAAAACCGATCGACTTTGCCTTGCTGAAATTACTTTCCCCGGGCTTTACGGCTTCGTCACGGATGATCTTCCAGAGGCCTTTTTTTTTAATGTAGCGAAACAGCCGCTTCGGCAGGTAATAAGCCAGTGTGAGCGTTACCAGCCAGGTATTAAGAATGCTGATGCGGGTAAAATCACGAAACGGCCTGAAATGCGTTACCCGTTCATTTTTATCGTAGATAACCTGAATATTGATCGGAATAATAGGTACATCCTTCCAGGCCATTTTTACGATCACTTCGATCTCAGTCTCAAATTTTGTTGTGAAAAGGGTTATCCGTTTCAATGGTTCGAGCGGATAAAGCCGGAAGCCGGTCTGTGTGTCGGGTAATGTTAGCCCGGTCTCCAATTTGAACCAGAAATTGGAAAACTTGTTGCCGAAAGAGCTTTTGCCCGGTACTCCCTCCTGCTCCATATTCCGCGATCCCATGAGCAGCGCGCCGGGATTAGCCCTGGCAGCTTCGATGAAAAGCGGAATGTCGGAAGGCAAATGCTGGCCGTCGGAATCGATGGTAATGGCCTTTTCAAAGCCAAGCCGGATGGCTTCGGCAAAGGCTTTTCGCAACGAAAAGCCCTTTCCCTTGTTTACTGCATTGTCGAGCACGCGTATCCTTGGGCCGTAGCCGGCCAGGATCGAAACCGTGTCGTCGGTTGACCCGTCATTTACTACAATTACTTCCTGTCCCTGTGCATATTGCAAAACGCCGTCGATCACCCGCCGCAAAGTGTTACGATTATTATAGGTGGGAATGATCACGCAGCACTGGATATCCGACAGGGTCATCGCGACTTATGGTTATTGGATCGAATAGATTAACTGAAACTGGCCCTGATTTTGAAATAAGTCTTGCCATTATGCGCGCCGGACGCGGACACATCCAGCGGCACATCTCCTTTGAACTGAATATGAATGGTCATTTCCTCAGTTTCAGAAGGGTTAAAAACTTCCAGAAACTTACAGGTACTCATTTCCTTCAATGCCAATGGCTTTCCCAGAGCCTTTGCAAGAACAGATTTCACCATTTCAAGCTGAACTACGCCCGGAAGTACCGGCGAGCCGGGAAAATGCCCTTGAAAAACCGGATGCGAGGCATCGATTCCCATCTGGCAGTTGATCTGGTCCCCGTTCTGATCCAGGCTCAGGATCGTGTAAAGGTCATTTAAGGCCATCAGAGTTCTTTGAAAAGGTTATCCGCGATCGGCTGGTTAAATTTCTCCTGCTGGAATTTCATCATGCTCTTGTCGCCGCCTTTCTCAAAAAATGAAAGCTCTTTCAGGTGCAGGGAGCTTTTCGAAAAGTTCATGGTGATTTTAGAATAGATATTTTTCAACCGTCGGTTGACGGGCGTGAGCACGATCTGATAATGGTCTTCGTTTTCCAGACAAGCTGTCGAAAAGCCCTTATTCTGCTGAAAATCGCCATTCACAAGCCCAATCATCAGTTCCTTAATCTGCGCGGCCATGCGCCCGGCCTGTCCCACATTCTTTTCCTTGCTTCCCTCCTGCACACGCAGCTTATCCCCGTTGATCAGGATAACGTATTTCGAAGGTGTCCGCTGCTCCCAGCGCATCTTGTCCTTTTGCTGGTAATAGAATAAACCGCCCGATTTCTCGGGTTCTTTCAGCACGGCCAGGTATTTTTCTTCGGTAAATGATGCCTGAATGGACGTGGTGGCCTGCGAAGTTTTACGCAGGTCGGCCAATACCTTTTCCGGGTTTGCCACCGGTTTGAACGACTGCGCAAAAACGGTGGTGGCAAGACACGTCAGACAGCTAATGATCAATAAATTAATTCGTTTCATAAGGCTCCTTCCCGATCAGTCGCGGGAGCGGTTCTATTTTAATACCCATTTCACGGCAATGCCCGATGATGTCCGGCAGCGTATCGGCTGTCAGCGGCAGATGGTCATGGAGCAGAACGATGTCCCTGGGTTTTAATTTTGAAATGATTTTTTGAATAAGCTGGTACTTGTTCTTCGCACGCGTATCCATGCTCCGGAGCGACCAGCCGATCGACTCCATTTTCAAATCCTTCAAAACTCCTGCATATCGCGGATTGGTCACGCCGAATGGAGGCCGGAAGAATACCGGCACCTGGCCTGTAATGTCGCGGATCGCTTCGTTGCATCGTTGGATGTCGGACCGAAGCTTTTTGCTCGAAAACAGACCAATCAGGTAATGATGGCTGTATGAATGGTTCGCGATCGTATGGCCTTCTTCCACGATCTGCCGCAGAAGGTCAGGATACTCCACGGCTTTCCTCCCTATCACGAAAAAGGTCGCTTTTACGTTGTTTTCCCGTAGTGTTTCGAGAATGCGGGGCGTCGATTCAGGATCGGGACCGTCGTCGAAGGTCAGCGCAATCGCTTTAACGCGGCCTTTATTGATGGACTTAACAAAATAATTAGCCTGGATTTGTGACGAACCGTAAGCTACCACACTGATAAAAAGCAGTGCAATACCACCCAGCACAAACCACAGATAATCTGTTTCCCCAAAAATGACGAAACTCAGGGCGGCCGCAGTAATGCAGAAGGCTATGACCAGGTTATGCTTCAACGGATTGCAGCAGGATTAGTCCCAAATTACTTTTTCGCAAGGCATTACAAATCAACACGTTTTTAAGTGAGGCATTGGTTTGCAACGAATCCACAGCATAATGTAACGCAAACGCCGAAGCAGTTGCATATACACCGGAAAGTGGCAGGTAGGGCACATTTCCTTTAACACCCTGCACAGGTTCTCCCGCATGGAAAACCAGATCAACGTCACTTGCATTCAAACCATTACGGATCAGAAAAGCATCGATTTCCGCTTCTGCATTTTCAATTCCGCCGGTTGTATGGACGTCAGTCAAGATAGCCGCGGCATTACCCCTATTTTCCTTTGAAAGCACAAAAAAAGAAGCGCCGGAAGTAAGTCGAGCCGGGGCTTCAAACGACAATTGAGCCGCAATATCTTCCAGGATATCAATATGCTCGTCGGCTGCGCCTACCAACACGTGCCGATCACCTTCCCGCAGGAGCATCGACGCATCCAGCAATGCGTGTTCGAATGAAAGCGTATTCTGCGTGTGTGTCATGTTATAACCATGGTTGCCAATGCTCAGCGAAATCTGCCCGGCCATGGTATTGTGTGTGGATTGTATAAATGATGTGGGTGGAAGCAGGCCGTCCACGGTAAGCGACGTGTTCAGAAATTTCTCGGTGTCATGCAAGCAGCCTAGCCCTGTTCCCACGACGATCGCGTCGGGTTGTTCAATTTCTGCTTGTGCGATGCAATCTTTGGAACAAGCCACCGCCATCCGTAAAATCTTGCTCATCCTGCGCAGCAACCCTGGATCAATATAAGCTTTATAATCAGGGCTGATCAACGCATTATCGGCAACGATCGGCCCCAAAGTCGACGAAAAACCCGGATTGCCAAAGGTCGGCTGGTGCGAAACCGTAGATGCCGCGGTAATGTACAATGCCGCTTTATTCATAGCGTGTAAAAACCAATGATGAATTATTGCCCCCAAAACCAAAGGAATTGGAAAGTACCGCATTTACTTCCGCGCCCGTTTCGAGTAGCGTAGCCGGTACCAATCCCGTTTCCGCAATCGAATCTTGGTAATTCAGGTTAGGATAAATGAGATGATGCTGGATGGCCAACACTGAAAATACCGCTTCGATAGCTCCCGCAGCAGCCAATGTGTGCCCGGTGAATGCCTTAGTAGAACTGAATGGCGGAATGTGATCTCCAAAAACATTCCGCAACGCGACGGACTCTGAATGATCGTTGTTTTTTGTGCCGGTGCCGTGGGCGTTCACATAGGAAACTTCATTAAGACCAATGCCCGCACGGCGGATCGCATTTTCAATGGCCAAAGTGGCTCCTTTTCCATCCGGTGATGACGCCGTCTGATGGTAGGCGTCAGCCGCGTTGGCCCAGCCGCTTACATTGCAAATAGGCCTGTTACCAGTCAATTGAAGGCTTTTTTCCCCTTCAAGTAACAAGAACCCAGCACCTTCGCCCAGGTTCAACCCAGCGCGCGATTCATCAAATGGCCGGCACCATTGCTCATCATAGATCATCAGCGACCGGAAACCATCGATCGTAAAGCGGCTCAATGCATCGGATCCACCCACGAGGACTCGGTCAAGCGTGCCTTGCAGGATCAGACGCGCACCGAGCATGATCGCATTCGCACCCGATGAGCAGGCTGTCGAAAGTGTATTGATATAACCTGAAATACCCAGTTCCGCTGCAATGCGCTCGGTGGTGCTGCCACTGTCGTGCGTGGTCAGTACTTGGTAATCGGGGGAATTTTGAGAAAGATAATCTTTATAAAAAACCTCGCTACGGTCCATGCCGCCCACCGAAGTAGCCGAAATAATGCCGGTACGGATAACTCCCGAACGCTTGTTGTCCCCCCAGGCTTCACGTGCAGCCTGCAAGCCGAGCAGGGAGGTCCGCGAAACGTACTCCGTGCCGACATTTAATGACTTGCGTAAATCCTCATTGGAAGCCTTTACCTCCCCAGCCAGCGAAGCCTTCGTGCCTTGCAGATACTGCAGCGGCCCGATGCCGGATTTCCCTTCCCGCAACGCGCTCAGGTTTTCCTCCACCGACATTCCAATGGCTGACACAACGCCGATACCGGTAATGCAAACGCCCATTCGGTGTAGTGGTTAAGCTGCCTTTCTTTTACGGATATACTCTGCCATCGTATCGATGGACCTGAATGCTTCCTTACCCTCTTCCGGATTGGTCAGCTGAATGCCGTGGTATTTTTCGAGGAGCACAATGAGTTCGAGCGCATCGATCGAGTCCAGCCCGAGGCCCTGGTCATTGAAAAGCAGCGCGTCGTCCGCGATATCCGCCACCGTCAGGTCTTCCAGGTTAAGTTGTTCGATAATCTGTTTTTTAAGATCTTCTTTTAAGCTATCCATACTTCTTGTTATTTGAGCTTGATTAATGTGTCGCAGCGGTCTCCAACAGGCGAAAAAGGTTTTCCTCGCTGAATTCCGTCCCGCCTTCTTTTTCCTCCACCGTAAAAAGAAACACGTCTGTATTGCCCGCTGTCACTTCCAGCCATCCGCACAATACCGCCTTTGAATCGGAAGAAGTCAGTATTTGTGCGTAGTTTTTGTAAAAATCAGGCGCGAATTTAGGCAATACGGCAAACATATTTTCACCGTACCATTTGTTCCGAATGGCTATTTCACCTATTACGATATTGGGTAATGTGTATACAAAAGTCGATGGACTAGGGGCGCTATTGGATGTGTAAGAATCTTTAAAACGTTGGTCTGTTTCCGCACTCGAAGACCTGTTGGCAAACAGCAGGGCTATCTCATCATCTCCGTATCCCATAATTCCCGGATTGATCTTTCTGAGCAGCTCCGAAGCCAGAAAGCCAGCCTGCGACAACTTATCCATTTTGTAAAACTTAGGATAGCTAAAATCGAAATGCCTATAAATTTGTTTGAACCACGAGTCTTCCAAAGCAACATTCCGACGCAGCTTTACTTCTCCATTCACCGCACAGACATCCTCTGTCAATCTGCAATATGCAGTAATCACGCTCATATCTTTCTGATTAACAACGATGCATTACCTCCTCCAAAACCTGATGCAGTTTTGAGTACAGTTTTCAATGACGCCCGGGTATTCTTTGTAATAATGTTCAACGGTCTCGAAACGCCGTTATTCAGGTATCCCAGGCTTTCCAACAACATTCCGTTCCTTATCATCTGCATAGAAACAGTGGTTTCAATAACGCCGGCGGCACCGAGCGTGTGCCCGTAATAGCCTTTCAAACTGTTCAACGGAATGTGAGAAAGGTTCATACTATCAAATGCTATGGACTCCATTTCGTCATTAAATATCGTTCCAGTTCCATGAGCAGAAATAAAATCGATTTCGTCCCCTGATACATCATTGTACCTCAGTGTCTTTAGCACGCTTCTTACCAGCCCCTCTCCCGTCCGTGATGGTCCGGAAATGTGGTTCGCATCGTTCGCGCTCGTGCCTGTGAGTAATTCCAGCGGCGGATCTTTGAAAACCGATTTCGTGCCCGAAACCAGCACCGCGCCGCTTCCTTCTCCTAATGTAATGCCATTCCGGGCCGCATCGAATGGCGCGCAGGGTTTATCACTGACGGCAAAAAGCGACTGAAAACCATATAGCACAAAATCTGAAGCAAGATCGCAACCTACTACAATCACATGTTCGAACTGGCCGTTTTTGATCATATTACCCGCCGCATTCAGGGCGAGCACACCTGAAATACAGGCATTGGAAATGACCATTGGCAAATGCGCAAGGCCGAGCTGCTGCTGCACCGCGACGTTAGTTTCGCTGAATTGGTCGTTTATATTGTCGTCCAGCGCACCTTTGGTGGAACTGATGAGCACCATGGTCCGATCCGACGACACGATGGACGCGTCAATCTTCGCTACAAGAGTTGACAAGGCCTTGACAACCAACTGCTGAAAACGTAACGAACCGTTCAAAGCGGCGATCCTGGCTAAATGAATATCCTCGCCATTGAACCCTGCCGAAGGCACCAGCGCGATGCCGCTGCGGTTGGCACTGATAGCCTGCCAGTTATCCTCCGCATTATCACCCAGCGGGCTTACGATCACCTCGGCACCAATGTAAATCATAAATCGTACTTCGCTTTCCAATCCCTGTAAAAGTCCGGCGAAATGAGTTCCAGCTCACGCGAATCACGATCGAGGAAGACCTGCATCGTTTTGCCTGTGGCGCACAGTTGTCCGGTGGTCACATTGATCACCTCGTATTCAAACTGAATTTTCGCGGATTTGGTAGGAATATATTTTGTAATGACTTTGATGGCATGTCCGTAATGAACCGGTGCCTTATGATCGATCTCTGACTTGACAATAGGGGTTACAAAACCTTTGTCATGGATTTGCAGATATTCCAAACCGTATTTCCTTCCAAAAGCCTCACGTCCGTCTTCAAAAAACTTCAAATAGTTGCCATGCCAAACCACTCCCATGGCGTCGGTTTCACTAAACCGGATATCTATATCTATTTCTGAAGAAATCATGCAATCAGTTATTAGGGGTTACTCGCTTACTACAATTTTCAACTCACAACCCAGCAAGATACGCCCATCCAGTGAACTTTCGCCCTTTACAAGGTAAATATTTCCCAACTGGTGCATGGGGGTCACAACCGTACGGATCGTAACACCTACGGGAGGAAGCTCATGCACAAGCACTTTGCTCACAGCCCCGATAAACCCAACTTTGGGCTCTCCCCCTTCGCTGGCATCGAGGTAACCGAAAGACGCGGCGCAAGTCTGCGCGATGTGTTCGATGAGCCCCGTTTCCTGGAAATATCCGTCCTGCACCAGGACATTATCCTCCCTGACCTTAAAATCCGATTCGAACCGCTCCCTGGTGGCACCGAGGAGGTTATCGACCATCACAAATGGCTCGCGATGAGGGATGTAGTCGGTAATGGCACCTTTCGCGACGATCATTATTGAAAGAAATTGAAATAGTTAAACCATTGTTCAGGAAATGCTTTCACTTTTCGTTCCAGCTCTTCAACATACAACCGGGCGATCTCCTCGGGCTTCATTCTCGCTTCAATAGGCTTGGTGGCGCTTAAATGATAGCTGTACTGGCCGTCTTTGGCCGCAAAAACAAACGTAACCGGCGCATTGAACTTCGAAGCGATCACAAACGGGCCGTACGGGAATTTCGCCTTTTTGCCCAGAAAATCCATTTCGATATACTTAGCCCCCTCCAGATACCGATCGGCGTGAATGGCCACGAATTCGTTGCTGACCAACGCATTACGAATCGATATAATATGAGAAAGATCGTCCTTGATCGCAATTACCTTGAATCGTGAACCGCCCGTGGACAAATCCATGTATCTCTTGATGTTCTCGACTTCGGCATCCAGCATCACGATATTAATGGTCGGGGTAATGCGCCCTTTGAGCAGGTTACCCGCTGTTTCCCAGTTACCTACATGTGCGCTGAGCAAAATCCCACCTCTACCTGCATCGCGGATGTCGATCAGGTATTGTTCGTTTTCAAAAATGTGTGAAAATTTCCGGTCCTTGCCGAGCAGGAACGCCGCACGATCGACGAGCGTCTGCCCAAATATGTAAAAATTCCTGCGTGCCATTTTTCTGGCATCGGAACCGGTAACGTGAAGGGTATTCTGATAAAAATCCAGCAGCGCCTGCCGTGGCTTGGCTGCAAAAAGGTAATAGTAATAAGTAACCACCCGCAGGAGCCCGTAAGCGAATCCGAGCCCCAGGGTATTGATAAAAAACAGGAAAATTTTGTAACCCGTTAACGATCCCTTGGTCTTACCGTCCCAACGGCTCATTCTTACAATGCGAGTTTCTGACGGATAAGCTGATAGAAGTCGCCGAATGTAACGATTCCCTTAAAATCCTCTCCGGTAAGCTTCACATTGAGATTTTCATCGATAAGCACAACCAGGTCGACGTAGTCGAGACTATCCAGATCCAGCGTATCTTTCAGACTGTTTTCAGGAAGAATCGAATCCCGGTCCACCTCAAATTCCTCAGACAAAAAATCTCTGGTCTCTTCAATTACTTCTTCCCAACTCATTTTAACGTCGTTAGCATACATAGCTGCAAAATTAGTTTATTCTTACCGATAGTTTAAAAATATTCCCAAATTTTCAAAAAAAGCACACGCATCACACAATAATTTCAACTGAAAATCATTGCAACCGACGGATGGAATATTGGAGGTTAACAAAAATACGAAATTTCATTTCCCGGCGACCGCCGTTCACGAAGTTGTAGTAGTAATGTGACCCAGTTGGAAACCCGGTTGGAAACCCAGTTGGAAACCCGGTTGGAAACCCGGTTGCCCCCCGGTCGGAGACCCACTGGCGGTCAGATCTTCCTCACGATCAGCGTCGAATTGGTTCCGCCGAAGCCAAATGAGTTGGATAAAAAGCAGTTGATTTCCTGCTCCCGAGTCTCAGCAACGATATTGATTTTCGCAGAATCGTCGTCCGGGTTTTCGAAGTTGATGTTCGGTGCGATGAATGAATTTTGCATCATCAGCAGGGAGTACACGATCTCACTCGCTCCGGCCATCCAGCATTCATGCCCGGTCATCGATTTGGTGGAGCTTACCGGCACATCTGCACCAAATACCTCAAAGATAGCCCGCGCCTCACTGCCGTCACCCACAGGCGTGGAGGTGGCATGGGCATTGATGTAGTCGACAGCCTGAATAGAAATCCCAGCCTGTTTCAATGCCATTTGCAGGGAACGCGTCTGACCGTCAATGCTTGGATTGGAAATATGGTCGCCATTGGACGAGAAACCGTAACCGATGAGCTCGCCTAGAATAGGCGCGCCACGCTTCATGGCTGCTTCGTAAGATTCCAGGATAACCGTCGCTGCGCCCCCGCTCGGGATCAGTCCGTCGCGGTCGCGGTCAAATGGGCGGGAGGCTTTTTCGGGCTCCGATTCGCGGACCGAGAATGTGCCGAGGCCATCGAAGCTGGCCATGGCCGATGCATTGATCTCCTGCGCGCCCCCGCAAATTACGCGCTCCTGCAAACCCTGGCTGATCATCAGGTAACCCATCCCGATCGAATGCGAGCCCGACGCGCAAGCCGCACTCAATGTGAAATTGATCCCTTTCAGCTTGAAGATCGTCGAAAGGTTCATATTCACGGTGCTGTTCATGTTCTGGAAAATGGCACCGCTGCCAATGAGGGTTGTATCATGTTTTTCACGCACCTTATCCACCGCTTCTACGACAGACGCCGCAGTACTGTCGTTGCCATAAATGATGCCGGTTTCGGTTTTTTCCAGGAAATCGATATCCAATCCAGACAATGCAAGTGCTTCGTGCGTAGCCATATACGCATACAATGCAGGCTGGTGCATCCCCACGCGTTGGCGGCGCGAGAGGTAGTTTTTCAGATCAGGTTCCTCTACCATGCCCGTGAGAGCCGAGCGAAAACCGAAATCCTTGCGTGACTGATCGAATACGATTCCACTTTTACCTGCATACAACGACTGCGTCACCTCGCCCAGGTTTTTGCCCAGACAAGAGTAAATGCCGATACCGGTAATGACGACCCTATGGCTCATGGATTATGAGTAAATTCCTCCGTTGATATTAATAACCTCACCCGTAATGTACGCGGCCTTGTCGGAAACCAGGAAGCTCACCAGGTGCGCTACTTCCTCCGCCTTGCCAAAACGGTTCATGGGTATCATTTGTTTCAATTCGTCCTCGTTGAGATCTTTGGTCATATCGCTGGTGATAAAACCCGGAGCGACTGCGTTCACAGTAATTTTCCGTTTGGCAACCTCCTGAGCAAGCGATCTCGAGGCCGCGATAATGGCCCCTTTCGCGGCAGAGTAGTTGGTTTGCCCCGCTACTCCTTTTAACCCTGACACCGATGCAATGTTGACAATCCGTCCTGAACGTTTACGCAGCATTTGCTGAATGGCATTCTGGGTCACATTGTAAAGTCCTTTGACGGAAATATTCAGCACATCGTCCCAATCTTTTTCAGCCATCCACATAAACAGCCCATCGCGGGTAATCCCTGCGTTGTTTACCAAAACCCCGATAAACTTGTCTTCGTTCTTTTCGCGCCAGCCGTTCAATGCCGCATCCACTTCTTCCTTATTCTGCACATTGAAATGTAACAGCTCGCCATTACCTCCGTTTGACTGGATTTCAGCTAATGTTTCCTGAGCAGCAGCCTCGTTTGAAGCATAGTTGATCAATATATATAAACCATGATCCTTGGCCAGCTGAACCGCGATGGCCCTGCCGAGTCCTCTGGATGCACCGGTTACCAATGCGCAATTCATAGGTGAAATGGGGTTTCTTTAATGTATTCAAAAACGGCTGCAATGCTTTCCGACTGCGGCACGTCGCCCGTTACGAAATGTGCCCTCTGGCGAATCTGCTTGTAAATGGATTGCGCATTCGGTGAAAGTTTCTCTTTTTCCTCGGGATGCAGCAGGTCAATCGCCTGGCAAATCGCCATGATATGGATCGACATTACCTGGAATGCATTTTCAAGCACCTGCTTTGCGATTACCGCGCTATTGGTACCCATGCTGACGATATCCTGGTTGTCGTTGTTATTGGGAATACTGTGAATGTAAATCGACGTCGACAACGCCTGGCTTTCGGCTGTGGTAGAGGTGGCCGTAAATTGCACGCCCTGGAAACCGAAGTTCAAACCCCAGGTGCCTGCATTCAGGAAAGGCGGAAATTTGCCATTCAGTTTGCTGTTCATCAGGAAGTTGAGCTGGCGTTCCATCAGCATGGTCAGTTTTGTGAGAACCAGCTTTACTTTATCCATTTCCAGGGAAATATAGTCGCCATGGAAGTTACCGCCGTGGAAAACATTGTCATCCTCAGGCTGTACGATCGGGTTATCATTGGTTGAATTCAACTCATTTTCAACCACTTCCTGGGCATAATTCAGGGTATCGAGTACGGGACCGAGGATTTGCGGCACGCAGCGGATCGAGTAGTACTCCTGAATTTTACGTTCGAATTCGGTCTTCTGCATCGCGGTGTCATCGCGGAACAGCTCTTCCCGGCTGCGGATCAAGCCACTCCCAGCCACAAAGTCGCGCATATGCTGTGCCACCATTTGCTGACCTTTGTGGTGTTTTACGGCATTCAGTTGCTTGGAAAATGAATCATCAAATGACTCGATCGCTTCATTAATCATCGACGAAGCGGTGATGGCCCATTGCACCAGCCGTTTGGCATAAATGAGGTTAATAGCAGCCATCCCGGTCATACAGGAAGTTCCATTGATCAGCCCGAGGCCATCGCGGAGCTCCATTTTGAGTGGCTTAATGCTCTTTTCAGCCAGTACTTCGGCCGTTTTGCGACGAGTGCCATTGTCGTACACATGCCCTTCACCGATCAGGTTCAGGCCCAGATGCGAGAGTTGTACAAGGTCACCGCTGGCGCCAACGCTACCATGTTCGAAGATTTCGGGTACGATGTCGTTGTTCAAAAACGTCACCAACTGCTTGATCACGGCCGTGCTTACACCTGAGTTGGCCTGTAAAAATGAATTCAGGCGCGCGAGCATGACGGCGCGTGCATATATTTCGTTCAGCGGCTTCCCTACCCCGCTGGAATGGCTGCGGATCAGGTTGTATTGCAGATTATTGAGCTGGTCGGTTTCGATGCGGTATTGCGCCATCGGGCCAAAACCGGTATTGATACCGTATATGATTTTATCCTTGGAGAAGTTCGTTAAAAAAGCAAAGGATTGGGATACTTGATGGAGGGTGTCTTCGGCTAAGATAAATTCCTTCTTTTCAAAAGCATACTGCTCGATATGAGCTAATGAAATACGATTCATTTAGTGCTGGCGTAATTTAATATGGTGTAAAATAAATCTTTTTTTGCGGTTTTGGCAAACAGGAACCGGTGAGCGGTAGCAGGCATGGAAGTTGCCTGAGTGATACAATTCATTAATTTTGTCGGACATTCACGTTTCCCCTGTCAATGCTAGGAGATATACTATTAAGGCTAAACAAATTCCTTTCAAGTCACAAACCCGCGTTTTTTGTTAGCCTGCTTGTCATTGTCAGTATCCTCCTGGCCGGGATAGCACGGCTAAAAGTAACCGAAAGTATTTTCGCCACCTTACCGAAGGGCAAAAGCTTCGAAGAGTTCAACCGATTGGTGGAAAGTAAAAATATCATCAATCAGATCGTATTTTCCCTAGAAATCCCCGCCGAAACGGATACCGACGGCGCACGTGAAATGGCCGAGGATTTCTCCGATTCACTGGGCCGCTACACCAACGGCTTCGTCCGCAATATCCAGGCCGAGCGCCCCAATGTGCAGGAAGATGTATATCAATATGTATACAGCCATTTCCCGCAACTGATCGACCCTTCTTACTATCGCCATGTCGAGTCGCGCATTATCCCCGATTCGATCCGCGCCTCGGTTACCTCGACTTACAAACAGTTACTAACTCCTGGCGGCTCATTTTTAAAACAATTTGTGCTTAATGACCCACTGGGCATCACCGGCCAGTATTTTCGTCAGCTCAATGCGGCCAACAACAGCAACGCCATGGTGATAGACGACGGCATGATGTTCACCGCCGACCGCAAAAGCGTGCTCATTTTTGCCTCCACCAGCTTCGATTCCGGCAGTTCCGACAAGAATGTGGCACTTTTTGAGCTTATGGAGGCATTCCAGGCCAAATGGAACCGTCAGCACCGTTACAACAAGTTCTCCTATTTCGGTACATTCGAAATTGCTGCGCGAAATGCCATTCAGGTGAAGCAAGACTCTTATTTCACTTCCTTCCTTGCATTGGCAGGTATTCTTGTGCTCCTGATCGCCTACTACCGCAAGCTGCTTATACCTATATATATTACGTTGCCCGGCATATTCGGAGCGCTGTTCGCATTAGGTATGACCGGCTACATCCGGCCCGAAATTTCAGGCATATCGCTTGCCACCGGCGCGGTGATCTTCGGCATTTTGCTCGACTATGCATTCCATTTCTTCACACACCTAAGGCATACGCATTCCATTCCGGTTGCGATCAAGGAGGTAAGCGGTCCACTGCTCACGGGCAGTTTTACCACGGTCATGGCGTTTAGCGCGTTGCATTTCGCCAATTCGACGGTCTTGCAGGATTTCGGGCTGTTTTCCTCGCTTAGTTTGTTCGGCGCTGCTTTATTCACGCTTACCGCATTGCCTGTCGTCCTGGAATCGACCCGATTCGACACAAAAAAAATACCCGATGAACATGATTCGTTCCGAATCCCCACCCTTCCCGATCGCTGGCGAGGTGTTACATTGGCTGGCATCGCGGTGCTCACGATCATTTTCCTCTATTTTTCCGGCGGCACCGAATTCGACGCCGGCTTTGAAAACCTCAGCATCCA
Source organism: Dyadobacter sp. CY261 (assembly GCF_021440085.1). Classification (GTDB taxonomy): domain Bacteria; phylum Bacteroidota; class Bacteroidia; order Cytophagales; family Spirosomataceae; genus Dyadobacter. Next base: position 70,897 of record NZ_JAKCPW010000010.1, read on the forward strand.
GGATCCGGAACTGAGCGGCCGGGAGGAGGCCCTAACCGGCATTGATCCACGAAAGCAAAAGCGGATTTACGTTTTTGCTTCCGACCCGAGCCGCGCAGTGGCCGAGCAAGTCAACCACCACGCGTATCAAAAACTGGCCGCATTGCGAAGTGAAGGACGCATTATCAGCTTCGTCTCTTCCGGGTCGCTGCTCATCCCGCAAAACCTGAAACAGGAGCGGACGAAGCGCTGGCAGAATTTCTGGACGCCCGGCCGCACCGATTCCACATTCCGCGTGCTCAACCAGGCCGCGGCGAAGAATGGTTTCAATGCTTATGCTTTCAACGATTTCAAAGGCTGGATCGCCGGACGGAGCCCTTCCAGGATCTCGCTCGACACACTTTTCAGCGAGCTGGGTGTTGATAATCTGATCGACATCAAAGCTTCCGGCACTACTTTTATTTCCACCGTCGTAGTCGATCAGGCAAAACTGACCGATGTCAAAAAGGAATTGCGGCAGATCAAAGGCGTCGAACTTTTCGACCGGGGCGAGCTGGCGGGCGAGTTGCTGACGATGGTGAAGGACGATTTTAATTACCTGCTGCTGATTTCGGCATCCATAGTATTTTTCACATTGCTTCTCGTGTACGGCCGTATCGAGCTCACATTGCTGTCGTTCCTGCCAATGGTCATCAGCTGGATCTGGATCCTGGGCATTGCGGCCATTCTCGGCATCAAGTTCAACTTCGTAAATGTGATCGTGACCACTTTCATATTCGGTCTGGGCGACGATTTCAGCATTTTCGTTACCGACGGACTTTTGAGCAAATATAAATCGGGCAAGGACACCCTCCGCTCGTATCAGTCGGCCATTGCATTATCCGCTACCACCACACTTATCGGAACCGGGGTATTGATCTTTGCGAAACACCCGGCCATCCATTCGATTGCGCTTATCAGCGTACTGGGGATCGTTTGTATCCTCTTCATTTCCTTCGTGTTCCAGCCTGCCCTTTTTGCGTTTTTTGTACAAAAACGAATCGCCAAAAAGAAAGCGCCTGTCACGATGCTACCGTTCCTGATCAGCCTGTCGAGCTTCACCTATTTTCTTTCGGGCTGCCTGTTTTTGCATTCCAAGCTGGTAACCATCCTGCTATTGCCTATTTCAAAGAGAAAGAAGAAAGCTGCGATCAATCACTCGTTGTCGTTTTATGCCAAAACGGTGATCTATTCCGGGCCGCATGTGAAGAAGAATTTATCGGGCCTGGAAAATTTGGATATGAACAAACCGGTGGTCTTTATTGCTAATCACACTTCATTCCTCGACATCCTGCTGGCCATTATGCTGCATCCGAAGATCGTGTTGATGGTAAAAGGCTGGGTGTACAAATCGCCATTTTTCGGGCCTATTATTCGTTTTGCGGGCTATGTGTACAGCGAAGACGGGCCGGAAGAAAACATCGTGAAAGTAAGGGCGCTTGTGGCCGACGGCTATTCTGTGCTCATTTTCCCAGAAGGAACACGGTCCGAAGATGGCGAAATTGCCCGCTTCCACAAAGGCGCATTTTACCTCGCAGAGCAACTCAACCTTGATATCCAGCCCATATTGCTGCATGGCGCACACGATGTTTTGCCCAAAAATGACTTTCTCATCCGCTCCGGCGCGCTCAATGTACGCGTGCTGCCGCGTATTACCTACGCGGACGAGCGCTGGGGAACTACGCTCCGAGACAAGACCAAGCAGATTGCCGCATTCTTCAAGCAGGAATTCGCGGCATTCAAATACGAAATGGAGGATACCGGTTATCTGAAACACCGGATTTTCTCTAATTATGTGTTCAAAGGGCCGGTTTTGGAATGGTATTTCAAAGTGAAATGGCGACTGGAAAGCGAAAATTTCACCTATTATAACCAGGTGATCGGTGACCGCAGGCGCATTCTGGATGTGGGCTGCGGATACGGGTACTTGTCGTTTTTCCTGCATTACAAGAATGAAGAGCGGATCATCACGGGCATCGATTACGACGAGGAGAAGATCGGGATCGCGGAAAACAGTTACAACAAAACCGGAAATCTGCGCTTTGTGTACCAGGATATTATGACCGCCGATCTCGGCACGCAGGACGTCATCTTTTTAAATGATGTCCTGCATTATTTATCCAAAGAAAAACAACTTATTTTGCTCGATCGTTGTGCCGCGGCGCTGCAACCCGGCGGTATACTTTTCATCCGCGACGGCATTACCGATCTGACCGCCAAACACCAGAACACAAAAAAAACCGAAGCATTGTCGACAGGCCTGTTCGCATTTAACCGCAAGACCGACGAGTTTTATTTTTTCTCGTCGCAGGATGTCCGTGACTATGCAATTCGGCATGGTTTTGGTTATGAAATGCAGGAACATTCGGCGAACACTTCCAACGTACTTTTTGTGTTGAGGAAGCCTTCCCCTTCTTTCACGCCGATTACTAACTAGCATTTTTTCATTAGCTATATAAATGCAAACTTCCGCTGTGCAAAAGGAATATGATTTTGTGATTGTAGGGAGCGGACTGGGCGGTCTGGCTTGTGCCAACATTCTCGCTATGGAAGGTTACAGTGTAGTGGTGCTGGAAAAAAACCACCAGATCGGGGGACATTTGCAGGTTTACAGCCGTGATAAAAGCATTTACGACACCGGCGTGCATTATGTGGGCGGGCTCGACAAAGGCGAAAATCTCCACCAGTTCTTTAAATATTTAGGCATTCTCGACAAGCTGAAATTGAAACGGCTCGACAACGACCGGTTCGATGTGATTCGTTTCGGCGATGGCTGCGAATATGCTTATGCGCAGGGAATTGAACATTTTGAAGAACAACTCATCTCCTACTTCCCCGAAGAAGCGGCAGCCATTCGCACCTATTGCGCAAAGCTGGTAGAAACATGTTCCAAATTCCCGCTTTACAATCTCGAAACGTCAGGTGAGAGCTATCTTGCCGACGAAAGCGTGTTAGCGCTGAATGCTTTCGACTACATCGCCTCGCTGACGAACAATATCCGATTGCGGAATGTGCTGGCGGGTAGTAACCTCCTTTATGCGGGTGTAAAACACAAAACGCCCTTCTACGTGCATGCGCTCATCATGAAAAGCTATCTGACGGGTGCTTACAAGTTTATCGACGGCGGTTCACAGATCGCTATCCAGCTCAGCCGGTCGCTAAGGCAGCATGGAGGCCAGATTTTCAAGTATAAAAAGGTAGTGGCCGCTAACTATGATGACAAAGGGCGTATTACCGAAGTAGTATGCGAGAATGGCGAGACATTCCGCGGCAAAGAGTTTATCTCCAATGTGCATCCCGTTGTAACGATTGACATTTTTGGCCAGGAACGGTTTCTGAGTATTTACAAAAATCGGGTACAGGCTCTGGAAGATAGCATTTCGACCTTTCTGGTGCATGTTTCCTTTCATGATAACACATTTGAATACCTGAATTACAATATCTACCAGCATCATCTCGACGACGTCTGGGGCGGAATCGATTACGACAAGCCCACCTGGCCTCAGACCTATTTTATTTGCACGCCTTACATCTCAAAAAAAGGCAAGTATGCCGATTCGATGTCGATCATGACTTACATGAATGCCTCGGAAACGGAGGAATGGGCTGGTACATTCAGCACGGTGGCCGAGCCCGGCAAGCGGAATGAAGCGTATGAGCAATTCAAAAAAGAGCGGGAAGCGAAGGTGATTGCTAAGCTGGAAAGCGTCTTTCCGGGAATTTCGGGCATGATCAAAGCCGTACATAGCGCGTCGCCGCTTACATTCCGCGACTATATCGGCAACCGCAATGGGACGATGTACGGCATCATGAAAGATTCTTCGTCACCGTTACGCACACGGATCAACACCCGCACCAAAATCCCCAACTTACACCTGACCGGGCAGAACGTGTCCCTTCACGGCATCTTGGGAGTGACGGTCAGCGCATTTGTAACATGCTTCTCATTTATAGATAAAGAACAACTTATTCAAAAAGTAAAAAACGCCTGATTATGCAAACTGTCGATGTGCTGGTTATTGGAGCCGGCCCTGCCGGGACTGTCGCAGCCTCCTACCTTAAGAAGCAGGGCTACGACGTCACGATCCTTGAAAAAGAAAAATTTCCACGTTTTCAGATCGGGGAAAGCCTCTTACCTTGCTGTATGGAACATCTGACGGAATCCGGACTGCGTGAGGCCATTGAGCCATTGAATTTTCAGAAAAAAACCGGGGCCGCTTTCATGCGCGGCGAAAAGCGCTGCGAGTTCTTTTTTGAGGATCAGTTCACCAAAGGCTGGACCTGGACCTGGCAGGTAAAAAGGGCCGACTTCGACAACAAACTCGCCGAAGCTACACGCGAGAAAGGCGTCGATGTCAATTTTGAATGCGAGGTAACGGCAGTTCAATGCGGCCCGGAAATACAGCTTATTGATTACAAGGATGCAGAAGGTAATCCACAACGCATAGCGGCGAAGTTCATCATCGACTCGAGTGGTTACGGGCGCGTGCTGCCGCGGCTTTTTGACATCAGCAAACCGTCGGCATTTACCCCGCGCGGCGCCGTTTTCTCGCATTTGGAAGACAAAAACCGCAGTGAGGAAGCGAGCAACAACATTTTCGTGCATTCGTTCGACAACAACAAGTCGTGGATCTGGGCAATCCCGTTCTCCGACGGCTCTACGTCCGTGGGCATTGTGGGCGACAGGGACAAGATCGTGGGGCTGGCCGAAAACGATGGTGAGAAGTATAAGGAATTTATCCGCAATTTCGAAGACCTGAGCGGCCGGTTCGCCGATTCCACATTCAAATTCGAGCCGCGGCATATTCTGGGCTATTCCATTGGCGTCACAAAAATGTCGGGCGAAGGTTTTGTTCTCTCCGGCAACAGTACCGAGTTTCTCGACCCTATTTTCTCGTCAGGCGTAACCTTCGCAACGGCATCAGGCTTACTCTCGGCAAAAATGACCCACAAGCATTTACAAGGCGAAAACGTAGATTGGAAAAAGGATTATGAAGATGTGATCCAGAAAGGCATCGACGTTTTCAGGAGCTATGTTACCGGCTGGTACTCAGGGGATTTCCAGACCATCGTTTTCGCGAAACACATCGATGAGGATATCAAACGGCAAATTTGCTCCGTTCTGGCAGGTTATGTGTGGGACCAGTCCAATCCATTTGTTAAAAAACACGACACCATCCTGCCGACGCTTGCGAAGGTGATCAAAATGAAGGAAAAAGCGGAACAAGCGGGTCAGAACTGATTCAAGACCCGAGTAATATAAACCCGTGCTGCAAAGCTTTATAATGATTGTAGATCAGGATATGCTTTGGAGTGCGGGTATATTTTTGCGCCCACACGCATGCCTCGGGCACCTGCCGGCCCGCAATCACGTGCGCACCCATCCAGGTCGCGAATGCAGAACCCGTCGGATAATCACCAGCCATGTTTTTGTAGGTGTAACAATTAGCTTCTTCAAACAAGGCTTTTTGAAGATTGAAATACCAGTGGTCGGATCGATTATCGCCGCTGATCCCCATGATCACAGCGTCGATATCGGATGTTTTTAGGTTATTTCTTTGCAGAAACCCATTTACAACCGGCACCAGCTCGTTTTCGGTCAGGTTATTGCTTTGAAATACGTCGAGGACCTGCGCGAAAGTATCACCCGAGCGTTCCGCGTTGACTATAAACATCGCAGAGCCTTCGCCGTTTGCCGAGCCGGGAGAATCGAGCGTCAACAGGTTTTCCGATGTGAAGTGGCCAGTTTTGAATGAGCCTGACAGCAGGTCGATATTATGGTTGTAATCTGATATTTCTTCAATACTGCCGACCAGGAATTGGCTGCCACGCTTTTCTTCCAATAGCAGCATTGTATCCAGCAAAGCTGCTTCGAATGCAAGGCCCTTATGCACGTGAGTAGTGTTGTAGCCCGTAGTTTTGCTCATCAATGCAAGGTTGCCAGCGACCGCATTAGGCGTACTTTGTACAAAATTCGTGGGCGTAAGCGTGCCTTCGTCGTAGTCGACGATCTGGTTCAGAAATTTGAGACAATCTTCGAGGCCACCGTTTGCAGTACCGAGAATAATGCCTTCTATATGTACCTTCTGAATAAGCGGAAGCCCTGCTCCTACGCCCATTCTCACTGCTTTGCCCATCCTTCGGAGCAATCCGGCGGGAATCAGTTGGCCGTAGGCAGGTTCAATGGCCATATACCTGTCGCCCTCATGCACTTTGATATCGCCTTCGAAAAAAGCATTATCAAAAGTACGCTGGGGTGATATGCAGGCTGAATCCGAAATATACATTCTTGAAAATAACTCCTGGGTGGTTGCAGCTATCGGGCGTCGGAGATAAACCTCCCGATTTCTATGGCGTACGCATCGGCGTACTTCTTTTTTTCTTCCTCAGTCCAGCCCAATTCCCGTGCCATTAGGTCAGCAACAACCGGCAGGGAGTTTAAGGTTTCATTCCAATCGGTAATTTCCAGACGGATGCGCCGTGCCAGGAAGTCGCGCGGGGTTACAGCCATTTCATTCCGGACCGTGTACACCACTTCCGCACGGATGTAAGGGTTCGACGGGCTCAGCCGCTCTTTCAGCAACGGATCATCCACCACAAGCTCCCCCACCTTAGCCGCCCGTGAGCCGTACTTCCGCATTAAATGTTTTGCAACATCCTCAGGCAAAGTGAATTTTGAAACCAGCTCCTGCCAGGCTTCAAAGCGGAAACCTTCCCCGCCAGCCAAAATGTGCGACTCGGTACCACATTCGTTCCGGGGCTCACCGAGGAGATATTGCGCTTCGTCGATAGTGTCCTTTGCCATCAGGCGGTAGGTTGTCCACTTCCCGCCCAGCAAACTGACGAGGTTAGATATTTCATCGATCTCCACTTCATGGTCACGCACGAGGTTCTTGGTCGATCTGGACGGATCAGCAGCCAGCAACGGTCGCAGCCCGCCAAAACCCGCCCGGAGCTCACCAGGATCGATTGGTTTCGCCAGATACGGGTTCAATGTATCGGCCAGGTATTGTCTTTCCTTGCGATTCAATGTCGGCTCCGCATCGATCTCGTCGCACTCGGTGTCAGTGGTGCCGATCATCGTCGCACCTTCAAACGGGATCGCAAATACCACGCGCCCATCCGAAGTTTTGGGAATGAGCATGGCATATTCGCTATTCAAAGTGCTGTAGGGCAACGACAAATGCACGCCTTTGCTGGGACGAATGCGTTCGCTCAACGCGGTGTTGGCCATGAGACGGACGTGGTCCGAAAACGGGCCGGTACAGTTGATCACCAGCTTTGTGCGAATCGTTACCGGCTGGCCGGTCAATGCATCCGTCGCAAGCACCGCACTCAGTTTGCCTGCCTCATCTTTTCCAAAGCCCGTCACCTCTACATAATTGGCGACCGCAGCGCCATTTTCGGAGGACGACTGTGCGAGCGCCAGGCAGTAACGGGCATCGTCGAGCTGCCCATCGTAGTACAACACGCCGCTGTGGAGCTTTTTGCTGTCAAGCGTCGGGATTTTTGCCAGCACTTCTTTTTTGGTGAGCCATTTGCTTTTGGGCAATGTATCGTTGGTCGCGAACCTGTCGTAGATCGTCAAGCCGATTTTGAAATACAACCCTTCAATCCAAGAGTTAACCGGTGTCATCAGCGCGAGCGGACGTGCCAGGTGCGGCGCATTTTTCAACACAATGTGTCGTTCTTCCAACCCATGGCGAACCTGCTTCAACTGCGCGAAATCGAGCTTTTTAAATGCTTGTTCCAGATAACGGACCCCACCGTGGATCAACTTGGTAGAGCGGGAAGAAGTCTCGGATGCAAAATCCTTTTTATCAATGAGGGCTACCTTATATCCCCTTAAAACCGCATCCAGGGCACATCCGGCCCCGCTGGCACCCGCGCCGATGATACAGATATCAAATAATTCATTTTGTAACCTGGCAAGCGATGCGGTGCGGTTCATTGGTACTTAATGCAGATTCAGCGTAGTTGAGACCAGCTGCAAAAGTACAAAGTTGCTACCGTAAAAACCCATATTATCAAATCTATATCCGTTGGCTAATCTGGCATATTAATTGCATCTTACCGGTAAGAAGGTTAACATTACCGATATCTTTCATTTACAAACTCACATTTGTTATTTAACCAAAACCAAAAAAACATGGGCTTAATATCGTTTATTAAAGGAGTTGGAGAAAAAGTATTTGGCAAGGAAGCACCCGCAGTGGCCCCTACCCCCGAAGCGGAGCCGCTCCGTGCTAGCGCATTGCTCGCGCATGTAAAATCCATCGGACTTTCCTATAACAACCTTACCGTGAAGACCGCCGGCGATACCGTCGTCCTCGAAGGTGAAGTGAACAAACAGGAAGATGCCGAAAAAATTGCCCTTGCAGTAGGTAATGTGGAAGGCGTGGAAGTCGTAGACAACCGCCTGAAAGTAGCCACTCCAGAGCCCGAAGCAACCTATCACACCGTCGAAAAAGGGGACACACTTTCCAAGATCGCCCAGGTAGTTTACGGCGACATGATGAAATACCCGGTCATCTTCGAGGCGAACAAACCGATGTTGAAGGATCCGGACCTGATCTATCCCGGCCAGGTGCTGCGCATTCCGGCGTTGAAGTAGGATGGGCCGTAGACCATAGACAATGGACCATAGACAATAGACCATAGATCATGGCGTATGCCGCGACGCTGTTGGTCTTGTGACCAAACAGCGGTGACCGGAGGTAACGAGGGCGGGACGCGGGAGTTAGCGAGGACGGACGCGGGGTCGTTGGTCACAAGACCAACGAAGGCGGGGGAACAAGACCAACGAAGGCGGGGGAACAACGGCGGAGAAAGAGACCGGCGATGGCAGAAACCGAAATTGGCGGTCAGCGGTCGGTGGTCGGCCGTCAAAAAGACCGCTGACCGCCGACCGCTGATCTCATATTCGTACCACAAAAAAGGACGACCTTCACGGGCCGTCCTTTTTTCATGCATTATCGAAACACTTAGTCTTCCGCTGCTACTACGTTCAGGGTAATTTTGTGTTTCACTTCTTTGTGAAGGTCAATCAATGCGGAGTAAGTACCGATTGATTTCACGTCATCAACAGTGATTTTCTTACGATCGATCTCAAAACCTTTCGCTTTCAGGATGTCTGAAACCTGTGTGTTGGTAACACGTCCGAAGATACGGCCGCTTTCACCTACCACAGTTTTGATGTCGATTGTCAGGTCGCCGATCGCTGTTGCGATATCTTCTGCGTCCTTTTTAAGCTTCTCAGCCTTGTGTGCGGCCTGGCGCACGTTTTCAGTAACGATTTTGCGGTTGGAGGCGTTTGCCAGCAATGCAAAACCCTGAGGGATCAGGTAGTTACGACCGTAACCTGCTTTCACAGTCACAATGTCGTTCTTGTAACCTACCCCAGCTATATCCGTTATAAGTATGATTTCCATTTTTGTAGCTCTTTACTGTATTATTTCAATTGGTCAGCAACAAACGGCAACAGTGCCAAATGACGTGCTCTTTTGATTGCCTGTGATACTTTGCGCTGATATTTCAGGCTGGTACCGGTCAAACGGCGAGGAAGAATTTTACCCTGCTCGTTTACAAGCTTCAAAAGGAAGTCAGGATTCTTGTAATCGATGTATTTGATGCCTGCTTTTTTGAAACGGCAGTATTTTTTACGGTTAATGTTTTTTTCAACCGGTTCGTTTACTAGTGACATAGCTTATGCGTTTTCGGTTTTAGACTCAGTTGCTTCTTCTCTCTTTCTGCCTACCAGACCCTTACGTTTCTTTTCGTTGTAAGCAATCGAATGCTTATCCAGGGCGATAGTCATAAAACGCAAAACGCGCTCGTCACGACGGAATTCGGTTTCCAAAGCATCCACCACGTTTCCTTCACTTGCAGTGTATTCTACAATGTGATAGAATCCGGAGTTTTTCTTTTGGATGGGGTAGGCCAGCTTGCGCAATCCCCAATTTTCTTCATGTACAATCTGCGCACCGTTTGAGGTGATGATTGTCGTGAATTTTTCAACGGCGTCCTTTGCCTGGGCCTCAGACAAAATGGGAGTTAGAATGAACACCGTTTCATATTGCTTAGACATACGGTAAATGGTTAATTATGATAAGTTAAAACCCTCACTTTGACATAATCATCAAAATGAGGGTGCAAAAATAGGGCTTGGAATTCAAAATTCCAAGCCCTTCAACGACTTAACCGAAACTTCCGGCTATATTACTTCACTGTAAAATCACCCTGGCCGATCTTGAAGCCTTCACTGTACAGCTCGATCGCATATTTGCCATCTTTCATCGGAATGCCGCCACGACCATAGAAGATATCTACCGACTGACCCGTATTGGTGAAGCTAACAGTTTGTTTCGAACTGTAAATCAACTCCTTTCCATTGAATATAAACGAACCTGAACCCGTAGCCATATCCGAAAGTACCGCACCATCCGGATCGAGTATACGCAGATAAATCTCTTTTTCATTTTGCTTTGCCACTGCGTTTTCACCGAGTTTGAAGTTTACTCTCAACTTATCGATCCGTTTCGCACGGTACTTCCCGCCTTCCCGTTCCTTACCTTTCGACGAAACCGCATTCACACTCACGCTTTCCGCACGTAGTGCAGATGCCAGTGTTACTTTCTCGGAAAGCTCTTTATTTTGTGCAGAATAGGTTGTTACTGAATCCGCCAGAAGTTGTTTTTCTGATTCCAGACCAGTCACTTTCTCGCTCAACTCTTCATTTTTTGTAGTGGCGATACCCAACTCCTGTTTCAAACGAGCAATTTCACCATCTTTTTCCGAAAGCACCGATTCGTAGTTTTTGATCTTCTTATTGTAGCTGGCTGCCGAATAGGTATTCGCATTTTTGAGTTCCTTTTTATCTTTCTCCAGTTGTGCTTTCAATGCCACCAGCGAATCGACACTTCCGCCGAGCTTCTGGATTTCGGCTATTTTAATATCAAGTTCTGTTGAAATGGAGTCCAGCTTGGTTTTAATAGAAAGCACCTCCTCGGTTTTGGCGGTGATAATTTCATCTTTGGCGAGGTTTTCCTGCTTTTCGTGATATATAAAGTAAACAAGCACCAAATTAAGCAATAGCAAAACGGCCAATGCGGCCCAAAGGAGTGTCTTTCTGTCCTGCTTTTGTTCCTGGTTGTAGTCCATACAGAAGGTTTAATTTTGAATTAAGTTGGTAAAAGAAGTATGTTTTTTTCAATTTTGAAATATGCGACCAGCGATTTATAGCGTCCGGTCGATAAATTCTTCAATTAAACGCTTAATTATCAATTTTTTAGTCATTCCACATGTCTTCCATAGCCGCCAGCCTGGCCCAGATAGAAAAAGGATTACGCAAAGAAACACGTCTCGTGGCGGTTACAAAAACCAAGCCACTCATCTTGCTGATGGAAGCTTACGAGGCTGGCGCAAGGCTCTTCGGTGAAAATAAGGTCCAGGAAATGGTGACCAAATACGAGGAACTGCCGAAGGACATTCAATGGCACATGATCGGTCATTTGCAAACCAACAAGGTCAAATATATGGCCCCTTTCGTAAGCTTGGTGCATTCCGTGGACAGTTTCAAATTGCTGAAAGAAATCAACAAGGAAGCCCAAAAGAATAACCGCATTATCGACTGCCTTTTACAAATATATATTGCCCGAGAAGAGACGAAATTCGGCCTTTCCGAAGAAGAAGCGCTCGACATCATCACGGCCCCTGAACTTGCCACATTATCCCATATAAGAATCGTCGGGTTAATGGGGATGGCTTCCAATACAGAAGATTTAAATGTAGTCAGAAACGAGTTCCGCGGTTTAAAAAACACTTTCGAATCCTTTAAACAACATGACAACCAGCAGGTTATGATGAAAGAACTATCGATGGGCATGAGCGGCGATTACCTTATCGCGATGGAGGAAGGCAGCACGCTCGTGCGTGTGGGAAGCGCCATTTTCGGATCACGATAAGACCTGGGGCGCATTGTCAGCGCTCTTTTCCAGTACACTCCTCACCTGTTCACGTACAAATTCAAATGAAAGCTGTGAGCAGGGCAAACCTGCCTGTTTCACGAGTAATGCATTCTCCTGCCTGCCATACTTGCCCGAATAAGGATTGTAATTCAGGAAGTTATTGAGTGCGCCCATCAGGATAATGCCGAAAGTTCCGGTTGCATTGCCTAAATGAGAAGGCCCGCTGTCGAGTCCGATGAAGAAAGATGCGCGACGGATCACTTCCGCTGTTTCAAGAATGGATAACTGGCCGCAAAGATTGCGGTAAGCGGCCGTTTTTATATTCAGATTACTTTCCAACCCTATTTCAACAAGCTGGTAATCATAATATTCCGCCAACCAATGCACCAACTGCTCCCAGCGTGCCGCAGGCCAGTCCTTGGGTTCGTAGTTGGAACGGCAATGCAGTACAATGTACTTTTCTGGTAATCCTAACCTATCAACTTTCTCCCTATGAGCAGGTTGCAAATACAATCGTGGCTGATCGTCGGCAGGAAAAGCCGACTTCGGCGGGATCAGGTCGCCTGTTTGCGCGAAAACTTCCAGCAGATTACCGTAGTCGAAATAATTATGCACATTGATATCCCGCTTTAATGCGACTGGATTTTCTGTGAAAACCTGGCATTTGGGGCAATGATTATTGTTTTTGAATTGTAGTTCAACGACTTTGTCGAACACATTTCCTTCCATGAGGACGCGGCGCTCGGTTACGCAGAATTCTTTAAAGACCTCGTCTACGTGCGGGTTATGGCTGACCAGCTCGGCAAAAGCGGGTTTCGCAAACCACACAATGTGTGCATCGGGATATTGCCCGCGCATATAACGGGAGATCGGTTCGGCAGCAACAATGTCACCAAAATGCTCCGTACGAATAATTGCAATAAGCTCCTGACCCTTTTTCAGCCCACGCTTGACGTCCCTGAAATGTGCCATTGCCTGGCGTCCTTTCCGGTGTGCTTTGAAAATGTGTGTGTATTTATGATAGCGGTGCGTCCAGAGCTGGATGAAACGTTCTATGGTCATTGGTCGAGTCTTTTCCATGATGAGCGGCATTCCAAAATGCCCTTTCAAAGCGCGCAAGTTAATAAAATTGACCCAAAGAGTTGATCGCACCTGCGTACGGGCCTAACTTTACCACGTTGATTTGCCAGGATCCTATTGAACGGCAAACCCGATCCCATTCAATTTAACCAATACTTAATACCGGTTCATCATATGAAATTCATGATACAGGCAGGCGGCATTCTCGGTGCATTGGCGGTTTCGCTCGGTGCATTTGGCGCACATGCATTAAAAGGAATGCTGGAAGCTTCGGGCAGGACGGAGACTTTTGAAACAGCTGTGAAATACCAGTTTTACCATGCGTTGGCGATGGTGCTTGTGGGCATTCTTATGCAACGCGCCGGCGAGGACGCGGTGAGGTTGCTCGGCTGGTCGGGCAATGCGTTCGCGATTGGCGTGATCATCTTTTCCGGCTCGCTTTACGCGATTTGTTTCACAGGCATTACCAAGTTCGGCGCGACGGCCCCCATCGGCGGTGTTGCGCTCATCGCGGGATGGATTTTACTAATTATGGCAGCGGGGAAATTTTGAATGAGTGAAAGAGTAATTTTTCTAACCCCTCGACAAGGTAAACGGACGTTGTGCGTCGATTTTCAGGAAAATAAAGAGAAGTACGGAAAACGACCACAACGACGATCCACCATAGCTGAAAAACGGCAACGGGATACCGATTACCGGCATCAGCCCGATGGTCATGCCGACATTGACCAGAAAGTGGAAGAAAATAATTCCCGCCACACAATAGCCATACACCCTCGCGAACCGGCTGCGCTGTCGCTCGGCAAGCACTACCAGTCTGGATATCAAGGTTACAAAGAGAAGAACCACCACAGCGGTGCCAGCAAAACCATGCTCCTCTCCTACCGTACAGAATATAAAGTCGGTACTTTGCTCGGGAACAAAGTCAAATTTGGTCTGTGTACCTTGTAAAAACCCTTTCCCGGTCATCCCGCCGGAACCGATGGCGATCTTGGACTGGATTACATTCCAACCAATGCCGCGCGGGTCGGAATCCGGGTCCAAAAGCACCATAATACGGCCACGTTGGTGTTTTTGAAGCACATTGTTCATAAAGAAATCGACCCCGAACACAATCCCGATCATTCCGATCGCAATGATAATTGTTGCCCACAATCCGCCACGGCGACGCGTCATCACCGGCATGAGCCATACAACCAGCCCTGCGATCACGATGATGGCCCCGGCAATGTACCATTTGACAAACAATAATGTAATAATCAGTAACGCCGCACCGATGATCCCGATCGCCGGAATAAAACCGGGCATTCCTTCCCGGTAAAGCACGATTGCAAACGACGCGAAAACCAGCATTGAACCAGTTTCATTTGATAAAAGGATCAGAAATGCAGGCAATGCGATGATCCCCATGATGGGGTAATAATCTTTTAATTTCCGGTTCAGACTGATCGCCGGGTCGCTGAGGTATTTAGAAATTGCCAGACTGATCGCCAGCTTCGAAAACTCCGCTGGTTGCAGGGAAAAACCACCCAATTTGATCCAGGAGCGCGATCCATTGATGTTAGAACCCGCAAAGAGCACAACCACCAGCAGGAATATCACGACGGCGTAAATAACAAAAGAGAATGTCTCGTAAAATTTGTAGTCGATCACGAGAATACAAATGATAAGCAATGCGGCGGTTCCGATCCACATCAACTGCTTCCCGGCATTGTTCGAGAGGTCGAACATGCTCGTATGTGCCTCCGGATTGTAAACCGCAGCATAGATGTTTAACCAGCCGATGACGAGGCAAGCGATGTAAATCAACACCACCAGCCAGTCTACGTTCTTGGTAATCGGCTTGCTTTCAGGCATTTCAGTATTTGTTTGTAAGTTTCTTAAAGAGTTACCGGCTTTCTCATCGCTGCCGGATTGTTCGGGTGAGGTACTCCGGGCCTGCGGTTTTCCGGGCTGTTCGGATCAGGATTGACCGGCTTCGTCTGTTCTGTTTTCTTCTTCGTGCTATCCGCCGCAGCAGGCTTCTTCGCTGTCGGCAATACCACTTTACTCATCAGATCGAGCTTCATCATCCGTTCTTCGAGCGCCTTGTTCGTCACTTTCCGCGACAGATATTTCTCGATGATAAGGTTGGCGATAGGTGCCGCGGCAGAACCACCCGCGCCGGCATTCTCCACGAATACCGCGATGGCAATTTTAGGGTCGTCTACGGGCGCAAAAGCGATAAAAATAGAGTGGTCATCCCCTCGTTTGTTCTGCGACGTACCCGTTTTACCGGCAATCGAAATACCCTCCACACGAGAGCGCCTCGCCGTACCAGCCTCCACCGCTCCGATCATTCCTTCAATAACCGGCTCGAAATTATGCGGCTCCACGCCCGTTTCGTGTCTTTCCAGATATTCCTGCTTCACGGCTCTCTTGTCGCCCACGCCATGGATCACGTGCGGCGTGTAGAAATAACCACGATTGGCAATAATGGCTGCTACATTGGCCATTTTCAATGGCGTGATCAGTAACTCGCCCTCGCCGATACTAAGGGAGTAGATATTCGAGAACTTCCAGCGGTATTCACCATAAAACCGGTCGTAATACTTTTTGTTGGGCAAATTCCCTTTGTATTCACTCGGCAAATCGATCCCCAGCCGCTGACCGATCCCGAATTTGGCAATATCGTCGTGCCATGCGTCCAGGCCCACAGCCGAAGCTCTGAAAGTATTTTTAATATTATTTTTATAGATCAACCTTCGGAATACATTGTAAAAGTATGGGTTGCAGGAATGTGTCACCCCGAGCGCCACCGTGCTCGTTGCGGGGTGGTTGTGACACCCTACCGGACAGTTGGCATGCGTAAAGCCGCTTCCCGGCGTAATAACCCCTTCCTGCAAACCGATCAATGCCTGGATCAGCTTGAATGTAGAGCCGGGTCGGTAACTCGCCATAACCGGCCGGTTGAATAGTGGCTTGTATGGGTTACGGACCAATGCGGCAAAGTTTTTAGAAAAATAGCGGCTCGCCAGGGTGTTCGGATCATAGGTCGGCGCTGAAACCATGGAGATGATCTGCCCCGTTTTCGGTTCGATCGCCACCACACTTCCTACCTTATTCACCATCAGGCTATCCGCATATTGCTGTACTTCCAGATCGAGACCGGTGTGAAGATTCTCGCCCGCCACGGCCATCGTATCGAGTTCCCCACCCTTCCAGGGTCCTTTGTACACCCCATTTACATTCTGCATCACAAACTTGGTACCCCGTTTTCCCCTCAGCTCGTTCTCATAAATCTTCTCAACCCCACTCTGCCCGATATAATCACCTTGCCGGTAATACGGCTCCTCCTGCCTTTCGAGCTGGCCTTTCGTAATCTCGCTCACGTAGCCCAGGGTATTCGCCAGCGTCGGCGCGGTGTAAGTGCGCAGGGAACTTTTGGCAAATTCAAACCCCGAATAATCGACCATAATGTCCTGAATGGAAGCGAAGTCTTCCTTGGACAACTGCCGCAGGAAAAGAGAAGGCTTCACCCGGCTGTACGCACTGGCGGCTGTCATGAGGCTATCAAAATCACGTCTTTCAATACCCAAAACCTGACAAAATCGAAGGGTATCATCTACGCGCGCTTTGTTGGGCGTGACGAGCAGGTCGTAAACGGGGGTGTTATATACGATAAGCTTTCCGTAGCGATCGTAAATCTGTCCACGGAAAGGAATTTCGGTTACACGCTTAATGGAGTTGCTGGAAGACTCGATGGAATAGCTTTCGTCCAGCACTTGGAGGTAAAAAAGTCGCAATAAGTATATTACACCTACTAAAGCAAAAAAACCAATGATGACAAATCGACGACTTTCGAGCATTCTGCACTAAAATTCCGGTTCTCAAATTTCACACGAAGTTCGCAATAGCAAAAGATTAATCAAAGGGCGATGTCTGATAATCAATAATAAAAACTTCATTTTTAGGACATTTAGCTCAACTCACTCACCCTTAGCGACCACCATCACGATATCTTCTTTATCGATCAGCACCAGGCCATCCGGCAGTCCCTTTGGCTTCCTTACAAACTTCTTCGGCGTCACGATCACCGGGCACAACGAATCGTTCTTGCGTTTGGAAAAAAAAGCCGCCAATTCAGCCGCCCGCTCTATGACGGGTGCCGGAAATTTGCGACCAGGCTGGTTCTTTACCACCACGTGCGAGCCCGTAACGTCTTTTGCATGAAGCCAAAGATCCTCCTTATGTGCCTGTTTGGTGAGCAAATCGCTGTTTTTCGCATTACGCCCGATCAGAATGGTATATCCCATGAAGTCCACGCGTTTGAAAAGCTCATCCACCGTCGGTGCCGCGGTGCCTTGGTCCAGTTTATGCGTTTTGATATAAGTCCGCAAATCCCGCAGGTACTCAATGGTTTCGATGTGCTCCAAATGCTCATGCAGCAGCTTCTTGTCGGTCTCCCGCGCCGCGAGGCTGTCGTGCAGCCGATCCAGCTCGATCTTCTCGTTTTTAGCTTTGCGATAGTAGCCTTCCGCATTCCGCTGCGCCGAAAGGTCTTTTTTCAACTTAATGGTTATGGGCTGATCGCGGTAAAAATCGTAGAGTTCGGCTTTCTCCGTCCGCTCGGCAATCAGGTGGAGGTTGGCCATGATGATGTTAGCCAGCTCATCATTCTTCGTCGCATTTTCCAGATCGACCAGCTTTTGAAATGTGTTTTCCAGATAATTGTCGGTCTGCTGGATACGCTTTTTCAGCAACCTCACGATATCCGCCTTCTCCTTATCCAGCCCGCTCAGACGGATGTAGGCCAGGTAAAACGCATTCAACGCCTCCAACGGGTCGTGTAAAACCTGTACAACCTCGCCGGTTTCAAAAAGCGTCAATGCGGGAATGTTTTCAATGCGGGTAATGTAGAAAACAGACGATTCAAGCTCTTGCAAAACCTCCTGTACAATTGTCCAACGCTCTGCCAGATCGTCTTTCCCTGCCAGTTTACCGGTTAGGTATTTGTTTATGACTTTACCAAAAGTCGGGAAAAGCGGCTCGAAACGACCTTCATGCGCCACAAAGGCCTCCCACGATTGGTCGATATCCCGGTTCAATGACGCTACGGTAAGGCCTCTGTCAGTCGCCAGTTTATGATTAAAAAGTTGGGTAGCCACCCCATCCTCATTCAAGGCAATGAAATTGGACCGGTTTCCAAAGAGCTTAAAGATCAAATCCCTGCCACTGGCAAAATGCACCTGAATGGCCCTTTCATTCCTGCAAACCTTCACAAAATCGACCCTATCACCGGCAAAATCCGTAAACAGGTTCACGCTATTCCGCCGCGCCCGGTCAAAACGCTCGGGGAAGCTGAGGCAGGAAAAACTGTTCGTTAAAGTGGCTTTAATGAAGAATGGCTTTTGCAATTCGGCTTCCTGCGCCGGTTCAGATGCTTGCTCCTGTCCTGGTCCTTGTCCCTGTTCCGCAAAAATAATGATGAGCTCGTCCTTCTGCTGGCTGAACGCCTCCACAAAGACTTTCCCCGCCAGCTCAGTATCGAGCCGCGGCGCAAGTTGTTTGATGAAATGGTAATTCTGGTGCACTTAATTTTCGGTTGTATTTGGGCAAAAGTAGGGAAAACAAGAGAAGCTTCCCGGAGATTGGGAAGCTTCTTCTGCAATACTACTACACTTAAAAACACTAATGGACGGACGAAGCGTCAACTTTCGTTTTGCCGCTTCGGGTCCACAACACAAAGGGAACACAAATCAAGAACATGACGCCCAGGTATAGGAACACGTCCATGTATGACATTACCTGCGCTTGCTTGGATACGGTATAATCGAGCATCTTGTAACCGCTGTTCAGGGCCGCGTCGGCGCTCATTCCTTTGGCCATGAAGCTGTGTTGCAAGCTCTCGACCCGTTGCTGTACTATCGGATTATTGACGTCCAGCTTGCTTACCAGATCGTTGCGGTGCGACATGTTCTGGCGTGCGATGAAGGTGGTGATCACCGCAACCCCAAATGATCCTCCGAGTTGCCGCATCATACCGGTAAATGCCGCTCCCTCGCCGATTTCACGGCCTTTCAGGGTCGATAATGCCAGGGTGGTGATCGGGACAAATAGTAATCCGAGTCCAATCCCACGAACGATCAACATGTTGAAAAATGCGTCTTTACCCGTGTCCGGAGTCAATATTAAATAGCCCCAGTAGCTGTACACAAAGAAGAATATCATTCCGATCGCCACGAGGTATTGCTGTTTCACGCCTCGTTGCAGTAATTGTCCCACTACGGGCATCATCATCGCGGTCACGATTGCGGCGGGTACCATGAGCATCCCCGATTGCGTGGCCGTCCAGCCTAACGTGGCTTGCGTGTAAAGCGGGATGATGAATGTGGAACCATACAACCCGAAGCCGAGAATGAACGACAGGATCGTCCCAACCCGCAGGTTACCATTGGCGAGCACGCGCAGGTTGACGATCGGATTTTTGTAAGTCCATTCCCTCCATATGAAGAAGAAGAATGAAAAAACAGTGGTGATCGAAAGGATCGTAATGATCTCGTCATTGAACCAATCTTCTTCCTGACCTTTTTCAAGCACATATTGCAAAGAGCCTACGGCTACGGCGAGGAGGATAATGCCCCACCAGTCGATTTCATTGGCTGCTTTTTTGTCGGCATATTTCGGGCTTCTTACAAATTCGAGTGTCAGCATGGCCGCAACGATACCCAGCGGAATGTTGATATAAAAAATGTAAGGCCAGCTGTAATTATCTACAATATAACCTCCCAGCGGCGGGCCCAGGGTAGGGCCTACGATCACACCCAGACCATAAATAGCCTGCGCAATCCCGCGTTTTTCGGGTGGGTAGCTTTCGGTGATCAGCGTTTGTGCCGTTACCAGCAACGCACCTCCACCAAAGCCTTGTATCAACCTGAAAAATACCAGCTCCCAGATATTATCGGCATTACCGCAAAGAAATGAGGCGACCGTAAATATGATGATGGAAGCAGCGAAGTAATTGCGGCGGCCAAATTGTGCGGACAGCCAGCTGGTCATCGGAACGATGATCACGTTACCGATCGCATAGGCGGTAATCACCCAGCTCACCTCCGACAATGTGCCGCCCAGGTTTCCGCGCATGTCGTTGAGCGCCACGTTCACGATCGTGGTATCCACGATTTCGAGCAGCGCGCACAATACAGCCGTGATGGTAATAATTACCCTGCGGTAGCCGTATTCGACGAGTGATTCCTGCATTTCCATTGATTATTGGTTTTTAGAATCAAAAATTCGGTTCAGGAACCTTAGTTCAGTTCTACGTCCACGAACACGTTCATGCCCGGGCGCAGTTGCGAAATCATGTCGTCCTGTGCTTTGGTAAACTCAATGCGGACTGGCAGACGTTGCACCACTTTCACAAAGTTACCGCTCGCATTATCAGGAGGCAGCAGTGCAAAGCGGGCACCGGTTGCGGGAGAGAATGAAGTTACTTTGGCTTCAAATTCGTGATCCGGGAATGCGTCTACATGGAGTTTCACATTCTGGCCGATCTTCATTCTCGTCAGCTGCGTTTCCTTGAAGTTCGCCGTAACCCATGGTTTGTGGGTCGAGATGATACTGAACAACGACTGTCCGGCTTGCAGGTACTGGCCCAGCTGCGCATTCACTTTGGATACGCGGCCGTCAGTCGGCGAGGTGATGACGGTGTACGAAAGGTTCAGTTCCGCATTCGCGATTTCGGCCTGACGCGCCTTGATATTTGCATTCGCAACCGTTGATTGTACCGAGGTAGCTTTTGTCTGACGACCGGCTGCTTTCGCCTGACGTTCGGCAGCACCTTTTTGCGCTTCCAAAACGGCCAATGCGCGTTCTGCTTTTTGTTTGGTAGCCGAAGCCTGCTCAAATTCCTGCTGGGTGATCGAGTGGTCCTTGATCAGGTTTTCGTAACGTGCGTAATCCTGATTGGCTCTCCACAAATTCACTTTCGCTTCTTCGATCTGGGCGGCTACCACGGCGATATTCGCTTCGTAAGTAATGCCGCTCGCCGCCGAGGCGCTGGTTGTCTCATTCGCTGCAACCAGGCTTCCCTGCGATCCGGCAAGGCCAGCTTTGGCCTGTTCAAGCTTGATGATCTGGTCGCGGTTGTCCAATACGATCAGCGTATCCCCTTTTTTCACTGTCTGGTTGTCTTTCACCCTGATTTCCGTTACGTAACCCGAAATTCTCGGGATTACCGGACTAATGTCCGAATCGATCTGTGCGTCGTCCGTTTCTTCGTGGTGCAAACCGTGGTTATATTTGGTAAAACCCCAGGTTCCGCCCACAGCGATCAGCAGGCCTAATATGATGAGGAAGCGGTAACTTTTCTTTTTAGGCGCTTCTTCGGTTGTGATTTGTTTGGTTTCCATTGTTCAATGACTGAATGATTGAATGACTGAATGAGTGAATGCTAGTTTATTACTCCGGCTGATTGTTCGAGTTTCTTGTATGCTACAACAGCGTCTGCTTTTGCGGCTTCGTAGTCTATGCGGGATTGTACCTGGGCTACGTCGGCGTCGAGGAGTTCGGTGGTGGTTACCAGGCTGTTGTCGTATTTGTTTTTCGTAATGCGGTAGTTTTCGTTGGCTTGTTCGACGGCCTTGGCGTATACGTCGATCTTCCTTTTGCTGAGCACATAGTTGTAATAGGCCGTGTTCACTTCGAGGTGGATCTTGTCGAGAATAATCTGCTCATTGGTTTTGAGCTGATAGGCTTTCGTACGCGCTTCCGCGATCCTGGCACTTGATTTCCAAAGAGATGCGACGTCGTATTTGAAACCGATCCCTGCATTTACTGCATTGGGCACGGTTACGACACCCGGGATGTTCAGTGCCACATAACCTGCCGTAAGGGCTACGCTAGGATACAGATCTGCCTTTGCTACTTTGATATCGCTATCGGCGGCCTTCTGGCGGATGCCGTTGGCAGCCATGTCCTTGCGGTGTGCCAGCGCCGTTTGTTCCCACTCACCTGCATTGCCTTCTTCTTTAAGCGCGCCGAAGCTGTTGGAATCTGCTTCGATTACCGTCTCCTCCGGCAAGCCAAGCAGCAGGTTCATATTGATGGTCGTGATTTTGAGGTCGTTTTGTGCATTGAGCAAAGCGAGTTCCACATTGGATTCCTGCAACTTGGCCTTCATCAGGTCATTGCGGGCGAGAATACCGTTTTTCTCACGATTGGTAAATTCCAAAACGCGCTCGCGTTCGCTGGTGAGGTTTTCGGTGACGAGGTCAACGGCCTTCCTGGCTTTATACAGATTGCCATAAGCGGCCACCGTGTTCTGAATTACAGCTTCGCGGTCGTTGTCAGCGTCCAGCTTCGCAGCCTGTTCCACGTATTTCGCGGACTCTAGGCCGTATTTGAAACGAAAGCCCGAAAACAAAGGAAGCGACGCGCTCGCCATTCCGTACATGGCCTGATGCACATTCGGCATGCCGCCGGAATTACCGGTGCTGTCGTTACCTTCCTGTTTGATTTTTAAATTAACATTGGGCGAGTTCACCCGGAGGTAAGATCCTGAAACACTGAAACTCGGCAACTGGTTTTCTTTTACCTGGCGAATGCTCAGACCGGCCAGATCTATGTTGCTCTGGCTCAGTTTCAATTGCTTGCTGTTTTGCAGGCTCATTGCAATGGCCTCTTCCAGCTTGATCGTGCGTGCACTTTGGGCGTACGAATGGCCTGTCACAGCAACCCAGACGATCCCGGCTGCCAGAGAAACCATTCTTTTAATTCTGGATGTGGTGTTCATTGGTAATGGTTGATTTAAATAGGTTCTTGAGGTGTTGGCTAAGTTCGCCGCGGAGATGTTGATGAAACTCGTGGTCGGTCAGGTGATCGAGTTCGTTGATTCTTTTATAAAAATCCTGCGAAGCGATCGCATAGTTAACTGTTCCATAAAGCGTTGTGGTGACCAGGCTCACATTAATATCATTCCTGAACTCGCCCCCCTCCTGCCCTTCGCGGATCATCCTTCTGATGAGCTCCACATTCCGCACCTTCAACCCCCGGATGTATTCCGTGATGACGGGCGTGCGCTCCGACGACAGTTGTTCGCGCATCATAATGTTGTGGAAGCATTGGTTGCCCATAAGGCGATCGATCACACTATCGATAAAAACGTAGAATTTTTGAAGCGCCGAGAGGTCGCTGGCCATGACGAGTGTTTCGAGTCTCGAAGCGGATTCCGTCATGCGTAGTTGGAAAAGCGCCTCGATCAGCTTCTCCTTCGAACCGAAATAGTAGGATATCATCGAGACGTTCACATCTGCTTCCTGCGCAATATCCCTCACCGAAGTACCGGCAAAACCTTTCTGTGAAAACAGCCGCTCCGCCACCTCTATTATCTGTAATTGTTTCGCGTTGTATTCCATCTAAGTAGTTCACCAGCAAGGATTTTTTTCTTCTTTTTGCTAATGACAATACAAAGGTAACCGGTGATAAAATAAAAATCAAACGATCGTTTGATATATTTAAACAAACGTTTGATTAGTAAAATGGAATATTGAATTATTACCATTAAAGTTTTTTAATGTTGAAATTAAAATGCGTGCAACGGTAGAAAGCTAATCCTTTGTCTTACCCCTTACAACCTCCGGTTACATAACCCATTTCCGACGATGAAATCAGCCTCTACGCTCAATTACCTCATATTCACTACATTGCTTCTGGTATCGCGAATCCTGTCCGCGCAGCAGATTGCGCCATCATGCGGCACCGACGATTCACTTACAGTCGCCTATCTTCAAAAGATCTCCCAGCGCATAGACCTTACGCAAGCCCGTATCAACGCGGGAGAAATGCTGGAATATCGAATCGCAGTCGATGTTGAATACGCCACGGCTACTAAGTACGGACATGATGAAGGAAAGATCCGGGAGGCCGTTTATAAAATGTTTGCAGACGCCTCTGCCATATTTGAGCGCGAAATGAATATCAGGCTTGCCGTTACTTATATTCATATTTGGCAAGAACCCGAGCCGTATAAGTTTGAGAATGATCTGGATTATTTTACAAAAGTGAAAGAATACTGGGACGAAAACCGCAATGAAGAAAGGGACGCTGTGGTAGGGGTTTCAATACGCTCCGGCTGGTTTTACGGAGGTTACAGGATGGCTACGTCCACGCTCCCGTCACCCAACACGACGTCGGACCCAGGCCTCCTTGCACATGAGCTGGGGCATACACTCGGGTCGCCGCATACGCATAACTGCTACTGGCCCGGCGGGCCAATCGACCATTGTGAGGAACTGGAAGGTCCCAACGAAACATGCCCTTCGGGCAGCAAGGAATATTTGAACGGATCAATCATGTCGTATTGCCGGGCGAAACTTACGTTTCACCCGTTATGTCGCAACCTGATCAGAGAATTTGCTGAGGGGAAGATTAATCCATCGTTTTCATTGAAGCCTTCTTCACAACTGCCCGCCGCACCGGGACCATTGAAGGTACTTACCAAATCGGGCGATGCAAACGATTTCGCGCCGTATTTTGAATGGTTTGCCTCGGAGCGTGCATCAAAATTCCGTTTCCAGATTGCTACCGACAAGGCATTCACCCAAATTGTGGAAGACACCGTTGTAAACCAGGCATTTTACCATTCGCCGGGACAAAGCGACGGAAATTATTTTGCCCGCTTCCAGGGGGAAAACAGCCATGGCGGGAGCGGGTGGTCGGCCCCTGCTGCGTTCAATATCAGCGGCTGGAAGAATTCCTCATCTCCGCCGCAACTTATTGGCGTTACGCGCACAAGCGGAGGGGTCATCTCCGGCTCATTCAGAAACCTCGAAGGCATTTCATCCTATCAAATGCAGGTACAGCTCCCTTTCAGCACCGAGATGCATGAAGCTGTCAGGCAGTCGGACAACCTGAAAACACAGCATTTCTCCGTTCAGCTACCCATAAAGAGAGACCAGTATTATGCAATGAAGTTCCGTGTAAACAAGCAGGGCACATGGACCGACTGGTCGCAATGGATTGAATTGCAAACAGCTGATTTCACAACGAACATCCTACCCGACAGCACATTACCCCTGTCGACGCAGCCGGTGCTCGCGCTACAACAATGGGTACCCGTCATCAATACTGATGCTTTTACCGGCCAATTGCAGATAGCGACCGATCCGTCGTTTAAAAACATCGTCTTTCAGCAGCCGTTTTCCAATAATGATGTAGGTGACTGGCTTTCGGATAAAACGGTGTTCGTACCCTCTCTCGAAGAAAATACATCCTACTACGCACGATCCAGAATGCAGCTGTCAGGCCTACCGCCGTCGGGCTGGCAAACTTCGCGCTTCACTACTGGCTCGCACGACAACCGTTTCAAATTCCTGGGCGTCCCCTCGGAGGCGCTTCAGACAACGAGCTATGCCAACACGGAGGTGCTTTACAACCGGTTTTTGAAAGCAGACAAACACCTGTACGTTTTCAACTTCAATGGCGGGTACCATCATACCACGGACCTGCAAACGTGGAAAACCTACATGCCATCTACCACGAAAGGGCAAAGCCCCATGAATCTGGGCGCATTCGGCGCCGCATCGGACGGACAGACCCTCGCCATTGACTTCACGAAAAATGTTGTTGTGCAACAGAGCAACGATACCTTCGTTAAAAGCACTCCGAACCTGGCAATTTACCTGGGTCACCTCCAGGCGATGGTTCACACTAAAAAAGACGGCTATTTTTTCAAAAATGCGGAGGAAGGAGTAGTCCAGATCAAAGACATGGTGTGGCTATACCATCGGAACGCCCTCTATCTGAACCGGCCGGTTTGCCTGGCCGGAGATAACCAGGAGCGAGTGTGGGTAATGGGTGAAGGCGGCTTCACCGCATTCTACGAAAATGGCCGATGGGCCGACCAACCGCAGTTTCCTTTCTGGGAAAGTGTAAGCGGGATGGCATTTGACGCCAGAGACAACTGCTACGTGTACGGCTCCTTCGGCGTGTTCGTTCTCAATGCCGGTGCCGGGTCCTGGGATGCCATCGAGGCGCTGCGACCGTTCAGTGTAAAGAAAGTAATTTTTGATAGCGGCGGAAATATGTGGCTTGCGTCCTATCGGAGGGACAAATGGGAGAATCCGAAACTGGACAATTACGCGCTCATAAGGTACTCGGGAGGGAAGGCAAGCGTGTACTCCGATGGCCTCAATTTTCTCCGCGAGCCTTTTGACATAGAGTATTTTCAGGACAAATTACTGATCATGACCACCGGCGGCGAGATTCATGCATTTGACGAAAAGCAGATTCTGTCTTTCACCCCTCAGGAAACCTACTGCGCTGGCCAGCAACTTTCACTGGGGCTGGCTACCAATTCCTCTTTCACCCCTGAGAACAAAACCAGTATAGAACTCCGCCAATCCGGAACTGGTAAAATAATTACCTGGGAAGTTGCCAATCCGGAATCACGCAGGATTTCGACATCCCTTCCGGACACTTTGCCGCAGGGCCGGTATTCTCTTTCCATCCACACGACAGCACCGGAAATTACAAGCTATCAAAGTGCTGAATTTAATGTGCTGCCAACATCCTCGTGTAATGAAGCCAAGGGCATTCAGCTGTTACAAAACCGCCCTAATCCGATTGGGGTGTCGGGAACAATTTCCTTCTACTTGCCGCAAGCTGTGACCGTCAAGTTGGAACTGTTCAATTTACACGGACAGAAAATCAGCGATCTGAAAAGTGGTGACCTGCCAGAAGGATGGCATTATGTGGATGTGAACGGCACGCCCCTCGCTGCGGGAATTTATATATATAGATTAAAGGCTGGAAAAATCACCAGATCACTGAAAATGATCCGCAACTAGTCACTTGACCCGCCCGGGGTTCTCGCTTACAAATGCGCCCCAGCCGCCTTTCTTCGCTTTTTTGGAACCAGATGTACTCGCAGAGGCCGGTGAGTTCGCATGGTACTGATGACAAATCGCAATCGCGATGCCGTCGGTAGCATCCAAGAATTCCCGGCTGAGCTCCATTTTCAGGATCTTTTCCAACATGTAGGCGACCTGCTCCTTGGACGCATTACCATTGCCGGTGACAGACTGCTTTACTTTCTTAGGAGAATACTCGACGATCGGGATGTTACGTGCAAGCGCGGCCGCCATAGCTACACCCTGCGCCCGGCCCAGTTTGAGCATTGATTGCGCATTTTTGCCATAAAATGGGTCTTCAATAGCCATTTCGTCGGGGAGGTAGTCCTCGATAAGCTGAGTGAGGCGCTCAAAGATTTTCTTTAACTTCAATTCATGCGTACTATATTTGCTCAGATGAATTACCCCATACTGAACCAGCGAGATTTGCTGCCCTTTAACCGAAATTACCCCGTAACCCATCACCTGTGTGCCCGGGTCAACCCCAATAATGACCTTTTCCGAAACTTCGGTCTGTTGCGTTTTTAACATGGTGCAAGATAAGGAACTCTCCCCTCCAAAGCCAAAAAGCAATCGGGCAAACCTGCTCTGGGTGGTGAAGCTTGTCGTGACGATCCTCATTCTAAGCTACATTTACCGGACATTCCGCAACGAGCAGAAGGGCATTGGTGATATTAGCACCGTATTGGCTGAAATCTGGTCTGAAAAGCATATGCCGGTCCTGATTGTAATGTTGTTGCTGGTGCCGGTCAACTGGGCACTCGAAAGTCTGAAATGGCAGACATTAACACGCAAGATCATTCCGATCAGTTTTACAGAAGCATTCCGCGGGACTTTGACCGGCCTGGCCGTGGGTGTAGCAGTGCCCGCACAATTAGGTGATACACTCGGACGTGTAGCCTCCCTCAAATCCGACCGGCGACTGGAAGCAATCGGTGCTGCATTGATTTCCAATGGTATTCAATTCTATGTTTCGGTGTTTGCAGGCGCAATCGGTTGGGTTTTTCTGGAAAATGGATTGCTGATGCCGGAATCGGCCAAAACGGCTATCGGCATTACCCTTTTACTAGTGTTATTAATCGGCCCCGTCGCATTTACCTTCCGCGGAAAGCTTGTCGGTTGGCGCGCAAAAAAGAAGGTATTTCAAAAAATCCAGCAGTATGTCGGAGTCATAGGCGCTTATACAGGCTGGGATTTGTGCACTGCCACAGTATACGGCGCAATCCGCTATCTGATTTTCCTTTCCCAATTTCTACTCGCATTATCCCTGTTTGACTTTCCAGTTACAATGGTCGACCTTGCGGCATGCGTTACTTTGGTTTTTCTTGCTAAAACCCTCATTCCGGCCATTAATGTGCTGGGAGACCTTGGGCTCCGGGAGTTTACGGCATTGGTTGTCTTCGCCTCTTATCACTTACCCGCCGAGCAAATAATCGCCGCAACTTTTCTAATCTGGGTTTTGAATGTCCTCGGCCCGATCCTCGTCGGGATATTTTTGATCTGGAAATATAAATGGAAGAAAATTAAAGCGTAAATGAGCATCTTCGCATTCATGTCATGGATTATTCCGGCCATCTGGATTTTGCTCGGAAGCTATGCCATTTTCACGTTGGCATTAACTTTCTTATGGGGCAGACTGCGCAAACCTGCCACGTCCACAGCCATCCCTCCTGATCTTTTGATCACAGTAATCATACCGGTCCGAAATGAAGCCGATAACATCGCCAGCCTGCTCGAAGACCTGGATCACCAAACCTTGCCAGCCACACATTTCGAAGTGCTGGTGATGGACGACGGCTCCACAGATAATACTGCCAACATTGTCCGTGTATTTGCCGCTCATTCAACAGCCAACATTAAACTTATTACCCTACCCGACGAACGCACTTCTGCCCCCAAGAAAAGGGCGATCGAAACAGCCATGACGTACGCAAAGGGAAAATTGATCGTGACCACAGATGGCGACTGCCGCGCTCAACCGGGCTGGTTGAAAGCGATCTCACTGTATTATACGCAGACTGGTGCCAAGCTCATCAGCTCGCCGGTTACATTCACAGAGGAAACTTCGTTGACGGACCATTTACAAACCGTAGAATTCGCGAGCCTGATCGGCAGTGGCGCGGCCTCAATGTCGGCTGGTTACCCATCTATGTGCAACGGAGCGAACCTTGCTTACGAAAAGCAAGCATTTATGGAAGTAAATGGTTATGAGGGCGTCAGGCATATCGCTTCCGGGGATGACGAACTCCTGATGCACAAGATTGCGGCACGTTACCCAGGCTCCATTGGTTTCCTGCGGCACCACGACGCTATCATCCGCACAGCGCCACACCGCAATTGGGCGAGCTTTTACCGGCAGCGAAAGCGTTGGGCCAGCAAATGGAAGCATTATCAGAGCAAAACGCCGCTGGTGCTGGCGGTGTATATCTTCGCAAGCAACTTTTCACTCATACTTGCTGCGGCATCGGCTCTTGCAGGGGCAGTACCACCGTCCGTATTTGCAGGAATGCTTGCATTAAAATGTGCTCCGGAATGGCTCTTCCTCGGTTCTGTCCTTGGCTTTCTCCAAAAACCTAAATCGCTGGTATACATTCCGGTAACACAATGCATTTACCCGTTTTATGTGTGCTTTTTTGGACTTGCTGCTCAAAAAGGCGAATACGAATGGAAAGGCCGGAAGCTGGTGTGAAAGTTATCAAAAAAAGCTGCCGGCAAGGTGCCGGCAGCTTTAAGTTTCACATAACGCTATATAAGATCAATTTATTCTATTTTTTGAACACTTTGGAAGAATACTTACCTTCTGCATTCACCACATTCACAATATACATCCCCTGCGCAAAAGCCTGAATGTTAACTTTAATTTCTGTTTCACTGGCAGCAGGCATTACCTGATAAACCTGTTTTCCTCCCAGTGTGAATATTTCGAGTTTTTTCACCGGCGAGTAGCTTCTGACATTCATTTCATCCTGCGTTGGGTTCGGAAAGAAATCCACTGCCAACCGGCTGTCACAGGTGCCCGCTTGTACGCCGCGGATCGCGCTGTATTCGAATGTCTCGTCAATATCTACCTGTTTCAGACGATAATAATAAGCCTTTACAGGTACAGATTCCGTTGAAAATGGTGTGTCGTTGAAACTATAAGTACTTTTTGCGGCGGCGTAATCGATCTTCGCAATAACATCATAAGTCTTGGCATCTGACGAGCGTTCAACTTCAAAATGTGAGAAATCTTTGGCTTCGGTTACCTGCCATTTCAGTTCCGCATTGCAATTTACATTTTGTGCGGTAAAATATGCTAATGTTACTGGTAAAGGTGTTGCAGGAGGAGGCGTTGTGTAACAAGTTGTTGTGGAGGTTGGGTAGGTAATGTTCACTTCAACATAGGGAGGGATAAGGGTTACGCGGATACTTGCACCATCTTCACGCAATGCTCCATAGCGGTCATCGGGAACTTCCACCCATTTCTTGTCTTCCAGTTTAAATCCAGGCCACGCAATACCGTTTCCGTCAACATCAACAGATGCACCAGGGAAGAGAATGCTGCCGGTTAATGGCAATCCGCTGTCTTCCTGAACTATTTTGGAACCGGCGGCAACCCATTCAATTTTCACGGTTTCACCAGTTGCGTCGTAGTTCGGCGTCACGGTGTAGTCCAGGTAGGGAGCATTTTTCTCGCATTTTGTGCTTACCACTATGTCAATTTTCTTTTCGACCGGAGGTACAATCGATGGGAGGAATGGCCAGAAGTGAACTTCGTCGCTTTTATGTACAAAGCTTTTAGCAATGATCTGTCCATTGATATTACCGTTATTTTCCTTTACCACATCTGCCTGTGGAGCGAAAATAGTTCCGCTGATTTGTCCGTTACCACCTAATGTGATGGATTTGGTTGCATCCGGGAAATTGTAGATGACATAACTCGCTTGTGAGTCGGAAAGGCCGCCGAAGGTTGGAAAATTGATACGGTCGTTACCGTTTGAATTGGCGAAGGTTGGAAAATCGACGATGTTGACGATCAATCCGAATGGGCCGGTGTAACTTGTGTTGCCTATTTGCAAGCCTTGCGGGATACCTTCGATGTTTGAGCTGCCTATTTTATTCCAAACGGCAGCTGACACAGTCAGAACATTGATTTTGTTTGGATCGACGATGATTTTGGGGTTATTGCCAAAAATATTAGGGTCGAGATAAGGCCCCATGGCGGCCGATTGCATAATGTTGCCGTTCTGATCGCGGATCGGGAGGTTATCTGCCATTTCTTTCAACTGGTTTGACCTTTTGATAAACGAGATGAACGCCGCGTCCATGTCAATCTGACCTGGTCCTGTGCCGAATACACTTTCACAAACCGGGTTAACGTTTTCACTTACGCTTGGCGACCATGTATTGATATTCGCATTGATGGTAATGTTCGGCGTTTCCCAGTATTGCTTATTGATTTCGGTGATTCGGATGGTTGAAGCTGCATTGTTGTTGTCTTTATACCAAACTCTAAGTTTTGTTGCTGAGGCATCGGAAGGGGTGCAATTTCCAATCTTAACATAGTTGTCACCATTGACGGTCAGGCTTCCGCTATTCAGTTTCACACCACCGCGGACGGCCAAGCCGATCGAAGCATTATTTACAAACAACACACCGTGCTCCTTATTGAAACTGATCTGATATTGATTGGTCGTTACATTGCCGCCGACGGCAATAGGGCCTTCGGTTTCGCTGGATTGCAGGACAGCATCACCTTTTACAAATATATTGAACCGCGTGGCGGCAGAAGTAGGGCTTTGAGCAAATACTTGTTTTGCGTTGACTAGGAGGAGTGCTAAGAAGCTTACGAATAAAGGTTTGGCGTACATGTATTGAGTCGTTTTTGTTTCTGACTCGACGAAATTAGACCTCCCTTTTTGATCGGTTATTTTTTTTGTGACCACCCAACGGTAGTTTGGGGTGATACAGGGAATTTAAGGGGTAACATGCATCTCAAAAATTGCACTAATCAAAGATTATACACACACCTCAGCCAACTATTCCGAGTCGGTTACAACAATGTTAAGTATTGCAGTATTAACACTATTTCTACAATAATATTTCGAAATAGGACAGTATTTCTAGAACTTTCAGGCTCATCTTTCATAAAATGTTCGAAATTATCCTTTTAACCCCATTTTAATAATTATAACTTTTTTAAGCCAAGCAAAAGCAACTAAATGCAAAAAGCCGGAGCTGGTGCCCGGCTTGTCTAATTATTTGTAGGTCGAATATCCTTACTTATAGCTCGACCGCCTCTTCAATTCTTTTATCTCATTTTGCATTTCCTGCAACATTCGCATAAGCTGCTGCATGTCTGTTTGTGGTTCTGGCAACGCTTTGCTGTGAAAGCTGTAATATTCCCATAACTCAATCACTTCCCCGACCGGTACAGTATAGGCAAAGTATTGTTTGTTGAAGGATTGAAGCAGCATCGTACCGGCAGACTGGTTAATAGTTACCTGTTTAAACACAAAATCCTGGTCCCCTTTCAAAATGACGATACAAGGCGTTTCCGGCTTTACGGTCGTCCAGTCCTGAATATATCTGGTGATAATATCTGCGCCCTCAGGAACGGGTAGCATAGAGTCGCCGACTGTCGGGAACATCCGGAAGGTGCCATTCTTCGGAACAGTGGGCAGGTTGAAGCGTGGCAGCGTGGCCAGAAACTCCGGATCGGCATAGCCGGACCGATACCCGGCGCGCGCCTGGACCGGTACATATTCGATATTTTCCTTGTCTTCCTTATCCACCGTGATGGCCAGGACGCGGATTTGATCGCCTTTCATAAACAATTCGCTTCCCTCTTCCAGGTCTTTCAGCTTTTGATCGGAAAGCTTGCTCAGCTCTATTTTAAGGAGACTATCAATGCTCATCCGGAAATACTCCGAAAAATTGATCAGGTCATCCACCGTCGGATTGGCCGTTCTCCCGCTTTCGATCGCATTAAGCTTCACCCTGCTGATCCCGAGTTTTTCCGCCAGGGCCTCCTGGCTAAGTTTCTGACGCAAACGGAGGAACTTGATATTGACCGACCAGAATATATCCTGCGCACCCATGAGATGATATTTTTAAAATCAAACATAAGATATTATGAATATCAAAAGTAGCAGCAATTTTTATTTTTCCTACAAAAAAGTAAACAAATAATTTTGTTTAACTATTTTTGAAAAACGTTAAACAAAATATGTCGGTATACTCCATCAAGGATCTCGAACGCATTACCAGCACCAGGGCGCACACCATCCGCATCTGGGAGCAGCGCTATGGCCTGCTGGAACCCGAGAGAACCGGCACCAATATTCGCTTCTACAATGACGATGATGTTAAGAAGCTCCTGAATGTCTGCACCTTGCTGAACCGTGGCATGAAGATTTCTCAGATCAGCCAGCTTAACCAAGCGCAGATGCAAGCGGAGATCGACCGGATTATCGGCGAGTCGGTGCAAACCGATGAGCATGTGGAGGCATGGATCAATCAGGCCATCGTGGCCATTTCTAAATATGATGCGGCCGCATTCCATCGGTTGTTTGCCGAAGCCATCGAACGCCTGGGAATGGTGCATACTTATGAAAAGGTGCTCTATCCGCTTTTAGTAAGAACCGGGCTCATGTGGACCCGGGATGCATTGCTTCCCGCGCAGGAACACTTTTTGTCTAACCTGATCCGCCAAAAACTTTTTGCGGCGATAGACACATTGCCCGTGCCTGAAAATGGAGGCCAGCCGTGGGTGCTGTTTCTGCATGAAGGCGAGGAACATGAAATAGGCCTTTTGTTTGCCTACTATATGTTGGTCCGTGCGGGGAAGCGCGCTGTGTACCTCGGTGCACGAGTACCGTATACTGACCTTTTAACCGTCGCAAACGACATCAATCCATCCAACATCTATACTTTTTTCGTAAGTAACCAACCGGGCCACCACGGCCCTGCCCTGCTCGAACAGCTGCTCAACGATTTTCCATATTGCGAGGTGTGCTATTCCGGCGATTTTGAGCCGTCGCGGAGCGACGCCCGCATTCACCACATTCAATCGATCGAAAGCCTCCTTGAAACCATCAAACCCCATACAACACATGCCAGCTAACAATGGAAAACGAACCGTCGGAGTGATCGGCGCGGGTTTCGCGGGGATGGCGGCCAGTGCCATTTTGGCCCAGAGCGGCTGTAACGTTACAATTTTCGAAAAGAACAAAAGCATAGGCGGCAGGGCGCGGACCTTTACGGAACACGGCTTTACTTTTGATATGGGCCCGAGCTGGTACTGGATGCCCGACGTGTACGAACGCTTTTTCGGACATTTCGGTCAGAGCGTATCGAATTTTTACGATCTCAAAAAACTGGATCCCGGCTTCGCGGTTATTTTCCCTGGTAACGATCTCCTGGATATTCCGGCAGATTTCGACCGGCTTTGTGAGCTTTTTGAAAGCATTGAAAAAGGTGCCGCGGATAAGCTCCGCAAGTTCATTGCCGACGGAGAGTTCAAATACCGCGTTGGAATGCATGATATGGTGTATAAACCGGGGCATTCGATCACCGAATTTATGAGCCTTCGCCTTTTCGGGCAGGCGCTCCGGTTGCAGCTTTTCAGTTCTTTCAGCAAACATGCGCGGCGATTTTTCAAGGACCCGCGGTTGCTGGCGTTAATCGAATTCCCAGTACTGTTCCTTGGGGCCATGCCGAAAGACACGCCGGCGCTGTACAGCCTCATGAACTATTCCGGACTGAAACAGGGTACATTTTACCCCATGGGCGGCTTCGGCCAGGTAGCTGACGCATTCCATGACATTGCGCTCAAAGCGGGGGTGCAGTTCCGGACGTCGGAAACGGTGGAAAAACTGGAATCCTCGGGCAGCAAAATCCAGCATATTCACTCCTCCGGCCGGTCAATGCCGATGGACGCAGTCGTGGGCAGCGCAGACTACCGCCATATCGAAGAAGCGTTGCTGGAACCGCAGGACAGACAATATGATGATAGTTATTGGGAAAGCAGGACTTTTGCCCCTTCATGCCTGCTTTTTTACCTTGGAATCGGTCGGCGCGTGAGTAACCTGCGGCACCATAACCTGTTCTTTGACGAAGATTTTGGCCTGCATGCCGAGGAAATTTACATTGAAAAGAAATGGCCGACCGCACCGCTGTTTTACGTCTGCTGCCCATCCATGACCGACTCGACGGTGGCGCCCCCGGGCCAGGAAAACCTCTTCGTTCTCATGCCTATTGCCACCGGCTTACCCGATCCGGAAACTATTAGGGAGCATTATTACGGAATTTTGATGGATCGACTTGAAAAGTTTACCGGCGAGAACATTCGCGACCATGTCGTTTTCAAGAGAAGCTATTCCGTGTCCGATTTCAAAAGCGATTACAATGCTTACCAGGGCAATGCCTACGGGCTGGCGAATACCCTTCGACAAACTGCCGTTTTTAAACCGAAACTGAGGAGCCGGAAAGTGGATAACCTGTTTTACGCAGGCCAGCTCACTGTTCCCGGCCCCGGGGTGCCCCCCGCCATCATATCCGGCACGATCGCCGCGCGTGAAGTTCTCAAATACCTAAACAGTTAGCTTATGAAAAGCCTTTTTGATCAACTATCGGCGTCGTGCAGCAGAAAAACCACGCAGCTGTACAGCACTTCGTTCTCCCTGGGTATTTATTTTCTGAAACCTACATTTCACAAGGCCATTTACGGCATTTACGGGTTCGTGAGGCTTGCCGACGAGATTGTCGACAGTTTTCACGGCTACGAACAGGAGGTAATGATGGCGCGGATCCGGCAGCAAACCCAGGAAGCGATCCACGAAAAAATCAGCATTAATCCCATACTAAACAGTTTCCAGCACGTGGTACACGCCTACCAGATTGAATGGGAGCTGATTGACACCTTTTTGAAAAGCATGGAAATGGATTTGGCTAAAAAGGAACACACGCAGGACTCTTACGATGAATATGTGCTGGGCTCGGCAGAGGTGGTCGGTTTGATGTGCCTGCGTGTTTTTGCTGAAAACGATAACGGTCTGTACGAATCCCTGAAACCTTATGCCATGAAACTGGGCGCTGCATTTCAGAAGGTTAACTTCCTGCGCGACCTCAAAGCGGATTATCAGGTGCTGGGCAGGACTTACTTTCCCGGCGTGAATTTCAACCATTTCTCTTATGCCGAAAAAGTGGTGATCCAGCAGGAAATCGAGGCTGATTTTCAGGATGCACTCATCGGCATCCGCCTGCTGCCCGCCAGTTCGCGCAGAGGCGTGTATCTGGCTTATTACTATTATCACAAGCTGTTTCTGAGGATCAAAGAAACACCGCCGGAAAAGGTAATGGACGCAAGGATCCGCATTCCCGATATCGACAAATTTGGACTCATGTTTCGGTCACTGCTGAGGCACCAGTTTGACCTTTTATGACGTTTTTGTGTTGTGAAGAAAGATTACTCCCACAATACAAAACCTGAAAACCAACCATCCTATGCATGACCAAGTTGTTCTGGTAACGGAAAACGACGAAGCCATTGGCCTGATGCCCAAGCTCGAAGCGCATGAAAAAGGCGTGCTGCACCGCGCATTCTCAGTCTTTATTTTTAACTCAAAAAACGAAATGCTGCTGCAACGCCGGGCATTCGGCAAATACCATTCGGAAGGACTTTGGTCCAACACCTGTTGCAGCCACCCTTTACCGGGCGAATCGGCGCACGATGGTGCCCTGCGGCGGCTGGGAGAAGAAATGGGCATTCAGGCGGAGCTTGAATTCTTGTATACATTTCAATACCGCGCCGACCTGGAAAACGGCCTCACAGAAAATGAGCTTGATCACGTTTTTTTGGGCGTTTCCGACGCCGTCCCGGTCATCGATCCGGCCGAAGCAAGTGATTACAAGTACCTGACGATAGCAGAAATACAAGCCGACATCGCGCAAAATCCGCATGCTTACACCGAATGGTTCAAGATATGCGTGCCGGTGATCGCCCGCGAGATCGGGCACTGATTCTTAACTTCAAAAACCTGAACAATGCCACACTGGATCATCAACACACTCATAACGGTCGGCGCATTCGTGGCTATGGAATGCGTGGCGTGGCTGGCGCACAAGTACCTGATGCACGGCCTCCTGTGGTTTTTACACCATGACCACCACCAGCGCGACGACGGCGATTTTTTCGAAAAAAACGACTATTTCTTCGTCATTTTCGCGACGCCCGGCATAGCTTTCCTGTGGCTCGGCCTGAATGCGGGATTTAATTATTTGTTCTGGATTGGCCTGGGCATTACCATTTACGGCTTCACGTACTTTCTCGTTCACGATATATTCATTCATCAGCGCTTCAAAGCGCTGCGAAACAGCGACTCCGTTTACCTGAAAGCCATCCGCAGGGCGCACAAAATGCACCATAAACACCTGGGAAAGCACGATGGCGAATGTTACGGAATGCTTTGGGTTCCTTTGAAATACTTCCGTGAAGCCCAAAAAGCGAACGCGAAATGAGCCTGCTCTACCTGCTGGTCGACCTTGGCGCCATAGCCGTGCCACTGCTAGCGTCGTTCCATCCCAAAATCCGGCTGGACAGGCAGTGGAAAGCACTATGGCTGGCAATCCTGCTTTCGGCTGTGCCGTTTATTATTTGGGATAGCTATTTTACAAAAATCGGTGTCTGGGGATTCACACCGCAATACCTTACCGGCATCGGGCTGTTCGGCTTGCCGATCGAGGAAGTGCTGTTTTTCATCTGCATTCCCTACGCCTGCATGTTTACCTACTACTGTTTCCGGCTGTGGAAGGGCCCGGAGCTTTATTTGCGAGCTGAAAACGCGGTCACCTGGATTTTCCTGATTCTCTGCATTGTGCTGGGGCTGCTCGGAACAGGCCGCTATTATACGGCCTCCACGGCCACTGCCCTGGGCGCTTTTCTGGTCTATCTGAAATGGCAATACAAGCCGAAATGGCTCGGTCTATTCTACTATTCGCATCAATTCCTGCTTTTACCTTTCCTCATCGTGAATGGCATACTCACCGGCACCGGCCCCGAAAAGCCGGTTGTTTGGTACAACAATGCCGAAAACCTCGGTGTACGCATGTTGACCATTCCTGTTGAGGACATTTTTTATGGAATGCTGCTGCTGCTGCTCAATGCGCTGCTTTTCGAATATTTTCTTCAAAAAGCAGAGAAAACGAAGCGGGCCTCAGAAGGTCGTGCCGTGGGTGAGGGAAATAAGTTGGGACGTAAGCCAGGGCGTTCGGTGCAGTAGTTTTAATGCAAAATCGGTTGTCCGGCTTTTGCCAAACAGCTTTTGAAGGTGGTAGCCCGCCCGGATCCTCGTTCCGAAAGCCGCATTCCAGGCCCGGTGGTAGTTTTTTAATGCTTCTTCATGGCTTTGCTTTTGGTCAAAAAATAGCAAAAGCTGCTCGGCCAGCAATTTCGAAGCCCGCATGCCCATGCTCATGCCATTGCCGCACAACGGCGTAATGGAACCGGCAGCGTCCCCCAGCAGAAAAATCCCACCCGCATCTGTTTGCCTTTTATTGAACTGCACATTGCTGATAATAAGCGGCTGCGCGTTCACAAATTCGGCATTGGAAAAATGGTTTTTCAGAAACGGATTCTGGTACAGCACCGTTTCCTCCATCCGCTTCACGTCCTTTCCATTTGCGAGCAGGTTTTGTGCCGTCGTGAGGTAACACAGGCAATGCCATTCCCCGTCCACTTTTGAAATGCCGCAATACCCATCGCTGAAATTATGAAGTTCGATGCGATTGGAGGGAAAGTTGGTTTTGATGTGGTATTTAACACCAATGTAGTTCTGCGAGTCGGCTTTTAATGCATTGCTATCGTCCAAATGGATAAACTGCGGCGCATACTTACCATAGCTACCGCAAACGGTTTTTGCGCGAATATTCCCCAGGGAAGTACGGATTTCGAAGCCAACCGATGGGTTTCCCTGCACGTCCGTTACGCGACATTCCTGCATGACGCGCACGCCCATCCGACTAGCGATTTCAAAAAGACAATTGTCCAGACTGTACCGGCTAATCCCGAATCCGCCCATTTCCAGCGGATGTTCCAGCATAAATCCCCGTTCCGAACTAACACCGAGGTGATGAATTTCCGGCAAGTTCAACCTGGCCAGCGGCACCCCTAGACCTTCCAGAAACGGCCAGCTTTCCATGGAAATGTATTCTCCGCAGACCTTGTGAGAAGGGTATTTATTTTTTTCAAACACCACCACCGACACCCCGCGACTGGCCAGCTGCACTGCCAGACACAAGCCAGCAAGACCCCCGCCGATCACCGCACATTCGAAATGTTCAGTCTGCGTTTCCATACACGATCACTTCATGTCTGAATGCCCATTTGTTGCGAACCGAAAAGCGCTTTGCACCTGCTGCATGCAGGATAGCCAGCCATTCACTCTTCTTAAAACCCCGCAAAACAGACAGCGGCGCATCATTTTTGACAAGGTAGGATTTAGAAAAAAGCCTTGTCAGAAACTTGATCGAATAATGCGCTACCGCGTTTCTCTCCAAATCATTAATGACAAGCACAGCGCGATGCTGCAATGCAAACCGCACAAGCTCAATCAATTCGGGATTATTAAGGTGATGACAAAAAAGACAGGCGTGAATGATATCGACCTGCGGTAAATGCTGGTAAGTATTGCGGTAGTCGTCACAAATGAGCGTTACATCGCTCCTGTTCAGGTTTTGCCCGGCATATGCAATGCAATCGGATTTCAGATCGATACCATAAAGATTCAGCTCGAAACCGGCCTTTTTGTTCCAATTGGCAATGCGTTTGAGCGTATCTCCTCCCCCGCAGCCAATGTCGACGAGCACATAGCGACGCCCCTTTTGCAGGACGCGCTTCAAAGCGGCAAACGAAATGTCGTAGCCGCCCAACCAATGGTTGATAAAATCCAGTTCCCTTAGATTTTGAAAAAGGTCTGCCGCAGGAATCTCCTCTGCATCAAGCAGCTCCTTTTGCAAACTCCTATGCCTGAACATATTGCAGCTGCATGGTTTCAATACTGAGCCCCGGTCCGAATGCGGCAGTGAATATGCGGTTTCCAGAATGCTCGGCTTTGGCTTTTTCAAGCACCTCTTTCAGCACAAACAAAACGGTAGGCGAAGACATATTGCCGTAGTCGCGCAGCACATTGTAGGTAGGGGCCAGCATGCAGCGGTCCAGTTCCAATGCGGCGGCGAAGTCGTCCACAATGCGTTTCCCGCCCGGATGCACCGCCCAATGCCGGTAATCGTCGGGTTTGAGCCCCACCGTTTTCAGCATAGGGCCAATGTTCTCGCGGATCAGATCCGGCACATAGGACGATAAATTCATGATAAAACCCGTCTCGGAAAGTTGCCACGCCATATCCGAATAGCCGTTATGTAAAATCATCGATTTAAAACCGTCGATTTTTACGGGGTGCAAATAGCGGTCATCGGGCTTCGACGATACCAGCAATGCAGCTGCACCGT
Organism: Dyadobacter sp. CY261; assembly: GCF_021440085.1. Classification (GTDB taxonomy): domain Bacteria; phylum Bacteroidota; class Bacteroidia; order Cytophagales; family Spirosomataceae; genus Dyadobacter. Next base: position 111,338 of record NZ_JAKCPW010000010.1, read on the forward strand.
CGCCAAAAAGCATGTTCGAGAGCAGGTAATCGTCATTGTATTTTTTCTGAAAATGGATCGTGCAAAGCTCGGTACAGACCACCAGCACCCTGGCGTTGGCATTGCTGTTACAGATCGCATCCGCATTTTTCAGCGCCAGAATGGCCGCATTGCATCCCATGAAATTGACGCTGCTTCGCTGGATTGTAGGGTTAAGCCCAAGTTCGCGCATGAGCTCCACATCCAGGCCGGGCGCAAACAGTCCCGTGCAGGTGACCGTTATTAAATGCGTGATCTTGTGTTTTATATTCTCGAAACCAGGAATCTTTTCAATCGCCTTTTTGGACAATGCCGTGGCGTGTTGCTGGTAAAGAGCCATTCGCGCGCTCAGCGTCGGTTCGGGAAGTAGTGTGGAATTTTGGTTAAAAAAGGTAAAATCTTCGGGGTTTTTATCAAAATCGGCGATCACCGAATAACGCTTGTCGATGCCCGTTTTGCTGGCTACAATCCTGATTTTCCGGCGGGTATTCAAGTCGTCGGTCGACCGCATGTAGAAATCAGTAAGCGTTTCCTGCGTGTAACCATATTCGGGAACGGCTGTTTCAATAGAGGATAGATAACTCAATGGAATTCTGTTGATAATTATTAATAGGATGAAACAACTATTCATGCAAATCGCCGCGATCCAGTTCATCCGCATCGTATTGCGGAAATTGGCCTGCCGGCGATCCTTCCACACGAGCGAAAACCAGACCGCAAACCAGATCACAATGGGAATGAAGAACACCTGGATAATGTAAAAAATCATTCCAACCTCCCTCATTGTAAAGTACACATAATAACACACATTGCAGAGTAAAAACATGACTGCCGTGAACGCAAATGTGCCGATATAGCCTAGTTTATAGCTCAATGTAACAATGCCTTCACGCAGGTCCTGCTCATGCTGGTACACCTGTGTGAGCGGGTACGCACCTGCGATCTGGAAAGAGCAACCCAGCAGCACGAACATATTGGCCGTATCGAGCCGCAATGCAACACCTGAAATGCCGGCAATGGACATATAGTATGTGAATGCTCCCTGAAAGATCACGACAGTCAGAAATCCGATCACCGGATACTTTTTCAGCCTGATTTGCCGGGAACTATAAGCCCGCGATGCGCCAATGTAGAGCACAAGACAGAACGCAAACAATGTATTTACGAAAACGAGTGCTAAAACGGTTGCGGCGACGTCCAGAAAAATGGTGAGGTAAAAAAGTTGAACCGTAGGAAGCGGCGGCTTTTCGAGCCCGCCAATGCTGTCCTCGTCCCGATCGATGTAGCTGTTGTAGCCGTTGCTGGCGGGATAAACGAGGAAATGGATGATCAGAAAACTCCACAAAGCCTGTCTGTGCACCACCGCTTCGGCCTGGCTGTAAGCAAAGAGAAACAACGGCGCAAGGAAGAATGAGAACGGGATTCTCAGCAGCTTGATCGTATTGCGGTCGATGAGTGCAGGCATAAGGCAAGATAGGCAAAAAGGGGATAATTATCCCTCCACCTTCGTTGTTATCCTCAGCTGATGCGTGTTGAAGACCTGCGAATTGGGTGCTACGCTTTTGGTGAGGAAAACACTGCCGCCGATGACGCTGTTCTCGCCGATGATGGTGTCGCCCCCGAGGATGGTCGTACGGGCGTAAATGATAACGTTATCTCCTACCGTCGGGTGACGCTTGGTGTTGTGCAGTTCTTTCGCAACCTGCAATGCGCCCAGGGTAACGCCCTGGTAAATGCTCACATTTTTTCCGATCACCGACGTGGCCCCAATAACAATCCCCGTCCCGTGATCGATCATAAACGGAACGCCTATCGTGGCGTCGGGATGAATATCGACGCCCGTTTTGCCATGCGCATACTCGGTGAGAATGCGGGGCAGCACGGGGATTTGCAACCTGCTGAGGTGATTGGCAATGCGGTACACCGCGATGGCATAAAAACCGGGATACGAAACGATCACTTCATTCACGCTCGTGGCGGCCGGGTCGTACTCGTAAATTTTGCTGGCATCGAGTCGCAAGTCCTTGTAAATCGTTTCCAGTTCGTCGTAAAACAACTCAGCTTTCTCCTCTATCGCCACGTTTTTAGGATCGAGATAGCTCAGCAGGATGTTTTCAAGATCGATCTGATTTTTCTTCAAAATCCCTTCGTAAGAGGTCTTTTTAGGCAAATGATTACTGGGAAACAGGAAATGGATCAGGTTGTCGAGCCAGACTGTGGCATCGTGCCAGGAAGGTGTCGCTTCCCATTCGGCATGATGCGTTTTCTTTAAAAGGTCAATCAGTGACGGGGACATGGTTGAGTATATTAAAATGACCATGGACGGCGGACCATCGACCATAGCAAGGTTACGCAATGGTCGGCAGTCTATTGTCCATGGTCGGCGATAAATGTTCGTCAGCGTCTGATGCCGCGGCCTCCTGCGAGCTTGTGCAGTGTTGCCACCAGCACATCGACTTCCTCGCAGGTGTTATAAAATGCCAGCGACGGGCGCACGGTTGTTTCCAGACCGAACCTTCTCAGGATCGGCTGGGCGCAGTGGTGGCCCGAGCGGACAGCAATACCTTCTTTATTGAGCGCAGCGCCTACTTCCTCGGTTTTATAACCCTCCAAAACAAATGACAATACCGACGCCTTTTCCTTTGCCGTGCCAATGATGCGCAGGCCGGGGACATTTTTCACGAGCCCGGTCGCATATTCCAGCAGGAAGTGTTCGTATTGATGAATATTCTCAATTCCCAAATGGTTTACATAGTCCAACGCCGCACCTAATCCAACAGCATCCGCTATATTCCCGGTGCCGGCTTCAAAGCGGGAAGGCGCATTATGGTACTGAATATGCTCGAATGTCACATCCACGATCATATTACCGCCGCCCTGCCAGGGCTGGGTGGCATTCAGCAGGTCCTCCTTGCCATACAATGCGCCAATGCCCGTCGGGCCGAACACTTTGTGGCCGGAAAATACAAACCAGTCGCAATCGAGCGCAAGTACGTCGGTACGCATGTGTGAGACCGATTGTGCACCATCGAGCAGCACTTTGGCACCAACAGCATGGGCCATATCGATGATAGGCTTGGAGGGGGTCACCGTCCCCAATGCATTGGAAACCTGTGTGAACGACACCAGTTTCGTCTTCGGACTCAGCAAGCCTGCATACGCATCGAGCAGGATCTGACCGTCATCATCGACCGGAATGACCCGGATGACCAGACCTTTCTTATCCGCCAGTTGCTTCCACGGAACGATATTGGCGTGGTGTTCGAGGTGGCTCAGGATGATTTCATCGCCCGCATTCAGGTTCTGGTTTCCCCAGGTTTTGGCTACGAGGTTAATGGCTTCCGTCGTGCCCCGCACAAATACGACCTCATTCACCGAACCTGCATTCAAAAATGCCCTCACTTTCTCGCGCGCACCTTCGTAGGCGTCCGTTGCCCGTGCAGCCAGTTCGTGGGCGGCGCGGTGGATGTTGGAATTTTCGTGTTGGTAAAAATAGCTGATCCGGTCGATCACCTGCTGCGGTTTCTGCGTCGTAGCTGCATTGTCGAACCATATCAGCGGTTTCCCGTTCACGCGTTCCTTGAAAACCGGAAAGTCGTTGCGGACACGGTTGACGTCGAATGGGATGGCACTCGCAGGACTTCTGACGGCCCGGCCCAGCTGGTCGCGGTCGTTCCCCACATGAATATCATTGAATGAAAACGGAGAAAAGCTCTTTGGAATAAGGCTCGAAACACCGGGAATATGGGCACGCTCCGACAGGTTTTCATTCAAAAAATAAAAAGAAGGCTCAACAACCCGCGCATTCGTGCTGGGAATGTGCGGCACACTGCCGAAATCGGGGATTCTCCCGAATACCTCAGTCAGATCATGGTGGTTGTCAAACTGGTAGGGCAATGCCGGATTCGACTGTGCCGGCGGCTGTATATTGCCGGGCGAAATACCGAATCCTGCCGCTGACGGCGGCACTTTCCCATCCGTAAAATGCGGATCGGGCAGGCTCGTCGGCGGTTCGTTCAGGTTAAAATCCTGATGCGATGCCGAATGGGTCGGCTCGAACCCGTTCCGAATGATACCCATCATTTTCTGTGCCCTCGGATGGTCTTCCAGCCGTGGCGAAAATACCGGCGACGGCATTTCGCCAGGCAATGCCTTGAAAAGCTCGTTAGCGAGCCTTCCGAGCGCATCGGCATCAGGCAAGCCGTCTGGGAGGCCTCCTGGAAGGCCTCCTGGAAGGCCGCCTGGCAATCCGTCAATATTTGTACTCATGGTAGTTACCGATTTCTACATTCTCCAACACTGCAATCGCATCATCGACCAGCACCGCCAGTGAGCAATAAAGCGAAACGAGGTAAGAGGCGATCGCTTTGTCATTGATACCCATAAACCGAACGGAAAGTCCTGGCGACTGCTCACCCGGCAAGCCCGGTTGGTACAGCCCAACCACGCCCTGGCGGCTTTCGCCCGTGCGGAGGAGGAGGATTTTTGTTTTGCCGTTTTCGACCGGTACTTTATCAGAAGGGATCAGCGGGATACCGCGCCATGTAATGAATTGGGAACCGAAAAGCGAGATGGTCGGTGGTGGAACGCCTTTGCGCGTACACTCGCGGCCGAATGCGGCGATGGCTTGTGGATGCAAGAGGAAAAAACCGGGCTCTTTCCAAACTTTCGTCAAAAGCTCGTCGAAATCGTCTGGCGTTGGTGGTCCGAGGCGTGTTGAAATTCTCTGCTTGTCGGCAATGCTTGCAAGCAGTCCATATTCCTGGTTATTGATCAATTCGCTTTCCTGACGTTCCTTAATGCTTTCGATCGTCAGGCGCAGCTGCTCGCTGATCTGGTTATAGGGCTTGCTATACAGGTCCGAGACGCGGGTATGCACATCGAGCACCGTTTGCACCGCCGTCAGGTTATACTCGCGCGGGTTTTCCACGTAATCGATGAACGTATGCGGAAGCTCGCGTTCGTCGCGTCGGGAGCAATCTACCTCTGCTGTGCTTCCGTCTTTTACTTTGTTGAGACGGTAGACGCCGGATTCCACGGGGATCCAGTTCAGCAAATGCGTAAGCCAACGCGGGGTGATCGCCTCGAACTGAGGGACTGTCCGCGTCGCGATCGCCAACTGCCGTGCTGCTACGTCACCCAAGGCAGTTTGATTTTGGTTTAAATTGGCCATTCTGTATTTGATTATTATTGAGAAACGCGCTGCATTGCGCCGAATGAGATTCTAGAGGCGCGGCCGGATTAACGATCACAAACATACGTGAACTTAAAATCAGGCATTTAAAGAACCACACAGTCTGCCACCAGCCATTTGCAATCCCGTTTCCCAATCCGGCCAGCAGCCATAGATTATACCAATATAGTGCTTTCATTTTCAAAATACCAAATATGTTATTGTAGAATGGGGCCGATTACCGTCGAAAATTTGGCGCATTTCCCTATGGTTTTAATAGAATTCATGGGTTGGTTCATTTGGAAGTTTACCACTAAAAATATTCTATATAAATTCGATAGACTTAATATTATATCTATTTTTTTCTTAGATTTGGATGTCTCTATCTATTATTTAATATGCAAGCGGGCAATTTGATCGACATATATAAGAACGAAACCATAGCCACCGAGGCATTCAAAGATTTCAGGTTACGGAGAGGGATAGTCTGCAAGAAATGCGGCGGCACCCATCACTACTGGCTAGCGCCCAAGCAGCAGTTTCAATGCAAGCAATGCAGGTTCCGCACCACTTTGCAGAGCGGAACCGTGCTGGAAGGTAGCAAGCTGCCTATCTCCTACTTTTTCATTGCCGTATACATGATCCTGAAAAAAGGCAACGCCTTCACGATCCAGGATTTCCAGGAAGAAACCGGCCACAAATACTACGAGCCGCTTTACGATTTCGTCCGGAAGGTACGGACCTACCTAAACGCCAACGACCCGAACACCGTGTTGATTGATCTGGTGGAGTTATTTAATTACCATTTGGTCAGCAGGAAATTTCAGGAGCGTGCAGTGCATGACTAGTACGTTTTATTAAAACTGTTGTCGGCATAGCGCACCTCGCCGCCTTCCAGTTTTACATAGGCCCGGTAGGACAATGCATGTGTACCGCTGGGAAATCCGATCTTGAATGTCTCGGTGTTTGACCCCTGTTTGGCCACTTCTTTGAACCTCGCTGCAGGATATGGGCCATCTACGACAAGGTCTACCAAAGTAGTTTCTGGCAGAAATGCGTACACAACTCCGTACTCCTCGATTGGCACATTCCCCATCTTTTCAATATGGATGTTGAAAGTCTCAATCACTCCGCCAAGTGCATGGAAAGTAGCCACGCCAGTGTGAATTTCAGGGAAGATTTTCTCTTCTGGCTTGACATCATGCGTGTGCTTGTTGCACGAAAGCATAACGACAAAAACCAACAGGAGGATTAAAAATGAAAATTGGCGGGCAAAGCTGATGTGTTTGTGATTGTTTACCATAATTGTCTTGTTTTTCCGCAATTATAGCATCCCAAGTCAACCATTTCCGAAGCATCCACCAAACGGCAACCGCTCGTTTATCAAACGGCTTATTTGTAAACCTCCTTCAAATCCTTCTCAAATAGCGTATAAGGATCATGGTAGAACTTGACAAAATCAGCCTCGCTTACCTGACCGGGGAAGGGTGCGTAGTAATGGGTTGGACTTTTGGTATCGTTGCGCCAGACGAGCACATAGGCTAGTTGTAATTTCTGAGCCTTTAATGTTTTGAGCAACGTTTCGGTCCACCAGGTGGGGTTAGGGATTGTTTCAAGACCGGTTTCGGTGAATGCTGCCAGCTTCCCTGCCTTTTGAGCATAATCGGATACAATTTTAAGTTTCTTCAAACCAGCTTCCAGATTGTATTTGCCGTCGCGGCCGAAGTCACCGTAATTGTCCATTCCTACCATATCTACCCATTCATTGCCAGGATAACGTTCGAGGAATTCGGGCTCAGCGTTAAATTTGTTATCAGGGGAAAAGGCGTAAATAAAATTGTGGACACCAAGCTCGTCCCGCAGATAGGTGACCGTAAACCGCCACACGGTGATAAAATCCTCGCGCGAGGTATGCCCTTTGCCCCACCAAAACCAGTCGCCATCAAATTCGTGGAACGGCCTGAAAATCATCGGGGCCAATGTGCCGTCTTTTCCTTTGGCAGACAGTGCGAAGTCGGCTATCGTTTTCAATATCTGCTTATACTGCTCATGGTGCGAGCCACCGGGTTTGATCAGCGCCATAGCAGGTTTCGATACATCATCTTTCCAATAAAAGCCTCCCTCCGACGCCGGATTGGAAAAATGCCAGGCCACCGTGGTAATGCCTCCGCGATTGTAAGTATCCACGACATTTTTCCGTAATGCCTCGCTTGTTTTGGCTATTTCCCCGGCCGGGCGCCCCGAAAGGCCCATGAAATCGACTCCTACCACCGCCGGATGCGAACCGGTTACCGATTTCACATCCGACCGCTCCTTGTCACCAGTCCAGCCGTGCCCGTACTCGGTGGCGTGCTGATGGCCGAACAGAATGTGTTCTTCCGAAAGCCTTTTGAGATTGCGGTATAGCGCCGCCGTCTCGCGGGTTGCATTCGGGTCGATCTGCGCAGTAGTGGCACCGATGCAAAACCATGCAGCTAATGCACTCAGCATAAGAGTTTTCATTGAAAATTTGGTTCAGGATTTGAGGTACCGCAAATATGTAAAATAATCGGATCAGCCTGATGAATTAGTTATCCAAATGCAGTCCGAAGAAAATTCGAAAATTCATCCATTGACACGAACCTTAACGACTATTTCATTGTATTAAGTGAACTATATTCAAATAGTTGACCATTATATTGAATATTATTCTAAATAACACCAACTTTACAGAATGACGAATACATCCGAGATCATTCTCGACAAAACAGACCTCAGCATCCTGCGCCTTATGCAGGAAAACGCCCGTATGACCAATGCGGATCTTGCCCGCGAGCTGGAAATGGCGCCGTCGGCAGTACTGGAACGGGTCAAAAAACTCGAACAGAAACAAGTCATCGTCAAATACACGACGCGCATTAACCCCGTGGCGCTCGGGCAAACGCTTCTTGCGTTTATCGCCATGAAATCTTCGGAGGGAATGGGTAGCAACAACACCGCCAAGGAACTCGCCAAAATACCGGAAGTGCAGGAGGTGCACCACATTGCAGGGGAAGATTGCTATATGGTGAAAGTCCGCACGGCCGATTCGGCGTCATTGATGGAACTGATGCGCAACAAGTTCAGCAAAATACAAAATATCACATCCACACGCACAACGATCGTTCTTGAAACGGTCAAAGAAGAGCAACAATTAGTCATACCCGTTAAATGAAACCGCCATGCAAACATCAACAAAAACGCCTTCAACCCTCATGGTGGCGCTCGCCTTCGCCACCGTTTACATCGTTTGGGGATCCACTTATTTCTTTATCCAGAGAGCACTGGAAGGCTTTCCGCCATTCTTCCTGGGTGCATTTCGTTTCATTATTGCCGGCTTGCTGATGCTTGCGTGGAGCCTGATGCAAGGTGAACAGGTATTTTCCTGGAAGATCATGAAACCTGCCCTGATCACGGGACTGTTGCTGCTGTTCATCGGCAACGGCGTCGTCATTTGGGTCGAGCAATTCCTGCCGAGCGCGATGGTCGCCATTATGATATCGTCCGCGCCGCTGTGGTTTGTACTTTTGGATAAACCTAAATGGTCGGAGAATCTAAGCAACAAATCTACAATTCTGGGCCTGGTGGTCGGTTTTGCAGGCGTAATATTGTTGTTTTATGAAAAAATAGTGGCTACCATGTCGTCGCTGAACAGCGGTCGCGACCTGTTTGCGATGGTGCTGGTCGTGCTGGGCTCCATGGCGTGGGCAGGCGGTTCTTTGTATTCCAAATACAACTCCGTTTCCAACTCCGCCACTGTTAACTCGACCTGGCAAATGCTGGCAGCAGGCATCGCATTCATTCCGGGCGCTTTGTTTTCAGGTGAATGGGCCGCCATCAACCCTTCGGCTATTCCGACGGACGCCTGGTTGGCAGTCGGTTACCTCATTGTCTTCGGCTCGATCGCCGCTTTCAGCGCTTATGTATGGTTGTTGAAAGTGCAACCCGCTACGAAAGTGAGCACGTATGCCTATGTGAACCCGGTTGTAGCCGTTTTGCTTGGCATTTTCTTTGCCCACGAATCGATTACGCCATTACAGATTTCGGGGTTAATCGTGATTCTCGCAAGTGTTCTTTTGATTAACCTGCACAAGTACAGAAAACCGAAACCGGTTGCGGCGACTTACTGACGCCGGCCCCAGCGAGCCTCCTGTGTGTGCACCGATATGTTACTTTCGGGGCTGCATCGCTATCTTTGGTCCATAACATTGACTAACACCCATGAAATGGATCACCCGCGAGCGGCCCAAAATCGATCGCATTGCCTGTCCGTGGCTTATCCTGCGCTTCATCGATCCGAATGCGGAGATCATTTATGTTCCGGAAAACGAAGTGCTGAACGAGGCGGCCCGGCTTGACGCTACGCCTTTCGACATTCCGGGCGTTGAGTTTACGCACTATGAAGATCAGTGCACCTTCGATTATTTTATTAAAAAATACGAATTGAAAGACCCGGCGCTGCAAGTACTGGCACCCATTGTGCGCGGGGCGGATACGGACGATCATGCGCTTGCATTGCAATCTTCGGGACTGTGGGCCATTTCGGCCGGGCTTGCTTACAACACCCCAAACGATCACGAGTTGCTGAAAAAAGGAATGCTCATTTACGATGCATTGTATAGCTGGGCGACGCATTTGCGCAAGGTGAAACACACGCAAAGTCCAACGGAGCATTTGCTTTTGCAGATTTACAAAACCTACATCGCGCGCAAAGACGAGAAAAAGCCCAAGGTGCCTGCCTGGACGAAAGACCTCAAAAACATGATCCAGGACCACATTGATACGAATCTGAACCTGAACCTTAAAATTGCCTCCGAAGAACTGGATGTGAACCCGGCCTATTTGTCCCGGGAATTCTCGAGGTATTTCGATGACCTTTCGTTTGGCGAATACATTCGAAAGCAGCGGATCGAGAAGGCCATTCAATTGCTGGAATTTTCGGAGGATACGCTGGCTGAAATTGCTTACCTGACCGGATTTTCAGACCAAAGCCATTTCAACCGCGTTTTTAAGGCCCATACCGGCCAAACGCCTTCGGAATACAGAAAAACTTTCCGAAAAGGTAAAGGAAATACAAAACGTTAAAACCATTCTATCCTGCTTGGTGATTGGTTCATAGAATTGCACTCCAATAGCGGTTGTCGCGCAATTCTAATTTCAAAACCATGCTTCGTTCTTTACCAGGAAAACTCCTTTTTTTGATTTGCATAACCACCGGCTTGTCGGGCCGCATGGCGATGGCACAGCAACAACAGGCTCAACCTCAGCAAGCCCTGGCAGTCCAGTCTGCTCCCGCGCCTGTTTATCCGCGCATTGCGGGCTATGTAGGTATCCTTCATCCCATCGTCACGTTCAGCGACGAAGGCACGACCACCAATTTCGACAGCTATTATGTAGTGGGCCTGCCGACTGGCATTAACATCTGGAAAAGTCCAAAAATCGGGTTTTCGGCGGAGTTTGTGCCGTTGATCAGGGCTGAGAAAGGAACCAGCAAGATGGCCAATTTCCTATTCCACCCAGGCATTCTTGTAACATTAGCACCCGGGCTGACCTTCGCAGGCCGTGTCGCATTCGAGACGGCCGGAAGGTACGGCTTTACGCCGGTTTTGAATAAAATCGTGAAGAAGAATAAAAACAGCGGGTATTTTGTCGCGGTACCGGTACCATTCCGCTTCGGGAATGGGCACCCGGCGTCCGTTACAATAGGATTTCAGTTTGGAATTACATTCTGATACGATCAACAACACAACGAGCCGTCCATGATCCGTTCAACTTCCGAAATGTCGCGGTTACGGCGGATCAGCGTCATAATTTTTTCAAAATCAATCAGTTGCGATGCCTCGAATGCGATTACGCCCACGAAGCTTTTGCCTTTGCTGATAAAATTAAGATGCTTGATCTTCGCTCCCTTTACAGACTCCACACTCGAAGTGATTTTGTGCAGGTTGGCGGCATTCCGGTAAATGATCCGGAGGAAAAACGTTTTGCTCATTGTTATGTTGATGTTTAAGTGTTTATTGAGAATTTTCTTTGACCGCCGACAACCGATCGTCGGCGGTCTATATTACCCTTACGCTCCCCGGCCCCGTTTGGTGCCAGCTTTTCATATTAAATTTTGTTAAAATTAGAATGCGTCGAACCAAAGTTTGGTCGTCAGCCTGTCTTCTCCCTGCGATGCTACGGCCGCTTTATAATTGGCTGCATTGAGGGCTTGCTCGCCGGTCGGATAGGTAAGGCGGACGGGCAATTTTCCGTTCAAAACACCTGCATAGGCCGGTTTCAGCTGCGGATAATCCAGCCTGCGCCATTCTGCAAACGCTTCGAGCCCCTGGCTGAACAACGCCAGCCATTTCTGTTCACCAATCGATTTTTTGAAGTTAGCCGCATTATAGGTTACCGATGGCTGCGCCAGGTAAGCGGCAATGTCAGCATTGCCCACTTTAAACTGTTGCAAAGACGCAGTAATAGCCGCTTTGTAAAGCTCCGGAGCACTTTCCGTAATAAATCCGCGCTGCGCAGCTTCGGCCAGGTTGAACAAAACCTCCGAATAGCTTACGAATACGGCTGGCGATGCGGCGGCGGTAAAATAGTCGCCCAGCTTCGATGTTTTGGTAAAACCTAATTTAGCCGCTGAATCGGCAGGAAGGCCGTTCGTTACCCCAATGTAGCCGGTAGGCGTTGCATCCACGGTTTTGTTGGCAAACACAGCCAGTCTCGGATCTTTTAACTCCTGCAATTTATCCACAACCGATTTGCTGACGCGGTAATCGTCCCGCGTTTCACGGTCACGCGATACGGGGTTCTGATTCGGCGATGACAGGTAAATGAGCTGCGCGATCTCGTCATTAGAAGCAATGAGGGCACTTTTGTCTGCCGCCAGCTCCGCTACTACTGCCTTGGCCGTTGCAGGCTCCTTATCCGCGATACGCAAGGCAATGCGAAGGCGCAGGGAGTTTGCGAATTTCTTCCACTTCGTCAGGTTACCATTGTAAATCAGGTCCCCGCTAATGGGTGAACCTGTGGCATTGATCAACTCCGTCGCTCTCTTCAGGTCATTCAAAAGACCCAGATACACATCGCGCTGTGCGTCGTACTTCGGCGTCAGTGTTTCTTCCAGTTTCAGCGCCTGGCTGTATGGAATGTCGCCGTACAGGTCTGTCAGCAACTGGAACGACCACGATTTCAGAATCAGACCCACGGCCTGATAGTTGGTATTGCCTGTCTCCTCCCCGATTTTGATAATCGTCGCAAAGTCGGTCAGTCCCTGCGAATAGAGGTTCGTCCAAACGTTTTGGACGTTGGCAATGCTTACGGTGTATTTATCCGGATCGGTATACTGGATTTTAGCCCAATGCTGGATAAACAAAGTCGTTGTTTCCATCGAAGCATCGGAGCCGAGCGTCAGGTCCGCATTTGACTTGATCGCATTGGCCAGCAAATACTCCGGCTGGGCTTTGATGGCCTCATTCGGGTTAGTATTGGTTTCTTCCAGCTGATCCTGGCAAGCCGTCAATAGCAGGCTGGCGGCAGCGATCACAAATCCTTTGGTGATAATATGGTTGGTACGCATGTAGTTGGGTCAATTAAAAGCCTATTGAAATGTTGAATCCATAAGAAGCGGTCGTCGGCAGCTGCAACGATTCCAGTCCCTGGCCGGTATTGCCGGTATTGAATGCCGTTTCAGGATCGATATTGTCCGCTTTCTTTTGCAGGAACGCCAGGTTACGTCCATACAGCGCGAACACGAGGCTTTGCAGTTTGTATTTCGAAATAAAGGATTGCGGAACCACATAACCCAGCTTCACCTCGCGCAGTTTGATGAATGAAGCGTCGAACACGCTCGCTTCGTTAATACCAGCGCTGTTGCTGTAAACCGCTTTGTAGTAGCGCTCTGCAGGGACAATTACGGAGTTTGGCCTTCCGTCCGTGGCCACGCCCCGGGCAATGATACCATCGTCATATACAACCGCACCTGTGGGAGCGGCCGTCGCATTTGCAACTTGTACGGCCACACCAGCCTTGTTGTTGCCCGGGTAATAGTAGGTCAAACCACCATGGTCGGCATCGCGGCCCTGCAAGGTCGATTTCAACACGCCGGTATAGCGGCCGGTGGCATTGGTAGCGGAGTAAATCGAGCCGCCTTGTTTGGTATCGATCAGCACGCTCAGGTTGAACCCTTTAAATGTGAAAGAGTTACTCACTCCACCCATCCATTTAGGCGTGTAATGTCCCAGCACTTGCTGACTCGGATCTCTGGTAGGGAGCCCGTTGACACCGATGATCTGCTCTCCCGCCTCATTACGAGCGAATGCCGAACCGAATATCGCACCGTAACCGAGACCCTTGCTCGCGTAAACCGTCACACCGTTGGTACCGAGTTTGTAGTCGTTCAGGAAGCCCTCGTCATCCAGTTCCACCACCTTGCTGCGGTTTCTTGAGAAATTGATCCCGATATCCCATTTAAAGCCCGATTCTGTTTCGATCGGCTTCACATTCAGCATGGCTTCGATACCGCGGTTGTTGATATGGCCCGCATTCAGGAGTTTTTGCTTGTAACCCGTCGATGGGCTTACATCCGCACGTAGGATCTGGTTATAACTGTCTGTATTATAATAACTCACATCCAATCTCACGCGGTTACGGAACAATGCCACATCCGCACCGATCTCCGTCGACTGCGTGATTTCCGGCTTCAAATTTTCGCTCAGCAATACGTCCGAAACAGTCAGCAAAGGCGCAGCGCCGAATGGCTGGTTGAATGGGTAGGTGTTTACGAGCTGGTAAGGATCCGTGTCTTTACCCACCTCTGCCCATCCACCACGCAGTTTGGCATAGGTAAGTACATTGCTTTTGATATTGAATGCATCGGTCAGCACAAAACTCGCATTCACCGAAGGATAGAAATAGGAATTGTTGCCGGTAGGCAAGGTCGACGACCAGTCGTTCCGCGCCGTGAGGTTCAGGAACAAATAGTTGCGAAAACCGACCTGCGCCGAACTGAATGCACTGTAAACCTTTTGCTTACGAAGCACATTGTACGACACCAGCGGGTCACGCGAGTTATTCAGCGTGTAAAGGTCCGCTACTGCAAGGCGGGGAGCCTGCTGGTAGTTTTGCTCGTTGAAATTGCTGCGGAGGTTACCACCAACAAGCCAGTCGACTTCGAAATCCGGCGTTACATTCTTGTGGAAATTGAAGTTAAAATCGGTATTGTTCTCATTTACAACGTAGCTATCCTCGGTGTAGGAGCCGTAGGGTGTTCCGTTGGTGCCGTAAGCGACTTTGAACTTGCGTTTGTCATTATAGTAATCATTACCCGTTCGCACATTGGCAGTGAGCCAGTCGGTAATTTTGTAGTTCAAATTCACATTGCCAAAAAAGCGGTCGCGGCGCTGCTGAGCAGTATTTTCGTATTGCAACAGGTAAGGATTGCTATAATAGCTGTGGTTCCAGTTGTAATCAAAACCGCCTTTGTTGTAGTCTTTCAACAACTCGGTATCCACCTGGCGGCCAAACCACAGGAATTGCAGCATCACGCTGCTTCCGCGGCCTGACGTTCCGGGGAGGTTATCGGAGCTGTTTCTAGCAAAGTTTGCGCTGGTCGATAAGGTCAGCTTGTCGTTCAACCGGTAGGTGGTATTTACCCCGAAGGTATTTTTGGAAATATCCGTATTGGGGATCACGCCGGTTTGCTTGCTGTTGTTGAATGAAAACCGGTAATCCAGTTTATCGTTTGAACCGGCGACAGAGATACCCGCCGTGCGCGTGTGACCCGTTTCGAAGAAGTTTTTCACATTATCAGGATGCGCAACGAAAGGTGCAGGCTGGCCGTTCGAGAAAAATTGAGGGATCAGTCGGCCGTCCATTCTTGGCCCCCAGCTTTCATCGGTAGCGTCGTTCACACCACCGCCTTTTCCGTTGACATAAGAGAATGCCCCGCCCGTTCCCTGACCAAATACATTCTGATATTCAGGCAGTACCAGCAGTTTTTCCGACGAATAACCGAAGTTTACATTCACGCCCAGGCCGCGCTGCGCGCCTTTTCCGCTTTTGGTTTTGATCAAAATGACCCCGTTGGAAGCGCGTGAACCATATAGTGCAGCTGCATTGGGACCTTTCAAGACGCTGATCGACTCGATGTCGTTCGGGTTAATGTCGGCGATGGCATTTGCAAAGTCGCGCGAGCCGTTCGCGCCGGCACCCAGCTGCGAGTTATCGACCGGGATACCATCCACGACAAACAGTGGCTGATTATTACCCGCTATCGACGTTTCGCCCCGGATCACGATCCGCGACGAGCCCATCCCGCCCTGGCTATTGGTAATGTTCACGCCCGCGATCTTGCCCGATAATGCATTCACCAGGTTACCCTCGCGCGCCTCGGCCACATCTTTGGTTTGCAGTTCCTGCACGGCATAACCCAGCGATTTCTTTTCCTTGGCGATACCCAAAGCGGTAACGACTACTTCCTGTAAAATCGTCTCTTCACTTTCAAGCTGCACGTCGAGCTTACCGTCGCGGGGGACGGGTAGTTCAATGGATTTCAAACCGATAAACGAGAATTTCAATGTGGAACCGGCGTCTGCATCGATGGCGTAAACGCCTTCGCCGTTCGTAGTGGCACCTTTGGAAGTGCCTTTGATGAGAACCGTCACGCCGGGCAGCGTTTCGCCTTTGGTGGAGGTTACCTTGCCGGTAACCTGGATCGTTTGTGCCCGCACCGGTTGCAGCCAGGTGGCACTGAACAGGAGGAAAATCAATACTAAATTTCTTCTCATGATGTGAATTTGAAGTTAGGGGACTATTTAAGTGTTTGTGATTCAGTTTTTTACTATACTTATTTTATAGATTTAATATACAATTTAATACAACAGAACACATTGTGACATCAATGCAAATGTCCGGCAGGTTACGCCCAACTAGCAATGCTTTTCCACGCTTTGGTGGTAGCAATTGTAGGGTCGGACTCATAGATCCTGACGATGGCGTCGACCACCTGGTCGAGCTCTTCAAATGTGTTGAATTTGCTGAATGAGAACCTTACATTCTCTTTATCCGCCTCGCACGCAAGCGCCTGTATCACATGCGATGCACCTCCGCCAGAGCAAGCGCTTCCGCCCGAAACCGCAATACCGATCTGATCCAGTTTGGTGACGATACTTCCCGTGCTTAGACAGGGAAATGACACATTCAACACATTTGCGACGCTGTTTTCGATCGATTTACTTTCGCCATTGTAACAAATGCCCTCGATACCGCTGATCGCCAGCTTGGAAATCAGGTATTGTTTCAGTTTACTGACCTTCGAGTGGCTCGCTTCCAGCGTCCGGTACGATACTTCCAGCGCTTTTGCCAAGCCTACGATCCCCACGATATTCTCAGTCCCGCCCCGTTGGCCGCGCTCCTGCCCTCCTCCGTAAATCAGCGGTTTCAGGTGGTGTTTTTTATTGATATAAATAAATCCTGCACCCTTGGGCCCGTGAAACTTGTGCGCGGAGCCTACCAGGAAATCGATGTCGCCCGCCTGCAAATCGATCCTGACTTTGCCGATCGTCTGGGTGGTATCTGTAAAAAATATGGCATTGTAGCGCTGTGCCAGCACACTGATCGCATGAATGTCGGTGAGGTTCCCGATCTCGTTGTTGCCGTGCATGAGCGCAATTAGCGTACGTGGGTTGGCACGCAGGAGGTTTTCGAGGTGATAGAGATCGACATTTCCGCGCTCGTCGAGTTTTACAAAACTCGTTTCAATATCGCCCTCTTTTTCGTGGTGATTCAGCGTTTGCAGCACCGCCTTGTGTTCAATACGGCTTGTGATGACGTGGTTGAGTTCGTACGCCTGAATAGCGCCGGTCAGTGCCTGATTAATGCCTTCGGTAGCACCGGCTGTAAAGTAAATCTCCTCCGGCGAAGCACCCAGCAGGCCAGCTACTGTGCGGCGCGCATTGTCGACAGCCTCTTTTACTTTTCTTCCGGCGCCGTGTGCAGAAGAAGGATTAGCATAATGTGTAGTCAGAAAAGGCAGAATCGCCTCGATCACTTCCGGGCCCAATGCTGTCGTAGCTGCATTATCCAGATAAATTTCCATGTGCCGCTGGTTTATTTGGTCAAGTTTGTCGATGGCACCGCACAAGTCTTCCATGGCCTGAGAACGCAGGGATGCATTGTGCAATACCGGGTTACCACTGTGGTTGGATTCTTAGATTTATCAATAGAATTAGGTTGGGGCACCTTGACGAGTCACAGGTTGCCAGAAGATCTTAGAGCCTAACCTCTCCCTTCGTTCTCGATAAATCTACTAATTCGATAGACAAAGATTGATAAAAGATTTTAAGAATGCAAAAAACGAGGACGTTTTTTACCTTCGAAATTTGAACGAGGGCGTTTTTTTGATATTTTTACTCTCGTCTTTGAAACGCAGGTAACAAACGCCCTCATTGCTTTATGAAATACAATCCTGCAAAACCGTACAATAATCTGCCTGATTTGCCTCCAAAAGGCGATATAGAGACAAAAGCTATTCTCAAAAAAGTCATATCAGCCAGCCGGGCGTTGTCGGAACTGAAAGGGGCGATCACCAACCTGCCTAACCTGCTGCTCTTTATCGACACCATCAATTTGCAGGAAGCGCAGGCCAGTTCGGCGATTGAAAACATCATTACCACCCAGGATGTGCTTTTCCAGGCATCCATTGTAAAAAAGAGTTTTGAAGACGCGCCCACAAAGGAAGTAATCCATTATATGGACGCATTATGGTACGGATTCCAGGAAATCCGGAAAAGGCCGGTACTGACGACCAACCTTTTCACTGCCATTATGCAGATCATTAAGGAAAATCAATCGGGCATTCGGAACATCCCGGACACTCAACTCAAAAACCCGGCAACCGGTCAAGTGATCTACACGCCACCGGATAGTGAAGAATTAATCAGAGAAAAGCTGGCGGCGCTCGAAAACTTCATCAATATCGACGACCACCTCGACCCGCTGATCAAGCTGGCGATGATCCATTACCAATTCGAGGCCATTCACCCATTTTTTGACGGCAACGGGCGGACTGGCAGGATTATACTTCTGCTGTACCTGAAACAATGCGGGTTGCTGGACATGCCGACATTGTACCTGAGCAGTTATATTCTAAAAAACAGAACCGCCTATTATCTCAATCTTCGAAATGTCACTGAAAAAGGCGACTGGGAAAGCTGGATTCTGTACATGCTCGATATGATAGAAATCACCTCACACGACAGCCGCACGAGGATCGAACAAATAGCCGCATTAATGAAAGAAACAGGCGAAGAAATTCAGAAAAGGTTGCCGAAAATCTACTCCAAAGACTTGCTGGAAGTACTTTTCCGGTTGCCCTACACCAAAAGAAGCGTGCTTGAAGCAGCTGGATTGGGGAATATCAAAACGGTCGGAAACTATTTGAAAAGTTTGGAAGAGCACAATTTCCTCCAAAGTGTGACGGTTGGAAAAGAAAAGCTTTATCTCAACTTCCGTCTTATGAATGCCCTGAAAAATTAAGTTTACCTCTGCTAGTGCTTACTACCGGTCGCACATCGACGTGGCCACTTTGATCATCTATTTCTTCTTCCGACCAAGACAAAGCTTAGTTTGCAGCCAAATCACTGATTCGTGCATTCTAAAAAATATCCAGGGCTTTGGCAACGGCATCCATATTAAAAGCATTGGCGCTCGAACGATTGCAGGAAGCCGAATGCCTCATCGCAAACGACCATGTTGGTGGAGCGTACTATATTGGAGGGTATGCGATCGAGTTGGCCCTTAAAGCCGTCGTTTGCAAAAAACTCACCGTTGAAATGTTTGAGAAAGAGGAAGTGCCTAGGCATATCGCCAAGTCTTTCATGATTCACGACCTATCGGATCTCATAATTCTAGCTGGAATAGCTAACGAACTCGAAACGAAATGTCGGGCTGATGATGCTTTTCAAATATGTTGGTCCGTAGTATCGGACTGGTCTGAGCAACGCAGATATGAAGTGGCATGTCAGGCAGAGAAGGCAAAACTTTTCGTATTTTCAATAAAAATTATAATACAATGGCTGCAAAAGAATTGGTAGCGACGCTTACCAAAGTGTTTCAAGAGGCAAGGAAAGATGGTTTGATTGTAAACGCGATCGGACTCGCCCCCGCCCATCATGGAATGATGAAAGGCCGATTTGTCCTAGGTGTAAGTGCCCCATCCCTCTCGGGAATACATAAATATGATAAAATGGAGATCATCATAAAACTTCTTTGGTCAAAACTTGCAATCAACGAGCGCGGAATGATAGAACGGGTTCGGGTTTTCGATAACTTGGAGGTTCTCGATGACCGTAAATACAACGATTTTGAAGATTACCCATACGAAGGGTATGTCGGCATTCAACGAAAACTGCCCCAACTGTATCAAGTCGAATAAGACTTGTATGAACGAGAGCATTTTTCAGACTTTTCGACCTGGTTTTAAAAACGCAGGTAATCTTACCCTCGCTTACTTAACCTCTTTTTTTAACTCTTCATAACGGTTCCGCAGCTTTTCCAACTTAGCCTTCTCGGAAGGCCGCTTTACCAAATTCACCGTCTCATGCGGATCCTTCGAAGTATCGTAAAGCTCCTCGTATGCATGCTCGATGTAAAGCATGTATTTCAAATCCTTGCTCACAACACCTTCAACCTTCGGTAAGCGCGGACTGCCCAGATAGGTATGTTCATAAAAGAAATCTTTGCGGACTGGAAGTTTCCTTTGCTCTGCCGAGATCAGGTCGTAACCCTGCATAGTTGCCGGCACAGGTAAGCCTGCGAGAGAAAGAATGGTCGGCGCAATATCGATATTCAATGCAAGTTGCGACGATACACTGCTTTGGAGACGTTTCGGCAACGCCCCGCCGGAAATGATCAGCGGCACCCGGATCGACTCTTCATAACCGAACCATTTTCCTTGCAACCCGTGCTCCCCAAGCGAAAATCCATTGTCTCCCATAAAAATAATGATGGTGTTCTGGTCTATTTGCAAGTCTTTGAGTTGTGCTATCAGGTTCCCCACCACTTCATCGACGCCGGAAATAAGGCGGTAATAATCGCGCGTGGTTTGCTGCCGTAGCTCCGGAGTGGAAAGAAGCGGCTTCCAGCGATCGCGACCGATGTTTTGAGCCGTCCGGAAAAAGGCAGGAAGGCTATCCCAATACTGAGGTGCCGCCGTCATGGGATCCGGAATTTTTACATCTTCATACAAAGACTTGAAACGCTCCTGAACAGGATATTGAGGCGGGTTCCCATCGAGTTCGTGAGGTGCTTTGAAACTTACAGAAAGGCAAAAAGGCGTCTCTTTGCCTGCAAAACGGCCGAGGAATTGCGTTATATCTTTTGCCACACTGTCGGTGTGGTGAATGACCTGCCCGCTTTGATTGACAAGTTCATAAGGTGGCTGACCTTCCTTCTTTGCAGCCCAGTAATCAAAAAGTGTATCGGGCTGATTTTTAACCCCAACACCAAATTTTCCTATAAAACCGATCTTATAACCAGCTTTTTTCAGCAATGCCGGATAGGTATTTGCCAGAGCAGCGGGTTTGAAATCCACATTAAAATCGTTGATCCCGTGCCTGGACATGTATTGACCACTCAGGAGACTGGCGCGACTCACCATACAAATGGCTGTGGTGACATGGGCGTTTTCAAATAAGATTCCCCGCTGTGCCAACGCATCCAGGTGCGGTGTGTGAATGATCTTATTTCCCATTACGCCCAGTGCGTCCCACCGGTGGTCGTCGGTGAGAAGGAAGATGATATTAGGTCGCTTGGGGACTTGTCCGGCGGCAATCGCGCTGCATAAGGTAAATATCCCTAGAAAATAGATGATGCCGTTTAAAATAGCGCGCTGTTTTAGTTCAAATAGCCACATATGCCTGATTAAATCCTCGAATCCATCATTTAGACTTTCTGCTTTCCGCTTATTGCTGAATTACCGCGTAATCATCGCAATCGACACAAAGCTAATTCTTTTCATATAGCTACTTGGGGGGGTGATAATTTAAAAGTCCAAATCAAAGCAACTAGTCGTTACCTAAATGTACACATCACTTATGGGAAGAATCTATTATCGTCCGCTTCTGACATGGTCAGGCTGCTCCATGCTCGCCATGCTGCTCTACTTTGTAACTTGTGTGTTGTCTGGCAGGATTGCAAAACTGTCACCCGACCAAAATGCTAAACATGTCTCTTCCTCCACTGCGTCCAACAGCGATCAGGCTCTTTTTGAAACAATTGCGCAGTCGGAGTACAACATCAGCGCCGATAAAACTACCGGGGCTTTACAAGCTCCGAACCGTACACATAACTTTAGAAGTTCCTTTAAACCCGGTTTGCTAACCATTCAAAATCGGATTGACGGAGACTTGTTCCGGTTGTCGCTCGCTACGGCGGGTATTTTTGCTGATGGGCAACTCATCCACCAGCCTGATAAGAATGCTACTTCGGTCATCGACAAAAACCATCTGCTGATCAAGCACAGCGGGTTTACCGAAGAGTTTATCAATAATCCTAAGGGCCTGCGTCAGAATTTCATCATTGAAAGTGCTCCTGCAAACACCAGGCAGATAGCGGTAAAACTGAAAGCCGAAGGAATGTCCATTGCCGCAACCGAAAATGGCGGACTGAAAATGTATTATGGCGATGGCAAATCACAGCAACAATGGCTCAGTTACAGCGATCTTAAATGCTGGGACGCAAATGGAAAACCATTGGTTTCCTCTATGTCATTGAATGGTCAGGAAATTGCCCTAAATGTCGCTACAGAAGATGCGGTATATCCGGTTACTGTCGACCCGATCGTCTTACATGGCAATCCCAGCAATGCCAACACGCAGCTTTATGGTGATTTCTCTCGTGATAACATGGGATTTTCAGTGCAATCGGCCGGTGACCTTAATGGTGACGGACACAGCGATATCGTGGTAGGCGTAACCGGCTATGATAACGGCATCAAAGACCAGGGGGCTGCATTCGTTTACTATGGATCTTCCGCAGGTGTGGAAACGTCGACCCCAGCTAAATTAGAAGGAAAGGTTTCCGATATACTTTTTGCTTACTCAGCGTCCACTGCCGGCGATATTAATGGGGATGGATTGGGGGATCTGGTTGTAAGCGCACCCGAGTATGCAAACGGCCAACGGTCCGAGGGAGCAATTTTCATTTACTATGGATCGCCTTCCGGTGTCTCTGACACCCCTTCCGACACACTCGAAAGTGACGTGGCCGACAGCAGAATGGGCGAAAGTGTGGCCTTGGCCGGAGACATCGATGATGATGGTTACAGTGACATCATCGTAGGATTACCCGGGTATTCAAATACAGAAACCCGAGAAGGTGCTGTGTTCATCTATCGCGGTTCACCAGACGGGCTGGTCTCGCCACCACAGATATTAGAAAGCAACCAGCAGTTTGCGGCGCTCGGCACCTCAGTAGCCGGAGCCGGGGATGTGAATGGCGATGGTCATAGCGATGTCATTGCCGGAGCTCCGTTATTTGACAACTTTGAGTCCAATGAAGGAGCCGCATTCGTATACCTTGGTACGTCAATGGGAATCAACCCTGCACCTATTTCTACATTGGAAAGTAACCAGACTAACGCCCTGCTGGGCACTTCCGTAGCATCCGCTGGTGATTACAATGGTGACGGACTCAGCGACGTGGCCGCTGGTACGCCGCTGTTCGATAATGGCGAGCATGATGAGGGAGTAGTATTTGTATACCAGGGAATTGCCAATGGCGGTGTCAGTGGCACACCCAAAGACACGCTTGAAGCCAATCAACCTGAAGCGAGATTAGGCACATCCGTTGGTAGTGCGGGCGATGTAAATGGAGACGGGTTTGCAGACATAATTACGGGAGCACCCTTATATGCAAACCCATTAAGTAAAGAAGGTGCGGCATTTGTATTCCATGGAGCACCCGCAGGCTTCGGTACTTACGTATCGATCCTGGAATCAGAACAAGCCGAGGCGCAAACGGGGATTTCCGTGGCCAGTGCCGGGGATGTTAACGGTGATGGTTACAGCGATGTGATTGTTGGAGCAAACCTTTACGATTCCGGCACCAATGTGGACAATGGATCAGCATTTGTATTTCATGGCTCCGCTTCGGGTATCGCTAACCTCCCCACCGTCAAGCTGGGTACCAGCCAGGAAGGCGCGCAATTTGGTTATTCGGTTACCAGTGCGGGTGATCTCAATGGCGACGGATTCAGCGATGTGGCCGTCGGGGCTCCGCAATACGACAATGGGGCCGGGCCGGCGGGCGCAGTGTTCATATTCTATGGTTCAACGGCTGGCTTACCGCCGGTAGCACCTCAAAAATTACAGGTCGGGCAGGCAGGTGCCGCTTATGGCGCGTCCGTTGCAGCGGCTGGCGATGTTAACGGTGACGGATTTGGAGATCTCATCGTAGGCGCGCCTTATTATGATGGCGCGACCACTGACAACGGAGCCGTTTTTGTTTACCACGGTTCGCAATTTGGCGTCACCGTTGTCTGGAATCTGAAACTCGACGGTACGCAAACAAACCAATACTTCGGTTTCTCGGTCGCAGGTGCCGGTGATGTGAATGGCGATGGTATACGGGATGTGATCATAGGTGCCCCATCCTATGATAAAGTTGGTTGCAACAACTGTGGTGCGGCATTTGTGCACCATGGAAGCACACTTGGCGTCACTAACTTCTCTACGAAACTGGAAGGAACCCAGACAGAATCTCAGCTGGGCTATTCCGTGGCATCAGCAGGCGATGTGAATGGAGATGGGTATAACGATGTGATCGCGGGTGCGATTAAGCAAAGCAATGGACAGGCGAACGAAGGTGCGGCGTTTGTGTTTTATGGGGATGATAAAGGCGTTGACAACCAGAAATGGTACATGGTCGAATCAGATGACGCCGGTGCGATGATGGGCTTCTCTGTGTCGAGTGCGGGCGATGTTAATGGCGATGGATTTAGTGACGTTATCGTTGGAGCTCCGCTGTTCCACAACAAGCTGCCAGCCAGTGAAGGAGCCGCATTTGTGTTCTACGGATCCAGCCAGGGACCGCAAAAGGTAGGTCATCTCCGCCTTAAAGGTTTGCAGGCCGACGCGCATTTCGGTGCCGCAGTTTCCAGCGCAGGTGACTTGAACGGCGACGGATACAGTGACATCGTCATTGGTGCGCCGGATCATGACAATGGCAAACTGAACGAAGGGGCCGCCTTTGTCTACGATGGTTCGCCTAACGGCACTGTTACATTGAACCCGGCTATGGTTGACAGCGATTTTGCAGACGCACGGATGGGTATATCAGTCTCCGGTGCGGGGGATGTCAATGGCGATGGGTACAGCGATATCGTTGTCGGACTTATCAATTACAACCTGGAAGTCAGTGGCATCTTTAATAACTCGATCGACGGAGGAGCCGCCTTTGTGTACCAGGGTAATTTGGGAGGAAATATCCTTCGTAATAATTTAAGGGTATACAATACCAACCTGAGCACTAACATTGATTATACTCAAATTCAAAAGAACGACTTCGGTGCAGGCCTGAATGTGCGATCATTCCTCGGCAGGAACAGCGCGCGGCTCGTTTGGGAAACAAAAAAGCAAGGCGTCGCCTTTTTCAGCGCAGGAACATTGACCAACAGTACCAACTTTTCGGGACAACAAGCTCAATATTCTGCTGTTTCAGGACCTGGCACCGAACTGAAATTGCTGATCAATAAAGCCGGCTTCGATACAAAAATCAGGACAAGGCCTAAATTCCGCCTCACTAAGGCCCTTACCGGCCAGGTTTATGGTCCATGGAGATTCTTGCCTGTTTACACGCAATCGTCATATACGATCCTGAATGGCCCATCGCTACCGGTCACGTTAGT
The DNA here is from genome assembly GCF_021440085.1 of Dyadobacter sp. CY261. Taxonomy (GTDB): domain Bacteria; phylum Bacteroidota; class Bacteroidia; order Cytophagales; family Spirosomataceae; genus Dyadobacter. The sequence continues at coordinate 136,444 of NZ_JAKCPW010000010.1, forward strand.
CGCTTTCAAGGCAAGGCCCGCCGAAGGAAATGCTTTGCTGGAATGGTCGACATCCGAAGAGATTAACAGCGACCGGTTCGAAATACAAAGAAGTACGGACGGCAAGGCTTGGGGAACGATCGGAGTTCAGAAATCTCACGAAAACGCGAAACAGCTTCACACCTACTCATATTTAGATACAACTCAATGCAGCACCGCCAAGCGGTACTATCGTCTGAAAATGGTAGATCTGGACGATACCTTCGCGTTTAGTCACATTGAGACGATCACACTTGCGAAAAAAATTGCTACAAGAATTTATCCAAACCCTACAAGCGATGTATTGCATCTGAACAGCGAAGAGGTTATTCGGGAAGTGCAGATATATTCTGTAAACGGACAAGAAGTTGTAACTCTTAAGAATGCAAATGGCATCAGTAAGGTAGATATCGGCAAGCTTTCCGCAGGAATTTATCTCATAAAAGTAAATGGAGAATCCTTCCAGATTGTGAAACAGTAAACTGTAAACAATGGGCCTTGCATCATCAGATAGCAAGGCTCATTGTTTATTTGTCTGCACTACCCAATCTCAAACTGTCTTTGCCGTCGTAACGATAATTCCATTGCCGCATATACTCGTCGGCAGTCAGGAAACCGTCTTTGGCCTCGGCCAGTTTGGCCCGGAGCGTTTTTTCAAGTTTGGCCTGCACCGTTGCATAGGCCGGGGAGCCGATCAGGTTTTTCAATTGATAAGGATCTATGGCGTTATCATACAAAAGCCAAGGCCCTTTCAAATCTCTCACATAAGTGTATTGTTTCGTACGTACACCGCGGTATTCTTTCCCGCCATTCAGAAAATTGTTCTCATGAAACGGAACCGGCACCTGGATCAACGCAGCTTCTTCGCCAGTCGGTTTTTGCTTTCCAGTCAATAAGCCTGCAAAGTTGTGGCCCTCAACGCCAGCCGGGATTTTTATTTTACTGATTCCCAATAAGGTAGGAAGAATATCTACGTTCGAAAGCGGCACCGACAGTTCCCGTTTTCCCTTGCCCAGTCCTGCCGGATAATGCACCACGAGCGGCACCAAAATTGATTCGTCCCAGGGTTTCTGCTTCCTGACTTTTCCCTGAGAATAAAGCATATCCCCATGGTCGGAAGTAAAAACCAATACCGTATTTTCTTCCACACCAGCCTGTTTCAATGCCGTGAGCAGGTCACCAAACGATTTATCCAATGCCGTACAGTGCGCGTAATAACCAGCCAAATCCTTCCGGGCTTTGGCTTGAAGTGAGTCAGGCACATTAGGCCGCAGTTTTAGCTTTACGGGATCGTACATTTTGCGATAAGCCTCGGGCGCGGTCTGGTAAGGGTCATGCGGCGGGCCCCATGAAAGTACGAGCAGGAACGGGTTGTTCTTGTTCCGGTCGATGAAACCGATGGCACTGTCGGTTTGCGGAAAAGCGTCGTAACCATTCCATTCGTGGCGGACGTCATTCTCGTCGAAATAGAAAGAACTATTGTAATCGTTCGTCACCTCGCGTGCTTTCCAGTAATCGAAACCCTGCCGACGGTCGCGGGGAACGGGGCGGTTGCGGGCTGCAAACTGCTTTTCATCATTCGGCTGCCCATTCACATGCCATTTACCAATGTAGCCCGTTGCATAGCCGGCTTTCTTGTAAATCTCCGCCAAAGTGAGCGCTTCGTTGCGCAGCGGGCGATCGTTGTAAAAAACGCCGTGCGTCAGCGGATACTGACCCGTGAGCAGGCTCGCACGGGCAGGACTGCACACCGGCATTACCGACACAGCAGTCGTGAAAACAACGCTGCTTTGCGCCAGTTTGTCCAAATTCGGCGTTTTTACATCGGCATTACCGGCATAGCCAAACGACTGTGCGTTCCACTGATCGGCGATAACGATGATGATATTCGGTTTCGGCGCCGGTGGGGCATTCCTGTCGCCTTTCCACGCAAAACCGGTTGCCAGCGCGAGCACAATGCCCGCCGCCGACAACCGGATTCCATTTTCATATCGAAAAATCATTTGCCATTCTGCTGTTCGGCTTCCGGATACCCTTTTTTCAACAGCGTCGTCAGTTCATTCACTGTGATTATAAAGTTATTATCCTTTGCCAGGTTCGTAAACTCGTTCGGGTCTTTCTGGTGGTCGTACAACTCGACGCCGGCCTTGCCTCCATCCCATTCGGTATAGCGGAAGCGCTCGGTACGCACGCTGCGCCCGAAGATTTGTCCTCTCCTCACCTGCGTGTAAGCGGGTTTATCCCAAACGGCGGTCGGGTTTTTGAGCAGTGGGGTAAGGCTTTTACCCTGCAAATTTTGTTTCGGATCGAGGCCGCAAAGCTCCGCCAATGTGGGGTAAATGTCCACCAGCTCCACCGTACGGCCGGATGCCTTGCCTTTGGTGCCGCCGGGCACCGAGATGATGAGGGGCACGCGGGCCGAGTTTTCAAAAAGGCTCTGTTTCATCCACTGCCCGTGCTGGCCTACATTGTAGCCATGGTCGCTCCAAAGCACGATGATTGTTTTTTCGGCTAGTTTGAGCTTTTCTACGGCATCTATGAGCTTCCCTACCTGCGCGTCCATAAACGAAATGGTTGCATAATAGGCCCGCAATGCTTCGCGGCGTTTGGCTTCGTCGAGGCCCCAGTGCGGCGGCTTGGTAAACAATGCAGCTTCCGGAACGTCGTCGAGATCGTTCGGGATTTCTTTCGGCAGCGGCACTTTATCTACCGGGTATAAATCGAAGTATTTCTGAGGTGCAACATAAGGCGTATGCGGCCTGAAAAAGCCTACGGCGAGGAAAAAGGGCTCATTCTTCTTTTCGGTCATAATCTTAATGGCCTCATTAGCAATCATGCCGTCGGTTTGCTCGTCGTCGGTTCCTTCTGTCGCGCGCCATGCCAATGCACTTCCAAGCGCACGGTCCGGTGTGAGGTTTTTGATCAATGGCTCCTCCGTTTTGTCGCGGCCTTTTGGGTTTACACGATAATTCCACGAATCCGGATCATCGAGCCCGTCCGTTCCGATCTGTCCGGGCACACCATAGTGGAAGATTTTGCCTACCCGCGCGCTGTAATAATCGTTGTTCTTAAAGAGCTGAGGAAGTGTAACGATATCCGGTAGGTTTTTGCGGAAATGCGTCTGCAACTCATAAATCTTCGTCACATCAGGCCGCTGGCCCGTCAGCAGCGACGAGCGGCTCGGGCTGCATAGCGGGAATTGCGTATAAGCCTTGTCGAACCGGACGCCCCTTTTGGCCAGCCGGTCGATATTCGGGGATTTTACAAAGGTGTTGCCGTAAGTCCCGAGGTCGTTGTTAAGGTCATCGACTGCGATAAAAAGGACATTATACTTCGGTTTCGCTTTCTCGCCCTCCTCACCAGCCCAAGCCGGTGAATCAGCAAAAGGTGTCAGCGACAGCGCCGCGAGCGCCAGTAATGCGTATTTTTTCATCATTACAACAGGTTAAATTTATTCCTTACCCTCTTTCACCGTGGGTGCATCTTTTGCATTGATCTTCGGCAACGACTTCGCCAGTTCTGTTTTTACCGAAGCATACTTCGCGTCCTTGGCCAGATTTTTCCATTCCTGCGGATCGCCATCGTGGTCGTAAAGCTCTTCCGAACCGTCGTTATAGCGAATGTAGCGGTATTTTTCAGACCGGACCGCGTGGTTTCCAAAGCCGTGCGTCGTTACTGACGGGTGGTTCCAGGCGACCGCAGGATTTTTCAAGAGCGGCACAATGCTATTGCCCTCCACTCCTTTTTTAGCAGGCAGTTGACACAGTTCCGTCAAGGTCGGGTAAATGTCCATCAGGTTGACGGTCCGCTCCGAAACGCCATTGGCTTTCGACAAGCCGGGTGCATACACGATAAACGGCACACGCGACGCCTCTTCCCATAAAGCAAATTTCCGCCAATGCTCCTTCTCACCCAAATGCCAGCCGTGATCGCCGAAGAATACGATGATCGTGTTCTTGGCGTAAGCACTTTTTTCCAACGCATCCAGCAAGCGGCCAATCTGCCCATCGGCAAACGTAATGCTCGCCAGATAACCCTGCACCGCCTTTTCCCATTGCTTATGCTCGACAATGAACTTATGGTCGCCCTTCGGCTTGGCGATCTTCACGCCGGCATCGGGCACATCCTCCAAATCGTTGGCAATGGTTTTGGGAAGTTTGATGGAAGATAAAGGGTATTGGTCAAAATACTTTTGAGGCACATACCACGGCAAGTGCGGGCGCGTAAAACCAATAGCCAGGAAAAACGGCTTTTCATGCTTGTCTGCCAAAAAGCTGACTCCTTGATTGACGACCTTGAAATCACCCATATCCTTATCCTCCACATGGACAGGGCTCCAATCGAAATGCGCAAAACCATTCACAGGGGCTTTGGGAGGCTCCGGCGACTTGGGCACATCGAAATACGAAGGCCATGACGCGTTGTCGTTGAATGCATTATGGAAGATCTTGCCCGCGCCCTTCACCTCGTAACCATTGGCGGTAAAATACTGGGGGAGCGTCACGGCATCCTGCAAAACCGGCCGCCAGGGCTGATTGTTATGATAAACGCCCGAACTCGACGGCCGAACGCCCGTCAGCAGGCTCGCCCGGGAGGGGTTACAGGCAGGCGCTGAGCAATAGGCACGTTTGAAAATCACCCCTTTTTTCGCCAGCTTATCGATATTAGGCGTTTTAATGCCGGGATACCCGCCAAACGGCCCGATCCAGTCATTCATGTCGTCGACGGCGATGAAGAGGACATTGTATTTTTCTTTTTGCGCTGATGCATCAAGGCCGGGTAGCAGCATGAGTGCCAGCAGGGAGGCGATGCGTTGGTATTTTTTGATCATCCTGTTGATATTAATGCGTTATTCCCCTTTTTCCGCAAATGCGGGATCGGGTTCCAGACCGGGCAAAACCACTTTTGCTACGCCCGGATCACCAAATTTCCAGGCGGGTAGCTTGTCCATTTCCGCCTGGAATACCTTCCTGATTTTCTCGCCTTCCGCACCTGCGTTACCCAAAGCTAGCGGATGTTTTTCTTCAATATCCTTTTGCAAATCGTAAAAGCGCCCGTCGGAATAAAGCTTGTAATGGCGGTCCCTGAAAAACCGCGCCGATTCCTTGTTGGCACCTTCGGAATGGATCGGCTGGTAATGCGAGAAGATCCACTTGCGGGGCGTACCTTTTTCGCCTTTGATCTGCGGTAAAATGCTCGTCCCATCCGTGTTCCATTCGGCAGGCACTTTTGCATTGGCCGCCTGCGCAATGGTCGGGAGAATATCCGTAAAATCGACGAGGTCGTTCGTCTCGTGGGTTTTGTATCGCCCCGTTCCCCAGTTGACGATCAATGGCACATGGTGGCCGCGATCGATCGTCAGCCCTTTACCGCCTTGCAGTTTCGAACCATCTTTCAGTTGTGTGGCAATAGCCCTGCCCGTGCCATTGTCGCCCGTGAAAATGATGATGGTGTTTTCATAAAGGCCTAAATCTTTGAGCTTTTGCACGATCTTGCCCACATTCTTATCCAAATAAGAAACCATATCCCTGAAATTGGCCGTATCCTTTTTAAACCGGCCTTCCACGTCTGATTTCCAGCTTTTGCTGTCAGGCGTAGGCAGGAAGGGATCGTGCACGAGCGCCATCGGATAATAGGCCAGGAACTTGCGGTCCTTATTTTTCTCGATAAAATCGAGCATGTAATCCACAAAAATATCCGGGCCGTAGTCGTCGGCGTCCGTTTTCAGGATCTCGCCGTCCCGGTCGATGAGCGGTTTTGCATAGCGCTCGCCTTCGCGGCGGGGCTTGCTCAGCTGCCAGAGGCAATACTGGTCGAACCCGAAATGCTTCGGCAATTTCTGGTTCGCGCCAAGTTGCCATTTACCGGCGATGGCGGTGGTGTAACCGGCCTCCTTAGCCAGATGCGCGAAGGTCTTTTGGTCCTGGTTCAAAAATCCGAACTCGGAGTAGTTCTTGTAGTTGTACTTCCCGGTCATGATCTGCACCCGCGACGGCGTGCAAAGCGGCTGCGAAAAGCCGTAATTGAATTTCAATCCCTCTTTCGCAAGCTTGTCGATATTCGGGGTTTTGTAAGTACTGCCGTAGGTGCCAATGCATTCCTTGCCCATATCATCGGCGAGAATCAGGACAATGTTCGGTGTTTGCTTCTGCGCCCAAGCCGGTGCGAGCGCAAGCACGGTCAGCAACAGGGCGAAGTAATTTTTAAGGGTCATGTTAAATGTCAGGTTTGGTTGAGGTGCTTTTGTCATAAAAAAGAGACATCCCCGGAGTCGGCCCTATTTCCCGCCTTCCACGCTTGCTCCTTGCTTGGCTTTATCATAATCATAAAACCATTTAAAGGTCTTGTCATATTCTTCGGCTCCTACCCGCTTGTACCATTCTTCGTATTTGGCCACGAGTTTTTTGGCGAGTTCGGGCTGCTTATCGAATTGGTCGTTCAGTTCCGTGCGGTCCTTTTCCACATCGTACAATTGCCATTTCTCCGTTTTCTCGGCCACGAGCTTCCATTTGCCGTCGCGCAGGGCGCGGTTGCCTTCATGCTCCCAGAAAATCGGGTTTTTGCGGTTGATAGACTTGCCGGTGAATGCCGGTTTCAGGCTTGCGCCTTCCAGCGGATGTATTTTGTTGCCTTCAAAGGTTGCGGGGTATTGGGCATTACCCAAATCCACGAGCGTGGCCATAATGTCGATAATATGCGCAGGCTGGCGTTCGAATTTGCCGTTGCGGGAAGCCGGAATCCCCGCAGGCCAGGAGATAATGCCCGGCGAAGAGATACCCCCTTCATGCGTGTGGTGCTTGTAAGCCCAAAACGGCGTGCAGGCCGCCTCTGCCCAGCCCTGACCAATAAATACGGTCGATTTGGCATTGCCCGGCTGGTCGCCTTCATAGCGACCTTCGATCCCCGGCTCGGCATTACCGCCATTGTCGGATACGAAAAGAATGACGGTGTCGTCAAACACGCCGCGCTTTTTCAAACCGGCCACCAGGTCACCGATGCTTTTGTCCAAACGGTAGATCACGGCGGCGTAAATCGCCATCATATCGTCATATTGCTTTTTTTCGGCATCGCTCAGGCTGTCCCATTTCCTGACATTCGGATTAATAGGCGGCAGCTTCCAGGACGGATCTACCAGGCCAAGTTTGACTTGCTTTTCATACCGTTCCTGACGCAGTTTTTCCCAGCCTTTCAAATACTTGCCACGGAATTTTGCAACATCTTCTTCGGGTGCCTGCAAAGGAAAATGCGGTGCATTATGGGCCAGATAAAGCATAAACGGCTTTTTCGCAGCGGCCGCCTCGTCGATAAACCGCAGACCGTAGTCCGTCCAGAGATCGGTAGAATACCAATCCTTCGGCAGCTTGTCGGAGTCATTCGGGATTTCTTGTCCATTCAAAAACAACTTTGCATTGTTGCCCGTTGGGTAATAAAAACCTCCCGCAGCCGCATGCAGCGAGCGTTCGAACCCACGGTTGGTTGGGTACACGCCATGCTGGTGGCCCACATGCCATTTGCCCGTCATCGCCGTGAAATAACCGGCGCTTTTCATCACTTCGGCGATGGTTACGCTGTTGTGGTTGAGCTGACCGCGGTAAGCCGGATGGTCGGCGCCCTTGTCGTCCATCATATGCCCGATCCCGGCCTGATGGCTGTACACGCCCGTGAGTAATGCCGCACGGGTGGGACAGCAGCGGGCTGTATTGTAAAAATTAGTTAGCCGTACACCGTTCTGAGCCAGTTTGTCCAGATTTGGCGTCGGTATTTCACTTCCGTAGCAACCCAGGTCCGCATAACCGAGGTCGTCGGCGAGGATGACGATCACATTGGGTTTCTTCTGGGCAAATGCAACGTGTGCTGCGAATGGGATCGCAAGAAAAAGCAAGCCGGCGAATTGTAGTCTGTACATATTTCAACTTATTTAAAACCATGATTTAAACTCCATTATGTCACCCTGATCGCACCGGACGCGGAAGGGCATGTACGATGTCACATTACTGACTGTCTTCGACTGCGCTCGGACTGCCACACGCTATGGATACTTAATAACCACCTTTTTCAATTTGCCAGTAAATGCAAACGGTGCCTTGTAAAGGTCCGAAACGGCGAATTTCTGATCGCGGCCAACATCCGTCCCGTCGATTTGCCGTGGCCCTTGCACCTGCGCTTGGGTGGCGGCGAAGTTGCGCTCACCGACCTTTTCTTCATTGATATAAACCGTCTCCTTCCCTACCGACTTGCCTGCTTCGGAAGCACCTGCGTACTCATAAACCAGTTTGAAATGCACCCTGCCGTTCGGAATGTTACCCACCGAAGCGATGTGGTAATTGTCACGGGCAGTTTTGTGGGCATAATGCAGTTTGCCATCTTTCACGAACAGACTGATGCCGCTCTTCTCGCCCCCCACCGCGAATAACACGCCTTCCTCCTTGCCGTTGGCAATATCGGCCTCGGCATCGACGGTGAATGAGCGGCCATCGTAAAGCGGGCTGCTCACGCCCACGAGGTTATCGACTCCCGGGAATAGCGTGATTTCAGGCATTTTGCCATACACCGTCCGACCGGCAGGCATATCGTGCGCCGTAAAATCCTTTAATGGATATACATTGTATTTCTTCGCTTCCTGATCGAAAACCGCCTGCAACTCTTTCAGTTTCGCGGGATTCTTGGCGGCCAGGTTGTTGCGTTCGTTGAAATCTTCATTCAGGTTATACAACTCCCACACATCCTTGCTGAAATCCACCGATTTGCCCGACGGGTCCGCTTTGGTTCCCGCATCGAAGCCCTCCCAGACCGAATGGCCTCTCGAAGCCTTCCAACCATCTTTGTAAACAGACAATGCCCCGGCGATCTCATAATACTGAACCGTGTGCCGCGAGGCCGCATTCGGCTGGTCGATCGCGTAGGCGAGGCTCGTTCCTTCAAACGGTTCCTGTTTGTAACCGTTGATCTGCTTGGGCGCTTCCCCTTTCACGAGTTCGAGCGTCGTAGGCAAAATGTCGTTCACATGCCCGTACTGATTGCGGATGCCTCCTTTTTCCTTAATGCCTTTGGGATAGTACAAAATCATCGGGTTGCGCGTGCCGCCCTCGGTATTAGCGTCGCCTTTCCAGTAGCGGAATGGTGTGTTGGCCGCGGCAGCCCAGCCAATCGGGTAATCGGTGCTCGACTCGTCGGTCCCGATCAGGTCGCGGGCATTCAGGATCGCGTCTATGCGCTGTTCGCCTTCCAACCGGTTGATCTGCGGATTGATCGTGCCATGCTGGGTGCCGCCTTTGCTCGCCCCATTGTCGCCCAGGATGACGGCGATCACGGTATTATCCAGCTGGTCGATCTGGTCGAGGTAGTTCACGATCCGGCCGATTTCGTAATCGGTGTACGTGTAAAATGCCGCGTAAACCTCCATGAAATGCGCATATGCCTTCTTTTCCTTTTCCGAAAGCGCTGCCCATTCCTTTACGCCCGGGTTACGTTCCGGTAAAACGGCGTTTTGAGGGATAATACCCAGCTTTTTCTGCTTTTCAATGACAATTTCACGGTACTTGTCCCAGCCCATATCGAACTTGCCCTTGTACTGATCGATCCACTCCTTCGCTACCTGATGCGGCGAATGCGTCGCGCCGGTTGCCAGGTACAGAAAGAATGGCTTTTCAGCATCCACCGACTTCTGGTTGGCAATGTATTTGATCGCTTTATCGGCCAGCAGTTCGTTCAAATGCTTGTTATTCGGCTCAATATCGAGCTTCGTTACATCTTCCCAAAGCTCAGGATGCCACTGGTCGGTCGCGCCGGGGAGGAAGCCGTAATAATGGTCGAAGCCCCGACCCGTCGGCCAGCGGTTGAATGGCCCGGCCTGCGAGTTTTCGGTGACGGGCGTCAGGTGCCATTTACCCAATGCAAATGTCGCATACCCGTTTTCGCGGAGTACTTCGGCCGCCGTTCCCTTTTCAAAGGGAATGTAAGTGTCATAACCCGGAAAATCAATGGCGGCGGGTGTCAGCAAACCCACATGCGCCGAATGATGGTTCCTGCCGGTAAGCAAGGCCGCGCGCGTAGGCGAGCAAATGGCCGTCGTGTGGAAGTTGGTAAACCGCAAACCATTATTGGCTAACTTTTCAATATTAGGCGTTTCCACCAATCCGCCGAATGCGGTAGTCGCCCCGAAGCCGGCGTCATCGATCAGTATCCACACGACATTAGGCGCACCTTTCGCCGCTTTTTTGTTGTATTCGATATGAAACGGCGTCGATTCCTGCAAGGTTTTACCGGCCTTGCCATTCCAGGGTTGCTGCGGGCTGTGCTGGGCCAGAATCGGCTGCGCTGCCAGACTCCCGGCCAGCAATACCGAGCTGATTTTGAACAATTTCTTCATGGTTTTTGGGTTTCAAAAGTTTCTATTCCTCGGTATTGGCCGCCTTGGCGCCACTTGATTTCACGGCAGTTCCCGGCGCATATTCCGGGTTGAGTTTGGTTGGCACCGGCGCATTGGTCTTTTGCTTCCACGCTTCCAGCTTGTCTTTCAATTCTTTGGCTTTGGCCGGGTTCGATTTAGCTAAATCTTTCGTTTCACCGATGTCTGCGCGGATGTTGTATAGTTCGATCCGCCCGTCTTCGTAAAACTGATGGAGTTTGAAATCACCGGAGCGAATGGTGCTCGTCGGCCTCGTCCGGAAGGCGTCCTTATTCCGCTTATCGCCTTTGTAGGCTTCGAGGTAGGCCGGGAAATGCCAGAAAATGTCGCGCTGGGCAGCCGGCTTTTGCAGCAGCAATGGCACAAAGCTCTGTCCGTCGACCTCGGCATTCAGCGGCTTTTGAATGTTGGCCACTTCCAGTAGTGTCGGGTAAAAATCGACGCCGATCACCGGACTGTCGGTGTGCGAACCGGCCTTCGTTTTGCCCGGCCATTTCACGATCAGAGGCACGCGGACGCCTCCTTCGTAAAGCATTCCCTTCGAGCCCCGCAACGGATGCTGGGCTGTTACCGCGCCCATCCCGCCATTGTCCGAGAAGAAAACGACCAAAGTATTTTCGGTCAGTTTCAGTGCATCGAGCTGTTTCAGCACGCGGCCGATTCCCTGGTCGGCGCTCTCGATCATGGCCGCGTACACCGGATTATTGTGGTATGGATCTCCCTTTTTCCCTTTGTATTTTTGAATAATATCCGCCTTGGCCTCAATGGGCGTGTGCACGGCGAAGTACGACAAGTAGAGAAAAAACGGATTTTCACGATTTCCGTCCAGGAACTTCAAAGCCTCGTCTGTAAGCCGGTCGGTGATGTATTCGCCTTCCTGGCCGGAGGTAATGTCCTCATGCGGCGATGCTTTGCCATCTTTATTATAAGGGTAAAAATAAGCGCTCGTGCCGCCTGTGCCGCCAATCACGTGGTCAAAACCCTGTGCGTGCGCGTCAGCACCCTTGCCTTTGCCGCCCAACTGCCATTTCCCGATCAGCCCTGTGCGATAACCGGCATTTTTGAGTTCCTCAGCAACCGTTACAAATGAGGGGTTCAGCACCGTATTGTTTTCTATGGGGATCAATTTACGTTCCACCGATTCGCCCCGGTCTGCATTCCCGACGGTGTAAATGCCGTGGCGAGGCGTGTACTTGCCCGTCATCAGCGAGGCGCGGCTTGGGGCACAGTTCGGCCCGACGGAATAGGCTTGCGAAAACCACATGCCTTCATTACGCAGCCGGTCGATATTCGGCGTTTCGTAATATTTACTTCCATTGGCAGTCAAATCCGTCCATCCCCAGTCGTCGACCAGGATAAACAGAATATTGGGTTTGTCTTTTCGCTGGGCAAAGGCTGCCTGGCTGGCGACCACCAGCAGAATCAAAAAACTGAAAAGAATTCTTTTTACGATATACATTGGCTTCTTGCGGTATTTACGTGGTTGCGGGTCTTCGGCTGCGCTGTCTTCGGCTGCGCTCAGACTGACATTCGGCGGCTGTCTTCGGCTGCGCTCAGACTGACATTGGGCGACTGGCTTCGGCTGCGCTCAGACTGACATTTTGCATAGTGCATCACCCTGAACGGACGGGCTGCCCCAGCGATCGATGCTACACTATATGTCACCCTGAGCGCAGTCGAAGGGCATGCACGTCGTTGTGGTACGGACTGTCTTCGGCTGCGCTCAGACTGACATTCCGGCTGCGCTCAGACTGACATTTCCACTGCGCTCGCACTGACATTTTGCATAGTGCATCACCCTGAACGGACGGGCTGCCCCAGCGATCGATGTTACACTATATGTCACCCTGAGCGCAGTCGAAGGGCATGCACGTCGTTGTGGTACGGACTGTCTTCGGCTGCGCTCAGACTGACATTCCGGCTGCGCTCAGACTGACATCCCGGCTGCGCTCAGACTGACATACCACTGCGCTCAGACTGACATTTTGCATAGTGCATCACCCTGAACGGACGGGCTGCCCCAGCGAGCGATGCTACACTATATGTCACCCTGAGCGCAGTCGAAGGGCACGCACATCGTTGTGGTACGGACTGTCTTCGGCTGCGCTCAGACTGACATCCCGGCTGCGCTCAGACTGACATTCCACTGCGCTCAGACTGACACTTTGCATAGTGCATCACCCTGAACGGACGGGCTGCCCCAGCGATCGACGCTACACTATATGTCACCCTGAGCCCAGTCGAAGGGCACGCACATCGTTGTGGTACGGACTGTCTTCGGCTGCGCTCAGACTGACATTGGGCGACTGTCTTCGGCTGCGCTCAGACTGACATTGGGCGACTGTCTTCGGCTGCGCTCAGACGGACATTCCGGCTGTGTCTTCGGCTGCGCTCAAACTGACATTCGGCAACTGTCTTCGCTGCGCTCAGACTGACATTGGGCGACTGTCTTCGGCTGCGCGCGGACTAAAAAGTGTGCGGTTGTCAGTCTGAGCGTAGCCGAAGACGGGGTGCGACGTGCATGCTCGATGTCATTCCCAACCCGGGTTTTGCACCAGTTTCGGGTTCAAATCCATTTCGCGTTGGGGGATCGGATGCAGGTAATGCTTTTCGGCTGCATTCGTTTTGCCCGCGGCGTGCAATGCGGTGATCATTCTTTTGGTGCGCACGAGATCGAACCAGCGCTGGAATTCGAACATCAGCTCTAAACGACGCTCCTTATAAATGGCTTCGCGGAACTGGTCTTTGTTCAAACCGGCCAATGCATCCAGCCCGGCACGTTTGCGAACGCGGTTCACGGCAGCGAAGGCATCGGCCGATGGACCTGTGCTTTCATTCACGGCTTCGGCGTAAATCAGCAATATCTCCGCGAAACGGATCACCGGAATGTTCTTCGCGGATTCGGTCGGGTTCACGATCTGCGCCGGATCGAAATATTTAAAAAAACGCGGCGGAAATGTGATTTCCTTGCCGGTGGTCGGACTTACGAGCGAGGTAAAGAAGGTGACATCGCGGCGTTTGTCCTTTTCGCTGTACAACTTGTACGCATCGGGTTGAGGCTCGTCCGTACCTGCCGAAGCCACGCCGGGTATCCCTACCGGCGTCGCCGACGAGGCCAGACGGTTGCCCTGCCCATTGACGTTGGATTTACATTGAACCGAGAAAATATGCTCTTTGCCATTCTTGGTAGCCACATTGAAAACATCCGCAAAATTTTCGAACAAATCATAACCATAAGGCCCGTTGATCACTTCCAGGCTTTTTGCAGCCGCTTTGCTCCATTCCTGACGCGTGAGGTACACCTTCGCCAAAATGGATTTCGCGGCACCACCTGTTGCGCGACCGGCATTTGCACCAGTGTATGCATTGGGCAATGCCTCGGCGTCGGTCAAATCCTGGATGATTTGTTTGTAAACCTCCTCCTTAGGTGTCCGCGCCACCTGAATGGCGTCCTTACCCAACGATCCGTTTTCTTCCAGAAGCAGCGGAACGTCGCCCCAAAGCCTTACCAGGTTGAAATACAATAATCCGCGCAAAAATTTGGCTTCATTCACCAGTCTCGTCCGCAAAGTAGCGTCCATTTCGATCCCCGGAATGCGGGCAATGGCGATATTGGCGCGGTTAATGGCGACGTAACTTTCCCGCCAGAGTTCGTCGACGCGGTCATTGGTCGTTGAATGGGCCAGCACGGAAATGGTACGCACATCCGCATTCGTCACGCGCAGACCAGCAATGGCGTCGTCGGACATGATTTCGAATGCGAGGTGGAACAAGCGGTTGTACATCGTAAGCCCGCCGTTGTTCAGTGCAGCATTGTACACGGAGGTTACGGCCGCGAGCGCATCGCTTTCGGTTTTATAAAATTGTTCGGTTGTAATGAGGGAGGTGGGATTTTCATTCAGGTCCGTGCAGGCGGTGAAACTGAAAATACCGAGGAAGAACAGAAATATCTTTTTCATTGCCAGAATGCTTAAAATGAAATACTTAGACCACCCAAAAACGACTTACTGCCGGGATACACGCTGTAATCGATCCCCTGGCCGAGCGTACTTTGCTCATTGCGGCTTACCTCGGGATCGAAACCCGTGTACTTCGTCCAGGTGAGCAGGTTTGCTGCCGAAACATACAATTTGATCTGGCTGGCGTGGATCTTGGAGGCAATGGCCTTAGGCAGGTTATAGCCCAGCGTCACGTTTTTCAGGCGGAGAAATGAAGCATCTTCCACGTAGCGGCTCGTGTTTACGGGTGCTGGGTCCTCGAATGCGCGCTGGATCACATTGGTCGGGTTAGTGGGCGTCCACCGCTCCAATGCGGTCACAGAAGCATTTTGCTGCCCGGTAAGGAGTTCAAGCTGCTGTTTGTTTTGGTTAAAAAGCTTGTTGCCGTAAGTGCCCTGGAAGAAAAAGCTCAGGTCAAAATTCAGATAGGACAATGTGTTGGTGATTCCGCCCTGGAACTTCGGCTGCGCGTTTCCAATGAGCGTGCGGTCGTCGGTCTGGGTGATTTTGCCGTCGCCGTTGACATCTACATAGCGCCGGTCGCCGGGCTTGGTTGTGGCGGGGTTAATGGTCGGAAGTTTGGCAATGTCGTCGCCGGTCTGGAACAAGCCATTGGTTTGGTAACCATAAAATGACCCCAGCGGCTGGCCTACCTGGGCGATGTTAGCACCGGAAATGATGTAGTCGGCACCGTCGCCGAGGGTGAGCACCTTGTTGCGGTTCACGGAGAATACAAAGTTGGTATTCCAGTTGAATGCGCCCGTGAAGTTTTCGGTATTAATGCCAAGTTCAATTCCCTTGTTTTCAACTGAGCCATAGTTCTGCAATGCCGTCGTCTGGCCGGTCGTGTAGGGGATCGGGACGTTCAGGAGCAGGTTTGTGGTTTTTTTGTAATAGGCATCAAACACGATATTGATGCGGTTTTTGTACAGCGAAAGGTCGATCCCGCCGTCGTACTGCGCGGTAGTTTCCCAGCCAAGATCCGGGTTGGAAATCCGGTTTGGGGCGAAACCAATGTAGGTTTGTCCCCCGAAGAAGTAGGTGTTAGAGCCCAATGTAGCCAGTGAAAGATACTGCCCGATCTCCTGGTTACCCGTTACCCCGGCGCTCAGGCGCAATTTCAGGTTACTGATCGTTTTGTAGTTGGACAGGAAATTTTCCTTCGAAATATTCCACGCAAAAGCCGCAGATGGGAAGTAACCCCACTTTTTGTCCTTACCAAAACGCGACGAGCCATCCGCACGGCCGCTAATGGTGAAAATGTATTTCTGATCGATCGAATAGTTGATCCGGCCCAGCCAGGAGTTCAGCGCCCACGCCGACGAGCCCGACGATGGCTGGCTGTATACCGAGCCGCTTCCGAGGTCATTGTATTCCAACTGGTCCGTTACGAATGCTTCCGAACCGGCAATGGCGCTTTCGGTTTCGAATGCCTGCTGGGTGTACCCTATCACGACATTCAGCGAATGGTTTTCACGAATCGTTTTAGAATAACTCAATGTATTCTCATTCAGCCATGTGGAGGAAAATTTCGTCCCCACAGACGCTTTACCCGTCGGGTTGGAATTCGCTCCCTGGTAAATGTCGGACGGCACGTAGCGGTTCTGCTTGTTGTTGATCACATCTGCTCCGAACGAAACCTTGCCGACGAGTCCGTCGAAAAAGGTGTATTCGCCGTACACATTCCCGAGCACGCGGTAGGTTTGGGTTTGGTTCACCTCTTTTTCCAAAGTCGCAATGGGGTTACCGAGCGGGGTTTCAAACTCGCTTTGATAGGTGTATTTTCCATTGGCATCATACACATTCACGGTCGGCGGCATGGAGAGCAATGCATTCACAACGCCGTTGTTGGCCACCTGCGCCGTGATTTTGCTGGCTGTCAGGTTCACGCCTACTTTGAATCTGGAAGAAAAGTCGCGGTCGAGATTGATCCGGCCGGAGTATCTTTCAAAATCCGTGTTACGCAACACGCCGTCCTGTTTGAAATAATTCCCTGAAATCGAATAGCGCGTGCGGTCGTCGCCACCCGTGAGCGACAGCTGATGGTTCTGGATCGGTGCCGAGCGGAATGCCTCGCTTTGCCAGTCCGTGCCCTCGCCCAGTGCATTCAGCTGGTCTTGTGTGTAGTACGGTGCTTTTCCGGAATTGACGCGGGCGTCGTTTTTGAGCAGTGCCCAATCCTTTGCGTTGGTCAAAACGTCTACTTTTTTCAGGACTTTCTGGGTGCCGTAATAGGCGTCGTAAGTCAATGTATTCTGGCCTGCCTTTCCTTTTTTAGTGGTGATGATCACCACCCCGTTTGCACCGCGCGAACCGTAAATGGCCGTCGCGGAAGCGTCTTTCAGCACTTCAATCGATTCAATGTCACTGGGGTTAAGGCTGGAAAGCGCATTGATGCTTGGCCCGGCTGTTACGCCTGCGCTCGCATCGGCATTGCTGTTGTAAACCGGAAAACCGTCAATCACGTACAATGGCTCGTTACCGCCCGTGATGGAGTTGCCCCCACGAATCCGAATACTCACAGCCGCGCCAGGCTGCCCCGACGTTTGCGTTACCTGCACACCCGCCGCAGCGCCTTGCAGTGCGCGGTCGAATGAACTAATAGGCTGTTTCAGGGCCAGTTGCGGCACCGACGAAACCGAGCCGGTAATGTCGCCTTTTTTCTGGGTACCATAGCCGATGACGACCACCTCGTCGAGCACGTTGGCTGTTTTGAGTACGATTTCGGCAGGCTCGCCGCTGAGTTCATAAATGTCGACTTCCTGCTGCTGGTAGCCGGTGAGGTTGACTTGTAAGGTAAACGGGAAATCGTCGGGTGCGGCAATGGAAAACTTTCCGTCCAGGTCGGTGGCGGCATAGCGCGCAGTTCCCTTCAACACGACCGTTGCACCGGGGATAGTTTGCCCGGAAGCGTCCTTCACCACGCCAGTGACGTTTTCCTGGGCATAGGAATTAGTAAAAAAGCCTGTCAGGAACAGAACCAAGTAAACGTACTTTCTCATTAACTGAATTTTGTGGGTTTAATGAATTTTAACTGAAATGGGCTTAGGCAATTGCAAAAATCAATACACAGGAATACCGGAAATGCCTGAACAGCACACCGACTCATGAACCTTATAGCATATACGCAACATGGCGCATACGTGAAACCCTGACCCTGTTTTTAAGCATTACAGGCCTTTGTAAAAGTACCGTCTGGAAATGGTGGTTATTTCCGGTCGACAGGTTTTCAATAAAATACTTAATCTATAAATTCGGTGGGCAAAGTAAATTTAACAATCCCAATAATGCAAGCATAGCCGTACATTATTGGGATTTTTTAAGGTTTATCAATGAGCAGGATACAATTAGTCGACTTTCGTTACTTTGACATCGGTGAAATGCCCAAGCGTTCCCGGCCCAATCCACAGCGCCACGTTCCCACGGAGGTCTTTGCCTTGTTTGAGGTCGTTCACGATTAAGGTCGGTTGTGCAGCGCCATTGACATACAATTTCGCCGTTTCATCCTTCACTTCTATTTTTATTTTCGTCCATTCGGCAGGCACCATATCGGCATAGGCCTCGTATTTCTCGGGTGTTTCCTTGCGAAGCTTTTCCCAGGGATAGCCGGGCTGAGACACATATTGCGTGGAGTGGTTCCGGCGCACCTGGTCGTTGGCGCGGCCATTGGTGGGCCTTATGTACAGTAGCTCCATTTTCGAAGTATCCGCCGCCACGCGGAATGCAATGCCGACAAACCCACGGGCACCTTCGCCCGCATTGGCCTGCGGCTGGCCGGAAATGGTGGCTTCGATCGTGCCGTTATGAAAATCGACTTCCTTTAAAACGGCAAATGTCTTTTCATTTTTCGGCGGCGTGGGCATTGTTAACGCAATGCCTGATTTGCCTTTGTAATCCGCGGCGGCTACCGTCACCTGATAGGGCGTCAAGGAAGCCGGTGTCAATGAAATGCCCTGCGCGAACGCTGCATTGGAGAACAGAGGAAGGGCGAGAGAAAGCCCGATTACAGTGGTTACTATTTTTTTCATGGCTTGTAAATGGATGAGTAGGGATGGTTACTAAATTCGTAACCATCCCAAAACTACTTATTTACCGGTATTTTTTCCGGCTGCTCGCTCTGCTCTTTTCTTAATGTGGCTATCGTCGGAAAGCATTCGCTGCACCTGAGCAGGCGGTGTGGGTCCGATTTTCTTTTTATACACTTCCAGGAAAGCGAGCAGTTCCTTCGCTTTTTCCGGGTTGGATTTCAAAAGGTTATTTTGCTCACCAATGTCTGTTTTGAGGTTAAAAAGCAATGTATCCGCGGCGGGAACTATCGTCACATTGCCTGTTTTCACATCCGCCTGAGGCAGGCGGATCTTCCAGTCGCCTTTGCGGTAGGCTTCGATAATTCCATTGGAATAATAGGCAAACTCGTCGCCCTTCCGCTTGCCCGTCCCGAACAGCACCGGACTGATGTCCTCTCCATCGAGTGGTTTCTTCGTTTGCGTTTTCTGGCTGCCGGTGAGGCTGATAATCGTCGGATACAAGTCCAGGTGTGAGGCCAGATCGTCGTAAACCGTCCCTGGCTTGATCTTGCCCGGCCAGTAAGCGACCGTGGGCACGCGCTGGCCGCCTTCGAAAGTAGTGCCCTTGCCTTGCCGCAATGGCCCGGCGGACCCGCCTTCGACATCGAAAATCAGCCACGGTCCATTATCGCTCGTGAATACGACCAGCGTATTTTGTTCCAAACCATTCTTTTTCAAAGCCTTCACCACTTCCCCGACGCTCCAATCCAGCTCTTCTATCACGTCACCGTACAAGCCGCGTTTCGATTTGCCTTCGAATTTCGGCGAGGCGTAAATCGGCACGTGGGGCATATTGTGGGTAATGTAGAGAAAAAACGGCTTGTCCTTGTTCTGGTCGATAAAGCGGACTGCCTCTTTGGTATAAGTCTGCGTAATGTATTTCTGATTCACTTTCAGGCTATCGACGTCGTTGCCGCGCAGGTAGGCCACGCCCATCATGTCGTTGCTGTACGGAATGCCGTAATATTCATCGAATCCATTTTGCAGGGGCAGGAATTGCCGGTGATGGCCGAGGTGCCATTTGCCAAAAATCGCCGTGCGGTAACCGTTGCCTTTCAAAGCCTCCGCAATGGTGACCTCTTCGGCGGGAATACCCGTGAAACTTTCCGGGAAAAACACGTGATCGATCCCCATCCTGCGCGGGTAACGGCCCGTGATGAGTGCGGCGCGGGTAGGACTGCAAACGGGCGAAGTCGAGTAAAATGAGGTCAGTTTGATCCCGTTCGTCGCCAGTCCGTCAATATTCGGCGTGCGAATGTCAGTAGCGCCGAAAGTTCCGATGTCACCGTAGCCAAGGTCGTCGGCCAGGATCACCACGATATTGGGCTTTCGCGGGGTTTGCGCCTGAATCGTCCAGGTGGCCAGCAACAGGGACACGCCCATTAAAATTCTTTTCATCGAGCGGTATTTTAGATTATTTCTCTTTTTGTAATAAACCCACTTTCCCCTGGTTCTCCTCGTGCTGGTCGATCACCAGCTGTTTCACTTTGCCGGTGAATGCAAAGGTACCGGGGTAATCTTTCGTAACAGGCGAATTCAAGTCTTTTCCAACGCTAAAACCATCGGAGGACGCGGACGCCAGGTATTTCGTCGCGCTCAATCCGGCCTGTTCGGCCGCCTTTTCGCCATTCACGAGCAAGGTTACCTTGTCGGCCGAAAATTCGATCCGAATGTCATTCCCACCGTCCTTCAATGCTTTGATCGACGTGAGCAAAACCGGTTTCAGGCCGTCGTTCAGCAGGTAATGCAATTTGTTTTGTTTGATAAAAAGGCTGCTTCCGCCCAGCAGACCGCCGTTGGCGAAAATGACGCCTTCCGCATTCTTTCCAGCCTCAATCTTGGCTGTTATATCCACCGGGCCTTTGCCGATATATACCCGCGTTTTAATCGTCGTACCTTCGTAAATCACCGTTTTGGAACGGATCGGGGGCGGTGCAAGGCCGGCCCGGAAGTTTTTCAGCGGATACACATTGTATTTTTCTGCCTCTTCGTCAAACAGCTTTTTCAACGCTTCCAGCTTCTCCGGATGCTTCGCGGCCAGGTCGGTGATCTCGTTCCAGTCTTCATTGATGTTGTAGAGCTCCCATTTGTCGCGCTTGAAATCGGCGATGAAGTTAATGTCGTTCGTCTGCTCGCCAAAAGTGTTGCGCGGATGGTAAACACTGGCTTTCCAGCCATCCTTGTACATAGCGCGACCGCCGTGCAGCTCGTAATATTGCTGCGTGTGCCGCGACGCCACCTGCGCATCATTGAACGAATAGGCCAGCGATGTGCCATGAAACGGCCATTGTTTGTAGCCATTGATTTCCGTCGGCACTTTCACGCCGGTCAGTTCAATGGTGGTAGGCAAAATATCGATCACATGCGCATACTGCGAACGAAGCCCGCCTTTTTCGGAAATGCCTTTGGGATAATGCACGATCAGCGTCGTGTGGGAAGCTCCTTCCGCATTCACATCGCTTTTCCAATAGCGGAATGGCGTGTTGGTAGCCTGCGACCAGCCCAATGGATAATTGGGATAACTATATTCGGTACCGAGCTTATCGTATTGGGATAGCAGGAATTTGATATCGTCCCCGGACGACTTTTCGGCCGTACCCGCAGTGCCGGTGTAGGTACCTTCCTTGCTGCCGCCATTATCGCCCACCACGAGAAAAATCGCCGTATTATCAAGCTGACCTATCTGTTGGAGATAATCCACTACCCTGCCCACTTCATAGTCGGTGTAAGAAAGGAAGCCTGCATAAACCTCCATGAACCTTGCATAAATCTTCTTTTCATCGGGTGAAAGCGAGTCCCAGGGCTTGATACCCGTTTGACGCGGTGGCAATTTCGTCCCTTTGGGTACGAGTCCGCCTTCCAGCTGCCGTTCGAAAACTTTCTCACGGTATTGGTCCCAGCCGCCGTCGAACTTGCCCTTGTACTTGTCGCTCCATTCGCGGGCGACGTGGTGCGGAGCATGTGCCGCACCGGTAGCGAGGTAGAGGAAAAACGGCTTTTCAGGATCTGCCGATTTCTGGTTGGCGATGTAGGAAATGGCCTTGTCGGACAACAGCTGGTTCAAATGCCTGGTATTCGGCTCAATGTCGATGGGCGAAGTTTCCTCCACCAGCTGCGGGTGCCACTGATCGGTAGCACCGCCCAGAAAACCATAGAAATGCTCGAAACCACGGCCCGTCGGGTAGCGGTTATACGGACCGGCAATCGTGAGGTCGCGCGGCTGGTTGCCGTGCCATTTACCCAACGCAAATGTATTGTAGCCGTTTTCTTTGAAAATTTCTGCCACCGTTCCCGCCTCGAACGGAATGTTGCCGTTATAACCCGGCGCGCCAATGCCCAGCTCGGCGTGGTGCCCCATGGCTACGCTGTGCGGATTCCTGCCCGTCAGCAGCGATGCACGCGTGGGACTGCATATGCCTGTCGTGTGGAAGTTGGTATAACGCAGGCCGTTCTTTCCCAATTTTTCAAAATTAGGCGTTTCAATCAGCCCGCCGAATGCCGAAGTGGCTCCAAAACCGACGTCGTCCAGCAGAATCCAGACGACATTCGGTGCGCCTTTTGGTGCTTTGGGTTGCTCCTGCCACCATTGCTCCGTTTCTTCGATCGTTTTCCCGATCTTTCCGCCGAACGGCTGAACGGGGTCGTGCTGGGCAAATGCCTGGTTGAAAACGGCAGCGCCAAGCAAAAGCATGCCCAGCCGCTGCCTGGTCAGGGCGGAGAGTAGTTGTTTCTTCATAAAATGGAATGGAAGTAAAAGAAGCAGGCACAACTTCCGCTGTGCCCGACTCAGGTGAACCTTATTTTACAGCCTGAAATCTTTCCAGTTTCTCTTTTTCTTCAGCCAGACGTTTTGCATCCGCTTTCAGGTAACCAAACTGGTGCAGGTCTTTGTCCGCATTAGCAGCCACCCAAAGCAGGAATTTCTTTGCCTCAGGGTTTGAATTATGTTTATCGATAGAAAAATGCAGGTTTTCTATCGGTACATTTTTAAGTTTTTCCGTTTCCAGCGTCGTTATCACCTGATCCAGGTTTTCCAGCGCTTTCTCTTCTTTCGAAACGCGGCCGTTACCATCCGTGTCCACCGGGATGATGGTCAGTCCGTCAAGTGGTTTACGCGTTTGGAGATCGTATGCCAATCCGGGCGTTGTGTAGGTAATGCCTGTTTCATCTTTCAAAAGCGCTTTGATCAGGTGCTCGTCCGCTCCGGCAATGGCTTTCCCCTTGATATTCTGCTGCTCATAACCGAAATATTTGGCAAAAGTTAGCGGCGCGCCGGCCTTTTGGAGGCGGGTATAAACCGTGTATGGCGTGGTCAGTCCTTTATCCTTTTCGGCATAAATATCGTGGAAGAAAATTTGCTTGTAAGACTTCTCATTCAAACCTTTATCGGCATATTCCTTCGCAAAGGCAGATTTTGCATTGGCCACCGGCAGCAATGCATAGCGACCGATCGAAATGTATTCGCGGGTCTCCTTCACCTCCTTATCCTGATTGTAGGCTTCGATGAGCAGGTCGTATTTCGCGGGGTCGGTGATGGTGCGCGTTTCGATCACGATCTGCGCCTTCGGGTTGGCCGCGGTGTATTCCTTGATCCATTTTTCAACCAGCGGATAAGCGAAGCGCACGCCGGTGATAATCACTTTGTTTTCATTCGTCTCTTGTGCAAATGCATGGGGGAAAGCGGTCAGGGCGAGGCCTGCTGCAAGAAAGATGGTCTTAATATTTTTCATGATGTTCATGTGATTGGAACCGCGGATCAGCAACCCACAGCATTAATAATAATTTGTAACAGGGTGAAAATCATATGCAGCGACAGCCGCTGCCATCAGGAACACTCAACAACAGCAACAGGGCGCAGATGCAGAAAACAAACGGAGAGAGCCCACCAAAGGCACAATGGTCACGTGCGAAGAATAAAGATCCATCGATTTCATATTAGAAAAAGATTGTGTTGACGATCCCGTTTGCTGGTGGCTAACAAACAAAATCTACTAAACTGATAGACAAAGTAAGTTTAAAGAAATTAAAATCGCAAGGGGTTGGGTTGAAATTCGTCGAAATTTGAGATAATGAAGGGATTACCAAACGACTCGCAAGCCTTCGGAGACGTATTTACGAATGTCTCTGTCTATACTAATGAGAGAACATTCCTGGTGAAGTGCCTGCCAGATTAACATACGATCGAACGGGTCCTTATGGTGCGTCGCCAAAAGTTTGTAGCAGGAGGAGCAGTGATCAATGGACAGTGGCAATATCCGGAAGTCAGCTTCTAAGGTTGCTAGTACAAAATCTTCCGGGGTACCTCCTTCCAAATCAAGTTTTTGAACAGAACGCTTGATTGCAATTTCCCAAAAACTCAGTGCGCTGACAA
This sequence comes from Dyadobacter sp. CY261, assembly GCF_021440085.1. Taxonomy (GTDB): domain Bacteria; phylum Bacteroidota; class Bacteroidia; order Cytophagales; family Spirosomataceae; genus Dyadobacter. The sequence goes on from NZ_JAKCPW010000010.1 coordinate 160,306, forward strand.
CGATCTCGTTACTTCTGTCTTGCAATATGCTTCGTACATTGTCCGAGAGTTTGACTGATTTTGTAAGTGTCCAGATGAGTGTGTGCGTATCAAGCAGGTAGGTCATAAGCCAAGAAATTCTTCCTCCGTCATTTTGAAATCGTCTGCAAAAGTTACCGTCACTTTCCCTTCGAGAATTCCCAGTTTCCTTGGCCCGTTGCTTCTTGGGACCAGATCTCCGGGAACGAGGTACGCCTGAACCGTCTTCCCTTCCCCAAAAGTGACTCCTACCCTTTCTCCTTTTGCCAGTTCTAAAAGTACTGCCGGAGCATTTGCCTCGATTTGATCCGCGCTGATGGTCAACATATTGTAAGCTCTTTGATGTTTGACACAAATTACAATATTGCCTGCACAACTGCTAGCGCTGACTTGCCTTAACTCCCGACCGGCCGGGCTGCATTATCAAGCGTCTGGGGTTTGGACTTTCTTTTGCGCCATTTCCGGAAATCCTGCCAGATAGTCTCCGGGTACAAGTTCACACCATAGCTATAATAGAACCCGCTGAAACGCTTTCGGAGTTCGCCTGAGGAGAGGGCGTTCCGATAACCGACCTGGGTATTGAAACCGGCCCAGCGCAATGCGCGGTATTCGCCATATACTCCTACTTGCAGAGGGATAAAGTAGTCCTTCCGCGAGCCGGAAGTGATGCCGTCGAACAGGTCACGGAACCGGGTGCTTTCGTTGCCGATCCCGACTTCCAATGGTGTGGAAAGTACCCAGCGCTTGTTGCGGATCGCGGTGTGCCAGTATGCGAAATTCATGAAACGGACGTCGGTGGCAGTGTAGTAAGAGAGATTCAGTGTGTTGGAAAGTATCCTCCGCCAGTTGACAAGCCTTCGGGCGGCACCGTAGCCCAGCCAATAATAGCCCGCCGTAATGCGGTTTCGCTTTTCGCCGAAAGTAACGCCCGCATTGACGCCAAAAATATTGATATGCTTGCTTTGAATAAACGTGCCCCGCGTATCGAAGTTGAAGAATAACCTGGCCTTGGCGATCTGGACTTTGACGGTCGAGTCAGTTTGCGCAAATGCCGGACGCATTCCGGCGGCTAGCAGGGCTATCAGTAGCAGAACAATGAAGTTGTTAGGGCGCTTACGCGGTTTCCGGAAACCGTATTTCATCTTGATATTAACAAAACGGTACCTGTTTCGTCTATCGCGTGGCAGGACCGGCAGGGTTATCGCATTTATTAACGCAAAACCGGCCTAACTAATTTAGGGATTAAAGAAATTTAATGCAGGATGCTCAGTTTACGCGCTTCGTCAGCGCATTCAACTCACTATCGGTAGGTGTTGCCGAGGGCAAGCCGTCGGCGGGAATATCGATCTTTGCGACCCAAGCTATGGCATTTAGTACGAGCTTCCGAAAGTTGTCGTTCTGCCAGTTCTTATGCATATGTCCACCCGTAAAGCCAAATCCTCGGCCACTGTCTGGCCGTTCGAACGTCCAGGCGAGTGTTTGCATTTCCTTTCTGGTAATCACCGCTTCCCGCACTGCCTGGTTATTGGAATGGGTGCCATCGGGCTTGTCAAGAGTCGATTCTGGTGGGAGCGATTGCAAAATGGGGGTTACGCCTTTCATACCGGCTGGAAAACGCATGTGATAATACCATTCATCAGTAATATTGAACGGCTTCACACCACGTGCGACGGGATGATCGGGAAAGGCCGCGAAATGGGCCTCCCAAACTGGGTTCACCGACCAGTTGGTCTCAAAATACCCTCCTATCCATTTCAAAAACCGATCGCCAGGTGCACCAGCTGCCACTTCGAGGGCTAAATGAAGATAAACAAAGCCCACACCTTTGGCCGCCAGCTTATCCATTTTGGCTGCATGAACGAAAGTCAGATGGTCGTTACCGCCACCATCGAGGTAAAAAACGATAGCATCCGCATCGTCAAGCACCGATTCGTCCTGTGGCCAGCCATTATGTACTACCACGGCATTGGCAACAGGCATGCTGTCATTCAATGCTTTGGCTAGCAGGGTGCAGCCGCCATTGTGCTCATGCTCGCCTTTGCCATGGCTATCGGGCCCGGCGATAAAGACGATCTTCTTATTTTTTTGAGAACCTTTTGCGGCAGAGTTGTCCTGCGCTAATGCGGCGGAACAGAGCGTAAGGCATAATATAAAGGTGAATATCCTGTCCATCATCTCCCAGATTTAACTACCGGCCTCCATTGAGGCCGGTAAACAGGACTGGGCGGTATAAAAATCAGACCAATAAGCTACTTCATCGCCAGGCTAATCAGCTCGGCGGTGTTTTTTACATTGGCCTTTTTCATAATGCTGGCGCGCTGATTGGCGACGGTGTTGGAACTGATATCGAACTTCTCGGCGATATCCTTGCTGCTCATGCCTTCGGTAAGGCATTTGAGGATTTGCTGCTCACGGGGCGTGATGATTTTCCAGATAGATTTCTCCTGCGCCGTATCTTCCACCGGACGCGTATCGGGCACACGAGCGAGTTGTTTGAGCAGGTCTTTGATGATTACCGACGATGCGTAAGGCGGAAAATATAACTCACCTTTGGCAATAGCCCTGATGGCTTTAAGCATTTCGTCACGGCTGGTGTCCTTTTCCAGGTAACCCGAAGCGCCGCTCAATGCCGATGACAACACATAATCGGTATTGTTGTGCATGCTGAATACCAGAATTTTCACTGCGGGGAATACTGGTACAATCTGTTTGATCACATCCAGCCCCGGCATGCGCGGCATTGTGAGGTCCAGCAGAATCACATTCGGTTTTAGATTATCAACCATATCCCACACTTCATCACCGTCCGAAGCCTCGCCTACAATCAGCAAGTCATCTTCGTCTTCAAGCAGAGTGATAATACCCTGCCTCACTACCGAATGGTCATCTACAACTAAAATCCGAATGGGCATACGCGGTAAGATAATCAGCAATAAGTCATCATAAATCAACCTGAACGACCAATTTCGTACCGCTATCCACCTTGGAAATGATCTCTATTTGACCATTCAAAAGCTGGGTACGGGTCCTTATATTTTCCATCCCGTTGCGGGTCAGGAACTGGCCTTCTTCTGACTTCAAATTACTAATTAAAAATCCTTTTCCGTCATCGGCGATTTCCAAAACAATGCGATTCTTACTTTGTTCCAATTTAATCTTGATCTGATCCGCATTGGCGTGTTTGACGGCATTGTTCAATGCTTCCTGCGCAATACGGTACAATCCGATCTCCATCGGCCGGGCCATTGGAATGCGAGCACCCGTTTCGCCTTCAAACAGAATCCTGATCCCCGACACTTCAGCTGTTTGCTGGCATAGCAGCTTCAACGCCGACGCCAGCCCGAAATCGCTGAGGACGGACGGCATGAGATTGAATGATATCTGTCTGGTTGTCTGGATAATGTCCTGAATAAACACCACCAGCTGATCGAAGCGTTTCTGGTTTTTTTCGTCATGAAACTGCACTGCTTTCAACTTTTCCGCATGCAGCTTCAAGCCGGTGAGCATCTGACCGATGCCATCGTGTAATTCCAATGCAAACCGCTTCCGCTCTTCCTCCTGCCCCTCGATCAGCGCTCCTGCCCGGACGCGGTCTTCGGCCAGCTGCATTTCATATTTTTCCTCTTCCAGGCGCAGCAATTCCCGCTGCGTTTCCACGAGCTGGCTATTCGCTTCTTTCAACTTCTGATTAGAGAGCTGCAATGCGTCCTCCGATTCGGTCAGCATGCGCACCACACGTCGGGTTGTATTCACGACGGGCCTGAAAATCAGCAATCCTTCGGCAATCAGCACGAGGATCGTCATCAGATCGAGGATCCATTCGATGCGTTCTAGGTTTTCAAGCCTTTCGTAGCTTTCCTTATCGAACTGGAACACAATACGGTCCATCCGGTGCAGGAATTCCGGTTCGCTTTCCAGCACTTCGGCCAATGCCTGCTGCTTTTCCGAAATGCCGGAGCTGTCGTGGTGAATGATCCGTAAATTGGTGTAAATGCGGTTGAAAATGGGGGCGAGTTCGCGGAACATCGTGTCCAGCGGCGGGCTTTTCCATGTTACAACCCCCTGCCCCACCTGCAATTTTCTCGACACCAGGTTTTCGTTGCTATTCTTCCAAAGTTGCAGCAGCGAATCAAAATCGACCGAGTCTTTGTGCGCTAGTCCGTTGATCCTGAGGATGGCCAATTTAGTAAGCCGCTGGCTGAGCATTCGCTGACGCCCGGCCACATTTACCACGCGACTATCGTGGTTGAGGTTCCGGATCGTGCGCCTGATCAGGAACAGCCCGCTCATGGTGAGCAAAGCCACCACACACAATGCCACCACGTAAAACCGCGTCAGGCTGCCCGCCACGCGCTTGTCTAGTCTTTCCATTTGCTAAGCGCAGGCGCTAAAACCCCTCGTTAATGATCGGTCGGTAACCGGATGGCGGCGGGAACTTTGCCCGCAACCACTTTACAGGGCCACGTAAACGCGGTTCTCTTTCACCATCACGGGGAAAGTGTTGATCCGGTACTCGTCGTCGTTCAGGCACTGTCCGGTTTGCAATGAAAAGGTTTTTTTATGAAAAGGACAAGCTACTTTCGGTTCTTCGTTCTGGCTGCCGATCATTCCACGCGCAATGGCCATCTGCTGGCGGTGCGGGCATTGGTTGTCGGTGGCATACCATTCGCCTCTTCTGGCAAAGTTGAAGATCGCGATTTGTTTCCCGCTGATGAATGCACAACCGCCGCCATTTTCGGGGATATCGTCGACGGAACACGCCATGTGCCAGGTTACTTTGTTGATTGTTTCCATTTTTGAATGAGCCGCCGTGGGACGGGGAATGAGTGAATGAGTGAATGAATGAATGAATCAGTGAATGAGTCGCCGTGGAACGGGGAATAATGAATGAGCCGCCGTGGAACGGGGAATGAGTGAATCGCCGCCGCGGCATTGCCGGATCGCGATTATGCCCATTCCGTGGCCCGTTTTTGTTCTCGCATGCCTTCGAATGTGATGGTTGGGTCCTTGATCGGCGTGTTGACGAAATGGGTGAAACGTTTGCGGAGCTCGGGGCTTTCGACCACTTCGCGCCATTCGCATTTGTAGACGTCGATAAGGTTTTGCATATCGCGTTCGAGTTCTGCGCCGATGCCGAGCACGTCGTCTACGACCACTGCTTTGAGGTAGTTCATGCCGCCTTCCATTTTGTTCAGCCATGTGGCGGTGCGGGTGAGCGGGTCGGCGGTTTTAATGTAAAACATTAAAAAGCGGTCGATGAGTCGCAGGCAGGTTTCTTTGTCTACGTCGGTGGCGAGCAATTGTGCGTGCTGGGGCTTGGAGCCGCCATTACCGCATACAAACAGGTTCCAGCCTTTTTCGGTGGCGATAATGCCAAAATCCTTGCTTTGCGCCTCGGCGCATTCCCGCACGCAACCCGATACTGCGGATTTCAGCTTATGCGGCGAGCGCAGGCCTTTGTAGCGATCTTCCACTTCAATGGCGAACGATACCGAATCCTGCACCCCAAAACGGCACCAGGTAGAACCTACGCAGCTTTTTACCGTTCTCAATGACTTTCCATAAGCATGACCGCTTTCGAAACCGGCGTCGATCAACTCCTCCCAAATATCCGGCAGGTCGCCGAGGTGGGCACCAAACAAGTCGATGCGCTGGCCGCCGGTGATTTTGGTATACAAATTATATTTCTGCGCAACCTGACCGATCACGATCAGCTTCTCGGGAGTAATCTCACCGCCGGGAATCCGCGGCACGACGGAATAGGTCCCGCCTTTCTGGATGTTAGCCAAATACCGGTCGTTCGAATCCTGCGCCACGGCAAGGTCTTTGGTGAGTATATTTTCATTCCAAAGACTTGCCAGCAGTGAGGCTACCAGCGGTTTGCAAACTTCACAGCCATCGCCTTTACCATGGTGATCGAGCACGGCACCGTACGTTTTCAAGCCATTCATTTTCACGAGATCCAGCAGTTCCTGGCGCGAATAATCGAAATGCTCGCAGACTACATTGCGTACGTAAACCCCTTTTTCCTTCAACACGCCGCCGATGAGATCTTTCACCATCGGAATACACCCCCCGCAGCCTGTCCCAGCCTTGCAGCATTTTTTGAGTGCGTCAATGGTCGTGTGGCCGTTTTCGCCCACTTCATGGCAAATCATGCCTTTGGTGACCGCCTCGCACGAACAAATGAGTGCATCGTCGGGCAAGCTCATCACACCCGCACCCGCTTCTTCGCCGCCACGGGAGCCGAGGATGAGATCTTCGGAATCAGGCGGCAGAATGGTTTTGGCCTTGCAGGTTTGCAGCAGCATATTGTACTGCTCCGCCTCGCCGACGAGGATACCGCCAAGCAAAGTTTTGCCATCGGCACTTACGTTAATGCGCTTATAGACACCTTTCGCCTTGTTTTCGTAGCGGATGGTTTTGCAGGCCGGCTCTTCCACGAATGGGTCGCCAAAACTGGCCACGTCGGTGCCGATCAGTTTTAGTTTCGTCGACATGTCGTAGGGCAGAAACTCCTTTTCGCCACCTGTTAGCATGGTGGCAACGACGTCGGCCATTTCATAGCCCGGCGCAATGAGACCGTAAATCATATGATGCGCCAAGGCACATTCACCGATCGCGAAGATGAACGGATCGGAGGTTTGCAATTGGTTATTGACGACGATACCCCCTCTCGGGTGCGTTTCGAGGCCGGCGATTTTAGCGATTTCATCCCGCGGACGGATCCCGGCGGAAATGACGAGCATATCCACGTCCAGGAATGTGTTATCCCCGAATTGCATTCCTTCAATACAATCCCCACCTTTGATTTCCTGTGTGCTTTTGGACAAATGGATTTGTAGCCCGAGCGATTCCAGCTGGCTTTGCAGCATCCGCGAACCCGCGTCGTCGATCTGCCTGGGCATGAGGCGCGGGGCGAATTCCACCACGTGCGCTTCCTCCAAACCCAGGTCGAGCAGCGCTTTTGCCGCTTCCAATCCCAACAACCCGCCACCGAGCACGGCACCTTTTCTGGCTTTTTTGGCATACGACTGGATCAATTCCAGGTCCTCGATCGTGCGGTACACAAATACCCCGTCTTTTTCTACACCAGGAATGGAGGGAACAAATGCGCCCGAACCGGTCGCCATTACCAAATAGTCATAATATACTATATGTCCATGGTGCGAACGTACCAGTTTTTCCTCCCGGTCGATATCCACCACCGGATCGGACAAGAATAGTCGTATGCCATTTTCTGCATACCACCCTGCTCCGGCCATGGAAAGGTCGTCCGCCGACTTGCCTGCGAAAAATTCACTCAAATGTACTCTGTCATAGGCTGCACGCGGCTCTTCTCCAAAGACTGTAATAGCGAATTGTTGTCCGTCTTTTTTTCTGGACAGGAGCTTTTCACAGAATTTGTAGCCCACCATTCCATTGCCTACAACTACGATCCGGGTGTCTGATACGGTTTTCATAGTAAATAATAACTATTAATTTGTGAAAACAGAATTATTTTGTTGTACTATTTCAATTTTTTGAGTGTGTTATCGTTTTTTCGATAAGTCAAAAGTAAATCGTGTTTTAGTTAATTCCTAATTTAATATTCGTATTTATGGTTAAAAACAAACATAATTTTTGGCAAAATGATTGTTTTATAAAATTTGACTAGTAAATTTGAACCAATAAATGTTATAGTTACAAAATACTATATATAGTACATTTCTAATATTCACTCTATTATATATAAGAGATGGAAGCGAAACTGACACTGGTAGGGGCCGGCCCTGGAGATAGCGAATTGATCACATTGAAAGGAATGCGGGCGCTTCAAAATGCCGATGTGGTGCTGTATGACGAACTTGCGAATGCCGCGTTTCTGGAATTCGCACCGGCACATGCATTGAAAATGTATGTAGGCAAAAAAGTGGGTCAGCCTTCTTTCTCACAGGACGAGATCAATGGCCTTATCGTCCGCCTTGCCCGCAAACGCGGTCACGTGGTGCGGCTCAAAGGCGGCGACCCGTTCGTTTTCGGTCGCGGGCATGAGGAGATGGAATACGCGCTCGATCACGACATCCCCTGCGAAATGGTACCCGGCATTACCAGCAGCACAGCCGTCCCCGCTTCCCTCGCCATCCCCGTAACGCGCCGCGGTGTGAGCGAAAGCTTCTGGGTCATTACCGGCACCACACAACATGGCGAGCTTTCGGACGATATCAGGCTGGCTGCGCAGTCGAAAGCGACGGTGATTGTTCTGATGGGATTGAATAAACTGGAAGAGATTTGCGCATTATACAAACACTTCGGACGCGGCCATTTGCCTATGGCGGTAATCCAGAACGGCACCCGGCCCGATGAAAAAAGCGTGGTAGGACAGGTTTGGGAAATGCCACGGATGGTACGCGAAAGTGGTATCACCACCCCGGCCATTATGGTAATGGGCGAAGTAGTGGCCCTTAGCCCTGCCTATGCATTGGAATACCTGCAACACATGCAAATGGCTTTTTGAAAAGCTTTCACTCCAACCTAAACATAATCACGATGAGAAAAGCTGTTTACCTTCTTTTGCTGGCCATTACTAGTACCAGCCTGCTGGCCCCGACACGAACAATGGCCCAGTTTAGCCTTTCGGGACAATTACGGACCCGGACGGAACTGCTCGACGGACAAGGCACAATGCTTTCGAAAGGCGAAAAGCCTGCCTTCTTCACCTCCCAGCGCACCCGGCTCAACGCGGGTTATAAGGGTTATCGGACGCAGTTTTTCGTTGCTGTGCAGGATGTGCGGGTCTGGGGCCAGGACGCTTCGACCAACAACCGCATCACCAATTCGTCACTGAACGGCCTGATGCTGCATGAAGCATGGGGCGAAATAAGCCTGCTGGATACCAACCAAACCAAGCTAGGAAAAGAATTCGCATTGAAAATCGGACGCCAGGAACTGCTCTACGACGACAGCCGCTTGCTCGGCAACCTCGACTGGCTGCAACAGGCCAGACGCCATGACGCGGCGTTAATCAAATACGGGAATAATGGATTTACCGCGCATCTGGGTTTTGCGTATAACCAAAACCGTGAGCTCAAAACGGGCACCTTGTACGATGGCGTACCCGTAGGCTACACGGCCGGTACAAATGGGATCGGGACGATGTATAAGTCGCTGCAATTCCTGTATCTCGGCAAAAAACTAAGACAGGGAAATGCTTCATTCCTGGTGATAAAGGATGATTTTCAAAAATACACACTGGACACAGCGGGTGTGAAGAAACTGGCTAACGGCGTCCGGAGCAGGGTAACGATCGGACCTTATTGGCAGACTAAAATCGGTAAAAACTGGTCGCTCACAGCCAATGCTTTTTACCAAACCGGCAAAGACAAAGACGGTGCGTCGCTGAGCGCCTATATGTATTCTGTCCGGGGGTTGTATGCGATGAGCCCGGCATTTTCCATTGGCCCCGGCTTTGACTACACCTCGGGCACGACTTCCGGCTCGCGCAAAAACCACACATTTGACCCGCTTTACGGCACGCCACACAAGTTTTGGGGACAAATGGATTACTTCTACGCAGCCAATGGTTTCGGCAAAGGCGGGCTTTCGGATGTTTATATCAATACCACCATTAAAGCGTCCGAAAAGCTGTCGATCAACACCGACCTGCACCATTTTTCGAGCGCAGCGCAAGTACGGGTGTCAGACAACCAGAAACTGTCGTCCAGCTTCGGCGAAGAGCTCGACATCATTGCCAACTACAACCTGACCAAGACGATCAGCTTCCAGGGCGGTTACTGCACATTCCTTTCCACCAATAGCCTGGCTCAGGTGAAGGGTGTCAAAAACCCGCAGAAAATGTCAAACTGGGCTTATCTGATGATCAATATCAAACCCGATTTTTTGAAATAAGCATTCTGTTCTAACCATCAATTTCAAAACTCTTATTACTATGGAAACGACCAATAAGCCGCTTGAAAAGCTCAACGTACTCAATTTCAAGGGCGTGCAAATGCGCACCTTCCATCTGACGTGGATGGCGTTCTTCCTTTGTTTCTTCGGATGGTTTGGCCTGGCCCCGCTGATGACGGTCATTAAAACGGACCTCGGCCTCACCAAAGGACAAATCGGCAACATCATCATCGCTTCCGTAGCAGCAACGGTCGTGGCACGTATCGCCATCGGAAAGCTTTGCGACACGTGGGGACCGCGTAAAACTTATACGGCATTGCTGGCGATCTGCTCCATTCCGGTGATGAGCGTTGGCCTCGTGCATTCCTACGAAGGTTTTCTGCTCTTCCGCCTCGCGATCGGCGTGATCGGCGCATCATTTGTTGTCACCCAGTATCACACCTCCGTCATGTTCGACAAGAAGATCGTCGGAACGGCCAATGCGGTGGCTGGCGGCTGGGGTAACCTCGGCGGCGGGATCACCAACATGGTTATGCCATTGATCTTCGCCGGGTTCGTCGGCGCCGGTTATCTGCCCGAATCAGCCTGGCGGATCGCCATGATCATTCCCGGCGCAGCGCTGTTTCTATTCTCATTCGTTTACTACTTTTTCACCAAAGACACGCCTGCCGGCAACTTTGAAGACCTTGCAATCGCTAATCCAAAAGCTGTTAAGGCGAAAGGCACCTTGGGCATTGCTATGAAAGACCCGCGCACATGGGGGTTGTTTCTCGCCTATGGGGCCTGTTTTGGAATAGAAATCACTTTTGACAACGTAGCCGCATTGTATTTCTTCGAAAACTTCGATACCTCACTGGCAACGGCGGGAATCCTGGCTGGTACATTCGGTTTTATGAACATATTCGCCCGGGCAGTTGGCGGGATCGTGGCCGACAAGGTAGGTTACAAATATGGAATGCTGGGCAAAGGTCGCCTGCTGGCATTACTGCTCGTTCTGGAAGGCATCGGCATCGCATTGTTCGCGCAAAGCGGCAGCATCGTAGGCGCTGTGATTACGATGCTCTGCTTCGCGATGTTTTTGAAGATGGCCAATGGCGCTACTTATGCGATTGTTCCTTTTATCAATCAAAAAGCGATTGGTTCGGTCAGCGGGATTGTGGGTGCGGGTGGTAATGTAGGTGCGGTGCTCGCTGGATTTTTGTTTAAATCGAGCTCAATCACCTATTCGCAGGCATTTATGTACATCGGAGTGGCTATTGCTTGTGTTGCTGCAATAGTGGCACTGATCAATTTCGAAAAAACACAGGCAATCACAGCAGAGACCAGCAAACTGGAACCAATAGAAGCATAAAAAGATCCATAGAATAATTCCTAGAAAAGAGTCCATAAGAAGAATGGACGGATAGTGTGAAAGGAAAAAGAAAGATCAATCAAAGCATTTTAAATCAACAATGAAACCCACCCCAACATCCTATAAATCCACCTGCTGTTACTGCGGCGTAGGCTGCGGGGTCGTGGTGACGAAGGAAAGTAATGGCCAGCTAAGTCTGGAAGGTGACAAAGAACATCCTTCGAATAAGGGAATGCTTTGTTCCAAAGGCATGAACCTGCATTATACGGTTATGGACCAGTCGGACCGGTTGCTATACCCGCAAATGCGTTTGAACCGTTCGATCCCCTTGCAGCGAGCGACGTGGGACGAGGCTTTGGAACGAACTGCTGCTGTTTTTAAAACATTAATTAAAAAATTCGGGCCCGATTCGGTCGCATTTTATGTCTCCGGCCAGTGCCTGACGGAAGAATACTACCTGGTCAACAAGCTGATCAAAGGCTTCATTGGCTCCAATAATATTGATACCAACTCCCGCCTGTGCATGAGCTCCGCGGTGGTTGGATACAAGCTGTCACTGGGTGAGGATAGCGTACCGGTTTGCTATGACGACATCGAGGCGGCCGATGTCATGTATGTGACCGGCGCGAATCCGGCCTGGTGCCATCCTATTATCTGGCGGCGCGTGGAAGCGCACAAAACGGCAAATCCCGGCACGAAGATCATTTGCGTAGACCCACGGGTAACCGACACCGCACGCTCGTCCGACTTGCATTTGCAGATCCGTCCGGGCACCGACATCGTCCTCAACAATGCGATTGGCCGGTTGCTGATCGAAAACGATGATCTCGATGAGCGGTTTATCGCTGACCATACCGATGGTTTTGATTTATTCCGGCTACAAGTGATGCAGCGCACATTGGCGGAAGCGGCCGAAATTTGCGGTGTCGCTTCCGCCGATATTGCCTTGGCAGCCGAATGGATCGGCCGTTCGAAAGGTTTTCTTTCCTTTTGGACCATGGGCCTCAACCAGTCGGTCATTGGTGTAAATAAAAACCTGTCGCTCATCAACCTGCATTTGATAACCGGCAAAATCGGGAAGCCCGGCAATGGGCCATTCTCGCTCACCGGCCAGCCTAATGCCATGGGCGGGCGCGAAACGGGCGGCCTGGCGAATATCCTGCCCGGTCACCGCGAAGTAGTGAATGCAGCGCATCGGGAAGAAATGGAGCAGCTTTGGAAGACGCCCGTTCGCATTGCCGACAAGCCGGGCCTTACCGCCACCGAAATGTTCGAAGCCCTGGCAGACGACCGCCTGAAAGCGATCTGGATCATCAATACTAACCCGATGGTGAGCATGCCGGATATGAACGCGGTGGAAAATGCGTTCAAAAAGTCGCGTTTTGTCGTAGTGCAGGACGTTTCCAACCGCGCCGACACCGTCCACTTTGCCGACGTGGTGCTGCCTGCCGCCGCCTGGCTCGAAAAAGATGGCACGATGACCAACGCCGAACGACGCATTACCTACCTTCCCAAAGCCATCGACGCCCCGGGCGAAGCATTGCCCGATTCGGAAATCCTATGGCGGTTTGCCCGGAAAATGGGTTTTGAAGAAGCATTTAACTACAAAAACACTTCCGAGGTGTACGACGAATACGTCAGAGCAACTGCGGGAACGACCATCGATGTGACCGGCGTCAGCCACAAATTGCTGAAAGAGAAACGCAGCGTTCAGTGGCCGCTATCCTCGTTGGACGCCGAGCGGTCAGCAGACATCCGCCAACCCGGCGCAAAACGCCTTTTCACCGATCACCAATTTTACACTAAAAACAAAAGAGCGCAAATACATCCGGTCCCGGACGAAAACCACTCCGAACCCACCGACGATCAATTCCCCCTGGTTTTAACCAGTGGAAGGATCCGTGACCAGTGGCACACGATGACCAAAACCGGCCGCGTCGCGAAATTGAACAAACATATCCCCCAGCCTTTCCTCCAAATTCATCCGGACGATGCGCGCGAGCGACATATTCAGGAAGGCAGCCTTGTCGAGATCAAAAGCCGCCGTGGGGAAGTGCGCGTGAAGGCGCAGATTACCGAGGATGTCCGGAGAGGGCTTTGCTTTTTGCCGATGCATTGGGGTAAAATTCTGGGCAGCAACCTGGGCCGGGCCAATAACCTCACCAGTTCGCTGGTAGATCCGAAATCCAAAGAGCCGGATTTCAAATTTTCGGCAGTACAAGTTAGTGTTTACAAAAAACCATTTGAAAAAATCATCATCATCGGCGCAGGGTCGGCGGGATTGGGCTTTATCAATAGCTACCGCCCCCTGAATGCGAACGACGAGATCCATGTTTTTTCCAAAGAAATATATCCGTTCTATAACCGGGTGATGCTGCCCGACTACATCAGCGGGTCGCAAACGTGGGAACAGCTTGTGAAGCTGCGCGAGGACCAGTTTGCCGAAAACCACATTACCGTGCACAAAGGCGTGAGCATCGTGCATATTGACCGCAAGCACAAGGCAGTGATCGACAGCAATGGGACGGAACATCATTACGACAAGCTCATTCTGGGAATGGGCAGCAAGGCATTTATGCCCAAGGGAGTACCAAACCTGCCGGGGATATTTAACATGCGCTCACGCCTCGATGCGGATTCCCTCCTGCCTTTCCTGAAACAGCCCGACCCGCACGCGGTTATCGTTGGCGGCGGTATTCTCGGATTGGAGCTCGCGGCTTCGTTTCGCGAAATGGATGTGAAAGTGACCGTGATCCAACGTAGCGGCCGCTTTATGGAACGGCAGCTGGATCCGCTTGCAAGTGAGTTGCTTTACCAGGAGCTGCTCGACCGCGGTATCGAATGTTATTTCAATGATGAGGTGGCGACCTACACGGGTTCGGATACCGTGGAAGGAATCCGGCTTAAATCCGGGCGAAAAATTGATTGCCAGGTGGTTGTATTGGCCATCGGCACTGTCCCGACCATCGAGCTGGCGCAACAAGCCGGTCTCGAATGCAAGCGCGGCGTGGTGGTGAACGACTACATGCAAACCTCCGACCCGGATATTTACACGGCAGGCGAGATTGCCGAATGGAACGGGCAGATGTGGGGCATTACCCTTGCCGCCGAGCAACAGGCCGAAGTGATCGCCAACTACCTGGCTGGCGACATTGCACAGCCGTACAAAGGCAGCACCTCGATGAACATCCTGAAAATGGAGGGTTTGCAACTTTGCAGCATCGGCATAACAGATGCACCGGCCAACGATCCGGCATACGAACAAATCGTATTTATTGATAAATCAAAGCATTACTACAAAAAATGCATCGTGTACCGTGATAAGCTCGTAGGTGCGATCCTGATTGGCGACAAGAACGAGTTTATGGAATTCCGGGACCTGATCGCCCACGGCGTGGAACTTTCCGAAAAACGGTTGCAGCTCCTGCGCGCAAGCCAGAAAGCCGAACCTTTGGAAGGGAAACTCGTTTGTTCGTGCAACAATGTAGGCCAGGGAAATCTGGAAAAAGCGATTAGGGGCGGTTGCAATGATTTTCAGAAACTCTGCCAGACGACGGGTGCGGGAACCGGATGTGGCTCATGCCGGCCGGAAGTGCGTTCGATTTTGGAAAAAATAACGGAAGCAAACCTGGTAACGACCTGAAACATGCGCGACTATTATCACATCAAGATCAACCTGCCAGGCGGGATTGCTTCGCCGGGGTACCTGAAAGACATTCTTTCGGCCGCAAGGAATGCGAATGTTCGCAATGTGCGCTTCGGATCGAGGCAACAGTTGCTGATGACAGTGCATTACGAGGATATGCGTTTTTTGGAAAAGGACTTCAAAAATCTGGGGATTTTTTACGAGGTCAATACCGACCGCCAGCCTAATATCGTGAGTTCTTACTGTGGCGAAGAGGTCTTCCGGACAGGACAATGGCTGAATGCGAGCGAGTACCATTCCGTGCTCGACAGTTTCGATTTTGAGGCTGGTTTCGAGCCCGGCCTGAAAATCAATATTTCGGATTCTAACCAAAGCTTCACCCCGTTTTTCACCGGCAACCTCAATTATATCTCTTCGTCGGAACCTCATTTCTGGTATTTATATGTGCGTCTGAAGCAAACCAACTCGGTTTTTAAATGGGATGAACTGATTTATACCAATGAGATCGGTCGGCTGTCGAAAGTACTGGAAGAATGTATGTTGAACGAGGGCATTAATGAGGAACATTCCTTGAAATCGGCTGTCAAAGAGCGCATTCGCTACGTGTCTCAGTCGGCGCAGCATGAGCTTGAGCTTCCCTCTTTCTCCCTGCCCTATTATGAGGGATTCAACCGTTACGAATCACGCACCTGGCTTGGGCTATACCGCCGCGACGAAGAATTTCCAATCGAATTCCTGCTTGATGTGTGTGCATTATGCCTCAAAACCCGCGTGGGGGAAATTTGCGCTACCCCATGGAAGTCACTGGTAATCAAAGGGATTGAGGACCAGTACCGCGAAGCATGGAGCAATGTTTTGGGGAAACACAACATCAATGTCCGACACGCTGCCAATGAACTCGCCTGGCAAACCGAAGACCATAATGCCGACGGTGCGAAACTCAAAAAAGAACTGATCCGATATTTTTCCCAAAACGACACGCGCACCTTCGGCCTGTGTTTCGGTATTCAAACGCGACCGAAATCTGAGGTTTTCGGCTCCATCCTGATCCGCAAACGACCTTTACTTCGCATAGGTCAGTTGCCGCTTTTCAGCGTTTATGATCTTTATTATACCGAGAATTTCAACCCCAACAGCCGCACGCAAGTATTGTTTGAAAAGGGTTTGTTCAAAATACATTTGCCTGCCCAATTGGAGCGCCTTTGCAGGCGGTTTAATAATCAGCGATCGAGGGAAACGCTGAAAACTATGCTATCCGAGCCCGATGAGGCCAAAACCATCTTCAAACCGGCGGAGATCGCGCACCAATGCCCCGATTGCCTGACGATTTACGATTCCGAGTATGGCGACATCCTCGGCGATATTGCACCCGGGACGGCTTTCAAAGACCTTCCGGCTGACTATTGCTGTTCTACCTGCGACACTGGCAAAGCTAGTTTCGTCGCCGTAGAATTCACCCGATCACATCCAGAACCTGTCTGATTATGACTCCCACGCCTACCATCACAACCCGCTTTTTCGCATTTGAAAGCGATTTTGTCGACAGCCTCCGATGCATTCCGATGATCGTACGGTACAAGCTTGATACCTGTCGCGTGAAGTTGCAACTCTCCGACTGGGCCAAATTCGATTATTACGAAAAAGACCTGCTGGCCGAACATTCGTGCCACAAGGTCGAAGAGATCGATGCATATGCGGCGTTGGTCAACGGGCTTGTCTGGAAATACACGAGCACTATACCCAGCCTGCTCAAAACCCTGGATCCTTCGTGGGTACAACCGCAAGTTCCTATGGAAGTACGCGAAAAAGTACAGGAATGGGACTTACCGGTCATTTCCATCGGTCAATGGAGGCAGCTTGATGTGCTGGAACGCTTTGCATTGGTCAAACTCAGCCGGTCGGGGCACGAAGGACGGAATTTTCCGAGGGCAATGGCGGAATTTGGGTTGGCTATCGCAGGTTAATGCTAATTGTTAGCCAATTCCTTGGTTGAAAGCAGCTTTCGCAGCTCGGCCGTCAACTTTCCGGAAGACGGGCGTTCCGCGTGCGTCGCTACCATTCTGCCGGCGGCATCTATCAACAGATAGCGGGGCACTCCCCAAACGTGGTAAAGGTTCCAAATGGACCCAGGCGGTTCGGCGTTGTCCTGAATATGAATACCCGGGGGCACCTTGCCACTGGCTACCATCTTCTTCCAGGCAAGTGTATCACGATCAACGGACACGTACAGAAACGCGATTTTGTCATTGTCTTTAAAACCGGTTTCAATTTTTTTGGAATATGGGAATTCTTCCAGGCAAGGTCCGCACCAGGTGGCCCATATATCAACATATACAACTTTTCCCCTTAATTCCGACAAAGATATTTTTTTACCACCGGGCGTAGTTCCCGAAAAATCAGGGGCCAATTTGCCTGGCCCTATTTTCTCCCATCGCGCAACATCGGCGCGAATAGTACTTTTAAATTCATCAGCAACAACTTCCTTTTCCAGTTTAGAAACTAACTTCCCGATATTCGGACTAAGGCCATCCATTCTGATCTGGTAGTCAGCACTTTTAGTTCTCAGATAATCTTCAATCAGCTTTGGGTATTTTTTCTGCTTTATTTTCTCGTCGGCCAACTGCGGAAAAATGGCAGCCAGCGAATCTCCATCCATCTCTTCATTTTCAACAGATATCTCATTTATAATTTCATGTTGAAAAAAGTATGAGGCAATTAACCCATAGTCATACATCCGGGTTTTCAATGCGATCGTATCCACCGGCATATGCTTTACAGCTTCCCGAACCGACGCAGGTGTGTTCGCAGAATCCCTGCCAATTGCAAAGTTATATTGATAGAAAAGAACACTCATCCGGTTCCGAAGGGCCAGGAGATTTCTCATTTCTTCTGAAATATCCTTTTCGGTTTTCATCTTTGATTCTAATTGGTCATAGGCCTTTTGCAACGAATCCCGTGCGTTTATAAAGTCGCCCGCTTCCAATTCGATCGCATGTTTACCCTTCCACTTTTCTAATCCATTACGAATGTCGTTCGCCGCCCTGAGATATCGATTAAATATGGCCCCATCCCCTTCATAGTCCGCTAATTGACTGGTAGTGTCTTGTGATTGCACAAGGGTTACCTTACTTCCCGGCACAATATAAAACCCTCCTACCATGTGCTTACTATTGGAAAACGCAAATAAAGGAGTCTCTAATGCAAATTCAAGTGCCCCGTTCCCATTGCTATCCAATTTAACTTTCCCTAACTCTACAACATCCAAGTCGACCATATTCGCGGTCGCAATTTTAACCGTGTCGTTCGCCGCTTTTGGAAAATGAATAGCAATGGTGGTTATCTTAGCTCCCCTACGATCACAACCAGCATTTTCAATTAGAATAATGATCAAAAACAGTGACAGGAAAAATGATTGGCGCATAAGAATAGAATTTGTTAAGAAAGATCGTCCAGATCTAATTACGCCAGGAATTAATCTTTTGTGGAAAGCAAAGTTACTCTTTTAAAAATTTAACATATTTTAATTCATTACCGCCACCTTGCCGAATAGCAAGTATATACAATCCAACAGGCAAATCCGACACATCGATGGATTTCTGCCTACCGGTACCTGCACCATAATTTTCTTTTACCGGAAACATTTTACCAGAAATACTTTGAATGGAAACCGGCTCAGCAAGGCTTTTTTGATCAAATGTCTCTATCCGTAATGATGAGTGAACGGGATTGGGAAATAATGTAATACCCTCACCCTCATTGCTACACGTTGCTGTCACAATCCTTGTCTGCTGGGTTTGTCCATCCACATCATATTCTTTAATACGATAGTAACGATAGCCTCGGGAAGCTTCAACATTAACAGTATAATCGTTGGTCACCTTCGAATTACCTTGCGCGCGTACAGTGCCCAGCGGTTCCCATTGCCGGGCATCTTTACTTGCCAGTATTTCAAAATAATCCGCATTCACCTCCTCTGAAGTCTGCCAGCTGAGCCGCGCACTTCCCCGATTGCATTCAACCTCAAATTGGCTGAATGTTACAGGCAATGGTCCCGAAATTTTCGTTAGCGTGTTATTGGCTGTTATAAGCCATGCATCCGGATCAAAAATTACTTCATTAGCTTCAAAACCAAGGTTATCGAAAAACACCTGTCCATTCGTCGTGTTATTAAAAATGACCAGTTTCTGCTGGTTGGTTGAAGTGTTGCGGAACAGCAAGGGGACCGGCAACTGAAAAA
Organism: Dyadobacter sp. CY261; assembly: GCF_021440085.1. Taxonomy (GTDB): domain Bacteria; phylum Bacteroidota; class Bacteroidia; order Cytophagales; family Spirosomataceae; genus Dyadobacter. The sequence goes on from NZ_JAKCPW010000010.1 coordinate 179,446, forward strand.
AGCCTACCGAAGCGTGTGACTGCGTCTGGCTCAACTTCACTTGCACCGAACTGGTCGTCGGGTACCATTCCACCTGATACGACGGATGCCCCTGACCAGTGAACCACTGGTTGAAAAAGTATGTGAGGTCCTTCCCACTGGCATTTTCGAGATGACTTTTGAGTTGTGAAGTTGTGGCATAGCCATAAGCGAGGGCGGGATCGCTCAGGTAGTTGTTAACAGCGGTAAAAAAAGTGGCGTCACCCAAAATCCACCGCAACATATAAAGCAAGTGCGAACCTTTGAGATAAGTAAGCCGGTTGCTGAAAATCCGGTTCACATCATTCACATTATCAACCCACACCGAGCCGTCGGCAACTGATGTAATGTTGTTAATTTCAATTACCCTTCGCGTTTGGGTGTTTGCAGGGTATTTTGCCTCCATATAAATACTGGCCAGGTGTGTCGCAAAGCCCTCGTTGAGCCAAATATCCTGCCAGCTTCCGCAGGTGACCTTGTTGCCAAACCACTGATGCGCGAGCTCGTGGGCGATCAGCGTTTCGGCCATATTCACCATAAACGAGCAGGTTTGGTGCTCCATTCCCCCGCCCCACCCAAATTGCACATGTCCATATTTTTCGTTCTTAAAGGGATAGTCGCCAAACAGGTTGCTGAATTGCACCATCGCATTGAGCGCATTCTGAACGCCACCCTGAAAATTAAACTGGCTTTCCGGGTAACAATAGGTTACGAAAGGCACCGAAGTACCACCAATCATAACGCTATTATTGAGCACGTTGTAGTTAGTGACCGCAAAGGCCACCAGATAGCTGGCAATTGCATAGCGGTGTTTCCAATGTGTTCGTATCTTGGAACCTGCGAGTGCTGTTTCACTTTTGAGTAAACCGTTTGAAGCAGCTTTATAAGCAGAGGGATGTGTAATGTAAATATCAACGGAATCGGCCTTGTCGTCCAAACCATTTTTGCATGGCCACCAGTCGCGACTTCCATAGGGTTCGCTTAACGTCCACATGACGGGTTTAGCAGGGGATCCGTGCGTAGTACTTACAAATGTGCCGTTTGTGGCGGGCGGTGTTCCCTCGTAGCTGATCGTGATGGAATCTTTCACACCCGTCGAAAGAGGACCTTGTAATGTAATGGTTAGTGCATCACCCGCGTGTGTGAAGGCAACATTGCTTCCATGTTGCTGTACAGAAGACACCGTCAGTGCATTTGCAAGATCGAGCGTGATGGTATTCCCCGCACTAGTCATCACAAAATGAGGCGTTACCACCCCTTTAATGTAATTCACAGCAGGATCTACTTCCCATTGGCAGCGGTAATATTTGACATCAAAGTTGTTGGACGCCAGGACCTTCAAAGCAGAAGGCCTCAGTCGCAGCCCTGCGCTACGACTTTCCATTGCCGCAATATCATTCGATGTTACATCCGAAACGATGTCCTGGGCAAATGTGCGCCCGTAAGCAAGAAAAAGGAACAGGAAAGCTAGTGTACGCATAGTGCCAGTCAGCATAAATCCATCACTGTCAATACGCTAACTTAGCCAATCGCAAAGAATTTTTGCGGATTTTCGCCTCTAATGTGCAACAGGTAAATCCTGATTATAAAGCGGTCAGACCGGCGCAGAAAGCCAGCAACCTTTGCAGGTCATCGACACTGGCGAAATCCGGGCGATTTTCGCGGATATAACGTGTGACCTGACGCTTGTGACGTCCATAAACCGTCAAAAATGCGCGTCGTGACGTAGGATGTATGACTTTGTTGTGATCAATCAGAAAATAAGCGGTGGTCAGGCCCCAGCTTTGCCCATTTGAATTGTTTTGCCACTCAAGACCTCCGCGGTGGTAATTGACCAGTAATCCCGGACCTGTATTGCTAGCCGAGGCCGAGAATTGCTGCCCCGAGTGACTCTTTCCTGAATCTATCGGCTCCGGCTGTGTTTGCGCCGCCAGCATCACTGCGCCCGCCGTACTGATGACCTCCATATCGGAACGTTCTTCCGAAAGCAGAAAAGTACGTCCGGACATTTCGACGTGATCGATGAGATATTTCCCCGTAAAAACCAGCGTGTCGGCCTTTGGGCTTAGAAACCGGACCTGACTACGAATGCGATGATAGTTTAGCAGGGCCTCCCGTTTGGTACCGTTGCGAAAGTAAACGGTTCCTTTGACGAATGCGGGAAACAGGTAGATAATGTCCGGTTTGGTACGCAAAGTATCGCTTTGAGACCAAGCTGTACCCCCCGCAACGTTTAGAGGGTCGTTCAAAAGAACGATATGACAAAAAACAGAGTAGACCAAGAGCAGTATCTTCATAGCGGTTATCGGAACACATTTATCAGCCAACAATCTGTAAGTAAAGATGTTAAAAAGCGTCCGGTATACTCCTTCCGGTCAACGATTTTTATAAATAGTTGATTAAATTTCTTAACCTATACATTTGTGACGCACAAAGTGCCGATATTTTCTACAATAGAATATGCAAAAATCAGTATGATTCTACATTTTTTATCAATATAATACTACAAATTTAAACCGATACGTATATATTGCCGTTCAAACGGCAGATCTACGCCAGTTTACGTCGTTAGTTATGAGAAATCTCGCATCGGCACAGTTTTGTTGCGCTATACGTAGTACATCAATGAGCATTTAAATGGAAATCGGAACAATCAAAGCGGTTCATATTTACATTCACCGGCAATTGTATGTCACGGCTGATCTTGAGCTAAATTTGAAAGGGGTGAAATATACGTTTGGCGGCCAAGGGCTCTTTGTTTCCGGCATGCACGGGGGGGAATCGTCGGATGCACCCTATTTGGGAAGGTTTTTATACAGGTGTATGCAGGTTTGTAACGTCGCTAACTGGGAAGAGTTGAAAAGTTCCAAAGTGCTGGTAGAAATTCGAAACGGCCGTGTGATTGCGATAGCGGATATAGCCGGTAACAACTGGTTCGACCCTCTGGCCGAATTTGATGCCATGAACGAGGAAAAGGAGCAGACCGAATCAGCATTCCGGGACAGTCCGAAACCTTAATATTTAATGCCCGGCTTCCGCCCTATTGAGTCCCGATTATCCAAGCCGGATTTCATATGAACCATTCTCCGAATTTTGACTCACTGCCAGTTCCAGATGCTCTTTCTGGTTGGCCCTCAAATAATTTTCAATCGCAAGTATAGCCTCATTCTCGGATTCCGCCCCGGATATCGACAGAACCACTCCCGGTTCCAGTCGGCCTTCTTTGTCTTGGTTTGTTATATTTGGCATGTGTTATTTATGTTGTATAAGATGGTGTGGAAAATGGTTTTAAAATTGTGCCATACCTACATTTCCGGTCGGCATTTTTGTAAATACTGCCACGCTTGCCTAGCAAAAATCATTTCGACGGTTATTTGACACCCGCATTCAAGATACTCTGCGTGACATCTTTAATATCTAAAGAATATCCCCAGGCAGAATACAAAACTAAAATGCCGCGCGTCAGACGACACCCGGCATTTAGCTGCATTATAATTCTGAACAAATTACTTTCTCGGAATACTAGTCCCTGTTCCCCCCGTCGTACCAGGCGTTGTTGCGCTACCAGGTACGGTTGATGATGGAATCGTTGTGCTTTGAGGCACTTGCGACGGATTAGTGGATGTACCCGGAGTAGTGCTCCGCGGAACGTTGCCGTTATTTGGCTTAGTACTTTGTTGCAGGCTACCCGGAGTCGTATTTCTCTGAACACCGGTTGGGTCGGTTGGATTTACCGTTGAAGGTTGCGTGGTCGAGCTTGGCGATGTAGTGCTACTAGGTGTAGTTGTACTAGGTATAGTGCTACTAGGTGTAGTTGTACTACTTGGAACCGTGCTTGAAGGCACTGTCGACGGCTGCGTGGTCGTGCTAGGCGTTGTCGTGCTAGGGGTGGTTGTACTAGGCGTGGTCGAACTAGGCGTTGTCGTAGACGATGGCTGCGTGACAGTACTACCCGGCCTCGATGACCCTGGGAGATCTGATGGCTGTACGGTGCCCCCGGGAACCGTTTTAGGCTGAGTCGTTTTGCCGGGGTAGGTCGAAGGCTGTACAGTACCCGGCTGAGTTGTGCTCGACGGCGAACTGCTGGACGACGAACTGCTCGATGGCGTGCTGGAAGGAGTTGTCGTTTGCCCGTATGCAACAGTTGCTCCTAAAACAGTCAATGCAATGATATTCAATCTTAAAGCTTTCATAACAGTCATATGTTTAGTTTGATGACATTCCAATTTATGTGGACTTATGCTGAAAAGAATCATACCAGCAGCGCCTGGCCGGAACCAATATTAAATCGGCAGCCGCCCCACACTGGTTTCAACTTTGTCTCAAACACCCCCTTAAATCGACGTTTTCACACACGCTTAATGCGTAATTAATTGATGAGTTTTGTATGAAACAAAATCCGGATACGAATGGAAAAGCAATTGGACACCATGGCCGACCGCTTGGAAAAAAGCCTGGCAACACATCGTGTGGTTCCTCGGGAGGAATGGGTAAAAACACGGAAGGAGCTGCTGAAAAAGGAGAAGGAGCTTACCAGGCTTAACGACGAGCTAAGCCGCCAACGCAGGGAGCTTCCCTGGGTTAAGGTCGACAAATCTTACATTTTCGAGGGAACTGAGGGAAAACTTTGGCTATCCGACCTCTTTAACGGTAAGAGCCAGCTCCTGATTTACCATTTCATGTTTGCGCCCGACTGGGAGGAAGGCTGCCCCGGCTGTTCTTTTATGGCCGACCATATCGATGGTCCAAATCTTCATCTGAAACACCATGACGTTTCGGTAGTTGTAGTGTCCCGGGCACCATTGGAAAAACTCCTGGCGTTTAAAAAACGGATGGGATGGAATTTCAACTGGGTATCGTCGTACGGAAGTGATTTTAATTACGATTACTGCGTTTCCTTTACCGATGAGCAGTTAAAGAATGGCACGGTTTACTATAATTTCGAATATTCCAAACACGACGAAGGCACGGAATCGCCGGGAACCAGTGTATTCTTCAAGGACCGGACCGGAAACATTTTCCACACTTATTCCAGCTATGCCCGAGGCGGGGACATTCTCATAGGAACACATAACTTTCTCGATCTGACACCGAAAGGAAGAAATGAGGATGGCACCATGGACTGGATGCGCCACCACGATAAATATGAAGATTTCAAAGGTGATTCGGGGTGTTGCAGCCATTAGCAGCAGCCTCCCGCGAATATGCAGATATGCAAAGGTCCGGCTTTTCAAAGCGCTCCTGAAATGGACAGGAGCGCTTTGAAAAGCCTTTTCCCTAATGCACCATACCAGAGATTCTATGAAACGGATTTCGGTTAAGTAAACGATTATGAATCAGCAGCCCGCCATACATACCTTCTGAGAAAAGGATCTATCGCACGCTCAAGTACCACAATCAACTAGCCACCGGCGACTTTCCCGGTAAAAAAATCGTCGGATCGCGGAGGAATGCGGCGATCCAGATGAGCGCCATGGGCAGGACGGCATTGAACGCGGTTTGATGCGAAAGTTCCGTGGCCAACGCTCCTGCGAAATAGCATGTGAGCAGAATGAAGCCGATTTTCATCGTCTTGGGAAAAATAAACAAGGCAGTAAACCCGATTTCCATAAGCCCAAGCGGCAGCAGGTAATCTCCCACTCCTACTTTTGTTAGCGTTGTCACAATTTCAGGGCTTTGGGTTAATTTCATAATGCCACTGAACACCACCAGCAACGAGGCAAGGGCAGTAACAGCGATTGTAGCGATCTTCTTTGCTTTCATAGATATTTTGATTTTTTGTCAAAACTATCTATCTTTACTATACAATTGATAGTAATATACAAAAGGTTAGTAATAACCTTTTGGTTAGCACATAACAAAATGTCATTCACTCATCACACCGGACCACGACCTACCACCGCGCAGTGCTCTAACAAGCTGAATGCCGCAGGAGATGCATTATATGTAATCGGAGGTAAATGGAGGTTGCGCATCATCATCGCACTGTCGGACGGACACAAGCGTTTCAACGAGCTTCAGCGGGCTATTCAGGGAATATCCGCAAGGGTTTTATCCAATGAGCTGAAAGAGCTGGAAATCAACGGCTTTGTAACCCGGAAGGTTTTCACCGACTTCCCGGTTTCCATTGAATATGAGCTGACTCCTTATTCCGATACACTTTCACCGGTTATAGAGTCACTGATTGAATGGGGCGAAATGCACCGTCAACGCATTATGCATGAAGTGAAATCGGAGGAAGCTTCCGCTACTACTGCTCTGGCAGCGATACTGTGATATGCCACATATCACCCGAATTACTCACCTTTTCGGTCCCCCACAAACCAGGGCCACCATCTGGTCGCAGATAAATACCGAATACAAGTGTGGTGATCTTCGATCCTTTGATCAGGACGCTCCCACATGCGGCGCCGCTGTCACAATTACCGCTAATCGGTGTTTTTGAATGAAGAATTTTTGTCTGGGCCATGTCGATTTGCATTTCCTCGCTGCCCGAAAGTTTTGTCAATTTCAATGAGGGTGTCTGCAATTCGAGCTCGGTAGCAAATCCGAGACGCTTGTTACCAAAATTTGTAGTAGCCCCCAGGCCGATGAATGAAAGTACCGGATCATTAACCGGCCGACTAAATTGCACCCGCAATTTCCCATAATAGTAACGACTGGTGTCTGTTCTGGCGGCGTTGGCCGCGAGCAGCGGTTTGGCAGAAACAAATATCTGCAATCCGGCATTCATAAACAGGTTGATCCCTCTGCCGGCGGGACCTGTTGGATGAGCCGTGAAAATCGTCCGGGCCGTATCCGCATAGTAGTAATTGGTGTTAACCACTGATGCCGCTTTAACTTGTGTACTGCTCGCTCCCGAGGCCGCACCAAAGGTCATTCCCGTGACATGCTGTGGAACATTGATGTACGATTGGTCGTCAAAACTGAACGTCACGGACAGGTCCGATGGCAGTTTCTGAAAATAGATCCCTTCATCCGCGCTTCCATTTTTGTTGTAAAAAAAGGTCATGGTCTGAGGGATGGAGGTCGGCCCTTTAGGCACAGGCGGCGCGTAGCTATTATTAACACCATCCTGCACCAATTCGTAGGTATTATAAACGTTGGTGCCCTGGGCATGAGACACAATCGCCGAAGCGGCCACTGCAATTGCCGCAAGAATTATTTTAACCGTCGACGGTGACAATGTTAGCATGTGCAAAAGTTGAATGACGCTGAGAAAACTGTTGCCAATATATACTATCCGAAACAAGGTATCCAGTGCTAGACTAAGCTTATCTCTATTTTAACCGGAAAATTCAAATTAATCGCAGCATCTTACCATAACTAGGAAGATACCCCGAAAGTACAAATCAAGTAACTGATTATTAATAGAATGTGATGCTATGGTTACTTCTCTTGATGTAAATAAACCATCGGCAGGTATTGCTTTTCGACTGGTACAAGGCATGCTTTCGCAATGCGGGCAAGAGCACTTTTTTTAGTTAGTTAAAAATCAATATTAAATTTGAATTAAAACAAAATTAAAATTTAATACGATAAGCAATCCAAAGGATCCTTAATGACGTATGTGCCTGTGTCAAACTACATAACTCAATAGGATTCTATGAAATTACTCGACTTATTCCCGAGACCGTTAGCGGCCGCGCTCACCATCCTTGTCTGTTTATCGATCTTTTCGTGTGAAGATCACCGTGTACCGCCTGCGGAACAGTCGCTTCCGGATAGGATTTTTTACGCATTGTCGGACGACAACCGGCTACACGAGATCAACATACGGAATACCGGCAATCCCTTGCGCTCGTTTGCTATAACGGGTCTTGAACAGGGCGAGATGCTGAAAGCAATCGATTTCCGCCCTGCCACAGGCCAACTTTACGCCATCGGTTCACAGAACAACCTTTATCAGGTCAATGTCAAAACGGGCGATCAGGAGGGCAAAGCAACGCGCATCGGCTTAACACCGATTGCCACTACCCTGAACGGAAGCATCGGCTTTGACTTCAACCCCACCGTCGACCGCATCCGCGTAGTAACAACGACCGCCCAAAACCTGAGACTACACCCCGAAACCGGAGCAATAGTGCCTGGCGATGCTCCTCTGAACGGCTATTCCAATCCAATGATCGGCGCTGTGGCTTACACCAACAGCCGTGCAGGCGTTACCGCCGCCCCGTCGGGATCAGGAACGACACTATATGACATCGACGCTGCAACCGACATGCTATACATACAAAACCCGCCCAATCCGGGAGGTCTCATCCCCGTGGGAGCACTTGGACTTGACGTTCAGGAAGTAGGTGGCTTCGATATCTCTCCTGATGTGAACCCCTCCGACGTACATCCGATTGTCTCCGTCAAATTTGGTGATAAATGGGAACTCGACTTTGTCGATCTGGGTACCGGAAAGCTTCAAAAACTCGGCGAGTTTCCAGCGGGTGTCAATGTCATCGGGATCGCCATTCCTCCGCTTCCCGTCGCTTATGCATTGACCGACGCCGGAGCCCTTAAAATTTTCAATCCTGAAACAGGAACCGAGTACGGCACTAAAACGCTTGTTCCTCCTATCGGCGTGGTGTTGCAGGGTATCGACATCCGTCCGGCAAATGGCCGCCTGTACGCATTGGGCAGCGATAGCAAAGTGTACGGTATCGACCTCGGCTCCGGCGCGGTAAGCGAACTCGCGACACTGAAACTCGGTAACGGCACACCGGTGACATTGAGCGGAGCCTATTTCGGCGTTGATTTCAATCCGGCCGCAGATCGCCTGCGTGTTGTGAGCGATAACGGGCAAAACCTGCGTATCAACGTGACAGACGGAGTAACACTCGTGGACGGCGCGCTGAAAATAGGCATGGGAGGCCCTACCCCGTTCGTTACCGCAGTGGCTTACACCAATAGTTACCCTGGCGTGATTGCGGCCAACACCACCCTGTTCGATATCGACAGTCAATCAGATATGCTATACAAACAAACGCCGCCCAACGACGGTATCGTAATGGATCCGAAATCGCTGGGTATTGATGTCAGCCCAAACCTTGGATTTGACATCGGAAATATCTCCGGAAAAGGTTATGCGATCATCACAGTGGGAGGCACCACCAGCTTTTATACAATCGACTTGCCGTCCGGAACTACCTTACCGAAGTTTGCATTCAGCGGCCCTGTGAAAGGACTGGCGCTTGGATTCGGCCTGTAAGAGTAATGAAGATGTAAAAGAGTCAGTCCGGTAAGCCCGGACTGACTCTTTTTTTAGCTGTATTCAGGTTAAACTCTTTCCTGCAAAATCCTGGCCACATTCTCTTTTAAAGGCGGATGCAGGTCTTCAAGCAACCACCAGGTATGTATTTTAGCCCCCGCATCTACCAGCTTCTGAACTATTTCCAGGTGATGCGGCCGCACATCTTCATGAGCGGTGGCCCACAAGGTCTGATCCAGGACGGTCCCGCCAAATTCGTTACGAGCTTCCAGCGGGGCTTTGTATGCCAATAGCAGTTCAACTATTTCCGGATAAGCAAAATACCCCGCCCAATGCAGCGCCGTCCAGTCACGATGATCACGGGAGGAGGGGCTTATCCCTCTTTCTAGTAGAAAACGGACCGTTTCGACGCGGTTGAGCATCGCGGCCCAAACAAACGCCAGCGCCAGATTCGCCTCAGGCGTTGGAGCAACTTTCAGCCATTCCACCTTGACCAATGGTGCCCCCCTGCGGAGCTTACCGCCCTCATTCAGATAACCCGCCAACTGTTTCGTTTTTCCCATCGCACCAGTCGTAACTACATTATCTATCCTTGCGCCTCTTTTAACCAACACTTCCGCGCTTTCGGGATAGTGGAAATAGATTGCTGTTACAAGGGGAGCACAGTCGTCACGGACGCCGTCGATGGCCGCTCCGTAATCGATCAGCTTTTCTGCCAGGGCTGTTTGCACTCCGGCCTTTGCCGGATGCGAGCTCGACACGAGCAATTCCAGCGTAGTTCCCCATTTGGTATCATAGGTATCTGCCAACGCATCGGCCTTCGCACCAGCCGATAACAACATCTCGGCTACGTCCAGCGCATTATCCGGTGTAGCCTGACGGAAGTTTTCAACACCGTTAGCCGCTACATAATGCAACAATGTGGCCCTATGACCGCGCGACGAACGCTCATGCACGAGCATAGGATTTCTTTCCAATAACTGCTCCAATGTAGGAATGTCACCCTGCACAACCGCCTCTACTGCCCGCTCAAATTGTGACACAACCGAGCTGGTCTCGTGCAGGACCGCAATATGTTGCAGCAATGCAGGCCAGTCTGTGAAACCGTGCTCTCTTGCTACTACCGCCCTGGCATCGTCGAGCCCAAAATTGGTATTCGGTCGATTCAAATTGGTAATACTGAAAGGCTCAGGGTGGTATGTACGAATATGTTTGGCGAGATCGCTGTGGACCGACCGGCTTGTGTCGGCGAGCGTAGCGGCCCGTTCCTCATAATATTCCGGCGTTGGGTCGGATGTGAGAGGGAGTATATCGGTAGTGTTCATAGGTTAGGTTCGATTGCAGCTGAAATATGAAACAATTAGTATGTTTTTCATATAAAATACAATAACCGCTTATTATACGTGTCCGACTGTTTACGAAATCTGAGCCTTGAACCATCTGTAACCGTAGGCTTCGAGGGTAATTGTGTGGCGACCCTTGTGATCAAGCACACTCTCGATGTTGTTCATCAGATCAATCAGCCTGCCCGTCCCTACCTGGCGTTCCGGAACGACGAGTTCGAGTGACTTTTCACTGAAATTGTGCCATATAAGCAACACTTTGCCTTTCCAGCTATAACGCATACCCAATATTTCCCGATAGCCTGTTTGCAGAATTTCCCAGTCGCCATACCCAATCTCAGGACATTCTTTTCTAAGCCGGATCAGGGTCGTCATCCAATTGAGCAATGAGCCGGGGTCGCGACGCTGATTTTCTACATTAACATGCTCATAAGCATAATAACCTTCATCGATCACGGGGTGAACAAGCTTGGATGCGCGTGAAAAACCGGCTTGTTCTTCGCCATTCCATTGCATGGGGGTGCGCACCGCGTCCCGCTCTTTAAGTTCCAGGTTGTCACCCATATTGATCTCGTCGCCGTAGCGGATCACTGGTGTCCCTGGGAACGAAAACATCAGGCTGTAAGCCAGTTCCGTCTGCTGTCTGTTACCCAGCATAGGAGAAAGCCGCCGACGGATACCACGGTCGTACAGCTGCATGTTCTTCTCCGGCCCGAACCGGTCGAAAACAACCTGCTTCTCTTCCGGGGTCAGTCGGTCGAGGTCCAACTCGTCATGATTGCGAAGAAAAAACGCCCACTGGCTTCCGGGTGTATTTTGACGCGTCGCTTCCAATGCTTTTACCAGCGGCTCCGTGTCTGCCGTGGCAAGCGCATAAAATGTGTATTGATTAACAAAGAAGTTGAACATCAGATGAATACCCTCTCCATCTTCGCCAAAATATTGCTTACTTTCTTCCGGAAGTACATTGGCTTCACCCAGCAATACGGCGTCGCCGCGTCGCCATTGCAGGAAACGCCGCATTTCTCTCAGGTATTCAAAATGGGGGGAGCTGGTTTTGGCATTAGCGTCCGGGGATTCCAGAATAAACGGGACGGCATCGACCCGGAAGCCCGCAATGCCCAGTTCGAGCCAGTAACCCATGATCCGGTTGATTTCCTCCCGCACTTCGGGGTTATCGGTGTTCAGATCGGGCTGAAATTCATAAAACCTGTGAAAATAAAAAGATCCGCTCTTCTTGTCGCGGGTCCAGGTAGCTTTTTGCACGCCGGGGAAAACCATACCCTTGTTCCATCCTTTTGGCCGCTTGTCGGACCAAACGTACCAGTTTCGTTTTGGATTGTCTTTTGAGCTTCTCGATTCTTTAAACCATCGATGCTCGTCGGAAGTATGGTTCACAACGAGATCAATAATAACCTTGATGCCCAGGTTTCGGGCTTTATGAATGAAATTCACGAAGTCCCCGCTTGAACCATGGCGCGGGTCGACACCATAAAAATCGCTGATATCATAGCCATTGTCACGATTCGGTGTAGGCTGGAACGGTGCCAGCCAGATCGTGTCGAGACCCAACGCGTGCAAATAGTCGAGCCGGTTGCAAAGGCCTTCAAAATCACCAGTCCCGTCATTGTTCCCATCCATAAAAGTTTCCAGGTCGAGGCTGTAAATGACGGCATTCTTATACCAAAGTTCTTCCAACATAATTCCCAGGTTGATAATACATGAGCAATCTAAAAAGAGATGCCACCCCGGGACGGAACAATTTTCAGCGGTCTACCACAAAGTGCTTTTGCGAATTAAAGGAACCGTCGGGAGCGGTGACCAGCGCCCTTACGGGCGAACATCCCATGAGTGAAGGTAAACAAGACTTATCCTACTCATCCAAAAGCTCCCATTGGCGAATATCTGTCCAATTATGGGTTGTCAACTCCGTCGAGTAAATTTCTATGAACATGTTGTTCTCGGCATCGTATTCGCCATCTCTCCATTCATCATCGTCGTGCCGCATGAACCTGACTAGCGAACCGTTTTCGGGCAAGGCTTTTTCTTCCATAAATCTGTATCTGGTATATTCTAAATATGGATCAAAAACCTTGCCCGGAGAATTCTTACCCGCCGTAAATATTGAAAGCCAGCAGATGTTTATTGAAAATAGCCTCAAAACGGTCGGCCTCTCTGTCCTGCTTCGCCCTCCGGCATTCCCTTACGATACTTTGCAGGATAAAAAGGTCAGTATTCACGTCGCGGTTGCGGCGGCCATTCTTTTCTTTGATCCAGGACAGGTTTTCGTCGGAACGAATAGCCATGATGCGGGCTGAATCCAGCGCCTTCTTATGCTCTCCCACATCGAAGAGCGCTCCGACAAAACCGGCTGAGATCTGGTCATAGGGAATGGTATCGTCGGGCATTACCGCCATTGCCCTGTCCACCACTTTTCGTGCCTTACCGATCTTCTTTTCGGCGATGAGCTGCTGTGCCAGCCGTAGAAACGACAACCTGGCCGTAATTACCGGCGAACCGCGGTAGGCATCGTCATAATAGGTTTTCGGATTGTTCATTTCACGCCAATACATTTTGTTCATCATATTATCGTACATGATATCCGAGTTGACGTAACCATCCGAAGCACCCGGTACGCGCACGGGAAGTAAACGGTAGGCGTATCCCTCGAGCTGCAGATATTCCTGCAAGCCAAGATTGTGGGATGAACCCATTGTCGAGGAAAAGTATACCGGCCGTTTCCAGTTATTGCTTGAAATAATGTCCAGCATGACGAGGTCGCCTTTCAGGAGATCCGTCTGGCCAATATTCCAGTTCATCGAGTCGCTCAGATACGGCAGCAGTTCATTTTTCACGATATTCATCTTTTTCACCTCGCGGGTATCGACCGGTAAAAACAATGTCGACGACGGCAGAATAGCTGTCATATCCCCGCTGGTGAGCGGTACCTGGATCGCCTTGTTATCCTGGTGGATCAGTTCCAGGTATTCCTTTAAATTAATGCCGCTTTTGACAGAGGCAATTTCGTAGAAAGGCAGGTATTCATTTTTTCCTAACTGGTAATTCCCCGAATCCAGTGACAATGGCAATGCATCCGACCGGTTGATTTTCCTTTTTAATTGCTCGATATACCAATCGGTTCCCAGGAAAGTCTGCACGCACACCCGGACATCGGTACGAAAACCTTCAACCTCCTGCACATACCATAAAGGAAAGGTATCATTATCGCCGCCGGTAAACAGGATCGCATTCGGCGCGCAGGAATTGAGCAGATTACGGGCGAAATCCACAGAATGGTACCTGTCCGACCGGTCGTGGTTATCCCACCCACTGGCCACCATTACTGCCGGTACCGAAAAGCAAGCCACACCGGCAATACTTGCACGTAAGGCCGGCTTGCGAACCACGTTTTCGAGAAACCTCGCTACCGCCATTACACCAAAGCCGATCCAGATACAAAATATGTAAAATGAACCAACGTAAATGTAATCGCGCTCTCGGGGCTCCGTGGGGGGAGAATTCAGGTAGACAACCAGCGCAACGCCTGTCAGGGCAAACAGCAGGCTCAATATCAGCAAGTCTTTTCGCCGGTAGTAGTACATATATATAATACCGGCAATGCCAAGGAGGAATGGGAGCATCAAAAAGTTGTTGTGACCGCGGTTATGGCTGATACTTTTGGGAAACGAGTTCGCGGTTTGCCAGGGCAATAATATACCCGCACCCTCCTGATCGCTTTCGCGGCCTACGAAGTTCCACAAAAAGTAGCGCCAGTACATATGCCCCATCTGATGTGAGAAAAGGTAGGATAGGTTATGCCGCATAGTGGGTTTTTCACCTTCCGCCAGTCCGGTCATTTGCTGGTACAATTTGGGGTGGCCAGGTTGCGAACTGTACATCCTCGGAAGCAACATATTACTCGCTGCCTCATATTCGTAAATCGGCTTGTAGTCGATCAACACATATTTTCCGTCCTTTTTCGCATAAATCGGCGCGCCGCGTTTCTGACTGACAGGCCTGGAAACAAAAGATGGCCCATACAGCAGCGGCCGGCTTTCATATTGCTCCCTTTTTAGATAGTACACAAACCGGAGCACATCGCTGGGATTGTTCTCATTAATAGGCGTATTATAGCCCGAGCGCACGAGCACGAGTGCGTACGAGACATAACCCACCAGTATAAACGCAAGCGAAAGCAATCCGGTATTCAGCAAAACCCGGTGGGTACGGTGCGAATACCAGATCCCCCAAACGAGGCCACCCAGAAAAAGGAATGTGAAGCAAATGATACCTGTGTTGTAGGGTAGCCCGAGCGAATTCACAAAAAAAATCTCGAATTTCCCGGCCAGTGCCGGCAGTCCCGGAATAATGCCTGCATTGATGATACCAAGCACCATTAACCCGGAAAGGAACGCAACCGAAGCTCCAAAAAAGCCAGGTTTGGGGTATTTTTTAAAGTAATAGACCAGCGCCAATGCAGGAATCGTAAGCAGGTTCAATAAATGAACACCGATAGAAAGGCCCACGAGATAGGCGGTCAGGATGAGCCAGCGGTTGCCGGCAGCCGGGTCCTCGATCGTCTCCCATTTAAAAACCGCCCACACGACAATCGCAGTAAAAAAAGATGATAAGCCATAAACTTCCGCTTCGACCGCCGAAAACCAAAAGGAGTCGGACCACGCGTAGGCCAATGCCCCCACGGCGGCCGCTCCGTTTATCAGTAAGGCATCAGCCAGATTACCATCCCCTGGCTTTTTCCCAACCAGCTTCCATGCCAGCAGACTGATGGTTTTAAACAAAAAGAAAATAGTAAATGCACTGCTCAGCACCGAGACCATATTAACCCAATAAGCCACCTTCATGAGATCGCCCATGGCCAGCATGGAGAAAAGCCGCCCTACCAGCAGAAAAAGCGGCGCACCAGGCGGATGGGGAACTTGCAATTTGAAAGCACAGGCAATAAACTCTCCACAATCCCAGAAGCTCGCAGTGCGCTCCATGGTGAGGACATAGGTAATCAGGCTGATGGCGAATACCGCCCACGCAGCCAGATCATTCCATTTTTTTAAGGATATCATGTTTGAAGGTGTTTTGGATGAAATACCAAAACTATTCAACACGACACCGGGCACATAACAGGATAGTCTTAAAAAAAGTTAATTAAACACCCTGATAATGAGGCTTTAACTTAATTTAACACGATCTCAACGAAGTTGATACGGAAACTGGCAGGCCCCTGTTAAAAAAGCAGGGCGACGGCATACAATAGAGAAGTCCACAGTATTGCCCCTGTCACGACGGTAATCATTACGCCACCCAGAAATGGCAGTTGAGCAGATTTTGAGAGTTTTACCGATCTTTCCATTCTTCAAACAACATTACGATAAGATAACGCCCGCAACAATCGGAGGTCGTAGTTTATATTAGCAAAGATAAAAAATGAAAGCAAAATATGAAATAGACTGAATAAAATAGGAGTTTCCGAATATATCTACGACACCTAGTAGCAATACTACATTTCTATCGTACAATTTTAGCTAACTCTTTAATCAGCTAGACCCATCTGTTCTCCGTTTGTAGATTTCTACCTTTTTGAACAGTTCGAGGATATTTGTTACTTCCAGCTTTTCGAAGATCCGCGCCTTGTAGGTCGACACGGTACTTTCCTTGATATTGAGGTCAATTGCAATGTCTTTAGTCCACTTACCAATGAGCAGCATATCCATGATTTCCAGCTCACGATTTGAAAGGATCTCGAGCGGGCTTTCTTTGCTTTCCCGTTCGAGCAGTGTATTATTAACGAGCCGATCCTGGATCACATTGCTGATATACGTTCCCCCAGCCAGCACCGAGGTAATCGCCTTTTCAAGCTCGTCATTTGGAGTATCTTTCGGCAAAAAGCCGTTAGCACCTGCTTTTACGTAATGAATTGCATACAAAGCTTCATCCTGTGATGAAAATATCAGAATTTTCACCTTGTTCTGGATTTCGCGGATTCTACTGATCATATTAAATGTCTCACCGCCCGGTATCTTGATATCCAGGATAACGAGATCGAAGAATCTTGATTGCAGAAGCTTGAGAGTTTCGCTAAAAGTAGCGGCCTCAATGACCGTTACCGAGGGTAAAAAATCCTCAATTAGCAACTTTACACCCATTCTCACAATGGAATGGTCTTCTACTAGCAAAACTGTTTTCATTCAAATGCCTTTACTTCAAATCAGTTTTAAAAGTAGTTTAATATAAATCAAATATTATGTAGAAAATTGGCTACATGTAAATTTATTTTGAAAAAATTATATGAACCGAAGTTCCCGAAGGTTCGTTTGGCGTTGCAAATAGCCTGGCGCGGATAAGCGTGCTGATCTCCTTCACGATTAACAGGCCCATTCCGAAGTTCTGGGCCACATTTCCGGAAACCGGCAGATCTCGCGCGTCGCTATTGATCCAACCGCTTACACTGCTGTCCATACCCGGACCGGTGTCGTTGACGATCAGATGCAGTTCATCCCTGAAATCCTGGTAAGTAACGTTTATGATGCCGTCATTGGTCGCCTTATTTGCATTGTCGATCAGATTGTGCAGAATAATGCCGACCAATTGCTGGTTGTTTTTAATGATCACACCAGGTGGGATGCTATTGACGAATCGGTTGGCATTCACCTCCGCATCCTGCGTAAAAATCGCGAATTTCTGTTCAACCATCTCGTTAAGGTCAAGATAAGTGAACTGAACGCTGGAATTTTTGTACCGGAACTCGGTGTATTCCAGTAGATTCTTCATGAAGTGATAAAGCCGGTAGCTCGATTGGCTGATAGCCCTCACCGTAGGCAGGTCGGGATGGTTCCGGGAGAGTCGGCCCGTGGTCGTCATCAGGAACCGCAGCGGACTTTTAATGTCATGGGATATGCTGGCGATCAGATGTTTCTGATGGATGTATTCCAGTTCCAGCTTTTCCCTGGAATCTTCCAGGTATGCCAGACTGGCCCGAAGTTCTCCGCTTCGGGCATCAAGATCGCTGATCGTATCGTAGAACGAGCTAAAAAAGTAGTAATTGATCAGGACCAGGAAAATGAAATTGTGGAACAGCAGGATCACAATCGTGATACGTCCCGATCCATTTGGCCCCCAGGGAATATTCGTGCCGAGGTGATGCCCCAGCAGCACATAAAGAACGAACGGGAGAACCGCGACGGTGGAATAAACAATACCCCACTGATTTCCAAGCCCATAGAATGCACATATGCTGATAATGACGACATATTGGAGCGTAACCAGGTCAAAACCGTTTTGAAAAACAAACAGGTTAGTCCAGATAATGCTCATAAAAATCAATACTGCCGTATGGATTGCTTTGCGCCACTCAAAACCGAGCGTCAGTGCAATATAAAAGATGGCGGCAATGCCTAGCAAGATGGCCACCCTCACCGCTTGCAGGCGATAATTCTCGGCCAGGTAAAATATGAGTACTAAAGTCGTGGTAAATATTCTCAGGTAGAGTGCGTACGATAGTACCTTGATGCGGGCCCGGTTGAGAATATTCGGTTCACCTTCCAACTGCTTTCGCACAGGCCATTCCAGAATCGTTCGGATCATGTAATCAAGTTTTCCAGATCGCTGTTCACGCCCGGGGTCAGACGAAGCGATAAGAGCCAAATCTACCTAAAAAACGCAACAGATAATGTAGAGATATTGCTACAAATAAAACAATAGCGTGCTACAATCGCTTTTTCGCCGAGATACTAAATTTGTAAAATCCTGCAAGTGAGGAGCTGTGCGATTAGTGCGGGATCACCGGACCTGAACGTAGAAGTACGTTATAAACGTTGAGTATAGCTTACACCTTCCGGTATTGCCGTGAAGGTGTTTTTTGTCCTTATTGCTAAACCGGGGGGTAGAATCAGCAGACGATGGCGCATTACCCTTGCTCTCGCCGCTCAAAATGCTTTGAGGTTATTATGGTTTGGCCGCTGGGACCTGAATGGTGATGAAAGGAGGAACGTAGTAAATAACAATTTGGGAAAGTGCGTACCTAGCTCTGTTTTCCCAGTTTGTCCTGTGCTTGTTTTTTGGATTTTTTCACTTCGCCCGGCGTAAATTCACCATTAATCCATCTTACAAAATTTTTTGACTGTACCTGATAGACCTGGGCGGAGAGCGGCTTCAAATCCGATTTTTCAATTTCAAGAAGATAGTCAGCCAGAAGCCTCTTGATTTCTTCCAAATATTTACTTTGCGTCTTCATGGAGGAGATTTTGTGTTTTTACAAAGAAAGAACTATTCCGATACTCAATCAAGTGTGACTTTATATCACCTTACAAGTATAGTCCATTAGAGCCGATCAGTTTTCGTTTTTGGGGTGAGAATGCTGAATTTGAGGGTGTAGGAAGGCCTTCGTGGGGAGAGGATCTCGGACTGTCAAAACCTTTCACTGACCACTAAACTTTTTACTACAAAACACCCAATAATGCAGGCTACTTTGGATTTATACAAGTTACGATATGGCTTGTCAAAGTTCCCATTACTCCCGTTATATTGGAAAAGTAAAATCACGTTCCGACCTCTGAATGGCGATGCGGTGAAATTGCCAACTGCCTGGTGGTTTCTTAGTCACAGTAGCAGGGACAAGACAGTTTAGCCGGACCGGGCGTGAGTTCATGGATCGTAGGTTGGATGCCGGCGGTGTAGGTAATGGAGACTTTGTCGCCGCTTTCTGAGACTTTTACGGTGGCGGATACGCTTTGATCCGCATAACCGGCTCCGGTAAATGAAGAATAAGTGCTTCCGACAATGCGGGTGGTGCCCGCACGGAACTCTTTAATAGGTATTTGCAAATAGGCGCAGCACATGCCTCCGAGCCGGTAGCCGCCGCCTTCACGAGCTAATGAGAGGCACCCGTCCGACCACACTTCCACAGGTACAATAGGGTTGTCGGATTTCTTGCAACTGCCCGCCAAAGCAATCACAATGAGGATGATAGGTCTGATCTGTTTCATTTTCATTGAATTAAACAAAACGGAGACTGAATTTCGGTCAAAATAGTTGTAAGTCGGGCAGGATACAATGCCCCAAATGGCTGGGATGTAATGCCTAACTATTCCGGATAGGTCCAGTATCATCCTGACCACACGCCCCAGTACAACAAACAAAGGGACGCGGCCAGAACCTGACCGCGCCCCTGCACAACTATTCCAAAGTTTTGACTAATCCTTCGTGCGCAAGTACACATTGTTGCTGATCGATTCGAGCTTCACGTCCGGGCCACCGCCGTTGAATTTCCCTTCGAGCAGGTACCCTACAATCGGGTTCTTTTCCTTTTTGTTACCGAAATCGATGTCCAGATCGGAATATACCTCGCCTGTAATGGTTTTCACGGCAACATTCGCCCCTTTCGATCTCGGCCAGGTCATGTCTACGTAGCCGCTGATCGTCTTCGCAGCGACGGAGGCGGTTGCGCCCTGAATGTCGATGTTACCATTAATTGTTTCGAGTTTCAGTTTGGCATTGCGCGGCAGGGTGACCTGGTAATTGATCTCACTGCACACGTAGTAGCTATTTTTCCCGTCGTCGTTTCGCCAGGTACTTTTTTGGCCGGGACAATCCTCCCCCTTTCCTTCTTTCAGTTTTTCCTTGTCGAAATCGGTTTTGAGGATGATTTCTTCCGCAGTGGTGTTACTTGTAACGAGAAATGCGTCATTGAGTTTATTCTGATTGATTTTCACCGACATATGCACCGAGACTTCCGGTTTGTCCCAGTAACGGACCTGGATGCTGTCGCCGAACCGGAGATTGAGGTTCACGGTCTTGCCTGATTCGTAGGGCAATTTTTTGTCGATGATTTTTTGGGCCATAGCGGGGCCGCATGCCATGCCGAGCATGGCTAACAATAAGATCTTTTTCATGGTAATAGATGCAGGTTAAGTGTTATTTCTGCTTACGGATATAAATATTGCTGCTAATGGTGTGAAGCGACATCTCTACGCCTCCGCCGTTGATCGAGCCGTCGACATTGGCACTGCCGCCTACCTTGGACATGCCCTCCTTGCTTCCCTTTACGCCCAGATCGAAATCGGTGTACATCTCACCGTTGATTGACCGGAGTTTGAGGTCAGATTTTGCCGTGGCGGGCAGGGTAATGTCAATTTCGCCGCTGATAGAAGAAATTGAGGTCGGCTTGCCCTGCGCCAGGTTTGTAAATGTAGCAGTAACCTCGCCGCTCGTCGTATTCGCTACCACCGGACCGGTAATGTTATTGAGGATAATATTGGAAGAATTGGTTTTGATTTCGAGATCTCCATCCATATTCGACACCGAGAGCCCCGAGCCGCCCTGCCAGTTGGTTTCCACAAATTTCACCGACACCTGCCGTGGCAGCTTGATCGTATATTTAACCGACTTGCGCGTTGCTTTTTCGATTTTCAGCCCAGAGGCATCGGGCGTTACGGCCAGGCCTATACCCGAGTTGTCAACCGCCGTATAATACAATGGTTTCAGCCCTTTCGCCCGCTCCGGCGGGGCTTCAAAACCCGACGATGCCTGGATGATCACCTCATCTCCATTGTAGCCTTCTATTTTGACACTGCTCGATGACAGCTCCAGCACAACCTTTTTATCTTTCGAATTGGCCAGTTTGGTTTTGTACTCGGAAGTTTGAGCACACGCGCAGCTCAGGCTCCATAAGAAGCCCGCACTGATTAACAGTACTTTTTTCATGGTTTTAATTGATATATGGGTAGTTGTTATGCCCAGGTCTGAAGACTTGGGTTAAGTTAATTATGTGCTGCTACAAGGATGGGGACTAGACGTCGGCATTCAGGCGATTGGCCCCTTCGGTCGCTTTGAGGCGGACTACGTCCAGGACTTCCTGGCTTCTGGCGAGTTGCCGGAACTGCTCCACGGCCCGCTTTTCCTTAATGGCGACCAGCGATTCTATGAGTGAGATCTGAATGTTTGGGTCTGTCTGGATCGCCAATGACTGGATCAGTGCTTCCTTTACTTCGGTTTCATTAGCAAAATGCGTCAATGCCTGGCAGGCGGCGAGCCGCACATTGATGTTTGGATCGAAATTCAAAGTATTGATCAGCAACCGCGTAATGTCGCTATCCACTTCCGAAATCTCATAACTATGGTTTACTGCCTGAATACGCTCGCTGGCCGAAGTGTTGTTCATTTGTTCGAATGCGAGCACTTTCTTCATTTCGGCCACCTCTGTCGGTTCCTGTCCGCTCAAAGCCATCAGGCTTCTACCGCTTTCTGTCTTCGACTGGAACACCCATCCTGCGCCGAAACCGATAATGAGGAGCGTCAGCCCGGCAGCAATGCGGATCAGCCAGCCTCCCAGCCTCCGCACAGGGCCTTGCTTCGGCGGATCGAGCATTAAGGCCAGTTCGTGGTTAAAGGTCAGCGAAGGCTGTTCCTTGCGTGCATCGGCAAAATAGCCAAATTGCGCCGCGTGGCTTTGCAAATGCTCCGGCACACCACCACTTTGAAAAAACTGCTTCAATGCACGTTCCTCCTCCAGCGACGTTTCTCCGTCATAATATTTCTCTAATAGCTTCTCAATATCCAGTGCCATAATTCTCTGCTTTTAAATAATTCTCGCGCAACTTTTGTCTTGCCCGCGAAAGGATCGTCCGAATGTTGACATTACTCAGGCCAGTAACTTCCTCGATCTCCTCCAAAGTATATTCTTCCACATCACGCAGATGCAACACCAACCGCTGCTGCTCCGGCAACTCGCTGATGAGCCGGTGCATAAGCCCCGCGCTGTCGCTGTTCTCCACTTGCCGGTAAGGCGATACGTCCGCTGCCTGCATGGTTACCATATCCGCATCACGACTCGTTTTTTGTTTGTCATGCGATTTCAGCCGGTCCAGACAAAGGTTCTTGGTCATCTGCACCGCCAGGGCCTCCACGCTCTGGTAGCTTTCCAGCTGCTGCCGGTTGGTCCAAAGCCTCAGGAACACATCCTGAATCGCATCCTCTGCCTCCTCGCGGTTGCGAAGAAACATTTGCGCCAGTCGGAACAGGCGTCCCTGAACGGGAAGAATGCGTTGGTTGAAGGCTTTTAAATCCATATTCAATAGCATAGACGACCGGCTGCCGAAAACGTTACAGGATTTACGAAAAAATCTTTATTTCCGAACAATTTTGTCCGCTATCGGACACGGTCGCCACCTGAAAACGCGCTGCTATGGATTCCAGAGTAGTTTTTCCAAACTGGCAAAGTATTTGTTTTGCATTATTATAACTAATAACCTGTGCAGATATGAAAAGAACTTTTCTCGGGGAATTTGAAGAAATCGTCCTGCTGGTCGTGGCCGGCTGCACAGACGAGGCCTATGGTGTCACGATCTGGGAACGCGTGCAGGAGTACACAGGGCGTTCCATTTCGTTGAGTGCCGTTCATGCCACTTTATACAGACTGGAAGAAAAGGGCTTTCTCACCTCCGAAATGGGCGGCGCTACGGCCGAGCGTGGCGGTCGCCGGAAGCGTTTTTTTACCATTACCAATTACGGAAACCGGGCATTACAGGAAATCAACGAGATCCGCCAGCAACTATGGCAGGCCATCCCCGCCGAAAAGCTGCAACCCAAACTGAGCTTTTCATAAGCCATGGCAAAAATCCCGCACCATCATAGTCCGCCACGTTGGGTCGACAGGTTACTGACGATCATCATCGCGCCGCATTTCCTGGAAGATATCCTGGGAGACCTGCACGAAATATATGGCCGGCAAGTAAAAAATGGCAGCCTACGCAATGCGCAACTCCGTTACCTGCTCGCCTCCACACGCTACCTGCGACCCTATTTTATGAAACGCAGGCCCCGCGCTTACTCCCCCACCTATATTTTCAGTCCCGCCATGATCAGAAACTATCTCAAAATCTCGCTCCGTACGCTCGGCAAACAAAAAGCTTACAGCTTCATTAACATCACCGGACTGGCACTCGGCATGGCCGTAGCAATGCTCATCGGCCTATGGATTTACGACGAGCTCTCTTTCGACCGCCATTTTAAAAACTTCGACCGCATAGCCCAGGTCTGGCAACACCAGACATTTAACGGGCAGGTCGGGACACAAACCTCGCTACCATTTCCGATTGGGGATGAGATCAGGCGCAACTATGGAGCCGATTTCAAATATGTGGTCATGGCGTCCTGGAACAACAAACATATCCTGGCGGTAGGTGACAAAAAGTTCAACAAAAGCGGGTCATTCGTTGAGCCGGACGCGCCCGAAATGTTCAGCCTCAGCATGATCAATGGCACCCGGGCAGGCTTGAAAGATCCCTACTCCATTATGCTTTCGGAATCGGTCGCGAAGGCCTACTTCGGCGATGCGGACCCGATCGACAAAACGATCAAGGTCGATAACAAGCTGAATGTGAAGGTAACAGGCGTTTATGAAGATTTACCCCACAACACCTCCTTCCGCGAAGTATCGTTTATGATGCCCTGGCAACTGATGGTCGTCGCCAATCCTTGGCTTAAAACCATGGAAGATCCCTGGCGACCCAATGCTTACATGACGTACGTCCAGCTGATCGACAATGCGGATATCGACCATGCCTCCGCGCGTATCAAAGACATTAAAAAGCGGAATATTAATAAGGAACAACTCAAATATAAGCCCGACGTTTTCCTGAACCCGATGCGCGACTGGCATCTCTACTCGGAGTTCAAGGGAGGCCGCCGCGTTGGCGGCCGCATTGAATTTGTTTGGCTTTTTGGCACAATTGGCGTGTTCGTATTACTGCTGGCCTGCATCAATTTCATGAACCTAAGCACCGCGCGCTCCGAAAAGCGGGCCAAGGAAGTGGGTATCCGCAAGGCGGTAGGGTCGGTCCGCAACCAGCTGGTCACCCAGTTCTTCACCGAATCTTTCCTGGTCGTTGGCTTTGCATTTGTCCTGTCAATCCTGCTGGTGATGCTGTTTTTGCCGTTTTTTAATGCAGTTGCCGACAAAAAGATCATCATGCCGTGGAATAGGACCGAATTCTGGCTGGCGGGCATTGGTTTCAGTATAATCACAGCCATTATCGCGGGCAGCTATCCTGCACTATACCTGTCATCATTCCAGCCTGTTAAGGTTCTGAAAGGCACTTTCCGGGCGGGACGCCTTGCGGCTGTGCCCAGGAAGGTGTTGGTGGTGGTACAATTTGCGGTCTCTATCATCCTGATCATTGGCACAGCCGTCGTATTCAGGCAAATTCAGTTTGCCAAAGACCGACCAGTTGGTTACAGCCGCGACGGGCTCATTGCCATTTCCATGTCGACCGACGAAATCCACAAACATTTCGAAGCGGCAAGGCATGAGTTGAAAAGTAGCGGCGCCATTGCCGAGATGGCCGAATCCGGCAGCCCCACCACGGAGACGTGGTCGTCGACAAGCGGCTTTGAATGGAAAGGAAAAGACCCTGAACAATCGGTAGACTTCTCGTTCGACGAAATTTCATTTGACTATGGAAAAACGGTTGGATGGCAGTTTGTACAGGGCCGGGATTTCTCCCGCGAATTCGCGACCGATTCGGTGGGATTGGTCGTGAATGAGACAGCAGTGAAGTTCATGGGCTTACAAAACCCCGTCGACGAGCCGCTGACCTGGTTTAAAAAGCCTTACAAGATTATTGGTATCATCAAAGACCTGGTTGTCAATTCGCCTTACGAACCGGCCAAGCCTCAATTCTTTTGTCTCTCGGCGGGGCAGGGAAATCTGGTTAATATCCGCATTAACCCCTCTGCTGGCGCGTCGGCCTCCATCGAAAAGATCAAAAATGTTTTTGAAAAATATGATCCGGGCTCCCCGTTCGAGTATGAATTTGTAGACCAGATGCACGCCCGAAAGTTCTCTGACGAAGAGCGTATTGGCAAGCTCACCACGTTTTTCTCGGTTCTCGCAATCCTGATCAGTTGCCTCGGGTTATTCGGCGTAGCATCCTTCATCGCCGAGCAGCGGACCAAGGAAATCGGTGTCCGGAAAGTGCTCGGCGCAACGGTACTAAGCGTTTGGGGACTGTTCTCGCGGGAATTTGTACTGCTGGTCGGTATCGCATTCCTGATCGCCACACCGGGTGCCTATTACTTCCTGAATGGCTGGTTGCAGAAATATGAATACCATACCACGATTTCCTGGTGGATATTCGCATTGACAGGCCTTGGCACATTAACGATCACGCTGTTAACAGTAAGCTTCCAGGCGATCAAAGCTGCGACGATGAACCCGATACGCAGTCTTCGTTCGGAGTAATGTGGCAGCTGAGTATCAAAACTGTCCGACCCAACCCTAAACATCCGCCACGTGCCTCAACCTCGTCCACCCCGCTGGGCAGACTACCTGCTCGAGAAGTTTGTAAACCCGCGTTTCCTGGAAGACATTCAGGGAAACATGGAGGAGATTTTCGTACGCCGAATGCATGAGGCGGGCGTTACACGTGCGAGGTGCGAGTACGCATGGGCGGCAGTGAGGCATCTGACTCCCTATTTTTTGAAAAGAAAACCTGAAACCTATCCTTCCGTATCCAACCTGAGCCCTGATATGCTGAAAAACTATTTCACCTCTGCCTGGCGGCACTTCCTCAAAGACAGGCAATTTTCGATGCTGAATGTAATTGGGCTATCCACCGGACTCGTTTGCACGCTGCTCATCTATTTATGGGTGACCGACGAACTGGCTTTCGACAAGTTTCACGCCAGCGATTCTCGTCTTTACCAGATAATGATCCACGAAAAAGGTGGCGACAAGCTGGTAACTTCCGAAGGTACCGGTGGTATTTTAAAGGATGTTCTGACGAGTGATATGCCCGAGATCGAATTGGCGGTGTGCACTACACCTCCGGTTTGGTTCCAGAAATTCAGCCTCTCTCGGGAAGGCCGAACAATCAGTGCGGCGGGAAACTTTGTCAGTGCCGATTATCTCCAGGCATTCTCTTTTCCATTAATAAAAGGCAATCCCAAATCTGTCCTGACCGACAAGAACTCAGTGGCGATTTCCGAGCAAATGGCAGTTCGTTTATTCGGCTCGTCGGAGAAAGCAATGAATCAAGTCGTCGAATGGAAATGGCAGGCATTCTCGAAAAAATGCCAGGTAAGCGGTGTATTTAGGGACATTCCCACTAATTCTTCCGAACAATCCGAGCTGCTGATACCGCTTAGTGCCTGGGACGACATACTGCCGGGAGGCATGCCTAATACCGCCAGCGGCCCGTTTCACAATTACATCGTCCTTAGGCCCGGTTCCGACGTGCATTTATTAGAGCAAAAGCTCGCCAATTACGCCAAAAAGCACTTCAACGACACCAATTCGACCTTGTTCATCCGCAAATATTCAGACGGTTACCTATATGGGAAGTACGAAAATGGCGTGCAATCGGGCGGACGGATCGAATATGTGAAGCTATTCGCTGCCATTGCGGCGTTTGTACTCCTCATCGCCTGTATCAATTTCATGAACCTGTCCACGGCCAAGGCCTCGGTAAGGGTCAAAGAAGTGGGTGTAAAAAAGGCATTGGGTGCGGGTCGGCTTACTCTCATCTTTCAGTTTCTGGGTGAATCTATGCTGATGAGCATGCTGACTTTAATCGTTGCACTTTCCATTGTTTGGCTGCTATTACCGCAATTTAATGCATTGACAGGCAAAGAATTGACTTTACATTTCAGCCCGCGATTTATCGCTGCATTAACCATCATCATGCTATTGACCGGCATGCTCGCAGGCAGTTATCCCGCATTATACCTGTCGCGCTTTAATCCGGCGCTTACTTTGAAAGGCATCGTGAGGCACGGAATCGGCGAGTTGTGGGTTAGAAAAGGACTGGTCGTGTTCCAGTTTGCGGTTTCAGTGATTTTCGTCATTTCGGTCATTGTTTTTTACAAACAGGTCGATTTTGTACAAACTAAAAACCCGGGCTACGAGAAGGATAATATTGTGTATTTCGAAATGGAGGGCCGCGCTGCTGCGCAACGTGAAGCATTCCTGGAAAGGCTCCGGGCGCTACCAGGCGTCTTGAATGCATCGAGTATCCAACAAAAAATCATCTTGCCTGCTTTCCTGCCATCCAGCGGCGTGCGCTGGGACGGCAAAAACGAAAAGGACGAAATACGCTTTCATCGCATGCCCGTCAATTATGGTCTCACCGAAACGCTGAACATCCGGACTGTCGCCGGCAGGAGCTTTTCGAAGGATTTCGGATCGGATACGGCGTCGGTGGTCCTCAATGAAACGGCTGTCCGTCAGATGGGCATTAAGGCTCCTATCGGCAAAGAGATTATGATAGGCGGTCGGGCGCGTCGCATCGTCGGTGTTGTACAGGATTTCCATTTCAATTCTCTGCACGAGGCCATTAAGCCATTCATTTTCGTCTTCTCGCCCGAAGAAACAATGCTGGCGACGGTCAAAATCCAACCTGGTCAGCAACCTGCCACATTAGCCCGGATTCAGGATTTCTATACCGATTTTAATCCCGGCTACGCATTCGATTACCAGTTCCTCGACCGCGATTATCAGGTCCAGTATGCCTCGGAACAACTTGCGGCACAACTTGCACGCTACTTCGCCGCATTGGCCATTCTTATTTCATGCCTCGGGCTTTTTGGCCTGGCTGCATTCACCGCCGAACGCCGCAAAAAAGAAATCGGCGTACGAAAAGTACTTGGTGCGACGACCGGCAGCGTGGTAGCCATGCTCTCCCGCGAGTTTCTGATGCTTGTGATCGTGGCCATCGCCATTGCCTGCCCGCTGGCATGGTGGCTCACCAAAAGCTGGCTCGATCATTTTGCTTACCACGTTTCGATCAGCATTGCGATTTTCGCTGGCGCCGGTTTGGCCATGATCGTGATCACCCTTGCGACGGTCAGCTTCCAGTCCCTTCGAGCTGCATTGACCAACCCCACGCAGTCATTGAAATCGGAATAACAACCACTGACCACACATGCCGCACCGCATCCTCTCCCTCCTCCTGCTGCTTGCAAGCATCCTCCCCGCCTCGGCGCAGCCTGGTTTCGACTGCTCGTCGAAGCGCACGCAGGATAGCCTGTTCCAAACGTATGCCCATAAGGCGCGCACATTCGGTCCCGACGATCCGCGATGGGACGTGACTTTCGATTCGCTCCTGGCGATTTGCCCGAAGATTGCCGAGGCATACCAGGAAAAAGGGATCCGGCAAATGTTTATCGGTGATTTCGAAAAAGCGATTGCCTATAACGACACCGCCGTGGCGCTGGACCGGGAGCGCTGGCTCGCCTACCGCGGCTACCTGCATTGCATGCTCACCCGGAACTACGAAAAGGCCGTCGCCGACCTCGAAGCCGCGGAACTCCTGACGCCCAATGCGTTCACGATGGATCATACATTTTCATTTTTCATCGCATTGAGCCACATGGAATTAGGAAATTACCAGGAAGCCGAAAAGTATTTTCTGAAAGACATTGCACAGCAAAAGCGCGGTGAGGGTAACAACGACATTCATTTTAACACTTTGCTCTATTTTGGTATCCTGTATTACCTGATGAATGAGTTTGATCAGGCAGAGTTAAGGCTTACGGAATGTCTGCAACTGTACGAAATGCATCCGATGGCTAATTACTACATGGCTATGACCATGAAAGTCACGGGAAATCAACGCCAGAATGCCTACTTCGAAAAAGCCAGACAAGCGCTGCACGATGGCTATGCATTAAATGAGCCTAATCTGCGTTTTGCACGGTTCCCGCGGCAGATTACGATGGAAGACATCGAAAAGCGTTGATGATCATACTTTCGGCTCGATCCACAGGGCTGTCAGGCAAACCATCAGCCATGCAAACCAAACCCAGCCGGGTAACTTCCGCGTTACATCTGCCCGATTTCCACTGAGCGTCTTCACACCCGTTTCCTCGGCAGATCGGACAAAGTGCTGCATTTGCGCGGCATATTTCAATGGAGAATAATCCTGTACGTACAGTTCGGTTCCAAGCGAGTCATTCAGTGATTGCCATCCATCCCGGACCGGCAGAAAAGTAACTTCCGCCGAATGCGCATTCAGAACGGAGGTTTTTGTAAAAGCCGTATCGCTTCTGATTTCCAGCCAGCGTGGTATCTGCTGAAAATTGTTCAAATGCATTACCGCAGGCACGTTCTTGAAAACAGGCGCATCTGCGGAAAGTGTCAGGCCTCGCGCAGGTCGCGTCCAGGCGAAGATCTCGTTCCATACGCTCGCATAGGCAATGCTATCGCCGGATAGTTGCATGGGAAAGGTTTCGTTCAACAGACTCACGGCCACTTTCCCATTTATATTTTCAACCGCTAACGGATAATGAACAGCATGGGTTTGGTAACCATGCATTTGGAACCGAAACGGCAGAGCGCTCAGCACCGGCGATAATGCTACCGACTCTTCGTTGGAAATCTTAATGGCCTGAAAATGTGCACCCAACGCCTGGTTAATAGACCTTAGCTCAGCGAACAGGTTTCCAACCGGGCCGCCCATTTGAACAAAAAGCGCACTTTTACCAGTACTGACCGCCTTTTTAACAGCCGCATTGGAAGCATTCGCGGGAATAGTTACGATCAAGTCAGGTTCTTTGGCGCGGTTGATATTCAGCCTGCTCTGAATGTTTTTGGATAATGTGGCATCGTAGCTCACCGAATGGCCATTTCTCCCAAGCCAGTTTGCCAGGTTACGCGTTTCAAAATCAGGGTTATCGAGCAGGAAACGGACTGTCAGTTTTGCTTCCGGTCGGGCGAAATACCGGAGCGTATCGATAGCCAGGTCGTTCAAATGCAATGTGGTGGTGGTCCTACCTTCGCTGAATGCCGGGAATGTGAGCCGGACGCGGTTATCGCCCTTATTTAACATGACGCTGTCGAGCGTCCGGCCTGCATATTTAATCTGCAAAATCTGTTGCTGCGATGACTGGATACGGCCATCGATCCGCTGTAATTCTCCCTTTCCTAAAATACCTTTCCAATGCAAATCGCTCATCTGATCCGGCGCAAAGTAAGGATTCCATTGCAAAGCTGGAATGCGGGGCAACTGCTGGATGGCGGCAAGGACCTTTTGGTCAAATTCCTGTCCCAATACCACCAGCGTGTCCACATCGGAAGTGCCAATCCGGCCAGTCGATATAATTTCAGCCCCGCCCAGACTATCGCGAAACCGGGTGACGACGTCAGCAGGCACATTTTCAGCAGCCAGCAATCCTATTCTTGACTTACCAGCCAATTTGAATGTCGGGTCCAATAGCCAGGCCACCATGCTTAGCCAAAGCAAGCCATTCAATATCAACCTAATACCAAACCGCCCCGAATTCCGGTGCCGCGTGTATACGAACCCACATTGCACAACCAGCAACACGAGCAAGGCACACATTACCAGCAAATTCAAAGGTGCTGTCCAGTTGAAATCGGTATGAATCATTCGGTTATATTCTCTCTAAATACTTTTAAATCGGCCTATCGCATGGCTTTGCGGAAAGCGGCTTCCAATTTCTTTTCTCCCGCCCAGCCTGGCCGGTTTTTCAATGCACTACCGGCGCGAATGTGGAGATCACGCTTCAATGCGGCCGTTTCGTGTTGTGTAAGGGTTCTTCCTATCGCCAGTTTCTGCAATGCCGCTATCGTGTTCCAGTTTTGCAACCCATCGTTAAATGGCCCCCTTTCCGTCAGCCTCTGGGTTAGTTCCGTGCTTAATGCAGCTAGTTTTACTACATCCGTTTTTGGCAACTTATCTCTTTCCAGGTAGCCCAGCAATACCGCGGCAAGCTCCGCGGTTTGTTTTTGGTCGAATTGCTTTTCGTACTCCCACTTACTCGCCAGGTCTTTGAGCTCACCAGTAAGCCGCTTTTCCTTTTCCTTGATCGGTGGCGGGTCGTAGCCACTCTTTTTTACGTAGGTCCGTGCCTTTTGCTGGGCTGTTTTGAGGTACTCTAATGCTTTGTGCTCGAAGGGAAGTGCCTTTTCGGGCTCATAAGTCCGCAAATGTAGCTCCGACTGCCACATTTGCTCCAAAGCCATTTTCAAAAGACTACGTGTGGATTGTTCGTAAAAAGTATTCGTCTCCGCGTCGTCGTGCGAATGCGTGTATTGCTCCATCAGCGCCGCCAGGGGATCTTTTTCGCCGGCCGGTTCGGCTTTATGCTCATGTGTGTGCTCATCTGCATGCGCGGGTTCGCCTACCCGGGACTCGGCACCTTCGCCCTGCCCGTCGGAGTGGTGTGTAAATGCGTCGATGATGTTACCATTATCCGCACCAGCGGGATTCTCACTGCCACCGATACTGGTTTCAAATTCTTCGCCCAAATATTGCCCATACCGTAGCCGCAGCACTTTTTGATCGAATCCGATTTCGTTGGAAGTGGCATTGAACTCGCCGGATTTGATTTTTTTCCTCCTGGCAATCAGCTTTTCGGTATCGATGATGATCTGCCGCTGGCTGCGGAAATACTCCGGCATAACGTTCACAGCCATGGTGGCCAGCTCCGCCTCTTCGACCTTCGACGTGTCTTTATACACCACAAAATAGGTATCCGACTTGCTGAAATTCGGCTCGGGCTGTCGATTATCGATTGCGGCCCAATAATAGTACAGCTCGTCTCCCGGCGCGAAATTCAATGCATGCAAGTCAATGCTTTTCTGAATATCTGCTTCCTTAAAATCACCGGGGCCCAACGGCATTTTGATCTCCCTGAATTTGACATTCTCGCCGGAACCACGTGCCACTGTGGCCACAATAAACGCCTGTTTTACCCGGAAGTCATCCGATATTTTGGCCGAAATGCGAATATTTTTAGAATCTTTCAGGAAATGGTAGCGGTACAATTCCTTCGAAGCGGGCTCGATACGGGGCGCGAGATCGGGCAGCGCTTCCAGCTTGTAAAAATCGGATTGATAGATCAGCGAATCCTTCCAAAAACCTTTAATGGAATATAGACCCGAGCCGGTAATGTGGCCTTTATATACAAATACACCGTGAGATTCTCGCAGATTAACCTCCTCGCCACGACTATTGGCAATGTGCACACTCAGGTTCTCAGGATCGTCAAACCGCACGGCCCATTCTACTGTCGAACCGGTGATCGAACTGATATTCAAATCGGTGAATTCCCTGACCGGCAAACCTGTGTAGCCTGGCGGAGTTACCTTCACACGTGCAGATTTATATTGAGGAGCCGACTGCCGTTTGTTTTTAGGTAAAACAGGCTGAGACAATACCGCTTTCCCGGACTTCCTGTTTTCGCCCGTCAATGCCGGCCAACCATGATTAACAGCCGTCGCCAGCAACACCGCAACCACATATTTCCAAATACCCCGGTAAATCTCCCGGCGTGGAAATGCGAGGTTTCGGGCGGCTATCCGTTCCAGCTGCATTTGCTCGATGATATTCAAATCGGCCTTATCGAGCAGATCGAGGCTATACTCAGCGCTGGGGTTGTGGCTGTGGATCAGTGCAATTGCAACACGTTTTTTATCAGCAAGTGCCTTATTGACCCAAATACCGATCAACCAGCCAGTCAACCCAATGAATGTCCCCAGCCATGGCCCGTTCCCCAAAAAAGTGTCGGCAAACAAACCAAACGCAAAGCCCAACAAAAAACATTTCAAAATGGCAATCCACTGAATATGTGTATTAACGGACTTGACGAATTTTCTTAAATCAGCCATGGCTAGTCACGGTTTTCCGAAGCGCAAGCCAGCGTTCGGCGATCATCAGACAAATAAAGACCAGCAACAGCCAGGGCCGAAGCGTTGCTTCCTGCTGCGCTGCGGGTGCTTTTATAAACAATGCATTTAACTGACTATCGCTTAACGGCTCGTTTCCCGCATTCAATTTTAAGTCGTTTACCAGCAAATCGCCGAGCCATTCCGGCAACCGCCCGCTCTCGACCAACTCCGAATCTGCCAACCGCAATGAATCAGGCAAGGAAATGACCGATGCGGGAGCGGCCCACTCAGGCATGGCGCCCGAGACGATATATCTTGTTCCCGGTTCCGGGTGTTCAATCGCATTGTTCGTAAAAACCCAGTCGTAATGCCTTCCAGGGCGGCTTTTCTTTTCTATTTCAAATGCAAAACCATAAACTTCGGTCAATGCACTGAGTGCTGCGGTGACGGCTTTTCGCTCATCGGCATCACGGTAATCAAGCAAAACGTGAATGATGTCCTTATAAGCCGGTTTGTTTTGAAGAAGGTTAATGGCCTTATTACTGGAATCTGTCACCGAAAAGAGCTGATAATCACCCGGAATGTAAATACGCGGGCTCGATGCCAAACTAAGGTTATTACGGAAATACAGCTTAAAAGCAGGCGCATTAGCAGTTGCTAGTGCATTGATATTGTTTTGCAAATATGTCAACCCTGGTGAAAGGGTGGGCATTTTCTCCAAACTGGCTACTTTTTCCGGTGAAACCCCGAGCCAGTAAACCTGCTCCCCATCGCGCAAAGCATTTTCCAGCTCGAAACGATAGCTATCGGTAACCAACCGGTCGGGTTGCACCAGATGGATTGTTTCCGATCGGGTTATATTTTCAAACCAAGCCACAATCGGCCTGCTGACGATCAATGCCAGCAATGCGACCAGCAGACAGCGCAAAAGCATCAGTCCTATCTCGTTCGGCCGGAAACCGCGGTGTTGGAGCGTCGTTTGCTCACCCAGCCAGCGCATGGCAGCCCATTCGATGGTTTTACCCCTTCTTTGATACCAGAAATGGATCGCGACCGGCATTACCACGGCCAGCATTGCCCAAAGCAGATATGGTTGCAAGAATGTCATCAGCCTTTTCTTCTGGTTAAAAATGCTTTTAACACCATCCCGATCGGCTCGCTCATCCGGGCGCGCACGAAGCGGACATGTGGGATTTGCAATGCGGTTTTCAAATCCGACAAGTAGGTTTCCATGGACGCGCGGTACTGCAGTGCCACCGAATCGGCATCCAGTTCGATCTCGCGTCCGCTTTCCAGGTCCTTGAACCGGTAAAAGCCTTTGAGGTCAAAATCCGCCTCCTGATCGCCCAGTATTTGAAATATCACTATCTCCCGATACGGCCCGGCCAGTGAGCGGATCCATGACAACCATTCGTTCTCCGCTTGCAACAGGTCGCTTACAAAAATAAGTTGCTCCTTTTTTTTAGACTGGAATTCGGCATTATGCAACCCGGAAGTTTGCCACGGCCCAGCTGCCGTTGTCTTTTCCAACCCTACCAATATTTTCTGAAAGGCCTGCCTGGCCGATGACGCCGATCCGGTGCCGCTGATTGTCTCAACACGTCCCTCCTTCAAACCGTACAAGCTCATCTGGTCATTCTGAATGTAGCATAAATAGGCCAGTGAAGCCAACAGGATTTGCGCATATTGTAGCCTGCTAACACCATCCTCAGCATAATTCATCGATCCCGACAAATCGAGGACAAAACGGATCTGCCGGTCACTTTCGGTCGAAGATTCACGCACGAGGTGTTTGTCGGTCCGTGCAAAAAGCTTCCAGTCAATGCGTTTAGGATCATCGCCCGGCTCGTAATGCCGGTATTGTTCGAATTCAACGCCGATCCCGGAGCGCTTACTGGCATGAATGCCCAGCATCAGCTCTTCACTGACCAGTTTCCCGGTCAGTTGCAGGTTTTTAAGCTTGATCAGGCTGGCCGCCAGCAGTCCGGTTGTTTTTTGCATCGATGATGGATTTTGAGACAAGCGTTAAACGTAATTACCGCAACGCCGCCAATAATTCGTCGATCGCCTGATCGCTTGTGATCCCTTCCGCCTCGGCCCGAAAATTCATCGCGATGCGATGCCGTAAAACCGGGAATGCCAATGTGCGAATGTCATCGGGGATGACCGAGAACCGCTCATGCAACACCGCGCGCGCCTTCGCGCATAGCACGAGTGCCTGCCCTGCACGTGGCCCCGCGCCCCAATCGCACCATTCGCGTACGAAATCCGAATTGGTATTCTCAGGCCGCGTCGAGCGTACCAGCTGGTTGATTTGAACCAACAACTCATCGGCAATATGCACCTGCCTCGTCAACTTCTGGAGATCGACCATGTCCTGGTCCGACAATACGCGCCCGATTTCGGGCCTGGCTGTGCCGGTGGTAGTTCGCAAAACGTCCAGTTCCTCGTCTTCACTGGGATAACCCAGTTTGATATACAACAAAAACCGGTCAAGCTGGGCTTCCGGAAGCGGGTATGTTCCAGCCTGTTCGATCGGGTTTTGCGTAGCGATGATCAGGAACGGGTTGGGCAATGCATAGCTTTCTCCTCCATAAGTGACACTTTTCTCCTGCATCGCTTCCAGTAAGGCGGCCTGGGTTTTGGGCGGTGTACGGTTGATCTCGTCGGCCAGCACTACATTGGCAAATATCGGCCCCTGGTTGAACTTGAAGAATTTCTTGCCCGTATCATGATCTTCCTCCAAAATCTCGGTGCCCAC
This sequence comes from Dyadobacter sp. CY261, assembly GCF_021440085.1. Taxonomy (GTDB): domain Bacteria; phylum Bacteroidota; class Bacteroidia; order Cytophagales; family Spirosomataceae; genus Dyadobacter. Next base: position 215,406 of record NZ_JAKCPW010000010.1, read on the forward strand.
AATATCGCCCGGCATCAGGTCGGGCGTGAACTGGATCCGCCGAAAGCTCATATGCAGGGCTTCGGACATGGTTTTGACCATTAAAGTCTTTGCCAAGCCCGGAACACCTTCCAAAAGGCAATGCCCGGAGGCCAGCAATGCAATCAATATCTCTTCAATCGCATCCTGCTGCCCAACGATTACCTTGCCGATTTCGGCTTTCAGCAACGGAAGTTTCGCGACGAGAGCGCGGTAGTGTGATGTTGTCGTTGAGGTTTCCAATTTCGATTTTTTGACCGCCGACGGCCGACCACCGACCGCCGTGCGTAGATGAGTTATTCTTTACATTGATACAATTACTATCACAATTTCCGACCTCAGATTCCACCAAACCCAAAGTCGGCGGTCCATCGGCCATGGTCACGATGCACGCGGCGGCCCCTACCCCGTCAACGCATACACCACAATATTCACCCCAAACCGCGTATTGTCAACTGCCAGGAAGCGCTTGTTCCTGAAATCATAGTCCCATTCGCAGCCGTAATCCTTATTGCTGTACAGGACGCCGATTTTTCCGTTGATGGTGATGGCTTTGAGGTAATCATGGACGAGGTCGTCGCCCCAGCCGTTCAGCTCGAAAGAGGTGGTTGGCGGGCCGTCGTCGAATTTGAAAAAACTATGATAGACAGGATGGTTACTCGGGATTTTCTGCAAAGCCTTGGGGCCGAATGTCCGCGCCATTTCCTGCTCGAACGATTTGGCAAAAAGGCCGTCGATATCGTGGTTGCAATCGTCGACGAACACAAAGCCGCCATTTTGCACATACCGTTTGAAATGGTCGCGCTCCTGGGCCGAAAACTCTACTAGCTTATGCCCGCTCAGGTAGCAGAACGGGCTTTTAAATATTTCATTACTGCTCAACTGAACCACTTTCTCCTTCTCATCGACCGGAATCGTCGTATACTCGACCAGCGAATGCAACAAATTGGACGGCATTCGCTGGTCGGTATCCCAGTTACCGGATGTGTATTGGATTCTGGTGAAGAAAAAAGGTTTCAATACTAAACGGCGTCAGATAACGATGAGAATGTGAACTCCCTGATCTTCATCGGCGGAATCAGGTAGTTGCTGTTGGTTTCGGTGCTCACCACGCGTTCGGGCTTGCCGAGTGTTTCGAGGTTGTTGAGCATGATCACCGGACTTTCATTAAAACGGAAGTTCTTGATCGGATGTTTGATCACCCCGTTTTCAATGAAAAATGTACCGTCGCGCGTGAGGCCCGTCAGCAGCAATGTCTGCGGGTCGACTTCCCGGATATACCACAGCTTTGTAACGAGAATACCGCGCTGGGTGGATTTGATCAGCTCTTCCATACTGGCTGTCCCACCGGCCATAATCACATTTGTAGGGAACGGCACGGGTTTGACATTGTTCTTTTGTGCCCAATAACGGGAATAGACCAGGTTTTTGATGACGCCATTCTCGATCCAATTGATCTTGTTAGCCGCCTGGCCGTCGCCCGACCATGGCGATGAGGGTAGATCGGGATGTGTAGGGTCCGAATAAATATGGACGCGCTCGTCGACGATCTTCTCGTTCAGCTTGCTTTTGCCTCCGGCCTTGCTGAGAAACGACCGGCCTTCGTCGGCACTTCTTGCATCAAAATTGAAAAATATGTTTTCCAGCAAAACAGCGGCAGCCGTCGGTTCGAGGATTACCGTGTATTTGCCCGGTTCCAATGCCTTCGCATCGACAGAACCCTTTGATTTTTGAATGGCGGTTTTCGTAGCTGCGGCCGTATCGAGTTTGTTCACATCGCTGTACCCCTTTGCCACATAACCGGAGCCCTTGCCATCCGGCGTACGCACTGTGAGCGAAAAGTTGACGCTCGTACTGGGATAGTAGGCAAACAGGCCTTTGGAATTCATCATGGCAGAATAGCCTTTTTGGTTTTCGAGGAAACCGGCGGCGGTCATGTTCTGCGAGCGGGTTAAATCTAGGCTTTTCAAAACGGCCCCAGCGCGGTAATCCGGATTAATGCCGGCTGTGGATTCGAAAAAACCATTGGATTTCAAATAAGTTTGCGGTTCGAGTACACCTACATATTCGGGATTTTCGGGAGCCAGGCGCGCCAATTCTTCCGATCTTCTTACCACTTTTTCAAACGATTCTTCGCTGAATTCGTCGATCGTAGCAACGCCTACTTTCTTACCAAATGCGGATTGCACCTGTAAATTCTGGTTGATCAGCGCGCCGCTGGTCGATACTTCGTTGCGCGCATAGCGGAGGTTGCCCCGCTCCTCGCCCAGGATATTCACTTCGCATTCATCGGCTTTGGAATAGCTCAGCACCTTTTGGCACAATGCCTTTGCTTCTGATTCTGTTAGTATGATGGCCATGTTGAATCTTGAATGATTGAATGACTGAATGATTAAATGAGTGAATGATCAAATGAGTGAATTTTGAATGAGTGAATATTTTCAATGAGTTAATGATCGAATAATAAATATCCATGAAGCAAGTGACCAATACTCGGTCATTCAATCATTCGGTCATTCAAAATTCACTCATTCACCCATTCACTCATTAAATTTTCCTCGCTGTATTAATCACATTAACCCCATTAAACCTCGCCGTGGAGCTGCCGTGCGATACGGCGCTGGCCTGCATTGGCTGCCCCTTACCATCGAAGAACGAACCTCCGAGGCGGTAGTCGCGCTCGTCGCAAACCTGAACGCACGAATTCCAGAATTCCTGCGTATTCGACTGATAAGCCACGTCTTTCAGCATGCCCGCGATCTTGCCATCCTTGATTTCATAATACAATTGCCCGCCAAACTGGAAGTTATAGCGCTGCTGATCGATCGAAAACGAACCGTCACCGATAATGTAAATGCCTTTTTTGACATCCTTGATCATTTCCTCCACCGACAATGGCGTTTTGCCCGCTGCCAGCGATACGTTCGGCATACGCTGGAACTGCACCGAACTCCAACTGTCGGCATAGCAGCAGCCGTGTGATTCTTTCGCTCCGATAATGTGCGCCTGGTCGCGGATCGCCTGATAGTTCACCAGCACGCCGTCCTTCACAAGGTCCCATTGTTTGGTATTAACTCCTTCATCATCCCAACCCACGGCACCGAGCGACCCTACCTGCAATTTGTCAGCTACCAGGTTGACCTGCTTGCTGCCGTACTGGAAGTTTTTGGACTGCCATTTATCCAATGTCGCAAACGACGTCCCCGCAAAGTTGGCCTCATAGCCCAGCACACGGTCGAGCTCCAATGGGTGGCCTACCGACTCATGGATCGTGAGCCATAAGTGCGACGGATCGAGTATCAAGTCATATTTGCCCGCTTCCACCGATTTGGCCGTCAGCTTTTCCTTGGCTTGCTGAGCGGCAGCGGTAGCGTCTTCGAGCATGTCGTAGCCTTTGTTATAACGGGTTGTGACACCGGTAATTTTGTCCGCCGGGTTTGATTGCAGATAGTCATAACCCATCCCCATCGGTGCGCTGAGCGACTTGCGCGTCTCAAACTTACCCGTTTTGGGATCGATGGCCGTCACGTTGAAAAGCGGCCAGATGCGATGAATGTCCTGATCGATGTAAGAACCGTCGGTTGACGCAAAATATTTCTGTTCATTCACCTGGAACAGGATCGAGTTCACATAGTTGGCACCATTTTTCATTGCCGCGTCGTTCACCGACAGCAGCAGGTCAACTTTCTCTTTGATAGGCACCTCAAAGGCGTTTTTCTTAATAGGCGCCTTCCAGCTCACCTCTCCAAAACCCTTTTGCGACGCGAGTTGCACAGGTTCCTTCATGAGTTTCGAATTGGCTTTAGCAATGGCAACAGCCTCTTCCGCCGCTTTGGCCAATTGGGCTTCATTTTTGGCATCCACCACGGCGGCGAACCCCCAGCAGCCATTTGCAATGACCCTCACGCCTACACCGTACGATTCGGTGTTGACAATGTTTTCGACCTTGTCTTCACGGGTAGTCACATACTGGTTGAGATAGCGGCCAATGCGGACGTCGGCATAAGATGCACCTTTGGATTTGGCTGCATTCAGGGCGGCATCGGCCAGCCGCTTTTTCAGGACTACATCATCGCCCGGTACCAGAAATGCCTCAGGTGACACCGGACGGCCTGTTGCGAAGCCCGGCAACATGAACGCTCCCGTTCCCAGCCCGGCCAGTTGGATAAAATCTCGTCGTTTCAAATTGTAGATGTTTAGCTAATAGAATTGTTTGGGTGAGTTGAAAAAAGTGCAATTCATAAGTTAATGAATGGCTGCACTGAGGTCAACTCACCTGGTATGGGTGGCAGGATAGCGGTTTAAATGGATTACGGTTGCCGCTAAACCGCGTCAGAAAGGCTTGTGAACGTAAAATCACGGATTTTCAATGGCGGGATCAGGCTGCCATTGGTGCGCACCGGTTTCCCGATCGCCTCCACATTATTGAGCATGATCACAGGGCTTTCATTGAACCGGAAGTTTTTGACAGGATATTTGATCTGTCCGTTTTCGATATAAAAAGTACCGTCACGCGTGAGGCCGGTATAGAGTAGCGTTTGCGGATCGACGCTGCGGATGTACCAGAAGCGGGTGACAAGAATGCCCTTTTCGGTGCCTTTGATGAGGTCGGCTAGGGAATCGTTACCGCCCTCGAAAATGAAGCCGCCTGGTGACGGAATAGCTTTTACACCTTTCTTCTCCGCCCAGAATCGCGAATAGTACATGTTTTTGACCACTCCCTTCTCGAACCAGGTCACTTTCTCCTGCGGCCGCCCATCCGCAGCGAATGGCGCACCGGGTATTTCGGGATTGGCAGGATCGGAATAGATCGTGACGCGCTCGTCGAGCAGCTTTTCGCCCAGTCTTGTGCCTCCGCCTTTTTTGCCCAGAAAACTGCGGCCTTCGTCGGCGCTACGGGCATCCATGCTCCTCATCATGTTCTGGACCAGGTCGTGCGCGGCCGTCGGTTCGAGTATAACAGTGTATTTGCCCGGCTCCAATGCCTTCGCGTTCACGGATGCCAACGCTTTCTGCATCGCAATTTCCGTAGCTGTTTGCGTGCTCAGTTTGGAAGCGTCGTTGTAATCCCGCGCCACATAGCCGGAACCCGTGCCGTCGGCAGTACGCACCGTTACCGAAAAGTCTACGGAAGTGGATTTGTTATACCCAAAAAGGCCTTTGCTATTGCCCTGAGCGGAAAAACCGCTATTATCTTCCATATAACCCGCGGCCGTCAGGTTCTTTTTGGCGCAGGGATCTATGCTGCTAAAAGCCGCTTTGGCGCGGTATTCAGCATCTATCGCTGCGGTATTTTCAATAAATGCTTTGCTTTCAATATACGACTGCTGACCGAGCATCGGCATATATTCCGGATTGTCGGGTGCCAGCTTTGCGATCTCCTCCGCCCGGCGCACCGTCTTTTCGAGCGACGCGTCGTCGAACTCATTAATGGTTGCCGTCCCCGATTTCTTGCCGTAAACGGCCGTCACTGAAAGCGACAGATCGGTAGTTTCCCCGCTGGTCGACACCGAATTACGTGCATAACGGATATTCCCCGTCCGCTCCCCGGACAGCGAAGCGCTGATCTCATCCGCCTTCGAAAACGCCAGCACTTTATCTATGATTTTTTTTGCTTCTTCTTTTGTAAGGATTGCCATTTACGTGATGCTTTTTGATGGTCATGGTTTTGAATGAATGAATGAGTGAATGAGTGAATGAGTGAATAGGCCAATTTTGCCTAGTGTGCATTTCAATATTCGGTCATTCAATCATTCGGTCATTCAAAATTCATTCACTCATTCATATCTTCCTCCCCGTATTAATCACATTCACCCCATTAAACCTCGTCGTCGAACTTCCGTGGGATACGGCGCTGATTTGGGCGGGTTGGCCTTTGCCGTCGAAAAACGACCCGAATGTGCGGTAATCGTCTTTGTCACAAAGCTGTACGCATGAGTTCCAGAATTCCTGGGTGTTCGACTGGTAAGCTACGTCGTCAAGCATCCCGGCAATTTCCCCGTTTTTGATTTCGTAGAAAACCTGCCCTCCGAACTGGAAGTTGTAGCGCTGCTGATCAATCGAGTAAGATCCTCTTCCAATAATGTAAATGCCTTTTTCAACCCCCTTGATCATATCGAGCACGCTGCGTTTTTCGGTGGCGGGTTTAAGGCTGATGTTGGGCATGCGCTGAAACTGCACCGAGCTCCAATCGTCGGCATAGCAGCAACCGTGCGACTCTTTCTCACCCAATATCTGTACCTGATCGCGGATCGCCTGGTAGTTGACCAGGATACCGTCCCTGATAATATCCCATTCCTTGCAAGGCACGCCTTCGTCGTCGTATCCGACGGCACCCAATGTGTGTGCCCGCGTTTTGTCGGCGACGATATTGACGAGTTTGCTGCCGTAGTTAAAGTTCTTCGTTTTCCATTTGTCGAGCGTAGCAAAGCTGGTGCCGGCATAATTAGCCTCATAACCCAGCACGCGGTCGAGCTCTGTCGGGTGCCCTACCGACTCGTGAATGGTGAGCCCTAGGTGGTTGGGATCGAGTACGAGATCGTATTTGCCCGGCAACACCGTTTTGGCTGTCACTTTTTCTTTTGCCTGTTTGGCGGCCGCAATCGCATCCTCCACCATGTCATATGAATTGCGGTAGCCTACCAATCCATTCGGGCCAGCAATTTTTTCGGCTGCCAGACCGTCAAGATATTCATAACCCATGCCCATTGGCGAGCTGATCGCGTCTCGGGTTTTGAACTTGCCCGATGCCTTATCTGTAACCGTTACTGTGAAAGTGGGCCAGATCCGGTGAACATCCTGGTCGATAAACGATCCGTCGGTAGAAGCGAAATATTTTTGTTCGTTGACAAAAAACAGGTTGGAAGTCACAAAACTGGCCCCATTGTCCATAGCCGCGCCATTAACTTTCATGAGCAGGTCGATTTTATCCCTCACCGGAATTTCAAATGCATTCTTGGTGAGCGGTGTCTTCCAGGCCTTGTCGCCTACCCCTTTTTGCGGAGCCAGTACTACCGGCTCTTTCTGGAATTTCGAATTCGCTTTGGCAATCGCGACGGCTGTGGCGGCGCATTTGGCAATGCCGTCGGGCGTGACATCGCTGGTAGCGGAAAAACCCCAGGTGCCGTTCGCGATGACGCGGATTCCGATGCCATAAGATTCGGCATTGACAATATTCTGGACCTGCTTTTCGCGCGTGAACAAATATTGCTGCAAATAACGCCCGATACGCACATCTGTGTACGTTGCTCCCTTGTCGCGGGCTGCATTCAGCGCGGTTTCAGCTAACTTTTTCTTGCTCGCGGCGTCCAGCCACGGATTCAGCAACTGTTCTTCGCGCACAGGATTACCGATAACCGGTACCTCGGGGAGCATCATTGCTCCAAGCCCCAGGCCCGACATCTGCATGAAGTGTCTTCTTTTCATTTGTTAAGGTGATGCCTTTCGGCAGTGGATGAAGGAAATGACCGGATTTTGAAATCCAATGTAATCAATATATCCCCAACAAATATTGGTGTGGCAATTTTTTTCTACTAAATAAAAAAGAGCTTCGGAAACCTTTCCGGTCCCCGAAGCTCCCTAAAATTCGGATCATCAAGATCTATTGCAAATGCGAAACCATCAACCTCCGGAGTTGCTGTTCATCCCAGGGCTTGTTGACATAACTATGAAAATAGCCCTTGCCTGCTGCCCAACGAAACTCATCCGTGTAGGCGTTGCCTGTAAGCAGCACACGCATACTGGAAGGGTATTGATCGGAAGCCAGTTTGAGAAATTCAAGCCCTGTCATTTCGGGCATCTGGTGGTCGGCAAAAATGACGTCGATTTTGTGTTCGTCGAGGATTTTCAACCCTTCTTCGGTTGATTTGGCCAGATAAATCATTGCATCCCTTCGGAACGTCGCTTTAAAGGAATTTAGATTATTGATTTCATGGTCAACATAAAGGATGCTCATAGTTATTAGATCGATCGGGGTTACTACAAAGCAAATTTATGAATTAACTCAATACCCGAACTACATTTCCGGCCCCCTAGAACAGCTGCCCACCCCTTACAAATTCCCAAAGGTATACTATTTCTATACCGAACGCGACAAATCAACTCATTATCAGCTACTTAACGACAAAAAAATTATTTAACGGCAAGGTGTACTTTAATAAAAATTGGGGGAAAATTTAGCCCGGCTTAACTATTCGTCTACTTTTCACGACGCCATCGACTGAAATTGGGGGAACAAATTTGGATGGCATTGACGAGCTCCTCTCCGACAACGACCCGCTGCTGACACCGGAGAGAAGGCAGAAATCTCAAAACGGTGGCGTCAACTAGCGATCCTGGTAACGGCTCTTCAACAGGTTCATCATGTGCACATTCACATCCCATTGGCTTACCAAAGGCATTTGGGTGTAGGGCATTGCAGGCATGTAGGGCGCCGGGCCGAATTCGGTGGTAATGGTAAGCGAAGTTCCGTTTTGCTGATGATGCGCTACTACGCGATCCCACCAGCCAAGGTGTGCATTTAAAACCTCTTCCCATTCCGGTGCGCGGGGGTCGTTTACCTGCGGGCCTTCGGGATGACCTACGCGGCTATGGATGTGGTCAGTGCGGGAAATGGCGACAGACACTTCATCGGGCAGGTCGGCGAGGAGCGATTCGTGAACGCTGCACCAGTGCGAGATATCTAGCGCGATGCGCAGATTGGGGTTCGCTTGAAGATAGCCCATCGTCACGTGAGCGGCAAAAAAGCTTTTGCCCCGGTGCGTTTCGTGGATGATGGGAATGCCCGATTCGGCCGCAAGTTGCGCCGCCAATCCAAACAGCCGCTGATTTTGGAGTACATTAAAATAATCCTTTCCAGTCTGGCAGTTGATCAGCACTGGTCGCGCATCGATCAGGTTCCGGAGGTATTTCTCGTAGTTCGCGGCATGTTCATCGATGTCCTTTTCAAAGGACTGCCAGAATTGCCCGATCAATTCCAGATCGTGTGCCGCCAGTGTGTCCAATATAGCCCGTTTCTCTTCGGAAGCGAGGGGTAGCGCCATTTCCACCCCATCATAGCCGGCGGCCTTTACATTTTTGCAGAAAGTATCGAATGGAAGCGTGTTTCCCCATTCCGGCGCAAAAAATCGGATAGTCATTCGATTGGTAATCAGCTTTTTTGTAACAATTTTTCAATTTCTTCCAAAGACCTGCCTTTGGTTTCGGGCACGCGTTTACGGATAAAAAGGAAGTAGCTCAAACAGATGCCCGCGTGGATCAAAAAGGTGACAGGCATTCCAAAATACTGGTTCATGACCGGAAACAGGGCCGTAGTAAAGAAATTGGCAATCCACAATGCAAGTGTCGCCAACGCCATGGCGTTTCCCCGGATGCGGTTTGGGAATATTTCCGATAATGCCACCCAGGTAACCGGCCCTAATGTAGCCGAGTAAACAGCGATAAATCCCAGCACGAAAACAAGCACCCATGTGCCCGACCATTGCATATAAAACGCAGCGGATAATGCCAAGGCATCAGCAAACAACAGAAATGCCCCATACTGCAACAGCTTTTTGCGCCCCAATTTGTCGATTGTGCCGATGGCGATGAAAGTAAATACGAAGTTGGTGACCCCGATGATGATGGACTGTAAAAAGGCCGAGTCCTGCGCCATGCCCGCCTTTTTAAACAGCTCTGGCGCGTACGAAAAGATGGAGTTCTGCCCTACGATCTGTGAAAACACGGCGATCATGATGCCGATGAACATAATATGCCAGACATCCTTCCGGAACAGGTCGCTTACTTTGGAATCGGTTTTATCGGCAAAACTCTGTTCGATCTGCTCCTGCTCGGCCAATGCGTAGTCCAGTCCGCCAACGCGTTCCAGCACGATGTGTGCTTCAAATTCGCGTCCGGAACGGATCAGCCATCGCGGGCTCTCGGAAGCGGCGAAAAGACTGAAATAAAAAAGCAACGCTGGAATCGACTGGGACGAAAACATCCAGCGCCAGTTGTCTTCCACATTCAGTAACAGGTAATTGGAAAGATAAGCCAGTAATATTCCAACCACAATCGATAGCTGATAGAATGATACGGTGGTCCCGCGCATGGATGCCGGGGAGATCTCGGCCAGGTAGATCGGGCAAACCAGCGCTGCCGCCCCTACCGCCACGCCGCTGAGCATTCGAAACCCGATGAACATCTGAAAGTTCTCTGCCCAGCCGGTTCCGCCACCTGTTACCGCGAACAGGATGGCACAGATCATCAGCAATTTTTTGCGGCCGAGCCGTTCGCAAAGCCAGCCCCCCATGATCGCACCGACCGCCGCGCCAAGATTGATACATCCGACTGCCCAACCTGTTTCCAGCTCATTCAGTCCGAAATGCGCCTGAAAAAATGCGACCGTCCCGGAAATGATGACCAGATCGAACCCAAACAGTATCCCGCCCAGCGCTGCAATGGCGCTCAGTAGATAGACATAGCCTTTATTGATCCGGACGGGGCCCGGTGTCCAGCCTGGTGTTGCGCCAGACTGCGGACCGGGAAGATTACCGGCGATGTGTGCCATAGTGCGACTGCTATTTTAATGAAACGTCCGCCTCTTTACTCAAAAAATCCGCTTTCGCTTCGGCTAGCCCTGCAGTGTCCCAGGTCAGTAGTGCTTCGTCGGGAACGATATCGATGGGCGTAATGCTGGCGGAGGAAGATGATGATTCGTTATGACCAATGTTGGTAGAACGGTTATAGCAGGAAATGAGCGACCAGCGCGCACGATCCGACACGTTGGCTTCCGACCGGTGCAATATGTTGCTATGGAAGAACAGTACATCGCCCGCTTCCAGCTCCACAAATACATGTTCCATTGTTTTCAAAGCCAGATCCACATATTTCTGCGAAGCACCCACTTGCTCACCGGAAAAGCCATGTTCTACCCGGCCCATTTTGTGAGAACCTTTGATGACCTGCAAACAGCCGTTCTCGACGTTCGCATCTGTTACCGCGATCATGACCGACATCATCTGATCAGGATACAAGAATTCATTTTTATACCAATAACCATAGTCCTGATGCCATTCCCACGCACCGCCAACACGCGGCTCTTTTTGCATGAGTTTGGAATGATAATGGCAAACCGAATGTCCCTCATCGCCGGGCTGGCGGTCCAGCGGCTGGCGATCCAGCGGCTGGCGGTCCAGCGGCTGGCGATCCAGCAACTGGTCTACGGCGCCAACTAGTGTCTTTCCTCTTGTTAACAACCCATACACGTCATCGCCAGGCTTGTACCAAAGCGAAAGTTTGCTCCGCTTGCCCGTGCTGTCGTTGACATTGATCGCATGCTTGCTGATTGTAGCGTCGTCCAATGCGATCCGGTAGAGGCGCGACACCTCTTCCGGATTATAAAATCTGCGGACGATCAGGTAACCGTCCTCGTTGTACTGCTGAATCTGAGCGGGTGTCAAAAGTTGCTTTGCCATAAAAGTGGGATTAGGGATAGTCAATGCCGTATGCAGCAATTTGTATTTTAACATTACAAAATTCATTTATTTCAAGACACAAACGAATGAACTATTTTGTCTAAAACATGGATTATTTTATCTTTATCATTCATCACTTAAAACACACATATGCGCAAAAGCAGGGGCTTCGACGGCGAGCTCATTATCGAAATCCCCAAAGTGGCCGCAACGCACTGCGAGCAGTTGCCGCTGATCAGCCAACTGTTCATTGCCCGGCTGGGCTACTATCCGAAGGCACTGCATCATTACTACCAACGTCCTAGCGGCACTTCGCAGGCTATCCTGCTCTATTGTAGCGATGGCCAGGGGTGGGTCGAGCTGACGGGCAACATCGCACAGGTACATACGGGTGAGATCGTGATCCTGCCAACAGATGTGCCTCATTCTTACGGTGCCGACCCGAAAAATCCGTGGAGCATTTATTGGATGCACCTTGCTGGAAGCCATTGTGATGAGGCCGTAGCTGCCGTCATGAATCGTGACGGTGAACCGGCCGGGGCCGTTCGGGTGGGTTTTTCCGAGGAACGCAATGCCCTTTTTACGCATATGGCCAACACGTTGCTGAAAGGGTATAGCGCATCGAACCTGCTGCATGCAAACCTGGCCCTTCCGCATTACCTTTCGTCGTTTATTGCGCCGGAGCATTTTGGCTCGCAGGCGCAGGCCGAAGCGATGGCAGGCCCCACCGAAAAGGCGATCCGGCATATGCAGGAAAATCTTTCCAATTCCCTTACGCTGGATAATATTGCCCGTTCGGTAAATCTTTCAGCTTCATTTTTTTCCAGGAAATTTAAAAAAGACACAGGTTATGCCCCGATTGAGTATTTTAATTATCTGAGAATCCAGAAAGCTTGCCACCTGCTGCATTTCGGCACCATGCGCGTCAACGAAGTAGCTTCGGCGATCGGGATCGATGACCCCTTCTATTTTTCGAGACTTTTTAAACAGCAAATGGGCATTTCACCCGCGCATTACAAGCGTGACCAAGGTGTGAAACGACAATAAAAACGACAGTGGCGCACGAAGGGCCGCTGTCGTCAGATTAAATACCGGTTTATCAGTTTTTGAAGATCCTTTGCGTAAAAAGTCGCTCTTTGCCCTTCTCAACCTGCAAAATGTAAATGCCTTTTGGCAGATTTGAAATGGATACCCTTCCGTTGCGGTTTACCTGGCTCCGCATGAGTTCCACACCCGACATGCTGGTCAATTTCACGGTTGCGGAACCGACGTGCGCCGGCATTTGCAGGTCGACAAACTCAGTCAGCGGATTAGGACCGAGGCGGAAAGCTGCTTCACCATTGCGGTACAATGCAATGATTTTAGAATATTCGAACTGGCCGTCGATATCCACCTGTTTGAGCCGGTAATAAGTAGTCGCATCCGGGACCTCATTATCGGTAAATGTGTAAAAACGGGCCTGCTGCGAGTTATGATTACCTTTTACTTCTCCTATCATCCGAAAATCAACCCCATCGACCGAGCGCTCGATTTCGAAACGCTCGTTATCGATTTCGGACACTGTTTTCCAATAAAGCTGTGCATTCCCGCCATCAAGTTCTTTGAGATAAAAATCGGCCAGTTCCACCGGCAACGGATCTTCGATCGGCAAGGTCAAATGGGCAAGCAACCTGACGTACGCTGCCTGGTAATAAATGGCCGGCTCGGTAATCTCCCAACTGTTGGTAGGCCAACCGGTATTGAAATCGAGGTAGCTCTTCTGGCGGGGTTGGCCATACGGCGGTGACTGCGAGGAGATCGTATAGTCGGCATTCGGGCCGCCCACTACGTAACCCGGCGCCGGCCCGTTCGGCGAGGTCAGCGCATTGTCGTATATGGTGCCGTCATTGAACCAGGTGTGGTAAATTTCATTCGCGCAACGGTCGCCGCCCGCGGAGTACATATTAGACAAATACACGATTCCCTGTGGGTTAACTCCGTGAAAGTAATGGATTTGCTCGGCCGCCTTACGTCTCAGGCTGTTGGCATCCCCCAGCCCGGCTTTAAGCATCGTGCGGTTTACATTAGCATAATCTGCCTTCGGCATATTGCTACCCCAGTGGTACGACCAGTCAGGCATAAATGCGCGGTACAAATCGGCGGTTGTCCAGCCGAAGAAGTCGTTCCAGTTACCATTTACAGCTGTTCCTGCGGAGTTTGTGATCGCAGTAGCTACCGCCGTCGTTGCACCGGGTAATTTCGCATAACGTAGCAATGCATCCTGCAATTCGGTGGCGTCCACGCCCCAGTAGCCGGAGCTCATGACATCGGTACCGGCATAGTTGTTTACCACAAACTGGTTATATACCGCATTACCCGTCTTTTCGAAAAGATAGATCGCGGCGATCACCATCATATTACGCTGCGGCCCAACGCCCACATCCGCATCGCCGGAAACAATGCTACCGTCGTCACAATTCGTTTGGAGCGTGTTTCCATTATAAAACGGCAACACATAATTGAAACAACTGATCGCTTTGGCTTCCAGCTGGCTGGCGTATGCAGCGAGCAGCGGATTGCCTGCATAAACGAGCGCGGCATGAGAGAATACCGAGGCGATCGTAGCCGAGGCCGACGTGCAGGTGGGGCCATAGTAGCGGCCGTCCACATTAGCACTGGGTGGGGAGGAAATGTTTTCGCTGTAATTGCGGCTGCCCATTTTGTTGTGGGTACTGCCGTCGGCATTGGTCATTTTAAAAAGCCAGTCGAGCTCCCATTTCACCTCGTCCAGAATGTCGGGAATGCCGTTTTTGCTTTCGGGTATATTGAAATTATCCGTAAAAACCGACGGATTTTCCTCATATGCGTACAGGAGATCGTGCAGGGGGCTGTGCGTGAAGGATACATATTTGTTATAATCCCCGGCATCGAACCAGCCGCCTGTAAGGTTCTTTTCGAGCGCGGCATTGCCTTGCTCGTAGACGTACCGGGCATTGGCATCCTGCAAAGGATTCATAAAGTTGTTGCCGTCGGTCCATTTGCTCTGGGCATAGGGGATGGCTTTGGCCATATTACAGCGGTTGTAATAGAACATTTTCATAGCCGCCAACATCACATTTCCGTACGGATTGGCTGTGATTTCAAAAACCGCAGACCGCTGGCCATTGACGGGATCAAATACATAATAGCTACCCGTGGCCGTGAGCACTGAGAAATCGAACCACCAGCCCCGGTCGCCCGAGTTGTCCTGGGTGTTTCCGTTATTCCAAACCGAAATCGGGCCCGAGAATGCGACAGCATCGGTAACGCTGTTACGCACTTCTAGCGTCGCAGGTGGCGCATAGCTCAATGCCGCATTGTAACCCTGGACGGGATTGCTCAAAACTGCGACCTTCTCAGCCGTGGGTGCATAGCCAAATTGATCGACGTGGATAAACTGGCTGATCTGTGCGACTCCCCGCACCGACAGCAAAATAGCCAGCATAAATGTAAGAATGCCCCTTCCGGACAAGTGGAGGTAATGTTTCCTCATGGCTGCATGTGTTTGAGTGAAATGAAATTACTGTGTCGACGAGCAACAACAGAGTGGCAGGAAGGCCTTCTAAATAGGATGGGAGTCTGATTTCAGGCGCAGCATCTCGCCGGGACTGAAAAGTGATTCAAATTTATTCTAAATATTTTTTAGAACAAATAATCATCATTGCTAGAATTTATTAAGCGTAACACATTTTTTGTCTTAAAAATAATGCAAAAATATATTTAAATATTGATTTGTTTTTCATATAATTGTATTGACAACTATTGGCTAACTTACTATCAAAAGGATATGCCGATCTACCAACAACGAGGAACCATTCCGCCGAAGCGCCATACGCAATTTCGCAAAAGCGATGGCGGGCTTCACTATGAGGAGCTCTTTGGGACGATCGGTTTCGAAGGCATGTCTTCCCTCCTCTATCATACCTGGCGACCTACGCAGGTAAAATCCATTGGCGAGCCTTATGACGTGTCGCCACGCATTGCGATAGACAACAATATGACCATGCGGAAGCTGATCGGCTTCGACATTCGCCCCGCAGCCGATTACCTCGATAGCCGTGTGCCGCTGCTTGTCAATCGCGACATTATCCTGGGATTAGCGGCCCCGACAGGCGGGCAAATGGGCTATTTTTATAAAAACGCAGATGCCGACGAGCTGCTTTTCATCCACCGTGGCTCCGGCAGGCTTCGGACCCCATTCGGACAAGTACCATTCACCTATGGCGATTATGTAATCATCCCTCGCGGCACGATTTACCAGATCGAGTTCGATGGCTCCGACAACCGCTTGCTCTACCTGGAATCACATTCCCCAATTTATACGCCAAAACGTTACAGAAACCATTTCGGGCAACTGACGGAGCATTCACCCTATTGCGAGCGGGATTATATTCTGCCGGGAGACCTCGAAACGCACGACGAGCACGGCGATTTTCTGATCAGGATCAAGAAGCAGAACCATATTCATCCGGTAACGTACGAAGCCCATCCGTTCGATCTCGTCGGTTGGGATGGTTACAATTACCCTTGGGCTTTTTCGATCCACAATTTCGAGCCTATTACCGGCCGCATCCACCAGCCGCCACCCGTGCACCAGACCTTCCAGACCGACGCATTCGTGGTATGCTCCTTCTGTCCGAGACTTTACGACTACCACCCACTGGCTATTCCAGCGCCTTATAACCACAGCAATATTGATTCCGACGAAGTGCTCTATTACGTCGACGGTGATTTTATGAGCCGGAACGATATCGCGCAGGGGCATATCACCCTCCATCCCGGCGGCATCCCCCACGGCCCGCACCCAGGCGCATACGAGCGGAGCATCGGCAAAAAAGAAACGCAAGAACTAGCCGTCATGGTCGACACATTCCGCCCGCTGATGCTAACGGAAGAGGCCATGGCGATTGATGACGGACGCTACTTTTCGAGCTGGGCGGAGGAGTTTTGAATGACTGAATGAGTGAATGGTTAAGTAACTCGTTTTCAAACGAGTTAATCAAGGAAACTTACCCCGAATTTTCACGCATTCATTCATCACTTTCTTTACTCATTCAACATTCACCCATTAACTCATCAACTCATTCACCCATTAACTCATTAACTCATCAACTCATTCACTCATCAACTCATCAACTCATCAACTCATTAACTCATTCACAATGTCCACTCTACCCGCCCCCACCGCTCCCGCGACAGCATCGCCCGACTTCTTACCCATTAACGGCACCGATTATGTCGAACTGTACGTCGGCAATGCCCTGCAATCAGCGCATTATTTCCGGAATGCTTTCGGGTTTCAGCCGCTGGCGATGGCGGGACTTGAAACGGGCCTCACCGACCGCGAATCCTATGTGGTTGTTCAGGGCAAGATCCGGCTGGTTTTTACTTCGACTTTGCATGGTGGTACTGCCATTGGGGCGCATATTGATCGACATGGCGACGGCGTGAAGGCCATTGCGCTATGGGTCGATGACGCGCGGAAGGCTTATCAGGAAACCGTCAGCCGAGGGGCGCGGCCGTTTTTGGAACCCATTGCAGAAAAGGATAAAGACGGGCAAACGGTCCGGTCGGGAATATGCACTTATGGAGATACTGTGCATGTTTTTGTCGAGCGGAAGGATTATGACGGTATTTTCCTGCCCGGGTTCGCGCCATGGCGGCCAGAACATTCGCCGGAGTCCGCCGGATTGCAATACATTGACCATATGGTCGGCAATGTGGGCTGGAACGAAATGAACCGGTGGGTGAAGTTTTATGAGGAGGTGATGGGATTCAAGATGATGGTTTCATTTGACGATAAGGATATTTCGACTGATTATTCAGCGCTGATGAGCAAGGTCATGAGCAATGGCAACGGGCGTATCAAATTTCCGATCAACGAGCCGGCAGAGGGGAAAAAGAGGTCACAGATCGAAGAATACCTCGACTTTTACGGCGGCCCGGGCGTGCAGCACATTGCCGTGGCTACCCATCACATCGTGGATACCGTGCGGGCGCTGCGCGACCGGGGCGTGGAGTTTTTACGTGTGCCGGCTGCCTATTATGACGAACTGCTGAGTCGTGTTGGCCATATCGACGAGGACATTGCCAGTCTTCGCGAGCTCGGCATTCTGGTGGACAGGGACGATGAAGGGTATTTGCTGCAAATTTTCACCAAACCCGTCATGCCCCGCCCTACTTTGTTTTTTGAGATTATTCAGAGAAAAGGAGCCCATTCGTTTGGCAAAGGCAATTTCAAAGCATTATTCGAAGCTATTGAACGCGAACAAATGCTGCGGGGCACACTCTAATGTAAACCCACGTCAACCATGAACCAGCACTATAAACGATACACCGAAACTGACCACCGGATGTGGAAACAGCTTTTCGAACGGCAAATGGAACAGCTCCCGCGCGTTGCCAGCCGGGCTTATCTGGACGGGATCGGGAAAGTGGGTTTTGTGGCCGATCATATCCCGGATTTCGAACGGGAAACCAATCCCAAATTGCGCGCCTTGACCGGCTGGGAAGTGTACGTAGTGCCCGGCCTGATCCCCCACCGCGAGTTTTACACGCATTTATACAATCGCCAGTTCCCGGCATCGAACTGGTTGCGCAAGCCTGAACAGATCGATTACCTGGAAGAACCCGACATGTTTCATGACACTTTCGGACACGTGCCGCTGCTTAGCAACCAGCTATTTTGCGATTTCATGGCGCATTTGAGTGAGGTTGCATTGAAGCATATTGACCAAGAGGAAATCCTGCAACGCATTTCGAGACTGTATTGGTACACCGTCGAATTCGGGCTGATCCGCGAGAATGGTGACCTGAAAATCTATGGAGGCGGCATTATTTCGTCATCGGGTGAAAGCCGGTATTGCCTGGGAAAGGATGTTCCGAAAATCGATTTTGACCTGGCGCTGGTGCTCGATACGCCCTACCATATCGATCGCTATCAGGACCATTATTTTGTCATCCATTCTTATGACCAGCTTTACGAATCGGTAACCCGCATTGAACCATTGCTGGAAGCTTATTTGGCCCAGCAGGCATAAAAACGTCGCCCTTATGTTACAATCCTGGCTTCCCGTGCCGCCCGATTCCGACTTTTCCATTTATAACCTGCCGTTCGGGATATTCAGTGATGAGCGTCCGGCGCGGGCTGGTGTGGCCATCGGCGAATGGGTCGTGGACCTGACCGCCGCTTATGCATTAAACCTCTTCCCCCATTATCCCGAAGCCGGCGGTGCTTTTCGAAAACCGGTTTTGAATGACCTCATCGGCCTTGGCAGGGAGTTTTCGGAATATGTACGCAAAACGATCCAGGACGCGCTGTTTGATCACGATTCGGTCCTGCACCAGTATGCCGGCCATTTGCTGATCCGGCAAAAGGATGTTCAAATGCATATGCCGCTGAAAGTCGGAAATTACACCGATTTTTATTCCAGCGAGGAACATGCATTCAGCGTCGGGCAGATTTTCAGACCCGATAACCCCCTTTTTCCCAATTGGAAACAAATGCCCGTCGCCTACCACGGCCGAGCGTCATCGATCGTCGCGTCGGGTACACCGGTGTACCGTCCACAGGGACAAGTGGGGCAGGCGAGCGGTAATCCCGCATTTGTCGCGACCCGTGCGCTGGACTATGAACTGGAACTGGCATTTGTGATAGGTAAGGATTCGACCTTTGGCCGACCTGTTCCGGTCGGGGAAGCGGAGGATTATATTTTTGGAATGCTGCTTTTCAACGACTGGTCGGCACGGGACATCCAGCGATGGGAATACCAGCCACTGGGGCCATTTACGAGCAAAAATTTTGCTTCCGGCATTTCTCCGTGGATCGTCACCTGGGAAGCCTTGCACCCTTTCCGTGTACCGGCACCAGCGCAGTTGCCCAGGCCACTTCCTTATCTCTCAATTGAACCACGACTGAATTTCGATCTTTCGCTTTCCGTAGGTATTAAGCCCGAAAATGGCAGCGAATATGAAGTTTGCCAAACCAATGCGCAGCACCTTTACTGGACTGCTGCCCAGCAGATCGCACATCACACGATTACCGGTTGTAACCTGCAAACCGGAGACCTTCTCGCGACCGGGACAATCAGCGGCCGCGGCATTTCGCAGAAAGGTTGCCTGCTTGAAGCGACGTTGAATGGCCGGCAAAGTGTAAAACTAGGCGACGGTGTCGAAAGACGTTTTCTGGAAGACAACGACGAGGTGGTTATGCGGGGTTTTGGTCAAAAAGAAAAGATCCGTGTCGGCTTTGGAGAACTACGAGGAAAAGTTTTACCAGCAATCCAGGGTTAACGCCATTTACACAAAACCACTTCATTTGTAAAAATAAATACCAGTTGGTATATTTGTATTATGAACGTAGGAACAACCAAAGCCGAGCGTACCCGTCAATTCATCATCGAGAAAACCGCTGAAATTTTCAACCGGAAGGGATACGCAGGCACATCCATGTCGGATATTACCGAGGCAACCGGCCTCACGAAAGGAAGCATTTACGGAAACTTTGAAAACAAGGAAGAAGTGGCCCTGGCGGTGTTTGAATACAACCGGTCGCTGGTTTTCAACAGCGTGCAGGCACAACTTGAAAAAGCACGAAGCTATTACGAAAAACTGATGGTGTATGGACGTGTTTATAAAGAAGTCATCGCTACGGTGGGCAATCGTGGTGGCTGCCCCATTCTGAATACGGCGGTAGAAGCAGACGATACCAATATCCCACTGCAATTGAGTGCAGCCAAAGCGCTGTTCAGTTGGAAAAAGAATTTGGTCAATATTATCGTGCAGGGTACGGAAGCCGGGGAATTTCAACCAGGCGTCAATGCGGAAGCCATGGCTGTTTCGATCATTGCGTTGATTGAAGGCGGGGTGATGATGTCCAAGGTTACCAACGATTACAGCAATATGGATCATGTTCTGCTGACGGTACAATTACTTGTTAATCAGATCAAAGCCTGACAAAGTCGGCGGGAAGGGTGGATACAACCAGATATCACCCTCCCGCCAACATATCGCGCGTTACTCCTCTTCCTCGTCCGCGTTTTTCAGTTTCGACAGCAATGCATAAGCCCCGTTTAAAACAAATTCGGGATTCTCTTTAAACCCGGCAGGCATTTTCACTTCCGTAAAACCATTTTCAGAAATACCCTTTATCACCTCCACCATCTCAAAACTCCTTGCCTTTTCCGAATTTTTGACAAAAACGTAGGGTTTGCCTTCAAAATCGAGCACGGCCTCGTCCGGTAATGCGTTCACAGCATTAGCGCCTGTCTCGATAATGGCTTTCACAAAATTCTGTGGCAACAAGCTATGGTCCTCGTTTTCAAGATGGCAGTGCACGCGCACCGTGCGGTCGTCATTGATTTTCTGGTTGATGAGATAAACTTTCGCCACGTCTTCCTGCGACGGATTGTTGCTCACCCGAAACCGTACTAGTTGTCCCAGCTTTACTTTGGGAATATCCTGTTCAAAAACAGACAGTTCTACATGCAAATGATCGGTGTCCACAATCTCGAACATGACATCGGTTGGGTTCACATATTTACCCAAATTCACATTCACGACCGTCACCGAACCTGAAATCGGCGAGCGGATCGCCGCGGTGCTTACGATATTTCCCTTGTCCAACCCAGCCAGGTCGATTCCCGCCGTGCGGACGCGTTCTCTTAAACCCGCCAGCCGGACCCGCAGCATTTTCAACTCCGAAGCTGATTGTTGCAATGCTTTTTGCGCATTTACATGCTCCTTGCTCAGGTCGCTTTGCCGTTGGTATTCCTGCCCGGCATATTCCAGCTTGCTCTGCGTTTCGAGGTAGTCTTGTTGTATGGAGATAAAATCAGGGTTTTCGATTATCGCGAGAACCTCTCCCTTCTTGACTTTCATCCCCTGCAAAAGTTCCGACTTCCGCACAAACCCGCCGAGCGGCGCTGAAATACTGACCAGATTCTGCGGCGGGATGTCGATTACTCCATTCGCGATCACTGTCCCGCTCAATTTCCGGACAGAGAAACCACCGGTTTCGATACCGGCCGTTTCATACTGCGTTTCGGTAAGCTCAACTTGACTGCTTTCCTCAGCCACCGGTGCTTCCTGCGTTGCTTCGGCGTCCTTCTCCTTTCCCGATTTGCAGGCACCCAGAGCGAAGGCCAGCATCAGGAACAATGCGATATTTTTCATGGATTTATGGCTCATTTAAAAGAAATTCAATTTGAATTACGGACTGGTTATAAGTGTAAAGCAAGTCAAGCCAGGTTAATCGGACGCCCAGTGCGCGGTTCCAGGCCTGCCCATATTCGATATACCCTATTTCGCCAGCTTCATAAGACCTGGTTGCATTGTCCTGGATCGTTGTCGCAAGTGCCAATGTGCTTTCCTCGTATAAATCCAGATTTTGCCGGGCCGTTTCCCAGCTTCGGACGGCTTGCTGCAAATCGCTGCTAAGTTGTAGCCGGGCCGCTTCTAGACGATTCCTGGCCGCCTGCTCGCTGGCCTCAGATGCCCTCACGCGTGCTTTCGAAGCACTATTGAATATTGGGAATTGCACACCGACCTGTATTCCCTGAAACCGCTTCCCGGAACCGTAGTACACTTCGCCATTACCCGTATTCTGAAACCCGGTGAGAGACTGGTTGAAATACCCCAAATTAAATTCAGGCAGGATCGCCGCCCTTTGCAGGGCGGTTTGCCTACTACCGACCACCACTTGCTGTGCGAGGTAGCGCAGATAAGGATTAGCATGCAATGCAGCTGTGTCGGGTGTGGGCAATGCAAGATCCCGACGTACGAGCGAATCGGGTTCTGCCTCGGCAAGGTTGCTGCCATTCACCAGGGCTTGCAATGCGCGTTGCAGGTTCAGCAGCTCACCTTCGTTGCGGATTAGCTGCGCGCGAACATCCCCGAGCTGGCTTTGTGCGATAGCGAATTCGAGCTGATTGGTTTCGCCCGTTTTGAAACGCATTTCGGCCGCTTTCACAAAGCGTTCTGTCCGCCCACGTTCCGCAGCCAACAGACGATGCCTGGTTTTCAGCAGAATCTGTTGCTGGTAGTTGGTTTTTACCTGCCTTACCAGTTCTGCTTTGGTTACCTCCATTTCTGCCCGCGCCCCTGCAACCTCCTCCGTCAAGAGCGATTTCCGGCGGGTAACGGCTACGGGATTGGGCAGGTTTTGAGATAAAAGAAAATGGTTGTCAAACTTCACGCTGTTATACTGCCCTCCCATCCAGGAAAATTCAGTTTTGGCTAAATCGGCTGCCGTTTTAGTGAGCGCTTGATGATAATCTATCTTGTATAGCCCACCTTTTATCTGTGGGTTGCGGCTCATTGCTTCGTCGATGGCCTGCCGGAGCGTGATTTTTTTCGATACAGGTGGCTGCGCGTGAGCACCGGCCGGTAAGAGCCATAGTGCCAGCAATGCAACGGCACCCCTCCCTCCCCATCGCCTCTCTACGATCCAATACCAAACCGGCAACACCAGCAGCGTGAGCAATGTGGCCGACACAAGTCCCCCGATCACCACGGTCGCAAGCGGACGCTGAACCTCTGCACCTGCGCTGGATGATAACGCCATCGGCAAAAATCCGAGTGACGCCACGAGCGCGGTCATCAGAACAGGCCGCAGCCGGGTCTCTGTTCCTTCGAAAATCACTTTGCGCAAATCTGTCTCCCCCGATTTCCGGAGCTGATTAAACTCCCCGATCAGCACGATCCCATTGAGCACCGCCACGCCGAATAAAGCAATGAAACCGATCCCGGCCGAAATACTGAACGGCATATCCCGCACCCAAAGTGCCAGCACCCCGCCGATCGCTGAAAATGGAATGGCTGTGAGTACCAGTAAACTTTGGCGCAGCGAACGGAACGTGAAATAGAGGAGCACAAAAATGAGCATCAATGCTACCGGCACCGCCACACCCAACCGGCTGTTAGCTTCCTGCAAATTCTGGAACTGACCTCCATATGTGACAAAGTAGCCCGGCGACAGCTTAATTTCCCGGTCAATGCGGTTTCTGATTTCGTTAACAATGCTTTCCACATCCCTGCCTCTCACATTAAATGCCACAGTAATGCGCCGTTTTGCATCTTCCCGCTGGATCTGGTTGGCCCCGGTCTTCATTTCGATGGCCGCGATCTGGTCGAGCGGCACCTGCTGGCCTTCAGCATTGGTCACAAACAGGCCACGTACGTCGTCGATACTTTGGCGATCGACTTTTTGTAAACGCACCACGAGATCGAACCGCTTTTCGCCTTCGAAAACCAAACCTGCCCCTGCGCCTGCGAATGCGGCATTCAGCGTCCTGTTGGCATCGGCTATCGGGATATTGAATTGTGACAACTTATCCCGATCGAAACGAACTACGATTTGCGGCAGGCCGGTAACGGCTTCTACATAAATATCTTCGGCTCCGTGTACCGAGCCAGCGAGCTTGCCTATGCGCCCTGCGTAGCGCGCAAGCACATCGAGGTCTTCGCCAAAAACCTTGATCGCGACATCCTGCTTCACACCGGTCATAAGCTCATTGAAACGCATCTGAATTGGCTGCTGGAAACCGAATGTCACTCCCGCAATGGATTCAGACAGTACTGCGTGCATTTTTTCTGCCAACTCCTCGCGATTTTCCGCTTTCGTCCAGCTCGATTTTTCTTTCAAAATCACCATCATATCCGCCGCTTCAACAGGCATTGGATCAGTTGGAATTTCCGACGAACCGATTTTACCAACCACTTCCACTACCTCGTCGGGGAAATGTTTTCGAAGCACGGTGGCGGCTTTACGGGTGGCATCCACGGTTTCAGAAAGCGAGCTGCCGGTAAGTACGCGGAGCTCAACGGCGAAATCTCCCTCGTCGAGCTGCGGGATAAACTCTCCGCCCATTCGTAAAAACAGCCAAAGGCTACCGCCAAGCAATACAAATGCGAGGATCGAAACCAGCCATTTCCTTTTCAATGAAAAAACCAGCGCGGGCAGGTAAATGCGGCGGAAAAAGCCAACGATCCGGTCGGAAATGCCTGGTTTATATTCGTTTTTCTTGCTTAAAAACAGGGCCGACATCATAGGAATGTAGGTTAATGAGAGAATGAATGCACCGAGGATCGCAAAGCTGACCGTCTGCGCCATAGGCCTGAACATCTTGCCTTCAATCCCTACCAAAGCGAGTATTGGCAGGTACACGATGAGAATGATGATCTCTCCAAATGCGGCCGAATTCCGGATTTTGGATGCCGATTCATACACTTCCCGGTCCATTTCTTCCTGCGTCAGCCGGTGGGTATAGCGCTTCCCGACAATGTGGTGCAAGGTTGCTTCCACAATGATGACCGCCCCGTCCACGATCAAACCAAAGTCTATCGCGCCGAGGCTCATCAGGTTGCCCGACACCCCGAAAAGGTTCATCATACTCACCGCGAAAAGCATCGCCAGCGGGATCACCGAGGCTACCACTAGCCCGGCGCGCATGTTACCGAGCAGCAGGATTAATACAAAAATGACGATCAGAGCCCCTTCGATCAGGTTTTTTGAAACAGTGCCTATCGCATTGTTGACCAGCTTCGTCCGGTCGAGGAACGGTTCGATCACTATGCCTTCCGGCAAGCTTTTGCGGATTTGGATAATACGTTCTTTCACATTCCCGATCACTTCGGAGGAATTGGCCCCTTTGAGCATGAGTACCAGGCCGCCTACCACCTCGCCTTCATCGTTGCGCGTCATGGCACCGTAACGAACCGCGCTCCCAAAACCTACATCGGCAATGTCACGGATCGTTACCGGCAAGCCGCCGGCCGTCTCGCCCACCTGGATCTTGCGGATATCGTCGAGCGTACCGATCAACCCTTCGCTACGGATAAAATAGGCATTGGGTTTCTTATCAATGTAAGCGCCGCCGGTGTTCTGGTTGTTTTGTTCCAATGCCTCGAAAATACGGGCTATCGACAATCCGGCACTTCGCAATCTTAATGGGTCTATCGCGATTTCATATTGTTTCAAAAAACCGCCGAAACTGCTCACATCCGCTACACCTGAGGTACCGAGCAACTGCCTTCGCACGATCCAGTCCTGGATGCTGCGAAGCTCCATGGGCGAATATTTACTTTCGTAACCTGGTTTGGTATGTAATACATACTGATAGATCTCGCCAAGGCCGGTCGTAACCGGCGCGAGGCTGGGCGTGCCTGTGCCGGGCGGGATTTGCTCCACGGCGCTGTGCAGGCGTTCGGAAACCTGCTGACGCGCCCAGTACACGTCGACGTCGTCTTCAAAAACAATGGTTACCACCGATAATCCGAACCGCGAAATCGACCGGATCTCTTCCGTATGCGGGATGGTAGCCATTACCGTTTCGACGGGGAACGTGACCAGCCGTTCCACTTCCTGCGCGGCCAGGGAGGGACTTGCGGTAATGATCTGCACCTGGTTATTGGTAATATCCGGCACAGCATCGATGGGCAGCCTGGTAAGGGAATAGCTTCCCCAAGCCACCAGGGCCAATGTAAATATTCCGACCACCAGCTTGTTGCGGATCGAAAAATGAATGATTCTATCTAACATTTTGACAATAAAAGAATGGATATAGCACATCGTGCCGGATACCGAAAGCAGCCAGGCGATGATTTGTCCGATAAATGAGCGGATTATACCCTTTCTTGTGGCGGTTGCCAGATCCCGGCGGAGCCGCCGATGGGGAATATGTTCAGATACGAAAAACCGGACGCTGGTAGCAATTGCGCAACCGGGGTTTCTGGGAGTGCTGCGGCGACCGGGCTGACCGTCACGCTTGCGCAACAAGCGCATATACAGAAGGGGGAGCAAAGGTCGATGGCCTCCTGAGGGCCGTCTCCCGCTTCGGCTACCGATGCAATGCGACTGTGCGGCAATGCCGTGGCTTCGTCCTGACAAGGTATGCAGGAGAGTGCAAGCACGTAGAAAGCCAGTAAGTATGCGACGATGCCGTTCATGCTTCAAAAGTAGGCCAAATGGCAATGCAACAGGTAGGCAAAAATGAAATGACGGCAAATAACCGGTGGTTACCGTTAATCAGCCGTTAAGGCCGATGGTAATTTAGTTACCATAAATATAACATTGCCTGGATCGCTGACTATGCGCTTTTTTCTAAATTGTGGCGCATTGCTAATCTATAATCAGTCTTTCAAACAAAAACCATTTAACACAATGAGCGTAAAGCACTTGCTTACTTTGATCCTGGCCGTGACATTCTTCACGGTCGCCAACGTGGCTTCGGCCAAAAACATTAATACAGCCGGCGACCTCGTCGGAACGTGGAAATACACCGTTTCCAACGTACCACCTGAGTACGAAACCGGCGTGATGACGTTCGAACAGAAGGACAACAAAACCACCGGCTACTTCGGCCAGCAAGAGCGCATGGACATGAAGGAACTGACCGTAGACCAAGGTAAAATTACCTTCAAACTCGATTTCCAGGGCGGCGTACTAACCGTTACCATGACACAGGAAGGCGACAAACTAACCGGCACTATTGTATCGCAAGACGGCGAGTTTCCGATCACGGCGGTGAAAGAGGCCAAAAATTGATTAGGATGCATTAGCAAAAAGGGTAGCAAAATGCTACCCTTTTTTGTTGAAAAATAATTTCTTTCTACTTCACGCGTACATATTTTTCGATATTTAACCGTTCTACCCCGGCAGCTTCCACTTTCTCGACACCCCGCTGGACGAGCGTATCATTTTGAATGGAAATCGTAAAATGAAATTCGTTCCCCTCCCATTCACGGGCGTTGCAATATTCCAGTTTTTCGGTATAGGCACTGTCTTTCAGCGTGTAAGTACCTCCTCCCGCTGAAAAACTCGCGGTCGAATCCTTTCCCTTGTTCAAATCATGCTGCAAGAAGGCGAAATGGCTATCATTAATAATTTTGATAAAAGAAACACGCTGAGTATAGTCGGTTACGGTTGTGTCGCCTTTCTCGATCAACGTGCCACTCAGGAGCTTCCATGTGCCTTGTAGCGGTGTGGCGGCAGATGCTTCTTTGGTTCCGCTTGCTGTACGGTCGCATGCGCTCATGAGTACGGCCAGGAAAAGTGCAGGGAAAACTGATTTCATTGTGTTTTGAATTATCGGGTTTAAGATCAATGGAATAAAACAGTTCAGCCAAAATCCATAAAAACCCACTATTTTCATAGCTCCAACCCGATAATTCAAAACGCTCTCTACCGGAAAGAAATCCCGGTTACCTCACTGGCCCATTCCCACAATCGTCGCGCCACGGCCACATCCAGTCCATGCGGCTCGATCGGTAGTTTTTCGGGATAGCCGCGATAGCCACCCGGCTCGTTTGGACTGTAAAAATCACCGCCTTTCACATCCTCGGCCACGGCAGCGTATAGGGAAGGCAACGCACCCTGCCATGGATCCATGAGGTCACCGATCCTCTCCACCGCTGCACCATATTCTTCGTCGGTCATAAAACGGGAGAGATCGGTTTTGTTGGCCCCTGGCTGCGCCGCAACCGACATGACCTGATCGCCAGCCGCCTCGATCCGTCGCTGCAATTCCACTGAAAACAGGATGTTAGCCAGCTTGCTCTGGGCATATTCCCGGAAAGCGTCATACGAATGCTCCGAACGCAGGTTATCGAAATCGATCTTTCCATGCAGGTAAGCCATACTGCTGACTGTTACGACCCGTGCGCCTTGGGTTGCGTTCAAAAGCGGATACAAATAGCCCGTTAATGCATAATGACCGAGGAAGTTCACGCCGATCTGCAGCTCAAAGCCATCATCGGTTTTGGAACCCGGAGGAATCATTACTCCTGCATTGTTGATCAGAATATCGAGCTTGTCGTGTTTTTGGATAAATGTTTGAGCGAATTCGCGGATCGCTCCGAAGTTGGCGAGATTCAAAACAGCGATTTCAAGCTGTCCTTTTCCGCCTTGTGCACGCATACGTGCTTCCGCATCCTGTGCATTTTGCTCGCTTCTGCATGCGAGTACCACATCTGCGCCCGCCTCGTAAAGCGCCAGCGCGGTTTCATAACCTATTCCGGTGTTGGCTCCGGTCACGATCCCCGTCTTGCCGGTCAGATCTCCGATGTTCTTCTTTGTCCAC
Source organism: Dyadobacter sp. CY261 (assembly GCF_021440085.1). Classification (GTDB taxonomy): domain Bacteria; phylum Bacteroidota; class Bacteroidia; order Cytophagales; family Spirosomataceae; genus Dyadobacter. The sequence goes on from NZ_JAKCPW010000010.1 coordinate 243,973, forward strand.
ATAATATCGAATATTTAATGGAACAAAATTCCGGAAAACCGGCGGGCGGCCTATACCGTATCGAAGTCAAAACCTACAAAAATCAATCTATGTCGGCTTGCCGGAATTGTTTCGGCGTCATGCCAATAGTATTTTTGAAAAAGCTCGAAAAATGATTAGGCTCCTCAAAGCCCAGGCCCCAGGCAATTTCGTTGATCGTCCAATTGGTGCTTTTCAAAAGGATTTTGGCCTCCTGTACAATCCGCTCGCTGATCAGTTGCGAAGTGGTTTGCCCGGTCGTTTCTTTTAAAGCCTTATTGAGGTGGTTGACATGGATATTCAGCTGCCTGGCAAATGCCGAAGGGGAATTCAACAGTATCACCTGATTACTCAGCTCAATCGGAAACTGCCTTTCCAGCAACTCGGCAAACAGCGAGGTAATGCGTTCGGCAGCATTCGATGCCGCATGAGGCTGACCTGCAACAGGCATCATTTTTTGGGCGCTATGGACCAGTTCCATGAGCATCGTCCTCAGGAAATCGTATTTAAATGCATAATCCCCCTGCAGCTCGGCAAGCATTTTCAGGAACAGCTCATTATAGAATTGCACATCCTCGGGTTTCAGACTAATTACCGCCGCACCCGCCGACTGGAACACCGGATAATCCTTCAAAGTCCCGAATCCACTAAAAAATGCCTCCGTAAAAATGCAGACATACCCACGTTGCTGCTCATCGATCTGCTCCCAATGGTAAGGGATCATCGGATTAGTAAAAACGAGCGCCGAATCAGTCACCTCAATGCATTGATCGGCATAATGGATCTTGCTATGCCCATTCACCAGACTGACCTTGAAAAAATTCCTCCTGCTGTAAGTAGCAGGCTTGTTCCGGGAAACAATCAGGTCCTCAACCCTGAATATATTGAAATGCCCCACCCCACTCTCCCCGCTTTCCGGTGCGCGGTTGATGTGTTTGTAGAATGATTTAAGTTCGAGGAATGTAGACATGGGACAAAGGTACGAAAATCAAATGAGACGTAGCACTGCTATCAACAGCGCTCCGATTACTCTCCAATCATTGATGATACCCCCTCACCGCCGAATACCCATTCTCAATCACATTCTTCGCCCTGGCACGATACACATCCGGATCCGTCGGCGCAGTCGTCGCAAGGCCGTCGACATAGCGGTTGAACATGCAGAATGCGGCGGCAATCAGCACAGTGTCATGAATGTCGCGATCATCTGCGCCTTGCTCACGGGCCCGTGCGATTTGTTCTGCTGTTACATATTTGCCGCCTCGCTGAACGCTACCGGCAATGGATAGCAATGCTTTCATTTTGTCGGACAACTCCGCTTCCGTATAATTCTCCTTCACGCTTTTGATCAGAGACCAGTCTTCGTCTCCCAAATAGTCACTGGCAATGGCGCCGTGGATGGTCTGGCAGAAAAAACAGTCATTTTGCGAGGAAACATAAGTTCCGATAAGCTCGCGTTCGCCGCGGGTAAGTCCTTCATCGCTCTGCATGAGCGCGTTGGCAAGCAAGTTCATCGGCTCAGCTGTTTTAGGACTGAACCGCATTGGTCCCAGGATACCCGGGAAGCCTTCTTCGAATGGGATATGTGGCATTTTTAATTTTGAATGAGTGAATGTTGGATGAGGGAATTCGGCGGCTTACACGAGCAGGTCGCGTACTGCCCGGTGTTTCGATCCGTAGGTTTAAAACATCGGCAATACTCAAAAATACCCGTTACCCCCGCCGGATGTCCTCCCAAATCGTTTCACAACACGGCCACAAAGGCACAAAAAACCCACTCTGAATCATTACAGAGCGGGTTTCATGCATTATCTAGTTAAATTACCCAAAATACCCTGAGGCATGCAACAACAAAGCAGCGTTATCACCCCGCCTTCTTTTTGTTGTTACACCCCTGCCGGGATTTGCGGATATATCATACCTGTTTCTTTCTACCGATATTACATCACTACGCGATTAAGGCATTCCGCGGAACAAAACTCACACATCCGAAGATTCACGGTGATTCACTCGCTTGAAAACTTTCTCATTCCCCATCCCACGACGGCTCCTTCGATCATTCCCCGTTCCACGGCGGGTCATTCAAAACTAAAATTAATACCCCGGATTTTGTGGTGCCAGGTTCGGGTTCACCTGCAATTCCACGCGGGGCAAAGGCATTAGATAATCCCGATTCGCACTAAAACTTTCGTGCGGTTCGAGAGAATTTGTGCCTTTGAAAACCTTTTCTCCCAGGTTACGGCGCTTGATGTCGTACCAGCGTTTGTACTCAAATGCCAGTTCAAGGCGGCGGTCCTCGAGAATCAGGTCGATCATTGCGTCCTTCGCCAGCCCTACTTTCACGTCTTCCGGAAAAGTCACTTGTTTTCCGGCCCAGTTTCTGGCCCGAGCCCGGATCTCGTTGATGTAACCCAGCGCCTCGGCATTCGGTCCGCTTACTTCGACTGATGCCTCAGCGGCGATCAACAGTATTTCTGCGTAGCGCATTGCGGCATAATTATGGTCGGAATAGCGGCCTTCGGAATTGGAATTACCTGCGAAACGGGCGTACTTGGCGATATGCGGGCGTTTTGTGTTTGTAAATTCGGTGTAAGGAACGAGTTTCCCTCCTACGAGCAATGAATCGTCGAAACTCACCTCCTTGCGGTAATCTCGGTCGTCCCAGGTGCTGTACACTTTCAGCGACGGCACGATCACACTCCATCCGCTACGTGGTGCATCGCCCCCGCGAACGCCAGTCATAGGTGCCATAATGTCGTCGTTGGCACCACCCTCACCACTTTTTAATCCCAGAAAGTCGATGTCGAAAATGTGTTCCTTCATGTTCGGGGCTTGCGGGGCTTTGAAGAGCGTCTGGAAATCTGCTTCGAGCGCGTACCCAAACTTGTCTTTGTTATCGATCACCCATTTCGCTTCGGTGTAAGCCTTTTGGTACTGGCCCATGGTCAGGTGCACCGAGGCCAGGTACGCCGCCGCCGTTCCCTTTGAAGCGCGACTCCGAACCTCCGCAGGTTGCTTGTCCGGCAGCCATTGCTTGGCGAATTCCAGGTCGGCGATAATACTGGCGTATACCGTCGCAGCAGGCGTTTTTGAAATCGATTTCACCGACTCCGGATTGCTGATAAAATAATCGATATAAGGAATATCCCCGAAAACCTGCACGAGGTGGAAATACGCGAATGCCCGGATAAACCGCGCTTCGGCGATGAGCGGATTTCCCGTTGCTTCGGGTAAATTTAGAGTCTGAGCACCGAAAATGGCCGCGTTGGTACCGCTGATGACCTGGTACCACACCGGCCAGAACTGGTTGACCATATTGTTGTTGTCATCCATATTGAAATCGTTCACCTGCTGCCGCTCGGCAGGAGTACCACGGTCACCGATGTCTTCCATATCGCTTCGCAGCATGAGTGCCGAAACAAACTGGCGGCCATAAAGACGCTCCGTAGCCATCCACCCATAGGCACCCATAATCGCCGTTTCCACATCCTTGGAAGTCCGGAACAAGGCTTCGGGCGCAAGCAGCCCCACGGGCTTTTCGTCCAGGTCGGCACAGCCTAGCAGCAGCGAAACAGCCGCCGTAAGGAATATTGATCTATTGAATAAATGCTTCATTTTCATGTCCGTTTAATGCTTAAAAACCGAGGTTCAAACCGATGGTGTAGGATTTGGCATTCGGGTAGCTACCGTAATCGAGGCCGAGGTTACGGTTACTGTCGGTATTGCCATCCGAAGAGTAGTTCACCTCGGGATCGTAGCCCTTGTATTTGGTGAAAGTCAGGATGTTCTGGGCACTCGCATAGATGCGCAGCTTGCTGATCCTGAGCTTTTCGAGCATGGGTTTTGGAAAATTATAACCTATTGCCAGGTTCTTCATCCGGATAAAACTACCATCCTTTACGAAGCGCGTCGAAACACGGCGCGTGCGGCCTACCGCTGCTTTGGGCACGTCGGTGTTGGTATTCGAAGGCGTCCAGCGGTTCAATGCCTCGGTGGTCGCATTGTTGATGGCCGAAAGCAGGTTCAGTTCCATAAGCGTGTAGCTGAGCATATCGTTGCCTTTCGAAGCCTGGAAGAACACATTCAGATCAAACCCTTTATAACTGAAATCATTGTTCATGCCCCAGGTAAATTTCGGATGCGGGTTGCCGATAATCGTACGATCGTCGCTGTTGAGTGCGCCGTCAGGCTCGCCGGTCAGTTTGCCATTTGAATCCTTTTTACCATTGATATCCCTGAATTTCTCCCCGCCGGCCACAGTTTCGAAGCCACCGCCGGGGATGAAGCTATCGCCTTCCTGATACACCCCGTCATAAATCCAGCCATAGAAGCTACCTACGGGATAACCTTCGCGCAGGATCTGGGTTTGCCCCATTCCTACCATGTGGCCCGGCGCAGAGCCGTAGAGAATGTCCGTTCCGGCGGGCAGTGTCAGGATTTTGTTGCGATTCAATGAGAAGTTAATATCCGTGCTCCATTTGAATGCGCCTACGAGATTGCGGGTGTTCAATGTAAACTCAAACCCTTTGTTTTCCACCTCGCCGATGTTCTGCAATTGGTTGGTATAACCCGAATATTGAGGCAATTGGACGCTGAACAGCAAATCTTTGGTAACACGGCGGTAGTAATCGACTACAAGGTTAATGCGATTATTGAACAAACTCACATCCGTACCGACGTCGAACTGATGGGTCGTTTCCCAGGTGAGATCGTCGTTCGCGACGGTGGTTGGACGGACGGCGTTCACCGGCGTGCCGTTGATGATCGTATACACATTCGAGAAACGCGCCATGGTCTGGTAAGGCTCGATCGCCTGGTTGCCCGTCAACCCGTAACTTGCCCGCCATTTCCATTGACTGATCGCCGAAATGTGCTGCATAAACGGCTCACTCGACATTTTCCACGCAAATGCGCCCGACGGGAACGTAGCCCATTTGTGGTTTTTGCTAAAATTGGAAGAACCGTCCTGACGGATATTCGCCGTGAACAGGTATTTGTCCGCTAAAGAATAGGTCAGTCGCGCATAATAGGAAGCTAAAACCCATTCTGTCAACCCCGAATTCGGGCTTTGCCAAACAGATGAACCGCCCAGGTTCCAGTATGAAACCGCGTCTGTAATAAACGATTGTCCCGATCCACCCCAGGTTTCGCTCGACGACTTCTGGTAGGAATAGCCCGCCATCACCGACAAGTCATGCAACGAACCTATTTTTTTATTGTAGGTCAAATAGTTCTCATTCAGTAACAATGTGCTTTTCGAGCCATTTACAGTTGCGGCTCCGCCTACATTCCGGCCGTCGTTCAATGTGGTGGGCGTAAATGTGCCGGTGCGGCCGCTATTGGTCGTTGCCCCGAGCGTCACCCTGAATTTCAGGTCTTTGAAAATATCATATTCAGCATAAAGGTTGCCCTGGATACGATCCGCCAGCGATTCATTTTCCAGCTGCGTCGCAATCGCATACGGGTTGTCGATGGGATCACTCAACCGTCCGACAGTAAAACGTCCATTCGCATCACGGATCGGTTGGTCGGGCTCGAATTTCAACGCTGCCGACATCACGCCCGGCGTGAGGCCTCCCGAGCCTTCCTGCGTACGTGACTGCTGACGTGACACGCGTTGTGCGAAAAGGTTCAACCCTAATTTCAGCCTTTTAGCTGCCTGAATGTCGATATTACTCGTAATCGAATAGCGTTTGTAGCCCGAATTGAGAATAATCCCTTTTTGGTCATAATAGGCCCCTGACACGTAGTATTTCACCGCCTCGCTGCCGCCTGCTACCGACAACTGATGGTTCTGAATGCCGCCGCGACGGAAGATTTCGTCCTGCCAGTCAGTGTCCGCGCCTTGCGAAACGATATTGGGCCGGGCTTCCTGCACGTAATTGAGGAATTGCGAAGCATTCAGCAAGTCAAGCCGGTTGATCTCTTTCTGACTGGAAATCGAAGTATTGAAATCGATCCGTGGTTTTCCGGTAGTTCCTTTCTTGGTCGTTACCATGATCACGCCATTGGCACCGCGCGAACCATATATGGCTGTGGCCGAAGCATCTTTCAGGATTTCGATAGATTCAATGTCTTCCGGCGGAGGCAATGTGCCCCCTACGAAGCCGTCCACCACGTAAATCGGGTCGCTGCTCGCATTAATGGACGTCCCCCCGCGGATACGTACCTTGAAATTCGAACCCGGCTCCCCGTTATTGGCCTGGATTTGCACCCCTGCTGCCCGGCCTTGCAATGCCTGCACGGTTCCTAATGCCGGGTAGGCTGTCAGCTCCTGCGATTTGACGGATGCTACCGAGCCGGTCACGTCGCTTTTTTTGACAGTTCCATAACCTACCACCAGCACTTCCTCGAGTGATTTCTGGTCGGTTTTAAGGCTGACATTGATCTCAGTGCGGCTGCCCGGCTGAATCTCCTGCGGCTCGTACCCTACAAAGCTGAAAATCAGCACGATGTTTGTATTTTCAACCGAAAAGGAATAGTTTCCTCCTGCGTCCGTGGACGTGCCCGTTTGCGTACCCTTAACAAGGATGTTCACACCCGGTAGAGGCTCCTTACTCTCAGAATCGGTCACTCGGCCTTTGATCACGATCTCATTCGCAACCTGTAAACCGGCTCTCACCGAAGCTTCCGGCTCACCGGAAGTCCATTTCGGTGTTTCCGACGGACGGATCACGATATTCTTGCCCGAAACCTCATAGGTAAGGCCCAGCGGTACCAGAAAGTCTTCCAGCACTTTGGAAAGCTCCTGATTGGACTGCTGAATGGTCACCTTGCGCCCCGACTGGATCATTTTGGAACTGAAAATAAACCGGACGCCTGCTTGCTTTTCGATCTGGTGCAAGACTTTCTTGATTTCAAGATCCTGCGCTTGCAGGCTAATGCGCTTGTTGAGCAGCTCCTGTGCACGCACGTCCGCCGCGAGCGCATTCCCGACCAGCCAAACCGACATTACCAATTGCGCGACGCTTATCCGCATAAGAACTAACCATTTACGATGGAACTGTACCGGTATTTTCATACATTTGAACGGTTTTGTTAATTGAAACTTGGCAAAATCTTCCTCCTCATCCCATTTGCATGAGATGTGACGGTCTGCTAACCACTGAGGATATTCAAGCCGGCCATGTTGACGCATGGACGGCTTTTTGTTTAATTATTTTTGCAACCTTTTCCTTCCACCACAATTCTCCCGTCGATGCTCTTATAGCTGGCCCCCACGGCTTTGCAAACCAGGTCAAGCTGCTCGTAAAGAGACATTTCCGTGAGCCGCGCGGTGATCGGGCATTCGTCCATGATATTCTTGTCGTAAATGATTTCGATACCGTAAGCACTTTGCAGTCCGGCCAGTACATCCGAAACAGGTGCCTCGTCGAATTCCAGTTGGGGCGCTGTTTTGCCATCCACCACCACTTCGGGCTCGGGGACAATGCTTTTGGTGATTTTCACGGTCTTGCGCACGAACACCACCTGCTGGTTGGGCTCGATAACCACGCCCGTCAGCTCATGCGAGCTCCGCACCGCTATCGCATCAGGGTCTTCCCTGGAAAATACGGCTACCTTTCCTGTCTTCACAGCCACCGATACATTTTGCTCATTATCATAGGAGCGTACTGTAAAACTGGTCCCCAACACCTTCGTAACCAACTCATTGGCATACACAAAAAATGGCTTGGAAGGATCTTTGGCAATGTCAAAGAATGCTTTTCCCGAAAGAAACACTTCCCGGAGTTCCGGCTTGAAATGAGCGGGATAGCCGACTTTACTACCCGGATCGAGCGTAATGCGGCTGCCATCTTCGAGACTGATCGTTAGTGGTTGTGCAGTAGTATTAGTCGTTTCGCGCATTTCGACACCTGCTGAGGCTACGAGCAGCTCGTAGTTGACCGCCTGTTGCTGATCACGGAACCAAAATGCCCAGCTCATCCCTGCCAGTACGACAAGCACCGCGGCAATGCGCAGCGCGCGATGCATGTACCAGGGTGAGCGCGGGCTTTCGGCCTGGTCCGCATTTCTGGCTTCGAGCCGTTCCACAATGCGTTCGACCGCTTTTCGCTTTTCGGGGTTGGACAAAGATGCGTCAGCCGGCCTGATGGACATCACCAGTTGCCGCGCCCTTTCGGCGATCTCACGTTTGTCCGGATTAGCTGTAAGCCAGTTTTGCCAGGTCTCGTCGTCCTCACGCGTGGGGTTCAGTACCCAGTTGCGAAACGATTTATCCCATACAAACTCTTCCAGACTAAAATCGCGGTAACGGTCCATGTTCAAAATTTAGCTTTCAAACACCATTAGACCGCCGCCGCAGCGGGATACTGTATTTTTTTGATTTTTTTTGAAATTTTTAAATGAGGTATTTCAAATCCAAAAGGGCCAGGCCAGGAACGCCGACACAATGGCCTTCCAGTGCGATTTGATAAACTTGAATGCTTCTTGCAGCAGGTTCGAGACAGACTGAGGCTGAATGTCCATCACCATCGCGATCTCTTCGCGTTCCATATCATTATAAAAACGGAGATAAACGGCCTCTTTCTGCCTTTTGGGAAGCTCATTGAGCATTTCGGTCATCCGTGAGGCCAGCAGCCAGTCACTCTCGGATGCGATCAACCGGTATTCAGCGCTGAATTCCACGTCGAAAACCATATCCGCCTCGCTATAATAGTCCATGCAATCCATGCGCAGGCGCGATGCGACCCTGTGCAACCTCCGACGAAGCGAAGCAAGCAGATAGGGTTTTGGTGGGATATCGGAGTTTAATCCATTCCGTTTTTCCCAAATTTCCAGAAATATATCCTGGATACAGTCCTTAATCAGTTCCCGGTCGCTATTGAATTTTGTACCGTAATGGAAGAGCAGGTCGTAGGTCCGGTTGATCAGTTGTTCATAACTGGTGACATCCCCTGCAAGCATTTTCCGCCACAGATTTTGCTCTTCTTCGAAATGCAGTTCCGGACGGATAGTGGTTCCCATGAATGCGGATTTATGAATTTTAGTCAGGCTTTGATGGTTAGAAGCTGATATTCCCGCATTTTTACTATATACGTCTTATTTTATCTGACTTTAATTATATCAACCAGACAGCGCTTGGAACCGAGCCGTGGTGCGTACAGATCGACTTTTTTATTCATCCTAATCCTTTATTTTCTCTACCTGCAAAGTATATACGCAAAAAGCGCAGAAGCAAGCTGTGGCCATTGCAGCTATTTTTTAAACATAGGTAACGGATTGAGTGGATGGCGGAAGAAATTCGCCCCGATCTTTTGGAGCAGAAAAACATGAAAGCCGGCATTAGGGAACTGCTGGCGCAGCTGACTGAGCAATTTCCGGTTGGCTCCGAATGTGAGCACACCCAACGACACATCGGTCCAGTCAGCCTTTCGGAAAGTTTCGGCGGTTATGGAAAATGCCCCGCGGTAAGGGCGGACTTTGTGGTGCCAAAAGATCATGTCGGTGATCTCGGAAATGAGCGCTTCTTGCTTAGTGTCTTTCAGATAAAGTTCCGCTTGCAAAATGGAGGGGGGCAGGTAATCAATGGTGTGGTCTGTCCAGATGCCAATATCGTGGAATACTGCTGCTATGGCGTATTTATCGCGGTTCTCAGGATTTGCGTCACGCATGAGGCAGGTTTCGAAAACTCTGTAAACGTGGTTGGAATACTTTTCAAGGTCAACACCGATTTCCTGCCTGAAACGTCCGAGCAGTTCGTCGATGAGCGGTTCATGATCTCGCATTGCGCAAATTTTGAGTGAATGCGATAATTTACAGATAATCAGGAGAACAGCGCGAATCCCGACATTAATTTATCGTGTAATCCGCATCGGAAACCTGTAAGCTCACACATTCACAACCTCCCGCTTATGCTCCATGACCAGAATGGACCGCTGCGCCGGCCAATGCACCAAATCCTTCGAACCCGCATAACCGGTTTCGGTCCATGTATTTTGATCTCATGCCGTTAATAATAGGATTGCGTGAGTCGGGTGGCAAAAAAGCATTAAGTTAGAGAAGTAATTATAAAAGCATAAGTCCTGGTTTCCACACATAAACGCCCTACTCATTCTTAGCATTTGCCTTATCAATAATCACTGCCAGCAAAATCACCAAGCCCTTCACCACCTGCTGCCAGAACGGTGACACATTTAAAAGCACCAGCCCATTATTCAATACACCAATAATAATTGCCCCCTGCACAGTACCCAGAATGCTCCCGCGTCCGCCTGAGAGCGATGTGCCTCCGATCACAACGGCGGCGATGGAGTCGAGTTCGTAGCTGATTCCCGCGTTCGGTTGGGCGGAGTCGAGGCGCGAAGTGACCATGATCCCGCCCACCGCGGCGAGCGCTCCGGCAATGGTATAGACGATTATTTTAACTCTGCTGACATGAATCCCCGACAACCGCGAGGCACTTTCATTTCCACCGATCGCGTAAATGTAGCGACCTATGCGCGTTTTCTCAGTGAGGAAAACGGCGAACGCTACCACGACAATTGAAATCCAGACCGGCACCGGAATGGCCAGAAACCAGCCTGTACCGATGAACTGGAACGTCTCCCCCAGCCCGCTGATCGGAAAACCGCCGGTCCAAAGCATGGTAAGCCCCCGCGCTACCGTGAGCATGGCCAGTGTGGCGACAAACGGCGGCACGCTGAAACGTGTAATGGCCCAGCCGTTGAATGCACCTAACGCCGAGCCGGTGACCGCGCCGACCAGAGTAGCGCCAAGCAGCGTAAAGCCGATAAAAAGGTTTAGGGAAGGTATCTCAATGCCATTTTTCAGTAAGCCGGCTGTGATGGCCCCACATAATGCCAATACCGAGCCAACCGATAAATCGATTCCGGCCGTGAGAACGATCAAAGTCATGCCTACGGAAATGCAGATATTGACAGAAATCTGGCGCATGACGTTCCAGAGGTTGGAAAAAGTCAGAAACTTGTCCGACAGGATGCTTAATGCAAGGCATAGCAGAAAAAGCGCGATCAAAGACTGAAAGCGCGCGATCGGAAACCGGTTCTGCAATGCAAGCGATCGGCCGTCGGCACCCGATGGTCGGCCGTCAGCCGCAGACTTCTCCCCCGCTATTGGTTGTATGTTTTGTGGCATATGCGATTGTTCGTTCTATGGGGTTTGACCGCCGACGGCCGACCACTGACCGCCGACTGCGGTATGGGTGGCGCCGATAGCCGCTTTTAATATTCCGTCTTCTGTGGCTTCGCTGGCTGAGAATTCGCCATTTATCCGGCCTTCGGTCATCACCAATATGCGGTCGGAAAGGGCCAGGATTTCGGGGAGCTCGGAGGATACGACGAGAATGCCCAATCCATCGTTCGCAAGACGGATAATGAGTTTGTAAATTTCAGTTTTAGCATTAATATCAATACCGCGCGTCGGTTCATCGAGGAGCATCAACTTCGGGCGTGTCGCGAGCCATTTGGCGAGAACGATTTTCTGCTGGTTACCACCACTGAGGTTTTGGGCCTTTTGCGATTTGGAAGGAGTTTTAATGCGCAGTTCGCCGATGTAATGGTCGGCCAGGTCGCATTCTTTGCTGTCGCTGAGCGTGCCCAGGTTTTCCATTTGCTCTAATGTGGTGAGGCTGATGTTGTTTTTCACGTCCAGACCGAGCACCAAACCATCCTTCTTACGGTCCTCTGGCACGAGCGCGAGTCCGGCTGCAATGGCACGCGAAGGCGAATCGCAACAAACCTGCTGACCATCAATGAGCACCTGCCCGCTCGTGTGTGCCGGGTGCAGGCCGAAAATCGACTCCAATAGTTCCGTCCGCCCTGCTCCCATCAGACCAAAAAGCCCTACAATCTCTCCCCTACCTATATTGAAAGATACATCATGCAACACATTCCCCGCTTTCGCCCTACTTTTCAGGTTCAGATTTTTCACTTCCAGCAAGGGCTCGCATGCGCCACGGTCTGCCATTTTACGCATGACCTCGATTTTCCGGCCTACCATTTTGCTGATCAGCTTGTCCTGCGTCATACCGGCCATTTCCCCGGATTCGATGCTTTTGCCGTCGCGGAGCACCACGTAGTTGTCGGCAATGCGGAAAAGCTCGTCGAGTTTGTGGGAGACGTAAACGATGGCTTTATTTTGTGCTTTGAGGTCGGCGATAATATCGAATAACACTTCCACTTCACTGCCGGTAATGGCCGAAGTCGGTTCGTCCATGATAATGAGCTCGGCATCGGAGAGCAATGCTTTGGCGATCTCGACGATCTGCTGCTGGCCTACTTTAAGTTTAAAAACCTGGGACTCTGGATTTACTTTGAGTTTAAGCCGGTCGAGGATTTCCTGCGTCTTTTTGCGCATCCGGCTTTTGTCCATGGTACCATATTGCGTCACCAGTTCACGGCCCAGGAAAATATTTTCGGTAATAGTGAGATAGGGGATGAGGTTCAGCTCCTGATGAATAATGACCACACCCTGTTGCTGAGCATCTTTCGGGCCAGTAAATCGCACAGGCTCGCCTTTGTAATGGATTTCACCCTCAAAATCAGGATAAACCCCCGAAAGGATTTTCATCAACGTCGACTTTCCTGCGCCATTCTCCCCGATCAGCGCCGTCACTTTTCCTGCTTCAATCGATAACGAAACGTCGTCCAGGGCAATTACGCCCGGGAACCGCTTGGTAATTTGCTTCACTTCCAACAATGTCGCTGTGTCCGTCATGGCTTTTCGATTTGGAGACTTACCGGAATGATTTCAATGTTGCCGGTTTGCAAATGCGCCCGGTTCAGTTCAATAGCGCCGTGGAATGCAACACGGTCGCCTTTTTGGACTTTGGATTTAAATGGCGGTACTACCTTTTCGCGAATTATCTTGTTGATTTCCGCCGACACGTTATTGAAATCCATCGAATTGGCAAATGCATTGATATCGATCGCGCCCGAGGCATCGCGGACAGCGTTCCCGAAAATGTATTCCGTCGCAATGCGCACCTGAGGCGTGACTGCCTTTCCATTCGCATCCGTCAATTGCACCGAAACTTCATTTTCATCTACATCGGTTACAACGCCCCGCCCCTTTACCAGGAAATAGCGGATGTTACCAATGCCCAATGCGTGCGAATGCTCATTAAATGCCTTCTCTTTGTCGGCTTTTAAAAGCGAGGTCAATGCGTTTAAGTTCATGGCTTTTGATAAGCCGGGCGTCAGCTTCTTTTCCCAGAAATCTTTGGCATAACCCGCAGCATCGAAAACGGTGTTACCGGCTTTCACCTCATCCAGTTTTTTGAAATACACCGAATTGTAAGCCAGCAATGCAATGGCTGCCGCGTAAATCAGGTATCGGATCGGTTTAGGCATAGCTATTCTTTTTCGCCGTAAGCGGCATAGTTTTCGACATTATCTTTCCGCACCATCTCCACTGCCACCGGCATTTTACGCGGGAAATCGCGTTTGCCTTTGAAGTACTCGTCGGCAAATGTGGCGGCAGTCTGCGCCATTACTTCCGGGAACTGCATGCCCGTCGCCAATATTTTGCCATCCTGAATGGATTTGACCACATCTTCGGCCCCGTCAAAACCAAAAACCTTCACGCGATCGGCCTTTCCGGATGCTACCAAAGCCTGGTAAGCACCCATCGCCATGGCATCATTTCCGCAAAACACTCCGTCGATGTCCGGATGCGCTTGCAGCAACGACTCCATCACTTCCATGGCCTTATTCCGATCAAAATCAGCACTTTGCTGGGCAACCATTTTGAGGCCGGGGTAAAAATCGACCACGCTGTGAAAGCCCTTCGAGCGGTTCCAGGTGTTATTGTCCCCCACCATGCCCAGGATCTCGACATATTTGCCCTTTTTATTCAAAGTCTCAACAAAGTATTTGCCAATCGCGACGCAGCCTGAATAGCTGTCGGACAAAATCTGGGATGTGGCAATGCCATTCGCATTCACCTCGCGGTCCATGCAAAACACGGGTATGCCTGCTGAAACGGCATTTTTAACATTCACAATAGAGCCATCGGCATCCGTTGGATTAAACAGTATGGCGTCGTAACCCGAGGCAATCGCATTATCGAAATGGTCGGTTTCCTGGGCTGTATTGTTTTGTGAATCAAAAACTTTGGATTCGTAGCCAAGCTGCTTCGCCTTTTCCTCCGCTTTTTGGGCTAGGAAAACAAACCACGGGTTATTGAGCGTTGAGATCACAATCGCGATTTTTTTCGGACGATCTTTGGATTCTTTTGTTTTACAACCGATAAATCCAAGTCCGAAAAAGATGCAAAAAAGCGCTGTTCGGTAAAGTATGCTGATTTTCATGCTGTAATGGGTTTAGGCACCCGGTGGTTATGGGTACACGGTCACGATCACGCGCTGGTAACGCGTCAGCGACGGCGCGCCATTGTCGGTCACGGCGAGTACCACGTGAATGGTCTCCGGCTTTTCCACCTTTGGAGCCACAAAAGACGTCTGGGCCGCTTTTATATCCTTGATGCCGATGGGTTCTTTGCTGTTGTAGCTGCCCGGCTCGGGGTAATAGATCCATTCGTAGGCCAGTGCATTGCCGTCGGGGTCCTGCGAACCTTCGGCATTCAGTTGCACTGTTTCACCCGCTTTCGCCTGAATGCGTCTACCACCCTTTACAACCACTTTCGGCGGGTGGTTGGCTTCCTTGTAAGGTTTAATGGTCCAGTCCATCCGCGCGGCGAAGTCGTGCTGAAATGCCTCCCGCCAACGCCAGAGCGTAGCTTTGTTGCTGGTGTGGAAAGCGCCGTCGACGCCTTTCACCTCATCTGTTGCATCGGTGTAGATCGGGCGGGTTTCGGGTTCGTAAAAATATTTGAGTGTGCGTGGCGTGTAAAGTTCGTACCGTCCTCCCCAGCCGCCGTATTCAGGGTGATCAGGGTCGTTGAGACCATTATTGACCAATCCCAAAAATGATGGTGTATCACCTTCCATCAGGAATTTGGTAAAAGGGTATTCCGCGCCCATCGGGCCGTGACTGCGCACGTTTTCGTCGAGCCAGGGATTGTCTACGATTTCAAAATTGGCGCCGGTGAAGCGGCCGTGGAACTTATCGCCGCTGATGCCCGACCACGTTGCATAATGGTAAGCCCCCGCCGCGTGGTAACCCGGACTGCCGACGTAAAACAATTCAGGAAAGGTTTTTCTGATCCACGGACCGGTATCGTCCTGGTCAGAAATCGTATACATTCTGATTTTGGATACAAATTTTTGCAAATCCTCGGGCGAACGCGTCATCTTTACCTTCCAGAGTGCCTGCGCCAGGCAATTAGCCCCGCCCCATACGGGAATCCAAACCGGACGATCGTCCTTTTTATCTACAACCTTAATAATCCATTCAGAACCTTCCGAATCCTTGCCCTTACCCACCGCGTTCATCCCAAATTCGGGATAGCCGCTTTTGGTAATGCTCAGCAAATATTCGGTTTCGGGATAACCTTTTTCGTGCAGCAGCAGATTGCCGCGCACTTTTCCATAGGCATTGATCAGCTGTTTGATCTTCTCGGGCGCAATGCGGTTTTTCTGGTGAATGGAAGTCGTCGCCACAAACCCTTCGACATCCCATTGGTTGGAGTAAGTCAAAAACCGGATCATCGACTGCGTGTCGTCCGGCTCGTTTTCAATGTCCGTCAGCACCAGCACGCGGTGTCTGGGCGTGTCCACGCCGGGCATTCCCACTCCGGGCGTCTCCACGCCGGGCGTCTCCTGGGCAGATACCACACCCGTAAAAAGCAGCGCGGCACCACAGATCATTTGCCTTATCAGTTTCATAAATTTTGACCAAATAACCCTATTTGAAAAAGACCTGGTTTGACAACGACTTGTTTATCGCGCATCTGCACTGACAAACGAAAGCCTATTGAACCAGGCCAAGCGCCGCCCCAGCGATGCCCGCTTCTGAAATACCGTAGTGATTGAAAATCTCCGTTTGGGAGCCGGTAACCGTGTATTCGTCGGGTATACCAATGATCCTGAACCGATTGTGGTAATTGTTCTGGATCAGAAATGAAGCGCATGCTTCGCCCAAACCGCCGTAAACGCTGTGCTCTTCTACTGTGATGATTGGTCGGCCAGTGGCTGCGATATTTTGCAAAAGACCGTAATCCAAAGGCTTGATCGTATGCATGCTCACCACGGTTGCCGATACATTGTACTCGCGTTCGAGCTTTTCGGCGGCCAGCAGGCCGGGCGCTACCGTTTCGCCTGTTCCTATAATGGTAATATCCCTTCCCTCGCGCACAACGCGGCCTTTTCCAAATTCAAAGGTCTTTTCGTCCTCGGAAAGCAATGGCATTTGTTTTTTCCCAAAACGGATGTAAACCGGAATGTCGGATTCGGCGGCCAGCAAAATGGCCTGTTCGGTCTCGAAATTGTCTGCCGGTGCCACTACAATGAGGTTATTAATGGTGCGCAGGACCGCGAAATCGTGCAGGCTGTGGTGTGTGGAGCCCAATGCACCGTAGCTCACACCGGCGCTGATGCCGATCAGTTTGACCGGATTATTGGAATAAGCCACATCGTTTTTGATCTGTTCCAAAGCACGGGCCGTGAGAAAGCACGCAGGCGAAACAGCAAATACCTTTTTTCCCGCCGAAGCCAGGCCGGCCGACACCCCCACCAGGTTCTGCTCCGCAATGCCTATTTCGACGATCTGCTCGGGAAATTTCTGTCCGAATGGCACCAGCTTCCCAGAGCCACGCGAGTCGCTCGTTACCACGATAATGTCCCTGTCGTTCTGGGCGAGTTGCTGCAATGTGCCTGAAAAAACTTCCAGGTTGGCGCGTTGCTTTACCGCAATGTTCTCAATAGTCGCATCCACTATTTCTTCGGTTTAAATTCATTGTCAGGTTTCCGGGAATGGCTCAGGATAGTGTTTCTTCCAGTAAATCCAGCTCCTGTATTGCATCGGCGTACTGCTGGTGGTCGGGTACGCCATGATGCCATTTCAATTGATTTTCCATGTAACTCACACCCTTACCTTTCACGGTATGCGCGATGATCATGCTTGGCTTCCCCGGCTCAAACGGCAGCGCATCGAATGCGGCCATGAGCTCACCTACATTGTGCCCGTCCACATGCCGCACGGACCATCCGAATGCTTCGAATTTTTCATCCACCGGATCGGTATTGCATACGGCGCTGGTAGGGCCGGTGATTTGTAGGTTGTTCTTGTCCAAAATGGCGCAAAGGTTATCCAGCTTGTAATGCGAGGCCGATAATGCCGCCTCCCAGTTGGATCCTTCGGGCAGCTCGCCGTCGCCAAGGACTGTAAACACGCGGTAGTTGCGCTTATCAAGCTTTCCGGCAATGGCTGCGCCTACGCTCAGCGACAGGCCGTGGCCCAATGCGCCGGTATTCTGCTCTACGCCATGTACCTTGCGCGTCGGATGACCGATGTAATGGGACTGGTATTTGCAAAGCGTATCAAGGTCCGACTCCGGAAAAAAGCCCCGCGATGCGAGTACCACATACAATGCTTCCACGGTATGCCCCTTGCTTTGAATGTACCGGTCACGGTCGGGCGAGCCGAAATGGGCAGCGTCGACATTCATCGTATAATTGTAGAGTACATTCAAAATATCGATACACGACAGGCTACCGCCGGTGTGGCCCGCTTTGGCCTGGTAGATATATTTGAGTATTTTCTTGCGGTACTCCACCGATTTCTGCGCCAGCTCCTTTTCCGACATGACTTTTAGTATTAGCCCGGCATTGCGGCCGATATTCGTAATTTCCGATAGTTCAGGGTTCAGTTTTGCGAAACGAGTTCGCGGTCGGGAACGCGGGTGGGATGCGATTGCTGTGCGGGTTCATCAAAAACCTGCACTTCCCAGCCCATATAGTTGCCCAAAGCTTCTTTTAAAATGCCTGCCGTCTTCGACGCATTCATCACTACATGGTGTTCGAAACCGTTGCGGCAGATGTAATTCATCAGATTTTGCAGGTTCGGAATCTCGGCCACGGCGCGGTTACCGAATGTTTTCAACGTATCGTCCGTCAGCCGCCCCTCGCCTATGTACGCCTTCATCACGCCACGCGGGTCATCCGTGCTGATGCGCCCGTACGTAAGCGGCATCGCGGGTGTGCGGCCCGCTAATGCGCCCCAGGTATTCTCCTCTCCCACCGATGTGCCCAAAATCGGCGCTGTCGCGATTTCGATATCCGGCAAAAACGACTTTGCCCAGTTACCGCAATGGAACAGCACGCATTTGTTATCGTCGTTGGCATAATTGTTATTCCAATCCACAAGCGCGCTCGGCGAGCCCGACGCCAGTTGTAATGCATACATACTTAATGTACCCGTTACATCCACTTCACAGCCGCTAGGCATCATGTTTTCACTCATCATGCTCATGCTCGTGCACACATTGCAACCATAGTTCTGTTGCACCGAGGTCCAGCATTGTATCGCCGTTGCGTCCAATGCATTAGCCTCAATAAAATCTCCCAAAACCACATCCAGCTTGGCCATTTGGATCAATGCCTCATCCGGTGTGCGCCCCCGTGAGGCGTAGGAGGTGATTTTATCCAAACGTTCCTTCACTTTCGAATCCTGGGCAGTCAGCTTATTCGCATTGCCCAAAATCTCCGACAGATCGACTGTCACAACCGAAATGCCGTTGCGCTGCAATATTTTTTCGCTGTAACGCACCGTGTTAAAGCCACCGGGACGAGCGCCTATCGCCCCGATCCGGACATTGCGCAAGCCTTTCGTCACGCGGCAAACCGCCACAAAATCGTTTAAATCCCTGATAAATGAAGGATCGCTTGGATGCACGACGTGTTTCGTTGTCAGGGTATATTTAATGCCAAACTGATACAGGTTGTTGCAGGCCGAGATCTTCCCGCACCACGAGTCGCGGCGGCGGGCCACATCGAGCTTGTCCAGATCGTCGGGATAGCCTTGCACAAGGACGGGCACATTAAGATCTGCCAATTTCAACGTCTCAGCAATGCCGCGTTCATCACCAAAATTGGGCAACACCACCAGCACGCCGATAATCTCATCCCGGTGCGCCCGAAAAAGGGCAGCACATTTCTGCGCGTCCTGGAACGTCTCGACGCCCCCGAGCTTAGTAGCTCCGGTATCGAGCATAACCCCGTTGATATTCAATTTTTTAAGCAAATCAACGATCTCCACCCGCGCCTCGGCCACCAGCCGGTCCGGAAAGAAATCCCTGTTACCAATAATGACTCCGATACTTTTCATGTTCATGGTATGTATAAAAAATCCTCCCACCTCCATCCTCCCTCAGATCCATTCCCGGTTCCACCGCGGCTCATTCACAATTCCCCTACTCCGCAATGATCAGTTCTATTTCGTTATCATGAAACAACTGCTGATGCTTCTCCTCGATCCCCGCGTCGGTAATGATGTAATCGATCAGCGACAGAGCCCCAAGGCTTGCAAATGCACTTTTCCCAACTTTGGTAGAGTCCGCCACGAGATAGGTCGTATCTGCCGCGTCGATCATTGCCTTTTTTACTACTAAATCACTGATACTCGGATAAGTAAGCCCTGCTTTCAGTGATAATCCTGCCGTGGCGAGGAACAATTTCTGCACATTCAGGCCTTTGAAAAAGTCCGCCGCCTTCTGGCCCGTCAGCGATAAGGTTGGTGGCTTGAACTCGCCTCCGGTCATAATCACCTCAATGCCTGTTTCAGCCCCGAGGATCAACGCGATGTTCAGCGCATTGGTGATCACCGTGAGGTGCTTGTTGCTGCCCCGCAGCTTTTTCGCGATCTCGGTCGTTGTCGAACCCGAATCGAGGATGATCGTGTCACCATTGGAAATAAATTCCAGGCATTTGGCGGCGATCAATTCCTTTTTATCCAGATTTTCCTGGTTAGCCAGTGAAAAATTGCGAACCTGGTCTTCCACATTTTTCAAAAATGCCCCTCCATGTTCTTTGATCACCAGACCGTCCTTTTCGAGCTTGTCCAGGTCCTGCCGGATGGTCACTTCGGTCACTTTAAAAAGCCGGGCGAGATCAATCACCTTCGCCGAGCCGTCTTCTTTCAACAGTTCAAGTATTTTTTCCCTTCTCTGATTTGCCAGCATGGTATTAACTTTTGTTTTTTACCTAAAAATAGAGGGAAAAGAAACAATTCGTCACATACTAACAAAAAATAAACCTATTTACAGGTCAAATAGAATACCTAAACTCATTAAAAGCAAATTTACGTAAATAAAAGAAAATAAAAATAGAAATTTGAAAATAATAGTGAGTTATTGTGCTATTATTTCTCTGTATAACCACACGTCCTGATTTGCACTTCATCGGAAATCAGGCACCTTCATCGTAATGCGCAATGAAAAAGCTACTGATCAGCATCTTGTTCTTGTATAACAGCGGATTAGCATTCGCACAATCTGTAAAGGAAGAGAAACTACCGCCACCGTCGGCTACCGAAGACTGGTCGGTAAAACCACCGCTCGTCACACCCGGCGAAAGCTACCCGCAACCTCCGTCGGACGCTATCCTATTATACAGCGGCACGGGCGACGCGGCCAAATGGGAACACCCGAACGGTTCCCCGGTCAAATGGCAATCCGACGGCGACGCGCTGACCATTGTGCCCAAAGCCACAGACATCCGTACCAAACAAAAATTCGGCAACATCCAGCTCCACCTCGAATGGCGCACGCCCGACCCGTCCGAAGACAAGGATTTTAACCGCGGCAACAGCGGCGTGCTTATCATGGGATTATATGAATTACAGATTTACGAATCGTGGAACTACAACAGCAGGATCTACTACAACGGCCAGGCCGGCAGCGTGTACAAGCAACACGCTCCCCTCGTAAACGCCGCCCGGAAACCACAAACCTGGCAGACTTACGACGTCATCTTCGAAGCACCCATTTTCCGCGCCGACAAGACGTTAGAAAAGCCGGCTTACATGACGGTTTTCCATAATAATGTATTGATATTAAACCATGTGGAGTTGAAGGGACCCATGGTGTATCAGGGGTATCCGAAGTATCAGTATCACGACGCGAAGCTGCCTTTGCAATTGCAGGAGCACGGGAGCAGGGTGAGTTTTCGGAATATTTGGGTGAGGGAGTTGTAGGTAGATACCGTTTATTCACTAAAACATGGCATTTGAGAAGCAAATTTGAGTCACAGCAAGAAGATTTTACAAATTGAAGCAGTAACTTCAAATAGTAAACCAGTGGTTGTTGTTTCTCGCAGAGCGATCAGATCATTCTGTACGCACAGTCCGGAACTGGAAACAGCGTTGGACAAATGGTACAAAGAGAGCCGGAAAGCCGACTGGGCTAGTTTTTCCGCACTACGGCAGACATTCAATGCCACAGATTCCGTAGGCAACGGTTTGTTTGTCTTTAACATTGGCGGCAACAAATGCAGACTGGTGGCAAGGATATTTTTTAGAAAGCGAACACTCTATATTCGCTTCATAGGCACACACAAGCAATATGATGAATTAGATTTGTCAACATTGTAGGATACCATATGGAAACTTTGCATTCAGAAGAAGAATACGAGGCTGCACTTGAAGAGCTCAACACCCTAATGAAAAAGGGTGAAGAAAACATATCCGATGCAGAAGCAGACAGAATCGAAGTGCTCGCATTGGCAATTCAGGCATATGAAGAGATTTACTACCCTTTCCCAATGCCTAAAAATGCACCTAAACTCGTCGGGCACAAATAATTACGCAGCAATAATCTACCGCACCAGCGGCAGCCAAACCGACATATCCCCATGCCCTCTATTACCCCAGGCATAGTACGGCACAAGTCTTACTGGAATTGTTTTAGGCGCTTCGGCTGACACTTCGCGATAAAGCTTTTTGCTCCAATCCGACTCATTCACCAGCACCGCATCGCCCTGCAAGCTCATTACCGGGCTGTTTTCGATGGTTAACAAGGCTGGTTTGAAATTATTCCTGGCCGCAATGGCCACGTCGAAAATGCTCTTGCCTTTGGGTAAATCAATGGATTCAACGCAGTAGACCACCGGTCCGCGCTTGACGGCAACCTGGTTACGCGTTTCCTCAACCAGTGGATTAGATTCGATCAATTTGACGGGCATATCCAGCACCAACTCGATTTTATCGCCTGATTTCCAGGCACGCTTCACTTCGGCATAAGCACCCGATACGAGTTTCACGGACTCACTTTTACCGTTAACATTCAAAGTCGCCTTGCTGCACCAGCCGGGAATGCGGAAAAACAGCGATAGTGCTTCCTTCGGCGCTTCTTCGAGAGCCACCACTACCTTTCCATTCCAGGGGTAATCAGTGGTTTGCGTGAGCCGTAGTTGGCCGCCTTTCCATTGCGTTTGAAATTTATTCCCACCATACAAATTGAAAAACACGCCCGCATCGGAAAGGCTGTAAGCATATTGGCTCACTTCCGCGACGGTGCGGACCGCGTTGGGCGGGCAGCAGTTCGACTTCGAAATATAAGCTTGCCGGTCCTTTTCCCAACGTTGCTTGAATGGCAATGCGTCGGAATAGGCCAATGGGTTGGTGTACAAAAACTTATCCCCTTTCAAATTGATACCCGACAGCACTGAGTTGTACAATGCCAGCTCTACAACATCCGCATATTTTGCATCGCCGGTAATTTGCAGCATGCGCCAGTTCCAGAGGACATTGCCGATGTTGGCGCAGGTTTCGTTGTGGGCGGTGAAATTGGGGAGCTGGTAATCGCGACCGTAGGCTTGATGGATTTTCTGGACGTCGTCGGGCTTATAGGACGTGCCATCAGGCGAGACGCCGTCGTAAAGCGAGCCACAACCGCCGGTTACGTACATTTTGTGCTGGGTCACGTCTTCCCACATGGTATTCAGTTGCGCGAGCAGCGCCTCGTCACCTGTTTCTGCGTACACATCCGCCACACCCGCGTACAGGTAATTGGCGCGGACGGCGTGGCCCATTACTTTGGTTTGTTTCAGGAATGGAATGCGGTCCTGGTTATCGTCGGTGCCTTCGCTGGCGCCTTTGATGGCGATCAGGTGTTTTACGAGCGTGAGATATTTTTCGTCGTGGGTAGTGCGGTAAAGTTCCGAAAGGCCCATATAATGGGAAGGGCATATGGCATTGCGCGATTGCTCCGGCGTGGCTGAATTATAGAAAGTTATCAAAAAACCGGCCGCGTTTTTGGCGACATTCAGCAGGGTCGTTTTGCCTGTGGCGCGGTAATGCACGCAGGCGGCGGTCATGAGATGCCCGAAGTTATAGGCTTCGAAACTGAGCCGGTCCGCAAACATTTTACCTTCGCCATTTTGCTTTTGCTCAATGATAGCTTTGGTATAAATATAGCCGTCCTCGCGCTGGGCTTTGGCGATCACGGCGATGGTTTTATCCATCAGCTCATCCAGCTTCGGATCTTTGGTAGCCGCATAAAGGCTTGCTACGGCTTCGAATGTTTTATAAAAATCCCCGTCATGAAAGGAAGGTCCTTTGAAATTTCCCGGCTCCAAACCCGCGGCGATTTCGAAGTTGCGGAACGAATGGCTCAGATCTGGGTCTGTATAGGTTTTCCAGAGCTGCGGAACCATCGTTTCGCGGCAAACTTTAAAGCGGTCGGCCCAGAAGCCTTGTGTCCATTCCACCGCGGTCATGTCGGCACCGTGAAGTTTGGCAAATTTGCTTTGAGATGTATTCACAAGTGCTTTTTCCTGCGCGAAAGCATGTAGCCCGAGCCCAAGTGAGAGCGCTATGATGATTTTAGTGGTTTTCATAAAGAATCATTTCGATTGGCACCTCTTTTCAGGAATGCATGCATTTAAAATGGCTTTGTAATTAAATAGTCAATTTCAAAAACGGCTTCCGGGTCTTTTAAACCGCCATTCGGCAGGTCATACATCTGATCTGTCGGCGTGTCGGCATCCGGGAAACGGCGGGTGTCGCCGGTTCGGAAGGCAATGCGGCAAATGGATTCGAGCGGCGCGAAGAGTACTCCCGTGCCTACCTGCTTGCCGTTCACAATGATACTGTAAAGCCGCGTCTCGGTGTTGGCCTGGACTTTAATGTCGTAACGCTGACCTTTCTGATAATTCAGCAGATTTTTGTTGCGATAGCCCGCCTTTGTCCTGAGTACACCCGTTGAATCAAAAGACAAACGAATGCCCGGCGTACCCTTGGCATCGAGGAATTCTATATCCAGCAAACCAGAATTGTTCTGGCCGGGTGTTACGGAAAATTCGGCGGCCAGTTTCTTTGTCACGGGAATCACGCGCTCTACCCGCGCATAATCGAAGTGATCGGCATCTTTGATGACCAATGCCTTGCCATTTTGTCCCTTTCCGATAGCAACCGGTGCCTGCAATGGGCTGTAAACATTCCATTCGGCCAATTCCTTGCCCTCAGGCATTCCGGCAAACCGATCGGCGGCATGTTTTTCAGCCCTATCCCGCACTGGGACAGGGATTTTCGAAACCCAAATGTCTTCTTTGTTCATGCTGTAAGTCACCCACAGATTGCCGTCAGGCGGCGTACCGTCTCCTTCGGAAATGCCACGAACATATTGCGGGCCATACGATTTATAGTTGCCACCGTAACGCATTGACGTGATTTCGCCATTTATGAGTAACAGGTTTTTGTAATTCAGACCATCGTCACTCACTGAAATCGCCAACGGCCATCGGAACTCCGACGGATTGTACACCGTCGCGTATTTGCCATCGGAAGTTTTCTGTCCCCAGATCTTCGCATTGCTATTCACAAAACCCGGCGCACGTTTGGGATTATAGAGCCAGGTTTTGCCTTCATTTTTGCTGATGCTGGTCAATGCATTTTTCCAGAGCCCGACCACTCGTCCATCCGGCAAATGATAGTAACTAAATGCCTTATATTCACCTTTCAAACTAACCACCGGATCATTACGATCAGCTTCTTCGACCCATTGCTGGGTAACAAGTTTATTCGCCAGCAGTTCGTCACAGGCTTCCACAAAACCTTTATCAGCACTTTCGGTGTACATCGGGTAATCCGACGGTTGTTTCCAGGAAGCATTATGGCGTATAAAATAAATCGGCCCGTAGCTGCCGTCCTTTTTTACTTCCCGCACTACCCTGCCGATGCCATTGCCGTCGTTCGGATCATCTTTGGCATCGAGTACCACTCCGAAATAGCCTAATGTAAGTAGCCGGTTGCTTTTGGAAACATAAAAGCCCATGCGCTGATGCATTACCGCATATAAATCTTTCGCGACGCCCGGGTGGCCCTCCTTCTTTGTGCCGTCCGGGATTTTGTAAGGTGGAAAAATCGCGACCGGTTTCGTCCAGGTTTTGCCGTCTTTTGAAGTTTGCAACAATGTTTGTCCGGGCGGAATATGTTCGCCTACCGGGTTACTGAGATAGTTTAAATAAAATGTCCCGTTCCAGTAAGCCAGCATTGGCGCGTGGTTGTACGTCCAGGTTACGGCCGAATCCTTGCTGGCGTCGGTGCGGTTGGCCCGTAATGTCTGGTAAGAATGCACGCCGATAGCCGGGCTCAGCTGCCCGTGATGATAGTCTACATTCACGAGCGTTTTACCCGTGTACCTGATCGTATCCTGCCCGTTCGAAGCAGCACCGGTAGCCAGGCATAAAGCCGCAATTCGTAACAATTCTTTTCGCATAGCGCTATTTTTCCAAAACCAAAACCCAATCATTTCCATTTCTAACCTCTCCGGGAGGGTTAAATGTTTTGATTCCTTTGTTTTCTGTTTTTCCAATTTTCGAAAGTTTGCCAATCCGTGGATCATACCAGCTTGCGGTAACCTGTTTACCGCCGATTTTACCCATATTCACCTTCATTTCACGACCATTCCAGGTATATATCAATGCGTAATCCTTCCCACGTGTTGCCAGCAGGCGATTATAACGCTCGCCATTCTCTGCGAGAAGTGATTGGTCCGGCACGCGATCGAAGTAAGGTTTTGAAAGCATGAGGTTTTTCAAATGCATCATTTGGCCCGCACCGGGGTCGTTGATCGCCTCGTCCCATAATGCGACTTTCGGCTCAGTAACGGAAAGAGCAGGTTGTTGAATGCCAGCGCTAGCCTGTCCTGCGGCAGGTTGAACACGTTGTTTGCGCATTTGCATCACCGAATTGTTCCCGTAGGTAAAACCGCATGCACCTGCAAACACCGACCAATAGGCATATCGCCGAACATCATCGGCCGTCCACACCGGCAGCGTTTTATCGTGCAGGCCATACCAGATATTTTCATAGGAAGGCTCCCCATCGAGCACCGGTTTTACGGGCTGGCGGGCGTAGTCAGCTTCGACATAGCGCCAGTTATCCTCGCCGTACCGCAAATCTTTGGCTTCGTTATCCTGTGCATAAGTGCGGTGTCCCGACTGGAACATATTGAAATCCAACCAGTCGCGATCGTGAAACCATTTTGAAGACTGCATTCTTCCAAACGGATGAAATGTAATAAGGTGATTCGGATCTTCGGCCCTCAGCGTGCTGCCGATCGCCTCCCAGACCTCAGGGACGACATCGCCCTGAATATCGCCGCCATTGATCCAAATGATATTGGGACGGTCGCGGTACCGCCTCGCTAGAAACTGCGCGTATGCTTTGGCTTGTTCCGCGCTGGTTTTTCCGTTTTTCACCGCATTACCCCAAATGGGCACCATTCCGATTTCCATGCCTTTCTCCGCTGCCTTGTCGACAATGTAATCGACATGGTCCCAATAATCGTATTGCAGCTGGTCCTCAAAAGATGCGCCTTCCGTCACATTCGGCGCGCCCAGGTTCCGGTCCATCAAAGCTGAGTCGCCATAGACATTCACCGATCGCAACGCCTGGACCACCATTACCTGCACCACATTGAAGCCTTTTTGTTGCCGATCAGTGAGATAGCGATCCGCTTCCTCGCGGCTAAGGCGCGTGAAAAGCAGCCAGCCGGTATCTGCCAGCCAGAAAAATGGTTTTCCCTGTCCATCGGTAAAGAACCGCCTGTTTTCCGATACTTTTAATGTCTTCGACTGGCTAAAAACAGGCTTTGTGCCGACGATAAGGCCGACACAAAGAAGGATTAGAAGTTTAATATTCATGAGTTTTTTTGAGTTTATGAGTTCATGAGTCTAGGAGTCCAGGAGTCCAGGAGTCTAAATCTTGGGGGTATAGAATTTATAGTACGGAGTTTATAGTTGAGAATTTAAAGGTTAAGAACTCATAAACTCTCAACTCACGAACCCCTAAACTCATAAACTCTAAACTCATGAACTCTAAACTCATGAACTCTCAATATCCGGCGTTCTGAGTGATCTTCGCATTTTGGTCCCGCACAATGTTTGGGATAGGGAAAACCAGCTTGTTCTGAGTTACGGGTTTGCCTTTTGCAGTCAGCACATCGACTACGCGGTTGGTCCGTTTCAAGTCAAACCAGCGGTGAAATTCGAATGCAAGTTCCACGCGGCGCTCGTGCTCTACGGCCAGTGCCAATGTGCTGTATTTAGCAGGATAACCACTTTCGCCGTACAATGGCAGCCCGGCCCGTTTGCGTACGTGGTTTAGGTAAGTGGCGTCACCGGTGGCTTCCGACAGCAGCAGCAGCACATCGGCATAGCGCAGCACCATGAAATTGTTATTGGCAGCGATATTCTGATTGATCAGCGGAGCCGTTTTATCCTGCCATTTCTTAGGGAATTTGGCTTTGGTAAAATTGCCTTTCGCATCGGTAAAGCCGGTGTCGATCGACGCTTCACGACGACCGTCGCCTTTTTCGTACTCATTCCAGACATCTTCCACCACCTGGTTCATCCCCGCGCCGTAGAAGCCCAAGGCATTGGAATTGGGGAAAAATTCGAGGTAATAGTTGCTGTAAGGTGCCGTTGCCGAGCCGCCGAGGAACTGGATTTCAAAAATCGACTCTTTGGTATTCTTGGTTTTAGGGTCCCAAAGCGATGCGTATGCAGGCAGCAGGTCGTATTGTTTGCTGTCGTACACTTCTTTCAGCTCCTTCACGCCGTTGGTTTTGTCCCCAATGGTCAGGTACACTTTTCCCAGCAACGTCTGCGCGGCACCCTTCGTAGCCCGGCCTGTGATGGTCGACGTTGCCGGCAGTTTGGATTTCGCTTCGGCGAGATCTTTGACGATCTGGGCGTAGATCTCCGCTGTTGGCGTACGCAGGATGTCGTAGGCTTCGGCCGCGCTTACCGGCCGGGTTACCAGCGGCACATCACCCCAAAGCTGGGCCATATTGAAGTAATACAACGAGCGCAAAAAGAGCATTTCGCCCTGGGTTTGCGCCTTGTAAGTGGCGTCGAGGTCGGCATTCTGGATCTTGTCGAGAATGATATTGATATTGTAGATCGACCGGTAGAAGTCCTGCCAGAACTGGTATACCATGGTGTTCGCTGGCGCCAGCGTGTAGTCGCGGAATTGCCATTTATCGGCCTGATTGCCCGAAATGTTGAAGATCGTCACATTATCCGACATCAGCTCACCGGCATAAGAAACCGGGCCCTGCGGATGGTACACGGTGTAAAGCGTGTTATAGGCCGCATTGGTGGCGATGTCGAAATCCGACTTTGTTTTGTAAAAATTTTCCGCACTGGGGTTCGAAACCGGTGCCAGTTCGAGGAAGGAATCCTTGCAGCTCCAACTTGTGGCTATCAACGCTGCGAGGGCTATGGAGTTGATGTATCTTTTCATTTCTTGTCTTTTAAAAATCAGCCTTAATCCCAATAGTAATCACCCGAGGCAAAGGATACGACCCGTAGTCAACCCCCTGAAATGCTCCCGGAACCGGTGCGTTGCCGCTGCTATACGCGCTTGACGTTTCCATGCTGCTCGAATAGGAAGTCGTTCCATAGGTGGTGTTCTCGGGATCATACCCAATGTATTTGCTCCACAAATGGACGTTCTCTGCATTTACATACACCCTTGCACTACTCGTTTTCAGCTTCGAGGCCCATTTCGCAGGCAGCGAATAAGACACCCGCACATTCCGCAACCGCACAAACGACGCGTCCTCAACCCAATACGAAGAGAACTGCTTTTGCAAACCGAGGTAATTCACCGATGGCTTGAAATGCTTGCCATCGCCCGGATTGCTTTCCGAACGCCAGTAGTTGTACATGCTTTCGAAGAAATTCCGTCCGTTGTCCCAGGTGCCGAGGTAACGCACATTATTGTTAGCGATCTCTCCGCCAAATGAGCCCTGAAAAAGGAACGACAGCTCAAAACCTTTGTAGCCCACCGTATTGGTAATTCCCGCGATAAAGTCCGGCTGATAATTGCCCAAAATAGTCCGGTCGCCATCGGTGATCTTGCCATCGCCATTTACATCGCGCACTTTCGGATCGCCCGGCGTAGTGCTCGCATGGTGCGGGTAAGCATCCACTTCCGCCTGATTTTTGAAAACACCATCGAAAATATAGCCGTAGAAGTTCGAAACAGGCTGACCTACCTCGGTACGAACGGTCACGACGTTGTCGACATACTGAATCGGCGCATTACCGGATCCGAGTTGCAGCACTTTGTTGCGGTTTCTGGAAATATTAAAATCCGTCGCCCAGGTGAATGCACCGGTGAGGTTCTTGGAGGAAATGTTCAATTCCACGCCGCGGTTGCGCATCTTACCGATGTTTGTCAACTGTGTCGAAAAACCGGTAATGTCGGGAACGGGCACAAATAGCAGCATATCACGGGTAACCGAGTTGTAAAATTCGGCCGAGAGATTGATCCTGTTATTAAAAAGACCCAGATCCACGCCGACATTGAATTGATTGGTTTTCTCCCATTTCAAATCCGGGTTTGCCAGACTACTCACTTTCAAACCATTAGCGAGGTTTGCACCATTCACATATTGCGCAGCGGCAAGCAGGCTGATCGCACCGTAATTGGGAATCTGGTTGTTACCCGTCACACCATAACTCGCACGGAGTTTCAGATTGTTAACCGCCGTCACACCCGACATGAATGCCTCGTCGGACAGCAACCAACCGGCTGAAACAGAAGGAAAATATCCCCATTTGTTATTCTCTCCGAACCGCGACATGCCATCACGACGCAGGGCGCCCGTCAGGAAATAGCGATTTTTAAAATTATACTGGACACGGGCAAGGTACGAAAGCAACGACCACTCACTGGCCGTGGTGTTACCTGCGGTCACTGTGCCTGCATTCAAAGTTTGTACAAGGTCGTTCGGGAAATTGTTCGCAGCCACGTACATGGTTTCGTCGCGCTGCTTCTGGCTGGTGTAGCCGAGCAGGCCGGTCACGGAATGTTCCCCTATTTTTTTATCATATGCCAATGTATTCTCACTCAACCAGTTCAGCATGTAGGCATCGCCTGCATTGCCCTGCGCCGCAAGTACTGCCGAGTAGCCATAAGCCTGCTTATCCTTCCAGTAAAAATTGCTTCGCATGTTATAGAGGTTACCGCTCAAACTCGTGCGGAACCGCAAGCCATCGATCACTTCATATTCCAGATAGCCCGTAGCCAGGGTGTTGAACGATTTTCTTCCCTTTTCGGCCTCACGGGTGAGCGAGTACGGGTGCCAGAGGTTCATGTCGGCATAAGATGTAAAGCGGAACCAGGTCGAGTTCGGGTCACGGAAACCAAGGTTGCCATTCTCGTTGTAGATCGGGAAGATCGGATCGCTTTGCAAACCAAGGCTGATGACATCGCTTTTGCCCTGCGTACCTTCCGTACGGTCGAAAATGGAAGTAATACCGATATTCAAACCTGCGCTAAGCCGCTTGCTGATTTGCGTTTTGAGGTTGGATCGTAAGGAAAGACGCTTATAGTAATTCGCATCCAGCACGGCAGTCTGATCCAGATAAGCTCCTGAAAACATATACTGGGTCTTTTCGGTACCGCCTGTTACCGTTAACTGTGCATTAAATGAAGGCGCGGTACGGAACATTACATCCTGCCAGTCGGTACCCTTGCCGAATTGCTGGGGATTACTGGTGAAATCTTCGGGGATGCGTAAAGTGGCTGGCCGTGCGCTGTTCGGGTCGCTCGCATTCCCTCCCTGTGCCGTCCATGCATTGTTTTTAGCATCGATGTAAGTCTCGATATATTGCTGCGCGTCCATCATTTTCACTCGGCGCGTCACCTTCTGCGAGCCATATTCAACATTCGCACTCACATTCACCTTGCCCGGCTTACCGGTTTTTGTTGTCACAATCACTACCCCACTCGACCCGCGCGAACCGTAAATAGCTGCCGATGAAGCATCTTTCAATACCTCGATCGATTCGATATCCTGCGGATTAATAAGGTTCAGGTTAAAGTTTTCCAGCGGCACCCCGTCGACCACGATCAGCGGATTGGTACCTGCCGTAATCGAGCTGATCCCCCGGATTTTGATGACCGGCGAAGCCCCCGGCGCTCCCTGCGACTGCGAAATATTGACACCCGGTAATGTTCCTGCCAGCGACTGGGTAACATTACTGAATGAACGGTCTTTGAATTTGTCATAATTAACGGAAATCACCGACCCCGTTACCGCCCGCTTGCTTTGCGTTCCATAGCCGACCACGACCACTTCTTCCAGCGATTTGTTTTCCGGCACAAGCTTCACGCCGATTTCGGTGCGGGCACCGACCGTCTCTTCAACCGACTTGTACCCGACAAAGCTGAATACCAGCACCGTAGCCTGATCGGGCACGTCGATCTGGAATGTCCCGTCGGAGGTCGTTGTAGTACCACGCTGCGTACCTTTGATCACGACGCTCACACCCGGAAGCGGGTCGGCATCGTTCACACCCGTTACCCTGCCTTTGACCGACAGTGTCTGCGCATGCAATGCCGGGGCTACCAGCCAACACGCCAGAATGATGCGTAAGAGTTGTTTCATAGACATTTCGAACGATTAGGGAAAGATGTGATTTTCTTTTTATTTCTTTTATATTCTAATTTTTACGAAAAGTATGAACAATTTTATTTTAAAAAAATATTTGAAAGTATTTAATGACTTATTTTTATAAAAAATTGGTAAAAACTGATTTATGTTACTTGTCGATGCGTAAAAAACCAACTTATAGGCCTTTCATTCGAATCAAAAAGAACTACATTCGCAAGCATAAATAGATCCGCAGGAAATAAATGGAAAGAATCAAGGCACAGTACTACATCGAAACCCCGCACGCAGTGGAGAAAGCGGCGGCGGTACTGGCTGGTGAACAGTCATCGGGAACATTTGTGGCAGTACCAGGCGAGACCGAGGAGCTCAAAAACCGTTTCGCTGCCCGGGTGGAGCATATCGAACTCCTGGAAACCGTGTTCGAACCTGCGATGCCCGGTGCGCCATCGCCCGATGGACAATACCGGCGCGCATACGTGGAAGTATCCTGGTCAATCGAAAACTTTGGCTATAACCTGCCGACGCTCGTTTCGACCTTACAGGGGAATTTGTATGAAATTACGCAGTTCACTGGGCTTAAATTGATGGACATCCATTTCCCCGAATCTTATGCAAACCATTACCGCGGCCCCAACTTCGGCATCGATGGTTGCCGCTCCCTAACGAAAGTCGTGCCCGGGCGGCCCCTGATAGGCACCATTGTAAAACCCAGCATAGGGCTTACACCCGAGCAAACCGCCGAAATTGTCCGCGCGCTAGCCGAAGCCGGTATCGATTTCGTCAAGGATGATGAATTGATGGCCTCAACCGCCAACTCGCGCTTCGAAGACCGTGTAGAGGCGGTCATGGCGGTCATCAACCGTCACGCCGACCGAACCGGTAAAAAGGTGATGTACGCATTCAATATCAGCGATGAAATGGAGCCCATGCTCCGTAAATATGAATATGTGGTGAAATCGGGCGGGACCTGTGCGATGATCAGCCTCAATAGTGTAGGCCTTTCGGCAGCCAAACGTATTTGCGATTTAGGTCAACTGGCGATCCACGGTCATCGAAACGGCTGGGGAATGCTTAACCGTCATCCATTGCTGGGAATCGAATTTCCGGCCTACCAAAAACTCTGGCGGCTTGCCGGTGTAGACCAGCTACACGTGAATGGCATTCAAAACAAATTCTGGGAATCAGACGATTCCGTGGTCCGGTCGATCGTGTCCTGCCTCGATCCGACGCTACTCGGCAAACCGGTCTTGCCGGTAGTTTCATCCGGTCAATGGGGTGGACAGGCATTCGAAACTTACCGTCGTACCCAAACCACCGAACTCCTTTACATGGCCGGTGGCGGCATTATGGCGCATCCGGGTGGTTCGGCAGCGGGCGTAACCGCCTTGCAGCAAGCATGGGAAGGGGCGGTGAACGGACTGTCGCTCGAAGAAGCGGCACGACAGTACAAGGAGTTCGGCCAGTCTGTTGAAAAATTTGGCAAACTGCAATTTAACCGTGCATGAGCGACCTTAATATCCTTCTGGCATTTTACGGCGACGATTTCACCGGCTCTACCGACACCATGGAAATCCTGGAACGTGCGGGAATCCGAACCGCCTTGTTCATCGATCCGCCAGGCCCCGAAGACCTCGCCCGCTTCCCCGACATACAGGCATTCGGCATTGCAGGCATGACACGCGCTATGGCGCCCGCACAAATGGAAGAAGCACTTCGCCCTGCATTCGAAAGACTCCGGAGGTCCGGCGCAAGGCACATTCATTATAAAGTATGCTCCACTTTCGATTCATCGCCGACAATCGGCAGCATTGGTAAAGCTATTGATGTAGGTGCTGAAATATTCCGGTCGGATTTTATATCGCTCGTCGTAGCCGCGCCGCCACTGGGCCGCTATTGCGCATTCGGGAATCTGTTTGCCAGAATGGGCATCGGCAGCGACGGCCAGATCCACCGCCTCGACCGCCACCCGAGCATGAGCAAGCACCCAACCACGCCAGCCGATGAAAGTGACTTGCGAATGCATTTGGCTAAACAAACCAAAAAATCCTGCGGCCTCATCGACATCCTGCAAATCCAAGGCGATCAAAACATTGCGTTAGCTGCGCTGCAAAACTGCGTCCAAAACAACGATATTGTTCTTTTCGATGCATTATATGACCACCAGATGCGTACTATCGGCGAGCTGATCGACCGATTCGGAACGCCTGACAAACCGCATTTCTCCGTCGGCTCATCCGGTATTGAAATGGCCTTGACAGGTTTCTGGAAAGATCAGGGAATCATACAACCACCCGCTGCATGGCCTGAACCGGGCGAGGCTTCGCCATTACTCGTACTTTCTGGAAGCTGCTCTCCCGTCACGGCCCGGCAAATTGATTATGCACTGGCCAATGGTTTTGAAGAAATTGCCTTAGACACACCAGCCATTGCCGCTGGAACGCACGATCAGACATTTGCCGATGACATCGAAAGAGGCATTCAATCGATCAGAAAAGGGAAAAGTGTAATCATCCACACCAGCAAAAGCACGCAGGATGACAGATTTGTTCAATCACATCAAATCCTAAAACGGAACGGATTAAATGCAACCGATATCCAATCCATAACCGCTACATTATATGGCGGCGCACTAGGCACAATCGCACGCGAAATTGCCTCCACAACGAATTTACATCGAATTGTAATCGCTGGCGGGGATACCTCCGGGATTGTCGCACGCGCATTAGGCATTAAGGCAGTGAGTATGATGACCCCATTATCCCCCGGCGCGCCGCTATGCCTCGCATTTGCGCCTGGGGCGGCTGTGGACGGGTCGGAGGTTGTGTTTAAGGGCGGACAGGTTGGAGGGGAGGAGTATTTTGAGGTGGTGAGACTTGGTAAGTTTTGAAGTTACAATTTGGTATATTTCGAAAAAAAAAACGCTATGACTTTACAGGAACTGGAATCGATACTGAGAAAGGAAAGGGTTTTCGAGGAATTCGGGATCAATAGGCTAGGATTATTCGGGTCATTCGCCCGAGGTGAAAAATACCATGATATCGATATCCTGCTCGAACAAAATATGGAATATCGCGTCCGTGAAGAATTAAAGAACAAGCTACAATTGATCCTGAACATTAAAATAGATCTTGTCCCAGAAAAATTCGCGGATCCAATCATCATTTACCGTGCCCGTAAAGATTTGAAGTATGTCACACGCTGATTCGCGAGACCTTTTACCGATACTGGTAATTATGGAGTCGATCGGAAAAATTGAAGTCTATACAGATCAATTCAGAAGTGCAATTGAGTTCTTTCAAAAGGACGATCAAATGCAGTTCAATGCAAGCTTGTTGCTAATCATTAACATTGGCGAGCATGCTAACAGATTGTCCGAAAACCTAAGAAACAATTATCCCCTCATCCCGTTTCAACAAATCAGAGGATTGCGGAACCGCGTAGCCCATGATTATACAGGCATCGACTACGAAATGGTGTTTGAAATAGTTACCAAAGATCTCCCCGAGTTAAAACCACACCTTATTTACCTACTGCGCTCCGAACTCGGAGCTGGAAATTTTGATCCCGAAGAACTAAATGCAGCGCGACAGAGCCAATTTTACAAACATGTCGATTTTACGGCGTTTGCACTTTGACATTTTCCGTCACACTCCCCTCTCCATTCTGCTTCTCAATCTCTCTCTTCCGCCAATAATTCGCCAGAATCGACCCGGAAATATTCATCCATGGACTGAAAACCGCTGCCGCCAACCCTACGGTCCCGAGTTTACCCATTGTCCCGGCAAGCCCGGAAGCCATTCCGCCGTTTTGTAAACCCACTTCGAATGCCATTGTTCTGGCAGACGCCTTATCGAGTCCCAAAAGCCGACTCAGCCAGTAACCAAAGAAGTACCCTGCCGAATTGTGCACGACTGAGACAAAAAAGAGCAGAAATCCGACCTGCATCAGATTGTCACGCCCAGCAGCCGTTGTTACAGTGGTGAAATAGATGATGCCGAACATCGAAACGTAGGGCATATATCGGTCGAGGCTCTTGAATGACAGGGTAATTAAATGATAAACTAACCCTACTAACACGGCACCCGCAAAAAACGAAAGCACTTCCAGCGATTGCAACCCGGCTTCGGAAACACTTTCTGCGAACCACGACCATAATCCCAGCGGCAACGCCCCGAGCCAAATGAGCGCGAACGATGCCGCCGCGTAAAGATTACGTCGACCGCGGGGTGTGGCTGTTTTCAAAAAATCATGAATCAATGCGGCGCCAATGGGCACGATGACGATCTTGATAATCTCCATCATCATATCCAGAAAGCGGATGTGAATGAGCGTCCCCGCCAGGATTTTCATCAGAAAAGGCGTAAGAAACGGCGCAGCGAGTGTTGTCATGGCCGTAACGGCTACCGATAGCACCAGATTTGCCCGTGCGATGTAGACCATCACATTCGAAGCCAGCCCACTCGAACAGGAGCCGAGTAAAATGATACCCGCAGCGATTTCAGGATCGAAGTGGAAGACTTTGGTCAATGCAAAGCCCGTCAATGGCATAATAGTGAAATGGCTGCACAAACCTACCAGCACACCTTTACCGGAAGTAGCGAGTTCAGAGAAGTCGCGCAGGCTCATTTGAATGCCCATTCCGAACATAACAAACTGCACTACGACGAGAATCAGCCATTTATTTCTCAAATCAAAATCACCGATGTGCAGGATAGATTGCGGGTAAGTCATGCCGGCCACTACGGCCGCGGCAATCCAGACGGTGTACTGGTAACCACGCAAAAATGGTATCGCACCAATGCCTATTGCCCACGCAACCGCAGTACCCAGCGCCGCGGCTTTCAATAACTCACCCGATCCGGTAAACCAGGCAACCAATAGCAGTCCGAGCCCCAGCACTGCCAGCACCAAACATATCTTTCTGATTACCAGCATCATTTCAACTGATTGATAACAGAAGCAAGGTATCGTACCGCTTCCGGCGGACTGGCCAAAATAGGTACCGTTTTTTCCGCTTCGGATAAAGTATCGACAACCCGCGCCATCGAGGCCTGCGCAAGCAGGATCACATCCACCTGACTGGACAATTCACGCAAAGCCTGTGCAACCATCTGGTCATGCAGCTCGGGATTACCGCCCATAAGCGCATCAAAAGCCCCTTCACACAATCTGCTCGTCAGTTCGATTTCCTTACCAGCTGCTTGCGCGCGGCGTTTCACAAGGTCGGCAGTCGGTTCCAATGTCGTAGGTAACGTTGCCACCACACCGATGCGTCGGCCCTTTGAAACGGCAAGGTCGGCCATGGGC
Organism: Dyadobacter sp. CY261; assembly: GCF_021440085.1. Taxonomy (GTDB): domain Bacteria; phylum Bacteroidota; class Bacteroidia; order Cytophagales; family Spirosomataceae; genus Dyadobacter. The sequence continues at coordinate 281,068 of NZ_JAKCPW010000010.1, forward strand.
TGGTCGACGCGCAGTACCGGCACGGAGACCAGCGCCGCCGCTGCCTCTACCGCCCTCCCGATTGATGAACAAGTCACCAAAATGCGGTCGGCACCCGCTGCTTCGGCCGATGACACATAATCGACCACGCGGCGGGCGGTAGCCGGCGTTAGTTTTCCCTTCGCGATAACGTCCTTGATCAGACTGTCGTCGACGATATTAAACAGGTTTACACCAGGCAAATACTCATTGCACAATTGCTGAAAAATGGGCACAAGCGTAGCCGAAGTGTGGATCAATCCTAATGTTATTGGCTTCATATTGGAATTATGGAACACGCAGTTGATACCCCATAAAGCAGGCGATAATAGTCATATACTTTCGTTTATATTCGATTTATTTCGAAATTTAATAAAATACACTACTAAAAAAAGACCGGACATGATCCGGTCTTTTTAATCCTTTACTATCTATGTTAACCAATCAAAGTCTTTCTCAGGGTTTATATTCCCTGATACGCAAGGCAAGGTAAGGTGTCACCGGTAAACGGATCGAAGTCTGCCTTTTATCAAATATGCGGTAATCAGCAGCTTCGGCTGCCTCAAAAATCTCCGGCCGCTCGTCGATCGTCATATTCCAGGTATCGATTACCTCGACCTTAAACTTACGACCGGCTCTTGGCCCTCCTTTACGTGGCAAATTGAATTCCCATTCTGGCTGCATGTTTTTGCCAAAATAAATCAGGTAATAACTACTGTCTGCGGTCGAAGTCTGGTGATCCTTCCATGGATCAGACAGCTCCAATGGCCCTGGTGCCTCTTCCAATATCTTTCTCAGAAACCCGATCCTGGCCGGACTGCTGCCGATCAGCCTGCCGCCCTTTGCCCAGAAAATGGTGTCACCCACATTTTTATAAGTTTCCCCATGTGTTACATACGTACCCGCGATCACGCCTTGCCAGAACGCCTCGGTCATCTCCTCCCCGCTCAGATGTCCCCAACGTTGCTGCAAATCGCCTTCATAACACACTTCGTCGTAAACCATCGGCCTGAAAAACACATCCCTTAGCAAAGTCGCCCGGCCAAAATCCTCCACCGTAGAACCGTTCTGAATGCTGACGTGTGTAAATTCCGGCTTCCAGTTGTCGTAGTAAACACTGCCGTTGTGGATCGAACAGAGGTGGCCGTAAGGGTCCGCATTCACCACGGCCTTTGTATAAATGTCCCAATCCGCCCGCGGTTTTGTTTTAATATAATCGAACTCGTTGGCCATCGACCACCAAACATTCCGGAAAGAACTCAACCTGGCCGTGAGGTATTGAATGTATTTCAGGTCATTTTCTTTACCCAGACTGTCAAATCCCCAGTGCCCCTTATCATAGGGATGAAAAATAATCACATCCGCCTCGATCCCCAGCTTTTTCAGGTCATCGATCCGTTTTTCCAGATGCTGAAAAAATGCAGGCTCAAACTGCGACAAATCCCACTGGAACTTCGGCTTACCTTTCGCGTCTTTTGTTTCGGATTTCTTCACGTAGGGATAAAACGGCGGCTCACTTTCAACGTGTGAGTAGTATTTTGGGAAAACACACATCCTGACCTTGTTAAAAGGTGCGTTTTTCAGCGTTTTCAGGGTGATTTCTTCCAAACCTTCGGGCTGATGCGTCCAGGCGTACAATGTCGTACCAAAAGGATAATAACGTTTGCCGTCCGCATATTTAAAATGGTAGGTGTCAGCAACTTGTACGGGCCCGTGATTATCCTTTCCGGGCGCAATGCATGTGAATCCACCCGTTTTACCATTCAGTGATTTGTTATTGCTAATGGTTTTATATTTCCACCCACCGGTTTGCTTTGGCATAAAACGGATTTTATACTGACCGTTTCCATCGTAAAAACCAGCTACTTTCACCTTTTCACTGCCATTTGTAAACTCGGCCGACAAATTCACATCTGCAAACGGATTACCCGCCTGCGGCCCAGTCAAAGTCACTTCGAACCGTTCCCACCGCTCAACCTGATTTTGAGCGGATACAAGCATTACATTCCAGACTAAGAGCAAAAAAGAAAATAAATACTTCATAGTTAATGTGTTATAAAAACCTGAGCAGGAGTGCCCACCGCTTCCTGCCAGCCACGATAGGCTGACTTTACAAGATCATTGGGCATTTCAGGCGACAGCGACGAGTGATTTTCACTCAGTTTTTGCAGGAAATCGATGCTTGGATACACCCCCGAATACAATCCGGAAAGATAGGCTGCACCCAATGCGGAGACCTCCGGAAAACCCAGATTGGTAACCGGCTTTTCCAGCAAATCCGCCAGCATTTGCATCACAAAGCCATTGGATGTCAACCCGCCATCGATTTTAAGCTCCTGCAAGGCAATGCCTGTGTCGGATTCCATCGCTACGATCACGTCTTTGATCTGGTAAGGAATGGATTCCAGAGCTGCGCGTACAATATGATTTTTGTTGGAATTGAATGTCAGACCCGTAATAGACGCCTTGCGATTCATGTCCCAATGCGGCGCACCCAGCCCGCTGAACGCCGGAACCAGGTAAACACCGCCGCTATCCTTTACCGAACGTGCCATCGATTCGGTTTCATGAACATCGCTGAACAGTCCAAGATGCGTTTTCAGCCATTCTATTGTCGCCCCGCACGTCACGATCACCCCCTCTAATGCATACTCGACGCGGTCGCCCGCGCTCCACCCGATCGTGGTAACCATTCCTTGCTGCGAAGGCTTGGGCTGCGGACCGATGTTCATCAGGATCGATGAACCTGTTCCCAAAGTAGCCTTGGCAATGCCGGGGCCGAAACAACCCTCGCCGAAAGCGGCAGCATGCGAATCGCCGATCATAGCGGTAACGGGTATCGGGCTTGGTAGTAAACCTTGAAAATCAGTATCGCCAAAGTAAGACGAAGATGACTGTATAGCTGGCAATTGCAGCCCGTCCAACCCGAACGATTGAACCAACTCGTTATCCCACGAAAGCGTTTCGAGATTGAAAAAAAGCGTCCGCGAGGCATTGGTGTGATCCGTGAGATAAGATTTTCCGCCCGTCAGCTTGTAAAGCAACCAGGTATCGACAGTTCCAAAATATGCATTATCTTCCAAAATGGCGTTTTTCACCGCTTCATTATACAAGTTCAGCCAGATCACCTTGGAGCCTGAAAAGTAAGGATCAGCCAACAGGCCGGTTTTCCGCCGTATCGTTTCTTCCAGACCTGCTGCACGAAGCTGTTCACATACGGATGTGGAGCGTTTGCATTGCCATACCACCGCATTATGCAACGGCCTGCCGTCACGATCCCAAAGCACAAAAGTTTCGCGTTGATTAGAAATCCCGCACGAACGGATACCCTGTATACGTCCACCTTTAGACGTCAGATCAGCAATGCATTTGGACACAGAAGCGAGGACATTCGTATAAATTTCCTCCGGATCCTGCTCCACCAGCCCGCCGTCGAGATACGCAGTTCGAAATGGCTCACTCCCGCGAGCTACCACCTTTCCTGCATCATCAAAAATGACGGATTTAGTACTACTCGTACCCTGATCGATCGCCAGCACAAATGGGCCATTCAACATGCAGGAAGCCTTGTTTAACTTGTTAAATCATTCCTCATTAAGAATAACAAAGAAAAGAAAAACAATCGAAAACAAAGCTAAATTTGAAGGAAAAAATATTGATTTATTTATGTAGTGTATGACCTTGGGTGCAATTCTCTGGTGAATTGAGCAGTTTGAATTTCGACGCGATGTTTTTAGCGGAAATCAACGCGATCACAACACCTCCGAGTGCCAGAAATGTTAGATCTATCTTCGATTCAGGCCGACAGATCGTCACGTCGAAAGCATTCCCTCGACGCCTCATCTTCGATTTTGACGGGAGTACTTTGCGTTTTATCAAACCAGAATCCCAGGCCAGCCCCTATGACAAACGCTGCCATTGCAACAACGGGACTACCTATTGGGCTTACCAAAATCCAAAGGCCATACCAAACGTAAGAGGTGTTGCCAATTCGTACCGACTTTCTGTATTCGCATTCATTTAGAGAAAATTACATCATTTTTCCGATCTTCTGGCGTCACTTTCAGGCTCACCATTTTCCCGGCTTTCCATTCTCCTTCAACAACCGTATTCTTCGGCGCGTGGAGCTTGAATTGTACATCCCAATCATCAGGCCATGCGGGTAAAATATAAAGAGAATCTCCCACATACTGCAAAAGCATTTCCTGCAAGCCGATCATCCCCGAGCCGCCCCAGTTGTGGTCTGGTACCCAATCGTGGCCGGGGCCCCAGAATGCCGGGAAACGACGTCCTGAATCTTGCAGCTTTTTGATGGTCAGGGCGGCAGCTTCTTCGGTAAGACCTAGCCTTGCGCAGAAAATATTATCCTGGTGCCAGCTGGTGTGGTTGCGATTTTGGATCGCCTCGGTGTCATATTTCCAGGTATTAATCGCCGTCTCAATGTCAGGCTTCCCAATTCCGTAAATTCCGTAGGGAAAAACCGGATAGAGCTGAGGGATTTCGGTGTTCTGTATACGTTCCCAGACTTGTGCGGGTGCGATCGTGCGATGGCCCTGCATTTCCCGGAAACTTAGCGGTGGTACGCGCGTCAATATTTCGTTCCAGCGTCCGCGTTGTGCTTTACTACCGTATTGCGGCGGCAATGCCAGCATTCTCTCCAGCACTGTTTTTAAACCAGCAACGGTCGTTACCGGATTGTAAGCCATTTTATAAGTCTCCGCCGCGCTTCCCGGAAACAAAACCAGCTTTCCATTCTGGTCGAGCTTTGCAGCGCTGCGATTAGCTGACAGGTATTGATAATGCTCATCAAAGAAAACCACACAGCTTTCGATCAGCGGCAGATATTCTGTAATATCCACACCCGTAAAATGCTGCTGGTCGAGGATCATCAGGCAGAATTCCAGCGAAGTATCCCAAAGGTATTCCAGCCATTTGTTGTATTCCATGCCCGGATCATAGCCCGCCGGACGTTTGGAGCCATATTCCGCGTAATTCGGCAGGCCGAAGTTCTCGATTTGTTCGGTAAAGGAAGCCCCATTATGCCCCCAGTAATGTTTTGTACGCGCTTCGGCATTTCCCAGGATTCGCTGATAAAACTCGAATTGCGGCTTCATCATGTCGAAATCGCCACTTTTGAGCATCGGCCAATACACCAGACGCTGATTTTGCGCCGTAAAAACTCCCCCGCCCCAGTTGCGGTGATCGGCGGTGAAATGATACGAAGAATCTACAAAAACCGGGTCATAAGTGAATAAACCGCCATTGAATTTGGTCGGATAGTTACCGAAGGCATTGCATCCCAGCATATAGCGAAATAGCTGGTAGTTACGGCCTACCTGCCAAACCGGCGATGCACTATCTTTCTTACTGACATTCAATGCAATATAGCTCCGCTGCCAATATTGTTTCCACCATTCCCGCGTCCTCGCGAAAGCTGTTTTGTACGATTGCTGTGCTTTGCTAACCGTTTCCAAAAGCCCTTTTTTCCAAACAGCAATATCCTCTTGCTGATCGGTGTGAAAATAAATGCTCAGCTGAATGTTCTTCGAAGGCGATTTAGTCTTCAATCCAAAACCCTTAAACGGCGCATCCGCATATTTACCAATCACTACCTTTCGATCAACAACCATATCCCGTCCGCTCATCCAGCCACCATAAGTCAGGTTTTTCAACGGGTTCCAAAGTTTTGATTTGATCGGATCAAGCTGTTGCTGGCGCACGATCACGTCGAACAGGGTTAAGTCACGGTTTTGATGATAAAAAAAGACGCCGTTACTCTCCTGTATGACGCTGTCCGGAAAAACGGAAACCTTTGGTGCTGCCCATTTGTAAGAACTGGCACTTCTGGCATTGCCCGTGAGCTCACTCGGCGCAGTACGCCAGCTCTCATACCACGCCTGTGCGGACACGGGGCTGCTACCCTGCACGTCGACATGAACGACCGGCCTGAAAACATCCACCCAAACATTCACCGAGGCGCTCAATTTGCCTTTTGTACCGGTAATTTTCACAAAGCCTTCCTCCAACTTCAATTCCTGCTGAAAGCTACCACCCTCCTCAAATGGGTTAGGCGAAAGGCGCACACGCACGCGCCCAAGCTTGGGAAAAATGTTGTTTTCATCAAAAACCCCGCTGCGCGACATGTAGAATAGCAAATCACCCTTTTCAACCCAAACATTCAAACCCACATCACCGCCACCGCAGGGCATCGATTCACCGGAGTTCCTACTCTGGGAAGTCCACTTCAAATTATACACGGAAGGCGAAAAAGATTGGGCAGCCAGTGGCCCTGGAAGGGTAAACACCAGCAAACTGGCGCATAGCAGAATTGTTAGGCTCTTTTTTATTGCGGGAATCAGCAAGGCGATGATGGGTCAGGATTGAAAAACAGTTTTCATAAAAGCGGTATTCGCACCGAAATTACCCCGCACATCGCGCGGCTTGCTGGCATCCCTCGAGCGTTCGATGACGAGCCAGCCCTTCCAGCCCATTTTGTCGAGCGTGCCCTTTACCTTTTTCATATTCAGCCGGCTGTTGTTTTGGAGCCAAACACCGTCTTTATCGGTACAATGGATCTGGCAAATGCGGTCCCTACCCAAAATGCGCAACTCCTCGCAAAGGTCGCGACCGGCTTCGAGCGGGTTGGAGAAATTGAAATAGATCTGAATGGATTTTGAACCGATTTCTTTCAGTAGTTCCACCTCGCCCCTTGCATCCAACGCGGTTTCGATGCCGATAACTACACCCGCTTTTTCGGCAATTTTACCAACGGTTTTAAGCCTTTCCACAACGGCAGGCCTTAATTCCGGATTTTTGACCAAATCGCCCTGAATACCCAGCGGCAGAAATGCGACCTTAATGCCCATTTGCTTCATGGTCTCGATGCAATCGCTCACCATTTTTTCAGCCCCTTCACGCTTAGCGAATGATTGCGCATAAAAACCAGTCATGGCCAGCGAACAGATTTCCAGATTCAGCTCTTTGGCTTTATCGAGGTATTGCTGCCGCACAGCCGGGTCGGCGAGCTTGTTGTCGAAGGTCGGCCGGTCGCCCAGCCCGCCCATATCCACTTCCAGGCCATCGGCCCCGATCTCGTTGGCAAGCGGCAATGCGCTTATTTTCTGCCGTTTCAGGATCATCAGGTCGATCACCGCGATTTTATAGCGTGAATTCTTCGCCGGGGCAAGCATTCCGCCCGCCCACGACGATAATGGCAGCGCTACCATTCCGGCAGCGCAGGTCGTCAGGAAATTTCTTCTTTTCATGAATGCAAATTAAATAGGCCACTGTTCCGCCATGATAGGCTTGCCTTTCAGCTTGGCCGGATCGATTTTCACATGCTTGATGCGCTGCCTACGCCAGGTGTACACGATATGCACCATGCCATCCGAGGTTTGGATAATGGACGGATACGAATACTGGCTGATCGGCGAATCTTCCAGAACCAGCACCGCTTCCCAATTCTTGCCGTCATTGGAAATCGCCACATTAAGCGGCGTGCGCGGGCCTTTGGGCTGCCCGGCAGGCGGCTTCACATGGTTATAGACCAGCAATTGCCGACCATCTTTCAATGTGACGGCATCAGTGCCCGAGTTGTTGTTTGGTAAACTCGATGGTGCCACTTCCGACCACGTTTTGCCCCCGTTTCTCGACCACGATTCGACGATCGAGCGGCTTTGGCTACGGCAAAGTATCTGCATATCGCCATTCGCGTAGGTTAGTAAGCTCGGCTGGATGGCTTTGATCGCCTTGCCGTCGTTCAAAGGCCCTACTTTCCGCCAGGTCTTTCCAAAATCGGGCGTCACTTCGAAGTGCACCCGCCAGCCGGTTTCGCCCTCGGTACTCGAAGGGCACCAAAGCTCGCCATTCGCCAGTAACACCGGTTTATTTTTTATAGGTCCCAAAAATCCATCCTGCAATTCCGCTGGCTTCGACCATGTCTTCCCATTGTCTTTGGAAGTGATTAAAAAGCCCTTCCAACCCGGCACATTCGGCCCTACTTTGTAAAAAAGCATGAGGTCGCCTTTGGGGATCTGATATAGAACCGGGTTCCAGCAGGCGTAGCGCAGCTTCTCGTTCACAACGCCATTCGCAACTTCCACTGGCGCTGTCCATTTGCCGTTTTCGAGGCGGCTAACCCAAATGCCCACGTCCGGATTACGCTCTTTGGTGCCGCCAAACCAGGCTGTCACAAGCCCGGCTGGTGTTTCAGCGATTGTCGAGGCGTGACTTTCAGGGAAAGGCGCCGTTTCAAAAATGAATTCATCAACGGTAATGCCGTCCTTAAAATTCTGGGCGGAAGTAGAGAGGGCCAGCAGGCCCAGCGCTCCGCTAACAAGCCATGTAAACAGTGTTTTTCGCATTAATCGGGTTCTTTGCATTGTAATGTTTGGTTAAAGCTGCAATGCAGGGTTTATGGGTTAATTAAAATTCTTGAAATTTGGTCGGACGAGCCCGCTTTTTGGCCATTAACCAGCACTTGAAGGCCTTTGCCCTTTTTATAATGGCTGCCGTCGCGGTCCCAAATAATGGTGAGGCGCTTGCCATGGTAATGGACGTCGTCAAGACAAAACCAGTCCCATTGACTTTCCGGAATGAGCGGGTTTACTTCGATTACTTCATCCGCACGTGGGCGCAGACCCACCAGACCGGTGATAATGAGATCATTGAATGTCGAATGGTTGTAGTAACGGCTGCGCTCCTGATCGCCTTTAAGCCAGTAGCCGGTCTTTTCGTCCAGATACTCACCGATATAGGGCTTTCCGCGATAATATTGCGACTCCACATATTTTTCCAGCAAACTAAAATAAACCGTATCCGCCACTACTTCCGGCTTCGGCGCATTAAGGCGGTTGGCGAGGCCGGTCAATGTCTGTGCAGTGGCAAACGGCCATACTGCACCGTCCCATTCGCATTGGCAGCAGCCGTGCGTACGGAACTCCGGATGGCGGCGCTCGGCGGTAGTGAGGCCGAATGGCGCATTAAAGCCGGTGTGATCCGACACCTGCTTCCAGGCACCGTCGTGTTTTTCTTCTGCCAGATCAAAATACCATGGAATAAGCCCGATCGCCTCGCGCACGCCGGCAAAAGGCCCTTTCCCACGTTTCTTTACTGTTTCAAAAAAAGCACTATCGGCATGCCATAATTTATTGTCAATCAGCCATTTCAACGTATCCGCCTTGCTATCATAAAGCCCAGCCAGCGCCTGGTCGCCTTTCAATGCAGCAATCGCGGAAAGCGCCTTCGCGTTACCATACATATAACTATTGATCGTAGGACGCGCATTCTGTTCCCGACGCCCACCGCTCAGCGACTCTTCCATGCCGTCTTTTACATCGGTTTGCCAGAAGAGACCACTCTCCGTACGCCGGTCTTTCTCCCATGCTTTGTATTCCGAATCCAAGTCCGGCAGCATATCGAGCAGGAAGGCCTTGTCCTGAGTTACTTTGTATCGATTATACAATGCGTCGGCTGTCCAGCTGCTGAAATTGAGCAGCTTTTTCATACGCCCGCCGTGGTTGCCGCGGTACCAGATATGCACATTGTTGTTCAGATAACGCTGATCGTGCAGCCACCGACCTTCATAAATGTGATGGCCGAGGGCGCAGCTGATCATATTGTATTGGTCTGCATAATTCCGGTCGACGAGAAATTCGGTGATCGCAAAGCCCTGCGGCGTGTTGTGAATGTGCTTGCGGTAAGTCCACCAGCGGTAGTAATAGATTTCGCGGAAATTATCCTGCGGGCAGTCGAACAGCGGAATATTGGCCTTCATCCAATCCCACGACTGCGCATTCGGGATCGCATTGACTTTATTCTCATCCTCCATCCGGTTGAAATACGCCACATGATGCCGGTAATCCTCCGCTTTCAGAACTGCCGGGCCGACAGCCTTGCGCGCGCAGCCCGTCAGCCCCGCCAGGGCGATGCATATCATCCCAAATCCTGTTTTTAAATACCTCATCACTTTTTTGAAAACCAATAAATTACCGGATCCGACTCTCCGTTTTTGTTCGGCAATGCGATTACTTTCCCTCCTTTTATCTTTTCAGTTTTGCCCAAAATAGCGCCGCTGCGTGCGTTGATGCGTTGCAAATAATAAGTCCCGGCAAATCGCGTCAGATCAGCCTCGATAGAAGCATTGTTTTCCTGATAAATAACGAGCGCTTCACTTTCCTTAGACAAAATATATCGGCCCCTGGCTACCACAGGTTGCATTTCCCGGATAGCCTCCAAAAACGCTTCCGGCAAAGCAGGAACCGCGCTTACCGAGCCCCCTGCCAGTAAGACCGCCCATGCGTACTGATCGGCGCCATTGGCATTGTACAGCACCGCTTTTCCGGGGTATTTTTTTTTGTATTCCAAAACAGCATCATAAACTGAACCGAATGACACCTTACCCGTTTTCTGAATGCGCGCGTGCTGGCGCGGCGCTAGATTTTTGCCTCCTTCCGGCGCATAGTCGGTGCCGTTTTCCCGGCGGTGCCAGTAGCGGATGTCGATGATATCGACCAGCGCGGCAGACTTCGGATCTACTAGAATAGCGTCCTGCACGTCTTTGGTCGTACTCAATGCTACCCATGCATTTTTACCCTTTTCGCGCTCCCACTCTCCGATCACGTCCAGCCAGAACCGCACAAAATGCAGCGGGCCGGTATATTCGGCGCTGATGAACTGGATCACGCCGCTCTGCCCTGCGAAATTGTCGAGACATTGCCGGATGTAGGCCCGATGCAATGCCTTTCTTTCGGGGTTAGCAATGTCGTAAAACTGATCGGCCATAAAAATGCGTTTGTCCCCGGCATAAGGCGGAGGTTCGGGGAAGCCGGTCGCATTAATATTGTTGGCCGTGCGCCACGGAAAATCGGCATAATGCGCACCGGCTTCGAGGATATTGTGCTGGAAATAATTTTGATGGTAGAGCAAAAGGCCTTTCTGGTCGGCCAGCGTTACAAACTCGCGCAGGCGGTTCCAGTACCATTCATTGTACTGTTTCAGGTCATATTTACTGAGATCGTCCCAGGCTGCCTCCATTCCGCTTCGGGCAAACGGCTGTTCGTAAAATGGTGGCCAGGTTTCACCATCGATGCGCCGGATACGCTCGTGGTCGTCGCGGCGGCGGTCGTACCAAAGGCCATAATTATGGTCTACAACGGTGATATGCTGTGTTTTCAGTGAATCGGTCATTGATCGCAAATCATCGGTAAAACCCTTACCGATGCGGCCCGGCACATAGCGGGTAATGTGTGGCTTGGCAGCATTCACATCGTGCGGACGGATGCTCCCACGCCACCAGGGCACTTCATGGCGACTACCGGTAACGACCTCGTTGCCACGCACCAACCAGCCATTATAGACTGCCAATGCGGGTAACATTTTTGTATTGTCAGTTTTGGTAAAACCAATTTCATCAATGGATTTGGCAGTGGCCGAAACTACTGGAATCGGATTGCGTTGCGGGGCCTGATCGATCCAGTCAGTAAGCAAAATAGTAGGCTGTTGCGAACCTGCGACTAATGCAGCCGCCTGTTCGAGGGTCGGGCTGCTGGACGCTTCGGTTGCTTTGGGTACTAAAAAAGATTTAGCCAAAACCGGCTTGCCCAGCCGATCGGCCAGTTGCGCGTAATACAAGCTCTGCGGCTGGATATGCTCATTTACGTTCTCCCAAAAACCATCCCCGGCAAACTGCGCCCACGCCCCGAATGCGAAGTTCTGAGCCCCAGGCGGAGCGAAATTCTCGATCCCCGACGCCGAGCATTGCCAGAACACCGAATTAGCGGCGGTCCATCCTGCTCCCTGGCCGTCCTGGCCCCGGTTTTTGAAAGTCAAGGCATGCCCATCAACATTCACAATATCAAACAGCACACCCGAAGCCCAGCTATCCATTGCCCCGCTGAACCCGTTCGGCAAATGCGATTCGCATTGTACAAATGCATTCGGCCCCGGCGCGCAAAAGCCGGTTGCAAAGTCATGAACACCATTTTGAGCATAGCAACGTTGGAAAAGCGTTTGCCCACCTTGTGTAAAAAATGTATTACGCCGTTGCCCCGCAATCTCAGAAACCGGTTGCAATGATTTGCAATCCTCCACAGTAACTTTCGAAGCCGATTCATACACAGCCACCGCCGATCCCGCCAGATGCCGGAAAGTAACCTGCCTCACCCACGCATTCTCGGTATTTTCAAAGGTAATGCCCATCCAGCGATGGTTTTCGTCTTTTAAATTCTTCTGGTCAAATGTAGATTCGATCCGCAGGTTTTCGACACCTGTCTGACTAATGCGCCCATTCCATTGATAGGGAATCACAAACCCGCCGCCAAACTCGGTGTCCAATGCGGTTGTAACAGGCGCATCAATGGTAATGCGCTTGCCCGAAATGGCGGTTATGGTCCGGTCCCAGGTGATATCGCGCTGTCCGGGTTTCCAGCCCAGCCAACCGGTTTCGCCTCCAAACTCCTCCATTCGCAGGCTTTTGACCCACTCAACCGTAGAAGGCCGCACAATGCGAACACGGTCGCCGACTCTGAGCAAGCTTGCATTTTCAACTTCAAAAGAAAGCGCATTGACAGGCACATAAGTATCTGTAACCCGCATTTTTGGTTTTAATACCAGATCATCTTCTCCCAAAACACGAATCATGGTCTCCCGCGTACGCCCGTCCCCGAGTAGCACCGTGCCACCCTCGCCCATTCCAGCGCCCCGTAAAACAACACCTGACTTCCTAATGACAACCCCTGACAAAACACGATGCATACCAGCACCCAGCAGCACCGTGCCCCGCAAGCCGTTCACGTCCAGGGGTAAATCGCCCACGTAATCGACTGCGGCCTGAATGCGCGCCGTGGCATCGCCCTCGCGTGCGGGGACGGTGACGCGGACGGCTGCATCCGGGATCGCCAGCGACCCGCTCATATAGCCTGCGAACGAAAAATCGACAATGCGATTGCCAAGCGAATCAGGTGCGTAATTTAACCGGCCATCTTCGGCCAATGCAACTGGCGAAGGCTTCCCTGGCTTTTTCTGGCAGAAGGCCATGGGCATCAAAAGAAAATACAATCCTGCCAGAGACAGGACCGTATCCGGTTTCATCACCTTAACCAAGTATCTCAGTCTGTCCAATGGAATCCTATTTTTGACCCGGCGCACCTTTCAGCGATGCCAGGGTATCGTGGTTGTTTTTTGGGTTTTTCCAATCCATTTTCTTCTTGGGATCGATGCCGTTGATGAACTTTTCAATATTGGAATAACCGTCCCCGCTCATGTCTTTCCGGGCATCTGATGGATCTTTCGGATTCAAACCGTATTTCATTTCCCAGTCATTGGGCATACCATCATCGTCCGAATCGGGATAAGGCGTGCCTTTATATTCGGGATAGCCTCCTACCTGCGAAATGTCGGTGATAATGCCGTTTTTATAAGAATCGATCGGCAGGCGACGGTGCTCAAACTGCTTCTCCGGCAATTTTACGCCATCGATCGGATTGATCTTTCCTGTACGTACCTGTGTGGTCACGCGCGCATCCACCGGATCGCGTTTTGGGAGCGTGGCACCTGCATTCGCGATCACATAATCGAACGATTCTTTCGCGCTCATGATCGGAAACTGTGGCATAGGCAGCGGCTCGCCCCATTTGATATTGTCAGTGTATTTGCCTGCGTTCGGCAGATCTTCCACCTGCACGCCGCCGTCCCAGTTGTTTTTGGTGATCTTGTCGTGGCCTTCCATGATGTTGCCATTCACGAAGGCACGTCCGTAAACCTGGTATTTCAGTTTGCTGCGTCCCGCCTCCGGTTTCAAAATGCGGTAACCGATCGGCGAGTCCGTTGGCGTTTGCGGACCCGGTTTGAAGTAATTATTGACGATATTATACATCGCGCGGTAATCGCCGCCGTCGATGGAGCGGTGCACCCAGTTGAACACCACATTGTTTACAAAATTGAATACCCCGAACCAACCGATCGATGGGTTGCGGCCCGCATTATTCGCCCAGAGGTTCCGCATGAACGTACAGTTCTCCCCGCCTAATGTGCTGCCAAATGAATGATTCCAGGTATCGAGTGTCTCGGAGAAGATCGAGTTCTGAATGGTAATGTTTACGGTCGGGAGTTTCTGCTCTTGCACACCGGTGCTGTCGTTGTACATATGCCGGTACATCGACATGTTTTCATCCAATCCCCAGCTGGCCGAAACGTGGTCGATCATGATGTTGCCCACAGGGTTACCACCAATCGAATCATCGCGACGGCCCACGAAAGTCTCACCCCGGCGGAAACGCATATGCCTCACCACCACGTCGTGGGTGTTGATCCACACACTTTCTCCCGCCACGCAAACGCCGTCGCCAGGCGCAGTTTGGCCGGCAATCGTAATGTAAGGAGCGCGGATAATGAGCGGCGTTTTCAGACGGATAATGCCTGCCACATTGAACACGATAATGCGCGCCCCGCCCTGCTCACACGCATCGCGCAATGTTCCCGGACCGCTATCTGCCAAGCTTTTCACCACATACACCTTGCCTCCGCGACCGCCAAAACTGAATGCACCTCCGCCCTCCGCACCCGGGAACGCCGGAATGTCGGACTGCGGCAAATCCACCGGCCGCGCCGCCCAGGGAATATAAGGCTTGCCCTTTTTTGCCTCGGCTTCGATAATAGGCAATGCTTTCTGCCACGCGATTTCCGACTTGCGTTCAGCTTCCGCCAGCAGCGAATCGCTCGTTTTTTTAGCCGCAGCAGGGATTTTCGGGTATTGGGCAAATGCGCTGTGGCCGAGCAGGAAGCTGGCTAATGCAAGTCGGAGTGAAAGTTTTGGGATAGATGTCATATTTATTTTAAGTCTTAGGATTTGTAATTATTTGTCGAGTGCGCTCAGACCGACATTGTACATTTTCTCACACCAAAATTGAACATCACTTCAACGGGTCGAACGTCCCCGATGGCCAGCCTATGTTTTGTTCCAATTTTGGATTATTGGTCAATGCCTGCTGCGGGAGTGCGAAGAAGTAATATTCTGGTTTCCAGTTCACCAGGTATTTGGTATCCAGTTTTTTAGGTATTATTTCAAAATAGTTTTTGTAAACGGAATCGAGGTTCATGCCGTCGCGTTTTGTCGCAAACTCTTCCGGCGTAATGGCATTGGTTTTCAGATTAATGGTCACCCCGTTTCGGCTTTTGCCATTCAACACGGTTTCAAATTTCTTCCACCGGCGCAGGTCGTAAAAGCGCTTTCCTTCAAATGCCAGCTCGACTTGTCTTTCGTGCAAAATAGCCTCAAACATCTCCGTACGTGACATTTTAGGGTCCAAACCATAATACCCATCCGCGCCCGGCTCGATACCGGCCCGCTTGCGAAGCTCGGTCAGTTGTGCGTAGGCCTCATCCAACTTGTTCACCCCACAAGCCGCTTCGGCAAAATTGAGCATGACCTCGGCATAGCGCATTTCGATCCAATCGGTGCCTGCATTGGCGACCGATCCCGCAGGAAGGTTCGGATCAATGGCTTTGCGACAATAAAATCCGGTAGTCGTGGCTTTCTGCTCCACGGTTTTGTTGTTTACAAAATAGGTCCACAAACGATAGTTCGTATTGCCGTTCATCTGCCAGGTAGCACCATTGAATGCGATAGTTTGGTTAAAACGCGGGTCGCGATTTTTGTAAAATAGCTTTTCGTCGTAACCCGAACCCTTTTCGGTGATACGCTTGCCATTTTTCATCGCAAACGCCTGTGTGATTTCCCAGGTAGGCTGGTTGGAGCCACCAGCGGTACCCAGGTAAGAAGGACGGGTATTGTTGTCCCAGGTCATGTTTTTATTGATCTGGTCGCCGACCTTATTGTTATAGCAGGTCACCCACACCGCTTCGGGGTTGTTCACCTCCTGAAACCAGAGATCACTAAAACTGCCGTGTAACTTGAACCCGTTAGCGGAAAGCAGTTCGATAGCCTTTTTGTTGGCATCATAAGCCGCCTGCCAGCGCTCGGGCATGTCATTCGGATTGAACTGCGGACTGGCGAAAGTCAGCAGAATGCGACCCTTATAGCCTGCCGCCGCGCCGCTGGTAATACGGCCCCAGTCGTTGGTGTTGCCCCACCGGCCCGGGAGGTTGGCAATGCTGTAATCGAGATCTTTCACGATGAGGGCAATGCTCTCAGACGTGCTGCTGCGCGGGATCGCGGCTTCTTCTTTGGCCTCTTCGCCCACACCTTCAAGCGGTTGAAGCACCATTGGAACGCCTCCGTAGAGTTGTACCAGGTCCCAATAGCGATGGGCGCGGAAGAATGTAACCTGCGCCATCAAACGGTTTTTGACATCCTCACTCAATGAGCCCAACGCCAACTTGACCAGGAACTGGTTGATAGAGCGTATCTTACCATAATTGTTTGTCGCATTTACGCCTATCCCGAAGTCCTGAACAGTATTAACCTGCACGGTGCCTTCGAAAAACCGGCTTTCCCCACCAATTTCATCGGTGCATTTCAGAAAATCGGTCGATGGCCAGGTTGGCAGATTTTGGTCATACACATAATCCACATAACCTTTCGCGAGCAGCGTGTCGTTAAAAACCTCCTCCTCGTTGAATGCGGAAAGGTCTGTTTTGTCCAATATATTTTCGCAGCCTGTCAATACAATGCCGATCAATGCTGCTATTATCCAATGCTTTTTCATGGATATCCCGATTTAATTAAAGTGAAAGGTTTAATCCCAGTGACCAGGTCCGCATTTGCGGGTATACATTGTAGGCGCCCGAAGCAGCCTTGTAGTCAAACGGGTTGACAAAAGTGAACGGGTTCATACCCACAGCGATGATCTTCATCGAACTGATCCCCAGTTTTTTAGCCACATTCTGATTCAGCTGATAAGATACATTCAGGCTGCGCATATTGAATGCGAATGCATTGCGGAACCAGAATGAGGAAACGATCGAATAGGTTTCTTCATAGTAAGGATCGGGATACTTCGCTCCCGGGTTTTCGGCAGTGTAATGATCTGCCCAGAAAACCGGGCGGGAAATGTCTTTCGCGGCCTTTTTACGCGCGTCGCCGTCCACAATACCCTGCCCGCCGAATGAGCCCGCCGTCACCACATCTACCTTAAATCCTTTAAACCCAAATCCGAACGAAAGGCCGAAAGTATAATGGTTGTTTTCCTTTTTTGTCAGAAATTCCTGGTCGTCTTCGGTAATCTTGCCATCGGGTGCCGCATAGCTTCCGTCGGTCTGGCGCGGTCCGCGCAAATCCTGATAATAGAGCATACCCGGCTTGGGCGCGTAACCCATGATGGTGTAATCGGGGTTCTTTTCGAGGTAACGGTCCACCTCCTCCTGCGAGCGGAACATGCCCTGGTAGCGATACCCCTGCAAACCCCGGTCGCTGGACTGGCCCGTCGGATCGAGCCAGGTATTACGGTTGGTGGCAGCTACATCCACAAGAATGTTCTTATTGTCGCTCCACGCGAGGAATGCGCCGACGTTGTAGTCAAGATTCTTACCAATGCGGTCACTCCAGCCGGTCGCAAATTCCAGCCCGAACGAGTTCACGGTCTCATAGTTCTCAGCTGGCATGACCGAGCCGATTGTGAGCGGAACCGACGAAGCGAGTGTCGTCAGCAGGTTATACCCATGATCGTGGTACGCATCGATGGTCGTCGACAAACGGTTGTTCAGGAAAGCCGCATCGATACCGACGTTCTTTTTCGTAACATCATCCCAGCGCCCGTAATAGTTGGGCAGCTTTTCGAGCTTGATACCCACCGTACGGTCGCTGTTGCCGCCAAATACCGCACCATTGGAAGCTTGGGGGGTGTAGCGTTGGAGCCATTGCCAGGCGGCAGTGCGGTCGCCACCGAGGAAACCGATCGAGGCGCGTAGTTTCAGGTTGTTGATGAAAGGTAATTTTTCACGGAAAAAGCGTTCTTCGGACATCACCCACCCTGCCGAGAGCTGTGGGAATGTGCCCCAGCGATATTCGGGTGCAAACTTGGTGGAAGCATCCCGACGGAACGAAACCTCAAACAGGTAGCGGTCCGCGAAGCTATAATTCAAACGGCCCACATAGGAAAGGATGCCGCTTTCATTCGCCGCATTAGGACCAATATCCTTTGCTCCGAAAGCCGACATCAGGTAATCGTTACCGCCTTCAAAAATACCTTCCTTCATCGTGGCAATGCTTTCGGTATAAATCTCCGACTGCTCCACGAGCGCCAGCGCGCTCACCGAATGCCGCCCGAAATCGCGTGCGTAGCTCAGATTGAAGTTCAGTTGGTAGCCGTCGGTATAACCGGGGTTGAAGCGCAGGCGGTCGCCGTTGTTCAGGCGCGTGGGCGCATTGGGCGTGCCTCCGTAAATGTGTTTGTTATCACCCAGCATCGAAAAACCATAGGTCTTATAATAAGTCCCAAACTGCTTGCCCCAGTCGTTGCCCAGGTTTTTGTTGTAAACCGTACGCAGTTTCAGGCCTTTTATAAACGGCACATTGTATTCGAGGTAAGCATTCACATTGAGCACCACATTGCGCGCCCGGGTGTAGTTGTTCAGCTTCTGGGCTTCGGAGAAATGGAAACCCGTCGTCCCGGATCCACCCGGCAAGAGCACCGGCAGACCGTCCACATAAGGCGGGATGAACTGGGGTGTATTAAGCAGGTTGGTTACGTCCTTTTCGGCATTCTCACCACCTTGTTTGAGGTAAAACAGCTTGTTGTCGGACAGGTTGCCGCTCACGCCCAGACCTACTTTAATATGCTTCGTCACATTCACATCCGTACTCGCGCGGAAATTCCATTTCTTGTAGGTGATATTGTCGACGTTCCCATTCTGATAAAAATAAGTGGCACCTGCAAAGAAAGTCGCCCGCTCGGTACCACCGCTGATATTCACCGCATGGCGCGTATTCAGCGAAGGTTTCCAGGCCATATCGAACCAGTTATGATTGTTGTTTTTGAAATATTCGAGCTCATCCGGCGAATAGTATTCGGGATCAGTCGGTGCGAGTCCGCGACTGCGGTTGAAATCGTTCAGATAAGTCGCCAACTGGCTGCCATTCATCATTTTGGATTTATAAGAAGCATCCGAAACGCCCACTGTGGTCGTGTAGTTGACAGTGGGTTTGCCCGCTTTCCCGCGCTTTGTCCTGACCACCACCACACCCAAAGCCGCCCGCGCTCCGTACACGGCTGCAGCACCGTCTTTCAGGATCGAAAGGTTCTCGATTTCGGAGGCATCCAGTAACTGGAAATCGGCTTCGGAACGGATCACATCGTCGATAATGTACAGCGGCGAATTGCTGCCTCCGTCTTTGGATGCCTTCGTCGGGTTCCTGATTACGATAGAGGCAGGTGTACCTGGCCGCGCTGTACCGCCACTGATGTTGACGCCGGGAAGTTTTCCGGCCAATGCGGAAGAGATATCACCCACCGGCAGTTCGTCTACATCCTTCATCCTAACGGTAGCCACAGCGCCTGTGAGATGTGAACGTTTCTGCTCGCCATAACCTACCACCACCACATCTTCCAATGCCTTCACATCCTGTTCGAGCACCACCGTGAGCGAGCCCCGGTTGGCAACGTCGATCGTCTGTTTCACAAACCCCACGTAGCTGACAATCACTGTGCCGCCATTTTCGGGCACATTCAAAACAAATTTCCCTTCTGCATCAGTGGCCGTTCCGGTAGTAGTGCCCGAAAGCAGGATCGAAACCCCGGGCATCGGTTCCTTCGAAACGTCATCGATCACAACGCCTTTCAGTACGCGGTTCTGTGCCTGTGCAGCAAAAGCTACCAGACACAGAGTGAAGATGAGTAGAAGTCCTCTTTTCATGTAATTGGGTCATTTAGAATATAACTATTTCAATACAATCGCCGGATTTCATTGATAAAGTCCAATCGAAACCACGATCAAGTCTATTTACATGTCATATTCTTGCCAAACATTTGCCTAGATTTTTTTCTGCACACGATACCGGGAACGTTTGCAATGGATAGTATAACTTCTACTTGATGGCCCATTAGTGTGAAGTAGACACAATTTCGATTATTTATTTTTAGTAGAAAATTAAAAACAAAACGAAATAATTATTGCACTATTCGAATAACATCATAGAAAAAGGTGTACCACCCGGCATTTTTCCCGGGCAACACACCTTTTAACCTCTCAGCCCCTGTACGAGCCAGCTTTGGCTATTTTTTTAAGATTTTGTACGTCACCACCTTACCACCGTTCCAGCTGCTAAGCATCGTAATACCCGCCGGCAGGGCGGATATGTCCAGTTCGCTCAAATTGCCCGGTGTTTCCTCGCGCCGGTATACAATCCCCTTCTCATCTGTAATCTGAAACTTGTCATAAATCAGCGGTACATTAAAGTATACCTTTCTGCCATCCGAAGGGTTCGGATATAAGGTCGCCACCGGCTCCTGCGGTGATTCCTCGGCAATTCCCATTCGTGCGGGCGAGGTGAGCACATCCGGACTAAGTACAATTTCCATATCGAAATATGCGTCCGAACTCGTGTCGTTGTTCTGATGTAATTCTACAGCGATAATGTTCAATCCGTACCTAAAATACTGGTTATCATTCGGCACTACAATCGTATGCCACTGATGTTCCGGGGACGCCGCGTTGTTGGCTGTCGTCGCATCTGTAATGGTGGTAGCAGGCATATTCGGGTCGCGCGGGAGTAGTTCCTTACCATTGATGTAAATAATGACGCCATCATCGCGCCTGTAATGGATTATCACAGATTTATAGAACGGATCGGCTCCCCAGTAATTGAACATCGCATTGCGGTAATACGACGTGATCCATTTCGAAGCACAAGGGCCGGTCAGACAGCCGGGAATGAAATGCGCTTCGTCCTCGTCGGCTTCATAACAATTCAGCTCGGCCTGGCAGGCGGGTATAATCCGTTTTTCGCCATCCTCACCATTAGTAGAATAGCCAAACGGTGCGTTTCCCTCCTCCCAGGCCGAGAGGTCGTAATAGCGGTCTACGCTAAAATTGGCGTCTTTCCAGGTGTAGGTTCCTTTCGCCGGGGCCGTGCCTTTGGCGAGGTAATGCCACATGTCGCCCGCCCTTAAGATCGTCACGGAACCGCGCGGGCTCGTCCAACTCGCCTGTCCGCCGATCCCGCCGCCGCCACTCAGTTTACCTACTACCATTTCGCCGTAATAGGAATCCGTTTTCAATGTATAGGTTTTCCCTATGAAGCCGCTTTGCCATTGCGTGGGCGTCGCCACGAAGGCTCCGTCATAAACCCAAATGCCATCCCTGTTATACGCAGTCGCTCCCGACATGGCGGCATGGCTTCCGCTGCGTGGATCGAGGTTGTAAGTGGCCGCCGTTTGGTTCACTTTGTAAAACTTCAGCATCTGTCCATGCAACTGGTCGTTGACGTCCGTGGAACTGAGTGCCGCTACGTCGGCGGATTTAAAATAATGCCTTACAGTAACCTGGCTGCCTGCCGGGAGCTCGACGGCCGGCTTGACAGACCAGAAGCGGTTCATAACCCTCCAACCCGAACTGAAAGTCCTCGTTTGGACAGCTCTTACATAATTGGACGGGTAAAAGGCCCCGACGTTCGTCCGCCCCGCAGCACCATCCAGTTTGACTTCAAAAGGGGCCACACCGGTTTTGCCAATGTTCGTGCCGTGTTTATTAATGGACAACAGCACGTTTGCTTTGCTGTCCAGATAATGCGTAAAGCTCAGGTTGCCCCCCAGATCTTCCGTGCATTCGCACACGGCGGTTTTGGCTGTCCCTTCCGTGGCTGGTACTGTGAAATTATCCAGGTCTTTATAAATTACGAACTGATCGACGACCTTCTTGTTAGTACCGATATATCTGGCGGTAAGCTTCTTGTTCTCAACTTCGATATACATGGAACCACCCGTCGTCGAAGACATGTACATCACCGAATCGATCAAGGGACGGTTACGCGTAAAATACTCCCCTCGCCCGCCGCCGCCGTTAACTATATGAATAATGCCCTCGTTCGTCACAGCCGCGCTGGTTTTGTAGTAAAAACAGGAATTGGCCGTACCATCGTATTTTCCGCTGGATTTGGCATTGCTGCCATCCATCGGATTATGGATCGCTTTCCGGAATGTGTTAGACAGCCCGTAATGCCCGCGCATCAGCCTCGACCGCTCGTAGTTGTGGCTGTGGCCGGTCATCAGGAGATCTACCTTGTTGGAGTCCAGTAACGGCACCAGATTTTGTCGAATGGCAATCAGCTGATCCTCGGTATCCGAATTATGCGTTCCGCCCGTATATGGGGGCATGTGTGTATACACAATGATCCAGTTAATGGCAGGATTTGCACGCGCCTGTTGCAAATCGGCCTTTAACCAGCGGTACTGCACAGTTTTGGGTGCTAAAATGCTGTAATCATTGTCACCGGCCTTTTCGAAACCGTAGCTGTCCAGGCTCACGAAATGGATATTGCTATAATCGTAAGAATAGTACTCCTCCTTGCCAGACGGCACACCGCCGGCCTCCCCATTCTTAAAGTTGTCCACGATGGAGAAATAGTGTATTTGGTGCGATAGCCGGCTGGGTTCCCCACCATCGCGATAATCGTGGTTGCCGGGTGTGGCATAAAAAGGCGTTTGCCGGAAAGCCCAATCGTACCGGGCCCTGGTTTTGTCAAAAACGTTCCGCTGGAAATCCGTATCGGACCCAATGTCGTAAGCGTTGTCACCGAGCCAAAGCCACAAATCCATTGGCCCCGTGTTATTGAGCCGCATATACTCTTTCATGGCGTCTATCGTGCTGTCCTGCCGGGAATTGAATACAGTAGGCGGGTCGGTGCCGAAATCGCCAAGTACCCAGATTTTCGTCTTCTTCTGGACGCCCTTGGCAGGCGGTGTGGTAAAGTAATGCTCTTCCGTGGACTCGATTTTCCAGAACGGATCATAAGCTTCCACCGAATAGTAGTAGCGGGTGTCGGATTTCAGGCCGGTCAACCGTACCGAATGGTCTTTAACGGCTGCTGGTTCCTTCACAACTGCGTTGGTACGAAAATCAGGATCGGTGGAATACATCACGAGTCCTTTCGAAGCCAGCTCCGTTCGCCAGCGAATGGTTATACCCGCTGATACATAAGGTTTTCCTATTTCATTCTGCTCTGGAGTGGCCATCTGCAAATAAGGGCCGCGGGTCAATACGGGGTTCTGCGCGGTCGCAGCAGCGGCGCACAACATGCATGGCAATACGAGGTATAAAGGTGCTTTCATGATAGAGAGGTATGAAGGTTGATGATACGGATTCGGGTCTCTCGGTAGGAGGCGGGAAAGCAAAGAAAATATAACCGTTTATAAGAAATTATACAAATATTTATTGGTATATTTATATGTAACCTCATTGCAATTTCCTGCATTATCACCCCTCACTTATCACACTCATGAAAAAGCATCTCTCCATCCGTATCAGTCTGATTTTGCTCTTCTTCTGCAGCATTCTATTTACTATCTCTTGTGAAGGCCCCGATGGCGAGACGGGTCCTGCGGGGCCGGCCGGGCCACAAGGAGCCCAGGGTACGCAAGGCATCCAGGGAAAACCTGGCAATGCCAATGTGATCGCTTCCCCGTGGACCAAAGTCCCGGACTCGGCCTGGGTCGCCAACCGCGATTGTACGTATTACCTGGTATCTGTGACCGACACACGACTTAACCGCAAGATGCTCGACAGTAGCCTTGTAATGGCCTACTACCGCAACTTTGGAAGAGAAAACATTGTCTTCCCCCTGCCATCGGTAACCAATGAACTCAGCCTGGGCTTTTACATGGAATTTCTCAACAACCAGGGAAGGATCAACTTCGATCTCACTTTTTTCGAGCCCCGGAAAGAACCCATCGATTTCGATCTTGAATTCCGCTGGATCATCGTCCCACCTGATGCCGGTGGACGGATAAAAAAGGTTGACTGGACGGACTACGAAGCGGTGCGCTCCGACCTCGGATTGGTGGATTGACAACCCGACCGGCTTATCAAGAATCGGTATAAATCCAAATTTCTATCCATAACGCACAAAAAGTACTTCACCCATTGAATCCTGCCGGGAAGCTGCGTATGTTTGGAATAGACGCTACTAAGAAGGGATATGGTAAAGCAAAAAGTCTATCGAAAACACATACAACTGACTGATTTTCAAGTTAAAAAATTATATGAACTCAGTGAGTTCGACGGAGTCGACCCGGCGGAACATGCCATGCGGGCGATCGACGCTTATTTGAAAAACAAAAAGACGGACGTACCGGCCAAAAGCCAGGCCCAGATCCGGACAAAAGTAAAAGATCAAAGCAACGATCCACAGATCGAAGGTGCGGTGTGGGTGTCGGGTACTGTAAACCAATACGAATTCTCGGCACTAATCCTCAAAACGCCTGCCAAAACAGGCATGGACAGGGGCCGGATCTCCAAACTGTCGATCTGGGACCCGGCCGTCAGGAAAGCCACCAACAATTTCATCGGCGCCTGCATCGTCAATTACGACCGCGGCTGGGACATCCGCCCAAGCCGTCGGGCCGAGATTTATTACCATCCTGTGAAGGCGCTACTCGATCAGTATATTGCCGCGCAATAGCGGCGAAGGCACTGAGCCGCTAAATAAGAAACTGATTTACAAATCGCTAGGCGCGATACCGACTGGTTAATTTTGGGGTATGAAAACAATTACCCTCGCCAGTTGGTGCCTGCTCGCGCTCTACGCTGCGATCCTCGTCGGACTGCTGCTTTTCGGCCGGACAGGCACGTCCGATAACCGCATGGCCAGTGGCTATGTCATGTTGCTTTTTGTGCCGCTAGGCATTCTCGCGGTCATTAACCTGCTGCCCTTTCAGTTTACGCGGGTCATGGTGCTGGTGCTTTGCATTGCTCCGGTGGTCATGGGCACTTTGATGCTCATAGCCACTCCGATTGTAAGTAAGGTCCGACAGGGGATTTGGGCACGGGAGGACGCTGCGCAGGAAAATGGTTCGTATTATTTTAGAGATAAGAACCTGCAAAAACTGGCTGCCGATATCGCCGTCCTTGACAACCAAAAACTACGTACAGACCTTGAACAGTCGGAAGCGGAGCTGAATAAGACAGGCCGGGAGCAGATCACCCTGTTCGATTTCGCAGCTAAACAAGGGTTGAACGCAGACCCCGCGAAAATGGTCGAATGTTTTGAAATACTACTGAAAAGCGGTGCAAAGATCGACAACGGCGATCCTGCGCACACCCCTACCCATTTCCGCATACTGGAATATTCCCCATCCCTGCTAAAATGGTTCCTTGAAAACGGAGCCGATGCCGGCGCTCGGGAAGCCAGAACCCAACACCCCATTCTGTTTCTGGCCGTTTGCGGTGAAAATTCTGAACCTGCCCGGCCGTTGAAAATGGAAAGAGTGCGGATGCTCCTCGAACATGGGGCCGATCCCAATGCAAATGTCCCCAAACAGGACGACCTTACGATCGAATCGTCGATATTAATGACCGCTGCCGATATGGAGCTTTGGACCATATGCGAAATGCTGCTAGACTATGGTGCCGACGCCGGTTACAGGACACCCGGAGGTTCTACAATCGCCGACAGGGTGAAATATCAGCTGCACCAGCACCATTTGTGGGGGAAAATGCCACCCGAAGACCTGACCCGGCTGGCAAAACGGCTCAACTTGCCCTTAACATCAGAAACGCTACAATAAATGCAAAAATGGCTGCAATGGGGCCAAGCACAAAGGCTGTGGTCACACTCGCTTCCATGGACTTGTCGTGGGTGTTGGACGACAATTTCGTGATCAGAAAATATCCCCCGGCTGCAACCAGATACGCCGCGATTGCAATAAGCAGGGAGAGAAGGAAAATTTTCATGAGGAGTAAGTGTAGGTTATCCGGAACCCGGCACCTAAATTTACTAATCCACCCACTATGGAATATTGTTTCGATGATGATCAAAGACCTCTCCGACCTTTCCAACCTCAACAACAACAGCCCGTTTGAAAAAGTACAACTCAGTGACATTGTGGCCGACGTCACCACCCAGCTGCTGCCACACATCGAACGCCGGAACATTGTTTTACAAACCGGGCCACTGCCCGCCGTGCAAGCCATACCCGAGCAAATAGAGCAACTCTTTTACCAGCTCATGCACAACGCCGTCAAGTTCGCAGGCCACGAACAGCCTCCGCGTATCAGCATTTCCGCCCAGGAACTGGCATTACATGAAATTGAGGACCTGCTGCCTGAACCACTACAAATGACTTATGCGCAGATCAGGGTCGAAGACAATGGAATTGGGATCGACGATACACAACTGGAAAAAGTATTCGATATATTCGCACGGTTGCCAACCGGGAATTTCAAACAGGGTGAAGGGGTAGGGCTGGCCTATTGCCGTAAGATCGTACGTAACCATAAGGGTATCATTAAAGCCGAGCCCAATCCCGGAAAAGGCACAACATTTGTGGTTACGCTGCCATTACCCAACTAAAAGCCTTATCACATGAAAGTAGCTACCTATAATGTCAATGGTGTGAACGGTCGCCTGCCTGTGTTGCTTCGCTGGCTGACCGAGACAACACCCGATATTGTGTGTTTACAGGAATTGAAAGCGCCGCAGGAAAAATTCCCGGAGCAGGCCATTATCGACGCTGGTTATAAAGCAATCTGGCACGGGCAGAAGAGCTGGAACGGCGTAGCGATACTTTCGCGCGGTGAAATGCCCCGGGAAATACGCCGCATTCTCCCAGGCGACCCTGAAGATACCCACAGCCGGTATATTGAGGCGGAAATTGGCGGACTGACGATCGGCGGGCTATACCTGCCCAATGGCAACCCGGCACCAGGGCCCAAGTTTGATTATAAGCTAAAATGGTTCGACCGGCTCATTGCCCATGCCGAAGGTCTGCTGGCGGCCGGAAAACCCACACTGCTCACAGGGGACTTCAACGTAATGCCGACCGAAATGGACGTGTATAAGCCCGAAAATTGGGTCGATGACGCGCTTTTCCGCCCGGAAACCCGCGCTGCTTTCGCAGCACTCGCCGCCCAGGGATGGACCGACGCTCTTCGCACGCTCAATCCGAACGAAAAAATTTACACTTTCTGGGATTACTTCCGCAATGCGTTCGCGCGCAACGCCGGCCTTCGTATCGACCATTTTCTGCTTAGCCCGCAACTTGCTCCCAGGCTCGTGGCAGCGGGTGTAGACAGGGAAGTACGCGGCTGGGAAAAAACCAGTGATCACGCGCCTGTCTGGATCGAATTAAAAGATTAAAACCTCCTTATGAAAACAATCGTTTACGGATGTATGCTGGTAGATGCCATTACGGCATTGTTCCTGGTTTTTACACTTTTCAGCAGCGGGCAGGATTCCGCGGGAAAAGGAATGGTCTTCCTGCCGATCCTGGCGCTGATCGCGTGTGCAGTCGGGGCGTATTTCCTGCTTGGAGCCGGGCATGCGGGCTGGGCACTCACCGTAAGCGGATTTCCGGTGATCATCATCGCTTATCTGGCATTTATCAGTTTTACCTGAGTAATAGTGGGCATACAGGCGCGTAGATTGCAGCCCGCAGTTCCTTCTTGGAATAACACTTCCAATAACTCGCCATGAAAACCATGATTGTCCGGACATTCCTCGCAGTACTGGCATGCTACCCCTTTCTGGCCCAGGCACAGGTGCCCAAAGTTTTCAAAGTAAAGGCCGGCGAGTATCCCGACAAGGTTATTCCTTATGCCGACCGGTACCAGTTCAGCGAATTTGTGCCAGGCAAAGCGGAGTTCATCGATGGCCGCAGCTCCCAGGCCCGTTTTAACTACAACTATATCGGCGGACATATCCTTTTTATAGATGTAAAACGGGATACGCTTGAAATCATAGACCAGGCGTTACTAAAACAAATAACGGTTGGAGAAAAGTCGTACCGGTTCGATAAACGCTTTGGTTACAGCGAAATAGTCGCAACATTCGACAGGGCGAGTCTTGGAAAGCGCCAGGTACTGGCCAGGATAGGAACCGAAAAGGGTGGTCCTTACGGCATTTCTTACACAGCTTCATCGGTTACGACCTACCGCTCCTATTCCAGCGACCAGGCTGCGACCAGCAAGAAACTGAATCTCAACGCAGAAGGCGTCTTTACCTATCGCACAGGCCATTACCTGATCGACAATAATAACCGTTTCTATATCCCTACACCCGGAAGTATCCGGAAACTTTACCCCGCGAACAAGAAGCAGATCGATCGGTATCTGAAAGAAAATCCGGTCGACTTCGGCAAAGAGCAAGATCTGCTGCGGCTGTTGGCCCATTGCAGCAGCTTACCAAAGTAGTTTCACTGCAACGTTTCAAGGTAATTTTGTGTCTCAGCGTATACAAGCTCTTAACCAATGCGCATATGAGAAAATTCACGCCCGTTATCGTCCTGTTTCTCGTGTTCAGCTGCTGGCCGCCAGGTATGGATCCCGACAAGAAAGACGGCAAATTCCTTTCCGAGGTCGTGAATCTGGAAGAGATCAACTCGGAATTTGATGACTACAATTCGGACCTGCCGAGCAACCGCCACGGACAATTCCGGCTGGTATTTTCATCGAGACGCGAGAGAAAAGATGTCCTTAACCTCGTGTACATGCCTGCGTATCTGGAATATGACAAGCGGTTGAACCTAAAAAAAGGTAGTAACTCGTCCGGAACTTATATGGGTGTTTACAACAACGCGCAGCATGTGATCAATAAGGTCAATGGGAATTTCAATGTGTATGGCCCTCGGATGTTATCCCTCCACGACGATTTACACAATTACGACGGCGAAGACGACCTTTTTCTGTTTTATGCCGACGACGCTTCCGGCAAGATGGACATCAAATATACAAAGCAAGGCACATCCGATCCCGAGCCAGTCAAATACCTCAATTCCAGCGCGAACGATGCCTACCCGACCTTTTCCAACATGAGCGACCGTATATACTTTTGCTCTGACCGCGACGGCAATTTCGATATCTATGAAGTAAAAATCCCACGGGAAGAGCAGGAAAAAATTACGCTGGAAAGCCTGATCAACCCGGCGAAGTATGAGCTGAGGAAAGTGGAAGAACTTTCAGGGCCCCATAACGACAAATGTCCGTATATGGTAGAGGACCTGATGGTGTTCGTTTCGGACCGTCCGGGCGGGCAAGGTGGTGAAGATATTTATTACTCTGAATATGCAGACGGCAAATGGTCGACACCCATCAATGCAGGTCCCAGAATAAACACCGCATATAACGAATACCGGCCTATCCTGTCACGGGGGTACAACTTCACCTATCCATTAATGATCTTTTCGTCCAACCGTCCCGGTGGCAAGGGAGGTTACGACCTCCACATGACCGGCCTGAAACAAAACTGGTACTAAACCGGCCATTACCAGTTTATAAAGCCATTACCCTCGCTTGTCCGGCAGAAAGCCGGACAGGCCAAAAACGCCGGTGCGGCGGGTATCCAGGCAGGAAAAAGGAAGGTGCCGGCATTGCGAGCCATGATTCGTCCATCATTTTATTTGAACGTATAACTAGGGAAGTTAGTGACATGGACTTTGAGAGCTGTCCCATATTGCCGAAGAAAATCTCCGCTGGTGCTCATCCGCCTGTAACACCTAGCTTGCCCTATTCCCTTTCAACAACATCGCCATCGCATCGTCCAGGGACCCGGCGCGGTTTACTTCGCCGGAGTTGACGAAGAAGATTTCGTCGGCGCTTTCGATGGTATTCAGGCGATGGGCAATGATCACTTGCGTGGTGGATTCGGGGAGTTGTTTCAGGATATTGCCCAGCAGTTTTTCGGTGACGGTATCGATGTTGGCAGTGGCTTCATCGAGGATAAGAAGCTCGGGGCTGCGGAGGACTGCCCGCATGAATGCGATGAGCTGTTTTTGGCCGAGGCTCGTGCTATCGCTCGTGGCGGATACCTTGGTTTCAAGCCCGTCTTCAAAAAGGGCCAGTATCTCACCCAGATTTGCACCGCGGATTACCTCTTCCAGCTTCTCATTGGAATACTCCTCCAACCGCTCGTTGCCGTAAAGGATGTTGTCCCGGATGGTGCCCGTGAAAAGGAATGGCTCCTGTAAAATGAAACCGATTTTTTGCGTCCGTTCTTCCGGCGTGTAGGTGCGTATGTCTCGGCCGTCGAGCAGGACAGATCCTTCACGCGGGTCGTACAGGCGAGCTATGAGCGAGGCTGTGGTGGTTTTACCGCCACCGGTCGGGCCGATTAGCGCGTATATTTTCCCGCGTTCGAGTTTAAAATTGACCTGATGCAGGATTTCCCGGCTGTCGTATCCGAACCGCACGTCGCGGAATTCCAGTAACGCGGCATCGGTTTCAGGGACTGTTGCTGCCACCGGAACCAGGTCGGTTTCAAGGGCCAGGATTTGCGAAACGCGGTCCCAGCCCGCCATGGCCACCTGAAAACTCGTCCACAATGCCGCCAGTTGTCGCAGCGGGTTGTAAAAATTGACCGCATAAGCGATATAGCTCACCAGCAACCCGATACTGAATTCTCCGATGCTGATCAGGTAGATACCATACGTCAGCACGACAAGCTGCGCGACATTGGAAAAAAAAGAATACGTTGGCAGGAAAATATTGTTGGCCAGGCCGGCCCGGATTGCCGTCCGGTAATTTTCAAGGTTTGCTATTTGAAACCGTTGCCGGAAATAATCACGCCGGTTAAATGCGATCACCACCTTGAAGTTGTTCAGACTTTCCTGGATTTCGGCGCTCAACGCACCGGTACTTTTCAGGTTTTTGGCATTGGCAGCTTTTACCCATGGCGAAAGCAACAGCGTAAAAACCAGGATAACCATCGCAGGAGCCAATGCCGCCGCACCCAGTTTGATATTAATGACCAACAAAAAAATCCCGGCACCCAACATTGTGAAAATGCTGCCGATGAATTGCATAAGCGATTGCGAGAAGAACTGGTTCAGCTTGTCGGTATCGTTATTGACGCGGGATATCAGGTCTCCGGCTTTGTTCTGGTTAAAGAATGCGACGGGTAATTGCTGTAATTTGTTAAAAATCGCGTTACGAAGCGTAAACAACAACCGCTGTCCTACCCCGCCCATAAGTTTGGTCTGCTGGTAAGCTGTGACAAGCCCGAGCAGGTACATAGCCAGCAAAATGCCTCCGAAAACGAGCAAACCGTGAAACTGTTTGGTCACTACATAACGGTCGATCGCGTGACCGATCAGGTAGGGACCGACCAGGTTCACGGTCGTATTCAGCGTAATGGCCCCGATCGCCAGCGCGAGATTGCCCCGTTCGTGGGAAATCAAGGTTAGCAACTTTCCCAACGCTTTGATTGTAGAGGTTTTCTGCTGCTCCTCCGAAAGTTTGTTAAGATCGTAGTTCATAGTTGCTGGTACTTTGTTGCGAATGGTAAATCTGAACATACTCCGGGCTTGTTTGCATCAACTCGTCGTGCGTGCCGCAGCCGATCAACTCGCCTTCCATAAGCACGGCGATCTGGTCGTAATGTTCAATGGCCGCAATTTTTTGGGTTACCGAAATCAGCGTAATACCGGGATAGTTCTGCTCCATATTTTCCAGGATCTTCTTTTCGGTATTGCCATCCACACGTGCCGTAAAGTCGTCGAGCAACAATATCTTCGGATTGATTGCCAATGCCCGGGCGAGCATGATACGCTGTTTTTGTCCGCCTGAGAGGCTCGACCCACGTTCCGATACAATGGTATCCAGCCCATCTGGAAGGGTTTCGATGAATGCGGTCAGTTCGGCGGTATCGATGGCCTTTTGCAGGGACTCATCACTTACCGTTGTGCTGAATGCGATATTCTCCCGAATACTCATGTTGAAGATGATGCTGTCCTGAAACACAAAACCAACCTG
The DNA here is from genome assembly GCF_021440085.1 of Dyadobacter sp. CY261. Lineage (GTDB taxonomy): Bacteria > Bacteroidota > Bacteroidia > Cytophagales > Spirosomataceae > Dyadobacter. The sequence continues at coordinate 312,940 of NZ_JAKCPW010000010.1, forward strand.
CCGGTAAAACGATTCGCTATCGAAATAATCGATAGGATGACCATCGAACGCGACGCTCCCCTCCTGCGGCTGGATAAGGCCAGTGAGTAAATACAGCAATTGTGTTTTCCCAGCCGCCGTTGGCCCGATGATCGCGATATGTGAGCCCGCACGAATAGAAAGACTGACACCCTTCAATGCAGGCTTTTCGCCATATCGCACAGTTATATTCTGCAATTCGATTTCACCTTGCAGCAATTCTTTGGACGAGCCGCCCGCGACCGGCTCGTCGGTGTTTAAAACGGCCGAAATCCGCTGGTAGGAAGCCGTCGACTGTGCGATGACGTTGCTCATAAACCCGATCACGAGAATCGGGAAAATCAGCATCATGAGATAGCTGTTGAACGCCGCGAAACTGCCCAAAGTCATATCCCCCTCAATCACAAAATGCCCTCCCATGACCAGTATCGTCAGCCCAGCCACATTAGCCGTAAAAGTGATCACGGGAATCAATCCCGCAAAAAGGTTCAGAATGGCGAGGCCGAAGCCTTTCGCTTTGGCATTCGCTTCGAGAAACTTCGCATATTCAAGCTGCTGGGAGTTAACGACCCTGATCAGCGCCGAACCTAGAATGCTCTCGTTGATGATCTTGTTGAGCCAATCTATTACCTCCCGGCTTTGTACAAAGAGCGTCCTGACTTTTTTCAAAGTAATGGCAAACATCCCACCGATAATCGGTATGATCGCCAGCACGGTCAATGCCAGTTTCCAGTTGATAGTCAGTAGCAAAATGCTCGCTCCGATGATGATGAATATAGAGGATACGATTGCAACAATAGCCTGGGACACAAACAATTTGATCGAATCGATATCGGCTGTAAGGTTGGTCAGCAGCTTTGCGGCAGTGGTTTGTTCAATAAACGCGTGGCTCTGCTTGGATATCTTGTCAGAAAGCCTCGTGCGTAAATCCCGCGCGACTTTCTCTGATGCATAAGTCTGAATAATGCTTTGCAGATAGGCAAACAAAAATACAAAGATCACCGCGCCGGTAAACTCGATCAGGATTTTGTTCAGGTCGAACCGCCGGTGAGTGTAGTCGTCGATGCCGTCGGCCACCAGTTTGGGAAGCCATAGATTAATGCCATTACTGAGCAATGCAAACAGTAAAAGCGAGATTATCAAACCCTTGTAGGGAGTCAGCAAACTAAATATGCCCGGTTGCTTAGGAATGCCCGGAGTGGCCTTTTCAGACATATGGGTTTAGTATTAAATGCGGCGACAAATATAGCAAGGTATGTTTTTGAATCACTCTCCGTGGTGATGGTTAAATTTTGGTTAAATTCCCGTCCGTCAAAACCATACCCCATGCGATCCCTGAACCTGTTTTTATTCTCACTATTCGTTACCACTGCCGTTTTTGCTCAAAAAAACAAAAGCCAGACGCGGCTTCCAAACATCATCTATATCTACGCCGACGACCTTGGATACGGCGAGCTGGGTTGTTATGGCCAGCAAAAGATCAAAACACCGAACCTTGACCGGCTGTCGAAAGAGGGCATCCGCTTTACGCAGCATTACACAGGTACGCCAGTATGCGCGCCAGCACGCGCGATGCTCATGACAGGCAAGCACGCGGGGCATTCTGCCATTCGCGGCAATTTTGAGCTGGGAACTTTCAAGGATGATGAGGAACGCGGCCAGATGCCTTTGCCGGCAAATGAATTCACGGTTGCCGAACTGCTCAAACAAAAAGGCTATGCCACGGCACTAACGGGCAAATGGGGCATGGGCATGAACAACACCGAAGGCACGCCCACCAAGCAGGGTTTCGACTATTATTACGGCTACCTCGACCAGAAACAAGCCCATAACCAATACCCATCCCATTTGTGGGAAAACGACCGATGGGACACGCTCGCACAACCCTGGCAGGATGTCCATCGCAAACTCGATCCCGCCACAGCCACCGACGCCGATTTTGAATCTTTCAAAGGAAAAGAATATGCGCCGGCAAAAATGACCGAAAAAGCGCTGGCATTTATCGAACGGAGCAAAGACGGCCCATTTTTCCTTTACATGCCTTACACCATCCCCCATGTGTCGTTGCAGGCACCGGATGAATACGTTAAAAAGTACATCGGCCTATTCGACGAAAAGCCCTATTATGGCGAGAAGAATTACGCTTCTACCAAATACCCGCTGTCGACTTATGCAGCCATGATTACCTATCTCGACGATCAGGTTGGTATTATTTTGGAAAGACTCAGGAGCCTGGGTTTGGATGATAATACAATTGTTATGTTCAGCAGCGATAATGGCGCCACTTTCAATGGCGGTGTAAATCCGCAGTTTTTTAACAGCGTGGCTGGGTTACGCGGGCTCAAAATGGATGTTTATGAAGGCGGTATACGCGAACCATTTATCGCGCGCTGGCCCGGAAAAATCAAAGCAGGAAGGGTAAGCGACCATATTTCCGCCCAATTCGACCTGATGGCAACGCTTGCCGAGCTAACCGCCCAACCCACCCCGCCAACCGATGGCATTTCCTTCCTGCCCGAATTACTGGGACAGACCAACCGGCAGAAAAAGCACGACTACCTCTATTTTGAATATCCCGAAAAAGGCGGACAGATAGCCGTTCGGATAGGCGACTGGAAAGGCGTCAAAACAGATCTACGCAAAAATGCGGGCAACCCGTGGCAGCTCTTCAACCTTAAGGCCGACCGCAACGAAACCACCGACCTCGCCGCCCAACATCCCGATCTTCTGAAAAAAATGGACGAAATTGTCAAAAAGGAACATCAGGAACCCGCCAATGCGGCGTGGCAGTTTGTAATGCCGGTGATTGCGGCGAGTAATAAGTAGAACTGGCAGATTCCACAGGCATCACCCAATGCAAGTACCGTCGGGCACGCAATATTGGTCGACAAACACATTATCTAATCGACCGGAAACGGCCCGTCCTCAAACTCCTCTTCATGATACCCTTTACTACCAACCTCCCGTGCCAACTCACTTCTGAAATCCGTTCCGCCGCGCAGGCATTGCAACACATACGTAAAATCATACACTGGCTCCCAGCCCAGTTCGTGCCGCGCGCGCTCATTCACATACACGCGATCGATTTCTGTAAACATCTTCCAGCCTGCTGCATCAAAAAGTCCTTCGCTTTCCGGGTAGAGTACGCGAATCACTCCTGCTGCATTCGTATGTAATTCTGCCAGATGTGCGGGCAAAAACGGCGTGGTAGCCGAGATGATATATTTGCCAAATCCGATCGACCCGGCTTTCTCCATGGCTAAGAGATGCGCTGTGACGGCGTCAGCAATATCAACGCGGCGATAGAGCAGTTCGAGGGCCTGGACATTGGGCTTTTCATAAAGCTCGCGGGTTTGGGCATTATCATCATCTTCCGGGAAGAAACGCGACGTGCGCAGGATCATCACCGGCAGTTTGCTTTTGCGGTGAAACAGCTCGCAAAGGCTTTCCGCGGCGAGTTTGGTGACACTGTAAATGTTCTTGGGTTGCGGCACCACTTCTTCGGTGATCCAGGCCGCCGGCTCGCCTTTTGCCGGGTTCATGGCAGCGCCGAATGTGCTGGTCGTACTTGTGAAGATAAACGCCGAAACGCCTTGTAAAAGAGCTTCTTCCAGCAAATTGAGCGTCCCTGTAATGTTGGTGTCTACAAAATCCTGCTTGCTGTGTGTCGCCACGTGCGGCTTATGCAATGTAGCAGTGTGAATGACGGTGCGGATGCCTTTCATGGCATTTTTTACAAAATCCCTGTCTGCAATGCTGCCGACCATATCCGTACAGGCTGAATGTTTAATATCCAACCCGATTGCCCGCACGTTTTGCGCCCGGAACGTACGCATCAGCGCCTCGCCCAAATGACCCGCGCTGCCCGTTATTAAAATACTCATGAATGTTTTAAAACTAATTTTCGGCAAAGGTATGTGCGTCCGACATCGAAAATACTGGGATAGCCGATAAAAATCGCTTGCAATGACCGTCAGATCATCCATTTTCGCTCGGTGGTAAAAGAAATAGTGAGCCACATTTTATATTCGCCCCGGATATGGTCATACAGCTCCTGCCTGATTCCATCCAGCTCTTTCACCTGTGTATGTGCGAGCGCTTGGGGTAACAGAAAATCAATTTCAACGGTATAACTGCCACCGGTTTTGGCTACCCGCACGTATTCGTCGATAAAACCGTAACGCTTCGAAATCCCTTCCGCCTGCTGATGGATCATTTCCTCCACCTCATCGTCGGGTGCGAATTGCAGCAATTCGCGGATGTTTTTCCAGAATGTGCCCACGGGGATTCGCAGGAAAAGAATGGAAATGATAATGACCATACCGGGGTCGAGGATAGGGGATTAGATACGACAGCGATGTTTCGCGCAAAAAATATCCAAGCGACAAAACTATAAGCACGCCCGTGCTCAACAATGCGTCGAGCTGCCATTCAGTGGCTTCGATGCGCACATATTCGGAACGGATTTGCAGCGCCATTCTCCGGAAGTACAGCCAAAGCAGGAAGCAACCGACGATAGAGGCAATGAGGTAAGGCAATGCAATATCGAGCTCGACAAGCTTCCCTCCATTGATGATGTCCATCACCGAGGTAGCGAGCGAATACAAACAAAGGAAAATGATCACGGCTGATTGCAGCGTCATCGAGAACGGCTCGAACTGCGCCCGGCCGAATGGCAAATCATCGTCATCGGGCTTGCGGACGAAGTTGTTGACCAGTAACGATACACCCGACAGGCTGATGCCAACCATCGAAAACAGGGCATCGAAAATGATCGATTTCGAACCACCCGCTATCCCGACGATGATAGCCCAGATGGTAAATACCGAACCGGTGACGATCGAAAGCTTTATGAGCCGTCGCTCACGAAGGCGTTTTTGTCTCTCATTCATGGCGTTTGGGCGAGCGCAGGAATATCGGCGCGATCACCCTGAATAAGTTAAAAAGACCTGAGGCTCAAAGCAAGTTCCAAAGGGTGCATTACCATTTTGGGAAATTCCCGTGCCGAGGCTATTTCCTGCTCACCTGCGAACTTCGTCGCCCGACACCGAACTGATCGCCCGCACGTACAGGTTTCCCGCCAACAAACTGTACCTCTACCATTTTCTCACTTCCTACGCTGTTATGAAATTCGTCTGTTAATATCATCAGGATTTTGCGCGTTTTCACATCGATCACCTCTCCGCTCGAAGGATAGGCATAGTGCCCATCCAGGCTGAAAGTTACCCAGCCCGGCATATCCTGAACGGGAATAGTGGTAAGTTGTTGGTAAGGTGGTTTTGCGCTGAAAACGTGCATCCGCATATTATGGCCGTCACAAAGCCAGATCTCTGACTCATCGGGCGTGAGGCCAATGCCGTGGCTAGGGTTGCCGTGTCTCCGTACCGGGCCGCGCTCCCATCCTTCCACACCGATATGGGCTATTTTCGTGCCTTTTTGAATATCCCCTACTTCGAAACCAAGTAAGCTGTCGACCGTGATGTAAGCCAGCGATTCGTCGGCGGTAATGGTGAATGGACGCACATAGTTTGCAAACGGACCGACTTTTCGGCTCAGTTCGTGTGTTTTAGGATCGGCGATATGCAGCCAGGGGCTCGCAATATCGCCCATGTAAACTGCATTGCCCGAAGCTCCGTAAATCGTATTATGCGCCCTTTTGTGGACGTTGATTTTCTTGATAATATCACCCGTTTCACAATTTACCACGTTCCAAAACCCTTTTTCCAGGGAAGGAAGATACATCGTGCGGCCGTCGGGAGAAATCGCCATCCGGTCGCAGCCGCCTTCAAACGGTTTTTCCCAAATCACTTTTTCCGTCGTCAGATCGATGCGTTGCAGGCCTTCCAGCGTGCTGACATAAATGCTATTGAGCGGCAAGCTGACGGCAATTCCCTTTACGTTCGATGGTTTTCCATTAGGATGTAAACCACCTGTGGCGATCCTTTTGACGAAACGATGATTGTTATCCATATCAAAAACCAGCAGCCCATGCCCGCCATAGCCCAGGTAATCGCGGACTCCCGGTGTAGCGACATAGAGGTACCGCTTTGTAGCCGGCTTTTTAGCAGATTGGGATATAACCAGCTGACTGACACAAAGTAGCAGGGATAGCGTTACAGAACAAATCCTCTTCATTTTTGAAATACTAAAAATCATGAAACAGAAGGTATCTTATAGCCGTTATGATACTCTTTCGTAATGAGCTTGTTGGCTTCGTCATCTGTAAATTTCCCCTTTTCTTTATCCCAATAAATCTTCTTGCCGGTCCGGTAAGCGATATTTCCCATTTGAGAAAACACCGCAATGTCGGAGCCAACCTGGATGGGTGCATTCAGATCCGCCATTTTCCGCGATTTGATGACGTCGATGAAATTCTTCGCGTGCAGGTCCAGTCCGTTATCGATCGATTTCTGGAATGGAACGGATTCCATCCGCTTGCCTTCTGGTATCACCTCCCAGCCATCGCGGCTCAGGACCAGGGTGCCATTGTTGCCAATGTAGGCAATGCCGTGCTGGCGACCGTAAGGACCGCCATCAATACCCATCGCGTGTTCCCACTGGATATTGAAATCGTCGAATTCGAAAACGGTCGTAAGCGTGTCGGGCGTTTCGGCACCGGAATCCTGGTTGGCAAACTTGCCACCGGCCGCCATGATGCTGTTGGGGTTAGCGGCTTTCATGCCCAGCAATGCATAATCGAGCAGATGCACGCCCCAGTCGGTCATCAGGCCGCCGGCATAATCCCAGAACCACCGAAAATTGAAATGAAAACGGTTGGGGTTGAACGGCCGTTTTGGCGCCGGTCCGAGCCACATATTGTAATCGACGCCCGCCGGTGGGTTACCATCCGGCAATTTGCTGATCGGGTTTACCCAGGCGAAATAGCCCCAGACCTTCACCAGCCGGATTTTCCCCAACTTGCCCGAATGCACAAAATCGATAGCGTCGCGGAAATGCTTCTGGCTGCGCTGCCATTGCCCCACCTGCACCACACGGTTGTACCGTTGCTGCGCCGCCACCATGGCACGGCATTCGGCAATGGAATTCCCGATTGGCTTTTCAACATAAATATCTTTGCCTGCCTGACACGCCTCGACCATCATCAGACAATGCCAGTGATCGGGCGTGCCGATCACAACCGCATCGACATCTTTATCCGCGAGCAACTGCCGGTAATCTCCATAAGTCTTAACTTTGGCCCCACCCTTGGCCAATTCGGCGGCACGTTTGTCGAGGACATTTTTATCGGCATCACAAAGCGCCACACATTCCGTCCCCGGATTTTTAAGGATCGCATTCAAATCTGACCAGCCCATCCCATTGACTCCAATGGCACCGATGCAGATCTTATCGGCCGCTGAAACTTGCGCAAATGCAGAAACAGGGGAAGGAACAATGGCCGAGAGGCCGGCACCAGCCGCGAGGGTGGTTGCGGTGCTGAGGAAGTCGCGTCTTGAATGGGTCATAATATGTGGTTAAATACAAGAACGTATAAAAAAACCTTAATTAAGCCGAAAAGGACATTTTCAAATTCTACCATTCTATAAATTGTAATCAAAATAGGGCCATTTGTTATATTTACATTGTGAAAAATCCACCTATCAGACCTTTACTTAGATGAAAAAAACCTTGTGCGACAGTTTTCTTCGACAAGCGCAGGATGAGGGGGGATGCGCGTCCGTCAAGCTGTCGATTTACTACAACTCACAACAAAAACAATACGCTACCGGAATTATACTTAATGACAAGCAGCTTGATTTTCTAGCTAAAAATAAAGCCGGCCTCACGGGAAAGGTTCGCGATGAAGGGCTTCGTAATTTGTGAAATAAAGTCTAGCATTGAGAAATCAGGTGACGATTATTGTCTAGGTATTCGGAAGCTCCCTTACTTCTGCGGCAGGATGAACATGGCTGACCTTGCGCGGTTAAAATGGCGGAACATAGATTTGATCCACAACCAAGTTTCATTTATTCGGAGAAAGACACGGACCAACAAGGCCAACCCAGGTTTGGAGACCGCTCTTCCCCTAGTTCCCGAGACTAACTAAATTATCAAAAAATGGGGACAATCAAGTAGCGATCAAAATGAGTTCGTTTTTCCGGAGCTGAATCAACAAGTGAACGAGAAGGAAATCTACCTGGCTGTTTATAATCTTACCCAGCGCGTCAACCGCATGCTCGTTCTCATCTTGAAAGAACTTGGCATTCAGGCCAAAATTCGAACCTATGAAGCCCGCCACAGCTACGCGACAATGCTAGCGCGGGCGCAGGTGCCCTTAGCGTTTATATCACAAGGATTGGGACATTCGAGCCTAACCACCACTGAAGAAATACCTGGGTTCAGTTGAGTATGAGCAGACGCAGAAGTATTTGAGTGCGTTGATACCTCGGAAACAAGAAAATAGCGATATTAAACCATTAGTGTGAGCAGAGCTTCAACTCCTGATAGTAAAGTTAAACGTATAGTCAAGACAGAAAAATAACAAAGGACTCTGGGATAGGGGTGGTTCGTCGATCCGTTTTCAAGATGTTTTTACATTTCATATACATCTCTCCTGAAATAAGCTATTGGGCGGAATTCAAAAGTTTCATATCCTTCCGTTTGGGGATCTCGGTCAAACTCAGCTCGCAAAAGTATAATCTCCACGATCCTCGATTCACGAATCGCCTCCTGCAATTCTGATCGATTTCTGGCGATGTCTTTGGCGTCCATAAATAACTGTGAGAGACTATTAAATTAATTCAAAATTATCACTTAATAATTACTTATTGAAAGTAACCGAACGTTTCATATATTTCTACTTCACGAAACAAATACGCTATGAAACAATCCGTTATCTCCATTGTTCTGCAAATGGTATTTGCCGTACTACTGCAAGTAAACGTCAATGCGGCTGCTCCAAAATTGGACCCAATCAAATTTACCTTAACAACAGTAGCAGAATCGATTGCTCTAAACGAAGAATTCGAATTTAAAATCACTGCCACTTATCAGAACATCAGCCCAAATATTGCATACGTCTTCGAGGGAGCCAATTCCTTTAAAGTAAAAGTAGTTTTTCCGGATGGGTTCAAACAAACAGGAGGAACATATCATGACTTTATCGGGGCTGACCTTTCGTCATCACAACCTTCGGTGTCATACACAGTCAAAGGAAAATTCACAAAAGAGTCTGAGGATGGATCATTCTTGCTGCTACGAGGGAATAAAAATGCACATGCTGACAGTGAGTTTATTCTTGTCGGCAAAATCGCTTTCTTCGCATTTAAAACCGGTCTCGGGAATAAAGAGGAATATGAGGCTCGCATTACAGCCATCATCCAGTCATATATCCCATACATGACCATTACCCAGTTTAACGCGGGAATGGCAGACACTTCCAAGGTGATTTACATCAATGAAGGAAAGAGGTCGGGCATTTTCATCAAAGATCCTTCTGATACTACCACGACTGCGGATACTGCACTTATTCTCGGATCAAGCACAATGTATGGCCAGGCGAGATTCAAAAGAAAACACGACAATATTTTCTATCCTGAATGGTGGGGAGCTGTTGGCGATGGGATTGCAAACGACTTAAGGCCACTAAGTCGAGCTATTTTTGCTGCATCGGCTAGAAGGGCAGAATTATTCCTAGTCTCTACTTATATGATCGACAATACAGTTGATGTAACCTGTAATGTCTCCGGGTCCGGAACGATATTCACCAGAGGGGCGGGCAAACTTCAAATCCTTGTCGATAATATTGTAGTTAAGAACATAAGCCTCAATGGCTCAATTGACGGTTCCGCAGCGGGTGCACCTTCTGGAAGGGCTATTTATTGCCAATCAAGGAACAATGTCATATTCGATAATATTACAGTTTCCAATATCGTAGAGCGCGGCTTTTACATCATCGGCGGATCTAATATCAAAGTGGCAAATTGCACCATTAGGAACTGTCGGGGCCTTAATGGAGATGGAATTTACATTAGATACAGTTTAAATCCGTTAATTATAGGGAACCATGTAAGCGAGTTTACTCGTATTGGAATAATTTGTGAGGGTGATGATACTAGCGGTGGAGGCACCACAAGAATATATACGCGCGATGCTTCCATTATTGGCAATACAGTTATTAATTCCATACAATCTTCACAGCCAAATCCTTACACGAACGGTGGCATTTGGTGCGAAAACGTTGCCGGCGCAATAGTATCGAATAACACTGTTTCTGGTCTACATGCAAGAGGCATTGTTGTTACACCAAATATTGGAGACTTTGAATCATTTCAATACATAATTTCCGGAAACAAGATAACCAGCGTAGTGGATGAGCCTGGATATACGGGCACTGGTATCGCCATGAGTTCTGCCGAAAATCAGGTTATGACAGTTAGCAATAACATTATAACTGATTGTCGGCGAGGTATGGAAGTCGGGTATCCCAAGGTATGTAATATAATTGGCAACACCTTCGACCGTAAAGAACAGCTTGAAACCTGGTTTGTTGATAATATATTTCTACTTCCGTCGCTTTCGGCACACACGTGGCAATCGGTCTTCAAAATATCCAATTGTATTAACAACATAAATTATACTACTAGGTTACCTTTACGCATATCAGACGTGTTCGGACAGCAGGGTGATATCTCAATCAGTGACTGTGTTGGAAACTTTGCATTTGTTTTAGGCAACAGGGCAATGACAGGCAATATTAAAGTTTCAAACACTCTCTTAGACTATTCGTCACTTTCCGCATTGTATTTTTTTGCAAACGTCAGCGGATCAGGCAGCGGAAAAGCAACCTTCACGGACTGCGATATGATTGTGCCTAATGTCGCTCAAATTGGCGCTTGTGGAAATGAGTTAACCATCGATAATTGTAGAATCTCATCTTCATCCCCAACACGAATTTTTTATGGAGACAGCGGATTTTCCAAGACGAAGGTTACAAACAGTACTTTCCGAAATGTCCGATTTCACGACATAAGGCGAGCAGGGACTGAGTTTGTTTTGGAAAATTCCGACTTCGACGGATATGATCTTTCGCAAGGTCTGTTTGAAAATACAGTAATCCAAGTTTCAAAGGTTGAGGTTTTTGGTTGCCGGTTTTCCAAAACGAATACTGTCACACCTATTCAATTTGCGAGCGGAGTCGCAGATTTCTCGGCCGGGCACAACCTGTTTTATTCAATCGCACTATCTGATGGAAATTTATCTGCCGCTAGACAAAGTATAAGCCTACAACGAGGAACAACGGCTCAAAGACCTTCAACGTCGCAAGTTGGTTACCTTTATTTCGACACAACCTTGAATAAAGAGATATATTGGAATGGTTCAGAGTGGGTGTTGCTTACTACTCCTCCAAGCTTTATTTCAGACCCATCAAACACGGCTCTCACGAAGGCAACTTTGAACGCTAATTATGGAACACTAAAAGCAGGGAGTACAATTACGTGCAACTCGATTCCCACAGGGGCGTATGAATATAGAAAATTGTCGGACAGCAATACCTCCGACTGGGTTCAAACACAGTGGTCGACAGGAAATAAGGCTTTGGCTCTATAAGGAAATGTCGAGAAATCATCCGAAATCGATCCTAAGGGTTCGATTTCGGATCCCCTGAAAGGTCTACGGGATGACCGAATTGCTTTTGGTTTTGAAACAACATTTGAGTGATTACAGCACAGGAAATTGAAAAATGGTTTAAAGGCCGGGAGCCAGCGAAGAGCCGGTATGGATGCTTAAATCTACCTGAATCACCGATCCAGCCTTTTTTGCTGAAGGGCGGCTTTCTTCAATGAAAGCCAATCCGGATCCACGGCATCAACAAGCTGATTGAGTTTAAAGAGTGGATGGAAAAGAATGGGTGGGGTTGAAAAAAACTTCCTTTCAATAAATACGACAATGCCGATTTAAAGGCCATGGCATGTTCCGCAAATTGGGACCCGGAGTTTTTTGACAGGATCATTGCATTCCATCCATAAAAAACCCGGAACCAGGCATGGGGACCATGGTGTCCGGGTAGAATCAACAACAAAAAAACCAAATCTCCTGCTAAGATATCTATGACATCGAATTGACAGGATTTTGATAATCCTTTGGTTTGAATGAGATTTCTAACGGTAAAGCGGCTATATTGGCTACCGTCTGTGACGCTTTTTTGAATATGAAGAAAATCGCATTGTTCCTTGTCCTTGCCCTGGCTGGCACTGCTTGCCGCAAAGGTTCGGAAAAGAAAACGGAGATCGCCAAACGCGACACCACCATTACGATTGAAAACTCTTTTACTGAGCTGTTTATCGATACAACAGCGCTGGCCTCCTACGTCACCGCGCATGCGCTCGACGACAGCCTTACCAGTAAACTGCGCAGTTTTTACAACCATAGGAATTATCAGTATGCCTGGTTCTTCCCTGATGGCATGGCCGAATTTGTGCCGATTTTCAGGAGTCTGCGAAACGATTATATTCATTATTCCGGCGATAGTTCGTTGTACAGTCCGTCGCTTGACAAGACCATCGATTCATTGGCACAACTGAAAAAGATCACGCCTGATAATCCACTGGTCGTTGATGCAGAGCTTGCGCTAACGGAGCAGTTCTTTCGCTATACCGACCGTGCCTATTCCGGCGACCACCAGATCAATACGCAGGAGCTCAACTGGTTCATACCGCGCCGGAAGCTGAACCCGGAAGTTTTTTTGGATTCACTTTTAAAAAACAAAGGGCAGAACATAGCGGCCTACGAGCCCGTGAACCGGCACTACAACCAGTTGAAAGAAAAAGTATTACAATACTACACACTGACCAAAAACGGCGAGCCGGCCACTGTCGATACCGAAAAGAAATTCCGTGAAGGCGACCGCGATACACTCATTGTTGCATTAAAAAACCGCCTGCATTTGCTGGGCGATTTTCCTGAGCCGGACAGTACCACGCGTTTTGACACCACGCTCACCAGCGCCGTGAAGCATTTCCAGCAGCGAGTTGGCCAGAAACAAACTGGCATCACCGGCCCCGCATTCTTTAAGGAACTCAATGTCCCAGTAGCGAGTCGAATCCGCCAGATGCTCGTCAATATGGAGCGGATCCGCTGGATGCCTGCTGCCCCTCCTACCGATTATGTGCTTGTCAACATTCCCGAGTTTACGCTCCATGCCTACGAGGATGGCAAATTGTCATTCGATATGGTAGTTGTGGTGGGTTCAGAGGCAAATAGTACTGTCATTTTTTCAGGCACGCTCAATCAGATCGTTTTCAGTCCTTACTGGAATGTGCCAGCAAGCATTTTGAAAAAAGAAGTTTTGCCGGGCATTAAAAAGAACCCCAATTACCTGGCACGGCACAATATGGAATGGAATGGCGGCTCGGTGCGGCAGAAACCCGGTAAGTCGAATTCGCTGGGACTTGTAAAATTCCTTTTCCCGAACAGCTACAGTATTTATTTTCATGACACGCCGAGCAAAAGCCTCTTTAATGAAAGCCAGCGTGCATTCAGCCATGGTTGCATTCGGTTATCGGAACCAAAAAAAATGGCGGAATGGCTCTTGCGCCGCGACAGTACATGGACCAGCGAAAAAATCACCGCTGCGATGAATGCAGGTAAAGAAAAATATGTGCGACTGCGCGGCAAAAACGAAATACCGGTTTTTATCGGCTATTTCACCTCCTGGGTCGATCAGTATGGCAATTTGCAGTTTCGCAAAGATGTGTATGGCCATGATCGCAAAATGGAGGAAAGGCTCTTTGGAAGTACCGCAATGCCTGTCGCACAGGCATTGCCTCGCTGACACTCCATACCCGGCATGGTTTTAGTCCAACACCTGAACGAGGCAAAGGTAACCGGGATGTTACCGACCTGTGGATTGCTATTGTGAAAAACCCGCAGTACCTTTGCTAACATCGTTAGGTAGATGTAAATTACCATGGGAATCCTCGAACGAAAAATACGGCAAAAAGAAAATATGCGGACCAATATCCTGGCGGTAGCCTTGCAATTGGTCAAAGAAGAAGGTTGGCAATCACTGTCAATCAGGAAGATAGCCGATGCCATCGAATATAGCGTACCGGTGATCTACGATCACTTCGAAAATAAAGAAGCGATCTTGTTTGAACTTTCTATGGATGGTTTCCGGTTACTCGATAGATCTTTGGAAAAGGACAAGCGAAAATATGCAGATCCGGAAAAACGGCTAAGGGCCCACGCCGAAACTTACTGGAACTTTGCTTTTAAAAATCCGGAATACTATCAATTGATGTACGGCCTCGGCATGCCCTGTTCGAGCCCGGGTAAGGCAAAACCGGAGTTTAATAGCTTCCGAGACCACATAGGAGAAGCGATTGAAGGAATCGTGAAAGATAAAAAAACTTCCAAGGAGGAAACTTGCTTTAAAATTCATGCGTTGTGGTCGGTAATACACGGCTTGATTTCGATCGTAATGATGCGCTGCTCTGATATTGACGACTCACAAATGAACAAAAAAGTAATGGATGAATCTGTTGACGCTTTCATCAAAAACCTCTGATTATTTTTTTGAATTTTGGCTAACACCGTTAGCATTAATAACTTCACTACCTATTCATAATTAACTGATTATCACCACAAAAGTCCACATCCATGAAAATGAACCGAGTAAAAACAGCCAAGGGACTAGCTACACTCCTGTTACTAGCCGCGGGCTCCGCAGCCATATACAGCTGTGGTTCAACCACCGCCAATGCACCCGCCTCGGCACCGCCTGCACAGGCGTTGCCGGTATTGACCGTGAGCGATCACGAAGTTACCTCACACCGTGAGTTCACAGCTTCCATCCAGGGAAGCCGCGATATCGAAATCCGCCCACAGGTGGATGGTTACCTGGATCGCATTTCCGTAGACGAAGGTGCTTATGTCCGTAAAGGTCAGGTCCTTTTTCATATCGATGCACGCCCGTACACCGAGCAACTGAATACCGCCAAGGCCAGCCTGCAATCGGCGAAGGCCTCGCTGGAAAGTGCTTCGATCAACGTTGAGAAGCTAACGCCGTTAGTCGCGAACAAGGTTGTATCGGATGTTCAGCTGAAAAGTGCGAAGGCAGCTTATGATGCCGCCAAGGCGAATGTCGCTCAGGCACAGGCGGCCGTAGATGCAGCGAAGATCAACGTAGGATATACCGCAATCACCGCTCCGGCCGACGGCTACATCGGGACAATTCCTTTTAAAACCGGCAGCCTGGTGGGTAAGGGCACGATGGAAGCGCTTACTGTCCTGTCCGAGACAAAGGACATACACGTATACTTCTCAATGAGCGAACTCGATTTCCTCGATTTCAAGCAGGAATTTGAGGGCAATACCATCGAGCAAAAAATCAAGCAGATGCCTCCTGTGGAACTGGTACTCGCCGATAACAGCGTTTATCCGCAAAAAGGGAAGGTACAGATCGTTGAAGGTCAGTTTGACAAGACAATGGGTGCCATCAACTTCCGTGCGACATTCCCGAACGGAAACGGGCTGCTGCGCTCGGGTAATACCGGGAGGATCCGCATTCCGCATTTGCTTGCCAAATCGGTGCTGATCCCGCAGGAAGCTACATTTGAGTTGCAAGACAAGGTGTTTGTTTACACCGTGCTCGACAGCAACAAGGTGGAAGGCCGCCCGGTGACGATTGCCGATCGCAGCGGACGCTACTATCTGATTTCCAAAGGCTTAAAACCGGGAGAAAAGATCGTATACGCCGGCATGGACAGGCTGCGTGACGGTATGGCCATCGCTCCGCAGAAAATGTCGATGGACAGTCTGCTGCAAGCGAATCCGATCTGAGTACCAGAGCAGTTTACAACTATCTACACCAATTGACTGAGCACCATCGCATTGAAAAATGCGATGGACCGCTCCCGCTTTGCCAAGAAACTTGAACATTAGCCCCGCGAACGGGGACAAATCCAAATTTTATGTTTCAGAAATTTATAGAAAGGCCCGTCCTTTCGACGGTAATATCAATCCTGATATTACTACTCGGGATCATATCGCTTACAACGTTACCGATCACCAAATTCCCCGACATCGCGCCGCCGACCGTACAGGTGACAGCCGTTTATCCGGGAGCAAACGCAGAAGTCGTAGCCCGTGCGGTAGCGACGCCCATTGAAGAGGCCGTGAACGGGGTTGAAAACATGACTTATATGACGTCGTCGTCCAATAACGACGGCACCATGGCCCTGAATGTGTATTTCAAACAGGGTACCGATCCTGATATTGCTGCCGTAAACGTACAAAACCGCGTTTCGAAAGCTGTAAGCCAAATTCCTCAGGAAGTGGTGCAAGCCGGTATCTCCACGCAAAAGCAACAGAACTCGATCATCATGTTCGTTGCGCTTTCTAGTGAGGACAGCACTTACGATGAAACGTTTTTGCTGAACTATATTAAGATAAACCTCGTGCCCCAGCTGCAACGTATACCGGGGGTCGGTCAGGCACAGCCGTTCGGCACACGCGATTATTCGATGCGTATCTGGCTCAAACCCGACCGCCTCGCAGCATTGGGACTTGCACCTCAGGAAGTAACCGCAGCCATCCGCGAGCAAAGCCTTGAAGCCGCTCCGGGCCGTTTGGGAGAAGCCAGCAAGGAGGTTTTTGAATATGTCTTGAAATACAAAGGAAAACTGACGCAAAATAAAGAGTACGAGGACATTATCATCAAAGCGAACAGTGATGGCTCTGTGATCCGCCTCAAAGATGTAGCGCGCGTCGAGTTCGGTTCTTACACTTATTCTTCCAATGGTAAACTGGATGGCAATGCGTCGTCCGGTGTGGCTGTGTTCCAGACCGCCGGTACCAATGCGAACGACATTCTGATCCAGGCCGAAAAACTCGTGGAGGATTTTTCCAAAACGCTACCCAAAGGCCTGAAAACGACCATCATGTACAACTCGAAGGACTTCCTCGACGAGTCGATCAACCAGGTTCGTTCGACGCTTTTGGAAGCATTCATCCTCGTGTTTATCGTCGTATTTATATTCCTGCAAGATTTCCGTTCTACGTTGATCCCTGCCATCGCGGTTCCGGTGGCCATTATAGGTACATTCTTCTTTATGCAGCTTTTCGGGTTTACGATCAACTTCCTGACGCTCTTTGCATTGGTACTGGCTATCGGTATTGTCGTCGATGATGCGATTGTGGTCGTGGAGGCGGTGCACTCGAAAATGGAGCGAACGAACCTGGCCGCCAAGCCCGCTACGATCGAATCCATGAATGAGATCTCAGGCGCGATCATTTCGATCACCCTGGTAATGGCCGCGGTATTCGTACCGGTTGGTTTTATGCAGGGACCAGCGGGGGTGTTTTACCGGCAGTTTGCATTTACGTTAGCCATAGCCATTTTGATTTCCGCATTGAACGCGTTGACGCTCAGCCCCGCGCTCTGTGCATTATTTTTGAAAAATCCCCATGCAGAAGGAGCAGACGGTACGCATGGCCGCAAAGGTTTCTCGGCCCGTTTCTTCTCCGCATTCAATGCAGGGTTTGAATCGATGACCGGTCGTTATGTGAAAAGCCTGCAATTCCTGATCCGCCGCAAATGGGTGACCATCATTGGCTTGTTAGTAATCTCAGGAACGACACTTTGGTTAACCAAAACAACCCCTACCGGCTTTATCCCAACCGAAGACCAGGGCTTCCTCCTATATGCGCTCAACACGCCTCCGGGGAGCTCCCTCGACCGTACTTCAAAAGCGATGGCACAGGTGGATAGCATTGTGAAAAAGTCCCCTATTGCCGACCACCGCTACATTGTGGAAGGTATGAACATCATTTCTAACTCCAACGCATCGCCTTACGGTGTAGGATTTATCCGCATGAAACCGAAGGAAGAGCGTGGCGAAGTACAGGATTTCAACCAGATCGTGGGTATGATGTCGCAGCAGGTACGGGCGGTGAACGATGCGAATGCATTCTTCTTTACATTCCCTACCGTGGATGGTTTCGGTAACGTCAGTGGTTTCGAGTTTATGTTGCAAGACCGTGGAAATGGTTCCTTGGAAAAACTCAGCACGACGACCAATGCATTCCTCGGCGCATTGATGCAACGCCCGGAGATAGCCTATGCATTCACCACTTTCGCGACCGGTAACCCGCAATTCCAACTGGAAATTGACAATGCGAAGGCTAAACAGCTGAATGTTCCTGTGAACGACCTGCTGCAAACGCTGCAAATCTATTACGGTTCCAGCTTCGTGTCAGACTTCAACCGGTTTGGAAAATACTACCGTGTGATGGCACAGGCCGATCCTTTGTACCGTCAGAATCCACAGTCGCTGGATGGTATCTATGTTAAAAACACCGAGGGCGAAATGGTACCGGCGAATCAGCTCGTGACTTTGAAACGCGTATTCGGTCCTGAAACCGTGACCCGCAACAACTTGTATAATGCCGTAGCGATTAACGGAACGCCGAAACCCGGTTACAGTACCGGTGACGCCATCCGCGCTGTGCAGGAAACTGCTGAGAAGGTTTTGCCTAATAATTACAAAACTGAATGGACGGGTATGACACGTGAAGAGATCAACTCCGGCTCGCAGATCATCCTGATCTTCGTACTCAGTTTGGTATTCGTGTACTTCCTGCTCGCAGCACAGTATGAAAGCTACATTCTGCCACTCGCCGTGATCTTTACAATCCCGCTGGGGGTATTCGGATCCATGCTGTTTATCAACTGGATGGGTATTGAAAACAATATCTATGTACAGGTCGGGCTGATCATGCTCATCGGGTTGCTAGCGAAAAATGCGATCCTGATTATCGAGTACGCTGTTCAGCGTCGTGAGGCCGGTATGACCATCGTCGAATCGGCACTGGAAGCCTCCCGCCTCCGGCTGCGCCCGATCCTGATGACGTCCTTCGCATTCATCGTCGGTCTGTTGCCGCTGATGCGCGCAACGGGTGGCTCGGCGCTTGGTAACCGTTCTATCGGAACCGGTGCCGTAGGTGGAATGCTCACAGGTGTGATCTTAGGGATATTCGTAATCCCGGTACTGTACGTGATATTCCAGTATTTGCAGGAAAAAGTCGTCAAAAAACCGGTTCAGCCAAAACTGGCGGAGGCAGACGCGCACTAGTGGCGCCTCTCCCGGCACCGAAAAGCGATGACTGGTTTTATTCAAAAAACATCATGAAAAATATATTTAGATTAACGCAAATACCCGTTCTGCTCACGTTGGTAACCCTGCTCGCCGCTTGCAAGGTGAGCAAGGACTACCAGCGCCCCGAGCTCACCCTGCCCAACGAATACCGGAATGTGCCTTATGGCGACACCGCTACCATCGCGGACATGGGCTGGAAAGAGTTCTTCCCCGATACCACGCTGCAAAAGCTGATCGAACGTGGAGTAACTTACAATTATGACCTGCAAATCGCGCTGAAACGCATTGATATCGCGCAACAGCAAGTAAAACAGGCCAAAATGCTGCAACTGCCAAGCCTCGACCTGCGACTGGCCGGAACATACAACCGCCCGTCGAAAAACAGCTTGAACGGGATCAGCGCCAGCAGTTTCCTCAAATCGAACCACATCGAAAATTACATTACTTCTTTCGATCTGTCATGGGAAGCTGATATTTGGGGCAAGATCCGCCGCCAGCAACAAGCGACATTGGGCCAATACCTGCAAACTTATGAAGCCACCAAGGCCGTGCAAACGCGCCTGGTCGCTGATATTGCAAAAGGCTTTTTCAACCTCCTGATGCTCGATAAGCAGCTGGAAGTGGCCAAACACAACCTCGAACTGAGCAATAACACATTGAAACTGACAACCTTGCTCAAAGATGCCGGCGAAGTAACATCGCTTTCCGTGCAGCAATCCGAAGCGCAGCGTGAGGCCATTGCATTGCTCATCCCGCAGTTGGAACAGGACATTACGATTCAGGAAAATGCGTTACAAATCCTGACCGGACAGATGCCCAATGCGATCGACCGTAAAGTGAAACTGGCCGATTTTAAAGCTCAGGATAGCCTTGCCACCGGTGTTCCGGCAGCGCTCGTGAGCCGGCGGCCGGATGTGCGCGCCGCCGAAATGTCCGTCCTCATCGCGAATGCACAACTAGGCGTGGCGCAGGCGAGCATGTATCCTTCGCTGATCATCTCGGCGAGCGGCGGTATCGAATCGTTCAAATCGAGCAACTGGTTCAATATTCCGGGATCGTTGTTCGGTATTGCAGCTGGAACCATCGCCCGTCCGATTTTTGCACGGAGAGAGCTGAAAACCAACCTGGAAGTCGCCAAGATCGAGCGCGAGCAATCGGTACTGGAATTTCGTCAGTCGGTGTTGAATGCGGTAGGAGAAGTTTCGAACTCACTGGTTCAAACCAAAAAACTGAAAGAGCAGGAAGCCATTGCGAGCAATCAGGTCAATATCCTGCAACAAGCCATTTCCAATGCGCAACTGCTTTACCAAAGCGATATGGCGAATTACCTGGAAGTGATCACCGCGCAAGGCAACGCATTGCAGGCCGAACTGAACCTCGCATTTATCCGGAGCCAGTCGCTCGTAGCACGCGTAGACCTCTACCGCAGCCTCGGCGGCGGCTGGAAATAAAAATTCCAATCAGACTGGTACACACTATGATAAACAACTTTGTTAAGTGTAGTTAGGATATACAGCCGAAAATATTTTTCGGCTGTATATAAAAGTCTTTAAATAAACATAAAAACAGGCTCAAAACCAGCTATCTACAAAAACACACCTCTTGCATATGTAAAACCATTTTAGGTAGTTTTGAGAAGGAGGATTCCCCAATTCAATCCCCCGAATCACCAAACACAAACCAAAATGGCTACCATAAACTTCTACTTGAAGGATCCCAAATCCTCCAAAAAAACGCCGATTAATTTATTCCTCAACTACGGCGCAAGCTCTCCTTTCAAATACGCCACCGGCTTCTCTGTTCTTCCATCCGACTGGAATATTGACCGACAGCGCGTCAGGGAAAAACGAAGCATTCCCGACTGCGTCGAATGCAATGCCTTCCTCAGCAAGCTGCAAGCCCTGGCAAGCCAAGTCTACTTCCGGGTTCTCACCGAAAACAATGAAGTCAACAGGGAGCTATTGAAAGCCGCGATGGACAAGGAGCTCAATAAGGACAAAAAGAAGACCGCCAAGCCACTTAATTTTATGCAGTACCTCGACTACATTGTCGAGTTCAAAGAGCGCGTCAACACCTCGGATGTGCGCATTATCAAGGCCTGTGTCACTAAAATTAAAAAGTACTGCCAACAGACCAGAAAACCACTCAGCTTTGAAGACATGACCCTGACATTTCGGGATCAATTCAATGCTTATTTGGAAGAGGAAGGCCTCAGGCAAAACTCGATATCAACCTATTTTTCCGCGCTGCGCATCATCCTCATCCAGGCACAGGAGGAAGGACTCAACCCACACCACCACTTTCGCAGCAAGAAATTTTCAGCACGGCCGGAAAAGGTCAAGCATTACGCCCTGCAAGAATCAGAGCTGATCAAAATCTACGAGGTGGATTTGTCCGGCCTCCCGAAGAGCTTTGAAGAGGTCCGCGACACCTTCCTCATCGGAGCGTTTTCCCTTATGCGCGTATCGGATTACAGCACACTGAACAGAGCACACTTCCAGGACGGTAAAATATACCGGAAGACCCAAAAGACGGGCGCAAACGTGGTGGTCCCTGTACACTGGATCGTCCAGGAGATCCTCAACAAACGAAACGGCGAACTTCCTCGACAGATGCACCGGAATGTTATCAACGCGAGGATCAAAGAAATTGCCGAGCTGGCCGGCATTACGAACGAGGTCGTAGTTTCCTCCACTCGCGGAGGTCAGCGCATCCATGAAATAAAATCAAAGTTCGAGACCGTGACCACTCACACCGCCAGGCGGTCAGGAGCCACCAACATGATCAAGCAGGGCATCGCGCGCAGCGACGTGATGACAGTCGGTGGATGGACCACAGAAGACGCATTCAATCGATACATCGATATCGCAGAGGAAGACACCGCGACCAAGCTCGCCAGCCATCCGTTTTTTAAGAAAGCTTGAAGGAGACAGCACGTTGACACTACCAGTCGCTTTTATTCACTTCGGAAAATGAAAACAAATCTGAAAAATACTGCTCAACGTATTGGCCTGCCTTTACTTTACTTTTTGACAAGTCCCACTCCTTCCCTTGGGCCCACTTTGTCAGAGCCTCAGTCATGGTAAGATTCCCTAAGCTTGTGTGCCATTCCATATTAGACAAAGTCACCTTGTACTTGCCATCCTTCCACACCACCGTTACATTGCTAAAAAATGGATGATTCATAAAAACCTGAGTATTCCCCCATTTGCCTCCATATTTTTTATAATCTATCAGACAGTTTGATATATAGGCAGTTATAACATTTGAATTTTTTTGAAAGTCTCTAACATCCTTGGTTTTTGGGATATTAGCTATCAACATCTGTTCTATCTGAGAAGAATTTGCACTATCTACCTCAAATACCTTTTCGAAAAATATCTGATTATTGTCCTTCTTAAGATACTTAAATGGAAGCTCAGCACTTGAATTTTGACCAATTGAATCAATCGAAAGGAAGAGGAATAGTACAAAAAAAATGTTCTTCATATTATCATTACAGTTGAGTTAATTACTTACTCATTTCATGAGTTAAAGTACAATAGTACAATCGATTATATCAAATAAACACGTTATGTTTCGCGAGTTATCAAAAGGATATTATAAAGTTCCTGCACCTCATCCAAGTGGACAGCCCCTCCGCCATAATTAGGGTTCAGTGATTCGTAGGTAATGACACCACTTTCAACATCGTGCCCAACGATCTTCTTGATGATAATGCCGTCATACTTCACAATTACCCAATACGGGTGCTTATTGAAATGAAGCTTACTTGTCCAATGCTTTCTTTGAAGTCGCCGACCAGTCACCAGGTCACCGCTCGCAATCGAACCTATTGATTCATTATTCATCGAATCTCCTCTTACCTGAAAGGTTCTGTACGTCCCAAAGTGCAGCTTATTAACTACAACCGCATGCTTTGGTAGCTCCTCAACATATTCAGGATCCGCCCAGCCTGAAACATATCCAGCATACCCAACCTGCTCTACTAAAGGCGTAACCATCAAAAACCTACCTTCGCCGATATCCAGAAATTCGGTTCCATCTTCACGCTTAATAGTCTCAAATGGCGTTTCTGGAATGTTGATAGGCACCGCATTTGATTCAGTTGCCGATTTTGAGCCTGGCTCCTTCATCATCTCCCCCTCTCCTTCGCCCAACCATGACACGTTTACACCAAAATGACCGGCCAGCGTTGATATTGTCGCTTGGTTGGGCTTATTACTATCCTTCAAAAGGCGCCCGATAGTAGCCTCAGAAACTCCTGTGTGCTTGGAGACGATATAGGCACTTTGACTTTTAAGCTCCATAATATGCCTTAAACGCTCTCCAAATGACTTCATTGTTTAGAATTAATATAAATAACACAAATGTTAGTACAAATAGTAGCACACTACTTGCAAATGTTAGTATTCGATAATTATATTTGCATATGTCATGATCGAATTACTGACAAATGTATATCAGAAGCGCCGTATAGGCAAACGTTCTGGCCGAACGGTACTGCGGTTTGTTGATTGGTATTTTTGACATGAATAGTGACATGTTGTTTTCTGCGGAAAACACGCCAAAAAACGAGTTAAAGGTGAGTTGAGGAATAGATTGACACTGGTAGCGGGATTTTCCTGCTACCAGTTTAAAAAAATACCAGAAAAGCATTTCATCAATAAATTTTCATAAACAATGAGTCAACAATCATTTGGACAGAAGGCGGTAGGTCTATCATTCAATCCGTCAGGCGACGACGCGGTTTCGAAAGCAAAGCAAATATTTGCAGACGCGATCGATCAGCTCAATGAGCTTCGCAATACAGGAACGCCGGAGGTAAAGCGCCTGGCTTCGATCGCGATCACTGAAACGCAGAGCGCGCAAATGTGGGCAGTAAAAGCGCTTACCTGGAAGGACTAGTATTTAAGAGCCGACGGGGCGAAGGCAAAACACATAGGTGGCGGAATTGGTAGACGCTGAAAGTATCCTAAACCTTGCACCATAAACATAAGAACTTGGTGATAGATTAAGCCCGTTCGGTCGGGAGAGCAAGGTTTGCAGGTTCGGGTCCTGCCCCGTGTACTAGGAATTTTGTGGTATATATATTGGAACAGCTTGGCGGCGATCGATTGAATGCCGCCAACTTTTACAAAAAAAGCAAATTTCAAATGGACTTTGACCTGTATGCCGATTCGGCAGCCGATTATTTGAAAAACAGACGAACAATTCGGCACGTCGTCAAGCGCGGAAAGTATATCAACGCTTACACTATGAAGTTTACACTACCGAGGACCGCCTTTCAATGGCTTGTTTTCTGGACTCATTTTAAAGTTTTTAAAATCTACATCAATGCCGCCGAGCGGACGCATAAAATCACTAAGAAATTAAACATCTGGTTCAGCTGGCCTACCAAGTTGTAAGACGAAAAGGCGAGAAAAGGTTACTGGTGATCCGTTAAAACGCCAGATGCGCTTTGCAGTGCCTCGTGTAGCTTAGATGGTTAGAGCAACACATGCATAATGGAGGAGGCCGCGGGTTCAATTCCCGCCACGGACATTGTGGAGTTTTCCTTATTGGACCGAGAGTAGGCTTTCCGGTGTGCCGCAACCAAGAACACCGGGATTTCACTTCATCAATCAAGCACAATGCAAGAGCTAATTCAGATTCAGAAAAGCAAAGGCGGCAAGAATGTCGTTTCCGCCCGGGAGCTGTACGAATTCCTGCAAATCGGAACCAGGTTTAACGACTGGATTGAGCGCAGGATCCAGAAGTACGGATTTTCCGAGCACGAGGACTACGCCAGGCTTACTCAAAACAGAGTAACCCAAACAGCACAGGGAAGAACAGGAGTTACGGTGGAGACGGATTTCGCGCTTACCCTGGACATGGCCAAAGAGTTAGCAATGGTAGAGGGAAACGAAAGAGGCAAGCAGGCCCGGAAATATTTCATCGCCTGCGAAAAGATGCTGACATCAATGACGCCAACCCACCAGCTACCCGCGACCTACGCTGACGCTCTCCGGCAGCTGGCCGAGAAAGTAGAGTCCGAGGACCGACTTTTGAAGGAAAACGCAGAGCTCCGCCCGAAAGCCGCCTACACGGATATGGTCCTTTCCTCGGTTGATGAGTGGACGACGACAACGATCGCCAAGGGCCTGAATATGTCGGCGGCACAATTGAACAGCCTGCTCTGCCAAATGAAGGTTCAGTACAAACACGACGGCACTTACATGCTTTATTCCCGGTACCAGGACAAAGGATTTGCAAGACAGCGGACATTCCCATTTGTCAGCAAATCGACCAGCCAGACGCATACCAGAACATACCTGGTGTGGACTGAAATCGGCAAAGAATTCATACACCGCCTACTGAACCCGATGTTACAACAGTTCTCGGAAGTGGCACGCAGACAAGCATCGTAATAAATTTATCAATCGTACAACCCAATGGAGGCAACAGTCGAACTTACCGCAACCCAAAAGCTGGCTATCAGAAATGACAAAATCTATTCTGAATACCAAAGGCTAATGTCGGCGGGAACGCCATCATACGCCGCGGTTAAGCACATCCAGCAGCATTCTGAAAGCATTGGAGGAACATTCCTTCACTCTTACGAGCAGATTTACCGAATCATAAAAAAGGTAAAGGCGCAGAGAGAAAAGGAGGCCAGAAAAAAGCGCAGGGCACTAGCGGCCGCATAGTGATGAGCTGGTCATTGATCGCCGTCATCCTGCTATCCGCAGTTATAGCCGCTCCTTTCATCGCAGAACGGTTTAAGAAATCTCATTGAAGCAAACACGAATACCATGGACGTACTTGAACGCATCGAGCAGCACATGAGCCAAAACGCGGCATTCATGCAGTCGTTGAACTCATCCCTGATAGGCATGCATCCGAAGCCGGAGCAGCTACCCGACATATTCATTAATGCCAGTGAGGTGCAGCGGATCCTTTCGGTTTCTGCGCCGACCGTGATCATGTGGACCAGGTACGGGATCATTCGCCACCACGACAATCCTCAGTGCCGGGCAAACAAGTTCCTTCTACGGGAAATCCTCTGGCTCAAAAAGCAAAAGTACACCTTCCTGACACCGGCCGAGATCAAGAGCCTGATCAGCCGCAGATCATCCGAATTATCGTAAAAAGTCTTTACGTATATATAAATCCGTTTTTTAATCATTTAAAATCTATAACCAAATACAGAAATGGGAAGAGCCGACGAATTTCGACCGTCAAACCCTGCCGAGCGCTTTTATGATTGGCGCAGCGATGAGAATGCATTTTGCTTCTACGACAAAGAGTCCGAGGCGCGCATTGCAGAGCCATTGCCCTTCAATTTCCTCATCCTTCGCCAATCGATCCGGATTACAGGCGTAGACAAACAGACAAACCAGCAGATCCTCAGCAACGAGGTGCGCAGCGTAAGTAAGGAGCCACTGAACGTTCGCCTGAGAGACGGCAAGGTATTATCTACCGGATATTGGTCCGAAATTAAAGAGGAGGTCAATTCGTTCGGCGGTCACTATACTAAGATAATCTTTGCGATGGATGCTGCTGGATCAATGATCTGCCTGCGCATACGTGGCAAAGGATTACAGGCGTGGGGCGACACGATCGGCAAGAGCCAGCGACGTCAGCGAGATGAATGGATAGTTGTAAATGGCTACCAAGAGGACTTTTACGACGAAAAGCCATTCTCCTGGCCGACCTTTGAATTTGGCGGATCAATATCGAAAGAAATGTGGCAGCGCAGCGATGATCTGTACAAAGAATTGGAGGAGTACTACAAAGGGATCAGCGCCCCACAGGCTCAACCCATTGCAACATCCGCAACCTCGATAGCTCCGGCAACGTTAATGCCTACCGCCGCAGCTACTACACTACCATTCGCTGCGGTTTCAGACGACGACGATTTGCCTTTTTAGCGTGTCAATTACATTTCATCAACCCTAAAACCCGGTTACATGAATGAGCCAAACGACTGGAAATCGATCGTCCTGATCTATTATTTTATTCAGGCCGCAGCAATCATCGCCTGCGCTGTATTCATAGTCGGGATCGGCATACTGGCTGTTCAGTACATAGCCCCCGACAGTTTCATCAATTACGTTCTCTCTAACTTCTAACAATAATGTCAACACAAATTTTTAAAAGCTACTTTGATTTCTATCAAAGGGAAGATAAGACCGTGAACGGTGTTTCGACTGAATTTGCCGCCGAAAACCCGGAATTTGAAAAGCAAAACGAAACGAATAAGGGCTGCTGGAGCTGCTCCGACTGCTCCGGCTGCTCCCGCTGCTCCTACTGCTCCGACTGCTCCGGCTGCTCCCGCTGCTCCGACTGCTCCGACTGCTCCGGCTGCTCCGACTGCTCCGGCTGCTCCCGCTGCTCCTACTGCTCCGGCTGCTCCGACTGCTCCGGCTGCTCCCGCTGCTCCGACTGCTCCGACTGCTCCGGCTGCTCCGACTGCTCCGGCTGCTCCCGCTGCTCCTACTGCTCCGGCTGCTCCGACTGCTCCGGCTGCTCCCGCTGCTCCTACTGCTCCGACTGCTCCGGCTGCTCCGGCTGCTCCGACTTGGAAAATGCAAAGCCGGTTGCCTCGGCTGAAAAGTCAGAAGCGCCGTACTATCCGGTAATTGAAAACATACACCAAAAGGTGTTAGATGCGGTTTCTGCTCCGGATGCGTTGGACATGGCAACATGGCATACATGCGACACAACGCATTGCCGTGCTGGCTGGGTAGTTACATTGGCCGGTGAAGAGGGCCGCAAGCTTGAACGGCGGACTACCACCGGATTCGCAGCGATGATGATATACAAGGCCTCATCGGAGATACGCGTAAGCCCTACACGTTTCTACGAGACCAACGAAGTGGCCATGGCCGATATGAAGCGCTGCGCTGAGGAGGAAATCAAATCTCAAACACAAAATAAATAGACTTAAATGGTTGCAGAACAAATCGTAATCGGCGGATCTGTTGAGACCGCCGATCTCAAACGCGCCCTAAACCTGTTCACAAAGGTGGTGCGCGACTCCCCTATCCTGCCTATTCTCGATAACGTGCTGTTTCATTTCGAGCTGGGCACCCTTCACCTGACCGCATCAAACCTGGTCACAACGGTATTTACTTCTATTCAGGAGGTAGATTTTTGTAAAGCTGGATCGTTCCTGCTCCCTTACCGTCGAATCAAAGCGTTGGTATCCCTTTCGCCAGCCGGAAAAATGGTTTTCCAGGCGATTGGCACCGAAGAGGATGATATCGAAGTGGCGATCACAACCGAATACGGAGAATTTAGATTTGGCGGCCTCGACAAGGTTGGCGACTATCCAGCCCTTTCCTGGTCGCCGGTATCTCATTTCCGCATCAATATGAGCGAACTCCGAGAAGGACTTCTACTGACGCGGAAAACAGTTTCTACCGACGATCTGCGCCCGGGAATGACCGGTATCCACTTTGATATCGCGGAGGGCAATATTAAACTAGTTTCAACAGACGGCCACCGGTTGACCAAGTACGAAACCACGGCTCCGGTATGCGAAACAATCCTGCCGTTTACATTGCCGGCCAACTTTGCGGACTTTTTGCTGCACAGTACATCGCTGAAAGACAAAGAAGTTTCTTTCGGGTTGAAAGGCATCAACGTTGTAGTAAGGTTTGAAAGCTGCGTAGTGCTTTCCCGCGCTATCGACACATTCTTTCCCGACTACAAAGCCGCAATGCCATCTAAGTTCGAACATGAAGTCGAGCTCGATATCGCGCAAGTCAAGGCGAGAATTCAAATTGGGATACTCTTCTCAAATCGAACCACCTCCCAAATGGCCTTCAATTTCTCGCAAGGAAAGCTTAGCCTCGAATCCGAATACTTCGATTACGGATTAAAGAGCAAACAGTCGATAAATGTTGATCAGTCCGCACCCAATATAAAAATTGGTTTCAATGCCAGGTTTATAACTACGATACTGGCCCCGTTTAGCGGCACTGTTAAACTGCAAATGTCTGCACCGAACAGACCGGCCGTATTTGTTCCCCAGGCCAAACATGCAAAGTCCGTGCAGTTGCTATTAATGCCGGTGATGTTAGGACATCCCTATCAGTAATCAGGTTTTTAACCTTAAACGAGTCGAACCCATGATTTTAAATGCCGATAAAGTAAACGAAGTATTTAAGTCGTGCCTCTTTCAGGACGGCGAGGGAACCGACAATTACATCGTTGGGTATGGCGTAAATATCAAAGTAGGGTTTCATCCAGATAGGCTGTTGGCCCAGGCTAAAACAATCGACGCGATGCTTTCGGAGCTCCCGGATACATTCAAGAGATCAGGTGGGGGCGGTATGTCATTCATGAATATGTGCGAGAGCAAAGAGGGGAATCTATGGACAGGCGCGCATCGAACAATGGATCAACTTGTATGCCTCGGATCAGCGATCGGGAAAGTATCATTTCCTATGCCGCGTGAAATGTGGTCGTATCTACCAGGAGGAATGCCTTACATCCTTATTCACGATTGATAATCCTTAACAGCGTCGAACCCTTATGATCGAGTTCGTTAATTGGCAGGTGTGTGAGCATTGCGGGAAACGATATGCAATGAAGCATTCTTGTAAAAAGGGAGTCAAGCGCAAGCCTATCAGGAGAGTAAGTAAAAAGTACCGCAAAGAACTAGATCAATACCGTGTTGACGCAAAAGAATTCATTCGCCTCAACACGGGTTGTTTTGCCACGCTCGAAGGATGCACCAAGCGATCTACCGAAGTGCATCACCTGGCTGGTCGCGGATCCCTGCTCAATGCGAAAAGGCTTTGGCGTCCCGTATGCCCCAACTGCCACCGAATCATTCACGACGTCCTGAGTATGGAAGAGGCGGTAAGCCTCGGATTAAGAATTAAGAAATAGCGATAACCTACCATATCAGTAGTTTTTTATGAACAGTTACGAGTTTACACGGGCATGGTTCGACTTTGCTTTTGAAAATACTGATGTCGTCAGTGGAAACCACACCGGTGTATACTTATGGAATGTAGAGCTGAATAACCGCTTAGGGTGGGTAAAAAAGTTTGCTTCACCCGCCTCACAGGCAATGATGGCAAACGGAATTAAATCCTACAATACCTACAAAAAGATATTCTCAGACCTGGTTCAGTGGGGATTCATAGAAGTAGTTCAGGAGTCAAAAAACCAGCACTCCGCTTGCATCATTGCGTTGTCAAATTTTGACAAAGCACTTGATAACGCACTTGACAAAGCACTGACAACGCACTTGACAAAGCAAGGTGATGCTCTGTCATTTTTTGACAACGCAGATGCAGAGCACTTGACAACGCACTTGACAACGCACTTGCAACGCACTGTACAAAGCACTTGCCAAAGCAGTAGTAGTATAATTAAACCAATAAACCAACAAACCAACAAACCAATAAACGAAGAAGAAAAGGATTTTTCGCCGCCGTCGTTTGTTCGCGACGAGCTCGATGAATTAAGAAAAAAAATTGATCCCCCCGAGTTGCGCGCCGCCCCCCTTACCCTCGACGAGTACGAAGTCAAATTGACGGAAAACCGAGGCTTGCTCGAAACAACCTGCATGAGCTTGAAAATTTCAGAGGAAAGTTTCCGGAAAGCAGTTAAAAAATTCTTCGCAGATAAACGGGCCGTCAACCATCAAGCCAAAAACGAGCAGGATATCACTCAGCATTTCATGAACTGGTCACGAAAGCGCCTCTGGGAAGAACCTGACGTCGGCGACAAAAAGGGGAAACTAACCAAATCAGTGGAAGCCGCCGCCCGGACAGCAAGCAGGAGTGACAAATTCTTAACCTTCGACGATCTCAACCAATGAACAATCTCACAGTAATCAAAAACGACGGAATGCCCGCTTACGCTTCTGGAAAGTTGACGCGATCGGAATGCGGAACGGCGATGAGCTCATTTGCATCAATCGAAAACCCGAGAATTTCGAGCATGGGCGGGCCGCAAATAGCCAAAATTATTTCCGCAATTGGGCTTAAAGTGGCCGTTCGCCTTGGCAGGAAGCCGATTGAAGAAGAAGAACAGGACTTGATCGACATGGAAATAAACAGGGACCTGATCAAAAAATTCCCGACGCTCACCGAAAGGGAAGTTATGGAGGCGCTCGAAAACGGCCTCGACGGCGAATACCAGAGACGCCCGGAAGACCCCATAATCTTCACACCATCAAACTTTGTCCAGTGGATTAAGGCTTACATAGCCCAAACAAAAACGCCCGTTCAGAAGAAGCTTGCGCGGCTCGCGCAGGACCAGAAAGATGATGAATGGATCATACCTGAATCCGAGCGTTTGAAAGTTTCCCACGAGTTTTTTTTGTCGGTCGTGAAGCGCGTTCTCGCAGGCGAAGACTACGAGGATTGGGGCAACTCGGTTTACACATTCCTGGACAATATCGGCTTTATGGTCGTGCAAAAGGAGGACAAGTGGAAGGCTTTTGAATTCGCAAAGCGGCAAATGATGAAAGATGCTTTGGAGAGTCCGGACGTCGCCGTGAGAAAATCAGAGGTCAGAAGGGTATCACAGCTTGTCTCACAATCCGACTTGGGATACCAAGGCAACGAAATCATTGACCGGGCGCGCCGGCTACTGGTCACCCAAAGGCTTGCAGATCTAATCGAAATGTATGAAGAAGACCAGACCGCCTATTTGGAACTGGTTGCCGAACGGGTCGAATACCTGTGCATCGATCTCAAATCACCAGAACAGTACAATCAACAATCTTAAAATTCCTTCATGCAAGTAAAGCACATCGTCGGCATAGACCCCGATTTAAATCGCTCTGGCCTCGCGATCTGGGACGTGTCGGGCAAATGGGTGTTCCATAAAGCCGTTTCGTTCTCAGAGCTCATTTTACGGGTAACAATGCTCTGTCAAAAAGAAGACACAGTAATCGTCCTCGAAGCCGGTTGGCTCAATGCCAAATCAAACTTCCGAAAGGGATTTTCAAGGCAGAAGTCAGACCGCATCAGCAAGAACGTCGGAGAGAATCAGGCT
This sequence comes from Dyadobacter sp. CY261, assembly GCF_021440085.1. Lineage (GTDB taxonomy): Bacteria > Bacteroidota > Bacteroidia > Cytophagales > Spirosomataceae > Dyadobacter. The sequence goes on from NZ_JAKCPW010000010.1 coordinate 345,066, forward strand.
ACCGGAAAAAACCTATCCGAAGTACTGTCCTCATCCGGATACCAGGTCATCGAGCAAAAGCCATTGCCAAAGGGCCCGCTAAAAGGGAAATCATGGACGGAGGCAGGACGCAAATTCATCCAGGAAAACTCCGGCATCACCGGCAGGCTCAATGACGAAGAGCGCGACGCCATCTACCTCATCCTAATGCGCAAACAATCAATCATTCAATCAGCAAAACAAAATGGAAAATAAGCCTATCACAGCCGAAGCGCTATCAGCTGCGGGATTCAAAACCGAAACAGTGGCGCACTGGTCCGGCGAGAAAAAAGAAACTGGACTGCTTGTCCTGCATGGCTGGGATCCGGTGCCCAGGATACAGTTTTCCGAGCCGGTTGCCTATGCCTCAATCAAGTCGCAACAGTGGAAACTGAAAAACCAGGAAGACCTAGACAAATTCATCAATAAGTACATACCGATCTTCTGCGAAAAACAATAATGGGACAGAAAACAAAACGCGGCACTGTAAAGCCCACCACGCCAGCGCCAAAGCAAAACTTCATCCAGCACAGGGAAACCTTCGACGGACTTATCAATCGTAGCTATGAATCGGCTCCAAAATTTCAAGTCATCGAGCCAGGACAAAAGCCTTACATAGTCCATTCGCGCAGGGCGCTCGATCAGCTCCGGAAAAGCCATCCGACCTGGACGATCAACGAATACAAGTTTTGACCTATGGGTAGTATCGTCCGGCACATCGACGACATCCTCGACGAATTCGGCTCGTGGGATAATTACGAAAAACATTTCCAACAACTTAAAAACAGTTCACTCAATGAAAAAGAAAACGCTGATCCTCGCCCTGGTGACAATCCTTGCCTCAGCATGCAAAGACAAACCTCTGCTGACACCGGAGAACCCGGCATTTAGTGGCACCACCTGGATATCTTACATGTTTGGCACCGTGCCCGGCAATGAAATCTACAAGGTGCTTGAATTCAAAAAAGGAAACCAGGTTGAAATCAGCTACAAGGCAGGCGGCACGCGGGACTTTATAACGGTCGGGACTTTCAACTACAATTCCGATAGCTCCCGGTTCTGGATCATAGGAACCAACGATAAGCCGATATACGGCGAAATCAAAGGTCATCAACTCCAATTTGAAAACGCCCTCTACGATCGCAGGAAATAAGATAAAACCAGCCAAACATAACTAATATTATGCAGTACCTCCGAATAGATACAACAGATATTTTCATCGACGATCAGGGAGAAGGCCGCGGTAAGATCATCGTGGCCGACACGAGCTGGGATTACAATTTTTCCTATTTCTGGGGCGCTATGGGAAAGGCAATGCCACAATTCCTAATCGGCACGAGCGCATGTTATTTCGCTGGAAAGCTCTGCGGGCGCTTTGATCGTAATCAGCTCGATTTTGACGCATCAATGCGGTCTGTCCGGCAGGCCATCCGCGAGGAATTCAAGTTCTGGGAGTATATGCCTTGGCAAAAGGAGCTACGCCAATACCTTCGAGAGCAGCATTGTGAAACGGATGAAGAAATGTATCACATGCTTGCCAACCTCGACAATCAAATTTGGTGTGAGCTGGACTACGATGAAGAAAAGGAGGTAATGGAACGCCTGATGTCTCTATTCGAAGAGCCGACCGCCTACATTGAACACAAATCATCGCGTGCGGTTGAATGGCTCGAAAAGCTACACCAAAAGCTCGTGAAAGAGTTGAACTCGCAACTTAAAGCAATAGTAAACCAAACACTTGAAGGTAAATCATCATGAAAGGAACCGATTCATTCAGAAAAGCAATAAGCCAGCACTTGGATTCACTCGGCTCGGAGGATCCGCTGTTTGCCGAAACGCTGAAAAAGCCCGGCAAGAACATCGAGGATTGCATTACCTACATTCTCAACCAGGTCAAGAACAGCGGCTGTAATGGCTTTGAAGACTCCGAAATTTACGGCATGGCAGTTCACTACTATGACGAAGAAGATATCAAGCCAGGTCACAAAATAAACTGCAAGGTCGTAGTAAACCACACCACCGAGCTAACCGCCGAAGACCTCGACAACGCGAAGCAGGCCGCATTCGAAAAAATCCTCATCGAGGAAAAGGAGCGACTAAAAAAGAAGTCCTCATCCAAATCCCAGCCTGTCAAAGAAAAAGCCGTAGTAGTTCAGCAAGCAATGTTTTAAACGATGAAGCCGAAAACAATTTTTCAGAAAAAGATAGATTCTTTACGGAAATTCCTCCCGGCCATTTCCGACAAACAACTGCAATGGGGATACGACAACTGCTTCGATCGCTCCGGTTTTCTCACTAAAAGCAAAGCTCACTGCATTGAATGTGGTTACAGTTGGCCGCAAGAAAGGTCGCTAGTAGCGACGATCGTCGGACTGACTTGCCCAAACTGCGATTCGGAATTGAAGATGTCCAATACCCGGAAACGCAGCCACCAGGACGCCGCTCACTTCGCGATCCTGACGACAGTAAAGGGGATTCAGGTTGTACGAATGTTCTTTCTACGCAAAACCGGAAAAGTAGGCCAGCGAGCCGAATTTACGGGCTTCGAAGTCATGCAGCACTGGATTGACAGCAAGGGAAAGTCTAGTATGTACGCGATGAACGTGAATACGATGACCGGATATTACGATTCTTGGACCGGCCACGGTGAACTGCATTTGCGGGATCGTATGGGAAACGGCGCAATCCTTCGCAGTTCAATCGTTCCTCATCAAATATACCCGAGACGCGGAATCACTCCGGAAATCAAGCGCAACGGTTTTGATGGGCATTTATACGATCAGTCCCCTTCTGACTTTTTTAGAATGTTGCTCTCGGACAGCAAAGCCGAGACGCTTTTGAAGGCCAGGCAAATCAGCCTGCTTAAATATCTGTTCTACAAGTACTGCGGGCCCGAAACACTTTCCAAGTATTGGAACAGCGTAAAGATCTGCATTCGGAATGGATACCTGATCAAAGATGCTTCACTGTGGACCGACTACATCGATCTGCTAGAACATTTCAACAAAGACCTCCTCAGCAGCCATTACGTATGTCCGGTCGAGCTGAAAAAGTCTCACGACAAGCTGATGAGAAAAAGGCAATCCATCCAGGAACGCGCCCGGGTTGAGCAACTACGGAAAGATATTGCCGAAGCAGAAATCCATTATCAGCAACAGAAAGGCCAGTTCTTTGGTCTGTTGTTTTCAAATGGCGAAATCACCGTTAAAATGCTTGAATCAGTCAAGGAATTCCAGGAGGAAGGGGACACCTTGAAGCATTGCGTTTTCGTCAACCAGTACTACAAAAGGCAAGATATCATCGTCCTTTCGGCCAGGATCGACGATCAGCCGGTTGAAACGATTGAGCTTTCCCTGAATACCCTGAAAGTTATTCAGGCGCGCGGGATGAACAACAAGCCAACCGAGCACCACGGAAAGATCGTGAGTCTGGTGTACGATAATTTAAATGCCATCACCGGCAGGATGCAATGACGAAAATTATCATTTTCTCCGAAAAAGAGAAAAAAGCCGTTCTCAAACGCTTCATGATCGAATTTTTTCCATTCACGCCACTGCGAAAAGCAGGCTTATTCACTCCCGAAATGAAGGGCGATTATGCAGCTCAGGCGGAGCGTGTCTGCAAATTCTTAGGATATGAAACGGTATATGAATATGGCTCGAAGGAAGTTCTTGCCACCTGTCTATCGCAGGTAAAAAGGATCCCGACGAGCCATTCGTTACAGTTGTCTCAAATATCTACGAGTGACGATTAATTTTGATGCAGCACACCGGCGCATTCGTAATGGAGGCGTAGTCGCCCGGAATAGGTAAGATCCCGGTATTAGGCCGGGAGACGAGAGCGGACGCCGCGCGGTTCGAATCCCTCATGCGTCGGGTGCTGTAAAATAAATCAGGGGCCATGAGCCCCTTCTTTATGTACTAATCTAAACTAAATCGAATGTGGTGTTAGTTATTCAATGCGTACATTATTGCGCTGAACATCATATCTGCTATACGGGTATAGCCAGTCGAGTTTAAGTGC
>NZ_JAKCPW010000011.1 GCF_021440085.1 Dyadobacter sp. CY261
TCTTGTGACACGTCCGCAACTTCCCACAAGCCGTTTTTTTCGAAAGTGTGGTTTACAACCTCACCGGATCCACCGCCGGAAATTGCTATATATAGCGCTTTGTCGTAGGTTTTAAGCTCTTTCGCAATCGACTGGATTGCCTTATAGCTTAGAGCATTAACTCGGTCGTTTCCGTACCCTGCATAAACGTGCGCATTAGCCCCCGGCCCCTCGGCGTACAACGTGCCCGCACTACCTTTAACGATCTCGTTTTCCCGAATGAAATTATCCCCTCTTGATCGAACGCCCTTAAACGTAATAGCCAGCTTCAAGCCCCGATCATCGCAAAACTTAATAACCTTTTGCAATCCGTCAGTTCTATACTGCCCAGGTGTGGGCTCGTAGTGCGTCCATTCTACCCAAAGAGAAATACCAGTAATCCCGTAACCCCAGCTGTATTTAAACGCTTCAATGCGCTCTACCCAGTCGCGATCAATACCGGTCGGCTCGTCGGGCCGGAACCCTCCGCCGGTCGTGCCCAGGATGAGCTCGAACTTTGCTCCTTTATCGCTCGGAGGGCCGTTAGGCTGTCCAGGATTTCCGCCATTATCACTCGTCGGCTTTGGTACAGTGAATTTGATGCTCTTCGCCTCGCTTTTACAGGTATTTGCCTGCATAGTGAAGGTGTATTCGCCAGGAGAAAGACCTGCATAGGTTATTGGCTCCCGGTTGCTAACCGGCTTGACGGAATTGAATGCGACGCGGTCGGTGCCTTTGTAAATCGAATAATCCCAACCAAAAACATTTTCACCGTCCCATACCACAACTCCGCTAGTAGTCGTAACGTCGATAATACTGCTGGGCACGGGCCCGCGATCGCACGGTTTTAAGTCATTAGGCGGGTTCTGTGTACCGCCACCATCGGCTTTTGCTTTAAACAGGCTGTCAGAATAGGCTTTCTGCCGAGTCTCTGACGCCTTGATCTTGCCGTCGATGATCTGATCGATCGACTGCGCGGAGACCGCCTGGCAAAATGCCAAAAGCGCCGCAATGAGCAGGTTTTTCATGAATTGATTTTTAGTTGTTGATGAAGTGGTAATACGCTTTATGCAATCTTGATAAGCCCTGCCTTTATCAGGTTATGGAATGCGCTATACGGATTGATCGTATACTGCCTTTCCAGTACGCCAACCGTCACAGCATCACGCTTGAATTTCTCGGAGATAGCTTCCTCCACCTTGACCACCACTGGCTCGATATAAATTTCCTCGATCGGCTCGGACAATGCGCGGGCTTCGGCGCTGCGAAGCACGCCCAACTGCGCGGTAAGCTGCTGTTTGCTCTCATCGCCCTCATATATCAACCGAAATGACAATTCCTTTGCCTCGGCAGTGATCTCCCGAAGCTTCTTATTGCTTTTGATCGTCCCTTCAAAAAAGGATGACAGCTCTGACATTTTGCGATCGGCCGCCCAGCCCAAAGCATTTTCAGAGATGACAGCCTCAAATTGGGCCGCCCATAGAATCAGGTTGTTTAAGGTTATTTCCATATTTATTGTTTGTTGATTTTTGAATTACGCATCTGCTAAACTCCATGGAATATGTACCCAGGATCCTACCAGTCTGAGTTTTAAACCCCCGATAGACGCCCCAACGCCATTCGATTGAACGATTAACAGTCCATCCTTTGGGCTAACAATAGCATCCCTTTGCGCCTTAGTCATGTATGGCAACCCAAGGCCCCTTGTCGTGCTTTGAATATCTATTGCACAAGAAGGATCGGCAGTAGCAGAAGGGGCGCTATGCACAACGATAGCTCCGTGTTGTCCGGACTTGCCAACTGCGAGGTAATCGTGAACGTGCAGGTAGCTACGCATTGCCGCGCCGCCTTCTACCCCAAAAGCGCGGGAACTGGCAACATTGATTTCCGATCCTGAATCAAAGATCACGCTGTTTCCAATCGTGTCGCTATCGGTAAATTTGGCGATGTACCCAGCCGTCCCGCCACCGTCGATATACCCCGCCGAAGCGATCAAATTGTTCACCTCAATTTTCGTGTAAACAGTTGTGTTGAGACCATAGCCCGCCAAGGTGTTGGGATTCGACCCAGAGATTACCCGGCCATAAATATCTACGTCTACCTGCCTGTAACCTCCTGCACCCACTCCCGAAGCTGCTAGGGCAAAAGTGATATCATTGGCTCCGATCAGCTTGTTCAGCAGAGAACCGCCAGTAATGGACATTCCAGCACCCTGGACGATATCGCTTTTAGAAAATGTGTTCTCCTTGCCGTCGAGCAGGTCGTTAACCTCCGTTTCCGAATAAACCCCGGTCAGAGCATGCGTATGCGAGTCCGCTGATACCGAGTTTATACTCGAAGGGCCAATACTGCTCGGCACGCCCATATTTATGGTACGGTTCTGATCGAGCAAACCACCATCGATTAACCCGCCACCGGCGATAATGGACTTGTAGTTTGTGAAGTTATTCCAGTCCAGATAATAAGGCCCTTCGTGACTATCCAGATACTGCACGTTTAGGTTGGCCACCATCGTCGTGCTGGCTACTACCAACGGAGCGGTACCAGTGGCGATCGAGGATTTCACCTGGCCAGTGGCCAGAATGTTTCCAGCAACGTGCAGCGCCTCAGTCGGATTGACACCAATGCCGATTTTGCCGGTCACCTCACGGATAATACTATCGACAATACCCTCACCTCCGAATTTTGGAATGTATCCAGCTGTCCCGTCGATCGCATCAGCGAGGATCTGCTGGATCAGCGAATAAAGCACCAGGTCGCCCGGATCCGCTGTATCCGGATCGCCAGAAACAGGGAGTGCCTGGGGCACCGCACTACCACCACTCAGGTTCCCGAGTACCGTCCTGTTTGGTATCTCCTGAATGTGGCCCAACGTCACGCCTTTAAGCTTTATCCGCGCATGGTTCGACGCTGGATTGCTCTGATCGTCGGGGGATTCCGGCTCGAATGTTTCAAGCGTTGCTCCGTCCGGCCGCCAGTTCAATATAGTTACGTTATTTTCCGTAATGGCGAACATGGCATAACCTGGCAAAATAGTTTGCGCACCAGGCTCCTCAATCGGAAGATCGTCCAGGTCCTCCAATGTTCCAAAGGAAAAATCAGCCTGGAATATTTGGGACACCACACCGGCAACCTCATCAGTAACAATCACCCGGAACGAAGTATTGTCCCCGTGTATCTTGTCAATGTTTATACTGCTGAAATCGTCGAATATCAGATATTTAGGAGCACTTTCGGCCTCAGCGTAATCACGGTACTGAGGCCTGCCGGCATAAAGCGACGTGTCTACATTAACCAGCCCTGCCGCCCTTTTCTGGAAAATCCGGTGAGAACGGCGCGTACCTTCTACCACCGGCGCATCGGCAAGCACATTCCAACCCGAAGCCGGAAGCGCAAACAAACCACCAGCCAGCGACAGCGTGCCCATTTCGTTGTAATTGGTCGTGCCGGGCACCATGGACACCAGCACCAGGCTGCCGCCCTGAGGTTGCTTAGTCTTCTCGTTTACCTTATACGCGATAAGCCGCTGGTAAACCAGGTCACCATCGAGTTCAAGCTCGACCATCAGCTCATAGTATCCCGGCTGCTGGTCCGGTTCGGGAGCGTTGTAAACGAAATATTCAGCATCAGTCACTGCCGGGTCCGGCTCTACCACCCTGCGCTTTACTTCCGTCCCGTCCAGGGACAGTGCCATGGTGATCTTATCGTGCTCTGTATCGACAATCTTAACCTTATTGTCAAAGCTATCGACCATCTTGAACTCGGAGGATCCATCCGGATTGATCGCGCCGACTAATGTGTTTGCCGCCGAATCCCAAAATTCAAACGTGGCCTTACCGAGGTACTCCTCATCATAAAGCGTGAACTTGATAATATTTCGCTTGATCTCAACCAGGTTATCAGGATCGCCATCGTTTCGGAAAAATGCGACTTCCAACGTGTACAAGCCGGCAGGATAATCAACCCCTCCGATCACATCGAAGACATTGTAGTACTGCAATTCATTCTCCTCGACCAACACATACAGCCCTACCGTATTCTGATAATTTACCGCATCGCCAGTGTCGCCGCCTCCGGTGATCTTGATGAATATACCGCTATGCAGCCCTTTTGCCCCTATCTGCACATTCCAATGATCGGGGAGTTCATAACCACCGGGCAACGATCCCAAATTGGCGAAGCTGGTCCCGTCCCGCAGGGTGTATGCCGACTTGAAAGCAGGCATTGCCCGAAGCGGTACAATCAAGATGTGCTTCTCTCCCTGGTTGCCGACAAACTCCACGAGTACCCTGTCCGTGCCCGGCGCTTTGGGCAAAGCAGTGATTTGCAGATCAAGCGCAGTGCCGTCATCGCCCCGATCTATCGTAACATACGACACCCAGTCGGTGTAGTGCAGCTCGCGATCGGTCAGCGAATACGCCGCATGCGAGGACATCAGGTATTGCGCAAGATCAACTACTTTGATTTCCTGCATGCCCACCGTGAAATATACCGGCGGGATATCGTCGAAAACAATGTCCTCGGCGTTTGATTGGCCGGGGCCTGATCCGCTGCCGGATCCAGTAGAATTACCGCGGTACATGCGGCCACCTTCATCGTCAGCAAGGAAAATATCCTCATTGGGAAGCGCTGCAAAATTCAGCTCACTTAGCTTCAATGAGTACTCCATTGAAACCGGGCTCCATTTCCATTGCGTAATGGTAAAAAACTTGGTCGGAGTGTCCGGCTCATCGTACCCACTATACATGCAATGTATCGGGAGCAAACTATGCCCCATGAATACGCCCTGATAAATTTGCCTGCGGCCACACAATAGCCGGACAGTCTCGCGCAGCGCCTTCTTTTGGATTGGCTCAACGATCGTATCCGTTGGATCAACATTGCCATTTAATATCCCGCGCCAGGCTTGCGTAAGCGCACCGCCAGGCAAGGTCATGTAGCCAGTCATTACCCGATTGGTTTCCCTGCTCTGCTCCGGCGTAACGATATCAATCTTATCAGCGATGATCATCGAGAAGTCCGCAGGGTTCGGGTTACGTATCTTCGATTTGGTATCAATGCGGTATTTGTGCTCGCCTTCATAAACCGAATCCTCAACCACATAGAGCATCAGGTCTTCAAGAGAAAGAAAGGAATGGCTGTTGTAGCCCGGCCCCTGAATACCCGGGAAAATGCGTAGACGAAGGACAGCTACCGCACCTTCCGGACGATTAAGAAGGTTCGTGATCTTCTTGCTCTCAATCTGGAATTCTTGCAGATCCTTGATATCGTGATAGGTCTTTACAGTAGGCTCGTAGACCGACTGTGCAGCACGGACATTATACGTCCGGTCCTCTTTTTTGGAGTAAAACCAGTCACCATTATCATCCAGGTAATCATTGAATTCCCGTTCCGTCTCGTTGATCGAGAGCATGAACGTGCAGGAAAGCGCGTTGTTCGATTTAAACGCGCCACGCAGCACTATCTTGGTTTCCTTTCGCCTGTCTGAGGGAATGTTGAAATCACCCAGGTTCAGCGTGATCGGCCCTGAATCGAGATAAGCGAATGGGTTAAATGCCCGTTTCTTCTTTTTGGGGTCAAACTCGATGTGCTCCAAAAATTCTATACGGTACGGATCGTCGGGCATGCCAACCCCGCCACGCTGCCAATCAATCGAGCCTATATGATTGTTCCAGCCAGACACCGTTCCGAGCACAGGGCCCGAAAAAGTGCCGTTTGCCAGCCTGTTCACCGGAATTCCCGGGCTAATGCTTGCCGTCACCACGCTATTGCGCATCGCAAGGCTCTGCTTTACCGTCTTCCGGATTGGCTTCACCCTGGGAACATTAGGCTCGTATTCCATGCGTCCGAAGGCCGCAGCTTGTGGCCGAAGCTCGGCACCGATCGGATCACCATCGGAAGTGAATTTCCAAACCATGGCCGAGTATGCTGCCTGCTCTTTAACACGGATGATATGCCACGCTCCCTTGCTCTGTACAATAAAGGCACGCAAGCTGCTCAAAATATCAAACAGCACATTGTATGCCTTTTTGCTCCGCAACCCGTCCGCATCGATAATTGCCTGGCCAAGCGGACTTGTAGCCAATGACATGCTTTGCTCGTACAGGTTGATTGTCGTATGGATCGGCAACTCATGCTCCGTTGCGGACAGGCAGTTGGCAATGATCTTTATCAGGGAATGTTTACCCTCAACAAATGCCCCAACAGAATCCAGGTAGTAGACATCTTTCAGCAGCGGCAAGCCACAGGATCCCGTAAAGGAAACGACGTAGCTTTTTGGCAAAAACGGCTGCTCTGCATTAATCGGAACAACAAAGCCATGAAATAAGACCTCGGCAACATTCGAAGCATTCAATTTCGATAGCCTGATCTTATATTTAAGGTCATCAGTGATATACAGGTCCTCGATATCGAACGGCGAATCCTCCCGCGATATCCAGTTGAATGAGAACTTGATCGAACGTATAGGGTAGAACGGATCAGAAATATCCTCAATCTCAACCGTACATGCATCGTCAGCCGATTTCACGCGCAGAGAAGCGCCCGGATAATCCCTTTCAAGAACCTCAACCAAATAGTTCCCCTCGCCCGCGTCACGCAGGTCAGAAAAGTAAGAATACCACTTTACGCCGTATGCCATTAGAAATAATAATTCGCCTCCATTGCTGCCCGTTTATTGGACAGGTGAATAGTTGATCCTAATAATTCCCCTTTAAAGGAGACTTCCATCTTTGATGAATTGTAAGCACCAACGCCCACAGCTGGTGAGTTTATTGAACCAGTATTTGTCTGCTTGATAAGGCCGTATAGCTGCGCCTGCTCTCGCTGTGGTAGGACAATTTCAGTCGGCGAAAGCAGGGTAGGAATGCGGTCAGTTCCTACCGAATCAGGAATACCTCCATCCCACATCCGGTTCATCGCCTGGTTCTGGCTTTTTGTAGCAGCAGCTTTAAGGGCGGCCCCAGCGGCGATCGCAGCAGCGCCAATTAAAATAGCGGCCACCCCGGCACCTGGTGTTCCGAAACTTGCAGCTAGCGCCTTTTCGAGGCCAGATTTGGTTACGCCATACGCAATCGTAGCCTCGCCTATCTGCTGAATCATTGTACCCATAGCACTAGCCACCTTTGCGCCCACCTCCTCGATGCTACCTGTGCCTGCCGCAATATCCCCAAGGCCCTCAGCGAGCGCGGCAAATGCATTTACCGTGCCTCCCTCTGAAATAGTTGAAATAGCCCCGCGATATTGATCATCCATTTTTTGCGTTGCAATGGCAAGATCATTTATCGCCTTGGTCGCATTATTGACCATTACAAAATTTCGACCCCATGCATCATTTATCAGATTGATGCTCGCGATGATGTGATCGAAATTTGGCGCTTTCCCCATCGATACGGGATTGCTAAACTCAGAATGTGACTTAGTTAAGCCACTATCGTTGAATTTCCGATCGTATCCGGTATTGGTCTTAAATTGACCGGAAATATTTGAGCTCGGGCGGTCAGCATAATGCTTTCGAACCCCTTCCTCCGCCGCACGCAACCCCTCCCGGATCCGATCATTCGAATCCTGGATTTCTTGCCGCGTAATTGCATCCAATTCACGCTTGCGCTCGGCGGCTGCCTTTTTTGCGGCATCAATAATTTTTTTATTGGCCTTTTCCTCTGCCTTAACCCGGTTTTCCGCAAGTCCAGCAGCGATATTAAATTCTTTTTGCGCAAACTGAGATGGCATTAGGCCATTTGGGTTGCCAGACTGAGACCAGCCAATTGGCATTCCGTTGCCATAGGACTTTGATTTCCCCAGCGCCTCTCGCTGCGCCCTTGTCGTTTGCTCTGCGCCATATCCGAACGGATCCAATTCCAACGGAAGTCCAGTTACCGCCCCTGCCAACCCCACGACACCCTTCGAAATCATAGCACCGCCTGCCGCCGCAACACCATGCTCCCGAACAATTTTATTCAAAACATCGAGGTACCCGCCAGCGTCCTCCGCAGCCTGGGCAATGGCACTTTTACCACCAGAAGTCTGAAATAGTCCGTCGAGCAAAAGGGTGAGCTTGCTTCTTGCGTATTCAAAAGAACCGCCTAAATCTTTGGCGTCCTGCTGCGGGATATCGCCCAACGCATTTTTCAGCTCCGCCGTAAGCTGCGGCAGCACAGTAGCAACAGCCTCGTCACTTTCTTTTAACAACTCATTGAGCTCGCCAGTTGTCGCGCCCATACCTTCCGCCACTTTCACAAATGCCTCGTAAAGGCGCTTGTCGAGCTCGTCGGCGAGGTTTGTCGAATCGACATTACCCTCCTTCATCTTGTCGATGAAGCCGCCGAACTTATCTGTGGTATCGTTGACCGTATAACCGATTTTGCCGGAAACAACGGTTAGATCATCGAACATCTGCTTTGTCCGCAAACCTTCATTGATCGTATCCCGGGTTTCGCGGGTCAACATGTTGAAACCCTCGGCTACCGTGAAAATGCTCTTATGATACTTGTCCGCAACCTCTTGCAAGGCGCGCTGATTCCGCTCGTAATTCTGCATCGAACCACTGGAAACCCGCAGGCTCTTGTCTAAGGCAACAACCTGCTCATTGGCGGCATACACAGCCGTACCCGCCGCGAGCGCAGCAGTAACGAAGGCGCCGCCGGCGAATGCAGAAACCTTGCCGAGAATGTCGCGGTACTTTTCAAAGGAGGATCCAGATTGCTTTACCTGGGCATCGACTCTCTTGGTACTGTCAATTACTTCGGCATTGGCCTTTTTAACATTCTCCTCGCCGGTAACACTATACTTAACCTGTAACTCTGGTCCGTTACTCGAATCCATAGGATTTAATTGTTCTTTCGGCCATCAGGCCTTGAAAAAATTCATCGAGTGCAATGCGGTCAGCATCTTCGGACAGTGGCATAAACTGGTAAACCTGTACCCTGTCCTCTTCTGCGACCGTCGGATTGTAAAGAAGGGTACCCAGAAGCCGGGTATGTCTCCATGTTTCTTCCCATCTTCCATTGTACCCTTCCAGCTCCATCGATAGCTCAAAAAGAGTCCTGTCGGCAAGCTCCATGTAGGAAATGTTCAGGTCACGGATCGCAATCCGGCCCAACTCATCCATGCTTAGCGGCTTCCTTGGCGGCTGTTCTTTTTTTTTGCCTGTTGCATTTCAACGGGCAGGGTAGATTCCTTTGGAGGTGATCCGCCATTCGAAATGGCCTTAAAGAATGCTGCGTAAACGGCTGGTAGCTGATCCGACGCAGGCCCCCCAATCTCATCGATCCAGTTGGTGGCATCGATGATCCTGTAACCATCGCCGCCTTCAAACCGGCTCACGTAATCAGCGCCACACCAGAGCACAGCAGGAAGAAACCTTTGGACATCATTGCAAACAGGGAACCGGTCTTTGATGATCTTCTTTCCGTCGGCGTCACTAACTTCGATATCGCGCTCGGCATACTCGAAAAAGGTGGTGTATATCTCCGAGGGTTTAATGCCGAAGTGCTTGCAAAACTCAGTCGTAGCGTCAAACCCGAATTTCATCGGGATCACCTGCCCATCATCGAGTTTAAGCTCACAGTAACCGACTAACTTATTGATTTGCTGTTTCATGGTTACGCGACTACTGCTTTGGTGATAGGTCCGTTTCCTTTCAGGTCAAGCGAATACGTCACCTCGCCTTCGTGAGCAGCAGAAAATGGCGTAAACTGCGTGAGCATAAATTGCGCCTCAAAACTGATATCACCCGTGAGAGCGGTCGTAAAGACTATCGTCAGAAAAGTGCGGTTCAGATAAGCGTCCGCCAGCTCCGTGATCCCGGTTTTGCCGGCAGCCGTGGCGTAGTTTGTCCGACCCGTCGCTTTGGCCGTGTAGGACCGCAAACCATGAATAATCTCTTCATAGCCGCCAGAGTCGCGGTCAGTCGCAGGAATATCGGCAGCATTGAAGGCCAACGAAATATCCATCGTGTGCTGAATCTCCTTGTTAGGAGTACCCTTCACGAATATTTTCTGAACGGTACCATTGAATTTACCTGCCATTTTAGCTTGTTGTTGAAGTGTTAAAGTTGTTCCGTCAAATGCTCTATGACGAGCACCTTCTCGTATATGCGCCTGTCTGGCAATTCACTTTTGTAATCCCTGTTGTCGTTGAGCTTTGCGCCCATGATATTGAAGCCCTCCGCCTGAATATTCGTTGTGCCAGGTGCTGGGATAACCCGTTGAAGGATTTCATTGCCTATCGCATCCGCGAGGTCTGCGCCGCCAAAATCGCCATCAAATGCCGTGAATACCGTCAAGTGAACTACCGCTGTTCCATCGAATGAATCCCGGGTATTCGTATTGTTGGTACCGATCGAGTTTAGCAGTATATAAGGCTCTAAACTGTCGTAGTCAGCAGACATATCATAGAAAGTAATCCGTTTGCCATCGACAACCATTCCGTCAAGCAAACTGCAATAACCCACCGTAAGCGGCTTGATAATGTCTTTCATTGCATTCTAGGGCGTAACTTCTTCATGTTCTCCACAAACCGGTTCCCCTCCTGGATGTAAGCGTCTGCCAAATACGGATGCGCCGGCATTGTACCCTTACCGTTCACGTAGAACTGAGAGGCGACCATTTCCCATTCGAAGGGCAATTCCTTCACTCGCTTTGCAGCATAGGGGCCGGTACCAAATTCAAGATAAGCGGCAAAGTGGTCTTTCTGCGTGTTGCCAGCAAAAACAACCGAGGAAATGCTATTGCGGTCATGCACATAGTTGATACTTGACCGGACCGCTGCAATATCTGCCGCTGTCTCCGCATCGTCGCTGGCCAGTGGTTGAAGCCGGACTTTCGCCAGGGCGACGGTGCGCATTGCGGCCTGCAAAACCTCCTGATTGGCTTTAAGGATCAAATCCTTTTCCCAATTTTTGATTTTGGCGACGAACGTTTCCAAACCTCCTACCTCGATTTTCATCCCTGCTTTACTTTGGTCATCATAAAAAGAACCACCCTATTCCGAGTATCCACCTGCTTGATGTTCTTGATCAGGTATTTCTCCCCTTCAAAAACCACCTGCATATCGGCCGCAGGCACCATTCCCTCTTCGTAGCGGATCTTCACATCATACAACTGAACAACTGTCAGCTTCTCATTCTCCACGCTGGTAATTGTCTTGCCTGGAACTACGCTGGCCATCAGCTCGAAAGCAAATTCGTAATTTCCATTACTGGATCCACGTCCGGTCCTGGTCCTGGTTAAGCCATAAAAAACAAGCAGATCGCGCAACTTTCCCGGATTCATGATGCCCAAGTGATTCGTCTGTAAGTCGCGCAGGTCTTCATCCAGTTGTTTGGCAAAAGCTGATAACCCGCAGCTCCCGAAACATCGACACCTGTACGCTGCTCGAAATTGTCCGTGGCCAGCTTGATAATCGCCAACTGGATATCCTCCGGCACCTGTTCGTAGCCAGCCTCGTAGACGATAACAGTCGGCGCGCTACGGTCGGCTTTGATATCGGGGAATCCAGGCACCAGCCCTTCGATCGTGTGCGAAGCATCTCCACCGTCTTTATCCTGGACACTGGTAACCGTTTTCACAGGACCATATGGAATTTCCACCGTTGTCAGCTCTTCCCAGCGCGCAGTAATGGTAGATGCCACCAGCGTAACGCTAAGGAACTTCTCGACCTGCTTACGGGCTGCGATTATCAGCGTCTGCAATAGGACATCATGACTGCCGGAACGGATCTCCAAGTGAGCCTTACACAAGTCAAGTGAAACCGGTTCATCGCCGGTCTCTACCCTGTTGTATGCGAAACCTCGTGTTACCATTGCAGATTAGGCGCTCTTTTCCTCTTTGGTGACAGTTGCGGCAGGCTTAGCCGCTTTGGCAGGCTTGTCATCGGTGGTTGCCGGAGCAACTGGCTCGGTGGATTCCTCAATGAGCTCAACAAACCCGCCTTCGGTCAACTCCTCACCACGAGCATTAGCCAATTTAAGCTCTTCGCCCACCTCACGGATCGTGAAGTTGTCCAAACGATCACTGAACCTATTGATTACCTTGTAAGTTTTCATTGTCAGTCTTATTGATGAAGTATAATATTTCCATTCAGAAGGGTTAAAAGGACGCCTCCCATGTGAAGGCATCCTTTCGGTTCAAAACTATTATTACGCTGCGGGAGCGACCTGAGTGAAGTCGATCTTACGGAACGCATTCGCCCGTTTCAACTGCAATGCCTCGCGAGCCTCCAAACGAATTGTCACAAGGTTTTCAGTGAAGTTGTCGGCATCCTCGTAAGCAAAAGCAATAGAAAGCGCTTCACGTACGCGGATTTGGATATTATTTGCCGACCAGTCGCCCACGAAACCTTCATTGATGCGCACCGCAGTGCTCATATTGATAGGCACACCAGCGATAGAAAGAGGCTGCTGCTGATCCGGGACAAACAACATCGGGAAGTTATACTCGCCCGTAGTTGTCTTGTATTTCAACAGCTGGCAATACGTCGAAGGGCGGATCAGAACCGAGTTCGGATCTTCATCCTGATCCAGAAGCTCAAAGATTGGATTCAGAATCGCCTCGTAGTAATTAGGCATATCGCCGGCAAATACCGCAGCGTACTCATTGATCCCTTTGATGTCATTGGATCCACCCACACCGTACAGGAATTTAGCATCCTCAACTTTTAAGAAACGCTCTGTTCCCTCAGAAAGGAGTGACTGCGTAAGGAAAGTAACATCGGCAATCTCCTGCTTTGACACGCGGTAGAAACCGGCAATGGTGCGAGGGATCAAGTCAACCATTTCGTAGTTTTCTTCGATCTGCTGCTTTTTGTCACCGTGGTTCACCTGAATGCCGATCTCACCCTCTCCGTGATCCTTGTGCTGTTGATAACGGATTGCATCGCCAGACATCGGCAGGATAGGAACAACCGAACGCATGTGCACCTTGCGGCGAGGGCTGGTTACCAATTGCTGATCGAAATCAGGGTTAAACGGAACGGCAAGCCCTGAAACAGAGTCAGTAAAATTAGCGTTGGTGATAGTGCCAACAGCTTTAATCAAACCGCGCTGCCCCATATCCCAAACAATCTTTTTGCTAGCATTGCGGTCATCGAAATCGACACCTTCCAAGCCCTTTTTAAGGGTTTTCTCCAAACCTCCCGCATAGCTTTCGGAAACCTCTTTGCCGAAATCAGGACGGTTCAGTTTTATGATTACCTCCTCGACCTTTTGGCCGAGCTCCTTGATCTTGTCCGGGTTGTCCTTAACCTGGTTCCAAAGGGTGTCAAGCTCTTTCACTTTTTCCAGAGCGGAAGCATTGGACGTGTGCTTGTCTTCCAAGGCTTTCATGCGAAGATTAATCGCATCACCGATCTCCTGGATCTTTTTTAATTCTTCGTTATCAGACATTGTGATGAAGTGATTTTTGGAAAATTTCAGAATAACTCAATTTCGGCTTATCCTCCACCACCGGCTTCTGAGTGGTACCAGCCGGCTCAGAAGTGGACTTGAAAAACTCACCAAGTTCTTTGTATAGCGGCTCTAACTCCATGAATTTCTCATCGGAGTACTTGCCGGTTTTAAATGCTTTCACAAGGATTTCAAAGGTTTCTTGCAGGTCAGACAGTGACTTTACACTTACCAATGGCGTCCATTGATTTGCGCCCCAGGCCTGCATGGAAGAGCCCTCCCACATGAACACCTCAGTAATGATATTGGAGTTGTCAGCCTTCGAAAATGACTGCTTCACCGCCTTTCCACGGAAGGAGTGCTCTTTGATTAGCTTATCCTCGCACATATAGAGGAAATCACGGCCATTGGTGTGGCGACCAGCCTTAGAGACATACCTCAACCCAAAATGGTCTTCTTCCAGGGATTGCGGCTCTGCCACCGATTTGGTTTTATCATGGTCCATCAAATGGCGGATGCGCTGCGTACCGGATGGGCCATTCTCGGCAATGGTTTTTTGCCACGCTCCTTTGCGGATGATATCACCGTCCGTATCCTTGAAATCAAAGGACGAAAAATAGCCGGTAACGATGCCTTTCGAAACATCGATATCAGTGATAGACTGGTCTATACTCTTAATCAAGTCCATTAAAAACAGTTGGATTTTCTTGCTGATCGCAAAGATTAGCAACCAAACATGTCAAACTTTAACCGCTTATCTATATACGTATTAAAAAATTGGTTCTTTTGGGAAAATATCTTCGTGATCATCAGCAGGTAGGTAGGCAACGCAGCACCGGCAGTTGCAGCACTCCTTTGCGCCGCCGGCCGGATCACCCGGGTGATCCATCAAAGCATCACCTACCTTGAATTTATCACTGAACCCGATCGGGTCGGGATTCTTCCAGTGGGTATCGCGAACGCGCGAATCCCTGGTATCGATCCATACCTTTACGAGTTTGAGACCAGTTTCGATAGCCTGCTGTTTGGCGGCCACATTGGCCACGTAGGTGGATTCAGTTCGGGCAATCAATCGAGCCCTGGCCTCGCTGAACTTGCCGCCCATTTCATTTTGGATCCTTCGGGCCATAGCGCTCGGCCTGACCTCTTCCTTTACTGCACGACCGAGGACAGCGCGGAGTTTCTTTTTAAGCGTATTGGCAATGCTGGTTACACGGCTTGCTACGTCCAATCCATACACCAGGTTCTTTAATCGTTGCAGCCAAGCCGGATTGAAGAAACCAGCACCAAAGCCAGCATCGGCAGAGGCCGCGGCGACTGGCTTCAAATCTATCGGAGGCAATCCCCGGTCTTTTTTCTTACGCTTATTGAATTGAGCCTGGCACCACGCCTTGTGCGCGGTACCGACATAATAGTAAAACTCGATAAAGGCCTGCTCAATAAACGGGCGACTAATCAGCACATCCACCGAGGCCAGAGCAGCCGCAGCGCCTTGCTGGGAAGCCAATTCGATAACCGGCTTTAACGTCTCAGCGATCGCACGACGAAAATGCACGACGCCATTGCGCTCGTACTTCGCATTCTCCCGGGCATACCTACGCCAATAATCCCTACGTTCGTCGTTTGTCATTACAACCACACTTGAAGCATTGAGGTAATCCTCAGCTCTTTATATTCTTCTCGCCATTCGCCCACAGTCCAGCGGTTATTGATCACGCCATTATGATAAATCCACACAAACCACATGTTCTTTTGATCGCTCGTAGTTCGTAAAAGGCACGGCTTATCTGTTTGGGAATCAAATTTTACCCAACCCTCGGAAGTGTTGAAACCCAGCTTTTTAAACGCCTGCACAAATTCAGGCCCTCGCCATAAATCCTTTTTGGGACAAGCAGCCAATAGTTCACTTGCAGGAAGCCCAGTCAGTACACCGATGTAATATCGGTTATCTCGCTCCGGACGATTCCAGTCGAGCTCATAAGTCCCCGATGAGAATTGATTATTATTCATCGCCCTGATCCAGGTTATCGTAATTATTGCCCGGATTACCATGGAAGCTTTCCAGACCCAGGTCATCCAATACCTTCTTACCGCTATTGACCAGTATCTTGTTATTATTCTCACCCTCCTGAGCACCCCAGCCCATCGCCTCACGGTTTTCATTTGCCGTAAGCGGAACAAGATCAAGCCATTTCGCCTTCTTCTCGCTGTCCTCCTGCAATTCTGCAAAATGGTCGTAGTTCACACCAATTACCAAACCACCAGTATCATCATGTGAGGGCAGGTACCAGGTATTCAATGAATCGCACATTCCTTCAAGCTCCGGCACTACCGCATCTGTAAAACTGGATTTCCTTGCCTCAGCGACGTTATTAAAAGTAGACTGCTCCGACCATCCGAATATTTCCGGCTTTACGTGCCAAGCTGCACAAAAATCTATTTTGGTCACACTTTGAGATTGAAGCAACCCCAGATCCTGAGGAGAAAAACCAAGGCGAAGAGAACCAAGTGGCACGTCATTGATCATGATACTACCCTGCTTCGACTCATTGATCTTTCTGTTCCATGCGTCGCGCGTCTTTTGGAACATCTCGTAATTGACAGCTGCATACTCAGGAAGCGCAGCAGGAAAAACAATATCTCGGATACCCTTTTGCGCATAAATCTCCGCCTCTGTCAATGTACCCTCGTTGTGCTTTTTAAGAATCGCGCGCAATGCATGCAAGCGGGACAATCCGTAAAGGAACTGCGTTTCGGTCGTGTAGATCGGTGAGAAATTGCGGAGACTGCACACGTTCGCCGCATCAATCTCTACTTCGGGATTTGTCCGGAGAAACCACTTACTGACAGGATTTGTCACACCGCCCGATTTAGCTACCATGTGATGCGCCGGCGGTAGATATATCTCGCGAATCTTTCCTGTCGTCGGGTCATCAACACTGCCAGCACGCACGCCCATCCAGTGGCCCGCACCAATAATATCCTTGTACATAATCGTACCGTAGGCGAATTCAGCCCAGGACATTATAGGATTTGGCCGATCAAATATTTTAGTGATCTCTGGCCGGTCTACCTCAACCATTGCCGACTTTTGAAGGATCCTTACAGCTGACATACTCTCAGGCGTAGCACCTTTCAAAAGGTTGCGCATTTGCTTGTACATCTTCTTATCGCGCACCTGGTACAAAACAAATGGGGCCATTGCGATCTTCTGGCACTTCCAGTCCTGTATCGTAAAAACGGCATGGTTCCCGAGGAATCCTTTGTTAAGAAACTCCTCGCCCTCTGCATTGTACATGACCACCTGCCCATTCGGCTGCCACTTTAATAGCATTTCCATTGGCCGGCTTGCCAACGGCGAAGCATTGACACGGATCGTGTCCTGCTTCGCCTTCCAAATATCGAATACTCCCATTTTGTTGATGATTTTAGTCTCCTCGACCACCGACTACTTTTATACTTAATGTGCTGAAAACCACGTAGCGGATCGCATCTATAAGGTGGTTCCACGCGTCAACCGGTGTTTTTGACTTCTTATCGTGCCACACATAATTGTTCAATTCCTTGATCAGGTTGAGGCTGGACGGATCAATCACAAGCTCATAATCCAACATCATTGCAATACCTGCCGTCAAGCTACCAGGCGGTTTCAATGCCTCCCGGATATTTACCCCGCCTTCCCTGACCTCGACGATCAACCGCGGTTCCGCGCTATCTGCATAGATCAGGCTACCATTGGTGAGCTGCTTATTCTTGTTGATGATCTGGCTGGTCCGCAGTCCAGGCTCATACAACAGCTCCTTGCAAAATATCTTCTTCCTTCCCCTGTCAATGCTTACCCTTACCAGTGTGGTAGGATCGGAGCTGAACCCGTAATCCTGACCAAAAATCGATGGCGCAATCTCCTGGAATGCTCCGATAGACCAGTTCTCAAAGACAACACCTTCCGCTTTCGCCAGCCAACCACCAAGGATCGTATACTTGAAGTAATTGGCCTTCTTCCTTATCAGAGGATCACAATCGATCTGCTCCCTTGGCGTCAGGCGGCTGTAATATTCATACGCCTTCCGCTTGTCTTCAAAGTCGATCCAGTTGGCGTCATCGATGTACTCCCGCTCGATATCCAGGTATGTCGAATGGATGTAGAGTACCTCGTCCTTGATTCCATTGAAGCCTTCCGGAACACCTCTACTTTCAAAGAACTCTTCGTAAATCCAGTGCTCCTTAGTAGTCGGGTTCAGGATCAGGATATTCAGGTTCCGGACATCCTTTGCCCTGATCGACTTTGTAATCTTGTCCCAACTCTTAAAATCCGGCATCTCCTCTGCCTCTTCCAGGATAAAAACCGAGAAGTTTTTCAAGGATTTCAGGTTCGCCGTCTGGTTCCCCGAGCTGGTTTTAATCCCCTTGAAAACGATCTTACTCTCATTTGAGGCGCCAGATATCCGGTCTTTCCTGACCACAAATGCCTGAGGGCAATTCAGTATCCCGATTTTCTCTTCGAATTCAGGAATGATAGAATCCTCAGCTGAGGAAAGCGTGTACCGTGTGTATAGTATCCTGTGGTTGTAATCCTTTGCCGCAACACATGACCACGTACCAACAGCAAAAGACTTTTGCGAGTAGCGCCCACCGGTAATAATAACCTTGTTTACCCGGGAAAGCGCGCTACCAGGCTTAGCGTCTAACCATCGAAAAAGTGGATCATACTTTTCACTCAGTACTACTTGCTTCGCCATGTGAACCCTTTCCGAAAACGATCTCGGTTTTCTCTATCGGCAGGCCGTTAGAAGTGTGATCGATCGTTTTCTTATCGATCAGCTTACCATGCATTTGAAGCAGCGTCTTGACCGCGTCCTTGGCGTCGTGGATTTCTATCTCGGTATGAACCTCCGTTATAGGCACATCCTCGCCATAGGTCTTTTTAGTCTGCTTCATTTTCTTAATCAGGTGCATGCTCCGCTGCGCCGGAAGGCTGGACAAATCGAGCGAGACATTTCCGAAATCATCCAATACCAAAAAAGGGGTGAAATTACCCCTAGCAAAGTCCGACATGCGGATTAGCGCCTCATTGGCAGACATTGAGAATTCCTTTACCCGGTCATCAATGGCCTTTTTTATATTAGGTTTTCTAATGTTCTCACTACCAATGACCGCCGCAGTTCGTTCTGAGTAACCAGCACGGATACACGCAGCTGTTGCATTGAAATCTATGGTGTACTCCTCGACAAAGCGCTGCTGCTTCAATGTCAGCTTTGTTCCTTCGGTCGCGGTTTTGCGCTCACGCTTTGCCTTTGTCCGGTTCTTCTTTTTTAGGGCCATCAGCAATCAACTTATAACACATAACCACTGCGAAAAACGCGGCAACCACGCAATTCACCACCGGAACAAACATCGTATACGTCAAAATCCTGACGAAAACATCTTTCATGTCTTCACTCAGGATCATCAAAAGGAGAGCTATAAAACCTGCTGATATCGTGTAGCAGATCGAAAAGGCAATAATCGTCGAGGCTTCCATTAGGCTATCTTGGTCATTTTGCGGACTGCGAAAAATTTATCGACCAGGATCACGCTGCCATCTTGCTTTGTGATAAACATTGTGGACTCACCCTCGGTCGTCTTTTCCTCAGCCACGCAGCGCACCTCAACCATAAAACGGTCACCATCGCAGGCCTCGTTTAAAATATCAATCTGGTCTTTCGTCATGTTGAAGAAGGAGGTAAAGCAATAAAGAGCGGATACAATCCGCCCCTATTGTCACAAAACCAAACACAAAAAAGAAAGCTTATCGGGCATTCACCGCCACCGAACTGAACTTCGTGGAAGCAGTTCCGGATCCCGTAATGCCTACCCTGTAATACAGGTAGCGCCCCGGCTTTTCGGTGAAAATTATTGTCTGCGGAGTAGATGCGTTCGCCAGGTTCAGCGAATCGACAGCAGCCAGTGCAGCACCCTCCTTTACACGTACCCATGCAACCTTGTCATTCGACCCAAATAACCGGACGACACCAGCAGTCGTCCCGGAAATTTTCGTAGCCGTCACTTGGACCGTTAGGATGTTCCCAGCATTGGCGCTTTGGAAGAGCTGATACTTGGTTGTCGCATTAACGACCGTATCAATCGTAGTAGAGTTCACCTCTGACTTGAACTTGGAGACTCCCTTCTGCTGGGCAAACGAAGACAGCGCAAGGAGCACCATGCACAGCGAGAGAAAAATGGACTTTTTCATCTGGTCGAAAATTTTTTAGCTTTGTTGATATTCGTGAAGTGAACACGAAGTACCCCAAGTCAAAAAAACTTTCAAATTTTTTGACAACAATTATTTACAATTTCCCCTCAGCAACCAAAAAGGCCCCGATACTGTCCACCGGATTTTTGACATGTTTCCTGACAGCTATAAATCAGCGTATTAGGGATATTTATTTGTTAAGTGTAGTTAAGAACAAAAAGCCGTCAGACAAGATCCGACGGCTTTTGTAATTTATAAGCACCCATTAATATTCTCTGTCGATATTCACTGTCAGGTAATGCGGCAAAGTTTTCATCACCACATTCAACGACACATTATTCCTGCCCTGCGCTGCTTTGTCGGACAGGTAATAGTTGTAGTTTTTGAAAAGATAATATGCGATGGCGCGGTTGAAGTCGTCCTATCTACAGCTTGGAGAGGTATACCTTAGGTCTCAGAGATTGAATTTCAGGTTCAGCGAATCCACACTGTCTTCTAGCCCGCCTACTGTGGTATGGAGTAGATAAGGTCACTGTCCAGAGCAATTTCAGATTCCGCATCATTTCCGTTACCGGCACATCGCCGGCCTCCGCCTCGATGAGGTCATGTATAACGATCACTTTCAACAATTTAGCCATATCCGTGGACTGTTCCAGATGAGGCAATACCGCTATGAGCGACATACGCCAGGTATGCTCGGCCTACTTCTCAAACGTCAGTGTACCACCATCCACCCCCATGATAACGCGCGTAGCAATATTGATAAATAACCCATGCTCTACGACGCCCACCACCCGGATCAGTTCGTCTGCCAACAAAACCGGATCCTGAATAAGCCCAAAATCACCGTCAATCAGCAAGTTTCCCTGTTCCGTAATCAATGGCTTGCCGTCTACCAGCCTGATTTTACCTGTGCCATTCAGCTTTTCCAGTTGTGCCAAAACATAGTTTTGCGCATAGGGAATCACTTCGATTGGCACCGTGAACTTTCCGAGAAACTCAACCTTTTTGGTAGAATCCGTAATGATAATCTCAGCTTTAGACAGCGAGGCCACTACTTTCTCTTTCAACAAAAAGCTCCCGCCACCCTTAATCAGCTGCAAATCTTCCGTAAACTCATCGGCTCCATCGATCGTCATGTCAATCGAATCGACTTCTTCAATTTTCAGCAAAGGGATGTTCAGGGACTCCGCCAGCTCCCGGGTTTTTTCAGAAGTCGGCACGCCTTTGATATCCAGGCCCTGCTTCACCAACTCTCCAATTTCCGCAATCGCGATATAAGCCGAGCTGCCAGAGCCGAGGCCGATGATCTGGCCGTTGGAAAGATATTTGACCGCTTCTTTCGCAGCTAGTGTTTTTTCGTTTTTCAGGTCTTTCATGCAATGCAAATTCTGATGTGTCTTTTTGCTCCGTCTCAATCCTTCATCTTACTTATATTATGAATCAAATAAAAGCAATTTTGCTAAAACAACGTTGCTAAACAGCAATCCGGCAAAATCGCCCGTATCCAGGTGTGGTAAGGAAGCTACTTTCAGGTCACAGGTTATCGATAAAGCAATAAAGCGACCATTCCTATCCGGAACGGCCGCCTCGAAGTTCATAACAGTTAAATTTTACAACTTAACAATCTTCCTGACTTTTCTTTGCGACGGTGTGCTTAAAACACAACTGTATGTTCCTGAGGTCAGGTGCTGTCCTTCCAGACTGACCTTATGAAGTCCTCGGGCCTGATAGCTATCTTGAAAAACCCTGGATATCAGAATACCACTGTCATCGTACACCAACAGGCTGACCTTGGAATCCTCTGGCAGCCAGTATTGAACCTCTGTGCTTTTGATAAACGGGTTGGGATAATTATTGATCGATAACTTGTTCTGATCAAACTCGACTTCCATTTTCACCGGGCCGGCTTCTTCGAGCACAATGTCCCGCTGGTCCGAATTTACTTCTTCGATCTTGCCATGAAACTGCGCACCGTTGGTAACGGAAAAACCCGGTTCCAGAATAATGGCCTGTCCAGCCACAGCGACCAGACTTCCCGATTGCATTTGTACGTTCACATTCATGATCTTGCGGGCCTTTACCAGCTGTGAACGGGACGACAATTTCGTGAGTACTACCTTGTCCGGTATATATTCAAATTCCGTAAGCTTACCCTGAGCATGGCACAAACAGCCTGCCAACAAAAAAAGTGATAAGAACGTCAGAGACTTTTTCATAGTGATGGTCATGTGGTCATTTACCTGAATTCTCCTGGCAACTAATTACTACGTCTCTTTAATTCTTCCATACGCACAGATATCTGGTCGATTTTCTTGTCCAGCTCCGTCAACAGGTCTTCGTTACTTTCAAGCTTTTTGTTTTGTTCAATCATGTAGAGTGTAAGTTCCTCTATTTTCTCCTGCTGTAAGCGGCTCATTTCGCCCACATTGATACCCCATTTTTCAACTTCTTTTGCCGCCGGGATGTTGGGTAAATGGCCATTGGTTTTGATAAATGCTTCTACTTCGTTGAGGCTTTTTAATTTGTAATCATTTGCGAAGACATAATCGGCCCAGGCACCGGCACCTGTAATGACCAGCTCTCTTGTTACCAAACCACCATCGACAAACATCTTATAAGCACTCACATCTGTGGACGTGGTACCAACCATCACGGAATTGGGTAAAGCCATTATTCCTACACCCACCCGGGTGTTGAACACCAGCTTGCCAACATAGCTTGGACTTGCAGTAGGGAATTCACCGTAGATCAACGGTGTGGCCGTGTTGCTGTTGGCAATATAGAGTTTGTTGCTTCCCGTTTCATTGTACCCCGCCTGATTTCCGAGAAACACGTTGTAGGAGCCGCTCGTTGTTGCTGGGCCAGGTCCTGAACCGGCGCCAAAGCCAATTGCCACGTTATAAGAGCCGCCTGCATTGTAATAACCGGCCGCGCGCCCCACGTAGGTATTGCCGTTCGCGTTAGTCAAAGCACCCGCCGAAATGCCGACGAAAACGTTGGACTGCCCCGTTACATTTCCCGCTCCCGCAGAGTTCCCTACAAACGTATTGAATTGCCCGGTGGTAGTCGCAGCTCCAGCGCTCTGGCCTAGCATGGTGTTTCCATAACCTGACGTATTCGCTGCCCCGGCAGAGCTTCCTGCGAAAAGATTGCTGTAACCGGACGTGTTAGCTTTACCGGAATTCTGACCAAAGAAAGTGTTCCACTTACCCGTCATTGTTACGTTGCCGGCATTAGGCCCTACAAAAGTATTCAAATCTCCGGCTGCGGTTTTTCTAATGCCCAGAAACTTGTAATTGGCGATAGACACATATCCGGAATCGCTCTCGATAGAAATTTTCTGCTTTACGATTACATTGTCTGAAGTAAGTTTCAGAGCCAGCCCCGTCGGGGTCGTTACCTCGTTTTGTGCATAAAGCTGTGACGAAAGCGCCACGAGAGAAAATATAGCCGAGAGTCTCAAGTCTTGTAAATTAATGTTTTTCATGCTAATCAGTATTTTTAAAACCGGTCCATTTCTTTCAATAGCTTTATTACCTGCGCTTTTTTGGCTTCTATTCTGCCTTTCTGCCCATCCATCCTCTTGTTCTGAGCAATGACGTAAAGCGTCAATTCTTCGATCTTCTCTTGTTGCAGACGCGTCATCTTACCAACATCGATCCCCCATGCATCCACTTGCCCTGCCGATGGCACCTTGGGCAGGTGCCCGTTTACTCTGATAAAAGCTTCGACCTCATTCAGGCTTTTCAGCGGGTATCCTTCCTCAAAAACATAATCCGCCCAAGCCCCGGCACCCGTCAGTATATGATTCCGTGCAACCATCCCACCGTTTACAAACATTTTAAAAGCCGAGACATTCGTGGATACAGTCCCGACCATTACCGTAGTTGGGAAAGTAGTAACCCCTACCCCGGCGCGTGTATTGAAAATCAGCTTACCGACATAGCTCGGCGATGCGGTGGGAAACTCGCCATAAATGATCGGTGTCGTCGTATTACTGTTGGCGATGTAAAGTTTGTTATCGCCGGTCTCGTAATAGCCCGCCCTGTTACCGATCAGGATATTGCCTGCGCCGTTGGTATTCGTTGCTCCTGTTCCCGATCCAGCACCAAAGCCGATCGATACGTTTTTGGAACCGCCTGCCGTGAAGTAATTGGCGGCCCGGCCTATGAATACATTCGCTGATGAGTTGTTTTCGTAACCGGTGCTCAGACCGAGAAAGACATTGGATTGGCCGCTGATCGTCGAATGGCCCGCACCCGACCCGACCACCGTGTTGAAGTATCCACCTGCAAGAAGTGCTCCCGCGTCCTCGCCCGCCAGCACATTTTGATATCCCGTAGTAATTAAGGCGCCTGCATTTCTTCCCATAGCCAGGTTTCCATAGCCGGAAGTAACCACCGCTCCGGAATTCTCTCCCATGAAAGCATTAGAGCGGCCCGTCATCGTGAAATTACCGCTTTTAGGCCCTGCAAATGTACTCAGCTCGCCCGTAGCTGCCTTTTTGATCCCTATCAAACGATACCCACCAATCGAGACGTAACCCGAATCGCTGTTAAGTGTGACCTTTTGCTTGATGCTCACATTGTCCGCGTCGAGGCGGAGCGCCTGGCCTGCTGGGGTAATCAGCTCGTTTTGGGCTTGGGCGGCTATTGCACAAACTGTAAAAAACACAAGAAAAGCCTGTCTCATTATTGTCATAAATTGCTCATGTCTATTTTGCAATACATTTTTACTAAGGGTTGAGAAAATACACAACCGCTTTACAAAGTTGCTTCTAGTTGGGGCATACCGCGGTCAGGTCCATGGTAATATTAAAATTATTAGTGTTTATAATCCCCCCTGTGAACCGGATATTCGAAACTGTTGTGTTCACATCCAGCGTCGGATACGGCTTTCCGGTTACTGTTGGTATCTGCACAGTGTGAGAGGGAAGGGGCACGACACCAAGCGACCAGTTGCCCGCGTTGTTCCAGCTCGCGCTCACATTGCCAGTCCAGATATTTAGGCAAGCCGAGCTAATTCCGCCAACTCTCTTGATCCGGTTCCCCGCACCATCATAAGTATACGTCACAGCGGAATCATTCACCTGGGCGGTTCTTGCTTTTGTATCTGTGCTTTGGTCGGCCTTTTCCTGCGCATGTAAATTTTGAGCTACAAAAAGCAGTATGAAGAATAAGAATTTTCTCATTGTAATGGTTACGAAATAAATTTCAAATTATCTTTCTAAGCGGCCTGCACTGGATAGTTTCCCTTCGATTTGCTTCAATTTCTCCTCCTGTAACCTGATCAGCTCTTCATTCTTGCGGATCAGTTTGTCATGTTGAATCGTATACAACGTGAGCTCTTCGATTTTCTCCTGTTGCCTGCGGGCCATGTCACCGAGGTCGAGGCCTTTGGTTTCCACTTCCCTGGCAGAGGGGATATTCGGCAAATGGCCGTTCGTTTTAATAAAATCTTCTACTTCTTCGAGGGGTTTCAGTTGATACGACTTCTCAAAAACATAGTCGGCCCAGGAGTTGCTCACGACAACCTGCTTCGCCAGCGCACCGCCATTCACAAACAATTGGTAACCCGAAACATTTATCGAACCCGCAGTGGTAGGGAATGTCGTAACACCTATTCCCACCTGGCCGTTGATAACTAATTTACCACCTGTCGTTGTAGACAATGGGAATTCCCCAGTCACAAGTGGCAAGTTCACATTGGAGTTGGCAATAATCAGCTTATCGTTCGCCGTGGTTTCATTCTGTCCCGCTCGGCTGCCAATAAATACGTTTCCGGATCCGGAGTTAGCATTTCCGGCAGACGTCCCTACCATTGTGTTATTACTGCCAGTTGAACTGGTATATCCCGCTCCACGACCAATATAGACATTGGAGCCTCCTGTGGTGTTGCTGTAACCTCCATCCAGGCCCACAATAACATTAGATGTTCCGCTCGTATTGCTCAGGCCCGCTGTGTTCCCGATCAGCACATTGTAGTTCCCACCCACATTGTTGAACCCACTTTTATAGCCAATGAACGTATTGGCTATCCCTGTTGTAGTAGCACTACCGCTGTATGTTCCAAGGAATGTATTGTTAGCACCCGTTGTAAGGGCGAGCCCGGCATTTTCCCCCAGAAGCGTGTTCCACCTTCCTGTCATGGTTAAATTACCTGCATTGGGCCCCACAACGGTATTCAAATCACCCGCAGCCGTCTTTTTTACATTAAGTAATCGATAGTTGGAAAAGAATACCTGATTACTGACCTTAAGATTCCCGCTTACGACCGTCGAATCGGCAACGACTTTCAGGCTCTGCCCTACCGGTGCCGATATCTGGTTCTGAGCTATTGCACCATGTACACATAACATCAGTGCCGCTGCACAATACGTTTTCATTTTTCCAATGGTAATTGGAAGAGTATCATTTTTTTTCATTGATCGAAGCGTTTTATTTTTCGTCCAGGACTGCATTTACCTTTTCGATTTGAGCCATTTGTTTCATTATCATTTCGTGTTGCGCCTGTATCTGCTTTTTCTGATTAATCAGATACAATGTCAACTCTTCAATTTTTTCCTGCTGGACTTTGGACAGTTCGCCCAGGTCAAGCCCTTTCGTTGCAATTTCTTTTGCGGAAGGGACGCCAGACAAATGGCCGTTCTTCTCGATAAAAGCTTCTACTTCGAGTAACGACTTTAAGCGGTAATTCTCTTCAAAAACAAAATCAGCCCACGTAGCATTGACCGTCAATGCTTTTGAAAGCATTCCCCCATTTACAAACAGTTGAAAAGATGATGTAGGGACCGAGGTGTTTGTACTGTCTATTGCCGATGTTGGAAATGTATTTACACTCATCCCAACTTTTCCATTAATGATAAACTTGCCTCCGGTTGTAGGAGAGGTTGGAAAATCACCTTGAACCAAGGGTAAGTTACTGCTATGGTTACCTATATAAAATTTGTTGCTGCCAGTTTCGTTAAACCCGGAAGATCTTCCAATAAAGACATTTCCCGACCCCAGGCTATTAAAGCCGGCGCCTGAGCCGATGAATGTATTGTTGCTTCCCGCAACATTGTAAGTGCCGGCCGCCCGGCCAATTGCCACATTAGAACCACCGGTTTGATTAGACCAGCCTGCATCCAGCCCCAAAAACACGTTCGATTCACCGCTTGTATTAAGAGCGCCGGCCGTATTGCCGACAATGACATTGTAGTTTCCGGTAGTAGATGCATTACCGCTTTTATACCCAACGAACGTGCCGCCCGTTGCAGTGCTATTCACACCCCCGCTGAACGTTCCTATGAAAGCATTATTCCTCCCAGTCGTATTGGCCAACCCGGAATTTTCACCCATAAATGTATTCCACCGTCCCGTTGTCGTCAAATTCCCACTATTGGGGCCAACAAATGTATTCAATTCACCGGCGGTGGTTTTTTGAATACCTATGAAGCGGTAAGTACCCAACGTTAGTGTTTTTGCTATTTTCAAAGGAGCCGTAATCACCATTGTATCTGTCGCAATCCTAATGGACTGTCCAGCGGGTGCAATTATCTGATTTTGCCCCCACGCGACGCCGGATATTCCGAAAAAAAGCATTAAGGGAAGGAAACTTTTCATCTGAAGGTATTTGATTTAACTTGTCAATCCGGCTATTTGGACATTACTATTAAGATTAGGGCACAAATCTCTCCGCGCATTCGGGCAATGGGGTCAATCAAGAAACTCACCATTAAGTATGCGTAATGAGGTCTCAAACGGACTCCCAATCATTGCTTAATTACTTTATGTGTCTTTTTTTCTGTTGAAGTGTTTACCGTACACAAGTATGTTCCGGATGGCAATCTACCCGATGCAAACGTCACTTTGTGCCCGCCTTTTGATTGCGATTCATTATCCAGAATTCTGGCAACCTCTACGCCTTTCTCATTGAAAACCGAAACACTCACGGCAGTCGCTTTGGGTAGCCAGTATTCGATTTGTGTATCTTCTGAATAAGGGTTCGGGTAAGCGCTCAAAAAAAGCTTTGTGTGATCGTGACCGCCATCTGTGCTAAGTGTTATATCAGAATTTACCGATGCGACATCGACCTGTTGTATTACGGAATCTATTCGAGCTACAAAAATTGCCCCTTCTGCCACGTGAAACCCTGACTCCAAGATGACACTTTTCCCTGCGATATACTCAACCGATCCGGAACGTATATTATTATACGCAGTTATTGATTGAACAGCTTTTTCAGTAATACGGGCGCCCGCCAGAGGTGTAGTTAATACAGATTTATCAGGAATTGATTGTTGCCCATAACCCAAATGGCAATAAAGTACCATACAGGCACCTGTCATGATGTGCTTGATGAAGCCGAAAGACATATAGTGAAAGTAAAAGATTTACAGATTGTTCACTGATTAGGTTGATAGTAACTTTTTGTAAACATATAACAGCAACGCCACACTAACAAGTTTTTTTCATATAAAAGTATTTTTAATTATATGTAGAAATACGTCACATGTAAATTAAAAAGGAATTTGATTTAGTTTTATTGTGTTTCACGCATTGGAGGGTGGTTTGCTTGTCAAAATTCCTGTTTCCTACTCCAAACTCAAACAATAAAATAGCCATTTGGTTAAAATACCTTTTTCAACCAAATGGCTATTTTATTTCGAAAACTGTCGGACAATTGTTTAACGAACTAATTCATTTCACCACTTCGCCCGCTCGTACTGCACCGGCCACGCAACCCCATCTTTCAAATCCCGCGCAGCTTCCAATGGAAAGTAGGGATTCCGCAAAATCTCCCGTGCCATGATGACCATATCCGCATCGCCGTTCACCAGAATGGTCTCAGCCTGGGTGGCGTTGGTGATCAAGCCGACGGTACCGGTCAGAATGCCGGTTTCGCGCTTGATGCGGGAGGCGAATGGCAGCTGATAAGCCGGGCCGACGGGAATCTGCTGGTTAATGGCGAGACCGCCCGACGATACGTCGATCAGGTCAACCCCTTTCTCTTTAAGAATATGCACGAGCTGAACGGACTCTTCGGGGTTCCAGCCACCTTCCACCCAGTCGGTAGCGGAGATGCGGGTAAAAACCGGGAGGTCTGCTGGCCAAACCGTGTGAATACCTTCGATAATGCGAAGTAATAAGCGGATGCGGTTTTCAAAACTGCCGCCATATTCATCGTTACGGTGGTTGCTCAGCGGCGAGAGGAACTGGTGCACCAGATAACCGTGCGCGGCGTGGATTTCGATCACTTTGAAGCCCGCTTGCAATGCGCGCTTTGCGGCGGCTGTAAAGTCGAAGATTATTTTTTCGATACCCGCTTCATCCAATGCTTCCGGCTTAGGATAAGTGTCTGAAAACGGGATCGCGGAGGGTGCAACGGTTTGCCAGCCGCCTTCGCTGGGAGGCACTTCGGCACGGCCTTTCCAGGGCACGGCGGTACTTGCTTTCCGTCCCGCGTGAGCGAGCTGCACACCTGGTACAGAGCCTTGCTCACTGATAAATGTCGTGATTTGCAAAAGTTTTTCGAGATGCTCGTCCTGCCATATTCCGAGGTCTTCGGGCGAAATACGGGCTTCGGGCGACACGGCGGTGGCTTCGGTGATGATCAGTCCCGCACCGCCAACAGCCCGGCTGCCGAGGTGGACCAGGTGCCAGTCGGTGGCAAAGCCATCGATGGATGAATACTGGCACATGGGAGAAACAACGATCCGATTTTTAAACTGGATGCTTTTTATAGTAACTGGCGAAAATAGCTTTGACATATCAATGGGGTTAGATTTGGCTAATATAGAAACTAATCAAAGCGCCTGTCCGTTCCGCAAAACATTACCTGCTAAAAAAAGAGGGGCTTCCTTTCGAAAGCCCCGTTATTGACATTAATAACCCGGATTCTGCCGCATATTGATGTTAGAAGTCATCTCGTTCACCGGTATCGGCTGTGCATAGTCAGTAGCGCTCCACTGGATCGGCCCACCACGTATTTTTTGGTAATAGGCTGCCTCTTTATCGCCAATTTTCCAGCGGCACACGTCGAACCACCAGTTAAACTCGCCGAAAAACTCGGCCCAGCGTTCATACTTCAACGGGTCGTTTTTCAGAACATCGTCGGAGGCCTTGGTTGCGCCGGTCAGGCTTTTATAGTCCACGGCCGAAGGTTTGTCGACCGGCAGGCTGTAAGCACGGCGCTTTACTTTATTAATGTATTCCAACGCACTTACATTGTCGCCTGTTCGGCTGAGCGTTTCGGCGTATAGGAGATAAATATCAGCCAGCCTCAGCCACAGGATATTGCTGCCATTCGCGCGGTTGATTTCCAGCTCTGTTCCATTCAGGTTGATGTATTTCCTGAAACTCCACGCTTCCATATCCAATTCATTAATATCCAGAAAATGCGAAATTGGCCTTTTCGCGCCACTCACGACCATGGAATCGACATAAGGTTGCAGGCATGCTACCCACAGCCGTGGATCGACCGTTTTGTTGGTGCGCGCGGTGATGGATTTGGTGATGTAGGCTTGATCGACATTCGAGCTATTGGGCGACGTCGTGCCGGGCTTGAAGTAATGTCCTTCGTTAAAACCAAAACGAGCAATATTTTTGGCATGCGGAAATACATTCGACCAGGCGGAAGCAATGGGCGTTCCATTCGCACCTACATAGGAAGGCGAGATCAGCGTGCCCATCATCGACCCCATCGACAGGTCGTTAGCACCCGCAAAGCTCATGTCCACATTCAAATTCAGCTCAAAAAGCGATTCGGAGTTGAACTCGTTTTGCCCGTTGAACATCGTCTTGTAGACATCGAACGACACCAGTGACTTGCCGCTTTCGCCGATCACCTTTCCCAGAATGGTTTTTGCATTCGCCCAATCCTGCGTAAACACATAAGCCTTACCCAAAAAACCCTTCACGCCCCATTCGTCAACCTTGTGCCGGTCAGTAGCAGCCGTCCATTTTTTCCCGGCAAGCAAGGTCTCCGCTTGTTTCAAATCGTTAACAATGAAATCCCAGCATTGCCGCACCGTCGACCGCGACACCTGTGTTTTGGACAGATCATCCGCTACCGTTTCCTGGATCGGCACACCCATTTTGTCGCCGCCCTGGCCGTCCACGATAAAGCTTTCTCCCCAGAAAGTGGTGAGGTAAAA
Source organism: Dyadobacter sp. CY261 (assembly GCF_021440085.1). GTDB lineage: Bacteria > Bacteroidota > Bacteroidia > Cytophagales > Spirosomataceae > Dyadobacter. The sequence goes on from NZ_JAKCPW010000011.1 coordinate 30,775, forward strand.
GTAGTACCAGGCCCGCAGGAACAATGCCTGGCCTTTAATAAGACTAATGGCGGCTTTGTCGGCTTCATTTGCATTCTGGCCCACTTTCTCGATACCAGCCAGCAGCGTATTGCAGCGTTGAACGCCTCGCCAAAGGTCCGGCCAGATTTGGAGCAGGAAGTTGTCGCTGGGCAACGCATTGTTCTGCCCCATCTGTATCCAGTTGGGCGAGCCTTGCCAGCTCAGGTCGCAAGTGTGGTCCCACAAATGCGTGCTGTACGGCCCCATCGCACGACCGAAGGTGCCCGCCGCGTGCTGCGTAGCGTATGCGCCAGCGAGCAGCTGTTCGAGATCCGAAACCTTTTCGGGATAGGCCGATGTAGCAATCGCCGTGGGGTTTTCTACGTCTACAAAACTTTGTTTACATGCCGTCACTATCGCCAGAAAGGCCAAAAATGACAGCTTTATATAAATTTTCATCATCCTTCTGATTGAAAGTTAGAAACTGAGATTAAGGCCGAACGAAAGCAACATGGACCGCGGATAAGAGAAAATCGTGTCGATCCCGCGCGCGGTGGTGCCATTCCGCCCAAGCACTTCGGGATCGAGCCCAGAGTATTTCGTGATCGTGAACAGGTTCTGTCCCTGTGCATACACCCGTAGCCCCTGCATATGCAGTGCTGTCAGCAAATGGTTCGGAAATGTGTACCCAATTTGCAGGTTACGCAGTTTCAGGAATGAACCATCTTCCACAAAGTAGCTCGAAATTCGCCCGTAATTCGAATTCGGATCCCGGGCGAATGTGCCCGAAGCATTGGTAACGCCGATCCGCGGCTGGTCTGTCAGGCCGTTTCCGTCAAAAAATGACGAGTTGAAAATGTCGCGGGTCGAGGTATAATCGCCATAGAAATATTCGGTGTAATACTTGTTCCCATTGTAGACGTCCACGCCCTGAATGCCTTGTAGCAAGGCAGTCAGTTCAATGCCTTTCCAACCCAGGTTTAATGTCAGGCCATAGGTAAGTTTCGGCCAGGGGTTACCGATGAACGTCTTGTCGAGCGTGGTAATCCGGCCATCGCCATTGATGTCCCTGAACCGCAGGTCCCCTGCGGCGGTGCCCGCATTCTGGTAATAGATGGTGGTGGAACCGGCCGTCTGCTGCGCCGTTTCGTTCAGCGATTGCACTTCGGCATCGCTCTCGAAAATCCCGTCAACCTGATAACCGTAAAACTGGCTCATCGGATTGCCAACCTGCGTGCGTCCCGCATTCCCGTCGAGGTCGTTGCCGGCCGCGCCATCGCTGATAGGATTGTTATTGTTGCCATCGAGCTGTTTGACGAGGTTTTTATTGTAGGCAGCATTAATGGCCAGCGAATAGGTAAAGTCGCCTTTCTGGCCCCGGTAATCGGCAGCCAGCTCAATGCCCTTATTACTCATCTGGCCGATATTGGTGTAAACCGAAGTGTTGCCAAAACCCGCCGTCGGTGCCACCGGCACCTGGTAAATCATGCCTTGCGTCTGGCGGCTGTACCAGTCGAGGGTAATGTTCAATGCATTCCTGAAAAGTCCTACATCCATACCGACGTCGGTTTGCAAAACGGATTCCCATTTGATGTTCTCGTTCACCAGCTGGGCAGTCAAGGCATAACCCTTCGAACGGGAGCCGTCGAAAAGCCCCATTGCATTGGTACCGCCGTTGCCGCCGTACGACGATTGGTAGGTATACTGCGGAATGTTGCTCGTGCTGCCGAGCTTACCATAACTCGCCCGCAATTTCAGATTGGAAACCGCATGCAGGTTATCCTGCAAAAATGCTTCTTCACTCAATTTCCAGCCCACAGACGCCGAGGGAAACACACCCCATTTGTTAGCAGGCCCAAAGCGGTCGGAGCCGTCCCGGCGAACAGTGGCAGTCAGTAAATATTTGCCCGAATAAGTGTAATTCACCCGCCCAAATTGCGACAATAACCGCGTTTGCGGCAACTCCGCGCCATTGGTCACATAGCTGCCAGGGTTTGTAGTAAGCCCCAGGTTATAAGTCACATAAGGAAATCCCTGCGCTTCACCGTGCAATGTGCTCAGGTCGGATTTGTATGCTTCATAACCGGCCAGCGCTTTCAACTCATGTTTTCCGAATATTTTGTGGTAGGTCAAAACAAAGTTCGCGGTAAGGTTCCGCTGGTTGTTGATATCCCGGCCCAGAAAGGCTATGCGGTTGGCCACGATGCCATAGTCGAATGCTTCGGTGAATTTCAAATTCTTGGCATTATAAACCGAGGCCCCGAAAGTGGCACGAAAGCTGAGCGCGGGAATGATCTGCCAGTCGGCGTACACGTTGCCTTCCACGGCGTAGGTCTGGTTCGACATGTGGTTCTGGTACTCCTGCCCCAACAGGTTCGGCCCGCCAAAAAAGCTGCCCGTTTTAGCCCAGCCGCCATAGGTGTTGGTTGGGTCATAGATACCGACCACAGGTGCAGACCGAAAAGGAAATGTAGTGCTCACTGTCGGGTTCATCTCCGTCATCCAGGCGTACATCGTCTCTCCGACTTTCAGTTTCGAATTAAGTTTGTAATCCGAATTCGTCCGTAAACCATATCTTTTGAACCAGTTATCGATAATGGTGCCACCCTCTTTCTGGTAATTGGCCGAAATGTAGTAGTTGCTTTTGGCCGACGCTCCCGACAAATCCAGCGAGTAGCTTTGTTCCACACCGTTGGTAAAGATCGCGTCCGTCCAGTCGGTGTTGGGCAATGCCGCCGGATCGCCCCAACCACCCGTAGCCACGCCGAATGCAGTTTTGGCAGTATAGTAGTCGTTGGTATTCAACAATTTATACATATTCACCGGTTTACGAACGCCGTAATAGGCATTGAGGTTGATGCTCATCTTGTCCATGGAAGTACCGCGCTTGGTCGTTACCAGCACCACGCCGCCGGCAGCCTGGGCTCCGTAGATGGCCGCCGCGCTGGCGTCTTTCAAGATTTCGATGGATTCCACATCCTGCAAATTGAAGTTGTTCCCCGCCGACATCCGGATGCCGTCCACAATGTACAACGGTGCCATGCCGCCGATGGACCCCGCCCCACGGATGATAATGTCCGAACTAGCACCCGGCGACCCATCGTTACGCGTAACCTGCACGCCCGCGGCACGTCCCTGCAATGCTTCGTTCACGCTGCGCACGGGGAGGTTTTTAATGTCATTCGCTTTCACGGTCGACACGGAGCCGGTCAGATCGGAGCGCTTTTGGGTGCCATAACCTACCACTACCACTTCTTCCAATGCTTTGGTATCCACTTTCAAAGCCACATCGATCACCGTCCGGCCGCCGACCTCGATTTCCTGCGGGACGTAACCCACAAATGAAAAGATCAGGGATGCAGGACCTTCGCCGATATCGATTTTGAAAGTACCGTCGGCCTGGGTTGTGGTGCCTGTTTGCGTGCCTTTCACCAGGACGCTCACACCCGGCAATGCCGCGCCCGCCTCATCACCCACTTTTCCGGTCACCCACTTTTCGAATGCTTCTGCTTCCTCCATCCCCCCGGGCTTTCGCAGGCCCTGGCCGGTTTCTCGGGTGAGGATAATGTATCGTCCCGAAGAATTATAACTGATCCCAAGCGGTTTCAACAGCTTGTCCAGCACATTGGCCAGCGGCTCATGGTTCACCGTGAGGCTGACATTCCCGCTTTTTTGTATTAATGCAGGTTCATAGCTAAACTTTACTTTGGCCGATTTCTCGATCCTCGTCAGCGCCGTCCTTACGTCCTGGTTCACGAGCGTCACCGTCACCGGGCGCGTCAGCATTTCCTGCGCAAAACTATCCCCGGCCACGCTGACACCGAACGTCAGCATGACTAGAAAAAGATGAAAACAGGAGAATTTAACCATAGCAATTAGGATCTCGACAGGCAGTCGATGTTTTTTCATACCTTTGATCGTTTTGTGATTTTCCCGAAAAGATTTTTGCAAAACCGGTTCCCTTATCTTGCCACAGATGTCCGGGGAGCCAGTACCAGGCCGACAATGTTTCCGCATTGCCGGCTTTTTTTGTAGAGTTTCCTATGTCATATCGGTCAGGGGTTTAGGGTGATAAACTTTTGGGGCCATCCTGTTTCCCAATGAGAATACGCGCATCCACAATCTGATACGACATTCCCATGGTTTTACAGATCACGTCGAGCTTTTCATACAAGGATTCATCTTCCAGGCTCACTTGCAGCGAACGCCCATTTACCAGCTCCGGATCAAAGATAATCTCCACGCCGTAAGCGTCTTGCAGTATTTTAAAAACATCCTGCAAAGGCGTATTGTCGAAGTCAAACGAAGTCCGCGGTGCCGATTCGACGATCAGGGGCTTTTCCACCAAAGTCTTATTGAAATGCAGCTCCTGTCGCGAAAATTCCGCCTGTTGGTTAGCCGTTAGTATCAGGCCGGTAAGCCGCGCATTGTTTTGGTTCTCTTCATAATCCTGCTTCCCAAAAACCGAAACTTTGCCCGTCACCACCGAAACGATCACCTGCGGAGCACTAACGTATGCCTTTATACGAAAACTCGTGCCGAGCACTTTTGTGACGGTTTCGTTGGCGTAAATAAGGAACGGCCGCTCGGTGTCCCGCTTCACTTCGAAGAATGCCTCGCCGCTTAGTTGAACCACCCTTTCACGGCCTTCGAACCGGGCCGGGTACACCAGCTTACTGTCCGGGTCCAGGCTCACCACACTCCCGTCGGGCAACGTAATTTGCCTGACGCTCCCAGTCGCGTTCAATTCTTCGCGCATCCTACCTACCAGCGGAACACCCATTGGCACCGCAGCCACTTCCCGCGCCTTTTCCGATTTCCAAAGCCATACCCCTAGCCCTACCGCCAGCATCAGAAACGACGCGGCCACATGCCAGGCCTTCATGCGCCGCCATATCACAAAGCCCGTCGGACGCGTCCGATGGTCAACCTGTTCCCAGATCTCCTGCGCAAGCAGGTCGTCCTGTGTATTGCGGTCGTCGGTATGCAAATCCAGCACGAGTACCCTGGCTGCCAGGATTTTGTCAGTCTGTTCCGGATGTTCCGCCAGATATTGGCCCCAGAATTCCTCGTGCTCCGGGTTGGTTTTCAAAACCCAGTGCTGGAAGCTTTCTTCGAATGCAAAATCTTCAATATCAAAGTCGGCAAAATCTCCTGCCATGGCATATCGGTTTCGGTTGATATACCCTAGTGTCAAACGCGGTGCGTTTTAATCCATTTTTTTGGAAAAAATTTCAGGATTTTAGGAAAAAAGAAAACAAAACCGGGATTACAGACGACAATTGCATGATTTCCCGCAGGGTTTTCAGACCTGTATAGATGAACTTACAAGCCGACTGATAGTTGACCCCCATAATGCGCGCCACCTCCTCGTTGGTCAACTCGTGAAAAAACCGCAGGTGAATGGCTTCCTGCTGCCGCTTGGGCAACTGCGCCATGGCGGTTTCAAGCTGACGCGATTGCCGGGTCAATGTCTCCTGCCGCACGGTCTGGCTTTCGAAATGGTCGTCGTGCGTCTCCATGCGCTCTTCGTCGAGGTTGTCCGGTTGTTCGAACCGCAAGTGCCGTACGAGCTTATAGCGAAGCGATTTGAGCAGGTAGTACCGGAGAGAGCGGATATCGGTCAGGTTCTCGCGGTTTTCCCAAAGTTCTACAAAAAGGTCCTGTGTACAATCCTGGATCAGGCTGCGGTTGCTTGTCACTTTGTAGCCGTAACGGATCAGATGGTGCACATGCAACTGGTACAGGCGCGCGAATGCCAGCCGGTCGCCCTTTTTGAAAGCGTCCCAGAGCGAAGCGTCGTCAGCTCCGGCGAACCCGTCGGCGGATGTGCCCGGCATGGATGTGCCCGGCATGGATATACCCGGCATGGATATGCGCCCCATTTGGAAGTGTTATTGAAATGTGAACCGGGCAAAAGTACGACTATTTGAATATTATAACGAAATTTTATCAACTAAATAAGACCTACAATTCCTGTAAGCGCCGGATATTCCTGAAAAGGATTGCCCTGTCCGCTTGCGAATGTGCAAGCTGGATCGCGCTTTCGTAATTCAAAATGGCCTGCGCCCGGTCTACGCCCGTGTAAAGGTTACCCAGCAGTGAATAATAAAAATGGTTGTTTGTAAGGTTTAAATGCAGTGCCTGCTGAATAGCAGCTTCCTTGCCGTTCACTTTCGCCAGCGCATAAACGCGGTTCAAAGCCGCGATCGGGGAATATTCGATCGCCAGCAAATGATCGTAAAGGTCCAGGATATGCAACCATTTTTCAGGCGAATCTTCCTTATGCGTATGCCAGTAAGCGATGGCCGCTTCGAGGTGATAACGGCTGAGTTTTTCACCCGCGGATGCCCGGCCGAGGTAATAAGCGCCCCGGTCTATCAGCTCCTGGTTCCAGAGCGATTCGTCCTGGTCTTCATACAACACTATTTCACCATTCGCATTGGTACGCGCCTCGAAGCGTGACGAATGGAAGCACATCAGCGCAAGCAATGCGCTCGCTTCGGGCCGGTCGGTCAGCTCGTTTTCAACTAACAAAAAGTTGAGCCGCATGGCCTCTGCGCAGAGCTCCTTGCGTAAGATGGTATTTTGCGAAATAGAATAATAACCTTCCGAAAAAAGCAGGTACAATGTGGTGAGAACAGTTTCCAACCGCCCGCTGATCTCGGTCACCGATGGCTGCTCAATCCTGATGTTGCCCTCTTTCAGCTTTTCCTTCGCGCGCTGGATGCGCTTGTACACGACCTCCTTATGGACCAGAAATGCATCGGCAATTTCCTGCACGCCAAAACCGCACAGCAGGTTCAGCGCCAATGCCACCTGGGAATCAGCGGGGATCAGTGGGTCGCACACAGCGAATATCATCGCCAATTGGCTGTCCGTAATGTTTCTGGCCGACATGTCGATATCGATTTCCTCTTCCATGTCCGACGAATAGCGGATTTCCGAAGCGACCTTCTGCTCGAAAATTGAATTTCGTTTCAAATGGTTCTTCGTACGGTTCTTGGCAACGGTGTACAGCCAGGCTACCGGGTTTTCGGGCACGCCCTTGATGGCCCAGGTTTCGGCCGCGGCCAGGAATGTGTCGCTGGCAATGTCTTCGGCGATTTCTACGTGTTCGATCCCGAAAAGGTAGCAGAGCACCGCCACGAGCTTGCGGTATTCGGTCCTGAAAAGATGGGGCAACAGTTCTTTTTCCTCCATGATAACACGTGCCCGAGCGTCGGGGCCCGGCTGATGTAGCCGGACCCCGACGCTCGGACACGTAAAATTATCAAAAAAGCATCAGCAAACTGCAATCAGAGTGCTTTCCGGATTTCCACAGTTCCGCCGAATTCCAGTATAGGAACCTCCTTGGCAATTTCGGCAGCTTCGAGGTAATCGGCCGCCTTAATGATCACCATTCCGCCGATCGACTCTTTTATTTCGGCATAAGGGCCATTGAGGACGGTTTTCTGCCGGTCGACCACGAGGCCTTCACCGTCCCATTTTCTGCGGAGCACAATCCGGTCTTCGCCGGCCATCTTTTCGTACCAGGCATACCATTTCTGAAAATGCTCCTGCAACTGCTCGGGCGAAGGCTGATTTTCCCTGCTCTGGAAATCTCGCCGGAATACCAATAAGAATTCGTCCATATCGTGGCTATCGTTTAAAATAATGTGCTTTTCTGTTAAAATACGAAAGCTAGTCAGAAATCCTCAATCCGCGGCTCAACCGAACTGGCCTACCTGATAAGTACCGATCCCGCCCGGGAATGCGATATTGATGCGGTTCCAGGTATTGATCGCCGTTACGACCATGGTCAGGTCGACCAATTCTTCATTGGAGAACTGAGCTGCTACCTCCCGGTACACCTCGTCGGTAATGTGCGTGGCGGTCACCGCTTCGGCCCATGCAAATGCGGCGCGTTCCCGGTCGGTATAATAAGGAGCTTCACGCCATGCGCTCACACCGTACAAACGTTGCTCGGTTTCGCCCATCGCACGCAGCTCTTTCGAATGCATATCAAGGCAGTAAGCGCATTGGTTGATCTGCGACACACGGAAGTCCACCAGTTCTACCAGTTGACGGTCGATAGTCGATTTCTTAATGTAGCCTGCCATATTGAAAAGCGGCTTTAATGCATTTTGTCCTTTTTCAAAGAAATTAAGTCTGGTTTCCATTTTTAAGCAATTTTGAATTTAAAAACCTAATGACAATCAGGTTTTCGGATCTGGACAGAAGTTGGAAAAAATTTCTAAAGTTTTTTTCATCGGCATTCTAAGAAGACTGGTCTTAGAAATCTCCCCAGACTGCCGGTATCCATTTTCCAACTCTTTATCGACTCAAATTAATAAAAGATAAAAAACTCTTTTATTTTAAAATTGCCTCCTATCTTTGCATTCAGGTAAGCGGTCGTGGGCCGGACAGACAAATGGGAATATTTTCAAAAACATGTGAATATGCGATGCGGGCGGTGTTTTACATCGCGCAACGCTCGGAAGAAGGCGAAAAGGCCGGCATCCGGGAAATTGCGGAGCATATCAATTCCCCGGAGCCGTTCCTGGCCAAGATCCTTCAAAAGCTGAGCAAGGAAGGGCTCATCCTCTCTTCCAAAGGCCCGAATGGAGGTTTTTACCTCGATTCCGGCGGGTTGAAACGCCCACTGGCCGACATTGTACAGGCCATCGAAGGCGACAGCATTTTCATCGGTTGCGGAATGGGACTGAGCTATTGTTCCGAAACCAATCCGTGTCCGTTGCACGACGATTTCAAGAAGATCCGGACACAGATCGTCATCATGTTGCGTGGTACTTCCATTGGCCAGTTTAATGAAGAGCTCATTCAAGGACAGCTTACCCTGAATAAATAATATTTTTTTACCCAAATAAAGGATAAAAATGTCTTTTATTTTAATTTTTCAACATCATGTCCCCACAACAAAAAGACCTCGTAAAGGCCACTGTACCAGTACTGAAAGAACACGGTGTGCTGCTGACAACCCACTTTTACAACCGGATGTTCACGCATAACCCCGAATTGAAACACCTTTTCAATATGGGTAACCAACAAAACAAACGCCAGCAAACCGCCCTCGCAATGGCCGTGCTCGCTTATGCGGAAAATATTGAAGACCCCTCAGTGTTGTTTCCGGTAGTGGATACCATTGGCCACAAGCACGCAAGCTTACACATTCGTCCGGAGCATTACGCGATCGTGGGCAGGCACCTCATCGCCTCCATTGCCGAAGTGCTCGGCGAAGCGGCCACGCCCGAACTTCTCGAAGCATGGACGATCGCTTATACCCAGCTCGCGGGATTGATGAGCGGTCACGAGCAAAAGATTTATGACGAAAAAGTAAGCCTTCCGGGCGGCTGGTCGGGCTGGCGGCCATTCGTGGTGCGTAAAAAGGTGAGGGAATCCGAAGAGATCACTTCCTTCTACCTCTACCCTGTCGACGGCGGCGCTGTGGCCGATTTCAAACCGGGTCAATACATCAGCATCCGTCTCTTTTTGCCCGAATATAACCTCCAACAGCCGCGGCAATACAGCCTGTCGAGCGCGCCGAACGGTGAATACTACCGCATTTCGGTGAAGCGGGAGGCAGGCAGCCAGCACCCCGACGGGATGATCAGTAACCGCCTCCACGACTTCGTCGAGCCCGGCGAAATTGTGGACCTTTCGGCCCCATCCGGAAATTTCACCTTGAAAGCCGACGACGGTAAACCACAGGTATTCATCAGCGGAGGCGTCGGACAAACGCCATTGATCGCCATGCTCGAAAGCCTTGTACGCGCGGAAGCCAATGCGCCCATTACCTGGGTACACGGTTGCAAAAACGAGCAGGTGCACGCATTCAAAGCCGATTTGCATGCCATCGCCGAGCAGGTAGCGCATGTGGAGAAGCACTTTTTTTACGACTCGGCCGAAAGCCTTTCCGCCAATGAATACCTCGGTTGGGTGTCTCTCGACCAGCTTCCGACCGAAGCATTGCACCCCGAAGCGGTGTATTACATCTGCGGACCGGGGCCGTTTATCCGTCAGCATTACCGCTACCTGGTCGATCGTGGTATTGAGAAGTCGAACATACACTTTGAAGAGTTCGGGCCGCTGTCGTTGTCGGTCAACTAGGCTTAGCAGGGGGAGGCAGCACGCTCCTGCCTCCCCCACGCGACGAATGCCGCCAGGAGACCAAAAAACAGATTGAACACAGGCGATTCACCCCTTGAAAGGTGAAAAAGCATTGCGCAGAGCATGAGCAGCACCACACACGCCGCCGTTACGAACGTCAAAGCCGGACGGATACGCAACCATGCAGGCAATATCAATCCAATACCCGCCAGCAAATCGATTATTCCCGTCAGCTTGACAAACATCGGTGATACCTGGCCGGTCCATTGCCACATGGCCGCCAGCGCCTCCGGCGATTCGAACAGTTTCATATAAGCTGCCCAGACGAGCGTTACCGACAGCAGCGATTGCACGATCCATAGCGTGATGTGCATTGTTTTGGAGTTTTTTTTGATTGCCATAATCCGTTGTTTTGTGATAGGGCAAAAGTATCTACCTTCGCTTTCCGTTCGATAGTACTTTCCGCGTTGGATAGTACTATCCAATCGGGTAGTAATGGAGATTTAGAATTAGCCCAAAACAACATGCTCACAGGAAACGGCTGCCCCAAAACCGCATTATCCATTCGTGACGCGCTCGAAGCACTCGAAGGACGGTGGAAACTGCTCATACTTTTTGCCCTTTCGTCCGGACCGAAACGTTTCAAGCAACTTTCGACGGAGGTTACGGGCATTACCGACAAAACGTTATCCAAGGAATTAAAAACCCTCGAAATGAACCAGCTGATCAACCGAAAGGTGTTCGACACATTCCCACCGACAGTCGAATATTCGATCACCGAACACGGGGCATCGCTCGAAAAAGTACTCGAAGAACTGCATTACTGGGGCCTGGCGCACCGGGCGAAGATTATCGGTTAGCAATCCATTTCTCTACCATTTTTCCTCATCGATTTCCTTCGCCAGCCTGTCTCTGATGTCGACGCGGGCATCCCGAAAAACAAATACCGTCGTCCCCCATTCCCTGGCATAATGGTTCGTTACCGAATCTGCGGCGTAACCGGTTGCGAAAAGCGGACCGGTTTCTTTCATTTCGTCCCCTTCATCTCCCCAGGTTTTGACCCGAATGAGGTGTTTGTATTTCCTGGTGAGGTCGAACCAATTGATATAATCCGCATTGAATGTGACTGCGCGAACGCCCGTTTTGGTATAATAATTAATGGCCCCGGCCTGTCCATAGTTGTCGCAAAGGACCAAGGTCGCTTCGCGGTCGGGTGTGGAGGTGTAGGCGGCATCGACTTTGGCCGCCAGTTCGCGCCAGCCAAGCATATCGGCAAAATCCTGTGGCAACTGGTGGTCCTTACCGTCTTCCCACCGCAGCAGTCCGAATTTCCGATATGGCTCCGGGTTGGCAGTGATCTGTTCGGGTGTTTTGTTTGGAAAAGCTACGTTGAACAGGGGAACAAAAAGTATCACCGGAATGGCCGCAAACAATGCCCTAAACCACGCAGCTTTCACTTTTTCGCCAATATACAAGGCCCCGAACGCAATGTAAATCGGATAGATACCGATCGCATAGTAGCCCTTCGCACGCAGGTAAACAAAGACAGCCAGCGTAATGATGATCGAGAAAAAGAAGAGCCGGTATTCCGAAAGCGGTTTATAAGTCAACAAGGCATATAGCCCTGCGACGATCACAAACAGTGCGCCTACAAAATATAGTAACTGTTCTTTCAAAAAATCAGCCCGGTTTACATTCACCAGCTGCGTTTTGGCCAGCTCATTCATATGGTGGATCACCGGAAAACCATGCTGATATTGCCAGATCAGATTAGGCGAAATCAGGGCGAACGCCAGCAGCAATGCCAGATATACATGCCGGGTCAGCAACAGCGTGCGCTGGTTTGTCAGTAGAATGGCCGGCAGCAGGCCGACAACGGCAAATGCGATGTTGTATTTATTCAAAAATCCGATCGCGAAAACCGCTGCGAAGCCGTAAAGCCATTTTGGGTTTCGCGATTGGATGAAACTGATCAGAAAAAAATAGAGTGTGGTCCAGCAAAGAACATCCAGCGAGTTGGGCTGGAAAAGTTGGTTTAACCTTAATAACACTGAAAAAACAGTACACAAAGCTGCCAGCACGCAAGCATATAAATTGCCGCCGAGCCTATCCACAGTTTTCCAGACAACCAGGACCGTCAACGTCCCGAACAGCGCCGGGAAAAACCGCACTACCCCTTCACCATTACCCAACGCCTTGATGATCCAGGCGATCCATGACGTAACTGGCGGTACCGACAAAAAACCCCAGGCGAGGTGGTTGGCCTGGTCGAGATGCAGGTACTCATCGCGGTGCAAGTCATATTCAGGGATAATCAGAAAGTAATGTAAAATGAATTTCAGGGCGATGAACGCGAGCAGCAGGACGGTTTTCTGGTTCATTTCAGTGCTATTTTAAAGCAATTAAAGCGCTGGCAGACAAAAAGCATACTGTTGACATAAAAAAACATCCCTCTGAAGCCAAAGGGATGCTTTAAAATTTGCGTAGGCCAAATTATTGCGCCGCTGACGCCATTATTGCCTGCGCACTCATGACGACCATCAGACTGCCGGATGATTTGGAAGGGTTTACAAAAATCATATACACATCGTGCGGTTTGCCATCTGTTGCGGGCAACTTCACCGGAATATCCAGGCTAGACGGTTTGAAATCCATCTTATCGGTCGGTTCCAGGAAAGCCGACTCACCGATCAGCTTGCCGGTCGGGCTATCGAGCCGCAGCTCAATTTTACCTCCGGTGGCGTTCAGTTGCGGCTTCGGGGCCGTCGCCATCAGCCGGAATGCCGATACGCCGTTGAGGTCTACCTGCTTCAAGCCCATAAAAGCACCTGATTTCGCCGGAATAGCCAGGTTATTCCCGCCATAGGACATTTTATTTACATTATCATACACATCAAAACCATGCACGTCCAGGATGGCATTTCGCAAGACGAACGTCTGCTCGGAGCGCAACGCGGGCAGGCCTTTGGCACCTTTGTCCTCGTACGCTGCACGGACCACGAACACTCCTTTCCCTTTGTCGCCATTCGGAAGCGCGGCCGTGTAGTTTCCTTTTGTAGGGAGCGATGCCTGGGCAGTTCCCGACGACAAACTCAGAATGTATTTAACCATTTCGGAGGCATCGCCTGCCGAAAGCTGCGGGTGCGCGGCCATTGGCGTTTCGCCCCATACACCGCTTCCGCCGTTGATCACCTTTTTCGTCAGCGTCTCCACCGCTGTGCCATTGCCTTTGTATTTGCGCGCCACATCCGCATAAGCCGGACCGATCGATTTCTTGTTCACGCTATGGCAGGCCTTGCAATCACTCGCTTCGATCAGCTTTTTGCCGGCGGCGGATGCCCCGGTTGCAGACTGCGCCGCCGCATCCGCCGAGCGGTGACCCTGCGCTATGGCGACTTTATCAAAGCCTTCGGGCAAGTAATCGATATTAACTGCCACACGGTCTTCGTCGATGCCGTTTCCGAGCGCACCATCCTCTTTGTCCTTCACTTTCACATCATAAGGGAATGGTTTCCCAGGCACAAAAAACGACTTGTTGGCTCCCGGCATTTCCAGGCTGAGCACAGGCGCCTCATTGCCGACGGTAACGTCCAGCGACTGGGTCGAAATGCCTCCTTTACCATCACTTACTGTTAATACCGCTTTGTAGACGCCTGTTTTGGCGAGTGTTAATGCCGCATCCTGTGTATTAACTGTTTTGGTAAAACCATTTTTAGAAGTGATTTTCCAGGAATAGCTCAATGCATCGCCATCCGCGTCGTCGGTCCCTGCTGCAGTGAGCTTCAGGGCCAGCGGTGCGGAACCGCCTTGCTTATTGGCGACCATCTCGATCTTCGGTTTGCGGTTTCCGCCATTGTATTCGATGCGGATCAGGCGGGCATCGTCGTTGGCGCTAAACCAGCCGGAGCCGTATTCGAGCATATAGAGGTCGCCATTTTGCGCAAATTCCATATCCATCGGGTTCGAGAATTTGTAACTCGGCATAAAGCGCTCCATGGATGCATAATTGCCATCCTTATCCATCGTCACAGCCATGATCCAGCCGCGCATCCATTCGTAGGCGAGCAGTTTGCCATTATAATAAGCGGGAAATGCATTGGGTACGCCTTTGAAATCGTCCGAATAAAATACGGGTCCGGCCATGGCGTTACGGCCTCCGGCACCAACGAGCGGGAACTCAGGCGAGGCGTCGTAGGGATACCAAATGAATGCTTTCTGCGCTGCTGGCAGCACTTTAAGGCCTGTATTGCTGGGCGAATTGTTCGTCGGCGCAGCCACGTCCCATTTCTCTCCCGACTGGCTGGCTGTGAAATCATATTTGTTGTAGGCCTTGTTGTCGCCTACGAAATGCGGCCAGCCGAAATTCCCTGCTTTGCGCGCCTGCCCTACCTCGTCGTGACCAGCCGGGCCACGGTTCACATCCGGCTTGGCGGCATCAGGCCCCACCTCGCCCCAATACACGTAACCCGTGTGCTGATCGACCGAAATACGGAATGGGTTCCGATGGCCCATCGTGTAAATCTCAGGGCGTGTTTGCGGTGTGCCTTTCGGGAAAAGGTTGCCTTCCGGAATCGTAAACGAGCCGTCGGCCTGCGGTTTGATGCGGATGATCTTACCACGCAAATCATTGGTGTTCGCCGATGATTTCTGGGCGTCCCATGCCTCGCGTCCGGCGCGCTCATCGCTTGGGCTGTATCCGTTGGAACCGTGCGGATTGGTGTTATCACCAGTCGAAAGATAAAGATTGCCCGCCTTGTCCCACGCAATGGAGCCCGCGGTATGGCAGCATTCCTCCCGTTGCGTCGGTACATCGAGCAGGACTTTGCGGGATGCTAGGTCGAGCTCGTCACCTTTCAATTCAAACCTCGCCAATACATTTTTCGATTCTTTCGGATCCGAATAGTAGAGGTATATCCAGTGGTTTTGTGCAAAGTTGGGATCTTTATTAAGCCCCAGCAGGCCGTCTTCCCCCATCGATTCCTTGCCTTCCTTGCTGACATATTTTGTGCTGACAGGTAGTTTGGCGATCGTTTTCAGTTCCTTAGTTTTGAGATTATAGAGACGCACTTCCCCTTTCCGCTGTATAAACAAAATGCGCCCGTCGCCCAGCACGCTCAGTTCCATAGGCTCGTCGAGCTTTTCGGCCAGCACTGCTTTTGAAAAGCGGTTCTCTTCCGGACGCGCTTTGGCAAAATCCACGGGTTTCGGCGCGTCACCACCGGCAGCATAGCGAATGCCCGCCCAGAGGTGGTTCAGGAAGAGCGGCTCTTCGAATGTCTCGTCGGTATGCCCCATGGCCGTGTAAAACGACCGCCCGCCGTCGAATTCCTGGTACCAGCTCATCGGGTGGAAATCGGGATTCTTGCCGCCTTTGTAGCTGGTTTCGTCGATTTTCAGAACTACGTTGATTTTCGGGGAAATGTTTTTAAAACTGTAAAATTCATCGCTCCGCTCAAATTCGTCGGGCATACCCTGGGTAGCCCAATGGTTTTTCTGCGTGACAATAAATTTACCTTTCTGCACATTGTCCGGCATGGGGTGGTCGAGGAACCAGGCACCGGCGAGGGCACCGTACCATGGCCATTCATATTCGGTATCGCTGGCCGCGTGGATACCCACATAGCCGCCGCCTGCCTGAATGTAACGTTCAAATGCACTTTGTTGCTCCGCATTGAGGATATCGCCGGTGGTGTTCAGGAATATCACCGTACTGTATTTTTTCAGATTGCTTTCCTTAAACTGGTTGGCATCTTCGGTAAAACTGACGCTGAAACCTTTCTCCGCACCCATCTTGCCCAACGCCTTTTTCCCGGCCTCGATAGACTGGTGCCGAAACGCGGCCGTTTTGCTGAATACCAGCACCTGCATTTTGGCCGTCTGTGCCCATGCGTCGCCCAGCAAGAGCCATACACAGCAAATCATCAGACCGGCACGCTGTAAATTCTTCTTCATCTGGTCAGGTTGTTTGAATTAGTGACCAGCAAATGTAAATGAAAAAGTTTTATTGTCTACATTTGAGACAATAAAATATGTACTACTTTATATTCCACCAATACCATAATTCGGCAACATCTTCAATCCTGGCTTTAAAACCACCGCTATAAAAGCGATATTGCCGATTATACCACCTGCAACCCTACGACAGACATGCATTCACCGAGTGAACAGGACTATATTGAGCAACTTTCCATCGACTGCGTCATCTTTGGATACCAGGATAGCCAGCTCAATGTTTTGGTCCCGAAGCTCAATTTTAAGGGAGATTTCTGTGCGTTGCCAAGCGGGTTTATTTACCAGAGTGAGGGGATAGACCAGGCTGCCCGTCGCATTCTGGAAGAGCGTACGGGAATTAAGGACATTTACCTGGAGCAATTCAGGGTGTTTGGCGATTCACCACGTACCAATAAAAGTTTCCTCGAACGCCTGATCCAGTTGAATGAAGACGAACTGGGCGACCAGCATTTCAACAGGAAGGAGTTCGATTGGATTACGCGCCGCTTTGTTTCAATCGGGTATTATGCATTGGTGGATGTCAATAAAGTAGTGCCAAAAAAAACGGGCATCGACGAATCCATCAACTGGTACCCGGTGCGGGCGTTGCCGGAGATGATCATGGACCATGCTGAAATGGTACAAAGCGCATTGCACACCTTGCAGCTTAACCTGGACGAGAAGCTGATCGCATTCAACCTATTGCCCGAAACCTTCACGATGCGCGACCTGCAAGAGCTCTACGAATCGATCTTCGACCGCGCATTTCCCCGCAACAATTTCCAGAAAAAGATCCTCGACCTGGATGTGCTCGAACGGCTGGAGAAGAAGTTTACCGGCGCGGCCAACAAGGCACCATTTCTTTATCGTTTCCGGAAAGAAAACGCTTGAACTGCCTATTTGACGATCAGGAGGATAGCGCATAAGCCAGCCAGCTACTGCGATCAAACACTTTTTCCCGGCGTGGTGTCGATTCCAAATTAATTTGATGGATGATCCGCAAAAATAGGTGTGTGGCTCCAAAGCCACAACCGGTTAATACGAGAGCTACTTCTGATTTGGTTCGCAAGAGGAATCTTTGCACCGTATTAAATATTGTACGTCATAATGAATCTTGAAGATACCCTCAAAATACTGGTTTTCGATATGCACCCCATTACGCGCAAGGGGATCCGGATGATGCTCAACAATATTACAATGGGCGAAAATGTCACGGAAGCAATCAGCCTGAATCAATTCTACAAGCATTTATCCGATTCAGAGTTCGACCTCATCGTTGTGAGCGTAAATGAGCCCGACAGCTTCGATAGCCGCAAACTTTCAGGCAAACTCCCCAGAACTGCGCTGCTTTATACCGAAGAAGGTGCGGAAGAGGCCATCGACATTATGGCCATGGGCGCGGGGGCATGTATGTCCAAAAAATGCGTCGACATCGAACTCAGGGAAGGTATTTCAGCAGTGCTCACCAGGCGCCGCCATGCCTGTGCCTACACCCGGGCACTCGCCGATACGATGGTACCGCAGGGAATGCATTTTTGATTTCATTTCGGAATGCATTAATTTCAGTTATCACGACCAATTCGTGATGGAAATGCCCTTGCTAGCTTATGCCGCTCTCCATACTTATCGCCGACGATCACCAATTGGTTCGAAAGGGGCTTCAGATGGTCGTGAAGGACGTTCTCGGATACAATGTCGGTGTCGAATTCGCAGAAAACGGGCGGCAGGTCATCGAGAAGGTCACCGAAAAGGATTTCGATTTGCTGATCACCGACCTCAATATGCCGGAAACGAACGATCTGGCGCTCATTCCCGACATTTTAAGCATTCGCCCCAAACTCAGGATACTCGTCGTGACGATGAAGCCCGACAAGGTCTTTGCAACCCGTTTCTTCCAGGCCGGCGCACTCGGTTATGTCAACAAAAATGAACCGGATGCCGTGTTAGCGGAGGCGATCCAGGTCGTAAGTCAGGGCCGCCGATATATCTCGCGCTCACAAGGCGATATTTTTTCCAATGCATTGATGGGCAATGTGGCCAACACGCCTTTCGACAAACTTTCGAAACGGGAGTTCGAGGTGACATTGCTGCTGCTCAAAGGCTATGGCGCACTGGAAGTCTCTAATGCATTGTCTATAAGCGCCTCAACCGCAAGCAGTTATCGTTGTCGCGTTTTCGACAAGCTTGAAATCAAGAACCTGCTGGAACTGAACCATCTTGCCCAGGTATATCAGATCGATCCGGATTTGGAAGAGTAATGGTGAATGTACTCCCCCGCCCCGGCTCGGTGGTGACTGAAATCGCCCCTCCTATGTAGTCGAGCATCGCATGGATCAGCAAGCTGCCCGTACCGCGGTTTCCGGCCTGTCTGTCGCGGCTCATGAACAGCCCGATCTGCTCGTCGGTCAGGCCCTGACCAGTGTCTGAGATCGAAATCCGCAAGCGGCTTCCATCTTCCCTGCAAGACAAGCTAATATCCCCCTCGTACGTGTTTTTATTAGCATTGTCGATCAGGTTCCGAATCACCACGGAAAGTATCCGGTAATCCGAAAAGCATTGCTGGTCGGCACAAATAATGCTGAGTGTATTCCTGTTCACTTTGAAAAGCTCCTGGTACAATGAAGCGATCTCTTCAAACAGCTCTTTCATTGAAAACACGGTTTTACTCACTCTGAACCCCTCTCGCTGCGCGCTGATCCACATGAAGAACTGTTCCGTAAAGCCCAGCAGGTTTTGTGTCCCCAAGTGAAGATCGGAAAGGTAGGTATCGAGGTCGGCGGGTGGCAAGTGGGTGTGATTTTTCAAAAGTTTGCCGCTGATGAGGGAAATAAACCGGAGCGGCGAACGCATATCGTGCAGCACCATTGTGATAACGTGATCCTTGAACCGGTTACTTTCCAGCAGCGCCATTTCCGACTTCGCCAGGTCATCGACCGCGTTTTTCAGTTCGAAGGTTCGGTTAGAAATGGTGTTTTCCAATGCCAATGCTTCCCGTTCCAGCTTCGTAAGTCTCCTTTGGAATAGCAAATACCCGATCAACATCGAACAGCAAATGCAAAACAGGTAAAACCACCAGGTATTATAAAACCAGGGGGTCACCAGGATGGGTAATACCAGCTTGTTCGGACTTTTTGGACCCGCTTCGCCGCTCCGGCGGACGATCAGCTTGTAATCCCCGGCGGGAAGGCTGTTAATGGCCAGTTGACCCGTTTTATCGACGGCATGCCAGTACGGATCCAGGCCGGATACCTGGTATTCCAGGCCCAGATTTTCAGAATTTCCGAAATAAGGAGATGTTAATTGCACGGAAAGCCGCTTGAAATCGGGCGGCAGGCTGATCAACGTGTGATTGAACGCCACGAGCTGGTTATTGATCGTCAGGCTGTCGGTAAAAATGCTTTTTTCAGGCAGGTAAGGTTTGAGCCGGTTGGGATAAAACCATACCAGCCCTTTCATGGACGGAAGCGACAACAGGCTGTCTTTCAACCATAGATACGAAGGATCACATCCACCATTGAACTCATTCGTGGGAAGACCGTCGGACCGGTCGAAGCGAAAAAAGTAAGGTTCTTCCAACTGTCCTTCGGCATAAGCCATTAAATCTGCTTTCCGTACTTTGAACAGGCCATTGTTACTGGGCAGCCAAAAAAAGCCTTGGCCGTCTTCGATAAAGGAATGCACCGTTTTCAAAGCCTGTCGCATTCCCAGGGGCATCCGGTAAAGCTTGTTGTTTTGAAACAGGTAAAATCCTTTTCCATAAGTAGCTATCCACAATTTGCCGTCATCCTCTGCATAAACCGTGCGTATCAGCATCGAATCCAACACCGATTTGTCAATGCGGTTGCGCTCATAATCGTACCATTTCAAGCCGTTTTCAGTACAAACCAGGAAATAGGAAGGTCTTATTTGCCTGGCGAACAGTATCCTTGTTTTCTGTGGAAACTGCTTAAAATCCAAAACCTTGTCGTTTACAAGCCTGGCGAACCCGCTGCTCTGCGCAAACAGATAACTTCCTTTACCAGCCGGGCTCATATGCACGAACCCGTATTCCAGCTGCGCCACATCCAGCACATTTCCGCTACGGATATCAAGCTTCCGGAGCATGTAATCCTGCGCAAAGTAGAGTTGGCGATCGGCAGTAGTAAAAAGCAGCGCGGAAATGTCGTTTTTAATGGGCAACTGACGCGGCGGTGCATCCCGTGAAAACAGAAAATTCTTTACTACGAATCTCCCTTCACCAACATCGGCCTGCGCGTAGGTACTCTGGCCCAGAATCGGAGACGAAAACGGCGGCGACACAAATGGCGACCGTCGTACTTTGAACAGCCCGTCTGTTGACGAACCGAGATAGTAGACGCCCTGCGCAGGCACAAAACGAATGCTGCGCAGTCCGGGTATACGGATATGATGCAACTCAATAGCCGACTGAAAGCGGCCGTTGTGAAGCGACACCTTGTGCAGGTTCTCTCCTACATATACGTAAAAGCCATCGGGTGCAGGGAAACTCAGAAAATCCCCCGCCAGAAACCGTGCGTCGGACGCCAGCGTGCCACCGATCGATCCATACGCCGACAAATGACGACCGTTTTTCCAGACCTCGATATGGTTACCAGGCAAAATGCAAACG
Organism: Dyadobacter sp. CY261; assembly: GCF_021440085.1. Taxonomy (GTDB): domain Bacteria; phylum Bacteroidota; class Bacteroidia; order Cytophagales; family Spirosomataceae; genus Dyadobacter. Next base: position 51,503 of record NZ_JAKCPW010000011.1, read on the forward strand.
AGCAATTGGCCGGCTAAAATCGTATACCGGGGATTCCGGCCCGTATAAGTCCTGATTTTTAACGGCTTCGCACGCCTGGGCGACACGTAAAGCAGGCTATCCTGGTTCCGAAGGTAAACCTCTTTATCTGAAATACTGGATGAATATAGGAATGGGCTCGCTCCCAGGCGATTGTAAAAAAAGATAAGCTTTTTCAGCATCTCCTTTTCCCCAACTACCACACCATGCTGCCCCACGTGGGCCGACCATTTGGGCATCAGCACCGGCCGTGGTGCGACATGTTTTCCGGTAGCGGCTATCCTCAGTATCTGCCCTCCGTAAGCCTTGGCGTAAAGCGTGCCGCGAGCATCAGCCGTAAGCCCTTCCATCCGCTCCGATATCAGTCCTTTGATCTCGGAAGTTCCATAAATATCAAAACGCTGACCATCGTAACGTACCAGCCCCATTTCAGTGGCCATCCAGCAGAAGCCCCATTCGTCGAATGCGATGTCCTTTACGCTGTTTTGCGGCAAGCCGTTATCGGTATTGTATTGCGCAATGATGAGGTGCTGCGCGACAGCCGGATAGCCGCACAGGGCGAGCACTAGCAACAGGGGCAGCAGGATTCTCATGCTCGGGATGTATGGTAGATCAGGCGCATTCTCTAAATGAAGTTAATAAAAGATGGTATTTAAACGAAATACCTATCCGGCGCATATTAGTACTACGAGCGTCCTCAAATGATCCCCGGTCATGCCGTTAAAGTACTGCTTGACAAGCGGACTCACCGGGGATAATTTATAAAAAAATTTCTACAAATACCTCCCTTCCGAAATAGAACGCAAATACCTGGTGGGCTAAAAAGAAAAAGGTCTGCAAACTGTTTTACAGACCTTTTTAACTACCCATTGAACCGATTTCAGTTTTTATTAAATCGCGTGTTCTGCACCACGCCATCCGCCGATTCCACTTCGACAATGTAATTTCCAGCCCTCAACGGCCGGATACCCGGTACTGAAATAACTTCCGAGGGATTGGTATAACTTCTCGAAAGCATGCATTTACCACTCATGTCCACCAGCCGCACCAGCACCTTGCCTTCCAGCGACTGACTGAGCCGGATGTTCAGTTCGTCCGCGCCGGGATTGGGGTAAATATTGATCCGGGATTTCGAATCGTCGGCGTCGCGGTAGTTCACCGCCCTGATCACCGAATTTTCCGAATGGCCATCCAGATCCACCTGCTTCAAGCGGTAATAATTAATCGATCCGGTAACCGGCGCGAGGTCATGATAGCTATACGCTTTTTCCCTGGATGAATCACCGGCACCAGCCACTTTGCCAATTGCTTTGAAAGTCTTCCCGTCGGTGCTGCGCTCGATGACGAATTCCTTGTTGTTGGTTTCATCGGCTGTTTTCCATTGCAACAACGTGCCCGTGTTCGATTTTTCAGCCGTAAAACTGATGAGTGTCACCGGCAAGGTGGTGTCGTTGAGCTCCACGATGATCGCGTCGGCAGCAGGGATGGTCACCGTAAGTGTACCCTGCGCATTGGTCACCGCCTGACGGAGGTTTTGGGCCCCGCTGAACAATTCGCGGGTGGTGTAATTGGTGCTACCGCTCAGGCCGGCTCGCTGTAAATTGACATTGAAGGTTTTAGCTGTTCCGCCGTAGTTGAAAATAGCGAGGTACGATTTGTTGCCAATGGTTTTAACAAATACTTCATTGGCCTGATTGCCGGTATTGCCTTCCACCGGCGTGAAAACGGTACCGCTATGTGCCAGGTTCAGCAGATCGTCATTTTGCAGGAGCGTCTGCGCTTTGGTGGTCCAGGTACCGGTGGTCGAAAAATCGTCGCCGGTCACAAGCGTACCCGTTACGATACCGGATGCAAGCCGGGCGCGGTTTTCACCATCGCTTTGGGTGCCGAATACGAGGTGGTCTGCATCGAGGTAATTATAAATGTGCTTCTGCCACCAGCCGTAGCTTGTGCTGTTGAGCGTGTAATCGGTTTCGTTGATATCCTTGTACGCATCGCACGCGATCCGGCGCATATGTGCGTAGCGACCAGTGGCGAGGCTGGGCGAAATGGCGGCGTACACAAGCATCTTACCGTCGAGCTGGTCGGTCAGGTATTCCATTCCCTTTCGGTAGGCTTCCATTCCGGTGTGGATGGTGTTGTCGTAATAGCTGTCGGCTTCCAGCGCGGCGTGGCCGAGAAAATCGATTTTAATCATTTCAAAACCGCAGGCAATAAACTTGCCGATCACCATTTGCAGCCTTGCTTTGGTGCCTGGGTGTGTCGGGTCCAGGGCATAAGCGCCATCGAGCTCCACAGGATTGCCATTGGCTTTCGTCCAGGCGTCCTGGTAATTGTAGGAGCTCCCTTCCATTTGTCTTGAGAATTTACCCCAATCGACAAACGGTGCCCAGTAAATACCCGGCTTGAAGCCTTTGCTTTTGCAGTAATTGGCGAATTCAGTGAGTTCGCTAAAATTCCCATTCAGCCCGCCGCCCGACATATTGTCCCAATACGAATCAAGGTCAATGTAAAGCGTGTTGTCGCTGTTCCGGAAATCAGGCACACCGGTAGCGAAGAAATCCACCACCGATTTGGCCTTTGGCAGGTCAATCGACGACTGGACCGCCCCCCAGCTGTTCCATCCGAAAGGCGTACCGGCCGTCCAGTTGAAAATGTAGCGGGGCTCGGCCAGCGCATTCGCCTGTCCGAATACTTCGAAACCATTCCGCCAATCGGCCCCGTAGCTTACCAGGATCCGCGGCGAACGGCAGGCGGTTTGCCCTACCGACACCCAGCCATGGCCGCGTTTGTCGCGGGTAATGCTCTCCTGCGTCCACCCAGCCACCACCGCCACGTAGTTGGTAGCCCCTCTGCCCTCGCCTACCAGGTTCACGCCCGTTTTCCATACCGAATGTTCCACCGAACCGATCACCAGGCCTGTGCGGCTGGCATTGTCGTAAATCGCACCAGCTTCGGAACTAAAAAAATTGGCATACCGCACTTCCTTCGCGTCGTAGCGCACCCAGGCATCATTGTCGAATGGCACAAACAAGGCCCGACGGTCGGTATTGGAATGAATATCGACATAATTAGAAACCAGCGGGACCATTTTGTAGGAATTGGAGCCGTTGCCGGTAAGTATCAGTTCGGTAAAGAAATGCTCCTTGCCCGGATAGGTGTAAAACACCTGCTGCATGCCTATTGCCCCGCTTTTGGTCATCGTGATCACGTGCTTCGTCCCGCTGCCAAACGCATCGGTCACCGGCGACGAGGAATAAGTGCGATTGGTAAAACCGGCGCTGCTGTGCACCTGGTCGGAATGGGCTGTTGCCGTAGCCTCGCCAATCACTTTATTGTTATTGAAATACACCGTGTAATGGCCATTCGCCAGATCATAATCGACCCGGTTATTAGTTCCAAATGCAATGCTTTGGATATTGGGTGTATTAATCGGGGCAAAAGCGATCTTATCGATATTCGGGCCGTAGCTATTGGGATTATCGAGGCGGATGCTGTTGCTGCCCGCATTCAAAACAATGCTCACGGTAATCGCCGCCGGGGCCGACCAGCCGCCGGATGCCGGGCAAGAAATGGCAATAGGCATGCCGCCGTTGGGCGTCGCGTTGATCGTCCGCGGGTCGCCGGTGCTGTAAGTCAGGGTCAGGTGATAGGTCCCGGCCGTGGCCACATTCACGGGGATCACCACGGCCCCATTGCCCAGGTTACCCACCTGGCTGCCGCCGGAACAGCTTCCACAGCTCTGAATGTCGGCCCCATTGGAAATGACACCACTCTCAGCTTCAAAGCTTTGCGCCAGCGCATTCGCGCCGACGAGCGTCAGCATTCCCAAGCAAAGCGTTGCGCGGCAAATCGTTGCGCGGCAAATCGTTGCCCGGCAAATCGTTGCCCGGCAAAGCGTTGCCCATCCGCGGCACATGGCGCGCCGCCTTTTTGATAATTTTTCCATACCTAATTGAATTTCAGGTTAATGTTTTTAAAAAATGGAGATCAGTAGCCCTTGTTCTGCTGCAACGCCCCACCCGATGCCTGGATTTCGCTCTGCGGGATCGGCTGCCAGTAGTTTTTCTCCTGGAATTTGCGTCCTTCCAATACGATAATCTTCACGTATTCGATGGAACCGTCCGTCTTCTTTTCCGGCCTTACGCCGTAAGCAGGCACATTTTCGGTGGCATTGGCGATTTTCCAGCGGCGCACATCAAAAAACCGGTGCTCCTCGAATGCGAGCTCCACGCGCCGCTCGTTGCGGATGCGCTCGCGCATGGCTGCCTGTGTGAGGCCTGCCGGGAGGTCGGGCATTCCGGCACGTTTGCGGATTTGGTTGATCGCGCTATAAACTGTGGCATCCGGGCCGGTCGATTCATTGCGCGCTTCGGCATAGTTCAGCAGGATTTCACCGTAACGGATGTATTTCCAGGGTTGTGTGGCCGTCTGGTTCGCGTTACGGATCGGGTTTTGGTCGTTGATGAATTTGTAAACATAATAACCTGTCTTGGTCGTATTCCAGTTTTCATTACCATCCTTGCTATCCTGGCCGCCCGGCACGAATGTCTCCACTTTACGCTCGCGGTAAGGCGCGCCGTTGTACAAAACGCTCATCGTGAGGCGCGGGTCTCGGTTTTTGTAAGGATCTTTCGGATTGTAGCCCGATTTCGGATCGGTGATTTTGGTGCCGTCCATCATCTCATAATCGTCCACCAGGTTTTGCAGCGGCGTGTTGCCAGCCCAGCCGCCATAGCCATTCGGGCCATTTACGAGTTCGAGGTTGGTGTGCTCGTTGGTGGGTGAATAAAGGCGGATGAAAATGTCTTCGGAAGTATTATTGGTGAGAAAAAGCTTGCGGTAATCATTGTACAGTGAAAACGCATTCTTGTCCATGACCGCTTTGGCCGCTTCGGCAGCCTTCTGCCATTTGGCCACGTCATGCTGATCATTATTATACAAAGGACTGGCGGCATAAAGCAGCAATCTTGCCTTCAACGCCAATGCAGCATACTCGGAGCCACGGCCCGGCACAACATTCGACCCAGCCAGGCCGGCAGCGGCGGCATCGAGCTCGGTAATGGCGTAGGTAAGGCTTTCCTCAATGCTTTTCCGCTGGTAGAGTTCGGTATAATCGCGGTCTTCCAACGTATAAACCTTGTCGCCGATCACGGGAATGCCTCCAAAGTTACGGATCAGGTCATGGTAACGGTAAGCACGGATGAAGCGCAATTCCGCTTTCAAACGCTTTTTCCCCGATTCGCTCATCGGAACCTTATCGAGATTCGCCAGGCCATAGTTGCATTCCCGGATGCTGCGGTAACTGCGGGTCCAGGTGTTGGAAATCCAGCCGGTACGGTCCGGCGCGGCATTACCTTGTTGCACGAAATAGGTATCGTTGTCAAAGTTACAGATCGACTCGTCGGTCACCGAGCTCATCCAGGCATCCTCAAATCCACGACCAAAGCCCGGCTTGTCGCTCTCGGTAGACAGCTGCACGCCCACGTAACGGCCTACTACATACGCATCAGCAAGCGCAGAATCAGCCCAAATGGCCTGGTCGGAAATGATGTCGGTTGGTTTGGTATCCAGGAACGCGTCATCGCAGGCGGTAAACAGCCCTGTCAGCGCTACACCGGTCAACAGGTTTGATATCAGTTTATTCAATCTCATGTCTTTTCAGTTTTAAAATGTCACGTTCACACCCACGTTGTAAATCTTCTGCTGCGGATAGAAGAATGCATTCCCATTATCCCCCTCCGGATCGAAATCCTTCACTTTGGTGAATGTGAGCAGGTTAAACCCATTGGTATAAATCCGCAAGCCGCCCAGGCCAATTCTCGAAATGATTTTCGCAGGCACATTGTAAGCCAGCTCCACATTTTTCAGGCGCAGGAACGCCGTGTTCTGGAACCAGAACGTGTTTTTATAACTCCCATTCACACCCGTCCCCGTGCGCGAATCGATGCGTGGTGAATTCCCGTTCTGATTGGTAGGGCTCCAAGCGTCCTCGGCCCTCGACTGCATCACACTGCTGAATTCCCCCGCTTCCACCACCACATATTGCGCCACGCGTGCCTGGCCTTGCAGGAGGATATTCAGACTGAGATTTTTCCAACCGCCACCCAAATTCACGCCATAAGTGATCTGAGGTACATTGCTGAACTCCGAGCGGATGCGGTCGGCGGCGTCGATCTTGCCATCGCCATTGTAATCCTCGTACTTAAGGTCGCCCATTTGCGCACCCGACACGTGCGGGTAGGCATCGAGCTCCTGCTGGGTTTTGAAAACACCGTTCGCACGGTACATGAGGTCGGCATTCGGGTTACCAAGGTCGGAACCGAGCGGCATGCCGGTAGCCCGCTGGTAATCGAGGGTGTTGGGCGCTTCGTCGATGAATATCACTTCGCTTTTGGCCAACGCAAAGTTGCCGCCGAGGGTGTAGCTGAAATTGTTGTGACTGCCAGCATACTGGATCTGCGTTTCCAAACCGCGGTTATGTACTTCTGCGATGTTTTCTTTCGGGATCTGTGAGCTACTGATACCTGTCAATGCAGGAATACTTACATTCCGGCTGGCAAGGATATTGGTGCGGTTCTCGAAAAACAAATCGAGGTCAAAGGTGAGTTTTTTAAAGAAAGTAGAGTTGATGCCGACATTGTATTTCTTGGCCACTTCCCAGGTAATGTTCGGGTTGGCGAGCAATGAATACTGGATGAGTGGCACGTTGGTTGCATTGTTGCCCGTCGAAAAGGCGCCGTTACGCACCTGGAAATTGTCGCGGAACTGGTTGGCATTCACACGGTCGTTCCCAAGTTCACCATAGGAAGCCCTTATTTTCAGGTCATTAATGGCATTGCCGGTCTGGAACCAGGGCTCCTGCGACACCCGCCAGCCCAGGGAAATACCGGGAAAGAAACCGTAACGCTTGCCCGGAGGGAACACCGACGAACCGTCGTAACGCAACTGGATTTCAGCCAGATACCTGCCCAGATAATTGTAGTTCAACCGTCCGAACACATTACGCCGCGAAGTCCGGTAACTGCTGCCGCTGTTACCATAATCCACCGGTTGCGCACCCCCCTGGCTCAGGTCGGGTAATTGGGTGGTGATAAAATTGTTTCTTGAAGCGCTGAAAAACTCCTGCGTCTCCCGACTCTGCTCATAGGCGATGAACGATGACAATGCGTGATCGCCGAAGTTTTTGACATAATTCAGCTTGATATTGCCCGTCAGCAAAGCACGGTTGGTCTGGCTCTCGTACATCTGCGCCTGGGCAGGCCCGCCGAGCACGGTGCTGTATTGCTGGGTGGTTTTATTGTATTGATAAACGATCCAGTTGGTCTTCATCTCCTTCGTGAATGCAAAGCTTTGATCGGCTGAGAAGAAGCCATCCACCGACAACCCGTTGACCGGCAACTGGTAACTGGCCCGCAAAATGCCATTGGAAACCGTGGTAGGGCTGTTGTTGGTACCGGCCAGCGTTGCCATCGCAATGGGGTTTTTGCCTTGCTCTACACCCGCGGCCAGTTTTCCCTCCGGATAATAGGCAGGCAGTGTGGGATAAGTTCTGTACAAAAATTCAAACACATTGCTAGCCCCGAAACCGGCAATGTAGCTGCGGTTTTCGCGGCGCGTTGCCAGTTGTATGCCAAAGCTGAATTTGTCGTTGACATTCACATTAATGTTCGAACGGACGCTGTACTGGCGGTATTTGTTCACGCCGTTGCGATACAAACCATCCTGATACAAAGTCCCAGCCGACACGAAGTAGTTGATCTTCTCTGTGCCGCCCGAAACCGACAGGTTATGCTGGTTTTGCAATGCGACAGGCTTCATCAACTCCTTAACCCAATTGGTATTGGGATAATTGATGGGGTCGGAACCATTGCGGAATTTCTCGATTTCCTCATCGCTGTACCGCTGGTTCATGCCGCCCGACGGGTTACGGTAATAATCGATGGTGTTGAGAATGCCCGCGTAAGTAGGTGCGTCGACGAACTTGGGCAGGCGTGTCGGCTGCACGAATCCCTGGTTAAAGGAATAGTCAAAGCGCGGCTTACCGGCAAGACCTTTTTTAGTAGTAATCAAAATAACCCCATTCGCCGCCTGCGCGCCGTAAATGGCCGCCGAAGCATCTTTCAGCACCGAAATGCTTTCAATATCATTGGGATTGAGCCGGTCGAGCCCTCCTATTGCATTGGCAATGCCATCTATCACAATGAGCGGGTTACTGTTGCCCGTTGTTGCACGGCCACGGATCAATATGCTCGACCCATCGGAACCCGGCTCGCCCGAACGGTTATTGGCGATCAGGCCTGGCAAACGGCCGGCAAACGAGTTCGAAACGTTCGCCTGCGGACTGCGGGTGATCTCCGAACCCTGCACGGTCGCCACCGAACCGGTAATATTCTTTTTTGATTGCGTACCATAACCTACCACCACCACCTCTTCCAGCGATTTCGAATCCACTTTCAAAGTCACATCCACGTTCGTCTGGCTGCCCACAGCCACTTCCTGCGACAAATAGCCTACGAAAGAGAATATCAGCACAGGCGCGCCGCCCGCTGCGTTTTCATTAGGAATATCGAGCGCATAAGCGCCTTCTTCGTCGGTAACAGTACCCCGCTGGGTTCCTTTCAAAACCACACTTACCCCCGGAAGCTTGTCGCCCTTGTCGTCTATGACAGTGCCGGTGAGCCGGCTGTCGGCCACTTCGGCATTGCCTATGGTTGTAGCGGCACCGGGCGTGAGGGGGTCTTCCGAAAATGACACTTTGCGGGTGCGTTTGAGGATGATCTGGCCGTCGCCTGGCTGGTATTCGATCTGCAAGGGTACAAGAAGCCGGTCGAGCACGGTCGAGAGCTTCTCGTTGCTCGCATTGAGGCTCACTTTGGCATGCACCGGAATGATGCTGCGGCTGTACGCAAAACGCACGCCGGCCAGGTTTTCCAACCGGTCGAGCGCACGCCCCAGCGAAATATTTTCGATCTGGATGCTCACGTTTTTGGCCAGCAGGTCCTGCGCGCTGATGTCCCGCGCATACCCGCCCGCCGCGATCATCCCGATCAGGAAAAGCTGTAAAATCGATAACCGCATAATAAGGTATGCCGTCTTGCTTTTTAGAAAAAAGTACATAAGTTTGAATTGGTTAATATGAACACTAGGAAGCCTTGCATCACCTGCCAGTGATGTTCCATCAAGGTCTTCGTTCAGGATCAGGGGTGCTTCCATCACTCCTGATTTTTTTTGAAGCGGGTATTATTTAAGCTGTCCGGATTTTTTCATAAAGGCGTAGATTGGTGTTAGGTATGGTTGGGTCCTGAATACTATTTTCTATTCCGAAGCGGCACATCCTTCGCCTCGGATCACGATCTCATCATTTTGCATCTGGTAGTTCGCCTCCACGATCTGCATTGTCATTTCGAGTATTTCGGATAGCCGGTTCTGGTCGAAAGTCGCTTTCACACGGCAGTTTTCGAGGTTAGGGTTTTCCAAACGGATCTTCACGTCGAACTTTTCTTCCAGCCGCTTCACCACCTCGCCCAGTTTCGCATCGCGGAATGCGAGCGACACGGGTTGCCACACCGGTGCCTTTTCGGCCGCAACGGGCACTTCTTCGCTGGTGAGCTCACCCGAGGCTACTTTGAAAACGGCCTGCTGATGCGGGAGCAGCATTACTTCCCTCCCTTTGTCGGCCGTGACCGATACTTTCCCGGTGACCACAGAAACCTCATATTCTGCCTCGCCTTTGTTGGCCCGCACATTGAAGCTCGTGCCCAAAACCTTCACCTGCACCGACTCGCCGTGCACGAAGAATGGCCTCGTCGCATCGTGGGTGACTTCAAAAAATGCCTCGCCTTCGAGGGAAACTTCGCGGGAATCGGCCTTGAAATCAGCTTTGGCATAAGTAATGCGGGTGCCGGGGTTCAGCCACGCCTCGGAGCCGTCGGGGAAAACGTGCTTGCGGACCTGCCGCGTTTTGTTCACGATCGCGATCGTGTCGGAACCGGGCTTGAAAATGGATTTGTTTTGGGATAACAAATACCAGGTGGCCATACACCCAAGCAACAACACGACCGCCGCCGCATAACGGATGAACGTGCTGAGCCGCAACGGCCGCACTGGCGCGTCACCTGACGACTGCCTCTTTATTTCCTCCTGCACCTTGCCCAGATGCCGCGGCTGATCGAACGCTGCTTCGCTACCGGCTTCCTCCGATAACGACGCATACCATTCGTCGACCTGAAACGCTTCCTCCGGCGTGCATTGCCCCTCGACATAGCGCTTCAAGAGCTCGGGCGAAACATCGCGCTGCGAGATATTCTTTTTCTTCATGGAATATTTGTAATAACCTTTTCTTTCAGTTCCCTATAGACAGGACGCATGGCAAGTGCACATCCCTAGTGACTTTTGAAGATATTTTATAACAAATACTATTTGAATCCTTATTACTTTTGAACGAAGTAGATGAATGCACCGAAATGAGTAAGGTTTATCGGGATAGGGACGACCTGGAATTATGGCAGCTCACAAAGGCTTCGGACGATTCGCTGGCGTTCGCGGAACTTCACCGGAGGTATTCGGCCCGGCTTTATGCGCTTGCATTTCGAAAAACCGGGGATAGCGAAGTTTCCGAAGACCTTGTGCAGGATTTGTTCGTGCATTTATGGCTGCAAAAGGCAGGTATTACCATTGAAAAGGCACTCAACCTCTACCTCTTCTCCGCCCTCAAAAACCGCATCATCTCTCATTTGCGCAAACAGATCGTGCAGCACACCGTTTCGCTGAACGACATCGATCTTGAAACGCTTTCTTCCCAATCCGCGAACCTGGTGCAGGAATGGCTTTCACTGAAAGAAGTGCAGGAAATTTACTCCCGAGAGCTTGCCAACCTACCCGAAAAAAGCAAACACGTATTCGAACTGAGCCGCAGCGGCGTCCCAAACCGCGAAATCGCTCAAATGCTCGAACTCTCCGAAAAGACCGTCGAATTCCACATCAGCAAATGCCTCCGGATCCTGCGGACTAAGTTTGGATATGTGGTGAATGTGCTGGTGTGGGTGCTAATGTCAGCCTGATAATTCGGCAGGCGAAAGCAATCCGTACTGTGACATCCCGCATGCCCTTCGACTCCGCTCAGGGTGACAGTACCGTGATGTCAGCCAGCAAGTCCAAGGGCAGCAATTCAATCGGTACGTTAAAAGGCGCAATACTGGGATGTCAGCCTGATAATTCGGCAGGCGAAAGCAATCCGTACTGTGACATCCCGCATGCCCTTCGACTCCGCTCAGGGTGACAGTACCGTGATGTCAGCCAGCAGGTCCAAGGTCAGCAATTCAATCGGTACGCTAAAGGTGCAATACCGTAATGTCAGCCTGAGCGCAGTCGAAGGGCAGCAATTCAATCGGTACGTTAAAAGGCGCAATACCGTGATGTCAGCCTGAGCGCAGTCGAAGGGCAGCAATTCAATCGGTACGTTAAAAGGTGCAATACCGTGATGTCAGCCTGAGCGCAGTCCAAGGCAGTCATACGGCAAGATTCCGCATAGCCCGGCACGCATTTTGTACGTATATTGGTAAAATATCACCACCCTATGCCTGAATTCGCAGATTGGAGAAAAATCCTCATGCACGACCACCCCTTCACTTTCCTGTTGGAGGTGGTGATCCGTACGGTTATTATGTTTATGATCATTCTCATTGCCCTGAGGGCGTCGGGGAAACGAGGGATCAAGCAATTATCCGTTTTTGAATTGGTACTAATCATCGGGTTAGGTTCCGCGGCGGGCGATCCGATGTTTTATGAAGACGTAGGTATTCTGCCGGCATTCGTGGTTTTCCTGGTGGTGATTTCGCTTTATATAACGGTTACACGGCTATCCGACCGTTTTGTAAAACTTGAAAAACTGCTGGAAGGCGAATCGTTGTGTGTGATCCGCGATGGAAAACTGCTGCAAGATGCCTTCAAAGATTCGGGACTTTCGCAGGATGAGTTTTTTGCAGCGCTACGGATGCGCAATGTCGAACATCTGGGCCAGGTGCGAACGGTGCTCATAGAAACCTCGGGCGAGTTCAGTGTTTTGTATTATCCCGACGAGGAGGTGCGGTATGGGCTGCCCATTTTCCCCGACAAACTGAAAAACAAGCTCCATAGTCATGCTTCTTTCGAGCATATCGCCTGCGCGAAATGCGGGAACACAAAATATGGAGCGAATTCCACTACACTTCCCGAATGTCCCGAATGTGAGGTGTCCGAATGGGTGGAAGCAATAAATACAAAGCGGATCGCGTGAAACCGCACACTCTTAACATGACCTTAAATACTTGATAACATTTTTTTAACATTGAGACCCTAATTTTGCATTCCTTCCAAAGTCATACCTCCATCTAGTTCATGAACCGCTCCCAGGAAAGTGATGTAGCACTCGTAACCGCCATTGGCAAAGGCGACAGGCTGGCATTCAGGGTGCTTTATGAGCGTTATCAGGAAGAAATGTACCGGCTGGCACTTCGAAAGACTTACGAGAAGGAAGTAGCTGAAGAGATTGTACAGGACATTTTTGTGGATTTGTGGGAAAACAGGGAGCGTATGGCGATCGGTCAGGTACGCCACTATCTGCTGCGCTCGATCCGCAACCGGGTGCTCGACTACATCAGGGCTCAGATTGTCCGCCAGAATTATGCCAAACAATACGCCACGAATGGCGAAGAAGCTGCCCATCTCACCGATGACTGGATGGCGCTCTGCGACCTCAACGACGCAATTCAGACAGGCATTGCCGAAATGCCAGATAAAACGCGTGAGATCTTCAAACTCAACCGCCTCGATCAGCTTTCCGCGGACGAAATCGCAGGTACCTTGCGAATACCCAAACGCACGGTCGAGTACCACATCACCGTTGCGCTGCGGATTATGCGGAAATGCCTCAAAGATTTTCTTCCACTCTGGCTGGTCGCTTACTTTTTGTGAAAATTTTTAAAATCCTTTTGCGGTGATCCCGCGCTGAAACGTCCTGTCATTAAACGGCCCTATCAATATGGCACTCAACGCTACCGATGGTTTCCTGAAAATGCTGTCCCGCTTCCGGAAAGGACAGTCCGACGCCGCCGAACGGGAGGCTATGGAGGCCTGGTACGACGCTCTCGACAATCCAGACGTGGACTTTGCCCGGGAATCAGATGCCAGCAACAAGGTTTGGGCCCGAATCCATGAACGTACCGGTGGCAATCCCCTGCCCAAAGCCGGTAACAATTTTCGCTCTTTTTACCGCATTGCAGCAGCCATTTTACTCGTGTGCGGACTCGCCGGTTTCTATTTTATGATTTACAAAAAACCAGCGGAAACAGCAGCGGTGTCCGGGCAGGTCATGCATGAAAACAATACCGCTGCGGCCAGGGAAGTTCGGCTGCCCGACAGCAGCAGCGTCGTGCTCCAACCCGGTGCGAGACTTTCCTACGATGCCGGTTTCAACCGGGTAACCCGCACGGTTAATCTCAAAGGCAATGCATTTTTTGCGGTTACCAGAAACGAGGTCATCCCATTCATCGTCAATGCCAGCGGCATCCGCACCCGTGTTCTCGGCACCGAGTTCACGATCAGCGAACGGAACGGCTCCGCGCAGGTGGAAGTACTGTCGGGGAAAGTCCAGGTGCAGGTACTCGACCAAAATGGCAAGCCGAAAGCATCCGCGGAAAAAGTAGTGCTGACGGCCAATCTGAAAGCGACCTATCGGCCTGGTCGTGACGCGCTGGTGGTGGGGCTTGTCGACGAGCCTCAAAAAACAGCCCCGGAAAGCAAGTCGTTGCTGATATTCAACGACAAGCCACTGAAAGAGGTGGTTGCGCTGCTCGAACATGCATATGGCGTGGAAATCCGCACCGAAAATGCTGACATCATGGGCTGCCCCGTTACGGCCGACCTATCCGGCGAACCGTTGGCCAGTCAATTGGAGATCGTTACAAGTGCCTTAAATGCGCAATTTACAGTAGATCAACAGGGCGTGCTGATCCGTGGCGGGGGCTGCGGACCGTTGCCGGGTACGCCCCATCCCTGATTTCCGGAAACGTCCGGAATTTGACCCATTAACCTCAAACCTCTGAAGTGTATGAAAACAAAAAGACAGCTCTTGTCTTTCGGAAAGCTATTGCCCATTCTGATGCTTCTCCCGTTCCTTACCGGGGCTTCGCCACGGGATTCGGGCCAATCGCAGGATATGCTATATGCCAAAGTCAATATGCAAATGCGGCAGGCGCGTATCAAGGCTATTCTCGACCGGCTTGAAACGGAAGCAAAAGTAAGCTTCGTATATAGTTCCCGGTCAATTCCCGTTCATCGCAAAGCGTCGATCAATGCCGGCGAAAAGACGATTTCGCAGGTGCTGGATGAAGTTTTCTTTCCTGATCGCGTGAGCTATAAAAGTGTTGGCCGTCGCATTATCCTCAGCTTACCGGTGCAGGTAGATAGCGCACAGTCGTCGGTCCCGCCGGTAGATGTCGACCGGCGTTTGTCGGGAACCGTCACCGATGAAGCGAGGCAACCGCTTCCGGGCGTCAGCATTCTGATCAAAGGCCAGCAACGCGGCACAACCACCGACGAAAATGGAAAATTCAGTCTGGAAATCCCGGACGGCGGCTCCACATTGGTGTTCTCCTTTGTGGGCTATCTGTCGAAAGAGATGCCGGTAGCTAATCAAAGTGAACTGAATATCAGCCTGGCGCAGGATAACAAATCGCTGGACGAGGTGGTTGTGACCGCATTGGGTTTGCAAAGGAGCAAAAAGGCATTGGGTTATGCAGTAGGCGAGGTCAAAAGCGAAGAACTCACACGGGTGCCGCAAGACAATGTCGTGAATGGCCTTACCGGCAAGGTTTCCGGTGTGCGGGTCATCAACACCACGCCCGATCTCAACAGCGATCCGATTATCCTCATCCGCGGGTTTACATCGCTTTCGGGCAACAATTCCCCGCTGATCGTCGTAGACGGACTCCCTACCGGTACGGACGTGAGCGTACTTTCCGACCTCAGTGCCGACAATATCGAAAGTGTCAACATCCTGAAAGGCCCCAGCGCAGCGGCGCTTTATGGTTCACGGGCAGGTAGCGGCGTGTTGCTCATCACCACGAAAAGTGGCAATAAGGGTAAGAAAGGCCTGGGCGTGAGCGTCAACACGGCTTACACAGCGAGCATTCCTTACCAATACGTACCCATTCAGCAGCGCTTCGTAACGGGCTCCAATGGGGCGTTCAATCAGGCGAGCAACCTCTGGTGGGGGCCCGAAATGGGCACGTCGGTAGCGCGGTTTGGGACCAATGGCGTGGCCACGCCCCTTACCGCGCACCCCGATAATGTCAAAAATTTCGTCACGGTGGGCAACAGTTTCATCAATGACATTACCGTTTCCAATACCAATGAAAAACTGAGCTTTTCACTGTCGCTTTCGGACACCCGTGTAAAAGGCATTTATCCCGAAAGCAATCTGCGCAAGGATGCGATCGCACTTTCGGCCTCCTATAATTTCACCAACCGACTGAGCATCAGCGCCAGTTTCAATTACCTGAATTCAGGTTCGGATAATTTCCGCGGGCTTTCGTATGACAATTATCCTTACGAAGACCTCTATTTCACCCCCAACTGGCTCGATATCAGTGACCTGAAAGATTATTGGAAAGAAAAAGACGTGCAGCAGAATGTATGGGCCAACGGTTTCAACAATCCCTGGTTTACGGTCAATGAAAATGTCAATACGTTTCGGAAAGTAAGGCCTTATGGCAACGTCCGCCTGAACTACAACATCACCGACGAACTGAGCCTGATGGGCCGCATTGGTGGTTTCAACGAGTCGTACGTTACCGACAACCGCACCGCATTGTCAGAAAAAGCACTCCCCAAAGGCGGTTATTCCTACATTTCAAGGAATTTTCAAGAGATCAACACCGACTTTTTGTTGAATTACAAGAAAAGCATTCAGGCATTCTCTTTCGATGCTTCCGCAGGTGGTAACCTGTTTTTCCAGAACAATTCCTTTTCCACCATTACCGGACAAGCTTACGTGCTACCGGGGCTTTACACGGCCAGTAACATCGACCGAGCCTCCGTCAATTACACGGCTACACGGCTCAACAAGCGCATCAACAGCCTGTATGCCACGGCGTCGATCGGTTTCCGGGATGCGATTTTTCTGGAATTGACCGGCCGTAACGACTGGTCAAGCACGCTGCCCGTCAATAACCGCTCGTACTTCTACCCTTCGGCTTCGCTGAGTGTAATTATTTCGGATCTGGTCAAAATGCCGGAAGCTGTGTCGCTGGTGAAAGTGCGCGGCGGCTGGGCGAAAGTCGGCAAGGACACCGATCCTTACAAACTGTCGATGACATTAAACCGCTCGACCTGGGGCGATAATACGACGTATTCGCTCCCAGGCACCACGCCTACCAGCAACCTGTTGCCGCAAAGCATTATTTCCAGCGAAGTTGGGCTTGATGTGGCTTTTTTTAAGAAGCGCCTGGCACTCAATGCGACCTATTACAATGTCAGCAATGAAAAACAGATCACGGGAATTTCGGTTTCCGGTTCCACGGGTTTCACCGCGGCCAATGTCAATGCAGGCGTCGTGCGCAATCGCGGTATAGAACTTTCGCTGCAACTCACGCCCATTCACCAGAAAGACCTGGAATGGAATATGGGTTTCAATTTCAGCAAGGAACACAGCAAACTCATGGCGCTGCCCGAGGGGGTGAGCAATTTTCAGTTCTGGTCGCGTAACAACATTTACAGCCAGACCGCCCTCGGCGGTACCGTGGGCGACCTCTGGGGCCCCGACGTGGTGCGCGTGACCGAAGGCGCATATGCCGGCTGGCCATTGCTGAACAACAATGGTTACGTACAGCAAAGCCCGACCAACATCAAGCTGGGCAATGTCATGCCGGATTTCACCCTCGGCTTCCAAAGCACAGTTACCTACAAACGCTTCACCCTCTCGACGAGCATCGACTGGCGGCAGGGCGGCGAGTATTATTCCGAAAGTATGAAACGCCTCACCCGCGATGGCCGTACGGATAGCTGGTACAAAGGCGACGGTTCCAGCACCTTTACAGGCATTCTCAGCAACAATTCGTTTCATGGGGACAACCAGGCGCTGGCAGCCGAAATCAAATCTAACCCACAGAAATACAATGCAATGGACGGCATTACCTACGTGGGCGGACGCACGGCCGAGCTGGGCGGGTTCGACTACGGGGGTGCAGCGCAGAACGGCGCGTTCTTCCCGGGTGTAATTGCCGGTGCCAATGGGGAGTATACCGAAAACTTCGGAGCGCCGGGCACGAAATATTTTCGCAGCGACCTTATCGCCGATCCGGGATCGGGTTACTGGAGCAGGGGTGTGCAGAGCTGGATCTATGATGCGTCGTTCGTGAAACTGCGGGAGCTGGCGCTCGCTTACAAGCTTCCTGATGCCGTGGCCCGGCCACTTGCTTCCGGCGGCATTACCCTCTCGGTGTTTGCGAGGAATATCATGCTTTGGACCAAAGCAAAAAACCACCTCGATCCTGAATCGACGATGATGAACACCAACGACCAGTTCGCTACGACGTCCAATTACCTCCTTGGTTTCGACCGCGCATCGTTCTACCCGACGACCATGTCGATCGGTGCCAAATTAAATATTCAATTCTAATGCAGAAGACCATGACCCATCTATATCGACTTTCTGCTTCCGCCCTGGCCGGCCTGCTGCTGCTCGCCGGATGTCAGGACCTCACCGAAATTAACCAGAACCCCAACGAGCTGACGGACAATAAGGTCAACCCCGCCTATGTGCTCACCTCGGTACTCTCTGGCTCTGCGTCCGAACTGAGCGATGTCGCTTTTGCCGGCAATGTAACTCAGCGCGTGGTGCCCGAAGCGATGCAGTACACGCAACGCGACTTTCTGGAATATTCCATTACCAACCAGTTTGCCTGGACCCCGTTAACGTTTGACTACCGCAATCTTTACCAGCCGCTGGCCAACGCGAGCTACCTCGAAACCCGGGCCGCGGGCAATGTAGATTCCCTGTTTATCAAAGGCACGGCTAAGGTGATGCAGGCTTATTGGTTTGGTTTGCAAACATCCATGTGGGGCGATATCCCGTATAGTGAGGCATTTCAGGGCACCGCTAATCTTCAACCTGCATTCGACGAGCAAAAAAACATTTTCGCAGGCCTCCTGAAAGACCTCGACGAAGCGAATACAACCCTTGAACAAGCGAGAAGCGTGCAGTCGTCCGTCATGAAAAAAGCCGATATCCTCTACGCCGGCGACCTATTGAAATGGCGCAAATTTGCCAACTCCCTGCGCTTACGTTACCTGATGCGCGTTTCAGAAAAAGCGGCCGATATGAATGCACTGGGTGTCAATGTAGCCGCTGAATTTGCCAAAATCGTAGCCGACCCTGCCAAATACCCCATCATTACCGAAACCGCCGACAATGCCGCTGTGGGTTTCCCCGGTACCAACACGATCGACTCATGGACGCAAGGCCCGCTGGTCACCACCACCGAATCGGAGTTTTATCGTGTGAAAGCCGCTTCTACCATTGTGGAACACCTCAAAAGCAACCTCGATCCGCGGCTCACCGTCTGGTTCAGGCCAGTGGAAGTGCAAACCCTCGTACGCGACAAAGGTGCCGACGTGGTATTCGAAAAAGATGCTTCGGGCGCGGTGAAACGTTATGTAAAATCCTACCAGGCGGGCCTCGACACGTCGCTTTATGTAGGGTTAAAAATCGCACTGACCGACCCGGATAGCTATAATAACAATGCCGCAGCACACCGTACGCAAGCCATTGCATTGAATAGCGGCATTTACAACAGCGGTGCGGCCAACCCGTTCGTCTCCTACCTCGGCACAATGTACCGCACCAACACGCATCCGCTCGTGAAGGCCGTATTCATTCCGGCAGCCGAAGTGCATTTCCTGCTCGCGGAAGCGGTATTGAAAGGCTGGATCGCCGGCGACACCTGGGCGCACGCCTCCGCGGGGATCGCTGCATCGCTCTCCCAATATGGCATTACCAACGGCGATACGAAGGTGTATAACCCTGTAAGCCACACTGCTCAGGCATTCGATCAGACTGCGTTTCTGCAACGTTCGCAAACTGCCTACAAAGCTGCTGCCAACCCGCTCGAATGGCTCATGCAGCAAAAATGGCTATCGGCCTTCTCCACCATGGAAGGCTGGTTCGATTGGCGCCGCACCGGCTTTCCGGATCTTGGCAAAAACGTAACCAACGGCGCCCAGGGCAGCAAAATCCCCGTCCGCTACATTTACGGCGAAAGCGAGATCAACTACAATCCAGCCAATACCAACCAGGCGATTTCAAGGCTCAGCCCTGCTACCAACAACCAATGGTCAAAAATGTGGCTGATAGAGGGAACTTCGAAGCCATGGTGAGACAGGAGGGCTGACCGCCGATGGCGGTATGGTGACGGCGGATGTTGACGATAGACGATCGACCATGGACCGCAGACCATGGACCATAACCAGCCCTAGTTTACGCAATTCCAAAACCATGGTCCATCGTCCATCGTCTATCGTCTATGGTCCATCGTCAACTCCGTCGGCGGTCAGTGGTCGGCCGTCGGCGGTCAGTGGTCGGCCGTCGGCGGTCATTACTGCCGGTACCTCTTCAGCACCACCTCATTCAACTGATGTCCCAACCCCGGCGCATCCGACACGTGGATAAAACCATTCTCGAAACGCTCGATCGGCGACAGCAACTCGGCGCGCCAGGGGACTTCGCCGTAGGCATATTCGAGAATGGAAAAGTTGGGAATGGATGCGCATACCTGCACGCTGGCTGCCGTGGAGACGGGACCGCTCGGGTTATGGGGCGCAATGGCGATGTTGCCTGCGGTCTCTGCGAGTGCGGCAATGAAGCGCAGCTCCTGAATACCGCCACAATGCTTCACGTCGGGCATGATCACGTCGAGCGCGCGGGTGGCAATGAGTTCGGCGAAGCCTTGCCTGCCGAAAATCGATTCTCCTCCCGCAGAAGGCTGCCTGGTGGCATCGGTAATGGCGAGGGTTTCTGCGGGAAATTTTTGGGGATCGACGGGTTCTTCAAACCAATATAAGTTGGATTTTTCCAAACGTTTGGCCGTGGAGATGGCCAGTTCCTGGTTCAAATGGCTGTGCACGTCGATCAGCAGATCGGTGTCCGGTCCGATGGTCCGCCTGACAGCCTCGATGCAGGTTATGGCGTAGTCAATATCCGAAGCGACCTGCTTTTCGTCCGACGATTTCAAAGGTTTCATATCATCAAATGGCGCGAGCTTCACGGCTTTGAAGCCACTTTTCAATGCACTTTCCGCATTGGCCTGAAATGCGCTGATGAGCCGGCGGCCATTGGCGTCGCGTTCGTTGGTCGCGCGGTTGATATTGGCATACACCTTCAATTCATTGCGCAGCTTGCCGCCCAGCAGATCATACACCGGCACACCCAAAGCCTTTCCTTTCAAATCCCAAAGCGCATGTTCGATGGCGCTGAACGCCGTAATGGCGATCTTGCCCCTTTCAAAAGCCTTCTGAAAACTACGCTGCCGGTACTGTTCCACCGCAAAGGGCGACTCACCCTTCACGAACCGGAACAAACTGTTCAATTCGGTCCGCAGCTGGCTTCCACCATCCTTCACCGCCGCCGAAAACCCGTGCGATGCCTCCCCGAATCCTGTAAGTCCCTTATTGGTAACAAGTTCAACAAAGTGCCAGTTACCGCGCTGGTTAACCTTGACTTCATGAATACGGATGTCGGTAATGAGCAACTTGGTGTCGGCTTGCGGAATGTCGAGCGACAGCGCAGGAAGTAGGGCAGCGTTTTTTAGAAAGTGGCGACGGAACATGGGTGGCGTTGGGGCTTATGGTGGATGGTTGGAAGATTTTGACCATAGACGATAGACCATGGACCATGTTTCTATGCTTAGGACTCCGGTTTTCATCGCTCTAAGGCACTACGAACCCATGGTCCGTGGTAAACGGTCGGCACGCGCTCAGGGAATCACCTCCTTCACCGGCCGCTTATACTGCCCCTTCTCATCCACTGGCCTCGCGTCAGCGTAGTCGGGGTTTATGTAGCCGGTTGCTTTTTCCTGCTTGCTCAGTTCCCCGAGTAGTTGCTTTTTTAGCTTTTCACCGTTGGGTGACTGGTACAAGTTGGTCGTTTCGGCAGGATCTTTGGAAAGATCGTACAGTTCCGACCAGCCTTCCTCGCCGGGATACTGAATCAGCTTCCCGGTTTCGGTGCGGACTGCCTTGATCGTCGGGGTATTGTATGGCGTTTCATAGAAATACTCGTACAGGAAAGACGTCCGCCACCCTTTGGCTTTGTCTTCGATCAGCGGCACCCAGCTTTTGCCCTGGAACGAAGCGGGTGCGGGAACGCCTGCCAGGTCGAGCAACGTCGGTGCATTGTCCAGGTTCAGCACCATTTGGTCGATCTTTTTGCCTTTGGGAAAACGGGCGGGATAGCGCACCAGCAGCGGAATACGGATGGACTCCTCATAGGCTGCCCGCTTGTCACCCAAGCCGTGCTCGCCGAAGAAAAAGCCGTTGTCACTGGAAAAAATGACGACCGTATTCTGATCCAGTTTCAACGAATCGAGCACGCTCAAAATGCGGCCAACATTCTCATCGACGCCTTTAAGCGCACCGAAATAGTTACGGATTTTCTGATCATTGTTTTCCGTCCAGGAAGCGCTGGTGCTGCCATTCGGAGCTGCATTCGCATTCTGGGCGCCATTCGCATTCCCGGATGCGCCGCCATTCTGCCTGCGAGGGGTTTCGATCTGGTTTTTGTACGGCGAAGTGAGGCTTTCGGTTACTGGTTTAGTCAACTTCACTTGTGCAAATGTATCCTTATGCCGCACCGGTGGCTGGAACGGGCCATGTCCCGATTTAAATGCCAGCGTAACCAGCAATGTCTCGTTCTTGTGCTGCTTGATGTACTCGATCGCATTGGTCGTCGAAACGTCATCTACCCATCCATGGCTAGGCTCCGTTTTTCCATTCACCTCGATTGGGCAATCGAAATACTGGCCCTGGCCGACAAAACTGGCCGAATAATCGAAGCCGGGCCGCTTGCCGGTTTCCTTCCCCATATGCCATTTACCGAAGAATGCCGTGGTGTAGCCAGCCTTACGTAGCTCCGTGGCGTAGGTGACGGTGGTATCCGACAGCCCGGTATGGTTATTAGCAATGCCATTCAAATGATTGTAACGCCCATTCAGCATTGTCGACCGGCTGGGCGAGCATAGTGAATTGATCACAAACGCATTCCGGAAACGAACGCCCTCGTTGGCGAGGCGGTCGAGATTTGGTGTGGTGAACCACGGGAACCGCGCTTTGTCGCCCTGCTCCTGCTGCACAACACTCAAAGCATCGAAGCGCTGGTCGTCGGTATAAATGAGAATAATGTTTGGTCGGGCCGCGGTCGGTCGGGCCGCGATCGGTCGGGCCGCGATCGGTCGGGCCGCGGTCTGTTGGGTCGTCGGTTGGGGCTGCTGTGCAAACGCCGTGGCGGCGGTGAGAAGCAGCAGGTTTATTAGTAGGGATTTCATGGGGCGTTGGGTTGATTTTGGTGACGTTGGTGTGACCATGGACGATAGACCATGGACCATGTTGTGTCGGCTGACCATGGTCGGCGGTCTATCGTCCATGGTCAGCGGCCGCAGGCCGCTATTCCGGCGCTATCGGTAATGGCAAATAGTCACGGTTCAAAATCATCCATTCCTGCAAACGGGTTTTTAAATCGTGCTCAATGGTGGCGACTTCGGCTTTGCCGGATAGGTTGTTGGTTTCATCGGGGTCGGCTTCGAGGTCGTAGATTTCGAACATTTTGCGGCGATCGGCGAAGAGGAGTTTGTCGTACTTTTCTTCGAGTTTGCCTTCGGCGTGCTGCTGTTTCAATTCGAGCCAGAAGGGTTGACCGGCGAAGTCTACCGGGTGGTAGGGAATCTGCCAGATCGCATTGTAGATCAGCTTATATTTTTTATTAAAAATCGTCCTGCCAAGGTCAAAATTGGAAGAGTTCGTAGGTAACCCTTGCCCGTGCGCACCGCGGACAGCAAAAATGTAATCATGACCTCCCTGCTGCGGATCGGCGAATGCGGGCGTGAGGCTTTTGCCGGTAATATCCTTGGGAACCGGCAGCCCTGCCACAGTAAGGAACGTCGGAGCAATGTCGATACCGGACACGAGGGCATTACTGACCGCCCCGCCCTTGATCAAACCGGGATGACGGATAATGAGCGGCACGTGAATGCCCAGGTCGTACAATGTACCCTTGCCGCGCAGCAATGCACCTCCATTATCGCCAATGAACACGATGAGCGTGTTTTCTTCCAAGCCGCGCTTTTTCAAATCTTCCAAAACGCGGCCCACATCGCTGTCGAGCCGCTGGATTTCACCGAGATAGGCAGCAAAATCGGCGCGTACGCCCTTGGTGTCGGGCCAATGTGCCGGCAATGTGAGCGTTTGCGGGTCGGGTTCGAAGTTTTTGGCATTAAAAATCCTGTGCGGGTCGCTGTAACCGACCTGCACGAAGAATGGCTTGTTTTTGGGCGCTTTGTCGAGGAATTCGGCGTATTGCTGGAAAATACTATCGCGGTTACCGGTCGCATTCAGGTAATCGACGCGGTTTTTGAATGTTTCCAGACCATATTTTTCCAAAACGGTCACCGTTTCGGGCACCCGTCGGTTGCCGTCGAGGTGAAAATTGCGCCCGAGAATGCCGGTATAATAACCGCCTTTGCGCAAAAGTTCGGGATAGGAAGTTACCGAGGCATCGAGCGGGGCCGAGAACCGGGTCATCTGGATATCCAGCGTATTGCGCCCGGTCATAATGGCCGCGCGCGAGAGCACGCATTGCGGCGCGGTAGTGTACGCCCGCGTGAAGCGGATGCCCTCCTGCGCGAGCCGGTCTATATTCGGCGTTTTAATCTGCGGATAACCACAACTGCTCAAAAACGGGGCGCTATGATCGTCGGATACAATGAGGACAATGTTGGGTGGTTGGGGGGCTTTCTTCTTTTGAGCGTGGGCAGGCCACGTTGCGGCTTGCAAGAGCGCGGTGGCAAATAGAAGTTGTTTTAGCATGAAGTTGTTGGTTTGTTTTTTTGATCACCGACCGCTGACGACCGACCGCCGATCTCATGTTTGCGATCCATGTTTGCGATCTTTATTACTTAATTATTCTTTGTTTTTATTCTGACTTAAACCCCAAAACCGCAAGTCGGCGGTCAGCGGTCGGCCGTCGGCGGTCATCTTGCAATTTCCACATAAAACGGCCCCGTCACCCCTCCCTGCCCTTCAAACCACGATTCCACGAGGTAATCCCCTTTTTTTAGCCACACCTTATCGATCGGTACCGCATTGCTATCTCCCTTCGCCACCGCACTCCTTTGCACGTGGCCTACGCGCACGAGGCTTCTTGTGCCTTTGGCGATCGGGGACGTGTGGATGGAGCGGAGGTTGTAATAACCGTCCCGGGCGATGGTGATGTTCCAATAGCCGGTTGCTTTGTCGGAAAGCCACGCACCCATGCTCGTACCGTTTAGGTCCTGTCGGGTGAGGATGGACACCGGTTCATGTACCGAACCGACGATAATGCGCCTGGGCGTCAGGTTCGGGCTGTTTGAAATGTCGGTAAAGATGCTATCCAGCTCTTTTTTCAACTGCCTGGCCAAAGCGGGTTGCGATTGCACGAGGTTGTTTTGTTCAAAAGGATCTTTGTCCATATCGAACAACCCGAATGTATGCAGGTCATCTCCGTCGGCATTGAATGCTACCAGTTTGAAATTATTCCGGTAAAAGGCCGCATTGCGGTAAGGCTCGGGCCAGCCGCGGTTCCATGCGTTGTAAAAGGTGCGCGGGGAAGGTGCCAGCTTGCCCTGAATGGTCTTCAATACGGAACGTCCATCCGTTTTCAGATTAGCGGGCAAAGGGACCTTCACCGCTTCCAGTACAGTTGGAAGCACGTCGATATGCGCTGTCAATGCATTCACTTCCTTATCGGCTTCAAAAAGCCCCGCGCCGGAAATCAGGAACGGCACCCGCGTACCGCCCTCCCAGGCACTTCCTTTCAGTCCCCGGAAACCTGCATTGAAGCGCAATTGCTGATTACCATTATCGGTAACAAATATTACAATGGTGTTTTCTTCCAATCCCTGCTTTTTGAGCTCTGCGAGAATGCGGCCGACGTTGTCATCGATATTGGTCGCCATGCCGTACACTTTGCGAGCGTCGGCTTTGTCCTTGTCAGTCATTTTTGCCCAGGCTTTGTCTTGCTGCCGGTCGGTTTCGGTGTCAAATGCGAGGTCTTTGTACATATCCTCGTACTTTTTGGGCAGCTGCAACGGGGTGTGCGGCGCATTGTAGGATACATACAAAAAGAAGGGCGCAGAACGCTTTTCGCGCAGGAATTCGAGGGCCTGATCGGTGAAAATATCCGAGCAGTAGCCCTGTCGCTTTACTTTCCGGTCGTTTTCGGCCAGGGTCGTATTAAAATAGCTGCTGTCGGTGCGGACGAAATTTTCGTAAAAGTCCCCCGGCTGCCCTACCCCGCCACCGCCGTGGATCAGGCTGTACTGGAAACCCTGGTCAGAGGGCCTGAACGGATAGTTATCACCTAAATGCCATTTACCTACAATACCTGTCTTATAGCCATTTTTGGAAAGGATTTCGGCCAATGTTGTTTCCTCTGCGGCCATGATCGCGCCGCCGTTGTAAGTGTCGTGTACGCCCGTACGCTGGTGGTACCGGCCCGTGAGCAGACTGGCACGCGTGGGGGCACATACGGGAGAGTTATGGAAGTTGGTCAACCGCGTGGAGCGTGCCGCGAGCTGGTCGATATTCGGCGTTTTCACGTGCGGATTACCTGTAAAACCAAAATCACCATAACCCTGGTCGTCAGTCATGATGAGGAGGATGTTGGGGGGATGACCGCCGACGGCCGACCGCTGACGGCCGATGGTCTGTTGACTGTTGGCGCCTGGGCGTTGACCATGGACCATAGACGATGGGCCACAGATGGTTATCAGGGACAGGGCAAGGATTGTGATGAGCTGTTTGTTCATTTTGCTTCCTGTTTCCCGGGATACACCTTATCGATGGAAGCGCCTTCGTCGCCTTGCTGTTTCATCCAGGCTTCGAGTTCGGTTTTCAGGCCTGCAATGCGCTGGGCGTACTGCGGGTCTTTGGCGAGGTTTTTCAGCTCGAACGGATCTTTTTCTGTGTCATAAAATTCCACGGCTGGCCGGTTTTCGAAACGGTCGGTAATCTTTTTCGCCTTCGGATCTTTGGTGTCATCCACCCACGAGAACCACACCGCATTACGGCTCGTCGATTCGCGGTTCATCATGAAGCGGTTGTAATATTGTTTGTCGGGCGTGAGGTTCAGGATCAGCTTGTAACGATGGTCGCGGATACTGCGGATCGGGTAGGGATCGCCTTCGGGAATGTTGTTATGAATGCCGTAAGCGTAGTTGCGCGCCTCTTTGTTTTTACCCGCAATGACCGGCAAAAAGCTGCGCCCGTCGAGCCCGGTAACCGGTTTCCCGCCCGCAATGTCGATCAGCGTCGGGGTAATGTCTTCGTATTGTACTAATGCATTAGTTTCGGTGGACGGTTTCACTTTCCCCGGCCATTTAACGAGCATCGAGCTGCGCTGACCAGTATCGTACAGATTCCATTTAGCACCGGGAAATTGCGCGCCCTGCTCACCGAGGAAGATCAGGATCGTATTCTTGTCCTGACCGGTCTCTTTCAGCAACTTTTGAATATCACCCACCTGATTATCCAGTCGCCGTACTTCCGCCAGGTATTTTACAAACTGCCTGCGGGTTATCGGCGTGTCCACCCAGTTGGCCGGCAATTTCAGTTTCGCCGCGTCGAATTCAGTGGTGTCCCCTACCGTCCAGGGTGCGTGCGGGTTAATACTCATGACAAAAAGGCAATATGGCTTGTCGCTCGCCGTCATGTACTTTTTCACATCGTCCAGCCTGTAATCGTCCGTCGGTGCTACGCAGTTGGGTTCGAAACCATCGACAATGTCAAATGGAAAAACGCTTTTCGGCTTTGTCACATGGTCTTTGCCGGTTAGGCCCACGCGGTATCCGAGGTCGGCCAGGTAATGCCCTACGCTTTTCAGGTTATCGTAAACCGGCTTGTGGTTCTGAAACGAACCGTGGCGCACCGGGTACAAACCGGTAAAAAGCGACGCGCGTGTAGGCACGCACATCGCCTCCGAAGTAAAAAGGTTATGGAATTTCAACCCATCCTTCGCCAATGCATCGATATGCGTCGTTTTCAAGTTCTGGCCGCCATAGCAGCTCAGTTGCCGGCTGTCGAGGTCGTCGGCCATGATGATCACAATGTTCGGTTTGGCAGCCGTCGGCTTTTCACCGCCGACTGCCGACCGCTGACCGCCGATGGATGGTTGTCGGCCATGGACCGTGGACGATGTACCGCCGATCGCGTACAGCGGAATGCCGCTTAGCGACAGGATTACGTTGAGAATAATGCCAATTTTGATTGTTTTAAGCATATTTTGGTGGTTGTCGTTGTTACTATTTTCAAAAAAACAACGTCCGCGGTCAGCGGTCGGCCGTCAAAAACGTCGTCCATCGTCCCCCGGCCGTCAGCCGTCGTCGGCGTGTAAGGACTTAATAAGATAAGAATCAGGCTCTTCTAATAGCTTGTAGCGGACCAGATCGAACCAGCGGGAGTTTGTTGCGGCTTGTGCCGGCCAGTGGTGGTCGGGTTTTTCACGGCAAACTGGTAAGTTCGGCCGGTAGTTTCCCTGACGGCACCCTGTGCGTGCCGAAGCATTATAGCAGCAAAATCAACGTTGAAATGTTATGGAACGATGGACCCGGGAGGTCAAAGCGGCGCAATATCCGGCTCGTCCAGCAGTACTTCCTGCCGCGAACGAAGCCGCTCCACGAGTGAATCGTAATGAAGTAACCCGGCAGTTTCCACCACCAGCACGCCCACAAACTCACGCCCGCGACCGGTGATATTCAACTGCTGTATCCTAACGCCTTTATCCGATTCCACCAACGAAGTAAGATGATGCACACTGAGTGTTTCCGGATAGGTGAGTTTGAGCTGATAGGTCTTCATGCGCCTTGTGTTTAATCGTTTTCGATTTTATTAATCTAGTATTTTTATAGATTTTATATACAAATATAATAAAGTGAAAATCCTGGCGGACAAATTCCGGGAAAGATCCGAGAATATACCACTAGTAGAGCAACGCCCCACATGCGTTATGTTCGTCGTTTCGTAAGGCGTCCCACATTTCGAAGGATAGGATTTCCGGGAATACCTCTTGAAAATGGCCGATCAATGCGCTCCGTAACGCTTCTCACCCGCCAAAACGGCCAGCATCAGCTTGTTCTGCTTCGGTGGCAGCGGACAAGTCGCGTAAGGTGAGAATGCGCAAGGTGGATTAATGGCTTTGTTGAAATCCAGCCATGCTGTGCCATCGGGCTCGACAGTTGAGTAGAGGAAGCGGCCGGATCCATAAGTCTCTTGCTTGTTGGTCTGGTCGGCGAAGATGATGAACAGATTTTCAGGCTTGCCAACGGCGTCGAGGTTATATTCCTTGCCGTTGACAGTGAAAATGAGCTTGCCCGGCGAAACCTGTTCGTCGGTGCGGCCTGTAATGTCGGTAATGGACACCGTGCGTCCTTGGGTAGGAACAAATTGTGCCTTCACCCGCCATCTTTCCTGCACCGGATACCTTTCGATACCCGAGAACCCTTTCAGGTATTCGCTTTCCAGATCACGAAGGCGGATCGCATACTTTTCGCCGCGCTTGATCACAAACCAGCGCAGCGCGCCGTGTCTGAGCGTAACGGCCTTTCCGTCAGGGAAAATGTCCAGTTCGGACACCGGCTGATCGCCGTTGAAAATCTGTGTGTCGGGTTTGGCTTTGAGCGTGATCCTCCCTTTGTCGAGCGTAATCTCTCCCAGGAACGGCTGGCTTCTTTCGCGCGGAAAAAGAATGTCGTTCTCCTCCGCCCCACCGAAGGTATTTTTACCCTCATTCAACCAAAAAAGCCCGGCGAGGTTAAGCCAGCCCGTTTCCGCTTTCAGGCTTTCGACGCGTTTCAGATGCCAGTCGCGGATCTGTTCCTCATAAGTGTTGTCGACTACGGCAAATGCGCTCAGCAACCACGCCGCCGTCACCCCGAGTAGGTGATAAACGTACCCTTTCATGTTCAGGAGTTAGTTAAGTGATACATGCTGCTCCCGGCCCACAGTGGGTGTACAGAAGCATTAATGATGGTGGTGGCTGGTATGCAAATTTAGGTAAACTATTTAGTCTACCAATTTGATAGTTTATTATTCTAAAAAAATGATGTTTTGTCTTGAAAGAACACTGTTTTTCCTTTCATAAACCCGCGTTTTGCCTTACAATAAGAACAGGGAACGCGCTAGCGGCATTTTTTGTAATTTAAGATCATGAACACAAAAACGGCGTTTCCTATTTCTGGCATCGATGCTTTTGGCTCCTCTGCGGAGTCGGGTTACAAGTTATTGCGTCATGAGGTGGATGGTAAAAGCCGGATCGAGAAGCCGCACAAGCAGGATTTCTTTCTGCTTTTTGCGGTCAGAAAAGGGGGTGGTATGCATTCGATCGATTTTAAGGATTACCCTGTTGCCGATTATCAGGTACATTTACTGTTCCCCGGCCAGGTTCACCGTTGGGAGCTGGATGAAAATACAACCGGCTTTCAATTGATGGTAGGTCGGCGGGCTTTTGAAACTTCCCCGAACTTTTTGCGGCTGTCGTTTATCCTTTACCGGAACCATCAGGTGATCGACCTGCCACCAGCGATTTTTGACTTGCTTTCCTATGAGCTGGATTCGCTGGAAAAAGAACTCGCGCCCACACCGGTGGACTGGGATATGGTACAACTTCGCACCCGAGTCGCATTGCAGCTCATAAGCCGCGAAGCCGAACGGACTTACGAAGATATCAACGCCTACCGGGCCAATCCGATCCTTTTCAAATACCATGCACTGGTCGACGCACATTTCAGAACACATAAGAACGTTGCGTTCTACGCCGATCAGCTCAATATATCGCCTAACTACCTTAACATTCTGTGCAGAAGGCATTTACATGTCCCTGCCACCTTCCTGATCCATAACCGGGTGGGACTGGAAGCGAAGCGCGTGCTGCTGGTGTCGGGGCAGTCGGCGAAGGAGATCGCTTTTGAGCTTGGGTTTAGTGATCTTCCACATTTTTCTAACTTCTTCAAGGCCCAGACAGGTCTGTCGCCGCGCGCATTCCGTAATGCGTTATAAGATCCACAAGTAATACAGCTGCAAGGTGGTGGCTGGCGAATCGAGCACAAGCAAAGCACCGAATTACTTGGGTACCAAGGAATGGTTTTTTTACCTTACGGCGGTGAAATGATCCTGTGACTTCCCGGCGAGCAGATCGCCTAACCCGAAAAATTCAGCTACTATGCCCATTTATAAAACCACCTTCCTCCTCATTGTCAGCTGCTTGCTGATTTGGAGCTGCCGCGATAAAGAACGAGAACAGCAACTCGCCCAGCGCGAACAGACATTATTGCAAAAAGAGCAGGAATTTGCATTGAAAGAGGCTGACTATAATGCACTTGTGAGAATGCGTGATAGCCTTCTCACCCGAAAAAGCGACACTGTTGTGATACAGGCCTGGCCCGACGAGCTGGCCGGAATGTGGACGAGCAAGTCGGTGTGCCGGGAATCCAATTGCACAGAATACGTGATCGGCGACCAGCGTTCCAACGCCTGGGAATTCGTAAGCGACTCCACCGGTCTTTTTACGCGGGTTTTCAACAACAACAAGCTGATAAGGGTTTATGCCGCCAGTTTCGACAGCACGGGCATCAGGCTGCGTTACAAAAGCGATTCCTCATCGGCAAAAATGACCGACATGAGCGTCGAGCTGGGCCGTAGCGGCGGAAACTTGTTGAAGGGGATGCAGACGATCGGCATCGATAACACCTGTACCGCCAAATTTTCGGTAGAATTGACCCGCCTCACATCCCGATAGCCATGCATTTACTGAACATCCATATCAGTTCCCTGCCTATCGAAGACCCGGTACTGAAATTTCTCATCGAACTGATCATCATCCTGGGCGCCCCATTGCTGCTCAACAAGATCAAAGTGCCGCATCTGCTTGGCTTGCTCATCGCGGGCGCGCTCGTAGGGCCGAACGGCCTGAATTTGCTCGCCCGCGATAGCAGCGTGGTTGTCACCGGCACCACCGGTTTGCTCTATATCATGTTCCTGGCCGGTCTGGAAATCGATATGGGGGATTTCAAAAGGAACAAATGGAAAAGCATTGGTTTTACGGCTTACACCTTTGCCATTCCATTCATCCTCGGGCTAATCGGCGGCTATTATGTGCTGCATTTTTCGGTGCTCACGACCGTGCTGTTCGCCAGCCTGTTCTCCTCGCATACGCTTATCGCCTACCCGCTCGTGAGCAAGTTGGGTATCTCAAAAAACCTGTCCGTAAACATTACCGTCGGTGGCACAATGCTAACCGACGTGCTTTCCCTCCTCGTGCTGGCCGTGGTGGTGGGTATGACGCAGGGAGAAGTGGACAGTGCGTTCTGGATCAGGCTGATCGTTTCGGTACTGACATTCAGCCTGGTGGTGCTATTTGTTTTTCCAATCATCGGAAGATGGTTTTTCAAAAGGGTCGAGGATAAAATTTCCCAATACATTTTTGTGCTCGTGATGATCTACCTGGCGGCTGTGCTGGCAGAACTGGCGGGTATCGAGGCGATTATCGGCGCATTCTTTGCAGGGTTGGCGCTGAACAGGCTCATCCCCCATTCATCCTCACTCATGAACCGCGTCGAATTCGTGGGCAATGCGATCTTCATTCCTTTCTTCCTGATCAGCGTGGGAATGCTGATCGATTTCAAGGTCATTGTCAAGAGCTGGGAAACGGTAGGTGTGGCGGCGGTGATGCTGGTAGCGTCCATCGGCGGTAAATACCTGGCTGCATTGTTTACCCAAAAAACTTTTAAGCTGACCAATGACGAGGGAATGCTGATTTTCGGAATGAGCTCCGCTTCGGCGGCGGCCACGCTCGCGGCGGTGATGGTGGGCTATAATATCGTGATTTCGGAAACGGCATCGGGCGAGCCGATCCGTCTTTTGAGCGAACACGTGCTCAACGGCAGCATTTTGCTCATTCTCATTTCCTGTACCATTTCATCGTTCGTATCGATGGCGAGCGCTGAAAAGATCGCCGAAGCGGATAAGGAGGACACTGCTTCGGGTATTAACCGTGAAAATGAACGGATACTGATCGCGGTCAATTATGAAGAGACCGTCGAAAAATTGGTGAACCTGAGCTTGCT
The DNA here is from genome assembly GCF_021440085.1 of Dyadobacter sp. CY261. Lineage (GTDB taxonomy): Bacteria > Bacteroidota > Bacteroidia > Cytophagales > Spirosomataceae > Dyadobacter. The sequence goes on from NZ_JAKCPW010000011.1 coordinate 83,923, forward strand.
CATCAAGGCGGGACACAATGAAAACCGCTTGCTCGCATTGAATGTCGTGAATGACGACAAGAACGAATCATCGGTGAAGAATGCGGAAAAGACCTTGCGCATCGCCCTTGACACTGGCGCCTCCGCTGACGTGGCCATCCAGCAAGTCACACGTTATGACCAGGATGTCGCCAGCGGGATCAGCAATGTGATCAAGGAGCAGCGCATTACCGACCTGGTGATCGGGCTGCAACCCGATAAGGGTTTTACGCCGTCATTTGTATATAACCTTCACAATGGCTACCTGCAAAACGACAATGTAAACACGCTGATTTACCACGCGGCGCAGCCGATTTCCACAGTCAAGCGTTACGTGGTACTCATTCCGGCCCGGTCCGATCGCGAACCGGGGTTTTTCCACGCATTACTACGCATATGGAACATCGCTAAGAACTCCGGCGCCGAAATGAGTTTTTATGGCAATGAGCAGGTCGTCCGCATCCTGAAACGTGTACTCAGTAAATCGACGATCGAGGCCACGCTCCATCCGATCGGCAGCTGGCGCGAAGCCGAAGAAGCCGCTATGCAGCTCAGCGCCGACGAGGGGCTGATCATCTTCATGGCCAAGCGCGGAATGATCTCCTATTTCCCGCAAATGGGCGCGATACCCGACTTTTTGAACCAGCATTCACAGGAAAACAACTTCCTGCTGATGTACCCGTACTCGCAACAGGACGACGATCAGACCGAAAAGCGATCCGTAAGCAACCACGACGATTTCATCGAAATCGGGAAAATTATTGGAAGGATTTTCCCCGGTTAATACCTATTTCCAGGCTGATTTTGCCGTGAAAACTTCCAGATTTCTGACCTCGATGCGGTTACCCCAAAATACCAGGCCTTCTTTCGCATCGGCATTGGCCTTTCTTTGAAACGAGTAGGAATATGCTCCGTTATCGATAAAAATTTCGACTGAGGTGCGGTCGACATAAATATCGGCTGTCACTTCCATGCTCGTCATATCTTCGGGTGAATAGAACACACCGTTGACGAGGTTGGAATTCATGTCGTAATCCAGTATCCGTTGTCCCAAAAGCGAAATCCCGGCGCTGGTGGCATGCGAAAGCTTAATGGTCGTTTTGATCCTGAACTGGTCCAGCGATTGCATCGCTTTTAGTTTCGCATTGGCGTCGTCGGACGACAATGCCGTCCATTGTCCCTCTTTTTTGAATAACTGTTCCGTTTCCTTCACCGGCTGGCTGACCAGCCGCACTCCGTTTTTAGTCGTACGCAAACGCAGCTCGGTTGGCAGGAGCATCATGCCATTAAACGGCATTCCCGTGTGTGACACACGCCCCCAGCCGATTTGAATGCGCCGCGGATCGCTTTCGGGCATATTGGCGAAAGTCTGGGCGGCGTAAATGCTTCCCGTGGTATAGTAATGCTTGCCGGATTCCGGTTTGAATGCCTTTCCGTCAAACGAGCCGATCATGTAAGAAGCCGAAGCACCGTACATGACCCATTTCGTTTTGTTTTTGTCCCCATCAACAGGCAGTTCGAACAGATCGGGGCATTCCCAGAAGCCGGTCAAATGGCTTTGAAATTGCCATTCTTTCAGGTTTTTGGAAGTGTAGATCGAATGGCCGTCGCGCTCGTTGAGCGCCATCACCCAGTGCTTGCCTGGCTTGTACCAGAATACCCGCGGGTCGCGCGTGTCTTTGCTACTCCATTTCGCTTTCGAGTCGATGAGCGGATTCTTGTCGTATTTTGTCCAGGTGCGGCCTTTGTCGAGGCTATAAGCCATGCATTGCACCTGCTTTTCAGGGTTATCGACTGTAAAAAAGGCGACCATGGCTGGTGTATTGCCTTTATTGAATCCCGCGGTGTTTTCATAATCGATGATGGTCGAGCCGGAGAACATCGTGCCCATATTGTCGGGTGACAACGCGGTGGGCAACTCTTCCCAATGCATCATATCCTTGCTCACGGCATGGCCCCACGACATGTTCTCCCATTCGCGTTCGTAAGGGTTATGTTGGTAAAAAAGATGGTATTCCCCTTCGTAGAAGATCATCCCGTTCGGGTCGTTGATCCAGCCTCGCCGTGTTGTGAAATGGTATTGCGGACGGTTTTGCTCGCGGTACATGGAATCCTGCCCGGCAACTTGATCGTCCTGGTATATTTTACCCAAGCCATCCGCCTTGCCGTCGTAACCGATTTCGATCGTTTTACCCTGCAATGCAACCATATCACAAAACACCCAGTAGTCGGGTTTTTCCGACGCCAGTCGTATTTTGAACGATCGTTCCGGATTACCATTTACCTTGAATTGCATGGTACCCCGGCTGTCGTTCTGGGAAACAGGCAGGTTCAGGTATCGTTTTGTAATTTTAATGGGATGGGTTTGTGCCAAAAGCAAATGGCTACCCAGCAGCAGCATTGCCAGGGTCGGGGAAGTAAATTTTGATTTCATTGCTTCGGTAAGTAGTCTCCTGCCCGAAGCATTTCAACCTACAATTATACTTGATGCAAGCCTGAATTAAGCAATCAATCCTTTCACCACTTTTCCGTGAACATCGGTGAGCCGATAACGTCGGCCCTGATGCTTAAACACCAGCTTTTCGTGGTCGAGACCGAAAAGATGCAGTAGTGTCGCCTGAAAATCATGCACATGGACGCCGTCCCTGGCCACATTGTAGCTGAACTCGTCTGTTTCGCCGTAAACTTGTCCGGTTTTAATGCCTCCGCCTGTCATCCATATCGAGAAGCAGCCGGGATGATGATCGCGACCGTAATTGTCGGCCGTAAGCTTGCCCTGGGAAAAGCTCGTGCGCCCGAATTCCCCACCCCAAACCACGAGTGTATCTTCCAGCAACCCGCGCTGTTTGAGGTCTTTCACCAATGCAGCCGATGCCTGGTCCACGTCCCTGGCCTGCTTGGCGATATTGATGGGTAGATTTCCATGCTGGTCCCAGCCCATGTGATAAAGCTGGATAAATTTAACGTCCCGCTCCGCCATACGCCGCGCGAGCAGGCAGTTTGCCGCAAACGTGCCAGGTTTGCGGGCGTCTTCCCCGTACATCTTATAAATGTATTCAGGCTCATCGGACGTGTCTACCGCATCGGGCACGGAAGTCTGCATCCGGTACGCCATTTCGTACTGGCTTATTTTGGATTGAATTTCGGGATCGCCCCAAAGCGTAAACTGATGCTCGTTCAGTTCCTTAATGCGGTCGAGTGCGCGTCGCCTATCCTCCTTATGCACGCCGTAGGGGTTTTGAAGGTAAAGCACCGGATCTTTTCCCGCCCTGAGCTGCACACCCTGATGATGCGAGGCCAAAAAGCCATTTGCCCAGGCTGCGGTGCTCAACGGCTGGTCGCCGCTTACCCCTTTTGAAATCAAAACCATAAAATGCGGTAAATTCTGATTGTCAGAGCCCAGCCCGTAACTTAGCCAGGAGCCCATCGATGGCCTGCCGCTCTGCTGCGAACCAGTCTGCACGAACATCACCGCGGGTTCGTGGTTAATGGCTTCGGTGAATACCGACTTCACAATGCACAGGTCGTCCACGATCCCGGCCGTGTATGGAAGCAGCTCGCTCACCCAGGCGCCCGACTCTCCATATTGTTTAAAATCATAGATCGACTTCACCAGGGGAAATGTAGATTGCCCCGCCACCATACCCGAGTTCCGCTGGGTACCTTTGATCGAATCCGGGATTTCCTGTCCGTGCCATTTAGCCAATGCAGGCTTGTAATCAAAGGTTTCGAGTTGCGAAGGCCCGCCGCTTTGGAAGAGGTAAATGATGCGTTTGGCCCTGGGTGAAAAATGCGGCCCACGCACAAACGGCGCAATGGCCTCCCCGGCATTTTCGACGTCACGGCGGCCTGCACCAGGCGACGTCCCCGCTTGCAAAATGCTTGAAAGCGCAATGGAGCCGAAGCCGAGCCCGGCTTTGGTGAGAAAATCGCGCCGGTTGAGTTGTGTCAATACCTTTTTCAGATCTTCCATATCGGCATTCATTTACGGGTGTATCCCTCGTCCGTATTCATAATGGCATTTGAAACTGTGGCCAATGCGGCGATTTCCTCCGGTTTCAGCGTCGGGTCCCATTGGCGCTCGCCGGTACGCAGGTATTCTAGCGCTTTCGCGGGTCGGGAACGGAAGCGTTTCAGCTCGTCGGTGTAGAATTCGCTCAATATCTTTTTCTCGGTCTTATCCGGCGCACGGCCTGTGATCAACCTGAATGCCAAATCGGTATGACCAGCACGATTACCGTCACATTCATGCAAAACGCGTTCCGCCAATGCCCTTGCGGCTTCCACATATTGCGGGTCGTTGAGCATCACCAATGCCTGCAACGGCGTGCTGGTCGAGCGACGCCTGGCCACGCATTCACCGCGTTCGGGCGCGTCGAAGATCAGCATTGAAGGTGGCGGTGATGTTCGTTTCCAGATCGTATAGAGACTTCTGCGATACAACCCTTCGCCGGGTTCCTGCGCATATTTGTATCGCCATACCTTATCGCTGAGCTCATCCCAGAGACCGGCAGGCTGATAGGGATACACGCTCTTCCCTCCTATTTTATTAACCAACAACCCACTGATCGCAAGCGAATTGTCGCGGATCATTTCGGCGGTGAACCGGAACCGCGCGCCTCGTGCGAGCAGCATATTAGCCGGGTCTTTTTCGAGTAATTCCGGGGTTGCTTTGGAAGTTTGCCGGTAGGTGGCTGAAAGCATTATGAGCTTGTGCAGCCTCTTAATATCCCAGCCCGAATCCATAAAATCGACGGACAGCCAATCGAGTAATTGCGGGTGTGTGGGCAAATCTCCCTGGTTACCAAAGTCCGCCGAAGAGCGTACGATACCGTTCCCAAAATGCATTTGCCAGATGCGGTTTACGAATACCCGGGCAGTAAGCGGATTATTTTTGTTTGAAACCCAGCGCGCCAGGCCCAGTCTGTTGGGAGGATATTTTCCTTCAAAAGGCATTACTGCCTCGATTGCACCGGGCGTTACCTTTTTCCCGCGTGCATTATAGGCCCCGCGTGTGAGCAAATAAGTGGGCCGTGGCTGAGGCAAATCGCCCATCACCATCAGTTCGGGAATGCTGCTGATGAGCTGATTTTGCCCATCCATGCTGTATCTGAGGCTGTCTTTTAATGTCCGAATGAGGGTATTGTAATTTGCCAGATAAAAATCCCTGATCAACGACGTATTCGCCGGGCTTCGTGGTGTTCTCAGAACCTGGTTGGCCTTATCGACATGATAGTTGTACAATGCTTCGAGCGCAGTCAATTCCTTGTTATAGATTTTCAATTCATCGATCCCGCCATCTTTGAAAGGAATCAGCAAGTTGCGTTGCCCGAGCATAAAGCCCTGGAAACCATAGGTATGAATGTCATTTTCATACAAAATACTTTTATAAAGGTTATCGTAATCGACGGCCACCTTTGCCAGCTCCCCATTGACATAGATTTTCGCACCGGTCGCTTTGCTCGACCCATCGTAAGTGACCGTTACCTGCGTCCATTGCTGTTTCGGAACTGCGGCAACAGTGCTGACCTGAATCGAATTTTGAGGATAAGAATGCGCGATGATGAATTGTAACTTATTGTCCGCGAGCCTCAATGAATAGCCCTTATAGCCGACACGCAAATCCTCGCAATGGTAAAAAATGCCCGCATCGGGATAAATGGTATTGGGTTTAATCCAGAGCTCTACCGAAAACGGTTCTGTCCTTTCATGCCAGCCAATGTTATGACCAAGCTTGATCGAATTATAATCCGAGACAAAATAGGCATTGCCTTTTACACCAGGTTTGAGAATGAGTTCGTTGCATTGCGCGGGCTGGCTATGGTTCAATGCATTCGGTGTAGTGGTCTTCTTATCGGCGCCTGTGCTGGCTTTATCGAAAGGGTAATAGGCCACCATTCCTTTGCTGATTTGCTTTTCAACTAGCTTTTCGGTCAGTATTCCGGTATTCAGCCATTTTTTAAAATCGGTTTCTGACTCCGTTTTGGCGTTAGAAAGCTGGTTGTTCAAACCGGTAATTTTCCGGTCGAAAAATTTCAGGAGCGCTTCATTTTCGTTACTGGTGAGAAGCAATGCCGGGCCGGGCGTCTGGTCGGGGCCGTAAACCGGGCTTCCAGTTTCATTGGTACTGTTGAAAAGCCCGAACATTTTGTAATAAGCCTCCTGGCTGATCGGGTCATACTTATGGTCGTGGCAGCGTGCGCATTGTACCGAAAGGCCTAGTATTCCCTGCCCCACGGTCTGCACACGGTCGGCATTGTATTCAACCCGGTATTCTTCAAACACAATCCCGGCCTCGGAGCTCTTTTTGTGCAGTCTATTGTAGGCCGTTGCAAGGATGCTTTCCTTCGTTTTTTCCGGCAAAAGATCACCGGCCAGTTGCATGGTGATAAATCGGTCGTAGGGCATATTGCGGTTGAATGCACCGATCACCCAATCGCGCCAGGGCGAGAAGTCGCGGTGCTTATCGTCGAGGTAGCCGTCACTATCGGCATACCGCGAGATGTCCATCCATTCACTGGCCATTCGTTCGCCATAGGCCGGAGATTTCAGGAGGCGGTCTATCAGCTTTTCGTATGCATGGGTGGATTTGTCGGCTATAAAGGCATCGATCTCCGCCAGTGTCGGTGGCAGGCCCGTCAGGTCGAAGCTGGCCCGGCGGATCAGGTCTTCGCGGTTTGCCTCCCCCGACGGTTCCAGCTTTTCCTTATCAAACCTTTCCAAAACAAAATGGTCGATCGGATTTTTGACCCAGCCTGCGATTTTCGGCTCTGGCACTTCGGCTTTTTCAGGTTTGATAAACGACCAATGCGGCTTGTACTCTGCGCCTTGCTCGATCCATCGTGTGAGTACTGCTATTTCTTTTACTGTTAATGTGAGATTGGATGCCGGAGGCGGCATTTTCACTTCCGGATCCTGTGAAATAAGCCTCGCATAAACTTCGCTCGCCGCCAGGTCACCCGGTACTATCGCGTGCCGCCCCTTTGCTTTTTTCAGCGCGGCATATGCACCTTTTTCCGTGTCCAGCCGCAAGCCACCTTTTTGCTTTTTGGCATCAGGGCCATGGCAGGCAAAGCATTTGTCGGAAAGGATCGGTTTGACGTCATAATTGAAATCCAGCTCACCAGACAACTCTTTCATCGCAAGCTCCAACTCCGCAGGCTTTTCCACGCCGCACCCGACCAGCATCAGCAGGCACCCGCAAGCCACGATCACAAACTTCCGACACTCCAACAAAACAAGCTTCTTCACTCGAGACTTCATAAGTCCATCGTCTTAACGTATCAACCAAAAGCGCAACATGATGAGTAGTAGACCTCAGTGAAGTTAAAAGCTCAGATACCCTGATTCTTAGTCATAATGATAGAAAAAGTTTTAAATCATTGGCCCGGCGGCGATATCTGTGCATAATGACGGCCGACCGCCGACTGCTGACCGCCGAGTGCTGACCGCCGACCGCCGACCGCCGACCGCCGAGTGCTAGTCTCACTTCCGTACAATAGTTCAAAATGGTCCATTGTCGATGGTCTATGGTCGAGCACTCAAAAAAAAACGGCGGTCGGCGGTCAGCCGTCGGCCGTCAAAACTCACCGCCTCCCCAACACCCACACATCTCCCTTCCAAACCGGATTCGCGCCAGTGTGTTTGCCGCTGAAAAGCCAGATCTGATCCTTGAAAACTACACTATGGCCTCCGCTGCGTACGCTCCATGGTGCGTGCTCGGCGTGGCGGGTCCAGTTGGCGCCGTCGTTGGAAAACCAGACGTCGTTTTGGGCAGCCGCATGATGGTCGGGGTTCATATCGCGCCCACCGAAGACCCACAACTTGCCTTCGAATGCCTGCACGCCCGCATCGTAGCGTTTTTTCCAACCCGCTTCAGAGGTCTGCTTTGTCCAGTTTTTGCCATCGGCGGAGCGCCAGACATCGGCCAGGCCCTGCCCGCCTACCAGGTAAAGCGTGTCGCGCAGCACTACCACCTGCGGAGAATCCCTGGGCGACCAGGGTGCTTGGGCGGTTTCCCTTGTCCATTTCAAACCATCGGCAGACGACCAAACGTCGTTCTTCATCTCCAATGATTCAAAATCCTTTGAGACTTTGGTTGTACCTCCCAAAAGCCACAACCTGTTTTTGAAAATCACCAGCGCATGCCCTTTCCTTGGCTCCCATGTAACATTAGTAGTTTGCTTCCAGTCGGAACCGTCTTCGGAATACCAGATTTCGTTGATCAATTCCCGCTCCTGGTAGCGCATGCCGCCGTAGGCCCAGAGCTTGTTACCGAACCAAATGCCCGACAGGTTGATGCGCTCGCCCCAGTCGGTTTTCGGGTGCCGTGTCCAGGTAATGCCGTCCGCAGACGACCAGGAAGCTTTTTGTCCGGTCATCCAGAGCTTGCCACCGAAGCCCACCTGAGGTACAATACCCATCGGGAATGTGCCGGGCTTCCATTCGTATTGATGCGAGCCGCTGCCGGGAGCCAGTATTTGCTTCCATTGATACCCGCCGGAAAAAGCATTTTCCATGTTGGGAGCCATGCGGCCAAGGCAGGCCAGCAAGGGTATCAATGAAATAATTATGAGCCAATTCCTGTAAGTTTTCATAGCTGCGGGATGTGATTTTAATAACTATATAAAGGAAGGAAATTGCAGCCAGCCTGGAAAATAATGTAGACCAACCGCGAAAAACGTAGACCAATCCGAGTCGCTCCGATGCTTGCCTGTCCGATTAAGGCCGGTAACTGCGGGATTTTTGTAGCTTTAAGCATGCAAATCACGAATACCGACCAGCAAGTTCCTATTTATTCCCTCGAACATGACCCGGTGATGGGGGGCAAACTGTTCAGCATGGCGAAGTTCGAAGGGGCATTAACGCACCAGGGCGAGCTCCTGGTACCGCACCGGAAAGACTATTATCTGCTTGTTTTTGCCCGCCAGGGCAACAGCCGTCATTGGGTGGATATGACCCCTTACATGACCCGGGACAATACATTCTATATTTTTGGCCCCCATCAACTGACCGTTAAAGAAGAGCCTAAACCCATGTGGGGCACGGCCCTCGGCTTCACCCGCGAATTTCTTGCATTACAGGAAAATGCTTCCCTTGTAAAGCTCCCGCTGATCCGGAATCCGCATAATGCGCACGAGCTGCTTCTTTCGGATGCCGATGTGGCATTTACAGAAGAGATTTTACAAAAACTCCATTCGGAATACCTCCGTACGGGCGACTGGCAGCAACGCATGGTGGCTGCTTACCTGACGGTGCTGCTTACTTATCTGAGCCGTCTTTACACAGAGCAATTTGAAAATAACCCCGCCTCGACCGACAAGCTTCTGCTTAAGAAGTACCAGCAGACAATCGAAGAACATTTCCGCGAGCTGCATCAGGTGAGTGAATATGCCTCGCTGCTCCATGTGTCGGCCGGGCATTTGAGTGAGGTGGTGAAGGTGCAGAGTGGCAAACCAGCTATTGTGCACATCCACGAACGGCTCGTACTTGAAATCCGGCGGTTGCTTTTCCATACCCAATATTCGCTGAAAGAGATCGCCTTCGATCTCGGTTTTACCGATGCCTCGTATTTCAGCCGGTTCTTCAAACGCCAAACCGGTGTGACGCCTGCCGAGTACCGGGCCATCACCCGCGAAATGTACCAGTGATACCGAAGAATGTGTTTCATCTACGTCGGCGCGACAAAGTAGTTTTGTCCTGTCACAAACAGATGAAACATGAAAAAAGTATTGATCACCGGCGCCAACAAAAGCATTGGCTTTGAAACCGCCCGGCAAATGTTACAACAAGGCTATTACGTATACCTCGGCAGCCGCGACCAGCAAAAAGGCCAGCATGCGGTCGATCAGCTCCAATCGGAGGGGTTTGAACGCGTAGAGCAGGTCACTATCGATGTCGACGATCCCACATCTATCCAGGCGGCAAGTGATGCATTGAGTAAAAAAACCGATGTGCTGGATGTGCTGATCAATAATGCAGGCATCAGTGGCGGCTTCCCGCAAACTGCGCTTGGTACGGACATCAGCGTGTTCAGGCAGGTGTTTGAAACCAACCTCTTCGGGATCATAGAAACCACGCAGGCGTTTATCGGGCTGCTGAAAAAATCGCCCGAACCAAGGATCGTCAACGTAACGTCGGGCCTGGGCTCTCTGACGTTGCACAACGACCCGACCTGGCAATATTACAGTGTAAAAGGAGCTTGCTACACCGCATCAAAAGCCGCGTTGAATGCCTACACCATCGTGCTGGCTTACGAACTGCGCGATACGGCATTCAAGGTAAATGCCGTCGATCCAGGTTATACCGCTACGGACTTCAACCACCACAGCGGCCATGGATCAGTAGCCGATGCCGCCGCCCGCCTGGTGAAAGCGGCCACCCTGGCAACGGATGGCGCAACAGGCCAATTTTTCAGCGATGATAATGCACCCGATACCGGCATTAGTCCCTGGTAATAGCATGCAAAACCTTACTGGTGCCGTGCCGGGGTCACCTCACCCCGATACGGCACCAGTAAGGTTTTGTCTGGGTACCATCCGTGAAGATTCCAGTAACAGCATAAAGGCCTGGTGAAAGGTTATTGGGGACTTTGTATTTCCCAAGAGAGAATTTAGCCAACGCAACAGACCAGTTATAGACCACCAGCTGCGGCACCAGGTCAACCGTATTATCAGCAGACTGTAAACGCAGGCGGGCCAATTTGTTAACGTCGAAATTCGTTTGCGATGTTCCGTATTCCATCGGTAATACCTTGGCGTAAAATTCACTTCCCCTGGCGATCACAACCCGATTTGTATTTCGTTCTGTCGCCATGTTGATATCCCCCTGCCAAATGGTTTCAATCAATTTGCCTGCGTTCTCTGTAATATAGATGTGCGCATTTGAGATCAGCCTTTCACTTTCGTAGACCGACATTAGATAAGAGCCTTCCGATAATGTGGAAGGGATTTTATTGGAATAAATCCAATTCGAATCTACAAACTGCATTTGTACCGAAACCGGGTTGGTCATCAGATCGTTTGAGAATGTCATTTTGTATTTCTCTTGCGGCAGATAAAAGCCCCCGGCAATTTTTATCGTGTCATTGTGGGCAAACGTAAACTTATAGGTGGGAATAATGTTACCGATTGGCTTATCACGTGTAAATCTAATCCCCTGAAATACTACCGGGGTCTGGTTATATACGCGGATTTCAAGCGAGAAAGGATCATCCGTTATAAACAGATTTGAATTTTCAAACCCGATCAGGGTTTCAAAATCACCAATTTGCGCCTGGGTTGAAAATCCCGTTTTGGGATTGGTAAACTTCACCAGCACGCCTGCTTCTCCCGGTGCCTGAGGAATGCTGCCTACACGTGCATTAAATCGGATTGGTATTTTAATGGCCCTGGCATTCACAGGAATGACTTTTTCCAGAAGTTCGATGTCAGGAGTGCCCGTAAAATTGAAATAGACATTAAAGAAATGTTCGTATCTCTGTTTAGCACGCAACCCGAATGTCAACGGGGCTTTTCCGATATAAGAATAACGGATAAGAGTGTCGGCAGACAAGTTCCCAAGGCTATCAATCAGGAAAACATCAGGTTGTAATGCCAACTTTACGTCTGCCTCTTTTGCAGTAAAATTATCGGGAAAGCTCACCATATAGCTTCTGCTGACCGAGTCGTACACGATCCGCGTCGCTCCTGTTACCTCCAATCCTTTCAAGAACTCCTGCGATTTGGTCAATCCGGGCGGTTCAGGCTCGGGCTTGGGAGAAAATTCAATTAACTCCTCTTTCTTTTTGCATCCCAGTAGAAAACCGAGGAATAGCATGATGAAGTAAATTTTTATTTTCATGGCACAACTGAATGGGAAGGAATTTGAATAGTATATTAACCGATAGTAACTTAATCAAATATACTTTATTTATTACTATTTAATCAATAAAAAAAACCGGCAACTATACCGGTCTTGAAAGCTATTTGGCAGAAAAGGACACGCAAAGTGTTCGTCTTTTTATTTAATATGACTCATATTCAAAAGTGCTCGTAGCAAATCCCGCAGTCATGCGCTTGGTGACCCAGCCTTCGGCATTGTATTCATACTCATTCGAAACATCCGTAATTTCCGAAGTAATATGATTAGTTATCCGGTAACTAACGGTATTGTTGCTGCTGGTAGGACTGGTTAAAAAGCCTTCGGGGTAAAAACTGAATGTATTCTTTTTATCATCAAAAGTTAAATTGATGGTTGTGGTTATCAGCACGTCGGCACTATCGTAGTGTTTGATTTCAACGATTTGTCCTGCACTATTCAAAGTGTAGACGTCCGTGCCGCGGAACAGCGAACCATTGTCCCAGAATTCGACCTCCGTGACACCGTCGACTGGGTAGGAAAAATACCAGATCCCGGAAGTGCAGGTAGGTCCGCCCACACAGTACTTTCTGATCCTGCTAATCCGGCCGTCCGGCCCTCTCAGAACTTCATGTCCCAAGTCGTTAAATGGTGCCGGAAGGTCCTCAACAGCTTCCGCCAGACGGTTGTCGGGGGTGTAGTCAGTGAAGCTTATTTGGTAAGGTGTGATCATCAAAGCGGGCACGAATGTCTCTGTTGCCAGCCTGTTCATGGCATCATAGGTGTAACTGTATGTCCCGTACCCGGCCGTCTGCCGTTTCACGAGCCTGACCCTCCCTGAGGGGATTTCGTGGTCACTCAGGTTACAGCCCGACAGAACAATGAAGAAGGAACATATGATGAGTAAAATCTTCGTCTTCATAGCCATTATTCGCCTACGGTGGTGGTAATCCTGATGTAGGATTCAGCAACGTCCCCTATGAGACTTGGATGCTCGTCGAGTGCTGCGGAAGTAGCATCGTTGTAAATTAGAAAGGCGGTCAGGCCCAGAAAGGCCTTTGGCTTGACACCCGACATGGTGTTGTAGAGCTCGTACCTCGATGGAAGCTCAAAAGTGATTTCCGTGGTGGCGCCCACCGGTATCGATATTGCAACCGGACTTCCGGTAACGGCGCTTTCGCCAGGCGTCGTGAGTGCAAGGGGACCGGAAACGTGGCTGGAATAGACCAGCAAGTACCCCGCCGAAACCGGGAATGAAGGACTGGCCAGCCTCTTGACCGTAGCCTTCACATCGAAGATGAGTGACCCGATTTGCCCGGCCGTGCTGGCACCGGGATTGGAATCCATCTTCGCCTTCGACCGGCTCAGCGCTATGGCCGGGCTGCCGGGCGTAACCTCGCCCAAAACAGAGTTATCTTTTGCATAAAACGTCAGTTTCTCGATTTTGAACTCACAGGGATAAAGCCGTGGGCTGCCATTGATTTTCAGACAAGCCGATTCGGGATCGTTGGGGATTCCAGGTACTTCGTGATCGGTGCAGGAGAGCGCTACGGCCAGTAAACTGTAAATAAGCGCAAACAGGGTGCGGACATAAATAGTATTGCTTCTCATTTCCTTCTATTGTTAAGAGTACGACGATAGAACAATAACTTATTGATACTCAAACTAGAAAAAAGAAATGACAAGTCCACAGATTCCGCTGCGGACTTATTGTCCGGTAAAAGGATTGACTAAATCCCAGTTGGTAGACAATCTCATCTACCGATAACGATGTCGCGGCACTTCCGCCGATCTTCTGATATCTTTCATAAAAAAGTGGGCTGTCCCGGTAATTGGAACAGCCCACTTTTTCAATCCAAATAATTAATACCCCGGGTTTTGTTCGAGATTCGAGTTCACGGCAATCTGCGGACTTGGTATCGCATATACCAGCGTTTTAGGATCCGGATCGGCCGGTTTGATCTGTCCTGCTTGCAGGAATTTACCAAAACGGATCAGATCCTGTCTTCTCCAACCTTCCCAATACAATTCTCTCGCACGCTCGTCCAGGAGGCCGTCCAGGTTCAGGGTTGTCAGGTTTGCTGCGCTCCGGTTGGTACGGATGGAATTCACGATTGCGAGGGCGTCGGCTGCACTTCCAGGCGTTCCGCCACGTAAAATTGCTTCCGCTTTCATCAGGAGCACATCCGCATACCGGTACACTACCCAGTCATTGTTTCTCTGGCCTTTGGAAGCGTAATCAAAAGGATATTTGATCACCCGAATTCCGGCCGTTTCCAATGTGGCACCGCTGGTCCGGATGGTAATCTCTTTCGAGAAAACCAGAGGCTGGGTTGCAGGATTTCTGGCATTCAACGGTTTGTTGGTTACCCAGCTGTACTGCTGTCCTTCCAGAAAACCGGCGTTTTGGATCTTGTAACCCTTGCTGCGGTTGGAAGTCGTATCGGCCGGATAGTTGTAATAGATCCCTCTCCTTTCGTCCCCAGCCGCAAACTTATCATAGTAGTTGGAAAGCGTCGCCCAACCATTCCACCCGCCTGGGGTCATGTTATAGTGCGATACAGTCCAGTAGGCCCTGTCAACGCCTCCGCCTCTCACGCCTTCTTCATTATAAAGCGTAAAAATGTTTTCGGTGGATTTGACATTATTGTCCGGAGCGAAATTATCAAAATATTTGCCCGGAGCCGATATCGTATAGCCGGTGATCTCATTAGCGAGTGCAACAACTTTACTCATGTCAGCAGCGTCGAATGTCGGGCTTTGTCTGTTCAAAAATACTCCCTTGTTCAGATAGAGCTTCATCAACAGCGTTCTGGCTGCATTTTTATTTGCAACGTATGCAGGACCGGTGGCAGGCAGATCGTTCAGGATCGCATTCACTTCCGATATAATGAAATCTACGGCTTCCTGTCCTTTGAGTGTTTTAGGAAGCTCGCGGAAATCTTCCAGGCTCTCGCGGTAAGGCACCACACCCCACAAATCCAGTACATCAAACATAGCCAATGCGCGGATGAAACGGGCTTCGGCCGCCTGCTGGGCGGAAGGCGCATAGCGCAAGACATTCGATGCCTGGTAGATTGCGGTAAGCAACCCGCCAAACGTGTTGCTCATGTAAGAGTTATCGGCATTCCAGGTATGCAGGTGAATGGCCCTGTGGGTACCATTATCGTCCCAGTCGCCCCCACGTGTAGGCGCTACCGCCGCATCCGTAGAAAGCTCTTGCAAACACCACCGGTTGTCTTGCTGGTAAGGGCCATTCAGTGAAGAATAGGCGCTTATCAACAGCTCCGCCGGATTAATATTACCAGTTGTACCTTTTTCGAGCGCACTGCCGAGTTCTTCGTCCAGGTCGGTGCAGGAAAAAAGCAGTGCGCAACTCAGAACTGCCGCACAATATGATTTAAGTTTCATGAATTCTTTGTTTTAATTAATTACAACGAAAAGTTTACGCCCAAAAGGAATGTTCTTGCCGATGGGTACGGAATGTATTCGATTCCAAGGGAAGGAATTCCGCCGCTGGACCCATCGGTATTCACTTCGGGATCAAACCCTTTATAGCCTGTCAACACAAACAGGTTCTGTCCTGTAAGGGAAATGTTCAGATTTTTGAACGCCTTTCCGATGTTCCCTACCCGATAGCTCAGGGTGACGTTAGACATTTTCATGTAATCGCCCTTTTCCAGATAGCGCGTTGATGGGGCCGCGGAGTTGGATGTAGCTTCTTTGATATCCTTGTTGAAGAATTCTTTGGCGATATTTTTGGTAGACAAGTTATTAATACCCAAAACAGTCGCGAAAGTATTGTTGAACAGGTAATGTCCAAACGCGCCGTTCATGTTCACAATCGCGGAGAACTTCTTATACGTTACATCCGTAGACACACCCAAAAGGTATTTCGGGTTAGGACTGTTCACATAAAATTTGTTCTGAGCCGGGTCTACCGAAGTACTCGCCGTGCCGTCCGCTCCTTCGTACATGCTGGTTCCTGTTGCAGGGTCCAGACCCGCGTATTTAGCCAGATACCAAACGTTGAGCGGCTGACCGCTTACCATCCTTTGTCCCAAAACGCCCGAAAAACCTTGACCTCTCAATGCAGCGGTTTCGTAAAACCCTGGCAGACCGGATACACTGTTTTTCAAATACGTCGCATTGGCCGACAGGTTCCAGGTCCAGTCCTTTGTTTCCAGAATCGTTCCGGTCAACGCCAATTCCACCCCTTTGTTTACCACTTCTCCATCCAGGTTAACCCAGATTTTCCCACTTGGTGCAGGTTGGGCAAGTGTTCTCTCAAACAAACCATCGGTTGTTTTCTTGTGAAACACATCTAATGAACCGACGATTCTCGACTGGAACAAACCAAAGTCGATACCTCCGTTAAATGTTTCGGAGCTTTCCCATCTCAGATCCGGGTTTCCGAAGTTGGCCTGGCTAATGCTTTGAACGTCAAAAACATACCGGTCTCTCGAAGCGCCTGAATCAAACTCGCGGTTACCTGTTTTACCCCATCCCAAACGAAGTTTCAAATTGTTCAGGGTGCTGTTTCCTTTCAGGAAAGATTCATTGGAAACGTTCCAGGCGAATGCCAACGCAGGGAAATTTGCGTATTTGTTATTTTCCCCGAACTTGGTCGAACCATCTCTCCGGATAGTACCGGTAAACAGGTATTTATCCAGGTAATTCAATCCAACCCGTAAAAACAGGGATTGTAGCTGGTTAGTAGGTGATTTATAAGAGTTTACCCCGCGGTTACTGGCCACCGAATAGTTCAGGTAATCGTAGAAATCGAGGCCGACATCCGTAAAACCGCTACCGCTCAGAGAATTCCAGCTATTGGCATAATCCAGGTATTCATAACCTGCCACTGCATTGATATTCAAGGAAGTACTTATGTCCTTATTGTAGCTAAGGGTGTGGGTAAGTTGCTGGTTTGTCTCGGAATTATTTCCAATGAAAGCAAATCCATTCCTTATCTGCGCGGGATCGATCATGCCTCTTATGTACCTTCCTTTTCTCGTACCAGTCTGCCGGGTAATGCTGTAAACCATCTTGTATTCCAGATCGTTGGTGATCTTGTAGGATGGCGCGATGCTGGCCACTGTCGTATTAACCACGGCAATGTCCTTGTATGCCCGTAACGATGCCAACGGGTTAATAGTTGAAGGGCTTACGTAGGTTAATGAATCACCATTCACCTTCAATGGACGAGTTGGGTTCCAGGTTAAGGCCTGTGAAATAATGTTTCCTTCAAAACCAACGCCTACGTCGATGGGAGCAAGATTTTCGTTCGTTTGCGTAAACAATACATTAAAATCCAATCCCAGTTTTTTACTCTCGAGGAACCTGAAACTGGTGTTCAGGCTGGCGGTGTACTTTTTCAACCTTGATGTTTCAATGATCCCCTTCTGGTCCATATACCCTGCTGACACCCGGTATTTACCATTGTCGGTACCACCTGTGATCGCCATTGAATAGTTTTGAACCGGGGCCGCTCTTGTGATTTCATCGAAAGCATTGACATTTCCGCCGAAGTCAGCACCAGCCAGATCGTTCGGTGCGTAGAATTTCACAGCGTCCCTGAATTCATCGGCATTTAAAACTTCCGGTTTTCTTAGCAAGCTCGATACACCTGTCGAAGCGTTGAAACTGACCGTTGGTGCTCCCGACGAGCCCCTTTTTGTGGTGATGATCACAACACCATTGGCACCACGCGAGCCGTAAATAGCTGTTGCCGAGGCATCTTTAAGGATGTCCATGCTGGCGATGTCGTTCGGGTTCAGGTATGCCAGCGGGTTACCGCCATCCGAGCCGAAGCCGCCGCTTCCGCCCGGACGGGCCGAGCTGCCTGAAAGCGGGATTCCATCCAAAACAAACAAAGGGTTGTTACCAGCCCGGATCGAGGAATTACCCCGTATCCTTACCGTAGTTGCTCCGCCAGGCTGACCGGTGTTGTTAATAACCATGACGCCCGGCGTGCGGCCCTGGATCAACTGATCGGGCGCTGTAATGACACCCTTGTTGAAATCCTTTGGTTGCAGGGAGACGACGGAACCCGTTACATCCTTTTTCTTAACGGACCCATAGCCGATCACCACAATCTCTTCCAGCGCTTTCACGTCGTCGTTCAGCACAACATCGATGGTCGTTTCACTTCCTACAACAACTTCCTTGGATGAAAACCCGATAAAACTGAACGCCAGGGTGGATGCAGGCGGGGCAGAAATCACATAGCCCCCTTCCATGTCCGACGAGGTTCCTTTGGTAGTCCCTTTTATGGTAATGGCAACACCCGGCAAGGCATTCCCTTTTGAATCAGTCACTTTTCCCTTGATGGAAACATCCTGGGCATATACATTGCTATTTAGCAAAGCACACAACATTAATATTGCGCCCATCCATTTCATTCTGGAGTGCGCGGGGTTTTGCACGTACTTTTCGTCGGGACGATAAAGACGTAGAATTAAATTCATCATAAAAAAATTAGTTAGCGTTTGTTAAAAATGGTTAGAATTCAGGCCCTTGGCCGGTGGTTAGATCTGATCATGCATCGTTTAAGTTTTGGTTTTAGTTAGATATTAAAGGTCAAATTACCGGCTCTCGGGCGTGGGAGTATGCCGACCGTCCCGGCACGAAACTGGCTGATCATGCAAAGTGGAATTGTACAATTTATGCCACTATATCCCAGCTCCTTAAACCGATAAAAACAGCAAAAATTACGGTCAAATAAATTGCATTTTTTCGAGAGATAATAAAATTAATCGATTTAACCGCTGGTAAATTAATATAAATAGTTTTGATAATGCAATAAGAAAACTCCAAAAACAGACCTCTTTCGCAACTATTTCTTAATTGCTGGATTTTATCAAAATATTGTACAAAATTGACATTCGAGAAGTACAAATGCACTTGGTAAAAGCGCAAAAAAGCCTGTCCAATATATTGAACAGGCTTTCAAAGTATTTTGAATATTATTAATGAAGACAGGCCCAGCCTACCGGGCCCAGACCGCAAGTTCATTCTGGTCGGGATCGAGGAATTGAAAGCGTCTCCCACCAGGAAATTCGAAAATATCCTTCACAATGATGCCCCCTGCTGCCAGGACCTTTGCCCTTGTTGCTTCGAGATCTTCCGAATAAATAATGACCAGAATACTACCTCTGACCGGTACTCCGGAAGTGAAACCGCCGTCGACATAATCTCCTTCAAAGGCGCTGTAACCCGGACCGTAATCAGTAAAAACCCATCCAAAGCTTTCTGCGTAAAATTGTTTGATACGTGGAATGTCCCCGGAGAGGAATTCGATGTATTGTACCTGCTCGTGTTTTTCTCTTTGATCTGACCCCATTTCGCTAAATAAATTTTTAACAAACTACCGGTTACATTTGATTTTTTACTTTCTTGGCACTGCTTTAATTTAACCCATTCCACATAGCCATGCAAATATTTGGAAAATTTTTCAAAGCCTCAATCCTTACAATTGCGTGCTTTACAGCCCGTAATGAGGCTAATGCACAACTAAGCCTCGGATTAAAGGGCGGCATAAATTGGAGTAACCTGAACGTGAAAGAGGATGGCGGAACTTCATTTGATTCGCGTGTGGCTCCTAATTTTGCTGTACTTTTCAACTACCAACTGGGCCCGTCATTCAGCATTCAGGCAGAACCGGGATTTTCGGGTAGGGGCGCCAAAATGGAGGCGGAAATTAAGACGGACCTCATCCAGCAAATCCCCTATCGGATCGTTAGCCACGGTACTTTAAAATTAAGTTATTTCGAGTTGCCGCTGTTAGCCCAATACCGTCCGCACTTGTCTGAAAAACTGGAAGCTATCATCTCGGCAGGCCCTGAACTGCGCTTCCGTACTGCTCCGGTTAAAGTAAAATCCACCACCACAACCTACGTAAACGGTGTGGTTTCAGAGTCGGTAACGAACACAGAATCGAACGACGACGCAGTCGAGAAGTTAGATGTGGGGATGGCTTTTGGCGCGGGCGCAGCCTATTCGATCAGTAAATTCAAAGTATTCGCCGAAGCGCGCTATCATCTTGGGCTTCGCAATATAACCGCAAGCAATCCGGATGCGGTAACGAAAATTTATAACCGCGGCGCTTCTGTGGTGCTGGGCGTAACCGTGCCGCTGTTGAACAGATAAATAATCATTGTCAGGAGGCACCAGCAATGAAAAATCTTCCCCTTCATATCCCTGCGATTGCTCTTTTGATATCCTTCAAAGCAGCTAACGCCCAGGAACGGTTTGTCAACGTTGGAGGTCATCAGTTTCATGTTTACACCAAAGGTGACGAAATGCTGTATGAGCGGCTTTACAAGCCTGTAAGGATCGATTTCACTTCGTTTTTGCCCGTCGAGTGAGCAGCAGGTACTGACAGCTTTACGGAAAACCGACTTCTCTGAGGTTTCAAGCTTACCGCTGCCTAATGTTCCCATTTATTTTCTGATAGGGGGCAAATTTGAAGTACCGCCCGATCGCCGAAGCACGGAATATAACCACCTCCAATTTTTCGAAGTTCTTACCAACGTCAATATTGAACGCTGGAAAAAAGTTATCAATACTTCCTCCAAGGGCGGGATGTTGTGGTATCTCTCCAATAGCGGCCATTACCTGCATCGCGACGATCCCAAAGTGGTGATTGCTGCGGTAAGGATGATGATGGATAAAAGATAGTACTACTTTACTATTGCTTTTTTAAGGAATATCAGTTAGTATTACTATTACGTTGAACCTTCGAACAAGAATTACGCGATGCGCAGTATTTTATTAATCACCGACAATATTCGGGCAAAATCCGCCATGCTCATCCTGCTGAAAGACGGTTTTAACGCTGCTTTTGTGCAAGATATGGGCTTTAAAAAGGCTGCGTCATTTCTTGAAAGCAACCCCGAGCCAGACTTAATTATTTACACGTCGGACCTGAATTCGACCGAGACGTACAGCGACTTCCTGAACATAAAAGCATTGGCTCCCAAGGCCAAGATATTGCTTTATGCAGCCTTTATTACCACTGGCCCTCATTTGTTCGACTACCTGGCGGCTGGGGCCAACGGTCTACTTTCTCTCGAAAGCAGCACAGCCGAGCACCGAAGAGCCCTGGACACTGTCATGCGCGGAGATTCGTTCATCGATGATCGTTTGAGAAGTGAGATGCTTCTATTGAGCAAGCAGCGATACGTCGACGGAACTTATTGAAGTCAGGCAACTAAGATTTGCTTTGTATCAACCCGGATACGACATTGATGGTCAGTGCCACAAGAAGCGTATTAAAAGCAAAGGACAAAAGGCTGTGAACGAGCGTAAGCCGTCTGATATCTTTGGAAGATATCGTTACGTCTGAGACCTGGAATGTCATACCGATCACGAAAGAGAAATAGGTAAAGTCCAGATAATCAGGTTGCGGTTCATTTGGGAATTCCAGCCCCGAAGGTTGGTGATTCTTGCCATCACTTTTTAGGGTACGGTAGTAAAGATGGGCATACCGCAATGTGAACACGGTGTGGACCAAAATCCAGGAACAGATAACACATGAAAATGATACAATAACATGCAAGGTCAGATCTGACCACGGCGCTGTCCTTCTGGCATCTTGCAGCAAGAATAAAATTGCGAAAAGGCTCACAAAGGAGGCTACAACTACAAAAAGAAAAATCAGGATACGGCCCGAATCTTGCGCATGCACCTCACGCGGGACCTCCGCAGGGTGCGAGCTGAGGATTGTTACCCAGGCAAGCCCCACGTGTACGGTACTGTACACGAGCCAGCCAACCATCCAGTTCATGGGTTGTGCCACAAAAAAGGAAGTTGAGGAGATGGCTATTGACGCAAAAAGCAGGGATATCCAAAGCTTATGGCGGGCATTCAACCGGTTGATAAATTTGATAATTCGCATAGAGAGCGTCAAACATAATTTAGATCCGAAAAGATAAGTGGCTTGCTTGGTTTTCGAAAATTTACGTCAGCCTCTTCTTCAACTTTTCCACATTAATACTGCTGCGAAGGAGCACGGCCCCATGCGTGTTTTATTACATACGTGGGACCTTCACTTTGGCAGGTGGTCTTCTATTCTCAAGTCATTTCGCAGCTATGTAGAATCCAGGTTAATGCTACCGCAACAAGTTGACCCAGCCCTTGATACTTCGGTTTAACAACGTATTGTTTAAGTGATAATAATACTGGCCACTCGACAAGTTTTTGCCATTCCATGAATTATCATAGTTCGGGTTAGCATACACCCGCTTACCCCAGCGGTTGTAAATTTCCAGGCCCCAGGACGATAGCGAGACGTTGTCAATGACGAAAAAATCGTTCTTGCCATCATCATTGGGGGTAAAAACGTTGGGAATCTTGCCGGGGCAATCGTAGAAGTCAACTTTTATCGTGTCTTGCGATGGGCATTGTTGCGAAAGCGAAATGGCAACAAAAAACCCTGATTGTTTTACCGTGAACTGAGACGCCTCGGTCTGATCCTGCCAAAGCAATTTCTCCCGGGTACTGGTTTCCAAAGTCACCGTTTCAAGTTGACAAGCTTTCATGTCCGGCCCAAGGTTGACTTTGGGGATTACATCGATCTTAACAGTATCCCTAATACTGCAACCCTCGTAAGTCAAGGATGCATAATAAGTACCGGCACTTTCAATTTTATAAGGGGTTTGGGTCGATCCGTCCTGCCATTTCAGTGTAAACGGGCTGATACTGTCGAGCGCATAGGTTTGGTTTTGTCCTTCACAAATCGTTAGATCATCTCCGAGAAATCCGGCTTTCGGAATAGACGCAATATCCAGTTCTTTCAACGACACGTCGTCGATGAGGTAATAGGGCTCTGATGCCTTATAATAGGTCGTTGCAAAAGCTGTGTGCCGATCATCCAAAAAATTCCCTATCGTCAGGTATTCAAAATTATCGCCCGCTATAAAACAGCCCGATATCTTTGTCCATTTAGCGGTATCAGTAACGATTTCGGAAGAGATGATCTGAGGATCAAATCTTAAAACGGGGTATTTCCCTGCGGTAACCTTGCCAACTGATTGCGTACTTAGAAGTCCCCCAAATCCGCTGGTAGCCAACGAACTGCTGAATTGCCGCTGCACGTAATATTCCAGATAATATGCCTTTCCTTTGGTCAGGGGCCTGATCAGACGGGTTTGTAAATACTCACGGTACTCCTGCACTTTATCCAAATCCTGGTATGTGTTAAACATCGCCTGGGAGGTGTGTATACCAGCGCAAAATTTCCCGTTACGTGGAACCGCCTTGGTCCCTAAAAAAATATTCGAATAACAGGCGAGTGTTGTGTCCGCATACCACAGATCGCTACTGCCCGCAGTGGGTGAGCGCCAATGAACCAGATAGTCTTCGATACCGACTCCACTGTCTGTCGATATAATCCCGCAAGGCTTTGCTTTGTAGTTTTCAAAACCAGGGTCCGGCAACAGATTTTGCCCAAAAACTTGCCCCGGCTTCATCAACAGCACTAAGATCAGAAAGATCTGCCGATAGAGATAGCTGGCCATGGGAATAGAACGTTTCGTAGTTTATAGGACTTGCTCCAGTCGACATTCTCTGCATCGTATGCCACGGGAATGAGGCCACCAATTCTTACAATCCAACGGCTGTCCGCAGCCTGATACCGATAGCCTATTCTGACTGCCGAATACCAGGAAGTGGCTTTGCCGGAAAACGCTTCCCCTGGCATTGTGGATCGCTTCTTATCCTGTAACATGCCGGTCAGACCAACTTCCCAATGGTGTTTTTCTCCCTGACCCATGATACCGGATTCCAAAATGGCGGCCTTTTGAATTGAACTTCCTATGGGTTGGTAGGTGCCTCCTGCCTTAATAGTCCACGCGATGGCTGCATTTTGGGCAATGATACGTTCGTAATGAAGCGAAAAGGGAATTAAGAACTCTTCCCTGCCGCTCAATTCTAATTGGATTGAATTGAGCTTTTGGAACTTGCCGGTGTTTTCCTGGCCTTTTGTCAAATAGCTTAGAAAAACAAAAATCACAAGGCTGATCAAAGCTTTCATATCTTTTTTATATAAGATAGTACTTTTTGCTAGTTGCTGGCAAAAAGTACTATCGGAAGTGTTAAGACACCTAACCTATTCTAAAACGATTCTCGTTTTCTCAGTCTGAATCTTTGAATTTTCATCGGGAATGGCGTGCAGATAATAAACCCCGCGTGGCAAATCTTTCACATCGATATTTATCTTATTACCATCCACAAAAGATTTTTTACTAAAAACATCGGTAACTGAAATAGATTTGACGACACGTTGATGAGACTCTGATATAATATTTAGGGTCTTCGGCAAAAAGTCCGGCGATTCGGTATTCCTGAATTGTATGGAAAGGCTATTTTTCGCAGGATTTGGATACGCCATTAGCGAGCTACCTGCTGGCGGAATGTTAAAGTATTGCGTTGATGAAGACCCGCACGCATTCGTCAATACCACCTGAATCGTTCCGCCATTGACACTACTGATGTAATTTGCATATCCGGAAGTGCTAAACGAAGCGTCTCCGCTTACCAGGGACCAGGTTGCACTGGCCCCACCCATCGGATTATTGGTTATCGAACAATGCCAAACGTTTGAAGGCCCGTCAAAAAGTGTTTGGTTCGAAGAAGTAATAATTGGGGGACCGTACCATAACGTGGCTGTTGATGAAGTATTAGATACAAAAGGAGTGCATTCCGTGTATATCGCCGTCACCGTAATATTCCCAACATTTCCATTTGAAAGGCCTGAGGGAAATTTTACATGTGTTGCACCATTTGCAGGGTTCGAATATCCGGCCGAATTTTTTAAAGTCCAGCCAGATGGCGCCGACCACTCCATTCTGCAATGAAAAAAGCAATCTGTCGCATTGTTTTGCAATGACGGAGTCGAGGATATAGCAACCTCCTGATTTGCCGAACACCCGATAACCAAGCCGTTGTTGGGCGGTGGCGGGGTTACGCCGGCCCGGGCAACGTCCTTAATGTATACATAACTCGCACCAATGGACGTGGCAGTTGCTTTTAGAACCGATGCGCCGGTAGTATTTAAAAACGTTACAGAAATTGTTTTGCTGTCACTTGGGCTTCTATTCCACGTCTGCGCAGGAAATGCTGCTCCGTCGTTGAATAACTCTAATTTCCAGCTAACATAGATGGCTGGAAAAGATGTTACTGTAAAGCTGACAGTCTGCCCTGGGCAAACTCTCGATGGCCCCGTAATATCGAGCGCGAGAGCAGAATGCCCTTTTAGTGCGCCAAGAAGTACGAGCAAAAACAAATAAGCGGTTGGACGTAATGCTCTTTTCATCGTTGATTAAATTAAGTGAAACATTAAATAATTAATTACAGAGAAAGACTGGCAAATCACTGCCCCGGCGGTTAGCGAACAGCATTCACTTTCATCTTTGCAGTTTTAATTGCATGCAACTGAATGTAATTGGTTCTACCAAGGCAATAGGAAGTGTTTCAATCAGAATTACTGATTGAAAAAGATTGGCAAATCTTAATGGGTGGGTGCTGGTAAAAGAATAAGACTTGAAACTCTGTGGAACGTGCTTAACTAGAAAATAATCTCGTTTCCATGAACGAGCAAGCCATTACGTCACGAATATGATGATGGGGTGCCTATCGGTTACTCCAAATATAAACAATAGAACAATTACTACAAATTTTTGTACAATTATTTTTTTGAAAGTTTATATGGGGAGCTAATCTGCAAAGAAGATGGAATTCCCGGCGTTGCTAGTTTCGTTATTTTACTGCAAATGCGATTAACTGAAAAAAAATTACCCGGAGGCATTAAAGCTCCGGGCAATATAGATTACGGGTAACCCAAAAATCAGTCGCTATTGCACGATCGCAATTTTTACGGCTTTGGCTTTTCCTGACTTTTCCACGATTTCTACTACATAGGCACCGCTGCTGAGGCCTCTGACGTCAATGGTCCTGGAAATACCTTTTCCGCTGGCAGTATAGATTGCTTTGCCGCGCAGATCATAAATCCTGACGCTTTTCAGATTCCCGAGATCTTTGATGCCTAATTCGATCCGTCCGGAGGCCGGGTTTGGGAAGACAATGTTTTGATTGGGAATGCCTTCGAAAGTGAGACTTTGTATCCTGCTGTAAGCAAATGTCCTATCCTTGTCGACCATCTTTAAACGGTAAAGATTTTCGCCATTGGCTGGCTCTGGGTCGACAAAGGAATAATGCCGCAATGCAGTGCTTTCTCCGCCCGATTTCACACTACCGATCACATTCCAATTTACCCCGTTGAAGCTCTGCTCGATGTCGAACCGGTCACTGTTGGTTTCTTCTGTCGTCGTCCATTTGAGTAATGCAGATTTATCTTCCTTCGTAGCCGTGAAACTTGTGAGCGTCACGGGAAGTGCGACGTTGGCCACCGTGATGGAGATCCTGGTAAGCGGTGCAACGATCGTCCAATCGCCGTCGAGTTGCTGTATCTGGCTGGTAACGGCCAGGCTTTGGTCGCTGCGTGCAAGTTGTGAAGTAACAGGGACGATCCACACCGGATTCTGTTCGGATGCGTTCGTCCAATCCTCGGTCAGGATGAAACGGATGTTCGTCGGGGTAGAATTCGATGCCCGCGCCCAGCCTGCCGGGATGGTGATCTGATCTCCGTTCCAGGGAACTTCCGGTACCATGGTGAATATCACCTGCGCCGTTCCGGCAGGGATCGTTCCGCTCGTTTTTCCAAATGAGGCCAGAAATGTCCCTTTTCGCGGATAGCCATCGAATGCTTCGGGAGTAAATTCGGCCAGGCCGGCATTCACTTCCTGCGCGCTGACCGGGCTTTCGCAGATCGGGAGCAGGGCACAGAATACTAATGCGATTATATGTCTGATTTTCATGAGTATGAATGTTAATGCGGTGAACCTGTTATTGTTTCGAGACGCCGATAACTACATTGTTATTTGTGAAACTGGCGGGGTTTTCCCCTCCCGAATTGTCCTTAATGAACGCCCTGAAATTGTAGGCCCCTTTGCTCGGACTAGCCGGTATGGTGAGCGTCGCAGTTACAAGGTATCCTCCGGTCGGTGTGTACGGAATATCCACGTCCGTATAGAATTCGTAGAAGAGCGTACCCGAGCTAGCCAAAACCCAGTCGGTGGCCGCCTGTCCTGTCAATGTAATGACCGAAGCGCTGGTGGGCTTGAAAACCTGTAAGTAAATGCGGGCAGTCGCATTCGTGTTGACCCTGGTGTTCCTGATCCTGACAACCAGCGGATTTACCGTCACCATCGATGTAAATTCCACATTGTCCATCACCATATAAGGCCGCAGATCACTCGGGCCGGAACAGTCGATGGAACTGGTTGTAACTACCGCGGTCGAATTATCCGTGTTGAAGCAGGCATTGCTGTTGTCAAAATAGAACGCATAATAGGTGCCCGGAACCGACGCCACCGTTGGATCGGCAACCTGTGTGCCATCCTGGTGACTAGCCGTGGTGTAGAACACGACCGCCGTTCCCTCCGGCGCAGTGCTGGTGACCAAAGCGGCAAGATTGACCGTTGTGACCGGACATGCATTGCTGGCCGTAGCCGCAGACAGCACTACCTGCTCGGTCCCTGCATGGCAAACGACAATCGGATCGGCACAGCCGATGGACATAGCCGTTAATACGGGTGTCGTGACAGGATTCGACGTGGACAAGTCTGCGCGGTATTGGATGTAGCGCGAGATACCGCCTACATTGGAACCGCTGGCGGGGATGGGTGTG
Source organism: Dyadobacter sp. CY261 (assembly GCF_021440085.1). Lineage (GTDB taxonomy): Bacteria > Bacteroidota > Bacteroidia > Cytophagales > Spirosomataceae > Dyadobacter. Next base: position 111,527 of record NZ_JAKCPW010000011.1, read on the forward strand.
AAGGCTGTCCATGAACCGTCCGGCTCGGCCACATTCCCTTGCCGCTGGAAAATTTGCAGGCCTGTGCCTTCCGGTAAAGTAGCCGACCACGTCGCCGTTTCCCACATCTTGGAAACACCAGTATCATAAACACGGGATGTAAAGCTTCCGCTCGCAGCATAAGGGGTCGCGCGCAACCAGTCCAGGCTCACTCCCGGGGCACTATCGCTATAATCGCTGATACCCACGCGCATCGGGGTCGAAATCGCCGTATTGCTTGTATGTACGAGCGCTCCGTCGACGTAGAACAGGATATTCGCAGGGTTCCAGTCGATCCGGTAGCGATGTGGTGTTCCGATCAAGTTTTCGCTAAGATTGATGTTTTCAGCCTGCCCTCCATGAAGGATCACCCGGGCTTGTAGCACGCTGGTGCTTGTGCCGGTACTGAACATAATCCAGGTGGCGGTATTATTATACATATCCACGTTGTTACCAGCGCCTAGCCCGATATGTTGAAACGACGACGCGCCAAACGTGGCCACGAACTCGATCGAAGTACCTGGCGACAATGTATTTCCTTCCGGCTCGGTGTTGTAGCGGGCGCCATTTACAACGAGTTGGCCATCAGTGATAACAGACGAACCGCCTCCGCTCCAGGGAAAGCTTTGCCATTGGTCAGTAGAGGGCAAGGCCGTGAATTCTTCGGTTATGATCGGTTTCAAACTCACACCACCACCCGAAACATATGTGCCGCTTCCGGTATTGCCGGAATTGAAATGCGCGGAAGTCAGGTCTTCAAAACAAGCTGGTTCAACCTCAGGAGCAGTGGTAAAGCTCAATGGCGCATCCGGTGAGGCAGGCGAAGTACTGCTGGCCGACAATGCATCAGCCGAAGTGACCCTAAAATAATAGGTCATCCCCGGATCAAGACCTGTTAATGTAACTGAATGGCTCGTAACAGGATCTGTACCAGCAGAATTTTGGGTAAGCTGATCCGCCGTGGTTCCATAATCTACCCGGGAGCTGGCTGCTTCGTCGGTAGACCACGTAATGACCGCCGAGCCGGCAACCGGCTGCGTAACGGTCACGTTCGTGATCTGTGGTGGGTGGTTGGTTTCGATCTCGTAAGTCGCGACATAGCTTCCATTATTCGCTGGGAAAAAGGCGTAGGCAATCCCTTTGATCGTCTGGGTGGTGTAAGATACCGTGTTGCCATTAACGATAATACCGGTCAGATGGCCGCTCTGCGCCTCGGTGGGCACCATTGCCTGCATATTGTTGGAGCCGGCGGCGGTGGAGATATTGAAATTCAAAGCATTGCCTGCCCAGGTTACCGCACCGAAAGACGAGTTATTCCTTCCATCGAGCCAGGTGAGCATTTGGCGGGCAGCGATAACGGGAATTTGTCTGGCCTGCGCCGCTGCGATGATCGCGTCTGAGCCCTCTGAGCCACTTTCATCGGTATGCATATTGGCTGTAAATACCCCATAATAGCCCTTGCTGCCGGTCGCATTGTCGAGCAGGATGGCAATATGCGTGGCGTAGTTTATTTCCGATTCGTCGGTCAATTGGGTGGCAGCCTGGTAGACATCGATCAGGGAACCATCCATATCCGCAAACCGCATGGGCATACCCGAGCCGGTGAACATTCCGGGGCGGTCGTTGACCCATTCAGCAGGCCAGTAGTAGTAATTGGCATCCAGCCGTATCCCATTTTCCAGTTCCAGTTTGGGCATCGTGGCCCAGTCGCTCCATGCAATGCAATGCGTCCGGAGCGTGATGGTGGGCGACAAACCCGGGAAGTTCGTTGACAGATCGGCAAGTTGGTCGCTGAAAAAACCCCTCAGGGAGTTTTCGTCGAAGTTGTTACAGCCTGTCGACAAGTGAAGGCCTATTTCAAAACCCTGCGACTGAAAAGCAGTTGCCTGTGCGTTGGATATCGGTGTTTCAGGGTAAATGTAAGATGTGCCCCGCACGGCTGTCCAGTTGTCGACCGCCTGCTGATCATTGGCGGAGCTTTTGGTGACATAATCGTCGAATCTGCCTGTGGTGCCGCCACTACCGTGGTCGTCGCCTGTCATGATCACAGCTGCCTTCAGGCCACGTGGCAAATACCAGAACCGGGGCAGCGGCTTTTTATGCAGATTACCCTGCAAAATGATATTAGCCAGCAGGCGCTGCTGTTCATCGGCTTGCGGGATGCTTACTTTGTCCAAATCGATCCAATCCGGGTAAAACAAATCGTTGGAACGGATCGGGCCGCTCTGCGAATCGCGCTCCTGCCCTGCCCATGCGGGATTTCCTTGCCGGGTGTACACGACAGAGCGCGCCAGATCATAGGTAAATGCGATCGCCTTGCCGCTATTGGCACCCACATTATTCAGCGTCACCGCCGGATTGGATGTAGCCGTTCCCGCATCCGCGTAGAGCGTGGCAATGCTGGTCGCACCATTTAAAGTGTACAAATCGGCCGTTCCGTGAAATTGGATACTTTCGTCCACAATGCCTGCACCGGGTCCCGTTGCGGTATTAATTTTCACATATTTATCACTCAGCGTTCCTCCCGCCGACGTTATGCCGAACAGCGATGCAAGGCCTGCCGCAGGCCGGAAGCCGATAAGCGTTCCACCGGCGTTGACCCAGTTGGTAAGGGAAGTGATATTGTCACCCAATAATGCGATTTCACCCAAAACAACCACATCATAACTGTTTAGCAGGCCCGGATCAGCACTGATTTCCGAGATATCCTTTGCTGCAAATTCATTTAAGCCTTCCGCTCTCAGGATTTCGACAGGGTAACGGCTAAATGGGTTTGCACCTGAGCTGATAACAAGGATCGGCCCGCCAGGTCCGTCGTTTGGCGATGGGCCAGGCGCTGATTGTGTACTGAACGAGAAACTGAAATCAGCGGCCAGGGCGTTGCCGGCCACATCTTTAATGCGCGGGTCCGCGCCCCCGCCTTTCACCACAACACTGTAAGTTGTCGAGTAGCCTAATGACATAGCGGGATCGATCGTGACCAACAGGTTTCCGGCATCATAGGTGACGCTTGCTGCAACCTCCTGCCCTCCGTTGCTCAAAACAACGGTCGCATTGGAAACAGTGGCCGGGTCGATGGCCTCGCTGAATTTGACAGTCATGTTATTGTTGATGTTGATGCCTGCAGCATTGGCTCCCGGAACGGTGGCAGTAACAGTCGGTGGAGCTGTATCCGGGCCAGTTTCGGTTTCAAAAACAACATCGACAAAGTAGTTGCTCGATTGATAATTGTTGTTAGGAAATGCAGGAGTAGCCGAATACTTGTAAACGCCGTTTTTCCCGTCCTCGTCATTGGCCAGCGCTTTCAATGGCCCGTTGATTTTGGCTATATCAAAATAGGGGTTGGCTACTGAATAGTAGGCCGAACTGCTATGGTAGGAAATGACATAGGTGGTGTTCACCGAAATAGCCACTGGGGAGCTGAATGCCACCTGCTGCCATCCGGAAGCTGTTTCATTGATGAAAGTGGCCTGCGCGAGCAGCTCCCCACCGTTGCTATAAAGCTGGCCGATATGCGTGCCGATATTGCCGGGGTGTTTGTAAAACCGTGCACCGGTCACAAAACCCTCGACCGAAGAACGGAACTTCATACCCAGCTGGATCGCCTGCCCACCGTCTTGGTGCAGATTTTCGTCGGGCACATCGGTGGGTCTGAACACCGTACATGGGCAAGGCAGCACCTCAGGTTCGGTAACGGTCACGTTTGTGATTGAAACGGCGCTGATATTACCCGAATCGTCAAAGGAACGTGCCCGGATCGCCGCTGCACCCTGGTTGGCAGGCACCCAGGAGAATGTCCAATTGTTAGTAACGGTGACGCTGGCGCGTCGCCATACAGCTCCTCCATCGACAGATACCTCCACGCCTGCGATAGGATTCGTATCTGTCGCAATTCCTGTAATGATCACCTCGGAGCCTGCCGGAACATTATCGGCTTCGGCCGGGGCAGTTATTTGGACAGTCGGGGCCTCGGCGTCGGTTGACGCCGAAGCGATACTCAGGTTGTTCTGAATCGTCTCTGGCTGCACCCCCATATCGGCAAACAGGTTGATAGTGGCCTGTTGCATGGCCAGGTTTACCGGTTCGTTGCCGCGGTCGTGCTGGTCGTCGAGCCCCCAGGTCCATTGTACAGTCCCCGCACCAAACACCAACGCGCCGCTTGAATGCTTGTAGAGGCTCAGGTGGTGCACTTTCCCATTCACGACAGAACGCGAAAGGATGATCCGGCCGGCCGGATAAGACTTGCGGTAATTTTCCTGTTCGGGGTTCCATTCATAACCCAGCGTGTTCGCCGTCAATGTGGCGGAGCTCCCGTCGGCCAATGCCGCTACACTCGTATTCCGCCAGAAACGCAGGTTTTTGTAGTCGCTCGGGACCTCGATCGTGCCAGTAGTACCATCCCAGCTGATCTGCCCGCTCAATTCATTTTCGGGATTGCAGCCACCGGAATTCGGGAATTCGCATCCGCTCCTCCACAGGCCCGTCCATTCATCGGTGCTCGTATCGCATTTGCCATTACACTGGTTTTCCCCCTCGGCGCCTTCCTTGTAGCAAACCAGCGTCCGGTAAGGCGTTTGGTCGATACCCAGGCTGTTTTCCCAACGTGTTCTCCAATAAACCTCATTTCCGCTGAAAAATGCAAGATGCTTACCATTATTCCGGGCTGCTGTCACGTTCGCCCGCATGCCCGGGGACCAGTATTCATCGTGGCCCACAGACATAAAGACCTTGTGGTTGGTGATTAAATGGCCTCTTCTGTCGGTATCGATATTGGTCGTATAGGTAATATCGTAACCATTTTTTTCTAAAAACCGGATCATCGGGTACTCCGAATTGAACAGAAAATCCTCATACGCTCCCCCGCCTCCGCCGCCGGTCCGCGTCAGAAATGGCCGGTTGTAGCTTACCTTCGACGCCTTGCCTCCTACGCCGGTGTACAGGCTTCTGCCGTTGCTGGCATCGCCATATACATTGTATGCCTGCCAGGTTGCATCCGAGGTTTGAAACATCAATGCGGCCGTGCTGGCATCATCGCGCACCACGAAGGTGATATGGCTGGCGCCCTGATTATCCGCCCGGACCAGTTTGGCAATGTAAATGCCCGACACCGCCTCATCCGGAATAGCCCATGAGGCAGATACTTCCCAGTTGTCACAATCGATCAGACCGGTGGCAGGATCCGTCATACAGGGAGGCTGGTTTCGGGGCGTAATAGTCGAAACCGTGCCCTGTAATCGTGCTCCGTTCCCCTGATAGTAACCCAGGCGGTAGATCGTGATCGAGTAATCAGTTGCGTCCGTTTTAATTTTAAAAACCGCAGTTTCACCCTTGTTGTAGCTGATATCGGTGGCGAAACCCTGGATCGTCAGATCGCCGGAGCCGTCGACGTCCCATTCCGTGGCAGGATTGCCCTCTAGGACATTTTCGGCCACGATGGCGTTGACCTGCGCGGCGGCCGGTATACTGAGCATCCCTGTCAGGAAGGCACAGGCAATTAAAAGAAAAATTGAGTTATGTAGTTTTCGTAGCATGGGGTATTGATTTTAAAGGGAACAAAAAGGACATACTTCGCCCGCCCTCGCCATTTGGTGAAGTTTTTATTGGTCCTGCAACTGAATGATAATCAGTCCGGCTTAGCCAAATACAGAGGAATAGCGACCACGGAGGTTTTCTCTCATATAAGGGTTAAGTTTGGTTAGCAAAAATGAATGGGAGTGGTATGAACTACTTTCGAAAGTTCTTTGATAAAGTCTGCCCACAGATAGTGCCCTATCTTACAGTCAGACATCAAAAATTAGTGGGAGTTAACGCCTGTCAGTATTAATATTCACCTACATGAAATAACATTTGACAATGCGCAAAAATATTATAGGACAATATGTTTATAAATTATTTTAAAACATAGAATTTCCAAAGGTTTTTTTCTTGCAAATAGTTGATTATTAGCAACTTAGTAATATATGTACAATGTACAGCCCAGGGTTACAAACTATTTTATAAAAGCAGTCACAAAAACCAACAGCAACGTTGACTACGGAGGGAAGTATACGTACGTAGATTTTATTCGGAGGCCGGCATGATTTTAGATTTACTGAATGATATCAATCAGCAACAATAAACCCACAGACAACCAATATGCTTATCGGCAATAAAATCTCCGTCGGATACTTCGTGAACATGATCAAATGGGATGTGATTGCCATCCTTTGCTATGCCTGCATCTCGGGCGCGCTGGACCACTTTTCATTTTTAAAAAGTATCACAATTCCGCTTGCCGTTTCCGCATTGATCGGTACGCTTCTGTCTTTGCTGCTCGCGTTCCGTACAGCGCAATCTTACGAGCGGTGGTGGGAAGCGCGCATCGTATGGGGGGCGATCGTCAACGACAGCCGGACGCTGATAAGACAACTGATACACTTTCTGCCCAACGACGGGCAGAAACCGGGTTTGCTGGCCGAATTCGCGGTCAGGCAATCCGTTTGGTGCTTTGCCCTCGCCGACAGTTTACGCCGGTTGCCCTACTCGCCGCACGTGGCCGAATATGCCATCGCCCATCTGCTCACAGAGCAACATCTTCCCAACCAGCTTCTGACAACCCATGCCGAACGCCTGTCCGCGATCTCGGAGAGTCATGGTCTCGATCCGATCAAACAAACGCAGTTGGACAGCACACTCACCCGGCTGACGGAAGCAATGGGAAAATGTGAGCGCATTAAAAACACGGTTTTCCCCCGCTCATACAGCATCCTGCTGCATTTCCTGATCTACGTGCTGATGACCATTCTACCCTTCGGCCTGGACGATAAAAATGCGCTCATTGAGGTGTTTGTAGTAACCTTAATCCCGGTTTTGCTGATAGCGATTGAAAGAACGGCGATTGTTTTGCAGGATCCCTTTGAAAACCGGCCTACGGACACCCCAATGACCACCATTTCCATCAATATCGAGAAGAATTTAATGGAGATGGCCGGGGAACAGGTCCCTGAAAGATCCAGCGGATCCGGGGACTACTATTTGTTGTAACCCGACACGCTCCAATGCTGGTTTTATAGTTTTGAACGTGTAGTCGTTCGGTATGTTTCTAACTTAGTTTCCGAATCAGCGGGGATTATAGCCATGCGCCGGAGCCGTGATGCGACGGCCTGTCTGTTGTTCTGCTTTCAGCCGGGTCAATTCGCCCAGGAGCCTGGTTTCCCGCACCGAGTGGCTCAGTCCGAGCTTCGCAGCCATGGCCGCGATTTCAAAATTCAGGGTATCTATCTCGGTTTGTCTTCCGGCGCGGATATCCTGCAATGTCGATATCAGCTGACCATCGGATGCGCGGCTGATTTGCAATAAACTCTCTTCCAGCTCATTGCCCGTTAAAAATATACCGTTTTGGTGAGCGATCAGCAGGCATTCCCCGATCACCCGCCGGGCTATCTCCAACGCGGCATCGTTTCGGTAAAATATGCCATTGTCCGTGTCCAGCAGCGGGCATACCGAATTAAATACACAATTCACAATGGCTTTTTCCCAAACAATTTGCTGAATATTCGCTTTCGTGCGGAAGGAAAAATAAGGCGTATCGAGCTGCCGTACGATATCCTGCAGACGATCGCTATGACCCATCTCTATCCCGACCGGACAGCTTGCGACCGGCTTGAACCGGACCGTCGCGTCACCCGTCACCTGACTGGTCACAAACAGTACGCATCGATAAATTTCCTGGAATCCCAGTTCGAGAAACGGCTTTTCGATACCCAGGCCATTCTGCAACAGCACAATGGGCGAATGGCCGGCCTTGCTTTTCAATTCAATTGCCAGCTGGCCGTTACCAAAAGATTTGGTCGCCAGGACAATAATCCCGTTGATGGTTGGAAAAGAACTAAATGTCGTAACGGCCACCTCCGCTTCCAGCACTTGCCCGTCCGGCATTTCCACGCCAATGTTTTCCATCTTTCGGCTGCCGTCGTTCACGCTACCTCTGATAATGGTGGCCTTCCGTCCCGAGAGCCTCAGAAATACGGCCAGGGCCTTTCCTATGGCACCTGATCCGATGATGTAAATATGGTCGTCGCTGGAATACATACTAAGCTTACATTGATGTCGGGCAAAATTCATCAGAATTACGCTACGATAACAGATGCAGTTTTAGTATTTTAAACAAGAACAGTTAACCTACCAGTCCAGGAACACCATTCCGGCACCACAGATGGTGATCGTGAGCCCGCCAAGCGCGTGCATATACTTTTCCAGGGAGGATAAGCGGACTATTGAAATACCAAAGAAACCCAGCAGAACCATGAGCAGCATCATGGCCAGTGTGCAGACCGTGTAGACGGCGATCATCGTCACCATTGCCGCCCAGGAGTTTTTCGCAGCGGGGAAATAAAGCAGCGGGATCATCGGTTCGCATGGCCCTAGCAAGAATATGATGAACATCACCCATGGTGTGACCTTATGGCGGTCGCCGGGCGCCGTAGCTCCCGCCTGATTATGATTATGTTCAAATACATACAGTTCGCCATGATCACCGGCGTCGAAATGCTTGTGCGAATACCCGCGTCGCATTTTCCATAGCCCCCATATGCCATAAACAATCCCGAAACCGAGCAACATCCAGCCGGCAATGCCTCCCCTGACGCCTTCCAGCCATTCTATCCTGCTCAGCGACCAGCCCGCCGCCGCACCGCCCAGGCCCAATAATACCGAACTCCACACATGGGCGCAGCCGCACAGCACCGTCCAGCCGATGGTCCTGGAAAGCGACCAGTTCCTGCTTCTGGATAATGCAATGAATGGAACATAATGGTCGGGCCCGCTTAGCGTGTGCAGACAGGCGATGCTGATCGCCGCGGCCATCAATACCTGAAACTCGGTTTGCATAATATATCTTCGTTTGTAATCATCTCCGATGTGATTTTGAGCGCCTCCATCAGCCGTTCCGAATGGTTACCCAGCATTCTCAGCGCAAACCCGTTTACCGGCAACGCGGTAATACCGAAGGCAATATCGGGGATCGCGGCCAGCGCTTCCGACAGGAGCGGGATCACGCGTGCAATATCAATTTGCGCATCAATGCAGACCAGCCCGCCCTGATGTGTAAAACCTTCGAAGTGCCCTATTCCGCGGGGATCGGTGCGTTGTGGTAGCAGGCGCAGATTTTCCTTTAAAATGAGTTTACCCTCCAAGAACACTTCGGTTACCGAACGGTAATTGGAGAACTGGAACATCTCCCCATTCAATTTCCGTCCGCAGGTAATGATCTCGCCCCATATCAACCTGCTGTTCGCAGAGAGGGATATTCGGTTATCGGCCCGGAAGTCGGCCCCGGCCTGGGGTACGCAGGGATGCGGCAAATAGGTTAATGAGGCCCCAGGCGCCAGATCCACACGCACATGTTGCCGCGCCGGCGAGTCCATGCTGAACAAGCGCTGGTAGGATTGTGTGTGCCAATGCACCACCGCACCTTCTTCCAGCCGAATGCCGATCTGGTAATGGTCCCCGGCCAGCACGCCCGGCGATGCGCTCATTTGCATTAAATGCAAGGTGGGACGCCGCCTGTCTTCGGTAACGTCCGCGATTTTGAAGGGAGGTTGCCAAAAGCTCTTTTGCAGGTAGGTGCGTCCGTCACGTATGGCGGCCGTGATATCCAGGGAGGCGATCATCGGATCAGATCGGGCTCGGCGACCTCTTCCATCAATGCATACCGGCGTATCCATCCGATCACCTGGTCGAGGCCCTTGAGCGACATCAGGTTGGTGAAAACAAAAGGTGCGCCGTTCCGCATCTTCCTCGCGTCGCGCTCCATCACGCCCAGGTCTGCATGTACGTATGGCGCGAGATCTATCTTATTGATCACCAACAAATCGCTGCGGGTAATGCCCGGCCCGCCCTTTCTGGGTATCTTATCCCCTTCGGCCACGTCGATCACAAAAATGCTCAGGTCGGCGAGGTCGGGACTGAATGTGGCCGACAGGTTGTCGCCACCGCTTTCGATGAAAATAATTTCCAGATCGGGAAAGCGCTCCGCCATTTCTTCGACGGCTTCCAGGTTCATGCTCGCGTCCTCGCGGATGGCCGTGTGCGGGCAACCGCCGGTTTCCACGCCGATGATCCGCTCCGGTGGCAGCAAGCTGTTGACGGTGAGAAACAAGGCATCTTCACGGGTATAAATATCGTTGGTGATGACGCCCACACTGTAAACCGAAGCCATGTGTCTCGTCAACCGCTCGATGAGGGCTGTTTTACCGGAACCTACTGGCCCGGCCACGCCGATTTTAATGTAGTTGCGGGTCATATTTAGGACATATAAAGTCTTGAATACAAAGTTTCGTGCTGTATGCAGCGGATATCGAACCCTGTGCAGCAAAGTCCGAGCAGATCGCGGTCGGGGTCCATCGTATTTTCAACCAGCTCCGCAATCAGTGGTTGTAATGAAAATAGCAGTTCCTGCCCCTCCTGCTGACCTAGCGGGATCATTTTTACGCTATTGGTAACCATTCCCACGCTGGCATTGTAATAGAATCCCGCGAGCATATCTTTTTTAAGAATACCCATCGCGGCGGCACACATCCCGAAAGCCATGCAGTAATGCCCTGAGACGCTCTTTTCGCGAATGGCTTTGGCATACTCGTCCAATACAGGGTTTTGCAAAACAGGCTGGAAGACTTTCAGTAACCGGTTGCCCAGTTTTGCGCTCGCTTCGCGGATCTCCCTGGGTAGTTTGAGCGCCGTACATTCGCTATCCAAGCCGATGCATTCGCCGATGTCGTTACTACAAACCGCTTCATAAGCCAGGGAGGCAAATGCGGCATCGCCATAGCGGATATTTTCGGTGAGCATATGCCGGATATAATCGCGGGCACTGTCACGGCTGCGCACCATCCCCGACTGCACATAGGTTTCCAGCCCACCCGAATGCGCGTACCCGCCAATCGGCAGTGTCGGATCGCTTAGTTGCAGCAGGCTTAGCATATGCATTTCCATAGCTATTTCAGGAATTGGTTAACTGCATGATTTTTGAGAACAAACTACCACTATTGCCCGAAGGATGCGGCGAAACGGTCGTTTTGAGCGGTTGGAGCAATTTCCGCTCTTCCCGCAGCACAGCATAGCCCTGCGCTACCAGCAAGCGGTGAAGCGGTGCATCGAAAGGCACCAGCAATGCATCGTCTTCAAAAAAAAGCGGCAGGTGCTTGTTGCCAATTTCGTAGCAAAGTGAAGCGGTTTCAAACAGGCTACCCGGCCTTACCACAATGCAATCACAAGGGAGAATCCGGGCAACGACGAGCCGCTCCGCATCTGCAAACAACACATCGCCTTCCGTAATTTCCGGGGATTCGGCCAGGAATTTCATGGCTACGGCCACTCCCCCACTCGTTTTCTTGTGCATGATCCGCTTTCTGGTCTCAAACCATTCCAGGTCCAGCCAGTCCGTTCCTACCGGCAAGTCCCTGTAATCCTCGATACGCCCGGCTTTTTCCCTGATAATCATTTTGCAAATGCGTTGATATTCAATCGGATATTTTTATCAAAAAAGAAAATAGCGCTGGGCTAATGGCACTACTGAAACCGGCTCGCAGGTAATATGCACACCGTCCACCTTCACTTCATAGTTCTCCGGGTTCACGTCGATCTGCGGGGTCGCATCGTTATGGATCAGGTCTTTTTTGGAGATGCTGCGACAATTCCGGACAGGCCGAAGCAGTTTTTCGAGCCCATATTGCTGCACAATGCCTTCATCCAGCGAGCATTGGGAAACAAAACTGATACAAGTACCCGTCAGCGCTTTACCATAAGCCCCGAACATATGCCGGTATATGACAGGCTGCGGCGTGGGAATGGATGCATTTGGGTCGCCCATTCTGCTGCCGATGATCATACCGCCCTTGATGATCATTTCCGGTTTCGCTCCGAAAAGCGCAGGTTTCCATAACACCAGATCGGCCAGTTTGCCCGGCTCGATGGAACCTACATATTCGGATATGCCGTGGGTGATGGCCGGGTTGATCGTGTATTTGGCCACATAGCGTTTGGCCCGGAAGTTGTCGTTTCCAGCCTGGCTATCCTCGGGCAGAAAACCACGTTGCTTTTTCATCTTGTCGGCCGTCTGCCACGTCCGCGTGATCACCTCTGCTACCCGGCCCATTGCCTGCGAATCGGAGCTCATCATACTGAAAACGCCCATGTCGTGCAGGATATCCTCGGCAGCGATCGTCTCGGGACGGATGCGCGAGTCGGCGAATGCAACATCCTCGGGTACCGATTTGTCCAGATGGTGGCAAACCATCAGCATATCCAGGTGCTCGTCGATGGTGTTGACGGTAAAAGGCCGTGTCGGGTTGGTGGACGACGGAAGGATATTGGGATACATGGCCGCTTTGATAATATCGGGCGCATGCCCGCCCCCGGCCCCTTCTGTGTGATAGGTATGGATCACGCGCCCGCCAATAGCTTCCATGGTACTTTCCAGAAAACCGGCTTCGTTCAATGTATCGGTGTGTATGGCCACCTGAATATCCAGGCGATCGGCCACCCGGAGCGATGCGTGGATCACCGCCGGGGTAGCACCCCAGTCTTCATGGATCTTTAAACCAATCGCCCCTGCCCTTACCTGCTCTTCAAGCGGCGCTTCGGCGGTGCAATTTCCTTTGCCGGTAAATCCGAGGTTCATTGGGAAGGCTTCCGCAGCTTCCAGCATTTTACGGATATTCCATGCACCAGGCGTAACGGTAGTTGCATTGGTGCCGTCGGCCGGCCCGGTGCCACCCCCGATCATGGTGGTAATTCCGCTGAACAATGCGTGGTCTATCTGCTGGGGACAAATAAAGTGAATGTGCGTATCGATACCCCCCGCCGTGGCGATCAGCCCTGCGCCGCCGTGTACTTCGGTAGCCGCGCCGATGATCATGCCGGGCGTAATGCCATCGGTGGTGTCGGGATTGCCCGCCTTGCCGACGGCCACAATGTGCCCGTCGCGGATACCGATATCGGCCTTTACAATGCCCCAGTGGTCGATGATCATCACGCTGGTAATGACCATATCCAGCACGCCATCGTCGCGCACCGCCGTGCCCGACTGCGCCATACCGTCGCGGATCGTTTTGCCTCCGCCAAATTTCGATTCCTCCCCATAGCCTTCCGGCCCGCCCACAGAAAGGTCACGCTCGATCTCGATGATCAGGTCGGTATCGCCCAGGCGCACCCGGTCGCCCGTGGTAGGGCCGTACATATTGGCATATTTGATCCGGTTAATGACAAGGCTCATGGCAGTTCGTTTTTGAAATCCCTTTTTAATGCTTCGGTCAGCGCCGCATCCCTGCCCTCTTCCAGCGGGCCGTCGACCAGGTTATTAAACCCAAAAACACGGCCGCTCCCCGCTAACGCTACCAGCCATACGTCTTTCTCCTCCCCCGGCTCGAAACGGACTGCTGTGCCTGCTGGAATGTTCAGGCGCATTCCGTATGCCTTCACGCGCTCGAATGCCAGCTGTTTGTTGACCTCAAAAAAATGAAAGTGCGATCCTACCTGAACCGGCCTGTCTCCCGTATTGACGACTGTGAGCTGTTCGGTGCGGCGGCCGGTATTGGCTACAATGTCGCCTTCCGCCAGAAAGTATTCACCTGGTACCATGTTGTGGCTTTTTAACGTATCGGATTGTGGACTGTCACCAGCTTGGTGCCGTCCGGAAATGTGGCTTCGATCTGGATATCGTGGATCATTTCAGGAATGCCTTCCATAACATCCTCCCGGGCGAGAATTGTAGCGCCAAACTGCATCAGCTGCGCTACCGACTGTCCATCGCGTGCGGCTTCCTGCAACCGGCTGCTGATCAGCGCTATCGACTCGGGGTAGTTCAGTTTCAGCCCACGGGCTCTTCTCTTTTCAGCCAGCTCGCCGGCCAGAAACAGCATGAGTTTTTCCTGTTCTCTGGGAGATAAATGCATAGCGCTCAGAATTACCTAGGTAGTATTACGTACGTAAATATAAGTACCTATTCCAAGCGCTGCAAGTTTTTACCGTATTTTTTAAACCAATAATGAAGCCGCCCGTGCATTTTCCATCGCTTCCTCGATCGTGCTGACCTGGAACTTGCGAAGAATATTCAATCGGTGCGCTTCAATGGTGCGGATGCTGATACCGAGCGTTTCGGCGATATCCTTGTTGCTCACGCCTTGATGGATCATGCGGATAATCTGCTGCTCTCGTTTCGAGAGCGCGATTTCGGGTGCACCTGCAGCAGCCGGAGCCTCACCCGTAGCATTACGCCGCTCGTGGTATTTCCGAACCACCGTATCGGTCACGTCGCCTATAAAGTAGAAATGCCCGCCATGCACCGAGCGGATCGCGTGCAGAAAAATCTTATTGCTGGTATCTTTCAAAATGTAGCCGCTCGCGCCCATATCGAGCGCCGTGCTCACATAATCAGGATTATCGAAAAGACTAAAAAAGAGCAGTTTCGCATTGGAATTAGCCTTAATGACCGATTTACCGGTATCCAGCCCGCTGATACCCTGCATGCGGATGTCCATGATGATCACGTCCGCGGGAATGTGCGCAAGTGATGCGATCGCCTCTTCGCCCGAAGAAGCTTCGCCGGACACTTCCATATCCGGTTCGTTGTTAATGAGCTGTTTGAGACCGTGTCTGAATATTTCATGGTCGTCGACTAAAAAGACAGCAATTTTTTTCATGTGATCGGGTCGTTTGTCGGTTGTGACAGGTTGGTTTACGCGTGTTTCCGCAAAGGAAGTTCAAGCTGAACGGTAGTACCCTTTCCGGGTTCCGAGCTGATATTCAGGGTGCCTCTGAGCAGATCGGCACGTTCTTTCATCCCCCGCAAGCCGTGTGCCTTTGGAAACTTTTCCCGCGAATAAATATATTGGTTATCAAAATAAAATCCTTTTCCATTATCTTGAATGATCATATTCAGGAACTCGCTGTCGCTATCCACGTGGATTTCGACCATCGTGGCACCCGAATGCTTGATGACATTGTTCAGTGACTCCTGCAAGATCCTGAAAACCCCCACTTCCAGCTCGCGCGGCAATGCTTCGGCCTTCATATTCTCTTCTAAATGAAAAGTAACCTGGTCCGACGCTTCCCGGCACATTTTGACCAGTTCCCGGATCGCCGAACGCAGTCCAAAATCTTCGAGCACACTTGGTAACAAATCCGCACAAATGCGTTTGGTTTCAAATATAATCGCTGCCAGCAGCTCGTTGACGCGGTGGATTTCCGGGTCTTTGTGCTCCATCCGGTCATCCACCTGTTCGAGTTTCATACGCAGACTGGTCAGCATTTGCCCGATCCCGTCGTGGATTTCGGCCGCCACGCGCTCCCGTTCCTTTTCCTGCCCGGTGATGATCGACAGCGACCGGATGTGCTGCTCGGTTTCCTGCCGCCGCATTTTCTCGTCTGTCAGCAACCAGAGCTCCTTTTCGGTGTTTTTGCGTTTGGTAATATCATTACAAACGACCAGGTATTGATACAGCTCGCCCTGATTATTGATAATGGGCATCATTGTCACGTCCAGCCAGAAACCCGAACCGTCGGAAGCGGTGTCGTACACTTCCCCCTGCCATACTTCCGTTCTCCGCCGTGGGTCGCGGATGTGGTGGTAGATAATGCTCTCATTTCCGCCCTGGTTGTTATAAAAAAGCGGCCGGTCTCGCAGCTCGGAGCCGCTGTATTTGGTCACGTGGCAGTATTTGTCGTTGGCGTAAATGATCTTCCCATCCTCGTCTGTCTTGACCAGGTAAGTCGCTTTTTCCAATGCATAATTCGTCTCGCGGAGCTCCTTATGGGATTTTTCAATGGATATGCTGCTTTCCTGTAATTGCTTCGCGAGTTGCTTGGAACGGTTTTCGGAGTCGATGAGCCCGGTCATGGTCTGCCGGATGCGGATCGAAAGCGGGAAGAATATCAGCGCCGCTTCCAGGAGCAGGGTAAACAGCACTACGCCGAGCAGAATGTACTCAATCTCTTTCAACGTACGTACCTTCTGCCGCCAGAAACGGTCATAGTCAAACACGATCAGTTCCATGCCCAGCAGGTACGACTTCTCGTATTCGAGTATCTTTTTCACGTAAGGTTCGATATTGAGCGAATCCCCGGCGTTGTGCTTATCCATCGCATCCACCATCTTATTGGACGCGGCCAGTATTTCCTGGTAAGGATCTTTCACCATGTCGTACATCATGGCTATTTCCTTGCGGTTATTGGGGGGAAGATTTAAAAAGGAATTGCCGCTGATGAGTGACACGTGCGCCTTCTGCCATTGTTTCAGGGTGTTGACAAATTCCTTCCGATTGGATTCCACATCCCTCCCCGACTCGATGAGTAATGCGGTCTTGCTGAGCGTCTGGCTGTAAGTACGTAAGCGCCCGGCGTAGTTGATAATGTGGGAATCGTCGCGCTGGGCGGTAAGATAACGCTGGATCAGGATCTGGCTGAGGATCGAGATCACCGCCACAATGAGCAATGCCGACACATATAGCCAGGTGAAGTACAGAAATGTCTTCCGTTCCTGGGTTTCGTCCTCGACAACTTGTTTTTTTAGCATGGGCTGAAACTGGAAAAACTCATGTACCTACGCGTAAAGATACGTAGGTACATGAGCATATGCGTTATATGCACCTGTAAAACTTAAAGCGAAATATGGTTTTGCAGCTCTTCCATGCTCATTTCCTCCGCGCTACCCTCTGAAACCACCGCGCCCCGGCTCATGAAATAGTAATAATCTGTTACCGGGCTGGCAAAGTCGATCTTTTGTTCCACCAGCAATACCGAAATGCCCCTTTCCCGCGCCAACGTCTTCAAAATCTGCCCGATCTCCTGCGAAATGGACGGTTGAATGCCTTCGGTAGGTTCGTCGAGCAACAGTAGTGATGGCCTTCCCGTGAGTGCGCGTGCAATGGCGAGCTGCTGCTGCTGACCACCGCTGAGGTTGCCGCCCAAGCGGTTGCGGAAATCTTTCAGGATCGGGAACAAGGTATAAATCTCGTCTTCCGGAATCTTTGCTTTTCGGTCGGATACCGCTTCCAGGCCGAGTTTGAGGTTCTCATATACTGTCAGCTTTGGAATAATTTCCCTCCCCTGCGGCACGTAGGCAATGCCCATTCTCGATTTTTTGAATGCCGGCAGCTTCGTAACCGATTCTCCATTGTATTCGATGGTCCCGTCTTTCGGCGGTACAATGCCCATGATCGTTTTCAGCAAGGTGGTCTTGCCCACCCCGTTGCGGCCCATAACCGTAGTAACTGTCCCCTTTTTCACTTCCAGCGACGTGCCCCAGAGGATCGTGCTTTGTCCGTAGGCGGATGTCAGCGAACTGACTTTCAAGATCGGTGTTCCCATTTCTCAGAAATTTTCAAGTTGAACATTGGCCCGGCCCAGGTAGCTGTCTATCACCCGCTGGTCATTACGTACGTCTTCGAAAGTACCTTCCATGAGCAGCTTCCCGCGTACGAGCACCGTCACGAGGTCCTGCGCGATCTGCTCTACAAATTTCATGTCGTGCTCGATCACGATGATGGCGTGCTGCCGGGCAAGTTGCAGGAGCAACTCACCGGTTTTTTCCGTTTCTTCGTCCGACATTCCCGCCGCCGGCTCGTCGATCAGCATCAGTTTCGGATCCTGCAAAACCACAATGGCAATTTCCAGCCATTGTTTCTGACCATGCGAAAGCTCTCCCGCAATTTTTCCCAGACATTTTTGCAAACCTACTTTTAATGCCACCTCGTGAATGCGTCCGTCGATCTCTTCGCTGGGCTTGAAGAAAAGCGAAGCGAAAATCCCTTTATTCATCTTAAATGCAAGCAGCATATTATCGTAAACCGTGAGGCTGGGAAATACCGAAGGTTTCTGGAATTTGCGGCCAATGCCCATGTCGGCGATCCGCACTTCGCTTTTGCCCAATACCGAATGGCCGTCGAAATGCACTTCGCCCGCATCCGCTTTGGTTTTGCCGCACAGAATATCCAGGAACGTCGATTTACCTGCACCATTGGGACCGATAATGACCCTGAGTTCACGGTCGAGCAAATTGAAATGGCTCAAATTCAGCGCATGGACGCCCCCAAAAGAGACGGATAAGTTCTTCACTGTCAATAGCATGATCATGGCAGTTTTGTGATTTGAAATAACAGATAACCAGCAATGCAGGGTTACGACTGCACTACTTCCTGCCCGGCAGGCTGGGCTTTTGGCTTACGCTTTCCTCCGAGTTTGGCAATCACCGTTTCAAGCATTCCCAACAATCCCTTATCAAAATACAGTACTGTGGTTATGAACAGGAAACCCAGAATAAACAGCCAGGAGTCGGGAAAAAGGCTGGTGCAAATGCTGTACAGGAAATTGACGATCAGCGAACCTAAAATGGCCCCTTTTAATTTTCCCCTGCCGCCTATCGCCACCCACATCACCATTTCCACCGAAGCCCTTACATCCATTCTTCCGGGTGTGATAATGCCCGTCTGGGGCGCGTAGAGCATTCCGGCAATGGCGGCGAGCAATGCGGCTACGATGAATATGGCCAGTTTGTAATGCATGACGCGATAGGCCGTGTAACTTGTTCTCGATTCGCTGTCGCGGATGGCTTGCAGTACTTTGCCAAACTTGGAACCGACGAGTTTCGTGCTCAGCCAGAGCGCTACGCCCAGCGTCAGCAACGAAAGCAGGTAGAGGCCCAGTTTCACACCCGGCACGGAAAGGCTGAGCCCGAGCAGTGTTTTAAAATCAGTGAGGCCGTTGGTGCCTCCGAGCATGGTTTCGTTGCGGAGGAAAATGAGCCACATCGCCAATGCCAGCGCCTGGGTGATAATAGCCATATAGACGCCGCGGATACGACTTCGGAAAATAAAATAGCCGAAGACCAATGCGAATGCAGCCGGAATAAGCAGCCCCAGCACGACCGCGAGGCCGAAGGACTGGAATGGCACCCAGAAAAACGGCAGTGTTTCCACCTGGTTCCAGGCCATGAAATCGGGCATGGGGATGCCGTTGGCACCAGAAGCCGTTGCGCCTTTGAGCACAATATGCATGGCTACGCTGTATCCACCGAGACAGAAGAAAAAAGCCTGGCACATAGAGAGAATGCCCGTATAACCCCAGATGAGGTCAACGCCCAGCGCCACGATGGCAAAGCAGAAGTATCGGCCCCAGAGCGAGATGGTGTTGCCGGATACGAAACCCAGCACATTTCCCAGCGGCAAAATGATCAGGAACAATGCCATGCAGCATGCATACAACCCGAAATCCTTTTTATTTCCCATAATCGATGTGAGATAACATTGGTTTCCCTTCAAAAATTGACAATACCTGTCCGGTCAATCCTCGGCAACCCGCCCCTTGTCGGGAAAGAGCCCGCGGGGTTTGAATTGCAGGAAGATCACGATCAGCGCCAGAATAAGCACTTTTCCATAAACGGCTTCGTAGAACGATTCCAGGACTTTGGTCAAAAAGCCGATTCCCAGTCCGGAAACAATGGCCCCGGCGATCTTCCCGACGCCGCCCGTCACCACCACCAGGAACGAATCGACGATGTAGGTTTGGCCCATATCGGGCACCACATTACCGATCAGCGTCATCGCACAGCCGGCCAGGCCAGCCAGGCCCGACCCTAAAAAGAATGTGATGGCATCCACACGGCGCGTCTCAACACCCAGGCAGGCGCTCATGGTGCGGTTCTGGGTGACTGCGCGGATGCGGATACCCAGACGGCTCCGGTAGAGCATCAGGTAGGTGAGCGAGACGACCACTATCGTTAATCCAATGATAAACAACCGGTTAAATGGTAATACCAAATGCGGCATCAGCTGCCAGCCACCCGCCAGGAATGCGGGCGCTTTCACGGCGGTGAGGTCTCCGAAAATACTTCTGGCGGTTTGTACCATGATGAGGCTTACACCCCAGGTTGCAAGCAGACTTTCCAGCGGCCTGGCGTACAAATGCCTGATCACCAGCCTCTCCAACACCAACCCGAACACCCCCGCCACCACAAATGACGCTGGTAACGATACCCAAAAGTATAGGTCGGACTTCACCCCCAGCGTGTCGATGAAAAGCGATTGCATACAAAAGGTCGTATAAGCCCCGATCATCAGAAATTCGCCATGCGCCATATTAATGATCCCCGCCAGCCCGTACACAATCGCTAAGCCGAGTGCAATGAGGATCAGTATGCTTCCCAGGCTAATCCCGCTAAACAGGTTTTGCGCCTTCTCAATACGACTTTGCAGGCTTTCGAGGTCCTCCACTTTTTCGGCAGCATATGCCCTTGCGGATACCACATTGCCTTTTTCCTCATAATTTTTCAGGATCAACCCTACGTTTTCACCCCAGTTATCATCCAGGCTATCGATATAAGCCCTTGCCTCGGGTTCGGAAAGGGTTTCATCCAGTTTCATTTGAAAAAGCACCTCCCTCCCTGCCGTCTGCGCACCGGGGTCCGTTTCCTGCCGCAAGGCTTTTTCGAGCAATGCGATCCTATCCGGATCCGGCGCGTTTACGAGCTGGCCGTACGCCATGGTCCGTTTTTGGGGATCAGGGCTGGTCAGGTTCAGATACGGCAAAACAACGTTGAGTAAAAGTCTTTCGGATCGGCTGATCTCTACTTTTTGCAGTTGATCGGCCGACAGCTTCGTGGCTGCCTGCTGGTTCTGCGGATAGAGGTAAAAGACCGTAAAAACCTCTTTTTCGCCGGAGGTCTCCGCCTCACCCGTGGTTACGGGTTTGCCCCCCAGCATGTAAAGCTTCTTGTCATTGATCGCCGCGAGCAGCGGGAAGGTCGCAGGGTCCTTTTTCGCTGCCAGATACCGGAGCGCCTGACCCCGGGCTGAGTCGTTTGGCGGGTTCAGGACAGCCGCCATGTGAATGGAAATGCTGTCCGCCTGCTGTGCAATCGCCCCGCGGCTTATTCCTATGGCCAAAAGGATCACCAGCCACACCTTTTGAATGCAGTTCATAACCAGGGATGTTAAATGCGGCCGCAATGGCCGCGTTGAGACGGATGCCTATTTGCTTGCTACCGTGTACGTTCCTCCGTGCGCCACGTGATCGCAGTCTTTGTCGGGGGAAGTCAGTTTGGACCAGGGTTCAGGATTCACCAGGCCTGTTGATTGCCATATAATGTCGAATTGTCCGTCGGGCTTGATCTCGCCGATCATCACCGGCTTGGCCAGATGGTGGTTTTTGGTATCCATTTTCACCAACCCGTCCGGCGAATCGAATTCCAGGCCGTACAATGCTGGGCGCACTTTGGAAACTTCGAACGACCCTGCTTTTTCGGCTGCCTTCGCCCACAGGTACACGCCCGTGTAAGCCCAGCAGATCGGATCGTCGGTTACCCTTTTGTCGCCGCCCGGGAGGTTGTTTTTCTTGCAGAATGCACGGAAATCCTCGACAAACTTCTTGTTCTCAGCCGATTCTTTGGACTGGAAGTAATTCCACGCCGCAAGGTGGCCCACCAGAAACTCGGTGTCCGTGGCGCGCAGTTCGTCTTCCGCTACGGAGAATGCCATGATCGGGCAGGTAGCAGCGGAAAGTCCCTGATTGGCAAATTCTTTATAGAATGGTACGTTCGAATCGCCATTGATCGTCGACAGCACGCAAGCCTTGCCGCCCGCCGCGAATTGCTTCACTTTGGATACGATCGTCTGGTAATCCTGATGGTGAAACGGCGTGTACTCTTCCACGATATTCTCTTTGGGAACGCCTTTCGAAAGCAAAAACGCTTTCAGGATTTTGTTGGCTGTTCTTGGAAAAACGTAGTCGGTACCTAGCAGGTAAAACTTCTTATAACCGCCACCGTCTTCACTCATCATATATTCGGCGGCAGGGATCAGCTGCTGATTAGGCGTGGCACCCGTGTAGATCACGCTGGTGGAGCATTCTTCGCCTTCATACTGAACTGGATAGAAAAGTAAGCCATTGTTTTCCTCAAAAACAGGTAGTACCGACTTGCGGGAAACGGACGTCCAGCAACCGAAAACGGCGGCTACCTTTTTGTCCAACAATAATTCTTTCGATTTCTCAGCAAAAAGGTCCCAGTCGGATGCCGGGTCGACAATGACGGGCTCGATCTGCTTGCCCAGCACGCCACCTTTTGCATTGATTTCGTCGATCGCCATTTGTACGACATCTTTCAGCGAAACTTCTGAAATCGCCATTGTTCCGCTCAGCGAATGTAGGATGCCGACCTTCACGGTCTCCTTTTTGCCCCCTTCATTTCCCCCGGAACCAGAGCCGCCGCAAGCCGCCAGTGCAAGCACCAGCACAACCATCCATACTACCTGGTAAGACATTTTGAATGTTTTCATCGGTAAATTTTAATAGTGATATGAGTGAAAATTAAGATCAACAGAAACACTCCGGACCGCGCCGGAAGGGATCAAAATAGAAAGAACTGAACTTGTAACCAAACCTGGCCGTAGGTCTTCGAGCTGTATGCGCCACCTGCGTCGGCCACGTTGTGCTTGCGCGCCACGTACGAAAGACGAAGATTGGTGGCGCTTCCGTTAAAAAAGTAGTTTAACCCGCCGCCATAAACGCTGCTCGATTTAGCCCTGTCAAAATCATCGATCAGCTCCGAGCCCACCTGTTCTTTGCTGGCAGAGATATTCTGGTTTTCGTACCGCACCCACGGCTGGATGCGTGACTTTTTGAAATAGTAACCGAGTTCGAGGAATTGAACGGTTTGCTTCGGAATCTGGCGTGCAAAGGTGTATTTCGAATTGACATTGGTCCCACCTGTCATATATTGAAACGCGGCATTGAGGGTCACAGAGCCCGCTTCACCAGCCTTTTTATCAATGAAAAGGTCCGTACCGACATTGTAATAGGAACCCTGCGTGTCGAAACCCGCACCCCAGGCGATGGTATTGCCTGTTCCGAGCTTGGTACCGGCATAGTAATAATCTTTTTCGGGATCCAGGAAATTGTAAGCAACGCGGCTCACTATACGTAATGGCGCCTGGCCGTCCAGGTTTCTTCCGGTGAACACCCCAACCCGGTATTCCAGTTTATCTTTCAACAAAAACCCGCGTGCATTCACGCCCAGGTCACGACCGAAGTTACCTTGCAAAGGGCTGTTAGCGAAAAGATTGTAGGGATATTGAAAATACGTAAAATCGTTGGCCATCAACCCTGCCGCACCTTGCAGGCCGTTCCGGTTACCCGAAACGAGCTGCATACCCGCAATGAGCTGGAATGCATTTGAAAAGGCATATTCGTATTGGCAATCGAGCAGGATCGGTGCCACTTTGACATTTTTAGTGCTGTCTCCCAATTGGATGCCAATGGGCGACGGAAGATCTGTTTCCATAAAAAAGCTTCCCTTTTTGGAAAGCTGTCCGCCCACCAAAACCCTCGCCCTGTAAAGCGAAAACCCTTTGTTCCAATCATTCGCCTTGTCAGTCACATTCCCGCCAAAGCCCGATTGCTCCGCGGAAGCGAACATATGCACGATCGCACCTACATGGATGGACGGTTTGAAGTCGTCCTCCGCCGTCAGCACCGAATCCTTCGGCGCCAGGTAGCCGGGAAGCTCACGCAGCACACGCACTTTCCGGGCAGCCTTCCGATCTCTCGCATCCGGGCCGCCGTCGGCCAGCGCGATGCCCTGACAAAGCATCACCAGCAAACCTGCATTTAGGAAAAGTCTTTTCATGATGATCGTTGATTTGTTTACGTAAGTAATACAGTTCAAAAATAGCAACTAATTACGTACGTACAAATATTGAACCAACTTTCATGAAAAGTTTACAATTATCCTTCAAATAAAAATAAAATATTCTTATTTAGCACTTTACAGCGTGCATTATTCGTCATATGGCAGCATACCATGAGCATCTCAAACATACCTAAGTAAATTGACACTACTTACTATCGATCACCGGATAAGCCCAGCAGTTCGTCGACAGGCGCATATCCGGTTGGAAGCGAGATACCGTCCGCTTTCGCACCGGCTTTGAGCAGTATCTCCACCGATTTCGGGGTGCGTCTGTCCATCCAGTAGGAATCTATGCAGGCTCGCACGGCCAGGTCCATGGGCGTGCGGCCGTTTGCGTCGGGCGTATCGATAGGTGAGCCGCGCAGGATGAGCAACTGAATGACGTCAGGATACGCGAGCCATGCCGCTATATGGATCGCCAGGCTGCCTTTGGGGATATCCCAATAACCGTCGCCGGCCGCAAAAGGCTCGTCGACCTTCACGCCGAGATCGAGCAGCATGCGCACACCTTCCGCATTGCCGCAGGAAGCAAATCCAGCTAGTAGTTCACCACCCATCGCCAGCAGGTTTTTTAGCAGATAAGGTGCACCGTTCGCAATGGATTGTGCTTCCGGGGCGTCGCCAAAAGCACAGGCCTGGATGAGTTTGTCCAGCCCTTTTAATGTGTAGGGGATATTGCGTTTTTGCAACTCGCTGAGTACATCCGCCCGCCCCTGTCGGGCTGCTTTTGCGGCGGCCGTCAGCCCTTCGACCGATATTTCCGGGTTTGCACCGTGGTCGAGCAGCAGTTTGATAAACGCGATGTGGTTCACCCGCGCCAATGCGTGGTGAAATGGCGATGTATTGTGCCAGACCGCATTTGGGTCAGCGCCTTGTTCGAGCAGCCATTTAGCACCGTAATAATCATGGAAGTCATGCTTGCGGATCAGCATGAGCGCCAAGTTGATGGGTGTAACCCTCCCGGTTTCGACCAATGCTCTCATAGCACCATTTTCATCCGTTTCGGGCGAATGGTAAACGGCCTCTTCATCGTTGGGATCTGCGCCAAATGCCAGCAGCAGCCTGGTCATTGCCTCATGGTGCGCAATGCCCGCCGCTCCGTATAATGCTGTTTCAAATTCCGGAAAGTTACCTGTGGTCCAGAAGCCCGAGTTTGGGTCGACCCCTGCGTCCAGAAACAGCCGTGCAGCTTTCAGAAAGTCTTCACCCCGTTCCTTTTCCAGCCTGAGATACTTCGACATACACAAATAAACTAAAGCATTCCCGCCATAGGGTGCAGCCGTATTCGTGCCATTCGCGGGATCGGCGGCCAGAAAATGCTCCACTAACCCAACATTTCCCAATATCGCGGCTGTAAAAATGCTCATATCCGCCAATCCCGGATGCAGTTCCAGCATCGCATTGGCTTCATCCAGCGAACCATGCCAGATGGCAGCGCGGATAAAGGATGCTTGTAAATCTTCCGGTTGGGGCGTGTTTTCTGGCATAGTGGGGAGTGTTTATTAAAGGCCTAATATTTCCGAGAGCTTCCGATTGAGGTTTGCAATCACATCAGTGATTGTTTTCAATGCTACAAAGTCGGTATTCAGTTTTCCCGCATGCACTGTGGCGGTATGCAATGAATCTTTGATGGCCTTTAAGGCTGTTGGAGCATTGCCATTCAATGTAAAAATGCCTCCTTCTATTGCCGCCGAATCGACCCGGGTAGTTCCGGTGATGATATCGGCGATGTAAAGGAAGATTTTATTGGATTTCGCGTTTTCCAGCTTACGCTGGATGATAAATGTATCTTTTTGCGCATTCACGAGACGCGACAATAGCATGATAATCAGTAGAAATGTGCATCGCATGACCAAACTGATCTAAATGGGTACAAGTTGTCGATTTATAGTAATAAAAGGTGACATCCTGGCTCACTTACTGATCATCATGTACTTCTTTTGATTTGTCAGACCCAGACACGCTCGTGCTGTATGGACAGTGCTCCGGCGTCAGTACTTGAAGCTGATCTCCGAGTCGTTGCCAGCCTCCGGAAATTTGGGATAGCGCACGGCAATTTTCAGCTTTTGTATCTTTTTATCCTCCACCTGAAACTGCTGCGTCGTAATCCGCTCGGTTTTGAAACTGCCGTCTTTTTCGAGCACGTCGTAGGTAATTTGCAGCGGCAGGCGGCCCTTTAATGCGTGGAGTATTGGGAAATTATAAACAGCATAATCCGGGCTTCCGAAGTCTTCTACGAACAGCCAGGGATCATAGTCGAATCCCGCGGAATAGCCTTTGAGACTCGTTATGGTCTGGTAACCATCCGACTGCTCCGTACGGATGCGCGTGAGTTCGCCAGCTTGGTCATATTCGTAGTGATGCACGATGGTCATCCGCGTGCCAGCGGGTGTGATCTGATACCGTTCCAGCTTTTGGACGATCCCGTGGTCGTCGTACAGGAAAACCAACTCTTGCGCATTGTCGTACGGCCCTGGATTCTTCTTCACCTGCCGGACGGTTCTGAGCCGACCATTGTCGTCGTATTCATAGATCTTTTTCGAAAGGGAGCTTGCCAGATTGATCCCTGAAAGCATTTTACCTTCATATTCATGTGTTTTAAGTTCGGTTTGGCCGCTGGAACCCGAATAACGGATGTTATCGACGCTGCTGTCGGCGCGGTAGCTTACGGCGGCTTTGTAGTTGAAAGTCTCCCAATAGATTTCCCGGATCAGATGACCGGGTTTCGACACGGTTTCATCCGGCTCAGGCTGCGGGTCGGGAGCGGGTCGATCGTTTTTGGAACAAGCATTCAAAAAAAGAAGTACTACCCACAAAATAGCGGTGAGCGCGCGTTCGTGCACGGTTTTCATGGCTTATAAAATTGGATTGAAATACGAACGAACGGGATGCGCGGCGAATGCCTCTGAAAGCATCGGCAAGTTTATCATTTCGCCTCGAATGTGCCAATTTCCGACGACAGACAGCATATTTCCGCAGACCAACGACAGTGCTCCGCCAAGGCGCTAATCACTCCTCTGCCTCATCCAATTGAAACAAAACTTCGACGGTAGTATTAAAAACTTTGGCCATCCGTAAGGCAAGTACGGTGGACGGTATAAATTTTCCGGTTTCAATAGAATTTAAACCCTGTCGTGATATCCCGATGTGTTTTGCAAGGTCGGCTTGTGTCCAGTCTTTCTTAGCGCGTTCGACCTTAATAGTGTTTTTCATACCCCGTACTTTCTTTTCGAGACAAACCAACCAATAAAATAAAAGGCCCAGCAAAAGCCCACGATATTCCCATAACCAAAGAAGTCGAGGCTCCATACATCACACAGGCCGAGCAAAAACAAAAGCATCATCAGCATGACTGTCAATGAAAAACCGATAACAACAGCTTCCAGTTGCACCCGTTGTTTCACTTCGTCCATGACCGAAAAAGCCTTATACAAGTCATTCTGTTTAATTTTCAAAGCATGAGCAAATAAAACTTCGAATGTTGGGACACATCCACGCATCTTATTTATCTTTGTCGCTAAGATATTTATCTGTCAAGATATTTATCTGTCAAGATATTTATAAGCAATCAAGAAATCAGTAAGCCAGGCTTGGAAAGTTCCCAGTATGCCGCGTCTGGCGATCTGCGCTTTAACCAATAAACCTTAAAACAATCAAGCAATGGACACAATGAACGAAGCCAAATCGCCTATTCAGGATGCTTTTTCCCAGACCTACTTTCATGGAACGAAAGCGGATCTTAGAATTGGGGATTTCATAGAAACCGGCTTTAACTCAAATTTTATAGACAGGAAGTTAAAACACATTTATCTCTCCGCCACCCTGAATGCAGCTATCTGGGGCGCTGAGCTTGCTTTGGGTGAGGGACGCGAAAGAATATATCTCGTGGAAGCAACAGGCCCGCTTGAAGATGACCCTAACGTAACCGATAAAAAATTCCCGGGTAATCCTACAATGTCTTATCGTTCCGAGAACCCATTCAAGGTTATTGGTGAGGTTACTGTATGGCAAAGACATTCATCAGAGCAGGTCGAAGCAATGAAAGACGGGCTGAAAAAGTTGAAACAGCAGGGAATTTTGATAATTGAGGAGTAATTCAGGCAGGATCATTGAGATTGCAGGCGCGCCCGGCTTTTACCGGATACTAACATTCATTCGCTTCAAAGTTATATTATCCGCTCCCCGGCTTTTTTTGAACAAACTTTGATAGTACATTACCGAATTATTATCTGTACCCCTACCCAACGCCTTCATGCCCAAGACCTTTATTGAAATCTCCGACTGGATCGCCGTGAACATCTCGAAACACGCCGGAATAGATCCTTCCGAAGTGGCCCTCGATGCTGATATCGTCAATTTTCGACTAGACTCACTCATTCTTGTCAACATCACAACGGAATTGGAAGAATACATCGGAATGGAATTAAGTGCCTCGATTTTTTGGGAAATGCGTACCATCGCCGCTACCAGCCAGTGGATTGCTGAAAACCAGGAAGTATAACAAGGCCATTCCCGTCTCAATCATGCAAACTCCCCTCATGTCTGCAACGTCGATCTGGTCATCTAAAACCGACGTCAACCAAAATTACTCCGAGCTGATCGCGGACGTACGCAAGTCCGATCCCCTTCATTTCAATATGTTCGGCGATCTGGTGGCGATGGATTATTCAAACGTGAAAAAGATCTTGTCCGATTCGGAGAACTTTAAAAACTTTGATTTCACCGAAAGATTCAAAATCGTATCTGCCCTGTCGAATAATGACCCTGGTCTGCTGGAATTCGGCGAAAGTCTCAGGTACTGGCTGCTGTTTATGAATGGTGAAAGACACGCGGAACACCGCCGTTTTGTGAACCAGAAATTTTACCAGGCCGATTATGAGCAAATTACGCTCGATGCGATCCATGAGATCATCGCCGGATTGGACGGACAGGAGGAGACAGACCTGGTAGAAATGGCGCGGCAGTTTAGTTTCCTGATCATCAGCAAGATCATCAATCTGGAAAAATCAGATTATGATTTCATTCAGAAGTTTTCCTACGTTATTACATTTATTTTCGAAAAAACGTTGTCGGTCACAGAGTTACTGGAATGCGCTTCCATGTCGCGAAGTTTTCACAGCTACATTTCCGACACGTTTACCCGGCACGAAAACGAAGCTACCAACAGCCTTTTACTCGAAATGAGGGAGATCATGGGAAGCCCCAGAGCCCCGCAATTGATCGGCACCTGGGAATTTCTTGTCAATGCTGCGACGGAAACCACCACCCTGCTGCTTACCAAAAGCATTGCGGCGCTAATCGAAAACCGCGACAGGGTGATCAATTGGCATGCGCATAATGAATGTGCCATCGCCGTAGAAGAACTGATCCGTTACGTCAGCCCCGTGAACTGGATACCCCGGCAGGTCGCAAACCACATGGAATTTGAAGGCTTGAAACTCAGAAAGGGCCAAACGGCACTGCTGGGCCTGGCCTCCGCAAACAGGGACCCTGCTGTGTTTCAAAATCCGGATACTTTTATCCCAACCCGCAAGCCCAATCCTCATATCGGTTTCGGCTTTGGCATGCATCATTGCCTCGGCGCCCGGCTATCAAGGTTCGAATTACAAAAATTCCTTCCCCGTTTCATAACTGCCTTCCCCGATATCCGCTTGCATCCCACAAAAGCCCCTCAATGGGATTCCAAGATCTTTTTCCGAGGTTACAAGAGTTTACCTGTCCTTTTAAGATAAAGGTGCATGGTCAAATTCACGGATTTCACATATTTAGTTTTATTATCACTCACCGTTGCAGCTTATTACAAGGTCCCGGAAGCTAAAAAGTGGGTTTTCCTACTGGTCACCAGCATTTTGTTCAATCTCAGCTGGAGTGGAAAATATATGGTTGTTTGGGTGGTGCTTGTCCTCATCTGCTATGTATCCGGCAAAGCATTAAGCAATCAGGATTATCCCAAAAGGCATCGAAAAGCTTTATTATCGCTCTCGATCGTGCTTTGCCTGTTGCCGCTTTTGTTTTTCAAATACCTGGTCCCTATCCATAATTCTATGTCGCTGGTGGCGCTCAACTGGATCGCTCCTATCGGCATTTCCTACTACACATTTCTGATCATCGGATACCTTTACGACGTGTATCGCCGGTATATCAAACCCGAAAACCACCTGGGTTACCTGATGCTCTATCTGGGATTTTTTCCTACGCTGCTCGCAGGGCCATTGGAACGTACGCGCCAGCTTGTTCCCCAGCTCCGGGGCCCGAAACCCTATCACCAGGAAAACATCAAAGCAGGCATTTACTTCATTGTCTGGGGGTTATTTAAGAAAATCGTCCTGGCAGCCAGGCTTGCCGACATTACCGGCCCCGTTTTCGACAGCCCGGAATCGTACACGGGCGTTTCCGTTACGTTGGCCATTCTGCTGTTTTCGATCCAGCTTTATTGCGATTTTTCGGGCTACACCGACATTGCTACCGGCTCAGCGAGATTGTTTGGGATCAGGCTCAGCAAGAACTTTTCCAACCGGTACTATTTTAGCCCGTCGCGAACAGAATCATGGAGCACCTGGAACATCACGGTCACATCCTGGTTCCGCGACTACGTTTTTTTCAACATCAGCAAAGGCGTCACAAACCAAAAACGTCTCGAATTCAACCGGTTACTGACCTTCATCATTACCGGGCTCTGGCATGGGCCGAGCTGGTCGTTTGTGATCTGGGGTTCGCTGCAATGGGCCTACATCAATTTCGAAATGCGGACCAAAAATTTCTGGCAGCAATTTTACGCTGGCATCGGGCTTTCTACCGGCTCCCAAGTACATTATGTGTGGCGCGTGATAGTAAGGCTTCTCACCGGCACCCTGATCATGGGATGGTTTCGCGCCGCGGAATTGAGCAGCGGGATACGGTTATACAGCAGCATGTTCGGATTTACTTCCGGCATGGGATCTTTGCTGACATCCAGTTTTCTCCTGACGATCGCATTGTTCCTCGTCATGGATTTTTTCAACTATAAAATGGGTGAGAAAGAGGATATCGCTTCCTATATGTTAAAAAAGGGCGCGTGGCACCGGGCATTATCCATGCTGCTGCTTGTCCAGCTAGTTTTGATATTTGGAAGGCCCGCGGTAGCCAATTTTTACTACATCCAGTTCTGACCAATCGTTAGCTAATGCCAGCATCATGATCATTAAAATTACAAAGTGGCTGCTGCTGATCATTGCCTTCAAAATGACCACGGTGCTGATCGTCGCGCAATACTACACGGACCCACGCCGCGACACTGCTGCGCGGAAAAAACTTTGCAGCGCATTCAACCCGAATGTGGTTTTCATCGGCACCAGCCGTACCCTCTACGGGATCGACCCGGCAGTTTTTGATTCGGTGAACCAGCAAAAAACACGCAGTTACAATTTTGGAATATTTAGCCTTTCGCCTTACAGTTCCACTCAAATCGCGGATGATATATTATCCGGGAGCCCGGAGGTAAAAACCATTTACATGGAACTGAGCGCGCTGGATTACAGCACCGTGGCATTGCAGCCACGACAGGTTATTCAGGATGCCGTTTTTCGGGCAAATGTAATGGCCGATTGTCCAAATATCGACTTTCATACCAAAGCCGGCAGTTTCCTGGACGGCCTCAATACGACGCTGTTCCAAATGGTATCCATCGCTCCGCAGATTTTGTCGGCAAAAAAAGCACTTAACCCCAACATCGATCCTATTGAAGGCAACGCCACACTGCTGGATAACGGTCACCAATCCGTTACATCGGCCCTTTTAAAGACAAGCGACCGGATCATAGCGAACAAGAGCTCGACCGAGCAAATGCTGGCCACGCACCCGCCGGCAACGCGAAATACATTTTACGTTTCCCAACTCAACAAACTGATTGCGCGCGCCCGGAAGGTTGGCAGGAAAGTCATTTTCTACTGTCCTAATAACATTACCAGGGCGGAATATCAGATTCTGTCACAGGTCATACCTTTTCTGCCGGATGAAAACCTGATCCCTTTACCGGAGCATTCTTTGCTCGACGTGCTTTTCAAGTCCGAGAACCTGTTTGACGCACATCATTTGAACCGCAAAGGGGCAGCCATTTACACACGGTATTTGCAGGAAGAGGCTGGCAAGCGGATTGATCGTTTATGAAGCACAATCAAAATACTCGCTTTTCCCATTCTTGGGTAATTTGCCGGTTGCTAAGCACACGATCTGGCCTTCCCACCCAAGCAGGTTCCGGCAAGTCCTTCGAAATTATTGCCTCAGACTAATTAAAGCCGATCCGCCAGCAGGAAAGATGAACTTCACAAACTTGCCATCGTCACTGAGTTTCCTTGTCCCTTTTGACAATGCTATATCATAACTTTCCGAAGCCAGTTCCAGTGAAATTTGCCCGGCCTTCTCAGCATCCAGACTGATGGTAACGATTTTCCCTCCTTTCTTTTTTGCACTTACCAGTACCGCTCCCTCTGCCCGAAGGTTTTGGAATGCGGCATCCTGCCAGTCAGCGGGCAATGCCGGCATGATCTGGATAAACCCTGCATAACTCTGCAGCAGCATTTCCTGCAAACCGGACGCAAAGGCAAAGTTTCCTTCCAGAGTGAAAGGTCGGTACGTAAATTTTGAAAGCCCGGACTTGGTCTGATCGCCGTTCGCATGGAAACTATTTGGCAGACAAAATGCTTTGGCAAAAATGGAAAGTGCATCCCGGGCACCTGCACCGTCTTTGGCGCGTGCTTTCAGGTTGGCGAGCCAGGAATAGGAATAACCACACCAGTAATCGGGGCCGATTTTGTCCAGCATAGCCAAAGTATTCCTGATCGTTTGCTGCGCCTCATCGCCATCTTCCCATTTGATAAGCCCCAAAGGATGAATAGCCATAACATTCGAAAAATGCCTGTGCGATTCGTTGTAGGGATGCCCGGGTGCAAACATGAGCTCGTGTTCGGTTGTTTTCGCGTAGTCCGGAAATTCTTTGAGGATTGCCTGCCACTGATCCGCCTGTGCATGATCCCCCATCGCAATCGCCAGTTCCGCACCGGCTTTAAATGCGAATTTGATTAATGCCAGGTCGTAATTTGTCGTTTGGTGAAACCAGGCTTCCAGGCTGTTATTGTGGATTTCAGGGCTCGAACTGATCGGCAGTTGGCGCTGTCCATTTTCGTTTTTTATGGTGATGTTTTCAAAAAACGTACACACTTGTTTGAACCAGGGATACGCTCTGTCTTTCAAAAACTTCCTGTCCATGCCGTAGCGCCATTGCAGATAGTAATGCTGCGCCAGCCAGCCCGATACCGTGGGGGAAAGCGAATACTGGATCCACCCTCCCATTTCCGTTCCATCCAAAGTGGTCACACCCGGCACTGCCAGTCCGCCCACTCCGAAATAGTCTTGTGTATACCGCAGGTAATTGTTCTTATTTTCGTCAAGATGATCCAGATAACCCAGTGCCTCTTCCAGGTGGTTGCCACTGTAAGCAGGCCAATAGCTGAGCTGGGTGTTCAGGTCGTGGTGATAATCTCCCTTCCACGGTGGAATGCGCCCGTTATCCGCGGTCCATACCGCCTGCAAAGAGATCGGCGGAGCGCCACGACGGGCTGCTGACCCAAATTTATATTGTTCGAGGTACCATTGCTTCTCAATCAGCGGATCGGGAACCTGAATGGTCGACTGCGCCCAGAATTTGGTCCACCAGGCCGAATGACCGGCATGGGCCGCATCGTAACTTTCCTTCAATGCCACCTGCGTTACATTTGCAGCGGCTGGCTGCGCGGCCGCTTTGGGATAATGCGAAGACACACTCCACACGCCTTCTACGATACCTTTGCCCACCATTTTCCAGCGCACGGTGATTTCATACCTGAATCCTCCCCAACCCTGCTGGTTATACGTAATGCTATGAGCGGCCCTCCTGATTGTCCCTTGTTTGTACCCCAATCTTGCCAGGTCTTCCCCTCCTACCGGATTGGGCTTTGCACCCGGATCGACCTTCCCCTCGTATTGCGGCGCGATCAGGTCAGGCGCAAAATCACTTCCCACACCCTCAAACCGGAACCAGCCGACCGGTCTGGTAGCGTGGACGAAAGTTTTCAGGATCATTCCGTTCGACCACGCCACCACCGCAGTAGCGTCGGCAAGTTCCAAGTCGGCCTTTTTTACAGTTACGCCTTCCGGCATACGAAATTCCAATGCACCCGCAGGGATCTTTGAAGGGGCCGGCTCCCTATCGTAGGGGGCGTCCAGGTATTGCTGAACGGGTTTATAGTCCTTTTTTCGAACTTGCTCCTGCACCCATTTGAAGCTGAATTCCTCGCGATGAAGACCGGCCATCGGACGCATATCCCAAACATCGGCACGGTCAAGCGAAAGCCGAAGCTTCCCTTCCTTTTCCCAGACAAGCGCGCCGACTGTCCCATTGCCGAGTGGCAAACCTTCATCCCAGCTTTTTGCCAGTTTTTCAAAATGAAGATTATGCGTCGGTTTTGGCTGGGCGGTCAGCAGCACCGGAACGAGCAAAATGGCGTTTATCAGCCCAATCCGGCCAGAGAAAAAAGTGTTGAGAAATCGGCTGATCATATCAGGTTCAGGAAATTAATTTTAATAACAAATTGAAACCGAGAAAGCGGTAATGAATTTTCCCGGACCGCTGTGTTACCGGCCCGGGAAAATGTGTCTGATTCGTCTCTGTCAATAGCCTGTATTCTGCACCAGGTTTTTGTTCCGGTCGATCTCAGTCTGTGGGAACGGCAATACATTATTTTGTTCTCCAAAGGACAATGTTACACCGGCCGGGTTTTTAACAGCCGATAATTTTGCCGCCATGATCCCCCAACGTTTCAGATCAAAATAGCGATGTCCCTCCATGGCCAATTCAATGCGCCGCTCGTGCCGGATGAAGTCCCGCAATTTTTCTTTGGTATTGTATAACGTTTGGTCAACTGCCGGCAGGTTTACACCGGTTCTGGCCCGGATCTTGTTCAATGCGTCGTAAATGCTCGCGTCCGGCCCTGACACCTCATTTTTAGCCTCCGCATAAGCCAGCAAAACTTCCGCATAGCGCATATGTACCACATTCATGTCCGTAACAGTAATTTTCGACCGGTCCCAGGGGAGCTTGGAAGTGTCCATGTATTTCTTTTGTATAAAGCCCGTCAGAACCGGATCCGTGGTTACGAATGTAGATCCGTCCGGATTGATGTATGGATCTCCCGGCACAAGCACGGTCATTTTTAGTCTCGGATCTCTTTTTGCGTACGGATTGGCAGCGTCGTAGCCCGATGCCGGATCGGTGATCATTTTCCCGTTAGTCATTTCATATTCATCCACAAGACCTTTGTATGGCTGAATACCCCCATACCAGCCAATTTCGACGAGCATACCTTCGCCACCCTGCGGATTATTCGGCGCGAGGTATTTGGTTGAAAAAATGATCTCTGGATTCCCTTGCTGGGTCGGCTGGAGAAACAGATTGGAATAGCCACCCTGGAATATGGAGAAAGTATTAGTGCCTATAATATCACTCGTCAATGCAACGGCGTCGGCCCAGTTTTGCTGATAAAGCCTAACCCGGGCCTTCAACATTTGTGCACTTGCCTTCACTGCATGTCCCGCATACGCAGTGGCAGGTAATTTTGCTATGGCGTCGTCCAGATCCTCAATCACGAAAGCCAGAACATCGGCTTTGGGGCTTTTGGCAATTTTAGCATCCTCGGCAGTTTTGGGCGCGACCTTATAGAGGATCACATCCCCAAAGAACTGAACAAGCTCAAAATAGAACAAAGCCCGTAAAAAATGCACTTCCGCTATGTAAAGGTCTTTTGTGGCCTGAGGTACGGCGGCTACGGCCCCTACATTTTCTAAAAAATAATTACAGGCCGCAATCCCGGCATAAGGTTCGTTGTACAGCGATGTATTGATGTTGGATGGGTTGATGACACCGATGGTCGCGTTATTAAAATTGAAGTAACTATGCCTGTCCAGGGCATTGTCCGAGTACGTGTCCAGATACGGTTTTCGGAATCCGAAAATGGAACTTTGTAATCTGCGGTAAACACCCGCCAGCGCCATATCCACATCCGCCTGGGTTTCCCAGAAACTATCACCGGATATAGCATGCAGCGGTTCTTTGTCGAGAAAGCTGTCATCGCAGGAGCTGGTACTCCCGAGCACCAAAGCGGCCAGCATGGCGGAAAAAATATATTTATATCTGAAGTTCATTTTGTTAACAGTTTAAAATGGTGGTGAAGCGGGTTCACATGCTTAGAACTTGATGCTTAATCCGGCGGTGTAGATCCGCAACTGAGGAAATTGCGCAAACCTGCCGGAACCGGCACGTTCGGGATCATTCCCCTCGTATTTGGTCCAGGTAACCAGGTTATCTCCCGAAATGTAAACCGTCAACCCCTTCGACCTGATCTTGCTCAAAATTTTCTCGTTGAACGCGTAAGAGAGGTAGAGGTTCTTCAACCGCAGGTAAGACGCATCCTGAATAAAATAAGTAGACGAGTAACCCGCCACACCCGCATAGCCTGTCAGGTAAGTAGCCGGAATGGTGTTACTGGGGTTGGTTGGCGACCATGCGTCCAGGAATCGTTTGGGAGGCGCAGATCCTTGTTGAAAGGGCTCATATCCCCAACCGCTCACCTGCGTATTAATCCCCTGGACTCCCTGGAAGAAGGCGGTTAGATTAAAGCCCTTCCAGCCTGCATTCAAGCTAAACGAATAGTTGTATTTTGGAAATCTGCTGATCCGGATCCTGTCTTCCGGCCCCACAGTACCGTTACCGTCCACATCCCTGATTTTCAGGTCACCCGGTTTCAAAGTACCCGAAGAGGGCTGTTTGGGTGAGTTATCGATTTCTTCCTGGCTTTGGAACACCCCGATCCAGTCGTACACAAAAAAGTTGTTATAAGGCTGTCCCACTTCAATGGTACCCAATGTAGGCGCCAATAATTTGGTGACCTTATTATTGAATTTGTGGTAGAGCACACTTACGCCATAATTAAAATCTCCAAACCTCTTTCTGTGCCGCAGTTCCACTTCCAAACCGGTGTTTTGCATGCCCCCGGCATTCACTATGGGCGCAGTCAGTCCAACGCTGTTCGGCAAATCGGCACGTGTGGAAAGAATGTCGGAAGTTTTGCGTTTGTACCAGTCGATGGTCGCGCCGAAAAGTCCCTGGAAAATATCCACATCCAGGCCGAAATCCAGCATGGCCGTTTTCTCCCATTTCAAATCTTTGGTTACCAGGCGGGTCAGTTGCGCACCCGAGCTCAATGTGTTGGCAAACGGGTAAGACGTAAGGCTGAGAATATCCTGGTAAGGGTAGTTACCCAGCAGATTTAGCCTGTCCGCGACGCCAACATTGATTTCCTGATTCCCCAGCACACCATACGAAGCTCTGAGTTTCAGATTATCCATCCAGGATAGCGAGTTTTTAACAAAACCTTCTTCCGATATTCTCCAAGCCGCGGAACCTCCCCCAAACGTACCCCAACGCGAGCTGACGCGCGATGTACCGTCGCGGCGAATGTTGCCTTCGATGAAATACTTACCCTTGTAGTCGTAGTTGACACGACCAAAGTACGATCGTAACGCCCATTCCGACGCCGTGCCTCCCGTTGCCTGATTATTAGGTCCGCTGCCGTCGAGCACCATAATGGTCGTGTTCGGAAAATCGAACCTGCTACCCGACAACCGCTCGGTCAGATTATCCTGCTGTTCAAAACCGGCCAGCAAGCCCAGATTGTGATTGGTCCCGAATTGTTTGGTATAACTGAGGGTGCTGAAAAACGTTTTTGTAATGCTCCTGTCCTCCCGCTGCTGCAGTCCGAAGAATGTGGGGTTACCGTTTGCTACCTGTACATAATTTCCGGTAGCATCGGGCTGGTAGGCAAATGATGGAGACCCGTATTGCCTGTTTTTGAGCTGTTCATTAAAAAAGGTAATACCTGCTTTATTGAGCCATTTCAAGCCCTTTAGAATTTCAATTTCAACAAAGGCCTGCGCGTTGACATTATAGGTTTTGGTAAACTGGCCACCCGTTGCGTACACTTCTTCCACGCTCCTGTTGCCCGAGCCATTTGTTGCAAAATCCCTGTTGGTGACCCTCCCACTCCCATCGGGCAGGAAAGGCATAAATGTGGGTGCCGACGCATAAGCGAGCAATAGCAAATCGTCGTTGACCAGCCAGGGCGCTTTCGCATTCTGGTAAGAGAAGTTCAGATTAGTTCCTACCCGCACTCGCTTATGCACCTGGGTCGAAAAGTCGATAAGGCCGTTGTAACGTTTGTACAAATAGCCCTTTGTGATACTCTCCTGGTCCAGATAATTAAACGAGACATTATAAAGGGTTTTCTCATTCCCTCCGCTAAAACCAAGGTGGTGATTCTGGATCGGCCCCTTGTCCAGCACATAATCCAGCCAGTTGAAGTTGGGGTATTGATTGCTGTTCGGGTTGTTTCTGTACAGGTCGATTTGCTCCGGTGTATAGATCGCCGCCTGGCCGCTTCTGGCCCGGGCAGAATTGTACATTTCCATATACTGGACCGAGTTGGTAATCAGCTCCGGTGTTCTGGTGGCTTCGCTAAGGCCAAAGCTGCCTGTATATTCAATTTCCGACGAACCCGCTTTTCCCTTTTTGGTCGTGATCAGGATCACGCCATTGGCTGCACGCGCACCGTATATGGACGCAGATGCCGCATCTTTCAGTACGGTGACGCTCTCAATATCCTGGGGAGAAAGGTTTTTGATCGACGCGATGATTCCGTCTACAAGGATCAGGGGTGCGTTTGATGCACCAAATGAACCAAATCCCCGCAATTGGTAGGCAGCGTCATCACGCCCGGGTTCGCCCGTGGACTGGATCACGTCCAGACCTGAAACCCTGCCTTGCAGGAGATTTTGCACATTGGGTACCGGACGCTCTGTAAGCTCTTTTCCCGACACCGTTGTCACCGAACCCGACAAATTGGCTTTTGTCCTCGTTCCATATCCCACCACGACCACTTCGGAAAGTGACGATTCCTCAGACTTCAGATTGACGTCCAAAGTAGCCTGATTACCCGCCGCCAGCTCTTGTTTAATATAACCTATATAACTGAAAACCAGCACAGCATTGGCTTGTACCTCCAAACTGTACTTACCCTCACCATCCGTAATCGTTCCGATTGTTGTACCCTTTACCTGAACACTTGCCCCAGGCAGCGGCGCACGGTCATTATCAAAGACAGTTCCCGAGATCGGACGGCTTTGACCAAATGAAGCGTGGCAATAAATAAGTAAAATGGCGACCAGCACCTTGGAGAATCTGCCCGGAAGACCTTTCAAATCTGCGGCATCAGGCCATACTGAGCGCCAGCCTGATATCGTCCATGACTCAGGGTTGTAAAATTGATCCATAAATTTTCAGAGGTTTAATGAGGAATTGATCGGAATGTATCGCTATTCACGGGGCTTAGGGTTTATCATGCGGCTGCGGCAAGCATGATATCAAACGTGCGGGATGATCCGCCCGCTATCAGGAAATCATCTGCTGTCATAACTGTTGATAATTGATAGACAAATAGGCTCTTAATCACTTTTTCATGAATAGAGAGGGCTCTATGACCGAATCGGGCACTGCTTATTTCCAGACAAATAAATAGCGAATTAGTACAAAAAAGTGGTTTTGGGTTGATATTTTGTAGTACTATATTTGCAACACGCTCAACTTTCCCATGAAACCAAACTTTGCGATACTGTCTGACCTTGCCTATTCGCGGAAATCGTTTGTAGTCAAGAAGATCTCGCGCTCATCCTTTTCGACCGACTTCCACTTTCATAAAGAATGTCAGCTGGTTTATGTAGTTTCCGGCTCGGGAGTGCGCATTATCGGGCACTCTGTTGAAAAGTTTGAAAAAGGAGATCTGACATTTGTGGGCGCTAATGTCCCGCATGTTTGGTACAGCGAATCCGAGCCAGGGCATTCTGAGGCCCTTGAAGCAATTTCATTAGCACTCTATATCGATTCGGAATTATTCTGTGAACAAATGAGCGGGCTTGTGGACGTAAAAAAAGTCCAGAATTTTTTCAACGAATCGCAGCGCGGCCTGAAAATCCATGGCGAAAAGAAGGCGTTGGTAGTCGGCATTTTACAGGAAATGCTGGAACAAAAAGATATGCATTTACTCTCTTCCTTCCTGCGTATCCTGGTAAATCTGTGTGACCCTGCCGAGCTGACCTATCTCAATGCACCCGATCCTATTTCTACCTATTCGATACAACCTCATGGCAGGATTCCAAAGCTGATGTACTATATCCATCAAAATTTCAGGGACGATATCAGCCTGGAAAAGGCCGCCTCGGTAGCTGGTCTGCAGATTCACGCCTTTTGCCGTTATTTCAAATCCCTTACGAACCGCACTTTTTCTGAATTTTTAAATGATGTGCGGATTGGCTTCGCTTGTAAGCTGCTTCACCAGTCGGACTTATCGATCACCCAGGTAGCACTGGAATGCGGTTATAGCAACATATCGTATTTCAACCGCTGCTTCAAGAAAATAAACAAAATGTCCCCAAAGGAATTCCGCGATTCGCTGGAAACCCGTAACCGTCACAAAGGATAAGGTTGGGAACCTTTTTTGGCATAAAAAACCAGGTAGGCATAGCAGGCCACCGGCATTATGAAGGCAAGTTTGATCCCAAATGAATCGGAAAGAAGCCCCATCAGCGGCGGGATCACCGCGCCCCCCACAATGCTCATAATAATCAGCGACGATCCGGTCTTGGTATATACGCCAAGGTTTTTGATGCTTAGAGTAAACAGGATCGGATACATGACCGAAGTAAATAGCCCGACCAGGGATAAAGCATAGATTGAAACGTAGCCTGTACTGAGCATTGAAATACCGGTCAGCACAATGGCCGACACGGAGCAAAAGGCCAGGGTTTTAGCCGAATTGAGGTTTCGCAGCCAGTAAGCTCCGGCGAGCCT
The DNA here is from genome assembly GCF_021440085.1 of Dyadobacter sp. CY261. Classification (GTDB taxonomy): domain Bacteria; phylum Bacteroidota; class Bacteroidia; order Cytophagales; family Spirosomataceae; genus Dyadobacter. The sequence goes on from NZ_JAKCPW010000011.1 coordinate 152,230, forward strand.
TCCTACCAAGACCAACAACATGTAAAAAGTGATAAAAAGCGCAGCACTTTGTTCGGTCAGGCCGGTAATTCCGGATGCTTTTGCATAACGGATCATGAAGCTGACGATCCCGACTTCCGCACCCAGATAGCAGAATACGCCCAAAGCGCCGAGCACGGTATGCCGAAATTTCCAAACAGACCGAAATGATCCCGCACGTTCACCATCGTCTTCAATCCTGGGAAGTTTGATAAAAAACAGCAACAACCCGATCGTCACGAAAAGCGCGCTCAGGCTCAGGTAAGGCACTTTTACCAACTGCGCCTCGGCGCTGAGATATTCATTCAACTGCATTGGATCAAATTGCGCGACAGTAGCTGGTGAAACTTCCGTCGCATGCAGCAAAAACCGGCTCCCGATATAAGGCCCGATGGTCGCCCCCAAAGAACCGACGGCAGACGCCAGACTCAATCGGCTGGAAGCCCGGTTCGGATCGCCGAGCACGGAAATGTAGGGAGTGGCGGTAACTTCGAGGAATGTAAATCCGGCAGCCATGATGAAAAGGGCGCCCAGAAAAAGTGGGTAATAACGCACGCTGGCCGCAGGAAAGAACATAAATGCCCCGATTGCCGCCATGAGGAGCCCGATTACCATGCCTGTTTTATAACCATATTTGTTGATAAACCTGCCAACCGGAAGTGCCAGCACAAAATAGGCCCCAAAAAATGCAGATTGTACCAGAGACGACTGGAAATCAGTTAACTGACAGGCCCTTTTGAGATGGGGGATCAGGATATCATTGATGTTGCGGCTAAGATTCCAGATAAACATCAGGCTCATCACAACCAGCAAAGGAACAACTACATTCTTTCCGTTTTTCATCTTTTATATCCCAGCTCCGCACCGCCGCTCACCGGCATCATGCACCCTGTCACAAACCTTGCCGCTTCCGAAACCAGGAATACGGCCACGTCGGCAATCACGTCTCCTTCCGGACAATAGCCCAGCGGATGTATGCCGTCGAGATACTGTGCAATGCTTGCTGGTTCCGGCTGTTCGCCCGACCACTTGCGCAACATGGGTGTCCAGACACCAGCTGGACAAACCGCATTGACCCTCACGCCGAAAGGCGCATAATCGAGCGCCATCGCTTTGGTGAGTGCGTTCATTCCTCCTTTTGTTCCCACGTAAGCCGCATGGTTTCCCTGCCCTATTTCCCCGACAAGGCTACTGGTATTCAAAATGCAGCCCCTGGTTTGTTTTAAAAATTCAATACCGTATTTCGTTGTCCAGAAAACACTTTTCAGGTTTACTGAAAACAGATTATCCCATTCTTCTTCCGATGTTTCATCCAGTGATTTCGACGGACTGGCGATTCCCGCATTGTTATGAATGACGTCTATCTTTCCAAGAGCCTCAACTGTATTTCCTATGGCCCTTTTCACGTCACTTCCCATGCGCACATTTCCCGCAAAGGTGACGAGGTGGGCAAATTCTTCTGCCAGACTATCAAGCCCAGTCCGATCGCAATCCATGACCGACACGCTGGCCCCGGCCGCCAGATACGCTTCTACACATTTCCTGCCGATACCCGCGGCACCTCCGGTTATAAAAATCACTTTCCCGTCTAATGCTCCCATTTTTTCTCTGACCTGTTCCTTGCTAAGCAGCAGCTTTTATTCCTTAAGATCGCTGCTGCTTCCGGCTACCTGCGGAACCTGGTAATATGCATCGACTATTTCGGCGGGGTTGACAAAATATTGTTTTAAATGGGGTATGTGTTCCAGGAATAAATGCTCGTGATCCATTCCGATGTGATTAAAAATCACCAGATGCTGATGGATCTGACCCATATCGCCTACATGCGGAACGACGGGAATGCCCATTCTTTTGGAAAGAAGACTAATCGTCAGAAATTCGGAGACCCCGCCAACCCTTACCGCATCCACCTGGCAAAAATCCATCGCCTTTGCCTGGAAAAAATTCTTGAAAATCACTTTGTTTGGAATGTGTTCGCCGGTTGCTACTTTGATAGGCGCAATTGTTCTGGCGATGGTCTGGTGGCCGATTATGTCGTCGGGATGTGTGGGTTCTTCAATCCAGAAAGGATTTATTTCGCTTAGTTTTCCGCAAATACCCAATGCCTGGGGCACGTTCCATTTCTGGTTGGCATCCACCATGAGTGTAGCCTTATCACCGGCCACCTTACGCACCAGCGCGGCCCGCCGGACATCACGAAACGGATCATCGGATCCGACTTTCAATTTGAGCGCAGTAAAACCCTGATCTATCGCATTTTTAGTGTTCCTGATCACTTTCTCATCCGAGAAATTGAACCAGCCGACCGAAGTATCGTAGCCTTTATAACCCGTTTCTAAAACAATCATACGCGCTTCCCGTGTCGCCCGATTCTCCGTGAGTATGGCCAGCGCCTGTTCCCTGCTGAGCACTTCTTCCAGATAACTCAGGTCGAGCGTATTCAGTAATTCTTCCGGTGTGAGGTCCAGTAGCAATTTCCAAAGCGGCACCCTGCGCGATTTGGCCCACAGATCATAACACGCATTCACCACCGCAGCCAGTGCAAGATGAATAACGCCTTTGTGCGGCCCCAGCCATCTTAAGGAAGGCGAGTCGACCATTTTGCGATAAACGGTGCCAAAGTCCGACATCAATTCTTCGATTTCGCGCCCTTTTAGCGGCTCGGAAAGATACTCGATGGCCTTACAGACCAGGTCGGTACCAACCCCCAATGTAAACGCCAGCCCGACTCCTTTGATGGACGCATCCGTTTTCAGGCAGCAAACCGCGTAGGCGTACTGCGGGTTTGTGTGTGTCGCATCCGAACCGACACCGTCCGCCAAATCAAACCGTTTGTCCTTTATTTCGATAGCTACAATGTACATTCAGCGCGGCGATGTCAAGTAAAAGATGATGTTGAAAAGATCAAGGGTCAGGAATAGTCAAACTTTCAATTAACAATTACTTCATCCACAAAAACCCAGCCCTTCGCACCTTTGCCGGGGTGCCACGCGGGTATTTTCGGGATTGGTTTGGCCACAATTTTCAGGCAGCTTAATGCCGGTGCCTCAAAGCTCGCATTGATCAATATATCGCTGGTACCGTCGATCATCCTGGCAGGCAAAGCCGGATGGATTACTTTCAGGAGTTTCAGGGCGTGTTCGTCGGCCCCACCCCATACTTCGATACGTGCAGGCGGGAAAATGAACCCGGCAATATTTTGCAACATACTGACTGTAACTCCCTTTGCCGCAACTGGTTTCGAAAAATAGAAATAGGATTCGAAGTCCGCATCACGATACCCCAGCCAATTGCCACTGCCTGTCTCGGCCGCACTCTTAATACCGTCGATCAGCGTAGTTCCGGCCTTGGCCTTGTATTTTGGATCCGGCAGCGAAACCAGGTTCACGCTGTCAATTTTATAGTTGGCTTTGATAAAATTCTTTTGTGTGGACGAGCTTCCATACCAACCGGATTTGAAAGCACGCGCAATTACCAGCGCATTATTGGTAAGCAATATCGGTTCATTGTAGATCGGGGACCGGGTGCTGTCCGGCACCGTGCCGTCGAGTGTATACCGGATCTGAGTGCCTGGTATCTGATGTTTCAGCCTCACACGGGTGTCGCCCATCACAATCTGTTGCTCGTTTTCGATCGTGGGCGGGTTGAGTGCTATCCTGACGGTATCACTCCGAAAGCCGGTCTCAAAGCGGATCTTTTTATCAGCCCTTAATGCGGTCTGCTCTTCTGTCGTTAAGCCAGTGCTCCACAGATAGACTTTTTCAAGCGACGCGATACTGTTCAGTGTTTTGATACTGGCATTGTTAATGCCCGTACCACTCAATGCCAGTACCCTGAGCTTTGACAAACTCCTCAACTCACCCAGGGTGCTACCCCGTAGCTCCGTAAAGTTTAATATCAGTTTCCGCAGTTCTGGAAACTTCGCGATAACTTTCAGGTCTTCATCTTTAACCGGCATTTTGCTGAAATCCATGGCGACGATCTGGTCCTTAATAGGCAACAAATCACTGATATCGCTGGACTTGAAAGCTGACCGGTTATAAAAATTAACAAACAGTGCCGGCGAGGCAGGAGCATATTGTCTGATCGTACGATAGTTGGTATTCAACGCTTTGACATTGGCAGGATCCGCCGCCGCGAAATCATATACTTCCCCCGTACGATTTCCGCCGAGGACATTTTCTGCGTAACGATACACCGGGTTTTGTGGCGGTAATGCGGTCACTTTTTCCTTAAAATCCGACCCTAGCCTGATCCATTCAGCAAGCAATACCACTTCTTCATCGGTCAACTGCACCTTTCCTTTGGGCGGCATGTGCTTTTTGTCTTCCAGCGGCAAATGCACCCGGTTGATCAGCAGCCCCAGGTCTGGTTTGGTGGTATCCCACAGCATTCCATTCTTGCCGCCTTTGGCCAGCAGCTCCTTTGTATGCATCTGTAACCCGCCTTTCGACTTGTCGGCATTGTGGCAGGCATAACACTTTTGCTGCAAAACCGGCTTTACCAGGTTTTCATAGATTTCGGCTTGTTCAATCGAAACCTGGTTGACCGCTTCCGTCGAATTGGGTGGTGATAATGCCAGGAAATCTTCACCGTGCGTCAGGTTCCCTCCCAAATGCCCTGTCACGAGCAGCAAGCCGAGAAATGCTCCTGCGAAAAGCTTTGCAGGCATTCGCCAAGGTAAAAGATATTTGGAAGCGCCATACCAGGCGATACTTCCGATGGAAATGGATACCCCCAGCCATTTGTGCCATTGTAAAGTTTGAGAAACATCGCTATCTTCTTTGGACAATAAAAATCCTGAAAATGCAGCAACAGAAGCCGTAAATGTACCCAGTAGCAGCAGCGTATCGGCCAGTTCCACATTCCAGCGCGCTGAACCTTCCTTTTCGACAATCATTGTCCAAAAAGCATAAAGCAACAATACGACAAGTGGGAAATGCAGTACCGCCGGATGCAGGCGTCCGATGGGAAACATCCAGGCGGGAATGGCAACGCTTTTTTCGAAAAACAGTAAAAAAATAAGTAAGCCATTCAAGAAGAAAGCCAGGTTGTAAATAACTCCCTTCCAGTTTTGCAGGTAGCGGCGCACGGTCATTATAATGTTAAGAGATAATGTCTTTCACAAGCTTACCTGCCACATCGGTCAACCGATAACGTCGCCCCTGATGCTTAAACACCAGTCGCTCGTGGTCCAGGCCGAGCTGATTGAGGATTGTCGCGTGCAGATCATGGACATGAACAGGGTCCTTGACTATATTGTATCCGAAATCGTCCGTCTCGCCATACACGAGCCCAGGCTTAATCCCTCCACCAGCCATCCAGATCGTGAATGCCCGCGGGTGGTGGTCCCTGCCGTAATTGTCTTTCGTAAATTTACCCTGGCAGAAATTCGTCCGGCCAAACTCCCCGCCCCAGATCACCAGCGTTTCATCCAGCAATCCCCGTTGCTTCAAGTCGGTAACCAATGCAGCCGATGCCTGATCTACATCCTTGCATTGCCCGCTTATTTCCTTGGGTAAACCGGCATGTCCATCCCACCCCTGGTGATAGAGCTGAATGAACCGGACACCCTGCTCGGACAGTTTCCTGGCCAGGAGGCAATTGGCCGCGTACGTACCGGGCACAAGGCATTCTGGGCCGTACATTTTCACGATCGACTCGGGCTCTTTGCTCATGTCGGTGATTTCCGGCACCGCCGTTTGCATGCGGTAAGCCATTTCGTATTGCTGGATCTTCGCTGTTACTTCCGGATCGCCAAATTCATCGAACGTACCCTGGTTCAATTTTGCAAGTTTGTCGAGCATGCGCCTCCGCTCCGACCTGTCCATTCCTTCCGGATCTCCGAGATACAGCACCGGATTTTCTCCGCTGCTGAACTGGACGCCCTGATGCACCGAATCGAGAAAACCGTTCGTCCACAATTTGGAATAAACCCCCTGGCCATTCCCTTTGCCTCGGGAAAGCAATACACAAAAGCTCGGCAAATTCTGATTTTCGCTCCCTAACCCATAACTCAGCCAGGAACCCATGCTGGGTCTGTTCCCCACCTGTGCACCCGTTTGGAAAAAGGTGAGCGCCGGATCGTGGTTGATGGCGTCGGTATTCATGGACTTGATAATGCAGATATCGTCCACAATGCGGGCGGTGTGCGGTAATAGCTCGCTCACCCAGGCACCCGAATTACCGTGCTGCTTGAAATCGAATATGGAGCCCGCCAGCGGGAAACTGGTTTGATTGGAGGTCATACCGGTGAGCCTTTGACCGCTCCGGATCGATTCCGGCAGGTCCTCACCAAACATTTTATTGAGTAATGGTTTATGGTCAAAAAGCTCAAACTGGGAAGGTGCACCATTCTGGAAAAGGTAGATCACCCGCTTTGCCTTCGGAGCGAAATGTGGTAAGCCGGATACAATATCGTTCACACTGTTTTCTGTGTCCGATTTGAAAAGATCGGGAACCAGCAAAGAACCTAATGCGGCACCTCCTATCCCAAGACTAAGCCTGGATAAAAAATGCCTTCGATTCGTATTCATTCCAAAATCAAAAATCGGCTTTTCCATGTTCCTTTATGCATTAATATTGGCTCCTTTTGGCAACCAGATTAGCTTTTTGTGATTGTTTCTTCCATGTTATAGATCGTGCTGATCACCCGCATCATAGCCGCCGCTTTGGCGACGTCTACTTTTTGCCCGTGTTTGCTATCGCCTATGTTTAGCGCAGCGCCCGCTTTACTTTTACTTTTTGAAAATGTGGAGAGTTCCTCTTTATAATAATCAACCAGCAATTGTGTTTCTCCCGCATTCGGCTTCCGGCAAACAATTCTTTGGAAAACCTCGCTGATCTTGGCGTCGACAGAAGCTGGTGACGCGCTAAGCTGCTCTGCCAGCACGCGGGAAGCTTCCAGGACCGTGGGATCGTTGAGCATCACAAGCGCCTGAAGCGGGGTATTCGTTTTCTGGCGTTTCACCTCGCAATGGTCGCGGTTGCTGGCGTCGAAAATGATCATTGCGGGCGGTGGTAATGTCAGTTTAATGAATGTGTAAAGCCCCCGCCGGTACAACGCACTGTCTGTGTCCTGGATATATTTCGCAAGGCTTCCCCTATTTGCCGTAGTTGCTTCCCAAATCCCTTTAGGCTGATAAGGTTTGACGCTCGGGCCACCGATTTCCGGATTGAGTAACCCACTGGTAGACAATATAATATCCCGTATAGACTCTGCCGGAACCCTGTAACGCGCACCTCTCGCTAAGTAGATATTTTCAGGATCTTTATTTTTCTTTTCCTCTGTCATCCCGGACGATTGTCTGTAAGTCGCCGAAGTAACTATTTGCCTGATAAGCCTTTTGATATTCCAACCGTGATTCATAAAATCCACTGCAAGCCAATCCAGAAGCTCCGGGTGACTAGGCAGCTCACCCTGCATGCCAAAATCCCCGGTACTCTTGACAAGCCCTCTTCCAAAGATCTCCTGCCAGATCTGGTTCACAAACACCCGGGCAGTGAGCGGGTTTTGTTTACTTGTTGTCCATTTCGCGAGTCCGAGGCGGTTACGGGGATACTTGGTTGTGTCGAATTTCATCACTGCAGGCAATGCGCTGGCAGTAACTACTTTTCCCGGTGCATCGTATACGCCACGGTTCAGCACGTGTGCAGGTCGCGGCTGATCGTCTTCGCCCATTACCGATACCACGATCCGGGCCGTGTCTTTACTATTAATAAAGTTAAGCAGGTTCTTCGTATCACTACTGGATATTGTTAAAACAGGCGTTTTGGCCGGGCCGCTGCCTGCACTGCCGTCAAAGCCCTTTTCCTTTGAGCTATTAAAAAATGCAAATAGCCTGTAATAGTCTTCCTGAGAAACCGGGTCATATTTATGGTCATGGCACTGGGCGCATTCGACCGTGAGCCCGAGCAACCCGGAACTGAATGTCTTCGTTTTGTCAAGATGGTATTCGACCCGGTATTCCTCAGGAATGACGCCGTCCTCTTCGGTGATTTTATGATTTCGTAAAAATGCGGTTGCCAGTATTTGCTCTTTATTTGGATTGGGAAGCAGGTCGCCGGCGAGCTGCCACACCAGGAACCGGTCATAAGGCATATTGCTATTAAAGGCGTGGATAACCCAGTCCCGCCACGCCCATTGTGTTCGCACGTCGTCATTCTGGTATCCGTAAGAATCGGCGAACCGGGCGATATCCAGCCAATGGATGGCCATTTTCTCTCCGTATGCCTTTTGCGACATTAAGTTGTCGACGATTTTTTCATAGGCATTGGCCGAGTTGTCTTCTGCAAACTTCCGCTGAATTTCCAGGGACGGGGCTAGGCCGGTCAGGTCGATTGCCAACCGTTTCAATAACTGCTCTCTTGTCGCTGGGTCGTTGGGTGCCAATCCTACCTCCTCCATTTTCGCAAGCGTGAAGCGGTCTATCTCATTTTCGCACCAGTCTTTGTCGCTTACTTCTGGCAATTTCGCCTGTTTCGGGGCTGCAAATGCCCAATGCTGCTCGTATCGGGCACCCTGCGCAATCCAGTTTTTGATCAGATCAATCTCCCCCTCATTCAGGAGGCCAAGGTGCGACTCTGGTGTCGGCATTTGATAGCCGGGATCTGTGGAAGTGATTCTCTTGTAAACCTCCGAGGCTGCGGGGTTACCAGGAACGATCGCAAACTTTTTTTTGTCTTCCAGCGGCGCGTATGCATTATCTGCCATGTCCAGCCGCAAACCCGCCTCCCTTTTATTAGCATCCGGACCGTGGCAGGCGAAGCATTTATCGGAAAGAATAGGCCGTATCTGGTAGTTGTAGGATATGTCTTTAGCAGACGTAACTTTCTTATTAACCAATCCTTTCCAGCCCAGACCCGCAACTAAAATACCGATTCCGGCTAGGAGGACATATTTGATAGGGAACGGAGCGTTCATTGCAGTCAATAGTAATTTCGAACATAAAATTGCATATACATCTTCGCTCGAAGATCGTATAGCTTGTAAGAACGATGCAAATCTATGACCACAAAATACAATGAAGTGATAACCGATTGCGCATTACTGATACTCCGTTTGCATAATTGCCCGCCACATTCATTCTTCCCCGGAATTCGCCTATGGGATTAAGATGGTGCATTGAGGCAAGGATCGACCCAAAGATAACCGATATTGCTTACCGGCCACGGGCAAGTCCTGTGAAGAAGATGGGGCTTTCCTAATCAAAGAAACGCGCTGGATATTTGCATATCTCTGAGGAAACCGATCACGCCAGGGAATTGCACGATCGTTTTCGAACAGCCGGGCAACACACCCGGCTGTTAACTGGAAAATCTTAGAAAGAAATGGTTAAATCTTTACGCTTTTACCCGAAGCAACCGACTTATAGATCGCTTCTACGACACGAATATCGCGCAGCCCCTCCTCGCCCGGGGCGATCAGATCGGTATTGTTCATGATCGCCAGGCAGTCCTCGTCCATTTGCTTCGCCTGCTGGCTTTTGATCGGGAAGTTGATGATCGTACCGTCCGACATGCTCCCCTTGTTGCCATTGTAACCCGACTGTGGCTCCAATTTCAGCCAGCCTTTTTCGTAGTTCACCTGCAAATAGTTCATGTTGATGCCAAAGCTCGTCTGGCAGGCTGCTCTTGCCCCGCTCGGGAAATCGAGCATAAACATCATCGTTTCTTCAACTTCCTTATAAATCTCCGGCCGGGTAGTCGATGCCTGGGCGATCACGCTGATGGGCTCTTCGCCTGTGGCCAGGCGCGCACCTTGCAATGCGTACACGCCCATGTCGCCCATTACGCCCCCGCCGAGCGCTTTTTTCTGCTTCCAGTGATCGGTCCGCGCGTCGAAATAGCCCGCGGCGCTGTTCACCATCTTCACTTTTCCAAACTTTTGCTCCTTGGCTACCTTCATGTAAGCCTGGATGTTCGGATCGTGCTGGCACCGGTACCCGATCGCCAGTTTCACCTTGTTACTTTTGCAGGCCGCGATCATCGCCTCGCAATCGGCTACCGAGGGCGCCATCGGCTTCTCGCAAAACACATGCTTGCCGGCTTTCGCCGCCTTTACCACATATTCGCGGTGCATCGAAGGTGGCAACACTACGTACACAATGTCGATATCGGGATTTTTGGCGATCTGATCGAAATTCTGGTAGTTGTAAATATTCTTGTCGGCAATATTGTATTTGGCTTTCCACGCCTCGGCTTTCGAAGGTGTACCTGTCACGATGCCCGCCAGATAGCACTTTTCGGTCAGTTGCAGCGCGGGTGCCAGCAGGTCGGTACTGTAATAGCCCAGACCCACAAGCGCAATACCAAGCTTGTCCTTCTTGGGTGCGGTTGCTGCAAGCAGCGGGTTACCCGAGAACAATGTGGCTGCTCCGGCCAGTGATAATGTCGATAAAAAATCGCGTCTTTCGATTTGCATAGCTTGTCTGATTGAATGTTCTGAATGAGGTCGCGGGCCAGAATGCACCGGTACAGCTTCTAAAAGCCCCTACCTGCACTCATTTTACCAAACTACCTGCATAATTTCTGTTTCAGGGTTCGATGGTCTGAATCTTTCCGTCCTTGTCCCTTACGAGCTCCCGAACCTTCACATTCCGTAAGTGGGTTTTTCCAGAAATTTCGGTGTCGTGATAAAAGATGTACCATTTCCCTTTGAACTCGACAATGGAATGGTGGGTCGTCCAGCCCTCAACCGGCTTCATGAGCACGCCTTTGTAAGTGAATGGCCCATACGGCGAGTCACTTTCTGCATAACACAGGAAATGGGTGTCGCCGGTAGAGTATGAGAAATAGTATTTGCCATTGTACTTGTGCATCCAGGCTCCCTCGAAAAACCGGCGGTCGTGGTCGCCACCCAGCAGGGGCTTGCCATGCTCGTCGAGTATCTGCACATCACGGGGCGATTCGGCGAACGTCAGCATATCACCACTCATTTTAGCCACCTTCGCATTCAATGCAGGCTCCTGGTCATGTCCTTTGCCCAGGTCGGTGGAGAGTGATTTATCATACTTACCCGAATGCCAGCGTTGCAGCTGCCCGCCCCAGATGCCTCCGAAGTACATGTACGTCTGACCGTCGGAATCTGAAAAAACCGCCGGATCGATGCTGTAACTGCCAGGAATCGGCTGGGGCTCCGCCTTGAACGGCCCCGCAGGCGACTTGGAACTGGCAACCCCGATCCGGAAAACGTCTTCCTTGTCTTTTACAGGAAAATACAGATAATAAGTACCATTCTTAAAAGCCGCATCCGGCGCCCATAGCTGCCTTCCCGCCCAGGGAATATCTTTCAAATCCAGCACCACCCCGTGATCGGTCACCTTTCCGCCAACGTTGTCCATCGAATACACATGATAGTCACGCATATTAAAATGGCCGCCTTCGTCATCCTGCGGCACATTGGCTTCGATGTCGTGGGAAGGATAAATGTAAATTTTGCCGTTGAAAACATGCGCGGAAGGATCGGCGGTGAACAGATCGCTGATCAACGGCTTCACCTTGGCTTGCTGACAATAACCGGTTTCGAGGCTGCCGAGCGCGAGAAGGGCCATCAATCCGGCGGGTAAATAGCTGCGGTTCATATATAATTGCTGATTAATACGGTTCAATATCCGGAATTTTGTGGAAAAGCAGGTCCATCCACAACTCTATCGATCTGCGTCTGCGGAATTGGGCGCAACATATTGAAATCTTTTACATAAGGCGCTGCTTCCTGGTTCCATTCCTGCACACGGCGTACGAGCGAGCGGGTACGCACGAGGTCGTGCCAGCGTTGCCATTCCCCGAAAAACTCCCGGCTGCGCTCGTCGAGGATGAAATCAAGAGTCACATCGGAGGCGGTGATGGTCATTGCTGCGGCTGCGGCTGCATTCTGGGCCGTCGTAGCGCTCTTGCGGAAAGCTGCGCGCTGGCGCACCACATTCAGTAGGCTGGCTGCTTTTGCGGCGTCGCCCGCTTTAAAATAAGCTTCCGCACCGGTCATGTACACGTCCGAAAAGCGGTACAACACGCAGGGCCGCGTCGATGGATCGTTGAAGTTCGCTCCGCGGCTCGGGTCCATGAATTTTTTCAATGCAGGAAAAATTCCGTTGTTCCAGAGGCTCGGCGGTACCACGATACCTTTGAATGGCCTGCTGCCTATAAACTGCGGTGCGCCAGGCACCTCGTAATCCGGCAGCCAGACGGCGGTATCCGAGCCCACGACGGTGGTGTAGCTAATCCCGCGACTGTTATTAGCCGTATTGGCCGCGTTGGTGACAGAAGTATTCGAAATATAAACGGTGTAAAAGGAATTGGCAAAACGCGAGTCTACATCCCGCTTCGTAAATGCCTGATCCAGGAAATAGTTCTTGCCTGCGCGCGGGCCGGTAGCCAGCTTATCGGAGTTCGGGCGCATACGGACGTAAGGGCGACCATAATACGAATCGCGGATCATACCCGAAGTACCGCTATTGACAAACGCTCCCGACGCATTTTTAAAGGAATTGATACCGCTGTTGTTCGGATAATTCCAGTTGGTAAACCAGGGCGACAGGTTTTGTGCCGCGCCGCCGCCCGCAGCCGCACCCACGCTGTAATAGCCGTATTTTGGGTCGAGGACGTGGTCGCTGACAAACATGGATTCCTTGCCATAATCATTAGCCGGCACGAACGCGTCGCCGTAATCCTGCCAGAGGTCCAGCCCATAGGCCGATTTATTGGCAATGATTTCATCAGTTAATGCAGCTGCTTTGGTAAAATCGGCTGCGGTGTTGTTAAGCCAGCCGCGGGTGAGGTAGGCTTTGGCCAACAGAAACTGCGCAACCGGCTTAGTAGCGGCCTTTCCCAGGAACGGGGCGGTAGGCTGGTTAGGCAGGTCGGCTGCCGCCTCGGTGAGATCTTTGATGATCAGTTCATAAACCTGCGCGGCAGGTTGGCGAGATGCCGCCTGAGACGGTACGGTGATGAACTCGGTATGCAAAGGCACGTCGCCCCAGGTTTGTACCAGGTAGAAATACCAGAACGCCCGGAGAAACTTCGCTTGCGCCAGGTATTGTTTCCGCGTCGCCTCGGGCAATTCAATGGTCTGGCCGTATTGCAACACACCGTTCAGCGTATTGATATCCTGAAACGCAATGCCCCAGGCTGAGCCAAAGTTGCTGCCGTTCAATCCATTATAAGTATAGGGAATAGGCGTACCGGCACTAAGCCCCTGGATAAACTCGTCGGTTCCCGCCTGCATTTCCACAGTAAAGCCTTCGGTGCCCCATTGGCTGCGGATATCATTATAAACGCCCGCAATGCCTCCGAGCACGCCCGATGGCGAATTGAAATAGGAAGGAACGATCTGGGATTGCGGATGCTCTTCGAGCACTTTTTCACAGCCCGAGCTCAGCAACGCAACCAGGCTGGCGGTGATCAGAACTTTTATGGATTTCATAGTCGGATTAAAATTTAAGGTTTACGCCCACAGTGAATTGTCTTACCGGCGGGTTATTGAGGTTTACCGAGATCTGCCGCTCCGGCGCACCGCGCTCGCTGGCACCCTGCGGATTAAGCGTGGACTGTCCGCTGGCATAGCTGTTTCCCTCCGGGTCGATCGCCAGATTGTCTCTTACCAATGGCGCGTAAATAATGAATGGGTTGGTCAGGTTGACGTAGATGCGGGCCGAAGTGGCACCGATTTTTTTGATCAAATCGCTCTCGAATGTGTAACCAAGGTTGATACTGCGGCATTTGATGAACGAGCCGTCGTAATAACCGAGTGTCGACCCGAAGTTGGCCACCGCGCTGCTCGCGTCGGGTGCCGGGAATGCATTGGTAGGGTTGGTGTCCGTCCAGTAATCCACCTTCACCTGATTAACACGGCTTTGGTTAAAGAATGCAAACCCACCCGAACCAGTGCTGTTGCCTGTAAGATATGGCACGAGCACCTTCATACCCATCCGTGCATAGGTCACGATGGATGCATCAAAATTCCTGAAACTGAAACGATTGGTAAGGCCTCCCTCCCATTTGGGCTGGAAATTACCCAGGATCTGCCGGTCGCTTGCGTCGATTTTACTGTCGCCATTCAGGTCTTCCACCCGGATCTGCCCAGCATATTGGACGGGCGAAGTCTGTTTAGCCAATGTGCCGTTCTCGGCATCGCTGAGCTGCCATATACCCAATTTCTTGTAATCATAAATCACAGAAAGCGGCTGCCCTACAAACCATCCCGCGCCCAGATTGGCTTTTTCCTGCGGTGTGGTCAGCTGCGTGATTTTCTCGCGGTTGAAGAAATAGGTCGCGTCCACGCTCCAGTTAAATCCTTTCGGTTTTCTCGCGATCTCGAATGTGACTGCCACTTCGAGGCCCTTACCTTCGGTTTTACCCAGGTTTTTCAGGGTAGAACCGGCTCCATTGCTTGGAGGCAGCGGGACCGACAGCAGGATGTCCTTTGTTTTCTGGTGGTACCAATCGACCGAACCGGTAATGCGGTTGCTCAGAAAGCCGAAGTCGATACCGATGTCCACCTGCGAGGTCGACTGCCAGCTCAGATCACCTGCGGGAAGGCTGGTAACCGTGTAAGCCAGTTGCTGCCCTGCGGTACCTGTCCCGAAATTGTAATATCCCGCCGACAATGCACCCAACGTCGAATACGCGCCTACATTGCGGTTACCGGACACGCCCCAGCCACCTCGGAGTTTAAGGTTCGAAACGAAGCCGATCGTTTTCATAAAACCTTCCTCAACCACATTCCAGCCAACACCGACGGCCGGATAGTTGAAATACTGGTTGCCCGGAGACAATGTGGAAGAGCCGTCCCGACGGAGGGTGAGCGTTAACAAATAGCGGTCGGCGTAGCTGTAATTGATCCTTCCCATGTAGGAAAGCAGGCCGGTTTCGGAAAACGAGTTACCAAAATCTGAGTTGGCGACCGGCTGGCCCGATGCCAGAGAAAAATTTGAAGTTTTGATGTAATCGGCAGGGACGCCCGTTACCGTGAACCGGCTGCCCAATGAGTGGTTTTTAGTGTATTCATAAAGTGCAGTAAATCCCAGTTTATGCTTGTCGGCAAATGTTTTGTCGTAGTACAGCAGATGTTGCAGGTTCACGTCCCAATATTCGGTGTTGCTGATCTCGGCGTTGGACGATGATTGCACCGTGGCGGAATTGAAATAAGTCAGCGGCCCATTGTAACCATTGTAATTCGACTGGCTGAAATTCAAGCCCGCATTGAACCGGTATTTCAGGCCCGGCAAAATGGTCACCTCCGCGTACAGGCTGTTAAATGTCCGCACCGAGCGCGTGCGTCCGAGATACGAATCCTTTTTGGTCAAAATCGTCAGCGGGCTTACACCTGCCGCATCGATGGAGCCTTCCGAAGGGAACGTATTTACGCTGCCATCCGCATTGTAGGGCGATGCGAGTGGCGTGAGACGTACCAATCCGCCCGGTACACCGCCACCTCCCGGCGTGTTCTGGTAGGTAAGGGTATTCAGCGTATTCAGCCCGAGTTTGATATTTTTCCCAATCCGCTGATCGATCGTCGCGCGGATATTGAACCGCTGGAAATTCTGGCTGGGGATGATGCCGGTTTCATTGAAATACCCTAACCCGAGCGAATATTGGGTGTTTTCGACGCCGCCCTGCATGCCCAACTGGTGATTGGACATGAAGCCGGGTTTGTAGATCAGATCCTGCCAGTCGGTGGATACGCCGTTGTCGAGTGCTTCCTGTTCCTTCGGCGTGAGCAAATAGCCCGACGTACCTGGACTGGTGCGGTTATATTTGGCCGCATCGGCCTTGAACTGGGCATATTCCGGTCCGTTCATGACATTGAATTTGTCCATGATGCGGGTTTGGCCGTGGTAGCCGTCGTAACTGAACACGGGCTTGCCTACCTTTCCTCTTTTAGTGGTAACCAGGATCACACCGCCCGCTCCCCGGGAACCGTAAATGGCCGTTGCAGAGGCGTCTTTCAATACTTCCAGGCTCACGACATCGTCGGGGTTAATGTCGTTGAGGCCGCCAAAGGGGATCCCGTCGACCACCACCAGTGGCCCGTCCAGCCCGTCGCTCGATCCGGAGCTTGTGGTAAGCGTGCGGTTACCCCTGATCCTGATCTGCCCCTGCGACCCGGGCGTGCTTCCGTTGCTGACAATGGACACCCCTGCCGCACGGCCTTTGAGCTGGTTGATCAGGTTCGGCGCGGGCACCTCTTTCAATGTCGCCTCGCTCACCGAAACCACCGACCCGGTTACATCACGCTTACGCTGCGTTCCGTAACCAACCACTACTACTTCTTCCAGGACCTTATGATCAGGTGCGAGAGACACGCTGATCATTTTCTCGTTTCCCACAACCACTTCTTTGGGAGTATAACCCACCAGCGAAAACACGAGCACCGTATTCTCGTTATCGGGAATTACAATCTTGAAATTACCGTTCGCGTCGGCACTCGTGCCACGCGCGGTGCCTTTGATGAGAACACTTGCACCAGGCAGCCCGTCGCCATTCTCGCCGGTGACCTTACCTGTTACCTCGGTGTCAGCGACGGCTTGTCCGGCATGGAGATGTCCGGCATGGAGATGTCCGGCACGGTACCTGTTCAAGGCGTTCTCAGATGCGTGGGCGACGCCGGCATTGCCCAGGGTAGCGGCTAGCATTAACGGCCATCCGATGGTCCGTAATGCGCCGAAACGGTTTTTCTTTTTGTGTAAAAAGCAGCGCATAGGCTCGCAGAGTTTTTGTTGAAAATTTTTATTTGTCATTTTGACAATATATTTTTAGAACATGATGATTCCAATAATTTATAGCAACCTGACGATGGGCAAAAGTAGCACTCCCAAGAGCCCGCCCGTGAGCACATTTGTTCAAATTATGGAGACAATTGTTCAAAATCAGCCAAAAAATGACAAATTCGGAGACAAAGTTGTACTAAATGCATTTCTTGCGTTGGATTAGCTCGTATCTCCTTCGTCTTTACACCAACCTAACTCACGGCTACAAGTGAAACAGCCCCGACCGCTTATCCTTTTACTGATCTGCCTGTTGGTAATGCGCTCAGGCGGGACGGTCGTGGCCCAAAGCGAATCGCCCCGGTTTACTGCCATTACGTCGATGGACGGGCTGTCGGCTAACACCGTCACTGCGATCCTGAAAGACCGCTACGGGTTGCTCTGGTTCGCCACTGAAGATGGTCTCAACAAATATGATGGAACCGGTTTCACTGTTTACCGACACAGTAAAAAGGACTCGACCTCCCTGAAATCGAACGATATCTCTGCTATCTATGAAGACCGCGCCGGACGGATTTGGGTCGGAACGATCATCGGCTCATTGCATCTGTATGACCGCAGGAAAGATTCATTTACCAGAATCAAAACCTATCAGAGTATCAATTCGATCTGCGAGGACGGACAGGGTAAGATATGGGCGGGAACCACACAGGGGCTTCTGACCATTGACCCCAACACATTAGCCATCCATACATTTGCTCCTGACAAAAAAACGCCCGCACAGGTGGCTACCAGGCATGTACACCGGATTTTCATCGACCACAGGCAGCAAATGTGGGTGGGCACAAGCGAGGGCCTTTTTAGATATTTAAATAAGGAAAACCGCTTTGTACCCGTTGATTATCATGCTCCGGAAATGGTGAAGGACGGTGTGAATTTTGTGACGGCCATCAGCGAAGACAGTTCGGGACAAATGTGGATCGGCACGCAGAACGGCCTGTTCACCATTTCACACGAGGGTAAGCGTATGCAAAGTTTCGCCTATCAACCCGGAAACGACCATTCGATCAGCAGCAATATGATCTTTGCCATCGGCGCACAAAGCCGGGACGAGCTGTGGATTTGTACCGATGGCGGGCTGAACATCATGGACAGGCGCACGGGCAACGTCATCCGCCACGCACCCGACCCGCGTACGACGTTCAGCATAACGAACAAGTCTATACGCAGCATCTTTATTGACCCGGCGGGCATAACCTGGCTGGGCACTTATAAAGGCGGCATCAACAAATACGACCGTAGTCTGACACTCTTCGGGCTGAAACGCTGCGACCCCTACGATCGCTACGGCCTAAGTGCGCCCTTTGTTACCTCTTTCGCCGAGCATTCCGACGGCCGCATTTTCGTCGGCACCGATGATGGAGGCGTGAACCTGTACGACCGCAAGACCAACCTGTTCCGCAGGTATGCCATTAATCCGAATAATAAGGCCGCCTCGTCCGGGCTCGCCGTACTGTCGCTGGCGCTCACCGCGCCGGACGAACTCTGGATCGGCACTTTTCAGGACGGACTTTTCCGCTTGAAGCCTTCCACAGGCAGCTATGAGCAATTTACACAAGGCCAGACAGCGACTTCGCTGGGCAATAACAATATTTTTTCCATCACCAAAGACAGGCAAGGAAAGCTATGGATCGGCACGAACGGCGGGGGTGTGAACGTCTTCGACCCTCGAACCCGGCAATTCGAGCGGCTTTTTGACCCGAATGTCGCCCTGCCGGACCGCGTCATCCCGCTGAATGCCTATATCCGGGACATACTGCAAGACCGGCACGGAAAAATGTGGATCGCTTCACACGGCACAGGTATTGCCGTTTTCGACCCGGAAACACGCAGTTCTACCCTCCTCGACCGCGAACTTGCCGGCCTGCCGAGCAACAACGTAATGACGCTTCTGGAAGACAGCCGGGGCAACATCTGGGCCGGGACCGGCGGGGAAGGCCTTGCATTATTTGATCCAAAAACACGCAAATTCATCCCGTACGGCATCAATGATGGACTTTCCAGCGGGATGATCAACAAAGTGCTGGAGGATGCGCAGGGGCGAATCTGGGTAAGCACCAATGAGGGAATCAGTTTTTTTGATGTACATAAAAAGAAATTCACAAACTACGCCTCCCATAATGGCCTGCAAAACAACACTTTCGCATTAGGATCAGGATTACGCACAACCGACAACGTGCTCTTCTTCGGTGGTATTGCAGGCTTTAATTACATTGATACCCACGGCCTGAAAAGGAGCCAAGGCCAGACGCCCGTGATCCTGAAAGACCTCAAAGTAGGGAACAGGACCATTACCTCGGCCGATTCGGGTATGATCGACGCCGACATTTCCGTGGCCCGGTCGATCCGGCTGGATTACAAGCAGAATTTTTCGATCGGCTACGCGGCGCTGAACTATACCAACCCCAAACAGACCGCCTACCGTTACCGGCTCGTGGGCCTGGAAAACGAATGGCAGCAGGCAGGGCAGGGCACGACGGCCAGTTATACCAACCTCAGCCCTGGCGATTACCGTTTCGAGGTACAGGCCAGCAGCGACAACAGTGATTGGAGCTCCGCACCGGCATCGATCGCCGTAGTTGTGAAACCGCCGTTTTATCTGACAGTTTATGCCTACATTTTCTATGTGCTGGCACCTATTGTGGCGGTGTTCCTGATGCGGAGGCGCGGCATCCGCAGGCTGCACCGGAAATTCCGGGAAGAAGAAGCACGCCGGGAAACCGAACGGGCGCAGGAGCTCGACAGGCTGAAAATCAAGTTCCTTACCAACCTCAGCCACGAATTCCGCACGCCCATCTCGCTGATCCTCGCGCCGGTAGAAAACCTGCTCGGGCAGGATCCACCGCACCAGCCACAGATCATGGCCATCCGGCGCAATGCGAAAAGGCTGCTTAATCTCGTGGACCAGTTGCTGGATTTCAAAAATTTGCAGGAACAGGAACTGAAAGCGGACTTGCGGAAAAACGACATCGTCCCTTTCATCCGCGAAGCCTGCGACTCTTTCAGCGACCTTTCACAGCGGAAACGCATTCGTTTCACATTCGACAGCGCGATCGAACATTTGTTGATCGACTTCGACGCCGATAAAATGGAGCGCATTCTCTTTAACTTGCTTTCCAACGCATTCAAATTTACCCCCGAAGGCGGCCAAGTGATGCTGCAAGTGAGCTGCGGAAGCGATGATTCGGGTCAAAACTGGCTCTTTATCAAAATATCCGACACGGGGATCGGGATTTCGCCTGAGCATTACGAGAAAATCTTCGGCCGGTTCTTCCAGGATGAGGCGAACAGAACTGTACTTAATCAGGGAAGCGGGATCGGCTTGTCGATTGTCAGGGAATTTGTGCAAATGCATGGCGGCTTCATCACCGTCGGCAGCAATGCAGGCAGGGGCAGCGTTTTTACCGTCGGCTTACCTTGTGAAACATTGATCTATAACCCTGTCGAGATAGCGTCACCGGTTCCGTTTGCGGATGCCATCCAGCCCGAAAACGGCGACGATGCGACAGGCAAAATATCACAGGCAGATTCCGACGAAATGCCTAAAGTGCTGATCGTCGAGGATAATGCGGAATTCAGGCATTATCTCAAAGAGAATCTGGAAACCAATTACCGCGTGCTGGAAGCTGGCAATGGCAGGGAAGGCTGGCAAAAAGCATTGAGCTGCCATCCCGAACTGATCGTGAGCGATATCGCGATGCCCGAAATGGACGGCCTTAGTCTGAGCGAGAAAATCAAATCGGATAAAAGGACCAGCCATATTCCGCTCATCCTGCTTACGGCGTCGAGTGGTGAAGAACAGCAGCTTAAAGGACTCAGCTCTGGCGCAAACGATTACCTGACCAAACCATTCAATTTCGAAATACTGAATGTCAAGATCAATAACCTCCTATTACTGAACCGGTTGCTGAAAGGTGTGTATTCAAGGCAAATCCAGATAGAGGGACGGGAAGCGGGCATTGAGTCGGGTGATGCGAAGCTGCTTAGGGATATTCTTTCCTACATCGACGACAACCTGAATTCGACTCAGCTCAGTGTCGAGAGCCTGGCAAGGCACGTCGGCATGAGCCGGGGCACACTCTACACCAGGGTACTGGAAATGAGCGGACAAACGCCCATCGAGTTCATCCGGTCGATCAAGCTGGAAAAAGCAGCCCTGTTGCTCGAAAAAAGTGACATGAATGTTTCGCAGATCTCGTATACGGCTGGTTTTGCGACGCCCAACTATTTCACTAAATCGTTCAAGGCCAAGTTCAACATGCTGCCGTCAGAATATAAAGCGATGAAACGAAAGCCATTTGGGGAAATGAAGCCGGAGCCAGCGGGCTAAGTCTCTAACCGCGCATCAAAAAACAGAATAATTTAATTTTTTGCCCGAAAGTTACATTTTATTTAAGTGTGGTATTGACATTTTATTTAAATTACTTGACCTTTGACCAGTACAATTTTTAATTATTAAAGTCCATCAATAGTTTTTCCGCATGAGTGCCCATTCGAATAATGCGGATTTCTCAGATGGAGATTGCCTTCGGTTCGGTGCAGTAAGCGTGCGCTGAGATTTTTTATCCTTTCCATGAAGTGTTTGTTTAACATTTATTCAACAACCTATGAAAAACCTTTTACAAGGGTATCTCTTAACGAAAGCCAGGTGGGGTCTGCTGCTGGTTCTGCTGACAATCGCATTGGCTGACCAGGCATTTGCCGCAGCGCACGCCGACAAGCAGGTGGCCGGCAGGGTGACGACCGAAGACGGTGAAGCATTGCCCGGGGTCAACGTCACGCTGAAGGGTTCAAGCGTCGGTACCAGTACCGATACCAAAGGCGACTTCTCCCTGAATGTGCCTTCCGAAAACAGTGTGCTTGTGTTCAGCTTTATCGGCTATGGAAAACAGGAGGTTACCGTCGGTTCGCAGACGCGCATTGAGGTGAAGCTCGTCGCCGAAAATCAGGTACTGGAAGAAATGGTCGTGATCGGATACGGCTCTCAAAAGAAATCTTCATTGACGGGCGCGGTTTCATCCGTTTCGCCCAAGGAACTGACCGCCCTTCCGGTAGTAAGCACCGAACAGGCGCTTCAAGGCCGGATCCCGGGTGTACGGGTTGTAAACAACGGTAGCCCGGGGCAAACGCCGATCGTACGTATACGGGGGATAGGTTCAATTAACTATGCTTCCGGCCCGCTGTACGTGATCGACGGCATCCCCTCCGGCGACCTCAACAACCTTGATCCGAAAGATATCGAATCGCTGGAAGTACTCAAAGATGCGAGCTCGGCTGCTATTTACGGGTCACGGGCATCGAATGGTGTGGTCATAATCAGTACCAAGAAAGGGTCGAAAGACGGCAAGCTCCATGTGAATGTGGATTCCTATTTCGGAACACAATCGGCCTGGAAAAAGCTGGACCTACTCAATACCGACCAATATGTTCAATATGCGACCGCTTTGCTGGGTAATGCAGGCATTGCCATGCCGGGAAGACTTTCCGACCTGAACAAACCAGTTTACGAGGGTGCTTCGCAGACCTTCGCGCAAACCCACACCGACTGGCAGGATGTGTTGTTCCGGAAGGCTCCGGTTCAGCAGCACCAGTTTTCGGTGAGCGGCGGAAATAATGTCTCGCGTTTCTTTACTTCTGTGGGTTATTTCGATCAGGAAGGGATTCTGGTGGGTACGAACTACAAACGCGCCAATTTCCGGATCAACTCCGATCATCAGGTAGCTAAATTCCTGAAGATCGGTCAAACACTGACTTTCTCCTACGACAAAACGCGTGGGGAACAAGGCTTCGGTGGCGGGCGTACGCTGGTCATGCAGGCGATCCGTAACCTGCCTTACTGGCCTGTTACCGACCCGACCAAGCTTGGCGGTTACAGCTCTCCAACGGCAGCCGACGGTAGCGATCCCGATAACCCGCTCCGCATAGCCACAATGGATGTAACAAGGAATCAGCGCATTAAAGTTTTGGCGTCGTTGTTCGCCGAAGTCAACCTGACGAGCTTTCTGAGATACCGGTTCAGCTTGGGTGCCGACATCGTTAGCGCATTGTCCAACGAACAGTTTCCGATCTACAATGACGGCTACAAGTCGCGGACGCAATTCGAGATACGAGACGGCCGCACAAACTATTACTCGCCGGTGGTTACCAATCAATTGACATTCGACAAAACCCTTGGAAAACACTTTCTGAATGTCACGGCGATCGTCGACAGGCAGACATTCCGTACCAACACGCTGAACGGCTCGGGCTACCGCCCCAACAACGACATCGACCAGATGCAAGGCGTTTCCAATCCCAACGCCACCAGCTCACTCGATGAAAGCGCGCTTATTTCTTACGTAGGCCGTTTGAACTATGAATATGGCGGAAAATACCTGCTCAGCGCCTCCGTGCGCCGCGACGGTTCGTCCCGTTTCGCGCCGGGCAACAAGTGGGGTACTTTCCCTTCGGCATCCTTGGGATGGCGCATCAGTGAAGAGGAATTTCTGAAAAGTGTCCCGGCGATTTCAGAGCTGAAAATCAGGGCCAGTTACGGACAGACCGGTTTTAACGGCATTGGAAGCTACGCATGGCAATCGCTGGTACAAGCAGATAACTCCAACTATGTTTTTGGCGGAAGCAAGTTGCTCGGCTCATACTTCAGCTCCCTGGGCAACACCCAACTGAAATGGGAAAGCACCGAAATGACCAACCTGGGTATCGATCTGGCATTGTTCAACAACAGCGTCACATTCACAGCCGAGCGTTACAACCGCAATACCGACGGCCTTTTGCTCGAAGTGCCGATCCCGAACTCGCTGGGTTATTCATCGTCGCCACTGTCTAACATCGGCAAGATGAAAAACTGGGGTTACGAATTTCAACTGGGCTACAACAAGTCCGACGGCGATTTCACCTGGAATGCTTCTGTGAATATGGACATTACCAGAAACAAGGTAGTGAGCCTGGCCACTGAAAGCGCGGCCCTTTTTAACGGCAAAAATGACGATTTCGGTGGTTTCGACCTCACCAAAACGGAAGCCGGACATCCCATTCAATCATTTTACGGGTGGAAAGTGGACGGTATTTTCCAAAGCGCTGCCGAGATTGCACAATACAATGGAATTGACGGCAACGACCAGACCAAATACCAGCCTGCGGCCGCTCCGGGCGATATCCGGTTCAAAGACTTGAACGGCGACGGCCTGATCGACGCCAACGACCGGCAGTACCTGGGCAGTTTCATTCCCAAGTTCAGCTACGGCGGCAATTTCAGTGCGAGTTACAAAGGATTAGATGCCTCGATCTATCTCCAGGGAGTGCAAGGCAACAAAATCTACAACGGCACCAAGGTGATTGAGCAGGGAATGCTGCGGTTGTTTAATGCGGGCACGGATGTACTGGATGCCTGGACACCCACCCATACCGACACGGATGTTCCGAGAGCGGTCAGCGGCGATCCCAACAACAACAGCCGGACCAGCGACCGCTTCATCGAAAACGGATCTTATATGCGTATCAAGAATTTCAGCGTCGGCTACACGATCCCTTCGAAGGGGCTTGCCGCGCTGACGCGTAACACGATCACCAAAGCGAGGGTGTATGTATCGGCTACGAACCTGCTGACGCTGACCAAATATTCGGGCCTTGACCCGGAAATCGGCGTGAACGGTTCCTCGACAGCAACAGGCACGCAGCTGATCAACGGTATCGATTACGGGATGTACCCTCAGCCGAGGACATTCCAGGTGGGATTAAGTTTTGGTTTCTAACCGGCATTTAACAGAATTAAAATGAAAAGAAATATCATCATTGCCGCCACGCTGTTTTTCGGACTGGTGCTTTCCTGCAACGACGATGTGCTGGAAAAAACGAACCCGAACGGCGTGACCGTGGACGGCTATTATAAAAATGGCGCAGAGCTTACCAGCGGCGTCACGAGTGTATATTCCATGCTGAAAGCCAACAACCTGGTAGCCCGCGAGTGGTTCTTTTTACATGACTTGCGGAGCGACGACGTGGCTGCCGGTGGGGGCCAGCTGGAAACGCCCCGCAACCAGCTGCTGCTGGGCACGCATGATACCGGTAACTCGGTAATGGGCACCGTATGGCTGGCTTACTACCGGCTCATTCACCGCGCAAACTCCCTGGTGGATAATTCGGAAAAGGTGACAGACCTTGCCGAAGGCGACAAGGCCCGTCTGCTTGCCGAAGCCCGTTTCCTGCGTGCTTATGCCTATTACGAGCTTGTGAGCATGTGGAGCGGTGTGCCGCTGTACAAAAATTACGTGAAGGACGTGGACGGTAGCCTTCCCCGGTCAACCGAAGCAGAAGTATACGCCTTCATTACCGGCGAATTGACGGAAATCCAGAATGCGTTACCGGCTACCTACAATGCCGCCAACCAGGGCAGAGCGACAAAAGGCGCCGCACAAATGCTGCTGGCGCGGGTTTATATGCAGCAAGGCAACTACCAGAGCGCTAAAACCGAGCTGATGAAGGTTTACGATTCCAATGTGTATGCACTGGTAGACAACTACAACGACAACTTCCTGGAAGAAACCGAGTTCAATAAGGAATCCATTTTCGAAGTCAATTTCTATCCTTCCGGTGGGGTTTACAACTGGGACGGCGACGGAAATGGTGCCACAGCGGGTACCGAGACCGTTCGGACGCAGGAATATTCGGCCATCGGCTGGCGCAACGTGATCCCTTCCAACGGGCTGCTCAGTGAGTTTGAAAAAACGAGCAAAGGCGACGCGAAGACCGATCCCCGCTACGAAGATTCATTTTATTTTACCGGGGAGAAGTATAACAACGGCGCTTCTACGCTTACGGACGGACAGCAGAACGGGAACGCCTCTGTGGTGGATGGCGTGACCAAAAAAGTGAGCTGGCAGAAATATTCCCTGATGTATAAAATGAACGAATCGTTCCTGACCGGCGGCATCAACCAGCGTATCATGCGTTTTGCGGAAACGATCCTTTCTCTGGCGGAAGTGGAAAACGAGCTGGGCAATATCGCGCAAGCGGTCAAATACCTGAACATGACCCGGGCGAGGAAGAGCGTTTCGATGCCAGCCTACCCTACCGCCAAATTCCCGGTATCGACCAAGGACCAGGTTTTTGCGGCGATCATGCACGAAAAACGCGTGGAGATGAGCGGCGAGCAGATCCGCAACCGGGATATTCTCAGATGGCGGAAACTCAACAAGCTAAAAACCGAGCCGATTGCTTATTTCCAGGCCAACAAACATGAGCTCCTGCCCATTCCTCAACAGGAAATAGATAACAATGCGAAAATTGAAGGCAAAGATCAAAACCCGGGATATTAATCCGGATCGTAATCATGACTGTAAAAAATGGCACCGGGTATTCTCCGGTGTCATTTTCTTCGTTGTAACCTTGCTTATCCCTGGCTTTCAGTCCTGTAAAAAAAGCAATGACACCTTGTTTGTCGCCCATAATGCCGGGGAAACCCGTGTTGACTTTGTCAACCGGCTCACACCCAACGATTCTATAAACCCATTTACTTTCACCAATTTCTACAACGGCGGCGGCGTAGGCATCGGGGATGTTAATGGCGACGGCAAACCGGACATTTTCTTCGGCGGAAACCAGGTAAGCAGCAAACTGTACCTCAGCAGGATCGATACGCTATCCCGGAAATGGGTATTCGAGGATATTACCGAAAAGGCGGGCGTGACCACCCGACGCTGGTGCACCGGCATTTCCATGGTAGATATCAACCAGGATGGTCTGCTCGATATCTACATCAGTGTAGCCAGACACGTTAAAATGCCCGATTCCGAAAACTTGCTTTTCATTAATCAGGGAAATGGAGCGGATGGCGTGCCGGTTTTCAAGGAACTTGCCAAAGATTACGGGCTCAACGACAACTCATTCACTACGCAAACCGCATTCTTCGACGCCGACCTGGACGGGGATCTGGACGCTTACCTGATGAACACCGCACCCGACCTGCAAAACCCGAACTTCATCCGCAAAACTTACGACGACGGTTCCTATCCGAGCACCGGGAGGTTATACGTCAATGAGGGTTTAGGTCAAAATGGTCTGCCTAAGTATACCAACATTTCAAAAGAGGCAGGCGTCAGGTTCGAAGGGCTGGGGCTGGGACTGGCTATCAGCGACCTGAACAAGGACGGCTACCCGGACATTTATTGCTCCAACGACTTCATCAGCAGCGATATGCTCTACCTGAATGCGGGCACGCGATCGAAGCCGTTTTTCAACAACGTGATCAAAGAAGCAACCGCTCACACAAGCCTTTTTGGAATGGGCGTGGACATTGCCGACATCAACAACGATACTTACCCGGACATTTTCCAGCTCGATATGCTGCCTGAAGACAATCTGCGCCAAAAGAAAATGTTGGCCGGGCAGGACTACGATCGCAAGGAAATGAGCATTTCGGCACAGTACGGCTATCAATTGCAGTACATGCGCAATATGCTGCAACTGAATTTAGGTACATTCGAAAACACAAACCGTGCTACACAGGGCTTACCGATGTTCTCCGAAATCGGACTGGTGGCGGGGATATCAAAAACGGATTGGAGCTGGGCGCCGCTTATCGCCGACTACGATAACGACGGCCTGAAAGACATTTTCATTACGAACGGCTACCGGCGCGACGTGACCGACCGCGATTTTATCCAGTTCAAGGAAGATTTCTCCAATTTTGGCACCAACAATTTCAAGCAGCAAAATGCATTGGAGCTGATCGCGAAGGTCCCCGAGGTCAAGATACCGAACTATGCTTACCGGAACGGGGGCAATCTTTCCTTTGAAAATACTTCGAAAGCCTGGGGCCTCGATGAACTGTCCTATTCGAATGGAGCGGCCTATGCCGACCTGGACGGTGACGGCGATCTGGACCTGGTAGTCAACAATATTGATGCTGAGCCATTTATTTACCAAAACCAGACCCGTGAAAAGAACGGGACCGGCTATCTCTCGGTGGCTTTAAAGGGCGATAAGGGAAATCTGGACGGCATTGGAAGCACGGTCACGATCTGGCAGGACACACAAACCCAGTTTGCCGAAATGTACCCGGCGCGCGGCTTTATTTCTTCGGTGGGCACGGGCCTGCATTTCGGGTTAGGAAAATCCGGAACCATCGATAGTCTGCAGGTAACTTGGCCCGGTGGCAGGTCACAGAAATTGTACAAGGTAGCCGCCAACCAACGATTAACGCTCCAACAAAAGGATGCCCGCGAGGTCCCTCAGCGGGAAAAAATACCGGCGGAACCCATCTTTACCGATGTTACCGGTGATTTGAAGATTGACTACACCCACGAGAAATCCGACTTCATTGATTTTAAGCAGACCGCTGCATTGCACAAAATGCTTTCTAAAAGCGGTTTTGCCATTGCGGTCGCCGATGCCAATCAGGACGGGCTGGATGATTTCTTTGCAGGCGCCGGCTACGGGAAAGGCAAGCCGTATGTTTATTTCCAGCAACCGTCGGGTGCATTTAAGAAAAAGGAGATTTCTCCTGATTCGCTTCATGAGAACATCTCGGCAAGTTTTTTCGATGCCGACGGCGATAGCGACCAGGATCTGATCGTGGTCAACGGCGGCAACGAAAAACCGGAAACCGACCGGGCATTCTACGAGGTCGAGTTGTTCGTGAACGATGGTCGCGGCAATTTCACAAAATCGGCCGCCGGTACATTGCCCGACATTTCGCTGAGCGGCTCCTGCGTTGTCGCCAATGATTTCGACAAGGACGGTGACACGGACCTTTTCATCGGCGGCCGCATGATCCCGGGCAAATACCCCCTTCCTGCCCGCAGCTACCTGCTCCGGAACGATACCCGTGAAGGAAAGATCGCTTTTTCCGACGTTACCAAAGCCCTTTGTCCCGAACTGCTGACAGCAGGTATGATTTGCGCCGCCACCTGGGCCGATACCGACCGGGACGGCCTGGACGACCTCGTCGTTGCAGGAGAATGGATGCCCATCCGCGTGTTCAGGAACCTTGGAAAGAAGTTTCAGGAAACCGAATCAGGTAAAACCTCGCTGAGCCCTTATTCCGGCTGGTGGAACAGCATAGCGGCAGCCGATTTCGACCGCGACGGCGATATCGACTTCATTGCGGGCAACGAAGGGACGAACACATTTTACCGCGCGTCGGCGCAGGAGCCGGTGACGATGTTTGCCAAAGATTTTAACAGCGATGGTACTTTTGATCCACTGATGGGCTACTTCATCAATGGCACGAGCTACCCGAGTGTCCCCCGGGATGCCCTCAACCAGCAGGTAATTCAGTTCCGCAGAAAATTCCCGCATTATATCGACTACGCCAAGGTTACATTCGATGAATTGTTGAGCCCGGAAGAGAAGAAAGATGCCTACAAGGCCAAGGCTACCTGGTTGCAAAGCGCATATATCGAGAATCTGGGAAATGGGCGGTTCAAAGTCTCGGCATTGCCGGTCGAGGCGCAGCTGGCGCCGGTTTTCGGGATCGTGGTTACCGATTTAAATGAAGATCAGAACCCGGATGTGGTCCTGACAGGCAACTTTTTCCCGAATGAAGTGAATATGGGAAGGCAGGACGCTTCTACCGGCCTGCTATTGCTCGGAAATGGCAGAGGCGGCTTTCTGCCCCAGCGCCCGAAGGAAAGCGGCTTGCTCCTGCGCGGAGATGCTCGTTCGAGTGCGGTGCTGCGAAATGCAAAAAAACAGCAACTTATGCTGACGGCCATCCATTCCAAGGGCATCAGCATTCACCGGATCACTCCCCGGCCTTCCAACCAGAACATTCAATGAAGATTTTCAAATTCGCCATTATTCTTGCATTGTGTGCCTCCGGGCTCCTGCGTGCGCAGGTCCGCCTACCGAAACTGATCTCTGATAATATGGTTTTGCAGCGTGACCAGCCTATCAAAGTCTGGGGCTGGGCGTCGCCAAAAGAGAAAATCACCCTTCATTTTGACCAAAAAACCTATCAAACCACGACCAATGCAGCCGGGAAGTGGGAAATCGGACTGCCTGCACATGCTGCGGGAACAGGTCACTCCATGGTTTTGAAAGGAAGGAACGAAATCCGTATCGCGAATATCGCCTTCGGGGACGTGTGGTTGTGTAGCGGACAGAGCAATATGGTCATTAATATGGAGCGTGTCAAGGAGCGGTTTCCGGACGATATCGCTTCGGCTCATTATCCCTCCATCCGCAATTTTTTTGTGCCAACCCTTACTAATTTGAATGGCCCCGCCGAAGATTTTCCAAAAGGCGAATGGAAAGTAGCGAACCCAAAAGACGTGCTGGGTTTTGGAGCGGTCGCCTACTTTTTTGCCCGTGAGATTTTTGAAAAACACAAAGTCCCGATCGGCATTATCAACAGTTCCGTGGGAGGCACGCCTATCGAGGCGTGGATTGGCGAGGAGGGTTTCAAGCCTTTTGAGGAAATTCAAAAAACCATCGCGCGAAATAAGGATACCAGCTATGTCAATGCATTCGCCGGACGACCGGACAACAGCGTGCCGGATCGCATGGCAGCGGCGGACGCAGGACGGGCCGGGCATTGGGAAAGCAATGATTACCAGCCAAAGGGATGGAGAAATTTCAATATCCCGGGCTACTGGGAAGATCAGGGCCTGAAAGCGCTGGACGGCGTGGTGTGGTTCAGGAAAACGATTGACGTGCCGCCCGGTTGGATTGGGAAGTCTGTCAGGCTGTATATGGGGCGCATTGTAGATGCAGATGAAATGTATCTCAATGGCCGGAAAATCGGAAATATTACTTACCAATACCCGCCACGCCGCTACGAAATTCCGGCTGATCTGCTTAAACCGGGACCGAACAAGTTCGTGATCAGGGTTACCAACTCCACAGGGAAGGGCGGTTTCGTTCCTGATAAGCCCTATTTCATGACCGTCGGCGGCGATACCATCGATTTGAAAGGCACGTGGCAGTACAAAGTGGGGGCGGTGTTCCCGCCGGAGGAAAAAAGGAATAATCCGGTACTTGTGCATCAGAACCAGCCTACGGCCTTGTACAATGCCATGATCGCCCCGGTTTTACCGCTCAAAGTCAAAGGATTTCTTTGGTATCAGGGCGAATCCAATACGGGTAACCCCAAACCCTACAATGCGTTGCTGCCAGCATTGATCGAAGACTGGCGGGCGCATTGGGGCGAACGTTTGCCGTTCCTGGTGGCGCAGCTCCCCAATTTTCAGGATATCGACTATACCCCGGCCGAAAGCAACATTGCACTGCTCCGGGAAGCGCAAAATAAGGCGCTCACATTGCCTAACACCGCCGTAGCCGTCACGATCGACCTGGGCGAGTGGAACGACATTCACCCGCTCAACAAAAAGGACATTGGCAAGCGGCTCGCGCTGGCGGCCCGAAACATGACTTATGGCGAGAAGGACATCATTCACTCCGGCCCGACGCTCCAATCGCGCAGCATCGAAGACGGCAAAATCATCCTCACCTTTGCCGACGTCGGCGAAGGGATTGTTTCATCTGACGGCGAGCCATTGCGCTGGTTTGCGCTCGCGGGCGATGATGGGAAGTTTTTCTGGGCCACCATCGAAGTGCTTGGAAAAAACCGCATCGCATTGCAGAGTGATCAGGTGAAATCGCCCAGGCATGTCCGCTATGCCTGGCAGGATAATCCCGCGGACGTCAATTTCTACAATTCAGCAGGACTTCCAGCCTCACCATTTCGCACCGACGGCCAGGACGGGCATATCCAACAAACCAAACAATCGGAATGATGAAATTTCTTACATGCCTGCTCATGACGGGCTGCGTTGCCTTTTCCGCTTCGGCGCAGTTCGGGCTTACACCGGCGCAGCGCGATAGCCTGAACAAACTCACGGCGGCCGATCATGCCGATATGTTGCAGCAACTTGGCATTACCGCCGGTCAGCTGCGGAAGGGGCCGTCGGGGAATCCGAAAGATCCCAATGCAGCCAACAGTTCCGAAGCGAAAGTCAACCAATACAACCTCCCCGACCCGCTCACATTTAAGAATGGTCAGAAAGTGAAGAACGCCCGCGAATGGACTGAAAAGCGCAGACCAGAGATCGCCGCGGATTTCGAAACTGAAATTTATGGCAAGCTGCCCGCGCAGATTCCGGCGGTGAACTGGCAAATCGTTTCCGACAAAGACACGCTTGTAGGCAACCAGGCCATCAGGCAAAAAATACTCAAAGGAATCGTCGACAATGCGGCTTTCCCCTCCATGAAAGTAGAAATCAGCCTGTTGCTGACAACCCCGGCCAGCGCACCAGCGGTACCCGTGGTGCTGGAATTCGGATTTATCCGCTCCCCATTCAATCCGGGGCCTATCAAACCCATCGGACTCGGCTCCGCTGCCGAACCGACCTGGCAGGAGCAGCTCATTTCACGCGGCTGGGGGTATGCGATCATCGAACCCGCCAGCATCCAGGCCGATAATGGCGCCGGATTAACGGCTGGGATTATCGGATTGGTCAATAAAGGCCGACGCCGTAAACCCACCGACTGGGGCGCATTACGTGCCTGGGCATGGGGAGCCAGCCGCGCCATCGACTATTTCGAAAAAGACAAAAATGTGGATGCCAAACGAATAGCCATCGAAGGACTTTCACGCTACGGGAAAGCCGCTATTGTAGCTATGGCTTTTGAACCGCGGATTTCATTGGGTTTCATCGGCTCATCGGGAGCAGGCGGGGCGAAAATCCTGAGAAGGATCTTCGGCGAACAGGTAGAAAACCTTGCTTCTTCCGGCGAATACCACTGGTTTTCGGGCAAGTTCATCCAATACGCCAGCAAGAATACGCCGGATGATCTTCCGGTGGACGCGCACGAACTCATCGCATTGTGCGCGCCAAGGCCGGTGTTTATCAGCGCAGGTTCGCCCCAGGTGGAGGGGCATTGGATCGACGCCCGGGGAATGTTCGAGGCTGCGGCGCATGCGGATGCTGTTTATAAATTGTTTGGAAAAAAAGACCTCGGTACCATGCAGTTTCCAAAGTTAGGAACCCCGCTTGTCGATGGTGAAATCGCATTCCGGCAGCACGCCGGGGGTCACAGCACCGGGCCCAATTGGAGCACCTGGATCGCCTGGGCATGCCGGTACTGGGGCGATTGCAAGTATGATTAGGCAGAAAGTATAAAGACAAGTTTCAAAAAATATGATTTCACCGAATATGCCTTCCCGCTACCCGCTCAAAGCTTTTTTTGCCATCATCTTCCTTTTGCTGACTGGCCATGATGCATGCGCCGACGACGGCTATCGGCTCTGGCTGAGATACGAACGGATCAGCGATCCGAAGATGCGCGAGGCGTATAGCAAATCTTTCACTTTCATTGCCACGACAGGTAGCAGTGATATACTCCACAATGCGGCAAAGGAACTTCAAAACGGCATTGCCGCGATGACCGGTACGCAGGTACCCATTGTAAACACACCTGCAAAAAACGCAAGAGGGATCATGCTGACCGTTTCACCTGCCCTCAATGCGGTGTCACGTACCACTGATGGCTATTCGATTGGCCTGGAGTCTGGAAATGTCACCATTAAAGCTTCCCAAGAAGCCGGCATTCTGTACGGCAGCTTTGCGCTATTGCGGCATTTACAGCAGCATTTGCCTTTGGAAAAAGCCGTTGGCGAAAGCAGTCCGAAAATCCAGTTGCGGATGCTCAACCATTGGGATAACCCCGAAGGAACGATCGAACGCGGTTATGCCGGATCTTCGCTATGGAAATGGTACGACCTGCCCGAAACCCTCGATCCCCGTTATGAGGACTACGCCCGGGCCAATGCGTCGGTCGGGATCAACGGAACGGTTGTTAACAATGTGAACGCCAGCGCCCGTTTTCTCACAATTGAATACCTGCCCAAAGTCGCGGCGCTTGCGGGTGTTTTCAGGAAGTATGGCATTAAAACTTATCTGTCTATTCATTTCGCCGCCCCTAAAACGCTCGGCGGCTTGAAAACCTCCGACCCGCTCGATCCGGAAGTCAGACAATGGTGGGCCGATAAAGTGAAGGAAATTTACCAGATCATTCCCGATTTCGGAGGATTTCTCGTGAAAGCCAATTCCGAAGGCGAACCCGGTCCCCAGGATTATGGCCGTACACATGCCGATGGTGCCAATATGCTGGCAGAGGCACTCGCGCCATTCAATGGTGTGGTGATCTGGCGGGCGTTTGTATACAAGGCCGACCCGACCGCAGACCGTTTCAAAGCAGCCCATGAAGAATTTGTTCCGCTGGATGGAAAATTTGCCAAAAATGTCATCGTCCAGGTGAAGAACGGCCCTATTGATTTTCAGCCTCGTGAACCGTTTTCGCCGTTATTCGGAAATATGCCCCGGACACCGCTTGGCATGGAATTCCAGCTCACACAGGAATACCTCGGTTTTGCGACGCATTGGGTATACGAAGCTCCTCTGTTCAAAGAATGCCTCGATTCAGACACTTATGTAAATGGCAAGGGCTCGACGGTCGCCCGTGTGATCGATGGTTCGCTTCACGGCTATCCATTGACCTGCATTGCCGGAGTAGCCAACACGGGCTCTGACCGCAACTGGACAGGGCATCCAATGGCGCAGGCCAACTGGTATGCCTTCGGCCGCCTCGCCTGGGACCACACACTTACCGCCGAGGCCATTGCACACGAGTGGGCGCAGCTCTCGCTGACCACCGAACCGAAGGCCGTCGCCACGATCTCCGATATTATGCTGCGTTCGCGCGCGATTTACGTCGATTATAACACCCCCCTTGGCTTGTCGCGCCCGTGGACTGGCAGCCACTACGCCCCTGAACCATGGCAAAACCGAAGCTCCCGTCCCGACTGGACGGCCATTTACTATCACCGGGCCGATACGGTCGGGCTGGGATTCGACCGGACCGCGAATGGCAGCAATGCATTACAGCAGTATCGACCGGAGGTGAGCCGGCTCTGGGCCAACCCCGAAACATGCCCGCTATCCTACCTTCTGTGGTTCCACCACATTCCCTGGTCCCAAAAGCTCAGCTCCGGCCGGAGCCTTTGGGATGAGCTTTGCCATAAGCTCTACTCAGGTGCAGACTCGGTTGTGTGGATGCAGCAGCAATGGAAACTCGTACAAACCTCCGTCGATCCGGTGATCCACGCCGATGTTAACGGTCGGCTCACTAAACAATTCGGCGAAGCATTATGGTGGCGCGATGCATGGGTATTGTATTTGCAAACCTTCTCGCAAAAACCGATTCCTGACAGTTATCCCAAACCGGGAAAGACGCTGGAAGAAATTAAGAGAAGTGTGAATAGTTACCTGATCCGATGAAAAATCCTTTCGGCACCATCGACATCATATTACCTTTTGGTTGAGTTTGAAATGGGCTTGATGATCGTGCAGCAAGCGAACTCGGCGATGAACTCCATCCGGAGCATGAAACATTTTCTAAAACCTTGAAACAAATTTGAAAACAAGCTCTTTAAAAAAATACATAATCTATTGATAAACAATTACTTAAAACTAAAACAACCCGATCTGAAATTTAAAAACATTTGGTACTAATTCAAAAATAGTTTGGATAGATGCCCGGTAGCTTCGTCAGAAATTAATTCCAAAATCATGACAAGCAAAAAGGTAGTCTTCTGGGCATTCACAGTCGCGCTGGGCGGTTTTTTATTCGGGTTTGACACGGCGGTCATATCGGGCGCCGAGAAGTCGATCCAGCAATTGTGGGGCCTTACCACGGTACAGCACGGTTTCACAGTTTCCATCGCATTGATAGGCACGGTCGTCGGGTCGCTCACGGGGGCTTTTCCCTCCGAGCGTTACGGACGGAAGTACACCCTCTTCGCCATCGCCGTCCTTTACCTGCTTTCGTCCATAGGCTCGGCCCTGGCCTCCGATTGGATTTCCTTTTTGATCTTCCGCTTCCTCGGGGGCATCGGCGTCGGCATTTCGTCGGTTACCGCTCCATTATATATATCCGAAATTTCTCCTGCCAACTCCCGCGGCCGGCTCGTGGCGATGTTCCAGTTCAACGTCGTGCTCGGTATCCTGATCGCCTACCTGTCCAACTACCTGCTCGTAGGCTTTGGCGATAACGATTGGCGGTGGATGCTGGGTATTCAGGCGGTTCCTTCGCTGGTTTTCCTGGTCGCCATCTTGTTTGTACCCGAAAGTCCGCGCTGGCTGATCGTCAAACGCGGCAAGGTCGAAGAAGCCCGCCGCATCCTCAGCATTGCCAATAGCGGCATGGATGTGAGCAGCATTGTTTCAGATATTCAGCATTCGGCGCAGCACGGTCGCGAATCGGGGGTCAGCGTTTCTATTTTTTCTTCCCAATACAAACTTCCTGTTTTGCTGGCGTTGCTGTTTGCCTTTTTCAACCAGGTTTCCGGCATCAATGCGATCATTTATTATGCGCCGCGCATTTTCGAAATGGCCGGTTTGGGAAAAAGTTCCGCGCTGCTTTCGTCGGCCGGTGTGGGATTAGTTAATTTCTGCTTCACTTTCATTGCGATTAACCTGATCGACCGATTCGGCCGGCGCACGTTGATGTTCATCGGCTCGTTCGGCCTCATTGCAACGCTCGGGCTCGTGGCGCAAGCATTCTACAGCGGCAACCTCGGCGGCTATGCTGTGCCGGTTTACCTGTTCATTTACATTGCCTTCTTCGCATTGTCGCAGGGTGCGGTGATCTGGGTTTTCATTTCAGAAATCTTCCCGAACCAGGTACGCGCGGCCGGGCAGTCTATAGGCAGCTTCATGCACTGGCTGCTGGCGGCCGTGATCGCGTTCACATTCCCTTACATCGCCGAGACGCTTGGCGGCGGTAACACTTTCATGATCTTCTGCGGGATGATGGTACTCCAACTGATCTTCGTATGGAAGCTCATGCCCGAAACCAAAGGCACTTCGCTCGAACAGATTGAAAAAACACTGATACTCCACTAAATCACCACTTTAACCAATTGAATATGACACCAAAACTGACTGTTTTTGGAGAAGTGCTTTGGGATGTATTGCCCGATGTCCGCCTCGCAGGCGGGGCTACGATGAACGTCGCGGCACATTTGCAACGCTACGGCATGGACGTTTCCTTTATCAGCCGCGTGGGACACGACGAGCTGGGGGCCGAACTGCTCGCCTTTATGGCGCAGCAGGGACTTTCGACCGAATGGGTGCAAACCGGAGAAACGCACCTTACCGGCATTGCCAAAGCCAATGTGTCGGACAGCAACGAGGTAACCTACAAAATCCTGCACCCGGTGGCCTGGGATTACATCCAGTTCGACCCCGCCGCCGCCGAAACAGTGGCCGCAAGCGATTTCTTCGTATACGGCACGCTCGCCGCCCGCGACCGCACCACGCGCGACACGCTTATGCGTTACCTAGCCCATCCCCGCGTGCCGGTATTTGATGTAAACCTGCGCCCGCCGCACTATACCCGTGAGCAGGTGTTGGAACTGCTCGGTTTCGCCCGTATTGTGAAAATGAATGAGCACGAGCTTCGGGAAGTGACCGGCTGGATTGCTGCATTTGAAAATGAAAAACAGGCGATGGCCCTGCTCCTCGACCAATTCCGGCTCGATATGATTATCCTAACGTGCGGTGCGGAAGGCGCTATGGTGCTCACCCGCAGCGGTGAATACGACCGCCACCCTGGATTTACCGTCAAAGTTGCCGATACGATCGGGAGCGGCGATGCATTTCTGGGGGCGTTCCTGTATCAATATGCTACCGCGCATTCAATTGCCGGGTCGCTGGAATTTGCGTGTGCCGCCGGGGCATTTGTGGCCAGTAAATCCGGTGCATTACCCGCGTTCGGCGAGGCAGATATTCAAAGCCTGATCCACAGCCAGCAACCTGCTGTCCACTGATTTTCCAATTCACCCTTTTTAATCTCAACCCATTTTAGGAATGCAAAAAATTCTACTGCTGGTGGCCTTCGCGGTCGCCTGTGTGGTGAACCTGCCCGCCCACGCGCAAAACAGGGCGCAGATCAAGGGCGTCGTCAAAAGTACCGACGGCGAGCCGCTTCCCGGTGTAAATGTCCTGGAAAAAGGGACTTCCAATGGTGCTGTTACCGACATTTCAGGAGCTTATAGCATCTCCCCTGCCGCAGGGGCGACGCTCGTTTTCTCCTACATTGGCATGCAAACAAAAGAAGTGGCAACCGGTAACCAGACGGTCATCAACGCGACACTCGATTACGACCAGAAAAGCCTCAACGAAGTGGTGGTGGTAGGCTACACTTCTTCCAAGAAGGAAGATCTGACCGGCGCTATCGCCGTGGTGGACATGGCGCCTTTGAAAAACATCAGCTCGGGTAACCCCATGCAGGCATTGCAGGGACGTGTGCCAGGTTTGTACATTGAAAAAACCGGCTCTCCGAATGGTACCAACTCCCGCATCCTGATCCGCGGGGCGAACACCCTGGGCAACACCGATCCGCTTTACATCATCGACGGCGTGCCGACCAAACGTCCGGAAGTCTTTCAGGGATTGAACCCCAATTCTATTGAGTCGATACAGGTTTTGAAAGACGCTTCGGCGTCATCCATTTACGGTTCGCGGGCTTCCAACGGGGTGATTATTATTACAACTAAAAATGGTTCCAATACGAACGGGAAGATCAATATCGACTTTAATACCAGTATTTCTGCGCAATCCGAAAAGTATGCGCGGTTTAATATGCTGAATGCGGTTGATCGGGGCCGCGCATTGTGGCAGGCTTCGGTGAACGACGGGGTAAATCCCGAGGATGGTTATGGTGCACTGTATCAGTTCGATTGGAATAAGGATTTTAGTAACCCGGTCCTGAACGGCGTGAAAGTCCAGCCGCTTGTGGGTGGCAATGCCAATATGCCCGCCGGGGACACCGATTGGCAGAAGGTGATGTACAAAACCGGCATCGTGACCAATAATGAACTGACGATTTCAGGCGGCAACGGCACTTCTTCGTTGCAAATCAATTTAGGTTATTATAAAAACACCGGAATGCTCCGCTACACCGATTATGACAAACTCAGCGGGCGCATTAACGGGCTGACCAGCGCATTCGACGGCAAACTGAAAATCGGGGCGAACATGCAGATCGCTTCCTCGAATGAAACCCTGGCTTCGACCGACATTGGCGGTGCCGCCACGCCCGGCCTGGCCGTGACGCTCGCGCCTACGATTCCGGTATATGCCAAAGACGGCTCCTGGGGCGGGGCGATCGGCTCGGGTTATTCCGACCGCAACAATCCGCTACACATGCAGGAGATCAATAAATGGGACAATGCGCATCGCCTGACGCTTTTTGGCAATGTGTTTGTGGAAATCCAGCCGTTTAAAAACTTCTTCCTCAAAACCAGTCTCGGCGCCGATAATGCCGCTTACCGCTTTAAAAACATCGAACAAGCCTTTGAAGAAGGCTCGTTCGGCCGCGCTAACAACAGCCTGACGATCGACCAGAACCGCTACCTGAGCATTACCTGGTCGAACACCGCCCGCTACAACCTCGACCTGGGCAACAACCACTTCAAGTTTTTGGTAGGTATGGAGGCGATTAAAAACGACTCGGATTTTGAAATAGCCCGAAAAGAAGGCTTCGCCGTGCAGACCAAGGATTACTTTGTGCTCAATGCGGGAACCGGCAATACTAACGTGACCGGCTCAGGCTCGGGCAGCAGGTTGCTGTCGCAGTTCGCCCGTATCGATTACGGCTTTTCTGACCGCTACCTGGCCGCCATTACCGTCCGCCGCGACGGTTCTTCCCGCTTCGGTTCCGAGAATGCTTACGGTATTTTCCCAGCAGCATCGGTGGGCTGGCGCATAGATAAGGAGGCTTTTTTTAAAGGTGTTACCAAGGTCAGCAATCTGAAATTGCGGGCCGGGGTCGGCAGGGTTGGAAACCAGGAGATCGGTGACCTGGCCCGCTTCGGATTGTACGACACGCGTTACGGCGCACGCCAATCCCAGTTCCCGAATGGCCACAACAGCTTTTTCGACCAGTTTTATAACATCGGCACCGCCTATGACCTGAATGGCGCAAACACCGGTAACCTGCCCTCCGGTTTTGTGTCGATCCAGGGCGCGAATCCTAACCTGAGATGGGAGACCACCGACGAAGCCAACTTCGGTCTGGATTTCGGCTTCTTCGACGGGCTTATCCAGGGTTCATTCGATTACTTTACCCGCAAAACCAGCGACATTCTCATCACGCCTCCGGTGGCTTCGGCGGTCGGCGAAGGACAGTTGCGGGTGCTGAATGGCGCGGCGAAGTCTAACAAAGGTTTTGAATTCTCGGCAGGTTACTATGCCCGGCCCAAGGGCGATTTTACCTACAATATCATGGCTGGCGTAAGCCGCTTCCGCGATAAGGTCACCGAATTGCCCGAAGAAGTACGAGCCGCCTATCCCGGCAATGCTATTCAGACTATTCTCGGCCATTCGCAATTCGACCTGTTTGGTTATAAAACCAACGGCCTGTTCCAGAACCAGGCCGAAGTGGATGCCGCTCCCGCGCAGGTGGGCGCTGGCCCGGGACGCATCCGCTATGTGGATACCAATGGAGATAACAGAATAGACGACCTCGACCGCGTGTTTTTCGGAACCACATTGCCCGCGTTCGAATACAATTTGAAAGTGGAAGCCTTTTACAAATCGTTCGATCTCGCGGTTTTCGGCTCGGGCATTGCGGGGCGCAAAGGCTTTGACACTTATACTTTCTATAACAATTTCATCCGCGGGCGTGAAAATGTGGGTCCGGGTGTATTCGACGCGTGGTCGGCGAATAACACCGGTTCCAAAATCCCGGCATTGTCGCTATCGGATGCCAATAACGAGACGCGCTCTTCGGATTATTTCAATGTCAATACTTCCTATTTCAAGCTGCGCAACATCCAGCTGGGGTATGCGCTGAATTCGGAGCTGATCCAGAAGATCAAACTACAACGCGTGCGGATGTACCTGATGGCCGAAAACCTTTTCCTGATCAAATCGAAACAGTTTACCGGCCCGGATCCCGAACGGACGGACATCAACGCGATCCCGATCCCAAGGACATTCACATTTGGTTTGAACATTTCTTTCTAACTCCTGAAAAGCATTCTTATGAAAAGCAAATACATATTTAGTCTGATCGCCGCCTGTGGGACGTTGCTGATCAACACTTCGTGTAACGACTTTCTCGACTACCAGCCGGAAGGGTTGCTCTCGTCGGAAAACGTTAAATCGGCCTCAGCGGCCGAATCACTGGTTACCGCGGCGTACGCGGGTATCGGCAACGACGACATGATCGGCCCGATGACCAGCATGTGGGTGTACGGCAGCGTGCGCTCCGATGACGCCTACAAGGGTGGCGGCGGCGTTTCCGACGTGGCGGAGGTTGATTTTTACGAGCATTACAACCTCACCCGCCCCGACCTCGGCCTGATGCATCCGTTCACTTGGGAGAATTTCTACAAAGCCATTTCCCGCGCCAATGCGGCACTAAACAGCCTCAACGCATTGACGGACGCTGAGTTCCCGCTCCGCACCACGCGGATCGCCGAAATACGTTTCCTGCGCGGGCATTCGCATTTTATGCTCAAAATGCTATTTAAGAATATCCCTTACGTCGATGAAAAACTATCGAGCGACGATATTCTGAAAGAGTCGAACGTTCGATATAACAATGACGAGCTTTGGAATAAAATCGGGGAAGATTTCCAGTTTGCGGTTGATAATTTACCCCAGAAACAAAGCCAGCTCGGCCGCGCCAACAAACTGTCGGCGGCGGCTTACCTTGCCAAACTTCGTCTTTTTCAGGCTTACGAGCAGGATGCCAACCATCAAGTGACGGGCATTAACAAAAACCGCTTGCAGGAAGTGGTGACGCTCACCCAGCAGGTGATCAGCTCGGGCCAGTACAGTCTGCAACCCGATTTTGCCGAAAACTTCATCGCCGAAACCGAGAACGGCCCCGAATCTGTTTTTGCGATCCAATATTCGATCAATGACGGTACCGCTGTGGGCCGCCTAAGCTACGTAACCGGGCTGAACTACCCGCACGGTGCGCCGCAATATGGCTGCTGTGGCTTCCACCAGCCCAGCCAGAACCTTGCCAATGCCTACCGGACGGACGCGAACGGACTGCCGCTGTTCGAAACGTTCAATGACAAAAATGTTGATTTTAATGCCGAAACCGTCGACCCACGCGTGGACCACACCATCGGCATCGACGGCCATCCCTACAAGTACGACGCGACCAAGCCGTTCAGCAACAGTTGGGTGCGCGATCCGGGTGTGTATGGATTTTTTCATACGATGAAAGATCAGCAACTTGCCACCAGCGCGTCCTATCACAAAGAAGGTCCGTTTATCGGCAGTTCCAAAAACATTGACATTATCCGCTATGATGACGTGCTGCTAATGCAAGCAGAAGCTTATATCGAACTCGGGCAGCATACATTGGCTTTGCCGCTGATCAACCAGATCCGCAAACGCGCCGCCGCAAGCACGGGCCGGCTTAAAAAGACCGACGGCACCTTGCCTTCGAAATACAGTATTAAAGAATACAGCGCCGCCGGCTGGACGCAGGATTATGCAAGAAAAGCATTACGCTGGGAAAGAAGGCTGGAATTCGCGACAGAAAGTCCGCGTTTCTTCGACCTCGTACGCTGGGGTATCGCTGAGCAGACTTTGAATGCTTACCTTGAAAAAGAAAAAGTCAGGCGGCCGTTTCTGGCGACAGCTAAGTTTACCGCAGGCCGGGATGAATATTTGCCGATCCCGCAACGGGAGATCAGCTTTACCAAAGGGCTTTATGTACAGAATCCGGGTTATTAATTTAGTAAGGGTTGTATAAACGAAAAATACCCCTGAATTGTCAGCCTGAGCGCAGTCGAAGGCCGTTGCAGTACCGGCCTTCGACTGCGCTCAGGCTGACATCTTAATAGTATTTGAAGCAGCCACATCAAAAAAACGTATGAAAAAAATCACCATCTCAATATTAGCAGCGCTGCTATTCGCGCAATTCGCGAGCGCTCAGGAAACCCCTGAAAAATACCGTCCCCAGTTCCACTTTACACCGAAGGCGCATTGGATGAACGATCCGAATGGCATGGTGTACTACAATGGCACTTACCATTTGTTTTATCAGTATTATCCGGAGGCGAAAATTTGGGGCCCGATGCATTGGGGCCACGCTACAAGTAAGGATATGCTGCATTGGAAAGAACAGCCCATTGCGCTCTATCCGGATAGCCTGGGTTACATTTTCTCCGGCAGCGCCGTAGTCGATGCGAACAACACTTCGGGTTTTGGCAAGGATGGAAAAGTACCGCTGGTAGCTATCTTCACACA
The DNA here is from genome assembly GCF_021440085.1 of Dyadobacter sp. CY261. GTDB lineage: Bacteria > Bacteroidota > Bacteroidia > Cytophagales > Spirosomataceae > Dyadobacter. The sequence goes on from NZ_JAKCPW010000011.1 coordinate 195,293, forward strand.
CCATAACCCTGTTCTGGAAAAACAAAAAACGGGCCGACATGAATACCAGAGCCTCGCATACAGCCTTGACGAGGGTAAAACCTGGACCAAATACAGCGGCAATCCCGTCCTGCCCAATCCCGGCATTACCGATTTCCGCGACCCGAAAGTGCGCTGGTACGAGCCGCAGAAAAAATGGGTGATGACGCTTGCAACGAAAGACCGCATTACCTTCTATTCTTCGCCGGACCTTAAAAAATGGTCGAAGGAAAGTGAATTCGGGGTGGACGCGGGCGCGCATGGGGGCGTGTGGGAATGCCCGGACCTGCTCCCCCTCACGCATGAGGGCAAGCAGGTGTGGGTACTGATCGTGAATATCAATCCCGGCGGGCCTAACAAGGGCTCCGCAGGACAGTATTTTCTTGGTGATTTTGACGGGAAGACATTCACGGCTTATTCCAAAGAAACAAAATGGCTCGATTGGGGTGCCGACAATTACGCCGCCGTCACTTTTTCGAACACGGGCGACCGTAGCCTGTTAATGGGATGGATGAGCAACTGGCAATATGCGAACCAGGTGCCGACAGATCCCTGGCGCAGCGCCAATACCATCTCGCGCGAACTGGGGTTGAAGGCCGTGGGCAAGGAATTGTATATGACATCGGTACCGGCAAAGGAATTGGACGGGATCAAAGCACAGGGTTATTCCAAAAAGAATATTTCGGTGAAAGCACCGGTCGACCTCGCGCCAAAAAACGGGAATGCATCCGGCCTGTTCCGCCTTGATTTTAACACGGCGACCGCCGACGATTTCGAACTTGTTTTGTCGAACAAAGCGGGCAATGAACTGCTGATCGGCTATGATAAGGCCAGCAACCAGTATTATATCGATCGCTCCAAATCGGGTAAAACGGATTTCGAAGCAGGTTTTGGACAAAAACATTTTGCGCCCAGATTGTCCAAAGACGGCAAGATTGCTTTCACACTCGTTGCCGACGTGGCTTCGGTCGAACTTTTTGCCGATGGCGGGCTTACCGTGATGACCGATATTTTCTTTCCCGACACGCCGTTGTCGGGGCTGACAATCAAATCGGCCAAAGGCATTCAGTTGGACGATGTGCAATACAGCGAGCTGAAACCGTCGATCGAGTAGCTGCCAAGCCTAAGGGGATACGCCCATATTTTGTGTTAAATTCGTGCTTATGAGATTCACGCTGATCGTTTTCCTGTTGCTAATGTTGTTTGGAGGCTGTGCCGAAAAGCAGGAACAGGATTATGTGATCGGCTTTTCGCAATGCACGGGCGACGATGAATGGCGGCGTGCGATGCTCGACGGCATGCAGCGGGAATTCGCCTTTCATAACAATACACGGCTGATTTTTAAGGACGCCCACGCCAACAGCCGGGTTCAGGTAAAACAGATAGAAGAACTGCTTCAAAGCGGTATTCAGCTGCTGATCGTTTCGCCGAACGAATCGGACCCGCTTACTCCGGTAATTGAAAAGGCTTTTAAACGGGGCATTCCGGTCGTGGTCGTCGACAGGCGTACTTCTTCCCCCTACTACACCGCTTACGTGGGCGGGGACAATTACCAGGTAGGGAAAACCGTGGGCGACTACACCGCAGCATTATTGAATGGCTACGGCAAGATCATCGAAATTACCGGCCTGCCCCGCTCCTCGCCTGCGTCCGACCGCCACCGCGGGCTCGCGGATGCACTCGCGACCCGCCCGGGCATTCGGCGCGTAGCGACTTTAAACGGCCAATGGGAAAAAGACATTGCCAAAAAAGAACTGCGCAAAGCATTGCCCCGCTTTCCCGATATCGACCTGATCTTTGCCCAGAACGAAGTCATGGCGATGGGCGCGCGCGAGGTTTGTAACGAGGTTTTTCCCGACCGCAAAATCCACGTTATCGGAGTCGACGGCCTACCGGGGCAGTTCGGGGATATTCAGATGGTGTTCGACGGCCACATCACAGCCACTGCGCTTTACCCGACCGGGGGCGAAGAAGCGGCGCGGGTAGCGATGAATATCCTTCAAAAGCAGCCCTATCAGAAAGAAAACCTGCTGCAAACCGCCATTATCGATTCATCGAATGTGAGGATGATCAAAATGCAAACCGACAAGGTGATATCGCAGCAAAATGACATAGAGCGGCAGCAGACGCGGATCGACGAACAGCTGGAAATTTACCAGACCCAGCGGGGGCTTTTATATGTCATGACAGGCCTTTTCATTGTCTCGATCATCCTCGGCTCGGTGGCGTTGTATTCGCTGATTGAAAACAAGAAGATCAACAGGGAACTGAATTCCAAGAACAAGGAAATTCTCGTTCAGCGTAACCGCATTCAGGACATTGCCGAGAAAGCACAGGAAGCGACCGAATCCAAATTCAGGTTTTTTACCAATATTTCCCACGAATTCAGGACACCGCTCACCCTGATCCTTGGGCCGGTGGAAGAACTTTTAAGACAAAAAAATGAAAATCCGGCTGTCAGAAAGAACCTTTCATTAGTCCAGAAAAATGCAGGCCGGTTACTATGGCTAGTCAATCAGCTGATGGATTTCCGAAAGATCGAAAGCGGCAAGATCCGCCTGAAGGTTTCGGGCAACGATATCGTCGCTTTCATTCGTGAGCTGATGCTGCCGTTCGACCCGGTAGCCCGGAAACGCCGGATTGATTTTCGTCTCATTACTACCCTGCCCGCCCTCGAAGTGTGGTTCGACCGCGATATGATGGACAAAGTGTTTTTCAACCTGCTTTCCAACGCATTCAAATTCACATCGGACTGGGGGCACATTTACATCCATGTTTCAAGTGCCGGCGACAGTGTGATTATCAAAGTGCAGGACAATGGTTCAGGACTGAGCGAAATGGATATTGCCGGGGCTTTCGAGATGTTTTACCAGGGCAAAAATTCAATCAAAGGAACTGGACTTGGCTTGCCGCTGTCGCGCGAGTTTGTTGAATTGCATCAGGGTACCATAACAGCCGATGGTAAAAAAGATGAAGGTGCGACGTTCACGGTGACGCTACCCCTGGGCGTGGCGCATTTCCAGCCCGAAGATATCGCAGATCCGGCCGTCGGCATCACCGAACGCGCCGTTAGCTGGACAACCGCAGAAGCTGAAACGGAAGAACAATCAGCCACAATGCCTCGCCACGATCTGCCAGCTGTTCTGTTGATCGAGGATAACGAGGATTTACTTGCGTTCGTGACTGGCTTGCTGCAAGGCCAGTACCAGGTGACTACGGCCACCAATGGTCGTGCGGGCCTCGATTTGTGCTTTGACATCGTGCCGGACCTGATCGTTTGTGACGTCATGCTGCCGGGGATGGACGGATTGCAGATAACCACTGCCTTGAAAGGCGACATGCGCACTTCGCATATCCCGGTGATCCTGTTGACTGCCAAAAATAACCCCGAGCAACTGGTGGAGGGCATGCAGGTCCGGGCCGACATGTACATTACCAAACCATTTAGCCCGCAATATTTGCAGGAAAGCCTCCGCAGTCTTCTGGCCAACCGTCTGTTGGTACGGAGTGCTCAGGTCGGTCAGGGCATAACCGACACCGATACGGGGCTTTCACGGCTCGATAAAAAATTCATAAACCAGCTCCGTACCCTTATTCTTTCACGGCTAGCCGATCCCGGGCTTACAGTAGAATCCCTCGGGAAAGAAATGGGCCTGTCGCGCGTACAACTTTTCCGGAAAACCAAAGCATTGCTGGGTGGTGGCACCAACGACCTCATTCTTAATCTGCGCCTGGAAAAAGCCTGCATATTGCTCCGTAATCCTGATCTGACAATAGCGGAAATTGCCGATCAGACCGGATTTACTTCGCAGAGTTACTTCTCGACGGTTTTCAAAAACCGCTTCGGAACATCTCCCAAAGACTGGCGGCTTGTCCAAAGCTGAATTCACCGCCGATTCCGAATTGTACAAGCTCAATTATAGCTCCCCGATCCGGATGAAAACGGCTAAGGAGTTTGCGGGCAGCCTTCAAATTCACCCGAACTATCTGAACCAATTGTTAAAGAAACACACTGGCCAGCATGCCAGTACACACATCCGTAACCGTATCCTGGATGAAGCCAAAGAGCATTGCTCGTCCAAACCGATTGGAGTTTACAGGACATCAGTCACAGCATTGGATTCGTTGAGCGGCCCAGTTTCAATTTGTTGGCGCAGTATATTTGTATAATGGAAGCGCCAATCAGCTCATCAGTACATTGAAGGGCAGCGCTGCCAACGACCAGATTGGCGATAGCGGAAGTGCAGTTGTAGGAACCAGCAACGTGGTTGTGATGAGCCGGAGTTGGAACGGTGGCGCCGGTGCAGTGACATGGTGCGACGGAAGCGTGCCGGTTACCGGTGAGCTTAGCAGTGCAAACTCACTGGTTGGGTCGGTCGCCAATTCATTCATCGGATCCGACATTCGGTACTTGCCCTCGGGTAACCAGCAGCCGGTCGACATTCGTAAACTGGAAAGCGGTATTTATTTTCTGGAAATTGAGCAAAACCGAAAAGTGGAAACCCGAACTTTTATAAAGGATTGAGGCAGCAAATGGCGATCAGGACTAAAATGGGCTCCACATGCCTTCGGTCGACTAGTGTTGCAAGACAAGGATTCTTTTAGCCATATACGAATTACCAGCTTGTTTGTGTCAGTCCCACTGTGTGATGGGTTCGTGGTATGGTTATTGTTACGCCTGACGAGGAACTTTTTACACCATACTATGCAAATTAAGACTGAGAAAATTGAAGAGAAGGCTCAACAGGTTTCGCAGGTTGTTGAAGACAACCAAAACGTGGGAACCACAGAGCGGATTATTTCCGGCGTAGCAGCATTACTGCTCACGATCTACGCACTAAAAAAGAAAAATACCCTGCTGGGGAAAGGGCTGACTGCCGTCAGCGGAATGCTGTTGACAAGGGCCACAACAGGCTTTTGCCCCGTCAATAAGGCGATAGGACGAAATAGTTTACTGGCGGGCAGATCATAGTGAACTTAGCATAAGTATTAACCTGATGACAGAAGCAGCTAAGCTCAAAAGAAATTACCAAAAACTTCTTGATTGGTATCAATACCGCGCCGAAGAAAATAAGGGATCGCAACAAAAGTTGCTGGACTTACTTGCGGCGCTGGACCGGGATGTACAAGCCGACAAGGCGTACGAAAAAGACGTTGACGATCTGGAATCCCTTAAAATCATATACGAAACCGGGATAAGAAGGTTTGAGAGCCAGGTGGACAGATACAAAAAGCTGATAGACGGTTTGTAGCAGGTCACCGCCATCCATTATCACCGTGCCGGGCAGCCAGAGAAGTGCTGGCACGTTTTTCGCTTAGACAGCAGCTCACTTTAACAACTATTAATATGAGCTCGAAATACAAGGACTACGAAGATGATGGATCTAATGGCGGCTTTTTTCTGGGTTTTCTGGTCGGGGCGGCCGTTGGTGCCGTCGCGGCTATTCTATATGCACCCAAGTCTGGCCTTGAAACCCGCAACCAGCTTAAAGACCTCGCAGACCAACAGAAAGAAAACCTTTCTAATCAATGGGAGCATACTAAGGAAAAGGCCGCAGACGCTGTAAACGCAGCCCGAGAAAAGTTCGATGCAGCAGCAGAACAGACCAAAAGCGCTGTAGATGGGCTGGCTAATAAAGCGAAAGGGACAGTTGATGATGTGAACGAGGAAGCAAACACATCAGTTGACAAATTCCAAAGAAGGATCTGATCCAATGGTAGCATCGGATCCGAGTTCCACTGAGAACAGTTTCCCGACTCAGGAGAAGCTGGTACTGCCTGTCATACATGAGAATTTGGTGGTCGAAAAAGTCAGTGTTGAAACAGGTAAGCTAATAGTTTCAAAGCAGGTTACAGAAGAAACGGTATCGGTGGATGCGGGCGTCACGTATGAGCAGGTGGTGGTAGAGCGGAAAGCGATTAACCAATATGTGGATTCGGCTCCCCCCGCTGTCAGGCATGAAGGTGAAGTTACCATCGTGTCGGTGATAAAAGAAGTGCTCGTTGTTGAAAAACGATTGATGTTGGTGGAGGAAGTGCATATCACAAAACGCCTGCATCATCATGAGAACATTGTTTCGCAAACGTTGCGCAAAGAAGAAGTGACGATTACAAAGGCAGCTTCCGGCACGGATATTTAAAGAGGTGGGGCCATACAACTAAAAACCAAATTTCGAGTAATCATGGCAAACACAGTCGTAGGAATATTTGAATATGAGGACGATGCGCAGCAGGCGCAGAACTACTTACTGGCAAACGGATATGCCGACGGGGACGTCGATATTAAGACCGCTTCCTATAAATCGGATACCGGTACCGGGGCAGCAGCGGAAGACCGCGATGTGTCAGACCGCATCGGCAATTTTTTCCGGGATCTTTTTGACGGCGACGAGCAGGAAACGCAGCGTTACACCGACGCGGGCAGAAAAGGTACGATCGTGACTGTTCATGCCCTGGATGCGACCGAAGCCGAAGCTGCCGCCGAAATCCTCGATCGGTTTGGCGCATTAGATGTCAACGACGAAAATTTCGCAGGGTTTTCAACGGCCGACCAAACATATAATACCCCTGACACAGGGTTTGTTCCTGTAACGGGTTCCACCTTGGTGACGGATCCTACCTTGGTAACGGACTCGACTATTTTACCTGATTCTGATTCGTTGGACGACGAAAGTTTCGTTTCCGGCAACGAAAGCGCTTCCTTACCCGTCATTGAAGAGGAGCTTCAAGTGAGCAAGCGTGAAATCGAAACCGGTGGCGTACGGCTACGGAGCAGGATCATCGAGCGCCCTGTCCAGGAAAGTGTCCGGCTTCGGCAGGAGCAGGTAACAGTTACCCGCACCCCCGTGGACCGCATCGCTTCCGTTTCCGAACTGGATACATTTGCAGAAGGAACAATCGAAATGACCGAACGTGCCGAAATTCCTGTGGTGACCAAGGAGGCTCGCGTAGTAGAAGAGGTCAGCCTGAACAAGACGGTCGAAGAACATGACGAGATCATCCATGACACTGTCCGCAACACCGAGATTGATGTAGAAGACCTTACAGATGAAGAAAATCTTCGCCGCTCAGGTCTCGATTTGTAATGATTGCAATGATACCCAAGGCCCTAGCGTTGCGGGGCCTTGGGTATAAATTCTTCAGCTAATAATGGAAAAGGCAATCAACCCAAAATTGTGCGACAGCCCGTTTGCACAATTTTGGGTTGGTTGCCTTTTTTCTGATCGTCCGCCGCGTCCCTTCTGCCAAATTCAATAATTCGGCCAGTTACAAGAAGGCGGATTCCTTTACGTTCGGTTATGACCTCGTGGCGAACTTCCTGTAAATGAACAGAAGAAGTACCGCACCGACAATCGCTACAAAAAGACTCCCAATATTGAAGCCATCCACGGTTCCGTAGCCGAGCATTGAGGAAATCCAGCCACCAACCACGGCCCCGACTATACCAATAATAATTGTTACTATAAAGCCTCCCGGATCCTTGCCCGGGTGAATTGCCTTCGCAATTGCACCAGCAATGAGCCCAATGATAATCCACGTGATAATTCCCATATGTAGAGTTTGATTGTTAGTCCTGTCGTCAATCAAAAACTATGCCTTTGCTACGCTTCGGCTGGACCGGCGGACATTAAATCATAACGCCGGTTGAGGATCGACTCATTCACACGCCGGGTCCTTGACGAGTAAGCTATTGATTGATCCTTTTCCGGATGCGGCTCAGCGACGGATTGGTAATGCCAAGATATGAGGAAATGTGGTAGGCAGGTATCCGGTCCACTATATTCGGATGCTCATTAAGCAGCCGGACGTACCGCTTTTCATGGCTCATAAATAACAGTTCCTCAGTTCGACTTTGTGAATAGGTGAAAAACAGCTCAGCTAATAAACGCCCGAATATTGCCCAATTCGGATGCGTCGTATAAAGGCCTTTCAGATCCCGGTGAGAAATGTACATGATCTCCGAATCTTCCAATGCCTGAATAAAGTAATGGCAGATTTCACGCGTGATGAAGCTGCGGAACGAAACAACAAATTGGTTTTCTGAAAAGAAGTAAAGGTTTTTCTCTTCAAATGTTTGCGGGTCGACATAATAGATTCTGAAAATACCCTTGACAACGAGTCCGAGATCATTGCAGACCACAAACTGCATATTGAAAAAGTCGCCCTTGTTTATTTTTCGCGACTTCCAGAAGCCGCCCGCATCAGCAATATCCTTGTCGGTTAATGCGGCGAAATTTCTAAGGTGAGTATTCAGGGTATCACGGTGTTCGGTCATTTTGATCGTTTTAAACGGCCCACTTATTTTGCATGCTTACCCGATAAGGAACTCGCAGCCCATAGCCCTGGTCAATTTTTCAAGTTTTTTCTCCCGGTTTTAACTTAGGTGAAAAACAGGGAAAAAATATCCATTGACCTTTGGTGTACAAAATAAACGATCATACATCATGAAATCAACAGATCAATCTCACAGCGGCATTTCAAGCGAAGCAATTGAAACCGCTAAATCGCTACGCAAGCTCTATTTCATGCGTGCAGCGTTTTCTATCGTTTGGGTGATCCTTGTAGCTGCCTTTGCCAAGACCAATGTGACCATTGCTACCGTCCTCTTCATCATTTATCCGGCATGGGATGCATTTGCAACCTTTTTCGATATGAAAGCCAATCCGCCTGCTTCCAATAAAGGCCCGCAGTTTCTGAACATCGCCATCAGCATTACCACCACAGTAGCAGTGATAGTTGCTCTGCAAAATGGCATTCCGCAGGCCCTGATCGTATTTGGCGTCTGGGCGATCCTGACAGGACTTATTCAACTGATACTTGGCCTGCGCCGCCGCAAGCAACTGGGCGGTCAATGGCCGATGATCATCAGCGGAGGGCAATCCATGCTGGCTGGTGGTTCATTTATAGCGATGGCAAATGCCCCCGATTCAGGTATTACCACACTCGCAGGCTACGCAGCATTCGGAGCGTTCTATTTTATCCTGGCCGCATTCCGACTATCTAAAACCATTAAAGCTGAAACAATTGTCTGATACGCCGGGCACGGGTCAATCAATACACCGCCTGCGATCCCGCATGCCTGCTCCCCCATTTGTACCGGTGCGTCCAGTAAGCCACTTTCATCGATAAATAGCCGATCCCTGCGCCTACCAGCACGTCGCTGATATAATGCCTGTTGTTGGCTACACGCAGTAGCCCAACCGACGAAGCAACCGTGTAGGACGCGTAAGGCATCCAGGGATACCGGCCTTTGTATTCCTCATTCAAAAATGTGGCAGCCGCAAATGCCTGGGTGGTATGCCCCGACGGAAAGGAATTATACGAGCTGCCATCAGGTCGAAGCGTATGCGTAGCCGATTTCAGGATCGTCGCGGTGGTCAGCGCCATCGCCTCACCTTTGACCAGGATCACCGTGCGGTTCAGGACGTCGGTTTTGGATCGAATGCCGAATGCATCCAGACCGTAGGCTATGGCAAGAGGTGAAAACTGCATGTAATCGTCGATATGCGTACGAAACCTCGGGATATGCCGATTCCGGCTTTCGGCGAGCTCGTTTTTAATAGACTCTTCCGAATGCCCATTGGCCAGAAGGCCACCGATGATGAGCGATGCAGGCGCGTAGAAATGCTGCAATGTCAACGGTTTACGTACGGGCAGGCTATCGGCAGACGTAAGCGGGTGTGCGAGGGAGCATGTGGAGGAAAGGAGGAAAATAATCAGCAGCCGCATGGGTAAATGGGTTAGAATTTAAAACTATATCCGGCCCGAACAAGCTGGGTCTCGTAGTAATCGCGGCTGCTATAATGGAAGCCGTCGCCGTACACCGTTTTGCGGACTACAAGCGTCCCAAAAAGGTCGGTGGCATTGATGAAAACTTCGCCCTTCGGCAATTGTCGCTTGGCACCCGCGTCTACGGAGAAGCGGTAGCCGGTCCGGCCCTGCGGAACAATGTCGGGTGCCTGATACGTGGTTACCACTTGCAGTTCTGCCTTTTTGCCTTTCAACACTGCGCTGGCCTTGGCACTTCCAGAGGTTAGCGACTGTTTCCCGGCACTGTAAATAGATCTTACCGGGTAGAGGTTTTCAATGGAGAATGCATTGACAGTAGTCTTATAGATATTCCCGTTTACATTCAGTGAAAACCAGTTGGTTAAATCCTGCTGCCATACCAGCTCACCACCGGTGTTATAGCTCTTACCTGCATTCTGGAACACATTATAGATCAAAGTACTGCCTGGCACGATGGTACCGATCCGCGTGATGGTGCCATTCGTTTGCTTGCCGTACAATGCGGCATAGAACGAGCCATTCTCCCCAGTGGTTTTATAACCCGCTTCCCAGGAGCTGGTAAATTGCGGTTTGAGGGCCGGATTGCCGATCTTGATGATTTCCGCGTCGTCGTACTTGGGGAAAATCCGGATATCGACCTCATTAGGCCGGTCTACGCGCCGGTTGTAAAAAAGCGAAACCTTGTTGCGATTGTCGAACTTGTAAGCAAGGCGCATATTCGGGAAAGGTTTGGCGTACGTATAACCATCGCTGTGGTATGTAGGGTGAGTGGGATTGACCTTGTACCGGAGATTGATATACTCAACCCGCAAGCCAGCTTCCAGCTCGAATTTTTTGTTTTCAAAAACATAATTCCCATACACGGCCGGAATGGTCTCCTTGTAGTCGGCTCGCCCACCCGCGAGGCTGTCAATAGGCGAATTCAGTCCTGGAAAGAACTGCATATGCGTAGGGATAAACCGCCGGCGCAATTTTATCCCGCCTTCCAGCCTTCCATAGCGCAGCGGGCGGATGTAGTCCGCGTTCAGGTCAAACACATTCTCGTCCGAAAGCAGCTTGAATGCGTCCCTACCCATGAAATCGGGCATGATGTTAGTGAAAAAATACTGCTCATTCTCGCGGTGGAAAGTGTAGTTCATCCCGACATTGAGCACGCGCCCGGGTTGCGCATATTTGTGCTGGTAGGAGACACTCGCCGTCGCGGTTGTTTTTAATTCGTCTTCCAGGAACTGCCACAGACGACTCCGCCGGGTCAGGTCCGCGTTGAAAAAAGGCTCGTCGCCGCGGTCGAGGATCTTCTCGCTGCTGAAAAGCGCCGATACCGACAATGCATTCCGGTCGTCGAAAGTCCAGTCGGCACCGGTTTTGGCGGTGATCACGTTGGTGCTCCGGTTGCGTTTGGTCTGCTGCCGCACGGTATCGCCCGTGTCGTAAAACCGGTTTACAAACTCATTCTTATTGAGTGTAGGCGTATGCAGATAATCCCCTTGAAAGAACGCATTGACCTTTTTCTTTTTGTAGTTCAGGGCAACCGAGGGGTTTAGTTTGAGGGTATTGCGGTATTGCGGTCGAATATCGGGCAGATTTTCTTTCCTTACCCACAATGCACCTACTCCGGCTGCCATTCCGATTTTCCCGTTGAACCCCTCCTGCTTTTCCTTTTTGTAAATGATGTTGATGATCCCCGCATTGCCGTTGGCATCATAGCGTGCCGAAGGATTATTGATGATCTCGATGCGTTCGATGGCCGATGCGGGAATGTTGTCGAGGCTCGTTTGGCTTCCGAAACCGGTCAGGGCGGTCTGCCGGCCGTCGACCAGAATTGCTACCTTATCACTTCCGCGCAACAGCACCTTTCCGTCTTCTCCGGCAGTGACGCCGGGCAGGTTTTTCAACGCCTGCAATACCGATCCGCCGCTTTGGCTCACATTACGGCCGATATTGAACGTTTTTCGGTCAAGCTTGTCGGCTACACCTTCGGTCTGCGGGCCGGTGATAGTAATTTCCTGCAAAGCCCGCGAGTCTTCGGGCATTCGAATTTCGCCCATGTCCAGGAAAGGACTCAATGCACCTGCAATCACCGGCTTTTGCACCAATTTGTAACCCAGCGAGCGGCATTCGAGCAGGTAGTTGCCGCTTGCGATATCCGGTAACACAAACCGACCCTGCTCGTTGCTGATCGTGCCGGTTACAAAAGCACTGTCCTGTTCCGAATTCAGTACAACGTTCACGAACGGGAGCATTTCCCCTTTTTCCGCCGACCTGACCCGCCCGGAAAGGGTCACTTTCTGCGCCTTAACATGCGTCATGACGAAAATGCAGCAGACTAATGCCAGGATGCTCTTTACAGCCATTCAGAATAAAGCTTTTGGTTATCTGATGGCAAATTTGGACACCGATTTAGAAGAATTTTTGAATTCAGAAACGGACAGAGAAATGATGTACACCGTCGGCGAACCGGTAGCCGATCTGCCAGCCATAGCGGTCGCAGATCTCGCGTGTGATCGCGAGGCCAAGCCCGCTACCGGCATGCTGGCCAGAAGCCTGGGCAAACCTTTTGAAGAGATTTTGTTCCTGTAAAGCTTCTGTTCCGGTATTGCTGACGGTTAGCGATCCCACATCCAACCGGACATCGATTTTACCGCCGGCTGGCGTGTAGCGCACCGCATTGACTAGCAGGTTAGTCAGCAAAATTTCCACCAGCATCGGGTTGGTTTGCACGTAAAGCGCTTCGATACTTTGGGAATAGTGAAGCGAATTGTTTTCAAAGCGGTCTTCGAACTGGGCTGCGAGGGCAACCAGCATGTCGCCCAGGGCCACCTGCTCCGTCCCTTCAAACTGCGCGTGCTCGATCCTGGCCAGCAGCAGCAGGTTTTTATTAATCCTCGATACGCGGTTAATAGCCTGATACACCTCCTCAACGGTCTGCAATTGCGCGGCGTCCAGCGACTGGCTCTGCAAGAGCATATCCAACTTCGATTTAACAATGGCGAGCGGCGTCTGCAACTCGTGGGAGGCATTTTCGGTAAATTCCCTTTGCTGACGGTATGACGCGAGGCTGCTATCCATCAGGCTTTCGAGGCTTGCATTCAAGTCGGCGAACTCGGTTACCTGCGATGGCGGCAGCGAAACTGTGCGGCCACTTTCAAGACGGAATGCCCGCAGGCTGGTAAGCGTGCCATAAAAGGGCTGCCAGATGCGCAGTGCGGTTTTACGGTTGAGATAAATAAACCCGGCCAGCAGCAGCATAATAAAAAACACCGTCACCGCGGCAATAGCCAGGATCGTCTCGTCGATTTCCTCCATATTCGTTTCAATCAAAACCCGGTAGAGCCTGCTGTTGACGCGGATATCGGTCACCAGGCAGCGAAACTGTTCCCGGTCGTTCATGAAAGTATCGAACCGGATAATGGTATAAAGGCTGTCGGGCCGTGGTGCAGCTGTTTCGCTGAAAGAAAAGCCGGGTTGCACCTTGTCGAGCACCGCGATCATATCACCGACCGCCGTGTCGGGCAGATTCAGTCGGGTAAGGCGTTTCTCCAACTTTTCACGAATCGCATAATGATGCTTGTCCAGTTCATTTTCCCAGATCCAGTCAATGATCAGGAAATAAACCGGAATGCTTATTAACAGCACTGCAAGCGCATATACGATCAGTGGTCGCAGACTTTGATCGAGCAGCTTCTTCATCCTTCCCATTTGTAGCCGGTTCCATAAACTGTTTTCAGGTAATTGCCATAACCCGCCTCTCCCAGCTTCTTTTTCAAATTTTTAACATGGGCGTACACGAAGTCGTGGTTATCGAACATATCCGCAATATCGCCCGACAAATGCTCAGCCAGGGCACTTTTGGCGATCACCCTGTTTTTGTTTCCTATAAAAAACAGCAATAGGTCCAGCTCTTTCTTCGTCAGCACGACGATGAGGCCGTTAACTGTAACGGTTTTACTGAGCAGATCAACTTTTAACTCATTCTGCGTAATGCTGTTATGATTACCAAAGCTCCGTCTCCGTATAACGGAGTAGATTCGCGCCGCAAGCTCGGGCAAATGGAAGGGTTTTGCCAGATAATCGTCAGCCCCTGCATGCAGACCTCTGATTTTATGTTCATAATCTCCTTTGGCCGAAATAATGATCACCCCATCTTGTTGGCCCTGCTTTTTGAGTGTTTCAAGAATATCCATCCCATCGCCGCCGGGCAGCATCAGATCGAGCAGGATGCAATCGTACCGGTACAGCTCCACTTTCTCCCGCGCCTGTGCCCAGTTGCCTGCATACTCGCACAGGTAGTCCTGGGCCGACAGGTACGTGCCGATGCTCTGGGCAAGTCCAGGCTCATCTTCAATGATCAGGATTTTCATGCAGGTAATTTACCGTAAGAATTCGATTTTCGACGGATCAAAGTTTCAGCAAGGATTCTTGTAACTTTTGCAGGTTCCTCCTTTTTTGGCGGGAAAGCTTCTGCTGGCAGTACAATGTATGGTATTCGTGAGAAAGCAGGAGTTTGGTCGTTGCCTCGATCCATTCACGGGCCGGTATTTGCTGCCCTAAGCGGTGTTGCACCTCCTGGCGCATAAGAGCATCGCAATTTAGGAAATCTGTGGTACCTAGATGATACAGATCTGCATCGCAAACGATAGATTCCAAAAGATTCGTGGGCTTCTGTGGCAAAATGGTAGCCAGGATACAGCTGCTGACTGCATCCAGAACGGTTTCGTCCAGCTGCCAGGCCTGGCCGAATTGATGGAGTAATTCCACCGCCCGCTTCTCATGTCCGGAAGGCTGTCCATACACATAACCTAAGTCGTGGAACCAGCCGGCAGCCGATACGATGAAAGAATCGCGGGTATCCAACTGGTAATAGTGTGCTATTTCAGCGCACCTATCGACAACATACCGTGTATGGGCTATGTTATGATAAGCCTGTTCATTTGCGTCCGTCACGAGTAGGTCAGAGGCATATCGCCCGATGCGACCTAATATTTCGAAGTAATTCATATTTTGCTTCAATGAGGTCTGTTCTGAGAGTTCGATTCCTGATACCGTCAGATTTAGAAGAAATACTGAACCCGATTGTGCACCTGCTATGGGTACATACCGGTTATTTTTTCATGAGCCCTTTCCTGAACTGCGAGCTGGCGCATTGATACCATGCGATGGCTTCTTCGACAAGGTGTTTGTTTATAGGACTTTCCTTAGCCGAGCCATCCCGGAAGTCGGGCATGAATGTGGCCGCTTGTTTCTGGGGTCTCAAGATCACCAGGGAGTCGTGTTTAATGTAGCCCAGGCTTTGATAGGTACTGATGAATGCGCGCTCCCGGCCCGCTTCTAGCTTAAAAATATCATAACCGAAAAATTTGCTGCGGTAAGAAAAATTGAGCAGGCCCAGAATGGTAGGACCAAGATCGATCTGACTCATGAGCCGTGGCATGGTGCCAGCCTTAACAAGCCCGGGGGCATAAATCATCAACGGAATTTTGTAGCGGTTAACGGGAAGATCGGTCTTTCCCGCACTGGACGCACAGTGGTCAGCCACAATGACGAATATCGAATTGCTGAACCAGGGCTTGCTTCTTGCATTGCGGATAAACTGACCAATGGCAAAATCGGTATACTTCACAGCCCCCTCGCGGCTGGTATGCGAAGGTATGTCAATCCTGCCCTCCGGATAGGTATATGGACGATGATTGGAAGTGGTCATAATATGGCTAAATACTGGTTTGCCTGCCTGGGTAGCAAGGCTGATCTGTCGGCTGGCCAGTTCGAAGAGGTTTTCGTCGGCTACACCCCAGATGTTTTCATAGTCAATCTCCTCTTTGGACAATGCGGCCCGGTCCACCACCTGGTAGCCATTATGTTCGAAGAAATACCCCATATTATCAAAATACCCGTAGCCACCGTAGACGAATTGGGTCTGGTAACCCTTGCTTTTCAACACGTTTCCCATTGAAAACAGCCCTTCATTGCGCGGCCGCCGGACGATTGACTGCCCCGGTGTTGGTGGCGCGCATATCGACAATGCTTCCAAACCCCGGACCGTGCGTGTACCGGTGGCATAAAGATTGGTAAATAAAAGGCTTTCGCGGGCAAGAGAATCCAGAAAAGGCGTGACCCCCAGTTTGTTTCCAAAACTTCCCAGAAAATCGGCACTGAGGCTTTCTACACTGATCAAAATAATATTTTTATGTAACTCGGGCCCGGAATTAACGATTTGTCGTTCGATACTGAATGGGTTGTTCCCTAAAAAATGGCTCTCCGGCGTTTTGACCAACGAACGAATATCGGAAGATGCACGCCGGTCGCTCAACCTTAAATAAAATTGATCATAATCCAGCTCATTGTTCCGGTAGGCGGCAAACAGCTCATACATTCCGTTGCCCGCCAGCTCATTGTTATAGGTGTTTTTGCTGAACTGTCTGGTACTGTTATCGACCAGCACAAACGCTGCAACTACCAAAATCAGATAGCCCGCCAATGCCAGCGACCGCATTCCAAATCGCATGGAGGAAAAAGCCAGTCGGTTGGCGACCCTCAACATCAGGAGTGTCAAAAACACCGAAAGAACGACCAGTAAGCCCAGGATGACTTCTATCGGATACGATTGACGGATGTTCCCAATTACTTCCTGCGTATACACGAGGTAATCCACTGCAATGAAATTGAAACGGGAGCCGAACTCGTCCCAAAAGACACATTCGGAAACCGCATTTAATAACAGGAGGAACATCATCACAAATACCAGCGAGTGCATTACCCATTGATAACCCTTCTTTTCTCCTAACCGACCGGGGGTCAGCCATCCGATAAGCATCAACGGAAGGATAAAGTACAAGGAGTTGATCAGATCGTAGAACAGGCCGATGCCGAATATGCTCAGCACGCTCACGGGACCATATTCGACGTTTTGCCCGGCCTTAAGCATCAGCGCCAGGCGGGTGATCGTGGAAAATATAATGAGCAGGGCGGCTAAACTAACAGGGATAGTCAAAAAACCGGATCGTCGGCCAGGTACATTACCCGTGCGCTCAGTGGCAGTAATCATTGAATCAGGAGGTGTCAGCAGGGCCATCGTTGGCCCGTTTTCGCGCTGAAACTACCAGTGAATTTTGAATTCTTTTTGAATTCAAAATTCGTACACTTCCTGGATCAACTGATGCCTTCCGCCTTCGGATCTATTAGCGATCGTGACTGATCGTGTGATGGGTGCGCCGACGTCAGCAACCCGGCCAGAACCTGGAAAAGTCCCATTAAAAGATGCGGCAGAAAAACGTCCTGCGCAAAACCAAAAAGCCAGGGCGATGATGCTAAAAACGCGCCAGCAAATATGTCTGTGGTTAAGTGGACCCGCATGGGAATGCTCCGTACAATCCCACCTTCATAGTCGGTAAACATCGAAAGCGCCACCGATAACAAACCAATTGCCATCAGTACCCAGGTTGCGGCATCAGATTCTCTAAAATCAAATATCCATGGGGAGGCTATGAATAGCAATCCTGCGACGTAATCTATTTTGCCGTGGAGCCGAGTGTTGATAATTTTCATTTTGATATTGTTTTAACTAATGATGAAGGTTGACTGCTCAAAGTAAGGAAAGCTCCCGCGACTCAAACCGCTCTACGAGCTCCTGAAGGAAAAGACCCGTAGCCGCTTCGTCTGAAATGGCAGCGCCCAATATACGCCTTGGATCATGGGCGTTGTGTTGATCACCAAGACCTACTAGGTTTTCATAGCAGTTTAATTTATGCTGAATGATTTCGGCGGTCAAATGCGTAAGTGAAAGGTCTCTGATAGTTCCTTTGTACCCACTGTCAAGAGCAAGCATAATCCTTTTTTCCAGGTTGGTAACCGCAACTGGCTGCGTGTCCGGCGGCACCGCCTGATAATGTTGGGCAAGTCCTAGCTGGTGGCTTTCAGAAATCGCCAGGGCCCGCCTGAGGGTGCGGGACAGCTCACTCGACCATACCGATCGCATGATCTGCGGCAGGATCCGGCTGACTTGTTGCTCGGCTTGTATTACCAGATCAATTTCAGTTTGGAAGGAAGAATTTACTGTTGGAAATGATGCAGCTTTCATTGTCGTAAATATTTGATTCAAAGCGCATTGATTAATAAAAACTATACCTCACCGATTACCGCTACTCCACTCGCGTTAAGAGGTGGTTGTTCTACATGGTGGGGAAACGTTTTTGGAACCGGACGCCATTTGAAAGCCGCCCGGCTTTTAAAACTGGCGGAGCTTTAAGAATTCACTTTTTGAAGCGGCCGATTAAAAAATATCGGCATCGGTAAGTAAGGCTATTTTTTGAAACCGGAATGGTTAAGCCGGTTTGGTATTGTTTTTGTACCTTTTCAGTAAAACGTGGCAGCTATGAATAAGGATGGTACTATTGTTATTATCGAAGACGACGAAGATGATCAGTTTGTATTAGAGGAAATTTTTAGCGAACTGGGGTACCCCAACAAGAGAATGTATTTCACGAGTGGACTATCCGCACTGAATTTCCTTTATTCGACCACTGAGCGGCCTTTTATCATTATCTCGGACATCAACCTACCAGAGCTGAATGGCCTGGAACTTAGAAGAAAAGTCCAGCTGGATTCCGAACTCAGCCTGAGGTGCATCCCCTACATTTACTTTACGACCGCCCTTAATCAGCAGGTGGTAGTAGATGCTTACAGCACTTCCGCGCAAGGTTTTTTTGTCAAACCTGGTGATTTCAACGAAATCAAGGAAACTATTGATGTGATGATGAAATACTGGAAAAGATGTGCGGCACCTAACAACTTTTGAATAGGGTGCCGCATAGAATCAGGCCGTTAACATAGGATCAGCGTTCTTTATATCGAAGCCGTAAGGATTTGTGTGTTGAATGAATTCGTCGAGTACCGTAAAAAGGGTGGTGACCCATGAGTGCGTCAGTGCTTGATATCCTGCCTGACGGATATCGTTTCATTGTTGATCAGCTGATCCTGAGTGGTAAGATTTGTATTTTCCACACCCAAAACACTGTTATCCAGTAGCGTAGTAAATGTGCGGCCTGTTCTCACCAGGAATGCACCAAGATATCTCTGCCTTGTCAGATCTTCAAATTTGAGTAACTCCTCTACCTTTTCGATATTCTGTTTAGCCCTATACATGACATAGGTTTTGATTTTCTTGTATTCGGAGGGATCACCCGGGAGCTGCACATATGATACGATCTTTTCGAAAAATACCGGTTGCCAATTGGCCACATAAGTATCTTCCGGCAAATGCTCAACGATCTCGACCTGGCCAAACGCCCGAATACCAAAAGACACGAGTACTCCCGCTGTCAGCCTAACAAACCTGCCTGTTTTCATGATACTTTTTTTAAAATCGCGGTCGGTGAATAAAAAGCTTGCCTGAAGCGCATCCCGGACCGGGTTAACATTGAATCAAAGCGATTCCCCAGTTTTGTGGACAGAAAGCAGCGGCTTGTTGCTAGTACATAGTGGCACAGGTTTTTATAAGGGCGGGAACTTTCATGTTCTTACAACTAAAAACGATTGCTATGTTTTACCACGTCAAAGAATTACAATTTAACGCCCGGGTCTCCAAGCCAGACCCCAAGTTCGCGCGGCTGTTGCTTGAACAGTTCGGTGGGAGCAATGGAGAGCTCAAAGCGGCCATGCAGTATTTTGTGCAGGCATTCAGCGCCAAAAACCCCTTTCCTGACAAGTATGACCTACTCATGGACATTGCAACCGAGGAATTCAGCCATCTCGAAATTGTCGGCGCGACGATCCAGATGCTGCTCGGCGGCGTGAATGGTGAATTAAAAAACGCCTCGGAAGAATCGGAGATTATGAAACTGCTGGACGGCACTTCTGCCAGGGAAGGTTTTATCCATGAAGCCATGGTCAATCCCCAGTTCCTGGTTCTCAGCGGCGGAAGCCCCACGCTGACAGACAGCAATGGCAATCCCTGGACGGCCGCTTATGTCACCGCAAACGGGGACCTGACGGTGGATCTACGCTCCAATATTGCCGCCGAATCCCGTGCGAAGATTGTTTATGAATATCTGATGAAGTTTACCGATGATGCCTATGTAAAGGAAACGCTCCGTTTCCTGATGACGCGCGAAATTGCCCATTATCAAATGTTTGAAGCGGCTTTGGCAACCATTCAGCCCAATTTCCCGCCTGGCATTTTGCAAGGTGATCCACGGTTCAGTAACCTTTACTACAATATGTCCAGCGGAATGGACGCGCAAGGACCATGGAACCAGGGTACCAGCACACAGCTCGGTGAAACCTGGCAGTATATCGAAGATCCTTTGCAGCAGGTATTGGAAACGGACGGACTTACCACGCTGGAACCCACGGGCACAGACCGCACTGAAAAGTCAGTCAAGACGCTCGACAAAGAGCTGAGCAAGCTGCGTAGCGAAGAAATCATGAGCGCGACTGCGGAGATCGATGCGCAATGGAGCACATATGACAAGTCGGGCGGTCTCCTCAATGAATTGTAACCAGAACTAAATTGGACGTATCAAAACACCAGGCGGATCGGGTAAAGATCATTCTTTATACTGATCCGCTCTGTTGCTGGAGCTGGGCGCTGCTGCCCCACTGGCAACGCTTCATCAGAGATTATAAAGACCACATTACCTACTCCTATTGTATGGCAGGTATGATTTCGAACTGGACGAAATACCACGATCCGTTCAATGATGTGAGCAGGCCTGCTCAGATGGGCCCGATCTGGATGGAAGCGCAGCACCGGACAGGCGCTGTTATCAATGACCTGATTTGGATCGAAAACCCACCCGCCTCCTCCTACCCGGCGTGCATAGCCGTCAAAACCGCGGCATTGCAAAGTTTTGAAGCATCAGAAATCTACTTGAACGCCGTTTGGAAAGCGGTCATGGTTGAATCTCTTGACATTTCCAAAAGGGACAATTTACTGGAAGTTGCCAAAAGCACAAGCATTCTTCACCCAGAAGCACTTGATTTTGAGCTATTTGCAGAGAACTACAACAATGATCCGAGTCGCGAGGCATTTCGTAGCGACCTGCGCCAGGTCGCTTACAACAAGATCGGCCGGTTTCCCACATTGACCTTTACAAAAGCAGGAAGAGGCTTGATCATGACCGGATACCGGCCCTACGAAGCATTGGTAGAGGCATTTGGGCAGCTGCATCCTATCACGGCACACAACGCCTCTTTCTGATAACGGGGAGACCTTGGCACAAAAATTATCAATGCTCCCTTCCGATTTAGCGAATCAACAAACGAAGGTTTAAATAACAAACACAATGGAAAGACGCATCGAGAACGAGGTGCTGGAATCGCCCAAAGGTCAGGAAATAAAGACGCTACCGGGCAAACCTTATCCTCTTGGGGCCACATGGGATGGAAAGGGAATAAACTTCGCGGTATTTTCCGAGAATGCCCATGGTATGGAGCTATGCCTTTTTAACCCGGAAAATGAGGCCGAGGAATACATCAAGATAAAAATTGAGGAAGTCACACACCATGTCTGGCACGTGTATGTTCCCGGTCTCAAGGCCGGGCAGTTGTACGGGTACCGGGTACATGGTCCATATGACCCTGAAAAAGGGCATCGGTTCAATCCAAACAAGTTATTGCTAGACCCCTACGCAAAAGCGATCAACGGTACCATTAGGTGGGATGATGCGGTTTTCGCCTATGAAATCGGAAACCCTGAACAAGACCTGAGTTTCAGTGAGTCGGACAGCGCAGGATTTATGCCCAAAGCTGTGGTCATCGATCACCATTTCGACTGGACCGGCGACACCCGTCTTGAGATTCCCTACCACGCTACGGTCATTTACGAAGTACATGTGAAAGGTTTTACCATACAGAACAAGGAACTTCCCGAAGAGATTCGCGGTACTTATGCTGCCATCGCGCATCCGGTTACCATTAAATACCTGAGAGAGCTGGGTGTGACCGCAGTTGAGCTGATGCCGGTGCACGATTTCGTGGCAGACCAACATTTGCTTGAAAACGGCCTGACCAATTATTGGGGTTACAACACATTAGGCTTTTTCGCACCGGATGCCCGGTACAGCGGCAACGGCGCAAGTGGCGGCCAGGTAACAGAGTTCAAAGAAATGGTACGGGAACTGCATAAAGCAGGCATTGAGGTCATTCTGGATGTGGTGTACAACCATACCGCCGAAGGAAACCATCTGGGACCGACGTTTTCGTTCAAAGGGCTGGACAACGCCTCTTATTACCGGCTGGTAAAGGACGATTCCCGACACTATATGGATTACACCGGGACAGGGAATACACTGAACGTCCGCCTGCCTAACGTGCTCGCGTTGATCATGGACAGCCTGCGTTACTGGGTGACTGAAATGCATGTAGACGGCTTCCGTTTCGACCTGGCAGCGGCGCTTGCCCGTACCTTGCACGAAACTGACTCCCTGAGCTCGTTTTTCAACATCATCCATCAGGATCCTGTCATTTCTCAAGTTAAGCTAATCGCCGAGCCATGGGATATTGGGGAAGAGGGTTACATGGTCGGGAAATTCCCGATCGGCTGGGCAGAATGGAACGGCATTTACCGCGACCAGATCCGCAACTTTTGGCGGGGCCATGAAATCGAGATGATCTCTTTTGCCAATCGCTTCACAGGCAGCCCCGACCTTTATCAAAGCGACTACCGCAGGCCAACGGCGAGTGTCAATTTTATTACCGCGCACGACGGGTTTACACTCAACGACCTTGTGAGCTATAACGAGAAACACAATGAAGCCAACGGCGAGGACAATAACGACGGCGACAATAGCAACCATTCGTGGAACTGCGGAACCGAAGGCCCAACAGAAGATCCGGAAATCAATGCCGTCAGGAACAGACAAAAAAGAAACTTGCTGACCACCATGTTCCTCTCGCAAGGCGTACCGATGCTGGTTGCCGGTGATGAATTTGGCAGGACGCAGAACGGAAACAACAACGCCTATTGCCATGATGACGAAATATCCTGGCTTAACTGGGAGAAGGCCGACAAACAGCTTTTAGAATTCACCAAGTCGCTCATCCGGTTTTGTGAAGAACACCCTACTTTTCGTCGCCGACGCTGGTTCCAGGACCTTCCCGTAATCGGTTCGGACGTTAAGGACATTATGTGGTTCAGGCCCGACGGAGTCCAGATTCCCGATGAGCAATGGGGACATCACAAAGCCCACTCCTTTGGGGTATTTCTAAATGGCCAGGGCATCCGGTGTGTCGCTCCAAATGGCGAAAAAGTCCGGGATGACCATTTCTACATCATTTTCCATACCGGGGATCAGGCACTCGATTTTGTGCTTCCAAACGAAGAATGCGGCAACCAGTGGCATATTGTGATCAATACGGCGGAAGATTTTATCGGTGAAAATGAATATACCGTCGCATCTGGTGACAAAATAAATGTCCTGGGAAGATGCGTGGTTGTACTCAGATGCCACGCCGACATGTGAAAAAGACGAAGTCAAACCTGGCCGACAGCGAAACACCGCTGCTTTGAGCCATTGCTCCGCGGTCGGCCAGAAGCGAGCGGTTTGTGTTGGATCAGAAAAACCTCATATTCCCCGGCAGCATTTTGTGGCTCCCGGGGATCGGTTTTTACAGACTTTTAAAAACAAATTTCTCTACGGTTGAAACATCTCCCCGCACACCTTTTGCAACAATGCCCGCGCGCACGGCCCTATCCCAGGGAGGAAGGTAAGTAACGTCCGGTGAAGTGATCTTGAAGGAAGTAAAATCAGCTCCGTTAAGGCTGTAATAGAAGCTGATATCCTTGTTATTTTTAACCTCCATTTTCAAAAATAAATGCTTGCCTTTCATCGGTACGGCAAATCTCCCGACGTTACTGCTCGCACCGTCCTTGACAAGGGTAACGCTGACACTATCCTGATTTGCAGCCGCATAGATCATATTCTTATCATCCCCGATCAATGCGACACCGGTCAAGGCGCTTTTTGATGGGATTGTTTCCACGGTTGCTTCATAGTTCTGGCTGTCGATCTTTTTGGCAACGAACAGTTCCCGCTCGTCTTTAATTTGCAGGTCCAACCTGCCGTTTTTCAGTTCGAATGAAGGCTTATTAAAAACAGACCAGCTCCATTGCAGATCGAGCTTTGCCTTGTCAAAATTGTCGGTGATGGTATAGGCTGTACGCGTATCAGCGGGCGTAATGTATTCGTCGGTGAAGCGGAGCCAGTCGTCTGCCGTAAATTCAAAACCGCGGATCAGCGCCTGCCGGCCGGTGTATTTGTTGGACGCCCTGTCGTAGGCATGATACATGAAGTAATTTTTACCATTATGTGTCACGGCCGTACCGTGGCCGGGGCACATCCAGTCACCTTGTGCGGTCAGGATTGGGTTCCCCGTGTATTTTTCCCAGGGGCCCATCAGGTTTTTGGTGCGTGCAATACCTGTTGCGTAAGTACAGCCGGGCCCGCAGCAGCCCGCCGCTGCGTAGATCGCATAGAAATACCCATTGTTTTTAATCACTGAGACGCCTTCCACCAAATTGGCCTCCCAGGGCGTATCGTTTCTGAACAGTTCCTTTTTCTCACCGGTCAACGCTGTTCTTTCCTCATTCATGGGCTGGATCCAGATCGGCGTCGGCCTGCCTACGCTGTTGCCATCCTCTTTCCAGATCAGATGCAACTTGTTATTTTCGTCGCGGATCGGAAAACCGTCGATGGAGCCAACTTCCTGACAAACCAACGGGCCATGGTCGTTAAACGGACCTTCGGGCGTATCGGCGCTCGCAACACCTACACACAGATTGCCGCCTTTTTTGTGTGCAGTGTAATACACATATACTTTGCCATTATCGTAATTCAACTCGGGGGCCCAGTAATAGAAATCGGCCCAGGAAGTAAGGTCGGGGAAAATGGATCCTGTTTGTTGCCAGGTTTTAAGATCTTTTGACTTCATCAAAGGAAATGCGGGTGCCCAATTGGAACTTGTTGCCGCGGCGTAGTAGGTCTCTCCTACCTTTATCACCGAAGGATCGGCAAAATCGCCGCGAACAACCGCCCGCTGGGCATTTGCAAATTGAACTAAGGTCAACAGTAACAGGGTAATGCTTAATTTCCTCATAAATAGTCTTGAAAGTAAATGCGCTTAAAGTGCCCAAATATAATGGAAACCGCTATTCGCCCGAAGGGATGGTAACCGCTTGCCCGGTTGGCACCGGCTCTCCAAAGCTTGGCAAACCATCGGCGGTCCAGGTGAATTTCTGCATTCTTACGTTCCTGGCGTCACCGCAACCCTGACCAGCGGCAGAGTTCGCATGATAAATGATCCAGTCTTCTTTTCCATCCCTTGATTTGAAAAAACCATTATGCCCTACCCCAAAAGCATTGGCCGACGCGAGTCCTGTAAAAACCGGCGCGGGCATTTTCGTCCAGTTCTCTGGATTCATGGGATCGCTTCCTTCTTTTAAGCTCATCAATCCGAGCGAATAGCGGTCGTCGCCGCAATAGCTTGCCGAATAGGTAAGAAATACTTTTCCAGCCGGATTTCGCAGCACTTCCGGCCCTTCGTTCACGGCAAACCCACGCCTTTCCCATTCAAATTCCGGGGAGGCGATCTGCATCGTTGGGCCGGTAAGCGTGGACGGGTCGCTCATTCGGGCGATATATAGGTTTTGGGTCAAATCGGCATTTCCGGACGCGAAAGGCCTGCCCGACCAGATGAGATACAGCTTGTTGTCGTGCTGCAAAACAGTAGCATCGATCGACCACAGATCCACTGGCTGGGTCGTGAGCCTGCCCCTGTCCGTCCAGTTCCCCTGCGTCGGATCCGGATTTGCGTTTTCCAGCACCCATAGCCTGTGCTCGCGATCGTTACCGTCGGAGCCGGTGTAATAGATGTACCATTTGCCATCCAGAAAAAACAGCTCCGGTGCCCAGATATCCCGGGAATTGCCGCCGGAAGTGGGTGCAGTAAAAACAGTAACCGCAGGTGCGGCATTCAACCGACTCATTTTACCCGTTTTCCAGATCTGTATCCGGTTCCCAAGCGTGTGCAGGTAATAGTAAGTGGTATCTTTCTGATAAACCCACGGATCGGGTGCAGAATTAAGCAGCGGGTTCGTAAAAGTGGTCGCCTGCTGCGGCCCGGGCGGCGGCGTGCCCGTCTCCTTTTTGCAGGAAGCATCGACGAACAGCAGCGGAATGCCCCAAACGAGGATAGCGCGGTAAAGCGAACGAAAAATCATATCAACGGGAGGCGCTTTGATTAGTTTTAATGGCTTGAACGGTGGCTATGCCCCGCCGCCAGGAGAAAAATTTTATCTGCGTCTTTCCCGAAGTGAGCACCAGGAGCGCATCCGCACCACATCGGCATGCAGCCGGCATTGCCCGCTCGATGGCCGCTTCGGCAGTCCGTTTGACAAATAATACCGACCCGGTAGTACTTTCCACTTCGCATACCACCGTATAACCCCCGTTTATTTCTTTGACATCATTGAAAACAGGAAGGCGGCAATCATCGGCCTTCGCCTCCACATGGCTCACCTCCTTCACTTTTACGGAGGCGCAGGAGGATAGAATGGTCACTGCGATCAGGCAGAGAACCTGTATTCGGTTGTTTTTGGTCAACATAAGAGTTGGAATGAATGTGAATGCTGTCGTTTTAAATCTGACTGTATCAATACCCGGGATTCTGCGTGAGGTTCGGGTTAAGGTCAATATCCGATTGCGGGATTGGGTACCATTCGTTTCTGCCTTTTACAAAATTGGTAAACTCCGGATCTCGCACAGCCAGTTCCGGCCCCAGGTCTCCCCAACGTTGCAGATCGGCAAAACGCCAGCCTTCACCTGTCAGTTCAGTTATGCGTTCGTGCTTGATCTGTGCCAGGAATTGCGCCTGGGTCATACCTGGCCTCACCTGTGTCAGCGGCCGCAATCCTGCCCGCGCGCGTACCATATCCACATAGGGGTAGGCCTGGGTAGTCTGCCCAATGCCATTGAGCGCCTCGGCATACATGAGCAAAATATCGGCATACCTCAACAGCCGGTGATTGTTGGGCGACCTGAAACCCTCTTCGGTCCTACCGGGTTCATTATCATTTAACTGCTTCCTAAACCATACCGAACTGCTTTCACCCCCGCTGGTGCCATAGCGGCTGGCGAACGTTTGCCCGTAAACCATCGTGAATTGCGGGCCGCGCGCATCGGTCGAATCGAAGAGCAACGTCACGCCAAGTCTTGGATCCCGGCTACCGGAGGCGGTATTTTCTTTTTCAAACTCTCCTACCAGCCAGCGACGGGCCCCACCGTCGGAAAAGCCCACGCCGCGCGGGGCGTAAAACTGTGCAATGGAAGTTCCTGTGTTATTGATGCGGGTTTCGTCCACATCGTCGTCGGTATTTTCATTGGGGTTGAACCGGAATTGGATTTCAAATACCGATTCACTGTTATTCTCGGTCGAAGCCTTGAAATTGTCCTGATAGTTGGTCGTCAGCGTATACAGCCCTTTGCCTTCGCCCGTGATGAACCAGGCCAATGTGGTGGCCGCTTCCTGATATTTATTTTGTTGTAAATACGCTTTTCCCAGCAGGCCCATGGCCGCCCCGCGCGTCGCCCGGCCGAGATCGTCGCCCGTATAGCTGAGTGGCAATGCAGGCGCGGCTTCGGACAAATCCCGCTCCACCTGCGCCCAGGCTTCTGCATTGGTCGCGTTGGGAGGGCGATCGGTTGGCTCAGAAGGTTCGAGGATAACTGGCGGACGACCATAATAGAGCGTCAGGTTAAAATAGAACAGCCCTCTCAGAAATTTCGCCTCTCCGATGATCCGGTTTTTTATGGCTTCATTCATTTCGATGCCGGGCACATAGGCCAGCACCTGATTGGCCCTGAATACACCAATGAACAGGTTTTGCCAGGTCCCGGCGGTCAGGCCCTCGTTGTAGTTGGTCTGGTTGAAGCTCATGATGTTGTTCAGCGTAATATCGCCGCCAGAGCCGTAGCCTTCGTCGGACCTTAGCATTCCGTGGTAG
Source organism: Dyadobacter sp. CY261 (assembly GCF_021440085.1). Classification (GTDB taxonomy): domain Bacteria; phylum Bacteroidota; class Bacteroidia; order Cytophagales; family Spirosomataceae; genus Dyadobacter. Next base: position 223,095 of record NZ_JAKCPW010000011.1, read on the forward strand.
AACAGGAACCGGGAGTAGAGCGTGGCCGTCCGGTGAAAAGTACTGTACACAGCGTTAATGCCTTTAATCGCATCGGCTTCGCTCTTCCAGAACGATGCGATGGTGGGACTGTTTGGATTAGGCTCGTCGAAATCGCGGTTACAGGCGCTGGAAACAAGCAGAATGAATGAGGCGAGGACAAATATCTTTTTCATATCGATGTCTGTTGAATGAGCTTTTCAGAAACCCAGGTTGAGGCCGAAGGAAATAATGCGGGATGCTGGATAGCCACCCAGGTCCACGCCCGGTTCGAGGTTGAAGTTCGCCCCCACCACATCAGGATCAAGCCCGGTGTATTTAGTGAATGTCAGCAGGTTTTGAGCGCTTACATATACCCTCGCATTGCTCAGGGACAATCTACCAGTGACAGCCTCCGGGATCGAATAGGACAGCTCGACATTTCTCAACCTTAAATAAGACCCGTTTTCCAGCCAGCGATCGGTATTGGCCCGGACATTGGAAACGATCCCGCGGTCGGCACTGGCAGGGTCGCCGGCCACACCCGTGGAATAAGAAACGCCGAGGCGTGGAAAATCGGTGTCAGTGTTCTCCGGCGTCCATGGGTTGATACCTCTGCGGTAGTTGGAATAACCCATGCCATCAATGTCTCTGCGAACGTCGTTATATAACTTCTGGCCAAATGCCCCGTAAAACTGAATGTTTAACGACAAACCCGACCAGGTCCCGTTCAGGATCAAGCCCGAAGTCAGTTTCGGCCACGGACTGCCGGCAAATGTGCGGTCGCGGTCATTGATATCGTCGTTCGTACCCTGGTCGATGCGGTTGATGTAGCGGATATCGCCCGGTTTTGCATATGCCGCCTGTGCCTTGTGTGCCTGTATCTCTTCGTCGTTTTGAAAAAGGCCGTCCGTCTTGATCAGGTAGAACTCCCCTATCGAGCGTCCTACCTGCGAGCGGGTATTCCCCGACTGGATGTAGTTCCTTGGCTCGCCTGTTTCCTCGTCCACACCCAGGTTCCCTAGTTCGAGCACTTTGTTGCGGATCACGCTAAAATTGGGTGCAATGCTCCAGGTGAACGGACCGGAGGTTTGCCGGTAAGTGAAATCGAGCTCGATACCCTTGTTTTCAATAGAACCGATATTCACGAGGGGATCGCCTTGCAGGTTGCCGATGTAAAGCGGGAGCGGCAGCGATAGCAGCACGTCCTTGGCCACCGAGCGGAAGGCATCGACGGTAATCGCGAGTTTGTTGTTGAAAAGCACCAGATCGGCGCCGATATTGGTAGTGGCCTTTTGCTCCCATTTGATATCCTCATACACGAGCCTGGCCTGTGTAGCCCCTGGAAATTCCGTTTGCCCCGACCCGAAAACTGCTCTCGGTGCCTGGTTCAAAAAACCGGTGAATTGGTAATTGCTTAGATTGGCCGAGCCTAAAACTCCGTAAGATCCTCTCAGTTTGAGCTCGGTTATCACGTCCGATTTGAAGAACTCTTCGTTACTGATCTTCCACGAAGCAGCCGCGGACGGGAAATACCCGGTGCGGTGCGCGGGCGAAAAACGGGAATCCTTATCGGCACGGAATGTAAAGGTGAGGTAATATTTTTCGGCAAAATTATAGTTCAGCCTACCCAATGCAGAGTTAATCAGTGTTTGCGACCGTGTTCCGGTGGCGGTCATCCCACCACTGGCCGAATTGATGGTCGTGAAATACTCACCCCCATAAAACCCAAGCTGTAATCTGCGCCCGCCAACATCGTCATTGCGGATCGTTTGCTGGGTGTAACCGACGACGCCATTCAGGCTGTGTTTATTAAAAGTAAAATTAAAGTTCAGGGTATGCTCGAACAGATAGCTCAAAAACTGGGCCCGCATCTGCCCTACGCTGCTGAATTCGGGCGACTGGTTCCAGTACCAGAGGCCATCTCTTCTGATGTTGTTAGTTTTGTCAAAACTGGTTTCCAGACCTGCGTTGAAGCGATAACTGATGCCCTTGAATATCTTGTAGTCAATAAAAGCATTGCCCAACACCTTGAAAAAGTTGTAGGTAGTTTTGGTAATGTCATTGATCGCAGCCTGATTTCTGGAAAATGAGCGTGCATTGAAAGAACCATAACCCCAGCCACCCGGGTTGGAGGTGCTCACCAGATCGGCACTTTGGACGGGGATGATCGGCAGGCTGGTCCAGATGTCATACCAGGCATTTCCTTCCGCAAATCCTCCCTGAAACGGCGTGTTCCGTTCGGTGCTGGAAATCATCAGGTTTTCTCCGAAAGTGAATTTATCACGCGTCGCCTCCGTATTGATGCGGAACGAGCCCCGCTGAAAATCCCGGGCTTTGAGCACACCCTCATCCGCAAAATAGGAACCCGAAATCAGGTATTTACTGTCCTTCCCACCGCCCGACAAGCTGACGTTGTAATCCTGAATGCTGCCGGTTTGCAGCAGTTCGTCGGCCCAATTGGTATTCACAGCCCCATTGTAAGCCGCAACGGCCGGCTGCAATGCGTAACCTGCCGCCTGATAGGCGCGGGTGTTTGTAGCCACATATTCCTGCGCATTCATCATATCCCACCGTTTGGCAAGCGAAGAGATACCTGCCCGCACGGAGGCATCCACTTTGAGCGCGCCTTCTTTCCCTTTTTTTGTTGTGATAATGATTACGCCATTCGCCGCTCGCGAGCCGTAAATGGCCGCCGCCGACGCATCTTTTAATACCTGTATCGTCTCTACATCATTGGGGTTAACCGTGGTATTGGCGTCGGCAAGCATGCCGTCGATAACATATAATGGGCTTGCATTTCCAAACAGCGTACTAAGCCCGCGAATATTTACGACCGCCTCCTGCCCGGGCGCACCGCCATTGCGCACCGTTACGCCCGGCGTCATACCTTGCAATGCTTCCGGTAACGAACGCGCAATACGCTTGTTCGTATTTTGTGCATCAATAATCCCGGTGGCGCCGGTCAGGTCTGCACGTCTTACCGACTGATAGCCGATTACAACGAACTCTTCCAGATTCTGCGCGTCCTCGGCCATCTGGATGGTGTAAGTTGACTGGTCGGTTACCGGCACTTCCGAAGCCAGGTATCCGATGAAAGAAATACGCAAGGTTTGCCCGCTTTGCGCGGAGATCGAAAATTTCCCGTCGACGTCTGTAATGGTCGCAGTGTTGGTACCTGAAATAATGACGGTCGCACCAGGCAATACCTCGCCTGTGGAGCTCTGCACAATCCCGCTGATTTCCCTGGTTTGCGCCAATGCAACTTCCGCGCAAAGGAAGTAGAAGAGTATAAAATGAACAATTATATAACTGTTTCGCATAGCCAACGAGTTGATGATTGAAATGACTAAAATGTATCGATACCCTGGTATTGGAAGAAAAAAGTATGCGACAATAAAACGGTTAACAATATACGTCTGCGTGAGATTATTTACTGGCGGTCTTTCCGCTGGCTTTTTTCGGCTTTCATTCTTTCGCTCACACCATCGTCGACACCTTGTCCCGCAGGCATAGGCGCAAACACTGCTCCGGGTGTAGGCGGCGCAGGCGGTGCTGCCCGGATTTGGTAGCGATGTGCTGTAGACCGCGGGCCTACCAAAGCCATTCTTTCAGCTTGATGGCTTCTTCCAAATGGTGATGAAGTACCGGAAGCTTACCTTCCGCGAAGGATTTAACTTCCGGGTCCTGTCCCAGTGTTGTTTCAAGTTCGAACAGATCAATGGTTTCGACATGCGAGATCACCATCATAGCCATATAAACCGAGTCGAAAGTCATTCCGCTCAGCATGGCGAGGCTATCGAGCTTCATTTGTTTGGCGGGCGAGAGGTTCTCCGGGAGATCGACCATTTTCTTTTGGGCCAGGGCCTTCAACTCCATAGTAGCCATACTATGATCGGTGACCATGTGATGACCATAATGTTTGACAGAATCGACGACCGCCTTGTCGGAGGCCATCTCGCCGGCCTTAATCTCGAAAAGGTTACTGTCAGCCGCCTTGATCATAAAATCGCGGTCTACCTGCGCGAGCGTCCCGTCGTGATCGGTACAGGACGTGGCAATAAAAAAAAGACTTACAAAGCCTAAAGGGAGTAACAACTTTTTCATAAAGAATTGATTTGGTTTAAATGAACAATAGCCACAAACGCGCGACGACGTAGCAACATAGGATTGGAAATAAATTCGGGGTGTGCTTTATAAAAAGCGTGCCTGGGTGTTGTCGGTTACTTGGCAGCCGGAGCGGTTGAAAGGCCGAAACTTCGCCTCGGCAAACGCTGAAACCGCTTATGAAGAAATGCTGTGTATGGCAGGCTGTCAGAAGTGCCATTCTCGCCAAGGGGACGGGACCGGCATTGCAATCAGCGCTAATGGGCATGCATTGCGGAATCGGCCCGGTCGCTGATGACCAATTGCCTTACCTTGTTTTTTTGCCATGCGTCGGCAAGCGCGTCGGGCGTTGGTAGTGCGATATCGGCACGCCGCTCACGGATGTCCGGTGTTGACACCCCAAAACGTTTGTCGCGGTCCTGCAAAAGTGCCTTGTCGAGCTGGCCATCTTTGGTAAACGCCATCATGATCTGTGGCGCGCCCAGCGGTAACGTCCGTTGTTGATCGGTATGCCAGGTGTGGATGGTTTTGCCGTAGGTCGACACCAGCTTTTTCATCAATTCATGCTCAGCTACCTGGGGCACTCCCGGCGCAATGAGGGTACCCGATTTCACTTCGAAACGATGGCTATGCCAAAGTAGCTTTTCCTGCTCGTCAAGTTGTTTGAAAAGTTTATCCGTGATGATGTATTCTACGCCCATGAGTTTGGCGGCGGTTTTATTGCCATCGAAAATTACCGCCTGGTACATATCCTCATTTAGCTGACTGACATAATGATGTGCTTCCATTTGTGCCTTCATATTCCCATTGTAAAAATGAAAGCCGTTCAGATACATATTAAATGCATTCAGGGGCGTCTTGTCCTGCAATATATCTGCACTTTTTTCCAGAAACTTTTCCTTGGCAGGCTGCTGGCCGCCCGGCGCCTCCACATTGGACTCTGTGTTTTTTCCTCCGCACGCCAAAAGCGTACATGCCGTAAGCACGACGGGTACTATGTAGATGTGTAGTAGTGATTGTGGTTTCATCAGATTCGGATCAAGTGAATGGTTTGAGCTGCGTATATCACTACACGTCTCAAGAGGGTAACATAGGCTACAAATCGCTTACCAGCCGTGAATACTTCTGAGGCAGTCGGTTGATGGGTAATTAAGTCTACGTATCAGTTATCACCCGGTCGGAAGATCGATCAGATGAGGATCAGCGCTTCTGGAACAGCTTTTTAAGAGGCGGCCGAAATTTTCCAGTTCACTTCAAATATTTGTTTTATGGACATTACCAAAAATGACAGCCATCAGGAAGGTGGCATGGCGAAGGCCATCGAATCACAAACTGCCAAAATCCCTTCGGACGCATTTCTGTGGACTTCAATAGCGTCCATGGGTGTATCGCTCGCATTTAAACTGACGGGCCACAAACACACCGCGCTATTTATTGGTCAGTGGGCCGCGCCATTTTTGCTGCTGGGGATTTATAATAAGATCGTCAAGACACAGGGACACGATTAATCGATTTGCTTAAACAGGTAGTATTGCCGATGGGATGCAGACCAGAAACTGGTACGTTCGTCAACAAAACAGGCTTCGGGAGTGTCCCGAAGCCTGTTTGATTTCAAAAAAACCAATTCACCAACATTAAAACTATTTGCGAACGGAATCGGCCAGCATTTGCGCAGCTGCCAGGTGGTCCTGCAATGCCGGTACCTTGTCCGCGGCCCACGATTTCAGCTCGGTATCATTGCCTCCGGAAGCCTCTGACTGGAATAGCACTATCGTCTCCTGATGCGACGAAACCATCATCTTCGTATACATCCGGTTAAAAGCAGCACCGGTTACCCCGGATAAACTATCCAGTTTTTGTTGCTTGGCGGAACTTAGCGAAGCAGGAACCGAAGCACCCTTTCTTGTGGCCATGTTCTCCAGTTCTTCATTCACTTTTGTGTGGTCCGTAACCATCATCTGTCCAAACGACTTGACACTCAACGAGTCTCCATGCATAGAGCCCATTGAGGTCGAATCTCCCTTCGCCACGGCCATTTCCCCGGCTTCCACCTCAAACATCCCCCCATCGGCGGCGTTGGTCACAAACATTTTGTCGGCTTCCGACAGGTTGTTGCCGATATCATTCTGATCATCGTCATCGTCGCAGGCGACGGTTACTAACATGGCTGCGAAAAGCAGCAGGCGTATCTTCCTCATAATCGACAGGTTTAATAAAACAAATTTTAGTCGCGCGGCCCACTAAAGAATTGTACCAATCATCCCGGCCGGCCGTCAGTTGCTAACCGGAAGACCTGTCAGGGAATTTGCAGCAGCAACCCGGATTATAATTATTTTACCCCCTTGGCACAGTTCTTATTAAAGCGGGTATTTCTCGCAAACACCGCGGTATTCGGCTCGGTAATCCCATCGTCTGGGTCGCCATTACCGCTACCCTTTTTACTAATGGCTATATCAGGCCATAAGACCACATGTCCACGGGCGCGGGTGTTGAAATCGTGCATTCAAACAAATCACACATGCAAAAACACATTAATTACGGCTCTTCTAAGAGCAGAGAAGCATCCTTTGACACGGGAGTTTTCCGGGAAGATCTTCCCCGGTCCGTTCTCAGGCCCAACGAATACATTTTGTTGGATGGCGAATGGAAGTTTGCCGTTGATGCTTACGACCGGGGGATCAATGAAAACTGGTATGTCCGGCATGACTTTTCCTACACGGCAAACTGGCCGGGCAGTGTCGAGCAGCACCTGGCAGCAACGCAGCAAGAGGGTTCGTCATGGAAAGACAAGATCGTAGTATGGTATGAACGGACTTTTGAGCTGCCCTTAGATGCGTTGCCCCCCGGGCAGGAGAATACCATTCTGCAGCTCACCTTCGGAGCCTGTGGATATGAGACACAGGTTTGGCTCAACGGCCATTCGTTAACGACAATTGAAGGCGAGCTGAAACATATGGGAGAATATACTTCCTTCTCCTACGAACTGGAAGCACTCCGGCCGGTCAACCGGCTTACTGTCAGGATAGCCAGCAGTATGGACGCGGATATTCCGCGCGGGAAGCAGGAGTCTCACATCTACAAGCGGGGTGGGATCTGGTATCAAACATATACCGGTGCAGTCCGCAGCATATGGCTAGAAAGAGTCGAAAGGAACCGGTTGCGATCAAGGGTAGGTGTGGTCAGCATTATTGAGGATAACCTGGTGCGGTTTACGCTTACTACCCGTATCCACGACCCTGGCTCCTACAAAATAAAATTGACAGTATTCCAGGTCAGCGCCGACACCGATGGCAATCCAGTGGCGGAAGATGAATTTAAGCTGATGCTGGATGCTGGCCAGAAGTCCCAGCGGCTGGTAGTTGATCTCCCGAACGCCCTCCTTTGGTCGGCGAATGCCCCTAACCTCTACCGACTGGTTGCACAACTTATTGATGAGAACGGAACTGCATCTGAGATTGAGACAAAGTTCGGGCTCAGAAAATTTGAAGCAAGGGGTAGCCACCTATATTTGAACAACCAGCCAATTTATCTGGACGGTATTCTTTATCAGCCGGGTAATTCAACATATTGTCAAATCAAAAAGCATTTGCTGGCAATGAAAGAGCTTGGCTGCAATCTGGTAAGGATACACATCGCTGGCATTGATCCACGTATTTACAAGCTTGCCGATAAGATTGGAATATTGCTCTGGGTGGAGGTGCCCAGCCCGCATCGATCGACCCGAAACAGCCGTAAAAACCACCGGGCCGAGCTCATGCGCATGCTGACGCTGATCGGGACTCATCCTTCGGTTGTGATATGGAGCCTTTACAATGAAGATTGGGGGGCGCAGGACATTGCCAACAACAGCGAAACCCGCCAGTATATCACCGATATGTACCACTACATGCAGCTTGCTTATCCGCAGTTTCTGGTCGTCGACAACGATGGTTGGCATCATATTTCTTTTGAAGGAAGACTTAAGACAGATTTGCTGACCGCACATCTTTATACGCCAGACCTTGATCGGTGGAAGGGCATGCTGGATGAGCTTACGGCAGGGAAGCTGGAATCAGTGGCAGCATTTCCGCTGGTAGTAGGAGATCCGTTCTTTTATAGAAGACAGGTACCCCTGATCGTGAGCGAATGGGGTGGATTTGGATTCAAAGATTACGGGGGACCGGCCGAAGAAAGTGCGCGTGTGAGTCAGATCGAACTTTTTAAGGCGGAGCTGAGAAAGCGAAGCATCTCCGGCGACGTTTATACGCAAGCCACGGATATTGAGGAGGAGCGTAATGGATTAATTGATCGGGAAACCGGTGCCCTTCATATAAAGCCGGGGCTACTGGCGTCAGACCAGAATCAACGGCCCGTTGATCCTGATGGGGGATAAGCCGACCGGGAACGTGGATAACACTTGCTGCCCGGGCCGAGCGCGCACGGCTTGTCACGCCTCCTTCAAAGCCTCCAAAAACAGTCCCGTTAACTCTTGAACCGGAACACGGTTGATTGAAGGATTAACTTTCAGCATAAAGCCGTGTTCCCCAGATTTGGCTAGTTCAATATTTCTCTTCCCGAGGGCTTCCCTGAATTTATCAGGATCAGCATTTTGAAGTTGTAAATTGACAAAGTGCGAGCCGTTTTCAATCTTACCAAATTTGACGTGCTCATTCTTCCCCAGTTCTTTGAATAACTTTTCACTGTTCGACCAGGCTAGTTTATATTCATCTATGAAACCGTCGGCATAATACAATGCAACCGCGGCAAAAACCCACGCTGCCGGCAGTCCGCCGCCAAACATTCTTCTTTCATGAAAAAGCTTTTCTGTAAATGCTTTGTCACCCGCCAAAATAGCTCCGGAAGACGCATTAAAACATTTCCACATCGAAGTGAAAACAGTGTCGAAAAGCGCTCCGTACCGTTTCGGCTCGACGCCGGTATGAACCGCTTGCTTGAACAACCTCGCTCCGTCCAAATGTGTTCTGATCCCCTGCTGTTTGGCAAAATCCGTCATCTTTTCCAGGCTTTCGTAGCTCACCATCCTGTCCTGCTGACGTCTCACCGGTGTTTCGATCGCCATAGCGCCTATCTGAGCCTCTACCCGCCCCAGTTTTGTTTTGGCGATGATCTTTTCAACCTCCCCCACAGAGAACTCCACGGCGTTCGCACCCAACGGAATCAGGTTTAAACCGCTCAATATCTGCGAACTGTCCCCGGTATCATTGTAAATATGGCTCTGTTCCTGAACGATAACCCTCTGACTATTCTTCGACAACTTGCGAATAGCAACGTGGTTTGCCAATGTCCCCGTAGGCATAAAAACGCTGGATTCTTTACCAAGCAATTGTGCAAATTTGTGCCCCAATTCCTCCACTACCCCGCCATTGGAATAAAAATCAGGCTTGATTTTACCTTCATCCGCAAGTTTCATCAGCAAACTTGCATAATCCTTTGGACTCAAATTTAGTCCATCATATAAAAAGTCAACTTGCTGGCTGGATTTACGGGGGCTTTTTAACGAGTCATTTAAGGCAAAACCCTCATTCGGAGTTGCGGTGGCAGCGAGTATACCGCCCAGCTTAACAAAGTCTCTTCTTTGCATTGGAGTGAATGAAAAAAAATTTAACGAAAATAAGGACAGAAATGGTTAAAGCTGTATGCGTGGTTTGTTTAATTAATGCGCCTGACCCGGAAGACACCCTTAACACAGGAAAGACCCATCTCCGGTTTAATTTTCCGGAGGTCGACTTTTAGCTGTTCCCGGTACTGTGTATGGACACTTCTCACTCGAGGTACCTTTGTAGTTCCCGGTCTTTCCCCAGCAACCGCGCTATGCTACCAAGACTTTTATATAAAATCCGTTGAGCCCGATATGGAATTCCGGGGAAATATGTTTCCCCCATGTCTATCAGGATTGCCAGGTGCCAGAAATTTCTGGGCAGGCCTTTTTTGGAGCACCTTCCATCGGCGGCTAGCCCATATGCTATCCTTATTCCCTCCTCGAATTTAAATGCAGGCTCAACAACGGCTTTAAACCGCACATCCTTGGTGGATTTGTTATAAAAACGGTGTACCGAATGAGCAGGCGCTGTGATCTTGTCCCCCGGCCCCAGCAAATATTCTGTTCCGTTGCATTTTACATTTAAGTACCCATCCACGACTTCAAAATGCTCGTCAAAACAGGTATGGTAATGCAAATCGTTGCCCCCTCCCGGTTTTAGTTCTACTTCCACATGTACATATTCGCCGTTCGTCTCCTTTGAGGTTTTCAGAAACGTTACCCGATCCCCGACAGCGGGATTTTCTATTGTTCTCTTCATCGTCTATTTAATTGGTTCGCCAAAATTACCCGCGCCGGCAAAGGATCTAACTACGCTAGACGGAGTAAATAGTACGCAGTTCGTCGCCAAGATGTAAATGCGCATTCATATAGCCGGCAGCACGCGGAAATACAACTTTGGCTCGATTGTGCCGGATACTAACTGGAAAAGCGGCAGCGATGCGGGAAGTGATTATCATTGCCGGAGTTTACTTACCGGAGGTTCCGAAAAGCGGATGCTACCATTTTAAGACAATGCAAGTGTATTTTGGTCCAGTAAATAATATGAAAGGGCAAATGGAAAACCTGGACATCGACTACCTCACCATGGTTCAAGGCCGCCAGGAGGGTGAAAGTAATATGAGAGAATTTGAAAACTCCTATAATCACATGGGCAAACTTGGGCTGCAGTTCAATAACTATGAAATACCGGGCATACTCCTTTCAAGATTGGCTGGTGTATCAGATGGGAATACTGCATTTTCCGCTGCAAAGACACCGGAGGCCGTTAATATGAATTTTATACTTTCAGGAGCCATGCGGTCCCGATTACACGCCAATAATTCGGATTTCCTGATTAAGAAGTTTCAGCATAACCTGATCTATCTCGAGAACTTCGATGGCAGCCATAATTTTCCAGATGGAACTACCAGTGCTTTCCATGTTATGTTTGATAAAGCATATTTCTGCCGGTTGATAGATTACAATGAGGAACAGACAGGGAGACTTTTAGAGAAAATCGAAAAAAAAGAAGGCTTTTTTGCGAATAAGCATATGATGCCAGTGATGCCAGATATGTTGACAACCATCAATGATATTACCTTATGTAAGTTAACGGGGCCGTTTAGGAGGATATTTATGGAAGGCAAAGCTCTGGAGCTCTTGTCACACACGCTTAACCAGGCAGCGCATTATACTCCGGCACGCCAAAAACTTAACGCCACTGATTTGCAACGGATCAAAGAAGTGAAAGAATATCTTGACTGCCACTATCTCAATCCGGGTAGTATGCTTGAAATTTGCAGAATGTTTTGCCTGAATGATTATAAACTAAAAACGGGCTTTCGAGCGCTGTACCAGGATTCGGTTTTTGGCTACATTCATCTGAGAAAAATGCAGCTCGGGAAGAAACTGTTGGAAGATGGTCAGATGAATGTCGCGCAGGTCTCGGATTGCATCGGTTATGCAAATCATTTCAGTGCAGCTTTCAGAAAGTATTTTGGTTTCTCTCCAAGTCAGCTTAAGCGCTGAGAGGCTGTGCTCCCAATATGGATCGACTTTAAAAAACACCTCGTGGAAGTCAGCGATATTGCCCGATTTCTACGAGGTGTTTTTAGGTCAGCGGATTAGCCTAGACTATCGTTTCAGTTTTTGATCACTTTGGCAGTGCTGACACGGCCATCTGCTCCTGTTGCCCGTAGCAAATATAGACCAGGAGACAGACTTTTCACATTGATCTCGCTTTCCGATCTGCCAGGATTGCATTCCGAATTGAACACGGCCCTTCCCTTGGAATCGAGCATTATTACCTGTGTGAGCTGACTTTCTCCCGAGGTTTTCACTGTTAGCCTTTCTAAAACGGGGTTAGGGAAAACTATTAACCCGGGACCTTCCCCGAGATGGACTTCCATTGTAGGGCCATAGACGGACTTGCCTTCCGCTCCGGCTGCCGTTATCCGATTCGCAACAGTGTCAGAAAGCGACAAGAACCGTTCTCTTTTTCCTGCGGTGGCGGAAAGCATCTGTACGGCGGCTCCCCGATGCCGGTAGAAGACCCGGTGGGCATCCGTATCGACGGCACTTTCTTCAAACGCCATGAATCCTGTCGGCGTTTCTCCGGCGAGGCGAAGCGACCGCTCGTCCTGTCCATTCAACTCGGACGGATCGTACGACAAACCGACAAAGCCCTCAAAAACCAAGGGTTTTTCGAAAGTATAGACTCTTTCAATACTGCTGGTATTGTCGTCGGTGAATGGCGTTGGGGAGACCTGTAATGTATTGTTCGTTAGTGTGAGGTCCGTTTCCGGCACTATCGTGAGGCCATCCATTGTGACACTGGCACCACCCTGTACAAAAAGAGCGTTTTCACCAAAGTGCATTTGTGCCTGACAGTGGCGGGCTTCCAGTAGCCCCAAACAAGCCAGGCTGATGATGATATATGTTTTCATAAGATTGGTTACCAGCCCGCCGATACTGTTTTGGAGCATCGACAAGCCAGATCGTCAAGGTCAATGATTAATCCCTTTTGGCTTCCAGCTTCTGCCGTATGCCTTGGCCGGAAACTTCCGCCAGTTGCGTTTTCAGCCACTCAATTTCCCTGTTCAGTTGCATGGTGCGCTTTTCCAATGCCTGGATCAGGATGAAGGCTACGCCATCGACATCGGCTGTGTTCAGGGTAGTATCATTGCCAATTGTTCCATGGAGATCTTTGCCATAGGCGGCAAAGAAATCCTGGGCCATCGGGCCATAATGCCGCATGGTAGCGGCGTCCTGCTGCTTGTAGTTCCAGCTTCCCAGCCGCAAACCCCGGACTTTACGGAGAAAATCCTCTCCGTCGGCCTTCACAAAATTGGTTTTTCGGGTCGAATCCGATGAGCTGATCCAGGCATTACCGCCAGGTCCCAGCGCCACGTAGCTAGTGAGATTGGCGCTGCTGTATAACAGATAACCGTTGGCGAAGCGGGCTGTAAACTTATTGGGTGCTGAAACCTGCGTATGCTGGGGAAATCCAAGTGCGTCACCAATGATAAAGGATCCCGTTTTGTTGGCAGTGGAGACATAACTACCTATCGCGGTAGAGTAATCACCGGACGCTATCGTTTCCGTTCCGAAGGCAAACGCCCTTACTCCACTCGCATTGTTGTGAAAACCCATAGCGACTGCGCCCTGACCATTGGCGAAATTTTCTGTTCCAAAAGCCGTGGCACCTAGTCCATGCGATTGGTTGTGCTTTCCAAATGCCGTTGCGTAATGACCGTCGACGCCGTTTTCCTCGCCAAATGCAGTAGAGGATCTTCCGTGTGCACTATTGTGATTTCCAAATACTGTGGCCGCCTCACCTGAGGCCGTATTCCTGTACCCCATCGCCACCGAATACTTCTTTTGCGCCTGGACATTGATTCCCATGGCTACCGAACCTTCACCGATATTTCCCACGAACCACTGTACATTGTCGACTTGTCCCGCCCGGAAGGCGGCGAGTTTCGGGATCCAAAGCAGGCTGGTTCCAGCGTCGGAGGGAAGGTTACTTGTGTTCCCAGCCCCGAAGGTGCCAGTGGCGATAATCCCGTCCGGGTGTTTTACGTCTAATCCTGCCCGCGGAGTGTTGGTATTGATGCCTAATCGCCCCTGGCCGTGCACCGCACACGTGATGATGAGCAATCCGCCTAGCAAGATTGTTTTCTGAATTTTCATGGCTGTTTGATTGTAAATTTTGAGCATTGACTGATAATAGACAGACAAGATGTTCACGACATACTCAGACGAAGCTGCCGGACATTTTACCGCCCTTTTAGTTTCGTCAAAAGTAGGCTGAGGGGCATCACCAATTACATAATAATGCGTAGTTGGCCGTATTCTTGAGTGGCTGTCGTAGAAGCAATTATATCCGCCAAATTGAGCAACTCGTCTACAAAATCAAAACCCGGTTTGAATTCCGGTCTATCCGCGAAATTTTTTAGTAAAGTCCTGATAACTCACCATAAAAAGCAAAGCCGTGTACACGGCATTTAGCAAAAAAATACTTTGACCGGCCTCATTTGATTCCCCGTAATTCAGCATCTGGAACGGGGCAGCGTATGGCAAATAAATGATATAGTCCCAGTTTTTTAAGAGTAAGCCAATCATTAATCCGCCCAGGCCAACTCCTAGCGAAGTGATGAGATTTTTGAGCCGGAACGAAAGCCAGAACTGTAAAAAGACCATCGGCAAAATAGCAATCAACAACTCGGTCACAAATCTAAAAAGGTGTAGGCATGGTACCGGAAATTTTGAAAACCCGAGACCGGGTACCGCATAGCCAAGAGTGACGCCGGATAAAACACTCAATGACAGGTACAATGTAAAAAAGCCAATGACCATGGCGAAAACGACCATCAGCTTGCCCAGGTAAATAGTACCCCTGCTAACAGACAATGTAAATAAGTGCTTCCATGCATTTGCCTTATGCTCGATATGGACGATCAGACCGATGATCAACAGAATAAAGCCCACTGAAAAGAAACAGCACCCGTTCAGTACCCGAATGAGGAAATCGTCCCAGGGGTTTACACCATGCCCTGGTATAAAGGCTTTTACGTCCGATAAATAGGTGGCAAACAAAATAAATGGGACGAAAAGAGCACCCAATATCGTCAGCCAGAGCGCGAATGTATTTTTAAGTTTGATAAACTCAGTGTAAAACAGGTTCATAAATAATCATCTTTTACAATTGAAAGAAAGGTTTGTTCGAGCGTGCTTTCCACAAGCTGGGCGCGATTGACACGCAATCCCCCCGCCGTCAGCAATGTGATCAGCTGGGCCAGACGATCTTTGTCAACATATTGTACTTCAAGGAATTCTGCGGCCTTCACGACGGGCTGATGGTCTTCCAGCAGGATTTTCAGGGCGTGTATGTTGTCATCCGTATCAATCTCAATAATGGCTTTGTCCCGGCTGATTTGCTGCAATTCTTTAAGAGGCCCCTGAAAGAGCATTTTCCCCTGACCAATGATACCTATGTGGGAAACCAACCTCTCAACTTCCGAAAGTAAATGGCTTGATACAAGGATCGTGACACCGTGTTTCACATTCAGCTCCTGTAACAGATTCCTGATTTCTATGATGCCGTTCGGGTCCAGGCCATTAGTGGGCTCATCCAGTATCAGCAGATCTGGTGAAGAAAGTAGCGCTATCGCCAGGCCAAGCCGCTGCTTCATTCCCAGTGAATAGTGATGAACATACTTGCCTGCCTCCGAACCTAGCCCCACCATGTCCAGTACTTCCCATATCCTGCCCTTTCTGACGCTTCTCAGGTTGGCAGTAGCTTTAAGGTTGTCAAACCCGGTTAGGTGTTCATACAGTGATGGTGTTTCAATGAGTGCGCCAATCCGGGAAAGTATAGGGTAGCGCTGATCGCGAAGGGATTTTCCAAAAACTTTGACAATTCCTGAGCTGGCTGGAAGCAAGTCAAGCAACAGCCTGATCGTTGTGGTTTTCCCTGCTCCATTCGGTCCTAAAAAACCATAAATAGCCCCTTTCGGAATTTGCATGTTAAGATCCCTGACGACCTGCCGGTTTTTTGAAAAGCTAAAAGATAAATGGGTGGTTTCAATGGCAAGTCCATTTCCATTATTCATATCCGAGTATTTAATTGATAAACAAATATTCCCGGCTTTGTTGAATTGGAAAAATGATCCGGACATAACAGGCTATTGTACTGCCGTAATGATCAGTTGCGATGCCGAATCTTTTCGGCGACAGATAACTGGAATTGGGCATCGAAAAGCCGGCTTTCGGCATGGCGTGTTTCGAAAGCCGCGTCGATTGCCCATATTTGAGTGATGGAACACCTGGAATCTTTTATCGGAAAAGTAATGGCCTCCAGGATGTTGATGCACCTTTCTTTTTGCCTCACGTTTGTGGCTGTCTTTTCATTCGCAGTCATTTTAAGTGGTAACTATGACGTGGCTGCCGCTGCCATGATCAGTTGTCTTTACATTTTGACATGTACCTATGTCGGAAGGTGGTATGGTAAGTCGTGGCTAAACCGGTCAGTAGTGCGGGAGCCCCTTTCAAAGTCAGTTTCGATTTTCCTGGTGCTAGTGTTGGGTGGTGCTGCCGGTGCTGCATATATGTTCAAAGGTGATATCTCCGGATACTTCCTGCAGAACCTGTTTATCTGCTTTCCCATTTCGTTACTCTTTGTATTTTTTGGTATCGCAATTGCCCTGGCGCGGCATGCAGTAGGGATGCAAGTCATAGAGGCTAAAATCGTAAAAGAGCAAAAGGAGAGCGAGCTTCGGCTCCTTTTATCACAACTGAGCCCGCATTTTCTTTTTAACACACTCAATAACATTTACGGAATATCACTCACACAGCAGCAAAGGGTCCCGAAACTGCTGCTTAAACTTTCCGAATTGCTCAGGTATAGTGTTTACGAAACGAGAGAAGAGTTTATCCCGCTTAAAAATGAATTGCTGTATTTAAAGAATTACATTGATTTTGAAAAAATACAGAATGGTGACAGGCTGGTGTCGGAAATTGCAATCGAGGAAAATCCCGACGATCGGATACGGATCGCTCCCATGCTGCTGATTGTTTTTGTTGAAAATGCATTCAAATATTCCAAAGCTACGCGCAAGCAAAGTATGCTGGTTATCATTGAATTACAAATCAAAAATGACTGGATCCACTTCTCAATCAAAAACTCATTCGAACCTGGACATAGGGAAAAAATGGGCTTTGAGGAGCCGTCAGGTATTGGCCTGCACCATACATTGAAAAGATTAAACCTGATTTATGGGAGTGATTATTTTTACAATGCTTACGTAAACGATGATATGTACCACGTTACACTACGGCTCAAAGCGAAATAATGATGATCAATTGCTTAATCGTCGACGACGCACCGGTGGCAAGGGAAATTTTGGTAGAATACTGTAAACTGCTTCCTGTATTGCGGGTTGCAGGGATATGCAGCGATGCTTTTGAAGCCCGCGAGAAAATACAACAGCTACAAGTCGACCTGCTATTGATGGATATCAACATGCCGGTCCTCTCAGGAATTGAACTTTTGAAGACATTGAAAAATCCTCCCCTGGTTGTTTTCACTACGGCCTACAAGGAATTTGCGACGGATGCTTTTGACCTGGCTGCCTGCGATTACCTGTTAAAACCATTCTCCGTCGAACGTTTTATTATTGCCATCGACCGTGTCGTAGAGAGATTGAATCCCAAAGCGAATACTAAGCCTGAAATACCTGCTATCTCAGGCAACCATTTGCTATTACGGACTGAGGGCAGGATCAACAAACTGAATTATGACCAGATCGTGTATTTAGAAGCTAACAGGAACAATACAAAGGTGGTCACTTCCAGTGAGCATTTAATAAGCCCGACACCGCTTTCATATATCGAAGCACAGCTGCCAGCTGAACTGTTCTCCAGGGTTCACCGATCCTTTATCGTCAATCTTTCAAAAGTCAGCAGTTGGCAGGGTAACCGGATCATTCTCGGCAAAAATGAAGTGCCGCTAGGCGGCAGCTATAAGGATGAATTTTTGAAAATATTGGGAGCGTAACTGCGACTGAGTCCTGCATATTACGAATGGCGAAAAAAGTCCTTCGGAGTTAGGCCGGTGAACTTCTTGAAGTTTCTGATAAAGTGCGATTGGTCAAAAAAGCCTGCACGAAGCGCCGAATCGAGCAGAGAGTCGGTTAAATGCGCCCGGCCAATCAGGGCTTTCATGCGGACGATGTCTGCAAATTGTTTGGGGGCTGTACCAACGCTCTTTCTAAACCTCTTTTCGAATGCATCGAGACTAATATGCATACTTTCAGATAGTTCCTTCACATCAAGCACCCCACTTGCAGCCTTTATTTTTTCCACAGAATTGATAATGAGCAGATCAGCCTTTTGATAGCGGATTCTTTCAACAAAAAACTGTTGTACAATGCTCACCTTCTTTTCAATCGATCCGGCTGTCCATAATTGCTCTTCCAGCATCATTAACTCAGATGGTCGGAAGAATTCGTCCAGGCCAACATTGGTTTCGAATAATTCGTGAATGGGTAAACTAAAAAAAGCGGCAGCGCCGCCCTCCTTAAACTGAACAAGGATGTTGGCGCTGTTTTTCCCGTATTCTACCAGCCTGAACGACTTCCTTAAACCAGATAAAGAAAATAGCGGCAGAACGGAATTTTCGGCTATTCCTTCAAATTGCACGGCCCCCTTCAAGCGAATGGCTACAACCACGGATGTGTCAGGCAATAAGCGGCTGACCAACGTGTCGCTGCTTTCAACAACCACAAACGATTTTACGAATGGGGCTAAACAAGAAACAGGTTCGAATATTTGCATAGGATAGGCACAATCTACCAATTTACCTGCGTTCCCGCAACCATTTTGCTATGGCCAAACCAATTTCTTCCGAAGAGTCTTCTTGCAGATTATGATGTCCGTTTACAATCACATGAGTTTGGTTAGGCCAGAGCTTACAGGCATTTTTCTCTGCCTCGGCTAAGGTTCCGGGTGTCGCTTCGATGAACAGTTTCGGAATATTACTTTCTGCAAGCCAGCTGCTGTTGTCGTTTACAGTCCTGACAATTTCCGCCGGTTCGCCGCCTAATGGCAACTGGCGGGCCCAGCTGAGCATAGCACGCCTGCCTTTTCCCGGCTCACCAAAAGGGCGACGGTATTCGGCTAATTCTTCTTGTGACAGTGTGCGTAAAACTGTTTTTGGTAAATTAAACTCAATAAAAGAGTTGTCCACAAGTACCATTTTCTCCCCTTCATCGGTACGAAGCTTTTGAAAAGTCTCCCGTGCTACGCCAGGCACCTCGTCCCATGTGCGCGGTCTTGTGATGGATTCCATGTACACAATTCCTTTCACCGCGCCGGGATGGTTACGGGCCCACGCAAAAGCCAGTACGGAGCCCCAATCATGCACCACAAAAATGATGTCCCGTTCTATCCCGAGACTGCTGAGAAATTGGCTGAGGTATTTTTCGTTATTGCTGAAAGTATATTCCGCTTTGTCGGCGAATTTATCCGAGTCGCCCATACCCATCAAGTCGGGTGCAATGCACCGTCCCAAATGCTGAACGTGCGGCAGAATGTTTCGCCATATATAACTGGATGTTGGGTTTCCGTGGAGGAAAATAATCGGGTTGCCTTGCCCTGTCTCCACATAGGCCATTTTGAGCCCATTCATTAACTGGTATTTTTTTTGAATTGGAGAGACCGTTTGCTCCCGGGGTTGTGTGGCGTTCATTGTTACTTTGTTTTGTTTAGAAAATGCAGTTACTTTTTCTTGCAAAGTGACCTGTGCAGGCGATAGGACCTGCACGCCGGTGATCAGCAAAATCATAAGTGTTGACTTCATGCGTCGATTCTTTTTACAAAAGTCGCACTGCGTTAAACAAGTAAATAGTATAAAATCATTGATTTGCCGGACCGAAAAAGATACCGTGCATCCGGGAAAAGTTACGGGAAGATTGCTTTCTGATATGATGCACAACGACTCTTTGCCGGGCATCACTTTGCAGCATGAGATCAAGAAGTATGGATACTTTGACTATGAGACCAATGAGGCTCTGTTTCTGTCACCAGCATCTGAATTAGCAGGCCCATTGGCTGACTGCCTGGTCATCGCAAACCATCCGGAAAATAGGGCCAATATGGAGAGAGACGTTCTTATTGCGTGAAAAGACTTCCATTGCAACAATTCACTAGCCACTTTGCTCTCAGCCAGGGTCCCGCCTGCCATAGCGAAATTTGCAGGCATAAAATAAGCAATAAAGATAACAAGCACCAATAAGTTGCAGATCGCTGCAATCATCCATGCATTTTTATTGGCCAGCTTCTTTTTAAACGCATTTACAGATAAAATAATAGAAGACATTAGTGGCATCATTTCCAATGGCAGCATTGTCGATCCTAATGCTTTTGCATTCATTGAGAACCAGGATAAAAAGCCAGCGGGAGACATTGTTTGCCAAAACGGGACTAAGACAAGCAGGATGACTAAACATCCACCGGTAAAAGCGGACTGGGCGGCTATTGTAAAAGTAGCCAGGTGGCGGTTAGTTTTCAGACGTTTATCTGATACAGATGCCGGGGCGTGTAGTTGGATCATTGTTTCTTTCTTTGAATATTTTCTTACAAAGAAAGGAGCACGACAAAGCCTAAAATTGTAAAAAACGGAAGTGAGGTATCTGTTTTCTTAAATTATTCGGAGAATACCCTGTAATATCTTTCACGTCATTAATAAAATGAGCCTGATCGAAGAAGCCGCTTTCGTGTGCGATCCGGGTCAGCGCATGACCCGAATGAATCATTTTGGAGGCAGCCTGTTTCAGTTTTACTAACCGCAGGTATTCTTTCGGCGAACACCCAATATGGTCATAAAAATGATTTCTGAGGGTTCGGTCTGAGACGTTCAGTTGTCTGGCCAGGTCTTTGATTTCTGTTGTAGCAGCATTGTTCTCCATGAGTTCTACCGCTGTGGTAATCAAGGACAGATCCCTGGCCAGCAAATGATCAAGGAATATATTTTCAACCTCGTCGAACATTTGCTCAGTGTCCGTACAATGTTGGATCTTCTCCTTAAAGGCGGTCGCAGCGAGTTGAAATAAATCTTGCGTATTGATGAGCCAGGGCAAGGATTTAATAGGTGTTTTGGTAAAATAGGCCAGACCAAAAGGTCGCACATGCGCCCCGATGATTTTGATCCGATCCGTTTGTGGTTGTACGACGATCTTTTGGGTTGAAATGCGTGAGATGACCATTTCTACCGAAACCGACTGGTTCAAACTCAGATTGGTGACTGTAAATGGATAATCAAAAAAATAGCCAAACGTAATTCTGGGAAATGGGATGATGTATTCTGAACTTAAGGCAAGCTGACTTGCCGGGACATCAATGTAAAAATAGCAATCAACGAGTGTTGAAAGAAACGGGTCTAATGGCTTTTTCGTAACAAAATAATTATTATTATCCATTGATCCAGACTGTTACGTGTGTTGAAGGCCAAGTTTAATCTTTGATATCGGTCAATCCGGTTGTTTGTTGATTTACTCCTGAAAGTACAAAAATGGAATGGACACACCTACATTTTGTTGCATACCCCAAACCTCTATCACATTCAGGCAATGTTACCAGACGGTCTCGAAGGAATCCAAGTCATTTTGACCGCGACAACGCGGCCGGCCGTTGCCGCCAGATATCAAATAGCGTTTCTTAGCTGTTCTTTTTCAGCCGCTGATTGCCGTAAAAAGTAGCAGATTACCCAAAGCGTGATAATAGTACCTCCATGAATGAGCATCGCCCACAGGTTACTGCCGGGCGTACGCCATACAATGAGCATATCGGCGAAGGGAATGATGGAACCTGCCAATAAGGTGAGCAAGAGGGGCTTACGGTAATGAGACCAGGCAAACAGCACAATCATTAACCCTGAGAAAATATCCCGGATGCCTTTGATATAGTGAAAAGCGTAGTTAGGCTCTTGGTAATGAAGGCCAAATCCTGCTTCCCCAATTTCGGGTGCCAGCAAAAAACGACCGCCAATGAAGAGCAGGCCGAACCCAATCAACAGGCTTATCAGCCTGGCAGGTGAAGAGATGTGTTGCGTTGTCATAATCTTATGCGTTTTAAAGTACAGCACAAAATTGCCCAGCAAGCGCCACCTGTGCATTCACTCAGGTGAAGAAATGCGGTTATAGTCCTTTCCCGCCCATCGCGCCCGGATACGACTCAATGACTGTGGCTTGACTCCCACGTAAGAGGCAATATGATACTGAGTGATTCGGGCCGCGAGCGTCGGATATGCATCTAAAAATACCTGGTAACGTACTTCCGGCGAGTCCGTATAGAGTGAGACAAGCTGCCCCATTGCCTGAACAAAAATTTGTTCGATCACTATCCGGCCAAAACGTTCGCCATAATTTAGCTCGGTGAATAAGCGTTGCAGGTTGGCAGATGAGATAATGAACAACGTTGAATCCTCAATGGCCTGAATAGTACGTCGGCAGGGCTGTTGCGAAAGAAAGCTTTCATAATCACAGACAAAGTCGTTTTCTAAACCGAAGCTATAAATTTTCTCGTCCCCATCCTGGTTGACAAAATACCGAACCAAGCCCGTCTGAATAAACCCTACCTGTTGGCAAACCTGACCTTGCTGAACAAAATAATCTCCCTTTTTTAGAGACCAGGGCTGGAACAAGGTGCCTATCAGCGTCGTGTCCGCTTCATTGAGTGGAACTATGTGTCGTATCGTCTCGATAAGAGCAGTCAGCGGGTAATTCATCACTATTCTGCGTATAATTGAATGTTATGGCAAACTATATCATTTACAGGACAATACCATTGAGCGCCTTCCGGGGGACGCAAACTGACCGATATGAATCAAAGATATGGTTGGCACAATACCCCTCTGTAATAGTCCTAAGACCCCATCAGGGATATTGCACGCTTGCAATAACTTTGTCCCGCTAACGCTGGCCGTGATATTACCGGCAGTAACCAAAACATATAAAATGCAATCTAAATGAGAAAGGTAGTTTTATTCGCACACATCTCCCTGGATGGTTTTGCAGGAGACGTCAATGGTGGCCTCGGTTTTCTGACGTATGATCAGGAGTTGCAACAATACGCCGGAGAGCTGGTCAAAACAGTGGGCGCTCCTTTATATGGCAAGACCACCTACCAGTTGATGGAAGGTTACTGGCCCACCATATTAAACGACCCCAATGCCGACAAGCATTCGCTGGAGCATGCGCAATGGGTGCACGATATTCCCAAAGTAGTCTTTTCGACGACACTGGACACCGCAGGCTGGAATAACACGACACTGGTCAAAGACCATGTTGTGGAAGCGGTAAGCAAGCTCAAAGAAGAGCCCGGCAAAGATCTGGTCATATTCGGCAGCCCCGGCCTTGCCAAAAGTTTTATGAAGCTGGGACTGATAGATGAGTGTAAACTCACCTTGCATCCTGTGATATTGGGCAATGGTATCAGTCTGTTTGATGGTAATATCGCGAAAAGCTCCCTGAAATTACTGGAAAGCAACACCCTTAAATCGGGCGTTGTTACCTTGCATTATGAAGTTGGTAGGTAAAGGATTTCTGTAAATCACGGACTGACTCGACTATATTGAGACGATTCAGCCCGTGATTAATTTGCCGGCGATTTGTTATTTGATGGTAAGATCCGAAAGGTGAGCGCATGGTGAATGTCCATCCACAGGCTGTAATCGTTTGTTAATCGCGACTATCTGGCATTCGCAATCGCGCTGAAAGATGCCCGCACTTTTACCGGAGTAGTCTTCTTGCCCTCCCGATAGAGGTTGCATACGACCGTGCCGCTGGATATCTCGTTTGTTGCGGTAAATCTTTCAACGTTGAGCTCAGCTGGATCGAAGACAACTTTGTCAAGCTCAGCATGAGTTTCCTCAAAATACATGGTGCTATAACTTGCACCACCATCCCTTGCAGGGCCTCCGATGAAAAATGTAGATTTTTGGAGTTCTCTATGGTCGCCTTTCAGGGTGTAGGACTTAGGTCCGGTAAACCAGCCAAGCAAACCGGCCTGAAAGTCCACGATCTTTGCTGATCTGCTTTGCTCGCTTATTTTAACAAAGTAAGAAGTCCCATTCTCGTGGATTTGGTGACTGATATCGATATCAATGTCTTCGTATCGTTTTCCATCAACAATCAGAACGCCCGCCGAGCGAATTTTGATGTTGCGGACCAGTTGGGCTCCCGCCTCCTTGATGAGCTTTATTCCGACGGCCATCTGTCGCTTTTCTTTCGCAGGAAGTTTGTTTGGTGCGACATAATAAAACCTTGCGTTGTTTGCGTTTTCCGGTTTGAGCTTGATGAGACCTGTCTGAGCATCCAAGGTAGACTTCCCGTTAACAGTCCATGCGCTAATTTCACTCACGGTACTCAGGATTCCGAGCGGCACAAAAAGCTCTTCTTCGGGGGACGTCGGTTTAAAGCTCTCGTCAATGTGCCGAAGTTCGAGAGTGGTTTCTTCTGATGGAATGAGTGTGTCTTTGGTGCAGTAAAGAAAATACTTTGAGACAATAGAAGTTCGACCCGTCTTGGTCAGCTTTGCTGAGATCCGCCCGGTGGTATTATCCAACTCGGCCTTACGGGTAATGGCCCAGCTTCCTTCCGCCTGCTGTTGGGCGAGTCCAAGCGCGCCGGCTGCGCCGTTCAGGTCCTCCCCGGTAGAATGATAGGCAAAGGTAGCCGGTTTGTTGAACTTGATTTCTTCGGGGGTAATCCGGTAGCTGGTCCCCACGCCGACCATTGCGGTGTTTTCGATCGGTTCGACGCTAAACGGGGTAGATTTACTGAGTGCGCCGCTTGGAATGGTCAGCGTCAACTTGCCATCGTTTGTTGTCAGGCTTCCACCTTCCGGCCCGATCGTTTTGGTTGTTGCCGGTCCGATCGGCTTCCCGAACGCGGTCACCGTTCCTGGTCGATAAACCGGATTTTTGGACGGGTCTTTGGTATCCGGCAGCCTGGTTTCGCATGCCCATAGAAATAGTAGCGAAATAATAAGTACAGAAGAAAATACATGATTCATGGCTTGGTTGTATTTGGATTGATTATGGGTCAGATAATAAGGAGCTTTTTTTAACGGCGCTCGTTTTCAGGACGATTTTGCCTGTGCGCGCGTAAATCGCGGAACTTGGTTTTTAACCGGTTCAAGAGATTGAAAAAAGTAGTAAAGCGCTTTGAGATCATTTTTGGTGAACGACTGAAATGATTTCCACGGCATCGGCGAGTTTGGGAACGCAGCCCCGGTTTCAAATCTTTTGATGAAATCATTAACTGTCCATGACGCCAGAATACCGGTTTCTTTGTCGGGCGTGAGATTTGGTGTACCGAAAATCCCATTCTCCACTGGCATTTGATATCCTCCGGAGAATTCCTTTCCGATAAACTCACCGGTTTTGCCCCGCTGCGTGTGGCAGCCGACACAATTTGCGACAGAGATCGCCAGATATTTACCGTACTCGGCCGTAGTGTCTGGTGCGATATAGCTGGGCGCTGTCGGCTGGCTGGGCTTCAATACGAACCTGGCCACGATCTTCCCAAGTATATTCAGGTCGTTTTCCGGAACGGCATGGCTGATGGGCTCAATGCGTCTCAGATACGAGATGATGGCCGAAATATCCTGATCACTCATGGTATTAAACGTCATGAAGGGAACCATGGCCGTGTTGTCATGCTTAACAGAATTCCGGATGGCACGTGCCAGCATTTCGTCTGAGTAACTCCCGATTCCGGTAGCGCTGTCCGGGGTAATGTTCGGCGTATAGAGCGTTCCGAAAGGCAGTTTGATTTCAAGCCCGCCTGACAATCCTAATTTTGTCCCATTCTGCACATTCGTGACACCGTCGGCAGCATGGCACGTCCAGCAATGAGAGGGGCCCATCACCAAATACCGGCCCCGGGCGATCACCGCTGCATCACGGCTCGATCTTATCCCGGTTTCCGGAACTTCAAACTCTTTTTTGTAGCTAAACTGAACGTATAATAAGAAAAGACCTGACACGGCCGCCACAGTCAGGAAGACCCGCAGCAACCCTTTAACAATTTTCTTTTTCATGGCTAAAGATGAATAACGAATGATTAGTCGTCGGTGCGAGCCTTGGCTAGATCGGCATCGCGAGCGATCAACAGTGCAAAAGTATCCTGGGAGCAAAAAAATAAAAGATGTATTTTGCGACAACTTTTTACGCTTTCTGGTCATATGAAGTTTCAATTGTCCATCATACGCGATATCATCTACGAGGCGGTTGCTCACGGTGTCAAATTAAATGAGCTATGCAGACGGGCGGGGTTAACGGCGGCTGAGCTCAACGACGCCGACCGGATGGTCGACTGGGAATTTGCTCCGCATTTATGGGACGATATCGTGGAGCTGACAGGCGACAACTTGATTGGCCTGCATATGGGAAAGCGCATGCGGCCAACGGCCTACGGGATGATCGGCTTCCTGGTGCAAACGTGTAAGGATGTTAGGGAGGTGCTCAGTTCCATATCTCAATACAACGAGACGTTTTCTTCTATTTACACTTACACGCTGGAATTACAGGCCGACAAAGCGGTGCTGTATATGGAACCGGATGCCTTGTGGGCTGCCAAATATCCGACAAGCGCCCGACAAGCGTCAGACATTGGAAAATCGTCAGCAGTTTACATTCTGAGGACTTTGACAGGCAAGAAGATCACTCCAATTCACGCTTTCTTTTCACATGAAAAAATGCACGCCGAGGGTTACCGAAAAATACTTGAATGTGAATTAACGTTCAATGCGCCCAGAGATGGGCTTGTATTTCGGCGCAGCGATATGGACTTGGCTGTACTCGGCCACGATGTTTCGCTATTTTCTTTGTTCGATAATCTTCTCCAGGAAAAGCAGAAGCAACTTTCGGCAGGGAAAAGTTTTTCAGAGGTAATCAGAACTTCTATTTTGTCCAATTTCAAAGGGCAAATCCCATCCATCGAAATAATTGCCGCGCACCTCAAAATGCACACCCGGACTTTTCAACGCAGACTTGCTGCGGAGAATCTCAGCTATCGTTCGATCTGTAATGACCTCCGCAAAGAACTCGCTCTGGCAATCATTGCGCGTTCTGATAAGAGCATTGCTGAAATCGCCGAACTACTTGGGTATGCAGACCATACCAGCTTTCGAAGGGCATTCAAAAGTTGGACGAAATCTTTGCCAAAAACCGTACGTGCAAAAGCAAGCAGCCCGAATTCTATCTAAGTAGCAGTTATTAATTTTCGCTTTCATTCTAGCAACACCTTTGAGAATCTATATGAAATGTCATTTGCTCTCCCTCGCGTTTCTTTGGCTATTCCATGTGTCGCATGCCCAAACAAGGGTTGACCCGGTTGAAAGTGAATTGAGAGAGCTGCATATTCCCGGCCTGGCCGCGGCAAAGATCGAGAACGGAAAGATTTCCTGGATGCGATATTATGGTTTGCAAGACATCGAGCAAAAAATACCAGTGTCGGGTGAAACTGTCTTTCATATCGCCTCAATTTCAAAAACGATCACAGCTGCTGCCGTTTTGCAGCTCAATGCAAGAGGATACTTTAATCTGGATGATGATATAAACCGGTTCCTTCCGTTCCGCGTTGTAAATCCATCGTTTCCGAATGCTCCGATTACATTCAGGCAACTTCTGCGGCACCGCTCCTCGATCGCTGACAACCGGGATTACCTGTTTCCGTTTTGGGAAAATAAATATCAGGGAGGCGATATCCCATTGGAAGCATTCCTGCTCAACTACTTAGCGGCCGGCGGCAAGAATTATCATGCAGGCAAAAACTTTATCCACGCAGAGCCAAACGATAGGTTCGAATACTCCAACATGGGGTATGCCCTGCTGGGATATTTGGTTGAAAGAATTACAAAAATGCCTTTTGACCAATACTGTAAAGCCCGTCTCTTCGAACCTTTGCAAATGAACCATACCAGCTGGTTTCCCCAAGATTTTCCGGAAGCCCGGTTGGCTACGCCATACGCTTATTCCGATTCCCTGGCAGCGCTGATCAAACAGCCGCAAGGCAAGTATCCCGACTTCCCCGCCGGCCAGCTCCGATGCACGTTGAAGGACCTTGCCACTTTCTTGTTATGCTGGACTCATGACGGGAAGTTTGACGGGAAGCAAATCATCGATGCGAAGGCCATTCAGACGCTGACGCCAAAAGATATGAGCCTGGGTTTTCACACCTGGTTTATGTACCTGCTCAACACCGAAACGCCCATGTATAGTCACAACGGGCATGGGCCGGGTGTCTCCACGTATATGCTTTACGACCCGTTCTCGAAAAAGGGGTTGGTCATTCTGATGAACGGAGAACTCTCGGATTACTTCAAATGGAGAAAGCTTATCGATTTGCTTTACCAATTCTGACGCATTTGTTCAAACTGCACAAGAACAGGAACGTTTTTTTATATGACAACTACCATAATGAAGCAAGAAAATGGAATTTACTCCGATCAACGAATCGCCGTTCCTGTCGAATTTGCGGACTTTTTCACGCATTTCTACGCGGCACAAAATAACAGTGAGCAGGATGTCAAAAAGACATTAATACCCAGTTTCCAGACGATCATAGTATTCAGCTTCGGGCCTTCCATCAAGTTTAAATCCTGTGGTAACAGCCTTGAACTGAATGAATGTGTCATACTTGGCCCAATCAGGCAGGTTATCGAATACACGCTGCCACCTGGCGCACATTTATTGATCGCCAATTTCAAAGACGATGCTTTTTACCGGTTTTTTGGCCCGGCTGTTCTTTCTGATCAAATGGCGGTACATCCTGATGAACTACTGGACGAAAATTGCTTTACCCGGCTCTGGCTTCGGCTGAAAAATGAATCGACGACAAACCGCATAGCACTCATTCTGGATTTTTGCAGACCCTACCTTCGACCCAGGCATCTTTCGGTAACCCGCTTTACGGAAGAAAAGGCAGACTACACGGTCGTGAATCCTATTAAAACCGTCGCTCAAAAGACAGGGCAGAGCGAACGCAATGTCCAGCTAAACCACAAGAAATATTTCGGCTTTACGGCCAAAGAAAAGGCCCGTTACGAAAAGTTTTCGAAAGCCTTGCAATTACTGCAAACCTCATCTGGTAAAATAGATTGGCATCAAATTGCAGAAACTTGCGGCTATTACGATCAAAGCCAGCTCATTCGCGACTTCAACCATTATTTAAATCTTAGCCCGGGCCGGTACATCAAATTCCAGAAAGATATCTGTAAAGCCGGAGGATGATGGGTGTCGAAAGAATGTCTCCCCCGCCTGCATTCCCCGCTGGTCCCGTTGCTGGCCTTCCGCCGACGCTATTTCGTTTTCTTACAATTTCAGCGATGAAGGATTCATGAATTTTGTGCTGTAAACAAACAACAGCATGAAACAGACAAGCATTTTTCTGACAGGCGCAACCGGCTCCGTAGGATCTCAATTAGTTCAAAAGCTCACATCGCTGAACATCCCGTTTAAGGCGCTTGTGCGCACTGCCTCGCAAGCTGAACATCTCGGCAAGATACCCCATGCGGAAATGGTCGTGGGTGATCTGGCAAACCCTGAAAGTTTTGAACACGCCTTACAAGGTATTGAAAAGACCTTTCTTTTAACTAATTCGTCGGAACAAGCGGAATCGCTACAGACGGGCTTCGTTGAAGCTGCGCACCGGGCAGGTGTCGGTCACATCGTCAAACTCTCCCAATTCGCTGCGAACGAATCGTCTCCCGTACGTTTCCTGCGCTACCATGCCAAGGTCGAAAACAGGATCAGGGAGCTAGGTTTCCGGTACACTTTCCTGCGCCCCAATTTATACATGCAGGGCCTGCTGGCCTTCAAAGAGCAGATCAGAGACAACGCTCACTTCTTCGCCGCTATCGGGAACGCCCGGGTAAGCGCAGTCGATGTGAGGGATATCGCAGCGATGGCAGCCGTGGCCCTGACCGAAGCGGGCCACGAGAATAAAACGTACGACATCACCGGACCCGAGCCGCTCACCCACTATCAAATGGCTGAAACACTGTCCAAGACTCTTGGCAAACCGGTAAATTTCATCAGCGTCTCCCCCAGCGAAATGGAAGAAGCCCTGCGCGCCGCAGGATTCCCCGAATGGCAGGTAGGTGGCTTGATTGAAGATTACGCGCATTATGCCAGGGGCGAGGCGGCAACAGTTTCGGACGCAATCGCCCGTACCACTCATCAAAGCGCCATAACTTTCGAGCAGTTTGTTCAAGACCATAAGTTCTTGTTTCAGCCCCGGCCTTAATCGAAATTACAGCATTGCCTTTGTAGCAATATCGAATTAGGCTTAAACGAGATCTATTCTGATCATTACTTTGCGCGCGACAAATACAACTTGGCCGATTCGGACATCGTCAGAACTGCGCCTGCTAGTATAACGATGTCTTTCAGTACCAGCCTTCCCCTACTTGATAGGAACGGAGCACCCCACTGGTCATCGCCAAGATCGGGCACCCAGGATTCGGGCGTGGTAATTAAAAACGACAGCGTTCCGATGGTCATTAAAAATATGAGGATGCTCCCTATCATACTCGCAAAGGGAAATATACTATGCAGCGCAACAAGCAACGCACAAATAATCAGGAATACCCCCAAACCCTTTGCGAATCCATAAGTGTTGTTCGCAACATGCCATTGACGATTCTTTGCTGACAACTCACCCTCTTTATTTGTGTATTCCTTATATTGTTCGGGATGCCGGTAAAAGAAAGACATCATGGGACTGTTCGCAACAAATGGAACAATCCCGTCAGCTTCATAACTAAAAAATTTAAGTCCGCCAATCCACAAAAAAACAATCACAATGCTAAACCTTAACAAAATCAAACCGATCCTGTCTAATTTTGCAGCATACTTAGCTAAAAAATCTTTCATATCTATCCCCAGTTAATGTATAAAAGCTGAGAAGCACCTCAATCGATCCGATAACGTTGTACACTTCCCGAGGCCGATGATCTTTCAATTGCATCGATCATCCGGTGCCGGACTACTGCCTCTTGGAAAGTTACGCTCAGATGTGTCCCTGAATGCAGATCACTGGCGACCCGGGCGTAGTTCTGGGCAACAATCTGGGCAGGGACCGAAAGACTGCTAAGGCCATGATTGAGATACTGCTCCGGGATGGACAAGACTTCCAGATCCCCATCTCCCTGGCTGGCCAAAATCGTTACCGGGAAAGCGGCCGGATTACCACCGTCGGCTTTGAGCACGAAGTCACCCCGGGATCCGTTTATCTCCCAATGAAAATTGGTCCCCTTAAACATTCCTCCCCTGTAATGGATCGAAGCTATGGCTCCGCTTTGGAGTTGACCGTGGACAGCCAGCTGATCGTAGGCAGTCATGGGAATGGTCTCTCCGCTTTCTACGATCGTTGTCGTCTTTCTTCTGTTGGTAGCAATCGCACTCAGCTCAGAAAATTCCCCAAGGCAATAGCACAACGCATCAACCGCGTTCCCAAATGACGAGTAAATCATTCCTGCGCCGTTGCGCTTATCAACCGCGTAGGCATATGCCTCCAATGTATATTCACCGAAAATAATCCCCGAACCAATCAGGGAAGTAGAAAGTACCTCGCCAATGTATCCGTCGGCGATAAGGTCTTTGATGTAATTAACTGCCGGAATGGCCCTGGATTGGAGGCCAACGGCACCGAATATTCCTTTCTTTTTTGCCAGAATCGATAGCTCTTCCGCTTCCTCCAGACCATTTCCCAAAGGCCATTCGCAGTACACATTTTTCCCGGCGTTGATTGCCTGGATTACCAGCTCCCGATGCTGCGGGACGCGCACGGTTACGGCAACGAGGTCCACATTTGAATTCTCGATCAAAGCCGCGTTGTTATCGAAGTAGTATGGAATTCCTAACAACTTGGCCGTCCTTTCCGCGACTCCCTCTTTCAGATTGCTTATCGCTGATACCTCAAAATCCGGGAGTGCATTTAGTGCTGGAATATGGGCAATGGAAGCCCATCCGCGATCAGAATTTACACCAGCAATTCCGACTCTTATTTTTTTCTCCATTTGATTAGATATAAAATTGTTGTTGATTATAAATAGAGGCACTACTATCGAATATCCAGAACAGATCTTTTCAACAAAAGGGATTTAATTTTCCATTCACCCATTTCCATTAAGTATGTTTCGTGGTAATGACCATACCCATGGAGCGTTTTAAACGGTGACTCAATTGCCGGGGAGAAATAAATTCTGTCTTCCATTGCCCAAATTGCTTTGGCAGTACTTTCCGACAGTATTTCGATTTCAGCATTGTGCAGGTGATGAATGGAAACTGCCTTTTCCAATATTAGGCAACTTTCCACAAAATCTTTTGCTGTCGAAAATTGGTAAATGATAGCTCCCTCCGCATTTTCAAAAGTAATAAG
Organism: Dyadobacter sp. CY261; assembly: GCF_021440085.1. Lineage (GTDB taxonomy): Bacteria > Bacteroidota > Bacteroidia > Cytophagales > Spirosomataceae > Dyadobacter. The sequence goes on from NZ_JAKCPW010000011.1 coordinate 255,165, forward strand.
CGGGTCTGAGGCCAGGAGCCTTCCCAGCTCATCCCACTGCTTTGTATCCACATAGCGGCAATATCTTGCCTTCAACATCTTCAATGTTTCGATGTAAACAAGATCTCTTTGCATGCTCGAATGTGCATTAGCCATAGTCTGCTTAGTTTAATGATTAAGTAGTAATTAATTATCAAAGACTAATCACTATTTTACCGGTGGTTGCGTTTTTCTCCAATTCCAAATGAGCAGCTGGAATCTCTTCAAGCGGGTATATTTTTGAAATATGTGATTTCAAGACTCCCCGCTCCAATAAATCCGCGAGTGCTTTCATGTCCTGGCCATTGGAGACTACTGCATTATAATAGGCATTCACACCCAGGTCATTTGCCAGCCTTTCCCATTTGGTTCCCTGAACCATCGCCCATAGGCTAATCAACGTTCCGCCGCGCTTCACAACGGCTAACGTCCTGGCTATATGGTCGTCCCGCAGCGCCTCTAAGGCAAGATCAACGTCGGATACGACATCTTCAAAGCGCTGCCTATCATAGGCCACGTACTCATCCGCGCCGAGGCCCAAAACGAAATCCCGCTTGCCGTAAGATGAAAGAGCGATTACATAGGCACCCAGATATTTCGCAATCTGAACCGCATAATGTCCCACGCCTCCACCAGCCGCTGTGATCAATATCCGATCGCCTTTCCGAATGTTGGCCCGGGTCAACGGCTGCCAGGCAGTAAGTGCTGCCAGGGTTGCAGCAGCCGCTTCTTCGAAACTGATATTCGAAGGTTTCAAAGCAAGGTGCGATGCCGGCGCCGCCACATATTCCGCATAAGCTTTGCCGTGCCCCGGATGCCTGATCGAGCCAAACACCTCGTCTCCTACTTTGAAATCGACAACCTTCTGCCCGGTGGCGGTCACTACGCCGGCGACGTCCCATCCCAGGATTTTTGGCGTCTCTCCATTAAAAATCCAGTCGATCGCTACGTCCATCCGAACGTAAGTGTCAGCCGGATTGATGCTCAGGGCTTTCACCCTGATCAATACTTCATCAGCTCCAATGTCGGGAACCGGGATTTCTGCCAGGCGCAAATTGTCTACGCTGCCCTGGCTTGTCAGAATAATAGCCTTCATCATGATATCTTTTAATGCGCAGCGCGCCGATTTCCATCATCAATGAGATCGGTTCCAAGCAGATATCGACGAAGAGCCCGATACCTGAACAGCAAATCGACCCAAATCAATATTTCAACAAGAACCGCAACAAAAATAGATTGTTGATGTTGCAGATGCGACGCAATAGCTCCGCCCATATACGCGATCAGGAGCAGCGAACCAATTAGCCCTGTGGAGTGAATGAGGAAAAGAATGACCGAAATCGCCTCGATCACGCCGATGATCCGGTAGGTGTCCGGTGGGATTCCAAAGGAGACAGATTGGGCAATGGCAGTTTCATGCCCGGATAATTTCAGGAAAGCGCTGAACCCAAACAGGAGCCCCAGTATAAACCTGATTATCAATTCCATTACGACAATTTTTTTCAAAGACACGACCATTTACTTGAAGTGAAGGTTAATCAGAAAAATGGGCCCGGGACTAAGGTATCCGACGGGCACCTACCGAATATGTGTATACGTTGGAGGTCAGGAGCTCTTTACGGGCGCTGCTTTTGCGAACTCTTCCCGTGAAACCGGATTTCCGTCGATGCTTTCGAAAATCGCTTTGGAATTGGACAAAGTTTGCATCAGGGATTTCGGCCCTTCGAAAGGACGCCCGCCAATGTGCCAACCATCCGTGTGCAACTCTTCGATGAGCACCCACACGACCTCCCTGAACGCTTCGGACCCCTCGAACTTAACCATCACTTCCGTAATGGCTGCCGCCATCTGATGTTTTTGCTCCGGCGTGAAGACGCCGTCTACCAATTTAATGTTTACAAAAGGCATGATTTTAAAATTTAGAGTTTAAAAAACTATTTGAATTAAAAAGGAAAAGAAAGAACCACGGTGCTATCGCCGAACCTCAGTATTACGCTTTTGCTTAGGGCTTCTGGTCAGGTGAACGATAAATCGTAAGGCCCAGTAAATCAGCAGGGCTTCCACCAAAGAGAGGTACAAGTACAGGATTCCCATGAGGTCGCGGGCTAGGCTTTCTTCTGTAATTGTTCGATCATGCTGGTCGACAGATCCCATAGTCTGTCCGCACCGTCAGGGTCCAGGGCATACTTCGCAACTCCGGCGAAGCGCTCGGGCCGGCTTGTCACGACTTCGGCTTCGTTGCAATCTTCGAAATACGCTCCGCTAACGTTGCGAACGACCGGCGAAGCTGACAGCAATATGGAGGTTGCAGCACCTTCCTGTACGGTTTTGTGAAACTCGGGTGCCGAACGAAGCTTCCCGCCAACATGCCTTTGCAGGTTTGTCAGAATAGCACCCGGGTTCAATGCATTAACGGCGATCCCATCCTCGCGCCAACGCCGGGCAGCACCGACGGCAAACAAAATGCAGGCAGTTTTCGACTGGCCATACGAAAGCCAGGGATCATAGCTTATAAAGTTGAAATTGATGTCGTCAAACAAAACGGGACAAAGTAGATGTCCGCTTGAACTGACCATCACGATCCGTGCGGCAGGTGCAGCTTTCAGGAATTTATGCAAGCCTACCGAAAGCGCGAAATGCCCGAGATAGTTCGTCATGAATTGCATTTCGATTCCTTCGGAAATTTTCTGCAGATACGGGATCCCCATGACGCCCGCATTATTGATCAAAACATCAAGCGGTTCGTTCCAATTTGACACAAAGCTCCGGACCGAAGCAAAATCGCTCAATTCAAGTTGCTGCACCGTTACTTTCCGGTTTCCCGTTGCCTGCATGATCTCGTCGGCCACCTTCCTGCCCACTTCTACATTTCTCACGGCCATTGTTACTTCCGCACCGGCCTTCGCCAGCGCTCTTACCGTTTCGGCCCCAATGCCGGAAGTGCTGCCGGTGACAATGATTCGTTTTCCGCTGAGGTCAATACCTTCCAGGATTTCGTCACCGGTTGTCTCAAATCCATATCCTGTCATCATCGGTTCCATGTTGAAAATGTTGGTGTTGCATTGAAACTATGCACCTTTGAAGACCAACCGCGTAAAGAAGGTTGGATCGATGATGAATGTGCCCCATTTGGCATCGAATGTAGAGGTAGGCTTTGCCTTAATGACCTCTTCAACCGTCATTCCCTGTTGCTTCAACTTCTTCACAGCATCGTAGATGTGAACCAGCATATCCCTATAGGCTATCAGTTGGTTACGGTTGCCGATGGGTCCATGACCGGGTATGATGATCGTCTTGTCCGACGAATGCCCGATGTTATGGTTTGTGGCAGCAATCATGCCCTTGATATTCCCTCCGGTATTGTAGTCTATGAACGGATAATGTCCATTCCACCAGGTGTCGGCCACGTGCAGGACGTCGGCTTTGGGGAAGTATACCGAAATGTCGCTATTCGTATGCGCTGGCGCATAATGCCTCATCTGGATATCCTCTCCGTTAAAAGTCATTGATTCCTTGTCGGCAAACGTTTTCCCCGGCAGTGCACCCTTCGGAGAGGGCGGGAAAGTAAAATTCCAATCATCCACCCGGATCGTCCGTGACATGTTTTTGAGGGTGTTTTCGTGGGCTACAATGGCCGCACCTTTTTCGTGTAACCACAAATTCCCGTCGACATGGTCAAAATGCCAATGTGTATTGATCAGGAATTTCAAGGGGGCGTTTCCCAATTTCGCAAGCGCCGCGGACATATTCGGCTTCGATACTCCGATCCCTCCATCCACCATCAATTTGCCATCTTTTCCCGTCGATACCAATATGTTTCCTCCTGATCCTTCCAGTACGGAGAGGTTACCGCGAAGCTTTGTAATCTCGATTTTTGCCGTAGCGGCAGCTTTTTTGATGATATTGACCGGGCTTTCCTGGGCGACAACTGATTTTTGTGAAAGCAAAAGCCCAATGGATATCAAGCTTGCCGATCCAATAAATTTCCGGCGATCAATGTTGATATTTTCCATATTCATGAATAAGTGAAGAATTGAATGATTATGAACCTGCGATCCGGATGATTACCTTTCCTGCGGCATGCCTGCGCTGCAAGTCGGCATAGGCGGTAAGCACAGAATCCATCGTGTAATCTTTCTGTTCTATCCGCGCGCTGACCTTTCCTGCTTCAATCAGCCTGGTCGCTTCGGACAATATTCTGCCATGATGCGCCCGCGCTTTGCCGGAGATGAGCGGATAAAGGGTGAACACCCCCGAATAGGTAGCACCACGAAAGGACAATGGCGCCAGACTATGGCTACCCCAACCCAAAATGCTCACAACATGCCCGTCATATTGTTTGGCAGCTTTGAACGATGCGTCCAGCGTGGCTCCGCCCAACGTGTCGAAAATGATATCGAAGCCGTCGTCGTTCGTGTACTCTTTTACATACGCTTCGACGGACAATGCATGATGATCGACAGGCGTAGCCCCGTAACCGTGTATCAGCTCCATATGGCGGTGGTTAACGGTTGCAAAAACCTGCGCCCCCATGGCGGCCGCAATTTGAATGGCCAGCTGCCCAACTCCACCAGCCCCGCCGTGGATCAGAACCGTTTTGCCGTGGCCGATTTTCGCGCGGTCCACAAGCCCTTCCCATGCGGTGATGAACGCCAACGGAATGGATGCATTCTCTTTCATAGTCAGGTTACCGGGCTTGATGGCCAACAGATCCGCGTCGACAGAGGCGTATTCTGCCAGCGAACCCTGTACGCCTGCGACTCCGCCGATCATTCCATAAACTTCGTCTCCCGGCTTAAACCGGGTCACCCCATCGCCGACCGCCTCGACGGTCCCGGCCATATCAATGCCTAAAATGGCAGGCAACTTCACCTGAGCATGCAGGGCCTCCCCGGCTACGATTTTCAGGTCGAGGGGATTCACGCCGCTATGGCTAATTTTTACGAGAACTTCGCCCTCCCGCGCGACGGGTGTCACAACATCCTTTATCTGATAAGGGGTGTTGAATGCTTCTAAAACCAGCGCTTTCATTATTGTTTGATCAGTCTAAGGTATGTTAGGGGCAAGTTTGCTTCTGAATTTTGAGAAACTGAGTCCGCTCTTCTGCTTGAAAAATTTGCTGAAATGACAAATGTCATCAAAGCCCATTTCATAGGCGATCTGTTTCATGCTCTTCGGTGAATAGGTGGCCCAATATTTCGCTTCGGATATCATTCGCTGCTGGATATGATGCCTTGCGCTACGTCCTGTTTCCTTCTTGATGGTGGCGTTGAGATGATTTCTTGTGACCGACAGATCGGACGCATAAGCGCTTACGGTCCTCTTAATGATGCTATCCGAGTTAATCAGATCCATGAACCTGCTCACCAATGCACTGCTTGCATTCAGGGCGGCCGAAGGTAGGTTTGCCTCTCTGGACAGTTGAATGAACAGTATTTTCAAGAGGCCTTTAAGAATTGCCGATTTGAAAAAGCCGGTCTTTGCCTGCTCATTCGATAACATTCGACCGATCTCTTCAACCATTGGCCGCTCACCATGTTCGAGCGGTAAAGCCAGGAAGCAGGTGTTGTATGCATGTTCGAGCAAATGCGAAATGTGCGCATACACAGTGCCGCTATCCGCAAGAAAATCTTTCGAAAAACAAATCCGGAACCCTTCCAGACGGGCGGTATTTTGAAACAGATAAGAACGGCCCGGCGTTAGCACCAGGATCATATCTTCGCTGATCTTTTGCATTCTCCTCTCGCATCGGAGCGCTCCACTCCCACTTCTGATCCATAGCAGTTCGCAATATTTGGGTAAAACCGGTATTGCGTGCTCGTGAGGATGATAGGATATGGTCGATTCCAGGTCCTGGATCTCAAAGTGATCGTCTGTCCCCAAGGGCTTCGTCATTGATCCATTGCAAGGACGCGGCAATTTCAATTCTTGGAGAATAATTTGCTGTTGGCTCATCGCAGTAAGGGTTTATAGGTAAACAACAGGATGCTGTAACCGCTATTTCAGATATTTCCGAAGTTCCGCCGCGGCGTGGATGAAGAGCGATTTTGTTTGGGGAATCTCCGCTAATCCATTCAACAGGCCAAAATCATGGATCACACCGTTATACCGTACTGTCGTGGCGGGCACACCGGCTTCTTCCAATTTCCGTCCATATGCCTCTCCTTCGTCTCTGAGGACGTCGTTTTCTGCAACCTGAATGAGCGCGGGAGGCAATCCCGTCAATTGATCAATGGTAGCCTGCAATGGGGACGCATAAATGTCCTTTCTCTTTTCCGGATCGGCGATGTACATGTCGTACATCCATTTCATCACCGGGGTTGTCAGAAACCGTTGAGCCCCGTACAGTTTGTAGGATTCGGTTTCAAAGTCGGCATCCACAATGGGCCACATCATGATCTGTACTTTTATTTCAGGCCCTTTGTGTGCTTTCGCCATCAGGGTAGTGACGGCGGTCATATTACCACCCACGCTATTGCCCACCACGCCGAGCCTCTTACCGTCGACGTTGATCTCCCTGCCATGCTCGGCGACCCATTTGGTAGCGGCGTAAATCTGGTTAACCTGTGTCGGGAATTTGGCCTCAGGCGTCCGGGTGTAATTGATGAAAACCGCGGCACATCCGGAAAGTACGACGAGATCCCTGACCATTCGCTCGTGCGTCGGAAAGTCGCCCAATACCCATCCGCCTCCGTGAATGAATACAAACACCGGCAGGATGCCTTTCACTCCGGCGGGCCTCACCAGATTTAATTTGATAGAAAACCCATCCACCGAAATGGTTTTTTCAGAAACGTCAACCCCCGACAAATCCACCTTGACTGATTTCTGGGCATTCACTAAAACCATTTGCGCTTCCTGGGGCGACAAAGTTTCGAGCCCGGGTCCACCCGTATTCAATCCTTTCAAAAACGACTTAACCTGGGGGCTGAGGTGCATGTCGGTTGCGTAATCCTGCGCCTGTCCGTAAGAGCTGATGCTCATCCCAATTACGAGAAGCGCGCCGAATAACAAGCCTTGTGCCAGCGGCGAGAGCAGATTTGTAAAATTTTCCATGATAAAACTGATTAGTTTGATTTGACATTAACTAAACAATTACAATGCCAAATCGCAATACTCTATTAATCAGATCTTTACAGATTTTTTGTTAAAAAATAAATAGCGATATATCCTTTTTTAGTGATTTGATATCTGTATTTCAATACAAAAGAAGGCAGTTGGTAACCTCCATGAGCCCTATGCAAATAGTCCCAACGCAAGTAACCATACGTTAACCCACGTATAGAAATGTCCGTGCGGCTTTCTGAATTTTAAATAATTCTGTATTTTTAAACCTGCCGATAGCATCCTCTATCGATCCCCACTTCTCGACGAACTGCTGGACTTTAAATTTCAATACGAAGTGTCTCACCACTAACATTGATACCCATGGCTCGTTTGTACAAAATGGCATTCATTCTGCTTTGCTTGAACCTTCCAAACCTCGGAAAAGCCCAGACGCAACCCGTCAGTCGAACACAGGACTACTTATGGCTAAAAGTTGCCCATATCTACTACATGGTCATTCGGGAGGGAGCAGTAGATCAGGATAGCTGCCTGATGTTGGTAAGCCAAAAAAGCCACATCAGCAGATGGCCCGTTGTGACAGAGGGCTTCGGAGCCAACTATTCGAACGCGGATATCTCCTGGTTTGAACGGGGAAACACATCAGCCGGCTTGAAGCGGTTAGCGGCTTCGAAGGGTGGCGATCATACCAGGCTTTTGCTTCTTCTGGGTGCATACTATGCATTTCAGCCGGGCTATCGTAAAAATGATCTGGACAGTGCGCTTTCCTTTTTGGAGGCCACGCGAAAGGAAAGTCAGGCACAACGCGATACAACCTTGTGGAACCAGTCTTTATGTCTTCTGGGAAAGACCTATTTGAAAACAAACAACACTGATAAGGCCTTTGCAACCTTCGAACAAGCGATCAAGAACGCGCAGAAATCCTCGGATAAAGCACTGGAAGCGAAGGCATGGGATTACCAGGGCACCTATTGTTTGACAACTCCTAAAACGATCGGAATAAAAATAAGTAGTTGGAAAAAAGCCTTTGAACTTTACGATCAGGTTAAGGATCAAAAGAACAAAATCAACTGCGCAACGAACATCAGTTATTTAAGCTTTTTAATTACCGATCTGAAAGAAGCGGAAAGATATGCAGCACTCGCATCGGAGCTTGAAAAAAGGATCGATGTCCCCGTAAAACATTATACCTACGATTTATTAGCGCTGATTTACGCTGCACGGGGCGAGCATGGGAAAAGCATGCAAAATGCGCTGGCTGCCGTAGAAAGTGCAGAACAAACCAGGGAGAAATTCGGCTTGGGCTATTTTTACGCGAGAGTCGGCCATATATCGTCGGGATATAACAAATTCCAGGAAAGCCTAGACTGGTTAAAAAAAGCATTGGATTATTTTACCAAAAACAATGGAGAGTCTGCGGATATTTATAAAGTATTAGCATTGACCAGCGGGCAGCTGAGCAACCTAAATAGGCATCAGGAAGGAATAGACCTGTTAAATCACTACTTAAAAATTTCACCGCCAAAGTCGGCCTTTGCCTTATACGAAATCCGTTTGGCATTGGCGGGTAACTACGCGGCAAGTGGGAACTACCCTGCTGCCGAAAAAAACCTGATCTTGGCAAAGGAGGCTGTCGAACGCAGCATGCTGGTCACCAAACAAAAACACAACACCCTTTTTAATCTGGAATTTGGACAACTGTACTATGCTTGGGGAAAGTATGGACTGGCGAAAAAGTACCTGAAGTTATTTGTCGAAAGTCCGGAGCGCACAAATTCAGCGTCGGACAATACGTTAACTGCCTATTACCGCTTATACAAAATTGATTCGACCGAAGGCAATTATGCATCAGCGCTCAACTACCACGTACTTTACAGTGCTCTCAAAGATTCAACGAGATCGGAAAAACAAAACCAATTGATTGAAACGCTGCGTGTACAATATAAAACAGAACAAAACCAGCGGGATATTGCCAGCTTAACAAAAGAAAAGACCTTCGAGCAAGAGCGTGTAGCACAAACAAAGAAAATGGCTTATGGAGGATTTGCCGGCGCTTCCATCATCATACTTTTGCTTTTGAACAGATATTACACCAATTCCAGGCAGAAGTTGGAAATGAATAAAAAGAATGAGCAGTTGCAGGTTTTAATTAAAGACAAAGACAGCCTCATTATTTCCAAAGAATGGTTGTTGAAAGAGGTGCATCACAGGGTTAAGAATAACCTTCATACGGTTATTTGCCTCCTTGAATCACAAGCTGCATACTTGAAAGACGATGCATTGAAGGCGCTGGAAATCAGCCAGCACCGCATTTATGCCATGTCACTCATCCATCAGAAACTTTACCAGTCAGATGACCTGAAAACGGTAAACATGTCCATATTCATTCCCGAATTCATGAATTACCTTTCGGAAAGTTTCGAGGTCAATAAAAGAATATACTTTGACCTGGATATCGCCGACATAGAGTTGGAAGTGGCGCAGGCCGTTCCTTTGTCACTAATTTTAAACGAGGCGGTAACCAATTCAATTAAGTATGCTTTTGCAAAACGGGATACAGGAAGGATTTCCGTATGGATGGCTCAGGAAGACCAACAGGTCACGATGTGCATTGCCGACGATGGTGTGGGCATTGATCCCGAGAGTCTTCGTTCGAAACCAAATTCATTGGGAATGAAGCTCATCAAAGGTTTAAGTGAAGATATCAATGCTGAATTTCATATTGAGAATAGCGGTGGGACTAAGATTACATTGGTCTTCACGACTAAGCTGTATGAACATCTCCGCACACATGAACCGGTTCAACAGATAGAGGCTTGATGTCGTCTTCAGTCCCTGCTCGAAGCGTAGTGCTGTTTACAGATGCCCAGTCGCTTCATTTTCGAGTTAAGCGTACTGGGATGAACGCCCAGAATTTCTGCCGCACCGCAATCGCCGGCAACTTTTCCTTTGCAAAATTTCAGCACTTTAAGAATGTGGTCCCGCTCATTCTCATCGATCGTTTTGAGTACCGCATGCTCGGAAGCTTCGGGCTTCTCCGGTTGGCGCATGCGTGCAGGAAATGGGACATGCGTTAAGGAGGGTCCCGTTGAAAGCAAAACGCTTCGCTCGATCAGGTGTTCAAGCTGCCTGACATTTCCGGGCCAATCATAGTGCACCAGCTCGCCGATTACGCCTTGGTCTATACTGACGATTTTACGGCCGGCTTTCTGAGCATATTTCGATATGAAATGGGCCGCAAGCAAGGGAATGTCCTCCCGTCGTTCCCTCAGCGGAGGAAGGTTGATCGGGAATATGTTAAGCCGGTAGTAAAGATCACTTCGAAAGCGCCCCTCTGCCACTTCCTTTTCCAGGTCTCGGTTCGTTGCTGCGATGATCCTGACATCCACCTTGATCGTATTTTTACCTCCGATGCGCTCAATTTCCCGTTCTTGCAGCACCCTTAGCAGCTTGACCTGAATGTCCAGAGGCATTTCGCCGACTTCATCTAAAAACAAAGTGCCTTTATGGGCAAGCTCAAACTTACCTAACCTTCGCTCCGCGGCACCGGTGAAGCTCCCGCGCTCATGGCCAAACAATTCACTTTCTATTAAATTGGCCGGCAATGCGGCACAATTGACTTTTACCATGGTTGCATTCCTGCGGGGCGAATTGCTGTGAATAGCACGCGCAACCAATTCCTTTCCAGTTCCAGTTTCGCCAAGCAGCAGGACCGTGCTGTCCGACGAAGCAACCAGATTAACCAGCCGGCTCACCCTTTTTATGCCAGCGCTTTTCCCAAATATTTCAGCACCAAACGGGTTGGAATCAATCAAATCATTTAAGTCCACGCACTTTCCAACCGGCGGTGAACCTATGGCCGAATCGAGGTTGTCGGGCAGAAATTGTAGCTGCTCGCCCGCGAGTTCGATGAAGTAATGTCCACTGGTTTGATAGAAAGAATCGGCTTGTGCTCTCATTGCCTGGCAGATGTGACTATGGTGAAATAGGTGGTCGTGCAATATGCGTCTCGCATTTTATTGCATTCGACTATACCAAGAAGTCAATTATCATACCAATAGTTAACATTCTGCTTATTAAACACTTATATGAATATTCCGTCAAAATATTTGTTATATTTCACAAAAAATGAAGCTACATTAGTGACATTTCACCAACCCAACCGTGTCTCATTCATCCCTTGTCGCCACCTTCCTTTTTTATTCCGAGCTTCCTTATTCTGGAATTCAGGGTGGAAACATTCATATCCAAAATTTCAGCTGCGCCGTTGGGGCCATAAACCTTCCAGTTGCATTTTTCGAGGACGGCGATGATATGATCGCGTTCATTTTCCTCGACCGTCTTGGTTCTTGATTGCGCCAGCTCTTCAGGCCGCCGCTCCAATGGCGCTGGCAGCGGCAGGGTATTGATCACTGGCCCGGTGGCTAATAAGACGCTGCGGGCCACAATATTTTCGAGTTCACGCACATTTCCAGGCCAGCTATAATTTAAAAATGCCTTTTTCACATGGTCGGCAAATGAGGTGATCACTTTGCCTTCTTTGAGGGCATATTTTTCCAGGAACGACTCCGCCAGAATGAGAATATCCTCCTTTCTTTCCCGTAGTGGCGGAAGCGTTATCGGGAATACATTCAACCGGTAAAACAAGTCAAGGCGGAAGCGGCCTGAGGCGAGTTCATATTCCAGATTCCTGTTTGTTGCCGCAATAATTCTCACATTGATTTTAACGGTTTTTCCCCCTACCCGCTCAATCTCCATTTCCTGCAAAACGCGTAGAAATTTCACCTGTAAATCCAGAGGAAGTTCCCCGATTTCATCCAGAAACAAGGTCCCTTCATCAGCCATCTCGAACTTCCCGACCCGTCGGCTTATCGCACCCGTGTATGCGCCTTTCTCGTGTCCGAAAAGCTCCGATTCAATAAGGTTTGGAGGAAGTGCGCCGCAATTGATTACCACAAAAGGCTTGGCTTTACGTTTGGAATTCCGGTGTATTGCTCTCGCAACGAGCTCCTTACCGGTGCCGCTTTCACCTAATATCAGCACGGAAGTATCCGAAGGGCTCACAATTCTGATGTTGTCTAGCAGGCCCAGCATTTGAGGACTTTTGCCTAGAATCCCACCCGACTCATCGGGCACAGGAGCGGGACGTGGCTTCTGCAATAATGCTAGTCGCTGGCTCTCGATTTGCTTCTTTTGCTGGTGCATATACCAGGCAACGTCAAGCGTAACCAGGAGATCCTTTGCCCGGAATGGCTTCACCAGGAAGCCATAGGGATTGGTCGATTTGGCAATGTCGAGATACTCTTTTTGAGAATTAGCGGACAGGTAAACAAATGCAATACCCAGCTCATTCAGTGTTTGAGCGAGCTGCAATCCTGTCTCCGGCCCTTGCAGCAGAATGTCCAGAAAAACGAGGTCCGGGTTTTCTTTTTCTATGATTTGCAATGCAGCGGCAACTGATCTGGCGATGGTGCAAACATGGTATCCTGCGCGTTCCAAAATCACTTCCAGATTGTTTGCTTCCACAAACTGGTCTTCAACGATAAGTATCCTGGCTTTCACGGGAGGGGTTATTTGATGGGTGTTGAATAAAAATAGCCAAAAATACAGGATGTTGTTAGACGAGAACATTTTTCTAATTCGCCGGGACATCCGGCTTTCATTGCTTTCTCAGAGCGCTGGACCCTCATCTTGCATTTACAAGTTCCTTCCAAAAACTTTTCAGCAAATATTTGCGTAACTCAAAAGTTACCTTTAAGTTTACGTAACTTAAAAGTTACCCAATATGACTAAAATTATCAAACATCAATTTTCCTTTTCCCACCCAGTTGAAACGGTGTGGGAATACCTCACGAATTCGGAGTTGCTAGCGTCCTGGCTGATGAAAAATGACTTCAAGCCGGCGATCGGGCACGAGTTCCAGTTTAGGACCGGACCGATTGCTCCCTTGAACTTCGACGGGATCATTTACTGCAAAGTACTGGACATCGTTCCGTTGAAACACTTGTCCTATTCATGGAATAGCGGTCCGGGCGGCGGAGAAATCACCCTGGAATCCGTTGTCAACTGGAACCTGGAACCAACTGAAAGTGGTACAACCCTACACCTCGAGCACAGTGGTTTTGCTAAAAAAGAGAACCTCGACATGTACAACGGGCTACTGCTCGGCTGGGTGGAAAAACTGGAAAAAATCGCGAACCTCTTAAAAGCAGAAAAATATGGCGATACCAGCGCTTGATGTTTTCCAGGTAATTGGTGACCCCAGCAGACGAAAAATGCTTATGCTACTCTTCGCCGGCAGTATGAACATCAATAACCTGGCTGAAAATTTCGATATGAGCAGGCCGGCAGTGTCCAAGCATGTTAAGATACTAGAAACGGCGGGATTTATTTCTATCACGGACGTCGGGCGCGAACGATACTGCACTCTCAGGAAGGACGGATTCGAGGAACTGCAGGCGTGGATCTCCTACTTCGACAAATTCTGGCTCAACAAACTGCAAAAATTGGAAGATCTATTAAATAACAAACTGCCGATTGATGATTCGGAAGGTAAAAAAAGTACGGGGTAGCAGCTCGTCTTAGCTTAACACCCCCATCACTTCCTGACAAGTAAATTTAACATTTATTCACCCGATAGCTGGCCAGGTCATAAGGAATCAGACCAGCCAGCTTCCTTCAACTTATGCCATGATCAGAGATTTAAATACCTCATTCTCCGTAGATCAATCTACCGAAGCCGTATTCAACGCAGTAAATAATGTCCGCGGATGGTGGTCCGAGAGGATAGACGGTGTCACCGACCGGATCGATCAGGAATTTACCTACCAGCGGAAAGATGTCCACAAATGCACCGTGAAAATTGTCGAATTCCTTCCTGGCAAAAAAGTGGTGTGGCTTGTACTGGACAACTACTTCAACTTTACCCAAAACCAGTCGGAATGGAAGGGCACGCGGGTCGAATTCGAGATCTCCGAAGCCGGCGGAAAGACGGTTCTTAACTTTACCCATCGGGGGCTCGTCCCGGAACATGAATGTTACAACATCTGTTTCGACGCATGGACATTCTATATTAACGAAAGTCTTAAAGGTCTGATTACTAAGGGTGTTGGGCAACCAAACCCGCTGACCGAGTAACTTCCTCAAAAAATTAGCGCGCCATGAATATAGGAATTATCGGATCAGGCGAAATGGGAGCCTGCCTTGCTTCGGGGCTGAACAAATTGGGCCATCGGGTTTCCATTGCCAACTCCCGCGGGCCAGCGTCATTAGCAAAAATTGCCCAAGCCACTGGTGCAGAGCCGGTAGAAGTAGAGCAGGCAATAAAAAATAAGGAGGTGATAGTAATTTCTATACCATCCAAAAATATACCGGATCTGCCCAAGGCGTTGTTCAGCGAACTTAAAAAAGATGTGGTTGTAATCGACACCACTAACTATTATCCCCAGCTACGCGACGGAATTTTACCCGAACTCGAACAGAGCTGGATAGACAGCCTCTGGGTTCAGCAGCAATTAAACGTTCCCATTGTCAAAGTTTTTAACTCGATATTGGCGACAAGCCTTCAGGTTTTAGGACGTCCGAAGGGGCACGCTGAAAGGATTGCCCTGGCAATATCCGGAGATAGCGCTCATGGAAAAACGATTGCCTCAGAACTTGTTGATCAATTAGGGTTCGACCCGGTAGATTCAGGCGCCATTTCGCAGTCATGGAAGCTGCAACCCGGCTCTCCGGTTTATTGCAGGGATATAGGCGTTCTGGAAATGAGCAACAGACTTGAATCATTAAACGGAGACTGGTCGGTGCTAAGCAAAGTCATTCTACCAAAGCGGCAGGCTGACGAGGCATTGATGGGGCTGAATTACCCAGCCTATCTGGAAAGCCTGATATAGTTATTCATTGATTGGGGCACGAAAAGACAGTTGTTCCGTTGGAACAGATTACGGCGCAGACCAAGGAGCTGCTGGCTGGGATCAAGCTGATTTTTAAATTGTCCATTGAAGGAAGCTACCCGGGCGGATTGCCGGAGGGCTGCTTCCTGATCAACTCGATCATAGAGTTTATTTCAGATGCCTTATCAATCAATATTCATGAACCTATGTTAACGGAATTAGTTATCCTGGCTGATTTTCAGGCTCACCGGTATGAGAGAACTTTGCATCAGTTTGTTAAACGTCCTTCAAATGCAAGTCTTAACTATATTCATCAGATGCTTTGCCATGATCATTTTTTTTTTGCGCTTGTGCCTCATGCTCTGGGGCAGATTGTTGCGAGCCAGGCATCGCCTTCACCAAAGGAATTGGTCCGTCAATTTCTTACAGAGGTCAGGTCAGGGTGTCTTCCGGAAAAGGCACACATTTTCATGGCCGATACGGTGGTCGCCCATCAGGTTCAGTCAGAGGCTCCCGTAGGTAGCCTGCGAACCCCGGAAGATTACACCGCACACGTCCGGGAGTTCATTCGGATGTTGCCGAGTACTGGCTGCAAACCGACCGACTGGAATTCGATTTACAGCTTAAAAAACGCCATTGATTAATTGGTAGGCTGCGGCTATATTTGCCAGCTATGTATGATCCGCTGATAAAAAACCTGAGCAAGTTTGTGCCGCTTTCGTCACAGGAAGCAGAGATCATAGAGTCGCTTTTTACCTTCAAGAAATACCGCAAAAAGCAGTATATCCTGCAAGAGGGAGACGTGACCCGCTTCGAAACGTTTATAGTAAAGGGTGTGACGCGAACGTATGAAGTGGACGATAAAGGTCAGGAGCATATCGTGCAATTTGGCCTGGAAGACTGGTGGGTGGGCGACCTATACAGTTTTTTGACTGGAAGTCCGACGACGTACAATATCGACTGTCTGGAAGACACCGAGGTGCTCCACATTACAAAGGCCGATCTGGAAACGCTCTATGAAAAGGTGCCCAAAATGGAACGGCATTTCCGCATCATGATCCAGAACGCATTCATTGCTTCTACCCGACGACTGTCGGCCAGCCTCGCCAGGAGCGCGCCGGAGCGGTATGAGGAGTTTATCAAAAAATACCCGCAAATAGAGCAGCGCGTTGCCAATCATCAGATTGCGTCCTATTTGGGCATTACCCCCCAAACACTGAGCCGGATCCGCTCGCAAAGCCAGTAGCGGCACCGGCAATACAACATTTGGCATTGATGTACTTACTGCATGGGGTTGTGCCCCGGCAGGAACGTTTGCGCTATGCCTGTTCACTGGCATAGCTCTTCAAAAAGTTAATCTAGGTTAACGGATTTTCTTATCACAGGTGATTGGTGATCGTGCGCCCAACCGGCAAAATTTGCATGAAATATTAGCCATGAAAAAAGTAACAATTGCTATCGTGTACCACAGCCGCAGCGGGCATACTGAGAGGCTTGCCCGGCTGCTGGCCCAGGAGATGACAACCGACCGTTCGCTCGTGCATTTGGTGAACGTGGCCCAACCCGACTCCTATCTGGACCTGCTCAGCAGCTCGGATACGATCGTATTCGGATGCCCCACCTACTTTGGCAATGTGAGCGCCGAGTTCAAACATTTCATGGAGCGCACAGGTGAGTTCTGGTATAAACAGCCCTGGAAAGACAAACTGGCGGCGGGCTTCACCTTGTCGTCAACCATCAATGGCGACAAACTGAATACGCTGGAATCGATGATGCTTTTTGCCTGTCAACACAGCATGAACTGGATTTCGCTGGGAGTACTTCCGCGGTTTCTCAATAACGAACAAACCGAAGGTCAAAACAGACTTGCAAGCTATATCGGGTTGATGGAGCAGTGCGACAATGGGGAGCGGGTTATCAACAGTCAGCACCCCGGCGATTTGCTTACCGCCGAGCTGTTTGCACGAAGGGTTGTTGAGGTATCTATTCGGTACATGGGCGGGCAAAATGAAGCGCGCGGGTAAATTATCCACGAACAATTTTTCTATAACAACTAAACATTACAGACATGTTTGCAAGTACATTAAAACACAATTTCAATTGGGGAACGCTGTTTCTCCGATTATTTCTGGCACTGGTCCTTTTCCCGCACGGCGCACAAAAATTACTGGGCTGGTTTGGCGGCTTTGGCTTTGAGGGCACTATGCAATACTTTACCGGCCAGGCCGGGCTGCCATGGATTATCGGATTGCTGGTGATCATCATTGAATTTTTCGGGCCTCTGGCGCTCGTGTTAGGGGTGGCAGTGCGCCTCTCTGCCGCGGCTATCGCGGCCGTAATGACCGGAATTATCCTTACCACTTTCCATGATCATTTTTTCATGGACTGGTTTGGCAACCAACACATCGAAGGAATGGAGTTCTTTTTACTGGCGATCGGCATTGCGGTTGCACTGGTTTTTACCGGTGGCGGTGCCTATTCACTCGGCCGACTTTTGAAACCCGTGCCCCCGACAGCCATATGAAAGCGTTGCCGCAAGCGGGCGCGTTTGGGTATTTACCAAGCGCCCCGCCGGCGGTGATCCCCCGAAAAGTGTAAATGCATTTTACGTAAATGTTTTCAGCCATTCGTTGGCCAGATACCACGACGGGTACTCGTGGTCAAACCTACGACCAACCCGGAGTTACAAGCTTCTGAAGGACAACTTTTTCCTTCGAGCTGAAAGTTTCTGTCACGTTGCTACCTATATGCCGGGAGCCGACGTTAGGTAGTTACCGGTTCCAGCGACTTTTACCTGTAACAACTTTAAACCGATTATGCAGCTACTTCCGACAGCCACCTATTTAGGGAACAACCTGACCACTTGCCAGACGGACGGTATCTGGACGAGCGTAACAACCTATTCGCAGGAAAATCTTCCGAATGTATCGTTGCATGCGCACGAAAATCCGCATATAACGATGCTTTTGGCAGGAGCAACCCTTGAAAAACGGCAACGAAGTGAGTGCTACCGGCAAGCAGGCGAAGCGGTATTCTTTCATGCGGGTGAGCCGCACCAGAATAGTAAGACGGTGCCGGGCTCGCAAAATTTTAATATTGAGTTTACGCCAGGTTTTCTTGAAGCGTATGACCTCACAGAAAACCATATTGGCCATGCTATCTGTGTAAATCCGCTCGCTGCCATTGCGTTTCTACGAGCCTACCGCCAATTATTGCACAAAGACCACAACACCGGCGATTCGATTACGATGGCCGTTCTTGGGCTATTTGGTACGCGGGAGAACGCCGGTGGCCGGCCGCCGGGTTGGGTAGGAAAAATCACCGAGCTGCTGCACGACCGCTGGAACGAGCAAGTGAGCTTACGTGAACTTTCCGTGGAAACGGGTACGCATCCCGTAACGATCTCGAAGTATTTCCCACGCTATTTCGGCTGCACATTGAGCGAATACATGCGGAAACTCAGGGTCATGAACTCGATTGCCCTGATTAAAAACACACCCTACCGGCTCACGCGCATCGCTCATGAATCCGGGTTTGCCGACCAGGCACATTTTACCAGGGCCTTCAAGCAGGTTACCGGATTTTTACCCAAAGAATACCGGGCAACTTAATGCGCTAATCTCATACAATTTTGGGTGGTTGATATACAGGAACTTTGCCGGTAAACTTAAATCAACCCGGCATATGTTACCTACCAAGCCTGTTTGTTTCTACCTGAGCGCCATTTTTTTCCTGCTTTGCTGTGACTGCGCACTCGCCCAGGCACCGTCGGTCCGGGAAATCGATGCAGCCATTACCATGATGGCGCATACCATCGATACCGCCTATGTATTTCCGGAAAAAGGACAAAAAATAGCACAATATCTCCGATCGGAACATCGGCAGGGCAGATTTTCGACTGCTAAGAATTGGCAAGACCTGGCCGGATCTATTTCGAAAAGCTTGCATGATTTCAGTCGTGACGGACATTTGTACGTCAGATATGACCCTAAAACCGTCAAAGAGATGCAAAAACCTGCGCAGCCCGCGCCGGATACAGCCACGCAGGCATATGATCCGTTTTTTGACGGGAAGGGCGCCGCGGAACGGAACTTCGGCTTTCGTGCTACGAAAGTGCTGGAAGGGAATATCGGGTATATCGAAATCTCGGAAATCAACATTTCGGCCCGCAGCCTGCCTGTGTTGTTTGCCGCAATGCGCTTCGTGGCCAACACACGCGCACTCATCATAGACCTGCGTAACAATGGGGGCGGGGGCAGCAATGTCGGCAGCGTCCTGGAAAGCTTTTTTCTGCCCAAGCACGCAACTTTGCTGGAATTTAAGACCAGGAATGGCAGCATTCAGACAGAAAAGACCGTCGGCTGGTTGTTAGAACCTAAGTATGAAAACCCGCTATTCATTCTGGTTAATAAGGGGACGGCCTCGGCGGCAGAAGCATTTGCCTATGCATTGCAAAAGCATCGCCGTGCAAAAGTAGTCGGACAGCGTTCGGCCGGGGCGGCGTTCATGAATTCATGGTATCCCGTCAACGAGCACCTCTACATTTCCGTTTCCACAGGAGCACCCACATGGCCAGGCACAACCGATAATTGGGAAGCGACGGGCATTCAACCCGATTACACAGTGCCGGAAGGCACCGAGCTTACTGTGGTTGCAGAGCTGCTGAAGTGACGATGGATCGGGCTTTCCGGATGAGCAACACATGACTCTGCCAATACTTCGGCTCTTTCCCGTTTGTGCAGTCCAATTGCTCTTTAATACCTTTTGCCTGTTCCTGTTATTGACTTTAATGATATCAAATGATAATTTGTAACAGACAAGACCAGCAGCCATTAATACACCAACAATGATTGCGGAAGCATCGGTTGTAAAATGCTTATCATCGATTCCTTTATTGACAAAATCGGCACCGATGTAAAGTAAACCTCCAATTGGAAAATAATAGGCAATTTACTCTTGTAAAAATGTATTCGCCGGAAAATCCGGGAGTGTTGTACTGCAGACTTAGAAAGGGAGACTTATTGGCCGTCGCAGACCGATCTCCAAAATCCGGTATTTGTGCCAATATGGCGTTGCTCGTCCTTGTTTTTTAATTGCCCACTAATTCAAGCGCTAAGTAGGCTTGGTAGTTGTTTCGACTTTTACATTAAGCTAAATACCTGCCACACAAGCATTACAACGTTTAGAGTAGCGAGAGATTTTAGCATCCCCGAAGCTTTTGGTGTTGAACGGTGCGCATGTAAAAAGCAAGTGATTGCTAACATATTCAAAACTATATGCAGTATCGTTAGAACACGAGCGTTTCTTAGGAATGAAGGATAGTTTGAAAGATACATCTGCCTGGCGCTATCAAAGCTAATCTCATCATTGATAGTTAGTCTTAACCACAGAAAAAAGCTACAAAGTACGGTCAAAGTCAGGAGTAAACCGGCAGAAATGAGTACTTTCCCGTTGATCGATTCCATCATTGGTATACTGGGTTTTCATTTACATTGGAAAAAGACAGACGGATTTTGGCATGACATACTATTCTAACGGACGCTTCGTCAATTCATTGAATCATGTTTACGGACGATGTTTCAAATAACGAAGTGAGCCAGCTATCTACTAGGAATTTTTACCTTGGCCAAAATTTCAATAAGCCAATCTACTAAATAGTTACGATACAATTAACATGGGCGCTTGGGGAACTGCTATATCATCTGACGGTAATTACGCCGATTTTTTTGGGCTATATAACGAAGGACTTAATGTCAGCGAAATCTCAAAGAAGTTGATCCGTGATAACCAGTAGACAGTAAACGACATTGCGGCGGACCACAACTTCTGGTTCGCCTTAGCGAGACAACCGGCGAAATCCTGTCGCTTCTATGTGCTGCGCTTTTGAAACGCTGCTTGAAATCAACAAGGCGGCGATAAAAAAACATGATTTAATGTTCCTTGAAGCGACCATCATAAACCATGTTTTTTGCCTTTTCAAATTGTGCCTTTTTTTGTTATTTGATGAAACAAAATTGGTCACCACGGCAGGCAGAAGTTATATCAATAGCAAAGCATCAACTATGCATTTCAAAGATCGCATCAGGCGGGCAGGAGCCTTGGTGCACTTCCTTTTTTTGCCGCAAGATATACATGCACGCCAGGAAGGACTGAGGTCGCTAGTTATTAAATACTATCTTGCTAACCTTGCAACTAAAAATACCTGTTGCTATTTCCCTTTATCCATTATGAAAGATTTTCAAAGAAAGTATGACGCCCTGATAATCGGTTTTGGAAAAGGCGGCAAAACATTGGCTGCTTTTCTGGCAAAAGAAGGCTGGCAAGTGGCCGTCATCGAACAATCGCCACTCATGTATGGAGGAACCTGTATCAACATTGCCTGCATTCCAACCAAATCGTTAGTACACAGTGCTGAAACCAAGATGCCGTATAGCGACGCGATTAGTGAGAAAATCCGGTTAGTAACCCTGCTCCGGCAGCGTAACTTTGAGATGGTCGACCAGTTCCCAAATGCAACCGTAATCACCGGCACCGCATCTTTCCTGTCACCACGGCAGATTTCCGTTCGCCTTGCCGACACGGGTGAGGAAGTGATAATGGAATCGGAGCGGATCATTGTCAACACAGGCGCTAAGCCCGTCATCCCCCAGATACCCGGAATGCAGGAGAGTCAGCGCATTTTTACCAGCACGACGCTTCTTGAAGTAACACAACTACCTGAGCAATTAGTAATTATCGGAGCTGGCTACATTGCGCTTGAATTTGCAAGCATGTATGCACAGTTCGGATCGACTGTAACATTGCTGAACCGTTCCCCGACATTTTTGCCGAATGAAGACCCTGAGATTGCAGAGGCCGTTATGAAGATTTTAATCGCCAAAGGCATCCGGATTGAACTAGGGGCCAAAGTTGATAAAATTATTCCCGGCGATGCGGATGCAGATACAGTCGTTTACCATCAGGCAGAAACACAAAAAGAAATAAGGGCCGCTGCTATCCTGGTCGCTACGGGGCGTCAGCCAAATACAGAAAGCTTGAACCTTGCCGCTGCCGGCGTCCAACACGACAATCGTGGTTTTATCTTAGTGAATGAACATTTACAAACCAACGTTCCGAACATTTGGGCTATCGGTGATGTCAATGGTGGACCGCAATTTACTTACATATCCCTGGACGATTTCCGGGTCCTGCGAAGCCAGTTATCCCAATTTCAGCCGCACACCGTCCTTGATCGTAAAAACGTAGCATCAGCATTATTCATTACCCCGCCATTGGCGCAGGTAGGTTTGCGGGAGCACGAGGCGATTGCGCAGGGATACCGAATTAAGGTTGCCAGCTTACCCGTTGCAACGAGCACAAGGGCGCAGATTTTAAAGGAAACCGAAGGCGTTTTCAAAGCGGTCGTTGATGCTGACACAAACAAGATATTAGGTTGCACACTGCTTTGTGTCAATTCCAGTGAACTCATTAATCTGGTGCAACTCGCCATGCATGCCGGGCTTGATTACACCGTGCTACGGGATACTATTTACACCCACCCTTCAATGAGTGAGTCTCTTAATGACCTGTTTGCTAAAATATGATAAAAAGATTGGATAGCGTTGCTACGGTGACTTAGAGTCAATAAATACATCAGCACAACCGGTATATTTAAATCTTTGGCCATTCTTGCCAATACGCGGGCTCGTGAAATGATCACTTCCTGTAGACGATTGGCAAATGGAAAATCCCGGAAAAGCGATTTTGACTAATTTGCCGACATGGAAGAATTTATCGAATATGCCTTGCAGTTTGGCCATCTGAATCAGCAGCAGATTGACCTTATTTCCGCCCAGGCGAAACCATTGGAGCTTAAAAAGGACGACTATTTCTCGGAAGCGGGGAAAATCCCCAGACAAGTTGGTTTTGTCGTTGAGGGCGTTATCCGTGGCTGCTCGTCAATCGGATACCGCTTGCTTACATTGCATCCTACCTTGGTGTTACGCAGCAGTCGCTGAGCAGGATCAGGAAGAACATCCGCTGATCGGTTTTTACCAATTGTTAAACATAAACAGTCCCATATTTCGTCGGCGCAGTTTTGCTGCATCAACTAAACAATACGAATATGAAGACGGCCTTAATTACCACCGACGGGCAAATTTTTCAGCGAGGAGACAAACTCTGAAACCGGTGAAATCCCGTGGTAAGTCAAATTTAGTTTTAAAACAGAATGAAAATCGCCACCTACAATACCAACGGCATCAATGGCCGGCTGCCAGTTTTGCTGAAATGGCTCGAAGAGGCACAGCCTGATATTGTTTGCTTACAGGAATTGAAAGCGCCGCAAGACAAATTTCCACAAAATGCGTTACTGGCAGCGGGCTATAATGCTGTTTGGCACGGACAGAAAATGTGGAACGGGGTGGCGATCCTCTCCAAAGACCTGCCTTTGCAGGAAGTCAGGAATGTTCTTCCCGGCGATGATGGCGATGACCATAGCAGGTATATTGAAGCTATTGTCGGTCGAATGCTGGTATGTTGCCTGTATCTCCCAAACGGAAACCCTGCGCCCGGTCCCAAGTTCGACTATAAAATGGCGTGGTTCAAGCGGTTGAAAAAACATGCCAAATATCTCCTGTCCGAAGAAGTGCCCGTCATCCTTGCTGGCGATTATAATGTGATCCCGACCGAAAAGGACGCTTACAAACCCGAGCGCTGGACGGACAATGCATTGTTTTTTCCCGAGCCGCGCAAAGCCTATAAAGACCTGGTGAAGCAAGGATGGATCGATTCGATCAGACATATTTATCCGGATGAAGCAATTTATACTTTCTGGGATTATCTGAGAAATGCTTATGGACGAAATGCCGGCCTGCGATTAGACCACTTGTTACTAAGCCCACAAGTGGCTCCGAGGCTGGTCGCTGCCGGCGTAGACACGCATGTTCGCGGCTGGGAGAAATCCAGTGACCATGCCCCTGCGTGGATTGTTTTGGCAGATGAAGAAGAAACTTAGCTAAAAAATGAACCCGCCATCGTGAGGGTTAAAGATGGGAAATACTTTGAAACACGCATTTCAAATTTAGCTTTTATGGCACTTCAAATCATATTTTTTCACGGCGGTGGGTCAAAAGAAGATTTTGAAGCCGACAAAAAACTCGTAGAGTCGCTGGAAGATCAGTTAGGGGCGTCTTACGTCGTTCATTATCCTTTTTTGCCCGATGACGGATCCCCAGATCTCGGAAGGCGACGGCAAATCAAGCAGGCAATATCAGACAGTGAAGACGGAGCAATTCTGGTTGCCCATTCGCTAGGGGCTTCCATGTTACTTGCGTGCCTTTCCGAATTCGATGTAGAGCGAAAGATCGCAGGAGTTTTTCTGATAGCGACACCTTTTTGGCAAGGGAGCGAGGATTGGGTGGAAGCATTCAAACTACCTCCTGATTTCGCGGAGAAAATCGACAGGAAGACGCCTCTGTTCTTTTACCACTGTATCGATGATGAGGAAGTCCCGTTTGAGCAATTAGCCATTTACAAACAACAGCTTCCCTGGGCGATATTTCGGGAAATTTCAATCGGCGGGCATCAGTTCAATGACGACCTTAGTATCGTGGCAGCGGACATCCGCGGGCTTTCCCAATAGCGTATGAAACCCAGGTGCGGCACGCAAACGGCCACACCTGGGTTTAAACGACTGAATCACAAAAGACCATGGGCAATGGGTAGAAATGTGATTCAAAAAAGTGGCGATTACTTCATGAGGCTGATGTTAGTCATGCCGCCGTCGGAAAGAATTTCCGTTCCAACAATGAAAGCCGAATCATCCGAAGCCAGGAACACCGCCGCCTTTCCGATGTCGGACGGAAGGCCTTGCTTGCCTACGGGGATAAGATCTATCCAGGTTTGCTTCACCTGCTCTAAATGCTCTTCGGGCACGAGCTTGCCAAAAACAGGCGTATCGATCGATCCCGGCGAGAGCGTATTCACCCGGATGTTTCTGGCAAGTAAATCCAGCGACAGGCCTTTCGCCAGCGAAATGACCGCCGCTTTGGCAGCGCTGTAAATCGCCATTCCGGGAGCGGCGCGATGGGCGGCGCTCGATCCGATGAGGATCACAGATGCACCATCGTTCAGATACGGCAGCGACTTTTGCACGGTGAAATAGGCGCTTTTAAGGTTCAGGTCCATGTAGCGGTCGTAACCTTCTTCGGTCACATCGCTGATGGCACCTAACGGAATGCCGTCCACCACACCGCCTGCATTCACGACGAGCACATCGATTTTCCCAAATGCATCAGCGGTCTTCTGGAAGATATTTTCCAGGTCGTCCTGGTTGGTAACATCGCCCCGGATACTAATAAATCCCTCGCCCAGTGCTTCCACGGACCTATCCAATGTCGACTGGTTTCGTCCTGTGATGGCACCTGTTGCGCCTTCATTCCTGAAAGCTTCCGCGATACCGAACCCGATACCGCTATTGCCGCCGGTGATGACGGCTACTTTGTTTTTTAGCTTGTCCATGTGTTTTTTATTAAAATCAATAGAAAAATAGGCGCTTGCTTACAGCCCGTAAATGCCGCCCGAAACGGAGATTTTTTCGCCGGTAATCCAGGCTGCATCATCGGAGGCGAGGAAAACGGCCACTTTTGCAATGTCGTCAGGCTGTCCGGTGCGGCCCAGGGGTGTGGTGGCTACGAATTTCCTCTCGGCATCGCTGCCTATGAAGCCTGCGCTGCGCGAGCCTTCGGTTTCTACCACGCCCGGCAGGATGGAGTTGATGCGGATGTTTTTGCCGCTGAATTCTTTCGACAAGGAAATGGTAATCGCGTCCAGCGCCGCTTTGGTGGCCGAGTAGACCGATCCGGTGGGTAGCGGCGTCTTGCCTGCTTCGGAACTGATGTTGATGATATTGCCTCCTGTTTCACCAAAAAGTTTTAGCGATGCCTGGATCGCGAGAATGGAGCCCAGCACATTGATATTGAACTGCTCATGAAACGTCCCTGCCGATACTTGCTCGATCGGTTCGTATTGATAAATTCCCGCATTGTTCACGAGAATGTCCAGCGAGCCGAATGCGGTTTTGGTCTCTTCAAACAGCCTCGCTATATCGCTTTCCTTCGACACGTCCCCTTTCACGGCAATAGCGTTTCCGCCATTTTCGGTGATGGCCTGCACCACCTTGTCGGCGTCTTCTTTGCTTGATGCGTAGTTCACAACCACTTTTGCACCTTCCGCTGCGAATTGTTTGGCGATCGCCGCGCCTATGCCCTTGGAAGCACCTGTTACCAAAGCCACTTTATTTTGTAATTTGTTCACTGTTGAATCCATTTAAATTGGAATACAAAGCTAGGTAGGGTTGGTTACTTTTCGTAACTTCGTAGCGAAAAGTAACAGTAACATCGAGGTAACAAAGTAACATATGCAGTGCGAGCCCCATCTGATTGACAAGCATAAAAAGAAAATGATGGCCGTCCAGGATTCGATGGACGTGCTGAACGGCAAATGGAAGATTTCGATCATTTCATCCATTTGCTATTATAACAAAAGGCGTTTTTCAGACATCCTGAACGACGTGGAAGGCATTTCCAACAAAATGCTGAGCAAAGAGCTGAAAGAACTGGAAATCAACCAATTGGTGAAACGGACTGTGCTAAACACCCAACCCGTAACGGTCCAGTACGAGCTAACCGAGCACGGCCTCACATTGAAAACCATCATCAATAACCTGACCGATTGGGGAATGGAACACCGTAAAAAGATCATCGGGGAATAGGTCTTTTTCAACTAAATCTGATCGGGAATGGAATCCAAATTGCGGCAACACATTGAAAAACTGGTGCCATTGACAGACGATGAATACGCGTTTGTCGAGCAGCATTTTACTTTCAAGAAATTCAAAAAACACCAGTTCATGGTGCAGCAAGGCGAGCCCGTTCCCTATAATTACTACCTGCTTTCGGGGTTGACGAAACTGGTTTATACCGACGAAGCGACCGATAAACAGTACATTCTGGCGTTCGCAATGGAAGACTGGTGGGACAACGACTTTCAGGCCTATTATACCCGGACCAATGCGACTCTTTCCATGGAATGCCTGGAAGACACCGAAGCGCTTTGCTTGTCGCTGGATAGTTTCCACGCCTTACGAAACGGCCTGCCAGGCATCGAGCATTTCTTTTTGGAAAAAGTAATTGCCGGCTTCCTCGCAGCGCAGCGGCGCATTCTGTCATTGATGACTTCGAGTGCACAGGAGCGATACGAACAGCTCGTTGCCCAACACCCTTCGTTGGTGCAACGCCTCCCCAAAACGCAACTGGCTGCTTATCTGGGCGTTTCCAGAGAGACGCTGAGCAGGCTGGACTTTTAGTGTGATCTACCTCACAACAAAGTCGTGAGTTGCCTCACGGGATGATTTCCGATGCAGGCGGTAGGTTTGCATTGAAATCAACTGAAAGCAAAAATGGAAAAAAGAATCATCAATCCCTGGCAATGGCAAGACGAACGCTCCTACAACCAGGGCGTGGAAGTGAAGCACTTCGAGAGCACTTTATACTGCGCGGGCCAGGCGGCCGTGCATCCCGACGGAACATCGAGCGACGCGGATATGCGCACCCAACTGCTCCTGGCCATGCATAATCTGGAACAGGTCGTGGGCCAGGCGGGATACGAACTGAAGAACATCGTCCGCCTGAATGTATACACGACCAACCACCCGGAATTTTTCTCGGTTTTCGACACCTTCACGGAATGGATCGCTAAAAACGAAATAAAACAAGTCTCGACCGTCTTTGAAGTGAAAACACTTTTCGAAACGCTGTCCGTAGAATTGGAAGCAACGCTCGTAAAGTAGGGCCGTCTTGTCACAATTTTAAAAAAACGAAGGGGCAATCAGCATCAAGCCCGTTGCCCCTTCCTCCTACTCCCTACACGGGTCGCCCAGATTCAACCCCCTCCAACCTTAACCTGTTCCGGCGCTTCATTATACCCTCCCGACCGGTCGGACATTCCTTCTGCACTTTTCAGGTTATCCCGTTGAGGAGGCTCATATCCGGAAGTCTCGTCCTGCGTCTCGTTTTGCGATTCACCTGCGTCGATACCTTTCGAATTGCCGGAGAGATACGATTCAAGATCATCCAAACCCTTATCCCAGCCATCCTGATGCGGTTTCAAAAACTCGGGCCCTGAAAATCCTTCCTGGATCACACGCAACTTGCTGCCTTCACCTTCGGCGGAAAAGCTAACATTCAGCGAATAACCACTCTCGGAACCCTCGTCGCTCATATTCCAAACCCACGAATAAACGAGCTTTTCGTTCAGTACCACTTCCTTGTACGTACCGGTAATTTCCAATCCTGCCTCACCGACATAATATGCGACTTCGCCTCCTTCGTTAAGATCATTTTTTACATCCGTCAGCGACTCACCCATCGGGTGCCACCATTGTTTAAGTTGTTCCGCTTCGGTCCAGGCTTTGAAGAGTGTTTCCACGTCCACATCGAACTGCCTTTCTATTTCAATCACATTTAGCTCTTTATCCTCTTCCATTTTTTCCCTGGTTTGTTGATTAACAGAATGTGCGCCAACCGGCATAATAATCGTGCCGTCCGGCTTGCGGTCGGCAATGGTGACGACCAGAAAAAATATCCGGAAACTTCCCGACGGATTTACATAATTGCTTCTTTAACTAAAACCTTTCCGCATGGCACATGCTACCTCCAACCCAAAGATCCACTCATTAAGCGTAGCTATCAATAAGTTACAAGACACCCTTACACAAAAGACATCTGGCGCTAAAACTGTTAGTGACTATCTAGCCGAACCAACCTGGGTTGAAACCAAAGATGATAACGTTAAGGAGACCATTGTAGAGCTACCTGATTCGAGGCCACGCTGAGAATCCATATATCAAAAAGCGCCTGGGTGGATCCGGAGAATACCGCACCTAACTTCGAGCCAAGACCTCAAAAAATATGGGCGGATATTTTGTAATCTGTTCCTACTCTTTCGGATAAGCAAAAATATTCTTCGTAACAACCTTCTCCCCACCCCCTTTCGACGCAGCGATCTGATCGGGGGCTTTTGACTTTTCTACCCAATCAATGATCAGGCCGACCCAGTCAACCTTGTCGCAACCTGGGCCGCCTCCGCAGTGTAAAACGCCCGGAAGGAGGAACAGTCTAGCGTAGGATTGCGCATCTTTGTCGGCTTTTAATATCCCATCATAGTGCTCAATGGTCGCGTTTGCCGAGAGCGCGGCGTCATTCCATCCATGGAAAAAGATAATCTTGCCATTTCGTTTTTTGAACTCGCTGTAATCAGTGTTGGTAGCATCCAGATAGGATGAAGCATAGGCGGTTTGCGCAGTAAAATTTTTGAAATTGTATTTTGAATAATCAAAGGTTGAATCATTGAAAATGAAATACTTGTATATATTGGTCGAAAACATGTAATGCAGGCTGGGCTCTTTTTGCTGGAAGGAACTAGACCCGGTGATCCAGGGATCCCAGGAAGCATCTTCGGCTTCTCCGCCAAAGGGAAAGCCAGGGTAAATCTGTTTGCCATCTACTACCAAGGGACTGTAAATCGACTTGATTGCCACGAGCTGCGCTTTTGTAAAACATCCGCTTCCCGGTTTTTCGTTAGGGCACACCGGTAATTTAGAAAAATCGAACTTGCATTTACTTGGATTGCCTAAGATCCCATCCACCGAACCGTCGAGTTGGTCGCATTGTTTCAGCACTTCGCCTTGTAAAAGTTTGAGGTTTTCTTTTGTGATGATTGGCCTCAGCTCGTTCGGGTCCGGATAATTGTATTGGCTGTGTTGCAAAAATTTCGCAGCTATGGCCGGCCAGGCAAATGCGGGCGCCCCGGCCACGATCCCGTCAAAATCCTCAGGATAATATTGGGCCTCCACCATCGCCTGTCCGCCCCCACGTGAACAACCGACAAAATACGATTTGGAGGGTGCCGCGCAATAATAACTTTGCATAATGGCTTTAGATGCTACGGCGGTACGATGTATGGCAAGCCTTCCGAAGTTGAGCTGTCGTTCCATGTTATTGTAAGCCCATTTGGCATCGGCGCCCCCTTCGTGACCTGTGTCGGTGCCTGCTGTTGCAAATCCTTCGTCTGTTTTAATCTTAAAGTCATTTTGAATACTTCCCACAAAACCACCACCTCCCGACATCAGGAAACGCGTGTTACTTTCGTCGGGCAACAATAACTCAAAATTAATTTCCTTGCTTATCCTGCCCAGTATGCGACAGAAAGGCTTCTTTATGACGATAGTTCCGCGCCAAGGCTCATTGGGATTACTGATCGTGTCCCCGGCATTCGCCTCAGCAACTAAAATCGTAATATCCGGAAGTTGAAGGTTTTTCAACTCCCCGCAGGGCTTGCAAGGCTTTACATGCTGCGCCGAGGCAATGCCGGCAAACAACATTAGGGCGAGGAAGACTTGAAATTTTCTCATAGGTGATCTGTTCTGTAGTGCCTGGGCGCATTTCAGTAATAAAGCAGGAAGCAATAACTTTTTCCCCATTGCATTCATGACATCGTATTCCATGGCTCCGGAGGAGCCTCCCAGAAGTTGACGATCAATTTACCGGCTCATCCTCTACCAATGCAAGTTGATGTACTAACACGCCTAGTTCTTTCAAACCTCCGTCAATTATATTGTTAAATAAGGAACCACAATTGATCCGGATATAGTGATGGTAGGCTTTGGAAACAGAAAAAATCTGTCCCGGACAAAAGCCGATGCCTTTTTTCAATGCCAGTCGCTGAAGGTCATGTACCTGAATCTTCTCGGGTAGTTCCAGCCAAAGACTGTACCCGCCTTGTGGATCTGAAACACGCGTTTCGAACGGGAAATATTTTGCGATGGCTTCCTGGTATTTGGTTATCTGCTCCTTTAAAGTATTACGGAGTTTTTTAACATGGCTGTGGTAATGACCGCTTTCTAAATAATTGCTCAAAGCCTCCTGTAAAAGACTGTTGGTGGCGATATTGGAAGCAAATTTATGCCTCTCCAATCCAGAGTGCCGCTTTCCTCCGCTAACCCAGCCAATGCGAAAACCGGGTGTGAGCGTTTTTGAAAAGGAAGAGCAGTATAAGACATTCCCCTCATCATCGTAGGCTTTGGCCGGCAAGGGCCTGGTGGCGCCAAAATGTAGTTCACCGAGTGCATCATCTTCGATCAAAGGAACGCGGTGTGCGGCCAGCAAACGAACGAGCCGGATCTTATGTTGTTCCGGCATTGCGCAGCCCAAAGGGTTGTGGCATGCTGGTGAAAAGATACAAGCCGCAATAGAATGAGTAGCGATTGCCTGTTCCAGTTGATCCACATTCAATCCTTGCTGCGGATCAACTTCGATGCCTAGCACCTGTAAACCCCGGCTTTCCAGGCACTGCAGCAAGCCTGCATAAGTGGGGCATTCGACCGCAACAATATCGCCAGGCTGGGTCAACACATCAAGACAAAGACTGATCGCTTCCATACAGCCGTTGGTAACCAATATTTCATCACTACTTGCAGGTCTGGTCCAGTTCATGGACTGCAAAGCGATCTGTGCCTGAAGTCGGGGCGAGCCTTCCAGGAACGGATAAAGATACTGATTGTCAAGCTGCTGCCTGGTCGCTTGAATAAGCGCCTTATTTAAGCGACCAGTTGGCATCATTTCCTTCGATGGCGCCAGGGTAGAAAAATTTACTACACCATATTTCCTGGTATTTTTAATCATGGCCGTTGCCATCGTGTTGACCTCGACTGTTTCCGGCAGTGGAATAAAAGACTGTTGTGTGACTGGTCTAACCTGACCTAAGTAGGGTTTCGCTACATAGTAACCGGATTTGGGTCGAGAAACCACTACGCCTTTTGCATCCAGCAAACTGTACGCTTGCACCACGGTAGCCATACTTACGCTCAGCTCTTTACTAATATGCCGGACAGATGGAATTTTATCACCAGGTCTTAAATGATTACGGCTGATAATGTCCTCGATCTTGGTAGCAATCTGTACGTAGCGAAATTGTTTTTCAATCATGGTTTCTATGCTTGGAATAATACCTATCGGTATATAATATTTTCAAAGAACAAAAAATACCAGTTTGAATTCATTTACCCGGTAAGAAAAACTGTACTGCTAATTTTCTGCGAATCTGTATAAGGAGCGACAAGATGGCTATCCGGACCTTTGACGTCGAACTTCATAACATAGTGGAATTCGGAATAGCAAGACATAAAACAGATGGTCAGAAATATGAGTACTTTGGAAACTACTGGGACTGCACTAGCCGGCACCAGTCTATTTACCCCCATTACAGTGGGTCTTAATCAACTCGCGAACCGGGTCGTGCTAGCGCCGCTTACCCGCATGAGATCCTCCGAGGGAGGTGTTCCCAATGACCTGATGGCAGAATATTACAGCCAGCGTGCAACCCCTGGTGCGCTTTTGATTGCCGAAGCGACACTCGTATCACCTAATGGCCACGCTTACGCCGGTGCACCGGGAATTTTAAACGAAGAGCAATTGGAGGGCTGGAAAAAAGTAGTAAATGCCGTTCACGACAAAGGTGCTATCATTTTCCTGCAACTTTTTCACGGCGGCCGGCAGTCACATCAGGACTTACAGCCTGATGGTGGTGTACCTATCGGACCTTCTGCAATTCCGCACAACAATCTGGTCTGCACCGAGGACGGCTGGGTACCAGCAACGCAAAACCGCGAAGCCACTATAGAAGAAATTCATTCCATTGTCGATGATTTTCATGCGGCAGCCAACAGAGCAAAACAAGCAGGATTTGATGGTATAGAGCTGCACGGCGCCAATGGTTATCTGATTGACCAGTTTTTGCAGGATGGTTCTAATCAGAGAACTGATGAATATGGCGGATCAATTGAAAACAGGGTTCGTTTATTGACGCAAGTTGTTAGCCGAATGGTTGATGTCTATGGGGCAGATAGCGTTGGTGTCCGTTTAGGGCCAAGTGGCAGATGGGGTGAAATGTCAGACAGTAACCCACTGGAACTATTCACATATGCCGTAGAGCAACTGGATAAATTCGGGCTTGCTTACCTGCATTTAATTGAGCCGCGGGTTTTTGGAAATGTTGACAGGGATGACCTGGTAGAACCGGTCGCTGCCGTGCAGCTGCGTAAAGTCTTTCATGGACCAATCATTGCCGCAGGTGGCTTCAATGGGCAGGGCGCTGCAGATATCATAGGGCGCGGAGATGCTGATTTAGTAGCCTTTGGCAGGTATTATGTCGCAAATCCAGACCTGGTCAGACGATTGAGAGAAGGACTTCCATTAAACCCCTATGACCGCTCATCCTTCTTCGGCGGAACCGAAGTTGGTTGTACTGATTATCCATTTTATTCCAATAATGCAGAGTTGGTTTAATTCAGTTATAACCTGCGGTTTGTTGATTCTAATCGTCGGGATCTGCGTCCACCGATCATCTATATACGTTATGCAGCTTTGATCACCCTATTGTCAGAACGCACCAGCGATGCGGCGGCTTCTCTACTTTTACCCAGCGGCCTTGCTGGGTAAAAGTCATTTTGCCAACTGGTCTTTCGTCTGTTAGAAAGCCAGGGCATCCTCCTCAACTGTCTATTCACTGTCAAAATCCAAATTCTTCATGTGAATCAATGTTTAGTTTCTCTTTGAACAGGGATCATCAGCCAGGCCACAAACGCTGCTATCAATGAGAGAACCGCTGCAACAATAAAGGCCGCCGCAAGTCCGGAATGATATGAGCCGTAGTGTTAGGATGACGGCAAAAGCCGCTTTTCTATGGATCATAGTGGATGGCCTAAGACTGGATCTAATTGTCATCGGCAGTTTGAGCTTCCGAGCTTCCTGCTTTGGCATGATGGGAAATATCGCCAATCAGCGTAATGGTCAGTTCGCGGCTCTCAAAATACCATTCGCCGCCGGTTATTCTAAACTGGTCATGATAGCGGCCGGTAAGTATCGCCTGCAGCGGAAAGTGTTTATCAGGATTTTGCTGGAAGATGGTCAGATAGGACACGCTTGTTGCGATTCCCGCCTGCTCATCAATGTCTAATACAATATTGGTCGTCACATGCGAGGTCCGAAGCGTGCCGTCCGGATAAACCTGTAAATTATCGGTCAGATGCTTTTCTACCTGCTCCTTTCCCTTCGGGGAATTGAAAGAAGTGATCAGTGTCCCGCGAGCAAATAGTTGGCCCACTTTGCCGAATTCTCCCTGGTCTAAGAAATGGGTATATTTTGCAATTAAATTTAGAATCGCTCTTTCACTTTTCATTATTTTGATTGTTTATTGTTGAATTGTAAGTGATGTTTTATTAGAAAATCAAATGGCGTACAGATGCGTGTCGGGAATTAATCCTGGCGAGTACTCAGGTGCACTGCCAGTGCATCGTAGCTTACAAAAAGCCCTGCTCCTGCCATCAGTTGGATACCTGCGGATTTGGCCCTGCTATCCATAGACTCGGCCAACTGGTAAGTCTCTAGTTCTGCACTGATGCCCAGGTAATGCACGCCCGCCCTCAGACAAGCTTCCATGGCCTGAAGGGCTGTATATTTGATTAATTATGGCACTTTTTTGAGTTGATTGTTTCAGAATTTAGAAAAAAAATTATCTGGATATCTGGGAAATGAGGTATTTGGCCATTTTCTTGATCCGGGCAGGGTCCTGGTGAAGGATATAGGACTCATGCCAGCCGGTAAAGGCATGTACAATAAAATCAGTCAGGGTTTCAGCATCTGTATTGCTGTCTATTTCTTTCTGCTCAATCGCTTTTTTGACCAGGTCAAGTAAAAAACCGTGGGTGAAGTCATCGTCTTCCCGCAAAATTGCCTGAACATCCGGATCAGATGTCGCCACCTCAAAAGTGGTCTTAATGGCAAGGCAGCTATTATTACTATACAGAATTGTACTTACTGACTCATTGATAAAGCTTACGATCGCTTTTAAAGGCGATTTGATTTTAGCGGAATGCGCCAGAGCTTCCTTCATCCGCCCCTGGGTATAACTCCGGATGCATTTTACAAATAACTGTCTCTTATCCCCTATCGTGTTGTATAAACTGCTGCTGTTGATTTGCATGGCATCGGTCAGATCACGCATCGAAGCGCCCGAGTAGCCTTTTTTCCAAAAGACCTCCATTGCCTTCTGAATTGCATATTCCTCGTTAAACTCAACATTTCTTGCCATGATTATTTTACAAACAGAGAACGAATTTGGTTCAATTCTGAAACGATTGTTTTTTATTGAATAATGTTTTGAATCACTAATTATCGAACGATTGCCGGAATTCCAGGGGTGAAACCTTTGTCTTACTCTTAAAAAGCTTATTGAAAGACTGCGGATATTCGAAGCCAAGCTGATAAGCGATCTCGGCAATGGTGAGGTTGCTTGTGCTCAAAATGTCTTTTGCTTTTTCTATCAGCCTCGCGTGGATGTGCTGCTGGGTAGTTTGGCCAGTCAGTGAACGCAGCATATCGCTCAGGTAGCGCCGGGAAACATTCAGGTGGTCGGAGAGTTGCTCGACTGTGGGCGGCCCGTATAGTAGCGCCTTGTTTTCGTTGAAATACCCAGACAAATAGGATTCCATTTCTGCAATCATATCATTATGAACGACTTTTCTGGTTATGAACTGACGGTTGTAAAACCGGTTGCTATAATTAAGCAGTGTTTCAATCTGGGACACCAGTACATCCTGACTAAAATGGTCGATATTGCTATCCAGCTCCATGCCAACCGCTTCAAATAACGAAAAAATGACCTTTTTTTCTTTGTCCGACAAGTAGAGGGCCTCAGCAACCGAGTAAGAGAAAAACCCGTACTTAATCATGTTCTTGCCCAAGGGATAATTACGGATAAAATCGGCGTGAAATAATAAGGTATACCCGCTATAATCCTTTTCTTCCTGAGCTGCCGATATCAACTGGTTTGGGGCGGTGAAGGAAAGTCCACCTTCTTCAAAATCGTAATGGCCCTGCCCATAACGGATCTGCCCTGCAAAATGCTTTTTGAAAGAGATTTTGTAAAAATTCAATAAATAACCTGTCCCCAAATTTTGCGTGTCCACTTGGATATCCTTATAATCTACCAAGGCGATCAGGGGGTGGGTCGGTTTGGGCAATCCTAAGGCCTGCAGCAGCTGTGAGACACTTTCAAAAATGTGGGGCTGAAAGTTTTTTCTTGTCATCGTTAGTCGATTTGATAAAGCGCCGAAATCTGTTTACTATGCAGTTCAAGCCCAAGATGCTGGCGGTTATCAGCGGCTGCAACAGCGTCGGGGCCAGCAAGGTAGCGTAGCTGTGATTTATTGTCAGTGGCCGCTTCATACACCACTTCAGCGATATCTGCGGGATCTGAAAACACGACGTTGGTGCTGCCGTCCTGAAAACCCGCGATCATTTTGTTCCACAACGGCTCATATGCTTCATGCGCTGCGTAAGTTAACGACCTGCCTACATAGTCGGTATTCATTGCCCCTGGTGCGACCGTTTTGAAAAAAATACCAAACTGATTCGTCTCGTAATTCATTGCCTCGCTCCATCCTTCCAGTGCAAACTTGGTTGCGCTGTAAACCGAGGCCAGCGGATTGGCCGCAATTCCTGCGGCAGATGTAATCGTCAAGAACAGTCCCTTTTTGCCTTGCTCGCGAAAATACGATATAAATGGCTGGGTTACTCGCAATACACCTAGCAGGTTCGTATCCAGCTGTCTTTTAATTTGCTCGTCCGAATATCCTTCAAATCCGCCTACCAAGCCGTAGCCTGCATTGTTTACAACTACATCCACCCCCATTGATATGGCCTGTTGGGTAGTATCGTTTACCTGCTGCTGATCCGTGACATCCAGTGGCATGAGGATCAGGTTATCCAGGCCGGCGAGTGCTGTTCCCATTTCAGGGTTTCGCATGGTTGCGATCACTCTCCAACCCCTGCTCAAGAATAGATTTGCGGTTTCTTTCCCTAGTCCGGATGATGCGCCGGTAATGAAGATCGTTTGCATTGTTGCTTGTTTTGGTTCAATGCAAAGGTCCTGCCCGCCGTTTTAATCCATGTTTCCATTTTGGTTAATGTTGTGTCCAAATGCGCAAATGAAAAAGGTGCAGGACTTTCCCAAAACGATTTCAGAAGATCTACGCAGCGTGATCTGTTTGCATTGCCGGCCAGTTGATGTCCATTTTTCACGCATTTTGCCTGATCAGTGGAATTACTTTGCTGCCGATCAACTCAATAGATCGCATTAACTTTTGGTGACTAAGACCTGCATTATCCATCTGAAAAGTGAATCGATCCACACCACCAAGGGCTTCGCTATGTCTTAAAAGCTTTTCGGCAACCTTTTCCGGCCCGCCGATAACAAGTACACCTTTGGGTGCGATCAGATTGTCGAACTGACTCTTGGTAACGGGTGGCCATCCGCGTTCACGTCCTAATTTTGTCCATAATTCAGCATACCCCGGGTAATAATCAGCAATGGCAGACTGATCGTTCTCTCCAACGTAACCAGGTGAATGCAGCCCGACCCTGAGTTGATGTGGGGCGAAACCGGCCTGCTGACCCGCTTTTCTATACAGATCGATCAATGGTCGAAAACGCTCCGTCTCGCCGCCTATGATGGCCACCATCAGGGGTAGCCCTAACATGCCGGCACGCACAAACGATTCCGGTGTTCCGCCTACACCCAGCCAGACCGGTATCTTTTTCTGAATAGGCCGTGGATATATGGCCTGATCTTTCAATGCTGGTCTGAATTTTCCCGACCAGGTAATGAATTCCTCATCACGGATACGCAGCAGCAGGTCCAGTTTTTCCTTGAATAAGGCATCGTAGTCGTTCAGGTTAAATCCAAACAATGGATACGCCTCGATAGCCGAGCCCCGGCCGACAACCATTTCCGCCCGGCCTTTGGAAATAATATCGAGCGTCGCAAAACTTTGAAATACCCGGACAGGGTCGGAGGTGCTTAGTACGGTCACGGCACTCGTTAACCGGATTTTTTTTGTACGGGCCGCTGCTGCTGCAAGTATCACCGCAGGAACAGAGTCCAAAAATTCCTTTTTATGATGTTCGCCAATCCCAAAAATATCCAGTCCGGCCTCATCCGCGGCAGCTATTCTGTCCAATAGCTGTTCCATGGCCTCTTCACTGCTTAACGCATTGCTTCCGTACATAGCCGAAGCAAAACTATCTATGCCTATTTCCATTATTTACTGTTTAATATTCCATTACAAACCCAGCCTGCCCACTTTTTCGTTCCCGGCTCTTTGCAGATATCATTGAACTACCTCTGTCACAACTGGAAAATCCATTTTAGGAACCAGTATCAGTACTCATAACACGAATTTTTCCATATGATAAATGAATTGCTCACAATGAATCCTATCTTCCGCTAGTTTCCGAAGATGCCACTACCTAACAGCTCGGGATAACAGTATCTGGAACCACTTTGTAAAAATTTGAACCGTTTTGGGAGGATACTGATTTGATCTGAGTACAATATATCGCTAGCTATTCAAAATTTGATTATGAGCTACTTGCTGCCTGATATTCCCATATTATTCCGTCTTCCCACCATATCACTGGCACACTATGGTCTGTCATGAATTCCTGCCCGACCCTCGTTTACATTCTTTCGTGCAGTGCTACCAGCTGCGCCATTTCATTTTTCCGGCTGGCAGCAACATTCCTTTCAAACCTTACGCACCACGTCCAGAGCAAACGCTGGCGTTTTTTCCGCGGGGTGGCGAGCGCGTTGAGCATTTAGCCAGCAATACCCTCATCTCGCGCCCGCGTTCTGCCATTATCGGACAGTCTTCCGAGCGAACTAATCGGCATTTGGTCGGACCAGAATTTTGTGTATTACTGGTCAATTTCCACCCAGGCGTGCTTTATCGAATCACAAATCTTCCATTTTATGAGCTGACAAACACTTTTGTGGATGCCGAAGATGTTTTGCCAACGGAAATAAGGCGTGTTAACGAAAGACTCAGCAGTGCCGGCTCACCGCAGGAAATGATCAGTATTGTGGACAGGTTGCTACTGGAACTGACTGCTGCAATCAGGAAAGATGCGCATCCGATTGATACAGTGACGCGTCAGCTGGTCCTGCACCCGCAGGAAACATCCGTACTTGCACTCGCCGAATCGAGCTGTTTCAGCCCGCGTCAATTCGAGCGCCTTTTTAAAGAAAGAATGGGGGTCAGTCCTAAGCTTTTCATCCGTATTGCGAGAATGACAAAAGCATTTTGTCTTAAATACAATCACCCTGAACTCGACTGGCTTAGCATAGCATTACTGTGCAACTATCATGATTATCAGCATCTGGCGAAAGATTTTAAAGATTTGGCAGGTGTTGCGCCAACAACCTATCTAACGCAAGAAAAGGATGCGCCTGAACGTCAATTTGGATTGCGGGATTCTTCGCTGGCTGACAAACTTGTCGCGTTTTTACCACCAGTAAAGCTCACAAACACAACAAATTTGGAGAAAAACCGGAAGAATGAAAACGCAACTGATTTTGATACTGGCAATTAATATTCTTATCCCTGTTGTCCAAGCCCAATCCTGCAACACGGGCGAGCTCGATCCGCGCGTAGCACACGCTTTAAAAACAGTTCTGCATGATCTGCCAGGCTCGCCAGCGACTTCGGTGGAACAAATTCGCGACGTGCGAGTTCCTGTACAACCATTTCTAATGGAAGATCAGACAACGCTAAAATCTTATCAGAAGTATGCAACCGGCTATTTCCAGACCAAAGCATTTAGTGAATTTGCGATCCAAAAGTATGCGCCAAATGAAGATTTGAACAACCCGGAAATCGGCCCGATAAACCAGCAGGATCTGGGTGGTTTGCCACCAGCTCTGGTGCTTACAGCTGAGTTCGACCCGCTTCGCGATGAAGGTCGGCATTATGCCCAGAAGTTGCGAAAGGCCAAAGTTCAGGTTTGGGAATATTGTTTCGCCGGACAGATCCACTGCTTACTTGGGTTGCCTCCTGACTCCAAAGAGCAACAGCATGCGGATCAATTACTGCTGACCACCATGCAAGCTGTGTTGAACCGGTAGCTTGCCGCTCCACTACAATCAGTATTTCAAAAAACAATTTATGACTGCCAGTGCTTTTACGAAATATTCTAATTTACGCGCGTGTTCGGAATGGTATAACTTATTCTCTGTGTCAAACATATACGATGCTTTCCGATAGCCCGCAACTGCCGAGCTTCCGACACCAGGAGTGATCAACTAACCTATCGCTCATTAGATATCTCGGGCGTAATCATTGCTTCGGTGGTATGTCGCGGCAACTTATACACCACTCCCCTTGAATCAGTGAAATACAAATAGGATTCTGACGGCTTCCTTCCGTGTCCGTCGGCCCAAATACCGTAAAAATCAGATCTGGCATTAAGGGGTTTGCGGACGTAAGAATGGTTCATGGGGCTGTTTCGGGTCATTTGCTTCTCCATAGTCCAGGTATTGCCGCCGTCATTGCTGCCCCACATCGCTACCTCGCCACCCGGGTTGTAAGCCTGGGGGCCGTCAATGGTCGGCCCTATTACTTTTAGTTTCTTGTTTGATTCGACATAAACAGAGCCCATGTCATAGTTGCTGTCCGAAGTTGTCACCAGA
Source organism: Dyadobacter sp. CY261 (assembly GCF_021440085.1). Lineage (GTDB taxonomy): Bacteria > Bacteroidota > Bacteroidia > Cytophagales > Spirosomataceae > Dyadobacter. Next base: position 295,763 of record NZ_JAKCPW010000011.1, read on the forward strand.
CGGTGCTCCCATTTATTTTGTTTCCAGCGGAAAAGCGTCCACTCCCTGGGATTATTAACAGGCCCGGCCTCAAACCCTTTACTGGCGATCACCAGTATGGCCGGTTTTTGCTGCTTGTCAAACGTCATGTCGAGCAGATAACAATTCTGCTTCTCGCCCGCATAATCGTGAACCAGGGCCGGATTCTTCGTGTCGGTTAACGGCAACTGCGCCTGCTCTCCCTTTATATTTTGCCAGGTTTTGCCAAAGTCGGCGGTTTCCAGATAATGCAGGTTCGTTCGGTAATTAAGCCCTTTCCCTTTCGGGTGGTAATCAAACGCCACCCCTACTTTCCCGTTTGATTCCGCGCTGATCTGGTAGTGCCCGTCCTGAATATGGGCAAGCACTTTCCACTCATTCCAGTGCACACCATCCTTCGTTGTATTAAATCCGATCACGCGGTGACCCGCCTTATTATATTTTGTAAAAAGCGCAATAAAGCCCTGTCCTTTAACAGGATAAACCTGAAAATAGGAGAAGTTGTTAAATGGAACTTCCTGACCATTGACTATCTCTGTTGCTTGTATTGTTTCAAAATCCTCAATGAAATAAGGCTGTTTACTCTTATGAATGTAGGAAGGGCGGGCTACCCCATGCGAAGTGGAGAAAATCCAGATATACCCCTGATCATCAATTGATATCACCGGGTTATCGTGTGCATCTATTGTTTTCTTATCGAGCAAGGTCACCGGATTCGCCAGTTTACCGGTATTATGGTCAAAGTAGGATACGTTGTGAAGCAATGTCGAGTTTGTGTCATCGGTGCCTCCAAAGCAGAAAAATGTCTTGTTTACCTTTTTTTCATAGATCGCAAATGGCCGGTGATTGGCAGGATATAGAGCCAATCCGCCGCTGTATTTGTAAACATACTCATCATTTGACGGCTGGTTCATATACCAAATCCCTTTGAAACCGTCAGCTTTTCGAAGGATCAGCTCCGCTTCGGCATATTTGAGATCCGGAGGAACCTCCTGGGCCAGCAATGTTCCGGCCAGAAAACCTAAAAAGAATGTAAAAACAATATGCTTGAATCTATCTTTCATCTTTGGAAGACTCTAAATTCTCGTTGTTTGGTTGCCTAGAATGCGGTATTTACGCTTTGTCCCGCCATTCCGCCATCGGGCATCCGGAAAGTAAGCAGGGTCTGACCAGCGCCGGCGTCCGAACTTTGAACTTGATCGAAAACCGGTTTCAGTTTTTGGCTTACTTCCAATTGCAGCTGTGAACGGCTGCCGGAAGGATCGGAAATGGTGATCTTAGTCACTTTGTTCCCTTTTAATTGCAGCATTACCATACAGGCATCTTTCGTCGTAACAGATAGTCCCTTTGCGATTTGAATTTTACCGGGTTTATAAAAAACAACTTGCACCAAGCCCAGCTCAATGTGACGCACAGCCTGCATTGCGGGTGAATTGGCAATGACCTGAACAGGTAGGTTTTGGCGATAGGCGTCGATTTCGGAAGCGCTCATTCCGGCTACAACAATGTACTGATAGTCTGCATCAGAAGGTCGTGCACCGTGATCGAGCCAAGCCTTGAAAACCTCCTTGCTGACCTTCTCGTCAGTAGCCCGGGAATGGTGATTGATTTCCCGCCAGCTGCCCGTCTGCTGCTGATTGCTTACATGCAAGCTCACTGGTTTTGTAAAAATATAAGCCGTGCTATCATGGTGTACCCAGCTTGCCTTTTCCAGCTTATGCCCGCCTTTTTCCAGCGTACGGATCTTGCCTTCCACCCCGGCCGACACCTGCTCAGTGAGCAGGCTCTGGTTCAGTGTGGTTACTACATTGTTGTCCGCATCCGCAGTGAGGCCTGCTCCGAGTGCCACAAATTCTTTGTCGAGAAAGAACCATGCTTTCTTTGCCTTCAATGGATCGTGCACGCTGGCGAAATCGAATGCAGCCGCTCCGTAGCGTTGATCCGTCACCCCGCCTGTAAAATCATTGATACCCGGTTTCGCCAGCTCTTTCCAATGCGGCAGCTCCGGTTTTTGCAAAACAGTTGTTCCCGGTATTTTTTGCCAGTCCCAAACCGGAAAAATCCCGTCGAACTCTCTGCCCGTTCGCGAAATAAAGTTGCTCCCGTCGCCGTAATGGTGATTTTTAATTCCCTCCTCATTGTGAGGCTGTTCCATGTTCGCGGCCCGCTTGCTGTGCATCCGTACCGAAACATAATAGTCCGGGCGCTGATGCGTGTAATAGTGCGAATGCCAGAAATAGTAATCGCGCGTCAGGTTCGGCTTTACTTCTCCTTTTCTGATCCGGATGATATTTTCCAGCTCCGCTTTTCGGTAGGAAGTCGCCCTCAGCAGGTTTTCCGCCAGTTCCGGACCGGCAGGTTTCAATGCGCCTTTACGACTAATCCCCCGGTTTTCCGCCCCGGGATCGGGATATCTTCCGTAAATGTGCGATTGAGAGATCCCGTCCAAAAAGTAATCGACCAGCAGTTTCATCGGCTCATCGGGCAGTCTGAACTTTGTGCCTTCGGTTTTGACGGCCCAATATGCAAATGCATTCGCGTATCCGGTTCCGTATGCCAGAGTCGAGATCACATTGTCGGTCCGGTGGTGAAAGCTCAGGTCCGGCTTTAAGCCCCGACCGGTTGAGACCTTGATTTCCGAAACCATTACCTCCATTACTTTGGCCAACACTTCGGGATTCCGTTGAAAAAGCGCCTGCTTGGCGCGCATTCCGGCAATCTGTATCAGGTCGCCTCCCGGCCGCGCACCGGAAGCTTCCAGGTTGGCCCGGCCTGCTATTCTTACACCCTCTTTCTTCTGGTTTTCAGTCAGTTCCTCGTCCATAACGAGCAGGATGTTGACCATCAGGTGAGGAGTTCCCATTTCGTTCCACCACCAGTTTTCACAAATAAAATCATGCGCAAACCAGTAATCGAGGGCATTGGAAACTACTTTTTTCACCTCGGATTTACCGAAATATGCAGCGCCTGGCTTTTTCAATGCACGTGCCAGTTCAAGCATATTGTTCAGGTGCTCGCTATGCTCAAATCCCGTGCGTGAAACGTCCGTATAATTGATCCCGGGCCAGGTACCATCTTGCTTTTGGGTGTTGATCAACTCTTCAACGTGTTTTGCATTGATTGGCGGTTTGAGAAGATCTTCCACCACACGTTTCCTTATTTTTTCAAGGTCAGCGTCGGGCTGACCCTGGCCGGCTTCAACAGGTATAGCAACGTTCTCACCAGGTTTACGCAATTGCTGAGCGTAGGTGAGCTGCACCAAAAGAAGCCATAGAGTTAAGACTTTTTTCATCAGGTTCAGGATAAGGTCAACCAGGTTTTACTTCCACGACACAAGAGGCTTCACTTTCGGAACTTGCGTCGATGGTGAGAAAATCGCATTAAAGCTTTCATCAGAATTCGCGGGTATGGTCACTTCAAAGCCTACAAATTGCGTGTTCGGATTAGGCGCGTCGTAATCGTGGGTCGGGGTGGTGGGCCAGGTTTTGATCTCGATGTTCGCTTTCGTTTCAAACACAATCAACATTTTCTTTCCATTCTGCGACAGTTCCACCGTTTTGCCGTCGACCACTTTTACAGTGGCGCCCGTGAGCAGATTCCAGCGCATTTGGGCAGGTTTATCTCCGGTTTTCACTTCATCTCTTACCACCACCCATTTTTCGTCACGGATGGCGATACCGCGTTTGGCAGCAGTAACCTGGCCTTTATAAAGATCCGAAAGGTCAGTCACTGCCATCATTTCAGACTTGCTGTCAGACCACGAATCGATCTTGGCGTAGCCCTTTGCATTCATCAGCTGACCGTCAAAAGACAATGTATTGTGCGCAAAATTGTTAAGACGAAAAACTTCCCAGCGCTGCGAGTTCTGCGTGCGATTCCACAGGTCCACTCCCTTTGTTTCCAAAGAATTGTAATCCTGCATACCGAAATCCATCGCCCAACGCTCCCCCTGCGCATCGATCACGAAAGAGCCGATATCCATGTGGGCGTGGTTTACGGAAGGCGACCCCGTTTTCAGACCTACAAAAATGGCATTTGGGTCCGTCCAGGAAGTGCGCATGAGCGCAACCGGCGAAGGCCCCTGCCCTACCCATTGCTTTTTTACCGGCGCCTTAATCGCGCCGAGATCCGTTTTAATACCCCAAACCAGCAATGCCGGTAAAATACGGTTGCGCACATTGTTGCCGGTCTTATCGGAAAGCAATGTTTTCTGTGTCCACAGTAGAGAAGGGTCTCCCGTCTTTTCAGCATACCAGAACATCGCAGGGCTAAGTCCCTCTTTCAATCCGCTGTCGCCCCAGTTGTGCGCCAGGCCGGTAGGTCCGACCAAGTTTTGAAGAAATCCGGCGGTTTTCAGGAAACCGGGCGATTGCGAAAGTCCGAAGTCCGTACCCAGCGCTTTTTCAATCGCACTGATAAACAGCACATTGAAACTTGTTCCGTAGCCCCAGTAGCTAAACCCTTCCGGATAGGCACCGTCGGGTTGGTACGAGGGCAGCATCGCTTTGGGAATGGTGGCGACAGCTCTTGAAATCACTTTTGCCGCGATTTCTGGCTGACTTTCTGCAATAGCCAATGCGCCAAAGGACATTCCGGCATTACAAACCTGGTTCCAGTTATGCTCCGCATTCAGGAAAGAACTATGCTTTTTTTCAAATGAAGGTTCAATTCCCTTTTTGAGAATGGCTTCACTGATCGTGGTTTTGGCCTGGGCTGAAAGTCCGTCGTAAAGCCAGTCGTAGCCAATTGCCACCGCCATGGTCATTTCGGCCACATCCAGGAAGTGCGTCGGGTTCCAGTCTTCGAAAGCAGACACCGCCAGCATTTCCTTTTCTGCACGCCTGAGATACTTTTCGTCCTGGGTCGTCCGGTATGCATATGATAATTGAAAAACCCGCCTTAAACATTCCCGCGATTTGTCAAGCAGCCTTTTGCCGATTTTGATTCGCTCGACGGGCGCCGTGTTAATCAGCTTGTCGCATTCAGCCAGAATTTCCTGGTGGATCGCATTCCATTCCGGGTGTTTTCTAATCTGGGATAAAATTTCCTGCTCCTCCCCTTTCAGCAAAAGCAGCCTGGGATGCCCGGCCTTTAAAGATTTCAGAACATCGGGTGCGGACTGACTTTGCACGGAAAAACCCTGAAAAGTCAGCAGTATTATAAGTAGTATGACGATTTTTTTCATAAAAAGGGCGGTTAGGAAATGAATGCAACCGCACTATCCCGCAGGCTGCTAAAAACGTAACCTGCGGGAAATGCAGCAAATGACGGGGCAATGCTATTTCATCAGGTAGCGCTTGATGCTGATCTTGGCGCTTTTGGTATTGTTGTTAACGGAGTTCACGTACACGTAGGCGCGGTACTTTCCATCCTGTGTTTCCACCCAAACACCCGCTTCCGCACGCATGTTGATCGCATAGTCGGGCGCTGCGGAGATGTTTAGCTGCTGAAAATCCAGGTCATCAATATATACGCCATACTGCAATCTCGCCAGGTGGAAATCACGGAGGTTCCATACTTTTTGCACCTTGGTACTACGGGTCGCCCCAGCCGGCAGGATTACACCCGGCAGGTAAGTTTTGGCAGAGGGCGACACCAATCCGTGTGAAAAGGTAATGTTTGGAATAGAGCGGTACAAGTACACGAGGTCTATTTTAGATGCATTCGCGGCAGCATCAGCTGCATTGTAGACAGCCATATCCTCAATCGAAATGAATGCTTTGGTACTGTCGACTACGTCCAGATCCAGTACCATATCCATTTCAGCAATTTTGTAAGGTCCCATTGAATAGGAAACCGATTGTCCATTGCTTGCCTTGGCTGTAAATTGGAACGAAACTTCTTTTCCTCTTGCCGTAGTCGGAATGCGGTAAAAGTACCTCAGCGTGGCAGCGGATGTATCCTTAGTAAAAGTCACAGTCGTTTTACCACCGCTATTCACCGATTTGCTTCCTACTTCGATGCCAACATCTTCGCCACTTCCATTCGTATAAAACGACCGGTTTTCAAGGTAAGTAGCCTCCGCACCGTCGATCATTGCCGTCACTTCCGCAGAAACCAGCTTTCCCAACGTCTTTGGCAGCGCCATCGCATAGGCAAACTCAATATTCATTCCGACCAGGTTTGGTCCGAGCGTTCTTTTAATTACATCATTCTGAAGTTCCTGCTTTAACGTCGGGATCGCATATTCTTCCTCTTCACAGGAAGAAAGGGAAACCATCCCGATCAAAACTAGAAAGCAATACAAATAGGTATGTTTCATGATCTTGCTGTTTAAGGGTTACGGTGTTTGCACTGTGAGATTGACCGTATAGGTTTTCCTGACTTTGCGGTTACCCGACACCACGGTATACTGCTTCGGTTTGGAGAGATCGGAAAAGTCTTCTTTTCCGATAATCTTCGGTTCCAGCTTTGCGTCAGTCACAAGCGAGAATTGCGGATACAGGTTTTTCAAGTCGGTTCCGTAGAAAACCTTTACATTGATCGTCTGTGCAGTAGTGTCAATCACCGCGTTTTCAACTCTTACCGTTTGAAAATCAGGACCGAGGAGCTCGAAATTACTTACATAACACTGGCTGCGGGTCGTAATCAGCAGCCCGTCTTCGTCCACAGGGAATTCTTCTTTGCAGGATACCAGCATGCCGACTGCAAGCATCATTGCCGTGACCCATTTGATATATTTTAGCATTGGATTGAATGTTAATGTTTTAAAAATTTTCACAACTGAGCTATAACCACGGTGTATTCTGGGTCAGGTTCGGGTTGCGGTCACGCTCGCCCGGCGGAATGCGGAAAATGTAGTTCTGCTGGTAAGTGCGCTCCGGTACATTTTGAAAATACCTTTGCTGGTTGGCTCCGTGCGTATCGATCCGCCACAGACCTTCGGTGTAAGGCGCTCCCCACACCCGTTCCTGCGCACGCCATCTGCGGATATCAAATCCACGGTGGCCTTCGGCTAACAGTTCGACGATCCTTTCCTGCTCAATGCTGGCGAAGAATGCATCCGCACTGGCCGTTTTAGCCGCTTTTAGCGCTGGCAGGTTTCCACGATGACGTACTTTGTTGACCAATGCAATCGCATCAGCAGTCGGACCTTTTGTCGCATTGGTGGCTTCGGCGTACATCAGGTATACGTCGGCCAGGCGCATGACCGGGAAGTTGTAATCTCCGTCACTGCGCCCCTGTCCTGCATAGTTGCGCAGGAACTTGCGGAACACGTAACCGGAGTTGCTGCCGTCGGTATTGTAGGTCGTATATTTCACGCCGTCGATGGTAACAGGCTGGTTCCAGGTTTTGTAAATGAACGGCGACCAGCCAGTGGATTTCAATGAGGCCAAACCGATACTTACCTCGTAGTCCCACATGATGGAGGCTTTCATCCGGTAATCGCGGTTCTTATAACTTTTCGGATTTACGGCAGAGTTTGCGGCAGTACGTGCACCTGCGTCAACCGGGTTCATCGGTATCAATTTTGGCGCGAAATCCCCTGTTAGCGTCGACTGATAGCGGTCTGCAATTTCATAGCGTGGTGCTACCCAGAGCTGCGAACCTTCATGAGAACGTCCGGCGAAGTCGCGCATCAGCTCTTCTCCCTGCGCCGTCCCCGTACCTCCGTGCGTGAAGCCCATGATGATCTCAGGATCGTTATTAGCAGCCGGCGTGAACAGGTAATAGTAATTAGGTAGCTTGTCGGCTTTGCCCAGCGAATCTATATCTCCAGGCTCTCCGTTGCGGAACAGAACCAAACCATAATCATTAATGACAGAGTTAAAATCTGCCGCTGCTGCCGTGTAAGCTGCTGTTGCCGCATTGGCATCGGGTTTGAAATTTTCCAGCTCAGGCCAGCCAAAACGATTCCAGCAAGCCCAGTACAATTGTAGTTTCCCGCGGAATGCGAGTGCTGCGGGCTTTCCGGCGCGCCCTGCCCCTGCTGCTTTGGCAGGAAGCTTGTCGTAAGCGTAGGTAAAATCAGCCATAATGGAATCCTTTACCTGCGCAATCGGCGTGCGGGTCAGCGTGGATACATCCGAGTTGGCCTCAGCGATTTTTGTAAAATACGGCACGTCTCCCCACATGGAAATCAGGCGGAAATAGGCCATTCCACGAAGCAGCTTAGCCTCTCCCACAATCGCTTCCAGCTTCGGTATTGACTCCGGCTTTGCGGTACGCAACATCCTCTCGACATTGGTGATCACATAATTGGTGCGATTAACACCTCCATACAAATACCTGTACATTTTGTCAAAATTGTCGCCGTAACCACTCGGGTTATAGTCGCCATCGTGGTATGCGTCGCCCAGGCGCAGGTTGCCGCTGGTGGCGCTGGTACCGCGGGTACGCACATATTCGCCATGACCATCGAGATAGTAATCGCGGTCGAACAGCGGCCGCACCGATGCATAAGCTCCATTGAGCGCGAAGGTCGCGTCATCTTCGGTTTTCCAGAATGCATCGGCAGCCAGTTCGGTAGTCGGGTCCTGTTCAAGCAGGTCCTTCACACAGGATCCCATACTTAAAATGAGGCCAGTGAGGGTGATCGCTGATAATATATGTTTGATACTTTTCATTGGAGTAGCTTTTAAATTCCTATGTTGATACCGACCGAATAGGATTTGTTCAAAGGATATGCGTCGCTTTTATTGCCGGCTTTTTCCGGGTCAAGCCCGCGGAATTTGGTAATGGTGGCCAGGTTTTCAGTCGATGCAAAAATGCGGAAATTGGTCATTCCCAACTTTTTAGTGAGCGCTACCGGCAAGTTGTAACCCAGCTGAATGTTTTTCACACGCAGGTACGAAAGGTTATCAAGCCAGAAGGTGGTTTCCTCGCGGTTCGCATTGCCATTCAGCCTCGGCCATTCTCCGTCCCGGTTCTCGACAGACCATGGATTATCCCAATGCGCTTGCGTTGAAGCGTAACGTTGTGCTCCGAAATTGACATTGTTGTAGATATTGATCCAGTAATCCTTCCGCCCCGTAGCTCCCTGCAGAAGAAATGTCAGGTCGATCCCGCGCCACGAAACGTTGCCATTCAATGCGAAGTTGGTAGTCGGGCGGTCGCGCTGCACTTTGGGGTAGGCCACTTTATCATCGTCGGAAATCCTTCCGTCCCCGTTAACATCCTTGCGCAGTATATCCCCCGGCGATGCGCCTTGCGGAGTTGCATTGTACACATCCTGCCAGGTCTGCGCAATGCCGGCATCCTGGTAGGTGTACAGGTATCCGTAAGGAAGGCCGAGAAAGACTGAATTTCCGGAATTTGTCGATGTCCTTCCCAAAAACTCATTCCAGGATTCCAGCTTGGTCTTGTTATGAGATGCGTTGATGGCCAGCATGTAACTTACCTCCCCTTTGCGGTCGCGCCAGGTCAGGTTTCCTTCAATACCGCGGTTCCGCAGGTTCCCGATATTTTTGCGCGGCGCATCATACGCACCTGTGAGCAGGATCGACATTTCCGACGGCCGGTTCATGCCGGTAGTCAGGCGATCATAGTAATCGATTTCAGCGGTGAGCCGGTTGTTCAGGAAGCCTAGATCCAGACCGAGGTTAAATACTTTCGTAGTCTCCCAGGATAGGTCTTTGTTGACCAATTTTCGGTTTACAAATCCCTTCACAATCTGCCCGTTGACCATATAGTTATTCGCTGCGAGCGTCGACTGCTGCTCATAGCGGCCTACCCCGCTGTTGTTTCCCAGACTTCCGTAAGAAGCGCGGATCTTTCCATTGGTAAGAATTCGACTGGTAAAGCGGCTGATAAATGCTTCCTCCGTAAACCGCCATCCAACGGCTGCGGACGGGAAAAAACCAAACTGGCTACCCGGAAGAAACCTGGAAGAACCATCAGACCGGAAATTGACTTCCAGCAAGTATTTGTCAAAAGCGGCATAATTAACGCGCCCGATGTAGGAGCGCAAACCTTCTGTGGAAGAGTTGCCACCGGTTGATTGAATGTCCGTCAATGCGGCATCCACCTCGTGAAGTGACGGGTGCAACCTGTCGTTCCGGGAAGTAGCCTGGTAGCGGTCGTACCAGTATTCTTCACTATAAACAAACATTGCGCCGATCTCGTGGTGTTTGGCAATGGTCGTATTATAGTTCAACCGGCCGTTTAACAGTGTTTTATATCCTGTGTTCGTAAAATTGCCCACACCCGCATTCGGTCCCACATACACGCGGCTGCCGAATGCGTTAGTCTGGAAGTTGTAAGACTGATTAGGCGTGTTTGCATTCCAACGGAACTGGTTGAAGTAATTGAGTGCATAATCAATCCGGGCTGTCAATCCCTTGATCGGCGTCCAGTCAATGTACATGTTCGCATTTGCCTCCTGCCGGTTTTGCCGGTTAAGCTGGTTTTGATAGAGTGTGTAGGGGTTATAAGCCTGCGGATCCTCATTATAGGCCATTACACCACCGTAATAACCGGTTACAGGATCATAAGGCAGGATTCCGGGAATTGCAAACTGCATGTCGAAACCGGCTGTATTGGATGCATCGTCATCAGTAAAGCCGTCTTCCAGGGCATACGTCATATTCGACCAGTTGCCATTGAATTTGACACCGGTATTAATGTTCTTCCTGATCTTATAATCGTAGTTGAACCGGGCATTGTAGCGCTTGAAATCGTTGTTGATCTGCAATCCTTTTTCATTCATCAACCCCACTGAAATAAAGAAATTGGACTTGTCGCCGCCACCGGAAGATGACAGGTTGTAGTTCTGCACGGAACCGGTGCGCATGATCACATCCCACCAGTCGGTGTTGGGATACGCAACCGGATCGATCATGCCCAGCGCCATCCATTGGTCAATGGTGCCGTCTTTGAAGTTGAAGTTGGAACGCAGGGTGTTCACAGCCGCTGCACGCTGGTGAAGGGTGAGCGTTCGCGCATAATCTGCGAGGAATTCATAGGACTTGGTAGGAACCTGAACCCCGTAGTTTCCGGAAAAATTAATTGTCGCTTTTTCCTGGCCTTTACCCGATTTGGTTGTGATCAGGATTACGCCATTGGCTGCACGAGAGCCGTAAACTGACGAAGATGTGGCGTCTTTCAGAACGGATACCGATTCGATATCATTCATGTTCAGCCGGTTGATATCTACATCCGGCATACCGTCCACCACCACCAGCGGACTGGCGTTGTTGACAGTTCCCAAGCCACGGATCACCAGCGACGCATTGTTGCGGCCCGCCATACCTGAGTTCTGATTCACGGCAAGGCCAGGTACCAATCCCTGAAGACCCGAGGAAACATTGCTGAGTGAGCGGTTGGTGATCTTGTCGTCGATCTTAATGGCCGACACGGCACCGGTCACATTCACCTTTTTCTGGCTTCCGTAGCCGACTACAACAACTTCTTCCAGCGATTTGTCTTCCGGCGCGAGCTGAATGCTGATCGCCGTACGGTTGTCGACTGCTGCTTCCTGGGGAACGTAACCAATGAAGCTGAATGCAAGCACAGAAGAACCGCCTGCTACCGTAATGGTGTAATCTCCGTCCGGATTGGTGGTGGTTCCATTGGAGGTGCCTTTTTCGATGACGTTGACACCAGGCAGCCCGGCTCCTTTTTCATCGGTTACCTTACCGGTAACAGTTACCGCGGCCTTCGTTTCCTGCCTGACGCTCGTCAGGGTGCTGCTTCTGGCTTCTAAGTTCAAGCCTGGACACAGCCAGATCCCTGACAGGACTGCGAGACTTCCCCACGGAATGCGCGTAGAGGATTGTTTCATAGTTAAGTTGGTTTAGAGTGATTTGTACCCACAGGTGACGTAAATCCATTCAAACGTCCCTGACTATTTTTATAAATAATATTTAAATAATCTAGGATGTCCATAGCCAACTACTTTGTGTAAGCACGCTCTAAATACTGCCGGGCTACAATGAAAATATTATAGAAAAGCTGCGAAGAATTGACATAGACTGGATGGGATTGGCTAGGGCGGACGGCACGATTCATCAGATTGAGGCTTCAAACTTGTCTCAAATACCCCCTCAATATGTTCGAAATGACAGCGGTAACGGATTCTCAGTTAGCTATTTTTGCTACTGTCCAAAACCTAATCAACCAATTTGATCACGTATGAGAAAGATAATCGCCGCTATTAATATGACGCTCGACGGTTTTTGCGATCACACAGCAGTCTCGCCCGACGAAGCGGTGCACGATCACTACGGTGAGCTTCTGAAAAATGCCGGTACCGCATTGTACGGCAGGAAAACTTATCTGCTGATGGAGTTCTGGAAAGGCTTGGCGGAACACCCCAGCGGCGAGAAATCGATGGATGATTTTGCAATAAATATGGACGCTATTCCCAAAATCGTGTTTTCCCGCACCTTGCAAAGTGTGGATTGGAAAAGCGCAAAGGTTGCAACCCGCGACCTCGAAGCGGAAACGCTGGCGCTCCGGGAAGAAGATGGCGGTGACATTCTGGTTTGCAGCCGGAGCCTGATTATTGCCCTGATCAATCTCGGCCTCGTAGATGAATTTCAGCTGATGGTCCACCCGGTGGTGGCGCGAGAAGGTTTGCCTTTATTTGACAAACTGGCAGACGGAGTGGTTTTCGAATTGACAAAGACGCACACCTTTGCCAGTGGTGCCGTATTGCTCTACTATGCTCCGTCGAAGCAACAATAGCTGAACGAAACGCATATTTTCAACGCGGATACCAGTCCTGATGCTTCGAAAACATATATGCGCCCAACGCCCCGCTCAGTTTCCTTTTACAAAGTTTGCCTCTGTTAAATAGGGGGATCATAATTGCAAAGCCCGCAATACTGTATCCGGTATTGCGGGCTTTGTTATTTCAGATTGCTTTTTCTGCGGCTGTTAGCATTGATCACACATTCTCTGGAACCTGAGATTTTGAATTCCCTTATTGAACCGACATGGCCGAATGACGGGAATTTAAATGCATGTTAGTAACGAATTACCAATGTTAGTTTTTTAGTTTGCGGCTTGTAATAAAACGAACGAGCTTTGGCCGTCATTGGTCATGGTTGTAACTTACTTTCACTTTTTGTGACCAGCTCAATTTAAGTGGAAATTTATTCGAAATTTAATTCACAATCTTAAAAAATGAAGAGTCCAACTCTATTGAAGGCCGTCCAGTTAGGTGTGCTAGCGATGCTACTTCTTTTTAGTAAAACGATTTTTTCGCAGGATTTCAATCCCGAAGCGGACAGATATCAAAAGCTGGCGGATAGCTTGGGCGAAGCAAAACAATACAAAGCAGCTGCCAGAAGCTATCATGCGGAAGGTGAAGCCCGCAAAATGCTTGCCTACAAAAGACAGCCTGCTGTAAATGCCACCTATTTCTATTCCATGGCTCAAATGCCGGACAGTGCGTTGGCCAGCCTGCAAAAAGCTGTGAAACAGTATGGATTTACAAATAGAAAATGGATGGATTCTGAGATTGGTTTGGCCCCGATTCGGAAGAACAAGGCATATTCTGACCTGATAAGGTACATGACTGACAAACAAAACGCGCAACTTGATCCTGATCGGGCTGCGGTGATCACTAGCGACATCACTCTGTTCTGGAAAGCTTATGACCAATATAAAAAAGACCCTTCCAACGCTCAAAAGTTATTCCTTACCGAGTATTTTGAGAAAGGCACTCTTAATCTGCAGGAATATTATAGAATTAAAACTCCTAATATTGGAGGCATTCAAGGCTTTATTCACAACCTTGAAATCATGCCCGAATATTACGCCAGTATCAGGGCAAAGACGGAACAGGTTAGCACATTGGAGGATTCCATCCGCGTAATATTTCGGAACCTGAAAGACTGGTACAAACCCGCCACTTTTCCCAATGTAACTTTTGTAATTGGCGGATGGAGCTCAGGCGGAACTGTCACGAATTACGGCTCAATCATGGGTGTTGATATGCAGGCGGCGGGAGCTGAGACACCAACGCATGAATTGAATTTATGGCAGAAAAAAAATATGCTGCCTTTTAAGGAACTGAAAAATGTGGTAGCGCACGAGCTGGTGCATGTACAACAAAACAACATGGCCGGTGACACCACCTTGCTGTGCCATGCGATCAAGGAAGGCATGGCCGATTTTATCGGTGAGCTGATCAGTGGCAGAACGGCCAATGCCCGCCTTCATGTCTGGGCTGTTGGGAATGAAAAGAAGGTTTGGGAAGAATTCAAAAAAGAAATGTATCTGGACCGTTACTCAAACTGGATTGCCAATAGTAGTCAGGAAACCGCCGACCGTCCTTCCGATTTAGGTTATTGGGTAGGATATCAGATCTGCAAGGCATATTTTGATCAGGCAACAGATAAGAAAAAAGCTGTGAGCGACATGCTGAACATCAAGGATTACAGGGCATTTTTAACACACAGTAAAATTGACGAAAAACTGACGGAAGGTCGCAAATAAATAAACCGCTTTTGCGAGAGGTTTCATCTTACAATTTCCTTTGGAATGAGCGGACAGGTATTCCGTCAGCCAATCTCACCTAACTAGGTATCACTAAGAATCCAAGTTTATCAATAATGAACGAATCACTTTTGGCGAGGCATTCTATTTTTGAAAAGTACCTTGATGCTTCGCTGAGTACTTAATTCCAATGCATCGATATTATTTTTGCCGTTCCGTTTAAACGTCAGATCCGCTTTGAGTCCTGGTATCAGAAATCTGTCCCTCGCATAACTTTCAAGAGGGTGAGTCGCGCCGGAAACCAGTACGATTTCCAGGCTATTATTATTTTTCCAGATTTTGATTTCCGCTCCGACTTCCCCGGAAAAATACGTACCGATAAATTGGTCTAGTGGCATATTGCTGACGGTCGTATCCACCTTATGGTATTGCATGGGTTCGCCGGTAGGCGATGCGACAGTAAGTTCATTTTCGTGGTTAAATGAAAGTTCGATTCCGTGAAAACGAAATTGCCTCTCACTGATGGCATCCAATGGCGTGTCTGACAGCTGTAATCCGCGAGAATCCATGGTTATTTCTACATCACGGGCAGATTGCGCGCTTTTATAGTAGCCTGCATAGGATTTAAGTTTGGCCTGGTCCATTTTAACTGCAGTGACAGGCATTACTTGCGGAGCGACCTGTTCATCTGGGGTCGTGAGGAGATCGAACACCGCTGCGGCTGGGTCTATGCCGACCGTGTCGAGCATAGAGGTATTACTGAGCCAAGCGATAGATAATCCCCCGGCGGGTGAAGCGATTAACTTGGCTCGGTAAGCATTCGTGGCGCCACCGTGAAAAAATACGGGTTTACGAGTAGATCGGCTGTCAATAAATAGCCCCGCGGCGTAATGGTTTAAACTTTTGTCGTTGAGCGTATCCAATGCGGTTTGTTTGTCGTAAAGTGCCTCGTTGCCCATTTTGGCAGAAAGATAGAATTCGTTCCAACTCACCAAATCCTCTGCCGTTGTAAGCAAGCCCCCCGCTCCATGAATACTGTGATCTGGCATCGATATCCTGAATTTCCCATTTTTGACTTCGTATGCTTTGCTTCGATTCGGGATTACTTTGCCAAAATCGTCCCGCCAGCTGCTATGTGTCATTCCCGCGGGCTGGAAAATATACTTCATTGTGAAATCGGAAAATGACATACCCGATGCCCTTGTTATAATAATGGTAAGTAGGATGTAGTTGGAATTGCTGTAACGGAATTCGGTGCCGGGCACACTGTTCATACTCTGCTGTCGACATATGATATTCAGCACATCTCCGTTATTCGGCACTCGCAACACCTCGGGCCATCCGGCAAACTCAGCAATGTCGCTCCATTCCCGCAAACCGCTTGTGTGATGGATTAAATGACGGATCAGGATGGGCTTACCATGAATTGGAAGTTCCGGAATGTATTTATTGACAGGATCGTCGAGTTTCAATAATCCTTGTCTTTCTGCTAATAGAACTGCCGCAGCCGTGAATTGTTTGGATACCGATCCTGCTTCTATCAAGCTCTCTTTGGACAGAGGGGCGTTACTTTCCAGATCGGCAATTCCCCATGCCTTGGAATAGATCATTCTTCCGTCCCGACTAACCGCCAGTTGTCCTCCGGGTTTCTCGTGGGAGTAGCATTGAAATAAGCTGTCGATTTTCGATTCAAAATCCTGGGAACGAGCGCATTCAAATGAAATAATGAATATTGAAGAACCCAAGAATAGTATCCGAATCATTTGCTTCATAAGTTCAGATACTAATCGGTGTAAATCTCGTAGCCAACGTCTGCTTTTGACGACGGAGACATGCTTTTTACACTACTTCGCTTAATGTAGGCATTGATCTCCTTGGCTACCAGTCGTTTCTGCCCGTTGACAAGAACCAACTCATCGGCCGATCTTAACTTAATCCATCCGGAATCATTGACAAGATAAGTGCCTTCTTCAATTTCGAAGTACAAAAGGTTGTTACCGGCTTTTGCAGATTGTAATTTATTTTCAAAATTGATTTTGCTCCGAATTTTATCCAGGCCCTTAGCGACATCCTCAGGGTTGCTATGTCCCATGACCAGTTCCGAAAATTGCGGAGAACCGTTGGATGTTTTTTTCATACCAAAATAGTATGTCGCTTTGATTAGAGATTTCTGGTTAGCCCAGTGCTCTTTTTGCGTAATAGATTCGTACCCGATCTTACTGAGTTGTAAAGAAAAATCAATCTCGTTGGTTGCGTCTATGGCCAAGTTGCCATCGAAAAATCCGTTTTCGTCGGAGGTTGCCAGAAGGTTTCCCTTCGCATCCCTGATTGTCGCTCCGTTTAATGGAGTCAGGGTTTTGGAATCTACTACTAATCCTTGAAAACTGATCGTTGTTGCCTTTGAACTGGTGACGCGATTGGTATCAACTTCTACCAGGTTCAATGTGAGGATGAAGCAAAAAATTAGCGATTTGATATACAACATAGTCTGTTTTCAGATCTTTAAGCGTTGGATCGAATATCGGGGTTCGGAACAAATCCCAAATTTGCAACAATATAGAAAAATCACAAATGATATCAGTGTCTACAAGGTCTTGGGCTTAATCCCAGTCAAATCGATATAATATCCATAGGCACTGTGCATATTAGGTTGAGTGAGTGCACCGTAACATTCTTTACGTTTATACGATACAACGAGTCTCAAACCGGCCTTTCTGTACTCAGCGGGCACGGAAAGAGAATCCCCGCAAGGAACTAACATATTTTCCCCAGCATGATGTGACGTATGTTCAAAATCCTTGGGTTCGGTACTTAACACATACCTGTCATGATCCTGGTAGCTGGATATTAAAACGACCACAGCCTCTACGTTTTTCTTTTCCTTAGAAACAGATTTACTCAGGCAATCGCACGGACCCGGTTGTTCATCAGTGTCATTGCATTGAATATTTAAAAGACACAAAACCGAGGGGATTATGATGAAGCGGGCTACCTTGTTCATATTCGGATGAAAAATAAATGTCAAATGACCTTTTGAAGTATAAAAACTATAATCCTAAGATTCGGAAATAGTATCAATGGTTGTCAATACGATAAATATTCGTGATTTGCCGATGACATTATGGCTTTTCTGTGACATTTCTCAACCTCTTGCGAATAATTGGCTGGTAATCGATTAATTTTTCCCAATACGAAAACCCCAATGCCCTATGCCGCTTCTTAGAGATGCCGTCCAATTTTTAAATGTAGTTGATGCCAATAAGGGTATTATCTACAAGGTCGCAAATGCGTATTGCCGGGACAAGGAAAGTCGGAAAGATCTCGTTCAGGAAATCACCTTGCAACTTTGGTTGGCGTTTCCGAAGTATGACGAACAATTCATGCTGACCACGTGGATTTATCGTATAGCGTTGAACGTATCGATCTCGTTTTTTCGAAAGCAGGTAAGCCGCGACAAAATCAACCATCCCCTAACCGACGAAATTCTCACATTAATGGCCGACGGCGAACAGTTGGACGTGGATTCGGACCTAATTATGCTCCACGAGTTTATCAGGCAATTGAAAGAACTTGACAGGGCGCTTATGCTGCTATATCTGGAAGGCCGCAGCCAATCGGAGATAGCAGATATCCTCGGGATAACGGCCTCCAATGTCTCAACGAAAGTGGGAAGGATCAAAGAGCAACTACGGCAAAAATTTACATCATTAAAATCTTAGCACCATGCAAGAAACCGAATTAATCGAATTGTGGCGGTCATATGACCGGAAACTCGAAGAGAACCTTATTTTGAACCGGCAAAATGCTGCGGCTATCACGGTTATCAAAATCAAGTCTACAGTTGGCTCCATGGCTCCGATGAAAATCTTTCTGATCATCGCGAGTACATTATGGCTCTTCTTTCTAGGCGTCGTGCTTTACCGTACCCATGCATACGCGAGCCCATTTTTCTGGTATTCAATTGCCATTCACGCCATAATTATTGCCTTCGTGACAGGGGTCTACATTTATCAGGTAGTTTTGATTTACCAGACAGATCTTAGTGAAGCCCTGTTTAATACGCAGCGCCGGTTGGCCCAGTTAAAAAGCTCTACCTTACTCATTGCAAGGTTAATGTTCTTGCATGCCCCAATTTGGACAACGTTCTCCATTCAGGAACGGATGTTTGAAAATCCGGTATGGATGGTTGTTCAAATATTTGTCATAGTAGTATTCGCGGTTGGAGCTTTGTGGCTTTTTTTCAATATCAAATATGAAAATCGCCATAAGAAATGGTTTAGATTTATCTTTCACGGAAATCAGTGGGATCCTGTGATAAAGTCAATTGAAATGCTCCGGGAACTCGAACAATACAAGACGAGTCAGTACGAATCTGTAAGTGCGTCTCAAATAACGAGCGATCGTTGATTAATCTGAGGGATCGGATCTTATAAAGTCCAATTAAATACTGAAATTCCGCTTGATCCCCAGCTTCTTCATTTTTGAGCCCAGGGTGGTCGGCGGAATTTTAAGTATGGCGGCCGCGCCATCTTCTCCCCGGATCCTGCCATTGCATTTTTCCAGTATCTGTATGATGTAATCCCGCTCGTTTTCAAAGATCGTTTTTAGCCGCACTTCTTCCGCTTTTTCCGAAATAGCCTTGGGTTTGCCGGCCGGCAGCGCAACATGTTCGATGGAATTGCCTTTGGCAAGTAAAACGCATCTTTCGATCACATTTTCCAGCTCCCGGATGTTGCCAGGCCATTCGTAGGACATTAATTCAGACATTGCTTTGTCCGAGATTCCCGAAATTTTGCGACCTGCCTTTCGGGAATATATGTTCAGAAAATGGTCTGTTAGCAGCGGAATGTCATCCTTGCGCTCGTTTAAAGAAGGAAGATGAATCGGAAACACATTCAACCGGTAATACAGGTCAAGCCTGAACCTTCCTTCCGCCACCTCTTTTTCAAGATTCTTGTTCGTAGCGGCGATGACCCTGATGTTGATTTTCACAGGTGCTTTTCCACCGATCCGCTCAATCTCACGCTGCTGCAATACACGCAGCAGTTTCACCTGCGTTTCCAGCGGCACGTCCCCGATCTCGTCCAGAAAAATAGTGCCATGATTGGCCTGTTCAAACCGACCGATCCGTTTTTCCATAGCTCCTGTGAACGCGCCTTTTTCATGTCCGAATAGTTCTGATTCGATCAGGTTCGCCGGTAATGCAGCACAATTCACCTTGATCAATGGGTAGTCTTTGCGAGAGGAGAGCGCATGAATGCTGTCGGCAACGCGTTCCTTTCCGGTACCCGACTCTCCGGTGATCAGCACGGAGGTGTCCACGGGGGCGACCTGGCTGATCAATTCGAACACCGCTGTCAGTTGCGGACTGTTTCCAATGATGTTTTCAAAAACCGAATTGGGGGAAGGTTCCGGCAGTCCAGGCATCGCATTGCTGCTAACTGCGGGAATAGCGATGTTTGATATGCCTTGCGCCGCCAAAACCAGAAACGGCCGGATTCGCTCACCGAGCGAAACATGATCGGCAGCAAACGCATCCGGGCGCCTGCTGTAAAAGGAAAAAAGGCACTGTTTCCGACTGTTTTGGCCCTGAGGTAGCGGAAGCGTTAGCAACGCATTCATGCCAAATGTTTCTGCGATGATTTTATGCGTGCCCGGTTTTGATGTTATCGATTTAAAAGACGCCTCATTGTAATATTGAACGAGGGGAGCCGCACTGTCCTTCACCTGACCCGAATTGGTAGCGCGTGCATTGAGAATGACTTTAAGGCCATCACGCGTGAATACCTGGTATTCGTTGAATCCTATTTTCAAAAAATACAGTGTGTCCTGCTGCTGCACACCAGCGTCGTCGAAAGAGCCTATCACCAGCATGTCAAACGAAATGAACGGTTGCAGAACCTGTGCGATCATCAGTAACCGCTCCTGGCGGTTAACCTGACCGGCAGTAATGGTTGCGAGCTGCGTTTGGAGTTGAGTCTCTTTGCGGAGCCGGGATTCCAAACCGTTTTCGTGATGATACTGAGCAATCTGCAAGGTGACCAATAAATCATTGTCGCGAAATGGTTTGACCAGAAAGCCATAAGGATGCGTCGCCTTAGCGGCGTTCAATACCTCTTCATTGGAATTGGCCGACAAAAAAACGAACGGAATATTTGCCTCTTTCAATTGAGCAGCCAGATCGATCCCCGTTCTCTTGCCTGTCAGAAATATATCTAGTAGCACCAGGTCCGGTTTGTGCGTTTCTATCATTTCTTCGGCTTGCTCTACGGATCGGGCGACCCCGCACACAGTGTAATCCGCCCGCTGCAACATGATGCGCAAGTGATTTGCTTCAATAAACTGATCTTCGACAATGAGTATCTTTGGGTTCATGGGAAGGTATTTACATTTCTGCATATTGTTCGGTATGCATTTGCTCGGGCGTATATTCAAAGGCAATCTGGATCGCCGTTCCACCATCGTTGATGATATTGACCTCGCCTCCTACGTCCTGAGACAGCCCCAGGATGAGTGTAAGCCCGAAGGAATTCACCTGATTGATATTAAAGTCGCTACCCAGGCCAACGCCATTGTCCGATATGGTCAGCAGAAAATGTCCCAGGCTCGTCTGTTTCAAAACAATATCGATTTTCCCCGACCGTGCATCGGGGAAGGCGTATTTCAGGGAATTGATGATGGCTTCGTTTAATATCAGCCCGAGCGGGATGGCGTGGCTAATGTTCATGTCGACCTGGTCTATTTCCAGGTTGAATTCCACTGGCTTTTCGCTTCTGAAACAATCTTTCAGGTATTGCACCAATTCGTGAATGTAGGGCGAAATTTCGATGGAGGTGAGGTTCTCAGTTTGGTACAGCTTCTGATGGATCATCGACATCGATTGGATTCGGTGCTCACTCTCGGCAAGTGCCATTTTTGCCTCATCGCCTTTCAGGAATTCCGACTGGCTTTCCAGCAGCCCGACGATCATGTGCAGATTGTTCTTCACCCGGTGATGGATTTCCTTCATCAGCCATTGTTTTTCAGAGACAAGGCGGCCTAATGAAATGTTTTTGTTGCTGATTTCCTGTTGACTGGCCGCCAGGGTCTTGTTGTTCTTTCTAACGAGCAGGTAACCGTAAATTAAAAGTCCGACAATGATCAGCAGCAGCGATATGCTCACGTAAGTAATGTTCTGGACGAGTGATGCCTGACTGAGCATTTTCTGTTGCAACACCGATTCTTTCCGGAGCGCCTGAATATTCTCCTCCTTCTTTTCAGTTTCATAAATAATTTCCAGCTGGTTGATTTGCCGGCTCTTGGATTCGTTAAAGAAGGAGTCCCTCAGCACGCTGTACTTCTGAAATTCAGTAAGGGCGGAAAAATACTGGTGATTGATCGAATCGAGCTTCGCCTGCCATAGGTGGCTTCGATAGGACACGCGGATGTTTTCCAGTTTAAGTTTTTTCCGAAGATTTACATATTTGGCTGCCAGCGCATAATCTCCTTTAACTATATAAAATTCGATCAGAAGATTATAAATTAATTCCGTCTGCTCCGGAGAAATCCCTTCATCCACGATCGTCAAAAGTTCAATTATATATTTTGTCGCCCGCTCGTATTGTTTTTGCTCGCGGTAAAGATGTATGTACGAGCGGTCGAGCCAATACTTATTCTTCAATTCTTTAACCGGGTATTTCCCCTCTACTCTTTTCAGCAGGCGCACTGCTGCCGCATATTTTTTGAGCTTCACATAGGGATTGCTGAGGTTAGCCGCAACCATATGGATCGTCTCAAAATCCTCATACTTTTCCGCAATTCTCACCGCATTCTCATAGTTTTCAATAGCTTTCCTATAATTCCGCAAAGTATAATGGGTTATGCCTATCCGGTTATAGATGGTCGCTAGTTGCAGCGAAGTATCACCTGCTGCCTTGGCACTACGCAGGGCTAGCATTCCGTATTTTATACCCTCCTCAGGTGCGCCAAGGGACGTGTAAACAGTGCCAAGCAAGTCATACACCCCCATGAGCTGCTTATAGTTGATGGACTGGTAAGCTTGCAGCGCTTGTTTCAGGCTCGAAAGGGCGGGTCCATTATCGCCGCGGCTTTGGTAAAGGTCTCCGAGTGCCTGAAGTACCGCTCCTTCTTTCAAGGTAAGCTTTGCGGCACGAAAGGCTTCCAGCGATAAATTGGTATACTTAATCCTATGCTGGATTTCGGAATCCTGCAAACCGAAATATCCGGCCAGCCGGTAATAGGTTTCTCCGAGCATCCGGTAATTCTTTTGTTTGGAAAACAGCTTTGCGGCCGCTTCTGTGGCGCGCTGCCCATGTTCTCTCTGGTTTTTCATGGGCAAAATGGCGCCCTGCTGAAAGTATACCTCCGCCATACCCTTTTCAAAATCGAGTGAAGCGGCAAGTTTGTGCGCGGCGGACGTATAGTACTGCGCGCTATCCAGATCGACGGCACTCCTGCCGGCACGGTAGAAATACAAGTCGCCGAGTTGAATTAAAAGTCTTACCCGGGTAGTGTCTGCCCGGCTGGCCCTGAGCTTGATCAGCACCGGCGCCACTTCTTTTGGCAAGAATGGCCCCAGAAAGTCTGCATATGAGCTCTCCCAAGACCATAGGAGCATCATCAGCAGAAGTAGTTTTTTACGCATAAACACTGGCAGTTTCAGGGAGGGTTAAATATAAGTGTACCAGGATTCTTAAAGATATGCTCAGTCGAGCCAGACAAACGCAGCAAGGGTCATTTACCACGAAAAAAGACATTGAGTGAGATATTTGAAAGTAACCTCAATTAACCCTGCAATTTTTAAAATAACAAATTCTGCATTTATACCCGACGATATTTCGTTGATGGCTGGTTTCAAAACGATATTTCGGTGGTCGTTCGACACGCCGATTCACTAACTTACTGATTTTCAACTATACCAACCGGGGGTATTCTTTTGGATTTGACGCTGGCAAACCAAAAGTTATCTATGAAAGTTGATAGCAAAACAATCTTATTCATTACGGGAGCATTCGTCAGTAACGTCCACTGGGACGACTGGAAACTGTATTTTGAAAATCAGGGTTACCAAACGCTCGCTCCGCCCTGGCCTAATAAGCAGGCTCCCGCAGAAGCGCTTCGCAACCGGCAGCCCGACGCGGCCATTGCTTCCAACCGGCTCGCCGGACTTGTCGACTACTTCGGCGGCATTGCCGCAAGCTTGCCCGAGAAGCCCATCCTGATCGGACATTCCATCGGCGGTTTGATCACGCAATTGCTGCTGCAAAAAAACCTGGGCTATGCAGGGATAGCAATCCACTCGGTTCCACCACAAGGGATTATGACTTTCAAATTGTCGTTTCTGATTGCCGGTTGGGGGCCGCTTGGCTTTTTTACTCCGGTAAACCAGTCTTTCATGATGTCGTTCAGGCAATGGCAATATGCATTTACAAATGGGCTACCTATCGAAGTCCAGAAAGAGAGCTACTACAAACTGGCAATCCCCGAATCCAAACGCATTGTCCGCGATACAATCACCAGCGTGGCGAAAGTCGATTTCGAAAAGCCGCACGACCCGCTTTTGCTTATTTCCGGTACAGCGGACCACACCATTCCCGATTCGCTGAATTACGATAATTACCGCAGGTATAAATCCAGCGGATCAATAACCGATTACAAGAAGTTCGCGGGCCGGACCCATTATGTGCTCGGCCAGCAGGGTTGGCAGCAGGTAGCCGAGTACTGCCTCGAATGGCTGCATACACTCAGGTAATGAATTCAATTCAATAAGTATCTCAATTTTCTTCACTTAACCTCATGCCCCGATGAATATTACTTCCTGCCAGAAAAAAGGCGTTCTGCATATCAGAATAGCCACCCGATTCCTTCTATCCGTGACCTTGCTGGCGACGGTTTGGGCTTGCAATCCTGAAAAAAAGGAGTCAAAGCAAGCAGTTGAGCAAGACAGCACTGCCACAGCTGCCGATTTGAAACCGGCCGACCCGCCCTCGAACTTCCGGCACAAAACCGCGAACGTGAACGGTGTAAATATTCACTATGTCGTTGGTGGAACAGGCGAGCCATTGCTGCTGGTACATGGTTTCGGACAAAACTGGTACATGTGGAACCGGCTGCTACCTGAACTTTCCAAACACTTTACTGTGATCGCGCCGGATTTACGGGGCGTAGGCGAATCGGACAAGCCGGAGGGCGGGTACGACAAGAAAACCATGGCGACTGACTTGCATGAGCTCATAAAAAAGCTAGGCTTCAATCAAATCAACCTGGCCGGGCACGATATCGGGCTGATGGTCGCGTATGCCTATGCTGCCCAATATCCGACAGAAGTCAAAAAACTCGCATTGATGGACGCATTGCTGCCGGGCATTGAGCCGGTATGGAGCCAGGTTTTGGCGAGTGCATGGTGGTTTGGTTTTTTTGGCTGGCCGGCTTCGGGGGACCTTGTCGCCGGGAGGGAAAGACAATTCCTGACCAATTTCTGGCCGATGGTAGGACATGTTGAAAAGCCGTTTACCCAGCAGGAGACGGACGAATTCATCCGTGCTTACGCCGTAAAGGGCGGTACCACGGGCGCATTCCACTGGTTTGGTAATTTCCCGCAAGATGCAAAGGACAACCTGGAATTTGCCAAAAAGAAATTGCCAATGCCGCTCTTGGCCATGGGCGGGGAGTATTTCGGGGCCGCTTTTCTAAAAGATCATTCTAAACTCGTCGCTACCAACGTCGTCGAAGCGAAAATCATGGGCTCGGGACATTGGGTGGTGCAAGAGCAAACCGAGCAGGTACAGAAGGCATTGCTTGATTTTTTCGTGGATAAATAATGTGCTCTGCCATGAAAACTATATTACTTGTCATCCTGATTTTAGGATACCAGATTTGTTTCGCTCAAACGGCTGACCTGATCGTGACCAATGGTAAAATCGCTACCATGTCCAAAGCCGGGGAATTTGTACAGGCGGTGGCCATCAGAGAAGGGATCGTTCTCGATACCGGGCCGTCTGCCCAAATCATTTCTAAATATAAATCAGGCCAGACCAAGGTCATCGACGCGAAGGGAAGAACCGTAGTGCCCGGGATCAACGACAGCCACATTCACATCATTCGTGAAGGGTTGCATTACAATAGCGAGCTGCGTTGGGACGGGGTCAAAACGCTTGCCCGCGCGATGCAGATGCTGAAAGAGCAAGCCGCGAGAACACCCGAGGGCGTGTGGATCAAGGTAATCGGGGGCTGGAATGAGTTTCAATTCCAGGAAAAAAGGCAACCCACACTGGCAGAAATCAATGAGGCCGTCCCGGATAAGCCCGTCTTTATCACTTACCTGTATGGCAAGGCATTCCTTAACAAGAAGGGTATCCAGGTGCTCGGATACGATAGCAAGACAACTTACGAAGGCAGTCTGGTTGAGCTCGATCAGGAAGGTAATCCCACGGGAATGCTGTTCGCCAAAGAAACGCCGAAAGCGATCTACACGACCCTGGGGCTTACGACCAAACTTTCGTACGAAGAAAGATTAAACAGCACCTTGCAATATTACCGTGAGCTGAACCGGTTTGGCATCACCAGTGCTGCCGACGCCGCGGGTGGGAGCCAGAATTACCCCTCGGACTATGCTGTGGCGCTTCAATTGGCGAAGGAGGGAAAATTAAATATCAGGACGTCCTACTTTTTATTTGCGCAGCACAAAGGCCACGAACTGGAAGACTATCAGAAATGGATACAAACCGCCGTTCCCAACAAGAACGATCACATGCTGCTACCGAACGGCTACGATATGGAGGGGGCCGGAGAAAACCTGGTAGCCACCGCGGCCGACTTTGAGAATTTTCTCGAACCCAGAACCATTCTTTCCGATGAGATGGAGGCGGACCTGGAACCGGTAATCCGTTTGCTGGTCAAAAACCGGTGGCCGTTCAGGCTGCACGCAACGTATGGAGAATCAATCGAGCGCATGCTGGCCGTGTTTGAGAAAGTGGATAAGGAAATTCCATTCAAGGGTTTAAGGTGGTTTTTTGACCATGCCGAAACCATTACCGACGAGCAGCTTGCACGCGTCAGGAAGCTGGGCGGGGGCGTGGCTGTACAGTTCCGGATGTATTACCAGGGAGAGTTGTATGACAGGCTTTACGGCAAAACCGATCGCCAGCTACCGCCAATCAAAAAGATGCTTTCCATGGGCATACCCGTTGGCATGGGCACGGACGCCACGCGCATTTCAACTTTCAATCCTTGGATGGCATTGCATTGGCTGCTGACCGGGCAAACGATAGGCGGCTTGCAATTCTGGCCAAAAGATCAGGTACTCGACCGGTTCACCGCCTTACATATATACACCTCCGGGAGTGCCTGGTTCACGGGCGAAGAGAAGTTGAAAGGCCAAATTGCAAAAGGAATGTATGCAGATATGGCAGTGCTCACAGATGATTACTTCTCTGTTAAACCAGATGACGTAAGAAACATCGAATCGCTGGTAACCATTGTTAATGGAAAGGTAATATACGCAGCGGGCGAGTATAAGGCGCTAGACGCTGCCATGCCGGACGTGATCCCTGCCTGGTCGCCAGTGAAATTTTACGGAGGTTACCAGAAGTCCCGGCCATGAAACGGCTGCTGATCCTCTGCATCTGCCTTGCCCCGCTGTGGGCTGTGGGACAGTATGCGCCATTCAAAATGCTTCGTTACGAGGAAAATTATGCCTTTCTGAAAAGCGATACGAGCCGGAATTTCTACCGTCAGATGAAATTTACAGCTCTATCTAAAAACCGCGGAACGTATGTCAGCTTCGGGGGCGATGTCAGGTTTCAATACTACCATGTCATTAACGATGAATGGGGAGAGCAGTCCGACAAAAATTACGGCTACGTGTTTTCACGCTACCTGGGCCATGCTGATTTCCACGCCGGCCGGCATTTCCGGGTGTTCACCGAACTGCAAAGCGGAATGGCCAATGCGAAGGCAAGTACCAGCCCGGCAGATGAAAATCCGCTGGATCTGCACCAGGCGTTTTTTGATGTGAACATGTTTCCTGGGAAAAAGAATAATCTGGTGTTCCGTGTAGGGCGGCAGGAGCTTTTATATGGCTCACAGCGACTCATTTCCGTGCGGGAAGGACCCAACAACCGCCATTCATTCGACGGTGCCAAAGTGATGTTTTCGGGTAGGAATGTCAAAACCGACCTGCTTTACTCCCATTATGTTGCTTCGAAAAAAGGTGTTTTTGATGATGGATATAATAAGAATGTGAAGCTGTGGGGCGGCTACAGTGTGTTCAATCAAATTCCTCTTCTTCAAAATATGGATGTCTACTATTTTGGTTTTGATAAAAAGGCCAACAGCTATGACGAAGGGAAAGGAAAAGAACTACGACATTCGGCCGGGACCAGAATCTGGGGCAAATCCCAACGATGGCGATATGACCTGGAAGCCGTTTATCAGTTCGGTGACTTTGCAGGTAAATCAATCCGGGCGTGGACCGCTTCGGCCCATGTCGATTACGTGCTGGATGGACTAATGTTTGCGCCGGAGCTAGGCTTAAAAACCGAGCTTATCAGCGGAGACAAACAGCTTGGCGATAAACGGCTTAACACATTCAATCCATTATTTCCCAGGGGTGGGTACTTTGGCCTGGCTGCCTTGATCGGGCCAGCCAACCTAGTGGACCTTCATCCATCGGTGACGCTTAATTTTACAGACAAATTCAACGTGGATTTGGACTACGACGTATTTTGGCGTTACAGTAGCCACGACGGTGTTTATGGGCCCAATGCAGCGTTAATCTATCCTAGTATGGACATCCCTAATAAATTGATCGGGCACCAATATGCCATGGTCGGCGAGTACATCACCAACCCGTTCCTGCATTTCGGCTGCGAGTTGACCTATTTTGTGACGGGCGATTTCCTTCGGAAGGCCGGGCCAGGGAAGAACCTACTATTTCTTTGCCTTACAACGGAATTCAAGTTTTAAGCAAACAGCTGGAAACCATTAAGCAATTTTTGCTGAGTAATTCGGTGAGTTCAGGGATCTGCAGATTTTACTCACCAGAACCACCGTCCCTGATTGTATGTGGAGAAGGGTATGAAACCAAAACTAAGTCTATGTTTGACAATGGTTGCTCACACGTCACGGTAGGATGCGCCCGATCTTGGCTTTTGGTT
This sequence comes from Dyadobacter sp. CY261, assembly GCF_021440085.1. Taxonomy (GTDB): domain Bacteria; phylum Bacteroidota; class Bacteroidia; order Cytophagales; family Spirosomataceae; genus Dyadobacter. The sequence goes on from NZ_JAKCPW010000011.1 coordinate 324,322, forward strand.
GTTTAGCCAGAAAAATTGGCTCTATTAACACTCCATGTTTAAATCCGTTACGGCATGAATCGCAAAATTTTAATTGTCACCGGGGATGGTGGCGAAAGTTATGAAACCCTGTATGCCGTTCACCGATTTCAGGAAGAAGGCGACATTGCCGTGATTGCCGCCCCCAGCAAACGCCGGCTTCACCTGGTAATGCACGATTTTGAAGTCGGCTGGGATACGTATGTGGAGCGGCCCGGCTATTGTTTGAATGCGGACCTGACGATTGAGGAGGTGGTAGTGGGCGATTATGACGCCATTCTGCTGCTAGGCGGCCGCGCCCCCGAGTACCTGCGCAACCATACTGCGCTGTTGGAAGTAGTTCGCGAGTTCGACCGGCAGGGCAAGTGGGTCCTGGCCATCTGCCACGGTATCCAGATTCTCGTCACAGCAGGATTAGCCAGCAACCGAAAGCTAACCGCTTACGAACATGTGCGGACCGAAATCGAAATGGGAGGTGGCACCTACTCTACCCAACAGGCCATCCGCGACGGAAATATGATAACCGGGCAGACCTGGCAATCACACCCCGAATTCTATCGCGAAGTTTTTGCCTGTCTCAACAAGGCGGCACTCACGGAAGGGTAAATGCCGAATTCTGGCCAGCTGTCGAGACGACAATAACAGAGAGAGCCCATACGGAACGTCTTTACCGTATGGGCCTTCAACGGATTGGCTGTGGTGGATTTTAAATATTATTGCTACTAGTTGTCTTTGCTCCCGTTTTTACGGATTATTGAATAAATGTCCGTTCTTCTGTCTTTTAGATTTCGAACACTTCCAAACTGATTTAATTCCCGTAACATATCAATATCCACGTCTGCAATCAAAATCATTTCTGTATTTGGCGTTGCTTCGGCTTTTATTCCATTGGTGGGAAACGAAAAATCGCAAGGCGTAAATACCATGGACTGGGCATATTGAATATCCATATTGTGTACTTTTGGCAAGTTGCCCACACTGCCGGCGATGGCAACATAACACTCATTCTCAATCGCTCTGGCCTGCGCACAGTTCCGTACCCTGGAATAGCCATTTTGAGTATCAGTCAAAAAGGGGACAAATAAAATGTTCATTCCCTCATCGGCCAGAATGCGGCTTAACTCCGGAAACTCAACATCATAGCAAATGAGAATGCCTATTTTTCCGCAGTCGGTATTGAACGTTTTTAAGGTATTTCCACCCTGCATACCCCAAACTTTTGCTTCGTCCGGAGTCACATGCAACTTTTCGAACCGCTCAATCCCACCATCCCTCTTGCACAAATAACCCACATTATAAAGACTGTTATCTACAACCTCCGGCATACTCCCCGTAATGATGTTGATGTTATAGGAGATGGCAAGCTCTGAAAAGCGATTGACGATTTTCTCTGTGTATTCTGCTAACTTTCTGATTGCGTCCGGTTCTGCAAGATGATTGTAGTCCGACATTAGAGGAGCATTGAAAAACTCAGGAAACAGCGCAAAATCACATCGGTAACCCGACACTGCATCCACAAAATACTCAACCTGCTGCATCAGTTCATCGAAATCGTTATACAACCGCATTTGCCATTGTATCAGTCCTAACCTGATAATTGATTTCTTGAATGCAGCCTGGTCTGTGCTTTTCTCATAGTAAACATTATCCCACTCCAGTAAAACGGCATATTCATTGGAGTCTTTATCGCCTTCCAGGTACCCTTGCAGGATTCTAGCCGGGTGAAAGTCATTTGACAATTGGAAATTTAAGACAGGATCGTGAATGTCCTTGTTCCGCACCTTTTCGATGTACTCTTTGGGCGACATGGAATGGGAATATTGATGGAAATTCGGGATCCGGCCACCAAATACAATTCCTTTTAGATTTAATTCCTCACAAAGCTCTTTTCTGTAATCATACAAACGCCTTCCCAATCGCAGGCCGCGAAACTTTGGCCGTATAAATACATCAATTCCGTATAAAACATCCCCTTCGTTTGTGTGGGTCTTGAAAGTATAATTTCCGGTTATTTCTCTGTACGTATGTTTAGAGTCCACTTTGTCGTAGTCAACAATAATGGATAACGCACACCCAGCCAGTTCGTTATCTACTCGTATGCCTACCTGCCCCTCGTGGAAAATATTGATCAGTGTTTTGATGTGATGTTCTTTCCAATACGCATTTGGCATGCTGGAATAAGTCTCAATCATCATTTCCTTGATCTCCTGATAATCTTCCGGTTTTAAGAAAACCAGCTCAATATTCTCAATTGTTTTACTGTCTTTGTTTGTTTCCATGGTGTTTTACTCCGGTCTACCTGTCTTTGCAGGGTAAATGCCGGTGAGTGATTTTTTGTTGTAGTTGGCTGATTTAAAATGTATTACTCAATAATTGCATTGTAGGAACAAACGTTGAATGCCCACATTTTGGGGTTTTCAAATTACAGGTTCAATCAAAATTGCGCACAATAAAAGGAAGTAACAAAAAAACTGCCTGGAAGTTTCGTATCAATGCGCTAAGACAAATTGCGCGTTTGGGGCATCATTTCGAAAACTCACTTTTCGACACCAGGCGCATTAACCGCGCATTTCATGCTTTCGAACGCTTTTTTCAGGACTTCTTTGATCACTTCCAGCTTCATCGGTTTAGCTATATAATCGTCCATTCCAATGCTGAGGTACACATTCCGGGCGTTTGTAGCGTAGGCACGGGCCCACTTTGGCCATCATTGTTGGGCACTTAATCGTGCAATAACACGGGATGTCCGGAACCTTTACCGGTAGTCATAAGCCAACCTGTAGGCCTGTCCATGGCGTAAAAGGATGTGCTACCCAAACCAATTATTGTAACTTCCTGGGGTCATAATTATAATTGTCTACCCTGTTCACGGTGAAAGCGAGAAAACCAGATGTAAGGCCCGAGGATATCCAGGCGCGCAGTTTGCACAATCAGGCCGATGCGGTTGCGGTATTCGATGAAAAGTCTCCGGTTTATGCAAACCTGTATGAAATGATTCAGGGACGATTCGCGGGCGTAACCGTTTCGCGAACTGTTGGAACACCGTCAGGGCCGCCAGCGCCAGCGGGATACAAAGTATCTATCCGCGGCATAAACAGTATCAAAAGTGGTACCCAACCCTTGTTTCTCATGGATGGCGTGGCCATTCAGGATCCGGAAGGAACCGCATTGATGAACTTCAATGCAAGAGACATTGAACGTATAGAAGTTTTGAAAAATGCAGGTACGGTGGGTATTTATGGCGTCCGTGGCGGGAACGGCGTGATCGCTTTTTTCACTAAAAGCGCGAGATCTATGCAGGTGAATACGAAAGCGGTGGGCAGGATGAAGCCGGTTCAATTCATTGGTTATCCATTAGTGCAACGCGAATTTTATGTACCCCGTTATGATTCGGAGACGTCTGGCAGCAACATTTCTGTCCCTGTCGACGACCGGGATGTGCTTTATTGGAAGCCGCTTATGCTAACCGACAGCAAAGGGCAAAGTCAACTACGGTTTCCACTATCGGACAAAGTGCGGACGCTGCGTGTGTTGATACAAGGCGTTACGGCAGGCGGCCGTCCGGTGCATGGCGTTCAGTTGATCCAGGTTCAATAATGCATTGTGCTCCTTTATTTCTCCTGGCTTCCTTACGTCAGCGTCAGGCGTGATCCAATTTTGTTTGCAGCGAACATTTGCTTCGATTTGGTGATAGGTTCAAAGTTAACAAAACCGAAATGTTACAATTGTCGTACTTTCACATTACAAATTTAGAGCCTATGTATTCAGAAATATTACGGGCAACCGGCACTTACACGGATGACGAGGTGGGGCTCTTTGAAGAAGCGGTTACGGCACGGCATGTTACCAGAAACGAACTCATCCTCCAAAAAGGCCAGGTAGCTAAATCAATGTATTATTTGTTGAGTGGATCCATTTACCAATATGAACAGGTATCCGAGCTGGATCGGAATATAATTGATTTGCGCATTCAAAATGAATGGTTTTTTGATTATCGAAGTCTAATATCTCAACGGCCCTCTGAAATTTACATCCAGACTTTCACCGACTGCCACATCCTCGAACTCAGTCTTGATATCGCTCATTACTTAACTGGAAGGTCTATTGCTTTTTTACAGCTGAACAAGGTTCTGGAAGGTGCATTGGAAAGACTGAAATTCTTCGATCAATCGATGACTCCTGTGGAAAAATATACATTCATTCTTCATAATCGCCCGCGGCTGATACAAACATTTCCTTTGAAAATGATCTCATCCTATCTCAAGCTGACTCCTGAAACGCTAAGCAGGGTCAGGAAATCCATATCGAGAGCAGATCTTTCTTGATTTGGATCAATAGGTCAAATCCAGCCGAAGACGTACTTTTGGATTTTAAATCAAGAGTATGAAGCACTCATCATTAGCTATCGGCCATTTATAGGGTGCCGAATTTTGAACGATCCCGAAATTCCCGCAAGCAAAAAAACACTTTACAGATATGAAATTCAGCAAACTTGTCCCCAATGTATTTTACTCAGATATCAACGATGCGCTTAAATTCTGGTTGGATTGTCTGGAATTCACAATCACGCATAACGAATTGAAGACACATAAGCCATTTTGCGTGATTGAGAAAGATGGCTTACGCATTAACTTATTTCAAGATAGGAAGTATGCAGAGGAACATCATCCCGAATTTCGGCTGGTAACAGATGATATCCAGTCGGTGTATAATAAAATCTTCGCGAGCCACCCTGAATTCCTGCATCCTAATCTTGACAAAGTCACTTTACGACCGTGGGGAGCCCAGGAATTTGCGCTCGCCGACACACAGTTAGGTGTAGTTATCCAACAATGGTAAGATAAAATTCAACGGATATTTCGCCAGTTGTCAGCTGTTACCAGACCTGATATCTTCTATCAATCTTCTGGCAACGTAAGTATCATAGATAATTTTTAACTTTTCAATCTTGGTTTCATTGTTGAAATCGAGAATATCAACAACATCAAACACGACAATCTTCCCGGATTTCACCGTCCATTCATATTCAAAATAGAGTGCTAGGGAATTAGAATCCGCATCCTCAAAAATCCTTTTTAATGTCAATCTTGAATTCGCTGTATCATCGGTCAATTCCTTGAAGAAGTGTTTGGCCAATTTATCTCCATAGATTGGCGAACTGACTGTTCCATTTTCAGCAAATAAGCCTACTATTTGCTCAACGGCCCCATTTGATAGATATTCGATATATTTTCTTGCTACTTCGTTTTTTGTCATAATTGATTATGCGATAGGATCTCGGGTACTTTAAAAGCGCTTTCAAGCAAATATAATAAAAGCATTGCCCAAGTGGTTTTACGATGGTTAATTCAAAGAGAAGTCGTGGATATTCCGAAATTAGACTAATTTATCATGCTTAGCTGCCTCATGAAACAAGCTTCTAACATGCCCTATTAAATACTCGGCACAACTGCACTAACTGAGAAATATCGACCTTTGTAGTACATCGTATATGTTGCAATGATGATAAACGTCAGTATTTCGGCCAAAGACCGCGATAGCCAAATTCCTGGCAGACCAAAATAATCCGGAAGGATCAAAAGCGCAGGTGCAACTAGTAAAAAACCTTTTAACAAGTTGATAAATAGGGATATGATTGTCTTCCCTGTGCTTTGAAGAAAGGCTGCGAGTAAATAGTTTGGTCCGGCCGCTAAAAACAGCAGAAAGTATAAGCTCATTGCCTGGCTTGCAATTTTCCGGTAGGCCATGTTTTGGTCTCCGGAAAATAACACAATTAACTGGTCGGATAAGAATAAGCCAATAGCGGTCACCACAATCCCCAACAAAAGTGTAAAGCCTAATGAGAACCATAAAGTCTCTAACACACGCTGCGGCTGTCTTGCACCGATATTGAATGACATAATGGGAAGTGCGGCGATCATCGCAGCAGTAAAAGGTCGGATGAGCAAAAAACTAAGGTAGTTAACCAAACCAAACGCGGCCACTGCGGTAGCTCCGAAATGGATCAATGACTGGTTAATTAATAGCAAGCCAGATGAGAATGCAATTTCAGATGCAAATGATGGAAGTCCAATTTTAAAGTATTCCTTCCATTGTGGAAGTTTCAATGTAAAGCGAAATGAGAAAAAACTAAAATGAGTGTTACCCTTGAATATATATACAAAAAGGTATGTGGCACCGGTGGCTAATGCGATTGATGTCGCAATCGATGCACCTTTTACCCCCAGTCCGCAACCAACAATAAGTATTAGATCAAGCACGATATTGACGCACGCAGCCAAAATCGATGCATTTCGCGACACTTTCGGCGCGTTGTTCGCCCGAACGAAGTTTCCCCAAATCATTCCAAGGAAGAAAAAGGGAAGACCCAGCAGCTGCCAAAAAGCATAGTCAGCCGTATTTTCAGCCAAAGTAAGATTCGCCGCCCCCGCCAGAAATTGGGCAAGGGGGATTGCTGAAAATGGCGCACTGATCGCTACGCAAGTTCCAAATAAAATAACAAGGGTGGTAGCAAATTGAAAGACTTGTTGGACCTGCCTCAGGTCTCCGGCTCCAATACTCTTACCGATCAGCACTCCCCCACCTATCATTACAGGTAAGCTCAACGCTACCAGGACGATCACGACAGGGCCATATAATCCGACTGCTGCCAGGCCATCCTTTCCTATTTGTTGTCCAAGTATAATCCCATTAATGACCTGATGAACAATGGAAGACAACAGACTAATTATCGCAGGACCGTAATTTTGAAAAAACAGCTTCCTAATAGGAGCTTCTCCTAATTGATTAGTGGCGGTCATGCGGGATGTTTTTGAAATACGGGGCGCAAAGGTAAAACATTCATCCAGTTTTGCAACTTAACCGTACAATAACCCCTTATGTAGGTGTAACTTATGATAACTTTTCAGTGAATACAAGTAGTAGCCACGTTTGAACGGTAAGAAGAGTACGCAAACTAGTGACCGACGACCCGGTTCGGACGCCATACTGCCAATCTGTTATAGGCTGTGTTTATTTCTTCGTATTAAAAGATATTCTTCAAATATTTAATTTTCACAAAGTTCTTTCAATTTATCGAGTGCTTTTGGATAGGTCTGGTTCATATACCCTAAAAAATCTTCCGTGGTGTCTAAATCAACAGTAACGGTCGTAGTCCCATTGTTTTCTTCGAAGGTATAGTTTTCAAATCCGTTTGCCCATTTTTCCACTTCTTGTCCTTCCGTAATTTCCTTATCAGCTTTTAAAAGACCATAATGTTGAATTGAAACAAATTGGTTGGGAATGTTCTCAGCTATCTTGGAAACCATACCCCCCTTTTCTCCTTTCTCATCTACTCCAATAAATAGAATTTTATTTCCCTTTTCCCAACTTCCTACATAGGTCGATGTTGGGTTAAACAAAGAAGTCCACTGCTCATAAGTTGATTTACTGTTAATGCCAAGCATAAAATCATATACCCTGGTCACTGGTGCATTGATGCTTATTTTGAATTGTAACTTTTTCATAACATTAATGTTTGTTTAAATTAATCTTTTGAGTTTTTATTTTTTGTCATACTTAGCAGCCGTTTAACATAACCTTTAACTCTACGATTAACTCACGTTCAATACGGAATGCGTATCTTGTACTGCTGAAAAAGAAGTCTACTTGGGAATATACTCATGAGGACTACCTGGCCGTCTCACGAAACGTCCTAACGGTGCGGCTAAAAAATACCCGTTGGTTCTGAGGCAGAACTGTGCAATAACCGTCTCAAATCTCCATCCGCCGGGCCGCCCCGTCACGAATCAAGGTCTCAGCTCTAGAGAACTTAATATCAACGAAGCTCTTGGGGTTGACACTCAAACTTGTAGTCGATTAAATCATCATGCAAACAAGAGCACTCCATCACAAGACATTCGCAGAAGAAAAACATAGAATTCGCGATTGTGCGACAATTGGAGTTCTGACGGCTGGGATAGGATCAGCAGTTACACAGCCGACGGGGCAATTTTGACTCCCAATAGTGATCTTGCTGGGGGATTAACGAAAGCCGTAACCAGGCCCACTACAACTGGCAGTATCAATCCACAACGCAGCTTCCTCCAAAACCAACTTTGTCTATGAGGGGTGATTGATTCATTTCGTTTTTATATTCACTAAGTCAGAAACATCTGTTGGCGGCGAATTGCTGCACGCTGACATTTGAACACAAACAACCGACTTTTGATTACCAGCCCACATCTGCCAGCAGCTTTTCTTTGCAATAAATTAATAGCAAAGAAAAAATGAAATACACATTGATTACCGGAGCGTCAGCAGGAATAGGTGAAGCTTTGGCGAAAAAGCTGGCTTCAGAAAAACACAACCTCATATTAGTTGCACGCAATGCCGGAAAATTGACACAGATTAGTGAAGCGTTGGTAGCGCTATATGGCGTTGATGTAAAATGCATACCGGCCGATTTAGCTACGCTGGATGCAGCGCGCAAAGTTTTTGAAGAAACCGAAAGGCAGAATCTGCAAATCGAAATATTGGTGAACAATGCAGGAATTGGGTCGGGTGGCGAATTTGCCGAACTTTCATTGCAATCTGAATTAAGCTTACTTCAACTCAACAATGCATCCCTTGTCGCGATGACGCACCTTTTTATACAAGCCATGCGGGAGAGAAAAAGCGGCTCAATCGTTAACGTTGCCTCGATGACCGCATTTATGCCCGTGCCTTACATGGCCACTTATGCGGCCAGCAAAGTTTTTGTGCGCTCGTTTACAGAAGCATTGACGGAAGAAGGTAAACCGTACAACATTCACGTGATGCTGTTCTCGCCGGGACTTACAAAGACAAACTTTAATGAATCGGCGGGCATCAATAACGAGAAAGCGGTTGGCCTGAGCTCTGACTACGAAACGGCTGCGGCACAAACGCCGCAAGAAGTCGCAAATGAGTTATGGAACGCATTGAATGCTAAAAAACATTTTCATGTATCCGGAAGCAGGAACCGTTTCGGCTCACGTGTACTTGCATTGCTTCCAAATGCAATGATCGCCAGGTATATGGCTAACTCGTACCGGAAGAAACTGGCGCAAATCTGATTATCTTCATACATGGAAACGACAACCACAGTCCACATTCAATCCATTGCCCAGCTGCACCAGCTTTTGAAGCAGCCAAAGCCGAAGCATCCGCTGGTCAGCCTGATCCGGTTCGAAGACTTTCCAGAGATCAAGGTCGAGCGGCGAACGAGGCTCATTACGGACTTTTACCAGGTCACATTGAAAACGGAATGTCCATGCAAAATTCAATATGGTCAGAGCATGTTTGATTTTGACGAAGGAGTAATGTCCTGCTTTGCTCCTAAACAGGTCAGCTTTATCGACAAAGATTTTGTATTCGCCCGCGCTGGCTGGCAACTGTCCATTCACCCCGATTTCCTGCGAAATTCACCTTTGGGGCCTAGAATAAGAGCTTATGGATATTTTGATTATTCCGTGAACGAAGCGCTGATTCTTTCCGAAGAGGAGCAGCAAGCAATGGAAAACATCTTTCTGCAACTCCAAAAAGAAGCATTGCTACCGATCGACAATTTCAGCCAGGATGTGTGGATTGCCAATATTGAATTGCTCCTCACTTACTGCGACCGTTATTACAACAGGCAGTTTATCACGCGCAAAGCAGTGAGCAGTGATTTATTGGATAATGTCCAAAAACTGCTGGATAGCTATTTGGAATCCGATCATGTTGATAAAGGCTTACCCACTGCGCAGTATCTGGCCGAAGCGATGCATTTGTCTTCCAAATACCTGAGCGATTGTTTGAAGCAACTCACCGGCAATACCACACAGCAGCTGATCCATGAAAAGCTTATAGAGCATGCCAAGGAGAAGCTCTCGACGACTGAACTTTCTGTGAGTGAAATCGCCTATGCCTTGGGCTTCGAATACCCGCAATCTTTCAGCAAGCTTTTCAAATCCAAGACACAGCAGACTCCGCTGCAATTCAGGGCGGATTACAATTGAGGATCAATCAGGGCTATAAAAGCCCGCCCGAAACCGTAATCCGCTCACCGGTCACCCAGCCAGCCTCATCCGAAGCCAGGAATACGGCAACCTTTGCGATGTCTTCCGGCTGGCCGATCCGTCCAAGTGGTGTGAGGGGAAGCATTTGTTTTTCGATGTCACCGCCGATGACACCCATTTCATGATTCCCTTCTGTATCGGTCACGCCCGGAGCGATGGTGTTGATTCGGATATTTTTCGGTCCCAGCTCTTTCGCTAATGTTTTGGTGACATTGTCGATCCCGGCTTTAGCAGCAGAATACACCATCACACCGGGAATCGGATTTTGACTTACCGTTGAGCTAACATTAATAATGCTCCCACCCTTGTCACCAAACAAATTGACGGCCTGCTGAATTGTCAGAATCGGCCCCATCAAATGGGTATTCACCTGCAAATGAAAGCTGTCTTCGGATATTCCGTCCAGCATTTCTATTTTGAAAACTCCCGCGTTGTTGACCAGAATATCCAGCTGACCATAAGTCTTTACCGTTTCGTCCAGGAGTCTTTTAATGTCAGCAAACTTGGAAATGTCCGCTTGTATGGCGGTGGCAATTCCGCCATTTTGGATAATCTCGCTGACAACCTTTTCAGCATTCGATCTGCTGGATGCGTAATTGATAACCACTTTTGCGCCTTCTCCGGCAAATGCTTTTGCTATTCCTGCACCAATTCCCTTGGATGCACCAGTCACTACTGCGACTTTATCTTTCAATGTTAAGCTCATTTCATTTTCTTAATTTAATGAGCTGCAAAGCTAGGCTGTACATTATCTTACGTCAAGTATGTACTTTTTTGTATCTTACACACTATTAAGAATCTATTGTTGATTATCAGCGAATTAAAAATGAAGAAAAATAAGCATGAATGTCCGGATATGCCGACATGCTCTGTCGATTATGCATTCAGACGGATTGGGGGAAAATATAAAGGGAGGATCTTGTGGTATCTGCATGAGCATTCGATCCTGCGCTACGGGGAGCTGGGCAGGACTTTGCCAGACGTGACGACCAAAATGCTGACACAAACGCTGCGGGAGTTGGAAGCGGACAAGCTGATCAGCCGGAAAGTGTATCACGAAGTGCCGCCCAAAGTGGAATATACACTGACCGAAGTTGGGCAGGAGCTGATCCCATTTATTGAATATCTCCGGCAATGGGGAGACAAGCAGATAAAAAAGGAAAGGACATTAGGATGATAAATAGTTTGCATCGCAATTGAAGCCACTCTCACTAACTCCAATCAATTCCACTGCCCGTACGGTCATTCATTCGGGTCAAATTCCACGATCCATTCAATGCCGTACTTGTCTCTAAACATTCCGGCGTATGAACCCCAGGGACTGTCGCCAATGGGACCTTCAATATCTCCGCCTGCCGATAGCCCGTTGAATACTTTATCCGCTTCTTCACGACTTTCTGCACTAATTGATATTTTAGACCTGTTTTCGTCTTCGTTTACCCGTCCCATAAAGTCCGGAACGTCATTAGCTATTAATACATTGTTTTTCCCGATAGGCAGGGAAATGTACATTATTTTATCTGCCTCGTTTTCCGGCACTTGAAATTCAGCGCTTGCTAAGTCCTTGAAACGAATAATCTTGGCAAATTCTCCGCCAAAAACTGATTTGTAAAATGTGAATGCTTCTTCGGCATTTCCGTTGAAGTTGATCCAGGGATTAATTGTCCTCATAACTTTATTTTTTAGTTTTTAATTTTTTCTACTGGTGCTATTCAGCATTCTCGTTTTCAATGTGATCGGCAATCCCCTTCTTATAATTTCTGCGATAAGGCTGTCAACACATTTATCAGATTTTTTATATTCCGCTTAGAATTGGTCTGAGCCTTGTGATGTCGACAAAGTTGAAACTTAGTCTGGCATTTAATGCTGTGTAAATGCGACAATTTAGAGGGTGAATACCGCCAAAATGAGTCTGTTGTATAATGCATTACCTATTTGCTAATGTACAAAACAGGATCCTGTGGCTGTTATACCTGCACCAGAAAACTTACACCTCAATTGAATGCAGGGAGTTGAACGGCACGGGCCGCCCCGCCCGGTCTGCGCGACGCGGGCCAGAACAGGGAAAATCTGCGCCTTTTACCTGCAAATTGGCTACCAAACATAAGAAAATCGGCTACCATCCAAACGCAAAAATGCCGCCTCTGAGATCAGAAACGGCTTTTCGTGGAGATGCGGGGTGTCGAACAACAAGACTAACACGCTGTATATCAATAAATTATATAGCTCCTAAATTTTGGGTATCCGAATTTGCTTCCAACTATATTCACGCAAAATCGACGACATAACTTTATTCAAATCAGATATATTACGCAAGCCATCTTAAGGATCGAACAGTCCGCCGCGCGGTATGTCCAGAGCTGATAATCCGTATGACAATGCTTGGGCCGAGTCATTCTGGGGGAGACTGAAGGCCGAGTTAGATATGCTAAGGGGCGGCTACGAAAGCATCGGGCAATTGAAGTCTGTTTTATTCGAATACATTGATGGATATTACAATACCAGAAGATTACATTCATCACTGAATTACCTAAATCCGACAGCTTTCGAAGCAGAATACTACCGGCAAACCGGATAGGAATTGAAGTTTTTAATATTTACTAACCCGCAGAAGTGTAAAGCAAAATGGAATCACGTCACTTACCCCAAAGATTCTTTGGAACAGGAGAAATTATTTTTAGAACTATCATATTTACATACGAGCTTCAAAGGATAGTGATAGATGTTGTGAAGGCATATCTTAAAGATAATAGTGGAAGTAAGGCCGCAAGATTGGATGCCGGCTAGCCGTACAACGTTTCAGGATCGAGGCGCTTGTGAGTTCAAAGTTGCGGGCCGGCTCCTCAGGTGAGACGTCAGCGTTTTCGGAAGCTTGGCCGGAAAGGACCGCAATTAGCGCAGCACCATGGGTTACTCACGAACTGCATAACAAAAATGGATTTTTGACTGTCACTCGAAGGCTACGGCCATCCCCGACTATTTCAACAACCCGGCCAATTTCAGAATAGTAGGCGTCTCGGTCAGGGTATCATTGTTAAAAATATGATCCGACTCTTTGCCGGAAAGATAGTCCCTCAGGATCGGGTCTTGATCCAACCGCTCCGCAATCTTGTTTCGATTGGCCCTATTCAGCGATATTGATTCCCAGGGTTTGGCTGGCGCGATATCAACCTCTTTCATCGCTACCCGGTTCATGAAAATGTTAAGTCCAACTTTCTCCGCACCTGCACCAAATCCAAAATACCAGGGTTTCTGGCTGATCTGCCTGTCAAAATAAAACCGGTACCTGAAAGCTTTCCAGTCGCCATCGAAGTCGACATCAATTCGGATGATATCGTCATGAAATAACCTGAAATGCCCGTAATCGACCTTAAAATTTTCGTATTTGATCGTCACACGGCCGTCGCTGTCAACAGAAAGAATAAAACTCTCGAGTTTGGCCTGAGGCGCATTGATAAAGTGCCCAATAAAATACCTGTCCACGAATTCATTGATTAAAGTGTCGTGAGAACTGTGAATATGCTCAGGTAACGCATTTTGGGAACCAACTTTGACCTCGAAGGTCTGATGAAAAAGGTTTTGCCTGATCTTTGCTACCAGGATCGGTTCGATAGCCACCTTCCCGTTGGATTTCTTTTTGGGTTTCCGAGGAATCTGCTTCGTATCAAGATCCGTGTCTGTCTGTTCCGGTTCAAAAGGCTCCCCGGCCAGGGTAGTATCATGTGTAAGATAAAACGCGCCGTGCCTCAGATTGAACTGTACCGGATCTGCCGACGCAAATGTGCCGGTTAACAAATCCATTTTTTGCTCATCTTCAATATTGAAAACCATCAAAAGATCAGGTTTACCAGGGCTGGCAAATCTCACCGTGATATTTTTTGATGTACCTCCGAAGAATTGTGACCAAACGAATCCAGTAAAAGATCTTTCGTCGGATAAAACCAGGGAAGCCCCCTCTCCTTCCCAATGCAGCGGTAGCTTCAAAACTCCCTCCGCCACCCCACCGGTAAAACGCTGGGTTTCCACATGTACTTTTTCTCGCGGGTCCCACCACCAGAATTTGAATTGGTGGTATTTGTTTAAAACGGCTTCCTGAGTCAACGCAGCTGTCGTAAGCGCGGATTTGGCTTTTGCATACTTCGATATTTCGTCTTTTAGCCGACGGATTCCGACGGGCAACTTGGCTGTGATGGTTTTGTCCCTGAGCTTGGTTCCATACCCTCTCCTTTCCGCATTGGTCATTCTCATCACCGATGTATGCGAGAATCCGGGCCCGAGAATGTTGTAAATATCTTCGTCTGTAAGTTCGCTGTTTAGTTCTTTAAGATTTTTAAACTCGATTTGGAAGGTTCTGATGAGGCCAGCTAGCTGGTCGGGTAAGGTCATGTTGTTAAGGGAGTTGAGTAATTAAGCGGCTAAATATAGACAATTCAACTGAATGTGCAACCGCATATATACTTGTTCACTTCTTTCAATTTGCTATTCACCTGAATACACAGTTCACTTCAGATGAATACTTCAAAAAGTACAACCTTACAGTTATTCCGACAACACTATTCACCTGCACTATTATTCTGTACTGCTAAAGAATGACTATATAATATTTTGTCAAGATTGTAATTTCATACTGTTTTATTTCAGATGCAGAATAAAATTTAAGATCCTGCGAACTCACTAATTAATACAACTCAGTAAATCCTCAAACAAATGAAAAAACTCTATCTATTGCTGGCCATACTGGCTGCTCCATTTTTCACCGATGCGCAAACCATGGATATCTGCGGGGCAGAGGTCCCGGAAGGCTGGATATCGATCGCCGTTAAATCTACGTACTGCGGCTCTAACGGGGGTTATTTTTACATAGGCAAAACAATCACAAGAATCGATGGCGCCGCACCTGGAACTGTCCTAGATATCTGCGGCAGCGACGTACCTGAAGGCTGGGTAGCCATTGCGGTTAAATCGAGCTTTTGCAGCACGGTCGGAGGGCGTTTATTCTTCGGCAGAACCATTAAAAAGATAGAAGGTCTTCCCATCGGGACCACCTTGAACGTGTGTGGGACCAACCCACCGAAGGGTTGGATACAAACGGCTGTCACCGGATCTTGTTCCAGGGTTGGCGGTTACATCTTCACAGGCACTACTATTCAGAAAATCAGCGGCATGGTCGACCAGACCCTGACTTTCAATCCGCTTCCCGCTGTAAATTTCGGCTCAGCGGATATCGCTCCGGTGGCATCGACTACCTCGGCCCTTCCTGTTTCTTTTTCAAGCAGTAATCCGGCAGTCGCGGGTATCGTCAATGGTAAAATCAGGATTTATGGTGCCGGAACAACGTATATCACAGCGTCGCAGGGCGGTAACAACGCTTACACTCCGGCGCCTGAAGTGACGCAGCTGCTTACGGTCAACAAGGTGACTCAGGGCATCACATTCCCGGCTATTCCGCTAAAACCATTTCAGACACCCGATTTCAGCCCCGGCGCAAGCGCGAATTCCGGCTTGCCGGTCACTTATTCGAGCGGGGACCCCGCAGTAGCCACTATTATTGGCGACAAAATACACATAGTAGGCACCGGCTCGTCCGCGATCACCGCTTCACAGGCAGGAAATGATAACTTTCACGCAGCCACCAATGTAACCCAGGTGTTGACCGTTAGCAAAGCCGCTCAAAACATCACATTCGCACCGATACCGGCAAAGACAACCGGCGCTGCAAGCTTTTCGCCCGGAGCCACAGCCTCGTCGGGTCTGGCAATAACCTACACCAGCAGCAACAAGGCGGTCGCGACCATCGTAAGCCAAAAGATCAATATCGTAGGCGTCGGCACTTCAACGATAACGGCTTCGCAGGCTGGAAATAGCTCCTACAACGCCGCACCCAATGCTGCACAGGTGCTTACCGTTAAATCTCCCCAAACGATAACCTTCAAACCGACCGAGGAGAAACTATATGGGGACGCCGAATATGTTCCGGCTGCCAAAACGAGTTCCGGATTGCCCCTCAGCTTCACCAGCAGCAACACCAAAGTGGCTACCATCGTCAACGGAAAGATCCGTATTACGGGAGTTGGGATCAGCACGATTGTTGCTTCACAGGCCGGCAACGCATCCTTTGCACCAGCCACTTCTGTTTCGCAGCAACTGACTGTAAAAAAAGGCAATCAAACTATCACGTTTGCCGAGATCACCAAGCAAACAGTGGGTAACCCGGACTTCGCGCCCGGAGCGACCGCGAGTTCCGGATTGGCTGTCAGCTACACAAGCAGCAATACCGCTGTGGCTACGATCGTCAATGGCAAAATACGTTTGTTGAGTTCAGGTCAAACGAATATCGTTGCCGCCCAGGCAGGAAACACCCTGTACAATGCAGCAACGAGTGTTACCCGCTCATTGACGGTCAACAAAGCCAGCCAGACCATTACTTTCAAGGAAATACCTCCAAAACTGGTGGGCGTCGCAGATTTTGCTCCCGACGCAAAAGCCAGTTCGGGGCTGGAAGTAACTTATACCAGCAGCAATACCGCAGTCGCGACGATCGTCGCCGGAAAAATCCATGTGATCAAAGAGGGCACATCCTCCATTACTGCCATTCAGGCTGGTAACAGCGCCTACCTCGCGGCGGCCAAGGTAATCCAGACACTCACGGTAACCAAAGCGGATCAGACGATAACTTTTAAAGCGTTTACGGAAAAACAAGCAACGGCGGCCGATTTTGCACCCAACGCCTCAGCGAGTTCCAAACTACCGCTCAGTTTTACCAGCAGTGATCTGACTGTCGCAACGATTGTGAGTGGAAAAGTACACTTGGTTGGCGCAGGGACAACTACGATTACTGCTTCCCAAGCCGGAAATGCGGCATTCAATGTCGCGAAAAAAGTGAGTCAGCTCCTTACTGTGGTTAAAGTCGGTCAGAAAATCTACTTCCCGGTGATTTCAATCAAGGCGCATGGGGCAGCAGATTTCGATCCCGCCGCAAAAGCAAGCTCCGGCCTGCCCGTATCCTACCGAAGCAGCAATACATCGGTAGCTACCGTTGTAAACGGCAAAGTACATATTATAACAACCGGCGAGGCAATCATCACAGCGAGCCAGAAAGGAAACAATGTATATGAACCCGCATCGTCGGTTTCGCAGGCACTGACCATCGGCAAAGCTTCGCAAACCATCACTTTCAAGGCGATACCTGAAAAACTGGTGGGGGCTGCTGTTTTCGATCCGGCCGCAACATCCAGCTCGGGACTGAAAGTGCTTTACACCAGCAGCAATACCGCAGTGGCAAAAATTGTAAACGGCAAGATCCAGATTCTCAAATCGGGACTTACAAACATCGTTGCGTCCCAGCCCGGTAACCTGACATTCGAGGCAGCACCGACCGTAAGCCGGCCACTGGTGGTGAAAAAGAACAAACAGACCATTACTTTCAACGCAATACCGACGAAAGTAGTAGGCTCACCCGATTTCGATCCAGGCGCAAAGGCCAGCTCCGGTCTGAAAGTTACCTATAAGAGCAGCGCGACGGTAGTGGCCACCATTGTGAACGGTAAGGTACATATCATCAAAGACGGTGGTTCTATCATCACTGCATCGCAGGAAGGCGACGATTTCTGGGAGGCGGCCACGATTGTGAGCCAGAAACTGACCGTTGTCAAACCTAATGCAGCGCCAGAGATTACGGTTTCAAACTCACCTGCCGATATGGCTGAAATTGTCCCTGCAACTGAGCTGCCTGCGCTGGAAGTTTTCAAAGCGGAGGATATCCAACCGGCAGCGAAACCTGCGGAATTGATTTACAAAATCTATCCTAACCCAGCCTCCCACCAGATCTACATCGAAAACGAAAGCAGCCCCGACCAAGGCTCGGATGCCAGCGGCAAAATTTGGATCAGGATTTTCAATTCGAGGGGATCGCTTGAAAAAGAAGTAATTACCAATGAAAAGAAAGTGATGATCCCGATTGAAAACATACCGGAGGGATCGCACCTGATCCGCATCACCAATGGCAGGAAGGAAGTGACGAAGCATATTTTGATCCGGCACTAAACGCACGGGTTGAATCGGGGGAATTTCCGGAGATCATCAGAAGAAGCGACGACTTTTTTCTCCACAGCATCTCTCTGCAGTTTACTTAAATATTTGATATTAGCGAGTTATAGCGGAGGGTGATCTCCGCTATAACTTTTTCGACCGAATATAACTGATTGATTTTCAGCATCAGATTGAATAAAAATCTGGAAAAGTTGCTCATCCTGGTTAGCAATTCGGTGAGCATCTTCCGGGTTAACTAGCGTGCTCACCGCAATAAAGCTTAGAAGCTTGTGCGTTTTCTGACTATGGGTTTGTTTCGCGAAAACCAACGCGACAAGTCAGACACTCTAAAAGCAATTCTTCGACTCGCGTAACCGCCCGGCGGTAAAATCTGCCATGGCTTGCTGCCCGGCAAATCTCTGAAGGGAGCCGATGTAGCGGCTGAACTGACCAGGATTTGCTTGGTTGAAGGCTGTTATCCAGAACGAATTCAATGCGATAATGGAAGCGAATTTATCCGCGGCGGCGGACCGCTCCAAGGAGATGGATTTATGGGCATATTCAAACGGTGTGACTCTTGACTTTTCAAGGTCCGGAATGTACTATCTTACCATTACTTGATACATTGTAGAATTGACTAACTAGGACTTAGCTAGAATAAAGCTATAAAAGAAAAGTAATTTTTCATATCAGTGCACTACAGATTTTATTTTACCGGTAATTTAAGTCGATTTTGTTGTTAAAGAGCCACCGTTTGTGATTGAGATCACTGATATTCCCAATAATACTTCTAGATTGTCACTGGACAACTACTTAAATTTTTAAATTAGTAGTTGACTATGAAAAAGAAACACAGGAAATTCAGCGCAAGCTTCAAAGCCAAAGTGGCGATAGAAGCTATCAAAGAGGTACAAGCCGTGCAGGAACTAACGTCCAAGTTCGAGATCTATCCACAAGATTTCTATAACGATATGCTATAAACGCAGACACCTTATTGAGGCACGAGAGGATACTTTCAAGTGCGAGACGGAAGTTGTCGGCTTTTTGGGGAATATAATTCAAGTTGGTGCTGGCGGTTCTCATCAGACACATAGCCGCAGAAATGTATTGATTGACTAAGTTTTTGATCTCACGATTTTTCTGCTCCTGGAAGACAAATTGTTTGAATAAAAGGATCAACCGTTTTTCTTCTTTCACTGCTTTGTCAACGATAGCCCTAGACTGATGTTCGTCCAAGCTTTTCGGCTCCGTTCTTTGCGGATCTAGCTCATTCACCATCCGGTCAAGCCAATCTAAAGCATACTCGTGTCCCATAAAATATCAATTAAGTAAGCGTCAAGCCATCACTGAATGTCTGGGACAAAACTCAGTGATTCAGGTCATGAAAAAAATACGAGAAAACTACTATTTCAACGTTTGGCAGCTACGCAAAAAGACGCAAATCAAACTATGCAAAAATACGTATTTCGGTCTAAATAGCCTAGATTAGCCGTTTTCGCAAATTTCAAGCCGATTCAGAAGCTCAACCCGATTTGACACACCTAGCTTTTCAAAAACGTTCTGAATACGGAATAAGCGCCGAAGGCTGGTGGCTCAACCTTTCAGACTCTATATAATAGAAAAAGCCGCCGTGATGCCGTAAGCTTTTGGCGGCTTCTTACCATCTTAGAAATAGGGCCACTTATTTAGCTGCCTTTTTGCCGAGTTTGTTTGTCAGACTTTGATTAATGCAACTAATACCACTAGAATTTGTCCCCAAAGACTAACCATCAGTCGGCTCCAATTTTGACCGCAGCTTGTCCATATCATGTAGGCTTCCCATTTTTAGAGTGGTGCGATTTAGACTCAGTTGTTCATTGTGACAGTTAATTCTTCTTTTTTCACGGCATTTTCTTTCAGTAGT
>NZ_JAKCPW010000012.1 GCF_021440085.1 Dyadobacter sp. CY261
TTTTGACGAAGTCATGGTCTATGGTCCATCGTCCATGGTCCAACTTGCATGTTGTTTTGACGAAGTCATGGTCTATGGTCCATCGTCCATGGTCCACAAGCATTCGGTCAACAACTCCCCCCAACAGCTATACTTTTGGATACTGGGATGACGGCCTTCTCGCGGAATCTATGTCGCATGTTGCTGGTTTGGTTATTGGGTGCATCATTTTGCCACGAATGGATAAATGTCTTTGTGCCAAAATAGAAATGCCCAAACTGAAATCAGCACTTAACAAGCATCATGGAAATAGGAATCAGTATGTTCGGGGACCTGGCTTTTAACAATGCCACCCGTTCTTTTCAATCACCGCAGGAGCGTTTGCAGGATATGTTGGAGGAAATCAAGCTGGCCGATGAGGTTGGGCTGGATGTATTCGGAATAGGGGAGCACCACCGCCCCGATTTCGCAGTGTCGACACCCGAGATCATCCTCGCCGCTGCTGCATCGGTCACTAAGAATATTAAACTAACAAGTTCAGTTACGGTGTTGAGCTCTGCCGATCCCGTTCGTGTTTATCAGAATTTCTCGACAGTCGACCTCATTTCCGGTGGCCGTGCGGAGATTACCGTAGGTCGCGGCAGCTTTATCGAGTCGTTTCCGCTGTTTGGTTATGATCTCAACGATTACAATGGTCTTTTTTCGGAAAAATTGGAATTGTTAAAGGAGATTAACGACAATGACGTGATCACCTGGAAAGGCAAGTTCCGCGCGACGCTCGACAGACAGGAAGTTTTACCACGTGCTGTCAATAACAAACTGAATATCTGGGTGGCAGTAGGCGGCACGCCGCAGTCGGTGGTACGCGCAGCAAGGCTCGGCTATCCGTTGATTATCGCGATCATCGGCGGTATGCCATCTCGGTTCAAACCGTTTTTTGAATTATATAAAACAGAATACCTGGAAGCAGGCCACGATCCCGCTACAATGCAGGTAGCTACGCATTCACACGGGCTCGTGGGAGCAGATGGGAAAGCATTGAGCGACTTGTATTTTCCATCGTATGCGGCACAAATGGACCGGGTAGGCCGCAGTCGCGGATGGGCATCTTACACCCGAGCGCAGTTCGAGGGCGGGCAGGGCCGTGAAGGGGCTTTATTTGTAGGAGAGCCTGATGCGGTGATCGATAAGATCCTTTACCATCAGGAGATGTTCGGCCTGACGCGCTTTCTGATGCATACGGATGTGGGCGCACCGGCGCACAAGGACCTGATGAAATCCATCGAGCTGCTCGGAACCCATGTGGCCCCTGCGGTAAAAAAGGCTCTGGCGGTAAAACAATGACAGTTTTAAGGCGGGTGTCGCAAACGCACCCGCTTTTTGTCGCAACAGGCATCGCTCCGTTTCCGAGAAACCCGGCAACTTTGTAACATCAATCAACCAATAAAAACAAAGAAATGGAAACGACAACACAACCTGTAACTGTTCAAGCGACTGTCAACACGCCGATCGAAGAAACCTGGAATAAATTCAATGCACCGGAGCACATTACCCAATGGTGCTTTGCCTCCGACGACTGGCATGCGCCTTTTTCTGAAAACGATGTGCGCGTAGGTGGAAACATTAAAACCACCATGGCCGCCAAAGACGGGAGTTTCAGCTTCGATTTCGGTGGTACTTATACTGAGGTGGAGGAAAACCGCTACCTGGCCTACACGCTCGGCGACGGCAGGAAGGTCACCGTGTTGTTCGAAAAAGAGGGCGATGCAACGAAAGTAACCGAAACGTTCGATCCTGAAAATATCCATCCTGTGGAGTTCCAGCAAGCCGGCTGGCAGGCAATTCTTGACAATTTCAAGAAATACGCGGAAGGAAAATAGGCAATCAGCATTTAAAAAGCGGCCGTCAACACGGAGTTCCAATCTTACGGGACCTGTGCAGACGGCCGCTTTTATTTACATTAAATACAATACTTTCTGATCATTTCGCGGTCATAGCCCTTCCGGCAAGCAATCCGGTAGAGGATTGGCATAAGTGGGTTGAGGATCGCTTTTTTACCAGCAAGCCGCATATCGCTGATCACCAGGACGACAGACGCCCGAAGAAGGCCATCCCAGGTTTTAACGTCGGCCAGGCCCTCGTTTTGAAGTCCGTAAAGCATTCGCAGCGAACGTTCAAATCCTTCATGTCCGGGTTCGATCACGACCCTGAAACGGATGGGTTGGCTGCCGGGGTTCGAGAAGTTGTGCGGCATACCGATCGGCACTGTATACTGTTCGCCGGGTTTCAGCAGCAGTTTGTTCGGACCAACCTGCACTCCCAGCGCACCTTCCAGTGGGATGAATGTCTCGGCAAAATTGAGGTGCTTATGAAGCTCGTTTCCTCCCCCTGGCGATAATAAAATCTCCATTTCCGACATCCGGTTCCCGCTTTCGGCGGCGGTGGTCAGGAAAATGACCGTGTACTCGGGATTTGAAATGACACGCTGAAGTGCCTTCTGTTCAATGAGTTCTGATTCGATAAAAGTTTCCATGGCTATTTTGAATGGTTTTAATTGACGATACAAAATAACCCGACTCGCTTCTGAAAAAAGCTGACATTTCACGACAGGAATATGATACTTTACGCCAAATGGACGACGCGTAATAATGCATCCGGAAGCAGATTGATAAGATATTAGTGCGAGACGCCGCCCGACTTGAAAAATAGTAGATCACACATAATGGTACTTTGTTTACTTTTGAGGTTCAGAATTTGGAAAGTAAATGCAATCCCCAATAACATCACGTCTTACCAGCCGTCAAAAATGGGAGCTTGGTCTGGGCCTTGCGGTCATATATGTGCCTATACGCATTTATATGAACGTTTTGCAGATCGATCTGCCCACATTTTGGCACCGGCTGCCACTGTGGACGATGGAGGTGTTGTTCAGCATTGCGTTTTTTATCCTCTGGATCAACGTGATCGAGTGGGTGCAATACTTTACTTCCCGTTTTTTAGGAGAGGATTTTCCGGAACGGTTCCGAGTGGTGAACCAGGCGCTTATGCTAGTCGTCGCGATTGCATTGGCGATGGTTTTCAACCATTGGTACCGCTATCTCTGGCATTGGATGGAGGCTGTTTTTGATAAAAGGAGCTTCGACGTGCTGCCGATCGTGCTCAACGATTCGCCGGTGCTCAAACAACGGGCTAATACCAGCATTACCGTGATGGCGCTCATGGCGGAGTATTATCTCGCTGCCAATAAGCGGGTGTACGAGCGTCTGCAAAGGGTGGTGATCAACGAAGAGCGCTTGCAGAAGGAGAATGCTACGGCGAATTTCAATGCATTGAAAAACCAGGTAAGCCCCCATTTTCTCTTCAATAATTTCAGCGTGCTAACCTCACTTGTGGAGACCAACCAGGAGCTTTCGGTGAAGTTCATCAACCAGCTTTCGAAGGCTTACCGCTATATTCTTGAAAAGTCGGTGCACGATTCCATCAAGCTGGCTACGGAGGTGGAGTTCCTCGAAACCTACATGTTCCTGTTGATGATCCGGTTTGAAAACAAACTAAACCTTGATATTCACATTTCCTGCCAGGAAAAGGAAAAATATTCGATTGTGCCGCTTACGTTGCAGCTACTCGTGGAGAATGCCGTGAAACATAATCGTATGTCGACCAGCAATCCGTTGGTTATTAAAATTGGGGTTGATGGCGATTATCTGGTGATCAGCAATCCGTTGCAAGTCCGCGAGTTACCCGAATCTTCTACCCGCCTGGGTCTTCAGAACATTGTAAACCGTTACAAGTTGCTGATCGATAAGCCTGTGATGGTCGATAAGACCGATGGCTGTTTTACCGTTAAAGTGCCGCTGCTTTCATGAATGTGCTGATTATCGAAGACGAGTCGCTCAGTGCCAACCGTCTTGAAAGCCTTGTTGGTAAGTATGATCCCAAAATTAACGTCATGGGCAAACTGTCGTCAGTCCGGGAAAGCATCCAGTGGCTGAGCGACAATAACAATAGCCTTCCCGACCTGATTTTCATGGACCTTCATCTCGAAGACGACCTCGCATTCAAGATCATCGAAGAACTGAAACTAACCATTCCCATTATTTTTACCACCGCTTACAGCGAATATACGCTTAAAGCATTCAAGGCGAACAGCGTGGATTATCTGCTCAAACCGGTGGACAAGGTCGAATTGGCGGCGGCGATCGACAAGTTTGTCGCGTTGCATGCGAAAGCGGCAGTGGCTCCCGTCCCCGACTTCGCGGCGTTAATGGCCATGTATCAGCCAGTAGGAGAGGAGGGTTACAAAGAGCGCTTCCTTGCCTCGGCAGGACCCAAATTATTCAGCATCCGCACGAGCGAAATTGCCTATTTCACCATCGAACAAAAGGCCACCTTCCTGCGGACTTTTGACGGACAGCACCTCGCTATGGATTACAGCCTGGATAAATTGGCGCAAATGCTCGATCCAAAGGAGTTTTTCCGGATCAATCGCTCGCTTATCATCGCATTAAACAGCATACGCTCGATTTACACGGTATCAGCCGGGCGTTTGAAGCTCGAACTCACACCAGCGGCGTCACAGGAAGTATTTGTTAGCGGTGACAGGATGGCTGATTTCAAGCAATGGCTTGGAAAATAATTTTCTTTCTTCCTCCAAAACCGGGCATTCGGTATTCTAAATCCGGCATTAGCCACCTTTAATTTTCAGGTTTCACCATTGGTAAACATCTTTGGTTACTGACGGTGTTTTCACTGAAACCGACAGTAAGTTGACCATAAACCTAAACCCCGTTTCGCAGGCGCCACAACGACGGCTGTGGAAACTGGTGACTATTCCTAAACCCTTCTTCAACGTGATGAAAGAATTCAATATCGATCAAACCCTAAATCTGGTAAGCTGCGAAGCCCGTGAGCTTGAACAGTCATCCCGCTACGACGGCTTGTTTGGTATTGCATTTGTCACCGAGGGGGAGGGTGTTTTATCCTTTGACGACAGCTCGTGGCATTACGACGAGCACGCGATCTTTCTCCTTTCCCCCGGCCATCATTTCCAATTCAAGTCCTTTTACAGGACCAACTTGCTTACTATCTTCTTCGATCCGTTCCGCATAGCCGGGGCGGCGGATCCTCTCAATGGCTTCGCAGGCATGTTCCGGGCCGTGCGCGATTTGTTTTCTGTACCTGATTTCCTCCGGCAGAAGGAGCTGCGTAGCGAAATTGACCGCCATGCCGTGACACACCTGGTGCGATTGATTGAAAGCGAGCTGAACCAATTGCAGGAAAGCAGCCGCGATCTTGTGACCAATTCGGCTGCACTACTGGTAAGCCTGGTGAAGCGTAATTTTTCGGGTCGAAAGCATATGGAGACTGAATTGCCATACAATCCTGAAACCGAGCGTGTTCTGGCAGAGGTAAGGAAGATGGTGCGCCAGAATGAGCCTTTGACCATCCAGGAAATAGCCGCGGCGATGAATATGTCGCAGTACAATCTAAACAAAATGGTGATCAAAGGGACGGGCGAAACGTTGAAAGCGATTATTTCGCGTTACCGGACTGAAAACGGGAAAGCCAGACAGCTGGATTTGCAGGAATAGCGTCAGGCCTGAACTTTACGGAACTGATTTGGCGATGAGCCGAACATTTTTTTGAAAGCAAAGGAGAAGTGTGATAAATCCTCAAAACCTACTTCGAGATACACTTCGGATGGCATCCGGCCCAGCGTTTCTATTTGAAAGCGCGCTTCTGTCAACCTTTTTTCCATCAGCCATTTTCCCGGCGATGTGTTAAAAACTTTTTTGAAATCTTCCTTAAAGATCGTCAGGCTGCGTCCCGATAGATAACTGAACCGTTGGAGGTTCACATTGAAGCGGAAATTACGGTTCATGAAATCTTCAAGGTCGATCTTGCCGGGATCGCTGAAGTCAAAAAGAATATTCTTTAATGCGGGATTGGTTTTGAGTAGCAAAAGAACCAGCTCTTTGGTTTTTAAGACCATGAAATCACTCTTTTCCTCGCCATCGAGTTGCATGTAGGGACGCATCGATTGCACATAACTTTCCAGCATGGGATGGTGGTTGAGTTGAATAATCGCATTATCCTCCGTGCATTCAACCGTTTCGGCAGTATGCCCGTATTCTTGGGAGAAAACCCGCAAAAATTCCTGGGAGATAAAAACCGACACTGATTTGAATGGTTTCCCGTCGAGCTCGCCTTTATGATACCGCGCCAGATGGTTGCGCGTCACAAAGCAGTAGTCGCCCGCCCGCAACTCGTACATGCTGTTTCCATAGAAAACATTCATAAAGCCCGTTTCGAGGTAAACAAAAATGTGGTCCGGAATGAACTGCTCATTCGAAATCGTCGGCTCGAAATGGCAGGGGTAGCGTGAGGTTTCCATGGTGCTAATATAGGGGATGTTTGGTGTTTTTTGACCGCCGGCCGCCGACCGCCGACTGCCGACCGCTGACCGCCGACCGCCGACTGCTGACCGCCGACTGCTGACCGCCGACCGCTGATGCGGTATGGAGACGGTGGGGTGGAGACCATGGACGACAGACCGCGGACGATGGTTTTACTGTCATGTTGAACTGTTAATGCGGGGGCCGCACCAGCGGTCGGCAGTCGGCGGTCAGGAAACCCCATGGTCCATCGTCCATGGTCTCCCCACGCTGACCGCTGACCGCCGATGCGGTATGGAGACGGTGGGGTGGAGACCATGGACGATAGACCGCGGACGATGGTTTTACTGTCATGTTGAACTGTTGATGCCGGAGCCGCACTAGCGGTCAGCGGTCAGCGGTCATCCGCCGGCGGTCATCCATCACTCCGCCCCCATAAACGGCAAATACGCCTCCCTGACCGACTCAATGTACTCCTGATCCGGAAGATTTAGCCGGTTGTTTACCCGCCGTTTGAAATCCTCATTTCCGATCAGGTAACGAAGCGTATGGGTCCCATCGGTTGCGGCTTCGTAGATCACTTCGGCGACTTCTTCGGCAGTGGCGAGTTGCATACCTTTCAGATTGTCAAACATTTTGAAAGCCGCGCCAAGGAATTCGTCGTACTCGGGCAGCGGTTTGGCAGAGAATTTTTCCTCGCTGGTTTTGATGAAATTGGTGGTAGTACCGCCCGGTTCCACGATCTTCACTGTAATATTCAACGCAGACAGCTCGAATGAAAGCGCCTCGGAAAAGCCTTCCAAAGCGAATTTGGAAGCATTATAAAGCGAGATGAGCGGTAATGTAAACCGGCCCGCACCCGAACTGATGTTAATGATCATACCCGTTTTTCGTTCCCGGAAATGTGGCAGGATCGCCCGGATTGTATTCATGACACCAAATACATTCACATCGAACTGCGCATGAACCTGCTCTGGTGTAATGGCTTCGAAAACACCGTACTGCCCATAACCGGCATTGTTCACCACCGCATCGATAGCACCAAACCGCTCGATGCCCGCCGCAATGGCCGATTCGATGGTTTCCGGTGATTGTACATCCAGCTTGGTAACCAGGATATTATCGCGGCCTGTGAGTTCAGTTTCCCTTTCGGGGCTACGCATGGTAGCAACCACATTCCATCCATTGGCAGCGAAGTGCCGCGCAGCCGCTTTCCCGATCCCGGAAGAAGCGCCTGTAATCAAAATTGTCTTATTCATAATTGGGTTGTTGACGTTTAACAATACAAATTTCGCTAATTGAGCGACCGTCGACTTTGTTGTGGAGTCGGGATTGCTTTGTTTTGGGGCTGGGGGGGAGGACCGCTGACCGCTGACTGCTGACCGCCGACCGCTGACCGCCGAGGCTGACCATGGACGATGGACGATGGACCATAGCTGCCGTAGGCAACGGTTCATCTTCACAGCAATAAAAAATGGTCTATGGTCTATCGTCCATGGTCGGCAGTACAAGCACGTCGGCAACGGTTCATCGTCATCAGTGATAAGGAATGGTCCATCGTCTATCGTCCATCGTCACACATCCGTCGGCGGTCCGGCCGTTAGCTGCGCACCCCTACCTGCTAAAATCAGTCAATAAATGATTAAAACCTGCCTCGTTTCTGCCGGGATTTTCGGGTAATTTTGGTAAAATCCATTTTTATATTCCTGAATCCTATGACGCATATGTACGTAACGCGCACGCGTTGGGCACTTTTCTTATTTTTTTGTTTAGCGGCTTTCGGAGTGAAGAGCCAGGGTACCAAATCGAAGTTTAACTTATATGAACAGACGAGCGAGGTGGCCGGGCTGGTTGTTCAGTATGCGCAGGATATTCACGCAGTAGACTATTTTTACGGACCTATGCCTACCGGCGGACGTGGAAGACAGGGTTCGGGGCCTGCATTGAACTCCCCCGAGCAACGGAAGCGCCTGCGTGAGGTAGACCAAGATTATATAAGCAAACTTGCGAAGACCGATTTCAATGCGATGAGCATTTATGGCAAAGTGGATTACCTGCTGCTGAAACGGAATATCGATGACCATTTGCGCGCATTGAGCCAGGAAGAAAAGGAATATGCGCAGATTGAGAAATACATTCCATTTGCCCCTGCTATTTATGAGCTCGAAAAAGGGCGCAGGCGTGGTGCTACCGTCGATGGACAAGCGGTGGCTGGAAAATTGAATGATCTGCAAAAGGAATTGAAAAAGGCAGAAGAATCGTTCAAAAAGGTGGAATCGATCGATATGTCGCTGTCGCGCATGGGTGTGGAAGCAGTGAATGGCCTGGAAGCGCGGTTGAAAAGTATGTATGAATTTTACAATGGTTACGACCCGATGTTCAACTGGTGGGTGCCGAAGCCTTACAAAACACTGGACAGTACATTGCTGGCCTATTCGAAGCTCATCCGCAGCAAAGGAAAATTGAATACGACACAGAAGGAGGATGCCAGCGGGATCCGGGGCGTGCCCATTGGAAGGGAGGAATTGATCCGTCAGTTAGGTACTGAAATGATCAGCTACACGCCAGATGAATTGATCGAACTGGCAAATAAGGAATTCGCCTGGTGTGATAAGGAACTCCTGAAAGCTTCGGCGGAAATGGGTTTTGGTAACGATTGGAAAAAGGCGCAGGAAAAGGTGAAAAACAGCTATGTGCCAGCCGGCACCCAGCCCGAACTGATCCTGAAACTTTATAATGATGCGAAGGAGTTTATTCTCAAAAATAACCTGATAGATTACCCCGAAATAGCTGACGAGACTTGGGGAATGCAGATGATGACGCCTGAAAGACAACTCGTTAATCCATTCTTTCTCGGCGGTAGGGATATTATCATTTCGTACCCGACCAATACGATGGCGCATGAGGACAAGCTCATGAGCATGCGCGGTAACAACCCCTACTTCTCGCGCTCTACGGTACACCATGAACTGGTACCCGGCCACCATTTGCAATACTATATGAGCAGTCGTTACAAATCCTATCGCAGTGACTTCCGCACGCCATTCTGGACGGAGGGCTGGGCATTGTATTGGGAGCTTCTGCTGTACGATAAGGGCTTTGCCAAGACGCCGGAGGAGCGGATCGGGATGCTGTTCTGGCGCATGCATCGCTGCGCACGTATCATTTTCTCGTTAAACTATCACCTGGGAAAATGGACGCCCCAGGAATGCATTGATTTCCTGGTGGATCGCGTCGGACATGAACGTGCGAATGCGGAAGGGGAGGTAAGGCGTTCATTTGAAGGAAGTTATAGTCCATTGTATCAGGTTGCTTATCTGATTGGTGGTTTACAATTATTTAGCCTCAAAAAGGAGTTGGTGGACAGTGGTAAAATGACTTTCAAGCAATACCACGATGCGGTCATGAAGGAAAACAATATGCCGATCGAGATGGTAAGGGCCACGCTCATCAACCAGCCTCTGAAAGCAGATTTTAAGACGCAATGGAAATTCTATCAGTTTAAATAACCCTTACATTTGAAGGCTAATAGCAAGGACAGCGTCCGGCTGAAAATACCGGATCGGCAGCCAGGTTATTACCAATTGATGGATCACGCTTCACATATCGACAAGCTTCCTGATTTTACCTTCCGGCCCCATGCTTGCGAACTTGTAAACGAAGCGATTTGTGCCCGTCGTGTAACGATATTTCGGCTGTTTCAATGTTTGCAGGCTGAGGAGTTCTGCCTGCAAACATATACTATTTATCCCCTCAGCCCCTCCACCTCCGCCACACTTTTCACTAGCCCCTTCCCAAGTACCCTATTCCCATTCTCAGTGATTAAAAGGTTGTCCTCAATGCGGATGCCCGTGAAATCGCGAAACAGTTCC
The DNA here is from genome assembly GCF_021440085.1 of Dyadobacter sp. CY261. GTDB lineage: Bacteria > Bacteroidota > Bacteroidia > Cytophagales > Spirosomataceae > Dyadobacter. The sequence goes on from NZ_JAKCPW010000012.1 coordinate 10,247, forward strand.
AGCTTATCGTAGTCGATGAATTGCGAGAGTTTATTTTCGGCTTTCCAGCGGTCGATGAGAGTGGGGATGAGATAAAGGCCGGGTTCTACGGTGAGAACGAAACCGGGTTCGAGGGCGCGGCCGAGGCGGAGTGATTTCCAGCCGAATGCGGTCCCTTTTTGGAGATCGTCGGTGTAGCCGACATATTGTTCACCCAGGTTTTCCATGTCGTGAACGTCCATGCCCATCATGTGGCCGAGGCCGCATTGAAAGAACAATGTGTGTACGTCGTGCTCAACAGCTTCGGCAGGGTCGCCTTTGACAACGCCCATTTGTTTCATGCCTTCCACAAGTTTGGTACAAGCCAGTTTGTGCACATCTTTGAACAAAACACCCGGTTTACATGCTGCAATGGCCGCTTCCTGCGAGTTGAGTACGATTTCGTACATTTCTCTTTGATGGGTCGTGAATGTTTTGCCGACGGGTATGGTACGCGTCAAATCGCCGCAGTAGCGCATCGCGGTTTCGGCACCGGCGTCGCAAAGTGCCATCTGCCCTTCCCGGATGGCGAGGTCACGGGCGTGGGTGTGCAGGATTTCGCCGTTGACGGTCAGGATAATGGGATAAGAGATATCTCCGCCTTGTGCGATGGCGATACTCTGCAAATTTCCCGCGATTTCCTTTTCAGTCATGCCCGCACGGGTGGTACGCATGAACGCAAGATGCATATCGATGGACGTATCCACGGCCTTTTCGATTTCGGCCACTTCTTCCTCCGTTTTGTAAGACCGCATGGAAACTACCGCCTTAATGAGGCTTACAGAGCTTTTTTGCTCTGCTTCGGCTGGATTGATGCGCAGCCATTCCTGTAATTTCAGGTAATGCTCGCCGCGGTAGGGAGGTAGGAAATGAATGGTCTGCTGGCGGGATAATGCGTCTTTCAGAAAGCCAGCAATCGCGGAAGCGGGTTTTACTTCGGTAACACCCACTTTTCCTGCTTTTTCGGTAAGGGCCTCCTTCGGGCCGGTCCAGACGATGTCGTCGATGGTCAGCTCGTCGCCGAAGATGATTTCGCGATCGTTATCAATGTCGATCACAGCGGTCAGCGAAGCCTGGTCAATGCCGAAATAATATAGAAATGTGCTGTCCTGGCGGAATGAATATACGTTATCGCGGTAGTTCATGCCGCTTTCTTCGTTGCCAAGCAGAAGAACGAGGCCGCTGCCGAGTTTTGATTGAAGTGTCTGCCTGCGGTTTAAGTATGTCGATTTAGAAAACATGGGATAAAGACGGTTTTGGGATAAAACAAAAAATTTGCCCACCGAAGCAAATATACTTCGTCCGGTGAGCAAATAGGAACTACCTAACCCAAATTAATACATGTATCAGTAACCCAGGTTCTGTTTCAGATTAGGGTTTTTATCGATTTCATTCTGCGGGATCGGGAACAGGGCGCGCTGGGCAGCTTGCGGACGGTGGTTGAACCATTTTTTGGTTTCATATATCCCAAAACGGATCAGGTCCTGACGGCGGTGCGCTTCGGCCGCGAACTCCCAACCCAGCTCATCGAGGAAACGCCCGAACTGGACGTCGTCACCACCCTGCCGTTCGGTAATGGTTCCATCGGTGGCCTGGTAGCCATAATTGTACTTGCTGCCTTTGGCCAGATCTGCTGCCGTGACAGTGGCTTTGGCAGGATTGCCTTTGAATGCACGCTGCCGCACCTGCGTTACCAGTTCAGCGGCTTCGGCTGCCTTCCCGGTTCTCAGCAATGCTTCGGCTTTGATCATCAGCACATCCGCGTAGCGCAGAAATGGGAAGTCGTTGTCGAGACTGCCGGTGGCGTTCGGTTTGATCTTATATTTACCAATGCGATAGCCGTCGGTAGAAGCCGTTTTCTCCATTCCCGGAACGGATTTGCTGTATGTGATCACCACAGCTCCGGTGGCCGCACTTTTTTGCGGTCCCATGATCCAGGTGTCGGCCAGGCGACTGTCTTCGGCATCGTAGGTGTCGATAAACTGTGGCACGGCGCAGTTTCCACCCCACGGACCAGCATTCATCGGGTATACCGAACGGCTCAGCGGGTCGAGGGTTTTCATGTGAATCTGGTTGCCGGTTCCATAGATTTCGTCATAAGGAATCGCAAAAATGATCTCTTTGGAATTGAAGTTAGTCCAGGTGAAAACATCCGAGTAGTTGGCGTCCAGTACATATTTGCCGCTTTTGATCACATCGTCGGCCTCCTGGATCGCCTTCGCCCATTGGGGAGTGCCGGTATATACCTGGGCATTGAGGTAAATTTTGGCAAGCAAGGTTTTGGCACCCCATTTGTTCATCTGGCCATAGGTAGTGGTTGCGTTCTCGCTCAGGTTTGGAAGCGATTCGGTCAATTCTTTTACCACAAAATCATAAACTTCCTTACGCGTGCTTTGCTTGGGTAGAGTAACATCCTTAAAATCAGTCACAATGGGCACATTTCCGTGATTGTCCATTAAGAGATAATAGGCAAAGGCGCGTACGGCACGGAGCTCTGCGATGGTTGCTTCCTTGCCATTCGTAATGGGCAGATCGCCTTCGGCTATTTGCGATAGTACACGGTTTGCGGTGGTAATGCTCCGGAATGAGCTTTGCCAGGCGTTTTCGGGTTGCCATTGCAACGCTGTCCAGGCGTGCTGGTGCATGCGGCGGTAGGTGCCACCATCGTCCCAGCCATTCGGGCGTACAGGCGTGATGATAGCATCGGCGGCTTCTTCCTGCAAATCGAAATAGCCTTGCCAGCCCAGCATCAGCGAGCGCAACGATGAATAAACAGGCGCTACAATGGCAGGCAGGTCTTTTTCAGTAGGCTGGTAGCTGCTGCCGAGTACTTCGGAGTACACTTCTTCATTGAGGTCCGTGCAGGAGTAAAGCGGCGCTCCGGTCAATAATGCAGCGAGGACCGCGTATTTTATATTTCTATTTTTCATTGTTCCAAAAGAATTGAATGGTCAGAATGTTACGCTCAGGCCGGCAGTGAATGTCCGGGTAGTCGGGTACTTGTCGCGGTAGTCGCTGCCCGGTGAAAAGCCGGTGAATGTCACACCTTCGGGATCAATACCCGTATAGCCGGTAATGGTCGCGAGGTTAAGCCCAGATACGAAAATGCGGGCGTTTTTAAGACCTTTGATCGTATTGGCAGGCAGCGTATAGCCCAGCGTCACGTTATCGATTTTCCAATAATCGCCTTTTTCGATATAGTGTGAAACATATACGAGGTCGGAGTTGAGCACCTTGCCGTCGATCGGGTCATAGGCGGTTTTGAGCATATTGTAAGCCTTGTTGCGCGGGTTGTTGTAGAACATGCTTTGGAAATTCAGGATGTCGAACCCGAATGCGCCACGCATGTTTACAGCGAGGTCGAACTGCTTGTAGCGGACGTTGTTGTTCCAGCCCACGATGTGCTTTGGAATGCCATTACCATAGTACTGGCGGTCGCCCGGAGTAGCGTCGGCAATAGGGATCACCTCACCATCTTTGTTTTCCACAAGCCAGGCGCCTTTATCATCCACGCCTACGCTTTTCCATACAAAGAAACGGCCGATAGGCTCTCCCACTTTCACGCGGTGGGTACTCACCTGGATCGGCTCGCCGGTATATCCTGCGTCGAAGAAGTCGTTGGCGGCCTGGAATTGGTCATTCGAAAGGCTTACGAGCTTGTTTTTGTTGGTAGAGTAGGTAAATCCGGTGTTCCACTGGAAATCGCCTGTTTGAATAGGCACGATATTCACCAATACTTCAACGCCTTTGTTTTCCATTACCCCGGCATTGATAAACATGCTGCCCGTTAGATACGGCGGAACAGGTACCGGGAAATTGTAGAGCAGATCTTTCACCTTGCGGCTGTAAAAATCGATCGAACCATTAATGCGGTTTTTCATGAAACCGAAATCGACCCCGGCATTGTATTCTTCTTTCTTCTCCCAACGCAAATCGGGGTTGAAGTTACGTGCAGGAACGAAGCCTGGTACCCATTTGCCGTTGATGAATGCCCCTTGTCCGCGATCGAAATTGTAGCTGATCTGAGACATGTACGGGTTGTTCGCGATGGTACCCGTCACCCCGATACCCGCACGGAGTTTGATATCGGAAGCCGCACCAAAGCCGCCCATAAAGTTCTCTTTGCTGATCCGCCAGCCAATGGAGGCCGCGGGGAAAGTACCCCATTGGTTGTTCACACCGAAGCGGGAAGATCCTTCGCGGCGTACGCTGGCCATGAAAAGGTATTTTTCGTCGAGGCTGTAAGTCAAACGGCCAAAGAAACCTGCGAGTTGCCATTTGTTTTTCGAACTGCTCATACCGGCCTGCCCTCTTTGCAATGCGCCGCCCGCACCGAGGTTGTTCCAATCGTAAGTGTCGGTTGGAAAATCCCAGTTATTTGCGGCAAAGGTTTCGTAAGTCGCATCCTGCCAGCTATAACCTCCAAGCACCGAGAAACGGTGTTTACCGATGGTTTTCGAATAATTTCCGGTTAATTCCAAAAGGTTTTCATTGTTGGCATAGGTGTTGCGGAAAGCGGTCGCATTCTGGTTGCCAAGTCGGGTACTGGTGTGGTTAAATGTGGTTGAACCGCCTTCCAGGTTGCTGTTTTGTACATTTGAAACCAGCAACTTGAAATTCAGATCGTCGATCGGTGCGTAGTCGAGGCTACCGGCCATCCGCATTTCTTTGAACGAACTTTCGAAATTGGATTCATTCAGTAGCGAAACGGGGTTTTCGTAGAAATAGCCGTCGCGTTCCTGCCATTTGCCATTATCGTCTTTCACGCGATCGGTGGGGTTGCGGATAATAGCCTGGCGGTAGGCATATCCGTAAGCGGCATCGTCGTTGGCCGGGCTTACCGCGCCATTCGAGCGGGTAATGCGGTTGATGAGTTGAAGATTGGTTTTCAGTTTGTTGTTGAACATGGAATGGTTCAAATCCGCACGACCGGTGAAACGGTTCTGTCCGGACCTTAGAAATATCCCTTCCCAATTCCGGTAGTTCACCGAGCCGGTAAAGTTGGTCGTGCTGTTACCTCCAAAAAACGTCAGATTATGGTTGTGGCTTACCGGCTTTTGCATGATCTCGGAAAGCCAGTCGGTATTGCCGCCGTGGTCTGTATAATCAATGCCTTCCTTGATTTTCTGACGGTAATCATCGCCGGTCAGCAGTTCGGGACGGCGGGCGATGGACTGGATGTTGACATAATTGGAATACTCGATCGTCGAACGGGCATTGCCGCGGTTTTTACGCGTCGTGATCAGGATCACCCCTCCGGTAGCGCGGGTACCATAAATCGCCGCAGCCGAACCGTCCTTCAATACATCCACCGACTCGATATCTTCCGGTGCGACGGTATTCAGGCCGCCGGGGATACCGTCGATCAGGATCAGCGGGTTGGAGGCACCTTCAATGGAGTTGACACCCCTGAGGTTGATCTGCGTGTTGGAGGTAGGAGAGCCGCTGGGTGTCGTAATACGCAAACCAGCTACTTTTCCCTGAACAAGCTGCGCCGCATCACGCACCGTTCCCTGGACGAAATCCTCGCGCTTGATACTCGCCACAGAGCTGGTAATGTCGCCTTTTTTTTGCGTACCATACCCGATCACCACCACCTCCTGCAATTGTTTCTGGTCGGGGGCCAGTTCTACATTCACTTCGCTCTGGTTGCCCACGGCTACTTCCTGGCTCACATATCCGATGTAGCTCAGGATTAATGTAGCCCCCTCTGGCACTTCCAGCTTGAATTTTCCTTCGGTATCAGTCGCTGTACCAACGGTATTTTTACCCTTCACAATAATGGTCACGCCGGGCAGCGGGTTCTTGTCCTCGGTGGACACCACTTTGCCGGAAATCTGTCGGTCGGCAGCGAATGCCAGGGCATTTTCGGTCAGGAAACAGGCGACCGCCGCCGCGAGGAAGCAAAAGCGGTGCAGTTCCCGGATCAGGCGGGATAATGGTCTTTTCATATCAATTGGAGTTAGATGGTTAAACTTATTTGAGGGTACTCATTGCACTTTCATAATACCGTTCATGATCCGCCAATGGCCGGGCACGGTGCATAGGAACGGGTAGTCACCGGGCTTTTCGGGCGCGATGAACACCAGCGTCGCATTGCCTTCGGGACTGACAAGTTCCGTTGCATGCAGTACTTCGGACATTTTAGGCACGTAGTTCATCGCGATCGCATTGGCTTCGCGCGCCAGCAGGTCGGCCGCATTGCCGACTTTTTCCAATGTTCCGGGTTTGATAATGAGCAAATTGTGCTGCATAAAATCCGGATTGGTAAACTGGACCGTCACTTTCTGGCCAGGCTTCACGGTAAATGTTTTCTGGTCAAATTTCATTTCATGCTCTATCACTTTGAGCTTCACTGTTACCGGCGTGCCTTTGCCTTTCATTACTTCCACAGGTGCCTCAGGGTTTACAGCGACCTTTTTAGGTGCCTGATCATGAATGACCTGGTTCAGTTGCAGCGTGCTTTTAATGTCCAGCCAGCCTTTCAATCTGGCATTATCACCATATTCGCCCACCTGGTTGCCGTCACGCAAGTCGCGGCCCAGCCGGATATCGTCCGGGTTAAATGGATGGTGAAAAAGGCCTGTTGCCTGGCCTGCTACGGGAGTTTCATCCTCAATCGCCAGCGTCATTTTGCCGCCTTCCGACAGGGTTGCATAAGCCGTAAAGCGCTCGTCGGGCAGTTTGCGGGTGGATGTTACCTGATACGATTTACCATCCTGCCGCACAAGCCAATGCAATTTGCCATCCTGCATGTACAGGCTGTAACCATTCTGTCGGTTGCCCTGGGATGCTACCACACCCGAAAGGTCTTCCTGCGCTTTTGTAATGATAGCTTTAATCCTGAGTTCTTTGTGCGAAACATCCGGAGGGTAGATCGGTGGCGACCAAAGATTGAGCATATAAGTTTCCTCAATCAACCCGCGTTCGATGCGTGCCGTTAATGTCGAGTCTTTCAGTTTCGCGGCGGTCGCTTTGAAACCGGCCTCGTGTTTGATCACGCCAGTGAAAATGGCTTGTGCAAGGTATTCGTCGGCTGCATTCTGGGAATCCTGCCCTGCCAGGTAGAGCATTCTTCCAATTTCCTCGGAAGCTGGCAGGTCGGTCAATGCCTGGATGGTCGCGAGCCTGACTTTCAGATCTGGGTCATTCAATGAATTTGTCCATTTCAATGCGGAGAGCGTCTTGTCGTTCCGAGGAAGCAGTTTTACGGCTGTTTTCCGCACGCCTGCCGCCGGGTGGCGAATAGCGCGTACCAGTGTGTGATAGGCCTCTTCGTTCGAGCCATTCAGTGCGTCGAGTCCATCCAATGTCCATAATGCATGTACTGCGGGGCTGTTCAATCCGATCTCGTCCACGGATTGATCATTCATCAATTTGATGAGCTCGGGAATCACCGAAGTGTTTTTCGATTCCACGATCAGCCGCTGCGCCGTGGTGCGCCAGAACATGTTATCGTTTTTCAAACCTGCCACCAGACTGGCTGCGTCGTTTTTATCAAGTTTTGGATAGGAAGGGTTTGTAGCGTTTTTCCAAACGACCCTATATATACGTCCGTGCTGGTTGTCTCGCAATGGATTGATATAAGCATTCCCCTTCCCATTCTCGAAACCGCGCGGGGTAGGATTGTGCTGGATGATGAAGCTGTACCAGTCCGCAACCCAAACAGCGCCGTCGGGACCTACTTCCGCATGCACAGGCGAGAACCATTCATCCGCGCTGGCGAGGAGGTTGAACCCATTCTTTTCCTTGAAACCTGCCCCTTTTGGTTTCAGTAAAGCCTGGTAGAGCAGCCGGCCGGTTGGTTCGCAGACGAACGCTGTCGAGTTCCAGTAAGATTTAGGAAAATTACGGGCGGTATAAAGGTTATGACCCGCAGCAGCAGTAAATCCGCCGTGAAAGTCCACCTGGCGCAATGCAGGTGTTAAATAGTTCATTTCGTAATGCGAATCCAGTTTGTAAACCGTATTGCCGGAGCCGTCCGCCACGGAACGCTTCACGTATTCGAGTGGCATGGCGAAATGCCCGCTGTAATTGCCGTTCGCTGTTGATATAAACACTTCGAAATCCTCCGAAAAACCCAAACCCCAGGTATTATTGGAAGTGCGGCCAATGTATTCCAGGTTTTTGCCATCGTTGTCAAACCGGTAAATACCCTGACTGAAATTCAGCTGCTTGCCTGTATTCGTGCCGCGGAAACCTGCATAGCCCAGCACACCCCAGATCTTGTTGTCCAAGCCATACTTCAAATTCGAAGGCCCGGCGTGCGTATCGCTTTTACCCCAACCGGAGATAATATTCTCGCGGATATCGGCCTTGTCGTCTCCGTTGGAGTCTTTCAGGAAAATGAAATGTGGTGCCTGAGCCACGATTATGCCACCATTGGCAAACACTATACTGGTCGGGATGTTGAGGTTATCCGCGAAAACTGTGAATTTATCGGCCTTGCCATCTCCATCGGTGTCCTCGCAAATCTTGATACGGTCCTTACCAATGCCGTCCTGATCGCGGACTTCGTTGGGGTAATCCTGGGTTTCGGCTACAAAAAGGCGTCCGCGCTCGTCCCAGGCCATGGCGATCGGCTTGGTAATATCGGGCTCCGATGCGAATAATTTCAGTTCAAAATCAACCGGTACCTGCGTCAGTTTCTGCGATTCGGCAGGGGATAATGGCTGCTGGAATTTCGGTGCGGGATCCCGTTTTTCGTAGTTGGGCACATCGGCGTCAGTGAATGTTGGTTTAGGCAAATTGAGTTTCGCCAAACGCGCTTTTGCATCGTCATCAACAGCCCACATAATGCCGTTGGCAACCAGTTCCTGAAATGCTGCCTGCTTCCAGGTGCGCTCGTCGTGCCCGTAAGCAGTGTAAAATACGCGACCCTTACCCTGCATCCGCACCCACGTCCACGGCTCGTGGTGATCGCCTTCCACACGCTCTTGCAGTACGGTAATGTCGGGATTGAGCTTGGAATGCACATAGGTTTCATCCCAGGTTTCAAAAGTTTTCCAGCCCTGCATCACCGGGTGGTCGGCCTTCACGACCGGCGCGGTAAATGTGCCATACTTATGCGACAAAAACTGACCGCCTACCGCTTTGATGTACCAATCCGAATTCTGAAAACAGAATGATGCCGCATGCAATGGAATAAGCGCTTTTCCACCTTCCACGAATGTCTTCAACGCAGTTTCCTGCGCAGGCGTGATCGTGTTATGGTTAGCATAAATCACCACGCCGTCATAGCGGCTGAGGTTTTCCGTGTTCAATGCATTGGGGTCGGAAGTGTAGGTCAGGTTAATGCCTCTTTGGAACAATGGTAGCGAGAGCATCGGGAAGTATTTCTCCGAGTAATGGTGTTTGCTGTCGTGCCCAAGGAAAAGGAGTTCGATGCGGTGGCCGTCGCCACGGCGGCCGTCGCTACGGCGGCCGTCGGTGCTTTCGGCGGATGCCGTCGGTGTTTTTAGGGCGACCTTTTTTCGTGCGCAACCCACGAAAAGCATTTGAAGAACGGCCAGTATGAGTAGTGTTTTTTTCATAGAATTTAAAGCTAAGGGCAAAAGGGTAACTGCAAGGCGGGAGGCCGCCTTCTGACAAATGCAATCGTCAATTCAATATTCAGGCACGCTTCATCGCCCAAGCGCAGTTGGCTGAGCGGCGATCTGCCTGTTTCTGTTCGGAGGATTTACACCTAAAAGTTTTTGTACAAAAAAGTCGCGTTTCTTGCGGCGTCCATACGGCCCGCCGTCGCTATGGCCCATACCGGGCACCACCAGCAGGTCAAATTCCTTATTCGACTTGATCAATGCATCGGCCACGCGATAAGTGCTTTCCGGCGGTACATTGGTATCCACCTCGCCCACGATCAGGAGCAAATCGCCCTGTAAATTCGCCGCGTTGGTCACGTTCGACTGCTCGTCGTAATGCTTCTCGATGGGGTAACCCATCCATTGCTCATTCCACCATTGCTTATCGACACGGTTGTCGTGGCAGCCGCATGCCGAAACCGCCGCGTCGTAAAAGCCCGGGTGGAAGAGCAACGCACCCAGTGAATTTTGTCCACCGGCAGAGGTTCCGTAAACGCCAACACGCGTCGAGTCCACCTGAGGATATTTTTCGGCCAATGCCTTCATCCACGCGATCCGGTCGGGGAAGCCGGCGTCGGCCAGGTTTTTCCAGCATACGTCGTGGAATGCTTTGGAGCGGTTATAAGTACCCATGCCATCCATTTGCACCACAACAAAACCGAGCTCGGCCATGCTCTGCATCTCGCCGTAATGGCGGAACGCTTTCGGGACGAATGAATCTTGCGGACCCGCATAAATGTTTTCGATGATCGGATATTTCTTCTTCGGATCGAAGTTGCTGGGGCGGTACACGATGCCCCAGATGTCTGTCTTACCATCGCGGCCCTTGGCTTTGAAGATCTCGGGCAGTTTGAAACCTAATGCGAGATAGGGAGAAAGGTCGGCGGTTTCGAGTTTCAGTACGAGCGAGGCATCAACTGTTTTCCGGAGCTCCGAAACCGGTGCTGTCGTCATAGTCGAGTAAGTGTCCACATAGTACGTTCTGTCGGGAGAGAATGTGAGCTGGTGCGTGGCTTTGGCGTGGTCGGTGAGTTTTACCAATCCTGTGCCATCGAACTTAATGCGGTAGTAATGAATGTGATAGGGATCCTCATTGGCATTCATGCCGCTGGCTTTGAACCACACTTCACGTTTCTGGGTGTCGACGCTGTCGATGTCGCGCACGACCCATTCGCCTTTGGTGATCTGGTTTTTGATTTTGCCGGTTTGCTCGTCGACCAGGTACATATGCCGCCAGCCATCCTTTTCTGAAACCCAGATGATCTCATGATTTTCAGGCTGGTAATGCGTGTAGATCATGTTCTGGTAAATGAAAGTCTCTGTTTTTTCATCGATGATATTTCGGGTGGCGCCGTTGGTGGCGTCCACTTCGATAACCCGGAACCGTTGGTGCCCGCGGTCTACTTTTTCATAGGTAAAATGCGTGGCATCGCCCTTCCGCCAGCGGATCACCGGGGCATTGAAGAAGTCGATCGCTTCGGACTGCACTTTGGCCGATTTGCCGCTCTCCACGTCGATCACCTGCATTTCGTAGCTTGTAAATTCATCTCCTGGCTGCGCATAACCCCGTGTTTTGACCTCGCCACGGGTCGTGTTCGGTAATGACGAGAAGATAATGCTCACCTGCCGTTCTTCACGACGGTCAATGCGGTAACACACCAGGTAACGGCCATCCGGCGACCAGCTGAGCTCGCCGTAAGGTTTCAGCGGGTTGCCGTCGTAGGTCAGTTGCTTACCGTCTTTGCTGTCTTTTTTACTTAGATAAATATTTCCATTTCGGACGAAAGCCTTGGTCTGCTTATCAGGCGAAACGCTGTCGGCACGGAAGCGGCCCCAGCGGCTGAGCTGCTTTGTCCAGCCGATTTCTTTAGGTTTAGGGAGATCTGGTTTGGTAATTTTCTGTGCCGTGCCGGCTTGGGTGTCATAGGCAAACCATTTACCCTTGCTTTGCAGGAAAATGCTGCGTTTTTCAGCATCAAAATGGATGTCCTGCACCCAAAGTTTGGTCGCGGAAAAAGTGGAATCATACGCTTTGGACAATGCCGCCGCCACTTTCGCATTCTCAAAAGCCAGCGTTTTCTTCCCTTCTCCGGGTTTTACCACCCAATATTCGGTCAGACTATCCTTTAACACGTTCCGGTACCAAAACGACTGACCGTCGGCGAGCCAGTTTGGTTGCACCTGTGCTTTCAGGACACTGCCTTTGGTCAGCGAGTCCATCAGCGTCATCCTTTTATAAGATGCGGCCAGCTCTGTGGGGTTAGGCTGGTAGGCTGGCAGCGACTTCTGCGCCAATGCCGATGCCCCGAGGCACATTGCCGTGAGTGCGTGGAAGTAGAATTGCTTGCTTGGGTTAGGGATTTTCATAGCTATTTCAATGAATGTCAGGGCAATAAAATGCTTCCCGCCTATTGACAGGCAGTTGGCAATACGCTTTCGCGCGGTCATTTCCGGATATTATCTATTTGTAAAATTAGCAGGTCGGAAAACCAAAAACTTGATGTGAATTAGCGGTTTTTTTACCGATATTAACTTATTTACCTCCGAAATTCCGCAAAACTGTGAATTTGGGTGATTTTATTTGGTTAATTACCAAAATGAGCGAATAATGGCTTGTTTGCGGTTGCGACGGGGCTATTTGGCTGAATTCCCGCGCTACATTAATATTGTAGTGCTAACAGACACCTTACACATGAACACCGAATTTTTGCTGGAGACGATGGGATGGCTAGGGGTAGTGTCTTATGTGCTTGCCTACCTGTTGCTTACAATTGGAGTGTTGAAACCGAGCGGTTACCCTTTTCATATATTAAATATGATCGGCGCGGCCAGTCTGATCGTCTACTCCCTGGAATATGGCGACAAACCCAATGTAGCTGTGAATTTCATCTGGCTGATGATCGGCATCGGCGCGGTGGCCAGGCGGTTGATCCGCGGCCGGTCATCCGGCAATTTCTGACAGTTCCTTTAAGTGCAGGATGGATAATGCCTGCTGCCGGTATTTCGCCAGCCGCAGTTCGTATTCTTCTTTATCGGTTACGAGGCTGAGATAAAAATAAGCGCCGTCAATGAGGACAAAAATGTTGTCGGCAGCCGTTTCGACGTCTTCAATATCGAGTACGCCGTCCTGGCGGCATTGGTCGATGTGGCCAATGAGCATTTCGCGGAGCGAATCCAGCAGCTTTTTATAAAGGTCCCTCACTTTTGGATCGTGGAATGCCATGGCGTAGCAGCCGTAAAACAGGCCGTCGTCGAAAAGGCTGTTCCATTTTTTGGAAAAAATATTCCCAATGATTTCGAGTAATGCCTTTCGCGAGTCCTTCGCATTGGTGGTGCCTACCTTATAAATAAGCTTGTATTTGTCGAGAATGTAATCGACGAGCCCGTAAACGAGGTCTTCACGAGTCTGGAAATAATGGATAATAAGGCTTGGGTTGATCTCCATCTTCGCGGCGATCTTGGCGATGGAGGTATTTTCCAGGCCGTTCTTCTTGGCCAGGCCATAAAACACTTTAATGATTTCTTTTTTGCGGGCTTCTTTGAGGCTCTTTCTTCCCATCGTCGGTTCGGGGTGTATCGGATCGGCAATATACGGATTTTTACGAAAACCGGAAGTTGGCAAACGCTGTAAAAATTAATTGAACATTCATTCAATTTATAATCACAATCAGGTAACTATTTTTTAATATTAGCGTAATTTTTGATTAGGACATTTGTATTCCCAAAACGCCCAAAATTTACTGAAACACAAATCTTAGTTATGATGAAAAGTGTACCCAGACCTTCCAGTACCAGGCTGCTGCAACAAGCGTTGCTGGCCGTACTGCTGACCTGTGCATGGCTTGTGCCTGCAACCGCGCAAACCGCGCGCGTAACCGGATCCGTGACCGACGGAAAAGATCTGCTCCCCGGTGTGAACGTCGTGATCAAAGGAACTCAGAAAGGAACCATCACCGACCAGAACGGTCAGTATAGCCTCGACGGCGTTTCGGGAAACGACATCCTCGTTTTCTCGTACATCGGCTACAAATCGCAGGAGGAATTTATAAAAGGCAGAAGTGAAATCTTCGTAACCCTGCAGGCCGACCTCGGTAACCTTGAAGAAGTGATCGTGATCGGCTATGGCGTGGAGAAAAAGGTGAATATCACCGGTGCTGTGGACCAGATCAGCGGCAAGCAGTTCGAGGCGCGCCCGGTTGCGAACGTGATGCAAGGCCTGCAAGGCGTGAGCCCAGGTTTGAACATCACTTACCAAAGCGGAACACCCGGAACTGTGCCCAATTTTAACATCCGTGGTTTTACTTCCATCAATGGCGGAGAGCCGCTTTTTGTGATCGACGGCATTGCGGCGGCCAACAGCAACGATCTGCTCCGCCTCAACCCATCGGACATTGCCAGCTTTTCCGTCCTGCGCGACGCGGCTTCGGCGGCCATTTACGGTGCCCGTGCGGCGTTTGGTGTTGTTTTGATTACGACCAAACAAGGTGGACGTGGCAAGCAATCCATTACCTATAATAACTTCTTCTCCTGGGGCCAGCCAACAGTGCTGCCCAAGCCGGTGACGGACCCCTACATTTTTTCCCGCGTACTGGAAACTTCCACGGACAATACGCCCTGGGATTATGTCAATTATTCCGACGAATATTACGCCTGGGCAAAACAGCGCTCCGACGATCCGTCGGTGCCCGACACCCGGCTTGATCCGAGCGACCCTACCAAATGGGCCTACATGGGTAGCAACAACTGGTACGACTACTTTTTCACCAAACGAAGCTTCTCGCAAAACCACAGCCTGGCATTCACGGGAAGTGCCAAAACGGCCAACGAGCGCACCGTGGGTTATTACATTTCTGCGGATTATAACCACGAAGGTGGTTTGAACAAACTGACGGACGACTACTGGAATCGCTATTCGTCGCGCGCAAGGCTGGATTTTTCACCTTTGAAATGGCTGAAACTGGATAACAACCTGTCAATTTACCGGACAGAGCGTGCATTGCCGACGGCCGACATTACCGACATCTACACGCTCAAACCCACACAGGTAGCAGTAAACCCCGATGGCACCTGGGCCAATACCGACGCAGGCCGCCTCGCAGCGCGCCTTACCGATGGTGGTAATAAAAAGCAGGATATGTTCGGGTTCCAGAACATCTTCCGTGGGATTGTCACCGCATTGGATGGCGATTTGCAGGTGACCGGCTCCGCGAGCTTTAAGCGTGAACAATGGAATACCAAGCAGGACGTGCGTACGTACCGCATCGGATTTGGCCCGAACGATGTGCGCGCACAGGGTGACGTAGGCGGTGTGTATGAAACCAACGCCACGCTGGACAACAATGTGCTGGATTTATTTGCAAACTATACCAAAACATTGGGGAATCACCGGATCAACCTTCTGGCAGGTTATAACCAGGAAAGTTACGGCTACAAAACCACCAAAGCGCAGAAGGTTGGCTTGATTTCGCCTTCGCTGCCTTACATTAACCTGACCAGTGGTAATTCATTTGCTTATGCTGCCGATAGCAGTTACGCAACCCGCAGCTTTTTCGGACGTTTGAACTACACGTTCAATGACCGCTACATTATCGAAGCAAATGGCCGCTACGATGGCTCTTCACGTTTCCCGTCGAGCAACCGCTGGGGCTTCTTCCCGTCGGTATCCGGCGCCTGGATCGCGAGCTCGGAGTCGTTTGTGAAGGAAGCGTTGCCATTCATTCCGACCTTGAAACTACGTGCTTCCTATGGGGATCTTGGAAACCAGAATGTAGGTTATTACAGCTTTCGCCAATCCCTACCGGCTGATTTGTCCAATTATCTGATCGGCGGTAGTAAGCAAACTGTCATTACCCGATCGCCGGCATTATACATCGACCCTTCAAACTACACATGGGAACGTGTTTCGACGCTCAACTTTGGTGCGGACCTTGGTGTGCTGAAAGATCATGTGACATTTGGATTCGACTACTATATCCGCAATACGAAGGACATGCTTACACCCGGGCAAGAGCTGCCTGGCGTACTTGGCACCACGGTACCCCGCCAGAATGCAGCCGACCTTCAAACAAAAGGGTGGGAGCTGACCGTAGGCTACAACGATTCTTATAACGTGGGCGGAAAGCCGTTATCACTGAGTGCAAAATTAATCGTTTCAGATTCCCGCTCTCATATTACGAAGTTCAAGAACGATCAGGAATTATTCTCTGCCTCTTACCGTAAGGGACAAGAAATCGGCGAAATCTGGGGGCTTACCAACGATGGTCTTTTCCAAAATGCAGACGAGATTGCCAAACTCGATGAAACCGACATTATTCCCTGGGGAGCATTGTCTATCGTGCCGGGCTGGCCGAAATACAAAGACCTCGACGGCGATGGCCGGATTACGAAAGGCCTTACCAAAAAAGACCCGAAAGACCTCTCGGTTATCGGAAATACTACTCCGCGTTACCGCATTGGTTTCAACCTGAACGCCGACTGGAATGGTTTCGATTTCTCGGCAGTGTTGCAAGGCGTGCTCAAAGGCGATTATTACCCGCAGCATTACCTTTATTGGGGACCATACCAGCAGCCTTATGGCAATGTGTATCCGTGGAACCTCGATTTCTACCGTGGCCAGGCCGACTCCGATCAGCAGCGTGCGAAGCATTCTCAATCGTACATTGCGGCCGGGCTGGCAGACGCCAATACCGATGCCAATTTCCCCGTGCTGCAATCGTGGCTGGCGGATAACAATTACGGATCCGGTCTGGACATTCCGCAAACCAAATATCTGCTAAGCGCTGCCTATCTGAGGGTCAAGAACCTGACGATCGGCTATTCGTTGCCGGCTGCATTTTTGCAAAAGCACAAGATCAGCCGCGTGCGTGTGTTCGCAAGCGGGGAAAACCTTTTTGAATTCTCAGAACTCAA
Organism: Dyadobacter sp. CY261; assembly: GCF_021440085.1. GTDB lineage: Bacteria > Bacteroidota > Bacteroidia > Cytophagales > Spirosomataceae > Dyadobacter. The sequence continues at coordinate 26,755 of NZ_JAKCPW010000012.1, forward strand.
AAAATACTTCGACCCGGAAGTAATCTCGAGCAGCAACACGTTTGATAGCTCAAAAGGCTTTTCGTACCCGTTCCAGCGGAAGTTTGCATTCGGAGTGAATGTCGAGTTTTGATTTCCAACACAATCAGCCTAAAACATGAAAAAGCATATATTACTGATCGCATTGCTGATGGGCGCAAGTGCCTGCAATGACGACTTCCTTGAAAAACTTCCGCAAACCTCCATTTCTCCCGAAGTGTTCTTCAATGCCGAAGGCGACCTGAAATTGTATATCAACGGGCTCCTGAGTATGCCCGACATGGGTTCTTACCTCAGCGACCAGAGCACCGACAATGCCGCCACGACAGGCGCCGTAGAAATGAAGGTGATCATGACCGGCTCGCCGAGCTCACAGACCATCACCGGCGGCTGGGACTGGGGCCGCTTGCGGAACGTGAATTACTTTTTGGACAACTATAACAAGGCAAATGCCGCCGCCGATATCAAAGCGCATTATGCGGGCATCGCGCGCTACTACCGTGCGCAGTTCTATCTTGACAAAGTGGCGCGCTTTTCGGACGTTCCCTGGTTTTCCCAAACATTGAACCCCGGAGACGAGGATCTTTACAAAACACAGGATCCAAGGACGTTGGTGATGGACAGCGTCATGGCGGATCTTGCCTATGCGGCAGCGAACGTCAAAGACGCCGCCGATCTGGTGCCGACCGGTACACCCGGAAAATGGGCTGTTATGACCCAGTACGCCCGTACAGCATTGTACGAAGGTACTTACCGCAAATACCACCCAGAACTGAACTTGCAGGCAACAGCCAACAAATTTCTGGAAACTGCGGCAACGGTTTCGGCGGAGATCATGGCTTCCGGCAAGTTTTCAATTTACAAAACCGGCAAACCTAATGCCGACTACGCAGCATTGTTCGGTAGCCAGGACCTGTCGAGCAACCCGGAAGTGATCTTGTTCAATGCTTTCGACCAGACGAAGGACCGTAGCCAGAATGTCAATAGCACCGTTTTCGGCGACTACGAGCAAGCTCCGGCGCGCGACCTGGTGCAGGCTTATCTCATGAAAGACGGATCACGTTTTACCGACGTGCAAGGTTATCAGCAGTTTGGCTTTGTCAAGGAGTTTCAAAACCGTGACCCGCGCCTGGCACAAACGCTCGTGTACCCGGGCTGGGTGCGCGCGGCAGAAACAGCGCCCTATATTTTGCGGTTGAACAAAAACTTTACCGGCTATCACCAGTTGAAGGGGTATGTCAATTCCACCGATAATGTGGCCCTGAACAGCGTGGATGTGCCGGTGTACCGTTACGCGGAAGTGTTGCTGACTTATGCCGAAGCGAAAGCGGAGCTCGGGACACTCACACAAGACGACCTGGACAAATCGGTGAACCTCATCCGCGCGCGGGTGCAAATGCCGGATTTGAAACTGGCAATTGCGAACGGCAGTCCCGATCTGGTAATGGCGCAAAAATATCCAAACGTGACCGGTGCGAACCGTGGTGTTATATTTGAAATCCGCCGCGAAAGAAGGGTGGAGTTTGCATTCGAAAACCAGCGTTTCAATGACGTAATGCGCTGGCAGGCAGGCAAGCTGCTGACTGCGATCCCGGAAGGCTTGTATTTTTCGGGTTTGGGTAAATACGATCTGACCGGCGATGGTGTAGAGGACATTATCCTGATCGACAAATCGAAGACGATCCCTGATGAAAAGGATAAGGAGAAAAATAGCCTCGGCGTGGTGCTGATCTATTATCGCGCCGGAGCTATCGGCGAAGATGTGACGGTATACCTGAAAAACGGCAATGCAGGTGGCACCATGGTAACCGAAACGGCAGCCCGCAAATTCGAGGACCCTAAATACTATTACCGCCCGATCCCCCAAAAGGAAATGCTGCTGAATCCCAAGTTGAAGCAGGTTTTTGGTTGGAATTGATTTAACAACTGACTATAAATACAATGAACAGACGTTCCTGGATCCGGAATTCCGGATTGCTCACGGCTGCTTCGCTGACAGGCCCGGCTACACAGTCCGGGCTTGTTGCCGATAAGCCGGTACTGAAAATCGCGCACATTACCGACGTGCACATTCGTGAAGGTGACGATGCCCCGAACCGTTTCAAGAAATGCCTGCATGACGTTTTGAAACACAAACCGGATTTTTTTCTCAATGGAGGAGATTCCATCCATGCCGCAGATTATAAGGACGTTACCCGCGAAACCATGCTCGGTTACTGGAAACTGTGGGATGATTGCACCGGGTTGCTGAAAGGTTACGAAGTCCACAGCTGTATCGGGAACCATGATCCCTGGTGGGCGGCGCCTTCGAAGGAGGATGAGATGTACGGCAAGAATTATGTCGTGAAAAGGCTCAAAACGCCGGGCCGTTATTACAGTTTTACAAAAAAGAACTGGCATTTCGTGGTCCTCGACGGGAACAATGAACACGTGTCCCTCGACGAGGAGCAGTACCAATGGCTGGAAGCGGACCTCGCCAAACTGGCACCGGATACATTCGTTCTCCTGATGTCGCATTACCCGATCCTCGGCACGACGCCCATGCTAGCGGGTGGTGGTGGACATTCGGATTACAAAAAGCTGAAAAACCTTTTTTATAAACACCGCGACAAAGTGCGGATTTGCCTGAGCGGGCACCAGCATTTGCAAGACCATACCGAGTACAATGGCATCCAATATTGCTGTAATGGCGCAATGAGCGGCTTTTGGTGGGGGAAAGGGGATGCGGAGTCGGTCGCGCCGAACTATTACCAGGAGACGCCGCCCGGGTTTGCGATCCTTGAATTGTATGCCGATGGGAAGGTTGAAAATACTTACTATCCGCATCTTTATTAAAGTTTGAGCGGTGTCCGATAGCCTGTCTGTGTTCCTGGTTGACAGCCAATGAATGCGGACAGGCTTATTTTGTATAAAAACTATTTCAATTTGCCCTAATTTGCGGATCTGAATAATTTTTCCTGACCTGATGTCCTTCCTGACCCGATTTTACCTGTCGTTTTTCGCCGGATTAATGCTTTTTGCGCATGCCCAGGCTCAAACCATTTCGGTAGCCGACGCTGGCATCCGTGCCGATACCTACGAAAATGTGACGCCGCGTGTTCAAAAGGTGATCGACGAGGCCATTCTCACAGGGAAAACCACCCTGGCATTTCCAAAAGGCCGTTACGATTTCTGGCCCGACGGCGCCATCAAAGCCAAATATTTTATTTCAAACACTTCGACCGAAGAAGAGGATTCGCTGAAAATCCGGACGATTGGCATGCTTTTCAAAAATGCACGGAACCTGACCATCGAAGGCAATGGCGCATTGTTCGTATTTCATGGTAAAATGACAACGATCGTGCTGGAACAATGTGAAAATGTGCGTTTGCAAAACATTCACGTCGATTTTGAACGGCCCAGCATGTCCGAAATGCGTTACGGGAAGGTGGTGGACGGAGGTGTCGATCTGGAAATCCATCGCGACGCCCGGTATGCGATCGCGAACGGACGGTTGGAATGGTTTGGTGAAGGTTGGAAAACTACCCATTTCCATGCTATCGAGTTTGATACTACGCTGAAAACCATGCGTTACAGCGACTGGAAGACTTTTCATAACAGCAAAGCCACCGAGCTGCGGCCCGGACTTGTGCATTTCGACGTCCCGGCGGGTTTTCGTCCGAAACAAGGCAATATCCTCACTGTTCGCGACATCATCCGCGACCAGGTAGGCATGCTGATCCTCGAAAGTAAAAATATGACATTGCAGGACGTGGACATGCATTATATGCACGGCCTGGGCATCGTAAGCCAGTACACCGAAACCATCACCATGCGAAGGGTAACCTGCGCGCCGCGGCCTGAAAGCGGTCGGATTATCGCCTCTTCCGCTGATTTTATGCATTTCTCGGGTTGCAGCGGTAAGGTTACTGTGGAGGAATGCCGTTTTTCGGGCGCGCACGATGATCCCGTCAATGTCCATGGCACCAACCTGCGTATCGTGGGGCAGTCCGGTACCCAGTCGCTCAAAGTGCGGTTTATGCACGGACAAAGCTACGGTTTGAATGCATTCTTCGCCGGTGATACGGTTGCCTTTGTACACGCGGCAACCATGGAACGGTTTGCAAACGGTACTGTCAAAACCGTGCAACGGCTGAACGATCGCGAGTTGCTCCTGACTTTCGAAAAGCCCGTCCCCGCCGGTTTGCAGGAACATGATTGCGTCGAAAACATGACCCGCACGCCGGAGGTACTGATTCGCGGCAACTATTTCACCCGTACGAACACTCGCGGCGTGCTCCTGACGACCCCACGCAAAGCGGTTATTGAGAATAATACATTTTTCCGCACCGGCATGAGCGCCATCCTTATCGAAGCCGACGCCGAAGGCTGGTACGAATCGGGACCCGTTCGTGACGTGACAATCCGCAACAACGAATTCATCGATTGCGCTTATCAGGGCGGTCCGGGTAATGCAGTAATCGCCATTAACCCATCCAATAAAATCGCCGATTTCAAAAAGCCGGTCCATTTCAATATCCGCATCGAGGGTAATGTTTTCAAGACATTCGATTACCCTGTATTGTATGCCAAAAGTACCCAGGGGCTTATTTTTAAAGACAATGCGGTTGTGCGTACCAATGCATTAAGCCCGCAAACGGAACATAAGCAGATGTTTTACTTCAATGGCTGCTCGGATGTAGCAATCAGCAACCTGAAACTTTCGGAGGATGTTTTGGGCAAAAATGTGAAGCTTGAAAATATGCCGGCCAATCAATTGAAAATCACAGGTAGTGCCAAACTGACTGTCGAATAGTAAGAAAGCAGAGTCTTAGTGCCTCGTTTTTTTATTCAATTCATGCTCCTAATTTTACCATTATTTCCAAAACCGACGTGATGAAACCTCTTTCCAGACTCATTTTACTATTATTCCTCATTGCTAGTTCCCCATCATTCAGCCAGCAGCCAGCCCGGCCATTGGTACTGTGGTACAACCAACCTGCCAAAGAGTGGATGACGCAGGCATTGCCGGTTGGTAACGGCCATGTGGGTATGATGTTCTTTGGCGACCCGTCGGAAGAACGGCTGCAATTTTCGGAAGGCAGCCTTTGGGCTGGGGGCAAAGGGGCTAATGCGCAGTATAATTTCGGTTTGAAAAAAGGAGCCTATCAACATTTACCCAAAGTGCGCGAACTTCTGGCGGCCGGAAAAATGGAGGAAGCGCACCAGCTAGCCAACAAGGAGCTGACGGGTGCCATTCATGAAAAAAAGGAAAATACGCCTTCGAGCGATTTTGGTGCACAACAAACGGTGGGTGATTTGTATGTAAAAGTTTCCAGTAAAGGAAATGTTCAGAACTACCGCCGCGAGCTCGATATAGCCAATGCAACTGGAAAAGTAACTTACGATGTAAATGGCAGCCACTTTGAGCGGACTTTCTTTGGAAATTACCCTTCCAAAGTAATGGTGTACCGATTTATCTCGTCGACACCCGAAACATATTCAGTGCGATTTGACACGCCCCACGCGAAGGATTATGAACGGTTTGAAAAAAATCAATACACTTTCGGAGGGCATTTGAAAGACAATCATCAAGAGTTCGAAACCGTCTACCGCATCGATACCGACGGTAAAGCGGCATTCGAAGATGGTGTGCTCACGGTCAGCAATGCCAAATCTGTGGTGCTCGTGCATACAGTTGCGACGGATTATGTCATGCGTTTCCCGGATTATAAAGGAAATGACTACAAAAAGGCCAATGCTGCCACGATAGCGAAAGCGGCCGGGAAAAACTATGCCGCATTATTTGCCGAACAACAGAAGGATTACCATAACCTTTTCGACCGCGTGGCACTGCAACTGGGCGGCGCGCAGCCCGCGAATGTTCCTACTGACGAGCGTCAGCGTGCGTATTTCAAAGGCCAGTCCGACAATGGTTTGGAAGAACTTTATTTCCAGTACGGCCGCTACCTGATGATCTCTTCTACCCGCCCCGGCACCATGCCAATGAGCTTGCAAGGAAAGTGGAACGACAGCACCAACCCGCCCTGGGCGAATGATTACCATACCAATATCAATGTACAAATGCTGTACTGGCCCGCCGAGGTAACCAACTTATCGGAATGCCATTTGCCGCTTATGGATTTTACCCAATCGCTCGTTGAGCCCGGCAGGCTGTCAGCCAAAGAGTTTTTTAACGCGAAAGGCTGGATCGTCAATACCATGCTGAATGCTTACGGCTACACTTCGCCGGGATGGGACTTTCCATGGGGCTTTTTTCCTGGCGGCGCGGCCTGGCTTTGCCAGCATTTGTGGGAGCATTATGCATTTACAAACGACAAGGTTTTTTTGAAAAATACCGCTTACCCGGTGATGAAGGAAGCCTCCGAGTTCTGGATGGATTACCTTTCCGATGACGGCAAAGGCCACCTGGTATCTTCACCATCCTATTCTCCGGAGCACGGCGGTATTTCTACGGGTGCCACAATGGACCACGAAATGGCCTGGGACGTGCTCAACAACACCGCCGAAGCTGCCGCCGCTCTCGGTGTCGATGCTGACTTCGCACAAAAAGCGCGTGCTGTCCGCGATAAAATTCTACCCTTGCAAATCGGCCGCTGGAAACAGTTGCAGGAATGGCGCGAGGATGTGGACGATTCGACGAACCACCACCGCCACGTCTCGCACTTGTACGCATTACATCCAGGCAAGCAAATTTCCATCACCAAAACCCCTGCCGAAGCGGAAGCTGCCCGCGTGAGCCTCGATGCCCGTGGCGACGATGGCACCGGCTGGTCGCTTGCCTGGAAGGTCAATTTCTGGGCGCGCTTACAGGATGGCAACCGTGCGCACAAGCTGTTCAAAAGCGTTCTCCGGCCCGTCGCCGACCAGGGTACTAACATGGCCGATGGCGGTGGTTCCTATGCCAACCTCCTTTGCGCGCACCCGCCATTCCAACTCGACGGTAACATGGGTTCCACCGCAGGTGTAGCCGAAATGCTGCTCCAATCACAAACCGGCGTGATCGAACTACTGCCCGCTTTGCCCGACGCCTGGCCAACCGGTTCGGTAAAAGGCTTGAAGGCGCGGGGTAATGTGACGGTGGATGAAGTTTGGGAAAACGGCAAGTTGAAAAATGTGACATTGTCATCGCCCAACGCTCAGAAGCGAGTTTTGAAATATGGAGGTAAGACAATCAATGCAGAGATCACAGCAGGCAAGGTGAAGACATGGAGTGTAGGCGATTTTAAATAGAGGCATTTCCCTCCTTACTATTTCCAACAACTCCTGACTACACTTGACTAAACCTGACGCCCCGCCGGTTTGCAACCGGTAAATCAAGCCTAAAACTCGCTTTTGAAAATGTATTCACAGAAACGATCACAGATATGGCCAACGACCAGACAAATGCTTCGCCTGATGCCTCCAATGAGGACCGGCGCTTTTTTCTGAAACAATCGATAGCCATAGCCGGTCTTTCAGCGGTGCCGACGGGGCTTTTACAAGCGGCCCTGGAGCCAGACGACGGGCCGGTTGGCAATGCCGTAAAGATCCAATTATCACTGACCATCAATGGAAAACGCAAGCGTATTTCCGTCGATCCGCGCATGTCATTGCTGGACTTGCTTCGGGAGAACCTGGGACTTACGGGGATCAAAAAAGGTTGTGATTTCGGGCAATGCGGGGCTTGTACCGTTCATATCGACGGGCGGCGAACATTGTCATGCCTGACTTTCGCGGTCATGCAACACGGCCGTAAGGTTACCACCATTGAGGGTTTGTCGCACGGCGGGCAGCTGCACCCTTTGCAGGAAGCATTCATCAAGCACGACGGCTTTCAATGCGGTTACTGCACGCCAGGGCAGCTGATGTCGGGCATTGCGTGTATACGTGAAGGGTATGCAGATTCTCCAGACGAAGTGCGGGAATATATGAGCGGGAACCTTTGCCGCTGCGGTGCCTATCCGAATATCGTAGACGCGATTCTGGAAGTTAAAAAGGAGGGTTTAAAGGTATGAAGCCATTTCAATATCTCCGCCCGAAAACGGTCAGCGAGGCTGTGAGTATGGCTTTGGACAATCCGGAAGCGCAGTACATCGCAGGAGGTACGAACCTGATCGACCTCATGAAGCGTGGCATTGCTTCGCCTCCCAAACTCATCGATATCAACCACCTCCCTTTAAAGAAAATAGAACACCGGTACGACCGAATTCGAATCGGCGCGCTGGCCCTAAACAGCGATGTGGCACAGCATAAACTAGTAAAAACCCGTCAACCTTTGCTTGCAGAGGCGTTGCTGGCCGGTGCATCGGGCCAGATTCGCAATATGGCAACAGTGGGCGGTAATTTGCTGCAACGAACACGTTGCAGTTATTTTTATGATGTTGCACTGCCCTGCAACAAGCGGAAGCCAGGTTCGGGCTGCGGCGCGGAAGGAGGCATTAATCGTACGCACGCCATCTTTTTTAACGGTAGTGAAGTGCCTTCCTGCATTGCCGTTCACCCGAGCGATATGTGCGTGGCCCTCGCGGCCCTGGATACATCGGTAGTGGTGGCTGGCCCGGCCGGGGAGCGCAGGATCCTGTTCAAAGATCTTCACCGGCTATCCACCAAAGAGCCTGAAATGGACACAACTCTTAACCCCGGTGAGTTGATCACCTCGATTGAGGTTTTGGACAATGCATTCACGGGCCACAGCCATTACCTGAAAGTACGCGACCGCGCCTCTTATGCCTTTGCGCTGGTTTCGGTTGCGGCAGCTTTGCAAATGGACGGCGGAAAGATATGGGATGCGCGCCTGGCACTCGGTGGCGTGGCACACAAGCCGTGGCGTTACTGGGCGATCGAACTGATGCTGAGGGGGCAACCGCCTTCGGAAAAGCTTTTCAGGGAGGTGGCGGAGCACGAGTTGCAAAGTGCACGGGCCGGCGAGCACAACGCCTATAAAATCAAATTGACAGCTAATGCCATGATTGCAGCATTGAAAATCGCAGCGGGCATTTCATGATGTGGTATGAAAAGACAATTTGCAGATAACGAGCTGGATACCTCGCTCAGCCGCGTCGATGGAAATGAGAAAGTGAGCGGCGCAGCCACCTATTCCGCAGAATATGCGGTTCCCGGGCTGGTACATGCCGTGCTGGTAACGAGTAACATCGCAAAAGGCAGTATTACAGCGATAGAATCGCGCGAGGCGGAAACTGCGCCGGGCGTTTTAGCGGTGATCAGCCACCTGAATGCCCCGGCTGTGCCCGGCTGGCCAGCCCTAAAACAACCCGCCGAACGTGCACCCGTTGGGACGGCTTTTCGCGTTTTTTATGATGCATTCATTTATTTCGATGGCCAACCCGTGGCTATGGTCGTGGCGGATACGCAGGAGCGGGCCATCCACGCGGCGGCGCTGGTGCGGGTGACATATCAGCAGGAAACCCATCAAACGCATTTTGAACGAAATGTTAAAAGCGCAGGCATTCCTCAGAATGTCCAGCGCAGTAAAAATTCACCTTTTCAGGATTACGGCCGTGGTGACGCCGACGCAATAGCAGAAGCCGAGGTGCGGATCGAGGCGGAGTATACCATTCCAACTCAACACCACCAGCCGCTCGAACCGCATGCCATCATTGCCGTTTGGGAAGCGAATGACAAGCTGACGGTTTACGATAAAAACCAGGGTGTTAAATCCGCGCAGGGACAACTCGCGCAGGCTTTCAAGCTGCCCAGGGATAATGTTCAGGTAGTCTCGAAATACATCGGGGGAGCATTTGGTTCAGGTATCCGGGTTTGGCCGCACACAATAGCGGCTGTAATGGCTGCTAAGCAAGTTAAGCGGCCGGTGAAGCTGGTTCTGGGAAGGGATCAGATGTTTACGTCGGTGGGTTACCGGCCTTATACTGCACAAAAATTACGCATAGGCGCCTCAAAAGACGGACGGTTGCACGCAATGGTGCATGAAGGTACCGGGCAAACGTCAATGTATGAGGAACATCTGGAACGAACGGTCCTCGCGACGCGTGCGATGTACACATGTCCGAACGTATCCACCCGCTACCGCCTGCTTCCGTTGGATGTCAATACGCCCACGTGGATGCGCGGGCCAGGCGATGCCACAGGAATGTTTGCACTGGAATCCGCGATGGACGAGCTGGCATTTGCGCTTAAAATGGACCCGCTTGAATTTCGGCTGAAAAACTACGCAGAAACCGATCCCGAAAGGAATTTGCCCTGGTCGGCTAAGTCGCTGAGGGAATGCTATAAACTAGGCGCCGAAAAGTTTGGTTGGGAAAACCGTCAGATCGAGCCTGCATCGATCCGCCGGAAGGGAATGCTGGTTGGGTACGGAATGGCATCGAGCCTGTATGGGTTCCACCGGCATCCGTCTAAGGCACGGGCGGTGATGCGGGCAGATGGTTCGGTGACTGTGCAGAGTGCGACGATGGACATCGGCCCTGGTACCGGCACGGCCATGACGCGCATTGCAGCCAAAGTTCTAGGTTTGAATGCGAAAAAAGTAAAGTTTGAATTGGGACATTCCAATCTGCCGGACGCTCCGGGCCAAAATGGCTCCGCGACGATCCCGAGTGTGGGTTCTGCGGTGCATGTGGCTTGTGAAGCATTGAAAAGCAAATTGATCGCTCTGGCGGTAAAGATGTCGGAAGCAGGGAAATCGGGAGGTCAGGTGGTGGTCACGGATGGTCAAGGGGTAAGGAATGGCCGGGTGTTTGGTTCGGGGGCTGATGATGAGGGCGTTAGCTTTGCCGATATCTTGAAATACCATAAACTGAACGAACTGGAAGCGACGGAAGAATCGAAGCCGGGGCCGGAGCGGGATCAGTATTCGATGTTTTCGTTTGGATGCCATTTCGTGGAAGTGCATGTAAACCCGCTTACGGGCGAGGTGCGGGTGGTGCGCGTCGTTACGTGTGCGGATGTGGGCGCGATCATCAATTACAAAACCGCGCGTAGTCAGTCGATCGGCGGCGTTGTCGGTGGGATAGGAATGGCGTTGATGGAGCATTCGGAAATGGACCACCGTTTTGGGCGGTATGTTACTACCGATTTTGCCAGCTACCACATTCCCGTGCATGCAGATATTCCACCGATTGAGGTATATTACGTCGATAAACCCGACGTGCACGTCAATCCCATGGGCTCCAAAGGTCTGGGCGAAATCGCCATCGTGGGCGTTGCCGGGGCCGTTGCCAATGCGGTTTTTAACGCTACCGGCAAGCGGATCAGGACGTTGCCCATTACACCCGATAAGCTGATTTGAAATAAGTCAACGATATGAAAAAGAATACATTACTGATTGTTCTCAGCGCGATATTGGTCGCCGCTTCTGCATTATTGTACAGTTTTCGCCCCCAAGGCCCAGGCGTTGGCATGAAGTGGAAGCCGGGTGTAGCCCTGTATTCATTCAACCATTTTTCCTTTGAACAAGCACTCGATAAGGCCGACAGTATCAACGCGTTGTATGTAGAAGGGTTCTTTTTTCACAAATTGGGCGATGCCTTCAACGGCCATTCCATTCCGAACCTGAGCGACGATGAAATCAAGCAAATGAAAGGAATGCTCGACAAACGCGGTTTAAAAATGAAGTCGCTTTATGCCGACGGCAAGAGCGAGGAAGACTGGAAAGCGAATTTTGTATTTGCCAAAAAAATGGGTCTGGAATTCCTGAATGGCGAACCGCAAAAGCAGCATTGGGATGCGATCGAAAAGCTTGCGGAGCAATACAAAGTAAAGGTGGCCATTCATGAACATGCCAAAGGTTCGAGCTATTTCTGGCATCCCGACTCGGTGGTGATGGCTATGCAGGGCCGCCCGCATTTCTTCGCCTGCGCCGACATCGGTCATTGGGTACGCAGTGGCCTCGATCCGGTGAAATGCCTGCAAACGCTGCGAGGAAAGATTATTTGTCTGCATATCAAAGACCTCGACGCGGCCGGTGATATAAAAGCCAACGACGTAATGGTCGGTACAGGTGTGATCGATTATCCGGCCATCGTGGCTGAGCTCAAACGCCAGCGATTCGATGGTTACGTTTATATCGAGCGCGAAGGCAATTGGGACAAAAACCTACCCGATGTGGATCATGCGTTGAAGTTTTTGGATCGGTTGAATAGGTGATTTTTGACCATTGACCATTGACCGCCGACGGCCGACCATGGACCGCCGACGGCCGATCATGGACCGCCGACGGCTGACGGCCGACCATGGACCGCCAGCCATTGCAAGTAGTATTGACCATACTGACTACCCCTGGCAACAACGAACCCTTAACCGCCACTAACTTCTTTGCCTGTTGTTAGCAGATAGCGATTCGGGCCGCTGATTACGCCGAGCGTCAGTTTATATTTCTTGTTTTTGCACAGATACTGCCTCAGCATCCCCATCGACTCGCAGTAGCCTCCATAGTAACGGCCGGTACGCAGGAAACTGAGAAATGAGCTTCTGCGCATACGCATGGGCAACACATGCATTTCATCATTGGAATGAATAATCAGGTAAATGCCGTCGTCGGGTGCACACCGGAACACCGGTGCCTCAACGCCTACTACAATGAAATCGGTTGTCCGGACCACAATGTCTGATAATCCGCGCACGTCTGCCTGCCGCAGATCTTCGAATGGAAGATCGGGAAACTGGTAAATCCTGTTTTTTAATGCGTTCTCAAAAATTGAATCTACCGTCTTTTTTACCGCAAGGTAAATCGGCGCGGAAGGGAATTCCCGGTTTTTTGTCCAGCCATAAGCGTCTATGAGAATGGTTTTCCGTAGATACATCATGTCGCCCCACGTTTGAAAATAACTGGCCCCGAAGTAAACCAACGCACCCGCTTGCAGGATCAGCAGATGCCGGCTCAACAAGCGTCGAAACGCCGGCAGTTGCAACAATAACAAATAGTTGAATACCGCCCAAAACGTAAACATATGTTTGTATCTGCTCAGCAAAATACTGTGTGCACCATAGGCAGCACGCCCAAACGCGAATGCGATAAAAGTAATCAGCAAAAACAAAATGCAGCCTGCAAGCCACCACTGGCCCGGGGTAATGGCGTGTCTGCCTCGCAGCAGCTTTTTGCCGAACTGCCATGTGCTGCTTCCGACAAGCGAAAGACTTGCCACGCCTGCAATGGTCGCATAAGCCAACCTGGAAGTTTCGCTTTTCTCCAAAAGCACATCGGCCATCATGCCCGGCATAGCAATAGCCATTAAAAGCATGTCCCGCCACGATGATAAATTCTGATACAAGGTCGGACGAAAATCGGGCACTGCGAGCCCTCTGAAGTAAAAGATTGTGACGGAAGCGAACAACAATATGCAGCACGTTGCGGCAACCCACCTCCGACTGGCCAACAGCATGAGTGCAACAACCGGCCCGATAAATATGCCTGTTACATCGGAATAGATGGCTAAAACCCCCAGAGCGAAACCGCACATTACACCCACGCGCGTATTCCGGCTGATCAGCCAGATGCTCGCAAATCCCCAAACGTACACACCTATATGTTGCAGCGGAACCATTGCCTGGTATAGCGCTGCGTAGTTGAAATTGGAGAAGAGCAAGTAGGGGACTGGCAGGAACAAGGCTAACGGAGGATTTCGCTCCGACCTGAACCAGGCGAGGACCAGTTTAAGAAAAACCAGATAGGAGCAGATACCGGCAAAAGCGACCACACGAAAATCAACAGCGCCGCTTGCCCAGTACACCAGGCAAGCCACTAGCCTGACAACGACAATTCGACGTTCATCGTCCTGCTTTGATACCGCCGACCAGAATTCTCGAAGCGAAACAGGCCCCTCCGCTATCGTCGCGGTGGATTCCAGAATTGCGTCAATATCGTCCTGGAAAGGGAAGTTGACCGTGGTGATCGCCCATACCGTGAAGAATATCACGGCAGGTGTTATGCAGGCAAAAAAGAGAAGGATATCGCGGAATTCGACAGACCCGAATATGGAGTAACCTGGCCGCGTACGCTTAAACGGATTGGCGGACTGTAAGTAAGCTGCAAACAGGGAAACACTGCCGACAAAGACTGACAATGTGACGAAAACTAGTAAATTCATTCTTGGTGGTTTGAGTGCAAGCCACCAAACTATTTGCTTTATTTCTCCCTATTATCAACGAACGATCCTTGGGCAGGGGCTGATTATCACGCGGCTTCTGACTGCCGAACATTACCCTTTAAACCACTTCACGATCAGGTTCGCAACCAGCAGTATCTGAATGGACCCCAGCGTTACCAGTCCCAGGGCGAAGCGTGTACTGAGGTCGTCCCATTCCCGGTATTGTTGGGGTGAAATGGGTGCCCATGTTGCCGCGTCCGTTTGGGGCGGAGTGCCCATAGCGCTCACCAGATACAGTGTTATTCCAATCGTTCCCAGGACATGTGCGGCCGTGAGTTGCGGGAAGCCTGTCCGCGTTCGGGAGAGCCAATAGATAATGCTGGCAATCAACATAACAGTGATCAGTGCTTCTGCTACCAGACCCATATTGAGGACATAGTAGGTGTCGTAAAGCTGCAAATCTGCCGCGTAATCGCGCCTTAGCCAGGCAATAAGTCCGATAACCGGGCAGGTGAACAGTAGTACGAGGTACGGTTTGGTATGGATAATGCTTTTGCGCATTGCATTGTAGTTATTTGGCGCAAATTAATGAAGTGTTCATGAAAATGAATGGATAAATTTTCCGGGCATTTTGCTTTTGCTCATAACGTGCATGTTAAAATGTTTATATGTAATGAAATTTATAGAGCTCAAAACCTTGATAATGCTGCTTGCCATACTCTTAACCGGTATTTCGACCTTCGCCCAAACCACACCCGTCCAGATGGATCTTTACTTGCTGATAGGCCAATCGAATATGGCCGGTCGGGGCGTTGTGGATGCCGCCTCACAGCCCGATTCGCCCCAAGTATGGGCCATTAATCGCCATAACGAATGGAAGATGGCCGGCGACCCACTGCATGAGGACAAACCAGCCGTGGTGGGCGTCGGTCCCGGCCTGACGTTCGCCCAGGAAATCCTGAAAAAGCAACCAGAGCGCGTGATCGGACTCATTCCCTGCGCCGTAGGTGGCAGCGGGATCGAGGACTGGCAACCCGGCGCGAAACATGAGCAGACGGGTATTTACGCCTACGACGAAATGCTTTTGCGCGTGAAGGAGGCGCAAAAGCGCGGGATGATCAAAGGCATTATCTGGCACCAGGGCGAATCCGACAGTTCGCCGGAAAAAAAAGATGCTTACGCCGCAAAGCTGGGAGCATTTTTCGAGCGCCTTCGTCGGGATACGCATACGGAGAACGTGCCATTGATTGTCGGTACTTTGGGCGATTTTTATGTTGCAAAACATCCTGATGCGGCGCTTATCAATCAGGTTATTGTTGATTACGCCAAAAAGAACAAGCTGGTTTACCTGGCTTCTGCATCCGGTTTGACGCATAAAGGCGATGATACGCATTTCGACACAGCGTCGGCGAGGGAGTTGGGCAGGAGGTATGCGGAGGCATTTTTGAAAAAGGAAGAGTAGACTTTGAGCACCCCAAAGGGTAACACACACTACTATTCGTCAAATACATTAACCTCGGAATTGTATAAAATTTTGCTAAATATTAATACACAAAACTCAAAACCTGACCACTGTTCCCACATGAAAATCAAACATTTAACGCTCCTCGCCGCATTAGCTTGCGGATATTCTGCTTCGGCGCAAAAAGGTAAAGCACTTTTTCCCGACGAGCCGGGCATGGTTTCCTATACGTTTCGCGCGAGTCTTTCCAAGGATGTGGCCGCCACGCTGGATACGATCAAGGCCCTGAAAGTAACCGATATGGAATTTTCCAGCTTGTTTGGCAAAACGGCTCCCGAGATACGCAAGGCGCTGGACGAACGCGGAATGAAATGTTCGTCGTTTGGTGTAGGCTATGACGATGCGCTGAACAAGACGCAGGAAGTTGGGAACAATGCCAAAGCGCTGGGAGCAAATTACGTGCGTGTAGCCTGGGTGCCGCATAAAGGGCCTTTTACGCTAGAAATGGCGGAGAAGACGGTGGCCGATTTCAACAAGATCGGCAAGCAGCTGAAAGATGAGTTCGGGCTCACATTTTGCTATCACAACCACGGGTACGAGTTCGAAAAGCACGGCGACGGGACATTAATGGATTATATTATCCAAAACACGGATCCGAAATATGTCAGCTTTGAGCTGGACATGCTCTGGACCTATTTCCCGGGCCAGGACCCGGCCGCGCTGCTCGCCAAATATCCGGGCCGGTTCAAGCTCATGCACATGAAAGATTTGAAAAAAGGAATTACCGGCAACCTTTCGGGTGGCACGCCGGTAGAAAATGATGTGGCGCTCGGTACCGGGCAAATCGACATCCCGGCTGTGTTGAAAGCGGCGCGCAAGGCGGGCGTGAAGCATTATTATATCGAGGACGAAAGCCCAAGCTACGCAAAGCAGGTGCCGCAGTCGATCGCCTATTTGAAAAGTTTGAAATACTGATCTGAAAATTTACGATGCCGGTTGAAAGGTGCCCCTCCCTGCACCCTCGACCTGTTCCTATACCATACGCGTGTCTGTTTTCAGCATTGTCTGGAAACAGACACGCGTATTCTTTTTTTAATTTTAAATATTATTTTACCGCTAAATAAGTGAAAATGACATTTTAATAATTCAGAAGGAATATTGTTTACATTTGATTAGGTAATCAATTCCACTTCTTAAATACACGATCGGCGTGTCAGGGCTATGTTAGACAACTGCCTCAGGGAAATCGTTACCCGTTTCAACGATTTTGTGATGTTACCCAAGACGGTCCTCAGCGGAGGTATTTCGGGCGTTTCCGAAGTGCTGGTGCTGGCCGACATTGCACGTCACGAAAAACAACAGGAAAGCGACGACCTTATGCAGGACAAACTGATCCTGACGCTGATCAGCCTCGAAGAAGAAAACACGCTTAAAAACAATTATCCCGTCAAACAGGAACAATCGGTAACCATCTTTCAAAAGCCTGCCCTTTACCTGAACCTGCATTTATTGTTCTCCTCTAATTTCAAGTTGTACACCGAAGCATTGAAACATCTGAGCCTGGTATTACAGTTTTTTCAGGCCAATCAGAACATTATTTACACGGACGAATTCAGCAATACCTATAAGCTGACTTTTTCCATGCATAACATAGGGTTTGAGAATTTACACAATTTGTGGACTGTACTGGGCGGCCATTCCATGCCGTCGGTTGTTTACAAGGCACGTTTACTGTATGTTCAGCAGTCGCCGCTCGCCGGGGCTGATGTGATCACCAACATCCATTCAAAAGAGTATCTGGATCAGTAAGATTAAGAATTACTAAATTTCTGGTTATATGCTAAGTATTGAAAACCGTAAGCTGGTTTCAATCCTGTTCAGGCATGCCTATTACCAAACCAAACGCAGCAGCGATTTCACGCTCGTTCCCACGACGGCGTGCCTGCGACGCTTGGAGGAGCATGGACTGACCGTGAAGAGCACCAGCGGCCAAACGATGGTTTTGCAACAAATGGAAGCTTTGGCACCCGCATTGCCATTGACAGCACCGGTATGTCTTTCTTTTTTGGTATACCTGAATAATTCGTTGCTCTGGAATGTGACCAACGTGCCGGCTTCTGCAAATCCCGACGCGGCACACTTGCGTCAATTTTACCTAACCAACCTGAAAGACGATGGTACATGGCAATCCGTGCCCACAAAACAGGCCCATCTCTCGGCCCAGGACGCACTGCCGGTTTTGAAGTCCTCACGGTTTACGCTCAATATCCCCAAAGGACAAACGACGGAAATCAAAATCCGGAAACTACTCCTTGCGGAAGGATGGAAACCGTTCAGGAACATCCCCGTTCAGCCCGATCAGGAAGTGGTGCTGGTTAATTTAGCTGAGCCTGGTTACTACGAGATTACTAAGGGTTTAGCCGGAGAAACGCCTGCGAAAATCGTGGTCAGTGACGACGCTGTCCGTGCAGGAAACTTTTTCGCAATACTGGATCTCTGGATCGATAATAATACAAATGAGGGGTCGGAGTGTATTGCGTATATAGATAATCGTTTGCTTGAATGGCACTATGTGCTGATCGACATCAAAAGTAAGAAAGTCCAGTACGGCGACCCCTCAGGGATTACCATTAGTTACGCCAGGCACACCGCAGACACCGAATCGCCTTCGCCTGTGACATTCGCGAGGCTGGCCGAAGCCGACATGGACGACAAACTGAAACAGCTCGTGCAGCAGATTCGTGACGGCAGTCCCGATTCGGTCGAAAATGTATTTGTTTTCAAAAGCGACGTGCCGGTGCCGTTGATGGAACACCGACCCCCGACGGTAAAACTGGGAATGAACGGTGTATCCAGCTTTGCGAGCCTGCCCGTACCCGACATCAGCACGGTGCGAATCCGGGGTAACAGTTCACTAGTTTATTACAACATATAAATCCTGAAACAATTAAATGAATTGATTATGGCTGCATTACCAGATACCCGGATGCCCGGCGTCATCACGCAGGAGATCCCGACGTTACCGCCGTCCATCGGCGCGGTGCCCAGCGCGGTGCCCTGTTTTATAGGCTACACCGAAAAAGCGGAAAAAGACGGGGAGGATGTAACGCTGAAACCGGTCCGTGTACGCAATATGCGCGAGTACGAGGAATGGTTCGGGACCTCGCCCAACCAGCCGATCACGATCGATCTCAATGAAACGATCGACGAAAGCGACCCGTCCAACCCGCGCACGGTGCGTGTCGATGTGCGGGTGGTGGCCGTAACCGATTTTAAGTTCAGGATGCATTATGCCATGCAATTGTATTATGCCAATGGCGGAGGCCCGAGTTTTATCATCTCGGCCGGAAAACAAAGCGACGGAACGGTGAATCCCAACGAGCTCATAGCCGCGATAGATGCCGCGAAAAGGGCCCGGGCAGTTACGATTTTGTCATTCCCCGACGCGGTGAAGAACATTAGCGGTGATAATTATTACAACACCGTCACCGCAGCTGCCTTGCAGCACTGCGATAAAATGAAGAACCGCGTGCTGATTCTTGACGTAAACGACGACGAGAATGACAATGCCAAAATCACGGCCAATTTCCGCTCCAGAGTGCCGCAGAGCATTAACCAGAAATATGCAGCGGCTTACTACCCGATGCTCTCCACCACGCTCGATTACAAGTTCGACGACGAAGGGGTGGAAGTGCGTTTCCATCGCAAAAACGGCCAGCTATCCAGTGATGTGAAGACCGTCAGCGATGCATTGGACGCATTCAACACGGCCAATGCAAAGGCGAAAGCATCAGTGAAGAAGGAGGCCATGCTGATATTGATCAAAACAACCGTCGACCAGCTTATTACTGCCACACCGGCCATTACACCCGCCGAATTATCGGCGGGTGCTTTGGCTGTTGTTAAAAAAGAATACAAAGTCGCCGAATGGGAAGGGGATTTGAAAACCGCTTTCGAAGCCGCCGATGCAAATGCGGTGAAGGCGGCCATCGACCCGTTGGTAACGGCTGCTACCGGCCAGGTAACGACCGACCAGAACGACGCCAATACCAAAAAAACAGCCTACACCACCGCGGCAGACACGCAAAGGGGCAAACCCGTAGCCAATGCCGACTATTCGTTCAAAACGCTTTCGGTGGTGGAAACCAACAATAATCTCTTTTACAACCGCATCCGCGAGGCCGTGAATGACGTGCCGGTAATTATGCCGCCCAGCCCGGCCATTGCAGGGCTTATGGTACAGACCGACGCAACCCAGGGCGTCTGGAAAGCACCGGCCAACATGGGATTGGCTGCCGTTATTTCCCCAACAGTGGATGTGGACGACGATTTCCACGCCGACCTGAATGTAGATGCCAGTTCGGGTAAATCGGTGAATGCGATCCGGGCCTATGAAGGCAAAGGCATTCTCGTTTTCGGCGCACGCACGCTGGCGGGCAACGACCTCGAATGGCGGTACATTTCGGTGCGGCGGACTTTCTGTTTTATCGAAGATTCCATCGCACAGGCCATGCAGGACTTTGTTTTTGCGCCCAATACCCGCGATACCTGGATCAAGGTCAAAGCGATGATCAGTAATTTCCTGATCGAGATCTGGAAGGCAGGCGGGCTGTTTGGAAATACTACCAACGAAGCATTCCAGGTGAATGTAGGGCTTCCCGAAACAATGACCGACGTGGATATTCTCGAAGGCCGCTTGATCGTCGAGATCAAGCTCCGGGTGTCGCGCCCCGCCGAATTCATCATTCTGCGCTACGAGCACAAGTTCCAGGCCAACGCTGCTTAATAGGTTGTTTTATTTAATTTAAAATCAAATAGTTATGCCTGATACTATTTTTTATCCGATACCGAAATTCCGTTTCAAAGTGAAATGGGAAAACATCTCGAAAGAGGCAGAAATCGGCTTCACCGAGGTAACCGGACTAGACTATCAGATCGATATGATCGAATACCGCGATGGCATGGACATTGGTATGGCCAAACGAAAAATGCCAGGCATCCGGAAATTCAGTAATGTGACGCTGAAACGCGGCGTTTTCAAAGGTCTCAGCGATTTTTATGACTGGATCGACGGTGGAGAAAAAGCAGACGACAAGTCCGTGGTGAAACGGAGAGTGTACCGTCGCACCGTCACGGTAACGCTCATGGACGAAGCGGCCACCGAAGTGATATCATGGACATTGGCGAATGCATTTCCGATTAAAGTGCATTTCAGCGACCTTAAAGCGGATGGGAATGAAATAGCCATCGACACGATCGAGCTGGTGCATGAAGGGATGACGGTCAACTATATTTAGCGTAGTCTATGTCATTTTATCCTCCTATCGGCTTTCTGTTCAAGGTCAGTATCAAAGGTGTTGACGACGCCGAGGCTGATTTTCAGGAAGTGTCGGGCCTTTCGATGACCCTGGAAACGCTGGCATTGAAGGAAGGCGGACAAAACCGGTTTGTGCATCAGTTGCCGGTTCGGACAACGTCCGACAAGCTGGTATTGAAACGCGGGCTGAAATTGTCATCCGGACTCACAAAATGGTGCCGCGAGGCGATTGAGGAGTTTTCATTTAGCCCCAAAACGATGACCATTTCGCTGCTGGATCCCGGAATCGAGGACGCGCTCTCCACACCGCTTGTGACCTGGGAAGTGACGCATGCATACCCGGTAAAATGGTCGTTATCGTCATTTAATGCGATGAACAACGATCTGGCAATCGAGACGGTGGAAATTCAGTACCGGTTTTTTACAAAGGTATTTCCGGAATGATGGGCGGTGTTTGTTGGGATTTGTTGTTACAAGCCTACAGCATTAAAAGTCATCTGTGCTGGAGCATTGTGCTACCAATATTACATCGCTAACGCGATTTGAATTGAAACGACCATTGGAGAGCGCCGCAGGAATGCGAGAACCAAGTGCCGTTAGGCACGTAATATCGGTAGCAAACCGGCATCCCGAACATTTTAAAGTCCCGTCGGGACGTAACTTTTTTTTAAAATGGTAGAAATCAAAGAACTGGTCATCCGCGCAAGCTTTAATCAGAGTCCGAAGGAGAAAACGGCCTCGGATAAGGACAAACCCTATGCCGACTGTGCGCAAGACGGCACCGTGGAAGGTGCCAGCGAGGACATTATTGAAGCTTGTGTGCGACAAGTTCTGGCCATTCTCGAACGACGAACCGAACGCTGATCATGGAAACACCTTATGTAAACAAACTGCGGATCGCATCGGTACATTTATCCGGAGGCTTGATCTCATTAAGTTCGTTGCAATCGCTGGCGGGGGGGATTTTCGAACTACCCATTAACCCGGAGCAGTACGCACGGAATTTTAAGATCAAGTACAATTGTCCTCCAGAGCTCGGCGGCAGCAGCAAATCGTCGGAGCAACAGTTCAGCGAGGTGGAGCCGGAGGTGCTCGAATTGAAATTCACCATCGACGGTACCGGAGTGATCCCCGTGGAGCAGCCCGCTATCGACCTGGTTTCGCAAGCGTTTATCGCGGCCGATTCGGATGGCCAGCTGGCGTTTGTGACGGCGAAGCTTGCCCAGTTGCAATTGGTGGTTTATGGCATTCAGAGCGAATCGCACCGGCCGCCTTTTATTGTGGTGAACTGGGGTAAACTCGTTTTCCTCGGTGTTTTACAGGATATGACCCAGACATTTACACTTTTCCATCGCTCGGGCTTGCCGCTCAGGGTGGAGGTGCATTTGAAGTTGCTGGAATTCAAAATGAATAATGCCGTGGCGGCCGCCTTGTCGCTCTTGTCGCCCGATCTTACCCGAAAACGCACCGTAAAAGCCAGCGACAATCTGCTTACACTCTGCGATGAAATTTACGAAACACCACACTACTATCTGGAAGTCGCCAAAGCCAATGGCCTGACCAATTTCCGGAAGATCAAGGCGGGTACCGAGCTGATGTTCCCTCCGGTAGCCCAGTGATTTTTATACAAAACATGAAAACCCCAAAACGATGAGCCCAGTAGACGAAGCCAAGTCGGCGCTGGATACGGCCACTGCGCAACCCACCCATACCGTCAGCGTGACTGTGCTGATGGACGGGAAAGATATTACCAAAAAGCCGGGCGGCTTGTCGTCGTTGTCGATCTACAACGAGGTGAACCGCATTCCGACGGCCAAACTCGTCATTAGCGATGGCGAAGTGGATAAGGGAAGTTTCAAGAAAAGCGGTTCCGCGGATTTTGTGCCGGGTAAGAAAGCCGATGTGAAACTGGGTTATCAAAATAAAACCGAAAGTATTTTCAAAGGCATCGTGATCCGCCATTCCATTAACGCGTATCCGGGCAAGGCCTCCGTAATGGAGCTGGAATGCAAGGATGTGACAGTTTGCATGACCACAGTCCGCCAAAGCCGGTATTATGCCAAAATCAAGGATAGCGCGGTTTTTAAACAGCTCATTGAAAATTACAAAGATAGTGATGTGAAGGTCGGCGACCTGGCGGAAACCGATTTTGAGCACCCTGAACTCGTACAATACCATTGCACCGACTGGGATTTTCTCGTGCTCCGTGCCGAGGCAAACGGGTTGGTGGTCGTAGTTGACAATGGAACGGTTCATGTAAAAAAGCCAGCCAAAGCTTCCAAAGCCAATCATTCGGTCATGTGGGGGGAGGATATCATCAATTTTGAAGCCGAAATGGACACCCGGACACATTATCCCGACGTCACCACCGCAACCTGGGACCACGCAGGTCAGAAAGTGGTGCAGGAAGAAGGTTCGGGTAATTCAGGTGGTGGAGCGGTCGGCGGGCTCGGTGGTGGGCTCTCGGGCGCTGCTGCTGCGGTAGCGACCGTGGCAAGCGCTTTCGGACTCGATCTCGGCCTGGAAGATGATAAACACCATTTTCCGGATGTACTTTTCAAAAATCGGAAACCACAACTTTTCCACGGAGGCGCTTTGGCAGGGAAGGAACTCAGTACCTGGGCGAAAGCCTTCAAAGCACGGGCCGAACTCTCGCAGGTGCGGGGACGTGTGCGGGTGCGGGGGAAGAATTTCAAGACAGGCCAGACGCTGGAATTGAAAAAAACGGCAAGCCGGTTCAACGGGACGCATTTTATGACCGGTGTGGTGCACCAGCTTTTCAGCGGCACCTGGCAAACAGACATTCAGTTCGGGCTATCGGTCAAAACCCTTGGCGAGACGGCGCAGCATTTGATGGCACCGCAGGCCGGGGGATTGTATGCGTCCGTTCATGGCTTGCAGATCGGCACCGTCACGAAGCTCGAAAGCGATGAAGAGCCGGGCGGGGGGCGGGTCAAAGTCCGGATTCCGTGGGTGGGCGAACAGAAGGACAGTAACAAGGATGGCGTTTGGGCGCGTGTAGCGGCTGTTACGGCCGGCAAGGAACGCGGATTTGTGTTCAGGCCGGAAGTGGATGATGAAGTGATCCTGGGTTTCATTAATAATGACCCCAACAATGCGGTGATCCTCGGCTCGGCATTCAG
This sequence comes from Dyadobacter sp. CY261, assembly GCF_021440085.1. Classification (GTDB taxonomy): domain Bacteria; phylum Bacteroidota; class Bacteroidia; order Cytophagales; family Spirosomataceae; genus Dyadobacter. The sequence continues at coordinate 50,740 of NZ_JAKCPW010000012.1, forward strand.
TTCCGACAGAAAAGCGCCGGTTGAGGCTTCCAAAGACAATTTTCAAAAAGGTGTTTTTGCCAAAAGCGGGATGAAATTTGTGTTCGACGATGACCAGAAAAGTATTGAAATGACCACGAAAGAAGGTTACTCGGTAAAAGTCGATGAAAAAGGTAAGCAAGTGGAGATCCGGCATAAAAAGCAGCAGACCTTCATCAGGCTCACCGACTCGGGCATCGAATTCAGCAGCGCAGGCGACATTACCCTGAAAGCTGCCGGAAAAGTGAAGATCAAAGGCAAGGAAGTCCGGCTCAATGACCCGGGCTAATGAGTGAATGATTCCCCGTTCCACGCCGGATCATTCACTCATTCACTCATTCAATCATTTCCCCCATGCCCTCCGCCGCACGCCTCAACGATATGCATCAATGCCCAGCCCCAATGGAGTCGGGCGGGGGCACGCACGTGGGTGGAACCATTGTAGTGGCAGGCCTTCGGACGGTGTATGTAAACGGCTTGCAAGCTGCCACGGCACAGGACCAATGCGTATGCCCCGGTAGCCCGAACATGATTTCAAAGGGTTCGCAAACCGTCTTTTTCAACGGCAAGCCGGCAGCGCGAAAACAGGACCCGACAGCGCACGGCGGGCAGATTGCCTCGGGTTCGCCGAATGTATTTATAGGAGATTGAAAAATGTATTTTTATGGAAACTAATCCATTATATGTCCCGGCGGAACGCCGCAGTTTTCTCGGCACGGGCTGGGCTTTTCCGCCCGAGTTTTCAAAACAGCAATGCGGAGCGTTGACCGTGTCCGACGAAGAGGATATCTGGCAAAGCCTGCAAATCCTGTTCAGTACCAGCCTTCGGGAGCGCCGCATCACGCCGGGCTATGGTTGCAACCTCGAAGACTTCGTATTTGCAGCCATTAATACCTCGCTTTTATCGCTGCTGGAAGAAATGCTGAAAGAAGGCATTCAGCTCCACGAGCCAAGGATCAAACTCGATCGGCTGGACATTACCACTACCGAGCTGGAAGGCAGGCTGGACATCCTGGTGAGCTACACGGTGCGTGCTACCAATACCCGATTCAATAAAGTATATCCCTACTATTACAAGGAGGGAACCAATGTTGACCTTTAAATAGACGAGGCCATGGCTATTACCGACGATTCCATCCACCCGCTCGAACGACGCGGCACCGCGCAACGCGAAAGGCTCCTGAAAACGCTTATCCCCGGCGAATTGGTGCTCGACGATCGCAATATGGCCGATTTGCTGGCGTTCTCGGGGGAATATGCCAGGCAAATCCGGTTTTGGAATAGCGGAGACCAGCCCGAAGGCGACTGGACATGTTTCTGGTCGGCCGATGCGACCCCGCTGCTGGCGAAGATCGCCGCTACGGACCTGGACCAGCATCGTGTGGAGTACCGCGACGCCGAGCTTACATTCATCCGCGCCTGTAAAGCGGAGAAGCAAGCAGAGGAAAAGACTTATTGCGAAAAAGCTTCCGCGCAGCACTTGCCCGGTTTGGTGGAGTGGATTTTCAAACTGGCCGTCAATATTGCGGAAATCTGCCATTCCTTGCCGGATAACCATTCTTTAAAAACGGAAAGCAGAGCGCTCATCCGTGAGAAATTAGGTTTTGACGGAACGCTCAATAAAGGGACGCCGATCGAGAAGTTAATCCAGTTCCACAAAACGGCCCATGAAATCCTGAAAAAGCGTGGCCAGGCCGATGGAGAACTCATTGAGCGGTACCAACCATTTTTTGGAGATTCACCCTGCGCAAAATCGTGGGGATTGACGGTCGACGATTTCAATTGTATTGATTTTCACCCCGAACTCACTGCCGGGGACAGGGACGCACTATGGCAACTCTTTCTGGCTTTTTTCAAGATATTATCCCTTTTGATTAACAAGGCGCAAAAGGTTTTTCAGCAAGCATTAAATGGCCGTAGCGACCATCCGCCGCATATTGCGCTCTTTCTGGCATTTGCGCTGTTATTCCGGCGATATCACCAGACTGACCTGAACGCGATGGCCGACCGGCATCTGGCCTATTACTATCGGGACGTATTACGCTTGCAGGATCGCGGCGCCATTCCCGATAAGGTCCATATCGTATTCGAACTGGCACGTAACACGGAAGCTTACCGCCTGGAAAAAGGCACTTTACTGCTTGGCGGAAAAGACCCGAAAGGCATCGATCTGCTGTACGCGCTGACCGACGAAATGGTGGTCAATAATGCTGTTTTGGTAGAAAAACAGAGCCTGTATTTTTTAAGGTACGAAGGAAAAACCATACCCGTTGCACTACCGGCGGCTGATCGGAAAGACGGTCTCAAAATACCCTACGAAAAACACAAAAAAGCCTGGCATCCACTTTCAGGTAAACGGCTGTTTCAAAAATTGGCGACGCGGCAATGGCTTTTAGAAAAGGCGGTGAAAGGCCAGGAGAAAACGCTGATAGAAGCTTTGGCGAATGCGGAAAACCTTGAAAAGATTGTCGCGAATCCGGGGCTGATGATATCCACGCCTGAATTATGGTTGGGTGAGGGCGGCGTGCGCGCGATCCGCATTGAGATTGAAGGGTGGAATAACCCGGAGCTGCTCGCGCATTGTTACACCGAGATCAGTACAGCGGACGGTATCCTCAGGCTGGAAAATGAGCAATCGGGCAGCATGAGATTGAGTGGTAAAAAACGGGCGTCGATTTTCCGTGTTGTCGAAGGGAAGCCGCTCGAATGGCAAATCGGCTTGCTGGCGACAGATGCCGCCATTACACCGTTACCCGAAGACCCCGATCCCCAGCGCGGAAGACAGCCGTTTATCCGGCTGCGTTTGAAGGATGGGGAGGATTATCAGAAATTTTCGGAAGCCTCTTTTCGCAGTATCCGGATTAAAACATCCAATAACGATTTGCGCGACCTGACTTTGCAGCTGGGGAGTACGCAATACCAGGCGTCGTCGGAAATCCCGCTGATCGGGTCGACGGTCCGCCAGCGATTGTCGTTATATGCCAGTGCACCCGAAATTTCATTGAAGACGTTCAACAAAGCCGGGAGCAGCTTGGATCTGGGTGGTTTGGACGACATTGAGGAGGGAGAGGCGGGAAGCCCTAAGGTGATCACATTCGGCAAAAAGGAGTTTTTGAACAAAGGGCCCGTGGATACGCCTTCGGCTTCCGGAGACCTGTTTTATTCTCCCGTTTCAAAATATTCATTCCTGAAAAAAGAGGTCGTTATACCGGCTTCGAATAGCGAGAAAAAGCCGATTACAATCTATAAAATCCCGGGAGAGAGCATTTCCCTGAACTATGATTCGGACGGCGTGGAAATGTTTCCGGGCAGTGCCGGCCTGTATCATGTCGATTTCCTGGGCGGTTATGCGCCGGCCCGTACCGGCACTTTTCTGCCGGGCCGTGCGATGCCTGAATCTGATCCTGTCATTACCGTCGACTCGCGCTGGGGCCAGGGGATAACGGTAACAAAACCCCGGGTCGATACCGATGGCAACCTGCGGCTAGGCTTCGAAAACCTTCTTCCGGGCCAAACCATTTCAATGCTTTTCCATTTTACCGATGGTACCGGCAATCCCGATCACATTGCCCCCGACGAGATCGTTTGGTCTTATTTAAGGTCCAATGAATGGATACGCATTCCGGCGCAATTTATGCTCATGGATGAAACGCTGGGATTACGGCAGACGGGCATTATCCGCATCCAGATCCCTTCCGACATTAATAATGGCAATACGGTGGCGATTGGCCCGCAAAACCGCACGGATCTGTACTGGCTGATGGCCTCGGCAGCGGAAGATCCCGGGCAGAATATTTTTGTGGACGCGCTGCCGACGCTGGCCGACATTTATGTGCAAGCGGCGACAGCCGAATTCCGGAACGACAGCGGCAACGACCTGATCCATCTCGAAAAAGGGCTGCCCGAAGAATCCATTACCCAACTGCGGTTCCGCGATCCCGCCATCGCTACGGTAAAACAGCCATTTACCTCATTCGGTGGCCGCTATGCCGAAACGGGGGATGTGCAGAGCTACTACCGCCGGATTCACGAACGGCTGCGGCACCGGCAACGGGCCGTTAATGTGTGGGATTATGAGCGCATTGTGCTCGAAGAATTTACTAAAATAGCGATTGCAAAATGTCTCCCGCATACACGTGACACGGACGTGCGCAGGCCTGGCTATGTGACCCTGGCCGTGATCCCGTTCCCCGGTAGTCTGACTGCCGACCGCATTTATTACCCAACATTCAATGCCGGCGAGCTGGAAACTTTTGAAAATCACCTGAACAGGCATAATAGCTTCTTCGTGAGCGGGCAAGGTGGAGGCGTGGTGTGCTGTTGCGAAGGCGACGGTTGTGGCTGCCACGGCGATGGTTCCTTGCTTGTGCGGAATGCCATTTTTGAGCCGGTAAGACTTTCGGTATGCGTCCGGTTCGGGCGCGGGCGGGATATAGCGTGGTACAAAAAGCAGCTCAATGAGGATTTAAAAACATTTTTAGCACCCTGGGCGGCAGATCCCGGGCAGCCGGTCAGCTTCGGTGCCCGGGTCGATGCCGTGGAGCTGCTGCGTTTCCTCGAAAACCTCGATTATGTGGATGTGGTGATGGATCTAAAATTCAAACATTTCCCCAACCGTCAGATTTCCGAAGTGGCCGAGGCAAGCATCGGTTTTGAAGAAACGGACGTGATCGTGCCATTTACCTCGCGCTCGGTGCTTACGACTTACGTCGATATGCTCAATGAAGACAATCCCAATGTGACCGACCACGATATTCGTGTGGTGGAGGATGAGGCCTGTTGCGCAGGTTGTAATTAAAATGAACGAAAAACATGGCTAATTCCCTGACTATTCCCGCGAGAACATCCTATCCACCCGCCATGGATTATAGCCTGTTGCGGCGCGAAGGCCTGCGGCACCTCGAACGGCTTGGGTCGTCGATCTGGACGGATTTCAACAGCCACGACCCCGGCGTTACCACCCTGGAAGTGCTTTGTTACGCCCTTACCGACCTCGGCTATCGCACGCAATTGCCATCGGCCGATTTGTTTTCACCATCCGGCAAAGACCGCAAGCCCTTTTTTACTGCGGCCGAAATATTGCCGAATGCACCGGTAACAGCATTGGATTTCAGAAAACTGCTCATTGACATTGACGGGGTCAAAAATGCCTGGCTTGAAGCGGATAAGGTCAAAACGCCTTTTTTTCAATATGACTTGAATAATGCCTCGCCGGTTGATCTGGCGGCGGTACCCGGTTTTGCGGATTATCTGCAGAATTTTACCGACGCGGCCCCGGTTTCGATCGAAATAGGGTGGTCGGCGAACGCGAAGGCATTGTGGAGTGCGGTGGAGCTGGCAGTGAAGAACAAAGCTGCGCACAAAGAAATCCGGGAACTGGTGAAGCTGTTCAATGACGGCTGTTGTGTGGAAATGGCGACAAACCGTTTGCCTGATGCGACGAGTGTTTATGCTAAATCGGTGATATTGTTTTTGACGGCCCATCATTTTGCTGAAATACGGTCGTCCGTATTGTCGCGTATGAATGCAGAAAGTCCTTCGGAACAGCAGCGGGCGTTCATATTGCTGGACGATCTGAACCGACTTAAAAAAGCGATTGCGGCCTATTTGAATGATGGAAAAAGAGACCAGGTTGACAATGCCTGGACACCGCTCGCAAGCCAGACGGATTGGCTCAATGTGGTGATAGCAGATTGGGGGAAGTCGGTGTTACTGCGCGAACGACTCATAGTAGCACCGGTGAACGATACCGATGTGAAATATCCCGTTTTTCATCCCAAAGGTATTTACAAAATATTTCTGCAGCCGGACGAAGGCCGCGAAGCCGACCGGGACCACATCAGGCAAGAGGCATATCGCCGCCTGCATGCCAACCGTGCACTATGCGAGGACTTTGGCAACATCCGCATCATCGAACCGGTTGGCATTGGTATTCAAACAACCATCGATATTACTACGGATGCGGACGTGACGGACGTTTTTGCGGCGGTACTGCTTGCGATCGAAACATTTCTTTCGCCTGCGGTGCGCATGTATGGCTTGCAGGAAATGATGGACCGCTATGCGCAGTTCACATTCAGTGCCGACGATCTTATTAGTCTGAGCGACGCCGGAATGCCCGACGAGTTCATTTTGGCGCTCGAACCCCTGATTACACGTGCTTTCGATGGTAAGAGTGAATGGGAAAAAGCGGTTTCAAATGCCATAGGAGCAGTTGCGGCGGCGGATTATGAGTCATTGTTGCTCAAATATGTCGGTAAGCGTTACGAATCGCACCGGGTGTTCCAAGGGCCGTTGCTGACGCACGGTTTTATCGATGACGCGGAACTTGAAGCGGCGGTTTGGCGGAGGACCGTTTATCGGTCCGATCTGTTTCGAGAAATCACCCGAGTGTCCAACGTTCTGAAAGTGAAAGATTTGAAGGTACGAAAATGCCCCGCCGATGACGAGAATCCGCGTACGGTGGAAGGCGAGTGGTGCCTGTCGTTCGATTGTGAATGCCAGCCTACGCTCGAACTGGATTTCCTGACCGGGTCAGGCGATAGTTGCTCCGCCTTCAATTTTACTAAAAACGGAAGCCCGGTGACGCTTACCGATTCGATGAAATGGGAAGTGTATGACAAACTGATCCGATTGCGTGGCCAATATGCCAAAATCGACCGCACCGGCCGTCTCGACCTCCCCGTTCCCTCAGGCGTGCAGCGCGACGATCTGGCCGATTTTACCAGTATTCAGGAAGAATTTCCAAGAACCTACCACGTCGGACGCGAGGGTATTTCCCGTTCAGAGACGCCGCTCCGCCGCTCCCAGGCGAAACAATTAAAAGGCTATCTGATGTTTTTTGACCAGCTTCTGGCCAATTATTTGCAACATTTAAACCAGATACGTGAAGTGCTCTCGCTTGATGGTGACCTCTCGCAACCTGCATTGTATCAGCCATTATATGATGTACCCAATGTGCAACCGTTGCTCCAAGCCATAAGCCCGTCGGGTGATTGGGAGGCATTTAAAAATAAGCCTGATAATGACTACATCCTGTCGCTCAAAGCATTGACGGAAGGAGGTAGTGTCACTCAAAAGCTACGTAAAAACCAGATACTCGACCATCTGCTGGCACGTTTCGGTGAGCAGTTCAATGATTATGTGCTGGAATTGTTCCGCATCGAGCGGCCGCTGGACGACCTTGCCGACGATACCGCCGACGCCGGCGACTGGCTGGAAGACAAGCAACGGTTTTTGCAAAATGTACCGACGCTGGGCCATCACCGTGGCTGTGGTTTCAATTACCGGGCGAAGGTCGAAGATGACAACCGGCATTTCTGGAATTCCGATCATGTGGAAGGGTTCAAAAAGCGGGTTATGGCACAGTTGGGCGTCGCGGACTGGTCGCGAAGGACAATATCAGGCGCACCACAGTTTTCCATGGAAGTGCGGACCGAAATGTTCGAGAGAACACGACGGTACCGTTTCGGGGTGCGGCCAGAGGAGGGTGGTGCCGTCTTACTTTTCAGCAAAGCCACTTATAGCTCCGCATCGGCGGCACAGAAAGCCGGCAATGCGTTTCTGAATAAGTCGGCCTATGCGGAACAATATGATCTTTTTGACAACGACCGGGGCTTGTGGTTTGTGGGATTCTGGCAGGAGAATAGCGGAACGGAGCGTAGTATGGACAATGCCTGGCTGATCTCCGAACCATTTCGCGAGCATGGCGAGGCCAGAAAACGGCTTGCGGAGATCGTTCGGCTGGTCAACCGGGAGCGGCAAAGTGACAGTTTTCACGTGGTGGAGCACATTCTGTTGCGACCAGAGGATGAGTTTTATCATTTATTGAAGCCTACTGCAAATCCCACATCAGTGGGCAGAAATGATGCCTACTCTTTTTGTCTGACAGTAGTTGTACCCATTTGGGGCGACCGATACAATGAGCAGGTACGCTACAATCGCTTTCAGCAGATCGTCAGGACCGAGTTGCCTGCCCATACCCATCCGCATTTTGTAGCAATGGACAAAAATCAGATGCTGGATTTTGAATCCACTTATTATCAGTGGCTTGCGGAAAAAACGAAGCCCGACCAGGATGCCTTCGAATTGCGTAAAGCTGCCAACGATCTTATCGACCTTTTGAATCAATACTAGCCATGCAAACGGAATCGAAACCATCGGAAAAGGTCAATGTTTGTATCCACGGGCATGGTATTGTATGTGGGCTGGCCGCGCAGGTAGGAGAAAACTGTGACGTGATGATCACGCCCGGAACGGCGATTGGGCCGAACGGCGAAGTGGTGCATATTGCCGAACACCGTTTCCGGTATTACCTCAAACAGCCTTCGAAAGTCGTTCAGCAGCATTTTCCGCACCAGGTCGACACTGGTGGACGCATAAACCGTCCCGTTCTCGAACTTTGCGAAGGAGCTTTCGATGCAAAGACCATGGACCCGCTCAAACCTCAGGGCCCAAACGACCTGCCTACGCAAGATTTGCTGGCCGATAAGATCCTCATAGTACTTATACCAACCTATGAAGAGAAGCAATATTTCATCCTTATAAGCCCTTACGAACTTTTAAAAAAAGATCAAACATTGCTCGCACAGGTGCAGCAGCTGGCGCGCGAGGATGCGGCAGAACAGCCCGGCGGGATTTTCAAAAAGCCGAAAGAGCCTGTGCATTATCCGGCAGAGGTGATCGATGCGGTGCTCCGGCCGGTGCTGCAACTTCCCGAGGTGGTGGTCCCTAGATTTGGCTATAAAAAGCTGGCGGTAATCAGCAATGGCCAGCCGTTCGGGACTGATAATTTTGAGAACCCTTTTCTCAAAGTTGCTTCATTTTCAGCTATTTTCTTTGAATACAAGGCCATTCTCGATGATCTCGTACCCGAATTCTGCGAAGCTTTGGAGAGGCTGCATACCCTTTTTGGCAATCGGTTAACACATAAAGGGGCTAACTATTGGGGCAAATACCGCAAAGTGCTTGTCCGCAAGTGGCAGTTCTTTCTCGAAGAGGGAGCGCATTTGTATTACATCCAATATTACTACGACTGGCTGACCGACCTCGTGAAAGCGTACGATGAGTTGCGGGCGAAACTGTCGGCATTCTCGGGTGCGTGCCATTGCGATGATGATCTTCCTGAAAAAGAGCAGGTTATATTAGTAAAACTGGGTCCTGTACTCGGCGGGCGTAGCAGCTACACACCCGTGCCATTCCGCGACTACTTTCAGCCTCCCATGACCGGCGCGGCCGGGCAATGGAACGAGATCCGTTTCCTGCATTGGCGGATGATGATGATGATCTGGACGTTCGACCTCCCTTTTCTGAAACTGGACGAAAATGTACTCCTGCGTGAACGTTACATAGTGAAAGCCCAGGAGTTTGAAGATTCCACCAACTATCTTGAAACGACCAATATAGTCGATAAGCCGGGAGAGGTGCCTGGTACCGTCAACTTCGAAGATTTACCCGTGAAATTCACGCCCGGCCAGACGCCGGACACCGAATTGGGCCGACAGGCGATTCCCTATTACTATCCGCTCGACGCGGACAGCCTGTTTTCACTGCATTTGTACTGGAACTACCGCGCTGCCCAAATGCGTGGGACGAGCCATCTGCATTCTTATAATGCATTCAAAACCAGCGATTCCTATGTGTTTAAAAAAGAAGGGCGATATCATCTGGATGCATTATACCCGCAGGGTTTCCACCTGCGCGAATATCCCTGGCTGCGTGTGGAAGGGCACATCGGGAAGCTTTGGGATGCTGCAAATACAGCGAAAGACCTTGCAGCAGCGATGCAGCGCGATCACGTGCTGTTTGAGGTAATAGCAGTATCGACGAAGGAAATCAACGATTTTGTCAATAAAAAGCCGACCAATACCGACCGGCCGACCGGGCTCGGTATGGAGCATACTGGCGGCCTTGCGCAGGCGCAAACGCTCGTGCTTGTGTATGCTGACGCCAATGAGCAGATCGAGCTGGCGGAATGCAAGAAGGACACTTTACCAGAGATAGCGGCGAAAACCATTGTAGCAGATTTCACAATCCCTTATTTGGTCAGACGATAATGGCAATGCATGTGATACAGCATCTTCGCATAGAGGTGCTTGCGGACGGGCAGGTGTCCGCGCGGGAGTTGCAGAATGAGCTGAGCAATTGGTGTCGCTCCAATGCTTTTTGGCAGCGCGTGTCCGACCGGCTCGACGAGCTGGTACCTCCCGGGGCTGTGTTGCAGATTTCCAGGCTTGAATTGGAGATCGGAGCTGCTGACCGTGCGATTTTTTTGGATAATCTGCTTGAAAAACTGGCTTTGGCTGTGGAAAATGGGGTAAGGGAGCGCGCCATGATTCCGGAAGCGGAATATTTGCATGGACACGCTATTTACTTTCTGATACACGGCTATTTGCCTGTCGGAAGCAGCGCCATGGACGGGTCGCGTGTGCGTGATTTTTTACGTGGTTTCGGGAACAGTTTTCATCCGGACTTCGGAAAAATGTTCCGTCGTGAAATGCCGGACAACCCACAGATGATCGGGCGGCTGATGCATTATGCAGAGGCAGAACCGGCCCGTCGCTTTTTACTTGCTGCGCTCCTGGAAGATCAGTATATTGATGCTCATTATGAATGGATTATATCTTTTTTTGCCAAAAATAAAAATGCGCCGGAAAACGGAAATGCAGACTTCGGACAATGGGAGAATGCGGTTTGGAAGCGGTTGTTTGAACTTCCGGTAAAAGATGTTTTTGAAAGTAAATTGAAGCTGGATGCTGTACTTGATGACATCGTTCGGAAATCGGGTTCTTCTGAAAATCAGATAACGAAAGAGGAAAGTCAACCTTCCCAAGTCGATAGTACCCTTTTCTATATCCCAAATGCGGGGATCGTGTTACTGGCGCCGTTTTTCCCTCAGCTTTTTAATGCGCTTGGCTGGATCGGGAACCGGGTGTGGAAAAGTGATGCCGAAATAAGCCTGGCCGTTCGCCTGATCGGTTATGTATGCACCGGCATTGTGGACAATGACGAATACGATTGGGTGCTCCCCAAAATACTTTGTGGTGTGCCGCCGGAGACGGTGATCAACCTCGAAACACCGATGCCGGAGGAAGCCGTTGGCTTATCGGTGAAGATGATGGAGGCGGCAATTGATCAATGGAAAGTATTGAAATCGACCACGCCGGAGGGTTTGAGAGAGCTGTTCATTCGCCGTGATGGCAAGTTGAGCCGCGACGACGAAGGCACAGGCTGGCGTTTGCAGGTCGATAAAAAAAGTCAGGATGCACTGTTGGAACGACTTCCCTGGGGAATCGCGGTAATCAGGCTTCCCTGGATGGATGAAATGTTGCTGGTAGAATGGTAAAACAATATGAGTTATGCAAAACTTTGCTCCTCAGAAAGGTAAAAATGAAGGCCATCATGCGCCCGCAAAAGCACAAAAGCCTTTTTTTCAAACCAAACTCACGGTAAACGCACCGGGCGACCAATACGAACAGGAAGCCGACGCCGTCGCCGACCGGGTCATGCGTATGCCTGATCCGGCGGTAGCCAATCCGGCGGCCTCCTTTCGCACCATCCCTGTTTCGTCGCTCCAACGGAAATGTGCGGCTTGTGAACGGGAAGAGAAAGTTAGTAGGAAAGAGGTTAGAAGGAAGGAGGAAGCGGAGGAAAGGGACGAAGTGGGTGCGGTTCAGGCTAAGGCTGCTTGTGACCGGCGGGTGAGCCGTAAATGTGCGGCTTGCGGGAAGGAAGAGGAAGTTCATCGTAAGGAACGTTTGTCCGACCATGGGGGTATGGAAGCGCCGGACAGTGTGTCGGAGGTCATCTCTGGTGCTGGTCGTCCGCTCGATACCCCCACGCAGCATTTTATGGGCAGTAGAATGGGCCAGGATTTCAGCGACGTCAGGATCCATACAGATGGCAAAGCTGCCGAATCTGCGTCGGCCATCAATGCATTGGCATACACAGCGGGTAACCACATTGTATTCAACTCCGGCCAGTATCAGCCCGATACCGACAGTGGTAAGCGCCTGCTGGCGCACGAGCTCACGCACGTAGGGCAGCAGACGGGAAATGTGGGGCGGAAGCCTTATGTACAGCGGTTTTACACGTTTGCGCCAGCCAACCGGCCCTCAGGAGGCCGTATTCATTCGGAAGTGCTCCCCGAGGTGGCGAAAGTAAATAAGGGAACGGACTTTTTTGTCGAAGCATCTATTCCAGGAGCCAATAAGGTCGACGCAGAAACTGATAAGAGAGGTATTGCAGACTTTTTCAGGGCTAAAACCACAATCGGCATTCGGTTTAATAAAATCCCGGAATATCTGGAATCAGACAAAAAGTTATTACAGGGTGGCGGGCAAAAATACATGCACAAGCAGCTCTCGGCACCACAGGGTGACAAGGTAAGTAAGACAATTACAAGGCTAGATGAAGCACCTGAAAACATCGAAATTGGTGATTTGAAACCAGGTGGCAGTAGTGAAACCATACTGGGTACATGGCAACTCCGTTCGTATACTCAAGGAATTGAAAAGACAGCTGCATCCATTAATAGCTACCTCGTACAATATCCGAATCGGACTACATCTACCCGGAAATCTTGGCATCCAGTGCCGAAGACAATGACGCGCTTGACTATTCCACCAAACTTGGTCATCAATCAGGGAAAGGGTATGTGGCGTAATGAGCTGCACGTTTATGAAGATCAAAAGGGTAAACCGGCAGTATCCGGTACGCAACTTGTCGGCTCGATGTTCGTGTACAAAGACCAGCGCGAAGGAATATGGTCGTATGAGTGGATTCCAGAGCGTTTAACGGTCGACTACCGTCATGTCAAAGTGGAAAGCGCCCTTCGCCGTTTGAATACAGAAGTAATTCCCAATGTGGTGCAAAGCAAAAGCATGCCTGCCCCGAAACCGCCCACTGCAAGCGCCCCGCTCGGTGTCGTTCAACCGATTGTGTCCCGCATTCAGCGCAAAGAGAAATTCAAGGAAGAAAAATGGCTATCAGCGCATTATAAACCATGGAAAGAAGAAACCGCGTCGGTTTTAAAAGAGCCGAAGGTGGCCGAAAAGGCAAAAATCGCTGAGGCGATCGGTCAGCTTGATAGCCGGACCGGGCATAAAGTCCATGCCCCTCAGGATGCGTTACAACATGTTCAACATATGGACAAAATTAAACACTGGCTTCGGTTTGGGCGGCTCTATGGCTGGCTCCGCCAGAAGTTCGACTTTATTTTTACCAAGTTTCAGGGGTTTGCTAAGCGGATAAAAGAAAAAGCCCGGGCGCTTCAAGCAAAAGTGAGCGGCTCTTTCGGAAGCTGGTTTAAGGCGGCTGTTAAGGTAATATTTAAGATCATCAGAATGGTCGGGGCATGGACGCTCACCCGCATAGCGGAGGAAATACTCGGGTCATTGCAACGAGGCATTCAGAAAAACTTAGCCAAGGTTGTGGAGATGTTTACTCCCGAAGGTGTTAAAAGCCGGGTGGAAGAGTACGAGGAGTTAAAGAATAAATATGAAACAATGCTTGCCGAGAAGGAAGAAGCATTAATGGAAAAGCTCTTTGGTAAGAAGCTTAAACTTGTGGAAGAGCTTTCGGAGCTTGAAAAGGTACTCAGTAATATAGGCACCATTGTCGACCTCGTCAAATGGGGCATACGAATCGTCGCCTGTTTATCTCCGCCGCTCTTGGGTTGTTTATGGAATCTTGCGATAGCAGCATTGGAGTATGCTTTTTCCAAACTAATCGAAACGTGCTGGTTCAGCAAGAAGGTGTACGGACCCATTATGAGCAGCGTTGATGTCGTGAGGGACTTTCCCAAAGGTATAGCCGCTGATGTAGTCACATTTGCAAACAAGCATGTTCCCGTTCCGAACGGGCTCGATCCGCTTTTTGACAAAATCAACATTTCCGAGAGTGAATTTTCTGTCGATTGTTCAGCAGGCGGAGGTTCGGGTGGTGATGGCGAACAGCTGAGCCCACAACAGGAAGCGATAGGGAAGCTTATTGAAGAAATTGGTCGCGAAAAATTCGAAGCGTTCCTAATGCTCGCGAAAGCCCGGGGTATAAGTGAGGCGGTTGAAATGGACGCCGACAGGTTGAGACGTCTCAAATCAGCACTGCAAAATTTGTCAAAAGACGCTTTGGAAAAGGCAGCCAGCGCGCCGAGAGGTGATCAAGCCGTGGCATTGGAAGCTTTCCTGGGTACATTGAAAGATGCTAAACCGGCGGAAGAACTGGCTAAACCCAAGGAGAACTACCATATTGAGGATTATGATAAAGTGGCGAAAAAGAACCGGAAACATCAAGCAGAAATTGGCTGGAAGCCGGAAACATTCCGGATCACTGGCGACAAAGCCGACGATGCGAAAAAGATGGCGGAGGCTATTTATGTAATGCAACAAATGCTCGGATTAAAGGCCGATGGAATTGCAGGTCCCGAAACAGTGATTGAGTACTACGAAAGAAACAATTTGAAAGGCGACCGTATTTACAGGAAGGCAAAGGAAAGTAAAGAGAATGCCAATATCAGAAAGCTGATAGCATCTGGATATCCTTCTAACGAGCAATTGTTAAGCGACCTGAAAACGTTGCAATTTGGGCGGGTTGAGAATGGGAGTTGTGAGTTTTCGAAAATTGGGAAAAACTACATTTTCTGGGGCAAAACGGCTATGGGAAGCCGGGTAGGTAGTTATATTAAGATTTACCCGACCATGCATGAAAGCCAAAAGCGCATGCAGGTTGTCGGAGTTTCCACCATCATTACTTTGGACAGAATAAGTTCGGAAGACAGTCTGGAATTCGACATCGAAGTGCATGCTGCAAACAATATGGTGGAGCTTCGGTACGGCTCCATCTTTATTGGTAACTACCCGGCCAACTCGGTGTTGAATCCCGCGGAGAACTTGCTGGGTGGCCTTATCCCTTCTCATATGTTAAAATAAAATCTTTTAATCCCGTCAGTTGGCCATGCAAAATTGTAAATGTAGACCCCGCGCAAGAGTCCGCTCGCAAATCAGCCGCAAACCCTTCTTCCAAGTCCAACGCAACGGCTTCGGTGATGTGCGCCTGGCGGAAGGGTATTATTATGCCAGAACGACCATTCTTGCCGGTGCTAAATATGCAGCATTAGGTACGGCAGATAAAAGCTTCGCGGACCAACTCCTTGCCTTAGCCGAAAAACAGACTAGTACTCAGACACGTTACGATTATATAACCAAAATTCAGATCCCGTTTTCGCGCTATGCTTCGGTAGCGGATATGGATTATGCCAAAACACAGATATTGGCTTGGGGCGTGGACGCGGGCAAAGTGGCGTCCCTTTTTGCAGTATTATCAAAACCCTTGCTCGGTTACACGGCGTCGGGGTTCGATTTTAGTAAAAGGTTTTTTCACCAGGATACCAAACTGGGTTTCGATGTGGAGAACCGCTCGTTAGGCAGCCACAAAACGCCCGATCCTTATGACAAAGGCCAAACCGCCGCAGTAACTAACCCGGCGGAAAAATCATTTGAGAAATCCGACATGCTGTTCTTTTCGGGGCATCAATATGCACAATACAAAGAGCCCGGACAGTTCGGAGACGATCAAATAGAATCCTGTTTCAACGTGGGCATGATTTCTAAGGCATTAAGCAAAGTGAAACTCATTGTGAGCACCAGTTGCGCTACGATATGTAAGGACGTGGCCAAAATCTGGCAAAGCAAATTCCCCGGTGCAACGATTCTCGGCTATCGCTTTTCGGCACCGTTGGATGGCAGTAAGGTAGCGACGGGTTTCGGAAATCAACTGGCCAAAAAAGGGCCTGTCGATCTCTCCAATAGCACAGGAATGGCGAAGGTGAAGGAGGCATGGAAGTCGGTGGTGCTGGCGAAGCACAGCATTGGCGGCGGTCCGGGTATTCTCGAAGGTACCGAAGTGGAGTTTCATAACGGTAAAACCTGGGTGAAAAAGGCCTGGGACGATAAGGCGAATGAGTGTCATTATCATTGAGGCCGGTTGACGGTAGAAGATAGACCATGGACGATAGACCATAGACCATGAAAAAAGCCATAGTCTATGGTCTATCGTCCATGGTCAAATCCTAAACCATCCCAAAACCACACTAACCATGACCACCGCATTAAACAATCTCCGAACCTGGCTGGGTATGAAAGAAGATGATATAGAACCGGCTCCTGCGCTGCCTGCTCCGGAAGATCAGCCTGCTATGACGCTCTCCGACTCCGGGCGGGTGCAATCGAACCTTACGCTTGGACTTGCGCAGGTAAGGCAGGTGCTGGAAGGCAGATTACGGGAGCATTTTGGCAAAGGAAGCTTCAAAATGCCGGACATGCAGTTGTACGACGACAATTCGGTGTTGTTCAACAAGCTCGGTGAATGGGGGCTGACGGTGGAGGAATACCTGATGCTGATGATCGCCCTCGCGCCGCATTTGCATCCCAATTTCTTCGACAGCATCATCCAGCAATTCGTGCCGAAAGACGGCGAATTTCCCGAGTTTGGCGGTATGAAGGGCGTTGCTTACCGCGGCATGCTTCCGACGGGCGATACCCTGCTTTTTATGCTCGGTGGCCCCGACCTTCCTACGCGCATGGCCGCGCGGCAGCACATTCTCGATCGGGAAAATATCCTTTTCAAAGAACAGGTCCTCACGCTGGAAGAACCGCCCATCGGGGAACCCGATACGAGTGGCCGGCTGCTGGTATCCAGGGATTATATCGAACTCTTTACCACCGGACAAAAATGGCGCCCGCGTTTCGGCCCCGGATTCCCGGCCCAGCTCATTACCACCGAGATGGAATGGCCCGAGCTGGTGCTTTCCGATACTTTGCGTGGTGAGCTCGATCAGATTTACAACTGGCTGATGTTCAATGAAAAACTTATGCAAGACCCGGCGTTGCACGCGCGATTGAAAGCCGGTTACCGGGCACTTTTCTACGGCCCGCCCGGAACCGGCAAGACACTGGCGGCAACCTTGCTCGGCAAGCGGCTGGGGTTGGATGTCTATCGCATCGACCTGTCGCAGGTCGTATCCAAATACATTGGTGAAACCGAGAAAAACCTGCAAACGCTCTTCGAAATGGCCGCCAATAAGCAGTGGATACTCTTTTTCGACGAAGCAGATGCATTATTCGGGAAAAGGACCGCCGTGAATTCCTCCCATGATCGTTACGCCAACCAGGAGGTGTCCTATCTTCTGCAACGCATCGAAGATTATAACGGGCTGGTAATTCTGGCGTCTAACTTCCGGAATAATATGGACATTGCATTCACGCGGCGGTTTCAGGCCATGGTTAATTTTGTGATGCCTACTGCTGCCGAACGTGTACTGCTTTGGCGACAAACGCTCCCCACCACAATCGAAACCTCGCCGGATTTATCAGTAGAGGAATTAGCCACACATTTCGAACTGACCGGGGCGTCTATTTTAAATATAGTACAACTGGCCACGATTCAGGCATTAGCCAACGCACAGCCATTGAGCAAACAATTATTGGTGCAGGAAATCAGAAAGGAATATGCCAAAGAGGGGCGCACAATGTGACATTATTTTCAATTAATAATTCTTCAATAATATATAAAGGCAATAGTTACGAAAGCAATTATTAAACGGAAGGGCTGCGCAAAAATGTTTTGTTACTTTTAGGCAACTTCCCTCCTCGAAAATACTAATACACGATGATCGGTTTTAAATAAAACGGAAACCTAATCCTGTATTTGTGATGCCCAATACAAATGAAATTCCGGTCACCGCTACCGGAAATCAGTCATGTTGTTGCCTGAATGTCAAACACGATGAGCCGGTCCAATCGACCGCCGAAAAAGTGACAACTACCGCCAGGGCAGTTCCTTCTATCCTGATGAGCGTTTTAATCGCATTCTTTCCCAAATGCCCGTTTTGCTGGGCAGTTTACATGAGTATGTTTGGGAGTGTAGGGCTGGCAAAGCTGCCTTATATGAGCTGGTTATTGCCTGTTTTAATGGCAATGCTTGCATTTCATCTCTTTATGCTTTGGAGAAAAGCCGCATTGCACGGCTATGTGCCATTTATGTTAAGCCTGTTTGGTTCGCTGATGATCGTGATAGGCAGAATCTATTTTCCGTTGCAGGAATGGATTCTTATTTCCGGAATTGTGTGTGTCGTTTCGGGCTCATTATTAAATAGCTTTTTTCAAATTCGTTTAATTAAAATTTAAATACAAACTCCACAATTATGGCAATCCAACCTAACCTACGCTTACGGAGAAATATTCTCGAATTACAAAATGAATATGAAAGTGGAAATAAAAAGGCGCTCGAAGACTTGATGCGCGCCTGGAAAGGTATTAAGGAACTTTCGCCGGAAGATGAAAGATCTTTTTTCAAATTGGGTGGCTTTCATGGGGAACCGTTCCGTGGTGCGGGCTGGGGGAACAGTGCATATTGGGGTGGATATTGTAATCACGGCAATGTCCTTTTTCCAACCTGGCACCGCGTTTATTTGCTGAAGTTGGAAGAAGCGTTACAAAGCATTCCTGGCTGCGAAGAAGTAATGCTGCCTTTCTGGGACGAAACGGCCGAAGAGTCACTCAATAAGGGTATTCCGTGGGCACTTACTGTGGAGAATTTCGAGCTGGATGGTGCGACGATCCCGAACCCGCTGCGATCATTTATTTTCCCCAAAAACATTACGGACTCGATCAACGGCGATAATCCGAATTACTCTAAACCGGCCGGGTACGAAACGGTGCGCTATCCATTGTCGGGGCTGGTAGGGACGGCGCAGGACATTGCCAATACCAAAGCGCACAATGCGCAGTTCCCCAATTACGACCAAAATGTCGATATCCTGAACGAGAACATCAAAAACTGGCTCGGTTCGCATATTGTCGTCGACGGCAAGATGATCCCGACGAATGTGGCCAAAAAGTTCAAGGATTGTCTCGACGCGCCGAATTATACCGTATTTTCCAACACCACTTCCGCCGGACAGTGGAATTCAGACCGCCAGACGATCGACCCGAATACCGGTGCGCCGATCGCAAATGATCCTTATCAGATCGTGGTGCCGCTGGAATCGCCGCACAACAGCATTCACCTCGCCGTAGGTGGTTGCGATGTGCCCAACTACGACCGGTCGCCGATCGATGGTGCCAATGGAGACATGGGTGAAAATGACACGGCCGGTCTGGATCCGATTTTCTACTTCCACCATTGCAATGTCGATCGCGTATTCTGGCTGTGGCAAAAGAAACACGGCTTCACCGATCATCTCGATATCATCCCCGAATACCCTGGAACGAACACCGTCGACAGCCAGGGCCCTACGCCGGGATTTGCGCCAAACTCGTGGCTGACGCTGGAAAGTCCGCTGAGCCCGTTCAAAAAATCGGAAGACGGCGTGGAGCGGACCTACACCTCACTGGATTGTATCAATATCGAGACCCAGTTGGGCATTACTTATGGCCCAGGCTCGCTGGATAGTCCAGCCAATGTTGTATCTCTGGCCACGACGCCCGCCATCCCGACCCGCATCATCAAGGTAAGCCGCATCAACCGCGCGCCTATCCGCGGCTCGTTCATGGTTTCGGCCTATATGACTTACGAGGGGCAAAAATTGCATTTGGGAACCGAGGCCGTGCTGAGCCGCTGGAATGTGCAGTATTGTGCCAACTGCCAGACGCACCTGGAGGTAAAGGCATTTTTCCCGCTGCCGCATCCGGAAGGGGAGGTGACCAGGAGCCTGCTCAATGCAGATTATACCAATATTGAAATTGAAATCACCGGACGGGATGGGGTGATCGCGGGGACAAACCGGGCGTCCAGGATGCTCAGCGACACCCGTCCTGTGACGGGGTTTCATATGGAGATTATTTAGGTGCTGGCAGGGGGGGGCGGCTGACGGCTGACCGCTGACGGCTGACCGCTGACCGCGGGTTAGCGGTATGATGGACGGTATGCGTGACGACCATGGACGATGGACCATGGACCATTTGTTTGTATGGTCTATGGTCCATCGTCTATGGTTTATGGTCTATCGTCCATGGTCTATCGTCTATCGTCCATGGTCCATCGTCTATCGTCTATCGTCTTTCATTTTCATTTTCATTTTCGGCGGTCGGCGGTCAGCCGTCAGCCGTCAGCCGTCCAGCCGTCCACCCCCGCCAATGTTCAAATTATCCAGCTAAACCGGCAGATTGTGTAAGCATAACTATCGACGAGCGGCTACTTTTGCGATATTATTTAGAATAAGTCTATTTATTAATAGAAATATGGCAGCAAGTTGTTCGAAATGTCCAGTACGGTTCGACCGTCCTTACGCTACTATCAGTTTGAAATGTTGCGATAACCCTCAAAAATAAACGCTATGATCTGACCATTATCTGACATCCCCGACGATATCAATTCAAAGTAAAAAACCGAATGGCTGGTACCCATCCGGTTTACTGCGCTAAGGCGCATTACTTATAAACGCTGAAACATTTAAAGCAATGCAAATTAGCAAAATTCTGCATACAGGGCTTCTTTGTGCCTTGTCATTCGTCGCCTTTGCCCAGCAGGCGGATGTTACCCTCACCGGGCACGTCAGATCGGAGGACGGCGAGATGCTCCCCGGCACTTCCGTGAGCCTGAAAGGTACCCCGCACGGGACCGTTACAGGTGCCGACGGGAAATATACGCTCGAACACGTCCGGCCTGGCAACTACAAACTCCTGGTAACCTTCATGGGCTATCAGGCGCAGGTGAAAGACGTTATCCTCAAAGCAGGCGAGCATTTTAAATACAATCCAAAATTGGTTTCCGAAACCCGCGAACTCGAATCGGTTTCGGTGATCGGGCGGACGGAAACGAAGGAAATCAACCGCCAGGCATATAATGTGACGGCGATCGACGCCAAGAAGCTGCAAAACTCGACGCTCGACCTTTCCCATGCGTTGGACCGCGTATCGGGAGTGCGTGTGCGGGAGAGCGGGGGCGTGGGCTCGAACATGAACTTCTCGTTGAATGGCTTCACAGGTCGTCAGGTGAAATTTTTCCTCGACGGCGTGCCGATGGACAACTTCGGGTCATCTTTCCAGTTGAACAACATTCCGATCAACCTCGCCGAGCGCGTGGAGGTATATAAAGGCGTCGTTCCTATCTGGTTGGGTTCCGATGCATTGGGCGGGGCGGTGAATATCGTGACCAATACACGGCAGAACAGCTACCTCGATGCATCCTATTCCTACGGTTCATTCAATACCCACCGCACGACGATTAATGCGGGTTATACCAGTAAAAACGGCTTTACAGCTCAATTGAATGCTTTTCAGAACTACTCGGACAACAATTACTGGATTACTGTCGACGTGGCGGACGTGAATACCGGCGAGTATTTCCGCAACCAGCGCCTGCGCAGGTTTCACGATACCTATCATAATGAAACCGTCATTGCCAATGTAGGTGTCGTAGGCAAGAAGTTCGCCGACCGCCTTTTGATCGGGGTGACATTAGGTAAAAACAAGGCTGAGATCCAGACCGGCGCGCGTATGGTGAGTGTGTTCGGGCAGTGGCACCGAAAGGGGAACATTGTGATGCCTAGTTTGAAATACCAAAAGAAAGATCTGTTTGTAAAAGGGTTGAATGTCAATATTTCGGCTAATTATAACCTTGGGCAGGAACAGAATGTGGATACGGTTTACCGCCGCTATAACTGGTTCCAGCAGTTCAAACAATATGAAGGTAAAGGCAGCGAGCGTGAGCGGTCGTTGTACAAATTCCGGAACAACAATGGGCTGGCAACGGCCAATGTGACTTACCAGATTGATCCCAAGCATTCGGTGACGTTCAACAATGTCATAAACACGTTCAACCGGAAGGGGGAGGACGAGCTTTTCCCAGAGTCGGCGAAATATGAGCAGCCGCGTGTTAACCGTAAGAATGTGCTGGGTTTAGGTTACAAATTCGACTATAACGAACGCTGGAATACCTCTTTATTCCTGAAACATTTCTCCCAAAACAACAAGTTTTCGGTCTCCTATAACCCGACCGGCAACTGGGGCGACGAAGCATTCCTGACCCAGAAAAACAAATTTGAAAAGCTGGGCTATGGCATTGCATCGACTTATTTTCTATTTAAGAATTTTCAGTTAAAAGGTTCATTTGAGAAGAGTTACCGCCTGCCCGAAACCGACGAACTTTTTGGCGACCTCCTAAACCTCGAAGGCAATATCGAACTCGATCCGGAGACAAGCTACAACTACAATTTCGGTTTCAGCTACAATGGTGCCATCAAACGCGCGCACCGGTTCAGCGTGGATGCGAACGTGCTTTACCGGGATGCTCAGGGCTTTATCCGTCCGCGTTTGAATGCTAACCAGACCAAGCAGGTCATGGATAACCTGGCCGATGTGACCAATTTCGGTGTTGACGGGGAAGTGCGCTACTCTTACCGCCAGCTTCTAACCGCCGGGGTGAACCTTACTTACCAAAACCTGCGCAACAATACGCGTTTCGAGGAGGGTTACACCACCGAAAGCCCGCTCTACCGAGACCGCATTCCTAATATGCCGTTTATGTTCGGTAATGCAGATGCTGCGGTGTTCTTCAAAGACCTTGGCAAAAAGGGGAACACGCTCACATTGGGTTACAACCTGCTTTACGTGCATGCCTATTACCTCTACTGGCCAAGCCTCGGGAGCGACAAGCTCGATATTCCGGAGCAGTTAAGTCACGATGTGAACCTGGTTTACGCCATGGCGAACGGCAAGTACAATGTCTCGCTGGAATGCAAAAACCTCCTGGATGCCAAGTTGTTTGACAATTTCAGTCTTCAAAAGCCTAGTCGCGGTTTTTACGTCAAATTGCGCTATTTCATTAGTAAGTAACAGTTAATAATCAATAAATCAATCAAAGTAAGAAAATGAAAAAGTCATATTTAAAATGGTTTTTCGTAGTGGGTATAGGCGTGGCTTTGGGCGCGTGCAGCAGCGATGACGATAACGCGACGCCTACGCCAGAACCCGGGACCGGGTCACGGTATGTGGTAGCTTCCGCGCCGATCGGCTCGCAAGGTGTCGCCGATTACCTCCTCACCACCAGCGATCTTTCACAAGGAACGATCAGCACAGTAGGGCAGGGCATCGAGCAGGATGGTTCTTACCGTTATTATCTGACGCACAAAGGCAAGTTTTTCAGCCTTTTGTACGGTCAGGGCAACCCGGGCGCCGTTACGACTTACGCACTGGATGACAAAGGAGCATTGGTAAAAACATCTGATTTTCAAAGTGAAACTGTTCAGGTTTTTGCCCCTTCCGGTGATGATATACTGACTATCAAGGTCCCAAGAAGCGGTAACGAGAGCGCGTCGTGGTTCCGTATTAATGCCGATCAATCCAAGATCGTGGGCGAAGGACAGGTGAATATCGTCAACCTCGCCGGCAATGGCGAGCGAGCGCACTTTACATGGGCGACCCAGGTAGGCGACAAGATTTTTGCTCCTTATATGAGCATCAAAGGTGCCGCTCCCGACGTGTTTGGAACAGCGTTTCCCGACAGCAGCTGGATCGCCGTGTTTGCTTATCCTAGTATGACGCTTGAAAAAGTGATTAAAGACAACCGTACCAGCTATATCGGTGCTTATTTCAATAACGGTTTGGCTGTGGACGAAAACGGCGATGTTTACGGCTTCTCGCCGGCAGCTGCCACCAACAGTGGTACTGCTACCTCCACCAAGCCATCCGCATTCATTCGCATCAAAAAAGGAACGACTGAGTTCGACAAGAGCTATTTCTTCAATGTCCAGGAAAAATCGGGCGGGTACAAAATCGCCAATCAGACTTATCTGGGCAGCGGCAAGTTCCTGCTTTATATGTACGGAGACTTGGGCAAGGCATCCGGAGCTAAGAAGCTCGCTATCGCGGATGCTTACAATCAGACATTTGCATGGGTAACTGGCGTGCCTGACGTGATCGCGTCGTCGTCGGCTTCCTACAACAACAATACGATCAGCGATGACAAAAAGAGCGTCTACGTAGGTATCAATACCGAGGCAGGCAGCTGGGTGTACACAGTGGATATTGCCACTGCTGTTGCCAAGCAAGGCCTCAAAGTCGAAGGCGGAGCTATTACCGCCATTGTCAAGGTCAAATAGTTTGGGTTTTAAAGTATCACAAACCCCGCCGGCCAGAGAGGAACGGTGGGGATTTGTGTTTTGCGGGAGACCGTCGGTTACCGATATTTGGGACAGCGAAAGGCATTATGAAGCAGGGAAGTGGTATGGGTTATATGAGGAGCAAAGCAAAAGAGGAGCAGCATCGTGAAGAACAGCAGCGCATGGAATTCCCGTTGCACGATCTTGGCGAATCCTTTTTCGCCATGACTACGATCGAAAACGGCGATGAACATTTCTTCAACGGCGTACACCGTCACGATTTTTACGAAGTGCTCTGGTTCACGGAGATCAAGCCCGATCAGACACATGATATCGATTTCAACCAATATCCCATCGCGCCCAACCAGGTATTCCTCCTGCTGCCCGACCAGGTCCACAGCATGGACCAGCGCGACAAATGCGGCTTCCTGATGGCCATTTCCAAAGATTTCTTCGAAAGGCTCATCGGCAACGACATCTTTAAGCTATTCAGGTATTCCACCAATTTCTCAGTCACCATACCCGACTGTAAGCTGACAATCCTAAACACGCTCACGGACCTCATTCATATCGAATACCAGTCTGAAAAGCGCCCGGCCATCCTGGAATCCTATCTCCGGAGCTGGTTTTTGCATTGCATCGAACTTCAAAAAGAAACCGGCGAACCCACCGCACGAGATCCACGCCTGAAAATGCTCCTCGAATCCATCGAAAACAACTACCGCAGGCAACGCAAGGCTGGCTTTTATGCCAACGAATTATCACTCAGCGCGAAGCGATTGAACGAGCTCACCCGCGAGTCCTTCGGAAAAACGATCAGTCAGATGATCAACGAACGGCTTATCCTTGAAGCGAAGCGGGAGATCGGCTATGTGCGGAAACCCATCAAGGAGATCAGCTATGAGCTGGGATTTTCGGAACCGGCCTATTTTACACGTTTTTTCGGGAAACAGACCGGGTACGCGCCGGAGGATTTTAGAAAACGGATTAGTGATTTGTATGGGTGAGCCGCCGTGGAACGGTGAATGGGTGTTCGACTTGAGGGAAGCTATTTACGTTTCCAAAGTGATCGTACAAATTTAGGTTTCGCATCCTTACACCACCCTCAACCCAAAGTCAAACCTCCTATCCACGATTCTCCTCAATATCCCTATCTGGCCGCAGTGGTACATGGTATGCTTCATGTTCCAGTCAATAGCTTCAAATTTGGTTTTGGCAATAGGATGCGGGGTGGGGGTTGGCTCTAATGGGTTTTGCAGCTCTTCTTCGGTGACGGTGGCGAGGATGTCGAGGGATTTTTGCTGCATCGTTTTCAGGTCGGCGAATAGTTTTTCTGCGGTGAATTTGCCGGTGGATTGATCAGCCGGGGCGACGGTGAAAAGGTCGCTGTAATCCTTGACGGGCAATTGACGGAGAATGTCCATCTGATGGCCGCGGATGACCATGATGGAGTGGAAGTAATGACTGATGATCAGGTGCCCGACTTGCCAGCTAATGCTCGAAGCGACGGTGCCGGGAATGATTTCCCATTTGTAGAACGGGATGGTTTCTACGAGTTTGTTCGTCCAGTCGTAGGCGTTGGCGTTCTGGTGGATGAGGAGTTCGAGGTTGGTCATGTTAAACAGGCTAAATAGAAGTGGGCTAATGTATTGTATTTTTTCGGGTGATCGGTTCTATGTCACCAAAAATTCACAAAGTAAAATCTCAATGGAAATATTAGTAGAATATATATGACTAAAATATTTGTGAAAACAGCTACATTTGAACAAAAAGATCCGGTTGAAAAAGGTCTTCTCCATTCTCCTGTGCGGCTTACTCCTTTACAATATCATGGGCTTCCCGCTTGTGTATTGGGTAGGGGAGTATTGGGCTGATGCTCAGAGCGGGGATTTTTCACCGGAGCCGGTAGCCGCCGGGGAAGTCCTGATCCTGAAAATCCCGATCATGATCCCTTACCAAACCGACTGGCAGGTAGCCGAGCAAGCCGAGGGGCGTCTGCGGCGAGGGGATGATTTCTACGAGATTGTCGAGCAACAATTAATGAACGACACCTTGTATGTAAAATGCAAGTTGGATATTTCCGCTAAAGACCGTTATCTGGACCTTGTTTCCCACGTGGATAAGCACGTCAAAGGCGGTGTCACCGACGGCAAGGGTAAGACGCCGCAATTGCTTAAAAACTTCTTAAAAGATTACCTCATTTTCAACCGGAAGCACTGGTTTTTTGTGATCGACTGGATCGAAACAGCGGCCAGCTTCAAAGGTGTTTTACTGACTTTCCCTTCCTTATTCCTGCACGTTGCCTCGCCACCTCCGCGGCTGTTTTTTTGAAATAATAACATATATGAGACGCCCCTTGCTGCCACCCGTTGCGCAACTAGGGGGATGTTGCGTGTATGTGCTGTTTTGTTAAAAATAAGCCTAACACAGAGAACATGAGGCAAAAAATGATACTTTTTACCGTCGTGATTACGGGCGCGTTGGCGATAAGCCTGTGCACGAAGCCGACGTCGGAAGACAAAATGCTGAGCTTGCTGGAAGAATCGAAACAAATTGCATTTAACTATCAAAACAATTTCAGCCCCGATGCGCAATTGCCCTATCTCGATTCGTTGCTAAAAGCAATTCCACAGAGCGAATTAGGGCAGCGGTTCAGGGTTAAGCAATTCAAAGCCAATGTATTGCTGCAACTCGGCCGACCCGACGACGCTATTGCCATTTTGAAAGACCTCGAAAGGAGCCCGGGCCCGTTTGCGGTTTTGCCCGGCGTGCTTCGGAAGGTAACCGACGATATGGCTGTTGCGTACCTTCGTTTTGGCGAGCAGATCAACTGCATCAACAACCATTCCGTGGATGCGTGCATTCTGCCGATCAAAAACGGCGGGGTCCATCGTAATACCAAAGGCTCGAAAGGGACAGTTGACATTTATAAAAGAATGCTGGCGGAGAAGCCGGATGATTACGAAGCATTATGGCTGTTGAACATCGCGTATATGACACTGGGTCAGTATCCGGCGCACGTTCCAAAACCGTTGCTCATCCCGGCCATGGATGCTCCCGATCCCGTTGCTGTAAAGCCGTTTGAAGATATCGCTCCCGATTTAAAGCTGGATGTTAAGAATATGGCAGGTGGCGTGATTACCGAAGATTTCGACAACGACGGGTTTCTGGATCTCGCGACCACAGGTTGGGACCTGAGCGAACCGATGCATTATTTCAAAAACAATGGCGACGGGACGTTCACGGATAAATCGGAACAGTCGCGGCTGAACAAGTTCACCGGCGGCCTGCATATGATGCAGACCGACTATAACAATGATGGTTTCAAGGACATTTTCGTCATGCGCGGTGCGTGGCTGGGCAGTCCGTATGGTGACCAGCCCAATTCGCTTCTGCGGAACAATGGCGACGGGACCTTTACCGACGTCACCATCGATGCGGGATTGCTTTCGCGGCACCCGACGCAGACGGCCACCTGGAACGATTTCAACAACGACGGCTGGCTGGATGTTTTTATTGGAAATGAAACGACCATCGGGGCAAATTATCACCCTTGCGAACTCTACCTGAACAACAAAAACGGCACATTTACCGAAGTTGCCAAGCAGACAAAAACGGACATTGCAGCTTTTGTAAAAGGTGTTACTTCAGGAGATTACGACAACGACGGCTGGAACGACCTCTTTATTTCTACGTTAAGCGGTGGACGTTTCCTGCTTCGTAATAAGGGAGTTGGAAATGGGAATAATGGCCGCGGACTTAGTTTCGAGGATGTAACGCAAGCTGCCACATTGGACAAAGATCAGAACCGCAGTTTCGCTACCTGGTTTTGGGACTATGACAACGACGGCTGGCAGGACATTTTGTGCGGCGATTATACGATGGATTATAACCTGAGTTACTACGCCGCGGCTGAGCGTCTGGGTAATTCACCTCAATTTCATGGCCAACCCGTGCTTTATCATAACAACCACGACGGCACATTTACCAACGTGACGAAAGCCATAGGGCTCGATAAAACCGGCTTTGCGATGGGCGGAAATTTTGGTGACATCGATAACGACGGTTACCTCGATATTTTCATCGGAACAGGTAATCCCAGCTACAAATCTTTGATCCCCAATAAGATGTTCAAGAATATCGAAGGCAAGGCTTTCGCGGATGTGACCACTTCGGCAAAGGTGGGTAGCTTGCAGAAAGGACATTCCGTCGCATTTGCCGATATGGACAACGATGGTGACCAGGACATTTACATTGAAATGGGCGGCGCTTACATTGGAGATGCATATCAAAGTTCCTTCTTCATGAACCCCGGGCAGAGCGACAACAACTGGATTTCTCTCGATCTGGAAGGAATGGCCGCCAATAAGGCTGCTGTCGGCTCAAAAATCAAGCTGACCTTTACCGAAAATGGGAAAACGCGGAGTGTTTACCGTGTGGTATCCTCGGGAGGCAGTTTCGGATCTCAGCCATTCAAACGTGAGATCGGTCTGGGCCAAGCCAGCGTGATCGACGAGATCGAGATTCGCTGGAATGGAAGCGGCAAGGTGCAGAAGTTGCAAAACGTTGCTGCCAATCAGTTTATCAAAGTCCGGGAAGGCGTTGCAACACCTGACAAACTACTCATTAAAAAGCTCGCTTTCAAGCATGGCGGCAAGCATGAAACACCCGTCTGCGCTCCGGTAGCGAAGGCTTCTATTTAAGTAGTATTTCAAACCTACCTCGCATAGCAGCGCCAATGGAGCTGGTTTGCGAGGTAGGTTTTTTTATGGCAGGCAATCGCAGTCATACTTTTCAAATACCGTTCACTCGGTGATTTTGCCGAAAGTCATTAGAGAACCTGGGCATGGCCCCTTTTAAGAGTGTCCGGTCTCCGGACATGATTTCATTGTAGTTTGAGTAAAGAGAGGGGCGGCATGTTCCTCTTTTTCTTTTGAATACCGAAAAGACAGGAAGCGCCCCGGGTGAACGGAGCGCTTATAAAAACTCAATACTAATATTTTCGATGTTTTCTGTATTGAAACACCTGCTTGGCCATTTTTCCGAATTGCCGCTCGGTACGTTTCCGCTCGACCGAACCGGTCTGGTAATGTGCCTGTTCCCTGCTGATTTTTAAATAGCTGTTGTAAACTTCGCGTGGAAGTTCACCGCTATGTACAGACGCTACAACGGCACATCCCGGCTCGTGCTGGTGTGTGCAATCATGAAAACGGCATTTGGCCGCTAGCGCAGCCAACAGGGGATGATAGTTCAGGCTCTGATCATCGGAATCAAGCGTCACGCCGAACTCACGCATGCCCGGCGAGTCTATCAGCATGGCGCCAGACGGCAGCATCACCAGATTTCGCGACACAGTGGTATGCTTTCCTTTTTGGTTAAAATCACTTACATCACCTTCCTCCTGCAAGCGGTAGCCCAGCAACGCATTTACGAGCGTGCTTTTGCCTACGCCGGAGGAACCGATAAGGACATACGTTTCGCCCGGGTGTAAATGTTCCGCGGCCCATTCTTGCAGTCCTTCGTGCCCGGTTGCGCTCAACAACAAAACCGGGCATTCGTAGCCCAGTGCGGTCACTTCCTGCCGGAACCGTTCCGGGTCTTCGACCAGGTCCTGTTTGTTGAGCAGCACAACCGGCCGGATATTGCATTGCATAATTTGCACAATATACCGTTGCATCCGCATCGGATTGAAATCGCGGTCGAGACCCTGCACGATAAATGCGACATCGATATTGGTTGCGATCACCTGTTTTTCGGTGCTGCGGCCTGGCAGTTTGCGGCTGAGTTCATTAAGCCGCGGCAATACGGCTATGATAATGCCTTCCTGGTCATAAGATTTGAAAGCGACCCAGTCACCGACTTTGGGTAGTTCCCAATTGTCGAGCCCGTTGACGAGCGCGCCCGAAAGAGTAGCGTCAACTTGCCCGTTCTCAGTAACCAGTTTATGCCGAAAGCCTTCGATGGCAGTAACCCGTCCCGCTTCGAGCCCTTGTGTCTGGTAAGTATGGAAGTATTGTTCGAAATGGGTATTCCACCCATGAGATGTCAAAGATGTCATTGTTATAAAAGTCTGAGCTATGGGCAGCACATCGCCTGTCCGCGCGCATAGCGTGAATGAATAAGATCAAAGCAGGGAATTGTCGCGGGTCCCGAAGAGATAGTAATTCGGAAGACCAGCGTCAGGCTGCAATGTCAGCAGATGGGCGATATGTAGTTTCAGACCATGACATATTGGGGGCAAAGGTAGGGGTTATTTTTGATACATTTTACGGGTCTCTGCGCCGAAATCGATGGGGATCGTGTACGGCACCCGTTCTATTTTACCATGCCGGAATACCACAAACCAGCTGGGAATAAGCTTGATAACCCGGATAGCCTCCTTATTAGTTTGCTCATCAAGGCCTTTTAACACCTCCACCTGGTCCACTATGCCATTTTCATTTGCAGAGAATTTAAGAAACACGCGCGACAGGGTACCCTGAATTTCAGGAACCTTCTTCCAATTGATCCCGGAATAGATTGTTCGACTAAGAAGGTGCGGTTTATCCGCGTAAACGGAACGCCTTGATTTTGAATTGTCATGATGACGGACATCGACCAATTTGCCTTTCGAGATTACACATTCCCATTCAGTTTTGAAAACAGGAGCGACAAAAGTGGATACCCATATTGCCGGTCCCACCATGCCATAAACGCTGCCGGAATACCAGTCGGCCGCGACTTCACCAGTGTGATAATACTTTCTGAAAATGAATTCAAGCGTAGCCTTTTCTTGGGCATCACTATAACATTCCGAGTCTGCTTTGACCAGGAAAAGTTGGTCGTCATGAACCTCCCAATACAGTGTGATCGGGGAGTAGCATTTTGATCCATCCGGTTTCTCACTCAAACTAAGTCGGTCAACAAGTTCTTTTTGCGCGCCAGGCAAATCACTGAGTGGATAGGAGTCCATAATCAATGTGTCTCCATGAAATATCAGGAAGCAATTGCGATGCGCATATGGGTTAAAGGCTTCCGATGGAAAAGACATGAATACAAATAGCAGGGAAAGCGTGACTCCTTTGCCAAGAGCAAATGATTTGCCGAAATGCCGGAGAATAGAGGAAAGTATAAAGAGGATCAGACTCGTAACAATGACTTTACATTCATCGCCGCCAGCCGGTTGTTCATTGTTGTGGGTGTATTTGTTTTTCATGATTAATATTCCAAAAGGCACTATTGCATTTAATCAGTTACAAATATATATTTAAGAAAATTAAATATAAAAATAGCTATGAAATGGTTAGCAATTATTGCGGTTACCGTTATGCTGGGAGGCTGCCAGGGGCGGCAGGAGGAAAATGCGGAAGTCGCATTTCAAGTGGATGCTGAACCGGTGCCTAAGGAGAAGGAAGAAGTGGAAGAAGTAATTTCAAATGCTCCACCAAAGTCGGCCGAGCAAAAGCTTGTGAAAAACGGCCGCATTGAATTTGAAACCGACGATGCGGACAAAACACGACAGACGATCCTGGCCTCGGTGAAGGCGAATGGGGGATACATTGGCCGGGATGATGAAGAACGGAACAGCAGTGACATGTCTTATACGATGGTCGTGCATGTGCCCACCGCACGCTTCGAAAAGTTTGTGTCATCGGCCACAAAGGATGTCGCAGAATTCAGGCACAGATCAATTTCGACTGAGGACGTCACAGCCCGCTACGTCGATACGGAATCGAGGATCAAAACGAAAAAGGAGATCGAAATCCGCTACCGCGCATTGCTGGGTAAGGCGACCAAGGTCAAGGAAATTTTAGAAATTGAAGAACAACTTGGCGAGATAAGAACCGATATCGAGGCGATGGAAGCGCAATTCAAGCAACTGAATAACGACGTGGAATATGCCACGCTTGAAATTGTGTTTTTCAAACCGATTTACACATCCAACCCGTTCATGAGCGAGCTTGCGGATGCATTTGGTGATGGGCTTGATAATTTGCGCGGCTTTGCAGTGGTGCTCGTCGCGGTTTGGCCGTTTGTGCTGCTAGCTATCGGGGTGGTGGCAATGTTTAATTGGTGGAAAAAGAAAAGAAAAAGGGTGTCGAAGCAGGAAGGGGCTGAGTTATCATAAGAAGTAACTGCCATGCAACGATTTGGGGAGCAGAACTGTCCTCCAATGCAAAAACCGGATTTCGCGCATGAAACGACTTTTTCACATCCTGTTAATCTTCTGTATCGCCTTTTGCACCCATTGCAAGAACCGTGATGAGTTGAATGTTATGGACAAAGAGGGATTGGGTCTTTACTGGCATCACGAAGCAAATGTCGAGAGAGGGAGGCACCTATTGATGAGCTTTATTAACGTCAACGCTTCAACAGACAAGGCCGACTATAAATTTGAGTACCAGATACAGGGACGCGTGATCGATGTGCGCCTGGTAGAAAAGATCAGCAAAGGGAAGTGCCAGGTTTTTCCGGGGCCGAACGGAGATCAGTGCCAGTCCTGGGGAAACATTTACATTCCTGAAACAGCCCTTTCGGAGGGCACCTATAAATTCCGGCTGCAAACTGGCAAGGCCATTGTAACAGCCGATCTCATAGTCGGGCATGATCAATATGAGTTGAAAGTTCCTGCCAATTCCTATTTTACTAACAATATTCCGGTCGTTTATGCCATTCCCCGGAACATCGTTTTCGGCTCGGTATTGTACAAAGGCGACGCAAACGAGCCGTTGGCCAGGGCATTGATCGACGATTTAATGAAGGCAGGACTTAAACCTGCGGTGATCCCGACCCACCCTTACAGCTATCTGGCTGAAAACAACCAGACGCATTTGTCAAATACCTTTTGGGAGCCCGACAATCATTTGATCAATCTGGTTTTCAGCTGGGAGGGCGATTTTAAAAAGGTGGTTGAAATTTGCAAAAAGCATTTCGAACTGTCCAAAAAGCAAATCGGGATTGGATTATGGAACAGCGATTATATGGAGCAGATCACCGCGGATCCAAATGGTGGAGTCAATGCATTTACCCGCTAAAAATTCCCGGCAAATCGCTTACCTGTTTTCAAATCCTTCAACTGTACCGATCGCAGGGTACCAATTCCGGCGAACATCACATCAAGCCCGTAAATGTGCCTTAGCGGCTTTTGATAGGTGTTTTTATAAACTTCCTTACCGTTAATCAACAGCCTTGCATGACGGTTCACCACCTTCAGTTCCAGCGTTCCGCCGTTGGTGAGGTCAGCACCGAGGAAATTAAGGCCGTCGGAACGCCCGTTTTCGGAGAATTCAGAAAATCGCAGCTTGCTCCAGTGAACACAGCCCGGTTTCATAATATCGACCATATGGTTGGAAGAATCACCATAAACAGTCAGGCGTACCTGCGAGCAGCGGACGCCCGGGCGGGGAGGCGACGTTTTTATGTCTACCAGCAACTCAAAATTATCGCCATTGATACCGGTGAGGTGGCTATTGATAAAGTCGACAAAGAAAGTACGGTTCGTATCCACACCCGCATGCGCGATCTCAGCGGCATTTACGCTGTTACGGCCATTGGTGAACAGGTCGGGAAGTTCGATAGGGTATACCCGCGTGGTGTCATGCATCATGTTAGCGGTTGCCGTCCAGCCGTCGGTTTGCAGGAAAACGGGCACTGTATCAACAGGGATTTGCTGTTTGCGTAACACCGCAAAATACCGGCCAGGTGTCTCATAGTAATGTGAATAAGCACTATCCTTTGCATTAAGCGCCATTTTATCCCCATCGCCCCACAGGATATCGTAGTCGTCACCCAGCTGCCCGACGTTTTCAAAACCTCTCAGCACAAATACTGCCGAATGCGGATTGCCACCCGCCGGGTTTCGGCAAAAAAGGTCACTGCAGGTTCTTCTTTTGTCAAAAGCAACTTTCCTATCCAGGCGAGTCCAACAATGATAATGAGTGTCAAACCTGCAAAAATACCCGGCCTCAAACGCGGAAATTCGCCGGATGGGCCAGCCGGTAACGTCGGTGTTGGCTGGCGGAACGGCACTGCAATGTCTCCGTAACTGCCGCTCGCAGCGGCGTTTAGTTCTGGCAACGGCAGGAGCTGTGCATGCGTGAAGGTATCCCAATCCGCAAACCCTGCATAACGCGCGAGCGAGTCACGTGTGGCTTTTTGAGGATAGTAACGTGCGTCGGTTTTAATTTTCCCAAAAATCCGTTTCAGCGTGTTCGGGCTGATCTGTACCTGCGTCTGCCTGTAAAGGATGCTGCTAAGCCTGATGAAGTCGCTGTTCGTCCAGTGGACGGCGTCTGGCTTTCCGTACTTTTCGCTGACCAGTTGGCAGCAGTGATCGAGGTGGTCTAAAACGCTCGCCTTGTCTTGTCCATTCTCCATAATACTCATACAATAAACTTCTGTATGTCAGCTTTTTAGGTTGTCCATAATTTTGGATAGCGAACTGGCTAAGCGCATTTGAAAATCACCGTATTGTCCAATTTTATATTTGCTCACTCAAATTTTTATTTACGCCGTTCGAAGCCCCGGGTGGAGTCCCGGAACGGCAAGAAACCCTAAAATAATCGAAAAAATATGCGACAAAAAATTCTACTTGGCTGTGCCTTGCTTTTCGGCTCGCTGAGTCCGCTATTCGCACAGGTGCGGCAGCTAGCGGGCAAGGTAACCGACGCAGGTGTAAAGGAGCTACCCGGCGTGAGCATCGTCATCAAAGGTACCCAACGGGGAACGGTGACCGACGCCAATGGTGATTACACGCTTGCTCTGTCAGAGGGTGAAACCGTGACGCTTACCTTCTCATTTGTGGGCTACCAAAGCCAGGACATCGCTCCGGGTACGCGGACAAAACTGGATGTGGCGCTCAAACCAGCCGATAACGCGCTTTCGGAGGTAGTTGTGGTGGGTTATGGCACCCAGAAAAAGAAAGACCTTACCGGCGCCATTTCGTCCATTGGTGCGCGGGATGTGGGCGGCCGTCAGACTTTACAGGTGTCCGACGCTTTGCAAGGTAGCGTGGCAGGCGTATCGGTTACGCGTAGCAGCGGTGCGCCGGGTTCCGGTTCGAGCATTCTGATACGCGGCATTACGACAATCGGTACCAATAGCCCGCTGGTGATCGTGGACGGCGTGCCCGTGAGCAGCATCGATAATGTGAACCCAGGCGACGTGGAGAATATATCGGTATTGAAAGACGCGGCTTCGGCGGCCATCTACGGCTCGCGGGGCGCGGCCGGGGTAATCCTGGTCACCACCAAACGTGCAAAAAGTGGACAAGGAAGCCTGGAATACACTTATGAGTATGGCGTGCAGCGCGCGACGGCCTCGCCCGAATATGTCGGCGTGCAGGATTACATGCGGTATTTCAACGAGCAGGCCGTGAACGACGGTGCCAGCGCCGGGCCGTTTGCAGACGCCTACGTTGCTTCATACCTCGACAGTAACCGCGTCAGTCCCGACCGATTCCCCAATACCAACTGGCAAAAATCCATCCTCACCCGCCGTAATGCGCCGCGCCAGCGGCACGACGTAGTCTTTACGATGGGTACGGGCAAGATCAAAACCAAGGCCTCACTCGGTTACGCCAGTTCCGGTGCGTTCTATGATCACCGTTCGTACGATCGCTACCTGTTCCGGGTGAACAACGACATGCAGGTCAACGACAAAATCAGCGTCAACCTGGACGTGTTTTATAAGCGCACGACCAACAAAGGCAATTCGAACGAACTCCCAAGCAGCTCCTACAACCCGATTTACGAGGCGCGCGTCATGCCACCTATCTATGATGATGTGTACGAAAATGGCAATCTCGCAGTAGGAAAGGATGGCCGTAATCCGGTGGCGCAGCTTGGTGATGGTGGTTTTTCAAGAATGCTTTACAATCAGATCGGCGGGCGGATGTCGCTGAACTACAAACCACTTAATGGCCTCACGTTCACCGCACTGGTAGCGCCGGTGTTCGATCTTGACAAGAGTAAGTTTTTTTCCAAACAGATCCGTTTCACGAACCCGGATGGCACGGTCGGAACTGTGGTGAACCAGGCGCGGACGGTACTGACCGAAGGCCGGTCGGAGGGTATGAGTATCAACGGGCAGTTGCTGGCCAATTATGCGAGGGAATTCAATTCAGTGCATTCGATCGATGTTCTGGCTGGTTTTGAAGAAAACTATCGTTCGATTGAGACACTGGGCGCTTCACGCAGCGGCTTTGCATTGACTGGTTTTCCTTACCTCAATTCCGGTTCCACCGAATTGCGCGACAACTCGGGCAGCGCCAATGAATCCGGCTTGCATTCGTTCTTCGGGCGGCTGCAATACAATTTCAAAAGCAGGTATTTCATTCAGGGAAACCTTCGATCGGATCTCTCGTCGCGGTTCGCGGCAAAGTATCGCAAAGCGGTGTATCCTTCGGTTTCAGCAGGCTGGACTGTTTCGGAGGAAAATTTTCTTAAAAACAACCATTGGCTGTCATTCCTGAAACTGCGGGGCTCCTGGGGTGAGGCGGGTAACGAGCGTTTGCTCGATAAGGATGGAAATCCGGCCTATTATCCCTACATGGCCACCATCGATTTCTCTACTGCATTGTTTTACCAAAATGGGGGCGTAGTTCCGTTAACGGGCGGCGCACAACAAGTATACGCCGTCGAAAATATCAGCTGGGAAACCAGCCGTACCGCAGATATCGGCGTCGACGCTTCATTTCTGAACGACCGTCTGACATTAGCGGCCGATTATTACAAAAAAACCACCACGAATATCCTGCTGCCACTCGATATTCCGCTTTATCTCGGCTACGACAAACCCAACCAGAATGCGGGCACATTGAACGTGAAAGGCTGGGAGCTGGAACTCAGCTGGCGCGACCGTATTAACAAGCTAAACTATTCCGTTTCGGCCAACCTTTCGGACGCCAAATCGACCGTGGGCGACCTGAAGGGCACCGAGTTCCGCGGCGACCAGATTATTCGGAACGGCAGCGAGTATAACGAATGGTTCGGTTATGTTTCCAACGGATTATTCCAAACGGTAGACGAAATCAAAGGAGCGCCCGTGCTGAATGTCACTACCAAACCCGGCGATGTCCGGTATGTGGATATTAACCAGGACGGTAAGATCACGACCGACGATAAAGTGCTGCTGGGCGGCGCATTGCCGCGCTATTTATATGGGGGGAATCTGCGGGCCGATTATGAGGGATTTGATGTGGGTATAACCTTTCAGGGAGTCGCCAAAAAGCTATCACAGCTCAGCTCAGAGGTAACGCAGCCGTTTGCAGAGGCGTTCGGTAATATGTCCACGGAAATGGTCGGGAAGTTTTGGAGTAACAATAATACGGCGGAGCAGAACCTGAAAGCGACCTATCCGAGACTCTCGCGAACTTCCAACGGTGCCAACTACGCGCTTTCGGATTACTGGCTCAGGAGCGGAGCCTATTTCCGGCTCAAAAACATCACATTGGGATACACGTTTAAAAAGGATTTGGTCAAACGGACCGGTATGCCATCGGTCAGGCTATACTTGTCGGCAAATGACGTGTTCTCGCTCAGTAAATTTCCTAAATACCTCGACCCGGAATCGGCCAGCTACTCGTATCCGATTGTAGCCACATTCATGGCAGGCGCCACCATCCGGTTCTAGCAAATCCACATATCAGACATGAAAAAGACCCTATTTCTATTAATGCTCGCTGGTACGACCGGTTGCCATACCCTGGACCTGAACCCGCTTTCCGAAGCATCCACCGGCACATTTTACTCCAATCAGACCGAGCTCGAACTGGCTGTAAACGACCTGTACCGGCTGGCGTTCTGGGGTAACGACAATGAACTGTACAGCGACAATGAATGGCATCGCGGACAGCTCACGAATGCTGTGATAGGCGGTACTATGAATGCGGACGACGCTGCTGTGCAGACATTTTGGCTCAACAGCTACAAGGCCATTGCCCGCGTGAACACTTTCCTCGTGAATAAGGAACGCGCCGCAAGTAACACACCGGCCGCTATTATGCTGCGGCTGGAAGCGGAAATGCGGCTTATCCGTGCCTATCAGTATGCGCGGCTGATCACGCATTTCGGCGACGTGCCATTGCTTACAGATCCGGTAGCGCTGGAAGAATCCTACGGCATTGCCCGGAAAAATCAGTCGGAAATCCTGCAATTTGTTTTCGATGAGCTCGATTTTGCGATAGCGAACCTGCCTGTATCCTATGGCGCTTCGGAAACGAAAAGGCTGACAAAAGGCGCTGCACAGGCCATCAAGGCCCGAACAGCATTGTATACCGGCAAATGGGAAATCGCGCGGGATGCGGCGAAGGCCGTGATGGAATCGGGCGTGTATGCATTGCATTCCAGCTACTCTCAATTGTTCCTTAAAGCAGGTGAAACGAGCAAAGAAATCATCATGAGCGTGCCAAGAGAGGAAAAGCAACAGGTTTTCAACGGCGCAGGTTATGTGCAGGACAATATCTCGCGTAATGCCGGCGGGTATGGGGCGCAACTTCCCACGCGTGACATGATGGACGCCTACGAATGCACGGATGGCAAGCCGATCGACGAGTCCGCCTTATACAATCCGAAAGCGCCATTCAAAAACCGTGATCCACGTCTCATGGCCACAATTGTCGAATTCAACACACAATGGCTCGGCTATAACTATATGCCTCATCCTGACTCCTTAACAGTGTTCAGTGCGAAAGAAAACCGCCGCGTTTCCAACAAAGACAATCGCGCCGTGGCTGCATTCGCAAGTTTTACGGGCCTGCTTTGGAAAAAAGGCATTGACCAAACCTGGGCTGACCGGCTTGTGGAAGACAACGACGCCATCATCGTCCGGTATGCCGAAATGCTTTTGACGTACGCAGAGGCCAAAATCGAGCTAGGAGAAATCGATGAAAGTATTTTGAACGCTGTTAACCAGGTGAAAGCAAGGGCATACGGCGTGACAGTGGAGCAAACTTCCGCGTATCCGGTCGTGACGACAACCAATGCAACGGCGCTTCGCAAGATCCTGCGTCGTGAAAGGCGGGTGGAGTTCCCGAGGGAAGGCTTGCGCTATATGGACCTTATCCGCTGGAAACTGGCGGAAAAAGCACTGGTAACACCGGTAATAGGCCTGCCAGATCCCGCAGCGCAAAATCGTGCGAAGTGGCCCTTCCCCGGCGTAACGCCGCTGGACGACGACGGCATTGCCGATTACACTGGCTTCGGTTCCGATGTGAAGGCGCTTTCCCAACGCAGTTTCGATAAAACCAGGCAATACCTCTGGCCGATCCCAGCGGTGGAGCGGCGTGTGAACCCGAATATCACGCAGAATTCCGGGTATTAACTCTAACTTTCCCCCCGCAGCTAGTTAGCAATGCGGGGGTATCATCCTTTTGATTTTCAGAACAATGAATTTTTCGATGAATAGCAATCGTGTGCGGGCACTGGTAGCCGGTTCCCTACTGTGTCTCTCTCAGGCGGGAATGGCTCAAACCCCAAAACAACCAGCGTACAGTGGTATTTACCCACATTTGGCCATGTACAACAATGAAGGCGAATGCGGTACCGGTGCGGTCGTGCCCTGGGCCGGAAAGCTCTGGGCGGTAACTTATGGCCCGCATTTGCCTTTTGGGTCGTCGGACAAGCTGTACGAGATCAGTCCCGATTTGAAACAGACCGTTCGACCGGAGAGCATCGGCGGTACGCCTGCCAACCGGATGATCCACCGCGAAAGCAACCAGCTCTTTATAGGCCCGTACGCGGTGGATAGCAAAGGAAATGTGGGCACGATTCCTTATAAGGCAATGCCCGGTCGCCACACCGGAAACGCACGTCATTTGACCGATCCGAAAGGAAAGATCCTCTACGGAACTATGGAGGAAGGTTTTTATGAAGTGGATGTAAAAACGCTTGCTCCGACGATGCTCTACGAGGACGGGAATATCGAAAAAGGTAGCGAAGCCAGTAAAGCGACCTATCAAACGAAAGGCCTCTTGCCAGGCACGCACGGAAAAGGCTTCTACTCCGGGCAGGGCGTGGCGGTGTATTCCAATAATGGCGAGCCGGGCGCGAAGGCTGAAAAGCAGTTTGATATCGAGTCGGGATCCCTGTCGGAATGGGATGGCAAGAACTGGAAGGTGATCCGCCGTAACCAGTTTGTGGAAGTGAGCGGCCCCGGCGGTATTTATGGCAATGCCAATCCGGAAACCGACCCGATCTGGGCGACGGGCTGGGACCATAAATCGGTGCTGGTCGGCACGCGTGATCATGGCCAATGGAGCTTTTACCGTCTGCCAAAAGCCAGCCACGCCTACGACGGCGCGCATGGTTGGAATACCGAATGGCCGCGTATCCGGGACGTAGGCACGCCACAACAACCAGATTACCTTATGACCATGCACGGCATGTTCTGGCAATTTCCCGGACAATTTAATTCCAAAAACAGTGCCGGAATTCGGCCACGATCGGCCTATTTGAAAGTGATCGGCGATTTTGCCCGTTGGAATGAACAGCTTGTTTTCGGCTGTGACGATTCGGCGCAGCGGGAATTTTTAAATAAACGAAAAGCAAAGGGTGGGATAGAGGGCCCCGGCCAGTCCAACTCGAACCTTTGGTTTACACCCCTTAACCTACCCGATCGGCTCGGACCAAATTCAGCGGAGGGCTCGGTATGGTTGGATGAGGCCATTAAAGCCGAAGAAATATCGGAACCATTCCTTTTTACAGGTTGGGCGCACCGTTCGGTTTGGATCCGGAATGATGGCGATCAGGAAACCGCGTTTGTTTTGGAAGTGGATAAAAAAGGAAATGGTGCATGGTCTGCATTAAAAACAGTGAAAGTTGCCGGGAAAACGTCGTCCAGCATTGTCTTTGCTGCAACAGACGCCGGTGAATGGATCAGGGTCAGGCCGGATAAAGCAACCCGCGCGACGGTTCATTTTACCTATACTTCCGACGATAAGAGGGCTAATACGGCCAATGCGATATTCAAAGGATTAACGAGCTCTAATTCGAAAATCAGTCACGGTGGGTTGTTGTACGGCCTGGGTGAAAACCGGCGGGTGCTGGGTGTCGCTGCCATGGATTTTAATGCGAACGGGTCAAGCGATGCCGGTTATTATGAGCTGGATGCGAATATGAAATTGGTACGCCAGCAGGATACTAAAACGCATGCATTTATCAAAGCCAGATTTGCGGTTCCCAAGCAAGTCGTAACGGTTGACGCGTCCTCTGTTCTGGTAATAGACGACAAAGGCCGCCGCTGGCGCTTACCGCTTGGTAATGAGGCTTTCACCGAATTGACGAACCAGGCCGCCCTGCGCATCTGCCGCGAAGTGGCCACCGAACGCGATCTCTTCAATTGCCACGGCACATTTTACGAGCTGCCTGCCGAGAATGCCGATGGCTATGCTAAAATCCGCCCGGTATCGTCCCATAACCTGCGCATTCACGACTACGCCTCGTACCGTGGCCTGCTCGTTATGACGGGCATCGATGCGGCCGCGATGCGCAATAGTGAGCATATCATCGTTTCCAACGATAAAAAGGCCGCCATCTGGGCCGGGGCAATCGATGACCTATGGAAATTGGGTAAACCCTTGGGGCACGGAGGACCATGGAAGGATACGAAGGTCAATGCCGGTGAAAGTTCGGATCCATATTTAATCGGTTTTTATGACAAAAAAAGCTTGAAACTCTCGCATGACGCGAAGGAGGCGGTGACTTTCACGCTGGAAGCCGATCCGGTTGGGAATGGGCCCTGGATGACTTATAAGACGTTCACTGTCAAACCGGGCATGGAGTTGGCTTTCGACTTTCCGGCGGGCTTCGATGCGCGCTGGATACGCTTCCGGGCGGATCGGGCCTGTGCAGCGTCTGCGGAGCTGACATATCGTTGACCTCGGGCTGAGTTAGGGCGTCGACCCCAAGGCTTCTTAGGCCGTGGGGCGACGTTATTTTACGAGGTATGATTGATTCTTGTTATTGAGCCGGTTATCATTCGTCGCGCTACTGTCAAATTGTGACATAGGTCACGCACCGGCTTTCGTTTTCCATGCTTAATTTGCGCAGCGGGTTTTACTTCCGGCCCGCCGCATCGTTTATGTGGAATCAAACCAATGTTTCCCGCACGCTGGGAATCGATTATCCGATATTGCAAGGACCTTTTGGTGGAAATTTGTCTTCCGTTAAACTCGTTTCGACAGTTTCCAACCTCGGTGGAATGGGTGGCTACGGCGCATACATGCTCACACCCGAAGACATTATCTCGCTTGATAAAGAACTCAAACAAGCCACTAACAAACCCTACAACATTAATCTCTGGATCTCCGACAGCGATTTTGCTGCCGGGGAGATTTCAGATGAGGCATTTGAAAAAGCCTCGGCTTTGGTTAAACCGTTTTTTGACGAACTCGGCGCGCCGCTGCCAGCCAAACCCAAAGCTTATCCATCCCGCTTTGAAAACCAGGTCGAAGCATTGCTGACGGCTAAGCCGCCGGTGTTCAGCTTCATTTTTGGCGTACCTTCTGAAACCATCCTGGAAGATTTTCGTAAAAAGGGTATTAAACTCATCGGCAACGCCACCACGCTCGATGAAGCACTCGCATTGGAAAATGCAGGCGTCGATGTCATCATTGCTTCCGGTTTTGAAGCCGGCGGGCACCGGCCGTCGTTTCTGGATTCCGCCGAGGCGTCGTTGACGGGCACATTTGTGCTGGTGCAACAGATCCGCGACAAAGTAAAGACACCGGTAGTTGCCGCAGGCGGTATTGCCGATGCGCGTGGTGTGGCGGCCGCATTCACACTCGGGGCAGAGGGTGTGCAAATTGGAACGGCATTCCTCGCGACCGAAGAATCGGGTGCTACCGAATATCATCGCAACATGCTACATTCGGACGCGGCGCGTTACACGACTTTGACGAGGGTATCGACTGGCCGTTTAGGCAGGGGAATCCGAAGCCGGTACACCGAGACACTCGCCGGCCATAATGATGAATTGTTGCCGTTTCCATTGCAAAATCAATTTATCGTCCCGCTTCGTAAAGCGGCTACCGAAGCGAAGCAATGGGACCTGATCATGTTCTGGAGCGGGCAGATCGCGCCGGTACTCAAACATACCAGCGCGAAACGGCTATTTGAATCGATTGTTGAGGAAGTGCCCGGGTATTTGAAATGATTATTTAAATACCCGGCCTGTGTCTATTCGCTCCAAGGTGAATGTAAAATGCATTCGCAAAAGTTTTTGCGCTCAAAATTGGGGATCATATAGGCACATACGTCGGCTTTAATATTGCCAAAAGTGGTGTCGGTTTTGTGCGCAAAGCCGGAAAAGAATGTGGGTATGATCCTGTTTTTGAAATCGTTGCGTGGAAATGCGGTGACGATCGCCTCGCGGTCGTTTGCAGTAAGGTGTTCATAACCTTCACCCATCACGTCGAGCCCAACACCCGAATAGAGGAGTGCGACCTCGGGTTCTTTGTATTCGGCCACGCCGATGGTGGTGTGTAAAGCGATGGCGTCCCAAACCAGCTGCATCGATTCCTTGGGAAGTCCGTTGCTTTTCAGGAAATCACGGGCCGCATTCGCTCCGTCCACTTCGAAACGCTTGTCGGGACTGCTGAAATGCGGCACGAGGCCGAGGTCGTGGAATACCGAGCTGATATACAGCAGTTCGGGATCGTAAGCGCGTTTTTCGCGATTTCCGTTCAGAGAGGCAAATAAGAACACGCGCAATGAGTGATTGTAAATGAACTCGGTGCCGTGTTCAAGGAGCAGGTCGGTGGCGTCGTTGGCCAGCTTGCTATCGGGAATGCGGATTCCCGCGATGGTTTGCAATGCGTTGACAGACATAATTTTGTGTTTTTTGTTTTTACAAAATTAGGTCTGTGCGCCGCGCCAGGGAATGTCAGATTCTGCGGATCACCTGCCAAAATTGACGAAGCGCGTTCGGTAATCCTGAGGCGATATCATCGCGTTCTTCTTAAAAAAATGGCTGAACTGCTCGGGCGTGCTGAAATGCAGCTGGTAAGCGATTTCCTTTACCGGCTGGGACGAAAACTGCAACGAACGCTTCGCCTCCGCCACGATCTGCCCGTTGATGATTTCCTTCGCACCTTTACCCGCACAACGCCTGCAAATATCCGAAAGCCTGCGTGCCGGAATGTTCAATGCATCGGCATATTCGGCTACCTCGTGCATCTCGCGGTATTTGCGGCTCACGAGCTCGATGAAGTTGCGGTAAAGTTTTTTTTCATGGTTATCAAAGCCCGCACCTGCCTCCGCATTGATATTCGCAATCTTGATCATGATGATTTTCAGGTAGGCGGCCAGCGCATCCAGCTTGTTGACATAATCTTCGGCTCCAAATTCCCGGTTAAGCGATTCGAACAGGAAGTTTAGCTCTACAAATGCCAGC
The DNA here is from genome assembly GCF_021440085.1 of Dyadobacter sp. CY261. GTDB lineage: Bacteria > Bacteroidota > Bacteroidia > Cytophagales > Spirosomataceae > Dyadobacter. The sequence goes on from NZ_JAKCPW010000012.1 coordinate 95,225, forward strand.
TCACTTACCGGTAATCGCTGATTTTCAGCAGCATTATTAAACAATACAGCCTTGCAATTACTAGCGCTATCGGGTGCCCTTTCCCAGAAACAATCCCCGAAACTCAGCTCATAACCCGTTAACAGACTACGCTCCGGCAAACGACAAAGTTGCCCTTTTGAAAGCAGAAACAGGCTTTTTCCTGAAAGGTCAAACCGCACATCATCGATTTCAATCTCCCCCGCAGCTTCCTGCAAGAAAACAATCCGGTGATACCCAAGCCGCTCGGGCACAGGCGATTCTTTCTCAGTGCATTCAAGGTGTGTAATGCGGAAAGAGTCTTTAATATCTTTTTCAAAAACAAGGTCCATGTTGATACAAATCCGGGTTGAAGGAAGAATTACAATGCCGATACAAAAGTTCAAAACTTCTTGAAGCGCCGGTGCAAATCTCGTGACTTATACCCACTATTCGCAGGCCTCCGGCCGGTGAGCACCGCAGTGTCGCCTTGCCGTGCCGACCGTCCGCAGGCCTGCAAAAAGTTAGTCACGAAGGTGGACCTTCGCGCCATTTTTCCCTTCTTCCTCCATTCCTTCCTTCAATCATCCAACATAAAAGCCATCGGATCAAGCACCACCGCTACGGGGCGTTTGGATGTAATGATGCTGATCGTCGTCGAGGACCTCGAAAACTGATGTTTTTGCAAATAAACGGGTTCGGGCAACCTCTTTCCTGCTACTATTTCCCGGTCGAAGATAGCAATCTCGACTTCGTCGTTCGGCTGCATTGGAACAGGTTTTCCAGTAGTTTCATCTGTTTTGTGAATGTTGACCTGCAATATCAATTGATACTTTTTATTGGGTAATGCCTTGTTTGACAGTATTTTAAAATCATTATCATAAATAATCACCTTTTTGAAGAGCTCGTCAATAAGCCGGACCTGGGCTGGCGTAGCGTCCGTTTTCAATGTCTCAACCAGATCCGTTGGACGGGGCTTGCTTCGCGGATAGCCGTGTTGCGCGATCAGTTGCTGCAATGCCTTTGTAATATGTTCTTCACCCAATGCTTCTTTCAAATGATATAAAGCCAGGCCGCCTTTCTGGTAGTGTACAAAAGGCTGCTCCTGAGCCATCCAAAGTGGCAATTCTATTTCACCATTTGCATTGCGCAATGCGAAGTAAAGCTGTTTATCTGCCAAATGGTAAGGACGCAGGTATGATTTTCCAAAACGCTTTTCGGTAACCATGGCTTCGGTATACTTGGCGAGCGACTCGGTAAGCAATGCATAGCCGGGCCCGGACGACGCGGACACACGGCCAGCCCACCATTGATGCGCGGTTTCATGCGCGGTCGTAGCGTAAGTAAAGTTAAAACGTGTGCTGTCGCTGAAATCGGTCGTGAAATTGATGCGTTCATGGCTGAAAATGACGCCGGGATAGGCCGTTGCCGAGCCCGGATAATGCGGGATTTCGGCCAGTGTGAGTTCACGGAGCGGATACGGGCTAAAATGCGTATTACCATAATCGAGCGCGTCTTTCATGGCCAGCATCATGGCTGGCACATTCGCCTCGTGGCCGGGATGATAGTAAATGCGGAATGTGGTCCCTTGGTACTGGTCGGTCCGTAAAGCGTAGCGCGCCGAGCTCAGTGCAAACATGAACGGGATGGGTTGGGCGGATTTGTATTGAAAATACCTGCGCTTTCCAGCGAGCCATGTCTTGTGAAGCGTGCCGGTGGTGACTACCTGTTGATCGGAGTCTGTGGAGATAAGGTTTTGAAAATCAATGAAATGGTAGGTGCTATCGGAGGACGGAATACTGATCCGTTCTGGGAGGTTATATTTCTGTCGCTGCCGGGGATCCGTTATTTCATAGTTCGCCATGTAGCCCAAATGCGGGAGGTATTTTTCCAATTCGATATAAGTACCATTTTCGGCAACGGAATTCTCACTGTTGAAACTTTTGTAAGGCGGGCGCTCCACACGGATGGCGAACCGGATGGTCATATCCGCACCTGGTGCAAGCGGCTTTTGCAAATGAAAGGGGTACTCATGAAAAACGTTGTCCGACCAGACCGGCTCAGCGTTCTCGGGTTGTAACGTGGTCAGTTCCACATCCGGATCCACCCCAAACCAGAGCTGTCTAATTTCCTTGCCGGATTTATTTGTAACCCTGTAACTTCCTTTAACAGTATAATAGTGCCCGTCGGGGTAGAGGTCAGTTTGGATATTAATGGCAGTTATAACAGGTTGCGCCATGTTTTCGAGCCGCTTATATTTGCGTTCGTATTTTGCCTGCCATTCCGGGTCGGTCCCGCCGTTTCGATTATAGGCCGAATGCCCGGTTTGGGAGTGAATGTAAAAGCCGGTTCCTGCACATAACATTGATCCTGATAAAGCGATGGCAACGGCTGGTCTGCCCCAATTTCGGAGACTTTCACGCACGTGCGACGCCCAAGTGTCGTGCATACCATCTACCCACAAGCGCGCACCCATGATTCCCAGCACCAGCGCGAACGACGCCCAATAAAGCATATAACCATCGAATGCCAGCCCATCATGACCAAAACCGTGCATATCTGAATATTGCAGCGGCGGCGTAACGGCAAAACGGACAAGGTAACTTTCCAGCCCCAGTTTCCGTCCGAACAGGAACAAGCCAATGACCACTCCGCTCAGGAACATGCCAAGGTATTTGTTTTGAAAAATGATTTGAATAAAAATGATCAGGACAGCGTAAAGCATGAGTGGCAATCCCGCATAATAGTAGAGCGAAAAATAGAGGTTCCACTGGAACTCCTTCACGCCCGCCAGGTACTGAAATGCAATGCCGGCAAGAATATGAACGGTCATGAGCATTAATATCCAGATGAGCAGGGCTGATGATTTGGCAATGGCAAATGTCGTTTTCGAAACCGGCGTAGCGAAAATGAGTGCGTGCATGCCAGTGTTCCGCTCGCGGTGGACCATCTCCGAGGCAAAGAAAATGAGTAACAGCAACGCCGGACGCACGGTCAGCAATTGCTCCGCCAGCATTCCGCTTGTGGCATAGCTTCGAACGCCATAAGGGCCGGACGTCAGGTTTTCGGAGAGCTCGACCGTTGTGAAAAATACCCATAATGCCAGTAACACCAGCGTCAGTACATGGCCTAGCAATGCTTTCGTTTCAAGGTGGAGGATTTTCGAAAAGGTTTGTATTTGATAATTAAATCCCGTTGTAAAAGTCTTGAAAGTACGATAAGCCGTTGTGATTGGGGGCTGTGGTGCGGCTGCTTTTGTTTTACTATTATTTTCTATCAAAACCCTAAACTGGAAGCGGCGATAGGCCAATGTGAGTAGCCCGAGAGACAGGCCTGTCCAAAACAAGCGATTGGACAGGAAAGCGGGGGTAAGCGGAAAGAGCTCCGTGTTCCGGCGCCACACCGGCCAATTGGCGGTTTCCCCAAAAAACGCGGTAAGTCCAAACGGATCCAGCAACACCGAAAGCCAGCCGGGCCCGCCTGGACTGTGCGTGGAACTCGCCATCACCGGCGAATTGCCTAAGATGGAGGCTGTGAAGTACAAAATGAAGAGCAAAACGCCCACCGCATACACATAGCGCACGTTGCGGGTAAGCAGGGCCGTCGTAAAAACTATGCTGCTGCAAAAAATAATGCTTGGCAGGGCAAAAATGGCAAACGGAAGTAGGTAATGCGATATCCTGAATGGCGCGAGAAGTTTAGCACTCCCCAAAAGTGGCCCAAGTGCAATGCCTGCGGCTGCCATGAGCATCACAAAAGCAACCGCCCCCAGCAGCCCGCCCAGTCGTGCCATAAAATAGGGTAGGCGTCCGACGCTGGTTGTGAACACCAACGGTTCCATCTGATACTGCACGTCTCGAAGCACGACCGAAGCGCAGGCGAGCGTGGTAACAAAAAGCGAGAACAGCGAAAGCAGGCAGACGATAAAACCCGTTACATAGGGCGCATTAGGGGAAACATCGTCGCCTCCGAAGTTGCCAAAAGTCATAAGCATGCCAAGCCCGAAAAATGACGCTGCAGCCATGCGGAAGGTGATTTGTTTGAAATGGTACTCCACTTCGAAACGGAGCAGGGAGGTTAGCATGGCAACACCTCCTTTCCCGGCTGATTGGCCAACGTCGCGAAGTATACGTCTTCCAGCCCCGGCTCCAATGCTTCAAAAGCTCCACCCGGGCGCTCCGCGGCCAGCACGTGCACCTGTGTAAGCCCGCCGACCCTGCGCGTAGAGATGACGGGGAGTAATGCACGCAAATCGGACAGTTCGTCGCGGCTAACGGCCTTGCGCCAGAGACGGCCTCTCAGTGAGCCGGTCAGTTCGTCAGGCTTTCCTTGCAATATCACACGCCCGCTGGCGAGCACCGCCATTTGTGGGCATAGGTCATGAATGTCTTCCACGATGTGCGTCGAGAGGATCACGACGATTTGCTCACCGATTTCACACAGCAGATCATGAAACCGGTTCCGTTCCGAGGGGTCGAGGCCAGCGGTGGGCTCGTCGACGATCACCAATTGCGGATTACCAAGCAGCGCTTGTGCAATGCCGAACCTTTGCCGCATCCCACCAGAGAAAGTGCTCACGGATTGTTTTCGATAGCTGTACAAGTTGGTTTGCTGCAATAAGGCAGCAATTTGTTCGCGTCGCTCCCACCTTTCTGTCAGTCCTTTCAGCACCGCCAGGTGGTCGAGGAGCGCTTCCGCTGAAACGCCGGGGTATACACCGAAATCCTGTGGCAGGTAGCCCAGTTTGTTTCTCAGCTCATCGGGGTGTTGCAGAATGTCCTGTCCGTCGAACGAAATAGCCCCGGCGTCGGGCCGGGCGAGCGTGGCCAGTATGCGCATAAAGGTTGATTTCCCAGCACCATTGGGTCCGAGCAGGCCAAACATGCCGTTAGGGATGTCGAGTGACACGCCGTCGAGCGCGCGGGTGCCGTTAGGGTAAGTCTTGGAGAGTCCGGTGATTTTCAATCGTTGCATGACATGGCTTTTTGAGATAACAGTCTCAAATATGAGCATGCGCTTTCATGCATTCAATTAATGATGAGCAAGGTAACAGGGTCAGTGACGAACGCAGGAATTCGGTGTTTCTTTGGACACGTTTTACCAATATCACTAAAAACGCGACGCTTGTCACTATTTTTTGGCCGCCTGCAATGTCGCTGGTTTATTTGTGCTATGCTAACAAAAGAGGAAGTGCTCAACGCATTGAGCCGTCGGAAAGACACCTGCCTGCTTCTCGGAACGTTCTGCTGGATCGCCATCGCTTATACGATCGGGTCGGAACGCCCGTGGGAAGCCTATTACAGGACTTTGGTGATGTGCGCATGCGCATGGGTGCCTGCACTCGTGCTCGTATGGGTACGCGAAGGGAGTGGACAGGGGCGTTTCGAGGGTATCAACCGGCGGTATTGGCTCTTGTTTTTTGCGGGTTATTGGCCTGTGCTGATGTTACTTTCGGCGGCGCAGATCGATGCAACACACCTGCTTTGGACAAAGCTGTTTGTGGCAGGCATTTGCATTGCACTACTGGAATGCGCGCTGGTGCTCGACGCCCATTATTTTCACCGGCTGCGGTCGGTAACCTGGATGCAGCGGCTGACTCTGGAAAAGGCTGTTCTGGTGAGCATTTCGGGGCTGGCGGTGCTGCTGGGCGCGATGGCAGTTTCGAGCCTCAACAATCCGGCATACCACTCCGACAAGCAATTGCTGATCGGTTTCGAGCTGCATTTCCTGAAAATTCTCAGTATGTTTCCGACGTTCGTGAGCTTTTCGTTGCAACTACTGACGATGTATCTGGCGGGCTATTTTTTCTTTTATGTCAATAGCAAATGGCTCGTGCCGCGCATTTTGAAAGAGCGTGGCATGCTTGCTTATCTCCTTTGCGGGGCTGCGCTGATCGGTATTTTTTATCCGTTCTGCGGGCAGTTGCTCGCGAATCTTCCGCTAAGCCAATTGTTGGGTGGTGTGTTTTCTGCCAATCCGTTTGTCGCGGAAAACGCATTTGGCGCCGTTATGGTGGTCCTGATCAGCCTGCCGGTTTTGCTGGCGATCCAATGGTCGAGACAGAACAGCCTGATCACCGCATTGCAGCATGAAAAATCGCTGGCGGAACTCGATTTGCTCAAACAGCAACTGAACCCGCATTTTTTCTTTAATACCCTCAATAATCTTTATGCTTTGAGCCTCCAACGGTCGGAACAAACGCCGGAGAGCATCTTACAGCTTTCAGAGCTGATGCGTTATGTGATCTACAAAGCCAAAGAACCGCTGGTAAGTATTCGGGAGGAGGTCCGGTACCTCGAAGACTACCTGCAATTGCAGCAGATCCGCCTCAAAAGGAAGCTCGACCTACGGTTTGAAAAGGTGATCGGCGCTGAAAACGCATCCATCGCACCACTGTTACTGATTGTATTCGTAGAAAATGCATTCAAGCACGGCATTGAACCGGCTGAGGAAGCAGCATTTTTGTACATAGCTTTGAAAGCGGATGCTGACAAATTGCATTTCTTTTGCAGAAACTCCTTTGAAACCTCGCGGGAAACGCATTCAGGCATCGGATTGACTAACTTGCAAAAACGGCTCGCATTGCTCTATCCCGGAAAACATTTATTAAAAACAGCTTCCGAAAACGGGACATTTACAGCCGAATTGGAAATCGACCTGCTATGAACCTACGCTGCCTCATTGTGGACGACGAGCCGCTGGCCCACGACGTGATCCTCCGTTACATGGAAGATATTCCGTTTCTGGAAAAAGCCGGGCAATGTTATCTCGCTACCGAGGCGTTTGCTTTCCTGAGCCATCACGCCGTCGACCTGATCTTTCTGGATATCCGCATGCCTAAGCTCAGTGGGCTGGATTTTCTACGGACGCTCAACCAGCGACCGCTCGTGATCATTACGTCGGCTTTTGAGGAACATGCGCTCGAAAGTTTCGAACTGGAAGTGATCGATTATCTGCTTAAACCCTTCCGGTTCGATCGTTTCCTGAAAGCAGCCAACCGTGCCTTGGAGCAGCATATGCTGCGAAAGCAACCCGCACTGCCGCAAGTGCCGGCAATGCAGCATGACATGGAGCTTCTGTATATCAAATCGGACAAGAAGCTGGTACAAATGCCGCTCGACGATGTCTATTATCTCGAAAGCCTCGGCAACTATGTCAAAGTTTGGGCGCATGACCATTTTTTGCTTACGCAGCGTACGCTTGGCAGCTTTGAGGAGCAGTTGCCAGGCGAGGTGTTCATCCGCATTCACAAGTCATTTATCCTGAACAGGAAGTTCGTTCATTATATTGAAGGCAATACGATCCGGCTGCGGAATGGCAAGGAGTTACCGCTTGGTAAAACGTTTAAGCACGTGATTAAACTGTTTCCAGGCTGAAATATTTGGATATTATTAGTAATAATTAAAGAAAATATATTACATATGAAATAACCTTCTGCCTGTCTCTTGTTTGCGCGTGGATATGCCATTCTGAACCTTGAAATTTTACCGCAGGCTGGATATATTTGTTTATACACGAATTTTACGACAGCACCAACGGATCAGGATGAATTCACTCGATTACCTGCGCGACGAGATCAAGATTTATTTTCCAGAGTCAAGGGAATTACTACTTTCATCAGCCTACGACGGCCAGCGGAGGTACAATTTTTATTTTGAAATGGCCCCGGACCAGCGCTACTTATTGTATTTGAACTGGGATGGCGATATCGACGGATTTACCCTGAAATGCCTTGAATTTCCGGATGCAGTGCTATTGAAGGAACTGTCCGACGCCTACACCGATAAGGGTTCTAAGGTATTTAACATCGGACAGCCGATAGCGGCGCTTTCATTTGTTTATCATGAAAAAGACAGGCTAAAAATGCGCAGCTACAAAGGCAAAGCGCACATCGATTCCCCTGAAATTTCTGCCCGGCAAATGATGTTCTCCGTCAATCCGTTCGAATGAACATCCGGTTTGGCCCGAAAAGCTTGGCACCGGGTGTTTTTTGATAATGATCGATGAGCCGTGTTTTTGGAACAAATGAGAAAATCCCGTCATGCAGCCGGTAAGGTGACGAATGTTCGGTGCAATGTGTTGCGGAGAGCTTGAATGCATTGCGGAATTTATCTGAAAACGCGGGGGTAGCCCAAATCAGATATGCAAGTAGCCGGAACAGGTTACCAGACGGGAGATACAGGAGGGATTGCACTCACAATTTCCGAAGTGACTGTTAACATTTGTTAAGGACCGGGCGGGCGGTCTTTAACAAATGTTACTCCGGGAAATCCATTTCGGTTTCGGAGAAATGGCAGAGGCCGTCGAGGAGTTCGCTGAGCTTTGAGCCCGTTTCTGAGAGCGTGTATTCGACGCGGCTTGGAACTTCGCGGAAATTGTCGTTGCGGGTGATCAGCTTGTGCTGTTCAAGCAATTTCAGGCGATCGGCTAAAATGTTGTCGCTGATGTGTTTGAGGTCTTCTTTCAACATCGAAAACCGGTTGTTGCCTTCTTCAATGCTGAACATTACTTCTGTCAGCCAGCGCTTGCTAAGCAAGTTGATCAGCTCGTTCAAAGTGCATTTGTCTTCCAGGAACGTCTGATTGTAATAATTTGTCGAGGTAAGTTTTCTCATAGTGTTCGGCTCATTTTTGGGGGAGTTACTCACAATTTACGGAGATAACAACGGCTTGTCAACGGTGCGGTGCTGTGCATAACAAGGTATCTGCAATTTATTCTGCATTATTTGGATAAAAAAGATGAAAATAATGGGGTAAATCTGCCTAAACTGAGTCTCATCTAGAAAAAGTGATGGCTGCCACGAGATGAGAGCACGCTTTACTACTGTTGCGTATAGCATTTATCGTAGCGGTAATTTATCAACCAGTTTTTGAATGAAAAACCTGAAAAAAAGACTGCAAAACGGGGAAACACTGCATGGCTGCTGGCTCAATACCGGCAGTTCCCTCACGGCGGAGATTGTGGGCCTGGCCGGTTTCGACTGGGTGCTTATCGACCTGGAACACGGTGCCGGCTCCGAAAAAGATGTGCTGTACCAGTTACAGGCGCTCGAACATACGCCCACAGCGGCGATCGTACGCGTGGAAAGTTCGGAAAGTCAGCGCATTCACCGCGTGCTCGACATGGGTGCCGAGGGAGTGATGTGCCCCAAAATCCTGAATCCGGAAGGGGCGCAAAAGCTGGTGCAGGGCTTGCACTATCCGCCATTCGGAGGTCGTGGTGTGGCAAAAATGGTGCGAGCGACTGGTTTTGGACAGCATTTTCAGGAATATTATGACAACAGCCGAGCCAATATCCTGGGCATAGCACAGATCGAGACGGTGGAGGTGCTCAATCACCTCGACGTTGTGGCGAATACCGATGACATCGACGTCCTGTTCATCGGCCCGGCCGATCTTTCGATGGAGCTTGGTATTTTCGGGCAGTTCGACCATCCGACGTTCCGTGATGCCGTCCGCGCGACATGCGAAGCAGCGCGAAAAGCAGGGAAAGCAGTTGGTATTCTGTTTTTTAATACAAGCGAATACACGGCTTATCACGAGCTGGGCATTCGGTTCATCGCCTGCGGCTCCGACGCCACATTTGTAGCCGAAGGCGCCCGTACGATGGCCAAAAGACTGAATGACCTCCGCCCATCATAAACCTCATTTTTCATGACCGCTCTATTCAGCGACCCGCTTCTCATTCTCCTTATTGGCGTGATCATTGTGGTAGGAGGCATCATTTTCCTGCAATTGCACCCGTTTCTGGCGCTGATCCTGGCAGCTTTTGTCGTTGCATTGCTTACGCCCGCAACCTCCATCGAGGCGTTTGCCATTGCCAAAGGCTCGTCTCCGGAAGCTGCGGCGGCACTGGCAAAAAAGAGCATTGGGGAGCGCATTGCCACCGAATTCGGGAGTACTTGTGGTAAAATAGGTATCCTGATCGCAATGGCGGCGATTATTGGCAAAAGTATGCTCGAAAGCGGTGCGGCGGAGCGGATCGTACGGTCGATGCTGGCTGTAACCGGCGTGAACAATGCGCCTTTTGCATTTCTGGTCAGCAGCTTTTTCCTGGGTGTGCCGGTGTTTTTTGATATTGTGATTTTCCTCATGATCCCGCTGGCAAAAGCCGTTAGTATGCGCATTGGGAAGAACTATTTGCTGCTGGTACTAGCCATTACTGGTGGTGCGGCTATGGCCAATTCGTTTGTGCCGCCCGCGCCAGGGCCGTTGTTTTTGATTGGGGAAATGAATATTCCGATTGGTATGATGATGGCCGGAGGGACTTTGCTGGGATTAGTCACGATCACGTCGGGTTTCTTTTTCGCGAAATGGGCCAATGCCAAATGGCCGGTGGAACTGCGCGACTCGCTTGATGCCCGCCTGGACGACATCCGTTCCCTGGCCGAGCGGGACGATAAGGATTTGCCGCCGCTATGGTTTTCGCTTTTGCCCGTGCTATTCCCGCTCATATTCATTTGCCTGGATAACATTCTGAAATCATTGATCAAATCGGGCGCATTTATGCCGGAATCGTTACTGGAACATTTTCTGGTAGATTCCATTGCCTTAGTTGGAGATAAAAACGTCGCACTGGTCGGTGGCGGGTTGATTGCCTTGATATTGTTGGCGTCGAGGAAAAAAGGGAGCAAAGATGGTATTTCCGGATTCGTGCAAGCTGCGTTGATGAGCGGCGGCGGCATTATCCTCATCACCGCGGCGGGAGGCTCATTTGGCGGCATTTTGCAGCAAACGGGTATCAGTGCACGTATTGCCGCCCTCACGGCCGATTATCAGATGACTTTGATCCCGCTCGCATTCGTGATCAGCGCGGTGGTGCGTACGGCGCAAGGCTCGGCCACGGTGGCACTCATTACAGCCTCCGGTATATTGTCGGGAATGGCTACCAACGCGCACTTAGAATTCCATCCATTGTACCTGGGGCTAGCAATTGGTTGTGGTTCGAAGCTCGTTCCGTGGATGAACGACGCTGGTTTCTGGATCATCGTCAAGATCAGTAACCTCACGGAAAAAGAGGCTTTGAAAACATTCTCGCCCATGCTGGTCGTCATGGGCTGTGTGGGTTTAGCGGTGCTGATGATCGCTGCGCGGGTATTTCCTTTGGTTTAATTAATTAAAAACAGATAGTTAGTCGAAGTATGGTGAAAATTGGTTTTATAAGCCTCGGTAGGATGGGCAAGCCAATGGCGCTGAGTTAAAAAGTAATGAAATTGTTCCACTCGCTTAAAGCTTACAACACATGTCTACCATTCAGGAAATCCATATTACTCCCATTGCAATCGTTGATCCGCCGCTGTTGAATGCGGCGGGGTTGCATGCGCCTTATGCACTTCGGACGGTCGTCGAGATTGTTACCAATGACGGCATTTCCGGGATCAGTGAAATACCCGGTAACAGTGACGTCGATTTGGCGCTGAAAGAAGCCAGAGGGTTGCTGATCGGCAGAGACCCATTCAATCTGAACACCATCCGGCAGATTCTGACGGATCATTTCGGTACCGAATCGGCAGCAGCGCGGGGTGATGCGCCTTGGGACCAGCGGAAACTGGTTCACATTTTCAGTGCCGTCGAAGTGGCTTGCCTGGACATTATCGGCAAGATCACCGATCGTCCGGTAGTAGATTTGCTGGGCGGTAAAATGCGTGACCGCGTTCCGTTTTCGGCTTATTTGTTTTATAAATATGAAGGCGCTGGCGGCCCGCTGGAGTTTGGTACCGATCCGAATGCCACTGGTTGGGCAGCCGCACGGCAGGCAGCGGCATTGGACCCGGAAAGTATTGTGGTGCAAGCGAAAGCGATGTGCAAAGAATTTGGTTTTCAATCCATTAAACTGAAAGGCGGTGTTTTTGAACCGCGTGTGGAGGTGGATTCAATGCTCGCATTGCGCAAGGCATTCGGCCCGGCTATACCGCTCCGTGTTGATCCGAACGCGATTTGGGAGGTTGAAACGGCGATCCGCTACGGCCGTGAAATGAAAGATATTCTCGAATACCTGGAAGACCCGGTGCGCGGACAGGAAAATATGGCGAAAGTGCGCAAAGAGTTGGGTATTCCGCTGGCCACCAATATGTGCACAACATCATTTGGCGACATTCCGCGCAGTATCGAACTCGGTTCGGAAGACATTATCCTGAGCGATCATCACTTCTGGGGTGGTTTAAGGGCCTCTATGAATCTCTCGGGCATTTGTGAAACATTCGGACGGGGCCTTTCCATGCATTCTAATAGTCACCTGGGAATTTCGCTGGCGGCTATGGTGCATTTGGGTGCGGCATTGCCGGAAGTTCCTTACGCATTGGATACGCATTATCCCTGGCAGAGCGACGAGGTGATTGTTGGTGGCCGCATTCAGTTTGAAGAAGGTAGTGTGCTGGTTCCTTCCGGCCCGGGCCTCGGCGTGGAACTCGATCGCGCAGCTTTGAAAAAACTGCATGATAATTACGTCGCCTGCGGTCTTAAAAAACGCGACGACGAGATAGAAATGCAGAAAAAAGTGCCCGGCTGGAAATTCAAGGCGGTGCGGTGGTAGGGCCGATTAAAACTTAGCCATCATTTTGTCGAACACCTGGCGCTGTTGTTTCATTGCACCAACCTTGTCGTCGGGATTGGTGTGGCATTCGAGTAGTACCCAGCCTTTGTAATCCATTTTGGCGAGATTGTCAATCAGCTCTGGATACGGATAGTCTGTCCGGTCGAGTTCGCGGACGTGGCAGGTATCGCCGAAATACTTTTTGACCAGATCGAAATTGTATTGAAAGCCCTGGCCATTCAGGTCCTGCTTGTTGCAGTTCCAGCAGATTTTGGCATTGCGATGATCTGCATAATCCATGATCTTGCGGATATTAGGCAGCTCCTGAGTTTCTTCGCCATGTACTTCCAATCGTAGTTGCTGGCCAAAATCGGCAGCATAAACCGCTAATCCACGCAGTGCCAGGCCGATTTGTTCCAGCGTTTTTTCAGTCGGAGCTTCCTTATGCAGTGCATTGGGTTTCACCTTCACGCCGGTTCCGCCGACATCGGCGCTCAGACGGATAAATTCTTTGGTACGCTCAATGGAAGCTTTGAGTTTGTCCTGATCGGGATAATCGTATTGCTGGTTTGTACCCAGCCCTACAATGTCAACGGGGCTGTCGTCGAATTGCCTTTTCACTTCTTTTCTCGGAGCTGTCGTCAGATCGGGCATTACCTTGTGTGCATGCTCGACGCGCAACTCCACGCCGGTGATCTGCGTGTCGGAAAGGTTTTTAATGAGTGTAGGCACGTCCCAGTCTTTTCCCCACAAATAGGTCACAAACCCGAGCTTCATTTTTGGTTTTTTCAATAAGAGGTCGTTGGCTTTTGCGAAGTCCGAAAGGAGAGCTGCGCCGGCAGCGAGGGATAGGCTTTGAAGGAACGTCTTTCTGTCGATATGCATCGGAAGCCGGTTTAAGTTTGACTGGTTACAATCGCTTTAAGCCGGCTTCCTGCGATTTCTACCGTTTGCTGGCTTGTTGGATTAGAAAATCGAGTGCGGGTTGTTCCGTCAGCGGTCCTGCCTTCACTTCGTCGCCCAGCAGCATTATTTGCGGGGCATTTGGATTAAATGCAGGCCATTGGGGAAGACCGGTGCCGTTAGGATTTCCTGTTTTGACAAAATTGACCCAATAAGCAGACATCAGATTTGCCAACTGATCGTCTGTCTCGTTCAATGGACGCAAGGAACGATCAATAAAACGGAGGTTATCATACGCATAGGCGACTTCGCCTGTGTGAAATGCACCGTAATTGGCATAAATGCCGGTAGCGGGAAGTTTGCGTGTGAACCGGTAGACGTACGCTCCTTTATTCTGTTGAGCCTGTGCCACGGCCCAGGAATAGTTCTGCAGACCAAAACTGATGTCGCGGGCCAGCTCATTTTGCGAGTGTGCGGCTTGCTCGTCTGTTTGGGCCGGATAATATTGAAAGAAAGTCTGAGCAGTAGGCCCGTATTGCTGGTTATATTGTGCCTGAAACTCCGTCGCGGTTTTTGGTTTGGATACCGCATTTTCATTCTGGTTCCAACCAGTAAGCAATGTGACAGGGTTTTGTTTTTCCGCCTGATAAATGGCAGTTATGTCGTCGGGAAGGACTAAGCCATCGACGATGGGGCCGCGATATGCAGTCACGTTTTTCAGTATGTCCTCTGCCGGAACTTTACGCAATGCGGCCAGCGAAGTTGCATTCAATTTTTGACCCGCTTGTAAACCTGCGTCTTCGGCCTGCTTCAACGATGGATAGTTCCTTCCAAAACCAGCACCGCTCTCCGCAATCGCCTTATTGAACAACCCTTTGGCCTGAGGGCTCACAACCAGACAGTTCACACTCATTGATCCCGCCGATTGTCCGGCAATTGTCACATTGTCGGGATCGCCACCGAACTGGGAGATGTTTTTCTTAACCCATTTCAAAGCGGTGATCTGGTCCATTAAACCATAGTTGCCGGACGCATTTTTGCCCGACTCTTTGGTCAGTTCAGGATGCGCGAAGAACCCGAGCGCGCCGACCCGGTAATTGATACTGACAAAAACAACGCCTTTTTTGGCTGTGGCTTCGCCGTCATAAATAGCACATCCCGCGCCACCGCTTACAAAACCGCCGCCATAAATCCATACCAGAACAGGTTTCTTCCCAACTGGTTTGCCGCTTTTTTCAGTCCAGACATTGAGGTAAAGACAGTCCTCGTTAATCGGCGTTTTGGGGATCAGGAACTCGGCGCTCCACATGCTGAACGGAGCAGGCTCACCCTGCACAGGACTTGCCCCGAATTTATCGCACGCCAGCACGCCGCTCCATTTTTTCACAGGCTGCGGCGCTTTCCAGCGTAAATCGCCGACGGGCGGCGCGGCAAAAGGAATGCCTTTGTAAATATTAATGCGACCGTCGGAGCTGCTGATGCCCGATATTTTTCCGCCTTCAACGCGAAGCGTATCGGCGGCTTGCAAGGTAAGTTGGATGCCTAACCAAATGGCAAAAGATAGGGTGTAGCGAATGTGAGGAACGCGTAATTTCATGCTGATGGATGATCATTTATAGCGCAAGTTCTATTTTATTTTTGACATGCTTGCGTTCTTTCTCCCGAATCGCCTCATCCTGCATCAGCTCCGCTTCCTTTGATTTTTGCAGCAACCGAAACCACCAGGACGCCGGTATCAGGCCGTTGGAATGCAGTTCCAGCCGGATCAGAAATTCCTTAGGCGGGTTACGATGGCCATTCAGATATTGGCTGAGGACATAGGGTTTCACATCCACATCCGCCGCAAACTCTTTGTCTTTCTTTTCCTGAGCACGAATGTATTCGTTGAGGAAGTGTTGGAAGTTCCAGTGTTCTTTGGGTTCGATGTTTTCTACATAATTTTGAACTTGATATCTAATCCTCAGTGTCTTTATTTCGCGTCGTTTCTCTGGCGTTCGGCTTGCGATTTCCTGATGACGCATAGCCCGGAACTTTTCCATTTCCTTTTCTTCCTCTTCGGGTGAGAGTGGCACTCTTGGAATCATAAAAGCGTCGGCTATTTCTTCCACAGTGTATTGTTTAAACAGCCTCTCAATAGTCTTTAAGTCTTTTTTGGTCAGGTGTTCCATAATATTCATTGATTAGTTTTCTGGAATTGACAGTATCGGTAAAGAGACTGTTGCCATTATTGACGAAACCGTATTTCTGACAATAATGACGTATAATTGCGGTTTTAGCTTTGAGGTAAACATAGCCATCAAAGTTCAGATCGAAGGATTTTGCACAAACAAAAGCAATTAGGCATCCGGCAATTCTATCATAGCGTTTTCTTGAACCACAATGTTCTTTGGCATTTGCTATCAACTTAATTTCAATGGCAATATTCTTCTTTTGACACTCGAACGAAACCAAACCAACTACTATGCCCGAGGACTCCAATCGAAGGCCATAGACTTCGAAACGATTTTGTAAGTTCCATTCGAAATCGAATCTTTTACTCTTGTTGAGCAGTGCAATTTCCTTTCCGGAAAGCCTGCTGGGAATCACCGGGAGCTTCTCACCGGTTAATAGATCTTCTAAATAATAGCCCATGAAGATACAAAAAAGTTTACGGATTTGGTAAACATTTAAAAGCTTTTTCTCTCCATTTAGACGGTGTTTAGAGGTTTGGTAACGGCTACATGGAGATGGATTAGCTATCGGCAGGATTTGCAAGATTACCGGAATGTGAAATTGGAGCAGGAGGATCAACTGAATCGTTAAAAATCCGGTTACCGGGTCTTTTTGAAAAAACATACTATAAAACATGACGGAAATCGATCGCCGGAAATTTATCAAAATGTCCGCCGGAGCGGCTGGTGCAGGAGCAGCTTTGAATTTACTGCCGCCTCTAATCCGCAAAGCGTTGGCAGTAAAAGCTTATAGTCCTACCAAAACCATTCAGGACGTGCAACATGTGGTGATCCTGATGCAGGAGAATCGTTCTTTCGACCATTATTTCGGGGCGATGCGTGGCGTACGGGGCTTTGGCGACCGGTTTCCGATTCCGCTGGAAAGTGGTAAGAGGGCATTTGTACAGTCGGATGGGAAGCGTGACTATTCGCCTTACCGGGCTGATAAAAAGACGGTTAATGCAGCGCTAGTGAGCGGTACTCCACACGATTTCCCTGACACGCAGGCAGCCTGGAACCAGGGTAAATATGGGTATTGGCCCATGTTCAAGACGCCGTTTTCGATGGCATACTATACTCGTGAGGAAATTCCTTTTCAATATGCACTGGCCGAATCATTTACCATTTGTGACGCCTATCACTGTTCCATCGCCACGGGTACCGATCCTAACCGCATCGTGTTCTGGTCGGGATCCAATTTTGATCCGGAAAAACGTGCAGCGGGGATTAACTGTACCGATACCGATTCGGAACCTGTAAACCTGCGTTGCTGGGTGGAAGGCAAAATGCCTGATCCGGGGTATACTTATCGTGGAAATGCTTTTAAATGGGATACAATTCCGGATGTGCTGCAAAAAGCGGGCGTCAGTTGGCGGATTTATCAGGACCCGAACGATAACTGGACCGGCGCGATGCACGGTTGTCTGGCTTTCGAAAGTTTCAGGAATGCGAAACCCGGTTCGCCGATTTATGAAAATGGTATGAAGCATTGGTCGATCCAGGATCTAGCGGAACATGTAAAAAACAATACGCTACCCCAAGTTAGCTGGGTGTTGCCGTCGCAGAGCAATTCAGAGCATCCCAGCGGGCCATCCAGCCCGAACCGTGGCGGCGATTTTACGCATCAGGTGTTGACAGCCATCACATCCAACCCCGAAGTTTGGAGCAAAACCGTTTTTTTTCTCACATTTGATGAAAACGACGGTCTTTTTGATCACTTGCCTGCGCCAGCCGTACCTTCCTATAATGCCGACGGCACACTAGCCGGCAAATCGACGATCGACCTGGCCGGAATGTATTTCCATAACGATAAAGGCACTTCCGAGTTTCCGAATCCATTCCATGAGGCCAGCATGAAGAAGGGTGGGCCGGTGCGTACGCGTATTTATCAGGACAAGCGCGACACAATTACCGGCAGCATCCGTCCGTGGGGAATGGGACCGCGGGTGCCAATGTACATTATCTCGCCTTGGAGCAAGGGCGGTTGGGTCGATTCTGAAGTGGCCGACCATACCTCTGTCGGACAATTTCTTGAAAAGCGTTTCAATATCAATATCCCAGCCATAAGCCCATGGCATAGGGCAGTTAGCAGCGACCTCACTTCCGCTTTTGATTTCTTAACACCTAATGATGCCGTTTTTCCCGCAATGCCAGATACAGCCAATTATGTCAGTATTGAGGAAACATCCAAATTGCTGCCCAAAGCCACTGCACCCGAAAAGCCGGGACCATTATTTCAGGAGAAAGGCACAAAATACTCGCGCGCATTGCCTTATCGATTAAATACCGTCGGACTCGTGCGACGCGACGCATTTGAACTACGATTTGATAATGCAGGTAATGCGGGGGCTGTATTCCATGTGTACGATGTCAAACATCTCGATCGAATTCCCAGACGGTATACGGTGGAAGGTGGTAAGTCACTATCGGATGAATGGAATCTGGATTCCGGTTCGGGTGATTATGCCTTGGAAGTATTTGGTCCGAATGGCTATTTTCAAAGTTTTGTCGGAAACAGTAAGTCAATGGAAACAGAAGCAAAGGCTAGCTTTGATCACAGCAAAAGTGTAATTCGACTTGCCCTTCATAACCCCGGCAAATCTGCTTTGGAAATTGTGGTCACGAGTGGTTATGATCAATCAAAATCCTGGAACATCTCAATCCCGGCAAATGGTAATGTGGCCCGGGAATGGCGTTGTGGCGATCACGGAAACTGGTACGATCTGACTGTTCGGACCAAATCCCAAGACGGTTACCTCCGTCGTTTCGCTGGTCGGATCGAGACCGGAAAGCATAGCATCAGCGATCCGGCAATGGCGTCTGAAATATGAAAAAGGTTTGTCTCAGCGCCCCTGAATAGTCGGGTTTGCGGCAGTTATCCGGATAATACCCTGCATAACCTGCCAGTGTCCGGGAAATGAACAGATAAATGGATACGCTCCCGGTATGGCAGGAGCGGTGAAATCGAGGCGGTAAGTTTTGCCTGCATCTACAAGCGGTGTTGCGAACAATACTTCCGGGAGGGCCGGGACAAAGTTCTTTTCAAAGCCGTCCTTAAGTTTGGCCATCGCATCGGCGGCTTCACCCACTTTTTGCGTTTGCCCAGGGCTGGTAATGACGACGTTATGCGGCATAATATCTGCGTTTTGGAAAACCAATGATACCTGTCGCCCGGCAGGTATTTGAATTTCTTTCTGATCAAATGCCATTTTCGCTTCCACTGCTTTCAGGTTGATTTCCAATCTGCCCTTTGGCTCCTTTGCCGCCTTTTCTTTCTGCTGTGCTGTCGCCTCCGCGCGACGGTTGATTTCTTCCGACACCAGTTTGTCAGGCGGAAGATGACTCAATTCGCCCGCGCTAATCAGCCTCAGCAAGTTGCGTTTATCATTTTCAGAAACCATCAAAGCGGATTTGTCAGAATCAAACGAAGCAAGCCATACCGGCTTGAATAGCAGCATGGTCTCGCGGATCGCATAATCCAGATAGTAATCGGTAGGATGTTTGTAAATATCGAGCGCAACAGGAAGTGCCTCATCCGCTTCAAAATCACTAAGCGCCACGATGGCTTCCAGCCTCACACGGGGTGACTCATCGTTCACACGGGCCTGGATAAGTTTGAGTGCGCCAGGAATGCCTTTCCGCCAATATCGCAGCACACGTATTGCCGCTGCCCTGGTACGAGGGTCCTTGCCGGTTAAAAGCGTATTTAAGAGTTTTTGTTCCGGCCGATCGAAATCCTGGTAAAGCCAGAGCGCTTCAAGCAAATGGTGCTCAGAAAGTGAGTCACTGGCGTCGGGGGCCATAGTCCATTTTTGAAGTTCGGGCGCCAGCTGTTGCCACGGAAATTCCCGTAGACGCGTTCTGGAACGGTAACGGAGCCGGTCTTCGTGCACTTTTAGATTATCGAGTAGTTGCGGAATGCTTTGCTTTGAAATATCGATCGTTGTCAGCAAAGGGCGGTTTTGCGCAGTAATGCGCCAAATCCTTCCATGCGATTTGTCGCGGGCGGGATCACGGGGCGGGTTTTCGCCGTGTGAAATGAGCGGATTATACCAGTCGACAATGTACAGCGCCCCGTCCGGACCAAATTCGAGGTCGATAGGCCGGAAGTTCGGGTCTGATGATTGAAGTAAAGGCTCCATTTCCTGTCCCTTTATGCCTGAGCCGTTTTGGATAATGCGGTGCTGCTTAGTGCCCTGAAATCCGATGTTATTATTTACCAGAAAGTTGCCCTGCACATCATCCGGGAAGTGTCTGCTGGAAATAATCTCGATCCCCGCTGTCGGACGAACACGTGTTTCGGTGAACATATTTATTCTCGGATGCTTGTCAGGGTAAACTATGCGACCAGTCATCGGCGGTGCAAAGTAGTTGGAACCATCCGACGCGTCTCCGATCAAATGCATTCCCCAACGATCAAAAACGCTTCCCCACGGATTATAATAGGGATATGAGATATAATGCGAAAGTTTGTGCGTGCGCGGTTCGAAACGGTAGGTCGCACCCGCATAGGAGCGGATAGGGCCGTATGGCGTTTCAACTTGTGTATTCAGAAACGTGCCTTCATTGAAATACAATGCCCCGTCCTGCCCGAAAGTAAACGCATGCGTGGCATGATGGCTGTCTTCGGAGCCGAAGCCGCTCAGGACCACCTCGCGGATATCAGCCTTGTCGTCGCCATTGGTGTCTTTGAGAAAAACAATGTCGGGCTCCTGCGATACATAAACCCCTCCATCGCCGAATTCGAAGCCCAACGGCAGGTAAAGGCTGTCGGCAAAAACCGTATGCTTGTCGGCCTTGCCGTCCCGATCGGTATCTTCGAGGATCACGATTTTGTCATGCACAGGGATGCCAGGGAAATACTGCGGATAAGTGGGCATCGTGGCCACCCAAAGCCTTCCTTTTACGTCGAAGTTGAAGGCCACCGGCTTTTCAATCGGGAAGTCTTTTTCGGAAGCGAATAAATTGATGTTATAACCGGGCGGTAATGTAAAATTATCAATAGTGGCTGGCGATGCACTGCTATGCCCCTCGTGTACGGCGGCGGCTTTTGCGGCTTCGCCCTGTCGGCCAGTCATATTCACAGTCGTTGCCAATGCCGGATCGAGCGGTTTGCCCCGCTGATCCACGATGGAAAGCGCCTCGGCGAAATGTTTCGGATCATCGCTTTTCGCCATTTTCCAGATCACCGAATCCAGTGCTGCGGTCATGTGGTTGAGTTTCCGGAGTTCAGGCGGGAAGGCAATCACGCCGAAAGGCTCCCTCCGCCGCCCGTATATATATTCGCCATTCACTGCCCGCCAGCGGTAGAAGAAATGGGCATCCTTCATTTTCACTACCGCCGCGAGAGTGCTGTTCGCCGGGCTGTTCAAATCGGGTACTTTCCGGGTTGGCGACAACGCACGGCCCATCCATCCTGCGGCAAGCCGATAGCCTCGGTCATTGAGATGAATGCCGTTTATCGTCAAATGATTATTTTGAGAAGACTGCATGGCGGCCAGCGACGGGGCATAGAGATCGATAAATCTGATCCCCAGCCGTTTTGCCGTTTCTGCCATGGCCTGCGTATATATTGCAAGGTTACGATTATGTCCGGTCGGATCAGGAAAATGGCCTCCCAGCTTTTCGTGGGCGATGGGCGACACCAGAACCACCTCAGGCGCTTTGCGGCCATTATAGCGGTGATTCTGCAAGTTTTGTATGAAAGTCTCGAGGCTCCTGCGAAACGCCGGTAACCCTGTTTCCCCTTTGAATGCCTCATTCATGCCAAAGCAGAGGAATATAATGTCGGCCTTCTGGTCCGTCAGGTCCTGGTTCAACCCGGGGAAGTTGAGGGGCACAGGCATGACGATTTTCTCGCCTTCGTGGGTAAATCCCTGAAACTTTATATCGTTTTTGCCTTCGGTCAACCGCGTTGTTTTCTCTCCGAAGCCCGGGAAATTAAGTGGGCGGGGTTGCAAACCCACTTCATCGGCGCTCCAACCCATATTACGGAATGTGAGGTTGCGGTCGGGGAATTGTTTTTGAAGTAATGTCTCGAAATAGCCATAATGCCGCATCCGGTCGGCAAAGGTATTTCCCAGAATGACTATATGGCTGTCCTTGGCCGGAGAGAACACCGGAGCCGGTCCCTGGGCTTGCAGTGAAGCCACGGATGAAAAAAGGAGCCACAATGCTGGAAGGTAGGGGAGAAGTAGGGTGCGCATATCCAGGCGGGATTGAGTTACGTACAAAAGAAATGGCCGGTTATTTTCTCCTTTAAGAAATTTCAGCCACAACCCGCAACGGATCGGTATGATGCGAGTGCCTTGATTATAAGGCTCATTTTATAGCACAATAATAGCCGCATTTCATTTGAAGTGCCTCCCGAAATGAGGGACTTGAGGCCCTGTTATATTGTTAGGCAGCAACTGGCGATCCCGAGAGCTTCCGGCACATCGCTCTTCCTGATCGTCAGACAAGCGAATGACCAAGAAGTTTAATAAAAACGCCGGAGGAGAACCACCGGCGTTCGAGGTTGAGCGTGTGTAGTAAAAATAAAACGGTTTAGGAATAGTAGCGTTATACGTCGAACAGAAGGGGAAAGAACTGCCCTTTTAGTTTTTCCCCTTTTGGTACCACCGGAACGCCGTCGAGTAATGGAGAGTCGGTGTCCGACAAAGTGCCGTCGGCAAAGACATTCAGTACAAATGCACGCCGGGAGCGTTCTGAACGGTTTTGGTAAGAGCCGTGGACCATCAGTGGATGATGAAAAGTGCCGTGCCCACGCTTCATTTCAATGGGGATCGGCCTAAATTCCGCTTTTTGCTCGTCTGTCAGGTACTGCATGAGGCCTTCCATGTCGCCAGCCAGATCAGGTTTATCCAGAAGGCCCCAGCGGTGGCTTTTGGGTACATAATACAGGCAGCCGTTTTCGACCAGGGAATCGTCCAGACCAGTCCAGCAGGTTAGGTGTTGCATCGGTACCGACCGTGTCCAGTAGGAATAATCCTGATGCCATGCCACCACACCTCCATGGCGTGCGGGCTTGCAAAAAAGCTGGTCATGCCAAAACCTCACCGACTTATTATCCAGTAACTGGCTAGCTGCCATCACGAAAGCCGGGTTCCAGAGAACGTCATGAAACCCCTCGGTGACACGCCATGCGCCCAATGCATGCAGGAGCACCGAATTCGGATCGGCGGATTCGTTGGAATGAAACTCGTAATATAAATGATGTCCGGGGTGTGAAGGATCGGTGCTGACGGCAAGTTCGTCGTTCAAAGCATCCACCTGCCAGTCTTCGAGGAGCTTGATGTCCGACAGATAGCCGTTTTCATGGAAAAATGCCACTTGCTCCTCGCTAAGCCGGTATTGTTCCCATTCCTCCCGACTAGCAGGCTGTTTGAAAAGGTCGGATATCAACTCATGATACCGCGAAAGGTCTCGGGTGGCTACTTCCATGATTTTTGTTCGGGATTAGTTTTAGTAATGCAAATATGAGAAGGTCAGGCCTTTTCGGTGTTGCTGATTTTGACTAATAAGTAAACTATTTTGTGGTCCGATAGTGTATGATGACGTAATGGATGTCTAAATAAGGTATAATTAAGTATTTTAGGCTCATGAAAGCACAATTCGAAGCGTTTCAGCCACTGCCAGCATCCTCTTTCCGTATTTTTGGCTATGAGGTGAAAGAATTCGATGCGCCCTGGCACTATCACCCAGAGTATGAATTGACCATCATTTTGCGAAGCGAAGGAATTCGCTATGTAGGCAACAGCATGGAAAGCTTTGAAGCCGGCGATCTGGTGTTGCTCGGGCCGAATCTTCCACATTGCTGGAAGAATGCGCCGGATCATCCTGGGCCGGCCAGCTCCATTGTCGTTCAATGGCCCGCGGAATTTATGGGCGCAGGGTGGCTGGATGTTGAGGAATTTAAGTCGATCAGGCGTTTGTTGCAATTGGCTGGGCAGGGTATCCGGTTTAATCTCGAAGTGTCGGCGCGTGTAAAGCCCATGCTAGACGAAATGCTTGAAATGCAGCCGTTCACACGTTTGATGAAGTTTCTGGAAGTGCTCGAATTACTGGCCGGTGTAAAAAACATCCATTTTCTTTGCGAGCAGGGTTTTGCATATCCACTCAATTACGAGGATAATCAGCGCATTAATACTGTTTACAATTACATCCGCGAGCATTATGGCGAACGTATTACACTCGCTACGCTTTCAGGATTGGTACATATGAGCGAGGAAGCGTTTTCACGTTTTTTCAGCAGGACCATGCAAAAACCGCTTTTTACCTTTCTGAACGAATACCGTATAAATATGGCCGCCAAATTGCTCATTGAAACCGATATGCAGGTAGCCGAGGTCAGTTTTGCATGTGGTTATGATAGTCCACCCTTCTTTTTCAGGCAGTTCCGTAAATTCGGCGGCATGACCCCCGCCGCGTATCGCAAGCAATTCAGGAGTACGGAGACCGCAGGATAATTGGTGATAGAACTAAGGTGAAAGTGCTTTTTCTTTTGGAATGGAAGCAATAGATTCGTGGCATCGAAAATCTAAACTCACACTGGAAAATGGAAATAGCTGACTTGCTTTCGACCGCGATACTTATTGCCACAGGAGCTCTGATAGTCTTTAAATTAGGTCGTTTTTTGTTCAATCTCTTTTATGGAGATATTGTCCTGACCAATCCGAGGACCGGAAAGTCGGTCACTTTGGGTCGGCATCACCGAGACGGCCTTTCCCAGGAAATTCAAGACGTGCTTGAATAATGCCAGCGCGGCAAAAGCCTCCGATTCCCTATCCGAAGAGTAAAGCCATTGCTACGCTTACAACGGCCTTTAGCGCTATCATTTACAAATTTCCTGACGGGAGAATCAAAGAAATCCTGTTGGTTTCGGTAGGCTTGATAGCTTATTTTACTTACGATAGTTTTGTGATAGTCAAA
The DNA here is from genome assembly GCF_021440085.1 of Dyadobacter sp. CY261. Lineage (GTDB taxonomy): Bacteria > Bacteroidota > Bacteroidia > Cytophagales > Spirosomataceae > Dyadobacter. The sequence continues at coordinate 119,797 of NZ_JAKCPW010000012.1, forward strand.
CGCTTCGTTCTGCACGAAGTTAGCAGCTGGATTTCACTTAGTATTACTGAAAAAAGGGTAGGGAAATACGTCCACGAACTGGAAATTGAGCTTAGGTCTCCCAATACATCTTCTGAGCGACTTTGCGAGATCAAAAGTGAAATAAAGCGATATCGCGACCAGTTGGCCAGCCAGCGGTTTGAAAGCCTGAAAGGATAGGAACAGACGCGCATTCTACTGCCTTTAAATCCCTTCATTTCTATTTTCCGAGTAAATACTTAAAAAAAAGTGCTTAGACCAGTAGTAAACTTGGGTTAAGTACCTGTAATCTGTATATCCATTTCCTAAATCAAATAATCACGTACATGGAAAAAAAGAATACCGTTCAAGAGCAGCCTTCTTCTTCGCGGAGGGATTTCATTAAAGCAGCCGCAGGTACGGCAGCAGGTGTGATGATCGTTCCCCGCCACGTGCTGGGCAAAGGATATGTGGCACCCAGCGACAAGCTGACTGTGGCAGGAGTGGGTGTAGGCGGAAAAGGAACTTCCGACATCGCCAATTTCTTCAAAAGCGGTAAGGCCAATATCGGCTACCTGTGCGATGTGGACGACAGACGTGCAGCGACCTCCGTTAAAAATTTCCCTCAGGCCAAATACTATAAAGACTGGCGGGAAATGTTCGAAAAAGAAGCCAAAAACTTTGACGCTGTATCGGTGTCAACACCCGACCACACTCACGCGGTAGTGGCTATGGCAGCAATGCAGCTAGGCAAGCACGTGTATGTGCAGAAACCGATGACGCACGATATTTTCGAGGCGCGCATGCTCACGGAAGCTGCCGCCAAATACAAGGTAGTAACCCAAATGGGTAACCAGGGCTCATCCGGCGATGGCGTACGCCAGTTGCACGAATGGTATGATGCCGGTGTGATCGGGAATGTGCATTCGGTGTATATCTGGACCAACCGGCCCATCTGGCCGCAAGGTATTCCCTGGCCAACCGAAAAGCCTGCCGTACCGTCGGAGCTTGACTGGAACCTGTGGCTGGGTACCGCGCCGTACAAAGACTATGTGGACAACCTGATCCCGGGAAGCTGGCGTGGATGGTGGGATTATGGAACCGGCGCATTAGGTGACCTTGGTTGCCACCTGATGGAAGCTCCATTCCGCATTCTGGACCTTAAATATGCCGTAGACATGCAGGCCAGCGTTGGCAGCGTGTTCACTGCGTTTGGTAAACGCGGTATTTTCCCTGATAGCTGCCCACCGTCGAGCCACGCCACGCTCACGTTTCCTAAAACATCTAAAACCAAAGGACAGGTAACGATGCACTGGATGGATGGCGGTATCAAACCCGAACGTCCGGAAGAACTTGGCCCGAACGAGTTGTTTGGAGACGGTAACAGCGGTATTCTGTTCGTGGGTACAAAAGGCAAGATGATGGCCAGCGAATATGCGGCCAATCCGCGCCTGCTGCCGCTTTCGCGTATGGAGGAAGTGAAAGTGAAACAGAAATTCGCACGCGTGCCTGGCTCGGCAGAGGGCCATTATGCACAGTGGGTGGAAGGATGTATCGCCGGTTACGGTAAGATGGAACTGAGCTCGTCGTTTGAAAAAGCTGGGCCGCTGACTGAGGCAATCCTGATGGCGAACCTGGCCATTCGCGGTGCTGATATGCCAAAAGCGCGTGCAACTGGTAACGGTTTCGACTATCCGGGCTCGAACCTGAAAATGTTGTGGGATGCCCAAAATATGAAAGTGACCAACTTCGACGAAGTCAATCAATGGGTGAAACGCAGCTACCGTGAAGGCTGGAGCCTGGGTGTTTGATCGGTATGATAGATTGCTTACATTACTAAAATACCCTCTGCGAAAGCAGTAGGGTATTTTTTTGCTAGAACCGTGAGCGCTTTTTTGCATTGTCATGAATAATTTTCACGGCACAGGCAGCAATCGTTTCTCGCAGGCGATAGCCTTTACCGTGAAATTCTTCGTATTTCATTTGCTGACTGACATTTTTCGCAACATTCCTTATTTAGAATGGACTGCTGAAAGGTTGTCGGGGCCTGGTAACCATTTGGCTGCGGCCGTTTTAATGCATGTATTTAAGAAAAAGTATTTCAAAAATTATCTCAACAAGCGTATCCGCTGTGTGGGCTTTTACGGTTTCGGCCCAAAATACCGAATTATATGCCCCCACAGTCACGCCCGACCGCATTGTGCTTAACGTTACAGTCGATCCATCGACTTCAATGGCGGTCAACTGGCGGACTGCCGGAGCCGCATCGGAAAGTTTTGCAGAAATCGCGGTCGCAGAGGCCGATCCGAGGTTTGTCTCGAAGGCCAAACGGTTCAAAGCCAAAACCGAGAAACTGATTTGGGAGGACACGCCGACCGCGAATTACCACTCGGTGATCTTCGAAAAGCTGCAACCCGGTACCAAATACGCGTACCGCGTAGGCGCGGAGCCGGGATGGAGCGAATGGATCCACTTTACAACGGCGGGTACACGCGATCAGAAGCTGTCGTTCATTTATTATGGTGATGTACAAGTAAATATCTCGTCGCTGTGGTCGCGCGTGGCGCGCGAGGCATACGCAAAGGCGCCCGATGCGCGCCTGGCCATTTACGCGGGCGATCTTATCAACAAGGCCAACCGTGATGTGGAGTGGGGGGACTGGTTTCGGGGCGGTAGTTTTATTCATTCCATGATCCCCGCATTCCCGACGCCCGGTAATCACGACCATTTCGACACGCCGGAGGGCATCAATACGACGTCCGTATTCTGGCGGCCTCAGTTTACATTGCCCGAAAATGGCCCGAAAGGCCTAGAAGAAACCTGCTATTATTCGGATATTCAGGGTGTGAGGTTCATTTCGTTAAACTCAGACCAGGTGGATGTTTCGGAAAAATGGACGCAGGTCCAGAAAGAATGGCTGGAAGGAATCTTGCAGATCAACCCGAATAAATGGACGGTGATCACTTTCCATCATCCGATTTTTTCACCCAAAACCACTCGCGACAATATCCGCATGCGCGAGACTTTCAAACCATTGTTCGATCAGTACAAAGTAGATCTTGTATTGCAGGGGCATGACCACACCTACGCCCGTGGCATGGCCCATATTCCGATGAAGGAAAAAGGTGCGCAGTCAGGGACGATGTATGTAGTGTCGGTGAGCGGCCCGAAAATGACCGATTCAAATATCGAGCGCGCAGCCTGGATGGACCGTTCGGCGATTTACACCCAACTTTTTCATGTAGTAAATGTGCAGGGCGAGAAGCTTTCATTTGATACTTATACCGCTACCGGTGAACTATACGACGCATTTGATTTGATCAAACAAAAAGGAAAGACCAACCGCATCCTCGAACGAATCCCGACAAACATAACCGAGCGCCGCTAACGACCTCTGGCGACCACCTGACAACTCCCGACCAACATTCCCATGAAACGCATTGCCCTGTTTGCATTATCCGGTTTACTTGGTGCCTCGCTGCTGCTGGCCCTACACCCGCCGATAGCGGAAGAATTCCCCGCCGAAATTATCAAATTCAAGGCTTATGCAGGTAACCCGCTGTTCGAAGGCACGGGCGATTCGAAAACCTGGGACGAAAAGATCCGCGAACGTGGCTACATTCTCCGCGAGGGTAATAAATATTACATGTGGTACACCGGCTACACCAAAGCCACCGGCGACGATATCAAATACCTGGGCCTCGCTACTTCCGAGGATGGCCTGAAATGGACACGCTATGCGAAAAACCCTATTCATACAACATTATGGGTGGAAGATATGTGTGTGTTGAAAGACGGTAATACTTATTACATGTTTGCCGAAGGCAAGGACGACATCGCGCATTTGCTCACGTCCACCGACCGTATTAACTGGAAGGACCAGGGTGCCATCAATATCCGGCTTAAAGACGGCTCGCCCATGAGCGAAGGCCCTTACGGCACGCCCACTATTTGGAAAGAAAAGGGCATCTGGTATCTGTTTTACGAACGAAACGACGCGGCTGTGTGGTTGGCAACCAGTAAGGACCTGAAAATATGGACGAACGTGCAGGACGAGCCAGTCCTCGACGCCGGTCCGGAAAAATACGACGCATTTGCCGTCGCATTCAACAAGGTGATCCTGCATAAAGGCCTTTATTATGCCTATTACCACGCATCTGCATTCAAAGACTGGCGCGAATGGACAATGAACGTGGCCGTTTCCAAAGACCTCGTTCATTGGAAAAAATACGAAGGCAACCCCATCTTAGGCAGCGACTCGTCGAGCGGTTTCCCGGTATTCGACGGCAAGCAATACCGCTTTTACACCATGCACCCCGATGTGCGGGTTTATTTTCCTGAAAAACCTGGGAGATAAGTTGGTAAGAGACATGCAACATTGCATTTGCGGACCTAGATCAAATTCATGATTTTTTCTCTATTAGATTCATTTTCAATCCAACTAAAATTATCTACATTTACGGGCACGTGCCCGTAAATATTCCTTAACCTATTCTGACCCATGATCCAACCACCTACATCCAGAAGAGACTTTATCACAACAGGCCTTGCTGCTGTGGCAGGTGCTGGTCTGTCGGCCGCTTTTACACCGGCATTCGCCGTAACCGTCCGTCCGGCCGACAAGATCCGCCTCGGCATTATCGGAACAGGCTCGCGCGGTGCGGGCCTGGCGACGCTGATTCGGGAAATAACGGATTACGACCTGGTCGCTTGTTGTGACATTATTCCGGAAAACCTGCAAAAAGGGTTAAGTTTGGCCTCGGCGAACGCCAAAGGTTACACCGATTACCGCAAGCTGCTCGACGACAAGTCAATAGACGCCGTCGTGATCGCCACGCCTTTATACCTGCATTATCCCATGGCCGTAGCCGCATTGCAAGCCGGAAAGCACATTTACCTCGAAAAATCAATGACCTACGATATTACGCAGGCGATTGATCTCGTGAAGAAAGTAAAGGCCTCGGGCCTCGTGTTTCAGGTTGGCTACCAGTATCGCTACTATGGTTTGTACCACCGGGTGAAGGAAATCATGAAAGAAAACTGGCTGGGTAAGATCACCCATTTCGAATGCCAGTACAACCGCAATTCCAATTGGCGTTTCCCGGTAAAGGACCCGAAAATGGAGCGGGCAATCAACTGGCGTATGTACCGCGAATATTGCGGTGGCCCGTTGTCGGAGCTTTGTGCGCATGAGATCGATGTCGTCAATTACTTGACAGACAGCCGTCCCGTGAAAGTGGTGGGCTTGGGAGGCATCAACTATTGGAAAGATGGCCGCGATACTTACGACAACATCCGCACGGTGTACGAATATCCTAACGGCGTAAAGGCGAGCGTAACTTCTGTGCTTTCCAACGCGTATAATGGATACAGCATCCGCATTCTGGGCGATAAAGCGACAGTCGAGATCCTTCGTGACAAGGCATTTATTTATCCTGAAAGTACCAACAATGCCAAAGGCGTGGTAGACGGCGTTACCGGGGCAACCATTGCTGTTACGACTCAGGGAAAAGGTGTCGAGGTAAAATTTGGCAAGCCGGGAGAAGCCGAACTCGAACCGACGGTTTTCGCGCTGAAAGACTTTGCTGAATGCGTAAAAAATAAAAAAGAGCCGACTTCGAACGTCGAAACCGGCCGCGATGGCTCCATTGCGATCCATATGGGCAATGCGGCCGCCGATACGGAAAAAGTACAATACTGGAAACCTGAATATTCCGCATGATGAAACAAAAGGCATATTCCACATGGCTTGCCGCATTAGCAATATGCCTTTTTAATATTGCATCACGGCCCGGTGGTGCCCTGAAAACCTTCCGGATCAACGGTCGGGCGCAGGGGACTACTTACGCCGTCACCTATTATGCCGAACGGGAGGCCGTTTCGCAAACACAAACCGATAGCATTTTTAAAAGCCTCGACGCGTCATTGTCCATTTATCAGCCCGGCTCGTTGATCAATACTTTCAATGCATCGCGGGAAGGTGTTGAAATGGATTTGCATCTCAGCCGCGTTGTTGAGCGGTCGATGCAGATTTATAAGCAAACAGGTGGGTTGTTTGATATTACCGTGTACCCGCTTGTTAATGCTTGGGGCTTTGGTACCAAAGACGAAGATGGGCTTCCCGACAGCGCTGCCATCCGGCGAATTTTGCCCTGTGTGGGTTCAGTGAATTTGCAGACCAGCGGGAATAGCCTGGTCAAATCGAATCCCTGTATCCAAATAGATGTAAACGGCATTGCACAGGGTTATTCCGTCGATATTGTTGCCGACTTTCTGGAAGTGCGTGGCGTAAGTAACTACCTTGTCGAGGTGGGAGGGGAAATCAGGACGAAGGGTCGAAAGTACCCCGGCAAGGAAAAAATGTCGATCGGGATCGAAACGCCCTCGGCCACCGAGTTCGACACGCCCGTGATCCGCGAGGTTATCAGCATTGGCGACGGGGCCGTGACGACCTCGGGCAGTTACCGCAAATTCCGCCAATCAGGCGGCTTGCGGCTTTCACATATTATTAATCCAAAAAGCGGTTTTCCTGTGCAGCGCGAGATCATCAGCGCAACCGTAGTAGCGCCCGACGCGATCACAGCCGATGGTTTCGATAACGCGTTACTGGCAGCAGGCGTCAACGGGGCATTTGAAATACTCAAAAAACACCCCGAAATGGATGCTTACCTCATTTACAAAAAGACTGACGGAAATGTTGCCGACACCGCTTCGGCGGGTTTTGCGAGGCATGTAGTGCGTTAAATGTCCGAAGGCGCACCATGGACCATTGCCAAAGGATTAGTTTCGGCGGGTTTGCGGTGCTCTTCTTTATTGACGATGGATGAATTTAATAATCCATTGCCTTTTTGGAAATATACAAAGTGCCGCGGACGTCTTTGTCGTCGCACAGGGTAAGGTATCCATTCCTGTCGCAAAGCGGCGCCGAAGCAGCCACATACAATCTTGATTTTTGATCGAAGTAAACGTTCGTCAGCGCATGACGTTGCGGCAGGCTGATCTTGCGGCCGTTTTCGGTTTTGAGGCCGATGTCCTCTACAATGCCGCTGGAATGATAAACGCGGTCGATGCTAAAACGGATGCCATTACCGGAATTTGCATAATTGAGCGAAACTTTCATGTCAGGCATCGTCCAGCGCAAGGCAAGCTCTTCCCAATGTGTGCCTCCATCAACGCTGAAATAATAAGGACGGATCGCGTAACGATTGCCCGGGTCGCTGCTATTGCTGGTTTCTGTGTCCATCACAAAAAGCGTGTCGTTGCGCGACCCAAATCCCGACAAGCCAATACTGTTTTTGTAATCGGCTTGTGTCCACGTTTTGCCCTTGTCTCGGGTGTAGTAAATGCGGAGCCGGTCTGTGATGAGCAACGTGCCGTCGATATCGCCATAAACGGCCTGGATCTCGCGGTTATCGGGCGAGCGGAGGATGTGCCAGTCTTTGTCTTCCACTTCTGCGCCCGGTCCTGGCGTGTCTTTATCGTTACGGCATCCCAAAAACGACAATACAGCAAATAGGATGATAAATAATTTTTTCATGGCCAGATGGATAATAGCAAGTGTAAGTCGAGTAATGGTTACAATGTAGACATTGCCCGGTTAATAAGTAAAGCTGCAATATGATTTTATTGTAAATTTTATAAGTACCTAATAGTCAAGAAAATATAACTAAAATCAGTCCCCGGCCAACCGCAACAAATCCGACTGTGCGAGTCGGTAACTAAGCTGTGCAGCGAGGAGATCGGCCTCGGCTTTGGCGAGCAATGATCGGGTGCTGAGCATATCCGCTTCGAGGTTCAGGCCGGAAGCCTGCTTGTCGGTTTGCACTTTGAGTTCCTCAGTCCGGTATTTCACGGCTTTTTCTGCCACGGCAATCAGCGCCGTGGCCTGCGCGAGTTTACGGTGGGTTTTTGCAACATCGTTTTTGACCTGGTTTTGGGTATTGATCAGGTTCTCACGCGCCTGCTCGCTCAGGAAATGCCTTTGCCGGATCACGTGCTTGTTGGCGGCAAGGTCCTGGATATTCCATTTGAATTGCGCGCCTACAAATGGATTGTTGTTCGGGAAAAGCAGGTTGCCGGTCTGGTAGGAGTAACCTGCTACAAGGCCGACGTCGGGTAAACTGCTCTGTTCCGCGGCACGGATCGCTTTTTTTGCCTTAATCTCGGTGAGGCTCGCGATTTTGATGTCCGTATTTCCTGTGGCTGCATTGGACAAATAACCATCCAGTGGGCCGGCGGTCGTTGTAATGCCATGGACCGGCGTGAGAGCGACGCTATCGGCTTGAATGCCCGTCAGTTGTTTCAGGTCAGCAATATAATCCTCCGTTTGAATATGCAATTTGAGAAGATTTTGCTCCTCGTCGGCAATATTCGCTTGCAGGCCGGCTTTGCTTACGTCGATGGTTTTGCCTGATAGCAATGCGCTTTCCACATCATACAGCCGCATTTGCGCCAGACGGATCTTGGCAGTCGCTTCCTCTTCCTGCTTATGGGTGATCAACAAACCATAATACAGTTTCTCGATCGCCTGCCGGATTTGCAACGATGCCCTCGACTGCTCCTGCCTCGCCAATTCAGTATCCGTTTTTGCCACCTCAATGCCGGTTTTGATTTTTCCGAGTTGGGTGATCGGCTGGTAAAGCGTTACACCTGCATTGAAATTGTGGTGTTTACCCAAAGGAAAAGTCTTTTGCTCGTTGGGCAGTTCGATGCTCGTCCCGCCCAGTGGCAATGCGCCAAACGAGCCCTGTTCGATGACGAGCGAGCCCAAATTGACATTGTATTGGTACGAAGAACTGACCGACGCCACCGGAAAACGTTTGATCGCGTCTTCGGCTACCTTAGCTTCCTTTTCCGCCACTTGCAGTTTCCTGACATTCAGTAAATGGTTGTTCTGCAATGCAAGCTCCACAGCCTGGTCGAGCGTGAGCAACTGTGCCTGCTGCGCGTGTGTATGCGCCAGCGGGGACGCTAGAAGAGCGAGTATAGGGAGAAACAGCTTAGTTTTCATGGTGTTCAGCAACTGGGGTTACCATCAGGTCTTTTTTGTCGTGTGGTTTAATCATCGCGATGTAGAGCACTGGCACAGTGAGCAATGCCATCACCATCGACCATATTACCCCCACGGCGATTACGCTCGCGAGCGGGCTCCACATCGGCGAGCCGGATAGAATCATCGGCAACACACCGATGGCGGCAGCCATGGCTGTGAGGAATATCGGACGTAGGCGTCGCTTACCCGACTCGATGGCGGCGGTGCGGATGTCCATCCCGTGGCCGAGCAGTTCATTGGTATGATCCACCAGAATGATCGCATTCCGAACCACAATGCCCGAAAGACTGATCAGCCCCACAAACGCCGTAAAGCCGAAGTTGTTATGGGTAATATAAAGGCCGATCAACGCCCCGAAAAGGCTGAGCGGGATCGTCAGCATCACCAGTAAGGCCTCTTTCAGGCTGCGGAACTGGAATAGCAGAATGAAGAAAATAAGTACAAGGCTGATCGCCAGCACCACCATCATCTGGCTGAATGTTTCGTTCTTATTAAACTGCTCGCCGCCGTATTCAATGCGGTAACCGGCGGGTAAGGGTATCTCGGCAATTTTAGGGCTTACTTCTTTCACCAGGTCAGCAGGAAGCACGTCGCCTTCGGTTTCGCTCAGAATGGTAAGCGTGCGGACGCCATTGCGGTGCATGATCTTGCCGGTCTGCCATTGCGGTTTCAGGTCGGCAATCTGGCGGAGCGGCACGCTAGCCTCGGTAACCGGCGAGGTTAGGTAGATATTTTCCAGGTTATCGGACGACTGACGGTTCTGTTCGTCGAGACGGAAAACGATATCGAGCGGGTTGTTACCTTCGTACATTGTCGACACCGGTGCGCCGTTAAAACCGGTGTAAACCATTTGCGAAATGCTGCCCGTCGTGAACCCTAGCTTGTTGGCCTCATCTTTGAGCTGAATGCTGATGCCGTAATAGTCCTCCCGGAAATCCGGCTTAACCATTGCGCTGCCTGTGGCATTTTTGAGAATATCCTGCACCTGGGTACCGATGGCTTTCAGGCGGGTAATGTCGTCCCCCACAATGCGGACCTCCACCGGCGACTTGTAAGGCGAACCCTGTTGCATGAGCTTCACTTCCGGCGAGCCTTCCGGGATGAGCGACGCCAGTTTGCCTTCGAGCTCGTGCGCGAATTCCTCGGCGAGTTTGTCGTCCGTGGTGTTGATCAGGATCTGGGCGTAATTGGTAACCGGTACTTCGGGAGAGAAGTTGTAATAGAACCTTGGCGCGCTCGTGCCCGTGAACGTTGCGTAGGAAGTCACGCGCGGGTCGCCTTTGACAAGCTGCTCGGCTTTCAGGATTGCCTGGCCGGTTTGGTCGAGTTTGGTGCCGGTCGGCATCCATAGTTCAATCACAAACTGATTACGTTCTGCGGCCGGGAAGAATTTTTGTTTAATACCCTGATATACAAAAAGCGATACCACTATGGTTATCAAACTGACGCTGATGGTGAGCGTCGAATGCCTTACGCACCATTCGAGCGCCGCGTTATAACCATTTTGCATGCGATCGAGCAAGGTGACGCGTTTTTTCTTGTCGGTTTCCTGAGCGCTATGGTCGTGGAGACCTTTTTTGATAAATGTGTAGCAAAGCAATGGGGTCAAAATCATGGCCACGATAAAGGATGCCGCCAATGCGATGGTGACTGTGATGGGCAACGTATGTATGAACTCGCCCACAGAACCTGTCAGGATTACCATTGGCATAAACGAAGCGATAATGGTTACAGTAGCGGCCAAAACCGGGATCACCAGATCGGTCGCGCTACGCCAGGCGGCGGTCCAGCGCTCGACGCCCTCGTCCAGCAACTCTACATAATTGTCGGCGATCACAATGGCGTCGTCCACAACCATTCCCAACACGACGATCAATCCAGCGAGTGAGACCTGATGCAGCTCGATTCCAAATGCATTCAGCAACGCGAAAGTTACAGCGATCGTCATCGGGATCGCCATGGCTGCTACGGCGGCAATGCGGAGTGGCAGGAGCAATATTACTACGATCACAACCGAAAAAATGGCAAGAAAAAACTCCCGGATAAAATGCGTAATGTTTTCATCTACGAGATGCGGCTGGTTTACGACTGTCGTCAGTTTCACGTCGGCCGGCAAACGCTTTTCGGTTTCGGCCAGTTTGGCGGTCACTTCTTCCCCGAATTTCACGATGTTGTTCCCTTCCTGCATTTGAATGGCGAGCATCATGGCATTGTTGCCATTCACGGTTGTTTTGCTGGTTGGTTCGGTATATTCTCGCTTCACCCGGGCAATATCGCCAAGCCTGATCAGCTCTCCGGTTTGTGTTGCGCCCACGATCTGGTTGGCAATCTCGTTCTCGGTGTTATAGTAACCCGAAGTGTAAAGCGGCGTCTGACTCGTTGCCGTTTTGATATCGCCCGTCGGACTGATCACATTCTGCGATTGCAACACCTGTATGACCTGCGATAGCTTTACATTATAATGAGACAGTTTTTCGGAACTGCAGGTAACCGTGATCTGCTCCTTTTGCTCGCCAATGCGTTTGATCTTCGAAACCGATTTGACCGTTCGCAGCACGTCTTCAAGCTTTTGGGTATAATCCTTTAATTGCGAATAAGTGGCCTTGCTGCTTTCAATACCAATCACCAATGCCTCGGTATCGCCAAAATCGGAGTTGACGATCGGGCCGCGGACGCCTTTGGGAAAATCCACCTGTTTAGCCACCAGCAGCTGGTGCCGGAGTTTGCTCCAAAACACATCGGGGTTCTTTACATTTTCCCCCAGTTCCACATTCACGACCACCATGCCGTCCTGCGATGTGGAATAGGTTTTGTCCTTACGGATTTCTTCGAATTGAAAGAGATATTGTTCCAGTTTCTTGGTAACCTGGTCTTCCACCTGGGCCGAGTTAGCACCGGGGAAATAGGCGAGGACCAGGCCCTGCCGCACGGTGATTTTCGGATCTTCGCGCCGGGGCATATTGAGCAGCGAATAAACGCCGACTGCAAACACCAGCAACAATACCGACAGCGTGACCTGCGGATATTTGAGGGATGATTTGACGAAGTTCATAGCGCGGCTTATTGAGTGATGGAAATCGTGGTTCCGTCGGTGAGCTTGTGCTGCCCGCCCGTTACCACGTGATCGTTTTCGGTGATACCCGATGTGATCTCGATCTGGTTCTCGGTCAGTTGCCCAAGGCTGACCTTTCTTTTCAATGCGATTTTTCGGTCGGTATCGGCCACGAAAACATAGCTCTGGTTGTCCAGGTCGCGTAAAACAGCCTCGGTAGGCAGCACCATTGCTTTTTTCGACTGGTTGGAAGCCATGGTCACCTCGGCGATCATGCCGGGGCGGATCAGCAATTTCGGGTTGTTCAATACAATTTTGATGGTAAACGCCCGGGAGGCCGGATTGGCAGCGGAACCCACCTCGGTTACTTTGCCGGTAAATGTCTCGCCGAGCGACGAAACAAGCACTTTCGCTTGCTGCCCGAGTTTAATATTATGTAATTCACTTTCCGGGATATACGCATTGACTTTGACCGTCCGGATGTCGGACACCACAAACAGCGGCGTACCTACGCCGACGATCTCACCGACCTCCGCCATTTTTTTTAACATTACTCCACTGATGGGCGCGATGAGTCTGGTATCGGACAGGTTCCTGGCGTGTAATTTCTCTTGTGCGCGAGCCTGTTGCAGACCAAAACCTACTTTCGCAAAATCACTTTCGCTCAGGCTCCGCCGGTCGTGCATGACTTTCAGACGGTCGTATTCGTCCTGAATCTGAGCTACTTGCACCTCCGCTATCTCTTTGGCAATGCTATAATTCCCAGGATCCAGGCTGGATAGCAGTTGCCCTTGCTTCACCAACTGGCCTTCCGCAGCGGCAATGTAGTTGACTTTACCACCCACCATAAAACCCAGGCGGACGGTCTTGTTACCTTCGATATTTCCACTGACGGAGATCTGGTTGTTGGCGGTAATGTTCCGGGCTTGCTGGGTTAGGACGGGAACCGGTTTTTCAACTGACTTGGCCTGATCGCCGGGTTTGTTACAGCCCGCGAGCGCAGCCACTGTGAGGATGAGGTAGATAGGATTGCTTTTCATATATATGGACGACCGTTAGGTTGAGAAGTAATGCCATATGCGTATATGCCCGACCGCATAGACCGGCCAGAACCCTAACATAACCAATTCGCACCGAATACCCGCAATTCTCTACCAGATTTGGACTCACTTTCACCGGTAACAAAGCCAAACCGGCCTAACGTATAATGGATTGCATGTAGTATCTCCTAAACGCTAGCTTTGAATCGTCAAATCACTACTACACAACTTAACTTGATGACTAATTATGAAAACATTTAGCCTTCTCACTATGCTTTCCACCCTGGCTCTCACTATACGCACTATTCGTGGTTAAATTAATCGTAAACCGATCATTTCTATTCATCCAGCTCTATCCCCCGACATTATGAATGCGCTTAACTCAATCGAATCCGCCTCGCCCAAGGCACCGCAGGCGGTCGTTAACCCAATGCAAATTTCCGTGCATTTTATGGGCCGCACCATTACTCTTCACGCCGAACAGATCACTTTGCTTGAAGGGGATGGCAATTACACCTACGTATATACATGTGCGGGCACAAGATACCTGATCTGCAAAACACTGAAATCCCTGGCTTGCAAGCTGGACGATAATTTCATTCGCGTCCATAAATCATTCCTGGTAAACTCGAATTATGTAATCGGTTGCGCCCACGACGGCCGCGCGCTTAAAATGCGCTGTGGCAATAAGGCTGTGGTGAGTCGGCGTAAAACCAAAGAGATCATCAGCATATTTGGCGAGCGCACGCAGCGGATCAGCGCGTAAGCAGGCTGTCCTTGCGGATCATATCGAGCAACGCGTCCGAAATTTTATGATGACCTGAAGCTTTGATATGACCGTCGATAGGATAATAGTCCTGTGCTTTAAGCAATCGATCGGTGTGCATGAAAAGCAATCGCGCGTCACCGGTCCGTTTACCCTCTGCTTCAAAAGCGCTGATCATTTCCGGACGGGTATAACGGCCGTCGAGGTGCAGCACGATGATATTCCCCTGATAAAACCGCCGGATCTTAGCCAGTGATTTGAAAAAATACTCGGTATGGGCCTTCGTTTCCGAAGGGGTTTTAATATCGGGCGGTGTCACTACCGCGAGTTGTTTGCCGTTGATCCACGAAGTCAACGCACCTTGCATTTCCTCTAAAACCGCGGACGGGCTTGTCCATATCCGTTTCAAAAGGTCTTTTTCCCGAACAAAAAAATAAGTGTAGCGCATCGGGTAGTAGGTTTCGTTGATGCGGTTGAAAATGGTCGTATTTTCAAAACTCTCCGGGGTGAGCATTTGTCCTTGATTACTGGGTTCGTTGCGTGCCTCGTTTTCCTCGCGGTCGTTATCGCAGTATTGCAGGATCATTAGCTTGCAGGAATCCCTTTTTATTTTAGAAAAAAGAAGCATTTCCCGATAGGTACCATACGAGGAAATGCCCGCATTCAAGCTCTTCACACCCAGTTGCCGGCCAGTCAGATCTGCATAGGTCTGATCCTGGTCCACACCCCAGCCCATAGTAAACGAGTCGCCAAGGAACACGACTTTGGGGTTATCGAGCGAATTTTCATCATCGCGCACGCCAAAACTGTTGATTTTAAATGCATTGCTATATTCCAGGCTGGAATGCACGCCCTCGCTTTTCGGCCGGAGCACATATCCCAGATCAGGCGAATAGCTGGCGAATTGGCGATTGAACTGGATCACATCCCGGTAATTAATCCATTTGTTGAGCACACCCGTTTCGTGCCGGTCGGCAATCCGATTGATATTGATCACGTGCCGGATATAAAAGTACGATGCCATTTCAAGGGCTGCCAGGACAACGAGCACCGGCCAGAGCGGCCATTTGAACAAGCGTGCAATCGACCAGAAAAGCAGAAGAAAAGCAATTGGTACCAGTGCCTTAAAAAGGAAGATTGTCCAGGTAAAGTGTGTGAAAAATTGCCAACGGTACACTGTGATGGCAAGGAGCAGATAGCCGGAAAAAACAGATATCAGTCCTGTTTGTCTTCGTGTCATAAAATCACTGTAAGGGTTAGGCGCGCGGCTAATTACACCGGTTACTTATCTACAAAGCGCCTGAAAAGCCTGATTTATTCTTTAATTTCTCTTATTTTTTATCAAATATTTATAAATGATTGATCATGTGGCCAATAGAAATGAGCTAACGCAAAAACGGGTTACACTTTCGCATAACCCGTTTGGTGCAGCAGAATGTTGTCAAAACTTATTTCAAAGCCTCGCGGATAGCGGCTCCGGCTTGGAGCAATGCACCCTGTACAGCAGGTACTTGGGCCAGCGGGTTCAACAAACCGTAATCGTGGATCAGGCCCTGATATCTTGTCAATGTGGTTTTTACACCTGCGGCCTCGAGTTTGCGTGCATAAGCTTCGCCTTCGTCGCGTAGGACGTCGTTTTCAGCAGTTTGAACAAGGGCAGGAGGAAGGTCTTGCAACTGTTCGGTAGTAGCTTGCAGCGGTGACGCGTAGCGGTGTTTTCTTTCTTCGGGATCAGTCGTGTAGTTATCCCAGAACCATTTCATCATGTTTTTGGTCAGAAAACGGCCTTCGGCGAACTGGTTGTAAGAACCAGTTTCAAAATTGGCATCCGCAACCGGCCATAGCAGCACCTGCAATTTGATTTCCGGGCCATTGTTATCTTTCGCTTTCAGCGCCGTCACAGCCGCCATATTACCACCGACGCTGTTACCGGCAACCACCAGCCTGCTGCCATCGACATTGATTTCGTCGCCATGTTCGGCCACCCATTTGGTAGCCGCATATATCTCATTGATCGCCACGGGATACTGTGCTTCCGGCGATGGTGTATAATTTACAAATACCGCCGCTGCACCGGAGTAAACCACAAGGTCGCGGACAATGCGTTTGTGGGTAGGAAAGTCGCCTAGTACCCAGCCACCGCCATGGACGAAAATGAAGACCGGCAGTTGTTCGGTAGCACCGGCTGGTTTAACGATATCAAGTTTAACGGTAATGTCATCCTGTGTAATGGTCTTTTCTGTGGTTTCGATGCCCGACAAATCCACTTCCACCGAGTTTTGCGCCCCTATGAGTACGTTACGCGCGTCTGCGGGTGACAGCTGTTCCAGCGGAGTGCCACCGCCAGAATTCAATGCATTGAGGAACGTTTTTACATCTTCAAAAATAGCTGGGTCGTTGGCGGGGTCGATGATATTCAGAGTTTCCATGATCTTGAAAGGTTTTGAGATCTAATATTCATTTCGTGTTGTTGTGCTTGATTTGATAGGACAAAACTAAAACCGAGCATGGCCGGAAACATTAACCTAGGTTAAGAAATAGGAATGAGGGAAAAAAGTTAGCGTCATTTACTTAGCCACAAATAAATCGCCGCGTTACACCGATCATCTCAGCTTGCAACTGGCAAAAATAGAATTATCAAACGTCTAATCTCCCAACCGTTTCACAATCCAAGGCAGCGTCAACCCCTGTCCGAGCAATGTAAATAGCACCACCGCCACGGAAATGAAGATGATCGCATGTCGCAGGGGGAACGGTGTGCCGTCGGCGAGGTGTGTTGGGAGACCGATGGCAATGGCGAGCGACACAATGCCACGCATGCCCGACCAGCTGATGATGAGACTGTTTTTGAAATCCAGAAGGGCGTTTTCGTTGATCCTGCCTCGACCGCTTTCGAAGCCTTTTTGGAGATTAGCCCTTTGCCAGAACACACGCACCATGCGTAAGACGAGCGCGATAATGGTGATAATCAGCGCATAACCGATGTAGGGAAGGAACTGGTCGTTGCTGATATTCTTGATCACGTAGGGGAATTGAAGTCCTATCAATATAAATATGAGTCCGTTGAGCAGGAATATGATAATCTCCCAAATGGCTTTGGATTGCTGTTTGAGCGGTGCAGGGAATATTTTCTTGCTAAAATCGGCAATGCCCAGGCCGAGAATGACTACCGCAATCACGCCTGATACTTCCAGTTCCTCCGCCACCCGGTAGGCAACGAACGGCATCAGGAGCATCATGCTGATGGTTGCTTGTGGATTATCATGAATGCGCATGATGATAAATCCTAGAATACGCCCGATCACTAGTCCGACGATCGCGCCGCCGAGTAGCAAGACCGCGAATTCTGCCGATGCTTTCCAGAATATAAAGGCCGAGCCTGTCACAGCCGCCACCGAGAACCGGTAGGCCACCAGCGCTGAGGCGTCGTTGACAAGGCTTTCGCCTTCGAGAATGGTATTGGTTTTGGACGAAAGCCCCAGCCCTTTGGTAATACTCATCGCCGCGACCGCGTCGGTGGCCGATAGTATAGAACCCAATACGAATGCCAGCGGCCAGGTCATACCCGGAATAAGATAGTAAGCGACAGCCGCAATGCCGGACGCAGTAATAAATACGAGCGAAATGGCGAGCGTGCTGATGGTATTCAAATTGGTCCTGAAATCCTGGAAATTGATATTAAAAGCAGCGTCGTAAAGTAATGGCGGCAGGAAAAGGAGAAAAACGACGTCCGGGTTGAGCTCTACTACGGGCAGTGCTGGAATAAAACCAATGGCAATGCCGGCTGTAATGAGCAACACCGGATAGGGTATTTTGATGTGATCGGCTATTGAGGAAAGGCCGATCATGATGGCCATAATGATGATAACAACACTGTAATTCTCCATAGGGTTTTGGTTATGCTAATGTCTTGGATGGGGGCCGCATAATTTCAAATCTAAGGATGATCTGGAAAAATCAAGGCTTCCGGCGCGAAAAATGGGTGGTGACGGTTTCGTTCTATTTTCAGGGACGGCCGGCTTCTAGTTTTGCTTTAAATCAAACCAAACAAAACAATGATAGCCATTACAGGAGCAAACGGAAACCTTGGGAAAGCCACCCTCTCATTCTTATTAAAAAAGACATTACCCAAAAACATTGTTGCGATTGTCCGCGACGCCAACAAACTGGCCGAGTATGCCAAATCGGGTATCCAGATCCGCGTGGCGGATTATGAAGATCAGGAATCGCTCGAAACGGCACTTGCGGGCGTCGAGCGGCTGTTGCAGATCTCGTCGTCGGCCACAGGTGTACGTGCTATGGCGCAGGAAACACGGGTTGTGCATGCGGCTGTGAAATGTGGTGTGCAGGAGATTGTTTACACGAGCACGCTTTTTCCACACGAATCGGCGCATTTTCAGGCAGCACACATTTGCCGCAGTACCGAAGCATTGATCCGCCAGAGCGGCTTGCGGTATGTTTTCTTCCGCAACAGTATGTACCACGAAACAATCCCGTTGTTTATCGGCGAAGCGATGGGCGACGGCCGGATTTTCTATCCTTCGGGAACAGGCCGCGTCAGCTTTGCATCACGGAAAGATATTGCCGAAGCGCTTTCCAATGTGCTGACGGGACCGACATTCGGAAATTCCACTTTCAACATTACGGGATCGTCGGCGCATAGCTTTGCCGATATTGCTTTGGTATTGAAGGAAATTGCCGGGTTCAATGAGGCTGTGCATATCGATATTCCGGCCGACGATTACCGCAAAGGCTTGCTGGGTTTCGGAATGCAGGACGAGGAAGCCGGTTTCTACGCCAGCATGGCCGACAGCATCCGGGCCGGGGAATTCGAAGGGGCCGATCAGGCGTTGGAAGGCTTTCTGGGACGCAAACCACTTGGTGTTCAGGAATATCTGCGCGGTTTATTTTAAAAATCGATAACTTGCCCTATTACAAAATAGCCATGAAATACCATCAGATACTGCCGCCACCGCATTTGCGAGATTATGTGCGTTATTACTGGGCGCTCGAAAGCACAGGCCAACCGGATGAGCAAGTGCATTTCGTGACGATTGCCGACGGTTCTCCCGGCATTATTTTTCAGCAATCGGTAAGCACGTCTTTTCAGGAGGATAAGGAACTGGCACCGATCTTTTTATACGGGCAGGCGACCGCCCACACGCGGATCATTTCACCCGCCAGGTTCAGCACCATCGGAGCATATTTTTATCCGCATGCATTGAAATCCATTTTTGGCATGGATGCGAATGAGCTTACAAACGATTGTCTCGACCTGGATCTTTTCCTAAACGGCAAGCGACTGATGGAAAGACTGGAAAACGCTGTTGATGTCGAAACGAAAGCGGAAATTATCTCAGATTGTCTATGGGAGCAGATTTCCCGGAATGACCACAGGCTGCAAGCCGCCACCCGGTATGCTTTGCAGCGTATTATTCAGTCTCAAGGCGGTGTTTCAATGAAGGATTTGCGCCAGGAGCTGCAAGTTTCGGAGCGCACGCTGGAAAGGCGTTTTCAGGAAGGCATAGGTTTATCGCCCATGCTGTTCGCCCGCATTTGCCGTTTTCAGGCTTCGCTTAACCAGCTTCGGAGCCAGTCATACGACAAGCTTTCGGACATTGCCTTCGAACAGGAATATGCTGACCAGTCGCATTTTATACGAAATTTCAAGGAGTTTACAGGCCTGACGCCATTCCAGTTTCGCAAAAGCACCCGCGAAACGGTTGAGAATTTTCCGGTATTGGTTTATTCATAGGCAATTACATCTTCCAACACATTCCATTCAAACCGGGCCGAAACAGGGTGGTGGTCCGAGAGGGGTATTCCCTTGGCATTGGTGAACAATTCCTTTTCCAATGCGTAGGCGGCCGGTTTGAGTTGAATGAAAGGGCTGCTCCGGAAAAGGATCTTGTCGATGGTTTCGCAGGAATCGGTGAGGCCGAGAATGTCGCTGGCAGGTATGGCATCGCTGGGAGAGGGAAGCTGGTTGGAACAATGCATATTGACCCAGGCATCCGATAGGCCGTTTTCTTTCAACAACCAATGCACATTATCCCGCCCGAAGCTGTACCGGCCATTGAGGTCGCCCATCACCACCACCGCTTTGCCAACCGAATGTAGCCGGATATAGGCCGAGAGCTGCTCCATATTGTGACGACGCGCGAGGGCGGCACGTGGGTGATTGTAGGCATTGGCGTGCACATTATAAAAGTCGATAAAGCGGTTACGGGCGATCTCGATCCGCGTATAGGTGAAACCCTTGGGCGTGAGGCAGTCCGCACCGGTGCAGTCGGTCCACGCGACGCGGTGAAGGTTTGTTACCGGGAACTTCGAGAGGGTGTTGAGGCCGTCGCCATTCATGACGGCACCTTTGGTGGGCGTGCGGAATGGGTGGGCATTCCCTGAACCATACAAATGCTGGTTGTAATTGAAATCTTCCTGGACATGGGCGATGTCATAGCGGTTGAGCAGGTGCCCGATGGCTGCAATGCTTTCTTTTCGGGGACTAACGGCGCTGGAAATGATCTGAGGAAGGCCTGCGATGTTGTAGGTGATCACAGAAAAGCTGCCGGAGGTGGATTCGGAAGGAAATTGAAATGCTGCGGGCGCTGCCTGCTGCCGGGTGTGTCGGACAGGCGGTGTGGCTTCGGAAAGAGAAAAGAGGATGAACAGCCAGGATGCCGATTTGAGGACCCTGTTTTTGTCATGAAGTAGCGTTGACCACATAAAATGCCGGTTGGTACCCCCAAAGCTACCGGCAGATTGTGGCCAGGATAATTCCAAATTGTTAAGAATAGGTTATTTTTCAGGCGAATACAGGTGTCCGGCGCTTCAACCGCTTATTTTAGCACCAGTTCTATTTTTTAACAGTGATAACTATTCCATGAACCACCCTTTTAATCAAATAACATCTTTACTGACAAGTTTCTTATTGCTTGTGCTCAGCTCCGCATTTTCGCAGTCCATTCCAGGAAAATCATTCCTCGTTTGCGGCGATAGCAAAGTGATGATTGTGGACTACGCGCGTTCGAATGACAGCATTCCTGAAATCGCCTGGTCGTGGGACGCACACCAGGCGATGGATTTGCCCGAGCATTTCCGGACGAAGCTGTTCAACACCATGGACGATTGCAAAGCCATTCGTGGCGGTAAGCAAGTCCTGGTGTCCTCATCCAGCGGAGCTATCGCGGTGGTGAATGTTAAGGATAAAAGAGTGCTCTTTCACACAGCCGTTCCCAATGCCCATTCGATCGAAGTACTACCCGGCGACCTCATCGCCGCTGCGGCTTCTGTGCATCCGAAGGGAAACATGCTGATGCTTTTCTCACTAAAACAGCCCGACAAACCGCTTTATACCGACAGCCTCTATTCCGCGCACGGCGTCGTGTGGGACGAGCAACGCAAAAGCCTTTTCGCATTGGGTTACGACGTGTTGCGCGAGTACAAAATCGTTTCGGGGAATAGCCTTAAAATGGTGGCCAAATGGACGATCCCCGGCATAGGAGGGCATGAACTGCAACCTGCCAATGCAGCCGGCGACTTGTTTGTCACCGAGCATCACGGCTCCTGGTTGTTCAGCCTGGCCAAGCAACAGTTCACGAAAATCGAGGGTTTCCCGGATGCAGAGAACATTAAAAGTTTAGGGAGGGAAAAATCAGGGCAATACATTTATACCATTCCAGAAGAAAGCTGGTGGACTTTCCATGTAAAATTCCATGGGCCGGCGCGCAAGTTCGCTTTCCCGGATTTACACGTATATAAAGCGCGGTGGTTCGAAAACAGGCGTTAAGCTGGAATGCCGGTTTTTAAATAATTGTTATCAAAATGGCGCCCGTCGGCCGACGCATGCCATTTAAGCAGATATTTGCGGCAATTCCCGGCCACAATCACTATTTAAACAGCCGGCTTGCCATTATGAAAGCTATTTGCCAACTATCCATTTCCCTTTGCGCCCTTATACCCTGGGCCGTTAGCGCTCAAACCAGCACCGAAAACCCGCTTTCGCGTGCGCATTCGCATAACGATTACATGCAGGCAGCGCCATTTATCCTCGCTTACCAGAACCAGTTCGGTTCCATGGAAGCCGATGTGCATTTGCGAAACGACACGCTTTTCGTGGCACATGATACGAAGGATATCAGCTCCGACCGTACTTTCGACAAGCTGTACTTGCAGCAAATAGCGAAGCAGGTCGGTAACAACAAGGGTAGCGTTTATCAGGATAAGAGCCGCACGATGACCCTTTTAGTCGACCTTAAAACCACATCTAAACCTACTTTACAGGCGCTGGTAAAAGCATTGGCCCCGTACGAAAGCCTTTTGGTCCCGAGAGGGAGCGTCAAAGTAGTGGTCAGCGGGGACACACCTGCCCCGGAGGTGTTTGACCAGTATCCTGCCTATATCTTCTTCGATGGTCGTCCGGGGATCAATTACACCACCGCCCAGGCCACGCGGCTGGGGATGATCAGCCAGGATTTTCACCGTTACTCGCAATGGAACGGAAAGGGTATCCCGGTTGAGAAAGACCGCAAGGCCATTACGGACGTGATCGCGCAGGCACATGCCTTAGGTAAACCATTTCGTTTCTGGGCGAGCCCGGACAATATCAATGCCTGGAAAATATTGATGAACCTGGGTGTCGATTATATCAATACCGATCACGTGGCCGAACTCGGCACATTTCTGAGCAACCGCAAAAACGCGGAGTATAAATCGACGGAGTTTTATAGACCTTACCAGCCGACCTATAATAACAACGACGCGCTCGGCAAGGTGAAAAATATCATTTTGCTGATTGGCGATGGAATGGGGCTGGCTCAGATTTACTCGGGGCTTACGGCCAACCGCGGGGAGCTGAACCTGGGTAAATTTTTGAATATCGGTTTTTCCAAAACGGCCTCTTCCGATAATTACATTACCGATTCCGCTGCGGGCGCAACGGCATTTGCATCAGGTAACAAAACCCGCAACCGGGCTATTGGCGTAGATTCGAACCTGGTAGCGGTGCCGTCTATTATCCGGCAGGTGAAGGCAACTGGCCGTAAAGCGGCGCTGATCTCGGCGGGCGACATTACGGACGCTACTCCGGCCGCTTTTTATGCCCATCGGCCGGAACGTAGCATGATGGACGAAATTGCGACAGATTATCTGAAGGAACCGGTCGACATCCTGATCGGAGGTGGTTTTAATCATTTTGCCAAAACCAAAACCGCCGATTCGCTTAAAGCACGAGGATTTCAGGTATCGGACAATTGGAGTGACCTGGCGGATATGAAAGCACCATTTGTGCTGCTCGATGACAAGCACACCGTCTCCATGTTGAAAGGCCGGGGCGATTTTCTCAAAGATTCATTTCAAAAATCACTGCAAACGCTGCAATCGAACCCCAAAGGCTTTTTCATGATGGCCGAAGGCGCGCAAGTCGATTACGGCGGCCATGCCAACATCGTTCCGTACGTAGTGACCGAAATGCTCGATTTCGACAAACTGGTAGGAGAGGCCCTCCGTTTTGCAGACTCGAACGGAGAAACGCTCGTGATTGTCACCGCCGACCATGAAACGGGCGGACTAACGCTCCTCGACGGCAACCTCAAAACCGGCTACGTCGACGGCCAGTTCAGCACCACCGACCACACGGCCATTATGGTACCAGTATTCGCCTACGGCCCTCATTCTCTCGACTTCCGCGGGGTTTATGAGAATACGGAGATTTTTTTCAAAATGAAGAAGGTGCTTTTGAAGTAGGGGGCGGTGACGGCTGGCGGCTGACGGCCGACCGCCGACCGCGGTTTGGGTGACGATTTTGACCATGGACCATGGACGATAGACCATGGTTTTTTGTATTCATGGTCTGCGGTCCATTGTCTGTTCCCCCGCCCGTCGCCCCATCGCGAACGGCCGTCGGCCTTGTACCGATGGTCTACGGTCCATCGTCTATGGTCAACAACCCTCCCCGTCACCCTACCGCATCAGCCGTCGGCGGTCGGCGGTCGGCGGTCAGCGGTCAGCCTTGTACTCATGGTCTGCGGTCCATCGTCTATGGTCAACAACCCTCCCCGTCACCCTACCGCATCAGCCGTCGGCGGTCAGCGGTCGGCGGTCAGCCGTCAGCCTTGTACCCATGGTCTATGGTCCATCGTCTTTGGTCAACAACCCTCCCCGTCACCCTACCGCATCAGCCGTCGGCGGTCAGCGGTCGGCGGTCAGCCGTCAGCCTTGTACTCATGGTCTATGGTCCATCGTCTATGGTCAACAACCCTCCCCGTCACCCAACCGCATCAGCGGTCAGCGGTCAGCGGTCAGCCTTGTACCCATGGTCTACGGTCCATCGTCTATGGTCAACAACCCTCCCCGTCACCCAAACCGCGGCCGACCGCCGACGACTGACCGCCGACCGCGGTTTGGGTGACGATTTTGACCATGGACCATGGACGATAGACCATGGTTTTTTGTACTCATGGTCTGCGGTCCATTGTCTGTTCCCCCGCCCGTCGCCCCATCGCGAACGGCCGTCGGCGGTCAGCCTTGTACTCATGGTCTGCGGTCCATCGTCCATGGTCAACAACCCTCCCCGTCACCCTACCGCATCAGCCCGTCAGCGGTCGGCGGTCAGCCCGTCGGCGGTCGGCGGTCGGCGGTCGGCGGTCGGCGGTCGGCGGTCAGCGGTCAGCGGTCAGCCTTGTACTCATGGTCTACGGTCCATCGTCTATGGTCAACAACCCTCCCCGTCACCCTACCGCATCAGCCGTCGGCCTTGTACTCATGGTCTATGGTCCATCGTCCATGGTCAACAACCCTCCCCGTCACCCTACCGCATCAGCCGTCGGCGGTCGGCGGTCAGCGGTCAGCCATCCCCCTTTTAAAATATCAACATTTTATATCTGTATTTTCATATTAGTTCCGTTTTGATGTTTACATTTGTACGAATCTGTTTGGTATCCCCTTGAAGATAGACGCGTTACATAACGAAACGGAGTTGCTGACTGAAATTGCAGCAGGCAGCGAAAAAGCGTTTGCTGCTCTATTTCACTGGTATCGCGATAAGGTCTATTCCACCGCATTGCGCCTGACCCATTCCAGTTTCCTGGCCGAAGAGGTCGTTCAGGACATATTTTTAAAATTATGGGTCAAGAGAAGTTCGCTGTCAGAAGTCGTTGGTTTTGAGGATTATCTGTTTATCATGACCCGAAACCATGTTTTTTCTATACTGAAAAGAATGGCTCGCCAGCAGCAGCTCGTCGACGACCTCCAACTTGAAATGCCTGTTGCCGAGAACACCACTTACAACCGGATTATTGATCTTGAGATAGAGGAAATCGTGCATCAGGCGGTGGAACTCTTGCCGGCTCAGCAAAAACAGATCTACCTCATGAGCAAGGAACAGGAATTGAAACGGGATGAGATCGCGAAAACGCTTCGTATTTCCTCAGAAACCGTTAAAACGCACCTCGCTCGGGCATTGCGCCATATCCGCGCTTACAGCAAATTGAAACTCGAAATCACGATTTCCTGGTTGCTGTTTTTCTTGGTAAATTAATTTTTTAACTTTTTTTTATCTCATTGTCCCCCAAAAATGGTTGGCAGTAGTCTTTATGGATGCAGGTCGGTAAAAGCCGTCCGTAATCCTGACTAAACTATGCAAAACCAACGCCTGGACGATTTGTTTTTCCGGTATTGTGAAAAAAATATCACCGACGAAGAGCGGGACGAGCTCATGACCATGCTGCTGGCGGACGACAACCGGGAGCAGATCAACAGCCTGATCGACCAGTTCATACGCCGAGACGGGACGAAGCATTCGTTGTCCCATGAGACGGCCGACGACATTCTAAGCTCCATTTTCTCGGCGACAGCGCACGCGATTTCGTCACGGGATACCATGGAAGAAGTCGGGACCGAACAGGAAGCGGAGCCGGATGAAACGCGGACGCGTCCATTGTGGCTGTTCAAACTGGCTGCCGCATCGGTGGTGCTGCTCCTGGTGTACGGGGGTTACCGCTGGCTCAACCGTCCGTTGCCTTCGCAACCGGTGGTGGTGATGCAAAGCGTTTACGGCGACGATGTGCGCGCGGGAGGCAATAAGGCCAGCCTTACCCTCTCCGACGGGCAAACCTACGACTTGTCGACGATTACTGAAGGCATTTTGTCCACCCAGCCGGGCACCAAGATTGACAAATCGAAGGGAGAGGTGATTTATGGTAAAAATGCCGGTACTGTGGCGTACAATGTACTGAGGACACCTCTGGGCGGACAATATAAGATTGTGTTACCGGATGGTTCAAGAGCCTGGCTGAATGCAGGTTCCAGCTTAAAATACCCTACTGCGTTCACAGGCGACCAGCGAGGTGTGGAAATGAGCGGCGAAGTCTATTTTGAGATTGAGCCCGACAAGACAAGGCCCTTTCAGGTGCGCGTAGTGGGCAAGAACGTAAAGGGGAAAGACATGGAAATCACCGTGCTGGGAACGCATTTCAATATTAGCTCCTACGGCGACGAGCCAACCATGCAGACGACCCTGCTGGAAGGCTCCGTACGGGTCAACAAGGACGAGGTGACCAAAGTGCTCACGCCGGGCCAGCAGGCGCGGGTGGCTACCGGCGAAGCAGCACGTGATATTTCGATCAAAACAGTTGATACCGAAAGTGTGGTGGCCTGGAAAGAGGGACGTTTTGAATTCAATGGCAATATCCGGGAGATTATGCGGCAAATTTCACGCTGGTACGATCTCGATGTGAAATATGAAGGAAATGTGGAGCGAAAATCTTTCGCAGGGACGATCTCGCGCAAGAACAATGTGTCAGAGGTATTGAAAATGCTCGAAATGACCGGTGGAATCCAGTTCCGGATCGACGACAGGAAAATTACCGTGAAGAATAC
This sequence comes from Dyadobacter sp. CY261, assembly GCF_021440085.1. Classification (GTDB taxonomy): domain Bacteria; phylum Bacteroidota; class Bacteroidia; order Cytophagales; family Spirosomataceae; genus Dyadobacter. The sequence goes on from NZ_JAKCPW010000012.1 coordinate 146,580, forward strand.
CGATTGAATACCTTCAACTTAACCCTGAATATAACATGAGACTCCTGAATTCCTCCTGAGCAGCAAACGAAAAGGATGATAAGGAAAAAGACCGGATGCGTTGCGACCGCACCCGGCCCGACCTGATTAGTCCTGAGATCATTGGACAACGATACATTCACTTTTAACCAAGCATACAAAACTATGAAATTTGTATACAAGGGCAAAACTGTCCTGCGGATAGCGTATATACTAATACGTTCTCGATGGGAGGCATATGCCGTAAAAAAACACCGACCCGACTTTGGTAAAGTCCTCCTGGCAATGAAATTAACCGTGTTGATATTCCTGATTGGTACGTTGCAGGTGCTGGCCGAAGATACTTTTGCCCAGCAGGTATCTCTTAAAAAGAAGGACGCAACTTTACTGGAAGTGCTCAAATCCGTGCGGAAGCAGACGGGCTACGTCTTCATTTGCGATCTGGAAATGCTCGATCAGGCGGGAAAAATCAATATAAATGTAACCGAAGCGCCTTTAAAAGAAGTGCTTGACGCCTGTTTTGCCGGGCAGCCATTGACCTACAACATCGTCGACAAAACGATCATCGTCAGGAAAAAGCGCGAGCCGGCACGTAAGCCGAAGGAGCAGACGAGCCTGAAAGAACCGTTCTCGTTCACATCCGACCCGGTTTTGAAGGAACGGATGACCGAGCTGATGCGCAGGAAAGTTGACTTGCAAACGATCTTCGATATCAGTGTAACCGGTAAGGTCAGCGATGAAAAAGGTGAACCGCTCGCGGGTGTGAACGTAATTCAAAAGGGCACGCAACGGGGGACATCCACCAATGAGCAAGGAATTTTTAATATCGACATTACGGACGCCGATGCCGTACTGACATTTTCTTTCGTGGGCTTTATGTCCCAGGAAGTGATCGTGGGCCGCCGCAGTCAGATTGACGTGACATTAAAAGTTGATAACAAAGCACTGGAAGAAGTGGTCGTGGTGGGTTATGGCACACAAAAGCGCTCGGATCTGACTGGCTCAGTATCGTCGGTGAAGTCTGAGGAAATCAGAAACCTTCCTGTGCGCAGCGTGAACGAGGCACTACAAGGTCGTGCTGCGGGCGTGCAGGTTACGCGTAATGACGGCGCTCCGGGTGGTTCTTCCGACATTGTGATCCGTGGCGTGGGTTCCATCGGCGGGATGTCGCCGCTCTACATTGTGGACGGGATCAGGATGTCGGCAGGCAATAACTTCAACTTGCAGGATGTGGAATCTATTGAAGTACTGAAGGACGCAAGTGCCGCTGCGATTTATGGGGCGCAGGCTGCTGGCGGCGTAGTACTCGTGACCACGAAGCGCGGGGTAGCGGGTTCGGACAAGATGAATATCAATTTCAACGCTTATTATGGTGTGCGGAAGCCTGTTAACTTATATAGTATGCTCAATACACCCGATTATGTTAAAGCAAAAGCAGCTTCGGGCGTGAATACAAGCGGATGGGGCGATCCGGCGACATTGCCCGATAACGACTGGGTTGATCAGGTTTACCAAAACGGCAGCGACCAGAGCTATTCACTTTCGCTGTCCGGCGCGACGGCCAAGACGAATTATTACCTGTCGGCCAACTACCAGCGCGAGGGCGGTACCATCATCGACAACTGGTTTGAACGCTACGGTATCCGTTCGAATGCCGATTTCAAGATCAATAACCGCCTGAAAGTGGGAGAGACCTTATACGGCTGGCGGACTGGCAATAACCCTGTGCAAACCAGCACATTCCCATTCCGCTCCGCACCGTTGATCCCCGTGTATGATCCTACTAACCCGGTGGGTGGCTGGGCAAAGACGGGCACGTTTTTCACCGGCCCGAACCTGGTAGGCAATGAGTACATCAACCACGCCAAAAATATTCAATACGCGCTGGAAGGTAACGTTTATCTGGATTGGGAGGTTTTGAAAGGATTAAACTTCCGCTCGACATTCGGCGCATCCATTTACAGCGGTGCAAACTATAAATTTACCGAAGCCTACGATTTTGGTACACTGAAAAACGTGAACGCGTTCCTGAGCCGCGACCTAAATAACTCCCGCAACCTGACCGCGAACTTCGTTTTAACCTACAATAAAATGTTCGGGCGTCACGAGATCAAGGCGATGGCGGGTTACGAGGCATATCAGTCGGATTTGAGCAACTTGCACGGAGAGGCGCAGGGTTTCCAGGTGATTACCTATAATCTTGGCATGACCACCAATCCGAGCACTTACAAAGCCAGCGGCGGTGAGTTCCCGCAGACCCGCTTGCTTTCTCAATTTGGCAGGATCAACTATACTTTTGCAGACAAATACCTCTTTACAGCCAATGTGCGCCGCGATGGTTCCGATCGTTTCGGGCCTGCCAACAAATGGGGGGTATTCCCCTCGTTTTCGGTAGGTTGGAAGGTAAGCGAAGAAGCATTCGTGCGGGACAATTTTTCGCAGGTTTCGAATCTGAAAATCCGCGCCAGCTATGGTAAACTCGGTAGCACCAGCAGCATCCCGCAATATACTTACCAGGCATCCTACGGTGGTGGTGGTGGTACCAATATCCTTGGCCTGCCCAACGGCGACCGGGCCAAGGGCTATGCACTAACGGCCCAACTGCCCAACCAGAATATCAAATGGGAGCAGGTAAACCAGACCGACATTGGTCTCGATTTAGGCTTGTTCAAAAATGCATTAAATATCACGGCAGACTGGTACAGCCGCCAGACACAGGATATGATCTACCAGGTTCCGGTGCCGGTTTCGGCGGGCTTTTATGGCACGAGTGGTGTGTACACCAATATTGGCCAGATGAGCAACAAAGGGATCGAGCTGGCGATAGATTATCGGGGTAAAGTGAAGGACTTTACTTATGCTATCAGTGCCAATGCGGCATTTAATAAAAACCTGGTAAAGCAACTGAGCGGGACCAACAACAACCCGATCAACGACGGAGCGGCGGGTGATTATCTTGAGAGTACCGTTACGCGTACCCAAGCCGGCAAGCCGCTGAGCCAGTTCTATGGCTATGTCGTCGAGGGGCTGTTTAAAACCGATTCGGAAGTAGCCGCATTGAACCAAAGCGCCCAGGAGGCCGCCGCGGCAGCGGGTAAGCCCACGACGGGCGTGTTCTTTCAGAATTCGGGTACCGGTGCGGGCGACCTCAAATTCCGCGATGTGAATGGCGATGGCCGCATTACGATCGACGACAAAACCTACATCGGAAACCCCTGGCCGAAGATCACCTACGGATTTTCACTCAATCTGGGCTGGAAAGGCATTGACCTGCAGGCGATGTTTCAGGGCGTACAAGGCGTGGATGTTTTCAATGGAAACAAATATTACACCCAGTTCTTCGTCGGCGATTACAATACCACCAACGACATTTTCAACACGTCATTTTTCAATGGTAATGGTCTGACCGACCAGCCGCGCGTAGGAACGACAGACGCCTCGGGCAACTATGTACGTGACCCGAACTCCAACTATACCCGCATTTCCTCTTTTGTGGTCGAAAATGGTTCATTCCTGAAACTGCGGAACCTGCAGGTAGGCTATACCTTGCCCTCGTCGCTGGTAAAACAATGGAAAATGAGCGGGCTGCGGATCTACTTCCAGGCACAAAACCTGCTCACCTTCACCGGCTATTCGGGCCTCGATCCGGAAGTGCTTGGCCGCAACGGTACGACGGCGCGCGGGCTCGACACGATTTATTCGTATCCCCGCACCAGGCTCGTTTCCATGGGTATTGATCTGAATTTCTAATTGATTTAACAGCTAGCAAGGCTATGAAAATATTCCACAAACTTCTCCTGCTTTTGGCGTTGACCGGTCTGTATTCGTGCAGTGACGATTTCGTCGACGTCGAAAACCCCGGTGCATTGGCACCATCGCAATACCCGGCTTCCGTAGCCGATCTGGAACAGCTGCTCACGGGCGCATATGCCACCCAACATGCCAACGGACTTTTTGGCCATACCATGCTGGGTAAAAACACCTGGCTCTGGGACCATACCCTCGATCTGAGCTGGCAGGGAACGCCCACCTGGATTCAGATGGGACAGAACAATTCCCAGCCTAACGACAGCTTCCTGTACGACACCTGGCGCGAGCTATGGCGGGGCGTGCAACGCAGCAATACGCTTCTGGCCGCCATCGAAACCTATCGCCAGAAAGCACCCAACGACGCGGCAGCTATCGACCTCATCAAGGGGCAAGCGCTGTTCCTGCGCGCATGGTACTACTTCCATCTGGTATCTTATTGGGGGGAAGGCTTCAATGCAGCCACCGAAGGCGCCAAAATGGGTGTTCCGATCATTACGGAAGTGGCTTCCGGCCTCGACGAGACGCAGGTTCCCCGGAAAACTGTCAAGGAAGGCTGGGATTTCGTGATCGGCGACCTCAAAGCTGCGGAAGGCTTGCTCAATGGTGTAAACTGGACTGGTGCTACCGACAAATACAAAGTTTCCGGCTGGGCAGTGAAAGGGTTTTTAGGTAAAATCTACGCCTACCAGTCCGATTGGACGAATGCCAAAACTTACCTCGGCGATGTGGTAAATAACAGCGGCAAGTCGCTGGTAACTTTCGATGTGTACAAGGATATGTTCAACGGCAAAAATGAGTTTACTACCGAATCCATTTTCGAGCTAAACCTGAATGTGGATATGACGGCACGCGGTGGTGATGACCAGTCGATGGGAACGAGTATCGGGATGGTCATCGCACCGACTTATGTGGGCGATAACGGTGGACAGGCGGCTTCGGCATGGTCCAATGTGTTTCCGCATGCCAAGAACATTGCGCGTTTCGGCTTTAATGAGGGGCATTATTTCAAATCCGGCACCACAAGTGCGAATATTGCCAATGTGGACCCGGCCTATATTACCCGCTCTATTGAAGCGAAAAAGAAGCAGACCGTAGATCCTCGACTTTGGGTGGCTTGTTACCAGCCCTATGTGGATTCGATGATCGTGAGCGGCCGCAAGCGTCCTATATCGCATTATCTTGACATTACCGAGCTGGATATGGAGGCCTGGAGTTTCCGAAAATTCACCAATCCGAACGGTACCGAGGCAGAAATCAATATGGCTAACGGCGCGAACATTCCATGGCTCCGGCTCGCCGACATTTACCTGCTCTACGCCGAGACACTCTCGCATTCAGGGGATAATGTCAATGCATTGGAATACATTAATAAAGTAAAAAGGCGCGCATACGGATTACCCGTCAATACGCCTTCGGCAGTTGATTACAAAAGCCTCACCGACCAGACCAAAGCCAGTGATGCCGTCCTGAAAAACGACCCACTCAAATACGAACGCTGGGCCGAGCTCTTCGGCGAAGGGCACTGGTGGCTCGACGTCCGCCGCTGGCAGATCGGTGATAAGGAAGCGACTTATTACCAGCGCATCCGCGGCGGAGCGATCCAATGGGACCCAACCGATTACGCCCAACCGATCCCGATCAATGAGATCACGGCAAACGTGAACATGCGGCAGAATCCGGGGTATTAATGATGCGAGCCCGAGTGCAAATTGTCAGTCTGAGCGCACCTGGCCGCCCGGCAGTCGAAGACAGTCCGAACGGCAGAAATGTGTCGCTTGTACATGCCTTTTGACCGCCCGGCGGCCCGATGCGCTCAGACTGACAGTCCGCGCAAGGCCTGTTGTACCAGGGGATAAATTGACCTAAATCCAACTTCATTCATGCATTCGAACCAACCAAGAAAAGTCGGTCCGCCGGGATTTTTTGCGCGAATAGCGGCTTTTCTGACCATAACTTTACCTCTTGCCGCACTCGTCGGGCTGCACACTGACGATCGCAATGCCGACTGGCTGGCCTATGGCGGGAACAAGGCAGGCAACCGTTATTCGCCGCTCACGCAGATCAATCTCAGCAATGTGAAACAACTGAAAGTCGCTTGGGAATACGACGCTACCAAGCCTGCGGCGGGCGCGCCTGCTCCCGGCATCGCCGCGCCCAGAAGGCCGATGGAAATCCAGTGCCAGCCGATCATCGTGAATGGCATCCTGTATGGCACCACGCCGCTTTTGAGCCTTTTTGCATTGAAAGCAGATACCGGTGAGGAGCTTTGGCGTTTCGATCCGTTCACCGAAGGCACGCTGCGGTTCCATGTGAGCAGAGGTGTGATGTTCTGGCAAGACGGTCGCGATAAAAGGGTGATCTACACCGCCGGGAACCAACTTTGTGCCGTTGACGCCGCCACTGGAAAACTTGTGAAAAGTTTTGGTAACGGCGGAAAAGTCGACCTGAGAGAAGGCGTGACGGGGCGGCCCGGACGTGAAAATGATAAGCTGTCGGTGGATGCCACTTCACCCGGCGTAATCTATAAAGATATGCTGGTGATCGGCTCGCGTGTTTCTGAATACGGCGACGCCGCGCCAGGGCACATCCGCGCATTCGACGTGCGTACAGGAAAGCTCAAATGGACATTTCATACTGTGCCTGAACCCGGTGAGCCGGGCCACGATACCTGGCCGAAAGATGCCTGGAAACGTATTGGCGGAGCCAACAACTGGGCTGGTATGGTGCTCGACGAGAAACGCGGTGCAGTGTATTTCGGTACCGGATCGCCTTCGGTGGATTTTTATGGTGCCGATCGGGAGGGGAAGAATTTGTATGCCAATTGCGTGATCTCGCTGAATGCGGAAACAGGAAAAATGAACTGGTACTATCAGACGGTTCACCATGATTTGTGGGATAGGGATATTTCCTGCCAGCCTAATCTTTTAACAGTAACCCACAAAGGGCCGAATGGAAGGTCCAGAAAGATCGACGCCGTGGCGCAGGCTACCAAGGACGGTCTCCTTTTCCTGCTCGACCGGGATACAGGGAAACCATTGTTTCCCGTGGAAGAACGCCCGGCATTGACGGATTACCATTTGCCCGGTGAACATCCCTGGCCCACACAGCCTTTTCCGACCAAACCGGCACCTTTTGCCCGCCAGAGTTTCACGGAGGCGGAAATCACCGACCGCACGCCCGAGGCGCACGCATTTGTGAAGAAAAAGTTTGCCCAAACACGCTCTGGCAATAAGTACATGCCGCCCAGCAGGGAAGGGAGTCTTTACCTCGGCATTGGCGGAGGCGCGGAATGGGGCGGCAATGCAGCCGATCCACAAGGTATTTTGTACCAGAACTCCAACGAAATGGTGTGGGACCTTAAAATGATGGACTACAATGGTCCAGCTGCAGGTGGTTCGAGGCAAGCAGCTAATTCACCGGGACAACTCGTGTACATGCGCAATTGCGCTGCCTGCCACCGTGCCGACCGGCAGGGGAGCGGGCAGGAATACCCGAGCCTTGTGCAAGTGAGCAACCGAATGTCGAAGGAGGAAATCTCGAACATCGTTAAAACCGGTCGCGGACGAATGCCTGCATTTCAACACATTTCCGACCAGGAGCGCAATGAGCTGGTGGCTTTTCTTACCAATGCGGAGCAGAAGGCATCTGTTGCCGAGAACCATAGCGCCAGCGAAGCACCGGTGGAAGCTAAGTCGGCATTTCCTTACATCCCTCCGTACATCAACAATGGCTGGACGCGTTTCTTCGATCCGGATGGTTACCCGGCCATCAAGCCGCCCTGGGGTACGCTCAATGCCATCGACCTCAATACCGGCGAATACCTCTGGCGCGTACCGCTGGGCGAGTTTCCTGAGTTGACCCAAAAAGGCATCCCTGTCACCGGTACCGAAAACTACGGAGGTCCGATTGTCACAGCAGGCGGATTAGTATTTATCGCGGGTACCAAAGACGAAAAGATCCGTGCATTCGACCGCAAATCCGGCAAAACCGTTTGGGAGTACCAACTACCCGCAGGCGGCTTCGCCACACCGGCCACTTACATGGTCAACGGAAAGCAATATGTGGTAATCGCAGCCGGCGGTGCAAAGAACGGTCACAAGCCCGGCGGTAAATACATCGCATTCGCATTGCCATAGTCCGCAACCAGTTTTTCACCCGTATTTTTTGACAACCCCAAATTAACATTGACTATTCCTGACCATAACTGACCATTCCCAACCCCTTAACCCATTCCAACCTAACCCAATCCATTCGTCCAATTCCTAATCCAAAAACAACGATGAAGAACAATACATCTGAGCCCGTCCAAAACCGTCGTGACGCATTAAAAATGCTGGGAGCCGGTTCGGCCGCAGGTTTGCTGGGCGTGCTAAGTGCTGCGGACAATGCGCATGCGCGTGAACATTACACGCGGCCCGCCCATGCAAAAGGCATGGCACCGGTCAAAATCAAAAGCGTGAAGGCCATCGCAACGGCCCCGCAAGGATCAAACCTGATTGTGGTAAAAGTCGAAACGACTGAACCCGGGCTTTACGGCCTTGGTTGCGCCACATTTACGCAGCGCGCAGCCGCAGTGGTAACGGCGATAGACACTTACCTCAATGAATTTTGCGTCGGAAAAGACGTCGACAATATCGAGGACATGTGGCATTCGACCTACGTGAGTTCCTACTGGCGGAACGGTCCGGTGCTGAACAATGCGTTGAGCGGGCTTGACGAGGCTTTGTGGGACATCAAAGGCAAGCGTGCGGGCATGCCGGTGTATCAGTTACTTGGCGGCAAAGCCCGTTTTGCGATACCGTGTTACACCCATGCGAACGGCAACACGCCCGAAGCCGTCGCCGACGACGTCCAGCGCATTATGGACCGTGGTTTCAAATACATCCGCATCCAGCAGGGCGGTTACGGAGCGGTGGGCGCGACCGAGCAGAAGCCTGACTTCAAGGCGGCGGGCTTCGGGGGACCCACTGATAATTACATGAATGAACGCGCTTACCTGAAATCTGTTCCTAAGCTGTTTGAAGCAGTCCGAAAGCGTTGTGGGGATGAAATTGAATTGCTGCATGACATCCACGAACGGGTGCAGCCAATGGACGCCATTAATATGATCAAGGCACTGGAAGAGTACCGTCCGTTTTTCATCGAAGACCCGTTCTCGCCCGAAAACATGGGCTGGTTCCGGCAGTTGAGGCAAAGCACCACCGTACCGATTGCGATGGGTGAGCTGTTCAACAACGTAAATGAATTCCGCGATCCGATGGCCAACCAATGGTTCGATTACATTCGTTGTCACGTGTCCCAGATCGGCGGTATTACTCCGGCCATGAAAGTGGCGAGGCTGGGTGAATGGTTCAATATCAAAACTGCCTGGCACGGCCCGGGTGACGTTTCGCCGGTAGGGCATTCGGCGCACGCGCATGTCGATCTGGCGGTCTGGAATTTCGGGATTCAGGAAGCCGTGAGCTTCAATGATAAAACCCAGGCTATTTTCAAAGGCTGTCCGACCATGAAAGATGGTTATATGTCGGTGAACGAAGTGCCGGGACTCGGCGTGGATATCGATGAAAAAGAAGCGGCGAAATACCCGATTACCACCAAATCCAATTGGCAGGTTCGTAAATTTGACGGAACGAGTATCCGGCCATAAGCACGTAAAAGCATTTCAATGAAGCGTCAATCTGTTTTTAAGGTTATTGCCGTGTTAATGCCCTTTCTGGTACTGTTTGTACTGGAAGGGGCATTACGATTGTTTGGCTATGGTCATGATTTGGGCGTTTTTACCGACGATCCAGCCCGGAAAGGCTATCTGGTATTAAATCCACATGCTTCGAAGCGCTATTTTGCCAACCAAAAAAATGCTACTTATGGCAATGCAGAGGCATTTCCTATGAAAAAGGTGCCCGGGACATTCCGGATTTTCGTGCTGGGGGAATCCACGACAATCGGTTACCCTTACATGAATAACGGCTCTTTCCACCGCTGGTTGCAATACCGGCTCATGCACACCTATCCCGATCGGGATTTTGAAATTATTAACCTGTCCCTCACCGCTGTCAATTCCTACACGGTTTTGGATTTTGGCAAAGCAGTACTCGACTACGAGCCCGATGCCGTGCTGGTTTACACGGGGCATAACGAATATTACGGCGCGATGGGCGTCGCTGCCACCGAGGGGATTGGCCACAGCCGGTGTTTGGCACGGCTGTTGATGACATTACGGGGCCTCAGGCTTACCCAACTGATCGCTTCTGTTACCGACAAAGTCACTGGACTGATTTCCGGTAAGCAGGTCGATTTGCGCGAGAATCTTATGAAACGCATGGCGGCTAATGAGCAGATTGCGTTCGGCTCCGAGGAGTACGGGGCGGGCGTGGAGCAATTCAGGGCCAATATGGATGAACTGGCGGCAGCGATGAGCAAAAAGGGTATTCCGTTGCTGATCGGAAGCCTGGTCAGCAATGAGAAGGATTTGAAACCTTTCATTAGCATTAAAGACAAACAGGGGCAGTCGGCGGATGCGCATTATCGATCCGGTGCTGCGCTCTATCAAAAGGCCGATTACCGCCATGCAAAAAAGGAATTTGTCCAGGCGAAAGAACTCGACGCATTGCGCTTCCGCGCGCCGGAAGCTTTAAACCAGATTATTAAGACAATCTCGGTCGCACACAAAGGCATTACATTTGTGGATATACGCGCACTCTTTGAAGCGCATTCTGCGGGAGGGATTTTAGGTAAAGAAACATTGCTGGAACACGTTCATCCCAATTTGCAGGGCTATGCATTGCTTTCTGAGGCCTTCTATCAATCCATGAAAAAGGCGGGAACACTGCCAGCGCCTACCGCCGAAATGTCATTCGAGACACTGAAACGACAAATGCCCATCACAATGGTCGATTCATTGAAAGGGGAGTTTGAAATGATGATCCTGAAAGAAGGCTGGCCGTTCAACGCTCCGATGCCTGCCGAGGAAAAGCGGGAAAAAACCGAGGAAGAGCAGTTGGCAGGGGCATTGGTCGTAAAACAAATCTCCTGGCGGGAGGCTATGGCGCGATTACAGAAGTATTACATAACCAAACGAGACACGACGGAAATGCTGCGGGTTGCAGAAGCGCTGGCACTCGACGATCCATTGAACCCAGTGCATTACGAACTGTCCGGAAAGCTGAGTGCGGCGCTGAATTTAAATGATCACGCGGTTCATTACCTCAAAAAGGCGTTCCGAATGGAAAATAGCTTCGAGCGCGCAAGAATGCTTTTTGTTATACTGCTTAAAATGGATGAACCTGCCGAAGCTTTACCCTACGTGGCTTATGCAGCTGCGAATAACAGCTCGGGTTTTAGCTTGAATGAGTTGCATGGCTTTGTGCAACAGTTGGTGGAAGTTAAAAAGCGCTTGGCTGGTGATAGTAATAATGTGGGATTAAACAATCAGTTGGCCGCTGGTTATCTGAAATTTGCAAACATAGCGGCTGCAGAAAAGTACATTCGGAAAACACTGCAAGCAGATCCGCGCAATGTCGCGGCGCTGGAAATGATGCAACAGGTCAGAAGCATTAAAAGATAGCTGTTTCTTTTACCGCACTGGTGCAAATCTGCTGATTAATACCTAGTATTTGCAGGCCTCCGGCCGGTCATTACCGCAATATCGTTTTGCAGTTTTGACCGGCCGGAGGCCTGCGAATAGTTGTTACGAAGCAGGAGCTTCGTAACATACTACTTGCGGAGGGTACTGAAAAACGATACTTGACCGTCTGTTTTCACCATCAGCACGTCAGCTTCTTTGCCTTTGGTAACGGTCACGAAGTAATGGTCGGCGTCTTCGAATTGAGTGCCGTACAGCAACATGTTGGTGTTGTTGTTTTCGTTGTCATTATACTCTATCACCGCCCCGATAGCATAGTTTTTGAATTGTTTTTCAATTTCCTTTTGTGCTTTTGCAGGGATGTCGGCAAATTTTTTGTTGAAGGTTGTGCCTACGAGCATAAAATGGTCATCATAAAAAGCGGTCTGTTTCTGGCCGTCTTTGGTGAAGGTAACCTCATCGAACTGCGGGCCTCTGGACCATTGCGCGTCGTTGACCTGGCCGAAATCGGCGTAGAAACTGTCTTTGGAACGGGCGCTTACGCCGTTGCGGGCTTCGGCGCGTTTTTCGGTTTTGTTTTCTTTTCTGATCTCTTTGGCGAGGGTCTGCGCCTGTGCTCCTGTAATGGCCAATGCGGCGATAATAGCGGAAGTGATGAAAGTTTTCATGTGATGCTATGTTTTAATGGTGATTGATCCGTTTGAATGATTCAAAACTACCAGGTGCCGCCCAGGTGGGAAACAGCAAGTAGGCAGAAGGGCAAAAGGTGTCGGTGAAATCGGTGAAAGTGTCTTTTAATTTCTTTTCCTTACCTTGGTTTTAGGATTCCTCCAACCTAACCGGATCGTTAAATATGAATTGCCTGGTTATCGACGACAACATCATTGCCCGCACCACCTTAAAGCAACTCGTGAAGCAGGATAAGGAGCTGGTACTGGCAGGTGAATGCGATAATGCGATGGACGCCTACCGCAAAATCATGGACGAGCCGGTAGATCTTTTGCTTCTCGACATCGAAATGGAGGGTATGACGGGCATCGAGCTCGTGCGGAGTCTCGGTAGCAGAAATCCGGTAATTATATTTACCACCTCCAAAAAAGAATATGCGGCCGAAGCATTCGAGCTCAATGTGGCCGATTACATCACCAAGCCGGTCACGCCGGTGCGGTTTTTACAGGCGGTTGAAAAGGCAAAGGAAATTTTCAGGAGCAAAAGGCAGGAAGTAAAAATGGAAGACAATAATTTTCTGTTTATCCGTGATTCTAATATCGTCCGGCGTTTGAAAATAGACGACATTTTGTATGCCGAAGCCATGGGCGACTATGTCAAGCTTTACACGTTAGAAAAGTTTTATTCCGTGCATTCGTCCTTGAAGGACGTTGAAGCGAAGTTATCGGAGCCGAAATTCCTGCGCGTGCACCGGTCATTTATTATTCAGGTCGGTAAGATCGATACCATTGAAGGCGGCACGCTCATTATCAACCGGAAAATGGTGCCCGTGGCAGATACTTACCGCGCGGCGCTGAACCGGCGGTTGAATGTTTTGTAATAACAGAATGAAAAACAAGCATGAGAGTCCGCACGCTCGTCATATACATTACCATCGGGTTCGTCGCTGCTGTGCTGGCGTTGGTGACGGTGCAGTACATGACGCGGCGCAATTTAGAAGATCTCATCAGCGCAAACGAAAATCTGCTCGACGAATACCGGATGAGCAGCGGGCTTTCTCATCAGGCCGATAGCACTAGTCGCGCCGTGCTCGCCCGGAAAATGGATGTCGTCGACCAAAGCGGGCAGCGGGTTTTGCGCTGGAATCTCTATGTGAATGTGTTGGTCTTCATTCTCCTGGTAGCTGTTTTCGCCATCATTGTAAGCCGCATGAAAAAGCAGGCGGAACTGATCGGTCAGCTCAATACGAGTGAAAAAAAGTTAAAGGAGGCGGTATTGGTGAAGGAAAACTTTCTGGCCAATATGAGCCATGAGATCCGGACGCCACTCAATGCAATTTTAGGCTACACCAATTTACTCCAAAAGAAAAAGCTGGACGACGATACGCGCCTGCATATCAATACGGTACAGCAATCGGGTGAAACGCTGCTGGCGATTGTGAACGACATCCTGGACCTTTCTAAAATAGAATCCGGCATGATGCGGATCGAGCGCGTGCCGTTCGATCCCGAAGCGTTGGTGCATTCTGTGGCAACGATGTTCCATCACCGGTCGGAGGAAAAGCATGTGCCGCTGATCGTGACTTTCGATCCTGCTCTTCCCGAAATGATCACCGGCGACCCCACGAGGTTGACCCAAATACTGGTTAACCTCATCAGTAATGCATTTAAATTCACCGAAAAGGGCGAAGTCAGGCTTCTTATCGAGGCTGGCCAGGTGCATGGCGGCCAGGTCAGGATTTCGTTCGGGATCATCGATACAGGGATAGGCATTGAGGCCGCAAAGCTCGAAACCATTTTTGAACGTTTCAGGCAGGCGCAGGACTCGACCACCCGGCAATATGGCGGAACGGGCCTGGGGCTTTCGATTGTGCGCGACCTCGTGCAATTGCAGGAAGGGGATATCGGGATAATCAGCGAGCCTGGCAAGGGTACATCCGTGAAAGTGACAATCCCCTACCGGATCACACCCGCCGGTGAATTGCCTGTCAAGGTTATGGGCACGGAAGCGTCCCATCACCGGCATCCGGGATGGAAGGTGCTCATCGCCGAAGACCACCCGATCAACCAGGGCCTTATGACCCGCCTCATGGAAGAACGCGGCATCGAAAGCCTCATTGCAGGAAATGGGGAAGAGGCCGTCGAAATCCTCAGAAGCGAACGTTTCGACCTGGTTTTTATGGATATTCAAATGCCTGGAATGGACGGTTACCAGGCCACGCGCGTGATCCGCGAAGAACTGAAACTGGACGTACCAATCGTAGCCATGACGGCGCACGCCATGGAAGGAGAAAAGGAAAAATGTATTGGTGTAGGTATGAACGATCATATTGCCAAGCCCGTCAGAGAGAGCGAGCTCGACAGGGTATTCAGGGAGTTTGCAAAACCGGTTACCAACGGCCGCCGCCCCGCCAATGGCCATACTGCCGAGGGATTCAAGGTAATCGACCTGGATTATATGCGGGAAATAAGCGATGGCGATGTAATGTACGAGAAGCTGGTAACCGAGCAGTTTCTCCACCTCATGCCGCGCGAGCTCGAAGCTTTGTCATCCGCAGCTGAAAGGCACGATACTGTTGAAATCCGCCGCATCGCGCATGGCATTAAAACCACTATTTCGATTATGGGATTGAATGCGTTGTTGGACAAGCATTTGGATATGTTGGAAAATGAAGTCGCCGGCGTTGAGGCGGTCGTAGAGCGCGTCGGCAAAGTGCTGGCCATTTGCAAAGAAGCGCTGGGCGAAGCGGGAATCCTTTACCGCCGGTTCCAGGATATGTGAATAGGAGTGGTCTTTAAAATAATGTAAACAGGAATGCAACGTTCCAAGGGATCTGACTTGTCAGGCTGGTTATGTTAATTTTTTGTGTTTTATTGTAACCAAAGTTGACCTGTTAAACGCTATATGCCCCGCAACAAACTCTCGCCTATCATTTATTTCGTTTTCCTGTCATTTTGCGCAAAGGCGCAGATCCGCTTCGAGAAGGGTTATTTTATTAGTAATGACAACCTCAAGACAGTTTGTGCCATCCGGAATGTAGATTGGGACAATAACCCGACATCCTTCCGATACCAACTGCCCGGCAGCGACGAAGTGCTCGAAGGTACAATCCGGGACACGCGGGCCTTCGGGATAGAGAATGGCTACACCTACGTGCGGGCGCTTGCGAACGTGGACCACAGTTCGACCAATTTAAACCGGCTCTCGACGCGGCGCAATCCTGAATGGAATGAGGAACTGGTTTTTTTGAAGATATTGGTGGATGGGGAGGTGAAACTTTTACAATACAAACGGAGTGAAACGAACCAGTTTTACTATCAAAAAACGGATTCGACTTACATTCCACTTATTTACAAACGCTATATTGATGGAAATGGCGAAATGGCCACGAACTTCGCTTTCCGCCAGCAATTGCTGAACGATCTTTCCTGCTCAGGTATCACGCAACTGCAAATAGAGCGCACTAATTACCGGGAAAGTGACCTTACCCGGTTTTTCGAACGTTATAATGCCTGCAAAAATCCGCAGAAAAAAGCCGCGGCAAGTCACGCACGAAGAGATGCCTTCAACATTAAAATTACACCGGGCGCAGATTTGACCTTGTTATCGACCTTCAACTTTACCTTTACCGACGATGGAAAACGCTCGGGAAACGTGGCGTCGTTCCGCATCGGTGTAGAAGGCGAATACTTCGCCCCGTTGCACAAAAACAAATGGTCGGTTCTGGCTGAGCCTGCCTTTCAGTATTACAAGCTCCCGCTTTGGATACCGGGCATCAAGCTGGACGTTAATTTCTGGACCATCGAACTGCCAGTGGGTATACGGCACCATTTTTATCTTTCAGACAAAACAAAAATCTTCATAAACGCCCTCTATGCCTGGACGTTGAAAGAGTACGCGATGGATAAAGAGAACGTGAATACCGATTACCGCGTCATTGCCGGATCGAATTTTGCGGGCGGGGCCGGCTTTGCGCACGGGCCATTTAGTGTTGAAGCGCGTTACTATTTAAACCGGAGCCTACATGCATACCGCGCGCGCATTGATTTGGATTATAGCAAGTTGTCGGTGATTTTGGGTTACAGGCTTTTTTCGAGATAAGCAATTAGTGAAAAAGTGGGGTTGGTCGCGTGATCGCGAAATGTCGTTAGGCATGTAATATCGGTCGCAAACCGCGTCAAGCTTTCCGGCAAAATGCCGTCAGGCATGTAACAAGAATGAATGTGATTTGCGATCACAATTGGTAGAACAGACGTGGAAATACGCTTTTAATGCAAAACCAATTCCTGAACCCCGCATGAAGCCGCAGCTCGCACAGGTACGCTGGTACCGGATTATCCCCGTTGTTTTTATCACGTACAGCCTCGCTTACCTCGATAGGGCCAATTTTGGTTTCGCCGTAGCAGGCGGCATGGCCGACGACCTGCACATTACACCCAACACATCCACGCTGCTGAGCTCGCTGTTTTTCCTGGGCTACTTCTTTTTTCAGATCCCCGGCGCGCATTATGCAGCCACGCGCACCGCCAAGAAGCTGATATTCATTTCGCTGATCCTGTGGGGTGCACTCGCCGCCTCAACAGGAATGGTAAACGATACTAATGCGCTGATTGTCATACGATTTATGCTCGGCGTCGTGGAAAGCGCCGTAATGCCCGCCATGCTGATATTACTGAGCCAATGGTTCACGAAGGAAGAGCGGTCGCGGGCCAATACATTCCTCATATTAGGCAACCCGGTCACCGTGCTTTGGATGTCGGTGCTTTCGGGTTACCTCATCGATTCCGTCGGTTGGCGGTGGATGTTTATCATTCAGGGCGCGCCGGGTATTGTGTGGGCGTTTATCTGGTGGAGGCTGATCGACGAGCGGCCGATGAATGCGAAGTGGCTTACGGAGGAGGAGAAAATGGCCGTCGAAGAGAAACTGAAAGCGGAACAGGCGGGTATCAAACCGGTCAAAAACTATGCGGAGGCATTCAAATCAAAAAAAGTGATCCTGCTTTGCCTGCAATATCTGTTGTGGAGCGTAGGCGTTTATGGCTTCGTAATGTGGCTGCCGTCGATCATCAAAGCCGCGCCGAACATGAATATGGTGACGACGGGCTGGCTGTCGGCAGTACCCTATCTTTTCGCGGTTATCGGGATGCTTGCGGCGTCTTATTTTTCGGATAAAACCGGCAACCGGAAGGTGTTCATCTGGCCGTTTCTGCTGGTAGCTGCGATATGCCTGTACGCGGGGGTGTGGCTCGGACCGGATCGGTTCTGGCTCTCCTATGGGCTGCTGGTTATTGCAGGGGGTGCCTTATACACGCCGTACGGGCCGTTTTTCGCCGCTATCGCTGAAATTTTGCCTAAAAATGTGATCGGCGGGGCGATTGGTCTTATCAATAGTTTGGGCGCATTGGGCTCATTTGCGGGATCTTACCTGGTCGGTTATTTGAATAGTGAAACCGGAAACTTCAATGCTTCCTATACATTCATGGCGGTTGCGCTGATATTGGCCACAATCTTTACCATAGCTGTCATTCCGGCCCCGAAGCCCCCATTACCAGTAGCAGAAGAGGTTTAAAGGACGGATTTTTGTCGAACCGGCGGTTAAGTTCGTCAACTTCCGTTCTTTCTATATATTGAATACGCTGCTAAACACTTAACCCAAAGTAAATGAGAAGTTTCAGACTGCCGGTGTCACCGGTTTGTGTTTTTCTGTTGTTTTTAACCCTCGTCTGCCGACCTACCTTTGCGCAGAACAAAAGCCCGAACAGCAATGCGGCATTCTCGCTGAAAGACGGCGATCGGGTTGTTTTCCTCGGGAATTCCATTTTTGAAAACGAGTTCCAATATGGCTACCTCGAACTGGCACTCACGACGCGTTTTGCTGAAAAAGGCGTGACCTTCCGTAACCTCGGCTGGACCGGCGATAATGTGTGGGGAGAAGCACGAAGCACCTACACCAATCCGCCGACGCCCTACGAGCATTTGATGGAAGACATCACCAAAGCCGCGCCGACGATCGTTTTTCTTGCATACGGAAGCGTGGAGGCACAGGAAGGCCAGGAGGGTGTCGCACATTTCAAGGAAGGTTTGAATAAATTGATTGATAAATTCGAATCTTTGGGCGCGAAAACTTTGCTGCTATCGACGTTGCCGGTCGTTTCTTCCGACACGTCCCAGCGTATCGGGAGCCGCAATGAGGATCTTCAATTGTATTCCAAAGCGATCTCGGAGGTGGCTTCACAGCGCAGTAAGCAGTTTATCGATATCTACAATCCGGTGCTCGATATGAGCAAAAAGGCCGATATCATTGAAAATACCGTCCATTTGAACGAAACAGGCTACTATTACCTGGCGGATGTGCTGCAAAAAGCATTGGGATTACCCACCGACCGTGAGACATCGACGATCACCATCAGTAACCCGACTCCGTATTCTTCCAATGTCAGAATTCTCCCGGGCAGTAAGGGCGATATTGTGCGTTTCGTAGCCGCCGACAAACACCTGCCATTGCCGTTCCCGCAAGCCAGCAGCTGGATAGGCAACAATGCCAACGTGGTGCGGATCATCGGTTTGAAAAAAGGCTATTATACTCTTACGGCTGCCAACAGCCAGGTGGTGACCGCCTCGGCGAAAGAGTGGGAGAAAGGTGTGGAGATCAAGCAAGGGCCTCAATTTGAACAATCGGCGCGCATCCGGGAAATGATCATCCGTAAAAACGAGCTGCATTTCTTCCAGTACCGCCCATTGAACCAGACCTACATCGTCGGTTTCCGCAGATACGAGCAAGGCCGCCACGTGCAAGGCCTGGAAGAACAAAACATCCTGATCAAATGGCTCGAAGGACAAATCATCATTAACAGCGAGCCGAAGGAAGTGGTGTACGAGTTGCGAAAGTTGGAGTGATGGAGATTGCGTATTTAGCAGAAAGCATACGGCTAACCGCCGAAAACCCAAATATGAAAAAACTACTTTACGGAGCATTGCTCCTTCCGCTGGTGCTGCTAACCTCCTCGACCGAGCCGGCGCAGCATCCATTCAACCTCGACCCAGATGTTGAAAAAGAACTGAAATCTTTCAAAGTCGCCGAGGGTTTTGAGGTTACCTTGTTTGCTGCCGATCCCATGGTGGCGAAGCCTATCCAGATGAACTGGGATAGTGAAGGTCGCCTCTGGGTGGTGAGCAGTACGGTTTACCCGCATCTGAAAACGGGTGAATCGGCTAACGACAAAATCTTCGTCCTCGAAGACACGGACGGCGATGGCAAAGCCGATAAATCGGCCATTTTTGCCGAAGGCTTGATCCAGCCAACCGGTATCCTCCCGGGTGACGGCGGCGTGTACGTGGCCAACTCGACGGAAATCCTGCATTTTGCCGATACCGATGGCGATGGCAAGGCCGACAAAAAGCGCCGTATCCTGAATGGCTTCGGAACGGGCGATACCCACCATTTGATCCACACTTTCCGCTGGGGACCCGAGGGACGGATGTATTTTAACCAGTCGATCTACATTTACAGCCATGTGGAAACACCCTTCGGCATCAAACGCCTCGAAGGCGGTGGCGTGTGGCAGCTCAATACGCGCAATCTCGACATGGACGTGTACGCACGCGGGCTGGTCAACCCATGGGGATTGCAATTTGACCGCTGGGGGCAGTCATTTCTTACGGATGGTGCAGGAGGTGAGGGTATTAACTACGCATTCCCGGGTGCTACATTCGTAACGGCTCCCGGCGCTGCCCGTCTTTTGCGAGGTTTGAATCCCGGGCAGCCTAAGCACAGCGGTCTGGATGTTGTTTCCGGTTCGCATTTGCCGGAAGCGTGGCAAGGCCGGATGATCACCAACGACTTCCGCGCCAACCGGATCAATAGTTTCAAACTGGAAGAGCAGGGGAGCGGCTACGTTTCGAAGCAAACCGACGATTTAATGTGGTCCGACAATGTGGCTTTTCGCCCGGTGGATATCAATGTAGGACCGGATGGCGCTATTTACGTTGCGGATTGGTATAACCCCATTATCCAGCATGGTGAGGTCGATTTTCACGATCCACGCCGTGATCAGCAGCATGGTCGCATTTGGCGGATCGTGGCCAAGAACCGCCCGCTCGTGAAAAAACCGCAGCTCGCCAAAGCAAATGTGAATGAGTTGCTTGAATCGCTTAAACTTCCCGAAGACTGGACCCGCCTGCAAGCGAAGCAGGTGTTAAAAGCACACGGCGCCAAAGAGGTGTTGCCTGCATTGGAAAAATGGGTAGCTGCTTTGGATAAAAACGATGCGAAATATGAGCATAACTTGTTGGAAGCATTGTGGTTATACCAAACATTGGAAACCATTAATGAGCCGGTATTGCTCAATTTGCTGAATGCGAAGAGCCACAATGTGCGTGCGGCTGCATTGCGCGCGCTGGCCCTCTGGTATCCCAAGGTTTCTAATACGCCTGCATTGCTGGCCAAAGCAGTGGGCGACGAACATCCGCAAGTACGACTAGAAGCGGTGATCGCGTTGCGTAAAACGAAAACCCCGCAGGCCGCCAAAGCCGCATTGACCGTTTTGGATGGGCAAATGGACGAGTTTTTGGATTTTGCATTGTGGCAAACCGTCCGTGAACTGGAACCGGTGTGGGTAGCGAAACTGAAATCCGACCCCAATCTCCTCGGTGACGCCAAGAAAACAGCCTATGCATTGAAATCGGCCACGAGTGCCGACGCTGCGGCGTTATTGGCAGCTTTGTACCAAAAAGGGCAGGTGCCGGACGACTATCAAAAAGATGTCCTGGCTTCCATCGCACGCCTCGGACAGCCCGCGGACCTGAATATGCTGCTCGATCTGGCTGTTCAACCCAATAACAAAAATGCAGCCGCTCAACTGGCCGCATTGGAGGAAGCGGGTAGCCAGCGCAAAGTTATTCCGAATAAAAACCCGGAGCGGATCGCTTCATTGATCGGTAATGAGGAAGAAGCGGTAAGCCTGAGTGCCATTCGCCTGATCGGTCTTTGGAAAATCGGATCATTGAATGACAAGCTGACCGGCTTGATCCAGACGGGAAATCCGGCTACCAAAAAAGCAGCACTCGGCGCATTGGGAGCGATCGATAAACCAAAAGCATTGCAACTCGTCACCGACCTGACCGGTCCGAAAAATACGCCGGAAGTACGCATTATTGCCGCAGCGCAACTGGCGGGACTGGACGAGAAAGCAGGAGCGCGCACCAGTGCCGAGCTCATGCGAACATTGCCAGCGGACACGGATATGTCGGAGTTGTTCCTCGCATTTATCCCCTCCAACTCAGGGTCAGCGGCATTGGCAGAGGCCATTGCGGCAAAGAAAATACCCGAAGCCGTCGCCAAACGCGGCCGCCAACTCGTGCAGCAACGCGCCGGCTGGACACGCCAGAGCATAGACGAGATTGCTGCATTGAAAAAGGCCCTGGAAGCGTCCGGCGGCGCATTACCAGCGGCGAAAATGCCACAAGACCTGGACGATAAAACGATTGAAGAACTGGCCAAAGTTGCCCGTGAAAAAGGCGACGCTGCCAAGGGAGAGCTTATTTTCCGCAAGGCAGAATCGAGTTGCACCACCTGCCACGCCATTGGCGGCGCGGGTGGGCTGATCGGGCCGGATTTGAGCAGCCTTGGAACCAGTTCGCCGGCCGAAACCATTATCCGCTCGATCCTGTATCCAAGCGCATCCATCAAAGAAGGTTACGACCTCAAACGCGTCGTGAAAAAAGATGGCTCCGAACTCCTGGGCTACCTCGCCTCCGACGGTGCGAACGAGATCGTGATCCGCGATGTGACCGGCAAGGAAGTATCCATTGCCAAAAGCCAGGCGCAGGTGATGGAAAAAGTGCCCGGCTCGCTCATGCCTCCGGGCCTCACCGCTAGCCTCGACCGCGACCAGTTCGTAAACCTCGTCGCATTTCTGACCAAACTCGGCGAACCGGGCGATTTCCGGGTCTCAAACACGCGCTATGTACGCAGATGGGAGAATATCACACTTAGCAAGGACCTTGCCAGTAAATTCTCGACGGAAGCAGCCACCATCGCAGGCAAAGGCGCTAAAATCACCGCTTCCCCGGTTTACAGCAAGGTATCCGGAGATTTGCCGATAGACGAGTTGGTCGAAATGCAAAACAGCGCAGGTAAACCATTCAGCATCGTCCGTTTCGACATCGAAGCATTAACCAAAGGCAACGTTACTTTCGCGTTAAACGAAACGAGTGGCATTACGGCGTTCAGCGGTAACAAACCACTGAAAGTCGTCAACGGCACAATCACAGCCGATTTAGGCCAGGGCATTCAGCCCATCACCCTCGTCATCGACCGGAGTGTCGTAAAGGATGGTGGTTTGAAAGTGGAATTGAAAGACGTTTCGGGCGGCGCGCAAACGCGGTTGAAGGTGGGGAGGTAAGGTGTCCCTAATGTTCCAGCTGCCTAACCAGTAAATTTTTCCGCACTTTTGTTTTAATACTAGTTATATCAAATTCAATTCATCGAATCCAAAACATCATGCTCAAAAAATTACTGGCCCTTTCTCTTGTGATCGGGAGTGCGGTGGCGGCGCATGCGCAGCAGTTCAAGGCTTTACTTTTTACCAAAACCGCTGGTTTTCACCACGTTTCTATCCACGAAGGTGTGGCTGGAATCAGGAACCTGGCATCGCGACACAACTTCTCGGTCGATTGGCAGGAGAATGCCGACGTTTTCAATGACAAAAGTCTGGCGAACTACTCGGTGGTGATTTTCCTGAATACGACCGGCGATATCCTCAACGACACGCAGCAGGCGGCGCTCGAAAAGTATATCAAAAGTGGAAAAGGCTGGGTAGGCATTCACGCAGCAGCGGATACCGAATACGACTGGCCATGGTATGGCAAGCTGGCAGGCGCCTACTTCAAAACCCACCCGGCGCAGCAAACGGCCTTTCTCGACGTAAAGGACAGCAACTTCCCGGGCCTCGAACGCTTCCCGAAACGCCTGCTTTGGACCGACGAATGGTACGAATACAAAAAGCCGCTCAACGTCGACGACCTCAAAGTGCTCATTACACTCGACGAAAAGACTTACGATCCTAAAACCAACCAGGGCACCGGCATGGGCGACCACCCGATCGCCTGGTATCATAACTTCGACGGCGGCCGCGCGTTCTACACCGGCCTGGGCCACATCGGCTTGGTATATTCCGACCAATCGTTCCTAGATCACCTCTATGGCGGTATCTATTGGGCAGCGACAGGAAAGGGAGTGAAGTAGTATTGGTGCAGGATGGTACCAGTTTTTTGACCATGGACCGCCGACCATAGACCATTGTTTAATAATGTGCTAAGCAAAATGGGCGATCGATCTGGAAATGGGCAAGAACCGTCGTCCATGGTCGATCGTCTATGGTCTAGAAATTACTTCCCGTCACTAAAAAGCTTAACCGTGTAATCCAGCAATGCTGCGTCGCCAATCTTACCGTGTCCCGGTATCACGAACTTCACGTCGGTATATTGCGCTTTGATTTTCGTCACCGTCGCGGGCCAGGCTTCTTCGTTCGCGTCAGCCAGGTTGCCCTTGGTCGCATTGAGCTCTTTAATCAGGCAGCCGCCGAACATTACTTTTTCACTCGGGAAATAGCCAATAACGTTGTCACGCGTATGACCTTCACCGTAGAATGCCGCTACGACAGCCTTGTTGCCCACTTTCAAATCCAGCTTGTTATCGAAACCTTTTTGAGGGACGGGAAATTTATGCTCTTTGTCGAATGCAATGGTCTTGTTGGTCGCATAGGAAGCTATTCCGTGATCGTGAAACGCCTTCAACCCCCCGACGCAATCCTCGTGAAAGTGGGTCGCAACAACCGCTTTCACTTTGCAATGGAGGCTATCCTCCACCCATCGGATCACCTTTTCCGACGTTGCATCGTCCACCGGCGTATCAAAAATCACTGCCTCATTCCCGTCGAACACGATCATGCCATTGCATGCGACTTTGCCGAAACTCTGGGTTTTCAGATAGGTAATGTGATTATAGACATGGTCGGATACTTTTTGGATGATCAGATCATCGGCGGTGAAACTTTTGTCAGGTGTTTGAGCGTGTACGAGGGTGTATAGGAGCAATAGCAAGCAGGTTAAGACGTAGTTTTTCATGATTAATTAGTGAATAGAAGTGAACGGAGATTGAGGTCGGTAAGATAAGGGAAATTGCTATATTTGGGTAAATAACTTGTAAAACCATGACCAAGCAAGCGATCATCGAAAGAACTTTGGAGGCCATTAATCAACTTCCAGTTGATAAGGCAGAGGAAATTTCAGACTTCGCTGAGTTTGTCCGCAAGCGTCATGAGGAGCAGCAACTTACCGAATGCATCCAAAGGTTGGTTGAAAACAGCGAGGCGTTTGATTTTCTGAAAGGGGAAGAGGAAATTTATTCGGTGGGAGATTTGAAAGAAGTGTATAATGGTTAAAGGAGATATTGTACTCATCCCTTTTCCATTCACCAACCTGAAAGGCAGCAAGCTGCGACCAGCCGTGATACTCATCAATAACGAGATGGACATCACGGTTTGTTTTATTACTAGTCAAGTCGATCGTCGGGAACCAGCAGATGTGATACTTCTTCCAAACCAACTCAATGGTTTAAAAGTGAGCTCACTAATCAGGACCAGCAAAATGGCGACCCTTGATCGGAGTTTGGCAAAGGGCTTACTCGGCAGGCTGTCCATTGATGAAATCGCTGATTTAAATTTAAAGTTGAAAATGTTATTACAACTGACATAAAATAATACTAAGACGTCTTTGTAAACAAACTCCGAACCCATGCAAACACTCGGTACCATCCTCGTCGCCCTCGTCGCGCTGGAACATCTTTACATTCTTTACATCGAAATGTTTGCCTGGGAAACGAAAGGCAAGGAGACCTTCAGAGGCTCCCTCGCGCCGGAGCTTTTCAAGCCGACCAAAGTTCTCGCCGCCAACCAGGGCCTTTATAACGGTTTTCTTGCCGCGGGCCTCATCTGGTCGCTGTTCATCGAGGATCATCATTGGCGGTTTCATATTGCTATTTTCTTTCTGACTTGCGTGATTGTCGCCGGGCTTTACGGGGCAGCGACGGCTAGTAAAAAGATATTTTATGTGCAGGCGTTACCGGCGATTGTGGCGTTGGTGGTGTTGCATTTGTGAGGGACAAGTCCTTTAAAACAGGTAGTGAACCACTTTGCTTGAAATTTCCTTATCTTCGGGTAAACAGTAAGGTTATGAGGACATTGAATGTTTCGATTTCGGAAAACGAGTTTGAGAAGTTAGGATTGAAGGACGAAAATCTCACATTTGCTGAGCTTTTCAATCTGGTCAGCAAGGATTTGGTTCGTCAGAATCTAGAGAGATCGGTTGAATTGGCTGAAAAATATGGTCTGTCGAATATGACGATGGACGAGATCACCGCAGAGGTGAAAGCTGTACGCACACATGCAAAAAGTAATCATTGATACAAATGTTTTTGTATCAGCACTTATTCAAAGGAGTTATCCCCATCTGATTGTTCGAGAACTATTTGTCGAACAGAAAATTGAGCTATGTGTCTCCGATGAACTACTAGCTGAATACTACGATGTACTTTCTCGACCGAAATTTTCAAGATTTCCGGACTTCTTTATTCGAGCGGAAGTCCTTCTTGCAGATATCGATCGGAGAGCGGTAAAGTATTTTCCTACGACAAAAATCGATCTTATTTCTGATCGAGATGATAATAAAATATTGGAGTTAGCGGACACTTCGCAGGCCGATTTCATTGTTACCGGAAATGTTAATGACTTCACTTTCTCTCTGTATAAAACCACACGGATCTTAACGCCGAAAGAATACTGGACGTTAGTTTAGGAAGGCTGAGGGCATTCTGAGTTCCTGTCTCTGATGTTTCGGGACGGTCAGGAAATGATCTTGAAACTGGGATCATACACAGCTTCTTCGCCGCGGTTGAGTTTAAAGTGGGTGGAGATGATGATAATGGTGTTGATGATCAAAAGGGCGAAAATGACGCACAAAACGGCCATGGGGCTGATCAAGACATTGAGAATGCCGGACATCATGCCGACGAACGTGATCCCGTAGACCGCCAGCGACCAGGTGATCTGGAAGTTCAGGATGCGTTTTCCCAATTCACTCACACCGGCGACCGTGTTTCGTTTGTACATCCAAAGCGCGAAGGGGATCAGTATGTTTCCAAACGGTATGAACCAGAACGACAATGCCGAAAGGTTCAGCAGTTTAAGTATGCCCGGATCTTCGAAAGCGGCTATCGGTGCGGGATCGGGTGCAGGTGAGAGTGTTTCCACGGGTACTCCAAGGGCTTGGGCCAGCAGTCTCAATGTCTCCCCACGCGGGACGGCATCGCCTGCCTCAATGCGTTGCAATGTCCGCAGGTTGATGCCTGCCATTTCAGCAAGCGCTTCCTGGGAAAGACCTTTGCTTTTCCGTAATGTGCGTATTTGGTCGGATGTAGTTTGTTTGTTCATGACGGACTGGTTTTTCGTCAAATTTAACCCGCCGGATACGGCATTGATAGCGACATTCTTACGGCATTTGAAAGTAATTTAAATAAAATGCCCGGCAAGACAATGCTCATTTGCGGTTTCGCTTGTAATGAGTGGCGTTCTGACATTCGGCAAGAGCCTTCAAGTCATCCCACCGACCAACGATGATAGCCTCCTTCTTTTTTCGGCTCCAACCTTTTACCTGCTTCTCAAATGCTATCGCTTCTCGGATATCATTGAATTCGTGGCAAAAGACCATTTCGACCGGGCGTCTTGTGGAAGTATAAGACCCCAGGTTGGTGCCTGAGTTGTGCTCGGCGAGGCGACGTTCAATATCATTAGTGACACCGGTATAGTAGCTGTCATCCGCGCATCTGAGTATGTAGACGTAGTATGTTTTCATGGGAGTGAATTATTGATATTATTGGCAAGATATGAGCATGCATAATCTCGGCGACTGAATTGGCAATCGGCGGTGATTGTCTATCAATCGGTGTTAAGGTAGAGCCCGCCTTCGACTTCGCTCAGGCTGACAATCAGACTCCGCTCAGGCTGACGATCCAACTCCGCTCAGGCTGCCATGCTCGTTTGGTACGTTCATGTAACATCATGCACGACGTTCATGTCATGCTGAGCGCACCGGGCCGCCGGGCGGTCGAAGCATGGAGGCGGGATGCCCACGTGACATGTCACGGTACCGCCCGCCTTCGACTTCGCTCAGGCTGACAATCAGACTCCGCTCAGGCTGACGATCCGACTGCGCTCAGGCGGACATGTTCGTTTAGTACGTTCATGGAACATCATGCACTACGTTCATGTCATGCTGAGCGCAGTCGAAGCATGGAGGCGTGATGCCCATGTGCCATGTTGCAGTACTGCCCGCCTTCGACCGCCCGGCGGCCCGGTGCGCTCAGGCTGACAATTAGACTCCGCTCAGGCTGACAATTGGCGTTCCTCAGGCTGGCATTTCGATTGCGATCACACCGATAAGTAGCGTTTTTGCGCCCACACTGACATTTCACCTTCGCCCAAGCCTCACATTTCAACCTTTACCACTCATTCATTATATTTAACCAAACCAAAAAACCTTTTCACTCCATCCCATGCGACACCTTTTCAAAAAGACATTCCTTCCATTTCTTCTCTCGGCCCTGGCCGTGGCACCATCTCAGGCGCAGCAACAGTCGCTCCTGGGCTTCGGCGACGAAGCTGCCAAGAAAGAACTCGGCCTCGAAGCAACATTCGACAAGCAACTGCAAGCCAATAACCTCCGCGACTGGATGAAACGGATGACGGCCTACCCGCATCAGTTAGGTTCGTCATATGGCCTTAATAATGCGCTCTTCCTGCGCGATAAGCTGACTTCGTGGGGTTTCGATGCCCGACTCGATACGGTGCATGTGCTTTTTCCGACGCCCAAAGTCCGTATTCTGGAACTGACGGCACCGACGAAATTCAAGGCTTCACTGGCCGAAAAACCATTGAAGGAAGACGCTACTTCAGCGCAGACGAAGGATGTGCTGCCGCCTTACCACGCGTTTTCGGCCAATGGGGATGTGACGGCAGAGCTCGTTTTTGTGAATTATGGCGTGCCGGATGATTATGAGGAACTGGCGAAGCTGGGCGTCGATGTGAAGGGCAAGATCGTGATTGCGAAATATGGCGGTTCGTGGCGGGGTATCAAACCGAAAGTCGCCTATGAGCACGGGGCGATCGGCTGCATCATCTATTCCGATCCGAAAGAGGATGGCTATTTCCAGGGTGACGTATATCCCAAAGGGGCATTTAAAAATGAGTCGGGTGTGCAGCGTGGGTCGGTGGTGGATTTGCCGCTGGCGCCGGGCGATCCGCTGACGAACGGTTTTGTGGCCGATGCGCAGCATAAGCGGTTGTCGGTGGAGGAAGCGCCGTCGATGATGAAAATTCCGGTGCTGCCGATTTCTTATGGCGATGCATTGCCGTTGCTCAAAGCATTGGGCGGCCAAATGGCCCCTGCGACGTGGCGTGGCGCGTTGCCGATCACTTACCACATCGGTCCCGGTCCCGCGAAGGTGCATTTGAAACTGGAATTCAATTTCGATATCGTGCCGTGCTACAATGTGATCGCGACGCTGAAAGGCAGCGAGTTTCCCGATCAATGGGTGATCCGCGGAAACCATCATGATGCCTGGGTTTTCGGTGCAGCCGACCCGGTGAGCGGGGCAGTGGCGGAGCTGGAAGAGGCGAGGGCATTGGGTGAACTGGTCAAAACAGGCTGGAAACCGAAGCGCACGATCGTGTATTGCTGGTGGGACGGTGAGGAGCCGGGCTTGCTCGGTTCGACGGAATGGGTGGAGAAATATCAGTCTATTTTGAAAGAAAAAGCGGTGGTGTATCTGAATTCCGACGGCAACGGTCGCGGGTACCTGGGCGCGGCTGGCTCGCATACGCTTGAAAAGTTTGTAAACCAGATCGGTCGTGACGTGATCGATCCTGAAAAAGGCACGAGCGTGATCGAGCGCCTGCGTTCGCGCACGATCCTGAATGGTAGCCCGACGGCCAAGCAGGAGGCCCGCACCCGCTCCGACCTGCGCATTGGCGCATTAGGCTCCGGTTCCGACTATACGCCGTTTATCCAGCACCTCGGCATCGCCTCGCTCAACATCGGCTACGGCGGCGAGGATGCGGGCGGCGATTACCATTCCATTTTCGATTCGTACGACCATTATACCCGTTTCAAGGACGGCGACTTTGCCTATGGCGTCGCCCTGGCAAAAACCATGGGCCGCTCCGTTTTGCGTTTCGCCAATGCGGACGTGCTGCCATTTGATTTCGGTAATTTTTCGAACACCGTTCAGCAATATGCCTCGGAAGTAAAAAAGGACCTTGAAAACGCCCGCACGAAAGCCGAAGAACACAACAAAGCCCTAGCCGAAGGCCGCTTCGAAGCCTCAGCCGATCCGAAAGAACCATTCGTAAAACCGGCGGTCCAGTCCGTAGCGCCATACCTCAATTTCGCGCCGCTGGATAATGCATTGGTCGCATTGGAACAAAGCGCAAGGTCATTTGCTTCGGCTTCCTCGAAATTCTCGGCGCTTTCTGCCGACAAATTGAAGGAGTTGAATGAGATTCTATATAAATCTGAAAGAAAGCTGATCCATGCGGACGGCTTGCCTCGTCGGCCCTGGTACCGGCATCAGATCTATGCGCCGGGGTTTTATACCGGGTATGGCGTGAAGACGCTACCGATGATTAGGGAGGCGATTGAGCAGAAGAATTGGGCTGAGGCGGAAGCTGGGATTTTGAGGGTTAGTGGGGTTTTGGAGGGGTTTGTGGGGGAGGTTGAGAAGGCGAGTGGGGTGGGGAGGTGAAGTGTAATGGTATTGAGAAGTGACTCGTAAAATTGGGGCAGCCGCGCGGTGTCAACCCGCGGCTCCTTGAGTCTTAGCCTGAATGTAATCCTTGTGGTACTAGGGGTGATTTGCTAGTAGAAGTTGTGCATACGATTAATTTAGTGCTCTAAATAGTGCAATTATTGCTAGAAGTATTGAGAAAATGCTTAGGATAACACCCTGCAAACGAGCGCTCTCATTTTTAAGTTTTTCAACTTCCTTTTTTAGTTCGTTTAGACCCCCCTGTAATGTATTCGATGGTAGGTAGTCAACAATACTCGATTTAGATTGATATTTCCCATCATAGCCTTCGGCTTGTTCGCTTAATTTATGAAATTCGATCGTCGCATAATGTTCACCTCTTTTTATTGCGATTGGTGAGTTTGATGTATTAAATAATAAACAAAAAAGTTTACCTTCAAAACCAGGGTCCACCTGGGGCCCATTTGACAAAATTACTCCCTGACAAAAGAGTCCAATTTTGAGATCAAATTTTCCGGATACATTGTTAGGAAGCTTTGCATACTCCTTACTTGTAGCAATAGCATAGTCATATGGTTCAATAAGTATAAATGGGTTTTTGTCTGTTAATGTTTCTATCTTTCCGGTATAATAATACTCGTCCCCCAGTGACAAGTCATATGAAGCTGTTGAGATGTTATTTTCTGAGGCATCTTTGAGCAAAACTTCAAACTTGATCAACAATTTAATCATTCCCATCGGAAGCAACCCGCCAGAGTGCCTAGTGTACCATGCCCTGAGCACTAGTTCACATAAATCAGTTTCAAACGAATCAAATGAATTGTTTATTCGATAAGTAAATTTCTTCTTGTGTGATCGATCGATTGCTCGCTGTTTTCCTTCCACTTTCAATTGTGCATCGTCGGCAGCGCGGTTCAATTTCAGCCTAGCTGCCAATTGCTCGTCGTCTGCATCTAGAAAAAAGGAGATAAAAAATTGATTAACTTCCTGTTTGATTTTGCTGAACGATTCTGGTGATACTATGAGGATAGGAACTTTATTAGCCTGCATAATTTCCTTAATCTCTGTTTCTTCGATTCCATATTGGTAATCGCCGTATTTGGTTTTGATAAAAAAAACCTTTGCTTCAAACTCGCTGTCACTGACTATATTATAGTTGACGTCGTCCGCTTCTTCTCTTTTTGGGCGGGTAGTTGCTGCCTTTACCAATGCAAATTCGTCGCTGGATTTAAGCAAGTGATCGACTAACGTTGACTTGCCTGCACATCTAGTTCCGCTTATAAATATCGCTTCAAATTTCATAATTTGCTTTTTTGATAAATATAAATTTTTTCTTTTTCCAGAGATGCCCATTTTTGGTTATGTGATCGACGCATAGAAGGTAATATTCGTTCGAAAATGTCTCTCTTTACAAATCCAATATCTTCCAGATTTTCGATAATATCCGCAATTATTTTTTTTCGATTTTGGTCACGCTGAATTTCAATTCCAAATTCTGGAAGAATTAGGCACAAATACCCATTGGGTTTCATTAAATCATAAAGGTGATGATTGATAGACATCATTTCGATTTTGTATCTTTCGTTTGAGTCTAATCGATTTCTTTTGAACCTTGCACCAGTCTCGTTGAATTTTTCTTTATCAGGGTCAGCATTTAGATAGTAATAATTCAAGCGTTGAGAGGTTATATAGTCAGTCATGTTGGGGTATGGTGGAGATGTAATTATACAATCAATTGATTTTTTATCAATTTCGGCATGCCTAACATCAGAATTTGCAGCCAATTTGCTAATATCATCTCTTGTAAGAGCCTGTCTTCGAATGTCCTTCACAGATAGCTCAATGTCGCCCGCGATTTGGTTTACTTTCGAAAGTAAATTCCTGAAAACGTTCTTTTCCTTTAATTGTTCTTTTTTTGGGAGCATATTGTCGGCGATACATCCCCAGCCCCGGTCCTGACTACTCGAATTTTTTAGTAATGACAGCAATGACACATGAATAAACGTTTTCACAATTTCGTCTTTTAAATTTGTAACTTCGCTGAATAAGTAGCAAAGCATATTAAATGTGTTTGCCTCATACCAAGGCTTTAACTTATCTAAATATAGAAAACTTGTTTGTATATCTTGTTCGTAGCTATGGTTTTGATCATAGGACGAGATTATCTTTATGATATTGCTTGCCAAGCTTTTTCGATCGACGTTCTTGGTAAATAGAAACGAAATTGATCGGATATATTCGATGGAAACAAGGCAAATGTCTGTCGATTGTGGTCGTCTACCTAGTATAATGGACTGAAAAAAAGTAGTTCCGGATCCCGAAAATGGATCTAGTATTCTTGCCCCTGGCATTGTTAAGAGCTCGATAAGTGTAAACGGAATCTCGGGTACATATGTCCCCGGATAAGGTAAATGCTTTCTTGAATCGAATGGGACGAGACTACCCAAGTCAAACGACAGCGTTTGATGGAAGTTCCAATTTATGTCTGACAATATGCCTTTTACTTTGAAATATTCAGCGACGGCTGCATTTTCTTCACTATTCATGTACAACACCTTCCTCGTAAAGATTAATTAAATTGATATTTGGGTCATTTAGTTGTCTAGAAAAATATTTTACAACATCTTTTTGAATTTTTCCGATCTTTAATTTGGAGTTTCTAAACTTTGTAATGTCTAGATCTTTATTCTTAAAGAAAACTCCAATAAGTAGACTTCGTGAGGAACTGCCAATTGTGATAGGTATACCGGTTTCAGTTATTATGTCTATTTTTCTTCTGGTTTTATCTATATCCAATATAGGATGTAAGGAGATCATCGCTGATTTAAGTGTAGGGTGAGTAGATCTAACAAGCAACTCTATTTCATTTTCCATTTCTTTGCGACTTGCTGTACTTGTAAATTCACTATATAGCTCTACCTTACTAGTTTCTAATATACATAAACAGCCATATAGGTTTCCGATCATCAATCTGGATATTATGTCATTATTATTTGCGGAAAAATCCTTCAATTTTCTGAGAAGTTCGTAGTCCGTGTCGAACCATCGAAAGGGGAAAGGATTGTTAGAGCCATGTTTTGTGTTTTCAACAGCTTCCGTAAGCATTGCCTTTCCGGAAAATTCATCTGCATTCAGAAGTAAATATTCATACAGGTGACGTCTGATCTTATGCCAATCATTAAGTAAATAAACGCTGTCATCTTTTATTTTTAATAGACCATCATCAATTATCAATCTGGTAGCCAATTTTAAGGGAACGCTCTTGTCTGCAACGATACCGAGATGGAATGCGAGCCTGTAAACATTGTCAATATTGTCCAAGTCTATACTATTACTAATAAGAGGGCCAAAAAGGCCGTTTCCCTGTATTCCATCACTAATTAATTGAATGTCAGCTTTCGAGAGTTTTACGTTTTTTGTGAGAACGTCGTTTAGATTTCCCAATAATCCGAAAAAAGCTACTTCATAAGTTGCACGGTGAGAAGTAAAGTGATTTCCATCTTTTTTTAGTAATATTTCTAGGAACGAGCTTTCTGGGCTATATTCCTCTATATATTCAATTGTGTGTCCAAAAGCTGAATTTGCTACATCATGCAACAACGCCGCCACAACGAACGCTTTTACTTCATTAGGCGAAAAAGATCTTTTTAAAATCCATGACTCGTAGCACTTGATGGCTAGGTAGCAAGTCCCAATTGCATGCTCATAGCGATTAATATTTGCTCCACCGGTCAAGCATAATGAATTAATATTGCATAGCCTTATTTCTCTCAGTCGTTGTACCTCCGGAGTTGCAAGGACTTCCCATACATAATCGGGTAGGTATATCCTGCCGTATAAAGTATCTAAAATGTACCGTCTATTCATTTTTTATATGTTTCTGCGCATATCATGCCGGACGCGAACGATTGTAGGATACCAATGAATTTACCAGTTATTTCGCCAATTACATAAAAATTGGGTAGGCACTGAAAATCTTCTGCTAGTTTGAAGCTTGTCTTTTGATAATTCATTTCTGGAAAAAATATGCTTGTACGTGACCGGTAGTCCTTATGTACAAAGCTGGACACGAAGCTCTTTACTTCATCCCTTAGTCTGTGTGAAATCTGGTTCGGGAGAAACTCGTTTATGTCGCCTTTTTCCCATGATTTTATAGAGGATTCATAATTAAATTCGTTTGATTCGATACTATTTAGGAAATCAAAGTATGTTTGTCGAATAGGCTTAATTAGTCCGTTATTTTTCCGTTTTAAAATTATGTCTTCAATAATAGTTGTTATATCATGATTTTCAGCGTCGAGCTTATATAAAATGCCAAGATTGGTGAAACTAGTTGGGTTTTTGTAGTCATCGTATCCCTCCGTGTATAGCAGATTGTCTGAATAATAGAGGGCGATCTTTCCCCCTTTGCTTACGCAAAATGTTTTGCAGTTGCCTGATTTTAATTTTAAGTCATAGTGAAATTTGTCGATATCTGGAAACGCGGAAATTGGAAACTCAACTCGAACGCCGATCTCTGCTTTTTCAGCACGGCTTTCAACACCGAATTTTTTACTTAGTTTATCGGCTAAATTATGGCCCGATTTGCCAGTTGCCAATATCACTTTTTCGCACGAAAGCACTTCTAGATTGCTTTTGTTAAATATGTGAACAATATATCTGCCATCGTGGATTTCAATATCGGTGACCATGGTATTGAAGCGAATTTCTATCCCGGCACGAATAAAATCTTCCTCGAATTTTTGATTAACATTAAAAAAGTCTTTTTGGCTATATAGTGCGGCGTCATAATACTTGAACTCATACCCGAGACCATTATAATAGCTTTTTGCCTGTTCGTGCATTTCTGGGAGATTGACATGCCTTTTTAATTGGAGATTCTGCTCATAAACTTGCGCCGATTCTTTTATTTTTCTCTCAATATATGCAGAATCATCCAAGATATTTGTCAGTCCACTTCCGGCTGGATATAGACTTACTTTGCCGCCTGCCATAACCGATGATCCACCAAATCCACTGGTAATGTGACAAACTTTTTTATAGTTACATTCCTTGTAATCTAGTACAGGACAATTTCTGTATGCAAGTCTTGGGCCTGCTTCAATGCACAGTATTTCGGATGGATCCAGTCCATCTTGAAGGTATTTCCATAAAAAGCCAATTCCGGATGGGCCAAGGCCGATGAGACAAATTCTAGTTTTTTGTGTTTTCAATATATTTGTGATCGAGGAGGAGGGTTGTATCAAGTAAATATTCGTTGTCAAAAGATATTCTTTCAAAGAATGTTGTGTCTTTCGTAATAATTAACATTGGAATATTTTTTGAATGACGCGATGGGAATTTGAGTGTAAAGGCATCGCCAATTTTAGATTTTACCTTGTGTCCGCCAATTTCTACTATTATGTCTCCTTTTGGCTGTTTGACTGACTTTCTAGCTATCGTTGCGGTAAGTGTATAGATCCTCTCCCAATTTCCAATTATCGGGAGGCGTTTCATGAAATTTGGTATAAGTATACTTAGAAAAAGGAAAATGGACAAGGCATAGAGCAGCATTGACCATGGAATTTTTTTTCTCAACCTGTTTAAATAATATCTTGCAAGTATTTTTGTTTTTTTTGTGCTCATCATCCAAGGGATTTGAAGTTAAAGACAGCCAATTGTGGCGGCCGGCCCGAGGTGTGTGTTTTCAGAGAAGGGAGTTTTAAAGTCAGAGAAGCGGCTGTACGTATAAATAGTCGTGTGATGTTATTTCTCAAGATGCTTGATAGTTGGTGTTAGCAATTCCCTAATATCGACATTTAGTTTCGTTGCAATTTCGTGAAGCATTTCCAATGACGGTTGTGCGTCGTTAGTACACCATCGAGAAACGGTTGATTCGGCTTTGCTGAGTTCGCGAGCGAGCTCTCTGTTTGTTTTTCCCTGTTCCGTAAGAACCAGCTTTATTCTGTTGATACGCACTTTTGGCATATAATGTATATTTTATGCTATCTAGTGTTATTTCAGAATTTTATCAATAGCGGCAGGTAGAAAATTACTGTGTATAGTGTTTTACATCAAATAATTTACTATATTTGCTATGTAATTTACACTTTACCCAAAACAAACTATGCCTAGTAGAAAATCCTCCCATCCCACCGAAAGACAATTGACCGTTTACAGCAAATACCTCCCGCGGGTGTATCAATATGTAATAATGCCCGAGATCAGGCTTTGCGGGAAATGGCTGCAAGATGCGGGGTTCGAATGCGGGGATGAAGTGACGGTGAAGTGTTTGGAGAACAAATTGGAGATTACGCTAAATCCGGCAGAGGAGGCCGAACCGGCGCCGCTTCGCAAGCGATGACGCGGAAATCACGGTCGCAAAACATCGCCAAATGAATATTTAATGGTATCATGCAGAAAAATAAGCGTCGTTTTATGAAGATTGTTCTTCCTCTTGTTTTCTGCATGATCGTTTCTTCCGTGAGCGGTCAACCCGTGTCTCAGGACGATTTAAAGGTGTTTTCCAAAAGCGATTTCAAAATTTCATATCCCTCGGGATGGCGCGTTGACACATCTGGTACCATGAACTCGAAGGTATTTTTCTTCTCGCCGCTGGAAGGTCCCGAAGATAAATTCAGCGAAAATCTGAATGTGATGGTCCAGAATCTGGCTGGGCAGCCTATTGATATCTGGCCTACGAGTTTTCGCAGGGGATATTTAGATTGAAGGTCCTGGCGATATGCTTTATCAAAAATGACAATGCTTACCTGGCAACTTTTACAAGTGAAGCGTCAAAATTTGACCGTTACCGGGCCGACTGCGGAGAAGATGCTGGGGAAGTGAGGGGCGAAGCTTAAAATTCTTCAAAAGATAAGAGATGCGATTCCGCGTCCATACTCACATGAAGAATGCGGACAATTTCGATAACATGATGGGGAGCCTTTCGAAAATAAATATTGTGCTTGACAAAAGGGGTTTTACTGTATCCTACGCGGATGGCGTCAATTGATTTGGCTTTCGCTCTGCCGTCGGCAATAGATTGAAAGCAATTGAATAATCCGTCGAGATATTTCTCTGCCTGCTCAGTTGACCAAGTAGTTTCCGTATAACCCCAAATATCCTCCAAGTCAGATTCGGCCCGACGAGCCAGGCGGTATGATCCCATTAAGATTTTCTTTTAGCTCGCATTCTAGCTTTAAATTCTGCCGGGTCGAAGTCTTCAACCCAGCCGCTTTGCTCACCTTCGATCAATGCTTGTCTTAGCAGCTTCAATTCTTCTTCTTCTCTTTCAAGCAAGCGCAGACCAGCCCTTACAACCTCGCTCGTGGAGGCATAGCGGCCGGTTTCAATTTGATTTTGAATAAATGTATCAAAATGTGGACCGATGGAAATGGATGTGTTCTTTGTCATGATAGATCTTGCTGAGTCGCTGATTTAATAAAAGTACCAAAAATTGGTAACATTTCCCACAAAAAATCCCTTCGGAGACTGAAGGGAGGGAACATTTATGAATGTTGGCGTATTGGACTGTCTTCGACCGCCGGACGGCCCCGTGCGCTCAGACTGACATCTCTCAATGTCATGCTGAGCGCACCGGGCCGCCGGGCGGCCGAAGCACGTCACTTCACCGTATACCAATCCCTAACCCGCACATCAATCTTCCCATCCTTCTCATTCACCAATTTCTTAAACGCCTCGGTATCGCTAAATCCATTCTGCCCGCGGTAGTGGTAGGGGTAAACGATTTTGGGTTTGAATGCGAGGACGGTGGTGGCGGCTTCGTTGATGTCCATCGTGTAAGGCAAATTCATGCACACAAATGCGATGTCGATGTTTTTCAGGGCTTTGATTTCCGGAACGCCGGAGGTATCGCCGCTGATGAATACGGATTTGTCGCCCAATTTGAGCACATAACCGTTGCCGCGGCCTTTGGTGTGGCGGGAGTCTGCGGTTTCAGGCAGGTTGTACATCGGGATAGCGGTGATGGAGATGCCGAGTTTTTCGGTGGTCTGGCCGTTGGCGAGGACGGTTGTTTTGGCCTTCAATGCATCCGACATTTTATCAACTACGGCTTGTGGCGCGACAATCACGGTGTTGGCCAGATCAAGGGCATCGAGCGACGCCGGGTCAAAATGGTCGCCGTGGATGTCGGTGATCAGGATCAGGTCGGGCTTGGCGATGCCTACGAACGTTTTCTGGCCCTGGTATGGGTCGGCATAGATGGTTTTGCCATTCCAGGTCAATGCGAGCGTGGCGTGGTTGAGCGGCTGGATTTTGAGCGGACCTTTGGACGTGGGAACTTCGTCAGGTTTAGGAAGCTGCGCGAAGCAAAGCGAGGCTGCGAAGAGGAGTAAAAAGGTGAAAGTCGTTTTCATGATTTGGTTGAGTTAGATTGATCAAATTTAGGGTTCTGCTACTTTTTTACAACTTTCCTGTTGTTAAATGTTCTGTTAAAAACAGTACGGATTGTTGAAATGAATGTTATAGCTGGGATTTACCGACAATCAGTTCAATTTGAAACCGACTTCCAGCGACAATACGTCATATCTTTCGTTTTTGGCTTGCGCTAACTCGCCTCGGATCCGGTTGAACGGCCCGATGTCGTATCGAAGATTAATTACCATTTTGGGGAATCTGTATGATAGTTCAAGCGGAACAACGGGAAGTACAGTCTTGTAATAATGGTTCGTGATAAACGTTTTTTCCGTTGGTTCGCCGTAGCCATAGATGTCCGGGGTTCGGGAGAACGACGCAAGGAGGATCTGTGCACCAACTCCGGCCCCTAACGAAAGGCGGTCGACCAAATGGTAGTGAACAAGGCCATTAATGCCCGTTATATAATCGGAACCGCCCGCCTGGTAAATGCCCGTAGTCTCACCGACGACGCCTTTCAGCTCAATGGGATCGTCCCAATAGCTTATTTTGGACAGGTATCCGTGTACTTTAAGGTGTAGGTCAGAGGATAGCCGTTGAAGCAGGAAAGCGCCTGTGCCGACACCTCCCAGCAAAAATTTCGGGGTGGAATTTTTGTTGTATCCCAGCACGGGATAAACGGATTTCTGAGAACCACTTCCTGGGATATGAATATTAATATTTGCATTTAGAAACCATTCACTGGAAGCTTTCTGTGCATTTGTATGGAAGGCGAGGAGCAATGCCGACGCCCATAGGATTACCCGTCCGGTCATAACGCCATAAATTTTTTTGTATAAACCGAACCATTCTTATGAAGCACCGCGTGATAAGCGCCGGTTCCTGATTGCGTAGGATCAATGTCGAAACCATTCATCGGGTTTCCCTCGGGCACATACCATTCAAAAACGATCTTACCGTCGGGTCCCAAAATTTGAAGCGAAAACTCAGACAGCGTATCATTTTTTACATAAATCCAGATTCTATTCTTGCCCGGATTTGGATAAACAGCCAGTGTAAGGGTAGGATCGGGTTCGAATTGGGGCGGCTTGTTACAGCCCCAAAGTGCAGCCACCAAAAGCAATGCGTAAATGTATTTCATACAGGGCGAAAAAGGTGTAGGTTTTTGAAAAGCTCAATAGGCAAGAATTCCAAAGTTAACAAGACATTCGACGGTTACAAATGAGCTATTGTTTTTTGTCTTGGTTGAAAATATCTAATTAGTTTGCAGCGGAATCGGTTACTGCCTACCATTATGACTCAATATTTAAAAGTAGCGCCCAGCTTGGCGCGGTTTGTATTCTATTTTAGATCAATACTGACAGGCAGTGCGGCACGGGAGGCGCAGGCCCAGGCGTTTGTCGTGGCACCCTTTAATTTCAGTATCC
Organism: Dyadobacter sp. CY261; assembly: GCF_021440085.1. Classification (GTDB taxonomy): domain Bacteria; phylum Bacteroidota; class Bacteroidia; order Cytophagales; family Spirosomataceae; genus Dyadobacter. Next base: position 186,301 of record NZ_JAKCPW010000012.1, read on the forward strand.
AAAACGGCGCCTACACGCTCGCAAGCACGAATGAGAAAGCGCTGACAGAGGTGAAGACGGAAATTCTGCCACAAACCTTCATGCAGAAGCCCGACCCAAATTTGTTTCTCCTGTATGCACAGCCGAGCGGTATCTTGCTTTTCAAGTCGAGGAATTTGAAGGATTCGGCTAATGTGGCAGGTAAACTGACTAGCCCGTCGATGGTTGTGGTGGATACCATTTTTCACAATCAGGTATATGTTCAGAAATCCGCTAATGGCGAAGACTATTCTTTTGACATATGCTATTCATTGCTAATTGACGGCAAACGCTATTATACCGATTTCCGGCCGCATGATTTCGCTGCATTCCGTTATCCGCTGGTGCATCACAAGCAGCTTTTTATGCTCGCGTCACAAGATACAGGCCATGACATGTACGCCGACAAAGGCTACCCCGAGCATTTCCACATCGCCGTTTTCGATATGCAAAATGGCGGGATCAAAACCCGTTTCGTAAGCGAAGAATTGCCATTTCGCTACGGCAACGAGTTTCTCGATGATAGCGATAATGTGATCAAGTCAGAATACAAGGCAGAGGATCAGACTTTCCGCATTGAAATCAAAGGGCTTAGTGAGACTTATAAGGGTGTTTGGGATGGGAAAGATTTAAAGCATTTGAAATAAATGGCCATTAAAAAATTTTCATAATATCTTCACCGAAGCCAGTATTTCCAAAACTTCATCTTCGTTTTTACTCCTGCCATAAATGCTGAGTTTCCTGAAATCATCGACTTTGATGTAAAGGCCCATCAATCCTTGCCCGGTCTTTTTAGGCCATACGGTGAGCGTTTTGTAGCCGTTCTGCACGGATTCTCTGCGGTGGTGGGTAGCGCTCGTTTCCTTTGTGAAAGAGTAGGAGTACATGCCCATGTCGTACCTGAGCGTATCTTTTCCGTCGGTAATGCCGCCTACTTTGGAGTCGTAGCCCTGTGCTTCAAACTTTTTCCAGCTTGACGGTGCTACAAATGAGAAGTCATCGAAAGCCAGCGGGGTGGGTTGGTCCTTTTTGCAACCCATGACCAGAAGAAGTACGAGTAATAATATAGAGGTCTTCATAGATTTAAGTAGAATATTATGAGGTAATTCGAAGACCAAAAAGCACTTAACTTGGTTGCAAGTCCCGCCCAACATGCCTGGAAATGTATTCAAGGCACCCTTTGCGCGGGTGCCCTGAAGATGATCAATGCTACACAATAGGCGCTTCCCCTTCAAGCACCGGCGTTTGCACCGGCACGCCGGCCAATCGCTGTAAAACGTGCGCCACAACGGGCTGGCAACTGAAAAGGTATGCGTGATGCTTCATCAGAAAATCCTTTTCCCAGAAGGTTTTGAGGAGGTTGATGTCGCTGTAATCGCCGTTCCTTGCTTTTGCCATCGCTTCGTCGTCGTTGTCGAGGAAGCCGTAAAGGAGCGCATTGGGGGTTGGGTCGGGGCTTTCTTTGATGATATCCAGTACATTATAGAAGTTGAACCCTTCTTCGAGTTTCAGATTGGGGTCTTTTTTGAAGATTTCGTCGCCGTAGGAGCCAAGGTTGCGGAAATCGGTGGTAAGGCCCTCTGCATCGGGGCGGGGATCGAAATTGCCGGTATCCTCATTCAGGTTAAACTGCTTGGAACTCACATACAAAAGGTAATCGCTCGGATCGTAGTAAATGTGCACATGTTTGGCGAGCTGTTTCAGCGGAGTATAATTGTAGTGGAAATGCGGGCCTTTGAATTTTCTCCGCATATTTCTCAGTTGCACTCCTCCCTGTTGCACGGCAAGGTGCGTTACGTCGGGTGCCATCAGAAAAATGTTCTCGAAAATCCCTGTTGGAATAGTATGGCCCTCACCCGGGTTGATCATGCCGTTCAATAACTGGTGGCCAAACGAATGCACGACGAGGTTCAGCGTTTTGCCTGCTTCTTTCAGCTTTTTCGAAAGCACTTCAAAATATTCGAACAAGCCATTCTGCGTGAATTTTTGCCCGAAACCAATCGACCGGTCATCGGCCTTTTTGCGCCAACCGTACGACGGCCAGCCCATGTAAAGGACATTGGCGACGGTATTTTGTGGGTGTTGGAGGTAGCTTTGGACAAATTGGGGGACAAGGTCCAGCTTCAGTCCCGGTTCCCAATCAAAGCCGTGGATATAAACGAAAACATGCTTACGCGATTCCGGCAGCCTGCTTACTGCCTGCGTAACGCCGGTTGCGAATACTTCGGGAAACAATTCGTTGACCCTGAATTGGAGGTTAGGAGCGGGAGGTAGATTGGCGAAAAACAGTTTGTCGGGCGCATCGGCCATATCGATGATCGGGACGCCTGCATTGTGGGCGCGGTAGCAAACAAAGAAATTGGATCTGTCTTGGTCCGACAAGCCCGAATAACCGTCCAGTTCAACCTTATTGCCAATCACTTTGGTGCCATCGGCGGTAATAAACCACCGTTCACGGCCGTCATAAACGGCACCCGTGATTTGCACGGTTGTGCCCCTGGTGAAAAAAGGCCGCTGGCCATTGGGGCCGGGCCGTTGCGTCTGCCGATCGAGGTCATCGTTGATAATCCCTTCCATAGAGGTGGTTGTTTAAAGGTCAAGGTATTTCGACAATTTAATAAGAATTAGGGGTAAGCTCAATGGCATCTTATTAAGCGGTTTGGTTTGGTACGATTTTAGAAGTAACGCATGTAGAACCATCCAACACAAAGATGAAAGCTATAATGTCAATGCTAGTAGTAGCCTCTATTCTGACAGCGTGTAACAAGCACTCAGACAACCAGGAAGCAGCTTTGAAAGCACAGCAAAAAACCATCGATTCTATGAAAGTAGCGATGGAAAAGCAAGCGATTGTAGATTCCATGAACAACATAGTTGCAGAGCAACGGGAGCGTGAAAAGTGGGAAGAAATTAAGAAAAATGAGGCATCAAGCAACAATAAAGCCGTTGCGACTGCCCCGGCACCCGCTCCTGCCAAGAAGAAATGGAGCCACACGGCCAAAGGCGCGCTCGTAGGAGCGGGGACTGGTGCGATCACCGGAGCCATCGTCAATAAAAAACGTGGGGAAGGCGCATTGATCGGTAGCGTAATTGGCGCCGGTGTAGGTGCCGGTACCGGAGCGATCGTCGACCGCAGTGTCAAGAAACGTAAAGAGCAATAATCACATACGCTATATAAATTGAGAATGCCGGCCTGATGGTCGGCATTTTTTTATTGAGGTACCCCACGAACCCGTTATTTTACCTTGTAATTATAACACCTACTGTTATAATTACAAGGTAAAATAACTTGCAAACCAGGAACAATTCTCTTACTTTTACCTTGTAAATCTAACATTCAAAGTTATAATTGCAAGGATGATCCCACGCATTGCGCACGAAGAAATCAAGGAATTGCTGGAAGATTTTCCGGCCGTAGGCATCCTTGGGCCCAGGCAAATCGGCAAAACGACGCTGGCTGACCTGATTTCGGAATCCATTCATCCCAAACCGATTTACCTAGATCTCGAAGACCCGCTCGATGTGGCGAAACTGAGCGATGCTGCGGCATATTTCGAAGCGCATAAAGGCAGGCTGATCATATTGGACGAAATCCATCGGGTCCCTGAACTATTTCCGGTGCTTCGGGGCGTGATCGACCGGCGGCGGCGGGAGGGCATGCGGACCGGCCAGTTCCTCATTCTGGGTTCGGCTTCCCTTGACCTTTTGAAGCAATCGTCGGAAACGCTAGCGGGCAGGATTGCCTACCGCGAACTTTCTGGTTTTGTAGTCAATGAAATTACAGAAATTGGCCGCGCTGCACAGGAAAAATTGTGGCTTCGGGGAGGTTTTCCGGACAGTTTTCTGGCCAAAAACGACCTCAACAGCTTCCGGTGGCGGCTGAATTTTATCAATACTTACATAGAAAGGGATATTCCACAATTCGGCCCGCGCATTCCGACAGTGCTGCTCCGCAGACTCTGGACCATGCTCGCGCACCTTTCGGGCAGTCAGCTCAACACCGCGCAACTGGGCGCAAACCTTGATATTGCCTTGCCGACGGTGAAGCGCTATGTTGACCTGCTGGAAGAACTCTTTCTGATCCGCACGTTACGCCCTTGGGCCGGAAATGTGGGGAAACGGTTGGTTCGGACGCCCAAAGTGTATATCCGTGACAGCGGCCTCACACACGCATTGCTCAATCTCGCCACGCTGGACGACCTTCTCGGGCATCCGATAGTGGGCCACAGTTGGGAAGGATTTGTAATTGAAAATCTCCTTTCCGCATTACCGCTGGGCATGACGGCCTGGTATTACCGCACCTCGGCAGGCGCTGAAATTGATCTGGTACTGGAACGAGGAATGAATGAACGATATGCTATTGAGATTAAAAGGTCATTATCGCCTTCGCTTTCAAAGGGATTTTACCTGGGTTGCGACGATATTGGTGCCGAAAAGCGTTACCTGGTGTACTCGGGGAACGAGCGTTTCCCATTGGCGAAAGACGTTACCGCTATTCCGCTAGTGGAAATGGTAAACGAATTGATGAATTTGAAAATATAACCACGATGCCCTGGAACCCGGAAGTTTACAATCAATATAAATCAGAGAGAGCAGCACCTGCCCTTGACTTGTTGGCCCTGTTGAATGTGCGGCCAGGTTTGACAGCGGTCGATCTCGGCTGCGGCACGGGCGACCTCACCGCAAAATTGGCGGCGACATTGCCCGATGCGCGTGTGCTGGGAGTGGATTCTTCGGCCGAAATGTTGGTTAAATCGAGCGAAACGGGCAGCAGCTCGGTAAACTTCGAATGCATTTCGATTGAAGACCAGCTGAAAAAGTCGCAGCAGTGGGATGTGGTTTTTTCCAATGCAGCATTACAGTGGGTCCCCGATCACGAAACGCTGCTGCCGCGGATCATTTCAACCTTGAAGCCCGGAGGTCAGTTGTTAATCCAAATGCCACCCCAGCATCACAACCTGACCAACCGCCTGCTCAACGAACTGGCCACGAAAGAACCCTATTCCGAACTCTACGCTGACTGGAACCGCATTTCGCCTGTCCTGGAAACCGGTCGCTATGCCGAAATCCTGTTCGAATGCGGCAGCCAGTCGATGCAGGTTTTTGAAAAGATATACCCGCTGGTTCTGAAAGACGTAGATTCCCTACTCACCTGGGTTTCCGGCACGGCAATAATTCCATACCTGGAACGCCTGCCAGATCCATTGAAAGAGCCTTTTATCAAAGATTACCGCGCCCTGCTCGCCAGCCATTTTCCCAAAACGCCGGTTTTTTATGCGTTTAAAAGGATACTGATTGAGGCCAGGTTTTGATAAAACACCCAGAACCGTAACAGGCTGGTCCCGGGTGCTTACGCTACTGAGCGTACACCCCCGCAAACCGCCTTGCGAACTCTTCCAGCTTCAAAGTCCCTTTGATTTCACCGCGGTTTTTCCAATAATCTTCCTGCATTGTGCCGTTTTGCAACGCTTGTCCCATGTCGCGGTAGAGGCTGGCGAAGCTTTCGTTGAGGCCGGCTTGGAGCATGCCGTTGAAGGCATCTTCATCCGAGAATGGCACCCATGGCGTTCCTGGTTTTCCGACGGCCGCACCTAACACTGCCGCTATTTCGGAGGGGTGGCGTTCATCGCTGGAAATATAGGTGATGGTCTGGGTTTCGGTGAATGGGGCCAGAAGTTGCTCAGCGGCCACTTTCGCAATGTCGTCAGTATCTACCAGCACGAGTTTTTCCTCCGTGGCGCCGAAGTTGCTGCCTGTAATGCCCGCATTTTTAATCAGGTCAATTTGCGCGTACAGGTTGTTGAAGAAATACGACGGACGAAGGATTTTTACTTGTAAACCGGCAATGGTCGCCAGCTTTTCTTCCAGGTAACCCAATGCGTCGATCGGCCCCGCGCCTTTGCGCAAATGTGCGCCGACGCTGCTTAGGAGCACAATGCGGTCGATGCCAGCGGCTTGAAGAGCCTGTACATATTTATCCGCCACTTCGCGCTGGAATTGCGCGTAATCAGTTACTGAAAAGTCGCTTGGGATCATTAAATAGGCGATATCACCTCCCTGAAATGCGGTTTCCAAGAACGTTTCGTCCTGCACAGAACCGATGGCCGGCTGTGCACCGAGGCTTTCAATTTGCTCCTTTTTGGCCGGATTACTGCTGATGACGGTTACTTCATGGCCAGCTGCGATAAGGTTTTTGGTTACCGGCAGACCGATATTGCCGAGGGATCCTGTGATGATGTATTTCATGTCTTTTCGATTTGTTTTTTGATGGGACAAAGCTATATTTGTACTTACTTTTTGACAAGTACTTACCCCAGAGTATGTATGACTAAGATCAAGGAAAGCTCAACTTACAATGCGAATCGCGAGATCGTGATGCAGGAATGCCCGGTTACCTATGTGATGAACAAGATCGGCGGCCACTGGAAACCGATCATTTTGTTCCACCTGCTGGCTGGCAGCAAGCGTTACAGCGAGATTAAGAAGGCAATGCCGCACATCACGGAAAAGATGCTGATCCAGCATTTGAAACAATTGGAAAGCGACTCCCTGGTGATCCGCGAGGCCAAACCGGTCGTCCCGCCTTTCGTTACTTACACATTGACAGAAGGCGGCCGTGAGCTGGAACCGGTGATCAATGCAATGGCAGAATGGGCCCACCGCGATATGAAGCGGTCGGGCCAGTTAAATGCTGTTGAGATGGCGGTTTGACGGTTTGAATAAATTTCTTGTATCCAGTTAGCTCTGCTGACATACCATTGTCACTGGAAGTATTACTTTGCAGTTCAAAAAACAGTGCTATGAAAGTTCACACGACCAACTACGAAAACACATTCATCGAAGTTGCCGCCGATTGTCCGGCGACGACGGGGGAAGTGCCGCCGATGAAAGGGGATACCAAAACCGTCGCCGGAATTGAGTACGAAATGATCAGCAAGCATCCTTACCAGTTCTCGTCCGACGATGTGCTGTTCAAGGTATTTGCAGAGCGCAAGGATCTGACAGAAAACGAGTTGGAAGAAGCACGCAAGCAATTTTTCTCAAAAGGGCAGGCCTGTATGAGGGCTTCGCCGCTCACCAAGCGCTATGGCTGGGGCGTTCATAATGATGAGGAAGGGAAAATAGCGATTTACAGTTGCGATTCTCCCGAATACAAGAAATTCGTCAAAGACAGCGGGTTGAAAACGGTGAAAGCGATGAAGTCGAGCCGTTAGCTGTATTAAGGTGCCTGGGAATGCTTCGCAAGAAATAGGCGGCGGGTTAGTGGAGAATTTTTATATTTACATTACTCCTCTTAATCTTCGCCATGAGACACTTAGTCTGCACGATAATACTTCTAATTAGCGCCTTGGGCAGTTGTCTTGCGCAGCCGAAGCTAGCTATCGAAACGGTTGTATCCGGCTTCACACGCCCGGTTAAAGTCACCCATGCGAATGACAGCCGGCTGTTCGTTGCTGAAATTGGCGGCAAGATCAGGGTAGTTAAAAACGGAGCAATCCTCCCGACGCCTTTTCTGGACATCGCGGCGAAGATCAATGACCCTGATTGGGCAGGTATTTTCAGCATTGCATTCTCGCCTAACTACCAGACTTCCGGGTTTTTCTACGTCATGTACGTGGTGAAGAGCAAAACGGAAGTTCAAATATCCCGCTTCACACGGCAACCGGGCAATGCAGATCTCGCTGATGCCAATTCGGAAGTCAAAATACTCACCATTCCCTACGAGGACGTGCTGGGCGGTCACCGCGGAGGGGATATGGCTTTTGGCATGGACGGTTTTCTGTATATCTCAACCGGCGACAATGGCCCGGGTTCGCGCGGTGTTTTGGGAGATCCTGCCAACAACTCGCAAAACATGGGTAAGCTGTTTGGCAAACTGTTGCGCCTCGATACCAGCGCCCCGGCTCCCGGCGATAATCCGCTCGGAAAGATATTCGCCCTCGGCCTTCGAAATCCCTGGCGCTTCGGCTTCGACCGGCAGACAGGAGATTTGTGGATTGGCGACAACGGGCAGGACGGCTGGGAAGAGGTCAACTATTTGTCGTACCCGTTCGGAAATACTATTTCCAATTTCGGCTGGAACTGCCTCGAAGGCACGCAAACATACAATGCGTCGCATTGCGCACAAGGCACCGCTTACATTGCGCCAAAGCTAACCTACCCGGGATTTACCAACAATGGCGGCAAGGACGCATCTGTCATGGGCGGCTTCGTTTACCGCGGCTCGCGCTATCCGTCCATGAAGGGCTACTACTTTTTTGGCGACTACGCAACCGGTAAAATCGGATACATTAACCCACTCGGTGTGCCCACGCCCGACGCGGGTTTGACCCATCCATCGTTAATCTCATTTGGAGAAGACCAATCTGGCGAGCTGTTTGTGGTTTCGTTTCTGAATGGGACGTTGTCAAAACTAAGCAATCCGGGTGATCCGTTGCCGGTTCAGCTCGCTTTTTTCAGGGTAGCCGAGCGGGAGCAATCCAAGGTACTGGAATGGCGGACATTGTTTGAGAGCAATTTTCATCATTTCGTCGTGCAGCGCAGCCTGGACGGCCAGAAGTTTGAAGGTATCGATACCGTAAATTGTCACGGAAGCTATTATACGTATACCTATCTCATTGCCGGTCCTTCATACGGAAACAGTTACTACCGCCTTAAAATGGTGGATCTGGATGGCAGCTTTCAATACAGTTCGCTTATTGCTGTGAAAACGGGCGGACGTATGATCGAACCGTTTGTTTTCCCGAACCCGGCCGCCGCCATGTTCCGCGTCGGTGGTATCACGAAGGGTGATAAGATCAGTTTGTACTCCGTTTCAGGCGCATTGGTGATCTCGAAAAGCGCAGTTTCGGATCAGGACATTGATTTTACGCTAAAAGGTCGCCCGGCAGGTATCTATACAATCATGATTGAGAATAAAAATTCAGGATTTTTGAAGAAATTAAAAGTTTCAAAAGACTAAGTTCAAAAAAACTAAACGTAGCCATGAACAACAATACCAGAACTTCTCAAAGTCCGACCTGGGTTTTACAAACCCTCATGTTTTTCAAACGTCACTATCTCATCGTGCTTGCGCTTGGAATGGCCGCAGCTATGGGCAGGGTGATTCAACTGGGCGCATTGGGTCCGATATCCCCCGTATTACATTTAGCCCTTGAAATTATTATTGAAGGAGCGCGACTCATGATTTTTGTCTATGCATTGGGGTTAACTAATGTGCGCAAGGGTTTCGGGAGGATCAGACAAATTTTAACAAAAAGTGGTGCTTGGAAATCGAATTGGAGCATCGCAAAGACACGTCTGAAAAGAGATTGGCGGTCACTTTTGGCCAGTATGGTAATATACCTCCTGATCGCCTGGGTCATCAACTTGCTGATCGATTATACTGCTTATCAGACCTGTTTATATTATAAATTAAAAGTAAACAGCATTATCTCGGAGGGCGCTTCTGAATGGGTAATTATCCTATTTTTCAAAAACCTTTCCGTAATACCGCTTACCCTCATTTTCAATGCATTGTTCCTGCTCTGGATTACGGGTAGGGCTAAAAACTGATTAGTATTGTCCACATCGTTTATGAAGAAATTAGGGCTTGTCGGAGGCATGAGTTGGGTGTCTACCGTCGATTATTATCGTTTTATCAATGAAGAAGTAAATGAGAAACTCGGCGGTTTGCATTTTGCCGAATGCATTATATACTCGGTGAATTTCAATCAATTTGTCAGTAATAATACGGCAGGTAGGTGGGACGACAGTTTCAAAATGCTGCTGCATGCATGTCAAAGCCTCGAAAAGGCCGGTGCAGAAGCGATTGTATTGTGTGCCAATACCGCACATGCCGTGGCCGACAGGCTTGAAGCGCAACTTACCTTGCCTCTCATCCACATCGTGACGGCCACTGCAAAAGCAATCCAGGCGCAGGGATTGACCAAAGTTGGGCTCCTGGGCACCAGATTTACGATGGAAATGGATTTTTATAAGGACAGACTTCTGAGCCACGGCATCGTGCCTATGGTCCCGGAAAGCCAGGAAACCCGCGATTTCATACAGGATACATTAAGGGATGAACTCGGCAAAGGGATCATCCGGGAAGAAACCAAAAGGAGGTATATAGCCATCATCGAGGAACTGATTACAAAGGGAGCGACGGGGATCATTTTGGGCTGTACCGAAATTCCGATGATCATAAGTCAGGAAGACGTTACCGTTCCTGTTTTCGATACCACCCGCATTCACTCACAGGCGGCAGTGGCTTTTGCATTAAGTGAATAGTATTTTAAGTTTTATTTTTGAATTCAAATCATCAACAAACAAGAGAAAACAATGAGGAAGATCATCCTGGACCTAGCCGTGTCACTCGACGGCTTTATCGAAGGCCCTAACGGCGAAATCGACTGGATTGTAATGGACGACAGTGTCGGCAATGGTCTGGTCGATTTTCTGAAAGACATTGATACGATATTCTATGGGCGTGTCAGTTATGATCTTTGGGGGCAGTATCAGCCCGAGGAAAGTGCATCGGAGGCGGAAAAAAGCCTTTGGGCGGCGGTGCATAGTAAAGAAAAATATGTGTTTTCGCAGCACGCGAACGGCGATGGCAAGGCAACCTACGTCAACGCAAACATTGCTGAGAAGGTAAACGAAGTCCGTAACATGCCCGGAAAGGACATCTGGCTCTACGGCGGCGGCTCGCTGATTACCACATTCATTAACCAGGACCTGATCGATGTGTATCGGTTGGCTATCTACCCGGTAATTTTAGGCGCCGGAAAACCGCTTTTCAACAACCTCGAACACAGGGTGAACCTGCAACTTAACGAAGCAACAGGCGCCAGCAACGGCGTGACAATGCTGAGTTATTTGAGGAATAGGGGAGTTTAAGAGGCTTTGCGAAGCATCTACCGCCACCATGCTTCGGCCGCCGGGCGGTCGAAGCATGGTGGTCACAGGGCTCACTCAGCATGACACCGTAATTTAAAGCGCATCCGAAGAAGGTACGATCCTCGCTTTCAGATCCGGGTCTTTCATGTCTTTATCGAGCGGGAACATCGGACGTTTGATGCGTTTGTAAGGAAGCCTTTCCAGGTCCTGGTTAACTCCGCCGGGCGTAAGCGCTAAGATCCAGTCGGCGCGCATGTTGTAAAGTTCGGGTTCGAGATAGCCGATTTTCACTACCACAATGTCTGATTTGCGTGGATTAAGACCCAATCTCGTAAAATCAGCCTCTTTGTGATAAGGTTTGCGTTTTTTGGTTACGATCACCCGTACGCTGCCCACTTTCACGACTACTTCCGTTTCTGCATTGATATCGCCATGATGGATCGCTTCAACCGTCCCGACCAGCCGGACAGGAGGCGCAAAACGCGCATCGACTGCCGCGCCGGCTAATGCATCGATTTTTCCGCCTACGCCTGCCTTCACAGCGCTTTCAACCAGTTCCGGTCCCGGTATGGATGCGTAAATGAGCGACGGCCCGTTTTCTGATTGGAACTCGGGGCGTTTCAGGATTTCAGTGATCGTCCAGGTAACGTCGCCGGCACCGCCCGCAGTGGGGTTATCGCCGGAGTCGCTAATGAAGAATGGATGCTGGCTGCTTGCCAGAGCCTTGGCCAATGCGCCTTTCAGATCGTCGGTAGGGGCCACAAATGCGAAATCTCTCCGGACGTCCCAGAAACTTTTTGCCAGTTGCTCGGCGGTTTGTGAAACGGTTGCCTTGTTGTCGCCGGTAACCATCACAACGGCATGGTTACGAGGCTCGTCTGCCCAAGCGTAACCCACCCACATGGCCGCGTCGATCACGCCCGATTGCACGGCCGCGGGCGCGACCTGCGCGTAAAGCGACTTTCCCGGTTCGATTCGCGTGCTGGTTTTCTCACCTGGCAGCAGGATAGGAACCGGAATCCAGGCCTTGTATGCAGGTTTTCCTTTACCGCTTTCTATGCGTTCCAGCAATTTTGCCACTGCCCTGCGTTTGGATTGCATGGCGTCCTCGTGCGGGGCCATGCGGTAGCAGGTGATGAGGTCGGTATTTTGTGCCAGTCGCCACGAAACGTTGCCGTGGAGATCCATGCAGGTAGAGATAATGGTCTTTTTCCCAATTACTTCGCGTATGCGGGTGATGAGGTCGCCTTCGGGATCATCCAGGCCTTCGACGCTCATCGCGCCATGGATGTCGAAATACAGTCCATCGTATGGCCCGTTCTTTTTCAATAATTCTAGTGTTTGTTTTACCAATGACTCATATGCTTTGCGTGTGACCATTCCACCCGGCAATGACTTGCCTACCAGCGCAGGAAGCCATTCGGCACGCTGCCGGAGGTTGGAGTCCACGGCCATAAAAGGGTAGGAGCTAAAAATCTGCTCGCCATATTTGGCCTTAAAAGCCGGCTCTTCCGTGCGGGCAGGCGAAAACGTACTCGATTCAATACCGAGCCCGGTAATGGCAATGCGTGGTAATGCTTTCGATTTTTTTTCTCCGTCGGCAAAGGAAAACGCGTGAAACGACGCAACGAGGAAAGAAATGATCAGGGAAAGTGTAATTTTCATATAATATGTTTTAACAAACAGACTTTTAGGTTCTATTTTGTTTAAACATACTCAAAAATGACGATATGTGTTTGAGGGACTTTGGAAATTGTGCAAGAGATCTCCTTGCACAATTCTTGTTACTTACGAGCCGGTTTCGTACCACTATATCCACTCTTTCCATGGAACCAATTAGCCCCTTGACCGACAAGCCACAGGTAATAATCCGATGCCAGTTCAGGCTCGATACCGACAAACTTTCCTTCCCCATTCAATGGCGTTTCGCCTTCCTTGCGGGTTTTGAAAATGGCGGTGCCTTCATCCACCTCGTCAAACATGGCTACGTACAATGCTTCGGCGCCGGATAGTTTTGCCCCGGAGATTTGCTGCCACAGGAACTCGCCCTTATTGCGTGGGATTTGGTTGTAAAGGGATTTGTCGTTTTTGAGATTGCCCCAGCTGAAACCCGGGAAAACAAGAGGTGCGTAATCGATCTTGTTGGTTTTACACCACGTAATGTCGGCGGGGAGATTCGGACCGGCCACGCTCGTGTAGGTCGACGCATTGTAACGTCCAACGGCCCAGGGCATGATGATGTCGGCCTGCTTGATGACAGTGTGCAGCAACGGCGAGTTTTCGGTATCGCGACCGAGTTCGCGCCAATAATAGGGCACACCCAGGAGAATAGAGGCTTTTTTGGTCGGACCCTTTATTTTTTCTACCAGCTTCTGAATGTCAGCGATCGTGTATTTCCGGCCATCGTTGAAGCCTACCCCCCAAATAGCTAACAGCGGCCGGCCATTATGGCGGAGAAAGGTCGGGTTTTCCTGGCCGTCGAAGAGTTTGAATTGCTGTTGCAGCTCTTCCCAATCTTTGGCAATAAAATCCATATCCGCCGAAGTCGCGCCGCTGAGATCGTACATAATGCTGATCGCACGGCCGTATTTTTTGGAAGCTTTCAATGCATTGGCAAGCACTTTGTTGAAATGCCGCTTACCACTTTCACCTTTCACTTCCACCACAAAACGCTGCATATACACACCATCGATGCCGTGCTCTTTCATCCATTTGAAATGCAGGTCCACACTTTCTTCATCGTAGGGACTGTAAACCTTGGCTACCTCGCCATTGGCATATTTGAATGCGGTATTGTAGGTTTTAGGATATTCTGAAACATCCGGCCAAAAGTCGATCGAAGCAAATCCCGGTTCGAATTTGCCGCCTTTCTGATAGTGGTGGAAACCGCGTCCCGCGCCGTCGCCTTCTGCCGTGAACCAGCCCTGATAGCCTGCCATAACAAGGCCTTTGTAACTTTTAAAAAGAGAATGCGATTCGTCGTATTTGACTTCTTCTACCGGCTTCGGGTCATCGTTTTCAGAGGCATTATCATCACCGCCTTTGCAGCTTAGGGAAAAGACGGAAAGGCAGAGTAGAAGTTTGAGTAATTTCATGAAAATGTATTTTTTACAAAAAAAGCGTCCGGGTTTGTACCGCCCGGACGCCACTGATTTTACAATGCAACCCTTACGGCTTTCGCATAATTAAACTTAGATTCTGGCGCATCGATAATGGCCCCGGCGCGGAAAAAATACTGGTTTCCCGTTTTAAGAACATTGCTATTGGACGGCAAATCGATTTCCACCTGGTAAACCTTATTAGGGTCAATGGCACCATTGATCTCCTGCTCGGCCAATGCCACGCGCAGAGGCTCACCAACGGATGGTTCCGGATGCGCGTACAAGCCAATCTTACGCACATTGTTGATCACCGTTTGCTGCAATTTGAACTTCGCAACGATTTTCGTACCCACTTTTTCGATGCTTGCTTCTTTCACACGAATATAAGGTTGCACTTTAAAATCGAGCTTTGTTTCTCCTTTAACGCTCACCTCCTGGGCGGTCACTGGCACAAAATTCCCGCGCACGGGCGTGATTGTGTACGTGTTCGCAAAGATGAGGTTGTTGCGATAGGAGCCGTCGTTTTTGATGATCATCGTTTGTTTGGTCTGCGAGGCATAGCCTTGCTCGATGAATTCGATGGTGCTTCCTCGGATAATATCCTGCTCGACAGGCTCATTGGTGTCGATGTCCAGGAATGTGCCGTACAGTTGCGAATCAGGCGCAGGATAGTTATCAATGCTGCATGCACCCGCACCGAGAAGCAGGAGCAGGGCGGAAATATGGATCGTTAGTTTTTTCATAGTTTTAATACTGCGGGTTTTGAACCAGACCGTTAGCTCCTATGCCTGGAATGTAACGGTAATACTGACGGTAATCGAATGTTGAAGGATTGCTGCGCGGCACGTTAATACGGACGAAGATGTATTTCGCGGGTGTTACGCGAAGGTCGAGGATCGGCAGCAATGCATGGCGCATGGTGTTGTTGAACAACGTGTGGTACTCGCGACGGCGGATCAGGTCCCAGAAACGTTTATTCTCGAATGCAAGCTCCACGCGCCTTTCACGGATCACATTGTTGATCGTCAGCGGAATCTCGGTTTTGTGACCGGCGCGGCGACGGATGTCGTTCAGTGCCTTGGCTCCTTTTACTTTGTCTCCTGTTCCACTTTCTGCAATCGCTTCGGCATAGATCAGCAGGATCTCGGCATAACGGAAGTCGGCGAAGTCGGTCACGCACTGGTTCCATCCTGGTGCGATATTCAAACCTTCATTCAAAAACTTCTTGAAACTCACGCCGGTACGCGTATTGTTACCGCCCCAGGTATCGAAACCGGAATATTGTGTCCGATCGGCTGAGCCGTAAGTATAATAGGTCTTTCCGTTATGCGTGAACGGGTCGCCACCCATGATCTGTGCCGCGCCGTCGGGTTTGATGAAACCTGCCTGGATGACGATTTTCTGGCCTTTCCAATTCGTGCCTGGCAGGATCATTGTGGCCCACATGCGCGCGTCCCTGCCTTTGAAGATATCGTTTTCAGTATCAAACCTTTTGTATTGTTTGGATGCATTGAAGCCCGTGTAATCTGTCGCGTCATTCGCGGCACCAGAGGTACTGACGGGCGCGCTTTCGCCTGGCTTATCGTAGCTTTCGTAGGCATCCATCAGTTCCAGCGTCGGGTTCATACGCCCCGGGTGCGGCCAGCCGTTGGCGGTTTGGTTGGGCTGGAACCAGATTCCATAATTGTGCCCTGTTCCAGAGCCTGGTCTTGCATAGCCTTTGATGAAAATAGCTTCTTCCGGTGCATTGTTCGGGTCTTCGAAAAGCAGGCGGTAGTTGTTGGCTGCTTCCTCTGGCGTCGCCGGATTAGGTTTATATAAACCAAACTTGCCCGAATTGATGACCGCTTCCGAAGCGTCTGCGGCTGCTTTGTAATACTCGGCCGCAGCGGATTTATCCAACCCAACCAGTTTCTGGTCTACCGCCGTTCCTGAAATCGGGGCACGGTCGCTGTACTTGGCGAGCGATGCAGCATGTAAGGCTGCGCGGGCTTTTAATGCATAAGCTACCCATTTGGTCGCACGTCGTTCTCCGCCAGGCCATGAGTCACCGAGGCTTGAAATGGCCGTGTCACATTCTTTGAGTACAAAATCCCAGGTTTCCTTCTCGGTGCTGCGCGGTACTTTCAATGCTTCCACGTCGCCTTCGTATTTCTGCACGGAGGTGATCAAAGGCACGCCACCGTACCGTTTTACCAGGGCAAAGTAAGCATAAGCACGGATGAATGCGCTTTCTCCGACCAATGCCTTGCGCTCTTCCTCATTAACATCCAGTGTAGGGATGATGTCAATCAGGATATTGACATCGCGGATCAGCTTGTAACCCTGGTCCCACCATTGGAAATCGTCGTTGCCGATAAAATCGCCGAATTCGGTATGTACAGCCTCGTCAGTGGACATGGCGGGCGCAAAACCGCCGTTGTTCGGATCACCGGTGTTCCAGTTGAAGCCCTGGCGGAAGAATGTGAAATCCTCTGTCGGCAGCTGGTAATACAGGTTGGCCATATACAGTTTCACGCCTTCCGGGTTCGAGAAGAGGTTCTCGCCCTGCAATTTGTCCAACGGCTGCTTGTCGAGCACGTTGCCGCAACTCATCGCCACCAGTACGACCAGCAGGGTTAGGGTATGTTTTAAATATCTCATTATCAATTAAAATTAAAATTTGACATTGATCCCGAAGTTGTAGCTCCGCGTAACAGGGTAGGTAAGCCCCGCACCGAACAAGCCTTCCACTTTTTCCGGATCGAACGGTTTCACGAACGAATCGGCCCAGGTGAAAATGTTGTGCGCATTGCCATACACGCGAACATCGCTGATACCGATCTTTTTAAGCCAGCCCAGATTGAAAGTGTAGCCGAGCTGTGCACTTTTGAAACGCAGATAGGAAGCGTCCTTCCGCCATGCACCGCTCTCGGCGTACATCGCGCCTACATTATAGTTGAAACGGGAAGCGGGCCAGGTGCCGGGAATCCATTGACCGTCTTCGGACTGCTGCCATCTGTCATAGAAATACTCCGGCGTATTGCCGCGGAATGCGAACACTTCGGCATACACCTCGCGGAAGCGCACGCTGTACTTGCCCGAGCCCTGGAACAATGCAGTAAAATCGAAACCTTTCCAGGATGCATTCAATGTTACACCATAGTACATTTTAGGATCGCCTCCGAAGAACAATGGAATAGCATCGTTACCGTCGATAATACCATTGCCGTCCACATCCTTGTATCTGAAATCGCCGGGCAATTCGCGGGTGTTGCCTAGGTCTCCGTTCTGGATCGGGGCGTAAACGATCTCGTCCTTGTTCTGAAACTGGCCTTCGAGCTGGTAAGCCCATACGACGTCGTTCCATCGGTTGGTCGCACCGCCGCGCCATTTGTCCATGCTGCTCAGAAACTCGCCGCGTTCTACATAACGGTTCTGCGTACGTGCAAAATTGAAGTTACCCGAAATGCCGTATTTGAAATCGCGGATCTGTCCATTGTAAGCAGCCGAAAACTCAATCCCGCGTACGCGGTCGCTGTTCAGGTTTTCCTCGGGCAATGTACCGCCGAAGGTGTTCGGAAGCGATACGTTGCGGCGTGCGAGCAACCCTTTGCGGTCGCGCTGGTAGATGTCGAAAGTGAAGTCGATTTTGTTATCCCACAATCCGACGTCGATCCCGATGTCCTGGATGTTCGATTTGAACCAGGTCAGTTTTTCATTCACGATGGCCGGGGAAGCAGCCCCGGTGGTGTAATTGCCGTTGGTAAACTCATATCCACCGCCGCCAGTGAGCGAGAAGCCCGGTACATATTGAAATGGTGCTCCGGCATCGGCACCTACCAGACCATACGAACCTCTCAGTTTCAGGTTTGAAATGAATGGAATCTGTTTCAGGAAAGCTTCCTCGGAAACCCGCCAACCGGCTGATACTACCGGGAACAAGCCCCAGCGGCGATCGGGATGGTAACGGTATGAACCGTCGTAGCGTGCCGCCACTTCAAGCAGGTACTTTTCTTTGAAATCATAATTCAAACGGCCTACATACGATTGGCTCGCATATTCCGACTCGGAGCCGCTCGTCGTCTGGTTGTTCAATCCGGCCTGGTCGATCTGGTCGTTGGTGAAAAACGCATACTCGCGGCCCAGCCCCGCCCAGCGGTTGTGCGATTCCTGCTGCTCGTAAACCAGCGTCGCTCCGAGGTTATGATTCTTGGCGATGACGGTGTTGTAAAGCAACTGTCCCTGGAAAGTGATGCGGTTGTTGTCGGTAAAATTATTGCCGATCCGCGATGGGTTCCGCTGCGTATGGGCGGTGTATTTGTCCGTTGCCGCGTCGTAGGTATAAAGGTTGTAAGCCTTCGAAACCGACTTCGCGCGATAGTTATTGCTGTCGTAAGCTACCAAGCCTTTAATGCGGAGTCCGGGAACAAACGGTATTGTGTAGGTCAATGCAAATGTTGACTGGAAAAACTTGTTGACCTCCTGTGAGTAGCCGGTCAGTTCCCTGTTTGCCAATGCCACCGGGTTATAGCCGCCGCTCAGCAATGCGGGGTACCGCGGGTTATCGTTCGCGTAAGGACGCTCGGTCGGCAGCGCAATGCGGGTTCCTTTGTAAATGTTAAAAAAGTTATCGCCCGGCTGTTCACGCTTATCAAACAGCCCTGAAAGGATCAGGTCCGCTTTCAGATTTTTGGTTAAATCAATGCCTACATTGGAACGGAAAGTGTATTTCTGATACCCCATATCACCGCTTTTGAGCAGCCCGTTTTCTTTCTGATAGCCGAAGCTGGTAAAGTAACTGACCACCCCTTCACCACCCGACGCGGAAATAAAATGCTGTTGTTGGCTGGCCGACTTGTTCAAAGTCTCCTTATACCAATCGGTGCCTTGGTAACCCGGTGCGCCGCTGCGGAACTTCTCGATTTCTTCGGGTGTGTAAACCGGGTTTTCGCCGAGGTTCTTAGCCGCGTCATTCCGCATTTCCGCCCATTGTAATGCGCTGGTCATTTTGGGAACGTCGGTGGGGCTCTGGCGGCCATACACCATATTATAGCTGAATTGCGGCTTACCCTGCTTTCCTTTTTTCGTCGTCACGATCACCACACCATTTCCGGCACGGATACCGAAGATCGCCGCCGAAGCATCTTTCAGCACGGAAATGCTTTCAATGTCGTCGGGGTTGATCTTCTGGAATTCATAACCGCCGTCGCGCGCCACACCATCCACCACATACAACGGCTCGCCAAAGCCGCGTATATTAATATTCGTGCTGAACGAACCGGGTTCGCCGGAGTTCTGACGGATTTGTACACCGGCCACTTTTCCTTGCAGGCTTTGCGCGAGGCTGGTGTGGGTGGTAGTCTTGATCTGTTCGGAAACAATGTTCGAAATCGCGCCTGTGAGCGTTTGCTTACGCTGCGTACCATAGCCGACAACGACCACTTCCTGTAACTCATCGCTGCTAGGGTCCAGTTTCACATCGAAATTCGTACGGTTGCCCACCGCAATTTCCTGACGTTTGTAGCCCAGAAAGCTCACAATGATCACCGAACCTGATTTGGGCACGGAAAGCGAAAATTTTCCATTGACATCCGTTGTCGTACCTTTCGCGGTGCCTTGCAATACAATGCTTGCTCCGGGGATGGCGCTGTTTTTCTCGTCCTTTACTTCGCCGCTGATGAGCGTTTCGTCCGCGGCCGTTTGCGCAAATGCTGCGACTTGTACGAGCAGCGTTACGCACAATGCAATGCACACGCGCCAGAGCGCCGTTGGTAAAATGTGCCTGCATATGGGTTTTGATAGAAGTTGTTTGTTCATACCGTAGGGTTAAGTTCCTGTTCGTTTAAATCAATTGTTGCTTTGAATTTCGCTGCCCTCGTCGGGGCTGCATGGAGTTCGGCTTACTGCATAGTTTTCTATTCTCGCACGGGCCGGTGCGGATCTTGCGATAGTTAAATTGTGAATGGGATGGATGATAAACGGTCGGCCAAAACCGTGGGTCAAAGTAATCGGGGGCTAATTAAGAAATGGTTAACAAAGCATTAACAAGGTTTTGTTAATATTTTGACCTACTATACTGATATTGTGACAGTTGGCTTATTGATGAGATTTTTGGGGTATTGGATGGGGTAAATTTTTTATCCGAAAAATAATTTTTTCAAAAAAGCTGCAAATAATTTTGAGCATCCCGAACATTTCCTCTCCTTCGTAGTCACTTTCATCATCAACAAACTTTCCTCATGGACCAAAAGACACTTGGCGAGTCCCGCGTGCGGACAAGCTTCAATCCTTCCAGCGACGGCACTGTCGATCAAATCAAGCAAAAGGCAGCAGAGTTAATAAACCTCGTCGAGGGGTTGAGGACAACGGGCATTGCCGGCGAAAAGGCTCGGCTGATCTCGCTCGCCCAGACAGACATCGAGAGTGCCGCAATGTGGGCTGTAAAGGCTGCTACCTGCTAAGGCGAATCGATATGAAAGTCGTCGTTCAGTTTTCGGGAGGTAAGGATTCTCTTGCATGTCTTCTTTGGGCTGTTGAGAAGTTTGGAAAGGGCGTCATAGCGGTATTTTGCGATACTCAATGGGAGCATGAATACACTTACCAACATATCCGAGAGGTTATTGGCAAGTTGGGTATCAAGATGGTTATTTTGAAGGGGACAAGTTCGTTTGTCGATCTGGCGAAGAGGAAAAACCGATTCCCATCGACAAAAGCTCGGTTTTGCACCGAAGAGCTTAAAGTAAAGCCATTCATCGACTGGTTGCTTGCTCAACAAGATAATTTCATGGTGATTCAGGGCATTCGAAAAGACGAAAGTGCTGCGCGATCCAAGATGCAAAGTCAGTGCACTTTTTTCCGGCATTATTTTGAGCCCTACAAATTTGATAAAAATGGAAAGCCGCGGTTTCATTCATATCGTAAGAGTGATGTGAAGGATTTCTGTTCGAAATATGCGCACGACATCATTCGCCCAATTTTCGAATGGACTGCGAAGGATGTCTTCGAATTTATCGATGCGAAGGGTTTTCAGCCCAATCCTCTATATAAGCTTGGATTTAAGCGTGTCGGTTGCTTCCCATGTATTATGTGCACGCATGGCGAGTTAAAAGAAATTGCCGAGTCATTTCCTGAGACTCTGGAAAAGTTACAAGACGCGGAGATGTATGTTGGTCGATCGTTCTTTCCACCCAAATACATCCCTCCCTATCGGTGCGAGAATGGTAGTTACCCAAGTGTTAAGGAGGCGGTCGACTATGTGACAGGCGATCGAGGGCAGGCTAAACTTTTTGAAACATCTGCATGCAAATCATTTTACTCTTTGTGTGAATAAATAAGATCTCAGCTGCGGGTACTCACTCCTTTGGGCAGATGAGCGGACCTAGCCGTTCGACTCGGCGCGCAGCGCAAACTTCATCAACACCATCATGATAACAAAAGAAGAAATCGAGTCGGCAAGGAAGGTATTTAACGAGTGGAAAAACTCTGGCGACATTAACTTCCTTTCTTGGATTGATTATCAACTCTCAACCGGAAATAATCCGGTAGCGACAGATACGGCGAATTACTGCGTAACGGGGCCACTGCTGCCCTCGATTGCTCCTCTAAGTTTTGAAAGCGTTGCTCCTCAGAATGAAAACCCTAAGGAGGTGGATGATATCCGAGATTTGTTGTATTCAATTGAGCGCTGGTATGGGGTAGACGCCGAGAAGGAGGCTTTCTTTTGGCAGATTATTGAAAAATATGCTGACTCAATGGTGGAAAAATTGATCCCGTCAGCGCCGCCATTTGCTTAGGTGAAATTGAACAGATATTTTCTCTTCGCCGCCTTATGAAGCATTCATTCAAATTCGACGGTATAGTACGGTACGTGAATGCAGCCGAGTCGCCATTCAAACAAGTTGTTTTTAATGCTGAGTGCGAAATCATTTGTGCTATCAATGAAAACTCGTTTGTGGACTTTGATGCGGACCGGATAAAGGAGGTGATCGATGATCATGAAAAGAGCGAAGGCGCTAGTTATTTTATTTAGCCGGGAGTTGCAGTTAATCGCCTGTATAGGATGGGAGCGATACGTTGAACTATGGATCAGAAAGCTAAATCGAAATGACCAGAAAGCAATTTAATACGTATGCGTCAATTGCTAAGCCAGGAGATGTTTTTCGAATAAAAACGGCTCGTCACTGGGAGCGATTGATAGGGTGGGGAGGTCATTTTTGGATTGATGCCACTTTCGTTTCGTTCAATGGTTTAGAAGCAGTTTTCATGAATAACGCCGACAATTCAAGGAGAATATATGTCACGTTTCGACAGATCAAATCTGGCCAAACTTCTGTGATGTGGACTAATGACAGTGCGTTTAGAGTAAATAAACCCGCCGCGCTCACAAAAGAGAAAACGGTGAGTATGTGGGGAAATGCCGCGTACAAGCATTATTAACTAAATCGAACATGGACACCCTTGAATCAATGTCATTAAGCTGCTCAGAAGCATTAAAAAAGTGGGTGGAAGATCACGATGGCGAACTGCCTCATAGCATTGCCATTCATCCCGTCACAAGGAAATTGCAAATCCCGCAGGTGGGAGATTCTTTGGAGGATGTGAGGATCAACTATGGCCCGTTCAAGATCACCTTTATCGCAAATTCGGCGATACCGGAGGGTGCGGGAATAATGATGCCGAAGCCACTCCCACTGTTTGAATTTGACCCGATTGAGATGTTATCAGAAAGCGAAGATGATGGGAAAGTGAAGATGTCTTTTAGTGCAAAAGGATGGATAAAGTGAGAAGTTTTGCGAAAGGTGGGTTTGTATATAATCCTGACGTTACCGCGGGATCGAATCTGGATCAAGGCCCATTCAATCCGGAAATGGTAATTACTGGGTCAACGAAGGTAAGCGGCCCGAAGCTTCGGGGTTTACTCGCATCCATGTCGCATAAGCCCCATCCAAGGCCTGCCGCGTTGGACCTGATCCGTGACCGGATGAAAAAAGATTTGCCGGCAGAGTTGAATGCGAAGTGCGATACCGACCCAGACCTTTTTGCTGTTGTTGCGGGAATTTTATGGATTACAGCAGTGCGGGTTGCCGAAGGGAAGGATGCCGAAATTTACGAATTGATCAAAGATGTGAAGGTCGATGATGTTGTTCCTGATTTTAAGGCGGCTTGTGAGCGGTACAAGGAAAAAAATGCAGAACGCCTATCAAGTGGCTCAAATTTGAGTTCTGTCTGAACCTCAGATAATTAGACAATTCTGATATTGAATAACCAATTTTGGGTATTCAATATCAGAAAGTTATAAAATGACATAAAAGCCAGGGAATCCGGGAATCTAAGCCAAAAGCCTGACCCTGCGGCACACATGGACAAAGAGGGCCGTGCTGCGCAATCCCGGAAAACTTTGAAATCATCAACAAAAAAGACATATGGAAAAGACATTGGAAGCAATACAAGCAGCGCTTGGTCGTAAGCTCAAAGGCGCAGAGAAAGAGATTTTCGCCATCACCAAAAATGATGACCGTTATGAGTTTCGAGTCGGCGACAATGGATTTCTCGAAGCTCACGCCATTAAACAGGTGATCGAGCCGCAACAGCATTAAAGAAGTAAGTGAGGTATTCGACTAAATGACGGCGGGTTGTCGCCCACCGATAAGGGCTTAGATAAGATATGTTGGTCGCCTCTTCAACTCGAAGGCTTTCATATTGGAGTGTGTCGTCGAATGGTAAGATTAGGAGGCACATCTAAGCAAAGACGGAATAGAGAGAAAACGCACTCGGGTGCGCCTCCACTGCTAACGGAGTGGTCCGGTAAAACGGATGGGGATCAGGGCCTCTTCTCTCTGCGATGGTGATCAATGTTGATGCAATGAGGGGCAGACTTCTGCCCCGATTTGTATTTCCTGCGGCGCCACAATTAACACTTCATCATCAAACAAACAGCAATGGATAGCCCGGACATTCTATCACTTTACAAGCTTAGACCAGGCCAAAAGGTCATCATTGAAGTCGAAGTATTAAACCAGGACGATAATACATGTGTCAGCGCTGCCGTCACTACTAGGGATCCGGCTGGCCGTCGTGCGCTTGAAGGGTATTTCAAGGTAAACCGGATTGAGTCGGTAGCAAGTCAAGGTTAATAATTACGTAACGGCAATGGAAGTGACGATTGAATTCGAACTGACTGATTTCGGTGACAGCTTCCTTTTAGGGGTTCAAATGGCTTATGGTGAGTATCCTGGCAAAGGGTCTTTCCATATGCTTGCGTTTGGGTTCCTCTTATTCACTGTCAACATCTATAAATGGAAGTAGGTATCGGTAAACGATCGGCCGCCGACGTCCGCAAGATCCGGAATAGTAGAGTGTGGCGCGATCGGATCCGGCCCGATCAGCTTCGGCGATTCCCTTACTGTCAGAAGTGCGATAAGAAAGGAATTCTAAAAGAAGCGGTTGAGGTGGATCATATCATTCCATTGGAACAAGGTGGAGAACCGCTGGATTCGAAGAACCTGCAAAGCTTATGTAAGCGGTGCCACATCTTAAAGAGCTCAGATGAAGCTAGGAAACGACAGCGAATATCATGACAGTAGAACAGCTTGAAGTGGGCAACAGCCTATTTGCGGAGATACAGAAGCGAGAGCTAGTCGTTGCCAATCTAGTTCGGGAGCTGGACAACCATACTCTTAGTAGTTCTGATGCGCATGATATGATTGTCCGCCTTATTGACATGGAGACTGCTGCACTGGAAGGATCGAGGCGCGCGTTTGCTGACCTTGGTGAGTAGACCTGACAATCGGAATAATCATATGTTTTTGGGTGTCAATTACGGAATGAGACGCACATCGACACGGGAAAGTACAATTTTTTATCAAAAAGGCCGTTTCTAGCGTTTTGAAGGTGTAGTAGTAGTACGACACGGGGGGTGGGTCAAAAGTCTGAACCGAACCCACTGACAACGTCCGCCGCCCTCAGACGTACACCGTGTCAAAATTCAGGGGAGGGGGTACCCGACGATTTTTCAAATTTTTCGACTTATGCCGGCAGGGAGACCAAACAAGCCAACCGCGTTAAAAAAGCTGGAAGGCACATTTCGGAAGGATAGGGCAGTGATTAACGAGATCATGCCAGCTAATTTGGAGTATATTCCATCCCCTCCAAAATTCCTCGATAAGGATGCAAAAAAGGAATGGAAAAGTGTATGTCAGGAACTGATTGATTTGCAGATGTTGCACAGGGTTGACCTGGCTTTGTTGGCTGCCTATTGTTCTGAAATATCCAATTACATCAACGCGGTTCGAAAGCTTCGGGAAACCGGGGAAGTGCTAACCATTACCCGCGATGACGGATCTGCGTATTCAATGCCGTCGCCCTGGAATGCAATTAAAAACACATATCTAAAAAATGCACGAGAGATAGCATCACAGTTCGGATTTACACCCTCAGCCCGAACTAAAATTAACGGAAGCAAGAAAGGCGAGGAGGACCCTTTCGACACAATGCTGAATCTTGACCGATGAACAAACTTGAAACAGCCCTGCAATACGCGGAGGATGTTCGAGATGGAAAGATTCTTGTCAATAAATACATCAAGCTTGCTATTGAGCGCCACTTCCGTGATTTAGAAAATGCGGAAGTAAAAGGCTGGTACTTTTCAGACAAGTCCGCTCAAAAAGCACTCATGTTCTTTGATTTTCTTGTCCTCACCAAAGGGGTAACGAAGGCGAACGTTCCGAAGGAACAGATCAATCCTGACGGGTCAATCCGATTTCAGCTCGCGCCTTGGCAAGCATTCATGATTGCATCCATATTCGGATGGAAGAAGATTGTCAATAATAAGCGCCGTTTTACCGAAGCATATATAGAAATTCCTAAGAAAAATGGGAAAAGTACAATTGCGTCTGGAATAGCAAACCTAATGCTGATTGCAGATAGGGAAGCTGGGCCAGAGGTTTATTTCGGAGCTTACACCAGGGATCAGGCCGGCATTTGTTTTGATGAGGCTGTCGCCCAAATCAAAGACAGCCGGGCGCTCAAAAGCAGGGTGACGATACTTAAAAATACGGTCACCGTCGCTAGTACCCGCGCAAAAATGATGGCTGTATCTCACGATGCAGACAACACCGAGGGCAAGAACGGGCACTGCACGATCATTGATGAGTACCACGTGCATAAGTCCGACAAGGTTAAAGATTCCTTATCGACAGGTCAATCCGCCCGCGAGCAGCCCTTGCAGTTCGTGATCACCACGGCCGGGTACAACCTGCAAGGACCATGTTATAGGCATAGAGGTATCTGCATCGACATGCTTGAAAATAAGCACGATCTGGATCACCTGTTCTGTCTGATTTATGGCATCGATGAGGACGATGATTGGAGGGATGAGCGCAATTGGGTAAAAGCCAACCCGACAATTGGGGTTACGACCAAAATTGAAAAACTCCGGGAAGAATTCGCTATGGCGCTTCGGTCCGGATCTAAGGAGGTTGATTTTAAGACCAAGCGTTTAAACCTATGGGTTGCCGCGGAATCCACTTGGATACCGAACGATACATGGATGAAAGGTGCTGATCCTAAGTTTGTGCCTCCTCGCGGCTCGGTATGTTATGGCGGGATAGATTTGGGTCGAACAAATGACGTATCATCTTTTGCGTTGTATTTCCCGGCTTTCAATTATTTGGTAGTCAAACATTATGTAGCCTCGGAAGCTGCGGAATATGCAGAGCGGGGCGGCATTAGCTATAACGATTGGATACGTGATGGTCATTTGATATCCACGAAAGGCAAAACAACTGATTATGAATTCATTCTCGATGACATTTTTGAGGCGGCCGATGAATGGACGATTAACTTTATAGGGTTTGACCCGGCCGGAGCCCAGCTTTTCAGGGACCGTTTATCAGACGCGATGGGAACCATTTATGCCCCAGAGAAAGGTGATGATGGTAAAATAAAATGGAATCATCATGATAAAGTCCAGGCTTTCAAGCAAGGACACCAGTCATTTGGGCCGCCCACGGCGCTGCTCGAAGAGTTGGCCATAAAGGAAGCAATTAAACATGACGGCAACCCAGTTACCGCTTGGATGCTCGGTAATGTTGTGGTGGTTGCAGACCATGCCGGCAATATCCGGCCGACAAAGTCAAAATCAAAGGACAAAATAGATGGCATCGTGGCTAGCATTATGGCGCTGGGGATGATGGCTAAATGGCATCATATGTTAACATCGAAGAAAAAAATCGCTGTATGGTAGTCTCAAATGAAGACTTGACTTTAACTCGGGAAGGCTTCATCAAGTTATTTTATAACTTAAAAAAGCAAGGTTTTTCTTCTAAAAAAGCATTTGTAAAAATAGATGAGATGTGTCGAGAGCAAGGTTTCAAACCGAGGTTTTCTTCATTTGAATCATTTAAAGACTCATTTTATAGTTCGATGGTAAAAAAGTAAGGAATCCTTACCGTTTTTTAATTTTTCTATACTCTAATTTGTATCAAATCATATCGTTTTGGGAAATCTTCTG
This sequence comes from Dyadobacter sp. CY261, assembly GCF_021440085.1. GTDB lineage: Bacteria > Bacteroidota > Bacteroidia > Cytophagales > Spirosomataceae > Dyadobacter. Next base: position 213,793 of record NZ_JAKCPW010000012.1, read on the forward strand.
ATAGACTGGTATAACAGGATTGTCGGGCGATCATCAGACTCAGAATCGCGGAATCAATCTGGCGGATCTGCCAGTTTGAAGGATGACGCAGCCTTGGCAAGACTACTCGGTTTCGACCGAATTTATGCGCGGGCTAACAGTCGTACCGCGATGGGGATTTCTACGTTCTTTGGATGTGTGAGATTGATTGTCAACTTGACGTCATCGACGCCGATAGGGGTTTTTAAATATCTGGCTGGCGGCGGTAGTGAACCAAGGCCTGACCACCAACTAGATTATCTGTTATCTGTCCGGCCTAATCCGCAAATGGCCCCGATAATTGCGATTGCGACCATGGTTATCAATTTTAAGGTACATGGTGCTGCAATTGCGAAGATTGTTCGGGACAATAATAGAAGGCCAATCGGGATTTTCCCGATCCCGACTCAATGTGTGAATTTCATAGAAGATCCCAACACCGGGGTTTACTTCTTTCAAATCACCATTAATGGAACGAATGAGGTTTTATCCGAAGATGATATAATTTACTTAAAAGACCTGAGTTTTGATGGTCGTATAGGGACATCCGTTATTGACTGGCAGGCGGCAGTAATTAAGCTTGATGCATTGACACATAAGTTCGCTGAAAACTACTACGAAAAGGGTACGTTCATTGGCGGATTTCTTGAAACACCACTGGATGCTGACGATGAGGATGCCGCAAAGGAATACAAAAAGCGAGTTATTGAGTCGGTAAGTGGGAAAGATGGCGGTTTAGGTCTCGCAATTCTCGGGCCTGGCATCAAATGGCATCCGGTTTCGCGTACTCCGCTTGAATCTCAGTTGGTTGAGATATTCAATAAGTCGGACAAAGATATTGCCAAAATGTTTGGCGTGCCGCTTTCGCTTATTGGCGACACTGAAAAGCAGACGTCTTGGGGGACCGGTGTTGAGCAAATGTTTATCGGGCTTACAAGGACAGTGATCATGCCGATTGCGATTCAATTTGAGCAAGAGGTTAGGTATAAATGCTTCCGGACTGATGAAATTAAGGCGGGGTATTACATCAAATTCAATTTCAATGGCCTCTTGCGAGGTGATTCAACGCAGTTTAGCAATTTCGTCCGCGCTATGGTTAATTCTGGGCTTTATAGCATTGATGAAGTCAGGGCTTTGCAAGAAATGCCCCCACTCCCAGACGGTTTAGGTGCCCGAAATATGGTGCAAGGAGCGATGGTGCCGCTGGAACTGCTGGAATACTTTATAACGTCAAAAAATAAGCAAAATATCAGTGGAAAAACGGATAATTCCGCAAGCCAATAGCGAAGTCCGTGCAGTGACGGGCGAAGATGGCATCGATCACATCGTTGGAAACGGCGTTGTGTTTGAACAGAGATCACACCTTCTCGGAGGTTGGTTTTACGAGGAGATTGTCAGTGGTGCAGCTGATTCAGCGAATACCGACTTGCTCGTTTCTTGCTTTAACCATGATTTGAATTACGTTTTGGGGAATCTCGAAAATAGAACTATGTCAATCGATATCACTCCGACGCATATTCGGTACGATAACATCGCCCCAACCACGACAATTATCCGAGAACTGGTCGGGGAGCCGATTAAACGAGGGGATATCAGAGGTAGTTCTTTTTGGTTCGATGTTGCCGATAATGGTAGTGAGTGGATCGAGTTGCCGGATGGATATTGGCTCCGAAGAGTTCACGTCATTGATACAATCTATGAGATGGGTCCGGTCACAATGGCGGCCTACCCGCAAACGACCACCGATATAGCCAAACGATCATTTGATCAGTTTGAGCAGGCCCGCAAGGCAGCAGTAACCCGCAGTCTCCGACAGCTGGCAGACATGAAAATGCGGCTTTTGAGGCTGAAATAATAAAGAATTTTCATCAACAAATAAAAACCAAAATCAGTATCATGGGAAAGTCCGTAAAGGAACTACGTGATCTGTATGCTGCGAAAATGGAAGCGGCGGAAACTGCTTCCAGGGTCGGAGATTCAGAAAAACGCGATTTGACCGCAGAAGAGTTTACAGCTTTCGAAAAATTGGAAGAAGAGGCTCAGGATATCAAGCGTCAGCTTGACCAAGCTGAAAAATTGGAAAAATTTCAGCAACAACGCGCCGCTGGCAATGCCGCAGCAGGTGGAGGAGTTCCGGGAAACAAGGCATCATCTGACGGCGATCAGAGAGATTTATCGAAATTCAGCATTGCTCGCTTGGTGCAACGGAAAATCGAGGGTTTGTCACTCGATGGTATCGAGGATGAGGTCGTAAAGGAGGGTTTTGCAGAGGCCGCTAGAAGGGGTATTATGCCTGCTGGTAACGTTGTGATCCCTTATGAGTTGTTTGCGATGAATAAGGAGGGGCGTGACATGATCCAGGCCGGGTTGATGGCTAAACGTGATTTGACCGCTACTGGCGGCACGAATGGGGATCAAGGAGGTATCACTGTGAGCACTCAGGTAGGTCGTTTGCTGAACGCACTGTTCAATAAAGTAGTGCTTCGCCAAATGGGTGCAACCTTTCTTCCGAACTTGTCTGGCAACCTGGATATCCCTCGTTTGGTAAAAGGGACTTCTCCTACTTACAAAACAGAGACAGGAGCTGCCGACGAAACAAGCCCAACTTTGACCAAAGCTTCCTTGGTGCCTCACCGGCTGCCAACCTTTATTGAGGTTACCAGCCAATTGCTGCGCCAATCGCAGGAAAACTTGGAGCAAATCCTTATGAGCTACTTGATTGATGAGTTATCGTCCATCTTTGACCGCATGGGTATCCAAGGTTCTGGATCAGCCAACCAACCAACGGGAATTTTGAACACCGTAGGCATTGGGGCAGTTTTTGCCGGAGGTGCTGCTTCTAATGCCACAAATGCCAATGGTGCCGCGCCTGTTTGGGCTGATTTCCCTAATCTTTACCGGGAAATCGCGGTAGATAATGCCGATGTCGACAGCATGGGGTACCTGGTTAACCCACTGATGGTTGCCAAGTTGCAAACCACAGAGAAAGCGTCTAACACTGCGGTGTTTATTATGCCAGAAGGAGCGAAAACCATTAATGGCATGAAAGCGGGCGTTACCAACAACGTTCCATCGAACTTAACAAAAGGTACATCTACTGACTGCTCTGCGGCAATCTTCGGAAACTTCCGCGATTTGTGGATGGGTACATGGGGTGGTATTGATCTTATGATCAACCCATATTCTCGTGACACTGAGGGTATCGTTCGTATCAATGCTGCCATGTTTGGTGACTGCGCTGTTGTTCGTCCCGAGTCATTCTCGGCTGGCAAAGACTTCAAAGTGTAATAATTGGTAGAGGGTCACAAAGCCCTTTACCTCTTTTTCAAACCAACAATCGAAAAGCAATGAAGAAGATCACATTTTTGAAACCACATCACCTTTTTTCTTACTTCCCCGGCGATACGGTTTCGATAGAAACAAAGCAGGCAGAAGCCTTGATAGCGACCGGCTATGCGGCCTCTGCGAAAGATGTTGAGGTAGTGGATCCGGTTGAGGAACAGAAGGAGGTGGTTGATGAAACCCTGAAAGCCGAATTGGTAGATCATAAGGAAGACGAACTCGCCAAAAAGGAAGCTGAAAAACAAGTGGTCACCAAGGCAGGCAAGTAATTTCCAATGAGCCAAAAGACTTATCCATTTCTGACTACCAAGTATCAAGCCAGCCCTATATCTGTTGAACAGGTCAAGGGTTGGCTTCGATTGGATATTTCAGATTTTACGGATGAGGATTCTAAAATTCAAAGTTTGACCTTGGCTGCGATAGATTACGTCGAAACCAGGTGCAACATCTCGCTTGGCGTTTCCGATTATCAATGGAATGTGTCATGCTTGCCAACTGAATTCATTGATAAATTCCATGTGGTTTCGATAACGAAGGTTGAAGGCGTACAGGATGGTATTTTTACGGAAATACCATCAATGTATTACACCCTGACCCGATTAAGCGAAAGGCGTTATGGAGTAACTTGGAGCTCTGGTTTTTATTCAGACGCGAGCGCATTCAAAATCACTTTTAAAGCTGGTTTTGAAGAGGACAAAATCCCGCCGAGATTGATCCAAGCTATTAGGGCATTGATTGCGGAGTGGTACGACGATCCAGGCGATTACGTCAGTGAAAAAAGGACTTTGGTCGATAAATTGATCAGCACTTACCGGATTCCATATGCGGGATAGACGAGACAGAAGGAGAGGAATTGGGATCTATGATCGCAGAATCCAGATTTTGGAGCCGGTTTCCGAAGCTAACGATTACAACGAGGACCAATTGTCTTTTGAGGTAAAGTATGGCAGCTTCCCAGCGGGGAAACTCGATAGCGTCTCTGAGGTAAATGAAGCCATGGAAGGTCAGGTAATTCAGTCGGCAGCACGGGTAGATTGGCAATTGCGTTTTGTTCCGGACATCGGCATAAAGACATCTTGGAAGATTAAGGATCTGTTTTCCGGTCTTACCTATCAAGTGATTGCGCCAATTCAGGAGATTGGACGACGTGAGGCATGGTTGGTTAAAACTCAGATCGTGGAATGAGCGTCAAGGTAGATTTGTCGGAGCTTGAAAAGCTTGCACGTGGACTTGCAACATACTGGTCTATTTTGCCAAAATCTGTCTCGAATACAGCATTGAGAACTGCGGCTCGTCCGATGTTAAAATCTGCACAGCGTCTGGTTCCGGTTGGTGACCGGTTGAAGAGTAAGCGCGCCGGAGCAACCAAACGGGGCTTGCGGATAAAAATTGTCCAGCCAGCTACCGACGAAAATTCGAGGGTGTTGGTTGGGGTGTCAAAAAATAAAGGAGAGGCCGGTCGCAGAACAAATCTTATAACGAGAGGTTTCACTGATCGAGGAGGAAGGTTTCATAGAGCGAGAGACTTTTTGAAGGACGCCTACGACTATACAATAGAGATCGTTCGGGACAACTATGGCCGCGAAGTCCTGGTATCGTTCAAAAAGTGGGCATTGAAAAATCTACCAAGAGGTAAATTTTAATGATAACGAGAGCATTCATTCAGAAACTCCTTGCGACGTCCTACGTAACGGCCCTGGTAGGAACGCGTGTATACCCAAACGTAATCAAGGAGGATGCTAAGCTTCCGGCGGTGTATGTGTTTGCTGACGGCATGGAGGATGAAGCATGTTACGACCCTCAATCCACTAAAAATGGATCGGTCGAAATTGGTGTTTTAGCGAATTCATATCAGGAAGTTTCGAACGCCATGGCGGCTATTAGATTGGCTCTCGACAAATTTCAAGGCGTCGTTTCAAATGTCGGAATTGTCATTATGAGCGGTCGGGAGGTGACGGATGGCTATGACGAAAAGCTTAAAGCGCACATCAAGGTAGTAGAATACTCGGCGATGGCCGAACAGAGATAAAATTTCATCAACAAACTATTTTAAATCATGCCAGCAAGAACCGTATCCACCGTGAGGGGAAATGAAACCACTCTCGCGGTAGACAAAGCAGACAACGATACGTTTGTTGTCATCAAGTGCGCCACGGACATCAATATGACCAGTGAATTGGAAAAACTGGAAGCAAACTGTTACGGAGGCAATGAAATCCTAGTTTCGGGTAATGATCCCATCCCGGCGTTTACCATTAATGGTATCGTGAAGGAGTATCCGACAGATGAGGAAGCTACTAACGTCTCAGGCAATGATTTAGAGGACTGGCATTACTCGAAGGTTGCAAAAGAGTTTAAATATGCTCGTGGAATGACCGGAGACCGTGTAAGAACCTTTCTTGGGTTTGTATCGGCTTACGGGGAAGCTGGTACCGCAAATGGTTTACAAACATATAGTGCGACCATATCGGCTATGAAAAAGCCTACATTCACCACGGCGACTTAATCATTTCATTTTCATCAACAAGCTATTGGGACTGGTTATCCAGTCCCAATCAAACTAAATCGTTATGTCGAAAAATAAAGCTACCTCCGAACCTGAGAAGGTTCCTGTTATTCGCGCGGAGACTAAATTTAATATCCTTCTTGGCGAAAACACCTACCTGGTTGAATTTGGGACAAATTCTTTCATACGCATTAAAGAGTGCAGGCCCGAATTGCCCACTGCATTCGACGTCATGGATGAAATGCTTCCTTATGAGGCAATTCCATTCCTTTTAGATTGCGCAATAAGTCCCAAAAACAAGGATTGGACCAGCTACGAGCAGTTTTTGGGGTTGTATGATGAGTGCGAAGATGTCGAGGCGCTTGCAAAAGTTCTTCCTGGTTATTTGAGCGCGATCGGGGTAGTATCAAAAAAGCTTCAACCCGCACTCGCGGCACTCGCGGCGCTTCAAGAAAAAAGCGCAAAATAACATTTGACCCAGACGATTGGTTTCGGGCTGCGGGTCTTATGGGGTTATCCCCTTCTGAGATGGATTCCGTTACCCCATATCAATTCAACCTGCTGCGGGAGGGCTTTAATCAGCGTCAAAAATTTGAATTAGACCGGTCTAAGTACATAGCCTATTGGGTGTATAAGATGGCTGGTAAGGTGGTAGAAGATCCGGTAGGCTTGCAAGACTTCATAGATCCTCCTGAGAATGAGGGTCAAGATTTGGAGTCTTACATCAAGGAGAGGTTTACTCCGGAAAAAATGGAGCAATACGACAAACTATTTAATCCAGGCAAGCATGGCGGGTGAATTGGGCGCGGCTAATATTCGTATAGGAGCGACCATCAAAGATTTATTGGATGGAATGAGGCAAGTATCTGCCTCGGTAAAAACTACTGTCTATGATGTAAACGCCCGCCTGTCTGACAGCTATAAGCGAGCGGCGAAGGAGCAGGCTCTTTTTCGTGGCGGACTTGGTAAGTTAAGTGACGACCTATCTAGTCTAGGAGGTAAATTATCACAATTTGTAACCCTCCCTACATTATTTGCGGGTGGAAAGGCATTCAAGGATTTTGCCGATCTCCAAAAATTAGAGATCGGTTTGAAGCAATACGGGGAGAGCCTAAAAACAGTAAAAGAGCTTGCAAAGTTACCTAACGTCAATGTTGAAGGCGCGGCACAATCGTTGGTTCAACTACGAGCAATCGGAGTCGAATCAAAGTTGGCTCAGCGTGGCATCACGGCTTTTGCAAATGCTATTACTGCCGCAGGTAAGTCATCAACAGATCTTCAACCGGCTCTCGCGAACATTGCGCAAATGCTCTCGACAAATGTGGTGTCGGCAGCTGACGTCAAAGAGCTGGCAAATCGCATCCCGCAAGCCAGGAAGGCGCTGATTGCCGCGTTCGGGACGGCTAGCGGAGAGGAGTTGACAAAATTAGGCGTCGAGAACGTTGTACGTGGATTGATTGAGCAATTGGAAAAGCTTCCAAAGGTTGGATCAGGGGCTGCTACCGCGATGGAACAGTTTCAAGATTCCATGAAGTTTGTATCGGCCACAATGGGCGAATCGATTAACAGAGCGTTTAACCTCACGGAAAATATAAAAGGACTTGGCGATTGGGTTGAAAAGCTAACCGAAGGATTCAAGAGTCTTAGTCCGAATATTCAAGATCAGATTATCAAATTCGGGGCGTTGGCCGCAGTAATCGGGCCGACGCTTATCGGCGTAGCGCAGCTTATCAAGCTCGCGCCACTATTAGCAAGCGGTTTTTCATTAATTGGCGGGCCAATAACGATAGCCGTGACCGCGCTGGCTTCGTTCATTATTTACTATAAAGACATAATCAAGTTGCTAGAAGGCGCTGCGATTAAGTTTGTAGGCATAAATAATGCGTTGAAATCGAATCCGCTAACTATGCCATTTTCTGCTTCCAAGGGTGGAGTGGCGGATGTTACTGCAAATGGAATATTGGCTCAGAATGCAAAATGGCGGCAACAGGAAAGAGCTTCCGAGCGACGGGCCTTGCGAGAGGAGAATGAGCGAAACAGGGAAATAGCCAATGCTCAGTCGTCGGCTCAAAAGTCAGTAGCTGCGTCGGCCACTGTTGCGGCTGAGGCCTACGAGAAGATGTCCGATGCGGCATTCCAGATTTGGCAGATTGATCTTGCCTCAAAATGGAAGAATGAGCAAGAGTCTTTAAAAGCAGCAATCCAAGGTTACAAAGAGCTTATGGGTGTTGTTGCCAGTCTAAAAGTAAGCCCATTAGCATCAAAAGGAATGAATTTTGGCGGACCGGCACTTGGGTCGTTTGCTGGGGCTGCTGCTACTATGGATGACACCATAGGTAAAATCAAAAACACCGAGACCGAATTTACGAAGTCGTCCAGAAAGATAAAGGCGGATATGGACTGGCTCAATTCGGAACTAACCGATAGTTGGGCTGCATTAAAAGCCAATATTGGTATCGCCTTCTCAGAGGGGATTGGAGACCTAATGAGCGGAATGGATGGGAGCATGAAAAGTCTCGGGCAAAATATCCTTGGAATTTTTGCCGACATACTTTCTAATCTTGGAAAGGCCATGATTACGTGGGCCGCGACTGTCACAACGGCTAAACTGGCTTTAAAATCCTTGAATCCATACATAGCTGCTGCTGCTGGTGCCGCTGCGCTTATTGCGAGTAAGGTGTTGAAAAATCAGATGACCAAAACTCCAAAGTTTGCAACAGGGGCGGCAGTCTATGGGCCGATGACCGCAATCGTTGGTGACAACCCTAATGCCCGGCATGACCCTGAGCTTATCGCTCCTGCAAGTAAGGTAGATAAATACATTGAAAAAAGCATCAAAACCCACGGCGGTGGCGGGGGAGCCTCTGTTTTTATCCCTGATATAGTGCTGAGGGGTGAAGATATGTACATCTCCTTCAAACGAGTGGAAAAAAGGAATAAGGCAATTTTTGGCTAATAATGGGATTAAAGTATTTCACCAGGTATCGTGATTCATTCGGGGATACCCGAGAGGTCAGATTTTACACCGATGGATTTGATGGAGAGCCCGTAGAATGGGTCAATGAACGCGCGGCCGTACGGTTTACGTCCGGCGCGTCGGATAGCTTTTTCCCTGAACAGCCAATAATTGCATCGCAGGCCCACATCGGCTTGATATTGAAAGAGCGGTATAATCTGCGCGAATTCGTCCGTAACAGGAAAACGTTTTACGTCGAAATCGTAAACACAAGCTTTGACCGAATAATTTGGAGCGGATGGTTAGAACCGTGGGATGCCCGTCACGACTACAAAAAGCCGCCTTATGTTGTCAATCTTACGGCGAGCTGCGGTTTGGCCCATTTGTCCAAGAAAAAGTATGTAAACCCTAACAGCACCTTCAAAAAGACAGGACTGCAAATTATACAGGATTGTTTGGGTGTAATCGGCCGCGACAGCCTTCCTATTCGCCTTTCCACTCATATGTATGAGAATGGGTTTACTGGCGATAGTAAGCTTGGACTTAATTCATTCGAGGAAAACACATTCAGATACTACGACGACAATGGCGAAGCGATGTACTGCGATGTCATTGTCAACAATATTTTGAATCACTTCACTGCTGAGATCATCCAGTGGAACAACATGTGGGTGATTCGTAGCGTCGTTGATAATGCGACATCCCTTGATACCTCATATCTAGACCTATCGCCTTCTCCGCACCCGCTGGCATGGCCTTCTACGTTTACCATCAACAGTAGCGTTGCGAAGTCATTGGATGGCGGGCAAATGCGCATTCTGCCACCAATAAACAAGTACCGTACCGAAATTGATTTTGGACAGCAAAAGCCATTCTTCGAAAACGGGAACATGCTCCTTTGGAGTGAAAGCGGATTGATTGGCTGGGATTTTACCCACATGGCAAAGGGGAATCCTGGATGGGAGCAATTTGGTTTAGGCGGCGAAGGTAGCCGGTCAGTGTTGAAAATAAACGGTAAATCTCCGCAGCCATACCGGAAGAAAAAGAAGAAAAAGTTTTGGCAGGTAGTAGTGCCTATCCTAACCGGGATGGTTGGTGCGAACCTGAAAAACACCTACCAATATATCGAGCCGGCGGAGTATATCGAGTCGCCGGGCGGAAGTATCAGCAAGGCAGATAAGAGTGTTACGATCTCCTTTGACTACGAAACGGAGGCATTTTCGTCGGACATCCTTATTTCGATCCGTATTCCTGTTACTAGGAAGAATGGAGATGTTGTTGACTATTGGGTTGACCCATCTTCGCAGCCTGCCCTCGCCGGTGCCGACAAATCAAAGGCTAGTGCGTCCGAGGATTTCTGTTTGATCCGGATTCCGCCGGTTGATATGGGCAAGCTGACCGACAAGGGCACAATCGATGTGTCAGGCAATCCGAACTATCCCGCAGCGAACTGGACACCAGGATCTAAAAACACAGACTGGACATGGACCGTGACCGGCGTTCCGTCGGGCGAATATCGCCGGATTGGTGGCCCAAGTGGTGTGTTGGTCGAAAATGGAGATTTGGTGATCGCGCGTGTTCCCAACCTCGGTGGATCGCAGGAGGCGGTTGGTAGTAGCTGGGAAATCATTGGAATCAGGAATAATGTAAAGAAGGGTACATTTTCCCTTGGTGTATCACTGAACACCACTTTTATTACGAAGCCAGGGGAAGATTTTCCGGCAGATAAAATATATGTCCGGTTCTACAAAATGGCCGACGACGAGGGTAAGCCCGGCGATTGGTACAAGGTATACAACTTGGACGGCGCACTTGAAGGCTTCGTGGCGTCGGAAGAATCTGCGCGGTATGCCACAACATTGGAGCGTGGGGATGTTACCGATGAGGAGGCCGAACCGATCACCCTAATCAGTGGCGACTTTACGCCCTGGTATGTTGGTGCATGGACCAGGCCCGGAAGTAATGATGTCACGTCATCATGGAGACGTCGCCCGCCGTTGAATGAATCATACTCGGTATACCGGGCAATGATGAAAGATCGCCTTTGCATGACTACAAAGGCTCTTGATGTATTCGAAGGAAAGATCCAGCTATTGCCCGGCGATTTATACCTGCACTACCTGCATAAGCTATATTTTGCAGATCAGGATAAGTTTTTCCGGATTGTCAGATTTTCCTACGACGATTCCCGGAAAGATGCGGATGTGACCGCCATTGAAATCCTTTATGAGGACATTCCTGATTCGGAATTAAAGCAGGACTCCTATATTCCTGGATCCCGGCAGTTAAATACGGTGCCTGGGCAGGGAGATGGTATTTATCCTTCCAAACAGGATAGTACGAATGGAAGGCTGAATGCCGAAGATATGCCGCCGACCAATGAAGAATTGGAAGATCGGATAAATGCGGGCAGCAGGACCACTCCGCTCTTCGAAAATTTCCCTCCTTTGGTTTTCATTGCCGGGGAGCTCGGAACCGATTCGGTAGATCTGGCAGAATATCTTTCGGAAGCGATCCTCTACAACAATGCTGATCAGGAGGAGGAAGATCAATTCGATTTCAATGATCTGCACTGGGAAGTACTGCAAAAGCCGACCTGGGTTATAAGTCAGACGGTCGTCTTTATGAATGTGACCGCTACGGCGCGACCTATTACGCCCGGAAGCTATTCTATCCTTTTCAAAGTGTATGACTCCAACGAATTGGAGGAGGAAGATGAGATCGACGAGGAAACGGGTGAGCCGATTCCGAAGACGCTATTCTTTGTTGAGGTCGAAGTACCGATTGTTGTTTATCCGAAGACAAAAGCAACATATTCCCTGTTAGAGGTGTCGGCTGGGAATGCATCGACTGTGGGGTCTCTACCAGGCAGTTACCCTGTGCCAACAAGATCAGATATTCAAATTGGACTCGTTGGCCCGCACGACTCCGTGCAATTCACATTGGAAGGTGGAGGCCCGACAGGCAAGGCGATAAAGCAAACGGTCAACCCGACAATTTCATTTACAAATTCAGGGGTGTACCGGTTGTTTTTGGAAGATAACGGGCAAAGCCTGCCTGCTGGGATCTACCGACTTTATTCTTACACCGCAGTTAACGAAAAGCCCGTTTTCATTCAGGATATCACGTTCGTACTGTACGATGAGGAATTTCTATCAAAATGCGGCTTCTTCTTCACCACTGGCGGCACCAATGTAGGTCCGATCGATCCTGCTGGCACCAGCAAATTCCCTGATCCAGGCGCATGGGACAACAAAGCGATTATTGCGGATGTTGAGCACGATAAAGCTGTAATCCGCCTTGGCAAGCCTGACGGTTCTAAAATCTATGAGCGAGAGGTAACGCACGTTGATCCGGTAACGGACGCCGAGTATTTCGTGTATGGAACAGATCAGAGCCGAGTAATCGGACGCTACACTGTTGGCATTTCCTTATACCTTGAAGGGGTAGAGGTAATGATGCGTTATGCCGACTTTGAGACAGTCAAAAAGACGCCCGAGTCGACAGGCGGCCAATTACAACTTCTGGCAAAGAGCGCGACAGGTGTTAATTTCTCGGTACTGGCGACACTTCCTAAAACTGGCGTTTCTGCGCAAACGTTACCTACTCCGGGATGGAACCTGGGCAGCGATGCCGTTAGCGATCCGTTCGATTGGGAAGGGGATGCACTCGCCGAATACAAAGGGGCAAAACTTATTGATGTGTCGATGCCGACATACGTTGGCCGGCCGTCATTTATTGAATACGATTTTCCTGTTACTTTCTCGGATTACCGCGCTTTTGACAATCTGTCAAGTGTTGATATCGGCAATATTCACGGCAACAATAAGACATTTCGGTATACCCGCACACGTAAATTGGGAGGTCCATCGGGCGAAATAGTAGCAATCTACCAGGCTGATTTCAGCTTTGGTACACTTGTCCCGATCGATGAGGACGCAGAGGTTGAGGAACCCGGCGCTGATATCGTCGACTACAAAGGTCGCGATGCGATCAGCGAAGAGGTGATTGACTATGTCAAACATTTTGATGCTCGGGTGGATGATGAATCCGTTGAAATCTACCTGCCGAACAATCCGATATTCAACCACATCCAGGTTAAGGCAAAAGGGATCAAGTATGCGCACATTCAGGATATGCCCGCAAAGAGCGTGCTGGGAAATATGGGTAGCTCAGCTGGGACTCCTTATGCGGTCTCAGTGAAAACACTGCTAGCTGATGTTGTTGCCGGTGACCTTATTACTATTGATGTAGTTAACCAGATATTGAACGGCACATCCGGTTATCTGCCGCTTACCAACGTCACAAAGGGTAGCTCGGTACCGGTTTATAGCGGGGATGTAAACTCATACAACTTCCCCGGCATGGCTTTGCTGAGCTCAGGCGCGACGAACATCCCAAACGCTACACCCGGATTCCTTATTACAGGAGCTAACGGTACAAACGTAGGGCAGCTGGTTATTAGCCGCAGCGGGGACAACTCGTATTATCGGGGTGTGACCGGTGGCGCATTGGGCACCTGGTACCAGATTGCAAGCAGGACGTTTACAGATGCTACCTATGTTCCTTTAACCCGGACCGTATCGACCACTACTGGCTTAACTGGCGGTGCGGCACTTTCGGCAAACTTGACGCTGGGTCTGGATTTCACCTATCTGGATGGAAGGTACGCTACCGGAACATTCCAGACGCTGGATTGGGCACTCGTTCACAGCCCGAACATAGGTAAATTCAATTCCAGCGGAACGAATAGCCCCGTGCCTGGAACGAACTACCACGGTATCTTTATGCCTCACGCAACGGCTGGTTTCGGCTCTGCAATTGCTATGCGCAATGGTGCGATGTGGTTCCGCAGCGTTGAATCCAGTGTATGGGGTACGTGGCTCCAAGTGGCAGACCGTACATGGGCTAATGCTACTTTTGTTCCGCTAACCCGGACTGTCTCGACAGGTACCGGGCTACTTGGTGGCGGGGCTCTGTCGGCAAACCTATCGCTAACGTTGGATTACACATTGCTTGATGCGCGATGGTCATCGACAGGTATTTCAAACTTGGATTGGTCGACTGTCCATACGGATGGCAAATGGAAGTTTAACGCCAATAGCGGAAATAGCCCGGTATCTGGAACTACTACGCATGGGATATTCATGCCGCATCCGACGGCTGGCTTTGGATCAGCGATAGCCTTCCGTAATGGGGAAGGGTTCTATCGGGGCCTGGAAGGAAGTGTCTGGGCAGCATGGAAGCAAATAGCAGACCGCGCATGGGTGAATGCGATCAACGTTGCGACCGGGGCGGGGTTGATCGGCGGAACAACACTTGGTAATCCTGTTACCATTTCCATGGGCACCCCGTCGACGCTATCCAATTCAACGACCAATAGCGCATCGGGAACGACGCACACGCATTCGATCACTTCGGCAAATCTGATACAGGGGAGCAATGTGGTTCTTTCAGGATCCTTAACGAGTAGGCTTCTAGGATCTGGCGATGTAACTATTTCCGTAACCGCCTTCCCATGGCCAAATATCACCAGCAAACCTATAACGCTGGCAGGATTTGGCATTGTGGATGCACCGACGATCGACTATGTAAACGGCGCGCTTGACGGAAAGGAAAATACATTTGCCAAAGGAAGTCTCATCCAGGGATCGAATGTCTCATTATCAGGAACGCTCACCAACCGGTTGGTAGGATCGGGTGACGTTACGATTGCCGTAACTGCCGTGCCTTGGTCAATTATCACAGGCAAGCCAACGACTGTTTCGGGATACGGGATAGCTGATGGTGCTACACTGACGGACTTGTCATCTGGGCTAGCAGGTAAAGAAAATACATTCTCGAAAGGCAATATAGTTGTAACCAACGGAATAGCTGCATCTGGAACGCTTACCAGCCGATTAGTTGGGTCAGGAGACGTCACATTTGGGCTCGGATGGTCAGGGGTGAGTGCCGGAACTTATCGATCAGTAACAGTAGATATTTACGGCCGGGTGACGGCTGGTACAAATCCTAATACGCTGTCTGGCTACGGGCTTGATTCAACGGTTTACACCAAGTCACAAGTGGATGCGCTGATTGCTGGTGCGGGTGGGTTAACAGGTAGTGGCGCGGCTGGAAAGGTTGCGATTTGGGGAGCGAGCAATACGCTTACTGAAAGCGCAATCATGTACAGCGGTACTCAGATATCTATAAATGGGCATTTAGTAATCAATGGAGGCTCAATTTCAGTCACTCCCGCCTCACTTCCCGCGACAGGATCAGCCGACGGAGAATTGTATTACTCGGCAGGCGCTTATTACTACTGGCATGCTTCGTCATCGGCATTTAAAAAGATCGAAACACTGTAAATCAACAAACTAAATCAGAATATGAAAGCAAGTATCAAACAGATTCAGAATTTCTTAAATGCGGCCGCTCATTTCGTCGATAATCACCCACAGGAAGAGCAGGTACTAAAAACGATTGAGCGTATAGCAAAGCGCTTGCAACCATTCTTCCAGGAGTACCACGAGGCTAAATATGATATTGAACTCGGACTTGCCAATACCGATAAAAACGGCTCGCTGCTTTACGATCTCGAATCGGATGGTAAACGGTTCTCCTTCACCAAAGAGAATATGGTGATAGTCCGAACGCGCCTGAAAGCATTGCTGAATGACAAGCGCTTTGAATTCGAGCCTATAATTATAGAAGATTTCCCGGTGGATTTGCGGGAAGAATACAAAGATTTTTTTCAAGGATTTTTGATTAAAAACGAAGATGAGCAACCAGCCAGCTAAGCTTTGGAGTAGCCCTATATTTAGAGAAAACCCTTTCCCTGTCGAAATTGACTTCGAGAGCGCAGGATCCATTACCACGCCGGTAACGGTGGAGCTATGGTCCAATGAGGCATTCTTTGAGATTATCCCGTGCACTGTGGTCGATGACAAAATCAGCTTTGTTATCACCGTGCCGCAGCTCAGGGCGGTCAATGCACGCAAGTCGGCGGTATACATCAAGGAAGCCGGGATAACAACTTACTACGGGCCTGTTATTGTGACATTGGATGGCGCGGTTTCGCAGCCTCAGACATTCACCATCACAGCTCCATCGGCGGGGACTATAAGGGTTACCACTTATTCGGATGCGGCGACGAAGGCTGTCATCGATGAAGCGCTGGCGCAAATTGCCGATAACCTGCAAGAAATCGAAGACATCAAGCAGCAGATCATAGAATACGGAGAAAGTGGAAGAACTTACCTTGGCATTTGGGATGCATCCGTAAACGTTCCTGCGCTTTCAACGGCTGTTCCTGTCGCTGGGTCTTATTACAAGATAGGAGTGCCAGGCACCCAGAACATCACGGGCGCTCCGAAATTCTATCCAGAAGGTGCTTTTGTAATATCAAATGGAACGGTATGGCAACTTGACGAAACCGGATCAATTGTGGCTGATGGATCCGTAACGGTTGCTAAGCTGGAATCGAAATTACAAGCCTTGAATGGAACGCTGCCGGACAATTCGGAATATGTATGGGTGGTCCTGGATTCAGAGGATAAAAAGCTCTTCGCCGTCAGAAAATCGGATGGCGGGATTGAAGGTGTTTTTGATCTTCAAACCGGTGCGGTTACCAGCGATAAGCTTGCGGACGACATTAAGGGGGCCGTCGGAGAAGCATTTGATAATACGAATTCGGAATTTATACTACTGGTTGTTGATCCGGATGACAAGAAGATTTACGGCGTCAAAAAGTCCGGCGCATTCTACATAGCAAAGCCCGACTTCGCTCCTGAGTCAATTCCTACTTATGCGCTGAAAGCCGAGGTAACAGATAATCTTTGGAGTGATGCCAGGATCAGAGTAAACGAATCCAACTCGTTTGATCGAGCACCGGGGGAAGCCGATGGACTAATAAGGGCTAATCGCGTTAGTACAGGGTCAAATAGTGAAACACTCGGCTACCGATTTGCAGAATTGCCCCGTTTCAATACCCCATATGTATTCGGGGAGAACACTTCTGGTACAGACCTGGAATTCATCGATAACAAACGTATGGTGATCGAGGGTAGACGGTATCGCGGCGATTTCGACCCTACTGCGTCCGCCTATCAAGGATCCAATTATAGGGGCACTTATGGAATTTATCCATCCAGTTACCCGGCATTGCCAGCAGGGGTAGCCGGGGATTGCTGGATAATTATGGGCAATACGGCGGGCGGCAATACCACTGCCCAGGGACATACTTTTAAAAACGGGGATTCACTGGTTAATACTGGCGTGGTCTACGTCATTCAGTCAGGCCCTGGGGATGGTACTTTTCAGCCTGGCGACTTCTGGAACATCACCGCGTCCGGGTGGTTTTGCGGGAAATACTATAAAGTGGGGGAGCGAATTATTTTCAACACCTACGAAGTTCATGGCACCGCCAACCATGCGCAATATCTACCCTCGAAGCCAGGGCAATTCTTCCTGATGGGAGAATGTGACCCTGCGACTTTTGGAACTCCTGCCAGCCCGAAAGAGGGGGACGTGTACCCGGTATTGGCGGCGGGATCATGGAATTCTTTCGCCCTTGAAATCGGCGATCACGTTTTCAGGGTTGGGTCTTCCTGGGGGGTAAACAAAGGGAACCGAAAGGTGGTTGCTGCTGGGCAAGCGTTCTTCTTTGAATGCCACGGCAACGCAAGCTCAATCAGTTTTCGCCGGGTAGACAAGTCTAATACCCAGGTAAGCATTCCGGTGTATGGGGAGGCGGCGATGCTGCGTCGTAAAACCAGCGACTTGATCAATGGGCGATCCGACTCCATGCTCGAAACGGGCGGCACCGGCAATAAGGTTCGCGCACTACTTCCAACAGAAAGAGATTTTGACACCACGGCTTATGGCAGTGGATTCCCGCAGCACGTATTCGGCATGTGGAAGCAGGAAATAAGAAGTGGGGATATCAATGGAGATCGGACGTTGCTGATCTGGACTGGCAGGAATGGATTCTCGCAGACTGACGCAGCGATGTACAATTTGCAGAACCAGATATTCAACTTCTATTCGACACTTGGGACGCTTCAAAAAAGGGTTTGGTTCATGTCGGTCCTCCCGCAAAGGACTTTCACTTTCAATGGCACCCGTCTCGTCGGCGATCAGATGGAGGGGGCGTTTAATGGGACGGATAATCATGCGAAAATGGAGGCTTTTTTTAGCGCACTTTTCCCTGATCAGTGGATATCTCCATATAAGATACTGCTTGACAAATCTAAGCTATTGACCGATCCGGATCCATTTAATCCAGGCAAAACCAAGGGAGAGAGCGCGACTGAATTGGGATGGATAGCCTCTGACTACTATAACCTTCCGGTTCTTACGGGACTGAATAACTCCTTAGGATACTGGTCTACCGCCGGGCTTCCTTCGAATGGCAGCGGAGCAAATGGAGACTATTATCTAAGATCCGGGAACGGTACAATAGGCAACATAATTCGGAAAGCATCTAACGTATGGGCCGAGTTTGCGACAGGCAACAACGACGTAACACACCCAAGTAGTGACCTTGGCTCTACGGCGCTCTCTGAGGGAATTGTAAATATCATCAACACTCAAAATAAATAACCATGGCAGGTCTATTGCAGCGACTTCAAGAGACGGTAACCGCGCCGCTGGATAAATTCTTTCCGGCCGATCCGACTATAAACGACGGTACAATTTGGCTAACAGATTTAGGCAACTCTTTACAGGGCATATCCGGAGTGCCGGCTAATGGCGCCGTGGTTAATAACATTGCTTGGGATATAGCTAAAAGGATGATTCCATCGGGCACCCAGTCGACATTAAGCGGCAACGTAGCTCAGTCACTTGACATTGTTGGGTCAAAAGCTTTTGCCGAGCGCACGCCGAAAGGCGGACTTCATGTCATTATCAGTCAGGCGGTGGATGTTGATTCGGGGAATGATTTTGCGATCACTTTACCTTCTTTGATCAAAGATTATTTGCTTGATAACCCCACCCACGAATTCTTCACGAGTGTATGGGGGCATACGACCAGGGTCGCGACAGTCAACCCGTCGGGAGTGTTCTATTGTTATCAAAATTCGACCAACTTCAAGTTCGCGATCCTTCAACAAGGGATGGTTCCGAACTCCTTGTATCCGTCAAATACAATTGGTACTTCTGCTTCGGCCAATACTGTGGGAGGATTCAGAAAAAGTATTGGCTTTAAGGGGTATATCGCAAGTGGCGTAGCTGGATCTCCACCCGCTGCCGGTAGCCGCAGCAATATTTATTTCCAATTCAAAATAGGTTCTAAGTTCCCATGGGCGACAACTGAAACTAATAAAGCGGCCTCACTGATCCTATACCGGCTTTACATTGAAGATTTGACTGTGTCTGGCAGGACTTACGCCCAGGCTGACCTTGCAGACACAAACTTCTATAACGAGGCATTTGGATCTGGCGGAAGGTTTAATGGCGACAGCTTCACGTCCCCATCAACATTACCATAATCAACAAACTATCAAATATCATGGCAAATACAGAAAAAAAGACACTGCTAGCGATCGATTACTTCTCGCTCAATTTCAGCTTACAGGCAAAGGATGCGGAAGGGCAACAAGTAATCCTGAATGATTCGGTCGGATTGAATTTCAACGACGACAACGAGCTTAACCGCGTGCTCGTGGAGAAGCCTTATTTGAAAGCGATTATTCAACCTCTTATCCATAGACTGAAAGAGTCTTACGATCCAACAAAGGCCGATGCAAAGAAACTGAAAGAGGATATCGGTAAGCTTCTCCAATAAACTTAATCATCAACAAACATGAAAAACCTGTTAATAGCGGTACTGCTGGCTTGCTGCCAGATGGTTTCCGCGCAGTCGATCGATCAGATCATCGACAGTAAGATTAAAGCCTCGGAGGCGCGGCAAAAAGCATACTCCGATAGCTTATTTAAGCTGAAAGGGCCTGGTATTCCCAAATGCGATCAAGGGCCGTCCGTCGTTTCAATAAGCGGTATCACCACTTCTGGGCTTACTGCGAATATTACCGGAGA
Organism: Dyadobacter sp. CY261; assembly: GCF_021440085.1. Taxonomy (GTDB): domain Bacteria; phylum Bacteroidota; class Bacteroidia; order Cytophagales; family Spirosomataceae; genus Dyadobacter. The sequence goes on from NZ_JAKCPW010000012.1 coordinate 233,637, forward strand.
GGGTTTGACGAGGATCAACGTTTCGATCTTTAACGAGGACAGCACGGTTAACTACTATTCTAAAACATTCGCTTATAACAGCCCTGAGAACGCTATTACTTACAATTTGTCTCCCGGCAAATACAGGCTGTATGCATCCGGTGTAAGCTGCACTGGTTACGGATCCAGGGCCTTTACGATCAAGACTCCGGAGGCAGGTAAACCTGATTGTCCGCGTGGCCCTACGCTCTGGGCTATTCAGAGCCCTACGCCTACTTCGTTAGTCTTTCAATTTGATGGGGATGGCGTTTTTGGTATCGATTACGAAATCCTTAATAGTGCCGGGAACAAGGTAGCAGGCGGGAGTGCAGAGCCAAAGTCATCTCTGGTAACTGCATCGGGGTTCTTGCTGGCCGACGGCGAGTATAAGCTGCGGATCAAGGGCGGTACATGCAACAATAAAAAGCCCGAGGAGGACAGTAAGGCCATTCCTTTTACTATAAAAAGCAGTACTGGTGGCCCTGCGCAACCAAACGACAAAGGCGCGAAGTTCGAGTTCATCATGGGCACGACCGGCGGAGGGTTCCGACCCGACGAGCCGACCGGCATTGATCGTGACTGGGTAGAGCGGATTGAAGCGTTTAAATACAACTGGGGTTACGGGATTACTGGTATTTCTCTGTGGGTAGAATGGACGCACTACGAGCCCACGCCTGGGCATTACAGGACTGACGGGTTACAAAAGGTTATTAAGTTCTGTCGAGATCGGGGGTTAAAACTAGCTATTACGTTTAAGAGCGTCCGATCGAGAGGGGATAACTTCATTCGGGAAGACGAGATCGTTAAAGGTAGCGCGGGCACACTGTACGCTGAGGGTCCGGGTGCCAACGCACATGTTTACGCAGGCTATGGTAACGATAGGGTTAATGCCCTTAGCTATAAGGCAATCCAGTCGATTGCAAAAGAGCTTAAAACCTACGACAGAGCACTATATATAGCAATTTCCGGCGGTGGATCCGGTGAGGTTGTAAACCACACTTTCGAAAAAAACGGCTTGTGGGAAGTTGCGGACGTGTCACAAGA
>NZ_JAKCPW010000013.1 GCF_021440085.1 Dyadobacter sp. CY261
GAATCCGGGGTCGAGGGTCACAGAAACAAGGCGCAGGGTACGACAAGCCGGCCGGTAAGTTTGCGGCCATTGGTGGTAGTTTATTACAAAATATCGTGATTACCTTTGTAGGCGATTGGCAGTGAAACCGATGGGAACGGAACAGCAATCAGGAGGCAGGGGCACACACGTACAGAAACCTGCGGTTACAGCAGTTAACGTAACATTTTTATGTTGAAGAGTTATCAGGGGTTAATTTCAAAATTAAAGACTCACAAAACAATTATAAGTAGCTTTGGTTATCTGAGTATACTTCAGGTGTTGAATATGGTAATGCCGCTGGTGTCATATCCATATTTGATCAGGGTCTTGGGTACCGAGTCTTACGGCCTGATTATCTATATTACGACTATCGCCTCCTATTTCTCAATATTGGTCAATTTTGGGTATCAATTAACGGCGACTAAGAAGGTCGCACAGAACAGGCACAGAATTGCGAAGCTAAATCAGATAGTTTCTGCCGTGATTATCAGCAAGGTTTTTTTGCTTCTGATATCCGCCGTAATATTTGCCGGGATGATTGCTGCATTTGACGTTTTATCGTCCAATAAAATGCTTGCCATTATGTGTTTTGCCGTTTGTGTAAACGAAGTAATATTTCCTAGCTGGTTTTTCCAGGGGATGGAGAAGATGAAGCATATCACGGTGATAAATGTCGTCAGCCGTATCGCATCTCTAGGGCTAATATTCCTGTTTGTAAAAAGTCCGGGCGATTATTTACTGGTTCCCATTTTCAATTTTTTGGGTGCATTTGGCGGTGCTGCTTACGGCTGGTATAATATGACACAACGTTATTCGATCAGGCTCCTTGTTCAACCTTATCGCCGCATTAGACATTACCTGCTTGAAAGCTGGCCCGTATTCGCTACCACTATCACTGGAATTGTGAAGGACAGAACAAACGTCATTTTTATAGGTGCGTTTTTAGGAAATAAGGAGGTTCTATACTATTACTTTGCTAATCGGATCGTTACCACGCTCCTGGCACTTTTTTATAATGTTTCGGCAGCGATTTTTCCGAATCTATCAAAATCCCGGAACCATCTGCTGCTCAATAAGGCCGTTAAGATGACTGCGTTGGCTGGTATATTCGTCGCGTTATCCATTGTGGTTTTAAGCAAATTTATAGTAACAGTTTATGGTGGAAAGGAAATGATACCTTCAATCCCAATTCTCCAGATATTATCCGTTATGCTGATAATCGTGCCTTTGACATCCCTCTTTGGATTGCCGTTAGTAATTAATGGTAAGTACGATCTCCTTTACAGGGGCTCTCTTTACTCAACGTCCGTTTATCTGATAACAATTTGCGTTCTATATGTAATGGAATGTATCAACATATATTCAGTGACCTTCGGATTGATCTTCATTTTAATGTTCGAATTGGCAAACAGGTATTATTTATGTAGGAAATCCGGATATGGGCATTGGATATTTTCAAAATAACCGGAATGGATATGAATCAGCCTAAGATATCGATTATTACCGTTTGCTTTAATAGTGAAAGCACCATCTCTGAGACGATTGAAAGTGTTTTAAATCAGGATTTTGGCGACTTTGAGTACATATTGGTGGACGGCGGATCGAAGGATAATACGTTGAATATCATTGCAGGATATGCCGATAAATTCCATGAAAAAGGCTTAGGATACTCATTTAGAAGCGAGCCGGATCGAGGTATCTATGATGCAATGAATAAGGGTATTTCCAAGGCCAGAGGGGAACTAATAGGGATCATAAATTCCGACGATTGGTATGAGTTATCCACGCTAGGGAAGGTTTGGAAGGCATATTCCGGATTGGAAGAGAAATGTAACACGGTCATATATGGGATGATACGTCTGTGGAAGCAGAATATGGAATATGCCATCCGGCGGTATCATCATAATTTCGTGACGACCGAGGTGATCCAACATCCTACCTGCTTCGTACCCAAGGTCGTTTATGAGAAATACGGAATGTTTAATCCGGATTTTCGGGTATGCGGCGACTTTGACCTATTAAACCGCCTTCATGCAAATAACGTCGCTTTTAACAACATTGACGAGGTTTTAACCAATTTCCGTATCGGCGGTGCAACTTCTTTGCATACACTAACTGCCGCTGCCGAAGGCCTTGAAGTGAAAAGAAGTTTCGGGACAATCGGTGAGGAAGAATACAAGGCGGCGATTTGGCGTATCAAGTTACGGAAAATGCTAAGAAAGTATTTTAGACGGGGCTAAGTTTTGGCGTTCAACCCAGCGTTTTAATAAGCATCAAAATTCAATGGACATAAGTCAAATGTTAAGCTATACATACAAAGCCTCTAAAAGGGAAATAAAGAACTGGCGAAATGCTTTTCGCTCGAAACAAAAATTGTCTGCAAATGTAAGCCTGGAAAGGATTGGCTTGATGGACCCTTCGATCGGAACCAGTAATATGGGCGACTACATTATTCAGGATGCGGTCAGAAGGAACATTAGGGAAATTTTTCCTACCTCATTTGTGTCTTCCTATCCGACTCAATTGAGCCGGAAGATGGATGCTATTAAATTGATGCAGGACCAGGATATAATCCTGATTGGGGGTACCAATCTTTTGGCTTCCAACATGGATAGCCGTTTTCAATGGAAAGTTACTCCCCGGGACAGTTATTTTTTGGCCAATAAAATGGTTTTATTCGGCACCGGCTGGTGGCAATATCAGGACGCTCCCAATGACTATACCAGAAATCTTTTTTCCGGCCTTCTAAGTAAGAAATTTATCCATTCGGTACGCGATTCGTACACAGCCGCTAAACTTAAATCGATCGGCATAGAGAATGTAGTTAATACTACCTGTCCTACGTTGTGGAGCATAAGCAAGCAACATTCCGAGTTGGTACCTGTTAGGAAAGCGAAAGATGTGGTTACCACACTTACTTTCTATAATAAGGATCATGAGAAGGACGCAGCATTAATTAAACTTCTGCAGAAGCATTATGAGAATGTCTATGTGTGGATCCAGGGATATGAGGATATGCATTATCTGCGGGAGATAGCTCCGGGTATGGAGAGGATTTTACTTGTTAATCCTGATTTGCATTTTTACGACGAATTGTTGGAAAGCCATCCGGATCTCGACTATGTGGGCACCCGACTGCATGCGGGAATCAGGGCAATTCAAAAGAAGAAACGTACACAAATCGTTGCGGTCGACAACAGGGCTTATGAGATTAGTAAGGACACAAATCTGAATGTCATCCGACGAGCGGAGCTGGATAGATGTAGTGATTTTATCGTTAATGACTATATAACCGATATCAGACTTCCCGAGGAAGAGATTGCACTTTGGAAGAGTCAGTTCGTTGGGCGGTAATTGGAATTCGGATGAAAATACTTTGGTTTTGTAATACTCCTTCACTTTACAAAAATATTCAGCATGGTTATAACGGAGGCGGATGGATGTCTTCGTTGGAAAGAGCCATGTCGAGTGTTCCGGATTTGGAGCTTGGTATTTGCTTCTTACTGGCAGGTAGTGAGGAGTTTAAAGTTAAAGAGGGGAGCACTACCTATTATCCAGTCTCCCTGTACAATAGCAAATACAAGCGAATCAAGCGTGCTTTTTTTTCAGCTACTTCAGATGAAACGGAGACGGGGAGATATTTGGAAGTTATAAATGACTTTGAGCCTGACATAATCCATATTTTTGGTAGTGAGCAGGCATTTGGACTTGTCCAGGGTCGTACGCAAATTCCCGTCGTTATTCACATCCAGGGAATCCTAATACCCTATCTGAATGCGATGTTTGCTCCTGGCACCAATGCTTTGGACTATTTTCGACATCTTGGATTGAGGTCTGGAATTACCCGATTGAAGGATTTGTCCGTATTTGCACACAACGCTCGTCGCGAGGAAAAAATCCTGAGATTATGCCGGTATTTTATGGGCAGAACGGAGTGGGACAATACGGTAGCCAGATATTACGCGCCGCACTCTCAATATTTTTATTGCAGTGAGATGCTACGTTCGATTTTTTACGAGGCAGCTCCCTGGAGCAAACCCAGTAATAGTATTTTACAACTCGCAACCACGATTTCAGGGACGGATTACAAAGGTTTCGATCTAATTTTGAAAACGGCGCGTTTGTTGCAGGGTATCGAGGGACTTCGGTTCGAATGGAAGGTGTTCGGAATCATGGATTTTCCATTTTGGGAGAGAAAACTGAAGACAAGGCCTGACGAGGTTGGTTTGCAACTGATGGGAGTGGCCTCTCCGGAGGCGCTGGTCGCGCATTTGCAAAAGTCGGACATGTTCATACATCCTTCTTATATCGATAATAGTCCGAATAGTGTCTGTGAAGCCCAATATCTAGGCGTGCCGGTAATTTCGACAAATGTGGGCGGGATATCCAGCCTTATAACCGATGGGGAAAGCGGGTTGTTAGTGCCGGCAAACGATCCTTTCGCGCTTGTAGGCAAAATCATGAAAATTGCCGGCGATCATGATCTGGCTATTCGAATAGGAGAAAGGGCCAGAACCGTGGCCATCGCACGGCATGATCCTGACCGCATCGTGGCACAGAATCTGGCTGCATACAACTCGATCTTTGAAGCAAACCGAAAATGATATTAAGAGAATTGAATTTTTTCTTAAAGAGGATCAGAGCCCGCAGCGCTTCGTTGCTATCTCCTGTCCTCACCCGCTGGAGGTTCAGCCTGAATGGGGTTGAGTACAAGAGCTTCACGTGCCGTGGAGTACCGATCGTGGAAGTGGATCGGAGCGGTAAATTGACGATCGGTGAAAACTTTACTTTTTACAGCGGTACCCGGCACAACATGATCGGCCGACAGCAGCCTTGCTATTTTATTGTGAACAAAAACGCAGTTCTTCGGATAGGCAACAATGTAGGCATCAGCTGTGCGGCGATTGTCTGTCATAATAGCGTCACAATTGAAGATAATGTAAAAATTGGAGGAGGCGTGGTGATATATGACACCGACTTTCATTCGTTGAATGCGTCCGAGCGCAACGGCATTCCGGAGAACTTTGATAATGTTAAAACCAATCCGGTGCATATCAAGTCTGGAGCATTCATCGGCTCTCACGCAACCATTCTTAAAGGGGTAACAGTCGGAGAAAATTCGATAGTAGCTTCAGGGTCCGTCGTTGTAAAGTCTATTCCGGATTTTGAGATTTGGGGTGGGAATCCTGCCAGGTTTATTAGAGTAATAGATGCCTGAAAAAACAAGGGTGACAATTTTGCCACCCCCACTGAAATGCTTGAAATATAGTTGTTACGGCTGTACTGTCCAGGTTCCAATTATTTCCTTGATAAACCAGCTATTATCCAGGGTCTTTTTCAAAACAATTTTGCTGCCTACTACTTTGCTGGTGATGTATTTTCCGTTTACGGGCGACAAGGGAACGATATTGTCTGTTGCGTTAGGATAAATTGTCACAATTTGAGGCGAGCGTACTTCCACCGTTATTTCAGGAAATCCCGCGTTTACTTTCCCCAAAGTCAGGTTTCTGGTGCCCGTCGATGTCTGATTAGTGTATAATGGCTTGTAATAGGTATAGTCAGCTATACTATTGCCGGTGGCAAACTCATGGACCATCGAATTGTAGCGATCCGACAGCAGGATCTCGGCATTGGCTATCATGTTGGTGCCTGGGAAGAAGGAGCCGACCTTTATAGGGTCTATGATGCTACAGTTAAGGATCTTGTTATTTGGGCTAGCCCAATCCTTGAAACTAAATGCTCTTTGGGTCAGCATCGGCGTTCTTAAATCCATTATTTTCGGATTAATAATATGGATGTTGCCCAGGTTTGTATCACCGACATCTGCGGCCTCCCGGTGAACGTAAAAGGCGGCGCCGGCCGTAGGAGAAGTACTCGCACTCGTGTTACAGTTGATCACTGTCGGGTTCAAAAGGGTAACGGCACATGCGCGATAGCCCCAGTTCCGAGCGACGAAGCCGCAAAGGCGCGAGTTTTTCCATGTGGGACTTTCAATCGTGACTGATCCCCCCAAAACGCTTTTACCTGAATTTACCAGCAATCCATATTGGCTGCCGTCGTCGATATGGTTGGTGATGTAGACTTCAATCATCCGATCAGAACCCGAGAGCATGCCAGGGTTGACGACGATCCCAGGACCAGTATTTCCACCAGTGGTTACATTTTGAACCCGAACACCCTCAAGTCGGTTTTCGGCCGAGTTTATCTCCATATTTAGGCCGGCCTGGGGGCCTTCTCCTTTGGTATTGGTCAGAACGGCGTTGCTGATTTCAATGTTTTTGCCTGTGGTTAACGCGAGACCATGCCTTCTGTTATTGTTCGCACTGACATTCGCTATTCTAATATTCTCGCTCACTTTCCTGACGCTTCCTGCTCCAATGTAGAAACCGTCACCACCACTATCATTGGCGGCCATTCCTTCGAGCGAAGCATTGAAGACACCTTCAAGGGAGAAAATGTGCCTGTACTGCCCGCTTGTGTAATTCTCGCGATGATCTTTAAAAGTAACACCATGTGCTCTGATGATAATATTGTTGACATCGTACATGTAAATCAACTTCTCACTGGTACCCAGCGTCCCCAACCCTTCGACAACCGTCCCCTCTTCGAAATTTAATGTGGTATTGCTTAATAGTCTCAGCGTCTTTATACGATAGGAGCCAGCACCTTTTGGGAAGAAAACATTCCGGTATTTGGCGCTGTATAAAATCGCCTGCAACACCGCCGTCTGATCAGTAGTGCCGTCGGCAACAGCCCCAAACCAGGTTACGTTAACGGCACCTTCATAAACGCGCTCGTAGCGTCGGCCTCCGCCTAAAATAGTCATGGCACCGTCGTCGGGAGAAGTCGATGACGCATTATACCGGAACAGTCCATATTTGCCATTATCAGTAATGAAGACAGCTCTGGCTGTATCCGCAGCTCCTGCCCGAACCTGGCTGATGCTCAAATAAGGAACATATCCTGGCGTTCCGGTCAGAGCGATTCTTGCGTTAGCGTCATCCGCAACGGGAAGACCATCTTCAGTCTTAAAGGATAGCGTGGCGACTTGTATAAATGTGCTTTGGTTATCAGCCTTCTGATGACTTCTGAGAAGTTGGAAGACGCCGTCGTTCGCATCCCTCGTAAACTTTCCCTTAACCGTGTATGAAACATAAGGCTTTGTTGAAGAAAGCTCAGCACCTGCAAAATCCGAAAAACTTCCGCCGGTTTGCTGAAATCCATCCGGTAATACAAGTTTGAGCCGAAATGAATTGGCACCTTCAAAGACGAAAGCCGTATTTGCCGGAATGTACATGTAACTCGCTTTAATACTGATCTCAAACTCCTCATTAACAGCAACATTGGTTGCAGATGTGCTGATAGAGAATTTTATTGGATCGATTTTCGGAGAAGCATCGAGTTTGTTCTGTAAAAATGTAAATATTGTAAGTAGTAGAAAAATAAAATAAATTCTCATAATTGTGTATATTGGCTTCTGTATTGTAACACGAATTACGACAAAAATTTAAAATAATTCTACATATTTTGTAACAAATTTTTCTTTTAGTGCCAAAACGACGAATGGCCGGCATTTTTGCCGGCCATTCGTCGTTTTGGTTTGTGTAATATGCTGATAATGGCTACTTAGGCTTCGAGTTGCTCAATAAGAGAGTCCTTATACTCTTCCCTGGAAAGAAAATTTTTATGACACTTTGTAGAAATCCTTAGATAGGTATTTGGATTAGCTATTACTTCGCTAATCTTACCAATATCGTTTTTCCATACTGCCTCATCAAAAATGTTGATAAAGATAGCCGACTCCATGTCGCGCGCATAATGGACGATTTCACCGACGGGCGAGACGACACACACAAGACCGTGCTGCATCGCTTCCGCGACGCTCATCGCCATACCTTCGAACGAACTAAGCTGGAGGTAAAAATGGTACCGGTGAAAAAGGTCACTCCTCTGGCTGCTGGGAACTTCTCCCATGAACCTTATGTGTTCTTGAAGATTGGCTTGGCTAATCCGCTCAATGGCCTCCTGGCCATCGCCATCATTTCGCCCATAAATGTCAAGTGTCGCAGGTATTGACATTCCACGTAAAGTTTCTATCACGCTGACCATCAATGGCAAGTTTTTTACCTTGTTGATCCTGCCAAGAAACATAAATCTGACGCTCTCATCCGGCTTGGGAATATTACTTGTGATCTTCTCCGGTGCTTTTTGTGTCAGGAACGAAACAATTTTTACAGGTGCTTTCGGCCGTAGTTTTTCCTGAACAAAGTTACTTGTCGCAATTCCGTCCGTGAGTATTACGTCGGCAGTTTTAGCGGCCATTCGGGTGAAGAATGATGAAAAGAAATGCGGGAAGCGTGTACTATGGTTAAAGGAATAGAACTTTACTCTGCTGTTGCCCAGTTTGACCAGCGTGCCCACCATTGATGCTCGCCATAATGAGCAAATAAGTAAATCGGGGCGGTGCTCCGAGACCTTTCGCAATATTTTGGGCAGAATAACAGGATAAAGGAAGAGTGGATAGTCAAATGCGGTAAAAACCTGCTTTTCTTCAGCGCTCAAATGTGCCACCATCGAATCATTAACGGTACCCAGCACGATAACCTGAAGATGATATTTTTTGTGTAGAGCGGGCAGTGCCGAGATAAATGCAACCTCGACCCCGCCGACTGCTATATCATGCAGAATGTAAGTAACTCTTTTTTTGGATTCCAACTCAGGGTGTATATAATGCTAATTAATAGATAATTTGTTGCTTTTGTTGGCCAGGTCAATCGTCCTGTTGATTGCTTTATCCCCACTTTTATTTTTTAGTCCAAACGCTTTTCCCTGGCGTACGAATTTGAGGTTGGAAAGTGTATATTTCACACCGCCTTTTCTTGCTTCCTCATGACCATGCAGGAAATAGTAGTCGTACTTTTCCTTCTTCGTGTCGCGAATGATGGTAGCATTGTTAATCGTGAATGTCCCGTTAATGTCCTTAGTGTCATACTTTTCCATACTGCCGCTAGCGACATCAAAGGAAGCTCCGTAACACGCAGGATCGTCGTTCAGGTCTTTCCAGTTATTGATCGAAATACTGATGTTATTCGGGCCGCATGTATTCTTGGTATAAATGGCGTAAAAGTTAGTGGTGGCGACTACTGGTCCCAGGTTATTTTTTGTTTCCAGATTGGTGAATTTACAGTTAATATACTTACTCGTGCAATCATTTGGCTCGAAGGACAGCGCAGTCTGCGGCTTTACAACTTTTGACTGGTCTTTTTCTCCGGTTCCTTCGATGTAAATATTGCGGAAATCACCGTTCTCTATTCCCGTGATAAGCATACCCACGCGGCTGGCGTTCACAATAGTGGCTTTGTTGATGACAATATTTTTACTTTGCTTGTTCCAATGCGTTCTGACGGTGAGGCCATCCCCGGAGTTCTTCGTAATGGTAGCATTCAGCACAGTCACTTTAGTTGGGGCGTACATCGCAATGCCCGCGCCATAAGGGGAAGGCTTGTAGTCGGCATTCACCTTACTTCCCCTTAGATTGATCCCATCGATAAAAACGTCAGACACTGCCCAGGACACGAACACCATGTAGCCGTTTGTTTTCATATCGGTGGGACAAACCAGCTCACTGCCTTTGGGGAAGTACAGTCTGTTTCCGGAATTGACGACCAAATGGCTCCGGTAACTCTTAAATGAATCGTCGATGCCAATGGTAAGCGCATACGGAGGGAATTTGACGTATTTGTTCTCCTTCAGAAATTTGTTGATATGCGGCGAATAATTGAAGCCTTCGACGATTTTGCCGTTATTCAGACTTTTGAGGAATGGTTCGATCTCGACGCCATATTTAATGGTACTGTCTCGGATAACTTGCTGCTTATCTGCGCCGTAAGTATCTAAGATCGTGAAGAGAGTGAGTACAAAGCATGCGTACAATGAATACCTTTTCATAGTCAAAAAGCTTGAATTAGTGAAAAAAAACCGTTTCCGAAATTGGCTTAGAGAAGGTTACTATAACCGAAAGAACGGAAATTTTTCTTTTGGTATTGCCGTTTTCCGGTGATAAAAGTCATCTCTAGGTGTTTATCCGTAATTTTCATGCCTTCACATCACCGATAATATCCAGCATTTGACCATGAACTGAAAAAATTTTAACATTCGTGTGGCATTTCGTAATTTCAGCGCCAGTGCTTCCCCGATGTTAATAATTTTTGGACTCTTTCGGTTTATTGCTGCTAGCGATAATAATAATATCACCTCACTATGAAAATTGCTTACACTACTATCTACGATGCACAGGATATCCATAAATGGTCGGGATTGGGTTATATGATCGCAAATGCACTAGAGCGCCAGGGTAACGAAATCGATTTCATAGGAGGCCTGAAGTCGAGTCCTGCCATAGATATGTATCTGAAGAAGCTGTATTTCAAAATTCTTCGAAAGGATTTTGATTTCGGAAGAGAACCACATACGGCATCGGAATACGGGAAGCAAATCAAGGCGCTTTTAAAAGATGATACGGATATTATCTTTTCTCCGGGGACCATTCCTATTTCCTTGTTAGAAACCAACAAGCCGAAGGTTTTTTATACCGATGCTACGTTCGCGGGTATGATCGGATTTTATAAGGATTTTTCAAACCTTTCTTCCGAAACCATCAAACACGGCAATTTTCTGGAAAAAGCCGGGCTCGAGTCTGCCAGGCTGGCTATTTATTCTTCCGACTGGGCTGCGCAAAGCGCTATCAAACATTATGGTGTAAATCCGGAGAAAGTCAAAGTCGTTCCTTTCGGTGCGAACCTTGAATCCAGTCGTTCGCTGGATGATGTGAAACAAATGGTTTCGCGCAGACCTCAAAACGAATGCCACTTGTTGTTCTTAGCGGTGAACTGGGAGCGTAAGGGAGGAGATATAGCCGTAAAAATAGCCGGGAAACTGAATGAGGTGGGCATTAAGACGATCTTACATGTGGCGGGCATAAAAGAGATCCCCATGGAAACCATACCATCATTTGTTGTTAACCACGGTTTCATCAGCAAATCAAATAAAGAAGGGCAGCAATTGATCAACAAGCTGCTGTCGACCAGTCATTTTTTGCTACTCCCGACTCGCGCTGATTGTACCCCGGTAGTTTTCTCAGAAGCGAATTCATTTGGCCTGCCTTGCATCACTACCAATGTAGGCGGGATTCCGACGATCATCAGGGACGATGTTAATGGAAAGACATTCCCGTTGGATGCGAGCGTAGAGAGCTATGCAGGTTACATTCAATCGGTATTCGAAGACAAGAAGCGTTATGCTGATTCCGCCGCTTCCTCCTTTCATGAATACGAAAGCAGGCTCAATTGGGATATTGCCGGCAAAACGATTAATGATTTAATGAAGGATCTTTAACGCCCGGGCAGGTAACGTCAAATATGCCGGGATAATTTTGCGTTTCGTTGCTTCAAACGGTTTGATTGAGCTGTTGCGTAAGATTTGCGGGGCTCATGTAATGATACTTCAGTTTTCTGATGTTATCGGTGAAACGTCGGTACTGGTCATCAAAATAGCTGTCTCCACGTTCAATGAGTGATATAATATGTTCATTAAGTTCCTCGGCAGTGTCAAAAGCCCGTCCGATCTCACCCGTTATCGTCACGTAATGATCGAAGTAATCGTTCCGTACATACAGCAGCGGTATTTCCATGTTAATGGCATCCCAAAATGCACCGCTCGAGCACATGGAATAGTCCCTGTTATCGTAGTAAAAAACGCAGTAATCCGAGTTGCTCACCACTGTTTCCAGCTCTTTGCGACTGTACGAACCAAAATCCTTTTTGTAATTGACGAAATCGTTCAGGTACGGAACCATGTTTTTATAAACCCGTCCTCCAACAATAAATTTGCATTTCTGGGTTAACCCAAGTTGCGACGCTTTTAATGCTGCCATGAACAGATATTGCGAATTCTTGAAAATTGACGCAACCCCCAGAGAGGAGAAGGTAATGGTTTCGTTTGGCGAAAACTTCTCCGGTCGTCGGGAAAAGGGATAAGGATGGTCGAGGATGATCGTATTCTGGTCCGTAAATGACGGCAGCACCTTTAAAAGGTTATCGTAAATGCTTTTCCCCAGAATAATGTAACTTAGGTTTGGGCGCTGTGTGGTGAGTGCTTTTAACAAAAACCATCCCCAAATTTTATTTAGAAAATGCTTATTGAATTTTAGGGATTCCAGCTCACCGTGCATCACTACCGAAATTTTTTGATCAGTAGGTGCAAATTTTTTCAAAAGAAAATGAGCAAAGGGATGTATAAGAAGTACATATATCTGAGTCACCGTCCTACCTTTTGCCGAGCGGATTACTCCTAATAGCGCCTTGAACTGGTAATATGCACGAATAAACTCCCGAAGTCCACCTCTCTTGTCATACACGTAGATAGCATTCGACTCAATTCCCGGAGCCGACCGGGATAAAATGACCTTCCCGTGGTTCTTTTCAGCAAAGAAAGCGATCGGCGTGCCGGGGTTATTTTGCCGTAACAGTTCTATAAACGATTTATTGAACTGTTCGTGCTGAACGTAAATCGAGGAAATATCCGCAACATAAATCATCCTGAAAGTATCGCTTATGAATCAAAAATTGTCCGGTACGGGATCAACGACCCGTCTTCACTACCTGAAAGCGTCGTGTAAAACTTGAAAAATGAAAAAGCAACTATTATCGAAATGATAATGATTTTTTGTGTCCTGTTGGCAAGTGAATATGCCATGGGTATAATCAGGATCTGGCAAATGTCGTAAGGTCGGGCTAGGCGGCTGAAAACAAGGTTAATAGGTGTAAAAATAATATACATGATAATTCCCGTGATGTAGATATTGAATATGCCGTTATAATGACTGTTCCCATCCGACTTATAGTTTACAAAACCGATGCAAATCATCAGGAACAGAAAACGACCGGATAGTCCTTTCAATAGCGCAACATATGGATTATCAGCCCGTACCGCGATGAGGCCCATCTCCATGTAGTGCTCCGTTTTATGCGCTGAAATGAGCGGTCCGAGGGTGATAATAAGCCTTTCGGACATCAATACACAAAATATAACCCCGATGAGCACAACGACCACCTTAACCGTGTTCCATTTAAACGTATAGAGAAAGTATGCAGGCAGGAACATGACAGCCGAGTTGTGGATTAACGCCGCCGTTAGTACTGTCGCAAAAAACTTGAAAGGGGATCTTTCCGTGATAAATATGATGGAAAAGAATGTCAACGCAATGGACAAGTCTTGCCTTACGCCGAAACCACTGCCCACCACGCTGTAAGATATCAATAGAAACAGCGAAAATAATGGGAAAGGGCTCAGTTTATATAGGCTGGTATACGTAAAGAAAACGATGAAGGAGGCGCAGAAAAATAGAAATGGTGTTTCGTCTGTATTGGTAAGGGCCTTGACAGTCCGGACAAGCACCTCATATCCGATCTCCATGCCCGACAATCCCCAAATCCTTTGCTCGATCGTTTTATAATAGTAGTGGTATTGCGGCCAGTCAGTGCCTGTTTCCCACCTTATTCCCGCGAACACGATCATGGTCAGACCCAAAATGCCCATCAAAAAAAGTATAACGCTTTTTCTCCTCCCCGACACAAATACATTGAAGGTCGAAAAAAGAAAGAAAATAGAGTATATAACAAGATAAATGGCCATTGTTTCTTTTCCTTGGCTTGTGCGTGCTTTTAAGTCGTTGCCGATGCAATCGAGATGCTGTCAGCCATCAGGGAATTATTAATTTTTTAGAATTCCTCGTATTCTGTTTTTCCATTCTACGCCGAAGGCTTTGATAATAAGGTCGATAACTAGCAGCTTGAACGCGGAAACGTGCCATGAAAATGGCGGTATGGAACGGTACATCTTGTTTTTGATCTGGGCTTTTCGTGTATCCCGCAGCAAATCTATTTTGCTTGCTGTAAAACTTATGCCGTCTGCCCGCATTTTGGCAATCATCACCGGGAAAAAGGTAGCTTCATGATCTTTCAAGTGCCTGAGCAAAAAGTCATAATCACCTGCGATCCTGAAATTCTTATCAAAGCACCCGTTCACGAAAAGCTTTCGGGAGTGGAAGGTTGCCTGATGCGGAATACACATCGCCACCTCCCTGAACCGTTTTTTTAGCGATCCCCATTCAGCTCCGTAGGTTTTCTCCGATTGATCCGGATATATAAAGCCAACCTGCCCATATGCGATCTGGTGAGTTGAATTGCGAAGATAGGGTACGGCCTCCTCAATCACCGTAGGGCTTAAAAGGTAATCATCGGAGTGAATAAATAGCAGCCAATCTCCGCTGGAAGCTCTGACCCCCTTATTCATTGCATCGTAAATGCCACTATCGGGCTCAGAAACCCAGAAAGAAATCTGATCCTGGTATTTTTTTATGATTTCAATCGTCCTATCCGTAGAGTTGCCATCAATTATAAGATATTCTATATTTTGATAGCTTTGATTTACGATGCTCTTGATTGTGTGTTCAATGTGCTGTTCTCCATTCCGAACAACTGTAATGATGGATATCTTAGGGGAAAGATTCATTGGATCTGATTGCTCGTTTCATTTCTTTGGCGACGGGCTTGTATTCAAAGCTCGCCTAGATATCCGCCAATAACTTCAAATGAAATTTTTCCTTGAAGAAAACAATGTAGAACATAGTAAGCACCGCACCAATGACACCAAAAATAAATCCGATCGTAAGACGTTTTGGGCTACTTCTGGAAGTAGGAACTTTCGTCGGTTCGAGTACCTTAAAAACAGGTCTTTCTTCTTTCACTTTGATCCTCGCCTGTTCAAGTTTCACAATCAGATCGGAATATATGGATTGCGCAAGGGTATATTCGGCCTGTAAACGTTGTTCTTCGATCCTGGCCACATTTAAATAAGCGCTCCTGTTGTGATCGCGATAGCTTTGTAGCGCATATTCCGCATTTTGCTGGCGTTTTTTAGCCTCGGTGACCCTACTTTCCAGAAAAATTGCCTGCTCGCTAGTTTTGGATGTGCGGTAATCTTCGACATAGTTGACGAGGTAGTTTTTACTTGCTTCCACAACTATCGCGGCAACAACCGGATCGGTTAACTCACTTTCCAAGGTTATAATGCCATTCTTGCTATCGACGTTTGTTCGCACGAGGCCTATTGCACCAGAGATACGGCTTTGTTCCTGAGTCGACAGGGACATAATACCGGGCGAAGGGATTGATACAGGAGGTCCTGATTTTGTTGGAGGACTTGACTTAAAAATGGATGTCAACTTAGATAGAAGACTTACGGAGGTGTCACGTGCCATGTATTCTTTCAGGGATTCGTATTTCCTTCCGTTCACGTCAGTAATTTTTTCTTTCAGGAGATACTGGCCGAAAGGTGTACTGCTAAGAATGTTTGGGTACAGTTCGGGAACGAGTTTCTCCGCGCCGGTCCTATCACTTCCCATGGCCATGCTGAAAAACGAGTTATCGTTCCCCATGCTATATTCAGGCAGCAGGATAGTTTGCGCCGTGTATTTTTTGGTCACAGAAAAGCTGAAAGCGATACCAAGGATTCCACACACAACCGCTGAACCGATCACGAGCAAAATGTACTTTTTTGCGAATCTGATCAGGTCTTTCAGGCTGACCTCGAGTGGATCTTTGTTAGGTATACTGAGATGATCAGTCATAGTTACAGTATGCGTATTAAAGCAATGGCCAGAGTTGAGAACAAAGAGATGATTGCCAATCTTTCGCCGCGCGACATAGGTTGATCATTTCTCGGTTCTTTAATCGGAATCGTTATCACTGATCCCGGTTCGACCTTTGGATAGGATTTAAAAAACAAGAATTTGGTAGTACGATGTGTTCTTCCGTTGGGATAGGAAACATACGTTCTGCTCTTCCGGGCTCTTTCCGTAAATCCACCGGCCTGGGAAATATATTCTTTAAATGAAAAGTTCTTATCAAAGTTGACAAGCGATGGATTGTAAATCCCTCCCTGAATGCGGATCATTTCCGATTTTTTTGGCACTACGAGCGTATCGCCATCGGCGAGGAGCAGGTTTGCTGGAATGGCTGGTTTGTCAAGGATTGCCTTAAGATCAAGCGCAACCAGCTCTCTGTTCCGGTAAAATCTCGCTCCGTCAATGTAAGCTTCTTTCCTCATTCCACCTACTTTTGGAAACAAATCAGAGATTCGCTCAAAGTTGTTACGGATCGTATAAGTTCCCGGGTAGAGGACCTCGCCCACCACTGTTACCGTTTTCTGTTGCTCATAACGTGGGGATTTTCTTATCAGGATGATATCATAAGGCAGCAACTTGAACTTCTGATCCTCTTCGTTCAAGACCAGGTTATCGCTTACATTCAGTGTGAAGATCCTTACATTCTGATTGTCGGGCAAACCGATTGTGTCATTTTTGACCCGGCGCGACACCTCGATGCGATAAGGAACTCCGCCCTCCGTATATCCGCCCGCCTGAAAAATAACGTCGGCGATGGTAATGTCCTTATAGTAATAATATGCCCCCGGGTTGATAACTGAGCCACCGACCGACAAATACGTAAATTCCCGGAGGTCTTCAACTGATTTAATAGTGAGGATGTCGCCAGCCAGAAGTTGTATATCCGGAATTTCCCCGTTCAACAATTTCCGGAGATCGATTGCCACCAGGCCTGTTTGCGTATCACCGCTGGCTCTTTCCAGCAACGCACGGTTCAGGAATGCTCTGGGGCCAATTCCCTGTGCGATAGTGATGAGGTCTTTGACGCTTTTCGTTCTTTCATCAAGAGGATATATGCCAGGACGAGTCACAGATCCTCTTATCTCGACTTGGTTAGCGACAACATCCAGTATCCTTTTCACTCTGAACAAGTCGCCGTTCTTAGGCTGAAAAGACGCTATCTGTGTGGAATCAATAGACCCTATTATAAAGTTATTACCTGTGTTGCGCTGATATTGAATGAGGTCCGTGAATGCATCGGGTGTAAAGCCACCTGCATAGCGCAAAATGTCTTTCAACGTTTCATTACCTGTTGCTTCAAAGATGCCCGTCTTTTTGACCTCTCCTGATAATTCTATTTTCCTCTCATATGGACGGATCAGAATGATGTCCTGATCTTGCAGCGCAATATTGTCCTGCATATCGGCATCAATAAGGAAACGATATAAGTCGATTTTTTTGATGGTCTTGTTATTCCTGATAACCTCGATGTTTCGATATGAACCGTTTCTGCCGGGGCCGCCTGAAACATACAATGCGTTGAAGGCAGTCGCTAAGGAAGAAACCGTATAGGTCCCTGGTCTGGCAGCTTCTCCCACAATCATTACCCGAATACTACGGACATTTCCCAGCGTAATGGTGGAATAGGTGCCCGAGCCGGGTCGGTTGAGTGTGGAATAGGCTTGTCTTAATCTGTTGACAATACGCTCATTTGCCTGCTCAATAGTAAGCCCATTGACAAATACTGGCGCGAGGTTAAGCATTTTGACTGTTCCTTCAGGACTAACTTTCATCCTGAAATTCTCCACAGCATTACCGTAAATATCAACGACAAGCTCATCATCCGGGCCTAAAACATAATTCTTGGGTGTGGGAATTCTAAGATTAGGTTCGAACGTAACGGTCGATCTACGAAAAAACGAGGAACCGAAAGTCCGGCTCAGAGCCCTGGACCTTGCGCGCCTCGCAGAAGTAGAGTCATTTTCATTATTGGTTTCTTCGTCGAGCTCATCCAAATCATCCTGTTCCCTTGTTTCGTCGATTTCATCGCGGTTAGGGTCGTTTTGCGTATTATTTTTTGCGGCCGATTGTTGTAAACGTCTCCGAATAGCAGAAATATCGTCCAGGGTATATCCTTTCTGTAGAGCGGCTCTTTCTATATCCATATCGGACATGCCAGCGCCCTTGGCCTGGTTGTAAAATTCGACAGCTTGTGAATTGCTGATCGTAGAGGGGTCTATCTGTGGTTGCGTCGCCGGGGCGGTTTGCGGAGCAGTATTTTGTGTAAAACCTTGAAAACTAAAAAGTGTTAGAAATACAATGTAAATGCCAACAATGTGTTTTCTTGTCATAGGTGGATAATGCATGCAGAGTATTTTAATATTATCTAGTATTCAAGGATTAACAAACGAAACCAACGCCGTAACCTGGCAAAGCTACAAAATCTTCCATCAATAAGACTATTCGGCAATCAATTCAAATCGCAAAGCCGGGTTTATTGAACCTTAATGGCAAGCTCTTTCAATTGTGCTTCCGAGATCGTCGAAGGCGAATCGATCATGACATCGCGGCCGGAATTGTTTTTAGGGAATGCAATGAAATCCCGGATCGAATCCGCACCACCAAAAATAGAGCAAAGCCTGTCAAAACCAAATGCAATACCGGCGTGAGGAGGAGCGCCGAATTCAAATGCATTCATCAGGAAGCCGAATTGATCCTGTGCTTCTTCGGCTGAGAATCCGAGGATCTCGAACATTTTCCGTTGAAGCTCTTTTTCGAAGATCCTTACAGAACCTCCGCCCACTTCAACGCCGTTGATCACCATATCGTATGCATTGGCGCGAACCAACCCTAAATTTTTATCCAGTAATTCGATATCCTCCGGCTTGGGGCTCGTAAACGGATGGTGCATCGCAAACCAGCGGTTTTCTTCCTCGCCAAATTCCAGCAGTGGGAAGTCAATCACCCACAGTGCGCGGTATTCATCAGGGTTACGCAAGCCCAGGCGCGAGCCTATTTCCAAGCGCAGCTCGTTAAGTTGCTTGCGCGTTTTATCACCTTGGCCCGACAGGATCAATAAAAGATCGCCCGGCTTGGCATCAAACGCTTCAACCCATTTTTTAAGCTCTTCTTCGGTGTAGAATTTGTCAACGGACGATTTGATTGATCCATCGGTGTTGTAACGAACGTACACAAGGCCTTTCGCGCCGATTTGCGGACGTTTGATCCAGTCTGTCAGTTCATCTACCTGCTTTCTCGTGTAAGTGGCACAGCCGGGTGCCGAAATACCCACTACCAGGTCGGCATCGTCGAACACGCCGAAGCCTTTTCCGGAGGTAAGATCCTGGCCTTCACCTTTCAGTTCGACGAATTGTATGTCGAAACGGATATCCGGTTTGTCGGAACCATACAGACGCATGGCATCCGCGTAAGTCATGCGTGGAACTTCGGGGAGGGCGATACCCTTCACTTTGGCGAATAGGTCGCGGATCATGCCCTCGAATGTATTCAAAACGTCTTCCTGCGTCACAAACGACATTTCGCAGTCGATTTGCGTAAACTCAGGCTGGCGGTCGGCGCGCAGATCTTCGTCGCGGAAACATTTCACGATCTGATAGTAACGGTCGAAACCGGCTACCATGAGCAATTGTTTGAATGTCTGCGGGGATTGGGGTAATGCGTAGAACTCACCCGGGTTCATCCTGCTGGGTACTACGAAGTCACGGGCGCCTTCCGGGGTCGATTTGATCAATACCGGGGTTTCGACTTCGATAAAATTCAGGTCGTCGAGGTACGCACGCGTGTAGCGGGCTACCTGATGGCGCAGTTGTAAGTTTTGGCGGACCGTATTCCTGCGCAGGTCGAGATAGCGGTATTTCATGCGGATATCGTCGCCGCCGTCGGTTTCGTCTTCGATCAGGAATGGAGGCAGCTTCGCAGGGTTTAGAATACTAAGTTCCGCTACGCGTATTTCGATGTTCCCAGTAGCAATTTTGTCATTTTTGGACAAACGTTCGATGACCGCGCCCTTGGCGGAGATTACGAATTCGCGGCCCAGTGAGCGCGCGGTTTCCAATACACTGGCGGGAGTTTTTCCCTCTTCGAAAAGAAGCTGGGTGATGCCGTAACGGTCACGCAGATCGAGCCAGATCATGCCTCCTTTGTCGCGGACGCGCTGAACCCAACCACATAATACAACGTCTTGATTTACATGTCCTAAGCTTAATTCCCCGCAGGTATGTGTACGTAACATATAACTATTTTAATACTGATATAATGAAAGCCGCTGATAATAAATGCCGCAAAAGTACGTATTTTTAGCAAATCTAACATGAAGTGTTTTTTATGAAAGTATATGGCAGCATGGGCGGACAAGCGAGGCTCATTATTTCTTCACTTGTTTTTTGTGTAACCTGTTCATGCGGCGATCCCGAGCCTGCGCCGGGCGGTTCAGGGCAGTCGGACCAGTTCGAAACGGCACCTGAGCAATTTCCCATAGCACCAGGCATTATCGACGAAGCGTCCGGCCTCGCGGCGAGTGCGACAATGGCCGGTTACCTGTGGACGATCCAGGATTCAGGTCAGCCCAACTCACTTTATCTGATTAGCAAGGACGGCAAAAGCATTAAGGAATATAATGTACCGGGCAGTAACAACCACGATTGGGAGGAAGTAGTTATTGGCCCCGGACCTGACAATGGGGTGTCCTACGCTTATATTGCCGACATAGGCAACAACAATTCGCCGGTCACTTCTACCAATATCATTTACCGTATTCCCGAGATTACCAGCGCCGGCGGTTCTTTTAGCCAGAATGCATTGCAAAAGATCACTTTCAGCTACCCCGACGGCCCCCGCGATGCCGAAGCGCTGATCGTCGATCCGCAAACGAAGGATATTTTTATAATATCGAAGGAAATGCAGGGCACCAATATTTACCGACTGGCCTATCCGCAATCGACATCCGATGTTACGGTTGCCGAAAAAGTTGGAACTGTGCCGGGAGTGACGTTGGCAACTGCCAGTAGTATTTCAAAAGACGGCAGCGAAGTTGTCGTACGCACTTATCTCGGTGTATTTTATTGGAAAAGAAACACTGGCGAGACTGTCGGTCAGACGCTCATGAAATCTGCCACAAAGACTTTAACGGTCGCTCTTGAACCTCAGGGCGAGGCGATCTGTTTTGAAACCGAAGGCAAAGGATTCTATACATTAAGCGAAAAAGGCAATGCCGCCAGCGTTTCACTGAGTTTTTATAAAAGAAAATAATCACAAACAATGATCAGAAGTCTATTCTGCGCAGCACTCATTGTGCTGGCCCAGTACGTTTATGCGCAAAATCCGTCGGATGAAAAGTATATCCGCGAGAATTACTCCAAAGCTGAATACGACATCCCGGTGAGGGACGGTATCAAGCTCCACACCATCGTTTACTCGCCTAAGGATGCCTCATCCGAGAAGAAATACCCTTTCCTGATGCAGCGGACCTGTTACAGCGTGGCACCTTACGGAGCGGACGCTTACCCGCCCCGCCTGGGACCAAGCCCTGCATTAATGCGTGACAAGTTCATTTTTGTATACCAGGATGTACGAGGCCGCTACATGAGCGAGGGCAACTGGACGAACATGACCCCGCATATCGATCAGAAGAAAGGGAATAAAGATGTGGACGAAGCTTCGGATACATATGATACCATCGAATGGCTTCTGAAAAACATCCCGAACAACAATGGCCGGGTAGGGCAGTGGGGCATTTCGTATCCCGGTTTTTACACCACGGCCAGCGCATTGGCGGGCCACCCTGCATTGAAAGCATCGTCGCCGCAAGCACCTATTGCCGACTTCTTTTTTGATGATTTCCACCATAACGGAGCATTTACGCAGGGATATTATCTAACATTTCCGGTATTCGGTATCAAGCCTCCCAAGCCAACTACGGCGTCATGGTTTACCGGTGAAATGTTTACGCCAAAGCCGGATGGTTACACATTCAACCTTGAAATGGGGTCGTTGAAAAACTTTGATAAATATTACAGTCAGAACTTTTACTGGCAAGAGACGGTCAATCACCCAAATAAGGATGATTTCTGGAAAAAGCGTGATATCCTTCCGCATTTGAAAGGGGTAAAACACGCATTTATGACCGTCGGTGGCTGGTTCGATGCTGAGGATTTGTACGGGCCTTTAAATACCTATAAAACACTCGAAAAGAATAATCCGTCGATGTACAATACACTGGTGGTTGGACCATTCGGACATGGGCGTTGGAGCCGGGAAACTGGACACACGCTGCATAATGATATTTATTTCGGTGACAGCATTGCCACGTTTTATCAAAACAATATTGAAGCCAAATTTTTCAAACACTTTTTGAAAGAAGCCGGTGATGGGAAAACCGGTTTACCGGAAGCTTATTTGTTTGACACCGGTAAAAAGGAGTGGAAGACGTTCGATAAATGGCCGGTTGCAAGTGCAGAAAAACGGAAGTTGTATTTTAATGCAAAAGGCAAACTTGGTTTTGAAGCACCTAAGGAAAGTAAATCGGTGTCAGAATACGTGAGCGACCCGCTCAAACCGGTGCCTTATACTGCGAACTACAAACAAATGTCGGGCTTTACGCCTTTTGAATATATGTCGGAAGACCAGCGTTTTGCCGCGACCCGTCCCGACGTGCTGGTTTTTGAAACCGATGTGCTGACCGACGATATTACGCTTGGTGGGGAAATTAACGCATTACTCAAATTCAGCACGATCGGCACCGACGCCGATTTCTTCGTGAAACTGATCGACGTGTATCCGGACGATGAAAAGAACCACGCTTATCTGCCCGATCCCAAAGTAGTTCTCGCTGGTTATCAGCAAATGGTGCGAAGCGAGGTCATGCGCGCGCGTTTCCGCAACAGCTTTGAAAAGCCGGAACCGGTGGTGGCAGGCAAGGTTACGGACCTTAAATTCCGTTTGCAGGATGTGCTGCATACTTTCAAAAGAGGCCATCGAATTATGGTACAAGTGCAAAGTACTGCATTTCCGCTGTTTGACAGGAACCCGCAGAAGTATGTCGAGAATATCTACAAGGCACAGGATTCGGATTTTATCAGCGCCAAACAGACGATTTATCACCAGGCCGATGCCCCCAGTTCGCTGGAAGTAGAAGTTATCAAGTAGCGGCCGCATTTGTAGATTCTAAAATTTTAGTGATGACTTTATTGACAGCATCGGCATTATCGGGCAACGGCAGCGCCCAGCAATTGAAATATCCTGAAACCCGGAAACAGGAGCATTACGACGAATACCACGGCGTAAAAGTAGCGGATCCTTACCGCTGGCTCGAAGACGACCGCTCGGAAGAAACGGCACAATGGGTGAAAGCGCAGAACGAGGTCACATTTGGTTACCTGAATGCGATCCCGTTCAGGGAGAAAATATTCCAGGATCTCGAAAAGGCGTATAATTATCCCAAATATTCTGCCCCACGGAAGAAGGGCGAATATTTCTATTTTTATAAAAACGATGGTTTGCAAAATCAGGCAGTGCTCTATCGCCAAAGAGGTCTGAACGGTAGACCTGAAGTTGTGATCGATCCGAACAAACTTTCCCCTGACGGCACTACGCGGCTGACCGTTTTCAGCCTTTCCAAAGATGGTACTCATGCCGTTTTAGGGTTTTCAAAAGGTGGTTCCGACTGGCAGGAATACCAGGTGATGAAAATGCAAGACTTGTCCATGCTGGCAGATAAGGTGGAATGGGTCAAAGTTTCCGGTGCTGCGTGGCAAGGCGATGGGTTTTATTACAGCCGCTATCCTAAACCCGATGGCAGCGCATTGGCCGCCAAAAATGAAAACCATCAGGTGTTTTATCACCGAATGGGTACGGCACAGGAAGAGGATAAATTGGTATTTGAAGATCCGGCCAATCCGCAGCGCTTTCACACTGTAGGTACAACCGAGGACGAGCAATATGCCGTGCTTAGTGTAAGCGATCGCGGAAAAGGGAAGGATGGCAATGGGGTGTGGGTATTGAAACGAGGTGAAAAGCATTTTGTGCCGGTGCGCGAGGAAATTACCGACTCACGTTTCCGCATTATAGACAACATCGGCGGCGATTTTCTGATCGAAACGAACGATGATGCCCCAAATGGAAAAGTGATGCTTTTTAAATCGGCTGACCGGTCCTGGAAAACTGTGTTGCCCGAAAAAGAAGAGCCACTCGAAAATGCCGAACTGGCGGGCGGAAAGCTTTTCGCTTCCTATTTAAAAGACGTCACCACGCGTGCGTTTGTATACAATACGCAAGGAGTCTATGAGAGCGAAATTCAAATGCCGGGCTTAGGCTCTGCCACGGGTTTTGGAGGCGATAAGGAAGATACCTTCGTATTTTACACATTCACTTCTTTCAACTATCCGGCTACCATTTTCCGGTACGACATTGCCAGTGGAAAAAGTGGTGTTTTCAGGGAGCCTGAGGTTTCGTTTAAGCCATCGGAGTATGAAACAAAACAGGTATTTTATCCCAGCAAGGACGGTACACGCATCCCTGCATTTATTACCCACAAGAAAGGGCTGAAACTGGACGGCGCCAATCCGACCATCTTGTACGGCTATGGCGGGTTCAATGTAAGTTTGCCGCCTGCGTTTAGTCCTACCCGTATTCCGTTTTTTGATCAGGGAGGAGTGTATGTGCAGGCGAACCTCAGAGGCGGCAGCGAATATGGTGAAAAATGGCATGAGCAGGGAATGAAGTTGAAAAAGCAAAATGTGTTCGACGATTTCATTGCGGCCGCAGAATATTTGATCCTGGAAAAATATACCTCACCCGAGCATCTGGCTATACAGGGAGGTTCCAATGGTGGCCTGCTGGTGGGCGCGGTGATGAACCAGCGTCCGGAGCTATTTAAAGTTGCGTTCCCTGCAGTGGGTGTAATGGACATGCTCCGTTTTCACAAGTTTACAATCGGCTGGAACTGGATTGCAGATTATGGCAGCAGCGATAATGCGGAGGAATTCAAGGTTTTATACGACTACTCCCCGCTTCATAATATCAATGCAGACGGGAAATATCCTGCTATTATGATTACCACCGCCGACCACGACGACCGTGTTGTACCCGCGCATTCGTTCAAGTATGCCGCCGAGTTACAAGCCAAAGCCGGCCAATCTTCGGTAAATCCGTTGCTGATCCGGATTGATACCAACTCCGGTCACGGCGCTAGTAACACCCAAAAAGCGCTCGAAACCCAGGCGGATATTTATGCGTTTTTGTTTCGGAATATGGAGCTGGTTTGGAAGTGATTTGTTGGGGCTTACTAGCTAGTATTAATCTTTAATAAATATTTGTAACCGGAGTGTGACTATGTTATGCATTCGGTTACATTGTATTAATCTCTTTTTACAACCATCCGTAAATCATCTATAAGCATCCTAGTTCGAATATCAATGCCCGGCTTGGTAAGGTGATAATAGGTGTCGAAAAACAAGGAATCGTCAAAACGATATTTTTCCGGCATTGAGATCACCGGTAGGTCTGCTTTCGCCAGTGCCTGCATGACGCTGTCGATGATCGCAGCATGATTTGCATAAGAACTGGATTGATACGCAGGCGGGACTATGAGGAAGTCGGCAGATAAAGAATTAACGTGGTCTTCAAAATCTTCTATAAAGGACACTACCTCCCCGCTTACCTGTTCGTCGGCAGAAATAGGGCTGGCAGGTTTGATATATTTACGGGGCAAATTCCAGTGGATGAAAGCATCTCCATGCTCATTGAAAGCTTTGCGATCATAGACGCTGATTGTCTGATTTTTACTGCGTTTTTTAGTCGGTTTTAGTTTGGAAACGGCATATCCGGGGATGAACTTTAACAGTCGGCACCAATGTCGGAAATCCAGATGCATTTGACCTTCCCTATACACGTCGAAAAGGACACAGACCAGTTCGGTCCGTCCGTAAAAGGCATCAGTGTAAAATTGACCATATTCGGGGGACAGAATCACCAGATCGCCTTTTCTAATGTAGGGCTTGATATCGTTAAGATAATACTTCATACCAATGGCGGCATGTAAGCCCGCATTAACCACCGGGATTTGGAGTTGTTCTTCAATTTTTTTGCTATCCAATCCAAAACTGAGGTTAGACCCACCAATAAAGATGATCCTGGGAGAAGGTGTTTGTTCGAGACGCTTGTGCTTATCCAGCAAAGCACTCATCATATTGTGCTCGATAGCCGGGTTTGGCATTAGTAGGAGGGCATAAATGAGAATGATTCCCGTTACTAACGCAAACAACAAGGTTTTAAGAATAAATTTCTTCATCGCTTAGAATTGAAAATAAATGAATTCCTGGTTCTGTTTGAAATTGGCAATGCAAACCATCAAAAGGACAACGTATATCGCCCAGCGAAAAGCTATTTTCGGGGATTTGTCGATAGTCATAGGGTGCAACTGGTGGCGTTGAAACCATTCCACGAGAATCATGAATAGCATCTTGGGAAACATGGTGTGGTAGCCGTCGTGTAGGGGCAGACTTAAAACCGAGGGATCGAGGATGCCCTTGAAATACAGGATTGCAGTGGATAGGTCGGGAGCGCGGAAGATGATCCAGCCAATCACAACAAGAACAAAGGTGGTTAGTATTTGAAATAATTCTAACGGAGATGGAAGTAATTTCCCCTCAGCCACGATATTGGTATGTTTGCGATTTTTATCAAAGACTAAAAGTGGCAGAAATAGCAATCCGTGATAGATACCCCAAATGATATACGTCCAGTTCGCGCCATGCCAGAAACCGCTTATGAGAAATATGACGAGGGTGTTTCGAATGCTCTGTAATTTTCCGCGTCTGCTTCCTCCAAGAGGGAAATACAAATAGTCTTTGAACCAGGACGACAAGGAAATGTGCCATCTGCGCCAAAACTCGGCGATGTCTCTTGAAAAGTAGGGAAATGCGAAGTTTCTTAACAGCTCAAACCCGAAAAGCCTCGCTGTACCGAGCGCGATGTCGGAATAGCCCGAAAAGTCCCCATAGATTTGGAAAGCAAAGCAAATGGCTCCGACAATCAGGGTACTGGCAGAATAATTTTCGGGGTCTGAAAAAACCAGATTGGCATATTCTGCACAACTATCCGCAACGACAATTTTTTTGAAAAATCCCCACAGCATCTGCCGAAGACCATCCACGGCTCTGGAGTATTCAAAACGCCGGGGTTTTTCGATCTGCGGTAAAAGGTGATTGGCGCGTTCGATTGGCCCGGCCACAAGCAGAGGGAAGAAACTCACAAAGAGGGAATAGTTAGTTAAATTAGTGGAAGGCTTTATTTTATGATTGTAGATGTCGAATACGTAAGAAAGGCCATGAAATGTGTAAAAGGAGATGCCGATCGGCAGGATAATATTAAGTGTTTGTATGTTAAATGATAGTCCCACGCTTTGCAGCAACTCTGAGAATGAGCTAAAGAAAAAATTATAGTATTTAAAGTAAGCAAGAAAACCAATGTTAATGACGACGCTGGTAATCAGCCAGCCCTTGCGTACGGACGATGATTCCGAGTGATGTATCTTCAATCCGGTATAAAAATCCAGCCCTGTCGAGAACATGAGCAGAAACATGAAACGCCAGTCCCAACACCCATAGAAGAAGTAACTGCTTGCAAGCAGCAGGATGTTTTGATATTGAAGCGACTTTCTTGCTATGAACCAATACAGGACGAAAACCACGGGAAGGAACGCAGCGAAGCCAGGTGAATTGAATAGCATAAAATAGAGAAGGAATTGTGATATTCTTGTTAAAGAAAGTTAGCAAAACCCCTCTATTTAATTACCTTGTGGTGACAATTAATTATTAAACGGTCACTTGTGCGGAGTAAGGTTATTCTTGACTTTTGAAGTCTATCACTTCTAAGTGAGCTGTTTTCATGGAGGGATAATTGAAAACTTCCAATTCTCACATTAATTCTCAAATTATTTCAACATGCAGGATACAACAGGACGGTGTGCATTGGTAAGTTTCCTAATCTTGCACATGCGTTCAGAGTAGTATTAATCTGTTAAAATACTTTCAGAAAGAAGACTTCTTACCTCACAAACGATCAATAATCAGGAAACAAATATGAGCAGTTCTAAAGTAAGCCAGTACAGGTATGTAAGCTATTTATGGGATGAAGAGAAAGCCGCCTCTCTTGGTGACGATCAGGTCGCACTCCTCTTGTACCGTTCAAATCTGTTGGGTGCCGATCTACGCCTGACCAACTACGCTGGTGGAAACACGAGCTGTAAAACCATTGAAAAAGATCCGCTGACTGGCAATCCTGTCGAAGTGATGTGGATCAAAGGCTCGGGTGGAGATATTGGTACTTTAACAAGAAGCGGACTGGCGGGTCTGTATGTTGACCGCCTGCATAGCCTGAAAAGCATCTACCGAGGACTGGAATTTGAAGATGAAATGGTGGAACTGTTCAACCATTGCATTTATGACCTGAAATCGAAAGCGCCTTCGATCGACACGCCGCTACATGGTTTGCTGCCGTTCAAACATATCGATCACCTGCACCCCGACGCGCTGATCGCGATCGCGGCTTCCAAGGAAGGTGAGGCTATTACCAAGGAACTGTTCAATGGCGAACTGGCATGGGTGCCCTGGCAGCGTCCCGGCTTCGACCTCGGTTTGCAGCTCGAACAGGCGCTGAATGATAATCCGGGCATCCGGGGTATCGTACTCGGCGGACACGGATTGTTCACATGGGGCGATACTGCCTACGAATCTTACATTAATACACTCGACACGATCGAAAGAGCGTCGGAATATCTGGCCGAAAACTACGGTAAAAGCCGCCCTGTTTTCGGGGGAGTGCGTCTGGAAAGCGAGCCGAAAGAACGCCGCGCCTCGATAGCGGGCAAACTGGCACCTTACCTGCGCGGTTTGGCCTCAGAACAGCAAGCGATGATCGGTCACTTTACCGATGACGAGCGTGTGCTGGAATTTATCTCGAGCCACGACCTGGACAAACTGGCGCCACTTGGTACCAGTTGCCCCGACCATTTCCTGCGCACGAAGATCCGCCCGCTGGTGCTCGACTTGCCATTTGAAAAACTCGAAGCGGCTGACACCGAAATTCTGGATCATATCCGCCCACAATTCGAGGCTTACCGCGCGGATTATATCGCTTATTACAACCGTTGCAAGCATTCAAACAGCCCCGCAGTGCGTGACCCGAACCCGGTGATTATCCTTCTGCCAGGTGTGGGGATGTTCTCGTTCGCAAAAGACAAGCAAACTGCACGTGTAGCGGCCGAATTTTACATCAATGCGATCAATGTAATGAAAGGCGCCGAGGCGATTTCTTCTTATGTATCGTTACCGGAGCAGGAAGCATTCGATATCGAATACTGGTTGCTGGAAGAAGCAAAATTGCAGCGTATGCCGAAAGAAAAATCGGTTTCCCGCAAAGTGGCATTCGTAACCGGCGGCTCGGGCGGTATCGGTAAAGCAATTGCCCAAAAGCTGTTGCAGGAGGGTGCTTGCGTGGTGATTTCCGATATCGATGAAAAAGCATTAGCAGAAACGAAAGCGGAATTCGACGCTAAATTCGGCAAGGACTTTTCAGATACTACCGTAGCGAACGTGCTCGACGACGAGGCGATCAAAGCCGCATTGCACTCGACCAAATTGAAATATGGTGGTTTGGATATAGTGGTAAATTGCGCAGGTTTATCGATTTCGAAGCCATTAGCGGATACGACTATCAAAGACTGGGATATTTTGCAGGATGTATTGGTAAAAGGCCAGTTCCTGGTATCGCAGGAATCAGTCGCGATTATGCGTCAGCAAGGGTTGGGCGGTGATATTATCAACATTGCAAGCAAAAACGGAATTGTTTCCGGCCCAAATAACGTGGCTTATGGAACAGCCAAAGCTGCACAGCAACACATGTCGCGCCTGCTGGCTGCCGAGCTCGGTCCGGACAGGATCCGCGTGAACGTGGTGAACCCCGATGCGGTAATCGCCGGAAGCAAGATATGGGAAAGCGGCTGGGCTGCCGGACGTGCGAAAGCGTACGGCATTAAAGTAGAAGAACTGCCGGCCTACTATGCAAAAAGAACGGTACTGAATGCGGAAATCCACACGGACGACATCGCAAACGGCGTTTACATCTTCGTGAGCGGATTGCTCAACAAGAGCACCGGAAACGTCATCAATGTGGATGGCGGCGTACCGGCGGCATTCCTGAGATAATTTAAACATTCACAAGCATTGCCGGGCCTCCAAGCCTGGCAATGCTTTTTTCGTACTATCCGGATGAAAATTGAACAATATCAGATAGACCAGCATAACGATAGCCTGTTTTCGCGGCATAACAATCAGTTCATTTTCCTGCAAGAGCAGCTGGGCGAGCAGGGAATCAATGCAAAAGACATTGTGAAGGCGCTGGAAGCATTCCAGGTGGCGATCCCGAGCTGGGCATTGGGCACCGGCGGAACGCGTTTCGGCCGGTTCTCTGGCGTAGGCGAACCGCGCTCGCTGGAAGAGAAGATCGAAGATGTTGGTTTGCTCCATGCATTGAACCGTTCCAGTGGCTCAATTTCGCTGCATATTCCGTGGGATATTCCCGGCCAGGCGCAGCAGATCATTGATCTCGCAACCTCGTTGGGCCTTACTTTTGACGCAGTCAATTCCAATACTTTCCAGGATCAGAAGGATCAGGAGCATTCCTATAAGTTCGGCTCTTTGTCGCACGTGGATGCGAAGGTGCGTAAGCAGGCGGTTGAGCACAATATCGAGGTGATTAAACATGGTGTAAATCTCGGTTCCAAGTCGCTATCGATCTGGCTTTCGGACGGATCATGCTTCCCCGGCCAGTCCAACTTTGTGCGGGCATTCCAGAATACGCTGGAATCATTGCAAGAAATTTACGCTGCATTGCCAGACGACTGGAAGGTCTTTGTTGAATACAAAGCCTACGAGCCGAATTTCTATTCCACCGTGATCCAGGATTGGGGCAGCTCGCTGCTTTTTTGTCAGAAACTAGGCCCCAAAGCGGATGTACTGGTGGATCTGGGCCACCATTTGCCTAATGCCAATATTGAGCAAATCGTAGCAACCCTGATGATGGAAGGCAGACTTGCCGGTTTCCATTTCAATGATTCCAAATATGGGGATGACGACCTCACAGTAGGCGCTATCCGCCCTTACCAGCTCTTCCTGATCTTCGTAGAATTGGTGGAAGGTATGAAACGCGCCAATCGAGCCAGCGACACCTACGCCTGGATGATCGACGCCAGCCATAATGTGAAAGATCCACTGGAAGACTTATTGCAATCAGTAGAAGCGATTTTGCTCGCTCACGCACAAGCACTGCTCGTCGACCGAAAGAAACTGGAACAAGCCAGAAATGATAATGATGTAGTATTAGCCCAGCAAATATTGCAGAATGCTTTCCGGACGGATGTACGCCCGCTCGTCCGCGAGGCCATGCGCCTAAGCGGCGGCTCACTCGACCCGATCGGCTTGTACCGTCACATCGGCGTCCGCAACGAGTTGCTGAACGAGCGCGGTAAACTGACGGTAGCGACGGGGCTTTAACGCATTGTCAGCCTGAGCGCAGTCGAAGGCCGGTACCTAAGCGGACGGGCGGTCGAAGCTCAAGTACGATGTTGCCGTACGGACTGTCTTCGACTTCGCTCAGACTGACATGTATCAAATCAAAGCGATTTTCGCCGGATTAATGTAAATGGGTTTTTGACAATTGCCCTTTTTCCTTCCCGGATAATTTCGGCTGCGGTTTTACCCATTTGCTCATGATCTGTCGAAATGGTGGTAATGCCGTCGAGTAGGATTTCCTTCAATGGTGTTTCGTTGTAGGAAATAATGCCAATGTCCTTCCCAATGACCAGTTGCTGCTCCTTGCATTTCTTGATCAGGTTCACCAGGTCGTTTTCTTCGATCACCACATAAGCGGTATCCTTCACAGCCGTACTGTTTTCATGAAAATCATACATGATCTCGTGCTCGAATTCGTGCTGTATGCAAAAGATCCGGAAGCCCTTGATAATCTCTTTCGGATAACGGATAATAGTCGGGAAAATGAGGACGAGCTTTTTGTAAACCTTCAATAAATCCACCGCCTCATTAAGCGCATGCACAATGTCCTTTTCAAAATTCTGGAAAACGGATGAATGCTTTTTGCTGTTGAATTCAATGTCCTTATCCAGCAGGATCAGCTTCTCGGGCGGGATCATTTTGAGCGTTTCAACGGCCTCTTCGGCCTTTTCATAGAAATGCGGCATGATTACATAGTAATCGTATTCGCCCAGACTGTTTTTGATCAGGTTCTTAAAGATATTGGTGTTGGAATGGTGAATGTGCAGGTCAACATTGACATTACGGCCGATATTCTCCACAAATGCATTGTAAACCTGCTTTTTATAATTACTAATTTTATTGAAAACCAGCAGAATGCGCAGCGATGTCTCAATATCCACGCGGTTGATGAAATAGCCTTTCCCCCGCACGGAAATCAATACGCCGTCTTTGATCAAATGCTTGTACGCCTTTTCGACAGTATCGCGGGAAAGCAGGTATTCTTCACTCAACTGATTGATAGAAGGGATCTTATCGCCTCTTTTCAACTTCCCCTTACTAATCGCCTGTAACAGCGATTTGATAATCTGCATGTACTTCGGTGCACTCTCCTTAAACTCAATGTCAAATTGTATTTCCATTCATTCCGTGGGTTTGGGATCAAGCTAAAAATAACATTTATAAAACAAAAACAACCCGTCGGATAATACTTACTATTCCGACGGGTTGTTTTTATATTAAGGATTAAAATTATCTCGGTCCTCTGCCGCTTCGCTCACTGGAACCACCTCCGCGGTTACCTCCATTATCGCTACTACGACTGCCTCCATTGTCGCCTCCGCGGTTACCCCGATCATTGCTGCGAGGTTCCGGAGCACTTCTCTCCTGGCGTTCCACACGGGGGGATGGCGATTCAGGAGTACGGTTGCTGCGTTCAACACGCTCTGGTCTTTCGATATTCGGGCGCTCCACGCGTTCCGGGCGGTTTGTACGTTCCGGACTATTGCCTGGATTGCCAAAGTCGCGGTTCCGCTCCGAGCGGTTAGGGGCTTCATTGCGGTCGTTGCGGCTGGGATTTGGCGCTTCGTAACGGTCATTCCGACTAGGGTTTGGCGTTTCATTGCGGTCGCTCCGACCATCGATCGGCGTAGACTCACGGTTACGCTCGCTGCGGCCATTGTTTCGTTCGTCGAAAGGGTTGCGCGAGCCACGTCTTGAGTTGTCACCGCGTTCAATGCGGTTATCGTCGTTGCGGTTGCTTCTGTCGATACGCGGATTGGCGTCAACGGTGCGGCCACCGCGGTCATTATCCCGGGTTCCGTAATCGTAACGGCCATTACCACGGTCGGCTATGATCACTCTTCCACGGCCTCTCGGGCTGGCGTCAATCGTCCGCACCGGCACGCTTCTGCGGGTCACACGTTCAATCTCGTCGCGGCGCGGACCGTATACATAGGTGCGGTTGTTGCTACGATAGTAATTGTTGATGATCACCGTATTATTGTAATAATGCGACACACGTCGTGGCGGGGCGCAATATGAATGCCAGCGCGGGCTGGTAATGTAGCGTTGCGGTACGAAGACCCACCAAAACGACGGAATGTTGATCGATACATTGATATTCACACCGGGGCCAAGTGGTGCCCAGCCGTAATAGCCGCCACCCGAACGCCAGTTCACCCACGCAGGGCCCCATTCGTAATCGGGGATCCAGAACCAGCCGTTGTAATCGTCGTACGACCAGCGGCCGTAGTGGAAAGGAGCCCAGCCCCAGTCGTATTCCGAAACCCAGGTGTTACCATATTCGGTCACTTCCCAATAGCCGGAAGTCGAATAGGGTTGAAAACCGCGGGGAACGTCGGGGATCCAGACGGAGCCATATTGGGGGTTACGCGTCCATCGGCCGTAAGGGGAGAGTTCGTCGTAGAACGTTTGAAAATTGATGCTGAAACCGGGCTGCGCCTGGGTTTTGGTTGAAACGGAAACACCTCCCAGCATCAAAATGAACAAGCTGAGTATCCTAAGTGTACGCATGGTGTCCATGGCTTTATGTTTTAATTGTTTTCCTGTTGTTAAAAATCGGTTCTTGGACGTTACTTTTAGATGCTGGTTTAATTGCCTCGCCGGACATTAACACGTGTTAACAAAACTTTGAAAAAATGATCGATCCTGTAATCCTGCATCCCGAACTGGTGTTCCAAACAGCCCGGAGCGGTGGTAAAGGAGGACAAAATGTGAATAAGGTCGAAACCAAGGTGGAACTGCGTTTTGACATCCCGAACTCACAATTCCTGGCCGACGAGGACAAGCAAAAGCTTACCGAAAAATTATCCAACCGATTAACGAATGGTAAAGTGCTGGTATTATACCATCAGACCGAACGCTCACAACTGGCCAACAAAGACAAAGTTGTCGAAAAGTTCAACCGGCTCATCCGCCAGGCGCTATTCGTTGAAAAGGACCGTAAACCCACCAAACCGACATTTGCATCCAAACTCGACAGATTAAAGGCCAAGCAACGCAACGCCGCTATTAAATCAATGCGCCGAAAGCCCTTTGATGAATAAATACCAAACATTTTATGACCGCCGTAACGCCTGTTCAACCTAAACTTAGCGCTGTATTTACACTGCCCGTCATTGTGGCCTCCCTCGGCTATTTTGTGGATGTTTATGATCTTTTGCTCTTCAATATCGTACGTGTACCGAGCCTGAAAGACCTCGGGCTGTCGGAAGAGGAGATTTCTCAAATAGGTGCCAGTATTTACAACTGGCAGCAAGCCGGCCTGCTGATTGGCGGGTTTATGTGGGGGATATTGGGGGACAAGCTAGGAAGGCGTTCGGTACTTTTCGGTTCCATATTGACCTACTCCCTTGCGAACATTGCCTGCGGATTTACCCAAAATGTCGAGGTATATTCCATTTTGAGGTTTGTTGCGGGGTTTGGCCTTGCCGGAGAACTGGGTGCAGGCATTACCCTCATTGCTGAAATATTACCAAAGGAATTGCGCGGTTATGGTGCCTCGGTTATGGCGAGCGTCGGCCTCGCAGGCGCGATCGCCGCATTCTTCGCCGTCAAGCTTACCGACTGGCGTATGGCTTATTTTATCGGAGGAGGAATGGGATTGATTTTGCTGATTTTACGTTTGAACGTGCTCGAATCGATTGTATTCAACAAAAGTCTCGAAAAACGGGGATCCAAACCCGTGCCCTGGTGGACGATCTTCACCAGTTGGTCGCGGTTTGTGCGCTATTTGCGCTGTATGGGCATTGGTCTGCCGACTTACATGGTCATTGGCATCTACGCCACATTCGGGAATGAATTTGCGAAAGCATTGGGCATTGCGGAGGAAATACAGGCTGGTACATGCGTGCTTTATACTTACATCGGCGTGGTCACGGGCGATTTTTTCAGCGGAATACTGAGCCAATGGCTGCGGTCGAGGCGAAAAGCAATTTTGTTAATGATGCTCATGACCCTGGTCGGCGTCGTTTGGCTGCTTTCCGGCGGTATCAACTCCGCCACGACGCTTTACATTTGCTATCTATGGCTTGGATTTTCGATCGGCTACATTGCCATGTTCCTCACTACCACTGCCGAACAATTTGGTACCAACCTGCGCGCGACTGTTACAACTTCTGTCGCGAACAATGTCAGAGCGACGGTGCTGCTCACCCTGCCATTGTTCCAGTTCCTGAAAAAGGATTCTGGCGTTTTGCATTCGGGCGCTATTGTTGCGGCTATTTGCTTCTCGCTGGCGTTGCTATCACTCTGGCAAATGGAGGAGACGTATGGCAAGGATCTGGATTATGAGGAAGCCTAGTCCTCAGTTTCTGGCGTTTTGCCGAATATCAGCTTGTCAGGTGTAGGGTATTCCAATAATTTGGTAAAATCGACCTTCCAGAAGTCGAGGTCGAGCAAACGGCCACTGGTATCTTGCGTGAGTGTGATCACAACCGGCGTGTTGTCGATATCGACATATTCGGCCTGAATGAGATCACCCGCATAACCATTGACGTCACCGCCCAAACTGATGCTGCCCATTTTCCCGTCCTCATATTCATCCACCTGTTCATTTACGGGGTAATCGATCGGATCCAGGTTCAGCTTTTCGAGCAGAAAATGGATAATATCGAGTTCTTCCGGGCGAATGGGTCTGATGTTGCTCATTGTATTTTCAATTGGTAAATAAATGGATTATGCCGATGCGTTGCCGCGCCATTGCTCGGCTTTCTTGGCCACAAACCAGAATGACAACGCCAGCAATGCAAAGAAAATCCCCGCATTGGTCCTGTCCCAGAAATATTCAAAATAGCGGGTGTAAATATTCAGCAGGAAGAAAATAAGTCCAAGGTCCCGCAGGGTTTCCTGTTTGTATTGAAATGCGTAAAAGAGCAGCCCGGCTAGCACCACAGTAAAACTGAGTGCCCAAAACCAGAAATGGCTTTGTTTGAGCATTTTCCACCCTTCATAGTCAGCATAGTTACCAAATATGGAGAGCGTCCAGGCGGCCAAAAGAAACAGAAACAGACCTACCGTGTAGGTAACTTCCTTTAAAAACGCCATAGACGAGATTTTTCCAACGATGAATGACAAAGCCCAGATTATCAACCCGAAAACCGTCATCCGCAGTGGGTAGTTCATACCCATGAAACGGAAACTGCCATTCGACCAGTAATGCGTTTGTGCACCCCACCAGCCGGCTAATGCGATAATAGCAGACACCCAAAGCAGGGTAGAGCGCAGGAAAACGGCAATGCCGCCGTAGGTCAGCGCCGCGAGTAGAAGCGGTAGTGCGTAATTGCCCGTTCCATCCAGCAATCCCCTCGTCCAGTAAGTGATCGCAATCGCGACCGTGAGGATAATGGCAATATTATACACCTCGTTACTGACTCTCGCATGCTGCGTTTTGTTCAAACGCCTTTTAGCAAAATATACCAGAAGACCCGCGACAGCTGTAAACCCGACGCCGACAATATTCTCCGAAAATCCCCAGCGCTTCCGCAGCAGCTCGATCCACTTTTCATCCAATACCAAAGCTCCAAATGCAAGCAATCCACACGAAACGGCCGCAATCAATGCATAAATAGCGATGGCATCCACATTCGCATTCCGGACGCTATAACTGCCTTTGAGCTCAGTGGCCAGTTCTTTGGAAATCCGCGATTCATCCTCCCATGTCTGTATCGCACGAGTGACGATTTCGGCTTCTTTCTTGTCTAATTCCATTCAGTTTTTTGGAATGTTGGTGGATTAAAATCGTGCCTGGCTTTGTGCTAGTTGAATGCCTCGATCTTGTCACTGAAAATTACCACCAATTTATAGTTTTGGTTCAATTCGGTAACTTCGTTCCAGACTTCGGAGACAAGCGAATGAAACGATTTCATAGAGATGTTACCGACCCGAAAATGAATGACCCGCGGCGGAGGAGAAGAAATAAGAATCCTGTTTGAGAAGTCAGAATCCTTGGTAATGATAGTCATCTCTGCTTTTTTGGCGTAGAACCAGATATCGGAGTCCTTTGCAGTTCGCTCGATGTCCATCTGATGAATGTAATCTGGATTATTCCAATTGAAAAATAGTAGGGTAAGTTGACATCGATAAGATACTTATGCGACATGCTTTCGTTCCCGCAAGGAGAAATTCCAGCACAGTTTGAACGGTGATCCGCATTCCCCTGATGATGGGCCGACCGTTGCAAATGTCCTGATCGATGGCGATTCGTTCGGTTAGATACGTTGTCATGTTTATCTTTTTTCAAATATACCCATTTCGTTATGATAACAATCGTGGATCGGAAATTGTCCTGAACCTAAAAATTAACCCCGGAATTAAAAAATCCCAGGGTTAATCACTATTTGGTTTCACAAGGTTACTTCTTCAAATTCGAGAGGAATTCGACGACATCCCTTATTTCTCTTTTTGACATAATGTTGCCCATTGGCGGCATGCTGGATGGAACGTTTTCGCGCTTCGCAATGCGGGAAACGGCGATTTTCAGCGGTTCGGCTTCGGAGGTTTTCAGCACCAGTTCGTGCTCGTTTTCCTGCGCCAGGATACCTGCGGCTGAGGTGCCATCTTTCAATGTGAGCATTACCATCCCGAAGCCCGGCGACAAACGTGCACTTGGCTCGACGAGCGCTTGCAGGATTTGTTCGCGGGTCAGCACACTTCCGATGTTGGAAAGGTTAGGGCCCACTTCGCCGCCTTGCCCGCCGATCGAATGGCAGCGCACGCATTCCGCGGCCGAGCTCGTCATAAAGTAACGGCGACCCATCTGCGCATTTCCGCCGAATAATGCATCCTGGTAATCGGCCGCCGTGACGCCTTGCTTGCGCAGGGGCGCTATTTTCGCGATTAAAGTGCTGGATTTAGTTGAATCAACGGCTTCGCCGAGATCAAGCAGGAGGTTTTGCGGTAATTTGCTGTCGGCCATTTTACCGATGAGACTATTAAAAATCGGTTCGGTTTTCTCAACCGGCAGCGTTCCCAAAACTCTCAGGATCTGCTGCTGTTCGCGAATGCTACCTTTTTCAAAGATTGTATTTGAGATATCAGCCAGCGCTTCTTTCGACATATTTACACTTCCAACCATGCCTAATGCGGCTGTCCGAACGTCGGCGTCGGAATCGCTCATGCCTTTTTTCATGACCGTCTCCATGTCCGTATATTTTAGATCGTTCAATGCAACAAGCATTGCAGCGCGTACCTTCGGATCGTTACTATCGTTCAGGATTTTCGCCAGTGTAGCATTATTGTCGCTCACGTTGAGATTAGTGAGCATTTGTGCGGTAGCGATCAGGATCACCGGTTCGTTGTCCTGCAAAAGATCGGCCACCATCGGCTTGATTTTCGCTTTCACAGCAGCCGGGTCACGCTCCAACGGGCCACGGTAGCGTCCGTCTACACGGTCGGTTACCGACGGGCTTGCCCAGGTTCCCAGCGTAGCCAATGCTTCGGCACGTATTTCTTTGTTGACGTCTTTTCTTTTTGCAAATGCGATCAGATCATTCAATTGCGTTTCACCACCCACGCGCAATGCAGCATTGATGGCCCGGCGCAATAGTGGTTCGGATGTAAAGCCTTTTTCATTCAGTACGGCCGCCAAGGCAGGCAATGCCGCCGGAATGGACAAGTCGTCGTTGATACCGCGAGCGGCTTCTGCCACGATGTATTCGTCCTTGTCTTTCAGGAACAGGCTGATCTGCTCATTTTTCATACGACGCAATACGAGAACTCCCGCAATGCGCAGCGATTTTTCGGGGCTGTTTGCCAATGCAACGATCGGTGCCACCTCGCCAATGCGTGAGAGTGCAAGCACGCCTGCATGACGCAGATATACGTCTTCGTCCTTATTCGCCTTCACCATGTCAATCAAAGGCTGTACCGCATTCTTGTCGGCAATGCGGCCTAGTGCCTGCGCCGCGTAGAATTGTGCGCGCGGGTTTTTGCTTTTCAGCATGGGAATGAGCATCGGCCCGGCTTCCGCAATTTTAGCATCGCCGAGTACTTTGGCAGCTTGCACAGCAATTTCTTCATCCGAATCTTTCAGCAAAGTCATCAGCACATTGGCATAAGCCTTATCCTGACGAGTCAGTTGGCCCATTCCCCAAATACCGTGAATGCGGCCAAACTGGTTGCCTGTTTGCGCAATGGCTTTGCTCAATACCGCCGCGCCTTTCGCACCTCTGGAAGCGAGTTCGAACTGCGCTTTCTGGCGGATACGCATGTCTTCGTAGGAAAGCAACGGTAGCAATGCGTCATCGGATTGTTTGGTGTAATCCAATTGCATTAAACGTTTCGTTTCCGTACGAACGACTTTCAGGTCGTTCTTGTCATCGGTAACGTCCAGTTTCCACACGCGGCCGTAATTTTTAGTATCCCAACCGTTGATCCAGTCCGCAACGTACAGTGCGCCATCGGGACCAAAACGGATGCCAGTTGGCAAAATACCTGTCAAAATATTTTTCTCTCCATCCAATACGAATGAAGCACCTTTCGGTTTCAAACCAAACGACCAGATGGGAGAACGCGCCGGGTTACCGACGAATTCAACGAGGAAGAACTTGTTTTTCCATTCCTTACCCAATGCGGTTCCGGGGTTGTATTGCATACCCGTCGGGCCGTTATGGAAGTTTTGAATGGGCGGAATAATGTATGCAGCCTGACCTTCCCAGCGTGGCTTGAACAGCTTTTCATCCATCCAAACCTTGTAACTGTTGTTTTTAGGATCGGTGTATTTGCCATATTGCCAGTTGGAGCGCCAGCCGGCATCGGAGCCTTCTACGACATGCACAAGGCGCTCGCTCTCGCCGGGATGGTCACCGTCGTTGTCGGAGCTGATGAGATTGCCATATTCATCGAACACAAACTCGTGCGTGTTACGGAGGCCGTGCGCGAAGATCTCGAAGTCGCTGCCATCCGGGTTGGAGCGCGCGATGATACCGGAGTTAGGATGCTCGTGCTTCACACCTTCCGCAGTGGTAATATTCGCGCCAATGTCGCCAATGTTCCAGTATATTCTGCCGTCCGGACCCTCAATAGGATTGGACATTCCGTGCCCGCTGAACCCGATATGCACACCGTAACCGTGGCTGATCGACGTTTTTTGATCCATAACACCGTCTCCATTGGTGTCTCTCAATCGCCAAACATCCGGTGCGATGGTGACGAACATGTCCTTCGCGCGAACAAGCAAACCACCCGCTACGTCGGAAACTTCGTCGAAGAAGTCGTCGAGAATGCGCATGGAAACGTCCGCAATGCCGTCGTTGTCAGTATCTTCAATACGCCAGACTTCGTCTTTTTCAACCGCCAGGTCTTTCCAGTCGTGGGAGCCGTCGCCATTAAGGTCTTTAAGCCAGTTGTTTTCCTTGCTTTTTTCTGGGGCGAATGTTTTGTGTAAAAATGTCCTGCGATCTTCAACCGTTTGCAATGCAATGGATTCGGTGATCCAGTTGCGGTGGCCGCGGATGTCGAATTCGGAATTCTTTTGGCGGTTGGTTCTGTTCAGGTAAACACGACCCGCGTCATCCATCGCAATCGCGACAGGGTCGGGCGCGAGGGAATCGGATGCCCAGAGATCGAGTTTCAGGCCATCGGCCAGTTTGACAACCGTTTTTTCGCGGATTTCTTTGGCCCTGGCTTTGCCGGTTGCGGCATCTTCTTTGACCACCACTTTCGTGCTGTTCGTTTTCACGACCGGCCCGGAGGCAGTCGGCGCCATTTTCATACAGGACACCACCGCAATTGCAGTAGCAGCCATCAGGGTTAAAGGTGTTTTGAGGTTTTTGGAGATCATTGAGGACATTGCTTGATGCAGGATTATTCAGGTTCCGCTATGAACCGGATACAAAGGAATCAAAAATGGAGCTAATATTTGCTCTTACGGTCTGGAAAGAATGCAGATATGACTTGGAATGGTCATCTATTTTCAAAAATACGTCGATAGCAAATCCTTAACGGCGATTTCAAAATCATCCATTACTGGAAATGCTGAGCAAAGGTCCAGGTCGGTGCAGATTTTGACTTGTTTTCTGGAAGTGTAGACATACACGACTTCGTTGTCGGGATAAATGTGCCAAACGACTCTGACATTCGAATCGAAATATTCGACTAATTTTTCTTCGACTTTCTCGGCGTCGTCAGTAGGAGAGATGACTTCGATCAAAAATTCAGGGATTGGTTCTTCATCGGATGCGGTAGAAGCGTCGATTTGCTGGCCGTTGAAAAAAGCGAGATCAGGACGGCGCATTTGAATGCCGCTGAGCATGACGTCCTGTTCCATGATCAAAGCACCGCCTTTTGAGAAAGCCGTGGTGCGGAAGAACAATTGTTGAAGTCCCCTGATGATGAAGAGGTGCTTTTTCTTCAATTTGCCGAATCGGATGATTTTACCGTCGTTCCATTCATATTTATAGCCATCGACGGGCTCCCAGTGGACGAATTCATCCAGGGAGCTAGGCAAAACAGACGATGTGGAACGCAGTATCATAGCACTTTGAGTTAGTTATTGTACTCGGTATTCAATCATAGAGGCTATCCATAAATTTAGCAAAACAATCCCTCACATTCAAAACAGTTCCAACTGCCCGTTCCAGCCTTTTGGTTTTGGGGCTTTGCCTTTTACGGTCCGGCCTTCGTATTTCCAGGAGTTGTCGCGCTCGTGCTGCACGATGTCGTTGAAGCGGTTGTTAGGTTCAAAGTCCTTTTCGAGCTGCGCGGATACTTTCGAGAGGTTTTTTAATGCATCGGATTTGTCTTTGTCACCCATTTTGGCGAGTTGAATGGCGCGGTCAAGGGTGAGAATGGACTCATCATAAACGGTAATGGGCACCGGAAACGGATGGCCGTCTTTGCCGCCGTGGGCAAACGAGAAGCGGGCCGGATCGCTGAACCGTGACGGCGTGCCGTGGATGATCTCGCTCACCAGTGTCAGCGACTGAATGGTACGCGGCCCGACACCTTCCAGCATTAGCAGCGATTCCATATTGTCGACAGGATTTTCATGGGCCAAAGCAAGGACGGCCCCCAGCCTTTTGAGGTTCACGTCTCCGGCCCGGACGTCATGGTGGTCGGGCATGACGAGCCGTGATATTTCCCGCATGATCTTGTCCGGATTCTCTTTCGTCAAGTCCAGAATGCCGGTGCGGGTGGGCGCGGCATCTTTGGCGGTCAGGTTCAGAATATTGCCCTGGTTCTGACCGTAAATGAATGTATGGGGCTCTTCAATGAATGACAGGATGCTAGGCGAGTGCCAATGATAGCGGCGTGCCAGGCGATCGTCGGTGTTCATTCCTTGTTGGATCACCGCCCAGTTTCCTTCTTTGGAAAGGACAAATGAATGCAAATAAAGCTGAAAGCCGTCTTGAATGGCTGTGTTGTCAACCTTGGCGGAAAGTTTACTATGATGCACAAGCAAATGTCCGTCTAGCCCTGTTTTGTCGGCGATTGCAAGCAGCTCGGCGGGTGTTTGCCTGGAATATTTGCCTCTTCCACCACAAAGATAGATACCCAGTTCCGACGATTTACGATTGACCGATTGCTTCAACGCCCCCATCACCGACGTGGTAATGCCCGACGAATGCCAGTCCATTCCCAGTACGCATCCCAGCGACTGAAACCAGAATGGATCACTCATTTTTTGCAGCAATGCATCGCGGCCATATTCCATCACGATCGCCTCCACAATAGCGCCACCCAACGAGCTCATGCGTTGCGCAAGCCATAGAGGTACTTTCCCGTAATGCAGAGGTAAATCAGCGTGACCACTTTTCATAATGGATTCAATTTACGAAAAATAGGGGTAGCGGAGGGTAACCGGCGGGGGATTAATGGCCGCCCCGGTTTCCCAATGGTATAATTTTTTGTTAAAATGCAGCTTTTAAACACGTTTAATCTTTAACTGATCCGGCGGCCTCTATGGTTTTACAGGTTATCATTACCCTTGTACTCGTTCTGTTGAATGGCTTTTTTGTCGCTGCGGAATTTGCGATAGTTAAAATACGTGCGTCGCAGCTCGAACAAAAGGCCCAGGAAGGGAACAGGATGGCAATTCTTTCCAAGAAAATTGTCGCAAACCTGGATGGTTACCTCGCGGCGACGCAGTTCGGGATTACGCTGGCAAGCCTTGGCTTGGGTTGGATAGGGGAGCCGGTGGTGTCCAAAATGATCATCGGGGCAATGGATTTGGTGGGCCTGTCGGTTGACCCCGAATTAGCGCATCACATTGCCTTACCTACTGCATTTGCCATTATTACCGTTTTGCATATCGTTTTTGGGGAACTCGCGCCGAAATCGATCGCTATCCAGCGGCCTGAGTCCACCACGTTAGCTTTATCCTATCCGTTGCATGGATTTTTTCTCGTATTCAGACCGGTTGTGTGGATGCTAAATGGTATTGCGAATGTGATTTTGAAAGGGGTCGGCATTAGCCCGTCTCATGGCAGCGAGGTACATAGTAGCGACGAGTTGCGCTATCTGGTTCAGCAGCAGAAGGATAGTGGATTGATCGAAGCGGCTGATTACGATCTTATCAAGAATGCATTTGATTTCTCCGAACGAATAGCGAGGCAAATTATGATCCCGCGCCCGCAG
This sequence comes from Dyadobacter sp. CY261, assembly GCF_021440085.1. Taxonomy (GTDB): domain Bacteria; phylum Bacteroidota; class Bacteroidia; order Cytophagales; family Spirosomataceae; genus Dyadobacter. The sequence continues at coordinate 43,909 of NZ_JAKCPW010000013.1, forward strand.
ATTGTCGGGATCGATATTAATGATTTTTCGGAAGCCAAGCTTGAAAAAGTAATAGAAGACAGTTATTCCAGAATGCCGGTTTATGAAGATACGCTGGATGAGATAATCGGGGTTTTACATTTGAAAGACCTGCTTTTGAAAATGCGGCAGGGCAAAGAAATCGTATTGCGAGAACTCATCAGGCCAATCGCCACGGTGCATGGTTCTAAGCCTATCGGTGTTTTGCTCCGTGAGTTTCAGCTGAGCCGCCAACAAATGGCTGTGATTATCGATGAATATGGCGGCGTGAACGGCATTGTAACGATGGAGGATATTTTGGAAGAGTTGGTAGGGGAGATTCAGGATGAATATGACAATGAATTGCCTATTGTTAAAAACGAAGCCGACAATACTTATACCGTACAAGGTTCAGCGCCGATCGGCGATGTGAATGACAAGCTGCCGCACGACATTACCAAAAGGCCCGATTATGAAACACTGGCTGGTTACCTGATCTGGAAGTTCGGCCGCATTCCGGCAGTAGGCGAGAAGCTCAAGACGAAGCATTATGAGTTTACGGTGCTCAAAAAGCAGCGAAGTACGATTACGTTGGTTAAGATCGCGGTTTTGGTCGTTTAGTCCTTTGGGTTGTCAGATTTAGTCAGAAAGTTGTCGGTTGTAGTCAGGTATTGTCAGAAATATTTCGGATGGCTCGAAATTTAAATGTGCTGCTGTTTTTGAATTTTCTTGTATTGTGTGGAATGGGGTGCGCGCGTAGGAATCCTGGCAAAAAAGGCGACCATTTCCCCACCTATGAAGAAATGCGGGCGAAGGGTGTCGACATTTACTCTCCGACCATTTCACGTAATCCAGATGGACTGCTTCCGGACGGGCAACAATCGGTCAGGATCATTAGGATACCCTCATATCAGGGAGCATTCGAACTGCCGGCTGATAGTGTGGTTTATTTTTTGAATAACAGGAAGGTGAAAAGTCAGAAGAAGGCAAAGAAAGAGATCGAGGCTATGGCAGAGGATGTCGGGCAGATTTCCATCGGAGACGTAGGCCCTGGTGGTAAACGCGCAGTTAGAATCGAATATGTGCCAAGGCCCGTGAAAGATTAGGCCTCATTGTAAAGTTTCAAAACAGTTTGCCGCAGTTTTTTCCCCGTATCACTCAGTACAAATGCAATACTCTCGGCCATATCCGCCGCAGAAATCCATTTGTTGAAATCGGAGCCGGGCATGGCTGCGCGGTTATCAGGCGTATCGATGATGCTCGGGACGATCACCGTTGCGGTTATATTTTTTGATTTTCCTTGGGCATTAATGAGATCGGCCATTTGGAAAATCAGTGATTTTGAGAGAGCGTAGGCAAAGCTTCCCACGCCAGCCTCTGCGATAAGCGCAGGGCGTGCGCCTATGAAGATGAACTGACCGCCTCCATTTACCTCAAAATGCTTCATTAAAGGCTTAACGATATGGAATGCCGTTTTGAAATTCATCGTCAGCATTCGTTCGATGTCCGCATCGGTGGTCTCGGTCAGTCTGGCCATTGCGAAACCGCCTGCCAGTAGTACGCCTGCTTCGATTTTTCCGGCATTAACGATTGCTTCCGCTACAAATATTTCGGCTTGTTCGGCATTAGCCAGGTCGGCCAGGTAGTTCGAAACATTCGCATTGTCAGCATAGGCGTCGGCTTTGCCTTCTCGGACATTTATATGCAAGCCATAACCAAGCTCTGTGAGTTTCCTGACAACATCTTTACCGAGGTTTCCCGTGGCTCCGCTGACGATGACTTGTTTGGGCATGGTTATGGCTTTTTAAATGTTTATTTATTTAAAATATCAATCAGGAACTTGCGGAATGGTTCAGCGAATTCCTTTCTTTTTAAGGCAAACTCGACGGTCGTTTTAAGGTAATCGAGCTTGTCGCCGATATCGTGGCGCTTACCTTCGATATGGTGTGCAAATATATTCTCCCGTTTCAAAAGCAGCAACAGCGAATCAGTAAGCTGGATTTCATTGTTCTTGCCTTTCGGTGTCTGCTCGATGGTGTTAAAAATCTCTGGAGTCAGAACGTAACGTCCGGCGATGGCGAGGTTCGAAGGCGCTTTATCGATCGCGGGCTTTTCAATTAAGGTCGACAATTCTAAAATAGTGTCACTCAGCGAGTTTCCGCCTACGATACCGTAACGGTTCACTTTATTGGCGGGTACTTCCTCCACCGCGATCACCGATCCGCCGTATTGTTCGTACGTGTCCATTAATTGTTGCGTCACGGGAATTACGGAATCCATAATGGTATCGCCTAGCAGGACTGCAAATGGCTCGTTACCAACATGGTGGCGTGCATAGTAAATAGCGTCACCAAGACCATTTGCTTCTTTCTGGCGCACAAAATGAACATTCGCCATGTCGGCAAGGCGGCGCATTTCATTGAACCACATCAAATCTTCCTTCTCCTCCAAGCGGCTTTCGAGCTCCACATTGCGGTCGAAATGGTCCTCGATGGCACGCTTGCCTTTTCCGGAAATGATCAGGATATCTTCGATGCCCGAGTCCACCGCTTCCTGCACCACATATTGAATGGTAGGAATGTCGATAATCGGGAGCATCTCTTTCGGCATCGATTTGGTTGCCGGCAAAAATCGGGTACCAAGCCCGGCGGCAGGTATAACAGCTTTACGAATCATAGTTTTGGCCATCAGCTGGCGGTGGTATTACCGTCAGCATTGTTCTGTTTAAGTTGAACGGGCTTCGGGCTCCGGCCCTTCCACCATTTTAAATATAGTTGAGTATAAAAGTAATTAATGACTAACCCTGACCACTCTTGACAACATCCTGACCATTCCTAACAACTGCCCTAAACCACAAACGGCCTGATCACACGCGCATTGAATTTCTTCAACTGCACAAAGAGCTGGTTAAGCATATCGTCGTCCTTATAAATGCCGATAATGGTACCGCCCGAGCCTGCAAACTTGGCAGATGCCCCGCAAGCCCTGGCCGCATTGATCAGCTTCTTATTTGATTCCGGTACATTATAAATTTTACAACGCAGATCGAAGTTTTCATTCATCAACTGATGCAGGTCATCCGACCGGCCTTCGAGCAATGCGGTCCGCCCATCTTCCGCCTTTTGGGCGATTTGCCCGAGGACATCGATTACATCCTGCTCGCCGCGGTCATAACGGGTGCGTACGTCGTTGTGCACCTTACCTGAGACTTTGCTGAGATTTGTATTATAAGCCACATAAAGTTTTGGCAGTAGTTCGGGGTTAATGCGCTCGTAGCGGCCATAACCTCTCGTCTGGATCATTGTTTTGTCAAAATCCATATACACACAGCCTTCATAGCATTGGATCACGCGGTCCTGCAAGCCGGCCGTAATGCCTAGTTCCTCGGTTTCTGTTACCATTACCAGCTGCGGCAATATTTCAAGTGGTATTTCCACTTTATAAAACTGCATCAATGCCCGGAACAATGCGACAATGATCGCACTGGAACCCGACATACCCACTTGCCGAGGAATGGAAGACCGATAGCGTGCCGTGAAGTTCTTGTTGGGAAGCCGGATATTTTGTTCCTCACAATAGTCACCGAATTTCTTAATACCTGCTTTAATCAAAGGAATGCCGCCATTATAACCCAGCATATTTACCGAATCGCGGAGATGGAAAATGCTCCGGAACGTGTTTAGGTCCTGGGGTTGAGGCTCAATATGCAGCTCGGGCGACTCGTATAGCGATATCGATGCACCGAAGTTTCTTACAGATATGGAAATCGTTTTTCCGAAAAAGCCATCAGAAGGATTGCCTAAGAGCCCGGCACGGGCATAGGCGCGTGTTTCAATGATCAATGTAAATGCTTGTTTAGCCGGAAGTAATAACTATTTGGACGATAAAATACCATTTTGCCCTTATAAGCGGGCTTTTCAAATTTTTACCTAATGCGGGTTGAAATCTATGAACGAACCGGCTGGAAACAAAAAAAGCGGGATAAAAATATCCACGCTTTTCGTAAGAGGAACGGTCTATATATGTTATTGCTTCACAACCTGAACGTTAGCGATCAATTTCACGTCGTCACCTACCACAACGCCACCTGCCTCAGTCACTGCACTCCACTCGAGGCCGAACTCTTTACGGTTGATTTTACCACTGATTTCGAACCCTGACTTGTTGTTACCATAGAAGTCGGTCATGTTACCGCCGTACTCTACCGCGAAATCGATGGGCTTAGTTACGTTTTTCACAGTAAGATCGCCGTGAAGCTTGTAAGAATCGTCGCCTTTCTTGTCTAGTTTACCTGAGAAAGAAAGTTTAGGATGGTTTTCAGCGTCGAAGAAATCTGGTGATTTCAGGTGCGCATCGCGTTGAGCCTGGTTAGTATCTATACTGTCCACGTCGGCCGAGAAGTGCACGGTAGCACCGTCGAAATCTTCGGTTTCAGTTTCAATGCCGCCTTCAAAGCTTTTGAATGCGCCGGTTACAGTGGAAATCACAAGGTGTTTCACTTTGAACTGGATTTCTGAATGTGTAGGGTCAATCACCCATTTAGTAGTAGCCATGACGTATGATTGTTTTTTTTTGTGTATCAACATTTAATGTATATACATGTAAATGTAAGAAATAGTTTCAAATACATAAAAAAATCCCGGAAAAATGTTTCCGGGATGGTGACATGTACAAAAGATGACGTTACTGGGGCATGACGAAGATATTTGGATCGACCTTCGGGTTTACCTCCAGCGAAGTGATTTTAAGGCCCATTTTCGTGCCGGGCATTGCGGACGTCGTTACTTCGGAAGTGAACGGATAGTAGATGCCATCCACAGTCCGGAAGTCGGATTGTGTGTTTTCAGACATAATATCCTGACCATTGACGGTTGTCTGCGCGACAATTTTCAGAATGTAAAATGTGTCTTTTGAAATATAGTTGATCCGACGAACCCCGCCCGGCAAAGTCATGGTCACTTTGTAAACCTTCGCACCCGCGAGATCTTCTTCGCCATCGAGCGTCAGCTTGTAACCTTTCTCCTTATAATTGTAAAGGCCTGTCAGGTCGGTTTCATTGGCTAGGGACTTCACCGCATCTTCCGGTAGGGCAGTGGCCTTGGCATTCCCTGCCATCGGGTTGATGGCCCATCCCGTGTTACCATTCACAGCCTGTATGACGGTCATTCCCTGCACTGTAGTCTCGCTGCGAAAGCCTTTGTTCTGCACGATCGTCGTGGTAATGGGTACTTTCATATTCATAATGTCCATCTCGGCGCTAATTTTCATGCTCTGCAATTTGCCCAGCTTCTCGCCCCCCATTGCTTTGACATGTTTGGAAACAATTTCGTCGAGGTTTTGAGCGCCAACTGCGCTTGAAATACAGATTGCGATTGATAATGAGAGTAGTTTGAAAAGGCTTTTGGGATGTTGCATAAAGGTGTGGTTGGTTGATTTTGTCTCGCGGAAATAGTCAGATATTGTCAGTAGGTCAGGGGTGATATTAGTAAATAAACAAAAAAACGGCCGGATTGTTGCAATCCGGCCGTTTGGAATATGGTTTGGAGTAACCTTAGTTTTTCAATGCTTCGGCACCA
>NZ_JAKCPW010000014.1 GCF_021440085.1 Dyadobacter sp. CY261
CCTACGATTTCGAGGATCTCTTTCGTGATCGCTGCCTGACGCGTCCGGTTGTAAACCAGGCGCAGTTCTTTGAGCAATTCCTGAGCGTTTTCCGTTGCTTTGTCCATCGCTGTCATACGTGCTCCCTGTTCCGATGCATTGGATTCGAGAACAGCGCGGTACAGCTGAATTTTCAACGATTTTGGGATCAGTTCCGCAAGGATTTCTTCCTCGGTCGGTTCGAAAATATAGTTAACCTCAGTCTTTTTCGACTTGGTCAATTTGTTCTCAGCTTTGATCGGAAGATATGGATCGGTATGCAGTATTTGCGTTGCGACGTTTTTGAACTCGTTGTAAACGATATCCACCGCGTCGTAACGACCTTCGGAGAAATCCTTCATGATCTCTTCGGCTGCGTTTTTCACGTTCACAAAGCTCAGACGTCCGAAAAGATCGGTAAAAGCAGTGTTTACGGTAAATCCGCGGCGTACCAGCGACTCAGCGCCTTTTTTGCCGATTGCAAAAATCTCTACATTTCCTTTCGCTGCCTGAACCGCATATTTGGATTCGATCCGCGCGAGTGTAGCTTTGATAACATTGGTGTTAAATGCTCCGCACAATCCACGGTCGGACGTTACGACTATGATCAGCACCTTCTCCACCGAGCGAACGGCTTTCAGCGGGCTGTCGGCAGCGCTCTCCGATGCTGACGAAACTGTCAGAAGCATTTCTCCAAGCTTCTGTGCGTAAGGACGCATCTGAACGATGCTGTCCTGTGCACGACGCAGCTTGGCGGCCGCTACCATTTTCATGGCTTTGGTGATCTGCTGTGTGGAATTAACCGAAACAATGCGGTTACGTACTTCTTTTAAGCTTGCCATTCTCTGGGTGTTTTATGCGATCCGGTGATCCTATTGAACGTGTATCAGGAAAAGGCCGTAACGTGTTCGGTTACGGCCTTTTTACCGGTTAACGATACTTTACAGCAACTTCTCTAGCTACTTTCTCGATAACGTCTGTTACGCTGTTGTCCAGTTTTCCGGCACGCAAGCCAGCAAGGGCTTCTTTATATTGTCCAGCCAGTACGGTAGTAAAGTCTTTTTCAAATTCCTTCACACGTGCAACGTCTACGGTATCCAGCAAACCTTTGGTGGAAGCGTAAACAGTCGCTACCTGAAGTTCGACAGGTACCGGCGCATACTGTGCTTGTTTCAAAACTTCCTGGTTGCGGCGTCCCCGATCGATCGCCAGCTTGGTAGCGGCATCAAGGTCGGAACCGAATTTAGCAAATGCTTCCAATTCGCGGAACTGCGCCTGATCAAGTTTCAGGGTACCCGAAACTTTCTTCATCGATTTGATCTGTGCATTACCACCTACGCGGGAAACCGAGATACCCACGTTGATCGCAGGACGGATACCCGAGTTGAACAGGTTAGATTCAAGGAAGATCTGGCCGTCGGTGATCGAGATTACGTTCGTTGGAATGTAAGCCGAAACGTCACCAGCTTGTGTTTCGATGATCGGAAGGGCTGTCAATGAACCACCACCTTTTACCTTGCCTTTCAATGAAGGTGGAAGGTCGTTCATGTTGGCAGCAATGCTGTCATCAGCGATGATTTTCGCAGCACGTTCCAAAAGGCGGCTGTGGAGGTAGAATACGTCACCTGGATAAGCTTCGCGGCCCGGAGGACGACGGAGCAGCAGGGACACCTCGCGATAAGATACCGCTTGTTTCGAAAGGTCGTCGTAGATAACCAATGCAGGACGGCCGGTATCACGGAAGTACTCACCAATCGCAGCACCTGTAAATGGTGCGTAGAATTGCATTGGAGAAGGATCGGATGCACCAGCAGCAACGATCACGGTGTAGTCCATCGCTCCGTATCTGCGAAGTGTAGCTTCAATCGACTTGATCGTAGAAGCTTTCTGTCCACAGGCAACGTAGATACAGAATACCGGTTCGCCTTTGTCGTAAAATTCCTTCTGGTTAATGATTGTATCGATCGCAACCGCAGTCTTACCCGTCTGACGGTCACCGATGATCAGCTCGCGCTGTCCGCGTCCGATGGGGATCATCGCATCGATCGCCTTGATACCGGTTTGAAGCGGCTCAGTTACCGGCTGACGGTAGATTACCCCCGGAGCTTTACGCTCGATAGGCATTTCGAAGGTCTCACCAGTAATAGGTCCGTTTCCGTCGATCGGCTCAGCCAGCGTGTTTACCACACGGCCGATGATTCCGTCACCCACTTTCACGGAAGCGATTTCTTTGGTACGTTTTACAGTCGCACCCTCTTTGATGTCACTGAAATCCCCCAGCAATACGGCTCCCACATTGTCTTCCTCGAGGTTTAGAGCGAGGGCCTTAAGGCCGTTCTCGAAAACAAGCAGCTCACCCGCTTGTACCTGGGAAAGACCATAAATGCGGGCAACACCGTCACCAACCTGAAGGACTGTTCCTACTTCTTCGAGTTCTGCTTCTGATCGAGCGCCTGCAAGTTGTTCGCGCAGGATGGCCGAAACTTCATCCGGTCTAACAGATACCATAGTATAATTGACTTATTTAGAGTATAGTAGTAAGTTTTCTGAAAACTCGCGCAAAGGTAGAGTTTTATTTTGGTAAAAACAGAATGATTTAACTAAAAGCTGCGATATAAAATTAGATTTTTCTAAGGAAGTGCATGGGATGGCTTTGCGGTCGGCTAATTTACCATTTATCCGCCGGTTGGAACATTTTTAAAACTTTTTTAGGTACTGATTGTGTTTTTGTTGTAATTGAGATCGTTAATAATACTTATCTATTAAATTTTAATCTTTTCGACCGTTCATCAGTGCAATGTACAAATTAGAAAAAACCATTTTAGCAGTCCTGGCATTTGGAGTATTGGCAACCGCGGAAGGCACAGCACAGACTATCAAAAAAACAACTAAACCGGCCGCAACAGTAAAGAAGTCAGCGGCAACAACTTCAAAAACAACAGCAACTCCTGCAACACTCAAGACAACTGCTGACTCTTTGTCTGCGGCGATCGGAGTGAGCTTCGCAAACTCGCTATCTTCACAAGGTATTAGCGATATCAACAGCGAACTACTTACACAGACCGTTAAAGCGGCTTTGAAAGGTGAAAAAACGGCATTTACGTCGGATCAGGCTAATTTGTTCATTCAAGGCTACTTCACAAAGATGATGGAGGAAAAAGGGGCTGTGGTACGGAAAGAAGGAGAGAAGTTTTTGGAAGAAAACAAGAAAAAGGAAGGTGTAGTGACCACCGAGAGCGGTCTGCAATACCAGATCATCAAAACCGGCGAAGGTCCGAAACCGGCTGCAACCGATAAAGTAAAGACACACTACCATGGCACACTGACCAATGGAACAGTTTTTGACAGCTCGGTCGACAGAGGCGAGCCGGTCGAGTTTCCGGTCAATGGCGTGATCAAAGGATGGACCGAGGCGCTTCAGTTAATGCCGGTCGGATCGAAATGGAAGCTTTTTATTCCATATCAACTGGCTTACGGTGAGCGTGCGGCAGGACCTCAGATACCGGCTTATTCAGCCCTCGTATTTGAGGTTGAATTATTGGAAATCGTAAAATAGCAAACGTGCAAATGAAAAAGTATCTTATCACTCTTATTCCGGTTGTGTTGCTGGGTTGGCAGCGGGGCCCTGTTCAGGAACGAGTGGGGGTAATGGCACCAGCGGCCGCCTCCATGGATGAAGATATCAAGCCGATTCCGGCACAATACAAGGCGGAAGAGCTGACAACCAGGATCCTATCCAGCTATCACTATAGAAAAACCAAGCTGAACGATTCTCTTTCGACAGCGATGTTTGATAAGTATCTCGACGCGATAGACCACGGAAAGCTCTATTACCTGGCTACCGACATTGCGGAATTCGAGCAGTATAAGAACTCTTTCGACGACTATCTGCAAAAAAGAGAACTTGACGTTCCATTCCAAATTTATAACGTTTTCAGAAAGCGCTATAAAGAAAGGAGTGAATACATTCAGACCTTGCTGAAAGAAGCGAAACCTTTCGACTTTACGCAAGACGAGTCCATGAACACAGACCGCGAAAAAGCGGCATGGGCTAAAAATACCGACGAATTGAACGATACTTGGCGGAAATACCTCAAAAGCGAGGCATTAGACCTCAAACTGTCAGGAAAGGCGGACACTGCGGTGGTATCAACCCTTCGTGATCGCTACAAAACCCGTGATCGTGCATTAGGCCGTATCCGTACAGAGCAGGTGTTCCAGATGTTCATGAATGCTTACGCGGAATCACTCGACCCGCATACCAGCTACATGGCGCCTACGTCGGCCGACCGTTTTAAACAGGAAATGAGCCAGTCACTGGAAGGTATCGGTGCATTGCTTCGCGAGGAAGATAATTATATCAAAATCGTTGAAGTAATCCCGGGCGGACCTGCATTTAAAGGAAAACAACTCAAAAAAGAAGATAAGATCGTTGCCGTTGCCCAAGGCGATGAAGGCAAATTTGTGGATATCGTCGGCTGGTTTGTGGACGATGCGGTCAAACTGATCAAAGGCCCGAAATCGACTGTGGTTCGTTTGCAGATCATCTCTGCTGATGCATTGCCCGGATCGGCCCCGAAAGAATATCGCCTAGTTCGCGAGAAGATCAAGCTGGAAGAGCAACGTGCTAAGAGTGAAATCGTATCTATCAATAATGGTAGTAAGGATTTTAAAATCGGCGTAATCGACATTCCGTTGTTCTACCGTGACTTTGAAGGCGCTCAACACCGTGAGAAGGAATTTTCAAGCACTACCCGCGACGTTCAGAAGCTGATCACCGATTTGCACGCTTCCAATGTAGACGGTATCGTGATTGATTTGCGTAACAATGGCGGTGGCTCGCTTACCGAAGCTGTTTCGCTGACAGGTCTGTTCATTAACCGCGGTCCGGTTGTTCAGGTGAAGGAAAGCCAGGGCGAAATTGAAGTGCAGTCCGATAATGATCCCAGCATTGCGTACGATGGCCCGCTGGCTGTCATGGTGAACCGTTTTAGCGCGTCAGCATCTGAAATCTTCGCGGCTGCGATCCAGGATTACAAGCGTGGGCTGATCGTAGGGGAGCAGACGTATGGAAAAGGAACCGTTCAAACGCTGATCGACCTGAACCAATGGGTGCCGAAAGAGCAAGATCAGTTGGGTCAGGTGAAACTTACCGTTGCGAAATTCTACCGCGTTAACGGCAGCAGTACGCAGCTAAAAGGTGTGATGCCGGATTTGGAATTGCCTACCGCATTCAAGGTTAATGAATATGGCGAAGGCTCTCAGCCCAGTGCATTGCCTTGGGACCAGATCCCATCTTCGCGCTACGAGGTAAATAGCAATATCAACCCGAAAATCGTTGAACAACTTCGTGATAAGTACAAACACCGTTTGAAAACTGACGAAGAGTTGAAAACGTTGGTAAAAACGCTGGATGAATTCAAGACGGCACGCGAAAACAAAGTCGTTTCCCTACAAGAATCGAAACGCAAGCTGGAACGCGACGAGGCAGAGAAGAAACGTGCAGCAATGAAGCAGCTGGGCGAAGACAGTGCCGACGATGAGGAAGAAGAAACCGACTCAAAAGTAGCCGAAGCTCCTAAGGAAGTGAAAAAGAAAAAGGACATTTACCTGACAGAAACAGGTAGAATGCTAGCCGATCTGATCGTGATCTCGAAAGAGCCGAGCCTGGCAGGTACTAAGAAGAAACAATAAGGATAATTTGCAGTATTATTGAGGAGGGCACCGGATTAGGTGCCCTTTTTTTGTTGCTGGATCGTGTCCAATTAAACTAATTGATTTTCACGCACTTCTTTCTTGCTGATGTATTTTTCGTAGAAAGCCTCCATTTCAAATTGGTTACAGAAGCCAAAGTATTGGGCAATTTTTTCTGCGACCGCTTTATCTATGCGAACCTTCCCATTTTCAATCTTGCTTATCGATTGCTGCTTGACGTTCAGGAGGCAAGCAATTTCACTTTGCTTAATTCCTCTCATCATTCTTATAGCCCTGATTTTTTCGTTAAACCCTGTTGACATAATAAAGAAGGGAATCATAAGTGTGCGACTTAATGCTGCAAAGTATATGATTTAGAATTGATCGTCAAGTTGTAAAATACAACCGGCTTGGGCGTAAAGTACAACCGGTTCTTTTTTGAGTACTAAAAGTAGTTTGGTCTTTTTGTGGAAATATCTGTTACAATGATTTTTCCAAACTGAAGACCATGAAAAAGAAATTTGCATTATTTGTCCTTCCCATTTTTGTTCTCGGCCTCTGCCTCATTCAGTGTAAGCAGGATAGAAAAGATCCGTGGCCAACCTCCAACAAATCAATTGAACCGTTGTCGGTAAGCGCTTCCAGGGCGACGGAAATAGCATCAAGCTATGCAGATTTTAACCGTAATCAGGAAACTGCCGGGAAAAACCTTCGCACGAGTGCGACGACGACAGGCACACCCAGAAAGGTGGGTAAAGTCAGGACCTTAAAGGATAGTCGGGGGGATGATTTAATGCATGTTATTGACTATATAGGCGATAATAGCGAGAACCGCGGCTTTACTATTGTCGCGGCAGACAGACGGGTAACACCGATATTGGCAAAAGCAGACAGCGGTACTTTTAACCCCGGCAACCCGGGCGTCCAAGTGTGGATCAGTCACGTGATGGATCAGGTTTATCAAGGGAAAAAAGAGCTATCGAAACCGGAAAAGGATATAGAAGCCCTTTGGAGGGATTTTGAAAGACACGCTGATATAAAGTCCGGAAGAATTACAACAAAGGCAGACCCTCAATTACCGCCTGGCCGTAATTGTCCTGACAACTGGGAGGCGTTTGTGTTACCGATTTACAAACGAGTTGGGGGCAAGGTTGGGGATATAACAGGTATTGTCCCAGCCGTTCATGTGCGGTCGCAGCAGACTGTAACAATGCGCCGGCGGGATGTGGTGCAGTTGCGATCGCACAGGTTTGGAATGCAAGCAATTTACAAAAGCCAACTCACTACACAGTACCTCCTGCCGGTCCCCAGCCTATTACTTATCCTCTTCTCGATCTCAGTGCACTTTTATGCAATACCAATGATCCCGAAGATATGATGATTGCCAGCCTGATTAGAGTTGCCGGTATGTGGGCGGGGTCAAACTACAATTTTATTGGCTGTAACACTTTGACATGGAGGGAAAATATTAAGGATGCCTTTGTCGCTGCCGGATATTCAAAGCCAGGCACGCGGGTAGCTTGGACTACTTATGAAAATAATGCCTTATCAGAATTATCTTTTGGTTATCCGGCTATCATTGATGGTACAAAAGGGACGGATGACATCGGACAATTTCATATATGGGTTGTGGATGGGATAGAGGCGGTCAATCATTATGTTGAGCCGGAAGACCCGTATGCGCAATGCATTGAAACGCGCCTCAGGTTGTATCATCTGAATTGGGGGTGGAATGGTAGTGATAATGGTTATTACGCACTTGGCAATTTTATGGGTAGCGCGCTCAATTATCGATCATATTTGAACGTAACTTATGGATTTAGGCCGTAGTCAATAATAATGGAAAATTATGTTTAGGTACTCTGTTATGCTTGTTCTTGCGCTGGGAGCACTGGTAGGTTGTGACGGTTGCAGGAAGGATGAATTTGAAGTTTTTAACCGGGTATTTCCGCCTTGTAATGTTTGTACAGCGGTGAAAATGGTGAATCGAAAAGCTAACGTAACGACCACATTTGACAGTCAGATGGTTCAGACACTCCGGAATGTAAATGACTCTCTGGTAATAAGGCAAAATGGCGTTGTTATCGTTGAGCTTGCCAATTTTAAGCAAAGAATGGATATGACGAATAGGAAGAAACGAAAATATTATTTCCAATCAGTTACAAGTTCAGGGACTAAAACAATTCGATTTGGCCTGACAGGTGCCGCAGATACACCGCTTGTCACGAGCGTAGTTATGGATGGAGAATATAACCCGGCAATTGATACGGTGGACATCTATTACAGGCACTACTGAATAGATACTTCAACAGGACAATCACAAACCGTCCTGTTGAAGCTTCCGTTTATTCCCAGCCTCCCCCGACTGCCCGATACAATTCTATCAATGCCAAAAACTGTTCTTTCTGCACATTAGTCAAATTCAATTCTTCCTGCAAAACGCTGCGCTGTGCGGTGATAACTTCCAGATAGGAGGCATAGCCTGTCAGGAAAAGGTCTTTGGACGTGGCCACGGCTTGTTGAAGTACTTCCACTTCCTGTTTTTTCAGTTCACCGATCTGCTTCATGTTTTCCAGCTTTTTGAGACTAGTACTTACTTCGCGAAAACCATTGAGCACCGACTTGTTGTAGGCATAAAGCGCTTCCAGGCTAGCTGCTTCAGTGCTTTTTTGCGCCGCTTTTAATGCTTTGCGGTTAATTAATGGTGCTGTCAGCCCGCCCAGCGCGGAGTATGCAATGGAACCTGATGAGAATAGCAGATTGCTCTTGAATGCATTGAATCCCAGGAATGCCGTGATGTTCAACGATGGCAAAAATGCTAGTTGCGCGGCTTGTTGTTCGGAATAATTGGCTTGCAAATCGAGCTGCGCCTGCTGAATGTCCGGGCGTCTCCTTAGCATTTGAGCTGGGACGCCTGCGCCGATCGTCTGCGGCATTGTCTGTTGCAGCCCATTGCTTCTCGGCACCGATTGTGAAAAACGGCCGGTGAGCAGGTTTACATTGTTTTCAATTTCAGTAACCTTTTGCTGGACCTCGAACTCCAGACTGCGGGTATTCAGCAGCTGCGCGGTCAACTGGCGGACTCCGAGTTCGTTGGCACGACCGGCCTCTTTCTGGATTTTGATCGTCTCTACGGCCGATTCTTGCAATGCGATGTTCTTCCGGATAATGTCAAGCTCGGTATCAAGCGCCAAAAGTTCGTAATAGGAACGCGCGATTTCCGCAATCAGCCCTGTTACGATCGCCTGACGACCTTTTTCGCTAGCCAGCAACCGGCTATATGCGGCCTTTTTTCGATTTTTGAGCTTGCCCCAAATGTCGATCTCCCATGAGCTGCGAAGCCCGACAAAATAATCGGGCATAAATGGGGCAGGGAGGCGACGGTCCTTGTCGATGTTTTCGGAGAAGTTGGTGTCGTAGTTACCCACACCATCCATCGTGTAGTCCCCGAATTTACGACCACCACCAGAAACATCTGCGCCGACTACCGGCAGCATGGCACCGCGTGCGGCAAGGATACCTGCACGTGCCATTTCGATGCGCTGAACAGCCATTTTTAGGTCGAGGTTATTTTGAAGCGCGGTGTCGATGAGGGCTACGAGGTGCTGATCGGCGAAAAATGCCTTCCATTGAATGGCACCAATGCCTGTCGAGTCGTTTTGCCCCGCGAATGTGTCGGGTGCTTTTATGCGGGCGCGTTGCTCTATCGGCTGCGTGAGCTTGCAGCTCGTAACCGATATGAGCAAAGTGACCACCAGCACGTGGGAGAGCTTTTTATAGTTTTTCATTAAAAATAAATGCTGATATGAATGGCCGCGGAAAGCCCCGCGGCCTTAAATGAGATTTGAGGGCATTAATGCAGCAAGGCTTCCTCTTCCTTCACCACCGGACGAACCTTTTTGGGTTTTACCATACTTGCAAAAATCACATACAAGCCAGGGATGATGATCACCCCGAAAATGGTCCCGATAAGCATTCCGCCCGCAGCCGCAGCCCCGATAGAGCGGTTGCCGATCGCACCCGCACCCGAAGCCATTACCAATGGAATAAGGCCAGCCACGAATGCAAAGGAAGTCATCAGGATAGGACGGAGACGTTCGGTAGCGCCTTCCAAAACCGCTTCTATCACAGTTCGGCCTTCTTTCTGACGGATAATCGCATATTCCACGATGAGGATCGCATTTTTACCCAAAAGTCCGATCAGCATGACTAATGACACCTGGGCGTAGATGTTGTTTTCCAAGCCCATTAATTTCAGGGCAAGGAATGCACCAAATACTCCGGTAGGTAGTGAAAGGATAACCGGCAATGGCAACAGAAAGCTCTCATATTGTGCCGCAAGCAGTAAATACACGAACACAAGACAGATGCCGAAGATAAAAATAGCCTGGTTTCCGGAAAGGATCTCCTCCCGCGTCATGCCTGACCAGTCGTAAGTGTAGCCTTTCGGCAGACTGGTGGCTGCTACCCGTTCGACGGCCTTAATAGCGTCCCCGCTACTATATCCCGGTGCAGCGTCACCGTTGATCATCGCCGATGTATACATATTATAGCGCGTCAGCAACTCGGGCCCGTAAACGCGCTCTAATCGGATGAAAGTGGAGAACGGCACCATTTCGCCCCGATTGTTTTTGACATACAATTTCAGAATGTCCTCGGGATTTCTGCGATAGCTCGCGTCGGCCTGCACCATAACCTTATACATTTGTCCGAAACGGATAAAATTGGAGGCATAATAGCTACCAATCATAGTTTGCAGCGTGCTCATGGCAATGTCGATAGAAACGCCTTTTTTAGCGGCGATATCGGAATCGACGTGGATCATGTATTGCGGAAAGCTCGCATCGAAGCTGCTGAATGCGGCGGAGATTTCAGGTGTGGCGATGAGGGCTTTGACAAACTGGTTGGTTACTTCCGCTGTTTTCTGCAAATCCTCGTTACCCGAGCGGTCCTGCACGCGCAATTCGAAACCGCTGGAATTACCGAAGCCAGGCACGGTAGGAGGTGGGAAAAACTGGATTTCGGCATCGGTAATGTGCTTCGTTTTCGCTTCCATTTCTGCGATAATGTCCTGAACGGATGCCTTACGCTGATCCCAGGGTTTCAGGTTGATCATCGCCATTCCGTAAGACGAACCAGCCGATTCGGTGAGCAGGCTGTAACCGGAAAGCGATGAAACGGATTCAACCGGTTCGAGGCTTTCGGCTACTTTTTGAATTTCATCCAAAACAGCCTCGGTTCTTTCCACGGTTGCGGCGACCGGAGTCGTTACGTTCACGTTAATCACGCCTTGGTCTTCAGTTGGAATAAAACCGCTTGGAAGGATGGAGTTGATGCCAAAGGTGGCCACGCAGAATCCTATCAATAACCCGATCGTGATCATCCTGCGGCCGATGATCGAGGATAAAAGTTTTCGGTAACCGCTCTGAACACCGTCGTAACCCTTGTTAAATCCGCCAAAAAAGCGTGTAAGCAGGTTTTGTCTAACAGGCTGACCGTGGGTGTTTTTCAGCATCAACGCACATAATGCAGGCGTAAGCGTAAGCGCATTAATGCCTGATATCACAATGGAAATCGCCAGGGTAATCGAGAACTGCCGGTAGAAAATCCCGACGGGGCCGGACATGAATGCCACGGGGACGAATACCGCCGACATTACGAGCGTAATGGCGATGATGGCGCCGCTCATTTCCTTCATGGATTCGATGGTTGCTTCTTTCGCATCGAGGTGTTTTTCGGCCATCTTGGCGTGTACCGCCTCGACGACCACAATGGCATTGTCGACTACAATACCGATTGCTAAAACCAATGCAAAAAGCGTCAGTAGGTTAATCGAAAAGCCGAACATCTGCATAAAAGCAAATGTGCCTACCAGCGCCACGGGTACCGCCAGGGCGGGAATGAGCGTCGAGCGGAAATCCTGCAAAAACAAATACACGATCAGGATCACAAGTATGAAAGCCTCGATGAGCGTGCGGATTACCTCGTGAATGGAGGCATCGAGAAAACGGGAGACGTCGTAGGAAACAAAATAGTCCATTCCGGGAGGGAATGTGGTCGTTTTCAACTCAGCTACTTTGTCTTTGATATCCTGGATCACTTCCTGGGCATTCGATCCCGGGCGCTGCTTGATCATGATCGAAGCGGAAGGGCGTCCGTTCGATTTGGAGGCCATGTCATATTCCAGCGTCCCAAATTCGATTTTGGCAACATCCTTGAGTTTCAGAACAGAACCGTCCGGGTTCGACCTCAATACTATGTTTTCATATTGCGCGGGTTCAAATAGCTTGCCGGTGTATTTCAATACATATTGCAGCACATTCTTTTCGCGGCCGGAGCTTACACCGGTTTTTCCGGGCGCGGCCACCACGTTCTGGTCGCGAATCGCCTGGATTACTTCGTCGGCAGAGACACTATAACTGTTCATGCGGTCGGGTTGCAGCCAAACGCGCATGGAGTAATCCTTGCTACCCATGATCTGCGCACGGCCCACGCCGTCGATCCGTTTGAGCTCTTTGAGGATATTAATGTCGGCGAAATTGTAAACAAAATCTTCCCCGACCGTAGAATCGGAGCTCATGATGTCGAGATACATGAGCATACTGTTTACTTCCTTTTCGGTCGTTACACCGGCTTTGATTACCTCTTCGGGAAGCTCGTCGATCACCGTTTGGACGCGGTTCTGAACGTTTACGGCTGCGAGGTCGGGATCGACACCTACGTTAAAGGAAATATTAATAGTAGTAACCCCGTCGTTACCGGAAACGCTGGTCATATAGGTCATCCCGGGCACCCCGTTGATGGCCTTTTCGAGCGGTACGGCCACGGCGTCGACGCACACTTCGGCATTGGCGCCAGTATAGGTTGCGGTTACGACTACGGACGGAGGAACGATGTCGGGGAATTGTGAAACGGGCAATTCCAGCACTGCCAGAATCCCGAGCAGAGTTATGAAGATAGAGATGACCAGCGAGAGTACCGGTCGCTCAATGAATTTTTGAAACATAATTTACAAATCAGGTGGAAGAAGAATTGCTACCGCGCGGTAAGCTCGATTTTTTCGGCCGACGCGTCGGTGGTGTCGATGGAAACAGTCCTGGGATTGATGGTCACGCCATCCCGCAATGACTGAATGCCTTCATAAACAATCGTTTCTCCTGGTTCCAGGCCTGATTTGACTACATAAAAAGTAGAGAGCCGCGAATGCGGTACAAAGCTGCGCGTCTTGATCTTGTTGTCTTTCCCGAGAACATATACAAAATTCTTGTCCTGAATTTCGAAAGCTGCTTTTTGTGGGATCAAAATGGCATTGTCGACGGTGTTGGTCAGGCGGATCGTGCCCGTGGAGCCATGTTTCAACAATTTTTCCGGATTAGAAAATTTCGCGCGGAATGCGATGGACCCGGTCCCTTCGTCGAATGCACCTTCCATGGTCTCGATAGTGCCTTTATGTTTGAAAAAAGAACCATCGGCCAGTTCGAGCTCTACGACAGCATTTTTGGTAGCCGCATTGCCTCTTGCTTTGACATATTCCAGGTATTCGTTTTCAGATACATTGAAATAAGCATAAACAGCCTTGGTGTCCGACAGGGTTGTCAGCAATGTGCCCTCATCAATAAGGCTGCCCATCTTATGTGGCAGACGATCGACCACTCCGTCGAATGGCGCTTTGATCACCGTATGTGCCAATAGGATTGCCGCATTCGATTTCTCGGATTTGGCTTCTTCGATTTTGGCATTGGCAGCAGCAAGTTTCGCCTGTGCCACTTCGAGTTCGGTTTTTGAAACGACGTTTTTGTCAACCAGCAGTTTTACACGTTTCATTTCCAGCTCGGCGCCTTTTGCATCGGCTATCGCGCTCTGCAATGTCGCTTTCGCCTTGGCAAGCTGCGCTTCGTATTCTTCATTATTAATGCGAAAGAGAGTCTGTCCTCTTTTTACTTCCTTGCCTTCGTCCACGTATACCTCTTCCAGGTAACCTTTTACACGGGCATATATTTCAACGTTACGCACGGCGTGGATGTCGCCCACGTATTCGCGGTGTAATTCTGTTTTCTGAGGTTTGAGTTCCGTTACGGGGATGGTCAGAACGCTGTCTTTTGCGTCGGACAACGTTTCACTTTTGGATGCACATCCGTAGGCGAAAACGCTGACGAGCAAAAGGAGTGGCCATTTTAAATTTTTCATGATGATGCGTTTGTATAAATTGGTTGGCAGTAAAGCAAGGGAGTAGTATAGCCTTCTAGCTGCGCGGCAAACCGGCAGAAAGAAGGAAACAGCGTAAAGCCCGGGTTCGTCCGAATATGCGCGAAAGGGCATACGGAACCGACCGTTGGTTACGAAATTTTTGGATTAAAGAACGCTTGCGGCGATTTCAAAAGGGGCAAAGGCGATGGAGAAAGCTGTAATAGTCGGGCAGCTTGATCTCTCCATTGCTAACGGGCAATAGCTGGACGGATTCCCTGATAACCTTGGGAACCCTGGTGATTTCGTATTGAGGCGCGGCCTGAGAGACCAGCGTCACGAACCGGTAAGTAGAGTGTCGGTGTCTTAGCAGGTCGGAAATAGCTTCTTTCCATGCGAATTCGTCGGCCCGGACAACCGTCTCGTCTTTGCAAACCGTATCGTCGATTAAGACAATATTACCCGTACCTGGTTTTTCCTCAACTTCGTATGGGGAAAATGCCTCGGTTCCCATATCAATCTTGCACGCAACAACCCCTTGCTGCCCGATGAGCAGTGAAATGGCAAATTGTGCGAGCCAGAAAAACAATACAAAAGTTCTTTTTATCATGAGGCTGATTGAAATCAGGTCATTAAAAAATTCATACTTTTATAATGAATTCAAGAATGATTGGAACTATTGGAGCGGAATTGTGATACAAACGACCAGTAATTCAAATATAACGTTTCAAATGTAGATTGCAAATTTTAAGCAATGTTAATGAACGTTAACAAAAATGCTACTGCCTTGAAAATCAAAAAACTATACTGCTTTTTTGTTCCTCACAATCGGTTGGTCGTTCAGAAGGACCAACCGGAAAGTGTAGTTTTCGAATGAGTGCAACTCTTTAATAAAAAATGTATATTTATCTGACCTCTTTCCGGGGAAAGAAGACAACAACCGAACCCATGGTCATACAACCTATATATACTGAGCATTTTGTACTGACCAAGATGACGGCCTCGGATGGTGACAAGTATTACAGATTGAGCAATAATGAGAATGTAATGAAATATGTGACTGGCTATTCGCTCACCCGCGAGGAGTCGGACAGGATGCTGGCGGGCTTTCTGGAAGAACATGGGATGGATACTTATTTGGGTAGGTATCTGATCGAGGACCGGCATTCCGGGGAATTGATCGGTGCGGCCAAGCTCGACAAGATTGGGGCGGCAATCGAAATTGGGTACAGGATAATGGAGGAATTTTGGGGGCGTGGAGTAGGTACCGAAATTGCGACCGGGCTCATCCGGTTTGCGAAAAATGTTCTGAATGCCACAGATGTTATCGCATTTGTGAATGTCGATAACGCAGCGTCCATCAGGGTGCTGGAAAAAGCCGGTATGACCAATACCGAGCGGATTGAAGATCTTGATGAAGTTAAGTACAGGTTTAATTATTCACCCAAAAGCATTTCCTCTATGAAAAAAGTGCTCTACATTTTGCTGGGACTTATTGCACTGTTCCTGATTGCCGCTTTTATCATGCCAAAGGATTACGCCGTCGAGCGCGAGATTGTCGTCAATAAACCAAAAGCGGAGGTTTTTGAATATCTCAAATCCCTCAGGAAACAGAACGACTGGAGTGTCTGGGGACTTCGCGATCCTAATATGCAGAAGACATTCTCAGGAACAGACGGTACGGTTGGTTTCGTATCGATGTGGGAAGGGAATGATGAGGTTGGGAAAGGAGAGCAGGAGATTACGAAAATCGAGGAAGGCCAGCGGATCGATACCGAGCTGCGCTTTCTGAAACCGTTCGAAAGTACAAGTGATGCCTACATGATCACTGAGGCAGTCAACTCGACGTCTACGAAGGTTCGTTGGGGCTTCACGGGAAGAATGCCCATTCCGATGAACGTCATGCTGCCATTTATGAATATGGAGGAATCGATTGGCAAGGATTTTCAGGAAGGGTTGACCAATTTGAAAGGAATTTTGGAGAAGAGAAATCCGGAAACCATCGTTAATTAAAATGACTTATAGCGACCCGCGTATTGACGCTTACATCGTCAAATCGGCCAGTTTTGCGATCCCTATTCTCGAATACCTGCGCGCGCTCGTACACGAAACCTGCCCGGAAGCAAAGGAAACCATGAAATGGAGTTTTCCGCATTTCGAGTATAAGGGCAGTATCCTGTGCAGCATGGCTTCATTTAAGCAGCATTGCGCGTTTGGCTTCTGGCTGGAATCGCGGCTTAACGATCCGCATCAACTGCTGGCTGTCAATGGCGAACGCGTCGGAATGGGTAGTCTCGGTAAAATCGCTAGGATGGAAGATCTGCCCGAAGAAACACATCTGAAAGGGTTTATCCTGGAAGCAATGCGGCTGATCGATAGTGGGGTGAAGCAAAAAAAGGACGACAAACCGAAAGAAACAAAGGATTTGGTCATCCCCGCTTACCTGACCGAAGCATTGGAAGATAACCCCGCCGCAAAGACGGTTTTTGAGGATTTCAGCCAATCCAATAAAAAGGAATATGTGGAATGGTTCGAAGATGCCAAAACAGAGGCGACACGTTTGAAGCGCCTTGAACAAGGATTGGAATGGCTGGCCGAAGGGAAGGTAAGGAACTGGAAGTATGTCAGATAGCAAAAAAGACTCCGGAGCTCCGGAGTCTTTTTTGCATTAGAACTTGCGGTCTTCGCCGGCAATCGCGTATCTGAAAGTGTAATAGCTGGATTCTTCGGTCGGCACATCTTCGGGTGCGCCTTTGTAGTAGCTGATAATCTCCACTTTGGCGACTTTGCCGTTCGCAGTCTTCACCAAAAGCGTCCTTCCCGGAATCGGCAGGATCGCGTGCACGCTCATATCATATTTATACCATGAATTTCCGCTACCACCGGGAATTGCAAAACCAGCGTCTCCGTCGGTCTTGAATCCATCTTTCGGAGCTTCGGTTACCTGGTCAAATGGTTTTTCCAGCACAATCGCACCGCCTTCGCCAGGGCCGCTTGTGCCGCTATTGGTAGCGATGGTGGTTTTGCTGAATGCAATATCCCAGTTCTTTGTTTTGGCGTCGGTGGCAGGAACTTCCTTACCGGTGGCCAGGCTAAAATAGATATAGGACTTGGTATTTGCATTCAGGTCTTTAATCACCTTGATTTCCGGTTTGGCAGCAGCTTTTTGCATGACAAAATTCTGCTTGGCCGCCCTTTCCGGCATTGCGGAAAGGGCAATGGCCGAGAGGATAATTGATTTCAATAACATACTTAAATGTGTTTGATATTGTAATTTTAAGCTCCTTTTTTGACGAGCTTGTATTCCAGCTTAGGCTTGCCGCGCTCGCCGCCGTCGTTCGGGTGGAAGCTCACGAAACGGAGTTTGTAAATATTACCCGCCGGATCTTTGATGAGGTAGAAACGATCGGTTTTTACACCCACTGTGCCACCGGAAGTTACACGCCATTTGGAACCGATTGCGTCGGCAGCCTTGCTGAATGTAATACCAGTGAGGTTGCTTTCGGCAAATGCGTCGTATGTAGCAGCTGAGGTAAGGACTTCGGCTGCTTCAACATTAGCCAGGCTGTTGGTAAATACGAGGTCGGAGAAGCCGTAAGGAATTAGTCCGGTACCGAAGTTGGTAAAGTACATGCTGTAACCCCATTTCAGGTCCCAACGATCTTTGGCAGGTTCCACATCTACGGTAGCGCCTTTTTCAAGTGAAACAAACTCAAAGTTGTAGGCCGCATCTTTGGTAACGTCGAGCGTCTTGAAAGTTGTTTCGTTCACTTTCGCATATTGGAGCGTATAGCCAGCGCCTTTGCGGAGAACGAGGATTTTGTACAGGTCAGTTGTAGCGAGTACGCTGCCGCTTCCGCCTTTGCGGTTCAGGATGTAAACTTTGTTGTCGGCATCGGTTGCTGACACAGCCTGGATAACAGTCTTGGTAAGGTCTCCCGCAGCGTCATCAACGAGGGCCAGTTTTCCAACGCCCTGGCCGACTGCCAATGAATCACCCACAAAATCCTTGTCAGAAACGGCATTGATGTCCGTTTTGGTGGTGACAAGGGCCGAGGCACCGTTGGTTCCGTTGATGGTCACGCGAAAATCAGTGCCATTGAAGAATCCGAGGTCCCAGCTATCCCGGAGGACAGGCGTCTGCGCATTGCTGCTCAGATCGAGGAAAACGGAATTGGCCGCGCTGCTGCCGGGTTCTGTACCCGCGATGCCATTGAGCTGGATGCCCGTTCCTTCCGAAATAATCGCTTTGAAGCTAAGTTTCAGGGAAGAATTGGTTCCTACCAATACAGGGGTGCCAACAGATGAAATTTTGAACTGAATGCTTTCGTCGCCGTCCAGCAATACCCCGGTTTTTTTAGTTATCTTGAAAAAAACAGACGACTGTCCCGCAGGTACCGACAGTGTGATAGCATTGTTTGCGGCAGCAGGTATCGTAGTGAATTCGGTGCCGTAAGTGAGCTGCGTTGGGGTCAGCGACACCGAAATAGCCGTAGCTGCGTCTACCGCTCTCGAAAGGGCGATCTTAATTTCAGTTTCCTCACCTTCAAACCCTTTTTCAGTGCTTTCGAAAGCAGCGAGGTTGTCCGGTAGTGGCGGTTCGTCGTCACTACATGCATTGAAAGTTCCCAGGAATGCAACCAGTAAAAGTGACCGGACTATTTTCTTCATAATTTATTGGAGTTATAATGAAAGGGTATTGATTGTTAGTTTTTTGTGAATTGAAAGTTCAGGCCGAGGAAGTATGATCTTCCAAACGACATCGGTACCGCACCGCCCGTGCTGTGCGCTCCGCCGGTATCGGTGGATGTATTTTGCAGGTTGGTGACGTCGAAAAGGTTCTTGATGCCGCCCAGTAGATTGAGATGCTTACCGAGTGTTTTGCTGGCGGTCAGATCGGCCATATGGAAGTCCTCCGTTTCTGCGAGGTGGACGTTAACCTGATCGGCGGTTTCATAAACAGGGCGTTTGCCTGAATATTTATAGAACAGGTTAACGCTGGCCCCCGCTTTTTTAAAGGAGTAAAGCAGATTAGCATTGATTTCCGTTGACCATACAAATTTGGGTAAAGAGCCGAAATCTTCCGGCGATTCGGAAAACTCGTTGTACCTGCCGATGTAAGTGGCACCGAGCGTCGCTTGCAGGTTTTTCCAGGATATTTTGTTGTCGAGTGAAAATCCGGTGGTTTTAAAAAGATGGATATTCAGATAGGTCGTCTGTGTGCGGTCGTCCGGATCTATGCCGGTGTCGATCAGATCGTGGAAAACATTGTAGAAGCTGCCAAGCGTGGAGCTAACCCTGATCCCCGTACGGCTCGCGGCCTGCCATACCAGGAACGAGTTGAAACTGTTCGAATATTCGGCTTTTAGATTGACATTTCCATTGATTGAATGCGACGCGTCGTGAAAATCGAAATAAAGTTCGCGCAAGGCAGGTGAGCGGAAGCCGCGCGCATAGCCGAAGCGGAAATCAAGCGATTTGCTGATGGTCAGTTTAGCATTGACGGAGGGGATTGCCGGAGGCGCGTCGTAAACGGAGTTTTTCAGGAACCGTAGGCCTGGTGTAAGTTTGAAAAAATTACCAAGGCGGATCTCAGGTGCGAGAAATAATGCATATTCATTAATCGTAGGAGTTCCAAGAATACGTGCGCCGGAAGCATTTTCGTTCGAAAAATCGATTCCTGCCAATATCGAAATGTAAGTGGCTGCTTTATAAAATGCCGTTCCCCTGAAAAAAGCAGTGGTGAAAATAGACTTATCCTGAGCGCCGGGATCGAGCGATAGTGTCCGGCGACCGGTAGAATCTTCGTTGGTGCTAAGTGTTTTACGAGAATAGTCAGTGAAAGATGCGACGCTGTTGAGATTCAGCTTTTCATTGAGCTTGATTTCTGACTGTACCTGATGGAACCATCGGTTGGTAATATAATCCTTATCAGCGGCAATGCCGGATACTGAGTTACGGTTGCCCAGGTATTTGATGGTTTCATCGGTCCCGTTGAAGCGGTACCAGATGTTCCATTGTTTGCCGCTATAACGTACGCCTGCCAAGTAAAGCATTTGGTCCTTCGGCATCCAGGCCTTGGCGCGGCCAATAGAGGCTCCCCGCCATCCACCGAAATTGTTTCGCGTAACATTACCGGAAAACTGCCAATGTTCATTTTGCCAGGTGAGGCCCAAACCTTGATTATGCGTGCCCTTTTTTGTGAGGGCATTATATTCGTCGCCCGCTGTTTCTTCCTGGATCCGGGCGTTAACTGTGAGCGGCGAGTCGCTGTGCCCCTTCTTTGTAATGATATTGATCACCCCAGCCAATGCATCGGTACCGTATATGACCGACATGGGTCCTTCGACGATTTCGATGCGCTCGATGGTATTGATATCGATCTGCCCCAGGCTTTCGCGCGTGCCGCCCCGGTCGACCATCGGAATGCCATCGAGAAGGATTTTGACGCCTTGCCCCGACATTCCCATCAGCTGTATGTCGCTGGTACCGAGGGTAAGATCGTTGGAAAAACGGATTCCCAGCTCTGTATTGAGGATTGTTTGCAAATTCGTTGCCCCGCGCAGACGTATGCGCTCGTTGTCGATCGTGCGTACCTGGTATACGGAGTTTCGCAGCGATTGTGGCCCCGATTGTCCCGTAATCACCACTTCATTTAGTGCAAGCGGGGTCTCGGTTAGTTCAATATCGTCCAGTTTGAGTTTTTCTCCGGCTTTAATCGAGATTTTAAGGGTCGATTCTTCATTCCCGATCGTGCGTACTATCAATGCATAATCGCCGGATGGAGCTGAGAGCAAAAAGAGGCCTTCTGCTGACGTTTGCGTGCCGTGAACCGTATTCCTAAGAAAAATGGTGGCCTCCGAAACAGGCTTGCCACTTTTTGATAATACCCGCCCTTCCACCGAACCACTGCTGTCCTGGGCTAAAAGCCTGCTGAATGTCAGGAAGGTGAGGAAAAGGGTAAAATAATACTTCACAGAAAATTAATTTAGACTAATTATAATTGTAAAGGAAGATATTATTTAGACTAATTACAATTACACCAGGAAAAATTTTAGTGACAGGTAAAATGAAGAGTAAGAAACGGAGGGGAACGCTACTTGATTGTCGCTTGCAGATTGACCGTCACGACGTCTTTCAGCTTCCAGTCTTTTTCGCCGATCTTGTAGTCGAGGCGGTTGACTTCAAAGGTGCTTGTAAGCAAATAGCTGCCGTCGGCATTCTTTTTAGCTTCGAAAGGAAGGGTCACGGTTTTGGAAACGTCCCGCATAGTGAGCGTACCGGTAGCCTGGTACTTGCCGTCTTTCTTTTCGACTTTGGTAGATTTAAAATGGATATCAGGATATTTTTCGACCCAGAAATACTTGTCGCTCTTGAGATCCTTATCCCGGGAGTTGTTGTTGGTTTTGAATGTATTCGCCGCAATTTTTATGTCGAAAGACGCACTTTCCGGATTCTTCTCATTGAAAATGGCTTCGCCGCGCGGTGCGTCGAATGTGCCATTACAGGTTCCGAGGATGAATTTGACGTTGAATTTAGTGGAGCCCGAAGCGATTTTAGACGTTTGGGCAAAAGCGTTACCAGCGAACAACGCGAGTATGAACAGCAATGTGAGCGAGAGCCGTATGCGCATGGCAGTTTTTAGTTTGGATGAAATATCAGAGTTCTTCCAGCAACGATTCCCCTTCCGACCGGTCGCCCGAAGTCCATTGCCATTTCTCGTGCATACGGATTTTGCCATTGGGGAGTTGCTCGGGCGTTGATTTGCAAATGCCGGTGGTGATCTCGCCTCTGTCGTTCACCTGGTGGTAACGCATGTCCAGGTTGCCCTGTCCATCCACGAGCGCGATCAGATGCCCGCTGCGGATACGCCCGCCGGAATAGGACGAGGTAACGATATTGCCTGCTTGTTTGTAAACAAATTGCATCTCCAGATCCACCTCGCCATTCTCTGAATTGGACAACGGGACGAAAATTTTGTTGTTATAATCGATCATAAGCTGAATGCCGTCTTGATGCGCTAATATAGGCATAAAGACGGCATTGCTGTTATAGGACGGCGGTGATCCACCAGGTGTTTCCGCAGGGATCGGTAACCCCGCAGCTTCGGCCATAATCCTGGTCGGCGGGTGGCATGATGCTCGTGCCGCCGGCATCCAGCGCTTTCTGGTAGCTGTCATCAGCGTTTTCAACGTACACAAACAGGTTGGCAGGTTGCGCGGGCCATTCGGCCCGGCTGTCGCAAAACATGATCGTGCTGTTGCCGATCGTCACTTCCGAATGTTTGATCTGATCGCGATTATCCTCCTGAAAGTGCGTGGAATTGATCGTCCCTGCAAAAACGGTGGTGGTGAAATCTTTGAATTTTGCGGCACCGTCCAGCATCAGGTAAGGCATGATGGTCTGGTGGCCGTTCGGGATTTTTACATTACTCATGATTTTTTGCTTTTGGTTTAAACAAAACTAGACAGGCCCCTAATCCGGAAATTGGAAAAATACGACATCATACATCCCGGTATCCCATGCCCTCGGCATTACCGGAAAAATAGGTTTTGGGATGCTCTCCCGAGAATGCCTTGAAATCGTGGATGAAATGCGACTGATCGTAATAGCCGCATTCGTAAGCGATTTCGGTAAGCGACTTGTCCTTATTACCATATTCATTGAGTGCCGAATGAAAGCGGATTATCCGGCTGAAAAGCTTCGGGCTGAAACCCGCGAAAGCCAGGAACTTTCGCTCAAATTGCCTCGTTGACAGAAAACTCTGTGCCGCAAGATCGGGGATCCTGGCAACGCCATTAGAACGTATCACGTTGCCAATAATGGAGAAAACCGCCGGCTCGTGTGTTTCATGGTTGCGGGCACAATTTCTCAGGAAATCGGAAATGATGTTGATGCGCGAAGCATGGTCGACGGCCAGCATGACCCGCTCTTCCAGTTCCGAACCGGCTTGTCCAAGGAATGTGGTAAGGTCGGGCATTTGGTTACTCAATTCCACCGCAGGTATGCCAAACAGCGCAGGAACGGCGTAAGGATAAAGATATACTCCCAAGATCCCGAAGTCCTGCCCGATCACAAACCGCCGGAACGATTGCGATTGCCCGTGAATGCCGGAGTGGAACGAAGGTTCTGATTCATTGGTTTCGAGAATTTCATCAAACCGCCCTTTGAAATGAAATATCATTTCCGCGCAGCCGTCAGCCATTGTTCGGTGGAAATACGGCTCAGAGTCCGAGAGTTCGTGTTCCAGTACCCAGAAGAAGCGGACATAGCGGGCCAGGTCGGCTGAGGGTGGTAAGGTGAAATATTTCATGGCTGGCGGTTTTTGAAAGCGCTGTCCTAAAATAGCGATTTTACTGGCAAAATAGTAAACTATATATCCTATCAATATTAAAGAGAACGTTTATTATATTCTGTGAAATTTATATTTTTGAAATCTCTTTAATACATTTGAACGGCGTACGGGCCACTTGAAAAAAGATGGTTTTGTGCCGTTGCAAAGGCGGCAATATTTTAACTAGTCGATTACCTACTCAGTTTCTTGATATGAAATTAGTGCCCATAGAAAAGCGCACCGGACTTACGCGCGAAGAATTCATTGAAAATTACTTAAAACCAAGTCGCCCGGTTGTGTTCACCGACCTGGCGAAAGATTGGCCGGCGGTTCAAAAGTGGACTTTCGACTGGCTGCGTGAAAATCACGGGAACCTCGATGTGCCTTTGGTGGATAACCATATTCATGATGCCGACAAATATTTCCAGATCGCTAAAACCATGAAGTTCGGCGATTACCTGAGCCTTATCGAAAAGGGGCCGACCGATCTCCGCATTTTCCTGTTCGATATTTTCAAGAAAATCCCCGAGCTCGCGGACGATATCCGGTTCCCGACGATCATGGATGGCTTTTTGAAGTCCTACAAATTCGTATTCTTCGGCGGGGAAGGTTCTATTACCAACCTGCATTATGATATGGACTGCTCGAACGTGTTCCTGACGCAATTCCAGACCCGTAAGCAGGTCATTTTATTCTCTCCCGAAGAAAGCCGCCGTTTGTATCACCACCCATTCACCGTCATGAGCAAGGTGAACCCGCTCAACCCGGATTATGAAAAATTCCCGGCTTTGGAAGGGGCAACAGGTTATGAAACGATCCTTCACCACGGCGAGACGATTTTTATTCCTTCGCTCTGGTGGCACTATATCCGTTATGTAGATGGTGGTTTTAGCCTGGCATTGCGTGCGAATAATTCCATTTTCACGGCCGTCCGTGGCGGTATGAACCTCGTGCGCCACACGTTCGTCGATAAAAGTATGACCAAGTTGCTCGGCCTCGATTGGCAGCACTGGAAAGAGAAAAAGGCTGTCGAGAATGCACAGCCGCTGTTGCAGAAGCAAGCATAGGGGAATCAGGGACGCATTTCAAGGAAACTAATCTATCTTTGAAATGCGTTATCCTTGTTACTGCCTTACGACTTGTTATGAACTTCGAACTCACTTCAGAATACCAGCCGACGGGCGATCAGCCGGAGGCAATCATCCAACTCATACAGGGAATAGAAGCCGGAGAACCGGCCCAGACGCTTCTGGGTGTTACGGGTTCTGGAAAGACATTTACAGTGGCCAATGTGGTGGCGAAGGTCAATAAACCCACCTTGGTTTTGAGCCATAATAAAACGCTCGCAGCCCAGCTTTACGGCGAATTCAAGCAATTTTTCCCTACCAATGCTGTCGAGTACTTTATCAGCTATTACGACTATTACCAGCCGGAGGCATTCATTTCCACCACCAATACCTACATTGAAAAGGACCTGATGATCAATCAGGAGATCGAGAAGCTGCGTTTGCACACGGTTTCGTCACTCATGAGCGGACGTCGGGATGTGATCGTGGTCGCGTCTGTGTCCTGTATCTATGGTGCGGGTAACCCTATGGAATACAAAAAGAGCATTGTCAGTGCCAAACTGGGCGATATCGTGCCGCGTAACCAGTTTTTATTCAGGCTGGTGGAAATCCTTTACAGCCGTACGGAAGTGGAATTCAACCGCGGTAATTTCCGGGTAAAGGGAGATACGGTGGATGTGTTTCCGGGATATGCTGATTTTGCATATCGGTTTATCTTTTTTGGGGATGAAATTGAGGAAATCCAGCGTATTGAGCCTGAAAGTGGCAAGAAGATTTCTTCTGAAAAAGCCATTGCCATATTTCCCGCAAACTTGTTCGTGACCGGCCGTGATGTACTGAACCAATCCATTAAGGAGATACAGGACGATTTGCAGACACAGATCAAATATTTCATTTCGGAAGGCAGGCTGGCTGAAGCGGAACGCGTGAAGGAACGGACTGAGTTTGACATGGAAATGATGCGCGAACTGGGCTACTGCTCTGGTATCGAAAACTATTCGCGTTACTTCGACCGACGCATGCCGGGCCAGCGTCCATTTTGCCTGCTGGATTATTTTCCCGAGGATTTTCTGATGGTAGTGGACGAAAGTCACGTCACAATGCCACAAATCCGCGCGATGTGGGGCGGTGACCGTTCACGGAAAGAAGCATTGGTAGAATATGGTTTCAGGCTCCCATCGGCGTTGGACAACCGACCATTGACATTCCAGGAATTCGAGGACATGACGCCGCAAACCATTTTTGTAAGCGCCACGCCTGCGGACTATGAGCTACGTAAGTCGGAAGGCGTTGTAGTTGAGCAGATTATCCGCCCTACCGGTTTGTTAGACCCTGAAATAGAGGTAAGGCCAAGTCTGAACCAGATCGATGATCTTTTGGAAGAAATCAACGAACGTACCAAGCTCGGAGATCGCACCCTGGTCACTACGTTGACCAAACGTATGGCAGAAGAGCTTAGTAAATATCTAGATCGTGTGGGTATCAAATGCCGGTACATTCACTCCGAAGTGAAGACACTGGACCGCGTGGAAATATTGCGCGAATTGCGTCTGGGTGTTTTCGACGTGCTGGTAGGTGTAAACCTCCTGCGAGAAGGCCTTGACTTGCCCGAAGTATCGCTCGTCGCCATCATGGATGCCGACAAAGAGGGCTTTTTGCGCGACACTCGCTCGATGATCCAAACGATCGGCCGCGCTGCACGTAACGACCGGGGGAAGGTAATCATGTACGCGGATACGATGACCGGCTCCATGCAGCTCGCGATCGATGAAACCAACCGTCGGCGGAGCATTCAAATGGATTATAATGTAGAGAACGGCATTACACCGAGAACGGTGCGGAAATCCAAGGAGGCTATTATGGAACAAACGTCCGTTGCCGACTCGAAAGTCCGCAAAGTGTACGTTGAGCCGGATGAAGTCCGCATCGCCGCCGATCCTGTTGTTCAATACATGGGGAAAACTGACCTGCAAAAACTTATCGCGGAAACCCAGCGAAAAATGGAGGCAGCGGCGAAAGACCTCGACTTTTTGGAAGCGGCGAGGTTGCGGGATGAGTTGCTGCAATTGAAGGCCCGGGTGCAGGAGCAGGGGTGATTGCGAAATGCGGATAATGTTTTTAAATTTATCAAAAGTTTATCAACCAGCTCATGGTCAGAACACTGATTACGCCGGAAAACACTAACATCTCATTGGAAGTGCCAGCCTCTTTCGTTGGAAAGCAGGTCGAGGTGATTGCGTTCACGGTTAATGATTTTGTTGAAGAGCGCATTGAGCAGGATAAAACCTTGACACACTATGCCAGCCAGAAAACGCTCGAAAAAGACTGGCTGACGGAAGAAGAAGATGAAGCATGGCAAAATTTATAAAGGGCGAAGTTGTAGTCATTCCCTTTCCATTCTCTGACCTGTCTGGTTCCAAAAGACGTCCGGCTCTGGTGCTGGCCGATTTACCAGGGGATGATCTGCTGCTATGCCAGATCACATCGCAAACTCTAAGGATATTCACTCAGTACCGTTGTTAGCAGCAGATTTTTTGACCGGCTCGCTGCCTGTGAACAGCTTTATCCGCCCGACTCGTCTGTTTACCGCCGATAAAAATATAGTTCTTCGGAAAGCTGGCCTGATTAAGGTAAAGACTATTAATGATGTTACTCAGACGATCATTAAGCTTATTCAGTGACTTGCTGTGGTTCTGCCAAGCGCTCTAGCAATTCCAAAGCCTCTTCCCAATTATTTACCCGCGTATGCCTGTCGATTCCCCTGTTATGCCCTGCTGTAAATAGAATAGGCTTGCCTTTATGGAAATCCAGGTTTTTGAAGTGATCGTCGATCAGGTAGTCGGTATTTATGACGCTCTTGTCGCCGCAGAAGATGATGTTCCTCCAATGGATGGACGGGAAATGCTCGGCTAGCCAGTCGTATTTCTCGGGCAGCGAATTCGGGAACTCCATAGCGGCCGACACAATGTATACCTCATAATTTTCCTGCAATTTGATTATGGCCTCCTGCGAGCCGGGGATGACGGGTGCATTGCGGAAAAATCCCGGTTTGTAAATCAGGTTTCGTGCGGCTAACGGATCCGGAAAGGCCTGGTCTTCGGGAATGCCGTGCATAGCCTCTTTCGTAATCCTTATCCCGAAAGCGTCTGCGTACCAGTTGATCCAGTTAGCTTCAATGTCGACGATGACATTGTCCATATCCACTGCAATCGATTTTTTCATGATTTGGTAAATTAGTACTTGCAATTATTTGCAACAAATGTACGGTATGCGTGCAATATTTTGCAATATTAAATTTAAAATGTTTGTTAAATTTGCATCCATAATCGGGGTTACTATGTTAAAAGAAGAACGGTTTCAAATCATACTGGATCAGCTAGGGCACGAGCAAAAGGTATATCTGGGGCATCTGAGTACACTTTTGAATGTGTCGGAGGATACGGTCAGAAGGGATATCAAGGAACTGGCTGACCAGGGATTATTGAAATCGGTGAGGGGAGGTGCAGTACCACATTCACCTGGGCCGCACCATTTTCGTGACCGAATGACATATGATAACGAGCAAAAGCTGATAATTGCAAAAAAGGCATTGCAATTTCTTAAAAACGGCCAGGTCGTCATTTTCGACGGCGGTACATCGGCTTTGCTGATTGCCCAAATGCTTCCGAAAGACCTGGAATTGACTGTAATCACCAACAGTTTCCCGATTGCTTCGATCCTGGAAGAACATGAGCATGTAGAGGTACTCTTTGCCGGCGGCCGCTTGTTAAAAAATTCCTTTGTAACAATCGGCAACGACGCCATGCAGTTCTTTAAAAAATTCAGGGCTGACATCTGTTTGCTCGGCATTTGCAGTATTCATGCCGATCTGGGAGTAACCGGACCGGATTTCGAGGAAAGTGAAGTCAAAAGAACTATAATTGAATCTTCGAAAGAGGTGATCGCCCTCGCAACGACAGAAAAACTGGGCACGGCCGAAGCCTATTATGTTTGTCCGACCGATCGGCTTGCAACGATCATCACCGATCAGCCGGACGACAATGAGGAATTCAAAATCTACAAGGATATGGGTATTCGGATGGTATAACCCGGTGCCTAATCGTGCTCATTTTGTTCAACTTGCTCTATTTTGAAAATAGTATCATCCAAAGTCTTTGTTTCCTTGTTGAGCGCATTGGAAAAGCCCAACATAAACGAAAGGGCTAATCGCAGCATCCATTTTTTTAGATGCAGGAGAATGGGTTTGATTTCCATGATTTTCTGAAAAAGTAATGAGTCATGGCCGGCACGGACGTGTGCAGGCGGAAACGATGCGCTGTGAGGTTGAGTGAACCTTTTGCGATCAGATTTTCAGGAATAGAAATCGATAGGATCTTCGGAGGAGAGAGATCTGCTTTTGAAATGAAGGTGATTGACGCTCTGCCGGACCATTAATGGCTTCGGACTATTGGTCACGAGGCGGGAAGCAATCGAAAGGCGGACTTTTAGAATTTCGAAAATTGCCGATTGATAGTTTTTGAAATCGTAAAAACTACTGACATTGCTAACCGTAGAGGTAGCAAAATGCGTGATTTGAGGAATTCGTGCACAACTTGCAAGCGTTCTACGCTGACTAACCAGCTCAACCCGGTTCGTTCTGCTAACGCCGACTTCGTTGAAATGCAGAAATCCTGTTGAAAGGACGACCAGAAATAGCCACTTCAATAAGATATTGTGATGTCGTATTTCAGAATTAGTCTTCATCATTTCGGTGCCATGCGTATTGCTCCATCCAAACGGATCACTTCCCCGTTTAGCATGGGATTTTCAATAATCGATTTGGCCAACAATGCATATTCAGAAGGCTTTCCAAGACGGGAGGGGAACGGAATTTGCTGTCCCAGCGAAATGCGTGCATCTTCGGGCAAGCCCATTAAAAGTGGTGTTTCAAAAAGCCCCGGCGCAATGGCCATCACACGAATGCCCGATTTTGCCAAATCACGCGCAACGGGAAGCGTCATACTCACGATCCCACCCTTACTGGCCGCATAAGCTACCTGGCCCATTTGCCCATCATAAGCAGCCACAGAAGCCGTATTAATGATCACGCCGCGTTCACCTTCCTCATTCGGTTCATTCTTCTCCATCGCAAAAGCAGCCAAACGCATCACATTGAATGTGCCGATCAGATTAATGCGGATAGTTTTTTCAAAAAGCTCAAAAGAATGCGGGCCGTAGATGCCGTCTGCTTTACCAATGATCTTACGTGCCGGAGCGATGCCTGCACAGTTGATTAGGATTTGAATGCTGCCGAAGGTTTGCAATGCAATATCTATCGCATTCTGGACTTCGCTTTCGCTCGTGACGTCGGTTTTAATGAATTTAAGCTCGTCGGAAAATTCGTTTTCGAGCGCTTGCCCGGCTGCTTCATTTAGATCCAGGACGACAACTTTGGCTCCCTGACTTGCGAATAGCCGCGCAGTCGCTTCTCCAAGGCCGGAGGCGCCGCCGGTGATGAGGGCAGTGGAGGTTTGGAGGTGCATAGGACGTTATTTCCTGTGCAGATTTTCAGGAACGGGATATTTTTCAAGAGTCTTACGAGCTCTCTCTGTTTTATCCAATACAATTTGAGGTATCGGAAGATTGTCCAGATGGGGGTTGTAAGTGATATTGTCGGTTTTCCCTGACTTTTTATCTAAGACTTTCATATTTCTGGAAGACTGTTTTTATAAAGTTAAGGCTTTTTCTCAGCCAAAAAACCTTCAAAATTAACATTCGGTTCAAATGGAAACCATTGATCGTCTTGAAGGCCGCTAATTAACAGATCCGACTGTTCAGGATAATAAATCTTTGAAATAGCAATTTGATACAACCGGGTTCTGGCAGGCGTGCTTCCTTCAAAATAGATTTTCTTACCAGGATTTGAACCAAGAAATTGATGAATGGCGGAGATTGCGGTAACAAGGACTTCGGGCATGTCCCCATTGTCAGTTACGGATAAGTCGTCATAACTTCCCGTTGCTTTATCGTAATCAACCAGAGATAAGTTATAGGTATCAATTGTCAAAGGCGTAAAGAATATGACCTTTTCGAAAACACCACGCTTCCCGATACTTTGGAACTGGAAGCGGGTGTTTTCTTCGTTGCTTTCGGTCTGATATGCCTTATACTGCCCCATCAGCCAACCACCTCGATCTTCACCTTCAGCAAAAATTCATCCATCTCGATCTCGGTCGCTTCTCCATTAAGGTCGCCGACGAGGTTGAGGTCCAGGGCTTGTACTTCCTGGCAGATGTAGTCTTTGTTGGCGATTACTGCGCTGGCGAGCAGGCCGTCGTTGTTTTGTAAAGTAATACGGATTTTGTCGGTTACTTCAAAACCGCTGTCTTTACGCAGGTTCTGCACGCGATTCACGAAATCGCGGGCGATACCTTCCAGACGGAGGTCTTCGGTAACGGTAATGTCTAGAGCAACGGTGAGGCCGCCTTCGCTGGCTACCAACCATCCGGGAACGTCTTCGGCAATGATTTCCACGTCGGTCAATGCGATCTCGATCGGGCCGCTCGCGGCAGTTAATGCAATGGTGCTATTGATTTCGATTTCGCGGATCTGATCTTCGGTCATCGCAGAAATAGCTGCCGCTACCTCTTTCATCTTCGGTCCGAATTTAGGGCCGAGGGTTTTGAAGTTGGGCTTGATTTTCTTTTTCAGAATGCCGCTATCATCGTGTACAAATTCGATATTTTTCACATTCACCTCGCTGAGGATGATGTAAGCCACTTGCTCGATCTGACGTTTGGTTTTATCGCTTAAAACCGGGATCAGGATTTTGGACAATGGCTGACGAACTTTCAGCTTATGCCCTTTCCGGATGGAGTGAACCAGCGAACTGATTTTTTGTGCCAGTTCCATCGCCTCTTCCAGATCAATATCCACCACTTCCGCTTCGATTTTTGGCCAGTAAGTCAAATGCACCGATTCGTATTTGAATGGCGCATTATGCCGGATCGATGCTTCGCGGTCGCTGTCCGTCAGGTTTTTATATAGCCATTCACCAAAGAAAGGTGCGATCGGCGACATCAATTGGGAAACGGTTACCAGGCAGTGGTGCAAAGTTTCGTAAGCTGCGGCTTTGTCGTCTGTCAAACCGGTTCCCTGCTCCGCCGATGGGTTCCAGAAACGGCGACGGTTCAGGCGGATGTACCAGTTCGAAAGCTGGTCGGTCACGAAATCCTGAACGAGACGGCCTGCTTTGGTCGGGTTGTAGTCGTCGAACTGCTCGCCGACCTCTTTGATCAATGTATTCAGTTTCGAAAGGATCCATCGGTCGAGCTCAGTGCGTTTTTCGATGGGCACAGAATTCGCTTCATGGAACTCATAACCATCCAGATTCGCGTATAATGCGAAGAAGTTATACGTGTTCACCAGGGTTCCGAAGAACTTGCGCTGCACTTCGCCGATCCCGTCAATATTGAATTTCAGGTTATCCCAGGGCTCCGCATTGGTGATCATGTACCAGCGCGTCGCGTCCGGTCCGTATTGGGCCAGGGTCGAAAACGGGTCAACAGCATTGCCGAGGCGTTTCGACATTTTGTTGCCATTCTTGTCAAGTACCAGGCCAGTCGATACCACATTCTTGAAAGCAACTGAATCGAACAGCATTCCCGCAATGGCGTGCAGGGTGAAGAACCAGCCACGGGTTTGATCTACACCTTCCGAAATAAAGTCGGCCGGATAGGCTTTGTCGAAGATTTCCTGGTTTTCAAACGGATAATGCCATTGCGCATACGGCATCGCGCCCGAATCGAACCAAACGTCGATCAGATCCGGTTCGCGGTGCATGATATGGCCGGTTTTGCCTACCAATACTACATCATCCACGTACGGACGGTGCAGGTCATAGTCACCATGTTCGAGTTTTTGAAGGTAATCCGAGTTGTGCAATGCCTGCTCGCGGGTCAAATGGCCGGAGATAATGGCTTCTTCCAACAAGTCTTTCAGTTCTTCGATCGAACCGACGCATACTTCATCACCATAATCATTCCGCCAGATCGGCAGCGGCGTTCCCCAGTAGCGCGAGCGGGACAGGTTCCAGTCCACAAGGTTTTCGAGCCAATTTCCAAAGCGGCCGGTACCAGTGCTTTCGGGTTTCCAGTTGATGGTCTTGTTCAGTTCTACCAAACGGTCTTTCACCGCCGTGGTGCGGATAAACCAGCTATCGAGCGGATAATAAAGCACCGGCTTGTCGGTACGCCAGCAATGTGGGTACGGGTGTTCGTATTTTTCAACTTTGAATGCCTTGCCTTCTTCTTTCAGTTTAATGGCAATAAGCACGTCGGTAGGACGGAATTCAGGATCGTCCTGTTCAGCCTGGGAGTAATATTCAGGTTTTACAAAACGGCCTGCATAATCCGTGATCTCTTTTACAAAACGGCCCTGGCGGTCGACAATAGGTACTTCTTTGCCATTTTCGTCCTTCACCATAATAGCCGGAATGCCGTTCGCCTGTGCAACCCGGAAGTCGTCCGCGCCAAAGGTAGGGGAGGTGTGCACCACACCGGTACCGTCTTCGGTAGTCACGAAGTCGCCGAGGATTACCCGGAATGCGGGCGTTTCCGGCTGGATATAGGGCAAAAGTTGCTCATATTCGATGCCTTCAAGGGCTTTACCTTTGAATTCTTTCAAGATTGTCCATGGCAATATTTTTTTGTCGCTGACCGCATAGCTTTCGAAATCGCCGTCGTGGCCTTTTTCGGAGAAATATTTGCCTACCAGATCCTTCGCAAGCACAACTGCAACAGGCTCGTGTGTGTAAGGATTAAAGGTTTTAACCAAAACATAATCAATATTGCCGCCCACCGTCAATGCTGAGTTGGCAGGAAGCGTCCAAGGCGTAGTGGTCCAGGCGAGGATGCGAATATCGAGGTCTGCCGAATCGGTAAGTACCTCCCATTTTGCAGCATCTTTCACCTTGAACATCGCTACAATAGTCGTGTCCTTCACGTCCTTGTACGTGCCGGGCATGTTCAACTCGTGTGACGACAGACCTGTTCCGGCAGCCGGAGAATAGGGTTGGATCGTGTAGCCTTTATAAAGCAAACCTTTGTCGTACAGCTTTTTGAGCAGGTTCCAGAGGCTTTCGATGTATTCACTTTTATAAGTAATATAAGCATCATCGAGATCGACCCAGTAACCCATTTTCTCCGTCAGGTCATTCCATTGGTCGGTGAATTTCATCACCGTCTGGCGGCATTTCTCGTTATAATCCGCTACCGAAATTTTCTTCCCGATATCGTCCTTAATAATGCCCAATTCCTTTTCAACCTGCAATTCAACCGGGAGGCCGTGTGTATCCCAGCCTCCTTTACGCTTCACCTGGAAGCCTTGCAGCGTTTTATACCGACAGAAAATATCCTTAATCGCCCGGGCCATTACGTGGTGGATACCCGGCGTTCCGTTGGCCGACGGCGGTCCTTCGTAAAAAGTAAATGAAGGTGCGCCTTCGCGGGTTTCAACCGACGCTTCAAAGATCTGCTTGTCTTTCCAGAATTTCAGTACCTCGTCCCCGATTTGAGGGTAACTCAGATTTTTATATTCGTTGTATTTCATATGCGTGGTTGGCTCCGGCATTTGCCGTGGCCGGTCAATGTAAATAGCACTATTTATAACCCTCTCCGGATTTTAAGAGTGCAAAATTACGGATTTTTTTCCGCTAAAAGGGTGCGTGCTTTTGAATGAATCTGAGAGAGATTGTATTATTTTGGTACTTCAACTTTCAATCACAAAATGGAACTTATCAACACCCTATTGACAGCCAATAAATCGTGGGCAGCCAAACAGCTCGAAGTGGACGAAAAGTATTTTGATAACCTCGCCAAGGACCAAAAGCCGGATTTTCTCTGGATCGGATGCTCCGACAGCCGTGTTCCCGCCGAAGACCTGACTGGCTCGCAACCAGGTGAAATGTTCGTCCATCGCAACGTGGCAAATCTTGTCGTGCATACGGATATGAATATGCTTAGCGTGTTGCAATATGCCGTGGAGGTGTTGAAAGTGCGGCATATACTTGTAGTAGGGCATTACCAGTGCGGTGGCGTAAAGGCATCGATGATGCACAAAGATCTCGGCCTGATCAACCGCTGGCTGCATAATATTAAGGACGTGTATGACAAGTACTCGACCGAACTGGACGCTATCGAGGACGAAAAAACGCGTTTCGACCGACTCGTAGAACTGAATGTGATCCAGCAGGTGCATAACCTCGCCCAAACAAGCATTGTACAAGGCGCATGGCACAAGGGGCAGGAGGTGCATTTGCACGGTTGGGTGTTCGGCCTGCACGACGGGCTTTTAAAAACCCTCGCGCATATGCCACCAAGCACCAAGGTCGAAGGGATTTACCGCTACGACTTCTGAACAGAGCCAAGCCTGCCTCGCGCAGGCTTTTTTTGCGGGAGGAAGGGAGGATGGAGGAAGGGAGTAAGGGAGTCCTCCTTTCCTCCATCCTCCCTTCCTTTGGTGGTTCGAGTCGTTCGTCCTATATTCGTATTCTTAATTGAGTCTAAATAAGATAATAGCGACGAAATCGATGAAAAAACTGATTGGAAAACTGCATCTGTACCTTGGGCTTGTCTCGGGCATTATGGTGTTCATCATTTCCATCACGGGGTGTATCCTGGCATTTGAGCAGGAAATCAAAGCTATTACGCAACCCTACATGTTTGTAAAAGGCCCGACGGGCGGGAAGGTATTGACACCCTCGGAACTGGGAGCGATCGCCAGAAAAGCTCTTCCCAACAAAGTGGCGAAAGGCGTTCTTTACGACACGCCCGACCGTAATGCACAGGTCGGTTTTTACAACATCGATCCTGAATATTATTACGTCGCCTACATCAACCAATACACAGGGAAAGTAGAACATATCTGGAACGAGGATGACGATTTCTTCCATTTTATCCTTCACGGACATTATTATCTCTGGTTGCCCGAGAAAATCGGTCAGCCGGTAACTGCTTCGGCGACGCTGGTTTTCTTTTTCATGATGATCAGCGGAATGGTGCTTTGGTGGCCCAAAAACAAGTCTGCAGCCAAGCAG
Organism: Dyadobacter sp. CY261; assembly: GCF_021440085.1. Taxonomy (GTDB): domain Bacteria; phylum Bacteroidota; class Bacteroidia; order Cytophagales; family Spirosomataceae; genus Dyadobacter. Next base: position 35,372 of record NZ_JAKCPW010000014.1, read on the forward strand.
CGCTTTTCGATCAAATGGAACGCGGCCTGGCGGCGTAAGAACTACGATCTGCATAATGTGCTGGGCTTTTACATCCTGTCTATCGGCGTGATTCTGGCCGTTACCGGCCTGGTTTGGGGGTTTCAATGGTTTTCGCAAGGCTTGTACACCGTTACGGGTGGTAAGGGCTCGGATATGTATTATAACCCGACTTCGGATACTGTGTCAACGGCGCAGGTAACCGGCCCGATGCAAGCTGTGGATAAAGCCTGGTTTCAATTACAAAAAGAATATCCTAAATATTCGACGCTGAACATTTCCTTCCCAACTGAAAAAGCAGAATCGATTTTCTCGTACGTCAATTTCCGGGAAGGCACTTATTATAATGTCGACTATAACTATTTCGATCAATATTCGGTCAAAAAGATCGAAGCGACAGGGCCTTACAGCGGCAAATACAGCGAGGCAAACTTCGCCCAGACCTTGCGGCGGATGAACTACGATATCCACACCGGTGCGATTCTTGGCTTACCGGGCAAAATGCTCGTATTCTTTGCCAGCCTGATCTGCGCATCATTGCCCGTCACCGGTTTTGTAATCTGGTGGGGCAGAAGAAAGAAAGCGCCGAAAAAGATCAGAAAGAGCGTTCCGGCTATGAAAACGGCCATCTGATAGGGTCGCCCAGACGGGGTCGCCCAGACGGGGTCGCCTAGACGGGGTCGCCCAGATCACGTCATCGGCATGCATTACTGTTTTTGGTAAATTCTTACATAATCCACTTCAAAGCGGGCGGGGAAATCAGTTTTGGACAAATCGCCGCCATTATCGCCTCCTAATGCAAGTCCCAGGAGAATGTAATGCGGCTGCTTGAATGGGGTAATTTCCTTGTTTTTAGCATTAATGGCCGTTGCCTGGTCTTGTGACGTAAGCAGCAAGTCGTCCACATACAGTTTGATGGAATTTTCGTCCCAGTCCATCCGCCAGACGTGAAATTTGGATGACCAGTCCGGGTCGTTGAAGGTGTTGATTTGTTTTTTAACCGAATTCCAAATGGGTTTGTAGCGTTCGCTGGAACCCCAGGCGAGGTTGGCGAGTAGCATTCCCCTGTAAAATTCCATGATGTCGATTTCCCCATTGTCGGGCCATTCGCCCTTTTCACCCAGCGTCCAGAATGCCGGCCAAAGGCCCGAGCGCATATCGATCTTCGCGCGCATTTCGAAACGGCCGTATTGAAAGCTCTTCTTGCCGCGGGTAATGATACTTGCGGAGGTGTATTCGGCATATTCGCGATTTTCCTTCCAATTTTGGCTGCCTGCCACATATTTAGGATTCTTAATCCGCTCCTTTTTGGCTTCGATAATCAGATATCCACCTTTGCAATAGGCATTTTCTCCCTGGTACCATTGGTCTTCATGGTTTCTGGTAAACCCCTTTTCCGGTTGCCAGACATTCGGGTCAGGAGCGCCATCATAGTCGAATTCGTCGGCCCAGGCGAGCTTGTACTGTGCCGTCGCGGGTGCCAGCGTGGTCAGTGTGAATAGAATTATGAGGAGCAATTTGTCAGGAGTTGTCATGAGGTAGTCATTGATGGTTCTTGATGCTAGCCGAAAAAGTGATACCGACCGCTCATTTACCCAAAACACTAAGTTGAAAAGAATTGACACTATTAATCGCCTAGCCGGGTTTTATTTCTGACAGTTTTCCATTCTTTTGCAAAGGGTAGCATACCACAGTTACAATGGTTGCCCACGATTTTTGATATGAATAAATTTATTGATACAGCAAAAAAAGCGGGCCTCGATGGTTTCATGCTTGCATTGCTCAGTATGATCGTGCTGGCTTGGCTCTGGCCAACGCCCGGGATGCAGGACAGTCCGCTGCATCTCTCAACGGTTTCGACTTATGCCGTTTCCGTGATATTCTTCTTTTACGGTCTTCGCCTGAGTCCCGAAAAACTGAAAGCGGGGCTCGTGAACTGGCGGCTGCACGTGATGGTGCATTTATCCACTTTTGTACTTTTCCCTGTGCTGGCGCTTGCATTCAAGCCGCTTTTCCACGCCGGTGAAGGACAAACGATGTGGCTGGCGATATTCTTCCTGACCGTATTGCCATCGACCGTTTCGTCGTCGGTAGTGATGGTTTCCATTGCCCGCGGCAATGTTCCGGCGGCGATATTCAATGCCAGTATTTCGAGCCTGATCGGCGTTTTTATCACGCCGTTGTGGATGGGGCTTGTGCTCGATTCGGGTTCAGGGCATTCCATCCCGGGGCATTCCAGCCCGGAGCAATCCAGCCCGGAGCATTTTGATCTGCTCTCGGTAGTCGGAAAACTAGCGATGCAAGTATTACTTCCGGTATTCGCCGGGATTGCACTCAACCGCCGTTGGGGGCATTTCGCGGAGCGGTATAAAAAGTACATCCGCTACTTCGACCAGTCATCGATTTTGCTGATCGTGTACACTTCTTTTTGCGAATCTTTCGGGGAACACCTCTTCGATTCGCTTGGAATAAAAGAAATCGTATTTTTAGGGATAGGAATGCTCGCGCTTTTTTTCGGGATCTATTTCCTGCTGACATTCATCAGTGGTTTGCTGCATTTCAACCGGGAGGACAAGGTGACGGCTGTGTTTTGCGGTTCTAAAAAGTCCCTGGTACAAGGCGCGGTGATGTCGAAAGTGTTGTTTGCAGGCCCGGAAGCGGGGTTGATGCTGCTTCCGATTATGCTCTATCATGCATTGCAACTGATCGCGGCAAGCATTATTGCACAGCGGATGGCCCGGGGAAGCGAAACAGCGGAGGATTTTGTACTTAAAAAATAATGTATGCGTCTGATATCGTGGCTGGTGCGGCTGGTCGTGTTGATTTTACTTTTAGCTGGGATTAATGCTTTGTGGTCGGGGTTCCGTACCGGTAGCTGGTTGCCCGAATGGCTTGGCGGGGAAGACAAGATAGAGGCGATGCACACTGTAGTTTTGCAGGAAATTACTTCCATGGGCAAACTGGAAGTGGTTAAATACAATTTCAAGGATGTGGTAGAGCAGGAAATTGTGAAAATGTGGCTGCCTAATGCCAAAGCGATCCTGATAGTACAGGGAGAGGCGATTGGTTGCGTGGACCTGGCCAAAATCTCCATGGAAGATATCAGTTCCGACGAGGCAACATTGGTGATCAATATGCCGGAGCCGGAGCTTTGTGTTTTTAAAATAGATCACAGTAAATCAAAAGTTTACAATACCGAATACGCATTTGCCGACGAGGCCAAATTAGTGCAGGAGGCTTATAAGCAAGCCGAAAACCAAATCCGGCAATCGGCCCTCGATATGGGGATTCTGGATCAAACCAAAGTAAATGCCCAAAAGATACTGACGCCTTTGCTGGAAAAGGCTTCCGGCAAAAAAGTGGTGATCAAGTTTCCGATGAACGCCAAAGTAGATAAGTTGCGATAATATCAATGCGCTAAACCAACGCTTTCTGATGAGTAAAAAAGGATTTCTGACGCTGGATGAACTTTCGGGCAAGATTGGGGAGGGAGAGATCGAAACCATTGTCGTTGCATTTACTGACCATTATGGCCGTTTGATGGGCAAGCGTGTGGACGCGGACTTTTTCCTCGATTCGGTTTCCGGATCGGGCACGCACGGTTGCAATTACCTGCTCACGACCGACATGCCCATGAACCCCGTGCCCGGTTACAATTATGCCAACTGGGAGCTCGGTTATGGCGATTTCCACATGGTGCCCGACCTCGCCACCTTGCGTATCGCCGACTGGCTGGAAAAAACAGCCATCATCATCTGCGACGTCCATAACGACAAATCGCACCAACTCGAATCCATTGCACCAAGATCAATATTAAAAAAGCAGCTTACCACACTCGCCGGCGACGGGCTCGAATGCTTCGCCGCTTCTGAATTGGAATATTACCTGCTGGAAAACAGCTATAAACAGGCATTTCAGCAAAACTATCAGAACCTCAGTCCGGCCGGATATTACCTGGAAGATTACCACATTATGCAAGGCACGCGGAATGAGAAGTTTACCTCGGCGGTGCGCCGGCATTTGAAAAACTCAGGTATTGCAGTGGAGACATCGAAGGGCGAATGGGGATTAGGACAGCATGAGTTGAACGTAAAATATGCTGACGTACTCTCGATGGCCGATAACCATGTCGTCTACAAGCAATGCCTGAAAGAAGTGGCGGATGCTATGGGTATTTCGGTAACCTTCATGGCCAAGTTTGCAACGGATCAGGCCGGTTCAAGCAGCCATATTCACATGAGTTTGTGGAACGACGGAAAGAATGTCTTCGACGGCGAGCAGCAATTCGGGCCGGTGAAAGGCTCCGACATTTTCCGCTGGTTCCTCGGCGGCTGGATCAAACATGTGACGGATGTAATGCCATTCTACGCACCAACTGTCAATTCATACAAGCGTTTCGTCGACGGCTCCTGGGCGCCTACGCGGCTTGCATGGAGCTACGATAACCGCACAGCAGGTTTCCGGGTGGTGGGCAGCGGGCCAAGCCTCAGGATCGAATGCCGTATTCCTGGTGCGGATTGCAATCCTTATCTCGCATTCGCGGCATCGCTGGCCTCGGGACTTGCAGGTATTAAGAACCGCATCGAACCGCCCGAATGCTTTATCGGCGACATTTACGCCGCCGCGCATCTGCCCCGCGTACCTTATACACTCGCGGAATCTATCACGCTCTTTGAAAACAGCCCGTTTGCGAAACAAGCATTCGGCGCGGAAGTCGTGGAGCATTATACGCATTTTTTCAAAAGCGAGCAGCGGGCATACGATATGTCTGTGACTGACTGGGAGCGCAAGCGGTATTTTGAACAGATTTGATTTGAAAAGTTTGGCGTTGTTGGATAGACAGGAGGCTTCTATGGAGCCTATTTGACCGAATGGCCTAAAAAGGATATTTTACCGTAATGAATCGATTTGTTCTGAGTACCATTAAACTCAATTACTATTTTTAATATCAACCAATCAACCATGCGCTTAGAAAACAAAGTCGCGCTTATTACCGGTGGGAGCGGCGGCATTGGCCGCGAAACCGCCATTCTGTTTGCCAAGGAAGGAGCTAAAATTGTCGTAACCGATGTGAATGACGAGGGCGGTCAGGAAACTGCTGATGAAATTGTCAAAAGCGGTGGCGAAGCCTATTTTTTGCATTCAGATGTTTCCAAAGCGGCTGATTGCGAGGCTGCTGTGGCATTCGCCGAGGAGAAGTTCGAGAAGCTGAATATCATTTTCAATAATGCCGGCATCATGCACAGCGATGACGACAATGCGGTCACCACTGAGGAGGCGATCTGGGACCTGACGATGAACATCAATGCCAAAGGTGTGTTCCTGGGCTGCAAATATGGCATACCGGCATTGCAACGCGCAGGCGGCGGGTCTATTATCAATACTGCCTCGTTTGTGGCGATTTTGGGTGCTGCAACGCCGCAAGTGGCTTATACGGCCAGCAAAGGTGCCGTTCTTGCACTTACGCGTGAACTCGCCGTCATCCATGCACGCGAGAACATCCGCGTGAATGCATTATGCCCCGGCCCGCTGCGTACCGAGCTGTTGATGAAGTTTTTGAATACCGAAGAAAAGAAACAGCGCCGCCTGGTACACATCCCGATGGGCCGTTTCGGTGAAGCCAAAGAAATGGCCTACGCCGCATTGTTCCTGGCCTCCGACGAAGCGTCATTCGTAACCGGTACCGACTTCCTCGTCGACGGCGGTATCACTTCTGCTTATGTAACTCCTGTTTAAATGGGAGGAAGGAGGTTGGAGAAAAGGGAGGAGGGAAAAAGGATTTCGTTTAAGATTTTTTCTCCCTCCTTTCCCCCTTCCTACCATTGTTCCTTCTTCCCTTCTCTCCCTTTCTCCTTTCAAAAAAATGATTCAAAAAACAATAAGCCCGATCGATGGCTCCGTGTACGTGGAGCGCGAGCTGGCGACCGCGGCGGCTGTGGAGGCTGCATTGGAAAAGGCGGTATCCGCGCAAAAGGAATGGAAGAAAACGACGCTGGCCGAACGCGAGGCGATATGCCGGAAGGCTGTTGAATACTTTCTGAATAACGCCGATGAGATCGGCCTTGAGCTGACCTGGCAAATGGGCCGACCGGTGCGTTACACGGCTAATGAGATCCGGCGGGGGTTTCAGGAAAGGGCTAATTATATGATCTCGGTGGCGGAAAAGGCATTAGCCGATGTAGAGGTCGATGAAATTCCGGGATTTAAGAGATTCGTGAAAAGAGACCCGCTGGGCGTGGTGTTTGTCGTTGCTCCGTGGAATTACCCTTATCTGACATCCGTCAACTCGGTAATACCGGCAATCATGTCGGGTAATGCAGTGATTTTAAAGCATGCGCAGCAAACACCGCTTTGCGCGGAGCGTTATGCGGCGGCATTTGAGTATGCAGGCTTGCCTGAGGGTGTGTTCCAATACCTGCATTTGAGCCACGATCAGGTGGCGCAGGTGATTGGTGACACACGCGTAGACTATGTCGCGTTCACGGGTTCTGTGGAAGGCGGTCATGCGGTTCAGAAAGCTATTAATGAGCGTTTTATTATTGGTGGGCTCGAACTCGGCGGAAAAGACCCCGCTTACGTACGTCCGGACGCCAACCTGGCCGATGCGGTCGAAAACCTCGTCGATGGTTCATTTTTTAACTCCGGACAGTCGTGCTGTGGAGTAGAGCGCATTTACGTGCATCAGGATGTCTATGAAGAGTTTGTAAAAGGATTTGAACAGCTGACTAAAACCTACGTCCTCGGAGATCCGCGTGATCCTGAAACCACGCTCGGGCCAATGGTCAGGACGTCAGCTGCTAGTTTTGCCCAAAAGCAGATCGACGAGGCAGTTGCACAAGGCGCCACCGCGTTAATCGACCCCGCATTGTTTCCTTCGCATCAATCAGGGACACCTTACCTTGCACCGCAGGTACTCGTGAATGTAACGCATTCCATGGAGATTATGACCGAAGAGACCTTCGCTCCGGTAGTGGGTATTATGCCTGTTGCGAGCGATGAGGAGGCCATTCGCCTGATGAACGACAGCCAATACGGCCTCACGGCGTCTATCTGGACATCTGATGTGGACGCTGCATTGCAAATCGGCGAACAGGTTGAAACCGGCACGTGGTTTATGAACCGTTGCGATTACCTCGATCCGGCATTGGCCTGGACCGGCGTCAAGAATTCGGGTCGTGGTTGTACATTGTCTGTTGTGGGGTATGAGGCGTTGACACGGCCTAAGTCTTTTCATTTGAAAATAGGGTAACTTCGTTTTACAGGCTATCCTTCATATCAAACCAGGCAATTGAATCATGAACAGCATTGACACACTGGACTTGAACGGTACGTATACCTACGCCGACTATCTGAAATGGCAGTTTGAAGAACGCCTCGAGTTGATCAAGGGAAAGATCTTCAAAATGTTACCCGCACCGGCAACCCGGCATCAAAGAATTTCCGGATTGCTTTTGCCGAAATATGGCAGTTGCTGAAAAACAGGGAATGTCAGGTTTTTGCTGCGCCGTTCGATGTAAGGCTACCTAGATTTGATGCGAGAGGCGACAAGGAGATTTTTACCGTCGTACAGCCGGACGTTTCCGTGATTTGCGACGCTACGAAAGTTGATGAGAAAGGTTGTATTGGCGCACCCGACTGGGTCATTGAAATACTTTCTCCGGGTAATACGGGGAAGGAAATGAATGAGAAGTTTGATGTATATGAAGAGTCGGGTGTGAAGGAATACTGGTTGGTAGAACCCAATGATGAAGTAGTGTTGGTATATGTGTTGCATGAAGGGAAGTACATCGGATTGAAACCATTTACGGTAGGTCAGGCTTTGACGTCGGTCACATTGCCCGAATTTACCGTAGAACTGAACCAGCTTTTCGATAAAAAGTAACGATAAGATGACAAAAGTCGGTTTACTGGAATGTGACCATGTGCGGGAAGAACTGGTGCCAATCGCAGGCGACTACCGCGAAATGTTTCCTGCCTTATTCTCACAAGTAGCGCTGGATTGGGAGTTTACGTTTTACGATGTCTGTAATGGACATTTCCCCGCGTCCGTGAATGAATGTGATGTGTATTTATGCACAGGCTCGAAGTTTTCGGTGTATGATGATGTGCCATGGATAGGGAGGTTAAAGTCATTTGTGAAGGATATTTACGATTCGGGGAAAAAGTATATCGGCGTTTGCTTCGGGCATCAGATGCTGGCGGAGGCGTTGGGTGGGAAGGTACAGAAGTCGGCGGTGGGGTGGTGCGTAGGTGTGCATAACTTCCAGATATTGATCCATGAAGAATGGATGACGCCAGCGCGCGCATCATTTAATTTGCTGATGATGTGCCAGGATCAGGTGGTGGAATTGCCGCCTGCCAGCACGCTTCTGGCCGAAACGCAGGACTGTCCGATTGGCATGTTTCGTGTGGGCGAGCATATGGTGGGCATTCAGGCGCATCCCGAGTTTCCGAAACCTTACGAACAGGCATTGATGGAAATCCGAACGGAACGCATTGGTCAGGCGAAGGTGGACATGGGTATCGTGAGCCTGGAATTACCATTGCATGAATTGACTTTTGCGAATTGGTTAAAGAATTTCGTGGCATTATGAAGTGGTTTGCTATTTTTACCACAACTAAGTTGTTAACCTACCAATACCCGCAATGACCGAGAACAGCACGGTGTCCCAGCGTCAGATTTTAAGTGCCCATCAGACGGGCCAGAAAATTCGCCGGATCGCTTTTGAAATATTTGAGCAGAATTTTGAAGAAAAAGGCATCATCATCGCCGGTATCGCTGGTGAGGGCTATGCATTTGCTAAAAGGCTCACAGCCGAACTGACGGAAATTTCCCCGCTCGATGTACAACTGATTGAACTGCGTTTCGACAAAAATATCCATCAGCAAAGCCCAATACTGTTCGACCACGAGCTGAATGTAGAAAACCAGGTTGTGATTGTCGCGGATGATGTGCTGAACACCGGCCGCACGCTCGCATTCGCATTGGAGCCGTTCCTGAAAGTCCGGATGAAAAAGGTACAAGTTGCTGTGATCGTCGATCGCAGCCACCATAAATTTCCCATCCATGCCGATTATGTAGGCTATTCATTGAGTACTACGCTTACCGAGCATGTGAAGGTGGTTTTGAGCCGCGCGGAAGAAGAGGGAGTTTATTTGAAATAAGTTAAATGCCGGGAAGGCACGAATTTACACAAAGCGCATTCGTGTAAATTCGTGCCTTCCTGGCATTTCTATTTTATAGCGAAACTTATTTCACTTCCAAAATCTCCAAAATCACACTAGCCCTTCTCGCATTCACAACCGGATTAAAACCAGCCGTCATCAGAAAATCCCCCGAATAAACCTGGTCTTCCTTAATGGGCGTTTTGGTGTCGGGATAGAGGTTCAGCTCTTTCACCTTATACTTTTTCCCGGCATCCAAACCCTGCAAACGGATGGCAAGGTCCGACCCTGCACCATTGCGGTTACTTACGAGATAAGAAAAGGCGATCGCGCGGTCTCTATTTTTAGTTGCAAAAAGCAACGACGCAAAGTCGTTTTTCTTCGGATCTACGAGACGGTACAAATCGCCGTGCCATACCACGTCCTTGATCGCATTGTAAGTCGCCACGGACTGTTGACTGAATTGCAAGTCTTTTTCATTCAAATGGCTTACCACGATGTCATAACCCAGCTTGCCCATCATGGCCACGTCGGTACGGAATTTGAGCGGTTGCTTGCCCCAGTCGGTCACGTGCGCACTTTGCGCGAGTGCAGGGAAGAAATATGAGTACTCCCATTGCATGAAAATGCGTTCGAGCGGGTCGGTGTTATCGCTGGGCCAGAACTCGGTGAAATATTTCAATGCCTCATAATCCACCCGGCCGCCGCCGCCCGAGCAGAGCATCATGGGTACTTTCGGGTATTTTGCACGTAACTTTTCGAGGACTTTGTAGAGACCTTTTACATAATCAACATAAAGCTGCGATTGCTTTTGCTTGGTTTTTTCGAGGTAAGCAGAATGTGCATTGAAAGTAATAGCATTACAATCCCATTTGATGTAAGCGATGTCCGGATTTTCGGTGAAAAGCTTGTCCAGAATGCCGTAAACAAAGTTTTGTACCTCCGGGTTGGATAAGTCCAGTGGAAGCTGGTTGCGCATGTAATGCTCTGGACGCTGCGGCTGGCGAATCACCCAGTCGGGGTGCTTTTCGTACAATTCGCTTTTAGGGTTTACCATTTCCGGTTCCACCCAGATACCGAATTTGATACCTGCGTTTTTGGCCTCTTTTACAAGGTAACCAATGCCGTGCGGAAGCTTTTTGACGTTTTCCTGCCAATCGCCCAGACCTGCCCGGTCGTCGTTGCGGGGGTATTTGTTGGCAAACCAGCCGTCGTCAAGCAGGAAAAGATCGACACCCAGCTTTTTGCCGTCTTTGAAAAGTCCGGCCAGTTTTTCCTCGTTAAAATCGAAATAAGTCGCCTCCCAGTTGTTCAGCAACGTCAGGCGTGAGCCTTCACCATCGAGAATGCGGTATTTGCGGGCCCAGTTGTGCAGGTTGCGGCTCGCTTCGCCTTTCCCGTTGTCGGAGAATGTGTAAATGAATGAAGGCGTTTTGAATTCCTTGCCCGTCGCTAGCGGGTATTCTGACGCGTAATTGTTGATCCCGGCAATGAGGCGCAGGTTGTGGTAGGAATCCAGTTCGAAATCCATCCGGAAATTACCCGACCATGCGAGCGTTCCGAGTAGCACTTTGCCTTCGGTTTCGGTAGCAGGTTTGTCAAATGAAAGCTGGAAACTTGGTGGCTGGAATAGGTTCGCACGCGTGCCCAGCTTGGAATCCAATACACGGACACCGGCAGTTAACAGTTCTTCTTCCGGAGTCATTTCACGTGCCCAGGTGCCATTGTAATGGGTCAAGTAGAACTCCTTGCCGGGGAAATAGAGGTTCGCCGAGGCATATTTGTTCAAAGTAATCTCGCCCTTTTCCGCACTTTTTATCACATTCCACTGCTCCACCACATTTTCGCGTGAATAGGTTTTGTAAAACAATGTAACCTCAATGGCGTACACCGGGTCTTTGAGCTGAATGCGCGTGACGGATACATTGTCGTTCTCACGCGTCGTCTGATGGTTGACGTAAACCAGATCGGTCGACTTGTTGCCGTCCGCATGTGTAATTTGCAAAGCAGGTTCCGAAACGCTCCACGAGCCTGAGGGCGTGTGAGCGGAGTTGTAAATGCCCGCATTGCCGTCGCGTTGGCGGCTTTGAGCGGTTACCAGGTCGTACTCGGCCGTCTGATTCAATTTTTTTCCAAAGTAAAGGATCGATAGGTGCTTATCCTGATCGGTTTGCAGCACCAGGGCATTCTGTGCGGTTTCGATGGGAATAGTCACCTTGTTCTGGGCCGTCGAGTCGAAAGTGTGCATGCATAGCAGCAACACGGGAATGGCGATGCGCCGGAGGAAATTCATTGGAGTCTTTAAAAGATAATGGTTTGACATAAAAAAGGACCGATACCGGCAATGTTACTTGGCAATATCGATCCTTTCAAAGGGTTTAAAATCTGAAATCAGGAGAACACTCTCCTCAGTTTGATGTTTTCCGCGGGGCGGATGATCAGCGGCACTTTCTCGATTTTGACCGAACTGCTATCCAGTCCGAACCACTTGTCTTCGGGTGTCGTGAAATCCTTCACAAAGAAATATGTCTTCATCACAAGCTGTTCGAACAAGGGGAGGTCGTTTTCAAATGAAAGGAACCTTTCTAATACTACAAACCGGAAGTCGCCCGTAATGTTCTGTTTACTGAGCGATTCGTATCGGCTGGTAATGTCGACCTCCTTGTTCAAAACCATATCTTCCACCACTTTCCTGAAGAACATATTGATCCGCTGATCGACACGGAACCCGAGCCGGAAGTTAATTTTGATCACATTGTCATGGTTATCTTCATCGGACAACACCTTATATTCCATGGTATAGGGATCATCCATAATATCGACGTGGATAAACCAGTACACATCAGCGCGTTTTGGCCGCTTCTGGAATATGGAGTAGATCACCTTCGTTTCAATCTCGGTCGCCCGTGAGGCGTTGGTCATGAAAACGAGGTGAGTGGTATATTTCGGAATGCTGATATCACGGCTCAGTTCGTGCAATGCAGGGAGGTATTTTTCCAGCTTCGTGTATTCAGTAAGCCGGAGTTTAATGTAGAACGCTTTCAGCCACACCGCCATCAGCCCTGCTACGAGCGTGCCAACCATGATCGTGAACCATCCGCCGTGAGTGAATTTCAACAGGTTAGCACCCAGGAACATACCTTCAATGCACAGGTACAGCAGCATGAACGCAATCACGATCCAGAGATTTACCCGTTTGATATACAAATAATAAGAGAAGAGAATTGTCGTCATGATCATCGTCAGCGTAATGGCGAGCCCATAAGCCGCTTCCATATTGGACGACTTCTGAAAAAACAGCACCACGCCGCAGCAGCCCAGCCACAAGAGCCAGTTGATACTCGGTACATAAAGCTGGCCTTTCTGATCGCTGGGATAAATGAGGCGGACTTTCGGCCAGAAATTCAATCGTATTGCTTCTGAAATCAATGTAAATGAACCGGTAATGACTGCCTGGCTGGCGATAATGGCAGCCAAGGTTGCGATCACAACACCTGGCAGCAGCCACCATTCCGGCATGATTTCGTAGAATGGCTTACGGGCATCAAGGAGGTTGCCCATTTCGGTCAATAGCCATGCTCCTTGGCCGAAGTAATTCAGTATGAGGCATATTTTGACAAATATCCAGCTTATTCTGATATTTTCCCGGCCGCAATGCCCGAGGTCGGAATACAATGCTTCGGCTCCGGTGGTACACAGGAACACGGCGCCGAGCATCCAGAAACCGCCGGGGTGTTTCGTTAGCAGGTCATAACCGTATATAGGATTGAGTGCTTTCAGGATTGCGGGATGGTCTTTGATCTGGTTCAAACCCAGCAGGCCGAGCATTACAAACCACGTTACCATGAGCGGCCCGAATGCACGTCCAACCACCTTAGTGCCAAATGCCTGGATGACAAAGATCATGGTCAAGATCGCGATGACGATCGGAACTGTCTGAATATTAGGGTATAATAGCTGTAAACCCTCCACAGCCGAAGACACGGAAATGGGCGGTGTAATGACCCCATCGGCTAGCAGCGTACTTCCCCCGATCACCGCCGGTACCGTAAGCCACTTCGCATGCTTGCGTACAAGCGCGTACAGTGCGAAAATCCCCCCCTCTCCGCGGTTGTCGGCCCGGAGGATCAGGATTACGTATTTGATGGTGGTTTGGAGAGTGAGCGTCCAGAAAATACACGAAATCGCACCATAGACGATTTCCTCGGTGATGGGCTCATTCATGATAATGGCCTGCATTACATAGAGCGGCGACGTCCCGATATCGCCGTATATAATGCCGAACGCCACCAGTAACCCGGCAGCCGTCACCTTGTCAACTTTGTGTTTTGATTCCATCCACCTTTTTTGAAAAAACGGCGAAAGTTAGGAAACCATAGAGAAAAAGGTTCCCGGGTGGTGTATTAAATTTTCAGTTTGACGATCGGCTATGACATGTTTTTTGTCGGACTGATAACTTGCCGATCTAAACTAAACACGGCAGCGCGGTTTGATAAACCAGTTGTCAAGTCAGACTTAGGTACGATTACTGATGGTAAGCTTCCGCAAATGATGGCGTTTGGTGGGGGGATGATAGCTGGTGTCAGTGGTGGAGTGCTTAATCTTGAAGCGCAACAAGTTTGCCTATATGGGAAATGTCAAACAAATGTTTCCCATAACAAAAACCCATTTAACCCAATAATAATGGCTGCAATTGTCCAGCTTAGCACTACTACTGGCTTCGAATTGGCGAAGCGGCCCATGAGTTTGCTGTTGGAGGTGAAAAACACAAGTGGTACCACGGCAAAACTCAGTTGCAGGGAAAGGATTACCTGGCTAAGCACAAGCAGTTCGGCGGTGCCGCGTTCTCCGTAGAGATAGGACACGATCAATGCAGGGATGATGGCAATGCCGCGGGTGAGCAGACGGCGTACCCAGGGTTTCAGACGAATGTTGAGAAAGCCTTCCATGACGATCTGACCCGCTAGGGTGCCGGTAAGCGTAGAGCTCTGACCGGATGCGAGCAATGCCAGCGCGAAGAATATGCCCGCGAGGCTTACACCCAGAACGGGATCAAGAAGATGATAGGCATCAGTGATGTCGGCGATTTCGTAATGGCCGTTGGCGTGGAATGCGGAGGCGGCCAGGATGAGGATAGAGGCGTTGATAAAAAATGCTAGCGCCAGCGAAACGGTGGAGTCGATGGTAGCGAACTTAATGGCGGAGCGCTTGCCTGGCTCGTCCCTCTTGAAGTTACGCGTTTGCACAATGCTGGAATGCAGGTACAAATTATGCGGCATGACGGTGGCACCGAGGATACCGATGGCGATATAAAGCATTGCGGAGTCGGTCACGATCTCTTTTTTAGGAACGAGGCCTCCCATGATGCCCGCCAATGAAGGTTGCGAGACGATCATTTCATACAGGAAACTCAGCAAGATGATGCCCATCAATCCCGCTACGATGCTTTCAATAATGCGGAATCCCTTTTGCTGGAAATACAGCACAATTAGCACATCGAAAGCGGTAAACAGCACGCCTATGGGCAATGGCAGGCCGAAAAGTAAGTTCAAGGCAATGGCTGAGCCAATTACTTCGGCGAGGTCGGTGGCGGCGATGGCGATTTCAGAAAGTATCCAAAGTACAAATGACACGGGCCGCGAATAATAGTCGCGGCATGCCTGGGCGAGGTCGCGGCCTGTTGCGATGCCTAGTTTCAACGACAGATGCTGTAAAAGCATCGCAAAAAGATTTGATATAAGAATGACCGAAAGTAATGTGTAACCGAAGCGCGAGCCACCCTCGATGTCGGTAGCCCAGTTGCCCGGATCGATGTAGCCGACGGCCACCATGAGCCCCGGACCAGTGAATGCAGCCATTTTTTTCCAGAAACCGGCTCCTTCCGGCACGGAAATAGAGGAGTGAACTTCGGACAATGACCGGAGCTGGTCACCGCCATCAGGCATTTTCTCTTGCAAGGATTTATCTAGTTTTATATCGTCAATCATTCCATTAGTCTCCGAAATAAACAATTAAGTTCTCTGAAAACAAAGATAAGGAAATTCTTAATATATTTTTAGGCTAGTCTAAATTTTTTATTTTACAATTAGGAAATCGTACTTTTGCCGGATACTTAGGATTGGTAACCGGGGCTAACTTGCAATGCAGAACTCCTTCACAGAAGAAAATTATTTAAAAATCATTCATGCGCTCTCGGGACGTGACGGGCTAGAGGTGAGCACGAATGCGCTGGCGGAGAGTACATCCACGCGTGCAGCGTCGGTGACAGACATGCTGCGGAAGCTCGCGGACAAGGGATTGATCCATTATAAGAAGTACCAGGGCGTCACGCTAACAGAGAGCGGAGAGAGGGTGGCGATTAAGGTAATCCGCAAGCACCGCCTCTGGGAGGTGTTTTTGGTTGAGAAATTGGGTTTTGGCTGGGATGAGGTGCATGACATTGCCGAAGAGCTGGAACATATACCATCGGAAGTGCTGGTTGAAAAGCTGGACGCTTTCCTGGGGCATCCGAAGTTCGATCCGCACGGTGATCCCATTCCTGATGCGAAGGGAAACCTGACCGAACCTGATTATCTGATACTAACGGACGTCCAGGTTAGTGAAAAAGTGTTAATGATGGGGGTGCTGGACCATGCGCCTTCTTTCCTGCAACACCTTGATCGATCGGGAATTACGCTTGGAGCGGTGATTGAAGTAAAGGAAATTAATGAATACGACAAGTCGGCGTCCGTACAGATTAACGGTGGACCGACGTTGTTTATCAGTCTCGAAGTGTCCAAAAACCTGCTGGTACAGCGCCGATGAGACCATAACCAGCCATGAACTTCAAAATCCTCGATCGTTATCTGATCAAAAACTTCCTGATTACCTATGTTTTCGTGGCGTTCGTCATCGTACTGATTATCTGTATGATCGACTACACCGAAAAAGTGGATGATTTTCTCGACAAAAAAGCGCCGCTCAAAGAGATAATCATCGATTATTATCTCAATCTGATCCCTTACTGGATCAATTACATCAGCCCTTTGATGGTGTTCATTGCTACGGTGTTTTTTACCTCGCGTATTGCGGCGCGCACGGAGATCATCGCAATGCTGAGCAGTGGGATCAGTTTTACACGGATGCTGATGCCCTATATGGCCGGCGCGATCGTATTGGGCATTCTGACATTCATACAGGTAGGGTGGATTCTGCCCAAGGCCAATAAAATCCGTAACGGTTTTGAAAAAACTTATGTAAAAAGCGAATTTTATTTCAGCGGGCATAATGTGCACATCACCATCGCGCCCGACGTGTACGCATACCTGGAAAGTTACAATACCACGACGCAGACCGGGAACAAGTTTACGATGGAGACGATCAAGGGTACGAAATTGCTCCAAAAGTTTTACGCCGAAAGAATCGTCTGGCAGCCTAAAAAGAAGAAATGGACCCTGCAGAATTACCAGGTCAGGACGCTCGACAGCCTCGGTGAGCGGCTAAGCAGGGGAACGGAAATCGACACAACCATCAACCTTTCGCCCAAAGACTTCGAAAGCGACTATAACCTTTTCGAAACCTTCACATTACCGGAGCTGAATGCTTACATCGACTTGCTGAAAAGCCGTGGCGCCGATGGTTTGGAAGTCTATCTGATTGAAAAATATACCCGTTTTACCCAGCCGTTCGCGATCCTGATCCTGACGGCCATCGGGGTGATCGTTTCGGCCCGAAAAAGCCGTCGCGGGGTGGGTTGGCAGATCGCGCTCGGGTTTATGCTCGCTTTCATTTATATCCTGTTTTTTCTATTGTCCAAAGGCGTCGCAGAGGCGGGGACAATCAATACGCTTTTTGCGGTTTGGCTGCCAAATATCGTCTTTGCCGGGATTGGGGTATTACTTTATAAAACATTGCCCCGGTAATTATGCTGTCGTCATCGTCCGTCCGCTCTTACCTGCACCTGCATTTCCTGGTAATGATCTGGGGTTTTACGGCGATTGTAGGATTAATGGTCGCTATTTCGCCGGTTGCGTTGGTGTTATACCGAACTTTTTTTGCTGCGATTGGGCTCGGTGCGGTAATTTTGCTTCAAAGAAAGAGTTTCGCTGCAAACCGCCGCGATCTGGTCAAAATGGTGGCGGTGGGCTTCGTGTTGTCGGCGCATTGGATGCTGTTTTTTGCTTCGGCAAGGGTTTCTACGGCATCGGTTTGCCTGGCAGGAATGGCTACGACCTCGCTCTGGACAAGTCTTTTAGAGCCATTGGTAAACAAAAGAAAGGTTCGGCCACTGGAGGTTGGGCTGGGTATTCTCGCGTTCGCAGGGTTGTATGTGGTTTTTAAATTTGAATTTGATCATGCATTGGGTCTTATGCTAGCATTAGCCTCTGCGGCGCTTGCCGCAACATTTACAGTGGCCAATAGCAGGCTCGTGCAACGGATCGATGCTTATGTGATCACTTTTTTCGAAATGGTGGGGGCGACACTATTCTCGCTCGTTTTTCTGGGTATTTCCGAATCCCGGAATTGGAACGGCGGTGCACCATTCGTCCCGGCATCGGGCGACTGGATTTGGATTCTGTTCCTCGCATTCATTTGTACTGTTTACGCGAGCACCATGGCAACGCAGCTGATGAAGCAGTTTTCAGCGTACCTTATTAACCTGACTATCAATCTGGAACCGGTTTATGGCATTGCGTTGGCGTTTTTTATATTCGGAGAGAAAGAGCGCATGACACAGGAATTCTATATGGGTACGCTACTGATTTTGCTGGCCGTGTTACTATACCCGCTGCTCACAAGTACCATACTGAAAAAGAATAACCGTAAGATAATTGAGGCCGGTAAATAGGTCTTTATCGGCCGGCCGGCGATATGAAAAGGAGCATATTAACTTATTACTGCTATTTTTGTCGATACAACCAACAGGGTGACATATGAATCCAGCTCGTTTACTTTTAGTTATACCATGCTACAATGAGGAAGCGATCTTGTTTCGGACGTATGCTAAATTAAACACCTACTACAACGGCATCAAAGAGCAGGGCCTCATTGCGGAGGACAGTCGCATCTGCTTTGTGAACGATGGGAGCCGGGATAAGACCTGGACGATCATTGAGGGCCTTTGCAGCCAGGACAGTCAAGTAATAGGAGTGGGGCTTTCCCGGAATTTCGGTCATCAGAGCGCGATCATGGCAGGTTTAGAAAAGCATGTCGATGATTTCGACTGCTTTATCACCATCGACGCCGACCTGCAAGATGATATCAATGCCATCACAGCCATGATCGAAAAGCACCGCGAGGGGGCAATGGTCGTGTACGGTGTCCGCAGCGACCGGCGCTCAGATACCTGGTTTAAGCGATTTACAGCCGAAGGGTTTTATGTATTAATGCAAAAAATGGGTGTTCCGGTGGTATTCAACCACGCCGACTTCCGTTTGATGGACCAGCGTGTGCTCAAAGAGCTGGGCAACTTTCGCGAAATCAACATGTTCCTTCGGGGCATTGTGCCACTCATTGGTTTCAAAAATGAAAAGGTATTTTACAGTCGTCTCGAACGTGAAGCGGGTGAAACGAAATACCCATTGAGCAAAATGTTGCTCTTTGCCTGGAATGGCATTACCTCTTTTTCGACATTTCCTATGCGGCTGGTGCTGTATTTCGGTTTTGCCAATTTTTTTATCGCGATGCTCATCGTAACCTATATCCTTTTTTCCTTCCTGATCGGTCACACCGTGGCGGGCTGGACGTCGACCATGTTACCGCTCACATTTTTCAGCGGTTTCAACATGATGGCACTTGGCCTGATCGGTGAATACATCGGTAAGATTTATGAAGAAGTGAAAGGCCGTCCCCGCTATATCATAGAAAAAATTGTAAATGAATAAATTTTATAGAAAATACCGGGTTGTTGGCAATTGGATCAATATTCTCCTGATGCTGACCGTACTGGTGCCATTGCTGGCGCTTTCGTACTTCAACCACCCGTCGCCAGCGGATGATTTCTGCTATATTTTTACTGTCTTCAAAATAGGCTGGTTTGAGGCCATGAAGCTGTATTATACAGAATGGACCGGTCGCTATTTCGGCATCTTTCTAAATCATACGAGCCCATTGCTTTTCCACTCCATCATTGGTTTTAAAATATTGCCGGTCATCTTACTTTCTGGGATGGTGTTTGCATTGTACAGCTTGTTTCGGCATCTCACGCCTACATTGTCAAGACTGGCGCATGTGGGCTTCGCGGGCATTGTTTTCTTTTTATACATTCTTAAAATGATGAGCATTTCGGAGGCATTCTACTGGATGGCTGCTTTCGTGACTTATACGGTTCCGAATATCCTCACATTGCTCTGGATCGTGCTTGTGCTACGCTGGTACCGGCAGGATACCCAGCCTGCTAAACTGTTCGTGGGGGCGCTTTCGGGCTTTTTGATATTCGCGGTGATCGGTAGCAGTGAAACCAACTTGCTTGTAATGGTGCTGTTGGTAGGGGCGTGGCTGGCGTACAGGGTAATTTTTCACAGGAAAGTCGATGCGTTTATGGTTGCGATGCTGATCGTCACCGGCGCTTCCTGTTACTTCTATTTTGCCTCTCCCGGAAATGCAGCCCGAATTGGCGGAAACCCGTTGGGTGGCAACGTCCCGTTTTCAGTGATTTCTTCATTTAAAAAGCTCGCTTACCTCGGTTACGACTGGGTTTTCAGAACGCCGCTGGTGTTATTTACGCTGGCATGGCTGTTTGTTCTGTCACGTTTGTCGGAAGGTGCCCGTAATTACTTTTCAATCCCCGTTTGGTATGCCATGCTGCTGTTTATTGGGGTATTGTCAGCGCAATTGTTCCCTTCCTATTATGGTGTTGGAATAGAGCCTACGCCGCGTGTGATCAACTGCGTCTACTTCTTCTTCCTGATTGGCTGGTTTTATATCATCGGCGTCATTTTCCATTACATCCGAAAAAGAAAAGTAACCGGATTTTACTTCACCACACCTCGCTATGGCATCGTATACGTGCTGCTGCTGGCGTCGGTGGGACTGGCGTTTTTTCGGAGCAGCAATGTAAAAATGATCTACTCTGATTTGCTGAAAGGCAAAGCAGCTGCATTCGACAAGGAGATGTATCAGCGTTACGCATTGATTAAGAATTCGCAGGAGGACATTCTGTACCTGCCGCCCGTCCGCTCAAAACCGATGTCTATTTTCCTAGACGACGACATCAAAACTGACCGAAACCACTGGTGGAACAAGTGTACAGCAGGCTATTTTGGCAAGGAAGCCATTTACATGAAAGATACCGAAGGTGAACAACAGCAATAAAAAGCCGCTCCTCTTTCTGGTCCTGGTGTTGCCCGTCGTGGTTTGGATTGCTGTGATCCTCTACTATTCGGTGAACCTGCCCTGGTACGACGATTTCGATCCGTTTCCCGATTTCCTGCACAAATGGATCACCAGTGACTCATTACCTGAACGTCTGACACTCCTATTTCAGCCCAATAATGAGCACCGGATGGTGATTGGCAAATTGGCTACATTGGGTTACTACTGGGTTACGGGGCATCTCAATTTTACATTCCTGCACGTTGGCGCGGCGCTTTTTACATTAGGTACGCTGGTGATCTTTTGGCGCGCGTTCAAACGCTCGAATCTCAATGCATGGTATTTTCTACCAGTCCCGTTTTTGCTTTTTCAGCTTCAATACCACCTGATTTTTCTTTGGGCGATATGCGGCTGGCAACATCAGCCGGTGGTCTTCTTCGTGGTGCTATCCATGTTTTTGCTCTCGGGAAGGCGTTTCACAGGCGCATTGGTTGCCGGTGTTTGTGCGACGTACGCCATGAGCAGTGGGATATTTGTCTGGCCTGCCGGTGTAGCAGTGCTATTATTGAGGTCTCAGTATAAGCAACTGGTTGCATGGATTTTGGTAGGTGCAGTCGCGGTAGGATTGTATTTCCACGGCCTTTCGGCGCAGGGTAACGAGTCAAGTTTAGCTTTTTTTACCAAATATCCGCATTTATCTGTGCTCGGCTTCTTTGCTTTTCTGGGAGGACTGTTCGACTTCTTTCCGGAGAAAAGCATTATTGTACGCTCTGCGTTACCGGTAGTGATGGCTTTCACTGCCATGATCTGGATCACGATCTGGCTGTGGCGACAGCTAGTGCCCTGGTTTAACAGGACATTCGGCGGATACAAAAGGCCTGCCGGGTCAGTTGATGCCGGAAGCATGAACAATCTCGAAGCTTTCCTGTTGGGCATCCTGAGTTTTTTGCTTGTCGAAGCATTGGTGATCGGATTGCTGCGGCCGCGTTTCGGCTTTTTTGTGATGATTGTGAGTAATTACAAAATTTACCCAGCCTTATTTCTGGTCGTTACTTATTTGACTTTCATTGTTTCAACCCAAAATGAAAATCTGCGGAAGCGCGCATTGCAATTAGCCGCGTTGGGGGGGCTTGTCATCTGGGGTGTTTCTATTTACTCGTATTTACCGGTCATTTCCGAACGCCGCAAATATTACATGGTGAACGGCTACAACCAGGAACACAATGGTTTCGGACTGGGACACGTGCCTTACTCGGAAGGCGCGCGATACGTGGATAATGTGATGAAATACCTGGTTAAAACAGGTGTTTACAGTTATCCAAGAGAAGGAAATGAGCTCGGCCGCCAGGTTCATGCGCTTACGACCGCATTCCCGGTGGAGCGGCAAGTGACTGTCGTACATCGCGAAAAGGGCATTTACATCAACGATCCGGAAGGAACGATTTCGCCTGTACGCACGAATGGTGAATATGCATTCGTACGCGATGCCCGGCGTTTGTATTTCTTTAAAATGGAGCCGCACAAGTACACTAGCCGCAATTTCTTCAAACAATACGATAAAGGTTTTGATATTGAAATACCACATTCATCGCTGTTGCCCGGCACATACGACCTTGGGATATTGAATGTGGAGGGAGCCGGTTTGAAAGGGGGCATTCTTGGAAAAGTGACAATACCTTAAATAACAGAATGTTTCGATAATGCACCGAAAGGTGTATTTTTGCCAGCATTGGTCATTGATAAACTTAGCATATTGAAAACTCCTCAAATTTCCATTGTCGCGCCGCTGTATAATGAATCTGAGACATTCCCACTGCTGGTACAACGTATCAATGCATTGATGGACGCCAGTCCGCTGTCGATTGAGGTGGTATTGATCGACGATGGAAGTAAGGATGATACTGCGCTTAAAGTGAGGCAAATAGCGCTGACTGACGAGCGTTATCATGGCGTTTTTCTTTCGCGTAACCACGGTCACCAGCTTGCATTGACGGCCGGAATTTCGGCTGCCCGTGGCACCGAGGCGCTATTTGTGATCGACGGTGACTTGCAGGATCCGCCGGAGCTCTTGCCGGAATTTTACAAATTGTTGCAGGAAGGTAACGATGTGGTTTACGCCGTTCGCAAGAAAAGGAAAGAGGGTTTTATAAAAAAAATGGGTTACTATTGGTTCTACCGCATTTTACGCTCCATTTCCTATGTAGATATCCCGCTCGACAGTGGCGATTTCGCACTGATCAGCCGGCGGGTGGTGAATGTACTGAACAAAATGCCTGAGGAAAGCCGCTATCTGCGTGGAATGCGTTCCTGGATTGGTTTCAAACAGATCGGCTATGAATACGAGCGCGATGCACGTGCGGCCGGGGAGTCTAAATACTCTTTCAAACAGCTTTTTGCGCTTGCTTACAACGGTATTTTTAATTTCAGCGAGTTCCCGATCAAGTTTATGAGCCGCGTCGGTATGATGGCCATTATTATATCGCTGATATACTTTGCAACGGTGGTAATTAAAAAGCTATTTTTTACCCACGTTATTGAGGGCTTTGCGGCCCTGCTCTTTGTGATTATTCTGTTCAGTGGTGTGCAGTTGCTGGCGCTGGGCATTATTGGAGAATATGTGCTCCGGATTTTTTTTCAATCCAAAAACCGTCCCCTGTTTATTATCAAGGAAGAAATAGTCAACCGGGAGTACATTTGACCTGATGGATTTTCATTCGATTCAATTTGCAGTTTTCTTTATAGTAGTCACGCTGGCCTATTTCAGCCTGTCATGGACTGGCCGTTGGGTGCTTTTGCTCCTCACCAGCTGCTATTTTTATATGGTTTTCAAACCGGTCTTCATCCTGATCCTGTTTGGTACCATTATTATCGATTACTATGCCGGGATTTGGATTGAAAAGTCGCAGGAACAGAAACAGAGGAAACTGCTGCTCGTTATCAGCCTGATCTCCAACATCGGCATTCTCGCATTCTTTAAATACTATGATTTTGTGCAGGATTCGGTGAATACGATTCTCACCAACCTGCATTTAAGACCTGCATTCCCCGCATTCACACGCCTCATTCCCGGCCCGATCGCGGAATGGATGACTACTGGGAGTGGCAAATTGCTGTTACCCATTGGTTTATCTTTCCATACATTCCAGGCCATGAGTTACACGATTGAAGTGTATCGTGGTAATCAGAAAGCCGAAAGGCATTTCGGGATTTACGCGTTGTATGTGATGTTTTACCCGCAGCTCGTGGCGGGCCCGATCGAACGGCCGCAGAATATGCTTTTCCAGTACCACTCGTTTTTTAAATACGATTTCGAGCAGGTAAAGGAAGGATTGATGCAAATGGCTTTCGGCTTCTTCAAGAAAATGGTGATCGCCGACCGCCTCGTTATGCTCGTGGATAATGCCTACAACGACCCGGCCGGGCATAATGGTTTGACCCTCGTTGTCGCCACTATTTTCTTCGCATTCCAGATTTATTGCGACTTTTCGGGATACTCGGACATTGCCATTGGTGCTGCGCGCGTGATGGGTTTCACATTGATGGAAAACTTCAAGACCCCCTACATTTCCAAATCCATTTCAGAGTTCTGGGGCAGATGGCACATTTCACTTTCGTCGTGGTTTAAAGACTATCTCTACATTCCCCTGGGAGGAAACAGGAAGGGCGAATGGAGCAAATACCGAAACCAGTTTATTGTGTTCCTCGTGAGCGGGCTCTGGCACGGCGCGAGCTGGAACTACGTAATCTGGGGAGCATTGCACGGTTTCTATCAGGTGGCGGCGTCTCTCCGCGACAAATGGCTGAAAAAAGCAGGGATCGAAATGCCTAAAAATGCGTTCATGAATGTCCTGAATACGGTTTTGACCTTTATACTAGTAACCATTACCTGGGTTTTCTTTCGCAACCATAAAGCGCCGGTTGGGCGGTCATTTCTAATTTTGCAAAAAATGGCTGGCTTCTCATTTTCCGAACCACTACAAACACCGTTGAACCATATAGAAATGTGGCTTTGTGTGGTACTGATCGTTTTCCTGCTGATCAAGGAGCACTATTATCTGAAAATACCTACACGGAATACGACCGTATTTTTCATGTTATTCCCACTGATACTGCTTGCCAACTATCTGCTGGGCGTAGTTTCCGAAAACCAGTTCATCTACTTCCAGTTTTAAAGGTGAAAGCAGCAAACATTTGCTCTTAATTATTTGTTACCATTTCTTGAAGGGCAACAGACGTTCTTATTACAGATTAAGTATCAATTACAATGTACGAAGTAACATCCGACAACAGGCTTAAAAGCCTGATCGTAGTAGGGGACCGCGTTTTGATCCGTCCCAAAAGTCCAAGCGATCGCACTAACAGCGGTCTCTACCTGCCTCCAACCGTCACTGAAAAAGAACAGGTGCAAACCGGCTATGTGATCAAAGTAGGTCCGGGCTATCCCATTCCCGTGGCCGTGGAGGAGGAGCCCTGGAAAGAGACGGAGGAAAAAGTAAAATATATGCCTTTGCAATCAAAGGAAGGCGACCTGGCCATTTACCTTCAGCGCAACGCCATTGACCTCGAATACGACGGCCAGCAATACGTAATCGTCCCGCAATCGGCGATTTTGATGCTGGAACGGTCGGAAGATTTGTTTGAATGAGGTTGATGACCGCTGACGGCCGACCGCGGACCGCCGATTGCAAACTTGTGACGGCGCTCGCAAAGAAAATGGCAGCAGACGGTCAATCGCAAGCCTGCCGCAACAAACTGACAAAAAGCGGCGGTCGGTGGTCGGCCGTCAGCGGTCAAAAATCCCAATCGCCACAAAAACGTAACAACGCATGAAATACAACTTTCTAGGCAACACCGGCGTACTCGTTTCCGAGCTTTGTTTCGGGACGATGACTTTTGGAGGGGATGGTTATTTTGAAGTGATTGGTAAGGTGCAGCAAGACGAGGGCATCGCGTTGGTGAAAACAGCGCTCGATGCAGGCATTAATTTCTTGGATACGGCCAATGTGTATTCCTATGGTAAATCAGAAGAGATACTGGGCCAGTCATTCAAGGCGCTCGGGGTGAAGCGAAGCGACGTGTTTATCGCTACCAAAGCTCGGGGCCGTATGGCATCGGGTGCCAACCAGGTAGGTCTGTCGCGCTTGCATATCATGGATTCGGTGAATGAGAGCCTTTCGCGCCTTGCTACGGATCATATTGATCTGTTCTACATTCATGGCGTGGATGAGGAAACATCGCTTGATGAAACCATGCGCGGCCTGGAAGATGTCGTGCGATCGGGTAAGGTGCGTTACCTGGGCGTGAGCAACCACGCGGCTTGGCAGATCATGAAGGCGAATGGGATTGCTGAGAAAAATGGCTGGACGAAGTTTGTGGCTTGCCAACATTATTACACTATTGCAGGTCGTGATCTCGAACGGGAACTGATCCCGATGATGAGGGACCAGAACCTTGGATTAATGCCTTGGAGCCCCCTGGCGGGAGGTTTTCTGTCAGGCAAATACACGCGCAACAGCGAAACGACTGGGGAAAACCGACGCGATAATTTCGATTTTCCACCGGTTGATAAAGAAAAAGCATACGACATTATCGACGTTATCCAGCCCATTGCGCAAGCACGCAGCGTTTCGGTGGCGCAGATCGCCCTGGCCTGGCTGCTGCATCAGCAAAGTGTCACCAGTGTAATTATTGGTGCAAAGAAACCGGAACAGCTTGCCGATAACATCGCAGCTACTCATGTGGTGCTGACAGCGGAAGAGCTCGATCAATTGAACAAAATCAGCGCATTGAAACCCGAGTATCCGCAATGGATGATCGAGCGGCAGGCGCGTGAACGTATTCCGGGTAAGCCATGAGAAGTCGCCTGATCTTTGCGCTGTTCTCCATCATCGGTTCGGCTGCTCTTGCCCAGGAGCGCAGCGTCGCCATTACCATCGATGATGTACCTAACGTTCATCTATATGCGTCGCACGGTAATTCATCCGGGTTACTTAAAAAGCTTGACTCGCTTAACCTGCCGGTGGCGATTTTTATTAATGAAGGAAATCTGAGGCAGAACAAAGCATTTGAAAAAAACAAAGAACTGCTTCAAAGCTGGATTTCCCGCAAATACATTACAGTGGGCAATCACAGCTATTCACATCCGAATTATGGTGAAATCGGGTTCGATGCATTCACGGCAGAGGTTTTGAAGGGCGAGGAACTGACGCGTAAAGTGGCTGAACAGGCTGGCAAAAAGCTGGAATACTTCCGGTTTCCGTTTAATGGAATGGGAAAAGACAGCGCCGAACAAACGCGCATGCAGAAATTCCTGACGGATCATCATTATATTTCAACACCTTTTACGGTCGAAAGTGAAGATTGGCTTTACACCCAGCTTTATGAAAAAGCCTTGAAGGAAGGTAAAATAGAAGAAGCCCGGGCCATTGGCAACCGTTATGTGGATCTCAGCCTGCAACTTTTCGAGTATTTCGATCGTGTAGCACAGGTAGCGGCGAAGAAGCCGGTGAAGCAAATTTATTTGTGTCACGACAACCAGCTGAATACCGATTATCTGCCGGTTCTAGTTCACAAATTGAGAGAAAAGCAATACCGGTTCATTAGTTTACAGGAAGCAATGGCCGATCCGGCTTATCAACTTCCCCTGCGGTATTATGGAAACGCAGGTTTTTCCTGGATTTACCGTTGGATAGAGAATGTCGATAACCGTCGCTCGCTTATGCGGATAGAACCCGTTGATAAGAAAGCTCAGCAGGCTTACGAGGCGATGACGAAAGGCAATAAATAGGCAAAGTAAAAAAGCACGTCTCTTGTTGAGCGTGCTTTCGAAATGTCCCTATTATGACTAAACTTAGATAACGCGAACGTTAACTGCGTTCAGGCCTTTTTTTCCATTTTCTACTTCGTAGGATACTTTGTCGTTTTCACGAATGTCGTCCTGAAGACCTGAAACGTGAACAAAAATGTCTTTCTCTCCATTTGATGGAGAAATGAATCCGTATCCTTTTGATTCATTGAAAAACTTAACTGTACCTTCTGCCATTAGTATTGCTCTTATATTTTGTAAAAACCAAATTTAGATATAAAAAGGAAATTTGCAATATTAAAGTTTAGGTTGATTAGAATAATTCCAAAATGTCAGAAAGCATTTAATTCCATGCCCTTAGTTTATCTTGAGAAGAAAATATCACCTAATTGGCTCCCTAATGGGCATTTTCAGAGCATTTATCCTGCGCTTTTCCGGCAGGTAAATGGTATAAAATATTTTCGTGAAAAAATTGTAACTCCCGATGATGACTTTCTGAATCTGGACTGGTCTTACGCCGAAAATGAAGGTGCAAAGCCGCTGGTAATCCTCTCGCACGGGCTCGAAGGAAACAGCACGCGCCAGTACATCACGGGGATGGTTAAAATCCTGAACCGCCACGGATTCGATTGTCTCGCCTGGAATTTCAGGAGTTGCGGCGGCGAAATGAACCAGACAGCCCGGTTTTACCACAGCGGTGCCACAGAAGATCTCGACGCCGTGATTCAATACGCTTTCAAAAAAGGTTATACCGACATCCGGCTGATGGGTTTCAGCCTTGGCGGTAACCTTACATTGAAGTACCTCGGAGAGACGGGGCGCAACACCGACGGCCGCATAAAAGGGGCGATGGTATTCAGCGTGCCAATGGACTTGAAAGCATGCAGCCTGGCCATTATCGAGCCTCGTAATCAGATATATATGCGCCGTTTTTTGAATACATTAAAACCAAAAGTGGTGGAAAAGGCGCGGGTTTTCCCGGAGAGGATCAGTCTCGACGATCACCGGCTGGTGAAGACGCTGTATGATTTTGATCATATCTACACATCACGTTTACACGGCTTCGATGGGGCGGATCACTACTACGCGCAATGCAGTTCCATGCACTTTGTGGAATCCATCGCAGTTCCCACGATGATCGTCAATGCGGAAAATGACCCGATTGTTCCTTTCAAAAGCTTGCCCATAGACATCATCCGTTCGCACACACACGTCTCACTTCTGGCTACGAAAGATGGCGGCCATTGCGGATTCCGCCCGGCCCAACTCATGGACGAATTCTACTGGTCGGAGAAGCAGGCCGTCCGGTTTTTGACACTTTAAAAACGGGTCTTAAACAACTCGTGACCATTTCGCAGGCAACTCCTGACGCTTTATCTGACCATTCCCGATATTTTCGACCCCTCTCGAATAGCACACGGTCAGAATTAAAACTGTTCCAAACATTATTTTGTTAGTGTCATATACCAACAGATTTGGTAATTTTGTGGCCTGTTTCAGACAGGTCGGACCCTTACAGATAAAAATTACGTCAACTCGATCATTTTTCAGTCATTTTCTGCTTCATGTCCACATTAACTCTCAATCCACCACCGTACATTATCATTGATTTCGACAGCACATTCACGAAAGTGGAAGGGCTCGACGAATTGGCCGCGATCGCTCTTAAAGGGCATCCGGAGCGTGATCAGATTGTTCAGAAGATTTCTGACCTGACCAACATGGGTATGAATGGCGAAATGTCGTTTGCGGATGGTCTGCGCCAGCGAATTGCCTTGCTGAAGGCCAACCGTTCGCACATTGAGGAACTGGTTTCTTTCCTGAGAACCAAGGTTTCGGATTCGTTCAAGCGGAATACGCAGTTTTTAACGGAGAATGCGGAGCAGATTTTTATCGTTTCCAGCGGATTTAAGGAGTTTATCGTCCCCGTTGTAACAGAGCTGGGCATCCTGGCTGATCATGTGTATGCCAATGAGTTCAATTTTGATGAGGACGGGAATATTGTGGGGATCGATGAGGAAAACGTATTGTCAATGGATGGCGGGAAGATCAAAATCCTTTCCGCGCTGAATTTATCCGGCGATGTTTATGCTATCGGTGATGGCTATACCGACTACGAGTTAAAGGCATCCGGCCTGGCCAACCGTTTTTATGCATTTACCGAAAACGTCGAACGTCCTAGAGTAACCGCCGTGGCGGATCATATTGCCACTTCTTTCGATGATTTTCTTTTTGATAATAAATTAAGCAGAAGTCAGTCTTATCCGAAAAGCAGGATCAAGGTATTGCTTCTTGAAAACGTTCACCCGGTTGCCCGCAAGGCATTCGAGTCGGAAGGTTTTAATGTAGAATTTGTAAAGGGTGCCCTGGATGAGGACGAGCTTTGCGAACGCATCAAGGACGTGTCCATTATCGGTATTCGTTCCAAAACGACCATTACCAAACGCGTACTCGAACATGCCAATCGTCTGATGGCGATCGGGGCATTTTGTATCGGTACAAACCAGATCGACCTGGACGAGGCTGCGAAAAAAGGTATTGCGGTATTCAATGCGCCATATAGCAACACCCGTTCCGTAGTTGAACTGGCTGTGGGCGAAATGATTCTGCTGATCCGTAATATCGTTGGTAAAAGCAACTCTATGCATAATGGTATCTGGGACAAATCTGCAAACGGAAGCTTCGAAATCCGTGGCAAGAAACTGGGTATGGTAGGTTATGGCAGCATCGGAACGCAGCTTTCCGTGGTTGCGGAAGCACTGGGTATGGATGTGTATTTCTATGATGCAGTTGAAAAACTGTCTATCGGAAACGCCAAGAAAGTAAGCACACTGGAAGAGCTGCTAGCGATGTCCGACGTACTGAGTTTGCACGTGGATGGCCGTAAGGAAAACAGTAACATGATTGGCAAACGCGAGTTTGATCTCATGAAAGACGGCGTGATTTTCCTGAACCTCTCACGAGGGCACGTGGTCGATATCAAAGCCCTTGCCGACGCCGTGAAAAGCGGAAAGGTAGCCGGTGCGGGTGTCGATGTATTCCCTAAGGAGCCGAAAACCAACGATGAAATGTTCGAAAGCGAGCTGCTGGGATTACCGAACGTAATCCTGACGCCGCATATTGGCGGGAGCACCGAGGAAGCACAGGAAAATATCGGTCATTTCGTGCCTTCCAAATTGCTGGAATTCATGAATAACGGTAGTTCGTACGGCAGCGTAAACTTCCCTGAGGTGCAATTGCCGAAGCTGAAAGACTCTCACCGTTTGCTGCACATCCACGCGAACGTACCGGGAGTGCTGGCAAAACTTAACCAGATCTTTGCGAAAAACAATATTAATATTACCGGCCAGTATCTCAAAACGAATGAGCATATCGGCTATGTAATCGTCGATATCGCCAAAGGTTATACAGAGGAATTTATCCAGGAAGTGAAAGAGGTAGAAGGAACGATCCGTTTCCGGATGCTTTACTAGGATTTGGTGTGAATGGTCATCTCTGTCAAGGCCGTCCATTCACTCATTTAGTCATTCACTCATTCACTCATTGACCTAATGTCATTAACATTTTTCACTCCGGGGCCTGCACAGTTATACCCGACGTTCGAGCAGCATTTGAAGGCATTCGTCGAAAATCAGCTCGGCTCGATATCACACCGCAGCCAACAGTACCGCGATCTGCATAAATTCACCGTAGACCAGCTGCGCACGCTGCTCGATGTACCCGATTCGCACGCTATCCTTTTTCTGGGTTCGGCATCGGAAGCCTGGGAGCGCATTTTATTCAGCACCGTGGAGCTGGAAAGCTTTCACCTGGTGAACGGCTCGTTTTCCAAGAAGTTTTACGATTACTCGAATGCATTGAACAAATACGCCCACAAGTTTGAGAAACCAATGGGCGAGGGGTTTACGGCATCCGAAATCGAAGTGCCTGAATATGCTGAATTGATCGCAACCACGCATAACGAAACCAGTTCAGGTGTGCAAATGCCGGTCGCTGAGATCCATAAATTAAAACAGAGGCATCCCGAGAAGTTTATTGCCGTGGATATGGTGTCATCAGCGCCTTACCCTGAGCTGGATTACAACCTTGTTGACACAGCGTTTTTTTCGGTTCAAAAGGCATTCGGTTTGCCTGCCGGCCTGGGCGTGTGGATCGTCAGCGAGCGCTGTCTGAAAAAAGCAGAATACATTCGCAATCAATATTCCATCGGCGCGCACAACGACCTGCCGACGCTGTGGAAGAATGCGCAGAATAACGAAACACCCGCTACGCCAAATGTGATGGGCATTTACCTGCTCGGCAAAGTCGCTGAGGATTTCAATCGCATCGGAGTGAGCAACATTCGTAAAGAAACAGAGCATAAAGCTGAATTGCTTTACAAATTTATTGAACAGGCACCTGGCTTTTCATTATTTGTGAAAGACAAAGCAATCCGCTCACAGACAGTGATCGTAGCAGATACTATTTCACTTTCGGCGGATATTATCAAGCAAATTAAAACAAAAGGAATGGTTATCGGCAGCGGGTATGGCGCCAACAAGTCTACCCAGCTTCGTATCGCGAACTTCCCCGCTACATCCGTAGAGGAAACGGAAAGATTGATCTATGAACTAGGCAAGCTCTGAAAAAATAGTTCTTGTAGAATAGTGTTACCAAAGGGGTGTCTGAACGTACAAATGTTCGGGCACCCTTTTCTTTTCAGCATGAAGCGGAACGACATTCTCTGGAAATCGATACTGGAAGACATTTTTGACGATTTTCTCCGGTTCTTCTTTCCCAACGCGGACACATTATTTGATCTCGAACGAGGATTCGAATACCTGGATCAGGAGCTCGACCAGCTTTTCCCGCCGGTAAGTGACGCGTGCGCTACCAGGTATGTGGATAAGCTGGTAAAGGTTTACTGTCGGTCCGGTGCGGAAGCCTGGTTACTTGTACACATTGAAGTACAAGGTTACCGCGACGATACTTTCGCTGACCGGATGTTTACCTATTATTACCGCATTTGGGACAAGTACCGTAAGCCCACTACCGCCTTCGCCATACTGACGGACGACTGTAAACATTACCTGCCCTACCAGTTTGAGCAAGCATGCCTGGGCACCAGCTTATGTTTTAAGTTTAACAGTTTTAAAGTGCTGGATCAATCGGAGGAAGTATTGTCGGAAAGTGATAATCCCTTCGCCCAGGCTGTGCTGATTACGAAGACAGCGCTCATCGGGAAAAGGCTTTCGGTAGAGGAGCTTTACCGTTTGAAAATTCAGTTGGCTAAAAGGCTTTTAAACCGTAATATTCCTAAATGGAAGATTGGAAGGTTAATGAATTTTTTGCAGTTTTATGTGAGGTTGGGAAACAGAGAACTGGATGTAGAATTTGATTTAGAAATAGATAGGGTGGTTGATCAAAACAAAATTCCTATGACATTTGAAGAAACTATTTTGATGATCGTAAAAGAGGAAGGATTGGAACAGGGAATATCGCAGGAACGCCTTGCTCGCAATACCGCCTTCGTCCGAAATCTCCTATGCGAAACGAAATTTAGCCAGAAGGAAATAGCCAGGCTGGTGGGCGTCACTGTCGCATTTGTAAGGGAAGTAAAGCGAAAATTATAGTAATAGAAATATGATAAGTTAGCTAAGCTGCCCCAGAAGGCAGCTTTTTGCATAAATAGCAAAAGCCGGACTACGATAGCCGGTGACCTCAATAGTATTTTAAGTATAAATTTTTAGCTTTATGCTTTCTTACGAAAACATAAAGACGCGGTGATTCATATTGCTACCTCAACGGGCGATACCAGGGACTATGAGCTATGGCAGCGGATTCGCATGGGTGATGAAATGGCCTTCACTGCGATTTTCGAAAAATACCACCGCACACTTTACAATTACGGCAGCAAGCTCTCGACAAACTCTTCATTGGTGGAAGACGCGATCCAGGATGTGTTTATCGATATCTGGCGGCTGCGTGCGAACCTCACCCAAAACGTTATTTCGGTTAAATTCTATCTCTACCGCGCATTGCGCCGACGTATCCACGTGGCGCTCGACAAATTTCCTTCCATGGAGGAAATAAGCGAGCTCGACGACGAGGAGATGCCCGCGAACCATACCCATTCCGAAGCGGTCCTGATCGAGATGGAATCATCTTCCATGCGGGCACAGCGCATTCACGAGTTGCTCAATCAACTTCCCGAGCGGCAGCTTGAAGCACTCACGCTTCGCTATTTCGACGATTTCAGCATTGAGGAGATCGCCGAAATTATGGGCGTCAATGAAAAATCTGTCCGTAATTTTATTTACAAAGCAATTACTTCCCTTCGCCAGAGCCGGGAGATTCTGCTTGTTTCTTCCCTGATTCTCTGGTTGTTACTATTTTTTTAAAATATTTCTTCAAAAAGTTTCATTTTGAAGAGGTCATTTCTGCATTTCGTCGCTCTTTACTATTGAACGACGATAACTGCATCCCGCGAACAATGAAGCATGATCCTTATTCTCTGACCGAACTGATCAGAAATGAAGAGTTTATCGCATGGGTAATGCATCCCGACGAGCTCAGCGACCGCAAATGGCAGGCCTTCCTGGAAAAACACCCGGGAAAGCGCAGTACGGTTGAGTCCGCTCGGGAGTACGTCATCTTGCTGGCGAAGGATACGGGAAGGCACCAACCAGATCAGAAGCAGAGCGACAGGATGTGGAGTGTTGTAGAAAGCCATATGCGCGACGATGCCCAGAAAACGGCGGAACCCGAGAAAGTGCCGGTTCTCAGGGTCACACACAGGCACGGGTGGCGTTGGATGAGGGTAGCTGCCTCGGCGGCATTGATCCTGAGCATTGGCTCGGTAAGTTACTGGTTTTACTACAAAAAAGCCGATGGGCCGTTGCGGGAAGCAGCTGCGCGCGAAAGCACCAAAATACCCTATACAATCCAAAAATATAATGATACCGACATGCCGATGACAGTTCTGTTGCAAGATGGAAGCTCGGTGGTGCTGCAACCCGGCGGAAGACTGAGTTACTCGGAGGGAGAAAATAAAAAGCGCAGGGAAGTTACATTGACAGGCAAGGCCTTTTTTGAAATCGTTAAAAACAAGCAGAGGCCTTTCTTGGTATACAGTTACGGCTTGGCGACGAAGGTGCTCGGTACCAGTTTCATGATTGACGCGACGTCCGAAAACAAGGATATCAAAGTAGAAGTCAGGACGGGTACAGTTTCAGTTTTTTCCATTAATAATCTTGACAAAACCCAAAAAGAAGCTGTTTTGGACAAACCCGAGCTGGAAGGCATTACGCTGAAACACGACGAAAGGATCGCATTTTCAAAAGAGAGCGGCAAGATCGTTCAGCTATCGGCACCGATTGCCGCGGCGTCGGATAAGGATGTTTCAAAACAACACTTTGTATTTGATGAAACGCCGGTTTCGGAAGTATTCCGGCTCCTGGAAAGCGCCTACAACGTCCGGATCGTGTACGACCGGGAAAAGATGGGCAGTTGCCCGCTGAATGCGACTTTGATCGGGCAGCCTTTGAGGGAAAAGCTCGAAGTGATCTGCAATGCGCTCGATGCGCAGTACGAAATGGCCGATAACCAGATAACGATCCTGGGAAAAGGATGTAAGTAGTTTTGACCCGACATATCAACAATGCCTTAAAACGCCGCCTATGACGTAACGTTACCCTATTGCCTAAAAATAAAAAAAGACCAGCCATGTTCCAGCATGACTGATCCTGAATTCCCCTCAGTAACGGACATTACTGCAACATCCATTTGGACAATGGATGAACCGGGGAAGATTTCGTTGAATAATCTCCTTAAACAACAAATTCATTCAAAAATATGAAAAAAGTTCGACGACCTGAAGACTTTCTCATCAAGCTCATGCGAATCACATTTATGCAATGTATGCTGGCTGGCCTGTTTGCAGGCATCACGTGGGCGAACGACGGGAGGGCTCAATCCGCATTGAGCCAGAAGGTTACCGTTGATATCCGGAATGAGGAGATCAAAACGATCTTTTCACAACTGGAAAAGCAGACCAATGCCAAGTTCATTTTTAGCTCAAAATTGATCCAATCGGACCGCAGGGCATCAGTGAAGGTTAAAAATGGTTCATTGTCGGCCGTCTTGGACGCCTTGCTGAAACCACTGGAGTTGCATTATAAGGTCAAGGACGATCTGATCGTGATTAAGCCCGACCATGCGTCGGCTGAACCGGTTTCGGAAGAAACGCCGTTGGTAGAAATCAGCGCTGCAACAGTGGATAAATCCATTTCAGGTGTTGTAAAAGACGAGGCCGGTGCTGGCTTGCCCGGTGTGAGTGTGGTATTAAAGGGTACGCAGACCGGTACTTCCACGGATGAAAAAGGTAACTTTTCACTCACACTTCCCGATGGGGAGCACTCGCTGATATTCTCCTTTGTAGGCTTCCTGTCCCAGGAAATAGTCGTTCCATCGGGCCAAAGTGCACTGGATATTACATTGAAAGTGGATAACAAGGCCCTTGAAGAGGTAGTAGTGGTAGGTTATGGTACACAAAGAAAAGAGTCGCTGACCGGCGCGATCGCCACGGTTACAAGTAAAGACATCGAGCGCGTTCACGGTGGTTCGACGGTGAGCTCAGGTTTGGCCGGTAAAATCCCTGGTGTGACATTCCGGATGCCGGATGGCCGCCCTGGCGCGAGCGCGAATATTCAGATCCGTAATATGGGTAGCCCGCTATTCGTGATCGACGGTATTCAGCAGGATGCAGGCCAGTTCAACAACATTTCGCCGAACGATATTGAAAGTATTTCGGTACTGAAAGACGCTTCCGCCGCCATTTACGGAGTTCGTGCAGCGAATGGGGTAGTGGTTGTGACGACCAAACGCGGTAAGATGGGTGCCAAAAATACGGTCAGTCTGGATGCTTACACCGGCTGGCAAAACTGGTCGCGCTTTCCGGATGTGGTAAATGATTCATACCAATGGATGCACGGCAAAGCCGAAGCTGAAATGAACCAGTACGGTAAAACATCGATCACGCAGGTCGAACTTGAAAAGTATCGCGCCGGTACAGAGCGTGGTTACCAGACATTTAACTGGAAAGATTTTATTGTGAAGAAGAATGCGCCGCTGCATTCGGTCAACCTGAATATGACCGGCGGCTCGGATAAAATCAACTACTACATTTCTGCAACACGCCTGAGCCAGAACTCGGTGTTGGGCCGGGAATTTACATTTGATCGTACTAACATCCAGAGCAATGTCGATGCCAAGATCACCGACCGCCTCAAACTGGGTGTGCAGATCAACGGTCGCATCGAGAAGCGCGACCAGCCCGGTATCCCCGGCTCGGATGACTACTGGCTGCCCCGCTTCGCGATCCTGCGTAACCGGCCATTCGAGCGTCCGTATGCAAACGATAACCCTGAGTATCTGAACGACATCAAGCACAATGAAACCAACTGGGCTTATAATAATAAGAAACTAGGCGGTTACTGGACGGAATATTGGCGTGTTTTGCAGACCAATTTCTCCGCTGAATATCAAATCCCGGGTGTGAAGGGGCTTTCCGCAAGAGGGATGTATTCTTACTACATCGCCGACCGCGTCATGAACGGACATGAGTACACCTATAAGGCTTACACATATAATCCGACCGACGATTCTTATACAGTGACCGGCGGCAGCACCAACCCCTGGCGCGAGCGCGGTACTAAAAAGGTTATGCGCAATGTGTATCAGGGTCAACTCGCCTATAACAATACGTTCGGGAAGCACACGATCGGCGCGACCTTCGTTTCGGAATGGCAGGATGAGCAGGTGCAGGAGCAATGGGTGCACGCTGTACCCAAGACCAACGTGCTCCCGCTGATCTACTTCCCGACTATGGACACGTATAATGATACTGATACCGAGCTTGCACGTATAGGGTATATCGGTAGGGTTAACTACGATTATGGCGGCAAATATTACCTTGAAGTTTCAGCCCGCCGCGATGCCTCGTGGAAGTTTGCTCCTGATCGCCGCGTGGGTTATTTCCCGTCTGCTTCTGTCGGTTGGAGGATTTCGGAAGAAAATTTCTTCAAAAAGGTGATCGGCGAGCGCAGTATTCTCGATGACTTGAAATTCAGAGCGTCCTATGGGATTCTCGGGGATGACAACATTCTTTTCGACAATGATCCCAACAGACCATTGAGCCCTTATGCCTATCTGCCTGGCTATGATTATAACAAAGGCAATGTGATCCTGAGCGGTAATGCTGTGGTGACTTCCCGCGATAAAGGGCAAATCATTAACAACATCTCATGGTTCAAAAGTAAGATATTAGACATCGGTGCCGACTTCTCTTTCCTCGGAACGAAGGTGACCGGTAGCGTGGACTATTTCTATCGCCTCCGTACGGGGCTTCTCGGACGTAAATACGACATTCTCGTTCCAAGTGAACTAGGCTATTCATTGCCTGACGAGAACGTAAACAGCGACTCGCAGCGTGGTTGGGAAGGTGCATTGGCCTACAATGGCAAGGCAGGCAATATCAACTATTCGATCGGCGGGAATGTCTCATTCTCCCGGACCCGGTTCGACGCGTCTTACAAGCCTATCTTCAACAACTCGTGGGACCGCTACCGTAACTCGAAGGAAGACCGTTACACCAACATTTTCTGGGGATTTGAATCGATTGGTCAGTTTCAATCGACACAGCAGATCGCGGAATATCCCGTAAATATCGATGGCCAGGGCAACCGTACATTGCTGCCGGGGGATTTGATTTACAAAGACATTAACGGCGACAATGTAATTAACGGACTAGACGAAAGGCCGATCGGCTACAATGCATCTGGTCAGCCTAATGTGAACTTCGGATTGAACTTCTCAGTAAGCTGGAAAGGCATAGGTTTCAATGCAGATTTCTCCGGCGGCGCGATGTATTCATGGAACCAGAATTACGAGCAGCGCTGGCCATACCAGAACGAAGGCGCTTTGAACAGTATTTTCCTTGACAGATGGCACCGCGCCGATCCTTTTGATGTAAACAGCGAATGGATCCCGGGCAAGTATCCTGCATTGCGGTACAACGATGGCGGACATATGAACTACAAAAACTCAACATTCTGGTTGCATAATGTAAAATACATCCGAGCCCGGACAATCGAGATTAGCTATTCGCTGCCCAAGTCGATCCTGGAAAAGCTTCGCCTGCAACGCGCCCGCTTCTATATCAACGGCTATAACCTATTCTCGATCGATAATGTGAAAGAGTATGGTATTGACCCTGAAATTGAGAACGATAACGGACTACAATTCCCGCAGAACAAGTTTGTGAACGTAGGCATCAACCTATCTATTTAAACCGATTGAATTCCAACATGAAAAAGATATTTCAAATATTATCGATTGCCGTATTGACATTGGGTTGGAGCTGCAATGACGACGATTTCCTGAACCGTCCACCGACCGGCCAGCTTTCGGAAGAGCAGATTTGGAATGATGAAGGCCAGGTACTCTCGGTGCTGGGTGACCTTTACAACCGCTATGTGGATCTTTCCACATTCAAAACAATCAATGACGTTCCGGGCTGGACAACGGTTGCTGATTTCAACGAGGCATTCTGGTCGGAGGCGGGTAGGTATAACAACTTTCAGAATAGCGGCTGGGATCTAAAATCATGGTCGACGTGGGATTATACTTACGTCCGTGAAATGAACCTGTTTATCCAAAAATGCACGGCCGCTGATAAGCTCAGCCCCGCGGTGCGCGACCGTTATCTGGCCGAGGCACGTTTCCTGCGCGCATCCTACTATTTCGAGCTCGTCAAAAGAATGGGCGGCGTGCCGCTGATCCTCGAACCAATGGCATACGATTACAGCGGCGATCCGACGTATCTGCAACATCCGCGTGCCAAAGAATCGGAGATTTATGATTTTATCATCAAAGAAGCCGAGGAAATCAAGGACAAGCTTCCGGCTACACCGGGCGAAAAATCGAGAGCTACAAAAGCAGCGGCATTGGCGATGGAGGTGAGAGCGGCACTTTATGCAGGTTCTATTGCAAAATACGGCGTGAACACACCCGCCGTTACATTGCCCGGCGGCGAAGTGGGTATCCCCGCCAGCGCAGCCAATAGTTATTACACCAAAGCATTGGCGGCAGCGAAAGAGATCATCTCCGGCAACGCGGGTGTTTATGCACTGTATACCAAGAAGCCTGATCTATCGGAAAACTTTGCCAGCATTTTTTATGATAAGGCTAATAATTCCGAAGTCATTTTTGTAGAGGATTTCAAACTGCAAAGCGGTAAAGTACATTACTTCACCGGCTGGAACCAGCCACGCTATGGTGCTGAGGAAGAGGAAGGCGGACGCATTAACCCATCGCTGAACTTCGTGGAAGCATTTGAAAAACTGGACAACACTTTCGCGTCGATCCCGACAACCAATGCGAACGGAACACCGATTTATTACAGCGACCAGACCGACATTTTCGCAGGCCGCGATGCGCGCCTGGCCGGAACGGTGATCCTTCCCGGAACTACATTCAAAAGCCGGAAAGTGGATATCTGGGCAGGCTACCAGCTTGGTAATGGCACGGTCATCAGCGGCGACGACCGAGGTGCGCAAAAAACGCTCCCAGGCAAAACGGTACCAGAGCAAGTCGTTGGTTTCGACGGACCGATCGACGGGTTTGAATTTACTGCACAAACCGGCTTTTATCTCCGCAAATACCTCGATCCTGTATTAGGTTCTGGCCAGCGCGGGGTGAACAGTGAGGTGTGGCTCGTTCGCTATCGCTATGCGGAAGTGCTTTTGAATGCAGCGGAGGCCGCATTTGAACTCGGCCAGGCTGCTGACGCGGCAGGTTATATGAACCAGGTCCGCGCCCGCGCAGGTTTGGTAAAGCCTTTGAAAGCATCGGAAATTAATTTCGATCGCATTGTGCATGAGCGCCGCGTTGAATTTGCATTCGAGGGACATTATCTCTACGACATGAAAAGATGGCGCATCGCACATCAGATCATGGACGGCAATGTGATCACCGCTGCCGAGCTTTCGAAAGACCTTGGTAAAGCGACGAAACGGAATACACAGCCATGGGGATTGTGGTCGTACAAAATCTACGATCCGGGCTCAGCGAATAATGGAAAATGGATTTACAAACCGGTGAAGTTAAGCCGTATCACCGGTGCCGACCGTTTCCAGCTGGGGAACTACTATTCGTACATCGACGATGCGATTATCAGCAACAACCCGAAGCTCGTCAGAAACCCGAACCAATAGGCCATCAAATTCAAACGATACGATATCATGAAAATTAAATTTCATATAATGCCGCTTGTGGCGATGGTTGCGCTCCTGTCGGCTTGTGACAAAGACAACTATACCGAGCCCAAATCGACGCTTTCGGGCCAGATCGTCTACCAAGGTGAGCCCATTGGTGTAGAGGAAGGCCAGGTGCGCTTGCAACTGTGGCAGCCAGGCTTCGGAAAACTGGCCGCCATCGACGCCCCGATCTCGCAGAACGGCTCTTATTCGGCATTGCTGTTCGATGGAAGTTATAAACTGGTTTTTCCAAGAAACCGGGGGCCATTCAAAACTATTGCCAAAGACGCGACCGCCAAAGACACGCTGTTTGTGAGTCTTTCCGGAAACCAGAAGCTGGATGTGGAAGTAATGCCTTACTATATGATCCGCACGCCGCAGTTCAGCGGGGGCGAAAGCAAGGTCAACGTTTCGCTCAAACTCGAAAAAATCCTGACAGGCACCGAGGGTAAAGACATCGAAAGGGTATCATTGTATGTGAACAGAACCGATTTCGTGGCGCGCGCTACCAATGTAGCCGTGACGGATGTGGCGGGAGCCGATGTCAAAGATTTAAATGCTATTAATATTACTGCCAACGTGCCCGCACTTTCGCCCGCGCAAAACTTTGTTTTCGCAAGGGTGGGCGTGAAGATCAAGGATGTAGAAGACATGGTTTTTTCGCCGGTTCAGAAAGTCAATCTATAAGGGTTCAGCCCTGCATTAAAACCGAAACTTTTCTTTAAAAGCCAATTTGAATGAGGAATTCCATTGCACTCCTGCTTGTCGGGCTTATGGCGCTGGCATGTGCAAAGAGTAAAACCGGGGTGTCGGCCACCGGAACGCCGGTCGTCAAGGCCGACGTTTCCAAAGGTCGGCGCGCCGAGGTATTATTTCTGGGGCATAACAGCAAACACCACGATTCGGGCAAATATGCGCCCTGGCTGGCGGTTAAGCTTTTTAAAAGCGGCATTAACATGTCGTACACTACAGATCTGAACGACATTAATCCCGAAAACCTAAGAAAGTACGACGGGCTAGTCATCTACGCTAACCACGATTCTCTGTCGCCATTGCAGGAAAGCGCTATGAAAGCATTTGTGGAAGGAGGTAAGGGGCTTATTCCAATCCATTCGGCTTCGGGTTGTTTCAGGAATTCGTCATGGTATATCAAAACGATAGGCGGCCAGTTTGCTTCCCACAAAACGGGCTCATTTCAAAATACTATTCTAAAACCGGAACACCAGGTCATGAAGGGCATCACTGCCTTTCAGACCTGGGACGAAACTTACGTTCACAAAAACCTGAACCCAGACAAGATTGTGCTCGGCGAGCGCGTGGAGGGCCGCCCGGAGGGCCGCCCGGAGGGTGATGTGCACGAGCCTTACACCTGGGTGCGCAACGAGGGCAAAGGTCGCGTCTTCTACACGGCATATGGACATGAAGACAGCACCTGGACCAACAAGGGCTTCCTTGATCTGGTAAGAAACGGCGTGCTTTGGGCTGTGGGCAATGATGTACAGGCTCAAATCGCTGCATTAAATTTGCCTGATGTGGATATTTATGGATCGGACACCATTTCGCACTACACCAAACGACATGTCGTGCCCAAAATACAGGAATCGCTTTCACCAGCCGAATCCAACAAGCTGACGCAGGTCCCGGCCGATTTTGAGATCCAGCTCTTTGCCTCCGAACCCGACATTACCAATCCCATTGCCATGGCCTGGGACGAGCGTGGGCGTCTCTGGGTGGTCGAATCAGTCGATTATCCCAACACATTCAAGGAAACCGACGGTGCGGCCAATGATCGCATCAAGATTTGCGAGGACACCAATGGCGATGGTAAGGCCGACAAGTTCACCGTTTTTGCCGACAAGCTGAATATTCCCACCAGTATGGTATTCTCGAATGGAGGTATAATCGTATCCATGGCGCCGGATTTCGTATTTATGAAAGACACCAATGGCGACGATGTGGCCGACGTGCGCGAAGTGGTTATG
Source organism: Dyadobacter sp. CY261 (assembly GCF_021440085.1). Taxonomy (GTDB): domain Bacteria; phylum Bacteroidota; class Bacteroidia; order Cytophagales; family Spirosomataceae; genus Dyadobacter. Next base: position 77,929 of record NZ_JAKCPW010000014.1, read on the forward strand.
ACAGGTTGGGGCAAAAACGACACCCACGCCGGGCCATCTAATCTGCAATATGGTTTTGATAATAAAATCTGGGGCGTGCTGGGTTACTCCGGGTTTAATGGTACTATCGATGGGAAGAAAATGAGCTTCTCACAGGGAGTTTACCATTTCAGCCCGGATGGTAAAAATTTCGAATACCTTGGGAGCAGCAGTAACAATACCTGGGGACTGGGAGTAACCGAGGATAACAACGTCTTCCTATCGACTGCTAACAACACACACAGCGCATTCTATTCCATGCCGGGGCGACTCATGCAACGCACTTTGGGTGAAGAGCAGCCATCCGTACAAGCCGTTCAGAAAATCGACGGCCATTACGATGCGCACGCTGTAACACCCAATTTGCGGCAAGTCGATGTGGTAGGAGGGTTTACTTCCGCCGCAGGCCACCATTTTTACACCGCCCGCAACTTTCCAAAGGAATACTGGAACCGCGTGGCGTTCGTAACTGAGCCGACCATCCGTTTAGTACATAAAGCCATTCTCGAACCTGATGGGGCCGGTTTCAAGGAAAAAGACGGTTGGAACTTCATGGCAAGCTCCGACGAATGGTTCGGCCCCGTTCAAGCCGAGGTAGGTCCGGACGGCGCGGTATGGATCGCCGATTGGTACAACTTCATTATTCAGCACAATGTGTTTGTACCTGCGCAATCGCCTTCGAAATTTATCCTGCCATTTGAAGAGCAGCCTCACGGCCCCGGTAATGCATTCAGCAGCCCCATGCGTGATCTGAACCACGGGCGGGTTTATAGGGTGGTTTATAAAAATAGCAAGAAGTCGCCTGCACTGAAACTGTCAAAAGACGATCTGCCCGGCCTTATCGCAGCATTAGAAAACGACAATATGTTCTGGCGCATGACCGCCCAGCGTTTACTGGTAGAGTCGAAAAAGCTATCCGTTCTGCCGGATTTGTACAAGATCATTAATAATCCGAAAGTGGATGAAATTGGTTTGAATAGTCCAGCCGTGCATGCATTATGGACATTACACGGCCTGGGTGTGTTTGACGGTTCGACGGTCGACGGCTCGAATGCGGAGGCTCTGCAAGTTGTGAGCAAAGCCCTGAGCCATCCCGCAGCTGGCGTTCGTAAAGCGGCGGCAAGTGTATTGCCAAGGCAGGAACAAAGTTTTGAAATACTTGAAAAAGGCTTAAAAGACGTCAATCTGAACACCCGACTGAGCGTATTCGTGGCATTGGCAGAGTTACCGGCTTCTGAAAAGGTAGGAGCGGCCATTTATCAGGCATCCCTAGACGAACGGAATGCGAAAGACCAATGGTTATCCCGCGCTATCCTTGCCGCTGCCATCAAGCATGAAAAAGGCTTTCTGGCAGCCGCAGGCAAGCATTCGCAGCCATCAGTATTCACAGCACAGGTAACGGAGGCATTGAGCAAAGAGATTTATCCATTAGGAAGAAGAAATACATTGCAATTCCCGCCGGATGTTTCAGGCAAAGAGATCACGATCCGCGCTACGGTTATCAAAGGCCGTGACCGCGCACTGCAGGGTTTTATTGCCGGGCAAGGCGGAAAGGACGGAGGTTACGCGCTGTATATCCAGGACGGAAAGCTGATCATGGCCGTCAAACAGCACGGCACGCTCAGCCAGGCGGCCACGACCGGTACATTACCCGATAAATTCGACGTGGTAGCGAGCCTGACACAAGGCGGAAACATTCGTATTGATATTGACGGAAAAGAAGCTGCCAGCGGTAAGGCGCATATGCTTTTCAATGCACCACTGAGTAACTCCCTGCGTACTGGCGAGGATATGGAAGGCGAGGACAGGATCGGTGATTACGAAGGTCGTTTTGGTTTTGTTGGAAACTTTCAAAAGGCATCCTTAGCACTCAATCGCCCGAGCGAAGGCGGAAGCAATGCCGTTTCCACCACGAAAACGGCTTCGAAAACAGCCGTGTCTGATGCGACGGTGATTGAGCTGAAAGTGGAAAAGGAAATCATGCAATACGACAAAAAACTGCTTACTGTGAAAGCCGGTCAGAAAGTGGTAATCAACCTTGAAAACCCGGATGGGATGCAGCATAACCTGCTTATTATCAAACCAGGCACATTGCAGAAAGTAGGGAAGGCCGCGGACGAACTTCTTACAAATCCGAAGGCTGCTGAAATGCAATATGTTCCGAAGATCCCGGAAGTGTTGTATTCCACCAAGCTGGTCAACTCCGGTGAAACGGTAACCCTGGAATTCACGGTACCCAACGAACCGGGCGATTATCCTTACGTATGCACATTCCCCGGCCACTGGCGCGGTATGAATGGGATATTGAGGGTGGTAAAGAGTTTATGAGTTGATGAGTTTAGAGTTTATGAGTTGCAGATTAAATGCTCAATCCATTGATGATACCTCAAAAGCTCACGGATACTTTAAACTCATAAACTCTGTACTCATAAACTCTAAACTCCTAAACTCCGAACTCATAAACTCTAAACTCATAAACTCATAAACTCATAAACTAAAATATGGCCCGTTCAACCTTGAAAACTATTGCCTCATTTTTGCTCCTGTTCGCCCTTTTCGCCGGTAATGCACTGGCGGAAATTAATCCGGGAAAGAAAAAAGCGATCCGTGTGCTGCTGGTAGGCGGTGGCTCTTCGCATGATTTTGATCGGTGGTATAAACAGGAAGATGTGCAGACACTGCAAAAAGGCGGCCTGGCGACGGTGGAGTACACCAGCGACCCGACGACGATTTTGCCAAAGCTGAAAGACATCGACGTGCTATATCTTTCCAATAACCAGCCCATCGCCGACGAAGCTACCCGCAAAGCCATTTTCGCATTTGTGGACGCCGGAAAGGCCCTGATACTCGCTCATCCGGCACTCTGGTACAACTGGGCCGATTGGCCGGAATACAACCAAAAACTGGTAGGCGGTGGTTCGAAAGGCCATGACAAATATGGGCCGTTTGAAGTAACTATTACCAATAAAGAACACCCGGTTACCAAAGGTGTCGCTGAGCAGTTCAAGCTGGACGACGAGCTGTACTATTTCAAACCCGATGCCGCAGGAACGCCGATCGAAGTACTTGCCACCGCCAAAGCCGAAGGCTCGGACAACGTATTTCCAAGCATTTTCATCGTCAAATATCCAAAAGGGAGGATCGTAGGCATCGCATTGGGCCATGACGCCAAGTCACACACCATCGAGCCATATCAGACCATTTTGAGAAATGCGATAGAGTGGGCATCAGGCAATAAATAATATCATCTATTGCCCTGACCAAGCTCCTGGATTCCAGATAAAGCATTTTAGATACAAGGGTTTAAGATAATAGAGGTGAAGGCTTAAAAAGGAAAAGTTAATCAATCCATCTTTAACCGCGGGTTTCAACCCCGGGCGCTAAACAAAACAACAATGAGTCAGAAGCAAATCACAGTCGTTATCGTGGGTATGGGTTTCGGGAAAGAGTTTATCCCTATTTATCAAAGCCATCCGAATATTAAAGCGGTGGGCATTTGTACGCGTAGCAAAGAAACCCGCGACGAGCTGACTGCCAAATTCAATCTGGATCCTAACCTGGTTTTCGAGCATTTCGAAGATGTGCCCAAACGCGAAGACGTAGACGCCATCCACGTCGTAACCCCAGTGCCCGATCACGCCCGCATGACCCTCGCGTCGCTGAATGCCAACAAACACACGGCTTGCACCATCCCGATGGCTATGACTGTCGAGGATTGCAAAGCCATTGTGGAAGCAAAGCGCCGCTCGGGTAAGGTGTATATGATGATGGAAACCGCGCTTTACACCCGTGAATTCCTTTACGGATTAAACCTCGCGCAAACCGGCCAACTCGGACGCATTCAATTCGTGCGTGGTTCGCATATTCAGGATATGAGCATGGAAGGCTGGGGCGAATATTGGAAAGGTTACCCGCCGATGCTGAATGGCACCCACGCCATTTCCCCACTTTTAAAAATCAACAATACCATTGCCGAAACCGTCGTTTGCCACGGCTCCGGTCGGTTGAGCGAAGACCTCGCCAGCCGCTACGGATCACCATTCGCGGTTGAAACAGCCACATTTACATTAAGGGGCACCGACGTCGTGGCTGAAGCAACCCGCTCGCTCTTCGATGTGGTGCGTCAGTACCGCGAGAGCTATGATGTGTATGGTACTAAAATGTCGTTTGAATGGGAGCAGTTGCAAGACGAGCAACACGTGATCTTCGATGGCGGTGAAAATGCGGTGCGCATTGACGTACCTGACACGGATGAGCTGCTGATCGAACCTATCAAACATTTCACCAAGCGTGAGAAGATCGACGACCCTAACCACGTCTCGTTCCTACAAGGCGCGGGCCATGGCGGTTCGCACCCGCATTTGGTGCAGGAGTTTGTGGCGGCGATCGTAGAAGGCCGCGATTCGGCGGTGGACGCTGCATTGGCAGCCAACTATACCTGCGCGGGCATCTGTGCGCACGAGTCGGCTATGAAGGGCGGTGTCCGCGTGGATGTCCCGAGTTTTGAAGAATAATTTGTTCCAATAAAACAAGCCAGGCCTCAAAAACCTGGCTTGTCGCTAAAACCTGACCCTTTATGCTATTCGGAGCCAGCACATTCATCTGGGTATCCCCATTCTCGGCGCAAAATATCGACCTGCTTACCAAGGTCAAAAATATGGGCTACGACATCATCGAAATAGCCGTCGAAGACGCGAGCATCATTGACTGGAAACTCATTAAGGACATTGCCCGCGACCTCGATCTGAAAATCACCATCAGCGGTGCATTCGGGTCGGAGCGGGACATTTCCAGCACCGATCCCGCATTCCGCGGAATAGGGAGGCAATACATTATCGATTGCATCCGCATTGCCGAACAAATGGGAAGTCCGGTTTTCGGCGGACCCGTGTATTCGGCAGTCGGCAAGACGCGGATTGTTTCGGAGGAGCAGAAAAGACAGGAACGCGACTGGTGTGTGAATACATTAAAGGAAGTGAGCCAAATCGCGGGTGATTGCGGCGTAACGCTCGGTTTGGAACCTTTGAACCGCTTCGAAACAGATATGGTCAACACCGTGGATCAGGCATTGTCGATCCTGGAAGAAGTAGGAAATCCGCATCTTAAAGTCGTGCTCGATACATTTCATTCCAATATCGAGGAAAAAGATATTCCGGCCTCGATCAGGAAAATCGGGAAAGATCTGCTTTGTCATGTACAAGGCAACGAAAGCGACCGGGGTACGCCGGGAACTGGCCATCTGGAATGGCAGGGCATTCAGGAGGCACTTTCCGATATCGGTTATGAAGGGGCCGTTGTGATTGAAACCTTCGGGCAACCTTCGAAAGAACTGGCACGTGCAGCCTGCATCTGGCGGCCATTGGCGAATAGCGCCGATGAACTGGCCGAGGAAGGGCTTGCCTTTTACAAGAAAATATTTGTTCCAACACACTCCGTCGTCAATGCGTAAAAATCTGATTGTTTTCTTGTCGGTTCTGGCAGGAGCCCTGCAAGCGCAGGTGCCTGTTGATCTCAAAAGTTTTGACAAGAAAAGCGGCGTTCAGGCGAGCGTGAGCGACGCTGCGCTGCATATCGAGTGGCCTGCCGGTAATGCCGAAACGGGCAAGGTGTCTATTGATTTAGACAAAACACACGCGCTGATCGGCAGTCTGGGCATTGGTACCAAAACCAAACAATACACCATCGCCCGCGACCTCGATCCGGCCATTATCCTTACCGTAGGCAAGCGCGACCTCGTTTCGCAAAACGGCTGGAATATTTTCTTTGACAAAACAGCCTATCAAAAATACCAGAGCTACGCGGTAAAGCTTGACAAAACCGACGTTAAAGTCTCTACCAACGGCTCCCGTACTGAAATCACAATCAATGGTGCCAAAGCCGGGCCATTCGCCGGGGCCATTCAACTGACGTTATACAACGGCAGCCCGCTGATGAATGTAGCGGCGGTAATGACGACCAACGTCGATTCGCTGGCCGTGATTTACGATGCGGGCCTCACTTCGCGCACTTCACCATGGGAGAAGCTTTTATGGGCGGATACCGACGATTTTATGCGGAATGTAGCCATAACCAAAATGGACACGGTCGAAATGATGGCGGTGAAATACCGGACGATTATCGGACAGGGAAAGGAAGGTAACCTGGCCGTTTTTCCGGCTCCGCACCAGTATTTTTATCCGCTGGATAACTGCTACAATCTCGAACACATCTGGTATGGCGACAATTACCGGAACCTGCTCCCGGGTTTCGGTATTGGTATCCGGCATGATCTGCTAGGCGACCGTCGCTGGGTGCCGTGGTTCAATGCACCGCCTGGGACGCAGCAGCGTTACAACTTTTTCTGTTTGCTAAGTCGCGAAAAGGATGGCAAGGTCCTCGAAAATGTGAAAGCATTCACGCATTCGGACAAGTATGAACCCATTCCGGGGTACTACACCATGGCCAGCCATTTCCACCAGGAGCATATAGACGATGTGCTCACGCGTAAGCCGCTACCCGATATGCCCGGTTTTGTAAAAGCATTCAGGAATACGGGTGTAAACATTGTGCATTTGGCGGAGTTTCACGGTCCGGGTAGCCCGCGTGGCCCGGAGGCGAAGCGTTGGCCGGAGCTGAAAACGATGTTTGCGGAATGCGCGCGGCTGTCCGGGGGTAATTTCCTGTTGCTGCCAGGCGAGGAGCCCAACAATTTCTTCGGCGGACATTGGATGAATATTTTTCCAAAACCCGTTTACTGGCTCATGTCAAGGGAAAAAGACCAGCCTTTTGTAGAGAACCATCCCGAATATGGCAAGGTGTATCGCATTGGCAACAAGGACGAAATGCTAAAATTGCTTGAAATAGAAAACGGCCTGGCGTGGACGGCACATGCACGCACAAAAGGCTCGACAGGCTTCCCGGACAAGCATAAGGACGAGACATTCTACAAATCCGACCATTTTCTGGGCGCTGCATGGAAGGCCATGCCAGCAGATTTGTCACAACCCAAACTCGGGAAACGCGTCCTCGACCTCATGGACGATATGGCCAACTGGGGCTACAAAAAGAACGTCCTCGCCGAAGCCGACCTCTTCCGCATTGAGCCGAATTATGAATTGTATGGACATTTAAATATCAATTACCTCCAACTCGATGAAATGCCGCGCTTTGAAGATGGCTGGCAGCCGGTACTGGACGCGATGCGCAAAGGAAAGTTTTTTGTCACAACCGGCGAAGTGCTGATCCCGACGTTTAAAGTGAACAATGCAGTAGTTGGAGAAACAGCCAAACCCGATGCGAAAGGTAATGTCGAGATTACCCTGGATGCCAAATGGACTTTCCCGCTGAATCGTGCCGAAGTGATTTCCGGAGACGGTAAGGAAGTTTTTCATGAAATTATTAATCTGAACGACACGCAGGCATTCGGTCAGAAAAATTATAAGTTTACCCAAAATATGAGGGGCAGGAAATGGCTGCGGGTAGAGCTTTGGGACGTGGCGGCCAATGGCGCTTTCACGCAGATCATCTGGCTGGAATAATTGATTTAAAACACATCCTGAAATGGTCAGATTTCTGATTTTACTACTATTTCCCCTGCTATTCAATGGCCTGGGTCCGGGCGATAAGGAATATAAAAACCCGGTTTTTGAGCCTATACTGGCTGATCCGACAGTCGTGAAAGCGGACGACGGCTGGTTTTACGCTTACGGAACGCAGGACGACTGGGGCGATGGCAAAGGCTCGAGGCTCATACCCATTGTCCGTTCGAAAGATCTTGTACACTGGGATTATGTCAAAGAAGCATTTACCGAAAAACCTACCTGGAAACAGAAGGGTGGTATCTGGGCACCGGATGTCGTGAAAGTGAATGGCAAATACCACATGTATTATGCCTATTCCACCTGGGGCGACGTTAATCCGGGCGTTGGTCTGGCGATCGCCGATTCACCGGCAGGACCGTTTGTGGATCAGGGCAAGCTTTTCAACAGCCAGGATGTAGAAGTTCCAAATTCAATCGATCCGTTTTACCTCGAAGTTGACGACAAGAAATACGTTTTCTGGGGCAGTTTCAGCGACAAACCAATGCAGGGAACTTACGGAGTAGAATTGTCGGCGGACGGCAAATCGATTCCTGATCTTTCTAAGAAGTTTAAAATTGCGGCGGGCGATTTCGAGGCGGTGATGATTCAGAAAAAAGGTGAGTATTATTATTTCCTGGGTTCCAAAGAAAGTTGCTGCGAATTCGAAAAAAGTAAATATCACATCCGTATGGGCCGTTCCAAATCCATTTTCGGGCCATTTGTCGATCAGGACGGGAAAGACTTGAGAGAGCGTGGTACAGGAACAGTATTGTTGCATAGCAATGACGTATACGCTGGGCCAGGCCACAACTCCAGGTGGGTAACCGACAATGCCGGTAATGACTGGCTGCTCTACCACGCCATCCTCAAAACTGAGCCGCGTGTGTCCACCGGTGCGAACCGCCGTGTGTTGATGCTCGACAAGCTGACATGGAAAAATAGCTGGCCGGAAATTTCAAACACAGAGCCAAGCTTAGAAAACCGTCCGTCGCCTCTTTTCAAATAACAAAACCAATTCCAATACCTGATGAAAATTTTAAAAACAACGATCTGGGCCATTGCGGCCTGTCTGATGTTGCAAAACTGCGCGAAAAAGGCAGAAGAAGAAAAGAAGGATGAGGCGGTAGCAACCGAGCAAACTACGGGCCGTGAAATATGGACAAAAGAGCAAGCCAAGGAATGGTACGCCAAACAAGGCTGGCTCGTAGGTGCCGACTTTCTGCCAAGTACAGCCATTAACCAGCTCGAAATGTTCCAGGCAGAGTCGTTCGACACCGCTACTATTGATAAGGAACTCGGCTGGGCGCAAAACATCGGTATGAACACTATGCGGGTTTACCTGCATGATTTACTATTCCAACAGGATTCAGCGGGTTTTATCAAGAGGCTGGACACATTCCTGGAAATCAGCAAAAAACATCAAATCAAGCCGGTACTCGTTCTTTTCGACTCCTGCTGGGACCCGTTCCCGAAATTGGGCAAGCAACGTGACCCGAAGCCTGGCGTGCATAACTCGGGCTGGGTACAAAACCCTGGCTTCGACGCATTGAAGGACAGCACACAGTATCCACGTTTGGAAAGATACGTGAAAGGTACCGTAGCCGCATTTGCAAATGACGACCGCGTGCTGATGTGGGACATCTGGAATGAGCCGGACAATACCAACAATAGCTCCTATGGCAAAGTAGAATTGCCTAATAAAGTTGACTACGTACTACCATTGATGGTAAAATCCTTCGAATGGGCACGTTCGGTGAACCCATCGCAACCATTGTCGTCGGGCGTGTGGGCAGGCGACTGGTCTTCGCCGGAAAAGTTAAAACCGATCGAAAAAGCACAGATCGACCAATCTGACGTGATTACTTTCCACAACTATGAAAATGCGCAGGAATTCGAGAAGCGTATTAAATGGCTGGAACCGTACGGTCGTCCTTTGATCTGTACGGAATACATGTCGCGCGGAAACGGTAGCTTTTTCGAAACTTCCCTGCCCGTAGCGAAGAAATACAACGTAGGGGCCATTAACTGGGGCCTCGTAGACGGCAAATCACAAACCATTTACCCTTGGGACAGCTGGAAGAAGACATACACCAAAGAACCTGATCTTTGGTTCCATGATATTTTCAGAAAAGACGGCACGCCGTATAAGCAGGCTGAGGTTGATTTGATTAAGAAATTGACTAGTGAGAAGAGCAGCTAGGTATTAAAAGCATACGGCCCGGGATTTACTTTCCGGGCCGTTTTGGTTATTGTTTGCATTTTCCGCCGGTGACTGAAAGCTCGGCACTTCTCATCAGTACTTGCATCAGTTGCCTATTCATTTCCCTGCCAAGTTCTTCTGAATTAGCAAATACTCCGACGATCTGCTTGGGTTTTTGGGCACGTGTCTTTTTTGCCTGTGCTTTCATTTAGATGATGTTTTAGGTTAGAAATCGACTTGCAATGAAAAAGAATTGATAGGGTTGATCCGGTTTAAACGGCTCCCGTCTCCCAGTGTCGCTTCTGACACCCCAAATCAGAAACTTATCCAAGAACTTATCCAGATCCCGGGCAATCGCAATCCGATAGAGCCGGATTTTGGCATCCGTATTTCCTGTGAATCCCACAATAGCCCGCGGGTTGTTAGTGGTAAAAGTTTCAATTGTCTTGGATACGGTAGCCATTGTTGGTTTCACGTCTGCATTGCTATTATTGATAATCACGCTAAGCCTTCCATCCCATTGGACTTCTGCCAATGTCAGCGAGTACAGAAATGGTATCTCAGTCTCGTTATAAATAATCGCTTTGTGAGTCGCTGTGTATCCGATACTTAGGAAGTCGAAACGGCCGCCGTCGTTCAAAACTTTGACATCGTATAAGAGTTCATCCATAGCATAGTGGTGTTATCGTCACGAGGTTACTGCTTTCAAAATGGCCTGTCAAATCCGTTTATCAGCCGGTTGACTTTTTTTCAATAACGCATTTCCGGGGTAAACTTTGGATTTTGGTAACTCACAATGCCACTAAATAAATATCTTCACACCCTAAATTCTTAAACCTGTTATGAAAATAAAGTACCTGTCGCTTCTGGCGGCTGTTTTGTTGTTACCATTCTCACTTGTCGCGCAAAAGCGGCAGTCCAAACCCAACGTTATCTTCATTTACGCCGACGACGTAGGCTATGGCGACCTTAGTGCTTACGGCGCCACCAAAATAAGCACCCCTAACCTCGACAGACTAGCGAAGGAAGGTATCCGCTTTACGAACGCACACGCCAGCTCGGCCACTTGCACACCCTCACGCTATGCGCTCATAACGGGCAAGTATCCCTGGCGGCAAAAAGGCACCGGCGTGCTTCCCGGCGATGCGTCACTGATCATTCCGACGAATCAGCTGACATTACCAACCATTTTCCAGCATGCAGGTTATAAAACGGCATCGGTGGGCAAATGGCACCTGGGATTAGGTGAAACCAACCGGCAGATAGATTGGAATAAACCTATTTCCAAAGGACCGAATGAGGTCGGTTTCGATTACGCATTCTTTTTTCCGGCCACTTCGGACCGTGTACCCACGGTTTTTGTAGAAAATCACGATGTGCAGGATCTCGATCCGAACGATCCCATTGAAGTGGATTACTCCAAAAAAATCGGCAACGAACCGACAGGCCTCGAAAACCCGGAACTACTCAAATTGCCCGCTTCGCTAAATCACGGACATAACAATACCATCGTGAACGGCATTGGCCGGATAGGCTGGATGACAGGTGGCAAACAAGCCCGCTGGACAGACGAGGAGATTGCACACGTGTTCCTTAGCAAGGCAGAGCAGTTTATCGAGGAAAATCATAAGAATCCTTTTTTTCTCTACTTTTCGCTCAATGACATTCACGTGCCCCGCATGCCGAGCACGCAGTTCAAAGGCAAAAGCAAAATGGGCTTGCGCGGAGACGTGATCCTGCAAATGGACTGGACGGTAGGGGAGATTTTGAAAAAGCTCGATGAACTCAAAATCGCCGACAATACGCTGATCATATTTTCAAGCGACAATGGCCCTGTGCTGGATGACGGCTATGCCGATCGTGCCGTGGAATTAGCAAAAGGGCACAGCGCTGCCGGACCATTACGAGGCGGTAAATACAGCGCATTTGAAGGAGGAACCCGGGTGCCATGGTTGGCAAGGTGGCCGCAGGCAATTAAGCCGGGTACGGTCTCCGATGCATTGATTTGCCAGATCGATATGATGGCTTCGTTTGCGCATTTCTTTCAGCAGAAAATAGGTAGCGAAGAGGCTGTGGATAGTTTCAATGTAATGGATGCGATGCTGGGTAAGGGCCCTGCCGGCCGCACCTGGCTGATCAAACAGGGCGGTGCATTGTCGATTACGCAGGGAAATTGGAAGTATATTGAACCGCGGGAAGGAAAGGCCATCGCCGAGCTGACGAATATTGAGACCGGTGCTAATCCGAAGCCGCAGTTGTACGATTTGAGTAAGGATATTGGAGAAAAAAATAATATAGCGGACAAATATCCGGCCAGGGTGAAAGCTATGGCCGCAGAGCTCGAAAAGGTTAGAGACGCTGGACGGAGTCATTAATTTTTAATATGCCACGAAGATTGGCAGTTGCGTGTCTTCGTGGCATTAAAAATTTTACTTCTACAAACCGTTACCATCAAAAACTTCTTACGTCTAAATGCATAAACTACAAACCGGTTTATGCAAAACAGATACCTCTTTCTCGCATTCGTGCTCCTGACATTCACAAGCAGCGCTCAAACAATCTACTTCCACCAGGATTTCAGCCAGACGACCTCACTCATTAACCCACAGCCGGACACCGGCCAGTTCAGTCACGTCATCCTCACTGCCCCGACGCTTTCCTACCATAAATTCCATAAAGGATACATGGAGTTGGTCAGGAGCCGTCAGGATTCCGCAACGGGGGGTATTATACGCGCTATGCGGGCAACGCCGTTTGCGCCCAATCCAGAAACACTTTTTATCCGTATCAGGCTGAGTGTAGAAGGCATTCAATCGCCGGCAGTGAACGCGCTGTACTTCTATGTCGGTGAAGACTTCGATCCTGTCAACAATTCTTTCCCCGGTAATGCACTGATGTTTGCCAAATGTTCGATGAATTTTACGGAGGACGGGTTCACCATCAAAGATCTTGAAACACAACAGGTAAGTCAAAATTATCCTGAGAAAAAAGTAGTTACTCTGATATGGGCGCTCAACAACTCCGACAAGCCGCTGCCATACCGCATTGGTAGCGGAACTCCTGAAGAGACCGTTCAGCCGGGAAGTTATGACTTTTGGGTGGACGACGAGCCTGTTTGCAAAGCCAGCGCTGCATATCCCGGCAATTCAGCCTATTCCAAAACCAAGCTTTCCAACTTCGAAATGCGGTTCAGGAACGGTGTCGGGAAAATCCGGATCGACGATATACGCATCGACAACGGCGTGCCAGGACAGGTCGCCAACGAAGTGATCATAGCCCCTAATCCAGCGAAACGCGACGGGATCATCGTCGGAGGTAAAGGGGTCAACATGGCGTCAATTCGTCTCATCGACGGGAACGGAATGATACTTCCTATTGAGACAATGCCGGAAGCACAGGGACATTTGAAAGTAAGACCGCTCAGCCCGCTGGCTTCCGGCATCCATATTTTGCAACTACAAAATCAGAATGGTAAAAAGCAGGCATTCAAGGTCATGGTCGAATAACTGGCAGGCATAGGACGATTGCCGGAATGAATTAAACTAATCTTGTAAAATAAATTGAGTTTGCGGTTAAGTTTAGCTTATTTAGTCGTCCCTTTCAGTAAGTTATGGATTCAACACCCTCTTTCTCGAATGATCGTTTGCTCTGGCAGGATTTTCTGGCAGGGGAAGTGCGGGCCTTCGAGAAGTTGATGTCCGATAATTTCCGACTGCTTTTCCAGTATGGATGCAAGTTTTCGAAAGACCGCGAACTGGTGAAGGATAGCATACAGGACCTTTTTCTGGTACTTTGGGAAAAAAGAGGTAATCTCAATCCCGATGCTGCGGTAAAACCTTACCTGATGGCATCGCTTCGCAGGCTGATGCACAGGCAAGTCTCATCGCGTGCGTGGGTAGGAGGCGAGGCATTACAGGAAGAGGATGATTATTTTGACATCGAATTCTCAGTAGAAGATGAATATATTGCCAATGAAGCGATAGCTGTGCGGTCGGGGCAACTGGAAAAGTTGCTTAATGCATTACCACGTCGGCAGAAAGAAGTGGTGTACCTCAAATTCTTCCAGGAACTCAGCCGGGAGCAAATCGCCGAGGTGATGGCCATATCGCCACAGACGGTTTCAAACTTGCTCCAAATTGCGATCAAACACCTGAAAGCGCATTGGAAGGCGGGATTTCTCCTATTTTTTCTCCTGCACTTTCTATTATAACTCCCAGATCATCAGGCTGCTCGTTATCTTTTGTTCTTTTCTGAAGAAAAAGTTTAAAAATTATTGGTATCCGGTATCATGTTTTGTCTATCACTACTTAGACACAATGAACTGGTATGGACCGCTACAACGATTTTTCTGTTGATGACTTTGTCTGGGACGATTTCTTTCGTCAATGGGCATTGTCGCCCACCCCTGAAACCGATTCGCTTTGGGACGATTGGATCGACGCCAATCCGGAAATGCTCGGAAAAGTGGAACAGGCCAAAGCCGTTGTTCTTTCGCTACGTCTGCATGAGCCCGACATCAGCGACGCGGAGATCAATCAGGTAGTGAAACGGACGGTCGGCCGTATTACCGAAGTGGACGAGGGCAATCTGCGGTCGGCGGGTCGGCGGGTGCCGGTTTTCTCCATTCCCTGGATGCAGTTCGCAGCTTCCATTGCATTTATCATGCTTCTTGGCTGGGCGGTATATTCCGTCATGATCAAAAGGGAGGAAAAGCCCCAGCTTGGCCAGCAGGACAGCATGATCGAAGAAAGCAATTCATTTATTGAAAAGACCAACACAAGCAGCCAGACAATGCAGCTCGATTTGAGTGACGGCAGCCGCATTAGCCTCGCGCCGAAAGGCCGAATTCGTTACCCCGAGCGGTTCGAAGGCGAGCGCAGGGAGGTGTTTCTGGAAGGAGAAGCTTTTTTCGATATCGCCAAAGATGCTGACCATCCGTTTTTGGTATATGCCAATGGATTGGTTACCAAAGTCCTGGGCACCAGTTTTCGCATCAAGGCTTATGGAGATTCCCACGAAGTGACGGTTGAAGTCAAAACCGGGAAAGTCGCGGTATTTGCCCAATCCGACCCACATTTGAAGGAAAAGGTAGAAGATAAACAATTCAAGGGTGTTGTGCTCACGCCAAATCAGAAAATAATCTACGCCCGCGACGAGGTTAAAATGGTGAAAACCTTGGTCGAAAAACCAGAAATGGTTGTTTCCAAAGCCGAAATCCCGCAGTTTGAATTTGAAGACACACCTGCCAACGAGGTTTTTAACACAATCGCAAAAGCCTATGGCATAGACATACTCTACGACGAAACATTGCTGAAAGACTGCCCGCTCACGGCGAGGCTCGACAGCCAGACGCTCCATGATAAGCTTAATATCATTTGCAAAGCAGTGGAGTCCAGTTATGAGATCATAGACGGGCAGGTGGTAATCCACAGCAAAGGATGCAGGAATTAAACCAAAACAATCACGTAACCCTTTAAAAATCACAGTCAAGAAACAGAAAGAATATCCCAAAAGAAGAGCCGGTAATGTTCCCGCATTACCGGCTCGGAAATATCCCTGATTTGGTTGGTCGCCATTACCCTCCCGGGAAGGGAGGCAGGGGTCGTTTTGCCAAATTTTAATCCTACAAAACAATCAAATCTATGAAAAAACCTTTAAAATACCGTAGGGTATTACTGTGGACCATGCGAATGACAGCTACTCAACTCATGCTTGCCCTTGTGTTCATAGCGACAGGTTACGCGCGTGAAGGTAGTGCCCAATCACTTCTTAGCCAGAAAGTTTCGGTTACAGCCAATGGCAGCGAGGTAAAGAAGGTACTGGGTCAGGTGGAAAAACAGATCGATGTGCGGTTTGTTTTTAGTTCCAAACTTATCAAATCGACGAGAAGGGTAACCGTTTCCATCAAGGATAAGCCCTTATACGAAGCCCTGGATCATATCCTGACGCCACTGGGGCTCGGCTACGAAGTTTCCGGCAAGATTATCATTCTCCGAAGAATCGACACGCCCTCTCCCGAAACAGCTCCGGGACAATCGTCCCAGAACGCTTCGCCAAAGCGGGCTCTGTCCGGGAAAGTGCTGGACGGCGAATCCAACACGGGTTTGCCAGGTGTAAGCATCGTTTTAAAAGGAACACAAACAGGTACAACCAGCAATAACGACGGTGATTTTCAACTGGAAATTCCGGAGACCACCGCACCGAATTCTGTACTCGTGTTCAGCTTTGTAGGCTATAAGTCGCAGGAAATCGTGTTGGGCAGCCAAACGTCCCTGACCGTGAACATGGTTCTCGAAGACAAGTCATTGCAGGAGATTGTCGTAATCGGTTATGGTGTGGTGAAAAAAAGTGACCTTACCGGTTCGGTTGCGTCCATTAAATCGACAGAGCTGAATGCTTACCCGGCTACAAACCTCGTACAGTCCTTGGCTGGAAGAGCGGCGGGGGTATATGTTTCCCAAAATACGGGAGCACCCGGTAGTCCGATCAGCGTGCGCGTGCGCGGTACCAACTCTATTCAGGGGAGTAACGAGCCGCTTTATGTGGTCGACGGCTTTCCCTATTCCGGCAACCCTACGCTGCTGAACAATGCGGATATTGAATCGATTGAAGTGTTGAAAGATGCTTCGGCCACAGCCATTTATGGTTCGCGCGGCGCTAATGGCGTTGTTTTGATTACTACTAAAAAAGGCAAAGCTGGCCGTGTGAGTGTCGATTATGACGGCTATTACGGCGTCCAGAGTATTCGGAAAAAGCTCGACCTGATGAATGCAACCGAATATGCTAATTTTTATAACGAGCAGGCAGCTAATGACGGCCTCGCCCCGCATTTCACGGCTGATCAGATAGCAGGTTTCGGCAAAGGCACCGACTGG
Organism: Dyadobacter sp. CY261; assembly: GCF_021440085.1. Lineage (GTDB taxonomy): Bacteria > Bacteroidota > Bacteroidia > Cytophagales > Spirosomataceae > Dyadobacter. The sequence continues at coordinate 94,581 of NZ_JAKCPW010000014.1, forward strand.
CAGGACCTTGTTTTCCAAAAGGCGCCGGTTCAAAATCATGCATTGACGGTGAGCGGCGGAAATGAAAAGACCCGCTTTTCAGTGGCAGCGAGCAATTTTAGTCAGGACGGTATTATCATCGGCAGTAACTATGTCAGGAATGCGCTGCGCATGAACCTGAGCTCGGATATCGGTAAAAAATTCAAGTTTGACCTCAGTACACTATTGAGTCGCATCGATTCTGATCGCAAAAACTCAGAAAAGGGCAACCGCGGCGGAACGTTGATGTCGGCAATGCTTTCGGGCTATCCGACCATTCCCGCTACGCTTCCGGATGGCAGCTACTCCCGCCTGGCCGAATCCTATGCCTGGGGCTCGAACGTGATTACCAACCCTTTGAACTTCTTGTACCAGTTTTCGGACGTCATCAAATCGAACAAGATTCTCACTAATGGTGCCATTACGTTTGAGCCATTCAAAGGATTGACGATCAAAACGCTTGCCGGTCTGGAAAGCACCGACGACCGCACCGATACTTATACTACTACGAAGTTTGTTAACTCTAAAGGTAGCGCGGCTATAGAAACCCAACGGGTTACCAGCATACTCAGCGAGAATACGATCAGCTATATTAAGGATTTCGGGAAGCATAGCGTTTCGGCCGTAGCAGGTTTTACCTATCAGGACTACACATCCAATTACTTGAAAGCCAGCGGAAGCGGTTTCATCAGTGATAATCAGGAGACGCACGACATTGGCGCGGCGGCTACACAAGGTGTGCCGATATCGTCCTATTCCAAATGGGCATTGCTTTCCTACCTGGCGCGCGTCAATTATTCTTTTAATAGCAAAATCCTCGCAACGGCCAGCTTCCGTGCCGACGGTTCATCGCGGTACAGCGAAGGCCAGAAATGGGGCTTTTTCCCGTCGGGGGCGTTGGCATGGCGTATGTCTGAGGAGGAGTTTATCAAAAATATCCCTGTCATTTCTGACCTGAAACTGCGGGTAGGTTATGGCGAAACTGGCAATACATCCATTCAGCCCTATTTCACTTTAAACCAGCTATCCTCCGGCCAGGTGGTGTTCGGGGATGCGTTTATGACTTCCTATGCGCCAAGCAATCGCCTGGCGGGCTCTCTGAGATGGGAAACAACCGCTCAGACCGACTTCGGGATCGATTTGGGTTTGTGGAATAACCGCATTAGCCTCTCAGCCGATTATTATATCAAAAACACCCGCGATTTGCTGAACAATGTGTCGCTTCCATCGTCCCTTGGTTACACATACACCATTCAGAATATCGGAAAAATTCAAAATAAGGGTTTTGAGCTGGCAGTTAATGCAACCGTGCTGGAAGGCGCATTCAAATGGAATGTTTCGACCAATTTGTCTATTAACAGAAACAAGGTGATGAAGCTGTATGGTGGCAATGATATTCTGGGCCAGACCATTGGAGCGGCAGTGAATGATAATGTCAATATTCTGCGTGAAGGCTATCCGCTGGGATCTTTTTATGGCTATGTAGAAAAGGGGTATGACGACAAAGGTCTTATTGCCTACGAAGATTACAATAATAACGGAAGCCGCGATGCCGGCGACAAGCAGATCATCGGTAACCCCAATCCGAAATTTACCTATGGCTTTAATTCCAACATGTCGTTTAAAAATTTCGAACTGACATTCTTCATCCAGGGATCGCAGGGCAACGATATTTTCAATTTGAGCGCGCAAGGGCAAGGCTACGACTACGGCCAGGCGCTGAATATGCCCAGAGAAGTGTATCTCGACCATTGGACACCCACCAATACCAATGCGAAATACCCGATCATCAAAACCTCTTCACAAGCGCAAATGTCAAACCGTTTTGTGGAGGACGGCTCTTATCTGCGGTTTAAAAACATTCAGCTGAGCTATAACCTGCCGGTTGCCAAGCTGCATATCAAATGGATGAAATACGGACAATTGTATGTAAGCGGCCAGAACCTGATCACGCTCACCAAGTACTCGTGGTACGATCCCGAAGTCAATTCGTACGGAGGTGGGAACTCCTTCGTTCAGGGCGTCGACCACTATGTGTATCCGGTGGCCAAGACTACCACAGTGGGTCTAAGGATAGGTTTTTAAGGTCAAGTTTAACAACCGGTTAAAGGAATTATTGATATGAAAAAGATATTCATCAGTTTGTTTTTAGCGGCGGTTTGCATGGGCTGTTCCGATATTTTGGAAGAGAAACCCAAATCGTTAGCATCAGAGAACTTTTACAATACCGCAGCGGAGGCCAAGGCGGCTGTCAATGCGATTTACGGTCCGATGCGCGTCGACAATGCATTGTCGACCAACTATCCGGCGCAGCTCGAAGGATTGGCAGATTATGGCAATTCGCGAGGCACGCAAACGCCCGTGAGCTTATACCAGGGGCTCGATAACACGAATATCAACCGCGTCGCGACGATTTGGGACAACTTCTACCAATCTATCCGGAATGCGAACCTGGTCATTGCCAATGTTCCGAAAGGTACCAGCATGACGGACGCGGAAAAAACAGCATTTGTGGCTGAGGCGAAATATATGCGATCGCTCATCTACTTTGCAATGGTGCGAAACTGGGCGGGAGTGCCATTGCGCACGGAGGAAAACATGACTGCCGCCGATATTCCCCGGTCCAGCGTGGACGATGTTTATAAGCTGATTGTCGCCGATGCACTGGTAGCCGAAGCTGGGCTACCGGATAACCCGTCTGAAATAGGTCGACCAACCAAATGGGCTGCCAAGACGTTGCTGTCGGAAGTTTATCTGTATTTGGAAAAATGGGAAGATTCGCGTGCGAAAGCGAAAGAAGTGATCGATTCGCAAAAGTACTCGCTGGTGGCGGTGAGCACTTCGGAGGATTTTCAGAAGATTTACGGCCCGGAGGTTGTGAATACGTCGGAAGAGATATTCTATTTTAAATATTCCCGTCAGCAAGGTTTTGGTCTGGTAAGTTATGCGCACCGCAAGATCGGCCAATACAACTACTACGGTCCCGGCGGCGTGTACGCACAGTATACCGATTCGGTTTCCAATTCGGTGATCAAGAATTGGGATTTCAAGGATTTGCGCAAAAACCACATGTTTTATAATGTGGACATCGGCCTGGGTACTACTTCCCTGTTATACCGCAAATACCGCGATCCATTGGCGACAGGTGGGGCAGGCAACGATTATCCCTGGTACCGCTATGCCGACCTGCTTCTTTTTCACGCCGAAGCCGACGCCCGCGCCAATGGCAAACCCACTGCCGACGGCCTCGAAAGCCTGAATAAAATCCATCGCCGCGCCTATGGAAAGCCGGCCGAATCGGCTTCCACTGTGGATTTCAAGCTGGCGGATTTCACGCTCCAATCTTTTATTGATAAGGTAGTTCAGGAAAGAGGTTACGAAACCATGTACGAAGGCAAGCGCTGGAACGACCTTAAACGCCTCGGGATAGCCAAACAGCGTATTCTGGAAGTAAAGAATATCGTAGTGGCCGAGAAACATATGCTCTGGCCGATCCCAAACTCGGAGATTTTGTACAACAAAGCCATTACAGCCAAGGATCAAAATCCAGGGTATTAAGTCTTGAACAAACAGGTTTTAAAATGATGAGAAAAAAAATAGCATTAGCGCAATTCGCATGTGGTCTGGCATTCCTGCTATCCGGGTTTCTGCCCCCGGGGCGGCGACCCCCGGGGCTCCGGCCCCCGGGGGGGCGGTTTACAGCCGAAGCCCGGCTGGATGCCCAGGCGCAGCAAGTCGATGTTTGCATTTATGGTGCCACATCGGCCGGGGTGATAGCGGCTTACACGGCGAAGAAAATGGGTAAAACAGTCGCATTAATCGAGCCGGGCGGGCATTTGGGAGGCATGACTTCGGGTGGCCTCGGTTACACCGATATTGGTAATAAATACGCAATTACCGGCCTGTCACGGGACTTTTACCGACGGATTGGCAAGCATTATGGCAAATTCGAGCAATGGACGTTTGAACCGAAGGTAGCGAAGCAGTATTTGCAGCAATACCTGGATGAGGCGGGCATTAAAGTCATTTACCAAAACAGGGTTATCAGTGCCAACAAGGCTGGTGCGGAGATCAAATCCATTGTTTTGGAGAATAGTCTTAAGCCCGATTCGAAAACTAACCAGACTATCGCAGCAAAAGTCTTTCTTGACTGTACATACGAAGGTGATCTGATGGCGAAGGCGGGTGTGCGTTACGCTGTCGGCCGGGAGGGTAACAGCGATTACAACGAAACCATCAATGGTGTGCAGCTCATGAAAGGGCACCAGTTGCCCGACGGTATCGATCCTTACAAAGTAGAAGGTAAGCCGGAAAGCGGCCTGCTATGGGGCGTGTCGCCAGCCAAACTGGAACCAAACGGCACAGGCGATAAAAAGGTACAGGCCTACAACTACCGGATTTGCCTCACTTCGGACCCCAACAATATGGTGCCCATTACCAAACCGGAAGGCTACGATCCTGTGCATTACGAGCTCCTCGCCCGCCTGATCGCGAAGCAACCGGAAAGGAAAACGCTGAATGACTATTTCATCTGGAGTAAAATGCCCAACAACAAAACGGACATTAACAACCGGAACGGCTTTTCGACGGACATGATCGGCATGAACTACGAATATCCGGACGCCGATTATAAAAAACGCGAACAGATCATCAAAGCGCATGAGACGTACACCAAAGGCCTGCTCTACTTCTTTGGTCACGACCCGCGCGTGCCTGTGGAACTACGCGAATCGATGCTGAAATGGGGTTATCCTAAAGATGAATATGTGAAAACCGGCAACTGGTCGCCACAGCTTTACGTACGTGAAGCCCGACGAATGGTCGGGAATTATGTGATGACGCAGGCCAATTGCGAAGGAAAGGAAGTGGTGAAAGATGGCGTCGGAATGGCCGCTTATACGATGGATTCGCACAATATTCAGCGCATTGTGGTAAATGGCATGGCAAAAAATGAGGGTAATGTCGAGATCGGCGGTTTCGGGCCTTACCCGATTGCCTATGGCTCGCTGGTGCCGAAGGAAAAGGAATGCACCAACTTGCTCGTACCTGTGTGCCTCTCCGCGACACATATTGCCTATGGGTCGATTCGCATGGAGCCGGTGTTTATGGTGCTTGCGCAATCGTCGGCCATTGCAGCCGTGATGGCTATTGACGCCAAAACCAGCATCCAGCGCGTCGATATTGCCAAATTGCAGGCGAAGCTTAAAGCAGATCCGCTGGTGAACGGCGCGACGCCTGAAATCCTGGTCGATAATGAGGATGTGAAGCAAGTTTCTGTCAAGGGAAGCTGGGAGCCGGTGAAAAAGGGTGGGTATGGACCTTCATTTTTAACCACGGCGGAAGGCGATAAAAATGGCGGCTCGGTGACTTTTACTCCGGAAATAGCGAAAGCAGGCACTTACCAGATCTACGCTTATTTTCCAAAAGTGGCCAAACTGGCTTCTGAAATAAAACTTTCGGTAAAATATGGCAATGAGGTGAAAGACCTGACCGTCCGTGAAAAAGACATCGTCGTGGAAGGACAAACGTCGGGTGAGTGGTATCACGTCGGCCAGTTCAATCTTCCGAAAGGCAATGCTTCGGCGGTAAATATTTCATCGGATGGAGCCAACGGCGCAGTCGTAGCGGATGCTATTCTATTCGTACTCAATTCTAAATAATATGGGACCGACTGCCGACCGCCGACTGCCGACTGCCGACCGCTGACCGCCGACCGCCGACCGCCGACCGCCGACCGCCGACCGCCGACCATAGACCATAGACCATAGACCATGGACCATGGACAGTCAGCGGTCAGCGGTCGGCGGTCGATCGTCCCGTCAATACGCAATCTTATAATCCTAAATCAGAATATTGAATGAAAAAATTACTCTTTCTGTGCCTGATCACCATTTCACAAGTCGGGTTTACGACCTCTTTTGCACAATCTTATGAGGCCGACGTGATCGTTTACGGCGGCACATGTGCGGCGGTTACGGCAGCTGTGCAGGTCATTAAATCCGGTAAAACGGTGTTGGTAGTGTCGCCCGACAAGCATTTAGGCGGGCTTTCATCCGGCGGCCTTGGTTTTACTGATACGGGTAATAAATCGGTGATCGGCGGATTGGCGCGTGAGTTTTATCATCGCGTTTACCTGCATTATGATAAGGCCGAAGGCTGGCATTGGCAGAAAAAAGAAGAATATGGTAACAAAGGCCAGGGAACTGTGGCGATGGACGGAGCCGAGCGTACAATGTGGATTTTCGAACCGCACGTGGCGGAGCAGGTTTTTGAAGATTTTGTGAAAGAAAACAATATCAAAATCTATCGCGATGAATGGCTCGACCGAGGTAAAACCGGCGTTCAGAAGAACAAAGGTCGGATTACTTCCTTCAAAACACTGAGCGGTAAAACATTCAAAGGCAAAATGTTCATCGACGCTACTTATGAGGGCGATCTCATGGCTGCCGCGGGCGTGAAATACCATGTAGGTCGCGAAGCCAACAGCGTTTACAACGAAGAATGGAACGGCATCCAGGCGGGCGTTTTCCAGCATGGGCATTATTTTAAAAAGAATGTAAGCCCTTATAAAGTGGAAGGCGACCCGAAAAGTGGTCTGCTGCCTTACGTTTCTGCTGAAAAAATTGGTAAAAACGGCGACGGTGACCACAAGATCCAGGCTTATTGCTTTCGGATGTGCCTTTCATCGCATCCGGAAAACCGCATTCCCTTCGCCAAACCGGCAGGTTATGATCCGGCGAAATACGAGCTGTTAGCCCGTGTATATAAAGCCGGCTGGACCGAAACTTTTGATAAATACGATCCTATCCCCAACCGCAAAACGGATACCAACAACCATGGCCCGTTCAGTACCGACTTCATTGGTCAGAACTACGATTATCCGGATGCGACTTATGAACGCCGCAAGCAGATCATCAAGGAGCACGAACTATACCAGAAAGGCCTGATGTACTTCCTTGCCAACGACCAGGCGGTACCCGCCGATGTGCGCACCAAAGTGAACGAATGGGGCTTGCCGAAAGACGAGTTCAAGGATAACGGTGGCTGGCCACATCAGATTTATGTCCGCGAAGCACGCAGGATGCTTGGCTTGAATGTGATGACAGAGAATGAGACATTGGGCAAAAAAGCGGTGGCGCAATCGGTAGGCATGGGCTCCTATTCGCTCGACGCGCACAATGCGCAGCGCTATGTGAAGGAGGATGGTTTTGTGCAAAACGAGGGCGACATTGGTGTGCATCCTAAAAACCCTTACGGCATTTCTTACGGTTCGATTGTCCCTAAAAAGGCCGAATGTGAAAACCTGCTCGTGCCGGTGTGCGTTTCTGCATCGCATATTGCCTATGGCTCTATCCGCATGGAGCCCGTGTTTATGATCCTGGGTCAGAGCGCCGCGACGGCTGCTGTTCAGGCGATTGATGCCAAAGTGGCTGTCCAGGATGTGGATTACACAAAATTGAAGGAACAGTTGCTGAAAGACAAACAGAAACTGGAACTTTAAGCAGGGGCTTGTATATATGAAACCAATGGAGAACCGGTGTCTTGTAAAACAAAACTTTCTCTTTAAATCTTATTAATTTACCAACGAATAGCCGGGCTTATGTCCGGCTATTTGCATAATATTGCAAGTTATTCCGATGAAACCCATACAAAACCCAATGTCATCCGTCACAGCAACGCGCTCAGACGCTTCCTATCTTTTCAGTGCTCCCGTTATAGTCGCTGCCCTTGGTTATTTCGTAGATATTTATGACCTGCTCCTTTTCGGGATCGTCCGGTTGCCAAGTTTGGCTGCATTAGGGCTTTCCGAGGCCGACATTTCCGTTACCGGGGCCAGTATTCTCAACTGGCAAATGACCGGCCTCCTGATCGGCGGTATCCTGTGGGGTGTTTTGGGAGACAAGAAGGGGCGGCTTTCCGTGCTTTTCGGCTCCATTATCACTTATTCCCTTGCCAATATAGCTTGTGGTTTTGTGCAGGATGTGACGGTTTACAAGCTGCTCCGTTTCGTTGCCGGCATTGGTTTGGCAGGTGAGTTGGGAGCCGGCATCACATTGGTTTCCGAGATCCTGCCTAAGCACCTGCGCGCAATTGGTACTTCCCTGGTGGCGGGTATTGGTTTGCTGGGTGCAGTAGTGGCCTATTTTACGGTCGAGTTTTTCGACTGGCGCTATGCCTATTTCATCGGCGGCGGATTAGGTATCTCGCTGCTTTTGCTGCGTATCGGGGTTTTTGAGTCCGGGATTTTTAAAGATATTAAAGACCAGAAACATGTCGAGAAAGGCAACTTTTTTGCATTGTTTACCAATAAAGACCGGCTATCACGTTACCTCAAATGTATCGGCATCGGCCTTCCCACCTGGTTTGTGATTGGTATCCTTGCCACTTTTAGTAATGAGTTTGGTAAGGCGCTGGGCATCGGCGAAGCGATCAAGCCGGGGCTTTCCATTATGTGGTGTTATGTGGGCCTTTCGTTGGGGGACCTATGCAGCGGGTTCATCAGTCACTGGCTCGAATCGCGTAAGAAAGCGGTTTTTTATCTGATGATCTTTACATTGATATGCAGCCTCATTTACCTGTTTGCGGGCATTAAAACCGCTATGATGCTTTACACGGTGGCCGCATTGCTGGGTTTTGGTATCGGCTACTGGGCCATGTTCGTCACCATCGGCGCGGAGCAATTTGGTACCAACCTGCGTGCCACAGCCGCAACCACAGTGCCGAATATGGTCCGCGGAACGGTAGTAGGAATGACCACATTATTTGCTATTTTTAAAGGTTCTTTTACAGTCATTCAGGCTGGGGCATTGGTAGGGGTGATCTGTTTTGCTATCGGCCTCTACTGCATCCTGACGATCCCTGAAACGCACGGAAGGGATCTGGACTTTTTGGAAGAGTAGCTTTTTTGTCAAAAGGTATCAATACAGTAACAACGTTTTAAACATAAAATATAAGATGGAAAGACGCGTAGCGCTGAAAAGTATGGCAGTAGCCATGGGCGCCATGGCGGGTTTGCCTTCCTGGGCATCCGGTTGGAGCAAGAGTGTGGTGGCGAAGGGCGGGTTGCTTTCGGCAGACCAATCCAAAAATCTTACGATGATCGTCGAAACCATTATCCCCAAAACCGATACACCGGGCGCAGGAGAGCTGGGGGTAGGTGATTTTGTGCAGAAAATGGTGAAGGATTGCTACGACTCAAAAGCACAGGCCGGCCTGTCGAGCGGTATTTCGAATATCGACGAGCAGAGCGTCCAGCGTTTTGGGAAATCGTATGCGGATGCCAGCAAAGAACAGCGCCTGCAACTTCTGCAAGATATTGAAAAAGGGAGCGATGCCGCGCAGAAAGCTTTTTTTAGCATGGTCAAAAACCTCACGATCCAGGGCTATATGACCTCCGAATACGTGATGACCAACATTACCCATTACGAAATGATCCCCGCCCGTTATCATGGGTGTGTACCTGTTAAAAAAGGTTGAACGGAGGAAGGGAGGAAAGGGAAATTGAGTCATTGATTTTTTATTATCCCCTTCTTCCCCTTCCTACTTCCTCTTTCCTCCCATTAATCGAAACTATGGCAAATTTTAATATTGATAGTAAAAAAGCGCGCACCTACGATGCCATTGTAATTGGCTCGGGGATTAGCGGCGGCTGGTCGGCGAAGGAGCTGACTGAGAAGGGATTGAAGACCCTCGTGCTGGAACGTGGCCGGGATGTGCAGCATATTAAGGACTATCCCACTACGAACATGATGCCGTGGGAGTTTGAGCACCGCGAGCGGCTTCCCAAAGAGATTGTCGATGCAAACCCTATTGCGGCCAGTTGCTACAATTTCAAGGAATCGTCCGCACATTTCTTCGCGAAGGATAATGAGCATCCTTATATTCAGGAGAAACCTTTCGACTGGATTCGTGGCTATCAGGTAGGCGGAAAATCGTTGCTATGGGCGCGGCAGACGCAGCGTTGGAGCAAGTACGACTTCGAAGGCCCGGCGCGGGACGGTTTCGCGGTAGAATGGCCGATTGGATATGACGATATTGCGCCATGGTACAGCCATGTGGAGAAATTCGCGGGCATCACCGGTAACAAAGACGGTATCGACACGCTGCCTGATGGCGAATTCCTCGTTCCCCACGACCTCAACTGCGTCGAAAAATATTTCAAAGAGCAGGTAGCAAAGCAATACAAAGACCGCCATATCATTATCGGCCGTGCAGCGCATATTACCGATCCACAGCAGATCCACCTTGATCAGGGACGTGCCAAATGCCAGCACCGGACTATATGCGAGCGCGGATGCCCGTTTGGCGGGTATTTCAGTAGTAATGCGTCTACCATTCCATGGGCAATGAAAACCGGCAATATGACGCTCCGTCCGCATTCGGTGGTGCATTCGATCATTTACGACGAGAAGAAACAAAAAGCTTCCGGGGTGCGCGTGATCGATGCCAATACCAAGCAGATGATGGAGTTTTATGCCGACATTATTTTCCTGAATGCGGCTGCATTGAACTCTAACCTCGTTTTGCTGAATTCGATTTCAAACCGTTTTCCCAACGGCCTAGGCAACGACAGCGGTGTTTTAGGTAAATACGTAGCATTCCACAACTACCGCGCGACCGTTTCCGGCGAATATGAAGGATTCCTGGATTCGACCACCGACGGCCGTCGCCCAAATAGCGGCTACATTCCGCGTTTCCGCAATGTATACAAGCAGGAAACCGACTTCTTAAGAGGATATGCGGCCGGTTTCGGTGCCAACCGGAATACGTATAACGACCGCAGCGGTCTCGGCGAGTCGCTGAAAGCCGGCTTAGCCGAAACCAAATACGGCAATTGGAGTGTAGGCTCGCACATGATGGGCGAGACGATCCCCAAAGAGAGCAATTACGTAGCCCTCGACAAAAGTGAAAAAGACCCGTTTGGTATGCCCAAACTGAGGATCTCGGTCGGCTACGACGATAACGACGAGAAGATGGTCAAGGATTATATGGAGCAGGTAAGCGAGATGTTTACCCAGGCAGGCTTTAAGAATGTGCGATCGAACGATAACCATCGCAAGCCGGGTAACGATATTCACGAAATGGGCGGTGTGCGCATGGGTAAGGATCCCAAAACGTCGCTCCTCAACAAATGGAACCAGCTCCACCTATGTAAAAACGTATTTGTGACTGACGGAGCCAGCATGACTTCCACATCTACCCAAAATCCATCGCTCACCTATATGGCATTGTCAGCGCGAGCGGTGGATTACGCCGTGAAACAAATGAAGGCGAAGAATTTGTAACCAAAAATATCTAGTTTAAGCAAAAAGCCGCTGTTCGAAAGGACAGCGGCTTTTTTAGTTTGCGGTTTGTATTTGTTAAGATATGATTAAAAAAAGTTTTAGTTTTTTTAATTTAAGAGTAAGGGATTTTAAGTGCAAGAAAGTCTTTTAATTATTACATACGAACAGATACTCAATGCACGATCCTTTGCTTAATCCGGAAACGAAGCGCCCTGGGCCATTTGTGTCTCCTGTACATGAAGGCAAGGCGCCTGTGAATGAAATCGATTCTGCAACGTTCCTGAAAGCGGCTTTTGAACAGAACCCGGGGAAGGGCCTCGAATTACTGTTCAAACGGTATTATAACCCGCTATGCAGCCACGCGGTGCGTTTTGTGTATTCCAAACAGATCGCTGAGGACCTGGTGAGCGAGGTGTTTTTCCAGTTTTATCGCACGAAAGCTTACGAGAACATTACGTCGTCGTACACGAGCTATCTGTTCCGTTCGGTGCGTAACGAATGCTATACGTATATGCGTAGAGAGTTCGGGAAAATGGACTCGCTTGAAATGAATGAGGAACATTCCATTTCGACCTATCATCAGCAGCCTGACGCGGAAATCCATTATAACAACCTCTTTCTGAAAGTCAATGAAGTGATCGCGCGGCTGCCGATGCAATGCCAGAAGGTGTTTCTGCTGAGCCGTTTCGAGAACAAAAAATACCATGAGATCGCAGAAGAGCTGCATATCTCGCCCAAGACAGTCGAAGTGCACATCTCCAAAGCATTGAAGCATCTTCGCACTGCCCTTCATGGCGAATGGATGATATCGGTGTGCCTCACCATTTTAAGTATCATCTAAGCCGTCCTGGAAGGGAACAACTGGAAGGGAGTCCCTTTGAGAGGACGCCTTGGAAGAATCGCCCCGACATGCCCTCGTCAACTTTATAAACCGAACAGAAATGGAAAAAACTATATCGAAATATACCTTTTTCGAGTACCTGGCCGGTCGGGCCAATCCGCTCGAAAGGCAGCTTGTGGAGGACTGGATTGTCCAAAAACAGAATGCCGACCTATTTCACCAATGGCTATTGGAATATGAAACGAAATGCCCTCAGTTTATCCCCGACCAAGACACGGCGCTTGAAAATTTGCTTCTCCGCCTAAATTCGACAATGGAACAGGTGGAGGAAGGGAGGAAGGAGGAAGGGGAGGAAGAAGAACGCGAGGAGCGTACTCCTTTCTGGCTTGGGCGGCGTAGTAACCGGTTTTGGCTAGCGGCGGCCTCGGTGACATTGCTGGTGAGCTGCGGCTGGTGGTTTCGCGATCCGCTACAATACAAATCCTACCAAACGGCTTACGGGCAAACCACCGATGTTTACCTCGAAGACGGAAGCCGTGTAGCTTTAAATTCAAACTCTACATTAAAGGTCCCGCGGCTCGGTTTCTGGGGCGATGTGCGCGAAGTGGGCCTGGCAGGCGAAGCCGAATTTTCAGTAAGCCATACCATTGATCATAAGCGCTTTGTGGTCAAAACTTCGGAAAAATTTCAGGTCGAAGTGCTGGGTACCACATTTTCGGTATTCGCAAGGCCGAGAGGCACCAAAGTGGCGTTGAAATCCGGCAGCGTCCGCATCGATTATTCGCAAAACAATCGGCGCAGGGAAGTGATGATGGAGCCGGGTGACCTGGCGTTCCTGGATCAGGAAGGCGCCGTACAACTGGAACGTAAGCAGGACATTAAAACATTTGCGCCCTGGACCGAACAGCGCTATGTGTTCAACGGAACGCCTGTAAAGGAAATCCTTGCGATGATCGAGGAGAACTTCGGTCAGAAGGTAAGCCTCTCGGACCCGAACATTGCCCTGCGGTCGATTACGGGCAATTTCAAAACTAAAAATGCGGAAGAACTTTTGAAGACGATCTCGGAGGTGCTCGATCTCAGGGTCGAGCAAAATGGCGCTACAATCCTTTTAACGAACAATTAATTATCCAAACCAATTGATTATGAATCTAACGCTATCAGCCAAGCAATGGGTGGCGATCGGGATTGTGTTGATGACACAATCGTCCCTGGTCGTGCAATCCCAGGTCATTGCCTTCGCATCGATGCCGTCCAAGCAAACTGCTTCCATCGGACAGGAGATGAAGCTCAAAAACGTGCTCCTGGACCTGCAACGGCATTACGGGGTGGAAATCATGTTTGAAGACCGTCTGGTAGGCTCCGTGAACGTTGCTTCGACCAATCTGGATTTCAATCAGCCAATAGAAAAAAACCTTGATTTGTTGCTACGCCAGAACGGCCTGAAATACAAAAGAACACGCAAGAATACATTCGTCATTACAGAAGGCAAGGCCAAGGAGACGACGAAAGAGAAGGAGGGTAAGGATGAAGCAATGGCATTGCCAGACTCGCAGCAGGTACTGGAAAACCCGACGGAATCAACGCTGTTGGCACATGCAGTGGACCGGGCGGTAAAAGGCAATGTTACCGACGAGGCCGGAGCGGCCCTTCCCGGTGTGAGCGTCGTGTTGAAAGGTACCCAACGCGGTACTTCCACCGGTGCTGCGGGGGAGTTTAGCCTCGACATTCCTGATGGCGGGCAGCAGGTGCTGGTATTTAGCTTTGTGGGTTACAAATCAAAGGAAGTGGCGGTTGGAAACCAATCGGCACTGAATGTAACACTGGCCCCGGACGAGAATGCATTGGAAGAAGTGGTGGTGGTGGGTTATGGTACTGTTAAAAAATCTGACCTTACCGGTGCTGTCGGGACCCTCAAAGCGGAAGTCTTGCAGGAACGCCCTGCTTCCTCTTTGAACCAAGGACTGTCGGGCCGCATTACTGGGGTGAACGTGTCGTCCAACTCGGGCCGTCCAGGTGGCCGCGCCAACATACGCATTCGCGGAGCCAGCTCTATCAGTGTTTCAAACAACCCTCTTTATGTAATCGACGGTGTGATCCTGAATGCCTTTACCCTTCAGAACGGCAGTACACCGATCGACTACCTCAACCCGAACGATATCGCGTCCATCGAGGTGTTGAAAGACGCTTCATCAACGGCTATTTACGGTGCACGGGGTGCCAACGGAGTTATTCTCGTTACCACCAAGCGCGGTACATCCGGGGGCGGAAGAGTTACTTATGATTCCGATTTCAGCATCGGCGTAGCTCCCCGCAAGTTATCCGTATTGAATTCAAAGGAATTCTTGCAAGTGGAAGAAACGCTTTATGCCAACGCGGCCAAATACGATCCCGTGGGCTGGGCGACCGGTACCAAATACACCGATCCGAAGCTGAAACGCACCAATCCGTTGCTTTTCGATTCGAGCGGTAATCCACTGTACGATACCGACTGGCAGAAAGAGACTTTCCAGAAAGCGTTTACCCAAAACCATCAGCTGGGTTTCACCGGTGGAAACGAAAAGGGCAGCTTCGGTGCGTTCCTGAACTACCGTAATGAGAATGGTATTATCAAGGAATCCTGGCAGAAACGCTTCTCAGGCCGTTTTGTATTTGATTCACAAATCAAAAGCTGGCTGAAAGTAGGGGGTACGCTCGGGTATACCGATCAGAATGAAAAGCAGATCGACCAGTTGGATGGTGGTGGTATTACCGCCATGCGGCAGGTACTGGAAGCATTGCCGATCATCCCGGTGAAGTACCCGGACGGTAAATGGGCCAGCAACCGCGATTATCCAGGTATGGAAGGCGGAGACAGCCCGTTGCGCGTCGTGAACGAGCGTCTCTATTACCTGAAAACACAAACCATGCTGGGTAATATGTATGCGAACATCCGTCTTGCCGACGGTTTGGACCTGCGTTCTACGGTTGGTGCCAATGTTATCAACCAGCGTAACGACTATTTCGCTGCGGCGGGCTTGCAGTACATTACCAGCAATGGCGAAGCGTGGGTGGTCAATAACCGGTTCAATTCCTGGCAGTTTGAAAACTACCTGACCTACGTCAAAGACTTTGGTAAAATCCATTCGATCAATGCTATGGTTGGTTTGTCCTGGCAGCACGTCGATCGGTTCGATAACCAGGCACGAAGCCAGAACTTTACGGATACTTACTTCCAGTATAATAACCTCAGCGCAGGTGCCATCGCGGTGGCTCCTACCTCGAACGCGCAAGCTTACGGTTTGAACTCCTATTTCGCCAGGATCAATTACAGCCTGATGAACAAGTACCTCGTTACTTTCACAGGCCGTATGGATGGTTCGTCGAAATTCGGTGAAGCCAACCGATACGCATTCTTCCCATCGGCGGCTTTGGCATGGCGTGTGAATGAAGAGGAATTCCTGAAAAACTCGAACTCGATTTCCAACCTCAAAATCCGTGCAAGTTATGGTGCTACCGGTAACTCGGAAATTCCTGCCTACCGCGCACTTGCGGGGCTGGCAAGCTCGGATGTCATCTTTGGAGGTACCCGTAACATCGGGATCGGCGTAGGCCGGATGTCGAACTCGAACCTGCAATGGGAAAAAACACAGCAAGTGGATTTCGGGGTAGAATTGGGGCTGTTCCAGAACCGCGTCAGTTTCGAACTCGACCTGTACCGCAGAAAAGTGAACAAAATGTTGCTGGACGCGCCACTTCCATCGAGCAGCGGCTACACGAGCATTTTTACCAATGTCGGCAGTATGGAAAACAAAGGGGTTGAATTTGCCATCAACTCGACCAATATTAAAGCCGGTGATTTCTCTTGGAGCACTACCTTCAATATTTCTGTAAACAAAAACAAAGTATTGGCGCTTTCGGGTGGCAGTGATATCTTCTCGGGTGCTACGGTTATCCGCGTAGGCGAACCGGTGGGTTCATTCTTCGGACGTGTACATCAGGGCACCTGGTCCACTTCGGAAGCAGAGCAGGCCAAAAAATACAATATGTTGCCAGGTGATGTTAAATACGCGGATCTGAACAACGATGGCGCGATCAACGATAACGACCGCACGATCATCGGTAAAGGTATCCCCGATGGCTTCGGTACATTCCTGAACACATTCACGTATAAACAATGGTCGCTGACCGTCGATTTGCAATACATGTACGGCAACGACGTGCTCGACAGAAGTATCCACTCGGCTGAGGACCGCCAGGGTATCGCGAACAGCTATAAAACGGTGTTGAATGCATGGACAGAAACCAACCAGAACACGCCGATCGCGCAGGTTCGTCCGATCAACGCCTATTATACCACCAACAACGACAGCCACAAGGTAACCGACGCTTCGTTCATCCGCGGACGTAACCTTTTGTTGGCCTATGTTTTCCCGGCCAGTGTAGTTTCGAAAATGAAGCTGGACCGTCTGAGAGCTTATGCGTCCGTTCAGAACTTCTTTGTGTCAACCAAATACAAAGGTTTTGACCCAGAGGTGTCCAACTCAGGATCGCCATTCGATCAGGGATTTGGTTTGTATGACTATCCGAAGCCAAGAGTATTTATGGTTGGCTTGAATATCGGTTTATAATAAAATTGACTCTTACCGAAGACAACAATGAGAATCATATCAAAGAAAATCGGATTGCTCGCAATGCTGAGCTTATTCGGAGCGACGAGTTGCTCCGACTTCCTGGACGAGTCCGACCCCAGTAACTTCACCGAAGAGAATTATTTTACGCGTCCGGAACATGCGCGGAGCTCTGTAAACGCCATCTATTTCCCATTGCGTGAACCAATGGTAAGCGGTTTTGGCGGAGGGACGTGGATGATGCCCGAGTTTGCTACCGGTTTGGCCGGGACTGACCTTGGACAGGCCGTGAACAGCTACTTTATCAAGGATCTGCGAAATACTTCCGACAATTCCTATGGCCAGACCTACTGGACCCAGTATTACAAAGGAATTGCAGGTGCCAACTTGTCTCTTGCCAGGATCCCCGGAATTACGATGGATGCCGCCGAAATGAAGCGGGTGCTGGGCGAAGCCTATTTTCTTCGCGCATTCTACTACTTCCAACTGGTGCAGATGTTTGGCAATATTCCGCTGATAACCGAGCCCGTGAGCCTGCAATCGGAGCAGTTACGCCCTAATGCTGCCACACCGGAAGCGGTTTATACCCTGATCGTGGAAGATTTGAAGGCTGCCGAAGCATCGGGGCTTCCGATGAGCGAAAACAGTGGTAAGGTGACGCTCGGGGCGGTGAAATCGCTGCTGGCGAAGGTTTATCTTACAATGGCAGGTTATCCGCTGCAAAAAGGTGCTGCATATTATGATCTGGCTGCGAAAAAAGCGGAGGAAGTGATCGATTCGAAGCAATTTAAATTGTTTGCCAGCTATGACGACCTGCACAATCCCGCGAAGAAGAATATTGAAGAAAACATCTTCATGATCCAGTACAAAACCGGGCTGATCGCCTCGGGCTGGCAGGTTTCCATTATTCCCTATAACAAGAACATCTCGGCGTATTCCGATGAAACGGGTGGTATTTATGCGACCGGCGATTTTGTGAAGTCGTATGAGGCCAATGATTTGCGTGCGAAAGAGAAACAGTTCTTTTTTACAAAATTCACTAACGAATCCGATCGCAACAAAGAAGTGGATCTGGGTGGGTATTTCATCTATAAACACTTCGATAACGTGGCGCAAACCAGTAGCGCAAACAGCGACCTGAACTGGTCGGTGCTCCGCTACGCCGATGTGTTGCTGATGTATGCAGAAGCTTCGAATGAGGTGGGAGGGCCATCGGCTAAGGCTTACGAAGCTGTGAATGCCATTCGTACGCGGGCACAGTTGCCTGCATTGACCGGTCTGACAAAAGACACATTCCGCGAGGCGGTCTGGAAGGAGCGTTGGCATGAGCTGTGCTTCGAAAACATCACATGGTTCGATATGGCACGCCTTCGGAAGGCATTTAATGTGAAGACAAAGAAATTTGATAATTACGTAGGCCACACATTTTCCTACGGTCCAACTTTGTCAGCCCGCGAATTACTTTTCCCTATTCCAACAGCCGAAATTCGTAACAATACAAATCTGAAACAAAACGACGGATATTAGCAGAACAGGTTAAGATTAAACTCAGTCAGTTTAATAGTAGATAGTAAAATAGATAAGCCGTCGGAGTTTTCCGGCGGCTTATTTGTATTTGGGAAAGTTAAAAAACGCTACATAAATGCTTACTTAGTTGCTTTCAAATACCCCCCGGCAATATCTTCCCAGCGGTAGAGGTGGAAAGTCTTGTCGTCGCTCATGACTACGAACAGGCCGTTTCGGAACTGTGCATTGAGGGGAACGGAAACAACTTCGGAGCCATCGCTGTGGCTGGCTTTGACGGTGACTTTTCTTAACAAAGGATGCCCATGGGGCTTGCCGGCTGTGCCTTCGCGAGGGAATAGCTGGAAACTGTTGGCGCCCTGGTCGGATACGAGAATGTACCCGGTGCTGTCTGTGAGCTGGTAAATGGAAATTCCTTCGTGATCCTCGGTAAAACCATTCGTGGCAAACAAGGCCAGTTCTTCATCGCCTTTTTCAGGATCGGCGTAATATTTGCGGACACCTTTGCCTTCATCAGAATAATACACGTAGCCTAGCTGGTCGTCGACAGCAATGGCTTCAATTTCTTTTAACCCACTATACTTTCCGAACTTACGGACAAGGGAGGCTTTCACCTGGCCCTTACCATTATCTTCCAGTGCATATTGCCAAAGGTAAGTGCCATTGGTAGGGCCTGATTTGCGGCCTACGATGGCGTAAATTTTGCCTGATTTGTTTTTGTAAAGCGCAATGCCCATCAAATCACGTACATTTTCACCCGTTTCTCCCACGAACACTTCGATTCCACCGTTGTCGATAGGCTTCATGTCGGGCACGCTGTAAATACGTAGCTTGTGCGTGAAGCGCTCGGTGGTTACGGCGATGTCGGTGGGTTTGCCTTCCAGCATCAGCCCATATTCAATGTCGACGTTATCGGGGCGTTTCAAGCCCGTCACGGATTTGTCTTTCTGCAATTTGCCTTGCAGGTCAAAAACGTACAAGCCGCCATCCTGGTCCTTGTCGGTGCCAATGATCAGGCTTTGGGCAGGGTCGGCCGGGTTGATCCAGATCGCTGGATCGTCGGTATCATGGGCGACGGTATCGGTGATGAAAACCGGCTGGATGATCGGGCTGATCGTGTCAGCTTTGGCAGATTGGATGGGGCTGTTTTGATGGGACTGGCAGGCAATGAAGAATGCGGCCAGACCGATAACGGCCAAGAATAAGAATGCTTTCACTGGTGTTAGAATAATGTAGATTGTACCGAACTGAAAATGTCATGTTGAGCGAACGGGGCCGCCCGGCGGTCGAAACATCGTGCGATGATGTTTCGGCTGCGCTCAACATGACATTGCATCATGCCTGGTACACTTTATTTGAATAAAAATTACTTAACACCCAATGCCCCGATGTAGTCGGCAGGGGCCGGCGATTTGTAGGTCACGCCGTTGAGGACGAGGCCGTCTGCATACAGGCGGGTGAAGCTCGTCTTACCTTTGCCAAGGGCCGGTGAACCGGCTTGCAAATGGAAATCCCACGCAGTGTTGAAAGTGGCGTTTTTGTTGTCGGTAGTCAATGGGTAGTTGACGAATTTAGGATCGTTGTCACCCACTTTGGTAGAAACAATGTCGTTCACACCTTTCAAAATTTCGACCGACGGCTGGAATTGTTTCACGCCTTCTTCCGTAGCACCATAATACAATGTGTTGGCGATTACCGAGCGGGCATCCACAGATTTGTCTAAATTCTCTTTTTTGATACCAAAGCGGTCGTTTGCCAGCAGGTTGTTGTAAAGATCGGCACGAACACCTTTTTCAAGCCAGATTGACCCACCTTTCGTAGTAGGCCTTCTCCAACCTGCATTGATAATCGTGTTGTTATAACCTACGATATAAGCCTGGGGCGTGCGGTCGCCGCTGTTGGAGAGTTTCAAAGCATTGGTATTAGGGCTGTAAACCACGTTGAAAGCGACATCAGCCTGTACTCCCGACTTGATGTTGATTGCGTCACCACCTGATACACCGGTTGTATAAAATGTGTTGTTTGCGACGATCACTTTACCACCTTCGATATAAAAACCATCTTCATTGAAGTTACGGATGGTGCTGCTCACAACCACCAGCTTTCCATTTATATTGGGATAATACAAAACCGGCACGTGCTCGCCCGCGGCAGCTTTGTACAAACCGGCCTTCACCGACGGGGACTCTTCGGTCGTTACCGCACCGCCGTATTCAAGGATGGTGTTGCTCAATACAAATTCAGCAGAATTAGGGCCGGCGATCAATCCGCCCCAAAGGTTACCGAACTGGTTCCCGGCTGTTTTCCAGGCATCAGGAACGGTGAATTTAACAGGTGCAGCGGCAGTTCCGAGGCTGTACAAATTCCCTTTTACCACTACTTCGGGTTTGATCACCGAGTCGCTGAAAAGTACGGTCACGCCTTCTTCGATGGTCAGGGATTTGCCTTCGGGAACTTGGATGTGGCCGGTTACTTTGTAGGTGTTACCTTTGGTCCAGGTGCCGGATACTTCGCCGGCTACCGATTGCTCCGTTGGCGCTGGGTCTACGGGCGTCGGTTCATCTTTGTCGTCGCTGCAACCGGTGATCAGAAATGCCGCGAGGGCCGAAAGCATAAATAATTGTTTCATTTTGAAATTGTTCATGAGATTTAAAATTTTGATGACTGATTAAAACTTGTATCGTACGCCAAGCAGGTAAGAGCGCTGGTAACGGTCGCGGCGGATGAGCGTTTTGCCGGACAAATCCTGATGCGGAATGTTGGCATTCGAAGCATTGATATTCTTCATATACACTTCCATAGGGGTGTCGAGCAGGTTGTTGGCTTTCAGGAACACGCCCAGACCATTGCGGAATGTCTTTTCGACAGACGCATCCATCTGGACGAAGCCTTTTTGCCAGAGGTCATTGTCGAGGAACTGCGAAACGGTATTGATCCGGTCGCCGGTGTAGCCGCCCGCCAATTGGGCGTCGATCCCGCTCTTCTGGTTTTTATAGAGCACCGAAAGGTTAGCTACATGTGCGGATTGTCCGTAAAGCGGTCGGGTCTGATCGACATTGATCGTTTCAAGATCGCCGCTCTCGTTGCGTATGCGCCTGGACTTGGGTGTGGTAATGCGCGAATGGGTGTAGGTATAATTGGCCTTGATCCCGAACTGTTTTACATATTTGATATAATCGATTTCCAACCCATAATTTTTGGCATTCCCGAAGTTGCCCGGCGAGTAGTAAATATCCTGACCGCGGATTGCGTCGCGTTGTAATGTGTATTCGATAGGATCTTTGATCATTTTGTAAAAAACCCCCACCATAAATTGCTCCGAGGCCCGCGGAAACATCTCGTAACGGAGGTCGATATTGTCGGCAATGGCGCGTTTCAGATCGGGATTGCCGCGTTCCTGGTATTCTTCCTGCACAATGCGGTAGGGTACGATCTCGAAGAAGCCGGGGCGGTTGATCGAGCGGAAGTAGGAGGCCCGCAGATTGATGTGCTCTTCGGGTTTGTATCTGAAATGCAGGCTGGGTAAAATGTCGGTATACTTTTGCTTGCCATCTGGCCTGTCTTCCCCGATCGGAAAGAGCATGGAATAGCCCTGGTCTGTGGCTTCTGCACGCACTCCGCCCAATATTTCCAGATTCTTGGTTTCTGCTTTGAACTGCACAAAACCAGCTTTGATCTGTTCGGTCGCATTGTAGTTCAATGCACTTGCTACGGAGCCGCGCGGGTTCTGGATCGTCCAGCGGATTTGGGTGTAGTTGGTGAAATCTTTTCCGTATTCGGCGAATGGATCGGTCGGACGGAGCTGGTAATTGTTGTAAAAATTGGAGCGCGATTTGTCACGAAACAATCCCCCGGCTGTCCATTCCACTTGCGCCGAGCCGATCGTCGTGTTGTAGACCAGGTTTAAATAGCCCGAAATATCACGGTCGGAGTTGTGTTCCCATCTCCGGGAGGCATCACCCACAGTGGTTTTTCTTTCCTGAAAATTCTCCATGACGCCGGTCAGCGGAACAGTCACGTTGTCGGGCACTTCGTTAGTCGCTTTGGAATACACCGCCGACCATTGCAATGCAAGCGCATCAAGCAGTTGATGTTTCCCCTGCAAAGTGCTGTTGAAAATTTGCTGCTTGGTCAGCCGCGAGCGCGTCGAGTAGCCGAGCGTCGCATTGCCAGCCACCGGGTCGTACCCGCCTATCGTGAGCTGCGTGGATTTGACGTCGCGCACCTGCACGTTGGTCAGGTTCATGAATGCATTATAAAACTGGATCTTGTGCTTGTCATTGATCCGGAAATCCATTTTAGAGTGTAAACCATATCGGATCTGCTGTTCCGAATATGCCCGTTCGCTCATTTTGGTGAGTGTTTCACCGCGTAATGTGTCCACCGCTTCGGAGTCGAAGAAAAGGCTGTTACTGCCGCGGTGGGTGTTCTGGTAACTGCCAGCCAGGAGAATTCCCAGCTTGTCGCGCAAAAAACGGTTACCTACCGCTATGCTTCCCAGCAAATTGGGTAGCGGTGTTTTGGATTTGTAATCAACCGGGGCAGTCGAAAAATCAGCCGGAACAGCATTGTACTGATTTCCATTGCGTTCATATGGTGATTTTGACTGGATATTTCTAAAATCATAGCCCATGAACTTCCGGTCCATAAAAAGCTCATTATAGCCGGTGGAAACATTGGCAGAAAGCGTAAACTTATCAGGAGCGTCTTTCATGACCATATTCACCGCCCCGCCAATCGCGTCACCTTCCATCGCGGGTGTTAATGCCTTGTATACTTCGAGTCGTTCAAGAAGGTCGGAAGGGAAAATATCCAGTGGGACGTAACGGTATTTGTTATCAGGACTCGGGATTTTCACGCCGTTGACAAGCGTGTAATTGTAGCGTTTGTCCATCCCACGCAAAATCGCATACTGGCCGTCGCCGTTGCTGTTCCGTTCAATGGAAATACCGGAAATGCGTTGGATCACATTGGCTACGGTCAGGTCGGGCGAAATCTGGATGGTTTTGCCGGAAACGATATTCATCACCTGGCTCGCATTGCGCTCCATGAGGCGGGCGGTATTGTCACTGGCACCGTCACGTTTTCCCGTCACCGCTACTTCTTGTAGTTTCTGGCCTTCGGCAGCGTCCAGCGACAGGTCTATCTGTACGGTTTCACTGCTATTGATCGTGAACTCCTTTTGCATCGGCGCGTATGAAATATGCCGGATGTTAAGGCGATAGGATCCTTTTTGCAGATTGGATATGGTGAAAGAGCCGTCCAGCCCGGAAATGTCGTGCAGGTTGGTTCCTTCAATAGAGATCACAACGCCCAATGCGGGCTCGCCGGTGGCCGCTTCAAGCAGCTTGCCTTTGAGGGTCCCTGCATGCAGGCTTGTGACTGTAAGCAGTAGGAGGAAGGTATGGAGGAAATTTTGGATCATCGCATCAAAAATCTGAGTAAATACCGGTGGCCGGCTGTCCGCGGTCGGCGGTCGGCCCGCCATTCCCGTTGACGATGCGAAGGTGTGCAGAACGAACTGAGTGATCCAAATGTGGCCCGTTAACAAAAGGGCAACAGGCAATTTCAGAGCGTTACATCAAGGCAACAAGGTGTTGTTTCTTCTATTAAGGAACTGATATTCAGCAAGTTAAATGTCTATTTGCTGCCATTATGTTTGTGTTACGACAGTATTAACAAACTGTTAACCAGTTAAATGGACTGGATATAGGCGGAAAGGTTGTCACCCGCAGCAATGTTCAGTTTTTTCCGTAAGCGGTGGCGGATTACGCGTAGGCTGTCCTGCGAAATGCCAAGGAGCGTGGCAATGTCGGTAGAGGTCAGGTTCATTTTGATGAGGGCGATGAGCCGGAGGTCGTTGGCGGTCAGCGGGCCGGTTTGCAGTTGCAGTCGGTCGAAAAACGACTGGTGAACCTGCTCGAATATGCCCCGGAATTCTTCCCAGTGCTGGTTGTCCTGCAAGCCTTCGCTGATTTGTTCAGAAAGCGATTTGATCTGCTTCCGCTGGTCACGCTTGTCGTCCTTAATCATTTCGTCGAGCTTGGTGCGGAGATCTTCCAGGAGCTGGTTCTTCCGGATGATGTGCAATGTGTAACTGCTCAATTCCTGCGTTTTGGTTTCGAGCTGCTGTTTGAGGTTTTCTTCTTCAAGCTTCTTGTTTTTCAATTCAACTTCCATGAGCTGATTTTGCGCCTCATACACCTGCTTATGCTGTGCGCGGAGCTTCTGCTCGTTCCTGATTTTGAGCCGTTGCTGGCTGATGATTAATGCTGCTACGACGATCACAAGTATAATCACGACAACCGTAGCAATGGATATGAGCGTATCGATGCGCCGGGCCTGTGTAAGCTGAGCTATTTCATTGTCCTTTTTTTCGATCTCATAAAGCGTTTGCAGCAAAGCGAGTTGCTTGTTACTTTCTTCGGAGTAAATGTCATTGAGCAGGCTGCGGCTTAATGTGAGGTAATGGAATGCGCTGTCGTTGCGGCTCAGCAGGTTGTATGCTTTGGCCATGTCGTTATAGGCGCTGGAAATCTGATAGCGTTCTCCGTTGCTTTGGGCGAGCTGTAAAGATTGCATGCTGTATTTCAACCCTTCGCGAAACTGCCCTGTTTTACGGAGCACATCCCCGAGATTATTCACGACCTCCACCTGTGCGCGGGCATTGTGCGTCTGTGCATTCAGCGCGTGGGCTTTGTTGAAATAGAAAAAAGCCGAATCGTATTTTTCGAGATCTTCGTAAATGCTTCCGATATTTTCATAAATCTTCGCGGCACCATCGATATGGCGGTCGAGCTGGTAGGATTGCAGGGCTTTTTGCTGGAAGTAGAATGCACTGTCGTACATTTCGCGCTTTTCGTAGAGGTGCCCAATGCGCCCATAAATCTCCGCCTTGCCTGACTCCTGTTTTAAGTTTTTGTAAATGCCCAGGGCTTCGTCATATTGTTTTCGTGCCAGTTGCGGCCTGCGCGTGCGGTAGTAAAGTTCGCCGAGCATATTCAGGTTTTCGGCCAGTGATTTCTTCTCGTTCAGGTTGCGGTAAATCTTCTCGGCTTGCAGCAAGTAATCCAGCGACTGCGGATAATGTCCCGAAATAAACAGCAGTCCGCCGATCTGCTGCAAATACCCTGCGGCTTCCTTTTCGTTGCTTTGCTTCACCGAACTATTGTAATTCGCCTTCAATTGGAGCAGGAGCGAGTCCGGATTCTGGGGGCTGGCCGAAATAGTGTGTTCTGTCTCCACTAATTGGCTGGTCTGCGCAGATGAATGCAATGCCGAAATCATCCAAATCAAGATCAGAATGATGCCGAATAAAACAGGAGGGACGGGATGCTTTTGGGCGCGGCCGGTATACATGGCAGATAGCGCTGGGTTAATTTACATGCAAGTTACACCCGACGGGCCTGCGTGAATGCGAAAAGCCATTGAAATACATCAATGGCTCTCGCAAATTTAATATTTAGGTAATAGCCAGCCAGCGTCTCAGAGGAAACGGCTGATCAGATTTTCCAGGTATTCCTGTTTGCCGGAAGTGGTTGCGGGCTCGCCTTTGGTAGCAGCGTGCTCGAAGAGGTCTTCCAGTTTCAGTGCGCCTTTTTCATATTCGGCACCTTTGCCGCCGTCGAAGCTTGCGTAGCGGTTTTTGCGGATTTTCTCATATTCACCGTTTTGGATGATTTTGTCGGCAATAACCAATGCACGTGCCACGGTGTCGATACCGCCGATGTGTGCGTGGAACACATCGTCCACATCGGTCGAGTTGCGACGGCGTTTCGCGTCGAAGTTGATACCACCACCCTGCAATCCGCCTGCATTCAGGATCACGAGTAATGCCCGTGTCCATTCAGCCACGTCGTTCGGGAACTGGTCGGTATCCCAGCCGTTTTGGTAATCTCCGCGGTTAGCGTCGATTGAGCCCAGGATGCCTGCGTCGGCAGCTACCTGCAATTCGTGTTCGAAAGTATGGCCGGCCAATGTGGCGTGGTTTACTTCGAGGTTCAGGCTGAAATCACCGAGCAGGTCATGCTGGCGCAGGAAGCCGATCACGGTCGCTGCGTCATAGTCGTATTGGTGCTTGGTAGGCTCGCAAGGTTTTGGCTCGATGAAGAATTTACCTTTGAAACCATTGGCACGGGCATAAGCCACGGAGATTTTCAGGATTTGCGCAAAGTGCTCCTGCTCGCGTTTCATGTCGGTGTTCAAAAGGCTCATGTAGCCTTCGCGACCACCCCAGAACACGTAGTTTTCACCGCCTAATGCAATCGTCGCATCCAATGCCATTTTGACTTGCGCACCGGCATGTGCCACTACGTCGAAATCAGGGTTAGTGGAAGCACCGTTCATATAGCGATGGTGACTGAAAAGGTTGGCAGTTCCCCAAAGTAGCTTCACGCCGGAATCCTTCTGCTTTTGTCCCAGATATTCAGTCAGGGCTTGCAGGCGCTTTTCGTTGGTACGAACGTCGTCGGCATAATCCACCACATCCAGATCGTGGAAGCAATAGTAAGGCAGGCCCAGTTTGGTAATGAACTCAAATGCAGCGTCAGCTTTGTCTTTGGCGCGGTCAACGGCATCAGGTTTTTTATCCCATGGGTAAAAAAGTGTAGGTCCGCCAAAAGGGTCGAGACCTGCCCCGCAGAAAGTATGCCAGTAAGCCACCGCGAAACGCAAGTGGTCTTTCATCGTTTTGCCAGCGATGATACGGTTTTCATCGTACCAGCGGTAAGCCAGTGGATTGTCAGTTTCGGGCCCTTCATAAGCGATTTTGCCGATGCCCTTGAAATACTCCTGTTCTCCGAGTAGAATGCTCATTTTAATGTAGTTAATCGTTTTTTAAGGCTAAACAAGAAATGCCGAAGCGAAGCAATAAGGAACGCCATCGTCCCTTCTTCAATCCTCCCTTTTCTCCTTTATTAATTAATAAGTGTAGGATTGACATTTCATACTGCAATACTATCACTTTTTTCGGAAAATTTTGCAGTACAAATAAAAAGAGGAGCAGATTTAATTTCTGCTCCTCTTTTTTGCTGAGATTTTTACTGAAGTCGATCAGAAGAATTTCGCGCGGTGATCTTCGATTTTGGCGTTCTCACGAATGGCCTCGTTTACCAGGTAAGACATACGGCTTTCCAGTGACTGGGTCAGTTGTGTTTTGTACTGTGTAAAGTCTGCTATTTTCGGAGCGTCGGTTTTGTTGATCAGTTCCACCACAAACACACCGTTTTCACCGGTGAACACACCCGATTTCTGACCTGCCTTCAAACCGAATGCTTTTCCAAGCGCGATAGGATCGAAACCAGCGCTGGTCAGGAAGCCTGTGGCAAGAGAAATGTCGTTAGCGGATTCAACCAATGCACCAGCACCATATTTTTTGGCGATATCTTCGAGTGATCCGGTGGCGCCTTTGAGCTTAGCAGTGATTTGCTCTGCTTTAATCTGGTTACGGACTTTGGTAGTCAGCTCGTCGCGGAAATCATCCACCTTCACATCTTTCGCGTCCGATTTGCCGGTCAATACCGCTACTACATATTGTTCTTCTGTTTCAAAAACAGGTGATACGTTTGACGTTTTAGTGTCGTCTTTGAATGCCCATCTTACGATTTCACGTGCATTCTGGATAGCATTGATATTCGTTGCCGATTCAGGAATGCGGTTTGCATTCGCCAGAACCAACGCTTTGTTCTTCTTAACAGCTTCTTCGAATTGTTCGCGGCTTTTTACCGTGTTGGCAAACTCATCCGCTTTTCTGTAAGCCTCGTCGCGGGTTGCCTGGCTTGGCGCGATCGTTTTACCGATTGTCGCGATGCGGTACAACGTGTTTGTTTTCGGGGCAGTTACTTTAATGATGTGAAATCCAAACTGGCTTTCTACCAGACGTGGGATCAGACCAGGGGCAGATGCCGAGAAAACAGCTTCTTCAAATGGCTTTACCATCGCCCCGTTGTTCTGGAAGTAACCCACATCACCGCCACGCTGTGCCGAACCAGGGTCAGCGCTGGATGTTGCCGCCAGCGCTTCGAAGTTAGCGCCTGCTTTAATTTGTGCAAGAATGCCTTCTGCTTTCGTGCGAGCGGCAGTTTTCGCAGAGTCCGACTGGTTTTCCGCACGGATCAGGATGTGGCTCGCTTTTGCCGAGTACACGGAATCAGCACGGGTTCCGCCGTATTTGTAGATATAATAGGTATTGCCTTCACGGTAAGGTCCGTAAACACCACCCGGAACGAATGTTTTTACAGCTTCTTTCAACTGGTCGGTCATGGTAGCGTACGACTGGTTGATCGGTGTAGGAATGTCGCTGTTCATCGCAGCGAATGCTGAGTCGCTTTGTGCGGTAGCAAGGCCGCGTGCGAGTTCTTTGATCTCGTTGTACAACGCAGCGCTGTCGTCTTTCGCAGGCTGAACCGGGAACGTTACGTACTCGATTGAGCGGGTATCGGTTCCTTTATATTCTTTTTTGTGCGCCCCAAGGTATTCTTCGAGCTGCGCATCTGTTACTTTAATGGTAGTATCTACAACCGAGAAATAAGGTACATAAAGGTAACGCAGGTTGGCTTTGGTATTTTGCGCTATGTACTCTTTTTCAGATTGTGCTTTCGGAATGTACGTCGAAAGGCGAAGCATATTTTCATATTTCGCGCGGGTACGTTCTTCCCGAAGGCTGTTCTCGAAGTTTTCCCACGATTTTTGTTGTTCCAGGGGAAGTGTCTTGAGGTTTTTCAGGTAGTTGATCACCGCATTCTTGTCGAAACGGCCAGTGGTCGGATCTGAAAAAGCTTGCAGAATCGATGGGCTGATGTGGTTGCCCTGCACCATATCGTACAGTTCTTCGTCGGTTACGTTCAGTCCCAGTTTATCGTATTGCTTTTTGTAAGCAATGTCCACCACGAATTGGTTCCACGCCTGATCTCTCAGCGAAGCCAGTTCGCCTTCATTCAGGCTGCGACCCGACTGTGCCTCGTAATTCTGGCGGAACCCGTCTACCCGGCTTTGAAAATCTTTGATATTAATTTCTTTCCCGGCAATCTCTCCCACAGTCTGGTTGTCGTTGCCGCCCAAGAGGGAATTAGGGCCCAGCAAATCGCCTCCAACCATAAAAAGAATTAAACTGATAGCGATAACCGTAACGGCTATCCCGGATTTTTCTCTGATTTTGTTAATTAAAGCCATTTTCTCGATTCAAATTAGTGCGCAAAATAAAAAGTTTTCTTGATGGAATGCAAGGCCTTACACTCCTATTTACAATTATTGGCAACATCCGAGCGTTGCGCGGCGCATCAGAGCGAACAAGAAGGGGCATTCAAGGCTTTAATACATGTGTTTCAGATTGAAAGCGTACAGGATAGCCATAAAGATGCTAAAAAAAACACCTGCCATGGCTGTGATGACGCCCATCCAGCCACCGATCATCAATAACGGGGCCGCAAATGCGACGGCTATGCCACCCAGGTAGAGGTAATATCCCCGTCTCTGGAGATTCCACATCAGATAAGCCGCATACAATGACAGTGACTCAAAAATAAGCATGATGATGGCGCCGGTTTTGATATTTTCGGCGGTAGTTTGCTCAATCACCGCTTCGAACATCCTGTCCATGGTTTTGGCCTCGGCGGTTTGTTGCTGGCGGTCGAGGTTTTCACGGACGGCTTCAAACGTTTCGCGCGTTTTGTCGGCGGTAATGCCGGGGTTCCAGAGTCTTTCGGACTGGGTCCAAAGCCCTGAAACGGCACTCATGAAGGTAAGAAAACACAAAATGGTAAGGAACGTGGGGCGATTCACAGCAGCACTCTTTCAGTTAGTAACGATCAGCAGATTGTCTGATGATGGATGTAAAATTTGCGGTTTTCGGTGAAAACACCAAAGGCATTTGAATATTCTTCCAGCGGGCATACATTTGTCGTTTTTTAATCCAATAAAACTCAAATTCTCTAACAAACGGTACTTATGAGCCTTCAAATCCTGACTGACCGCATTGCAAATATCCTTGGAACTGATAGCGGACTGGATGCCACGGTCAAATTTGTGACCGACGAGGGTGTCCTGTTCATCGATGGCAAATCGGTACCGAACAGCGTTTCGAATACCGATGCGGAAGCAGATTGCATATTCGAAGTGTCGGTTAAAAACGCATTGAAACTCATTGACGGCGATCTGAATGCCATGATGGCGCTTATGACCGGGAAGCTTAAAATAGATGGCGATATGGGCGTGGCAATGAAGATCGCAGAAACGTTCGGACGCCGATAGTAGGCTTTGAAGCCGGATGCCTTTTTTCTTGACACCATAGTTTTCAACAAACGATCACACAAATATGGAGCAGGAGAAGGTATCCGGAAAATCTATCAAAAGAAGGGATTTTATGAAAACCGGCGCATTGGCGGCTGGCAGTTTCATGATCGTTCCCCGCCATGTGCTGGGGCGTGGTTTTATTCCTCCGAGCGACAAGCTCAATATCGCTGCCGTTGGCTGTGGCGGCAAAGCGGATGTGAATATCCGGCAAGCCTTTAACAACGGTACAGAAAATATCGTCGCGCTGTGTGATGTCGATGACCGCCAATCCGAAAAGTACCGCAAGCAATTTCCCAATGCACCTTATTATAAGGACTTCCGTAAGATGTTCGAGAAGGAAGCTAAGAATTTCGATGCTGTACTCGTCACCACGCCCGATCACATGCATTACCCGATCGCGATCGCCGCAATGGAGTTGGGAAAGCATGTGTATGTTGAAAAACCTCTGACAAAAGACATCTGGGAAGCCAGAAAACTAACTGAGGCCGCTAAAAAATACAAGGTAGTAACCCAAATGGGCAACCAGGGCAGCAGCAGCGATGGCACCCGCAATACGGAAGCGCTGGTACAATCCGGCGCCATCGGCGATGTGCATACCATCGAAGTGTGGACGGACCGGCCCGTTTGGCCGCAAGGCGTCAAATCTCCCAAAGACAAAGGCGAGTCTCAGCCCGTTCCCTCCGGCGTAGACTGGGACCTGTGGCTCGGCACTGCCCCCAAACGTGACTACCACGAAGCCTACATGCCGTTCCGCTGGCGTGGTTACTGGGATTTCGGTACGGGCGCACTGGGCGACATGGGCTGTCACTTCATCGACGTACCATTCCGTGCGCTGAAATTAGGTTACCCGACTTCCGTCGAATGCAGTGTGGGCTCGGTTTATGCGGATTTCTTTCAACAGGCATTCTTCGACGATCTCTGTCCGCCTTCGGCCAATATCCATTTAAAATTCGCCTCAAAAACACCAGGAAAGGAAATCAGTTTCAACTGGTACGACGGCGGAATGCGTCCGCAATTGCCGGATGGCTGCGATTATAAAACCGTTTTCGGCAGTGTCGACGGGGGGATATTATTCATTGGAACAAAAGGTATTATCAGTGCTGAAATGTTTGGGGAGAACCCAAGGCTCTGGCCGGAAAAGAAATTTGAGAACGTCCGGATCGGCACCAAGCCGCGTGCATTGGTGCCGGGTGGATGGGAAGGACATCAGCAGCAGTTTGTACAAGCCTGTAAAAAGGGATATGGGGCTTATACCAGCTCGTCGTTCGATCAGGCGGGGCCATTGACGGAGATTGTTCTTATGGGAAATTTAGCAGTGCGCTCCTATTTGCACCGAGAGGCTAAGGCCGATGGTAAAGGCTACACATTCCCGGGCCGCCAGCGGTTGCTGTGGGATGGGGCAAATATGAAAATTACGAATTTCGATGTGGCGAATCAGTTTGTCAAAAGAGAATATCGGACGGGGTGGTGATTGGATGCCTAGTGAAACCGTTACTGTCACCCTGAGCGTAGTCGAAGGGTGACAGTAACGTACAGCACTCGGGGCAATGTGCCATTTCGCCATTGCACATTTCACAACTCCAATTCCCGCAAATACATCTGGATCGTATTTTCCAATCCTATATATAATGCATCGCAGATCAACGCATGGCCGATGGAAACTTCGTCCATCCAGGGGATGCTTTGTTTGAGAAAATGTAGGTTGTCGAGGCTGAGGTCGTGGCCGGCGTTGAGGCCCAAGCCCACTTCACGCGCTTTTTCGGCAGCTTTTACAAAAGGGAGCACCGCTTTCTGGCGGTTTTCGAAGTAGCCTGCCGCGAATGGTTCGGTATAAAGCTCAACGCGGTCGGCGCCGCAGATTTTGGCACCTTCCACCATTTCTTCATCGGGATCTACAAAAACCGAAACACGGATTCCGGCGGATTTGAATATGCCCACCAGGTCGGTCAGTTGCGTGCGGTGGGTGATGGTGTCCCAGCCAGCATTGGAAGTAATGGCTCCTAGTGCATCGGGAACGAGGGTTACCTGGTCGGGTTTGTTAGCCAGCACAAGCTCCACAAATTTTTTTTCCGACGGGTTGCCTTCGATATTGAACTCGGTAGTTACGAATTCGCGGAGATCGTACACATCCTGGTAGCGAATATGCCGCTCGTCGGGCCGGGGATGCACTGTGATGCCCTGCGCACCAAAACGCTCGCAGTCCAGCGCAACTTTCAATACATTAGGATTGTCACCACCACGGGAGTTGCGAAGGGTGGCGATCTTGTTAATGTTTACGCTTAGACGGGTCATGGATGTGTAATGTTGAATGACTGAATGATTGAATGACTGGATGCTGCTATTGTGTGAATGTGTGAATGAATTTTGAATGACTTCTTAACGGGTTGTCGGGGAACGGGGGAACCGAATGGTTGAGTGTTTGAACTGAGTTTTCGGGTGAATCATTAACTTTGCCGCTCAGTTACAAATTTAGCATTTGAGTCTACTAAAAACACTTGCACAGCTAAATTTAGGCCTAGATCAATTTAATCACAACAAATAACCGAATGGTAACGCTTGACGATAACATTCATTCATGGCTCCGGCGGTCGGGCACACATTGACTTATTCAAATTCTGACATCGCTCCGGCGACTCATTCACTCATTCAAAATTCTGACATTCAATCATTCAATCATTCAAAATTAATTACCAATGTCACTAAAAACCCAAGTAGAATCAGGCATTAAGGACGCGATGCGTGCTAAGGATCAGGATACATTACGTGCTTTGCGCGCGATTAAGTCGCTTATTTTGCTGGAAGAGACCAAAGGCGGCGCCAGTGGAGAGCTTTCGGCTGAGGACGAATTAAAATTACTGACCAAAGCGGCCAAGCAGCGCCGGGAATCGGCTGATATTTACAAAACACAGGGCCGCCCGGATTTGCTGGAGAAAGAAGAGGCTGAACTGGCTGTGATCGAACAATTTCTGCCGAAGCAACTGAGCGAGGACGAAGTGAAAACGAAATTGCAGGAAATCATCGCCCGCGTGGGAGCTTCCGGCCCTTCCGACATGGGCAAAGTAATGGGCGTTGCTACCAAAGAACTGGCCGGACAGGCCGAAGGGCGTGTTGTTTCCGCATTGGTGAAGGCATTGCTCGCATGAAATTACTGGATGTTCTCATCCTTCTTCCCCTGCTATGGGGCGCATTACATGGCTACCGCAAAGGCCTGCTGATCGAGATTATCGGCATTTTGGGCATGGTGGTAGCCATGGTTTTGGGTTTCAAATTTTTGGGCCTGGGGATGGAGGTCCTCACGCCGTATTTTAGCGAGGGCGTCGCGCGGAAGATCCTGCCTTATGTGGGTTTTTCGGCAATTTTCTTTCCTACTATTTTTCTTTTGAACCAATTCGGCTACACCATCCGGCGGTCGCTCAGGTATTCTATTTTGGGTACTTTCGACAGTTTTGCGGGCGCTATGGTAGGCGTTTTTACTTGGGTTTTCGGGATCAGCGTGTTTTTCTGGTTGGTGGATGCCATTGGCGTGAAAATACCCGCGCACCGAACCGAGGATACTTATCTTTACCCGCTCGTAGTGCCCGTTGCCCCCACGGTAATCACCAAAGCATTATCATTAATGCCCCAGGGCACCGACATTATCCGCGACTGGAAACGTGATTATCTCGAAAATTGAACTTTCGAATTTCTGTCCGGGTTAAACTTTCATCATTGACTTTCAGTACCTTTGCAGAAAATTACAGTTGAATGCCCTGTGTGTTTGACAGATTATAGCAGAAAATGACCACGATACAGCAAAAGCAGGACATCCGTAAACTAAATGTCGACCAGATCAAAACCTGGATGACCGAACACGGGGAGAAGGCTTTCAGGGCAAAACAGATATATGAATGGATCTGGAAAAAATCAGCCCATTCATTCGATGAAATGACCAACCTCTCGCTCGCCACACGGCAGCTGATGAATGAGCATTTCCTGATTCACTCACTCGATGTCGCCAAGAAGCAGCACAGCAACGACGGCACGATCAAATCCGCATTCAAACTTTTCGACGGCAACCTCGTGGAGGGCGTGCTTATTCCCGCCACCGACCGCATGACGGCCTGCGTAAGCAGCCAGGTAGGCTGCTCGCTGACCTGCAAGTTCTGCGCGACGGGCTACATGGACCGCAAGCGCAACCTCGAAGCCGGTGAAATTTACGACCAGGTAGTGGCCATCGCGCGCCAGGCCGAAACGACGTTCAATGCGCCGCTGACCAACATTGTATATATGGGAATGGGCGAGCCGTTGCTGAATTATGCGAATGTGCTTCAATCTATCGAATACATTACTTCCCCGGAAGGCCTCGATATGTCGCCGAGGCGCATTACCGTTTCGACGGCCGGCATTGCGAAGATGATTAAAAAGTTGGGTGATGACGAGGTACGGTTTAGGCTGGCATTGTCGCTGCATGCGGCTAATGACGAAAAACGGAACCAGATCATGCCGATCAATGAGTCGAATTCGCTGGATAACCTGGCCGAGGCATTGAACTATTTTTATAAGAAGACCGGTAACCGCATCACCTTCGAATACATTGTTTTCAATAATTTCAATGATACGTTGCAGGATGCGAAAGAGCTTTGGGAGTTTACCAAGCGCGTTCCGGCAAGGGTGAACATCATCGAGTACAATCCGATCGCGGAAGCCGATTTTAAAAATACCGAGGCCGATAGATTGGATAAATTTGCCGCATTCCTGGAAGACAGGGGTGTTTCGGTACACGTGAGGAGGAGCCGTGGAAAGGACATCGATGCGGCTTGCGGGCAGCTGGCTAACAAAGAAACAACAGAAGCAAACCCGGCTTAATGATTTCTTAACATTGCATCGGGTGATTATAAGTAGTTTTGCGTCAGTATTTCAACCTATCAACTTCTGTTATGTTTGGTCTCGAAACCGACATTTTTATCCTCCTCGCGTTTAGTATTTTAGCGGCCTGCGCATTTGAGTTTGTCAACGGTTTTCACGATACCGCCAACGCCGTTGCAACTGTTATTTATACCAATTCCCTCAAACCGAACATCGCGGTGATCTGGTCGGGTTTTATGAACTTCTGCGGCGTGTTCTTCGGAGGTATCGCTGTAGCCATGGGTATTGTAAACCTGCTGCCCGTCGAGCTGCTGATCGATCAGAATGTTTATCATAGCGCGGCGATGGTGTTCGCATTACTGTTCAGCGCTATTATCTGGAACCTTGGAACCTGGTACTTCGGATTGCCAAGTTCGAGCTCACATACGCTCATCGGTTCCATTTTGGGCGTGGGTCTTGCATTTACATTAATGCCTGAGAATACACAAGGAACCGGCGTCAACTGGTCGAAGGCGGAAGAGCTTTTTATGTCGCTCCTGAGTTCGCCGATCTTCGGTTTCGCGCTGGCAATCATTATCATGTTCATTTTGAGAAGATCGTTGTCCAAGCAGCTTCGCGAGGTTGTTTTCAGCGAGCCTAAGAAAAATGAAGCGCCGCCACTCTGGATCCGCGCTATTTTGATCACCACCTGTACACTCGTTAGTTTTTTCCACGGTTCCAACGACGGTCAGAAAGGCGTGGGCCTTGTGATGCTGATCCTCATCGGTATTGTTCCGGCGCATTTCGCATTGGATAACTCGAAAGACCCGATCGAAATGAGAACCGATCTTGTCGGTATCGAGCAGGCCATTGGCCGCATCGATTCGACCCGCCTTTCCATCTCCGATCGTCATAATCTGCACACCATCAAAAAGGAAATAGTAACATTAAAGGCGCAGATCAACCATCCACTTCCTGAGCACCGTCTCCCGAAAGAAGAGCGTATGAACGCACGTCGCTCACTGCTGCTTATCAGCCGAAATACAAAAACCATTTTGGACAATGGCCAGGCAAATCTCAATTCGGCCGACTTTGCATTCCTGAAAAAACAATCAGGTAGTGAATCCGGTATCAGAAGATACACCGACTACGCCCCTGACTGGGTTATCCTGATGATTTCGCTTTCGCTTGGTCTCGGGACAATGGTAGGCTGGAAACGTATCGTGGTAACGATCGGTGAGAAGATCGGTAAGCAGCATTTAACCTACGCACAAGGTGCTTCGGCTGAGCTTGTGGCGGCAAGTACCATTGGAGTGTCGTCTTATTTGGGACTTCCAGTAAGTACAACCCACGTTTTGTCGTCGGGTATTGCCGGTTCGATGGTGGCGAGCAAAGGGGTGAAAAACCTTCAGGGGGGCACTATTCGTAACATTGTGATCGCCTGGGTGTTGACATTGCCGGTGACCATGGTGCTGTCGGGTACGCTGTATGCATTCTTCCGCTGGATATTGTAGGATATTAAGTGATACAAATAGTCGAAAGCCGCCGGGACCCGTTCCGGCGGCTTTCGTTTTAGGGCAGTGGCCGCACTTTCTTTGCTTTTCATTGGTTTAATATCGTAAATTCGGCATGGATTTTAGTATTAAATAAAAGCCAATTATTCACCATAATGACTACAATTGAAGCGCAGGTTAACCGCTACGGATATGTGACGGAGGCTATTGCAGAAGATATCGATCTCGTTGCGGAGATCAACCGCCTGAAAAAAGAAAAGAATGCGGTAATCCTGGCGCATTATTATGTGGACGCGGAAATCCAGGACCTGGCCGATTACATCGGCGATAGTCTCGGGCTTTCTCAGCAGGCGGCCGCTACCGACGCCGACATGATCGTTTTCTGCGGCGTGCATTTTATGGGCGAAACCGCCAAGGTTTTGAGCCCTCATAAAAAGGTGGTGATCCCGGATCTGAATGCGGGCTGCTCCCTGGCCGATTCGGCGCCTGCCGACAAGTTCGCGGCGTTTAAAGCACAATATCCCGATCATATCGTGATCAGCTATATCAACTGCTCGGCGGAGATCAAAGCATTGACGGACATCGTTTGCACATCGTCGAATGCGTTGCATATTGTTGAAAGTTTGCCAAAAGATCAGAAGATCATCTTCGCGCCCGATGCGAACCTGGGCCGTTATGTAGCCCACAAAACCGGCCGCGACATGGTGCTTTGGGATGGAGCCTGTATTGTACATATCGATATTTCAAGGGAGAAATTGGCGCAATTGCGGGAAGAAAACCCGGATGCGTTGCTGATCGCCCACCCGGAATGTAAAGAGGATATTCTGAAACAGGCGGATTACGTGAGTTCGACGACCGGCCTTTTGAAATTCGTGAAGGAATCACCGCACGACAAGTTTATCGTTGCAACGGAAGCCGGCATCCTGCATAAAATGAAACAATCGGTGCCGGACAAGAAGCTGATCCCTGCACCGGGTTCCGACAATAATACGTGTGCTTGCTCTGAATGCCCTTATATGAAAATGAATACCCTTGAAAAGGTCTACAATGCGCTGTATTACGAGCAGCCGGAGATCTTTGTGCCCGAAGACATCCGCCTGAAAGCTTATGATTCCGTAGCGAGAATGCTGGAACTGAGCAAAGGCATCTGACACCCGATTTAAATCCCTATCCCTGAAATTATGCCCCAGTTTGATTTTCTGATTATCGGTTCGGGAATTGCCGGACTTAGCTACGCAGCCAAATTAGCCCGCCATTTTGATGAACTGAAACAGGAAGTTTCCATCGCCGTGATCACGAAGGTGCAGGCCGATGAAACCAACACCAAATATGCCCAGGGAGGCATTGCGGTCGTTTGGGCGGAGTCCGACTCGTTCGAAAAGCATATTCAGGATACGATGGATGCGGGGGATGAGGTCAACAAAAGGCATATTGTTGAAATTGTTGTACGTGAGGCACCCGAGCGCATTCAGGAGCTGATCGACTACGGAACCCGCTTCGATAGGGAAAAGGGCGGAGAATATGACCTGGCTAAAGAAGGAGGGCATTCTGATCACCGCATTTTGCATTTCAAAGACATCACCGGAGCGGAAATCGAGCGGGCATTGCTGGAAGAAGTGAACCGGCACAAAAGCATTCAGATTTTTACCCATTATTACGCAGTCGAACTGATCACCCAGCACCATCTGGGCGAAACCGTATACCGCTATCGCGAGGACATCAAATGCTTCGGGTCCTATGTGCTCAACAGACAGACGGGCGAGGTAGAAAAGTTTTTAGCCAAAACGACCTTACTGGCGACGGGCGGCATCGGAAACATTTACCAAAGCACTACCAATCCAACAATCGCGACCGGCGACGGCATTGCCATGGCCTACCGCGCCAAAGGCATTTGCGATAATATGGAATTCATCCAGTTCCATCCTACCAGCTTCCATCAACCCGGTCAAAAGCCTTCTTTCCTGATTTCGGAAGCAGTGCGCGGTTTTGGGGGTATATTAAAAAGGGCCGACGGCAGCACATTCATGGAAAACTATGACAGCCGTCTTTCCCTCGCTCCCCGCGACATCGTAGCACGCGCTATTGACTCTGAAATGAAGAAAAACGGGGTAGATCACGTCTATCTCGACGTTCGCCATTGCGATTACGAAAAGTTTTTAGAGCATTTCCCAAACATCACGGAATACTGCCTGCAACAGGGTATCGATGTGCGCAAGGACATGATTCCCGTCGTGCCTGCGCAACATTACATGTGCGGAGGTGTGCGCGTGACTGAATGGGGCAAGACCAATATTGAATTTCTCTATGCCGTAGGCGAATGCTCCTGCACCGGATTGCACGGTTCCAATCGCCTGGCTTCCAACTCACTGCTCGAAGCTGTTGTTTTTGGGCATCGCGCCTATGAAAGTACAGTCGCCAATTTTAAAGATGCTGTTATCCCCGAAAACATCCCGGAATGGGACGACTCGGGCACGACGCATCCGGAAGAGCAGGTGCTCGTGACCGAAATGACCCGCGAGCTGAACAGCATTATGTCCAACTATGTCGGCATCGTTCGCACCGACCGCCGTTTGAAACGGGCTTACAACCGTTTGGAACTGCTTCATCAGGAGCATGAGGATCTTTATCGTGAATCCAAAGTGTCGGTGGCGATATGCGAGCTGCGGAATATGATCTCGGTTTCGTATCTGATCATTAAAATGGCCATGGCCCGACGCGAGAACATCGGGCTTCATTATAATGCTGATCACGTGTAAGCTCAGGGTTTTGTGCTTTGAGCGAGCCTATTCCTGCTTTTGCGGGTGATCGCTTTTTGCCAAACGTTTTCGCCCACTTTCTGACCTAAATGCGTGCCTTCCTCGACGCCGTCGCGGTAATGAATGCCACCGTATACCCGGCTGATGGAGGCATCCCAATATGCCTCTTCAAAAGACTTAAAGGATTTCACACCGTGTCCGTATTTTTTTTCGGTCGAGTCTGTGAAGGCCACATTATGTCCGATCAAATGTGTGAGCACTGTGCCGCATGCGGCCGAAATAGAGCTGTGGCCGCTCACGTATTCGGGGAATGCAGGCGTTTCAAGGAAAGGCCTCCAGTTAGGGTCCCAATTATTGTTGATCACCGTTTCCGGCCTGATGCGCACGCTACGGTACTTTTCGTCCCAGCAGGAAATAAAAGCGTCGTAAATCGAGAGCGCACCCAGCGTATATGCTTCTATCGACTGCATTAGATCCAGCTTTTTGTCGAGCGATACCGTTCTGATGATAGCCATCCAGTGACCGGCCGGCGTCATTTTTTTATTAGCAAACATCGCGTGGCCTACCACATTGGTCACAAAAGCATTGTCGTCCCAGAAGTAGGCCGTGGCTTTCTGATCTTCGGTCAGGGTTTTACCCGTATTATAAACTTCCATTGCGAGCTGCATAAACTTGCTGTCTTTCGCCAGATCGTATTTTGCAGGGGTCGGGCAGCGAAACTGCGTCACAGAATCGAGGGCGAAAGTCCTAACGGTATTCCACATAGGTTCGCAGGCGTCGGCGTAAGCCGGTGGAGTAGGTACCCATGTGCCGGGTTTGTTGGTCACCGTATAGCGATAACCGCGTATTTCCTTGTAGTGGTCCTTGGCCGCATAAGCCATTACATGCTTCGCTACCGTATCACCGTATGCGATAGAGCGTTCGTATACGTCCTCAGGAATTCCCATTTCCAGGTATTTCTTGAAAAGTCCCTTTTCATAGTCGTCCCACATTTTACCGGAAAAGGTGAGCGTGCGCGCCACTACGGTGAATGCCTTGATGCTTGCAAGGGGGAAGCAATAGGCAAGAGTAGTGTCTGGCCGAGGCGGAGTTTTGAATTTAATTAATTGATTTCCAAGTGATTGGTACTCTTGGTGCCCGGGCGATATTGCTTCGTAGGCAGCAAGAAACGAATATCCATAAATGCGGCTTGCGACCGGCGGCTTGAATATATCATGGATAATGACATCTGTGAGATACGTCGCTGTTTCATGGAATAATTGTGGATCGGCCGCTTTGGCGTTGTATTCGTCCGGCGAGGACTCTTTTTTACACCCACACAGATAGCAAATAAACAGAAGGGAGAGTAAGCGGAACTTCATTCGATATAGGTAGGGATTTTGTAACTGAACCGGTCTACGAATATAGCAAGAAATGGGAATTCGGTGATAATTGTGTATAAAAGAATGAATAATTGTAACTTATATGTAACTAATGCTAGAAAATGTTGGCTGAGTGCCATAATTTATTGTTATTTTTTAAGAATGCATATTCATTAAACGGGAAACCTTTTTTTTGTTAAAAAATTAATATCTTTTTGTACAATCAAACGAGTATAACAAACCCAATGGTACTTCTCCTACAAACTAATGGAGTATCCGCATGTAATTGTGTATGATATACACTGTTTGAGATCCTGAACTCTGATCGATGGAAGTAACCACCCTAACGCCTCAAACTACCCTATGTAAAAAATTCTCCAAGCTACACTCTTACTAATCCGCCGCGGCAGATTTTCGGAATGGAAATCACTGTCCGACTTTACGTTCCGTGCTTATACGGTTAAGCAAACATTCTTACTACAACATTTTAAATCTAACTATTAATCTATGAGATTTTCTACTGGATGGACGCCTCGTGCTGTATCACGAAGTGTTTTTTCTCTTTGTCTCGCGCTGGTGACCGTCGTGGGCGCATTCGCCCAGAACAGCATCAAGGGTAAGATCAAAGATGAACAGGGACAACCGCTGCCTGGTGTGAGCGTTGTCGTGAAGGGCACAACCGCAGGTACAGTGACCGACAATGAGGGGATTTATACAGTTAACGCTGAAAGAAACAGCACGCTGGTATTTTCATTTATCGGATATCTTACACAGGAAATATCGATAGGTGGCAAAAGCGCCGTCGATGTGACCCTTCTTGCCGATACCAAAGCACTTGAAGAAGTGGTGGTGGTAGGTTATGGTACTGCGAAAAAAGCTACGCTTACTGGTTCGGTAACGGCTGTGAAAGGTACTGAGCTTCAAAAGGCGCCAGCTGCCAACTTATCCAATACCCTTGGTGGACGTCTGCCAGGTATTTCTGCTGTTCAATCCAGCGGTGAGCCCGGTTATGATGGTTCGGCGATCCGTATCCGCGGTACCAACTCGCTGGGTAACAGTAATGCGCTGATCGTTGTGGATGGTGTTCCCAACCGTTCAGGCGGTTTGGACCGTATCAACCCTGCCGATATCGAAAGTATTTCAGTACTTAAAGATGCGGCTGCGGCAATCTATGGTTCACGTGCAGGTAACGGGGTTATCCTCATCACCACCAAACGCGGTAAATCGGGTAAACCTCAGATCTCTTATGACCTGAACCTGGGTATATCACAACCAACCCGTACACCTGAAATGTCTAATGCTGCAGAATACGCTACAATCCGTAACGAACTGCAAATTTATGATAACCTGCCGGTAGGCGAGTGGCAAGGTGCATTACAAGGTTTCAATTCAACCGGTTCTTACACGAGAAAAGACAATGGAAACGTGATCGCAGCGGTTTTCAGTCCCGACGACATGAAAAAATTCTCCGATGGCTCCGATCCTTTCCTGCATCCCAATACCGACTGGTATGGCTCTGTCATCCGGAACTGGGCACCTCAGCAGCGTCATAATCTGCAATTGACAGGTGGTAGCGAAAATATCAAATATCTCGCTTCGATCGGCCACATCAATCAGGATGGCTATTATGTGAATTCGGCAACGGGATACAAGCAATATGATATGCGCGTCAATCTTGACACAAAGATTAACAAGTATATCACTGCCAACCTGGGTATTACATTGCGTGAGGAATTCCGTCACTTCCCAAGTGGTGGTAACGGGGCGGGAGCAATCTTCCGTATGCTGATGCGCGGTAAACCAACCGAGATCGCCATTTGGCCGGACGGACGTCCGGGTCCTGATATCGAGAACGGACAGAATCCTGCGGTTATTACAACTAATACCACGGGTTACAACAACGACAAAAGGGATTATATTCAAACGAACGGTGGTCTGGAAATCCAGGTGCCAGGTGTACCAGGTCTGAAAATCAATGCGATGGCGGCAATCGATAAGCAGCTACGTCGTGTGAAGAACTTTGAAACACCTTGGACATTGTATTTCTGGGATAAGAAAACTTATGAAGCAGACGGTAAAACTCCTTTCCTCACAGGAACAGTGCGTTCGACGTTTAAAGATCCGCGTCTGACAGAGACTTCTGCGCAGGAATTGTCTGTTCAGCTGACAGGTCAGATTTCATATGAAAAATCCATTGATGGCCACAACTTCAATGTGATGGCAGGTGCTCAGCGTGAAAAAGTGGATGCAGATGGTTTCTTTGCATTCCGTCGCTACTATATCTCGCCTGTTGTAGACCAGCTTTTTGCAGGTGGTACGCCTGAGCAAAATATCGGTAACTCGGGTACGAACAATGGCGATCTTTACAAGCGTGCACGTTTGAGCTACTTTGGTCGCGCTGGTTACAACTTCAAGGAGAAATACCTCGCTGAGTTTCTATGGCGTGTGGATGGTTCTTATATTTTCCCGAAACAAGGCCGGTTCGGTTTCTTTCCGGGCGTATCAGCAGGATGGCGTGTTTCGGAAGAAGGTTTCTGGAAAAACAGCATTTCCCGCTACGTGAACAATGTGAAATTGCGCGGTTCATGGGGTCAAATGGGTGCCGAACCTTACTTCCTGAATACAGAGACGCTGGCTGAATATCAGTATTTGTCTACGATGGGTTTTGGAAGCTACATTATCAATGATCAGGTGGCAAAAACATTGCTTGAAAGCCGGGTGGTCAACCCTAATTTTACCTGGGAGGTTGCCAACAACATCAACTTTGGTATTGAAGGTACCTTGTTCAACGACAAGCTGGCATTCGAGTTTGACTATTTCGTAAACAACCGTTCTAAAACGCTTATTCCAAAAGCTGGTTCTACACCTTCCAGCGCAGGTATCGACGGAAAACTTCCACCTCAAAACCTTGGGAAACTGCAAAACAAGGGATGGGAATTCAAGGTTAGCTATGATGGCAATGCCGGAGATTTCTCTTATTCTGTGAGCGTGAACGGTGGTTATGCCAAAAACAAGATCAAGTATTGGGATGAAACGCCAGGCGCACCTTCTTATCAGAGAACTACCGGAATGCCCTTCAACTCATTCCTCGTGT
Organism: Dyadobacter sp. CY261; assembly: GCF_021440085.1. Lineage (GTDB taxonomy): Bacteria > Bacteroidota > Bacteroidia > Cytophagales > Spirosomataceae > Dyadobacter. Next base: position 138,696 of record NZ_JAKCPW010000014.1, read on the forward strand.
ATCAGTTTGACGGTGCATTCAAAAGTCAGGAGGAAATCGATGCGAACAAGATCGATTACAGCCCGATTACCGGTAACCTGCGCCCGGGCGACATGAAGTTCAAGGATGTGAACGGCGATAATAAGATCAATGGTGACGACCGTATCCGTTCCGAAAAAGTACAACGCCCATGGTTTACAGGCGGTGCTTCGATCAATCTGGGTTACAAGCAGTTCGACCTGTCGATGTTGTTCCAGGGTACATTGGGAGGGCTTCAAATTGTAGGTCTGACAGAATCCGGCGACATTGGTAATTATTTGAAATACGACTACGACCACCGCTGGACGATCGACAATCCGACCGACAAATACCCACGTTTGACCAACCGTAACAACCGTTACTACACCAACACAGGTCAGGCCGGTATCAACAACTACTTCCTGAAAAGCAACAATTACCTGCGTTTGAAAAATGTAGAGATTGGTTATAACCTGCCTTCGGAAATTGGTTCAAAAATCGGCATGAGCAGCTTCCGCATTTACGTGAACGGATTGAACTTCCTGACTTTCGATAAGATCAAAGTTTGGGATCCCGAGGCGACTACCACCAGCGGCCAGTACTATCCGCAAGCAAGGGTTCTCAGCGCAGGTGTACGTGTAGCATTTTAACGAAAAAGAAATATGAAATTGAAATATAAAATTTTGTTGGTTGCTGCACTGATGGCGGGAGGTTTGTCATCGTGCGACACTGATTTCCTTGACGTAACACCTCCTACTGAAATCCCAACCGAGGAAGTCTGGAAGGACGGCGCATTGGCGGAAGGTTTTGTTACGGGTATTTATGCCGGTTTGCAGCAGGGCGGTTTCAGCGAGCAAATGCTTGCATCGCTTACAGATGAAGCCGTATTTACCCATACCGGCCGGAACATCAACACTGTAAACGAAGGCAGTTTAAGCCCATCCAACCTCGGTTGGGTGGATGCTACCTATGGTTGGAGCCAGATGTATCAGTACATCCGTGCTTCCAACATCGCTCTTGCTAACCTGGGGACGTCGTCTATGACCGACGACGCACTGAAGGCCCGATTGAAAGGGGAGTCTTACTTCATGCGTGCTTACTACTATCAGCAGCTGGTACGCTATTATGGTGCCGTGCCTATCATCAAGAAAGTATTTGCATTGAACGAAGACTACTCCGTTCCACGCAATACGTTCGATGAATGTATCAAGCAGATCATAAGCGACGCCGACAGTGCTGCACTTTTGCTGGATGGGAAAACATTGGCAAAAGGCCGGGCAACAAAAGCAGCTGCATTGGCATTGAAATCACGTGTATTACTTTACGCAGCCAGCGATCTGTACGATGTCCCTACTGCCAAAGCAAAATCGGCAGTGCTCGCTGCTTTCACGAACCCTGAATTCCTGGGTTATCCTTCCGGCGACCGCAAGGCGCGCTGGCAGGCTGCACAAGCTGCTGCGAAGGTTGCATTGGATGCAAGCGGTGGTGGCTATAAGCTAAATCTGACAGCTCCTGCTACGGCGGAGCAAGGTAAGATCAACTACATTTCTATGGCAATGGCCGGAGCCAGCGCTGACAAAACCTTAGACGCTTCCGCTGCCAGCGAGATTATCTTCGGCCGTTTCTTTACAGCCAGCCAAAATGAAGGTGCCCGTCAGACCGGTTTGAACAATGGGCCTAACGGCTATCACAACTGGGCAGGTAACACGCCGATCGGAACGCTGGTAGATGATTACCAAATGATGGACGGAACAGCGTTCTCATGGACCAACCCTACTCACAAAGCGAGCCCTTACGTAAACCGCGACCCACGTTTATACGCAACCATCATGTATGACGGTGCAACGTGGAAACCACGTCCTTCGGATGCAAAAGACCCTGCCAACCAGATACAGACCGGAGCTTATGATTTGCTGGATGACAAGGGAGCGTTAATCAACCGCAAAGGGCTGGATACCCGCAGCAGCAGCATCGAAGACTGGAACGGAAGCCGCACGGGTTACTACATGCGCAAGTTCATCGATCCAAACCCTTCATTGTACGATAACACCGACCGTCAGAATATTCCATGGCCGTTTATTCGTACTACGGAGCTTGTTTTCAACTATATCGAAGCGAGCATCGAAGTGGGCGACGAGGCCATTGCATTGGAATGGTTGAACAAAATCCGTTTCCGTGCAGGGATGCCCGCAGTGAAAGCGTCAGGAGCGGCTCTGAGAGATGCTTACCGACACGAAAAACGGATTGAAATGGCTTACGAAGAGCAACGCTACCACGATGCCCGCCGCTGGATGATTGCGCAAACAACGTTGGGCCGTCCGTTGCAGTATATTAACGTAATCGGTAAGTTCAAACCCGGTAAGTCGATGAAGGAACCATATCACTATGACACTTCTGTGTACGACTACACTTATACGCCGGTAGAGGAGAAATCCCACGAAAACCGCACATGGGTCGACAAGATGTACTTCCGTCCGTTCAGCCGCGATGAGATGAACCGTAATGCAAAACTGGTTCAAAACCCAGGGTACGATAAATAGTTATATTTTATTGACTAATTTTACTGAAACTATGCCTTGGCTTACAAGGCATAGTTTCTTTTTTATCTCCTTTAACTCTTCGTTTCTGTGATGAAGCAAATATGGCCCTGGAAAGCAGGCAGCATGATTCTGATCGCTGGACTGGTTCTTTCCGGTTGTGACAAATCCCCTGATTCCAAAGAAGAAAAGAAAGGCTCCGATGGGCCGCCCCTCTTCACCCTCCTGACGCTTGAGCAAACCAAAGTCGATTTTACCAATACATTGACCGAAGGTTTGAACACCAACGTGCTGATGTACGAATACTTTTACAACGGCGGCGGTGTCGCGGTAGGAGATTTGAGTGGCGACGGGCTGGACGATATTTATTTTACCGGCAACATGGTGCCCAACAAATTGTACCTGAACAAAGGTAAAATGCTGTTCGAGGACGTAACAGCCATTGCACAGGTAGGCGGTCGCGAACGTCCGTGGAAAACCGGGGTAACGATGGCCGATGTGAATGGGGATGGCAAACTGGATATTTATGTGTGCTATTCGGGTGCTGTATCACCTGAAAGCCTGAAAGACCAGCTGTTTATTAATAAAGGCAACAATGCCCAGGGCGTACCGCAGTTTGAAGAAGTAGCCGAACAATATGGCCTGGGAACCCCCAGCAACAGCACACAGGCCGCATTTTTCGATTTCGATAAGGACGGGGACCTCGATATGTTCCTGCTCAACCATAACCCCAAAGCGCTTCCTATCCTTGATGAGGCCAGCACGGCAGATATTCTCAAAAAGGAAGACCCGATAACAGGCGTCAGACTGTTTCGCAACGATCCACAAAACGGTACACCACATTTTACAGACATTACCCAAAAAGCAGGTATCCACAGCTCGCAGCTAACCTATGGCCTCGGCATTGGCATTGCCGACATTAACCAGGACGGCTGGCAGGATATGTATATTTCCAACGATTACTCCGTTCCCGACTTTTTATATATCAATAATGGCAACGGCACATTCACGGATGCGCTCGACGCCAGTATCGGCCACACGTCCCACTCTTCAATGGGCAACGACATTGCCGATTTCAACAACGACGGCCTGCCCGACATTTTTACCCTGGACATGCTTCCTGAGGACAACCGCCGCCAGAAACTGCTGACGGGTCTCGACAATTACGAATTGTTTGATTTCAATGTCAAAATGGGCTTTCATCATCAGTACATGCGCAATATGCTGCAATTGAACGAAGGTCTTGGCAAAGGAACGAAAAAGCCGGTTTTCTCTGAAATAGGGCAGCTTTCCGGCGTTTCCAACACCGACTGGAGCTGGGCTTCGCTTTTTGCGGATTATGATAACGACGGCTGGAAAGACCTTTTTATTACGAACGGAAACCTCCGAGATTTTACGAACATGGATTTTGTGAAATTTATGGGAGACCATTTGAAGCGTATAGAGGGCCAGGTGAAACGCGAAGACGTCCTGCAACTGGTATATCAAATGCCTTCTTCCAACATGAAGAACTATCTTTTTCAAAATAAAAAAGACCTGACTTTCGCAAACGTAGCGGATAGCTGGGGCCTGGGCGAGATTTCCAATAGTGGCGGCGCAGCTTATGCCGATCTTGACAATGACGGCGATCTCGACCTCGTCGTGAACAATATCAACAAACCGGCATTCATTTATCAGAACGACGGTGATAAGCATTTGAAAAACGATTATCTGAAAGTAAAACTTACCGGTGCGGGCCGAAATACGCTGGGACTTGGCGCTAAGGTGATCATTTACCAAAAAGGGCAGCAGCAATACCTGGAACAAATGCCGACGCGCGGCTATCAATCAAGCGTGTCGCCGATTTTGCATTTTGGTTTGGGTAAATCCGGCGCGGTCGATTCGCTGGTGGTAACCTGGCTGAGTGGCAAGCAGGAAAAGATTGTTAATCCCAAAGTGAATACCACATTGGCGCTTTCGGAGGCGAATGCGAAATCCAATGCCAAGGCTGAAAAATCGGTTGCGCCGCTGTTTACGACCGTCGCGTCTCCTATTGCATTCAAAAGTCCGGCTGTGAAACTGAATGATTTCAAACGTCAGCCAATGCTCATTAACCCTATTTCTTTTTCAAATCCGTGCATGAGAAAAGGCGATGTGAACGGAGATGGATTGGAGGACGTATTTATCGGCGGGACATCCGGTGAGGCGGCTAAGCTGTACATTCAGCAGAAGGGGGGCACATTTACTTCGAGGCCTGTATCCGCATTTGAAGCAGATAAGAAAAGTGAAGACACCGATGCATTGTTCTTCGATGCGAACGGTGATGGTGCACAGGATATTTTTGTTGCCAGCGGTGGCTACGCTAGCTTTTTGCCGGAAGATCCACTGCTGCAAAGTCGGTTGTATCTCAATGATGGCAAAGGCAGCTTCACCAAAAGCGCAGCCGCATTACCCGCTATGCTCACAAGTACGAGCTGTGTAAGGACCGCCGATATCAACGGCGACGGTAAGCCCGATCTTTTCGTGGGCGGCCGTGTGATTCCGGGCAGATATCCCGAAACTCCACGCAGCTATATTCTGATCAATGACGGCAAAGGGAAATTCACTGACCAGACAGCCGCTATTTCAAAGGGACTGGAACGCATTGGCCTCGTTACCGACGCTGCCTGGGCAGACCTGAACGGCGATAAAAAGGCAGATCTCATTGTAGTAGGCGAATGGATGCCGGTGACGGTTTTGATCAACAACAATGGCAAGCTCGAAAACAAAACCACCGAGTATTTCGATAAACCTTATAAGGGCTGGTGGAACAAAATCCTCGTCGAGGACCTGAATGGCGACGGGAAAGATGACCTCGTGATCGGTAATATGGGGACTAATACCCAATGTAAAGCAAGCGACACCGAACCGGTTGAAATGATCTATAAGGATTTTGACGACAATGGGTCTATCGATCCGATTATGAGCTTTTACATTCAGGGCAAAAGTTATCCATATGTAACCCGCGACGAAATGCTGGACCAGATGAGCATTATGCGGACGCGGTTTCAGGATTACAAGAGCTATGCGGATTTGACAGTAAAAGAAATTTTTACCAAAGAAGAACTCGAAGGCGCACAAGAGCTGAAAGCCACTTACCTGAAAACCGTCTATTTCGAAAGTAGCGCAAATGGTAAGTTTGCTGAGAAGGTGCTGCCGCTACAAGTGCAGGTCTCACCCGTTTACACCATCACTTCATTGGATTATAATGGCGACGGCAAAAAAGACCTGCTGCTTTGCGGTAATGTGAGCAAAGCCAGGCTTCGTTTTGGGAAATACGATGCGAATTACGGAATACTACTAAAAGGCGATGGCAAGGGTCAGTTTCAATATGTGCATCAGGATCAGTCGGGTTTTGGCTTGAAGGGTGATGTAAGAAGCGTGTTGCCGCTGGGCAATAAATTGTTATTCGGGATTAATCAACAGGAAATTAAAGCGTATCAAATTGGTAAAGTTCAGTAACCTTCTCTTTGGAATGCTGCTGGCTGTGAGCTTCGCGGCCTGCAAAAAAAATGAATCAAAAAAGGAGATCGCTCCGTCGGTGATCGGCCAGATTACGTCACAGATGACCGATGTAATGGTTCATGACGTCACCAACCCGCCGCTGGGTGCACGTTTCTACTCTTACGCCTGCCTGGCCGGATACGAAGTAGTGGCTTTGAACGACAAGCAATACGCCAGCATGCATGGTGTATTGAATGATTTTCCCGCAATCGAAAAACCCAAGATTGAGGAGTATTCCTACCAGCTGGCGGCGGCATTGGCGATGCTGGAAACGGCTAAGAAAATGCAGCCATCCGGCGCGACGCTCCTCAAAAAGTACCAGCAAAGCCTTGTCGATTCTTGTAAAAAAATTGGTTTCAATGAAGAGGTCATTGCTGGCTCGCAGGAGTATGCATTGGCAATCAGCAAGCAGATCTTGAAGTATGCCAAAGCGGACCGCTACAACAAGATCAGCAACTTTCCGCGCTACGAACCGCACGGTGGGCCAGGCACCTGGTACCCGACGCCTCCGGGCTATTTCCCGCCGGTAGAGCCGTATTTCAAAACCGTAAGGCCATTTACGCTCGACTCGTCATCGCAATTCAAACCGGCACCACCCATTGCGTTTTCGGAATCGAAAAGTTCAGAGTTTTACAAATTGATGAAGCTCAATTACGACGATACCAAAAAGGAGGAACACCGTGTGATCGCCGCATTCTGGGATTGTAATCCATTTGCATTGGAAAATAAAGGGCATTTGCTGGTTGGAATGAAGAAAATCTCCCCGGGCGCGCACTGGATGGGTATTACCGATATTGCCTGTCTGAAAGCAAAGACCAATTTTTCAAAAACAATGCTGATCAACACCTCGGTGGCGATTGGTTTAATGGATGGTTTTATGGCTTGCTGGGATGAAAAGTACCGGAGTAATAGGATCCGTCCCGAAACGGCTATTCGCAAGTACATCGACCCATCCTGGAAGCCGTTTCTTCAAACTCCCCCTTTCCCGGAATACCTGAGTGGGCATTCGGTGATTTCCACCGCCGCGGCAGTGATCCTGACGCATTACTTCGGCGATAATTTCGCTTATTCCGACACGGTAGAAGAGCGTTTCAATTTGAAAGCGCGTCCGTTCAAATCTTTCATACATGCCTCGCAGGAATCGGGCCTGTCGCGGTTTTACGGCGGTATCCACTTTATGGATGCTATTGAGAATGGTCAGAAACAAGGACAGCAGGTGGGCGAATGGGTGATCACGACGCTGGGCAACAAGGCTGTCGTTTCGTCACGAAAGTAGGGTATTGGGCTCGTTCAGGAGTGCTTTGGTAAATGCATATCCGGTTTGAAACAACTGATCTGCTTTCCTGAAATCGAAAATACTGAAACGGCTTAATGCAGGTGGCTCGATGAGCAGGTCACATTGAGCGCCTCTCGCCTTGGTTTTCGTGTGCATGGCCAGGATAAGACTTCGATAAACGATTTCCGTCGTACGTTTCAAAGGCTTGTCGAGATTGAAAGGGTTGCAATGGCTTCCGATCAGGTAATCTGCTTTGTCGAGTACCGGTTCGACGGGCAGATTGTTTAAAACCCCACCATCAACCAGCTCGTGACCATTGTAATGCATCGGACTGAAAAGCCCCGGAATGCAGCAGGAAGCCAGCACCGGCAACGCAAGTTCGCCGCTTCGAAACCGGATTTCCTCGCCCGAGACAATGTCGGTAGCAGTGACGATGAGGGGCGTTCGGAGGGATTCGAATGTATTTTCAGGGATGAATTTGCGGAAAACGTCTTCCATCTTCCGCATATGCAAAAGCCCATTGGCCCCAATGCCGAACCGCAGATAAGGATAAAAACTGGTGTCGCGGATGATTTTCAAAACCTCCGTCGGCTCATAGCCATGTCCCAGCAAGGCTCCCACGAACGCGCCCGAGCTCGTCCCACTGATCACATCCGGTCGCACGCCGCGTTCCCACAACGCCTGCGCTACGCCCACATGTGCAATCCCGCGAGCACCCCCGCCGGAGAGGATAAGGGCTGTTTTCATTTGCTAAACCAGAAGTTCGAGTGTTTCAATTCTTTCAAAATGCTTGATATTTAATGTGGCAAGCGGTAAGCCATGATGCACCGCTGTTGCAGCGATAAAGACATCTGCCATGCCGATCAGTTTGCCTCGCTTTTTAAGAACTATACCAATGGCGACGGCTACGCGTGCTATTCCTTGTCGGAGGACAGAACGTACGTCCTGACTAGAAATTCCTCCCAATATGCTAAAAACCTCCCTTGCCAATTTTAGTAGTCGGGAATTTGCCTTGTCGGATTTGCGGAAAAGTCGATGAGAATAGATGTGTCAGCTAGCGCTAGATTGTTCGCCATTGGTCAATTGCCTTTCTGGTTTCTTCAATCGTTGTGATTTGATTTTCAGAGAACGTAGGGGCTGACAGCAAGAATTCTTCGAGTGAGTTGTCGACAGAGCTTGCTTCAAGGCGATCCAGTTCAAGCCTCTTACCTGGGCCGTCAGTTGATCGAATTGTATGTCTTTTGGAGTGTGCATAAATCAAATATAATGAATACTACCACTTACTCAACCAGAAAGCCCTTCAACGTCCCGCGTTCCTTCACCCTGATTCCCTTCTCAGTCTGTTCAACCAGCGCCGCTTCGTAAACCGGATCGTGCTCAAAAAACAGGATGCATTGCTCCGTGACGGCCTGTTCGAGCATGCGTTGTTTTTCCTCCATTGTTTGCAGCGGACGCATATCGTAGCTCATGACCCAGGGAATAGGGACGTGGTACGACGAGGGAACGAGATCCGCACAATAGATAATCTTCTGATTTTTGTATTGGATGACCGGCAGCATCATTTGCTCGGTGTGGCCGTCAACATGGATGAGGCTGATGCCCAGGAACGGGGATTGGCCATTTTCTACAAACTGTAATTGCCCTGATTCCTGTAATGGAAGTATGTTTTCCCTCAAAAAAGAGGCTTTCTCACGCGGATTCGGATGCGTGGCCCATTGCCAATGCGCTTCATTGGACCAGTAAACCGCATTCGGAAATGTGGGGTTGAGGCGGGAGCCGTCGCGGCTGAACTGCACAGCGCCGCCTACGTGGTCGAAATGCAGGTGGGTAAGTAGCACATCGGTAATGTCATTCGCACTAAAACCTTTGGCCTCGATGGATGATAGCAGGGTAGCGTCACCATGCAGGTCATAATGGCCGAAAAACTTGTCGTCCTGTTTGTTTCCCATTCCCGTGTCGACTAATATCAGTTTTTCGTTGTCTTCGATCAGCAGGCATCGCATGGCCCAGGAGCAGAGGTTTTTTTCATCGGCCGGGTTTTGCTTGTTCCAAAGCACTTTGGGCACCACGCCGAACATGGCACCGCCATCGAGTTTGAAAAAACCGGTATCGATGATGTGGATTTTCATAGGGTTTTTAGGATTTAAATCGTCTTGTTCACAGGAGTATCAACATTCTATCGACCTAACATACCATTATTTTTTCGATCTTCCGCCCTGAATTCTTAACAAGCCTAACCATGCGCGTATCACTCCTCTCGGCCAGTTTACTGTGTCTGACAACGTTTTTTGCTGATAATCAATCCTGTGCGCAGAAAATGCCTCTCGATTATGTCGCAACAATGATTGGAACGGCGCCATCCGCAACCGAGAGTGCAAAAGCGCATAGCGAGGCCGGCAGTGAACTGAAAGGGCAGACAATTCCGGCCGTAGGCGTTCCGAATGGAATGACCCAATGGACGCCGCAGACACGGGCGACAGAGACCAAATGCATTGCACCATTTTATTACAACGATAACAAATTCCAAGGCTTCCGCGGCACGCATTGGCTCAATGGCTCGTGCGTGCAGGATTACGGGTCGGTGACGGTCATGCCGATGTCGGGAGAGCTTATTACCGACGCTGAAAAGAGAGCCAGCGTTTTCAGCCACGAAAAAGAACAAAGCACGCCGGATCACTATGGCGTATGGTTACAGGACCATCAGATCAATGCGGAAGTGGCGGCGTTGGCGCGAACGGCAATCATGCGCTTCAAATTCGAAAGCGGTGAAGAGTCATTTATCGTCGTCGAACCGAATAGCGATGAGGGGGAAGGTTTCATAGAGGTGCTGCGCGAGCGGGGTGAGATTGTTGGTTACAATCCGGTACATCGCATTTACCAGGGTTCGGGGCAGCCGGCGGGTATCAGCGGATATTTTGTGTTGAAGTTTGATACAAAATTCACACAGTCGGGAACGTGGCTGGCGGATACCATCACCCCGATGGGCAGAATGCTCACGGGCAAAGGAAAACGCGAGAAGCTGGGGGCTTATGTAGGTTTTGGGGATGAAAAACAAACCATTATTGTCCACATCGGAACCTCATTTACCAGCATCGAGGGCGCTCGCGCGAATCTCGAAAGGGAAATGGGTACAAAAACTATTGAGGCTGTCAGAAAACTGTCGCAAAGTGCCTGGAATGAGGCATTAGGCAAAGTGCAGGTAAAAGGTAGTGAGGATGACAAGTCGCTTTTTTACAGTGCATTATACCGCACAAAGTTATCGCCCAGACTATTTTCGGACGTCGACGGCAGCTACCCGTCGTTTGCAGGCGGTACACCACTTCAAAAGGCTGAGGGTTTCGATTATTATTGCGATTTCAGCATGTGGGATACCTTCCGGGCCGCCATGCCGCTGGAAATCCTGCTCGAACCGCAACGGGCAGGAGATATGGTACAATCCCTCGTGAAAAAGGCCGAGCAAGGCGGCTGGATGCCGATTTTTCCGTGCTGGAACCATTACACAGCTGCGATGGTCGGTGATCACGCGCTATCGGTTATCGCGGATGCTTATGCAAAGAAGGTCCGGAATTTCGATGTGAACAGCGCATATAACTACCTCCGAAAAAATGCATTTGAAGTAAACACCAACTGGAAAAGCTACGAAGCAGGGCAGGGGCGCAGGGCATTGAAATCCTATTTGCAATATGGCTACGTGCCGCTGGAAGATAGCGTCTGGCAGGCATTTCACAAGCGCGAGCAGGTTTCGCGCACGCTCGAATATGCCTATGATGATTTCTGCCTTTCAACATTAGCGATCGGTCTGGGCAAAGCTGAGGACGCCAGCCAGCTAAGCAATCGGGCACTCAATTATCGGAACGTCATCGACCCATCCACCGGCTATGCGCGGGGACGGTATGCGGATGGCCGCTGGATCACCGGTTTCGACCCATTCGCCAAGCGGGTAAGTTTCATTACCGAAGGTTCACCAGCGCAGTACACATGGTTTGTCCCGCAGGATATTGCAGGGTTACAAAACATCATGGGCGGCAAAAGTCATTTTATCGATAAGCTGGATACATTATTTAATCAAGGCCATTACTGGCATGGAAACGAGCCCAATCACCAGATAGCTTACCTCTACGCTTTCGCCGGGCAACCATGGAAGACGCAGCAGTGGACGCGGACTATCATCCGCAGTGAATACGATACGAGTGTGGGCGGTTTGAGTGGCAATGAGGACGGTGGGCAAATGTCGGCCTGGCTCGCATTCAGTATGATGGGTTTTTACCCCGTGGCCCCTGGTACCGACGAATATGTGCTGGGAAGTCCGGTATTTGGCGAAATGTCGGTGATGACGGGTAAGAATAAAAAATTCACAGTTTCAGCCCTGGGCGTTTCCGATAATGCGCGCTACATTCAATCGGCTACTTTAAACGGAAAACCTTTTACCCGTACATTCATCACCCATGCGGAGCTTTTGAAGGGTGGCACGCTCGTGCTTCAAATGGGGGATAAGCCCAATAAGGAATGGGGCACTCAGAGTGCGGACATGCCTTTTTCTCTTTCTCAACAGAAAGTGTTCAAGTAGCAATGGCATAAATTGGATTTTAAGAAAGAATATTTTGGTATTTTTCTAACTAGCGATATAAAATTTGCAAACGTAGCGGTTGGTTCTTAATTTCCACAATCCCATTACTATTCACTCCAACCCAATGAATCGCAGAGATTTTTTTGAAAAAGCCGTTCCGGCCAGCTTCGCATTAGGCGCCGTTGCTACTTCTTGTGCGCCCAAAACTGAAATGAAGTATCCCGACAAGCATTATCATATCAGTCGCGGTTACCACCATATTCCCAAACTGCGGCTCTCGATGGACCGCATTGTGAAGGAAACGGTAGGCTTACGGCCGTTCCGGGCGTCGGGACCGCGCCTGGATGTGGAGAAACTTGGTAATAAGACGATCGTCCACAACTATGGTCACGGCGGTAGCGGCTGGTCGCTTTCGTGGGGTACGGGTAATATTGCCCGGAAAAATGTGCTGGCAACCGGAGAGAAGAAAGTGGCAGTACTGGGTTGCGGAACGGTGGGTATCGCCACTTCGCGGTTGCTGCAGGAAAGTGGTTGTGAAGTAACAATCTACACGAAAGATGTCCCTCCCAATATCACGAGCAACCTGGCGACTGGCACATGGTCTCCGGCTTCGAGGGTTTGTGATAAAAAAATAGCTAAGCCGGAGTTTCAGGCAATATGGGAAGATGCGACCCGCTTTTCGTTCCGCAGGTTCCAGTTTCTGTTAGGTATGAATGACATTGCCTGCTGGGCGGAAGAATATGGTGTTTTTAAAGAGGCACCAGTATATACTCCCGGAGCAGGTGGCGAAGATTTCGAAATACATGGTCTATTGCCTGAACGCGTGCGCCTCGAAAAAAAGGAGCACCCATTCAAAGCCGATCATGTGACGCGGCGTACGAATATCATGTTCAACATCCCGACCTACTTGCGGCACCAGTTGCAGGATTTCACAATGTTCGGAGGGAAAGTCAAAATCCAGGAGATCAAAAAGCTTGACGATATCGACGCATTGCCGGAAAAGGTGATCGTGAACTGCATGGGGCTGGGGGCGAAGCCGGTATTCAATGACGAAGAGCTAACGCCTGTTTCCGGGCAGCTTTCTTGTCTGATTCCCCAGGGAGATGTGAATTACAAATTGTACACACAAGGCGCCAATTTTATCGCACGAAAGGATGGCATTTACATCGGGAGCAATGGTATCGTCGGTAACTGGGATACCACACCAAGCAAAGAGCAGACAGAGAAGACAGTCGGGATATTAATGAAGCTAATGGAAGAAATGAGGGGATAATACAAATTTGAACCTTAGGCTACTCTTCTTTAAGCAGATAACGCCGACGGATTTCGTTAATCAGGAATTTTTTGTGCCCGGTAAAACTTTCGGGATGCATCGTCTCGAAAAGCCCGCTCCATTCCTGGAAGCGCAAAAGATCGCCCTTTTTGAAAGCTTCCGAATCTATTTTTTTTGCTTTCAGATATTCTTCGAATTCCATTTTCCCTGATTTTGCGTGCAATATAGCCGTTTAAAGTAATGAATGCCTGCTGCGGAAATCAGCTTTAACAACTAATTTCGCGCAAAATCACGGAGAATTTAAAATCGACACATCTTTCAAATGAAAATTGATTTGCGCAGCGACACCGTCACCAAGCCCACAAGGGAAATGCAGGATGCCATGTGGGCGGCGGAAGTGGGCGACGATGTTTTGGGCGACGACCCGACAGTGAATGCATTGCAGGAAAAGGCGGCAAGGCTTTTCGGAATGGAGGATGCGCTTTTTTGTCCGTCGGGCACCATGACAAACCAGCTGGCAATCCGCGTGCATACGCGACCCGGAAGCGACGTCATCTGCGACAAACATTCCCATATTTATCTTTACGAAGGTGGAGGCATCATGCTGAACTCCTTTTCATCGGTAAAGCTTCTCGACGGCGATCGCGGAAGGCTCTCTGCGCAACAGGTCGCAGAGGCGATCAGTCCCGAAAATGATGTTCATTCGACGCTTACCAGGCTGGTTTCCCTCGAAAATACGATGAACAAGGGCGGAGGGTGTTATTATGATTTTAATGAAATTGAGGCAATTCGCGCAGTCTGTACCGAGCGAAATATTCCGCTCCATCTTGATGGTGCGCGGCTTTTCAATGCGTTGGTTGAAACCGGTGAAACGCCGGCACAGTACGGACGAGTTTTCGATAGCATTAGCATTTGCCTGTCCAAAGGCCTGGGCTGCCCGGTCGGTTCATTGCTAATCGGCACGCGAGAAGTGATCCGTGATGCCCGGCGTTTCCGGAAAGTAATGGGCGGAGGCTGGCGGCAGGCTGGTTTCCTGGCGGCCGCAGGCATTTACGCGCTGGACAGTCATGTCGACCGCCTGAAAGAGGACCATAGCCGTGCGAGGGCTATCGGTGAGATGTTTGCAACCAGGGCCGAGGTGGCGGAAATTTTTCCGGTGGACACCAATATCGTAATCATCAGATTGACAGATGGTATTTCCGAAAAGGCATATGTAAACAGGCTGGCCGACGCCGGTATCCTTGCGGTAACTTTCGGGAAGGGCCTTGTAAGGTTTGTAACGCACCTGGATTTTACGGACGACCACCTCGAGACCATGCGCGACCGACTTAAAAGTCTCTAAATTTCCGGGATCGCTTCCTCATATTCATATTCGGAATTGGGCCCCTGATAAATCACTTTCATGCCCGCTAAATCGGCGACATACGTGTGAATACCTGCGTCCCCGATTTCGCGCAAAAAGGTAGGATAGTCGGTAAGTCCATCCTGATTGCGTTTAATTGCCGCTTTTACCTCATCGAGTTTGAATGCCTCCGCACATTCGAACTCGGGCAGATCAGCCGGGACAATGAGCTTGTCGCCATTAACGGACGTATAGGTACGTTTGTGGTTTCTGACCTTTACTTCATAATTGTCGACCCCAATGGCTTTCAGGTTCCTCACAAAATGCGGATAAGGCTGGCCGGCAGACCGTTGCTCGGCTGATTGGATGAGTTCGTCAGTCAGTTCGATCATTTCCATGGTCATTCACTTTAATTGTCCTTTTGATTAATTAAAATACCCGTGCCAAGTGCCTCAGGGCATATTTTTTCAATTTAATGATAAAGCCGACGACAAAAAAATGTTGCCCTGCCGATAGACAAAGCAACATGCGTCGCAGGTTAATTCTGCTTACTAATGCGCCATATCGTCGTCTTCCGGGTGATGGACAATGAGTGAACTACGTGTATCGAGCTTTCTGATCATTTCATTTGACATAGCATCGGCGTACACACCGTAACTGCTTACCAGCGTTCCTTTTAATCCGTCCTTTGATTCGATCGCATACAAAATCGACATGTCCGACGGGTTCGTCATTCCCTCAAAACGGTATACGTGAACGATATCAAAGTCCTCGGGGGACAATGTCAGGCAAATCCCGTCGTCTTTATGTACTTCCAGGGAATGAGCCGTCAGGTTAAAATCGTAGGTATAGCCCTGCTCCTGTAAATCTTCAAGTGTTTCGATGAGCGTATCGGGCTCAGTCATGTTTTTGTTGTCAGGATGCGGTTTCTTAACCTTACCCTGATCTGTTCCTTGCAAGTCCATAGTATTTATTTTAAGATTGATGATCTGGTTCGCTAAACTGACAGTAATTTTTCTTCTGACGGGAAAAAAGCATGCCTTGAAGCAGGAGCGATCTTAGGAATGAAATGGCAAGCAGGTGATGTACATTTTGAGGTGCTTTGACCTCAATTTGCCAGATTTTGTAGAACAAAAATAGGATATATATAAGATTATTTGGGACGATATATGACCTGTCCGGAATTGTATGATGCAAAGCAGCCCAGGCCGCCATCAATATTAGTGTAGATCAAAGAAGGCTCGATAAACGGATTATCCGAATCGCCGCGCGTTTGCAGCGAACGGTGGTATTTAAAATAATGCTCATCGGCATTATAAATCTCCATGGTGACCGAAACGATCTTGCTTTTGGGATAAATGTAAAAGGAATTCCCGTTTCCAAAGTCATAGGACGTCCCAACTGGGAGGTTCACCCGGCCGATTGGCGAGTTAAAGCTGGCTCCGTCCAGGTTGACGTCGTTACGAAAATCATTTCTGCCGATCGTATCGTCCCAGTTGAAGTTAAAACGGTTCCTGATCCTTTTTTCCTTAAAATTTTCTGGTGTGGTGCCGTCGGGCACGCTGTATTCAAGGTCAATTGACGCACGTACGCGGTAGTAGTTGGTTTCCTGGGCGATGTCGTACCAAGTCATTTTTACAGTTAATGACGTATCCCGGTTCGTAATCGGGCCTGAGTAGGAACTGTCGATTTCGTAGGTTGCAGCCCGTATTTCATTAGCTGGTACGGTGCAGGTTGCTTTTACCGATCGGACGCCGTCGGTTACCGAAAGGGAATAAGTTTTACCTGCTGAAATCGTAAACAGCGACTTGTCGATCGAGTAAAGCTGGCTGGCGGTATCAAAAGGTACCACTACCTCCTTTGCGCCATCGGATAGCTTCACGATGGCATTCCGGATCACGCCCCCTTTCAGGTAGTCAGGTTCTGCAAAAAGGGGAATGGATTCTGTCACGACTACATTCGTGCGCGTGGATTGCGGGGAAATGAAGCATTGCACTACGAGCTTCGAGTCCACCTGTGGAAGTTTGGATTGATCGATATCAGTAACAAGCGACTCGCATGCTGCCAGGACCAATGTCAGGAAAAGTAGAATGAGTTGTCTGGAAAACATGGTTGCCGTTTTAAAACTTGAAATTATAGCTGAAATAGGGAAGGACCGGAAACAGCGAGTAGCGTTTCAATTTGTACGTCGCGACGGGTGTGGCCGGAGTTACGTTAGGCATTATGACAATGTCTTCTTCGATGTTGTAAAAAAACGGATTCCGCCGATTGTAAGCATTGTAGACGCCAAATTCCCAGGTCCGCTCGTGTCGTTTTTTCTTCTTGCGAAACTGTACGGCGATATCCATCCGGTGGAAAGGCTCGGCGCGATAACTGTTTTTTTGGCCGTATTCGCTCACCCTGGGGCCAAACCAGCTGACCACCGGCTTACCGTCCCCGTTTGGCCGCGTCGTAAAATTATCCGTTGCCGCGCGATAGCTTGACACCGGCAGCGTTAATGCATTGCCCGTACCGTACACCCAGGTTGCCGATAGTGTGACCCTTTTGCCCAGCTCATAGATGCCCACCACAGAGAGATCATGCCGACGGTCATAGCGGGGGAAGAATGTTTTTCCGAAGTTGAGTTCGGGGAATTTCCAATAGGTCCACGACAATGTATAACCAACCCAGCCAGAGAACCGGCCAGTTTTCTTTTGTACCAGAAACTCACCGCCATAGGACCAGCCTTTGCCCGATGTTACATTATCTTCCCAGCTTAGCTCGTTCGCATTCTCTCCATTGATACTCAGGAATGAAGAGCCCTCTTTGTAATTCAGGATATTGCTCATCTTTTTGTAGTAGCCTTCCAGCGTAATGGTGAGCGCCGGGCGATCGAGATCTTTGGCAAAACCCACCGCTAACTGTTCGGATTGCTGGGGCGCGACGCGTGCAGTGGTAGGAACCCAAAGATCGGTTGGAAGCCCAAGGCCGGTATTCGATAGCAAATGCACATATTGGTTCATCCGCGCGTAGGAAGCCTTGAATGAAAGGTTCTCCGCCAGTCGCAATGCAGCCGCAAGCCGCGGTTCTGGTCGTACATAAGTTTTGACGTCCGTCTGGAAAGTACTCATCCGGATCCCCGCATTGATCTTCAAAGCATCCAGCGCCTGCCAGGTGTCTTCGATGTACAGCCCGGTTTCGAGTGAGTAAACCGGCTTGACGGACCGCTCAATGGGATTATCGATAAAGGTGCCTGCAATGGCCAATGCCGAGGGTACAAACTTGTGAAAAGTAGCCTGGCCTCCAAACCGGACGGAGTGTTTGGAAGACGGATAAAAGTCAAAGTCCGTTTTTACGCCCAGGTCGCGGATGCGTGAATCGTATTCGAGGCTGAACTCATCATCGAGGGAGCCGTCGCTATTCAATTCCTTTGAGTAACTGGATACCCCGAATTTGAAATTACTGAAAATGAAGGATGTGTTGACAAACAGTTTCTGGTTCAAAACGTGGTTCCAGCGGATGGTGGCCGTTGCATTGCCCCACTCGAGACCAGCGCGGGTCTCCGAGGTGCTGCTTTTTTCATTAGCGTGGAACTTGTCCCGACCAAAATAGCCGCTGATGTAGAGCTTGTCCTTGGAGCCAAGGTCATAGTTCATCTTGGCATTGAGGTCGTAAAAGTAATAGCCGGGTTTCACCTGGCTGTCTTCTCCTCTCTGTTGCCGGGCAATCAACGGGGCGGCCAGAACATCGATATATGTGCGTCTTCCCGAGATGAGAAAGGATGATTTACCTTTGGAAATAGGGCCTTCGAGGGTCAGCCGAGAGGAAATGAGGCCAATGCCGCCTTCGCCATGCAGCTTATCCTTGCTGCCTTCTTTCATATTCATTTCCAACACTGAGGAAAGCCGGCCGCCATAGCGAGCCGGAAATCCGCCTTTGGTTAGTTCCACACTTCGGAGTGCGTCGGAATTGAAAATGGAGAAGAAGCCGAAAAGGTGGTTTGCATTATACACCACTGCGTCGTCGAGCACTATGAGATTCTGATCGGGCCCGCCGCCGCGTACGTATAAGCCGGTTTGCCCTTCGGTCCCTTTCTGGACGCCGGGCATGAGTTGCAGGATTCGCAAAACATCCTTTTCACCAAAGAATGCAGGGATTTTTTTCAATTGCTGGATCGGTATCTCCACTTTGCTCATTTGCACCGTCCGGCTCACATAATCCTCCTGTTTACGTGCCGATACAACCACTTCTTCCAATTGTGTAATGGTAGGAAGAAAGATATTAAGTTCCATGTCGCGCCGTAGCGTCACCCGTCGCTCCTGTTTTTCATAACCTACAAATGAAAATGAAACCGTAGCAGAATCGGTCGCGGGTACTGTAAGAGAATAGAACCCGTATGTGTTGGTAACTGCGCCATAGGGTGTGTTGTTTATATATACGTTGACACCCGGAAGTTGCTCCTGGCTGCCTTGCTCCCTCACAAAACCACTGATCGTAACGCGATCCTGGGCAAAAGAGATGATGTGGAAAAGGAAAAGAAAAGCCGTAAAGGTCAGACGCATAGGTTGAGCCGTAGTTAGTTTGAGTAACGAGTCGGTGGGTTATCTAGTATGGAAGTATTGTATTTGACCATGACGATATATACTTGGAATCCGTTGCACAGGATTAAAAAAGAATGGCGGAATTTCCCGGATTACCAGGAAACCCCGCCATTGCAGCGTATAGTCAGATTACTTTACGCCTTTAACCCTCATTTTCAGTCCATACACCGCCGTTTCTGCTGTGATGAATAGTAAATCCCGGTCTTTTCCGCCAAAGCATACATTGGCCGTCCAGCCCTTATGGACCGGGAAATGCGCAATTTGGGCACCTGTTTTGTCAAAAACTGTAACGCCATCACCTGTAATGTAAAGGTTACCCTGGTCGTCAAGTATCATTCCATCGGAACCTTTGGATACGAAAAGCTGGCGGTTGGTCAATGTTCCGTCGTTCTGAATATCGTACACGTAGGTTTTATTGTCACCAATGTCGGCCACGTAGAGTCTTTTGCCGTCCGAAGTACCGATGATCCCGTTTGGCTTTTTCAGCTTTTCATCCACGCGGGTCAGTTTTTTGCCGTCCGGACTAAGGTAATAAACATGCTGGCCGTCCTGTTGCATTTCCGGGTCACGTTTCCAGTAATCCCGTTTATACAGCGGGTCGGTAAGATAGATACCACCCTTCGGATCAATCCAGAGATCGTTGGGGCCATTGAGCAACTTGCCCTCATAATCTTTCACCAGCACAGTCGGATTACCTTTTTGATCGAAAGACCAAACCTGGTTTTCCTCGTCCGAACAGGCTACCAGATTGCCTTTTTTATCAAAATACATCCCGTTTGCCCGGCCCGATTTGTCGGAAAATGTGCTGAACGCGCCCGTTTCGGCATCCCAGCGAATGATTTTATTATTGGGTTGGTCGGAGAAAAACACATTACCGCTTTTATCGGCGACGGGGCCCTCAGTGAACTTATACCCTTCGCCCAGCTTCTCGACCTGCGCCCCCGGCGCTACAATTGACTTAGAATCCATGATTTGTGCGGATAGTAAAACAGGAGAAAACAATGCGGCAAGACACGCCAGAACCGGAATAGTGATCTTTGATTTTTGCATAATAAAACCGAGCCCGGAAGCTTTTTGACCGGGTCTGTGTATTAAAGTGTGGATGATAGTTTGCTTTACTGTTTGATGCCCTAAAATAGATATAGAATGGATAGGGAGATTGCTAAGTCACAACAAAGTCAAACTTTTTGCCAAGGCCGATTTCAGGAAGACGATATAATGTCGATAGCTGAATATCAGACTGGCCATTTTCTATCCGCTCTTAAACCACTACCTTCTCCAACAACTCATCCAGTCGAGCATAGGAATCAACGACGCCGCGTTCCATTCCCGATTGCACCATGCCGTCGCGGTCGGCAACTGATTGGAATACAGACTGAACTGTGAGGCGGGTTTTACCGTCGGGTAGTTCTTCGAAACGGGATGTTTCCAGTATCACGTGACCCTTTTCAGGAAGTCCTTCGAATTCGAATGTCTGAATAATCCTCTCGGGAGCTGTGTGTTCGTGGCACACTCCATGGAATGCAAATTCCATCCCATTGGCCGGAATGGTGTTGATGAAGCGATAAGAGCCACCAGCGTACGGCTGGAATTTCTCGTAATGCACCGTCATTTCGTTTGGTCCGGCCGCCCATTGTACGAGCAAGTCCTCTTCGCTGAATGCGCGGAACACGATCTCGCGCGGTGCGTCGAACTCGCGGATAATGAAGAGTTCCTGTTTTCCCTGTTCGACTATGATTTTGGTTTCATTTTTGGTTGCCATGATTTTCGTTTTTTAAAATGTTGATAATGTTGTCCAGTCTATCAAACCGGTCTTCCCACATCTTACGGAACGGCTCGATCCAATCGGCCACTTCCGCCAGCTTTTTTGGCTGCACCGTGTAATAGCGTTCCCGCCCTTGTGGATTGATGGTAAGCAACCCACATTCCAGGAGGATCTGAATATGCTTCGAAATAGCCTGACGGCTTACATCGAAAGATTCAGCCACAGCATTGGGCGTCATCGGGCTTTTCGCGATCAGGCCAATGATATCCCGTCGCGTCGGGTCTGCAATGGCCTGAAAAACGTCTCTTCTCATTTTCTTCTGATTTATTGCGCAATCGATCGATTGCAAATATATGTGCAATTAATCGGTTGCGCAATAGTTGCTGAGAAATTTTTCAGATGGTTTAAGCGGCTTGAATAAATCTTGCCTGTAATTTGTAGAATCGTCGGGAATGAGAACCGTAAATTCAGTACTTAGTCGTCGAAAAATGCCTCATGTAAGGCATTTATTTTGGAAGCCAGAATTTCGACCAGTTCTTTGTCCATAAACTCATACTCATCCGGAATATCAAGTACTTCGATAGGAGGCAGCTCCAAATGGTTGTACAATTCCCTGATCTTGGCCTTGTGATCACTCTCCATTACCAAAGCAACATCAGCCCAATTGAGGTCGCCCTCAGAAATCTTTCGATTACTCTGAGGGCTTAATCCGGCTGAACGAATATTAAAGCGGTCGTCGTTCTTGAAAATGTATTCGGCTGTACGGCTACGGCGTTTGTTTTTACCGCAGACGACCAGCAGATTGGGACGGGGCATATTGTTTTTCTAATCTTTACTTCGCAGCCAACATCACCTTCGCCCCGCCCTTACGAATGGACTCATACACCGCGTCTACCACAAGCATATCTTTCAATCCTTCCTCACCGCTCACATTAGGGTCAGGTTTGTTGTTGAGGATAATATCAGCGATGCCATCCATTTGGAGCGTCTGGTGCGTGACGACTGGCTGGTTCATCGGCCCGAGGTGCGTGCGGCCTTTAATCGGGCCGTAGCCGAATGCGGGGCTGAGTTCAGCAAAGCCTTTTTCCCCGATTACATATAGCCTTTCGTAGTTATTGAATGCATAGGTAGTTCCGCAGTTCGCTACAATGCCGCTGGGGAAGCCAAGTTGGAACATAACGGTCTCGTCGACTTCCTTAAACTTGACTGGGTCTGTCTTCGTTTCTTGCGCAGTTACCCAGATCGGCTCTTCGCCTGTTGCGTAACGGGCGCCGTTCAAGGCATAAATGCCTACGTCCATCATGGCACCGCCGCCGGCTAATGCCTTTTTGAGTCGCCATTGGTTCGGGTCGCCGGATTTGAAACCCATGTAATTATTTACATGCATGATCTTGCCCAATTCACCCGCCTCACGCATGCGTATAAGCTCCCGCGTATGCGGCTCGAAGTGCATCCGGTAGCCGATGTAGAACTTCACACCCGCTTTTTTGCATGCTGCGATCATCTCGCGGGTTTGTTGCGCATTGTCGGCAACCGGCTTTTCGCAAAGCACATGCTTTCCCGCCGCAGCAATTTGAAGCACATGCTTATGATGCAATGAATTGGGGGTGGTAATGTAAACGATATCGATGTCCGGATTATCCTTGATCTTGCCGACCGTTTCGTAGCTATAAGTGTTCTTTTCAGGGATATTGTATTTCTGTTTCCAGGTTTCCAGCTTGGAAGGCGTGCCGGAAACCGCCCCGACGAGCGTTGCCATTTTGCAATCTTTCATCGCCTCAGCCACGCGGCTGGCGTAACCGCCTAATCCCATTAAGGCGACACGCAATTGTTTATCGGCCTTCGGACCGGAATATAACTCACGTGCAGATGCGGGAAGGTCGCTCAACGCCGTTGCGCCGACGCCTAATGTCAGTTTTTGCAGGAAGTCTCGACGAGAGTCCATATTAATGAGTGATTTTCAGTGAGTAAAGAGATATTTAATGGCAGGCATTCAAAAGGCAAAGTGAATTGCTGCGTTGTTCTCCTTAACTTTTTGTAACTCATTTATTTGAAAGTGCTATTTCGGCGGGGTAGGAACACGGCTGTCGACTGCGAGTGTCGTGACTATTGCTCTGAAGGTACCAATGCATTTACGGATCTCACCCTGAGCGTAAGTACTGTGCAGGATATAATTAATATTTGAAAAGGATGGTGAGGAGACACAGATTTCCAGGTGTGATTGATGGAGATATGTACGTACACAATAATGAGATTTATTGAAAATGTCAAAGCGAAACTTTCATCTAATACTTTTCGATTTTCAAGCGTTTATGAATAAGCAAAAAGCGGCGCCTCCCGCAATGGGAAGGCGCCGCCAGGCAATTTGTATTTTGAACCCTTAATTAACTGTCAGAACACGTTCCACTTTTTGGTCGGCCAATTCGAAAGTTTTGGTCTGGATTTCGTTGCCGCTGATGATGTCCAGCTTGTATTTGCCGGCTTCCATCGCGTCCAGATTCAAGGTGCGTCCAAATTTTTTGTGCTCTTTTGAGACTGTTTCGCGATATACGACGGTTCCCTCTGAGTTTTTGAGCAACAATGTGGTTTTGGAATCATTGGCTTTATCAACGAGTACGTTGATCTTGCCGGTTTTGGTGGCATAAATGCCGGTTCCGAATGTGGAAACTTTTTTGGCTTCTTTATCTCCAGCATAGGCGGTGAAAGAAGCGGCTGCAAGCGCAAGGGCGCAGATGAAGGTGTTAACTGTTGTTTTCATGATAATTTTATTTTTATGGCTATAAGTTTTGTTCTATTTTAAGAACGGGACAAAGGTAAGATCAGGCTCGTGTACACCGGTAAGCAAAGTACACGAGCGGATTTTCGGGTGGGACAAGTGGTTGATTCCCAGCATAAGCAATTAAACGGTCTCTCATGGCTATTTTTTAATTTAACCAAGAGATGGATGTCGGGGCGGGAATGTTGCTTGGAAAAGTGTTAATAACTGTTAAAAAAAAACGGCCCTCCATCTATGGGGGCCGTTTTTAACTAAAACTAAAACCGAAACTATTCTTTTTCTACAAAGTCCATGTCCTTTGTAAATGTCTCTTCGAGGAAATACAGGGCTATTAATGCGATTACCGCGGTTGCAACCCCTATAATTAGTCCGCTCTGGATTACACCCAGGTCGGATTTGAAATTCACGAACAATGCCGCGAGCGGAATGGTCGCGCCGCGTACGAAATTAGGTACCGTCGTTGCTACTGTTGCCCGAAGGTTGGTACCGAAAAGTTCTGCGGCGATCGTAATGAACAATGTCCAGTAACCATTGCAGAATCCGAGCAAGGTACAAAGCAGATAGAAGGAGAACAAATCCTGCATTGGAATCAGCAGATATCCGACCACCATTGCAAGCGACAGTACGATAAATAATCTGATCACTTTCTTTCTGCTCCGCATATACTGGCTCAGTAAACCACTGACGATGTCACCACCAACTTGCCCTGAAAACGCCAGCATGACGGCTTTTCCTGCATTAATCCCCTCAATCCCCTTTGCAGCCCCGAATTCAGGCGAAAAAGTAATAAGAATTCCTACTACAAACCAAATTGGCAGACCTACCAGGATCGCCATCAGGTATTTACCCAGGCGCTTGCTGTTGGTGAGGATCATCATGATGTTACCACGATCCACCGAACGCTCCTTGGCATGTTTGAACATTCCGGATTCAAAAACATTGAACCGCAAAACGAGCAACAGGAGCCCCATGCCCCCTCCGACGAAGTAGGATATGCGCCAGGCAAACAAATCGGCTACGAAATAAGCCAAAATTGCTCCCAAAACGCCGAGGGTAGCTACCAATGTGGTGCCATAGCCACGGATCTCTTTGGGGAGTACTTCTGTAACGAGTGTAATGCCCGCACCCAGCTCTCCGGCAAGTCCTACACCCGCAATAAAGCGAAGAATGGCATACTGATCAAGCGAGGTCACAAATCCATTGCCGATATTGGCGAGCGAATACATGATGATCGATCCAAACAATACAGAAAGGCGGCCTCTCTTATCCGCAATGATTCCCCATAGCACACCGCCGATCAGCATCCCGGCCATCTGATAATTTAATAAGCCGATACCTTCTGTCAGCAACTGGTCATCAGCCACGCCCAGCGCTTTGAGGCTCGGTACCCGTACCACACTGAACAGAAAAAGGTCGTACATATCGACCAGGTAACCCAGCGCTGCGACTATCACCGGCACTTGCAATAGCTGCGAAAGCAGGGAAGGATTGGAATTGTTGGTTGTTGACATAGGGTTAGGTGTTGACTTCGGCTGCCGGTATGAGCCGGCAGCCTGATGTTGTTTAAATGTCAATCAATTCTTTTTGACGGCTGACGGCCGACCGCCGAAAGTGTCGACCATGGACCATGGACTATTGTTTCTTACAGGCGGTCGATCAGCATTCCGCCATCCACGCCGATTACCTGGCCGGTGGAGTAGGGGAAGTCGCCGCGGGTGAGCGAGGCGACGGCTTTACCGACATCTTCGGGTGTTCCCCAGCGTGGCTGCAATGCAATGCCGCTTTGGAACAGGCCATCATATTTTTCCTGCACCTTGGAAGTCATGTCCGTAGCAATAATGCCGGGTCGGATCTCGTAAACGGGGATGTTGTATTCGGCCATTCGCACGGCAAACAGGAGGTTGGTCATCGCAAGGCCTGCTTTTGAAATACAATATTCTCCCCGATTAACAGACGCCACGGTCGCAGAAATAGAGGTTACAAAAATGATTGCCGCTTCAAATGCATGGTTATTCTGTTTCACGTGGGCCATGCGTTTACCGATGGCTTGTGTGAAAAAGAAGGGCCCTTCCAGATTCGTGGTCATCACCTCCTGGTAATTCTCGATCGTCGTTTCAAGCAGGTCTAGGCGTGTACGCGGGGCAATGCCTGCATTGTTTACGAGCAGATTGATCTGCCCGAAAACAGCAAATGCTTTTTCAATAATAGCTTCGCGGTCGGTGGCGTTTGCAATGCTACCCTGACAATAGGCCACTTCTGCCCCTAATTCGCGGAGTTCGTCCAGCGCTGCGGCGGCATCGGCTTCGTCACGGACACCGTTGATGGCCAGGTCATAACCTTCTTTAGCAAGAGCTTTGGCAATGCCAAAACCAATGCCGCGACTGCCGCCAGTGATCAATGCTGTTTTTTTCATAGTTCCTGTACGTCTACCCATTGGCGTTTTTCCCAGCTTTCGAGCCCTTTTTCGGCCAGTTGTACACCTCTGGCACCCGCTTTAAGATCCCATGGGAAAGGCGTGTCTTTAACAATGTGTTTTAAGAATAGCTCCCATTGTGCCTTGAAAGCATTGTCGTATATCTCCTGTTCAGGTACTTTCGACCAGCCGTCGAAGAATGGGATCGGTTGAGCAATATCGGGGTTCCAAACTGGCTTTGGCGTATTACCATAATGCTGAACATAGCAGTCACGGAGACCGGCGACAGCTGACCCATGCGTACCGTCCACTTGGAGTGTAAGCAGATCGTCGCGGCGTACACGTACTGTCCAGGATGAATTGAAATGAGCAATAACATTATCTTCCAGCTCGAACGTCGCATAACAGGCGTCGTCGGCGGTACATTTGTAGGTGTTACCGTTCTCATCTACGCGTTCCGGAATGTGCGTTGCGCCGAGGCAGGATACTGCTTTTACTTTTCCAAACAGATTGTCAAGTACATAACGCCAGTGGCAGAGCATATCCACGATAATACCGCCGTCGTCCTCCTTGCGGTAGTTCCACGAAGGGCGTTGCGCCGGAATGCTGGTGCCTTCAAAAACCCAGTAACCAAATTCACCTCTTACGGAAAGGATCTTTCCAAAGAAACCGGCTTCCATCAGTCTTTTCAATTTTACCAAACCCGGTAACCAAAGCTTATCCTGCACCACACCATTTTTTAGGCCGGCTTTCGTTGCGAGTTCATATAGTTCCAATGCTTCCTCCGTGGTAGTACCGGTTGGTTTTTCACAATAAATGTGCTTCCCTGCCTGAATGGCCTTCTTTACGGCAGCTGCACGACGGCCAGTTACCTGCGCGTCGAAATAGATCTGATAATGCGGATCAGACATCACCGAATCCAGGTCGGTTGTATATTTCTGCACGCCCGACTGCTTACAGAGTGCTTGCAACTTGGCTTCGTTGCGACCTACCAGGACCGGATCAGGAATGATCACCTCGTCGGACGAGATTTTTACGCCACCTTGTTCAATAATCGCTTTGATTGAACGTAGCAAATGCTGGTTGGTACCCATACGGCCGGTTACGCCGTTCATGATAATGCCAATGGTATGTGTTGTCATTGTTTTTTTTATACAGTTTTAAGAAAAGCCTCAGTAATCTCATTCAAAAACAAATGCTGGTCTTTGGCCCAATGGATGTCCGAGAAGATCTCGACCTCGCAAAAACCATTGAACCCGGTCGCTTCCACCCAGCTTCTGATCTTTTTCAAATCAATACATCCTTCGCCCATTAGTCCGCGGTCGTTCAGCAGATCAATAGTATTTACTTTCCAGTCGCAAACGTGGTAAGCCAGCAGGTTGCCATTAGCCCCGCATCTTGCAATTTCTTTTTCCAGATCACCATCCCACCACAAATGGTAGACATCCACGGCCACACCCACAAACGATGACTTGAAATACTCAGCCATATCATTGGCCTGTGCAAGCGTGTTAATGGCCGAGCGGTCGGCTGCATACATCGGGTGTAGCGGCTCGATAGCCAATTTTACACCCAGTTTTTCAGCCAGCGGAAGAATCGCCTCGATGCCCTCTTTGATCTGCTCGCGCGAAGTTTCCAACGATTGGTCAGGCGACGCTCCGCATACGAGGACGATCATAGGTGCGCCCAGAGCTGCGGCCTCTTCGAGGAGCTTGCGGTTATGGTCGATCGCCTGCGCCCTTCCGGCGCTGCTGGTATGCGGGAAAAACCCGCCACGAACATAAGAGACAATTTCAAGCCCGGCCGCACGGATGATTTCTCCCGCACGATGCGGCCCAATCCCCTCCGTCGCATTCTGCCAGACGCTAATGCCCTTCACGCCGGCACTGGCATAATTTTCCACCGCCTCGGAAAGTCCCCAGGGCTTGGTAGTAATGGTGTGGATACAGCACCGGTCGAGTGTTATGTTTTCCAATATGTTATTGGTTTAAGGATTTTACAACTGCAAGATGTCATTGTCGCCCTGAGCGGACCGGTCTTCGACTGCGCTCAGACTGACAATAGGGTTACCTGACTGCGCTCAGACTGACAATAGGGTTACCTGACTGCGCTCAGACTGGCAATAGGGTTACCTGACTGCGCTTAGACTGACAATAGCGTTACCTGACTGCGTTCAGACTGACAATGGCGTTACCTGACTGCGCTTAAACTGACAATAGCGTTACCTGACTGCGCTTAGACTGACAATGGCGTTACCTGACTGCGCTTAGACTGACAAT
>NZ_JAKCPW010000015.1 GCF_021440085.1 Dyadobacter sp. CY261
CACATCAAGCACTTGGCTTTTTAACACCGAATGAGTTTAAACAAACGGGATAAGCTCTATTCAGCAATTGATCACCCAAAAGGGGATAACACACTGATACAAAAGCTTCGCGCAAAGCACAAATATCGCAGCCATATCATGTATAGGAGTCGTGATAAATTCAAACGTCCGATTTCACTTGCTTTAATTGACCTTTTTTTTCAAGAGCCGAGCCTGAGATTTTATGGGAGAATCATTCAAGAAGTAACAAACACCAGCCAAAAATATCTTGTTCAAATTAGACAAAGTGCATATAATGCTACTTATAGAAAGGCTGTTGTCGATGTTAGTGGACTGGCAAATAGTAAATCATTAAAAATGAATTTTTATTCCTCTCAGGAAGCGCTTATAAAGGAATTGACGACCTATGCCAGATCTCGATCTATAATTTTAGCAGACGAACGACTTGGGAATAATCTTCTACAGCTAAGTGATTTATTTACTGGAAGTATTTACGGCGAATTGTTTGGGAAACCTCGAAACCCAACCAAAATAGCCATTACCGATTACTTAAAAAAGCGATTGGGGGTAAGCGATTTAAAACAACTGCGGAATATAAAAAGCAGTAAATTCCTTTTGGCAGGCATATAAAAAAATCGACAAGAACACCCGTCAGGCGACAGCTTGACCAAGGTCATTCGAGTCGATCATGCTAAATATACGATTTGAATTCGTTTTTTCAAGATTTTTTTACTTTTCACTCGATTTAAAATTATTGTTCATCATCGAAGCGACTCCCGGACATTGAGTGCCAGGGTTTTCAGTCGTATAAATGGCTTTGGTATCGATTGGCCCGGCCATTATTTTGCCTATGAGCAGCAAAATCGATAGATAGCGTGGTCATGCAGCCTTTCAGGACTTCTTTAAGTGGGACTGAGGCCATCGTGTACGACGAACACCGTGCCTACGAAAACCGGCTTCGCGCGTCGTAGGCCAATCCCAATCCGACGCTCGACAGCTTGTTCTCCTCCGACCATTCCGCTGCCGGAAAAAGCGCACGGAAGCTTTCCTGGATCAGGGGTATTTCGGTGGAACCGCCGGTCATGATCACGAGCCCGATAGCGTCTGCCGCTATGCCTGCGCTTTCAAGGCATTGTTTGGCCGCTTCAATAATGCGCTGCGTTTTTGTACTGATGGCGGCATTGAACACCTCGCGTTCGACATTGATCTGCAAATCCTTGTCGATAAACGGGAGAGATGCTACATAGGCGTCACTGTTTGTAAGGCCAATCTTGATATTCTCGGTTTCCGCAAGCACCGCGTGGCCGCTTTCCTGTTCGAGGACGTTGATGAGTCGCCCGTATTTTTCAGGCGAATGTGTTTCGCGCAGCAGTTGTTTGGCCTGGAATATGGTTCTGTTGGTATATAAAAAGTTGACCTTGCTCCATTCCGACAGGTCGAAATAATGATAGGAAGGCACTTCGAGGTTTTTGGTACCATAAGTGGTGCGGAACCCGAGCTCGGGCATCATGCGCGCCAGGCTGAGGTCTTTGTCAAAATCATTCCCGCCGAGGCGCACGCCGGTGTTTGCAAGGATATCGCTGGTACGGTCATGTTTAAGCGCGTTATCTTTGGACAATCTGATCACCGTAAAATCGGAAGTACCTCCACCGAGATCCACAACCATGGCGAGTTTTTCACCCGTTACCCTGGCCTCATGGGCAAATGCAGCGGCGATTGGCTCGAACTGGAAGCCGACGTGCCCGAAGCCCAGGCTTTTGGCAATGGCCTTCAATTCGTCCTCAGCCCGCTGATCGGCAGCCGGATCATTGTCCACAAAATGGACCGGCCTGCCCATTACGACATGTTTCAGCTCCGTACCGCAATCGGCCTCTGCCTTCTGTTTCATCTGATCCAGGAATGCCGCCACAATCTGATCGAACTTCATCAACTCACCATTGACCATCGTTCCCTGCCGCATCGCAGGTGTGCCCAAAACGCGTTTCAAACTTCGCATTAACCTGCCTGGATTGCGGTTCAGAAACCGTTCCATGGCGGCGCGGCCAAAGAATGCCTCATTGTCTTTCCGCGCAAAAAACATCGCGCTCGGGATTGTCTTATGGTCGTTTTC
The DNA here is from genome assembly GCF_021440085.1 of Dyadobacter sp. CY261. Taxonomy (GTDB): domain Bacteria; phylum Bacteroidota; class Bacteroidia; order Cytophagales; family Spirosomataceae; genus Dyadobacter. The sequence goes on from NZ_JAKCPW010000015.1 coordinate 2,111, forward strand.
TACGGGAATGAGAAAAACGTCGTCTTGGTTGGCGATCGCAAGGCTTGAATTGGAGGTGCCGAAATCGATGCCGCAGAAAACAGGAGTAGCCATTGTGTTGGGAAATTGGGGGCGCAAATGTCCGATTATTTGCAGTGTAATGCAAATCAGAATGGAAATTAAATGGAGAACTGAATCTCCCGGAGATCCCTGCAACTTGTGATCTATGTCACGTAACGAACCGCTTGCGATGCGGTTCCTTTGTAATGTCAAAACGCAATAATGGATTGATAACAAACACATTGATAATCCTTAAATATTAGAAATCATGCCATACGTGAAAATCGAGGTGACGCGTGAAGGTGTTACCAGACAGCAAAAACAGGCGCTCATCGCCGGAGTGACAAATTTAATAACCGATGTCCTGGACAAAGATCCCCAGCTTACACATGTGGTAATCCAGGAGATTGAGCTGGACGACTGGGGCTTTGCCGGCGAGCAGGTTTCCGTGCTTCGCGAAAAAGGGATTACAGCAAAAAAAAATCAGTAAAACAACCTTTAAAATAACAATGAAAACAATAATCGTAACCGGCGCTTCCACTGGTATAGGAAAAGCCATCGCAAGTCTTTTTCTGCAAAATGAATATAATGTGGTTATTAACTCCGCCAACGAGGACAATCTGACCGCAACATACAACGAGCTGGGGCATCACGACCGCCTGGCGATGGTAGTGGGTGATATCAGTAAAAGAGCTACCGGGCAGCAGTTGGTGGAAACAGCAGTGACACGTTTCGGCAGCGCAGATGTTCTGATCAATAATGCGGGTATTTTTGAACCTAAAGGCTTCCTGGACGTGGATGAGGAACATCTGGACCGCTTCCTGGGTATTAACCTGAAAGGTACCTTTTTCGCCAGTCAGGCTGCCATAAGTCAGATGTTGTTACAGGGTGAAGGATCGATCATCAACATTGGTACCGTGCTCGTTGACCACGCAATCGGCGGCTTCCCGGCCACTGCACCTATTGCCAGCAAAGGTGGTATCCACGCATTAACCCGCCAACTTGCGGCTGAATTTGGCAAGGACAACATTCGTGTCAACTGCATTGCCCCCGGTATTATCAGAAGCCCGCTTCAAGCGAAAAACGGCATTGATAACGCCGACGGCCTGGCTGGCCTGCATCTGGTCAACCGGATTGGTGAAACCGAGGATGTGGCGCAACTGGCACTTTATCTTGCAGGTAGCAACTTTGTGACCGGTGAGGTGATCAATCTGGACGGAGGCCATGTGGCCGGTCACCATATTGGTTAGGCGGAAGGACATTATTTCCACAAGTGGGGGAATGATATAAGGTAAGTTTGATTTCGACGGGGCGTATACGGCTCCGGGGTAGGCATACCCCGGAGCCGTATACGCCGTTTTCTTTGGGTACGGATTTTGCTGTAACCACCAATCACGCTTACTTTACGCATCCATGCATTTGACGAACGATTTGATTTTCCAAAACCTTAGTGAGGGCATATTTGTGTTGGATGAGGCAGGAACGATTCAAAAGTGCAATGCCATAGCTACGGCCATTACCGGTTATCAAAACTCCGAAGTTGAGAACAAACCCTTTGAAACGGTAGGTGACGGCCAGGACGATCCTATCAAATACCGGTATGAGCTGGATCAGGCTTTACAGAAAAAGCGGCTGGTCGTGGAAGGCTGGAAGCGGAGAAAGGACGGAACCCGCTATTGGGCGGAAACTTGCTACTCACCTATCTACGACGACGACCAGAAGCATTCGGGTTATTGTGTGCTGTTGCGGGACATTTCCGAAAGAAAACAACAGCAAGTCGATATCCGTGAGAGTGAGGAACACTACCGACTGATGGTCGAAGCGATCCGTGACTACTCGATCTTTATGCTCAATCCGGAAGGGATTGTCGTGACTTGGAATGATGGAGGAGCGCTGATCCATGGCTATGTCGAAAGCGAGATCATAGGTAAACATTTTTCAGTATTTTACCCGCCCAGCGAACAGGTTGCGGAAAAAACGGAGCGTGAATTGCGGATAGCGCAGGAGAACGGCTCCTACCGCGAGGAAGGTTGGCGTGTGAAAAAGGGTGGGTCGTTATTTTGGGCGAATGTGGTACTGACGGCCTTATTCAACAATCAGAACAAGCTTATAGGCTATTCCAAGGTAACCCGTGACCTCACCGACCGCCTTAAAAGTGAAGAGGCGCTGCGGCAAAGTGAGGCACGTTATCGTTCGCTGGTGGAGCAGGTGGCTGATTACGGGATATTTATGCTCGATACGAAAGGCAGGATAGTCAGCTGGAATGAAGGGGCCAAGCGCATCAAAGGTTATACCGCGGAAGATGTGATCGGTAAATACTTTTCCATTTTTTACCCGGAAGAAGATATTGTGAACGGAAAGCCGGCCTGGGAACTTAAAGTCGCGCGATCTTCGGGTAAATATGAGGAAGAAGGCTGGCGCTTACGCAAAGACGGTACCCGATTCTGGGCCAACGTTGTCATTACCGCAGTTTCTGACTCCGAGGGACGTTTGGCAGGCTTTTCCAAAGTGACCCGCGATTTGACTGAACGGAAAATGAACGAGCAGGCTTTGCAGGAGAGTTCGATCCTGTATAAGCGGCTGGCAGATGAACTTTCGATAACGAATAGTGAGCTGTCGGAAGTAAACCGTGAACTCGAACAGTTCACCGCAATCGTTTCGCACGACCTGAAAGAACCTGTGCGTACCGTGAGGAGCTTTTTGCATTTGATGGACATGCATGTGAACCAGCAAAAATATGAATTACTCAAACCAAATATCGGTAAGAGCATTCAGGCCGCACAGCGCATGCAGGAGCTGATCGATAATCTGCTCGACTATTCGCAGATCAGCAAGGTGGGACTGCAACAGCAGGAGCTGACTGTCGATGACCTGATCGGAGAGGCAATGCAGAACCTCACCGATGCTATCGCGCATTCGGGTGCGCAAATCAGCGTCGCGAGTAGTGTAAAATCCTTGTATGGTGACCGGCTGCAGTTGGTTCAGTTATTTCAAAATCTGCTGGCCAATGCCATCAAGTTTACCAACGGTAGCGCCCCCCGGGTGGACGTCAGATGCTGGGCGGAAAACGGCCATGTGCGATTCGTGGTGGAAGATAATGGCATTGGAATTTCATCCCAGAACCTCGAAAAGATCTTTGAAATATTCCGAAGGCTGCATTTTACCAGCCAGTACCCTGGAACGGGTGTAGGATTGGCGGTTTGCAAGAAAGTGGTGGAGCGGCACCGGGGTAAAATTTGGGCAGAATCGGAGCAGGGCGGGGGGGCTAGTTTTCATATTAAATTACCCAGCCTAATAAACTGACACCGGAAAATGAGAACATTAAAACTTGCTATCGTAGAGAATGACGAGGATGAGCGCTTCTTTATGTCGGAGGCTTTCAGGGCTTCGCACGAATTTGAGATCATCGGCGAATTTGGTAATGGTGATCAATTGACGGAATGGCTGCAAGCCGCGCCGAAACAGCTCCCCGAACTCATACTTTCGGACCTGAATATGCCTGGTAAAAATGGCTACGACATCATCGACGAGCTCAAAACAACAAATCCCGACATCCTGGTATTCGCCACATCCACCTCATCGGTAGCATCGACCCGCGAAAAATGCATTCGGGCAGGTGCGAGGGACTTTATCGCCAAACCGGACATTTTCGTTGCCTATGATTCATTTGTAAGCGAATTTTATCGCCTGGCTTGCCGGTATTTTGGATGCTGACGTACCGTCTCGGTCAAACCGGCACAGTCAGAAATCGTTCTTCTTCTGTACCGGCGTTGTCTTTGTCCAGCTTTTAAATGCCCGGTGGAATGCGCTCGGTTCGGCGTAGCCCAACACGTCCGATATGGAATGAACTTTGGCGTCGGTATTGCGCAGGAGGTTAAATGCCAGTTCTTTTTTAATGGACGTTCCCAGCGACCTGTAACTTTCGCTATGTTGGCTGAGCTTTCTCTGGAACGACCGTTCGCTCATATTCATATGTGCGGCAATTATTTCGAGCGACGGTATTTTGCCAGCGAAGTCGCGCATGATCACCTGCCGGACCTGGTCGCAAAAACTGGCCGATTTTTCGAATGTGGCGGCTTTTTCGCGTAACGTTTCGGCAAAATGCGCATACAGCGACTCGTCATAGCTGAGAATCGGAATATCTGCAAACCCTTTTTCGTAAATAAGAAGGTTCTTCTCCTTTTGAAAGCCTGCCGGACAGTTGAACACCCGCTCATAATCGGATCTGGACTGAAAAGCAGGGAACTGAAATTCAGCTTTAAGGGGATAGATTTTTCGGCCTGTGAATATGTAAATGAAGTTGAATGTTCCGCTCATGGCCGCATCGATGGCATGCCGGGCCGTTTCGGGGGAAACATCCCACCAAATCGGATTGACGCCAAACGTTACTTCACAACCTTTGTTGGTCACTTCCATTTTGTAGGAGATCCAGCCTGATACCATTTGCTGGTAGCGTTGCAATTCGGTGTAGGTGTCCTTGACAGTGCGGCAACTCTGCATCAGGTAACCCAGCAAACCGAAAACCGACGGGTTATTCTGAATCCCTGAATGCAATCCAATACATGGATCGCCGGAAGAGGCTTCCAGTGTACTCCACATGTTCATTACCGGAACCACACCTTCGACACGGCTGTCGGCATCGTTCAGGCCCTCGGGTGTAATGCCGAGTGCGCTGCATGCTTTTTGAAGGTCAGCTCCGCGAGTGCTTGCTGCGTAGATGAGGTTTCTTAATACACGTATAGTAGTATACATATCAATGGTTTACGGGCTGAACGGTTACTCTGATGGCGCCTAGTACCACCAGTTTGGCGTATACTATCATTCACCACCAAGGGAGGAACAATTTAATTTGTGCCAAAATAAATGCATAAAAGCCGAATAGCCTAGGTTATTTAACCCGCTCACTCAGAAACTATTACCGGTCAGTAGCAATTGGTCATCATGTTGTTCCGCGAGAGTAATAGTTGAAGTAAATTTGAGCTGTAATTACAATTTACCGATTCGCGGATCAATTGCCGGAAGTGCACCTGGCAGCGTAGTAGTTTATTAGTCAAATTTTTATAGCCATGAAAAAAACAAACCTCAAAGCGGCGTGCCTCGGCGGTGCGCTTGTCGTCCTTTTCCTGATCGGCTGGGAATCTTATCTCCGGCAGAGCGGATTTATTTGCTCTTATAATGACGATGAAAGTCTCTGGGCGGCCACCCGCCGGAACATCTATCAGGCCACGCCTGCCGGGCCGGTGATCGTTGGCACATCCCGTGCTAAATTTGATATTGACCTGCAAACCTGGGAAGGTATTACTGGCAAGGCCCCCGTGCAGCTGGCCATCGTGGGTACCACACCACGTCCGGTGCTTCAAGACCTCGCCAGCGACCCCAATTTCAAGGGGACTTTGATCCTGGACGTGATGGAACCACTGTTTTTTCAGCCTAATGGTTCATTCGCCGAGGTCTCTGCGACGAAAAGACTGGCCTATTACCCCAAATGGTCGCTTTCCCAGCAAGCCAGTTTTGTGATTAATCGCCAATTGGAAGATCATCTGCTCTTTCTGGACGAGGAGAAATTCTCCGTGAATGCGCTCATTAAACGTCTCCCTATCGCGAGCCGGCCGGGCGTGTTTGTATTCCCTGTTTTCCCGTTGAACTTAGAATACGGGCTCCCAAATCGCCAGACATCGTTTACCGACAGTTTTTTAACCGATACAGCCGCGCAGGCCGAGGTGAAGGGCGTGTGGGCACGAATGGGACTTACCAGTACCAAACGCGGCGTAGGCGGCGACACGCTTACGAACATTATCCGGTCAGTAGCAAAGTCGGTGGACCAAATCCGCGCGCGGGGCGGGCAGGTGGTATTCGTCCGGTTTCCGTCCAGCGGCGAAGTATGGAATGCCGAGCAGCAAGCCTACCCACGGGAATTGTATTGGGAAAGGTTGTTGAAGGAAACCGGCGTTACCGGCATCCATTTTGCCGACTACCCCGAGCTTTCGCGCTACAAATGCCCCGAATGGTCGCACCTTTCACCGGCCGACGCAAAGAGTTTTACCAAAGACCTCACGCGTATTATCGAGACGAAAACAAAGTGGTCTTTGCAAAATGCGGTATCTCAAAACATTCCATAACAATCGACATTATTAGCCATGGTATTTAATTCTTATACATTCGTCCTGTTTTTTGCGGTGCTGCTCGCATTGCATAACATGCCTTTTTCCTGGAAAACCAAGAAAATCAATCTGTTGGGTGCCAGCTATCTTTTCTACGCACTCTGGAACCCGCCTTTTATCCTGTTGCTCTGGTTATCGACCATTGTAGATTTTTATATGGCCAAACTTATTTCGATAACCGAAGATAAGACGCGGCGACGGATGTGGCTGGCTGTCAGTCTGGTGTTGAACCTCGGTATGCTGAGCTACTTCAAATACGGTGGTTTCCTGCTCGAAAACTTTACCATGCTGATGAATTCGCTGGGCATTGCATTCGAGGCGGCCAAACCGGATATTATTTTACCTGTCGGAATTTCATTTTACACCTTCGTGACACTGTCCTACACGATTGACGTATATAAACGTAAGTTCGCGCCGGAGTCATCCTTTCTCGACTTCGCATTATTCGTAACCTATTTTCCGCACCTTGTTGCCGGGCCTATCGTTCGTCCCGAGGACCTGATCCCGCAATTCAAACAACCCAAAAAAGCGACGGGGCAACAGTTTATGTGGGGCATATTCCTGCTCACATTGGGCCTGTTCCTCAAAGTCGTGATTGCAGATGGCTGGCTGTCTGAGACATCCGATCTTATTTTTGGGCTGCCATTTCCGGTTAACCCTCTGGATGCGTGGTCGGCGGTGCTGGCTTTTTCCGGGCAGATATTCTGCGATTTCAGCGGCTATTCCACCTGCGCTATTGGTGTTTCACTTTGCCTGGGCTTCAAACTGCCGGAAAACTTCCGTTATCCGTATGCGGCCGTTGGCTTTTCCGATTTCTGGCGCCGCTGGCACATTACGCTCTCAACCTGGCTCCGCGATTACCTGTACATTCCATTAGGCGGAAACCGCGCAGGGCGCTTTCAGACCTATATTAACCTGATGATAACCATGCTATTAGGTGGTTTATGGCATGGTGCATCCTGGAACTTCGTGATCTGGGGCGGTTTACACGGACTGTTTCTCTGCATTGAGAGATTAATAAAGAGAAATCCCAAAAAAGCGGGAGTAGCTGCTACTGAGGCGGAGGAAGTGGTTTTGCAGGCAACGGTGATCCCGGTACGTCGCAACAATATCTCCGTTTTACTGCGGGTTTTGCTCACATTTTTCCTCTTGAACGTAACCTGGGTATTCTTCCGTTCGCCGGATTTTGGTACAGCGATCCGTATGCTGCTCTGTATGTTCGGGGTGATCACACAAGGCCCGAAAATGCTCACAACACCCGATATGCTCAAAGTGGCGATCGTGACAGTCGGACTGCTTGTTTGTCACTGGAACATGCGCGAGCGTTCGGTGAAGGGGTTGTTCCAATCGATGCCCTGGTGGCTTTTCGGAACGTTATGGGGCATTATGCTCATTCTGATCGTTCTCACACAGAAAAGCACCGGTTCATTTATTTATTTCCAGTTCTAAAAGTCAGTAAATGAAGCGAATGGTTCAGTAGGGCATTTACGGCCTTCACTGAACCATTTTGTTGTTTACCTTGACATTGTCTAGCGTAAAGTCCTGCACGACCGATTTGTTATAGGCGCTGTTTTTAGCAGTAATGTCCAGATTCTCAAAACTGAACTTTGAAAGTTTGTCGTATTCGCCCGGTTCCACATCAAAAAACACCTCGCATTTCAGCTTGATGTTTTTTAAACTGATATGATCCGAGTAGGAGAGCGGGACGTCCTTTCTTCCCTTCAAATCAAAAAATTGCTTCCAGGGTTTTACGTAAATGAGGCTATAAGCATAACCGTCCACATTTTCGACGCTTACAAACTCATATTTCTGAGGCGTATCCGGACGCATTTTGAGCCATAACACACGCATGGCGTTTTCGATGTGGCAATTGCGCATGACGACATTCCTGTTGTGAATGGCCTCGCTGCCGCAGGTGAGCGCTGCGTGACAAAATCCGAAATTCGTGTCTTCGATAATGATATTGGTATTACTTCCATTGCCGGGATCTTTGTCGGCATACGGCCCTTTGCCGCCTTTCAACGCGATCGCATCGTCATTCACGGCCAGGTAACAGCCTTTTACCAGCACATTGTTGCACACATCAAGATCGATCGCATCCGTGCTCGGCGCTTTTATCGGTTCATGCGGCGCGGTAATGCGCACATTCAGGATTTTGATATTATTGCATTGGTAGTAATGGCTCGTCCAGAAACCTGAATTCTGTAAAGTCACATCCTGGACCTGCACATCATTACTTTTCCAGATAAAAACCAGCCGGGGCCGGGAAACTTCCAGATTGGTGCAATTGGGATTTTCCTTTCTGCGCTGCCAGAAAGCCTTCCAGTAATTCAACCCATTCCCATCGATAATCCCTTTCCCCGAAATCGTAAAACCGTTCACCCCGTATGCATTCACTAGTGCCGGAAAGTAATCCAGGTTTTGCCCCTCCATGCGCGAAGGCATCATGGGGTAATCAGCGATCTTGTCCGACCCTTTCAACACCGCGCCTTCCGCCAAATGCAAATGCGTTTTGGGTTTAAAAAACAATGCCCCGCTCAGAAAAGTACCCTTAGGGATCACAATCACACCACCACCTTCTGCCTGAGCCTGATCGATCACCTTTTGAATGGCCGCCGTTTGCACGACATTGCTATCTTTTGAAACGCCATGTTCCGTGATCAGAAACTGCCTTCCGAGATTTGCAAGGCTAATTTTGGTTGTATCCGAAAACCATTTGGGGATTTCCGTACCGTCGGGGAATGTAGTAGCTCTGCCGGTTTGCGAGAAAGCGACCGACGCAATGCAAAGCATTTGGAAGAAAAGGAAAAAAAGTTTTGTCATAACCCCATGAAGACGGGGTTTGTAGGGTTATACTCTTACGGGAATATTGAAATGCTCATAAATAGCACGCAAAAAAGGGGCTTGCGGCCCCTTAAATTAATTACTATTCTTTATCGATCCAATCGTACAAGTATTCGAGCGTTCTACCCATATTTACAAGGTTGGTTTTAAGATGCATTGCCGGGATTTCTTTTAAATGGCTTCGATGTGTAATCGTCCGCCAACAACCCGGACACTTCCAATGCTCGTGAGAACGACCATTTTGTCGGTCATATTTACATCCGTGAGCTTCAAGAAAGCGAATCCAGTCCTTCGTTTTAACAGGTCTGTTATTTCCCAAAGCTTATGCCGTTTGTAATACCAACTTTTTAACCTGCTCAGGGTGATCAAAGCTTTGCAAAACTTTTAGCTCATCAAAGGATGGATTAGAGAACTTCTTGGGGAAAGCCTTCTCGTTATGCCAACCGATGTTTTCCATAACCTTTTGCCTCTCCGATTCCGAAAGTTTAAAGAGGTCGTCAAAAAATGTATCTAGATTTTCTTTCAATGCCTGCACTGCGTCCGTCTCATTTTCTCCGTAGCCAGTGACATTCAAATTTGGAACAATACCAACCCAATGTTCGCCTTGCTGTCCCGTAAACATCCTTAATGTCCCGACCACTTCGTGCTGCGAGAGTTTCAGCAGATCGGAAAAGTTGTCTCCGGCCTCATCCAATAAATGCATTTCAATTTGTGACATATCGTTTATGCTATTTGGCCGTGTACTGAATTTAGTTTGTTTATCAAAAGTGCGAAAAAATTAGCTTAAACGTAGCATTGGAAATCGGTGCATTTATGATAGACAAAACTTGCAAAATAACGTCAATTGTCTGACTATAAGTGGTTTGTGTCTACATTAAGCGTTGCTGTTAGCCAGTTCGATTCATTAGCGTTTATCAGTCGGCTGAGACAATTGGCCAAACGGTTAAATGGTAGAAGCAACCCTCGCCCTTACGCCATAGCCCCATTCAATCCAATCGTCTGCCCACTAATCCATTTCGCATCGTCACCAGCCAGGAACGCAACTACTTTGGCAATGTCGTCAGGTTCTCCGAGACGGTTGAAGGCATTCAGTGAGGCAAGGCGGTCGATCACTTCCTGGGGCTTGCCTTTGGTGAAAAGTTCCGTGTTGGTCGGCCCGGGGAGGACGGCGTTGACGTTGACGCCGCGTGCGCCTATTTCTTTGGCAAAAACCCGTGTCATTTGTTCCACCGCACCTTTTGTGGCCACATATGTTGCGTACGTAGGCATCATGACGCGCGTCGTGGTGGAGGAGAAGTTGATAATGCTGCCACCGTCGGCCAGGCGGGTAGCGGCTTCCCGGAGGGTGTTGAAGGTTCCCCGCACATTCACTTCAAACTGACGGGTGAATTCTTCGTCGGTCGTGTCTTTCAGTAATTTGGTGATCATGATCCCGGCATTGTTGACCAGCACGTCAATTTTACCGAAATGTGCGATCGCGGCGTCGAACAATTCTTTGACCTGCTGTGCATTACTGACGTCGGCCTGTAATGCGATGGCCTCGCCACCCTGCGATTCGATTGCGGCAACCGTTTGCTGCGCGGCTTCCATTCCGCTGGTATAGTTGACGATCACTTTCGCGCCTGCTGCTGCCAGATGAAGGGCTATTGCTGCTCCTATTCCCCTTGACGCCCCGGTCACCAGGGCTACTTTGTTTTCGAGTGAGTTCATGGTCTTTTTTGTTTGGTTAAATGACATTACAAAGATGGCGGATCGGTGGATCGACTCGCGTACAAGGATCACTGCAAGAGTTGCAAATTTCTCAGATCGGTTCAAACCATGAAAAAAGGCTGCCATTTACTGACAGCCTCGTGTATTATTTTTATCTAAGTGCAAATCGGATCTTATTTGAAACCGAAAATTAAAGGGAAAACAAATGTTACGATGGCCGCCCAGGCGCTATAAACCGGCAGGAACGTCACCAGTGATCTGGCTATCAGGGCTAAGTCTGTTTTTCTGTTGAGCGCTCCGAAAAGTTTTAACCCAACATAAAACAAATGCACAAGCATTAGCACGTTGGCACCGAGTACAGCGGCCCGGTTCGGTGTGATGCCCCATTCCGAAATGCGGAACAAGACGGCGGAAAGCGCAATGCTGTTGACCAGCAGCGTTACTGCGGAAAGCAGTAGGAGCAATACAACCTGGGCCCGGTTCGTGCCCGATTGCTCTGTTTCGGCCACCGAGAAGAATATCAGTGCCATGACACCTATCAGCATGCCGTTAAAAAGGAGAAGAAATTCCCGGTCATGGTAAGGATTTTTGCCTGCGAAAAGCGTAGCGGCCAGATATATGATCAGCATGACAAGGGCGACTGGGCTGAATAGCTTCGCGATAACGGGCGGTACCCTGTTTACGAGCGTCGGCTGCACGCGTGTGATGAATGTGGCCACAAGTGGTATCGCGGCCAGGCCGCTGACCACGATATACTGGGAGTAGAATTTCTGAATGTCCCAGCCGATCAATCCAAACAAATTGATGGTAATTCCCGACATGATGCCCCCTGAAATGAGCAGCAGGGCCATCATCACCAGCAGCTCACCATTGTAGCGCAGAAACCCGAGCCAATTCGCTCCTTTTTGCCACGTTCCGCCTCCGAACACAAATCCAAGCATCGACCAAAGCAGTAAGGGCAAATGAATGCATGAAAGGTTCAGCGTATCGCTTGTGACATCGTTCGGAAGCAGGTTGATAAACAGCGCTGAGAGGGCCACAAAGCCAAAAGCCGACGCCCGTGTCTTCCATGAAGCATTGTTTCTCCATGCGAAATACGCCATGAGGACTGGAAAAACAATGAAGCCTGTGTTGCGGGTGTAGAAAAACTCTTCGTTAAGGGAAAGCATGGCTGGAATCTTGGCGAGCAATGCCGCGAACAAGGACGCAGCCACTACAAAGGTGCGTTCGCTGGCGGTGCCCCAGGAAAGATCGTCCTGGATGAAATTAAGCCGCTGGTGCCAGCCTTCCACCAGCAGATTGCTACCCAAATCGGGATACAAAGCATTAAATGCAGCCTTGAAGCCAGGCTTGTTGCCCCGGTACAGCTTTTCCAGGTGTAAGGGGTTGTCTTGGTTTGACAGGATTTCTTCGCGCATAAACAATGATTGACAGATTGTGATTACTTTTTTAAGTGGTGAGTGGCGCCTGATTCTTAATATTAAAAAGTACTTTGTAATTCAAAGTTAAAAACGATTCGGATTTCTGCAATAGGGTTGGGATAATTTTTTTTCTGGCGTTGCTGCCGATTACTAATTTCTGAAACCGCTAAATGGTTTGTGCTTTATTCCCTCTTGTATCTGATTTTATTTTGCACTGAAAATCAAATTAATATATAATGGAATTGACAATTGGTATGTGGGCCGGATTGGTCCAGATAGGGATCGCGGTAGCAATAGCAGCAATGGGGATCAGGATCGTATTTGAGCTTCGAAAAAATGAGCTCGACGATCAGATTCACGTAAAATAGAGATGATCGGTTATCGGTCGGTTTAATGTCCGTCACAACTAAAAAGGGAAACAAGTTGGCATTCCACGCGATTGACAATATATTTCCGGACATTTTCCTGAACCTTATGAACCGATCATCATCCTTTACCCGCCGGGACTTCCTGGCCGCCGCTTCCGCCAGTCTGGCACTGCCCCTGGTACAGCCATTAAACGCACTGGCAAAAGCCAAACCGTTATTGTCATTTTCTACATTGGCCTGTCCTAAATGGGATTGGGCGACAATCGTCAAATACGCTTCCGACAACGGCTACCACGGGATCGAGATCCGCGGGGTGCTGGATTGTATGGACCTTCCCAAATGCAACGACTTTGGCAGCCCGCAAAACATCGCGCAATCACGCAAGCTGGCAGAAGACAAAGGGTTAAGGATCGTCGACCTCGGCTCTTCGGCAGCATTGCACATGGCAGACCCTGCCGAGCGGAAGAAAAATTTGGATGAGGCGAAAAGGTTTATTGACCTGGCCCAGCAGTTGAACTGCCCCTATGTGCGTGTATTCCCGAACGACCTGCCCAAGGATCAGGAAGTAGACAAAACAGTGGAATTAATCAGTACAGGTCTGCTCGAATTGGGTGAATATGCAAAAAACACGTCGGTAACTGTACTCCTTGAATCGCACGGAGATGTCACGAAGAAGGACATCCTGGCGAATGTTATGGGTAAGGCCGAGCACAAGCACGTAGGACTGATCTGGGACATTTTCAATATGTGGTCGGTAACGAAAGAGCCACCGAAAGAGGTTTATGCCCAATTGAAGCAATACATCCGCCATACCCATATTAAGGATGGCATCCTCGAAGGCGGCAAAATCCGGTATGTGGCAGTCGGTAAGGGCGAAGGGCCATTGCAAGAGGCAATCAGCGTGCTCGTGAAGGACAATTACAAAGGCTATTACAGCTTCGAATGGGAGAAAAAGTGGCATCCCGAAATTGAGGATCCTGAAATCGTCATCCCTGCTTACCCCAAGCTGATGCAGCAATACTTTTAATCGTATTTCATTTCAATCGCTTTTATTTCGCTCTTCTGCGTTGGTTGGCCGGTAACGTTGATCCCAACTCTCGGCGCACGGTCCCAACGTGGAAGCCAGGGTGCTTCCATCTGCACGGAACTGGTAAGCGAATCGATTTTCTGGCCTTTTACGGCCCAGCTAAATGTGAAGAAGCGGCCATAGCGGCTTTGCAGTTCCAGCCGGATATTGTGGTATTTATCAGGGATCTCCTGGGTTTTGAGGGTTTCATATACGCCATCTTTCACCTGCCACAGCTCAATGCGGTTCCTTCCTGCCCCATAGCCAATCGCATTCTGCGCGTCACCATAAATGACAATATTTTGCAGGATACCGTCTTTGGTCACGACCTCGGTAGCGAAAGAATAATTGCCCTTTTTGATGGTATGGCCTAAAAAATTACCCGTCATCGCGGGATTCTCGCATTCTATTTCCAAAGCAGCGTTCTGTACGGCAAACTTCGGTTTAGGCAAGCCCGCATCGAACACCCACGGGAGCCTCAGCGTATCACGGTCGTAATTAGCGGAAAAATTATGCGCATGCAGCGTAGGAGCACCCGCTCCAGCGGGAGCTTCGGCCTGTGCAGGGGTCGTTTTGCCGTAACGGAATGCCGGCCATTTGGTCGTTTCGTCCCAAACCAGCTCACTTAACACGCCCTGCCGACCACCAAATGTAAATTCTGTTCCGGGGTAGGCATGATGCAGATAGAAATAACGGCGGTCGGACGTTTGCACCACCGTCCCATGCCCAGGGCATTTCCAGGTATCGTCTCCGAAAAGCACCGGGTTGTTCCCGTACTTTACCCATGGCCCTTGCAGGTTCTCGGCTCTCGCCATCCCCACCTGGTAATCGCAGCGTTCGCCGCAGCAGGCGTTACCGGAATAAAGCATGTACCAGTAATTGCCCCTCTTGAAAATAGCCTGCCCTTCCGCACCGCCAGCCTCCCAACCCGCCGGGTCGGCCTTGATCAGACTGAATTCCTTGCCTGTTACTTTAAGCCCATCCTGCGAAAGTTCGGCACCCAGCAATTCAATGCCCCGGTCTTTATCCAAACCGTACGCCTTCCAGGTAATGAACAATTTTCCTTTATCTTCCACCACAAATGCATCAATCGCTTCTTTCGTCCATTCGATGATGACGCCGTGGTCTTTGAAGCCTTTCGTAATATCCTTGGTACTCGCCACGCCGATCATCGATTGTTTGTCCGATTTTCTCCGTGCGGTGTAGTAAACATAAAAAGTCCCGTTCCTGAAAAAAAGCTCCGGCGCCCAGTAGCTGCCCATGGTCCATTTGGGCAACTCGGCAAACACCGGTCCCACATATTCCCAATTGATCAGATCCTTCGAACTGTAAATAGGGTAGGCTGGCGCCCATTCCGAGGAAGTTCCGGCTGCATAGTAGGTGTCGCCCACGCGTATCACCGACGGATCCGCGAAGTCGCCGGCAATCACCGGGTTGCGGTATGTGACAACACCCGCGGGAGCAGGTCGTTGGGCAAGTGCATTCGTTGCGAAAGAGATTGTCAGCAAGAGTATGCCGTGCAGAAACTTCATGGGATGCGAATTGATGGAATTGCGAATAAAGGGATTTATTCCCGAATAATAAACCGGAAAATCCGGTGGAAAGCTGGCAATAGTGTGTGCTAAGGGTTGAAATGATGCGGAATAATTAGAATATTGCGGCCTTACTCCGACCACACGATGTATTATTTAAAGATATTCCTTGAAGTTGCCGGCTCTCTGGTCGTGCTGATGTCACTCGTCCCACTGATACGCAATGATTACTGGACATTCAGGGTTTTTGAATATCCGAGATTACAGAAACTGGTGCTCAGCGTGGCGATAGCCGGTGTTTATTTGAGCCTGTTCTTTTCTCAGGAAGTACGGGCGCTGCTGTTTTCCGGCGCATTCGTTCTGAATAGCCTCTACCTTTGCTACCTGATCTTTCCTTTTACACCCGTAGCAAAAAAGGCGATCCTGCCTGCCCAGTCGCATTTGCCCGAAAACAGAATCTCGATCTTGTCATCCAACGTCTTACAGGATAACAAAAATGCCAGCGGGTGCCTGAATCTCATCCGGAAATACGATCCGGACATTGTGCTGTTGCTGGAAACCGACCGTTTCTGGTACGAAAGCACTTTGGCGTTGCGTGAGAAATACCCTTATGAAATGCCGGTCCCGCTGGAAAATACGTATGGAATGCTGTTGTATTCAAGGTTGGAGCTTTCCGAAACGCAGGTCCGCCATCTGGTAGATGATGAAATTCCATCGATTAAAACGCTGGTAACCTTGCTTTCGGGCCAGAAAGTGCAGCTTTTTTGCGTGCATCCGACACCGCCTGTGCCAGGTGAAAATCTGCATTCCACCGAGCGCGACAAAGAACTTTTGCTAGTTGCGAAAGAAGTAAAAGCAAGCCGGTTACCATGCATTGTAGTGGGCGACCTGAATGACGTGGCGTGGTCCTACACCACCGATCTTTTTACCAAAATCAGTGGCTTGCTCGATCCCCGTTTGGGGCGGGGGTTTTATAACACATTCCACGCGGGTATTCCGTTGCTACGCTTTCCGCTCGACCATGTTTTCTGCTCCACAGATTTCAAGCTTGTCGAAATCGCCCGGCTGGAAAATTTTTCGTCCGACCATTTCCCGATCCTTCTTTCGTTGCAGTACGAACCCGCGGCAAGCATCGAACAGGACGAGCCGGAAGCGGAGCCGGAAGATATCGCGCTGGCTAACGAGAAAATTTCCAAAGAATCATAACCATGCAACGCATATTCCGACATCTCGCAGGTTCTTGCTTTCTGCTGTTACTCAGTTTTATTCCGGCCGATCGGCCTGTTGTTATCTACCTGATCGGTGACTCGACCATGGCTATTAAACAGGTGCGCTATTATCCCGAGACTGGCTGGGGGATGCCTTTTGTTTACTTTTTTAATCAGAGCGTGAAAGTCGATAACCGTGCAATGAATGGGCGGAGCACGAAAACCTTTATCGAGGAAGGCCGCTGGCAGTCGGTGGCCGACAGTCTACGCGAAGGCGATTATGTGCTGATCCAGTTTGGGCACAATGATGAGGTGAAAACCAAGAAAAGTTACATCGACGAAGTCGGCTACCAGAAAAACCTGATTCGCTTTATCGAAGAGACGCGTGCCAAAAAAGCTAATCCGGTACTGATTACACCGGTAGCAAGAAGAAGCTTCGACGCCAAAGGCAAAATCCAGGAGACACACGCGGTCTATTCACAACTAGTAAGGGACGTAGCGGCCGCACAGCATACTCCGTTAATAGACCTTGACAAAAAAAGCCAGGAATTGCTGCAAAAGATGGGCGTGGAAAATTCTAAAATGCTATTTCTGCATATGGCACCGGGCGAGCATCCCAACTATCCCGAAGGAAAAGAGGACAATACCCATTTCAACGAGCTTGGTGCCCGGAAAATGGCGGAGTTGGTACTTGCAGACCTAAAGGCGTTGAAGCTCGGCCTCGCAGAGCGCGTGGTGATCCCCGCCCCCTGACCCCCGGAAAACACCTGTTTTTACATAACACGTGTTTACACGCTTACATGCTCACCAAAGTTTGCGGAATTTTGAAATGTCAAGTTAGTGACAAAGGGTGCTGGGTTGGCGTATCAGAAGGCCCTGGTCTTTTCGGGCGCTACTCTCACTTTGTCAGCATTCTAAAAACCAAAAATCAAAAAGAATCATAACCAAACCGCTAAATCGAACTTTTTCTACTTTTTATGAGAATTAGTTACATTCCTACCCTTCGCTAGGTATATTGCTTTTCTGTTGTGTCAGTCCGCGTTAGATGGCACAAAAGGAAAGCAATACCTTTTTTATCAACCTCTTAATCAGCGAAACATGTCGAAATTTATCAGCGACGAGCTCTTTGCAAAATGGGCCGCCCAGTGGCAGGCATTGGAACACAGCCGCGAACCTTTCAACTTTTTTAAATCAGGGGATCAGCTACTTCTGGGTGATTATTTTGACAGTGCCGACCTGGAAACATTGGTATCAACGCCCGGCATTACCGTTATAAAGGTCCGCTTCGGATTTGACACGGAAGAAAAGCAATTCAAACTGGTGTTGTTCGGTGTCGACAGCGCCGGACAAATCATTACGCCGTACTATGCACATGCGCCGGCCGATTTCCGTCCGTCCGGCGATGGCCCGGGCGGAAATGTGCCCGACGTTTTGGCAAAACAATGGATCCGATACTGGGAAGAAAAAGGGCATGCCGACGATATCACCAGCACGCTGTTCCGCAGCCAGTACGGCTTTTTGAATGGTTACAATTATCCGGTGAAAGAGCTGATCGCCGCGCTCTTCAATTTTACGAAAATGCCTAAGTACTACATCCGGTTTGTGCTACACCGGTATTTTAAATTCGCGGAGGAACCGGGAATCGGGGATTTGGAGGCTTCTTACACTTTCGGACTACTATTTCAGGCTATCCCCGACCAGAAGGAAAGCGGTCTGATAGGCCCCGACGCCGACAGCGGCTATTACGACCTGAGCGCCCCTTGCCCACGTACTTGCTAATCTTTGTTGTCATGTGTAGTCAGGGGTTGATAACCTATGACTACACATGACTGTTTACTCATCTTTTACTTGCCAGGCGTTGCGGCCACCAGTTTCACCGGCCCGAGCAGACCGCTGGGTTGCAAGGGTGAATCGGGTTTGTAAAAAGGCATGGTTGTATACGTGATTTTCGTTGTCATGCCGGGTTGTGCGTCGCCGATCAGGCGGTTCACCCAAGTATTGGTAACCTTGATCTGAATGTTGTTCGCCCCCCGTTTCAAAGCATCGGTCACGTCGATCCGGAAAGGTTTTTTCCAGGTAATGCCCACATTCTTGCCATTCACAATCACTTCCGCCAGGTTTTTTACATCGCCCAGGTCCAGCCAGTAGCGGGCATTTTTTGCGATCGCGGGTGCATTCAAGATGTTTTCGTAAGTGGCGGTGCCCGAAAAATACTTGATACCCGCATCGGCATTTTCCGAAAGCGATGCCAGGGCATTCAGCTGGGTTTGTGCCGGAGCGCCCAGGCCTGGTTGGAAAGTCACTTTCCATGCGCTGCTGATGTCCGCTACGGCCGCTTCGGTCATGACAGGTTCGGTATAGGAATTGGCTGCTGCATTACCACTGAAAACAAGGAAATACGCTTGCCACGATTCGAATTTTAGCGGAACTGTAGTCCGGCCGTCGGCAATGCGGTAGGAAACTTTGCTCATTTTGCCCGTTTCTGGGTTCCAGAGCATCGGGACTTTTCCGCTTATCCGAAAGCTGATCTGCGCTTCATTGGGGTCATTGCTGCGGTTGTCGAGCCAATAAATGTCGCTGTCAGCGGTTTGACGGTGCACGTACAGGATTTTTGCTTTTTCACCTGTGATGCTTACGTCTTTGGGCGTTATGCTGTTCAGAACGGTTTCAAGCGGCTGGGTAGAAACATTGGGATTTCCCCAAATCTTGTTTACCAATGCGCCAAAGGCTGTTGTATCGTCGTTCAGGCTGGGAGAGCGCTCCGGTTTCACTCCAGCCACTTTCATTCCGGCATCCACCAACTCGCCAATCTTTTGCAGGACCGGCAATGTCATATTCCGGGCTGTCGAATCCAGTACGAGTAACCGGTACTGCTGACCGCTCGTCGTTACAATGGTTCCTTTTTCTACTTTCAATTGGTTTTTGATCACATTGGCATTGGCAAAATCGAAAGCATAGCCTGCCGGGATAGCAGGTAGTTTTTGCGTTGAAATCTGCGTGATATTGGAGTTTTCACCATAGTAATAAAGCACATCTACGACTGGTTTGCCCTGTTGCAACATGTAACAACTCCTGCCAAGATAGCCCATCCACGCTTTTCCTTGCTCGGCCCAGGTTTCCTGTCGTGTAAAATACTGTCCGAATGGCCCGAGTGAGAAGCCGGGTTTTTTATCATCCAGCGGCTGGTGAACGGACGTGTGGATCACGAACCGGTTAAGCCCCGACGCCATTTCCAGGTCGGCGGTGCGCTTCAATTTTTCGGGATACCAGGTAAATGCATTGCCTACTGATGTCATCGATTCCGCAGCGACAATATTCTGGCCATAAATATGTGCTACCGAAGCTGATTCCCGGATATCTGCCTCGCTGCGGACCTCTTCATCGGCACCGCCCGCGAGACTGCCCGGAGTCCACATGGCCGCCATCGGGATATCGGCCTTGCGTTTTACGTCCATTCCGTCGGCGAGGTAAATGCGCCCGCCCTCATGAGATTCGGTATAACGCTTCATGCCGCGGGCTTTCAATGCATCGCCGATCGTTTCATAATGGTTCTCGACGATCAGCTCACCGATGGTTTTTCGGAAATCCCACAAAAAACGGTCGCTCTCACCAGCGCTCTTCACTACTATACCGGTAAGCACGGGAATCCACGGAGTAATGTCATACCCGCGACGCTTCCTGAATTCCTGGGGCAAGGCTTTTGTCCACGTCATATGGCCGGCCTCGTAGCTGTCGAGCACCATGAATTGTAACCCTTTCGCACCCATTTGTCCGCCGGTGGCATCTTTGTACATGTCCAGGTAGGTATTAATGTAATTGTTCACAGCATCCTTGTCGAGCTTATCCACTTCAAGGCCGGTAGCTTCTGGTGACGCGGGATGGTTTTTACGCCCCGTAAGCGAATATCCCAGGCGCACTACCACCCAATTGCCTGCGGGAGGCGTCCAGTTCAGACTCCCGTCGGCGCTCATTTTGGAAGTAAGGTCCACGACGTCGGTCACCGGGACGGCATCCGCATTGGTCTGGATAAAGGATGTTGTGTTTTCTCTCCACGGACTGAAACCGGCTTTTTCCTCGAACTGGTCCATCCGGTCGGTGTTATGGAACACGATTTCGGCGACCTGCACGCCTTCCGGCTTGGCTGGCTGCGCACTCCCGCCAAACATCGCTGCGAATGGACTGGATGGCGGCGGGAGGGTTTTGAATGCAATGCGGAAGAATTTCGCGGTAACCGGTGCAAAGCCAATCGTGTTTTGAGGTATAGTGCTTCCTTTGATAGGTGCTACATCCCGGAAGGTAACCCCATCTTCGCTCACCTTCAATGTGCGGTTGTTGGGTGCGCCATTAAATTCCGCCAATGCCCCGCCCGAGCTTGCGCCTACGATAGTCAATGCCTTGAAAGTCTGCGGAGTGTCAAATTCGTATTGAATCCACATGTCCTGGCCGACTTCCATGGGCGGGAGCAAGGCTGTTTTAGCCAGATCACCGTCAGTCAATGCGGCGACGGCGAACGTACCACCGCTCGATGTTACTTTCGGGTTCAGGGTGGTCATGAGCTTGTCGGTGGTGGGCAGCCGGTAGGCAATCACTGCGGCGTCGGCATAGTAGTCCGGGACTTCGCCGTTGGGGCCGGTAATACCTCCCTCAGCAGGCAATGGCACGTTCTGGAATTTACCTGCAACGGGTTTGGCTTGCGGCAGTTTGCCTGTGAACGCCTGCCCGCCTGCTAAGCGTGTTTCGGTCCATACATACTTTTTCATCGCGTCACTTGCGGGCACCCAGGGCCCGCCTGTGACGCTCCATCCGGGTGACCCGGCGATCGCCATTTCAAGCCCGAGCTTCTGAGCCAGATCGGTGGTATGTTTGAATGCATCCTTCCACTCGGGTGTCATGAATACCAGTTTCTTCGGGGTCACATTCGGTGTAAAAAGGCTTGCATCGAAATTCTGGAAACCGCCTATGCCTACACGTTTCATCCATTCCAGGTCTTTGGTAATACCCTCTTTTGTAACATTACCATTCATCCAATGCCACCACACACGCGGTTTGGCAGCGTCGGGAGGGGTTTGAAAGCCTTGTTGCAGGGTTGCATTTTGTCCAAAGGCGAGCGCGGGAAGCGCCCAGGCGAGAAGCGCGAATTTCTTCATGGTAATATGCTGATTTACTGCCGGGATATGAACGGTCCGGATGGTGAAGCGGCTTTTCGTTATGATCTACTCATAAGACTTTGAGGGGATTTTTTTAGATATTGCTAATGCAATCGATCTCACTCAACATTCCTTTTCTATGGAATGTTTTGTATTTAAGGGTTATCTCAGAAGGACTTGGCCGAAATGCTGGGTAAGAAGGAATCACAGGTGAGCAAGTGGGTGACCGGGACGCATAACTTCACGATCAAGACACTCGCATTGCCTGAAGTAAAACCGGGCATACCAATTTTTCAAGTTTCGAGTGGAGCCATCCAATCTGATAAGAAGGAAATGGAAGAGGAGGTTAATGCCACACTTTTTACACCAGCAAAAAAATCAGGACGCCTCTATGTAGAGACGCCCTGATCAGCAGTGTTATAATAATTCGTTTTACTTTTCTGAAATCTTAGAAAGAGTAGCGCAATGTTACCCCGTAAGTCCGCTGGTCGCCTACGATACCCGCGTATTGACCGTAGCTTCCTGGTGCTGCGAGGAGCAATTCATAGTAATCTTTGTTAAATACGTTTCTAGCCCACACAAAGAAAGAAATGCCATTGGATGCTCTGAAACCCAGGCGGCCGTTGGTCAATGAGTAACCGTCGATGTTCAGGTATTTCGAAGGGGACGGGTTTGAAGAGAATTCCGAACGTGCAAACACGTCTACACCCAGGAAGTAGTTGCCCTTCAAGCCGAGGAACGTGCCTTTTAAAGTTCCTTCACCACCCACAGAACCCGACCATTTAGAGATACCAGGCAGTCGGCCACCCGAAATATCCTTAAAAGCCTGCTCGCCACCTACTTCTTCCAGAGGCACAGGCGCATTTTTGAATGATACATATTTACCATCGGTATAAGCGACTGACGCGTTGAACGACAGATGGCTGAAACGGATGTTACCGTCCAGTTCCACACCTTGTACGCGCACCTTCTCCGCATTGGCAAGGTAGCCGCGGTTAACACCTGGCTCAGGAGTCTGTACCTGCGTCTGGAAATCCTTGATGTCGGAACGGTACAGGGTCAGGTTCAAGACCGAATTAGCCGATGGTTTGGTTTTGATACCCAGTTCTTTGTGCTCCACGTGCTCGGGCTTTACATTGGCGAGGTCGAGCAGAACGGCGCCGTTGGCGGTTGGCAAACCACCCACGTTCACACCGATAGGCTTGTAACCGATCGAGTAGGTCGCGAAGGCATTCAGGCGGTTGCTGGCTTTATATTGAAGCGACAACTGACCGGAGAAATTACCCTGATCATAATCGGTATCAAATGCCTGATCAGTATACACGAGGCGTTTGAGCGCCAGCAATGCCGGATCGGTTGTTTGCAAACCGCCGTAAGTTTCTCTTTTATAGTTTACAACCTTTTTGTCGTAGTTGTAACGTACACCGGGCAATATGTGAAATTTGTCGGTGATAGCCCAGTCTGCGTTTGCAAAAACGGCCAAGCTGGTACTTTTAATACGGTTGGTTGTACGGATACCGAAGTTATCGAACAAGCCCGGTGTTTTCCAAAGCTCGCTGGTGGTGCTTTGGGCGAACCGCCATTGTGCCGAACCTGCTTCCTCTGTTTGTACAGGATCCGATTTCAGATCTTGCCAAAGGCCGAACAGACCTACTACACCGCTGATTTTGTTGGAAACTTTACCTGAGTAACGAATCTCCTGTGACCACTGGTCATGCACAGAGTTACCGGATGAAATTGTGAAAACAGGAATCCCAAGGTAATCGCGGTCGTTAAGAGGCACCCATTTCCAAAAACGCCATGCCGAAGTAGCGGTAAGTGTTCCGTTTCCGATTTTGATGTCTGCATTGGCTGACACGCCACCCAGTCTGTTATCTGCTTTGGAAGGCGTGTCCAAATCCAGTTTACGTTCGAATGCGCTGGAATAGGGGATTTTGTAACCCAGGTCGGCGATGATTGCGTCGAACTGGCGGTATGCGGCACGTTTCGTTGGCACCACACCTGCTACCGGCCAACCGTATCCATTCGGTTTCTGGTCGGAAACATCACCGATCACGGTAATGTTGACTTTGCTGCTAGGTTGGTAAAGGATCTGACCGCGTACCCCGATGTTGTTGATGTCGTTGATCGGCTGCTGCGTGTGCTCATTGAAGAACAGGCCGTTACGTTGCGTTCCTGTAAATGAAACCCTAGCTGCCAGTTTCTTGCTGATGGGGCCGGTGAAAGAGCCTTTGGCCTGGATATAACCGAAGTTACCATAGCTCAATTCGAAGCTGCCGCCCGGATCGAAGCTTGCTCCGCGGGTTGTGATGTTGAATGCACCGGAAGTGGTGTTTTTACCAAAGAGCGTTCCCTGAGGTCCACGCAATACTTCAATGCGTTCGATATCAATGAAATCCAGTGCAGTAGCGGCAGGACGTGCATAATAAACGCCATCCACATAAAAACCTACACCCGGATCGATACCGTCGTTGGTCAGACCGTAAGTCGAGCCCAAACCGCGTATGTTCAATGTCGTGTTACGTGCGTTGGACACATATAGTTGAACGGTCGGAACGAGTTCTTTCAAACGGTTTACGTTGAACGCACCCGCATCTTCCGCTGTCGATCCACGGATCACAGTAATAGGAATGGGTACTTCCTGCGCATTTTCCTGACGGCGACGCGAAGAAATGATCACGTCTTCGAGATTGCCAGCCGAGGCGTCGAGCTTGATGGTGACGCCGCTTCCTTCAACCACGACTTCTTTTTTAATATAACCCAAAAAGGAAACAATGAGTGTAAAAGGGAGTTTCTGACCCGTTACCAGCTGGAACTGTCCGTTCGCATCTGTTGCCGATCCATTGGTGGTGCCTTTAATTGTCACCGTTGCGCCGATGAGCGGCGAGTCATTAGCGGCGTCCAGGACAGTACCTGAAACGGTCGCATTGACAATGGGCGGATTCTGCGCCTGAGCAGCAAGAGAGATGAGTAGAATTGCGAAGCTGAATAGGGTCTTTAAAGATGTCTTCATAAATGAGGATTTGCTTTACTGTTTTCGATGGTGTTCATGAGTGGTGGTTACTGCAAAACAGCCTGTGTTATCGCTGTTTATAAAATGGCTGACAACAACAGTAAGGTATAATCGGTGGCTTCATATTGTAGGGATTGTAAGTTCAGTCACAAAGCTATCAATATTATTTAATATATAGAAATAGTAGAGTAGTAGTTTTTGTGAAAATATTGGATTAAATGCGGTTGTATATGCATTTTTTTGAATTTATATAATTGATAATCAATAAGATATACGGGTGTTGTTTTCTAACGATTTTTGTACTCTTATGGACGATTGTGATAATTGACCTGTGTTTCGGCAAAGCATTTCAAACAAAAAAGGCCGGGAGCATCGTCCCGGCCCTGTCACTTCCACTTTTCAAACACTATTTCAAATGCTCTATGGAAGCGCCAAGTTGATTTGCAACACATTGCCATTAGGCGTAAGTAATGCGGGTACCGACTTCACGCCAGCTTGGCTAATGCCGGACGGGCGCTTCCGATTTGCTGGTCGAATGTCTCCAGTTTACGGAATGCAGCGTAAGTGACCGATACCATCACCAATGCGATGATCGCATCGGCAGTGGACGCAAAGCCGAGCACCGCCAGCTTTGACACGAATGCGAAGGTGATGTCGAAGAATATTCCCGCGAAAACCCACTCTTTTAATCGGTGCAGTTTGTTGGGTGTGAGGAGCACCGCAACGCCTGAAAGCTTCAGAACGCCGAGCAGATAAATGAAATGCGCGGGATAGCCCAGTTGTACCGTAATATCCCATACGACCGGATTGGTGGTGAGTTCAAAAAAGCCGCTGGCCCCAAACCAGAGAGATGTTAATGCCGCGCCTGTCCAGTAGATTTTGGTTGTTGTTTTCTGTGTCATGACCGTTTTTGTTTAGTGATTGATGACACGAAATTGGCTCATAAGCGTAGCAGGCGTATTCGCATTCGGGCCGAAATGGACACAATCGGGCCCGGTTTGGACGCAGGGGAATGCGAGAGCGGCGAGGTGGTGTAAAGAAATTGCGCCAGAAATTGCCCGGCGATCATCGGGCGGCCTGTTGGTTTTAGGCAACTTTGCCTATCTCCGTAGCTTCCTCCACCTCAATAAGCCGCCCCGATCGGACATCATAAATATACCCATAAACCCGAATCGCCGGATTCACCAATGGATGCCTGCGAATGCGTTGCACATCCTCCACCACGCTCTTTTCCAGATTTTTGAATGTCAGGAATGGAATGAATTGCGCTTCATCGGAACCGCCAGAATAGTCAATGTTGCGCCAGCCGTTCTCGTCGGCGGTAGCTGTGGCGAGGCTTTTAGAAAGCGTGGAGGTTGCTGCATCGGAGCCCGGCGGTTGGCATATGCAAGAAAGAGATTTTTTAAATAGTATATTAATTATATAGAATAAATATATTTTTGTCGCTGAAATCTTTCTTGTTGTACCTTTTTCTAAAATCATGAAGACCTCTGCACTCCTTGCCCTGTGCCTCGCGGCTTTTTCGGGCGTTATGGCACAAAAGAAAACTGCACCCGACCGGAGGGGCCCGGACCAGCGACCCAATATCGTCCTGGTGATGGTCGACGACCTGGGTTACTCCGACATCGGTGCGTACGGCTCCGAGATCAAAACCCCTAATATTGACCAGCTCGCTGCAGAAGGCATCCGTTTCCGCGAGTTTTACAACAATTCTATTTGTGCGCCTACGCGTGCATCGCTCATTACAGGCCAATATCCGCACAAGGCAGGGGTAGGTTATTTCAATGTAAACCTCGGCTTGCCGGCTTACCAGGGCTATCTGAATAAAGAGTCGCTCACATTTGGTGAAGTATTGCGCAGTGCCGGATATAGCACGCTGATGAGTGGCAAATGGCACGTTGGCAACGATAGTACCGGATGGCCCAACCAGCGCGGTTTAGACCGCTTCTACGGTTTTATCAATGGCGCGAGCAATTATTTCGATCTTGGCAAATATGGCAAAGGCCCGGCAGTAGAACTGGTTGAAAACAACAAGCGCATTAACCTCCCGCCCGACAAATACCTGACCGACGAGATTACCGACCACGCGTTGACATACCTCGACGAACAAAGCAAAACGGCTAAGCCATTCTTCCTCTACCTGGCTTATAATGCGCCACACTGGCCGCTGCAGGCGCATGAGGCCGATATTGCCAAATACAAAGGCCGGTATAGCATCGGCTGGGATTCGTTACGCGCCGAGCGGCTCCAACGGCAAAAAACATTGGGCATTACCGATCCCAAACAGTCGGTAGCAGTGCGCGACAAGGATGTAACGCCTTGGGATAATGTGCCTTATGATGAAAAATTGTTGTGGGAAAAGAAAATGGAAATTTATGCAGCCATGGTAGACCGCGTGGATCAGAACATCGGCAAGCTTCGTGAGAAACTGAAAGCGCTTCAAAAAGATGAAAATACGCTGATTATATTCATTTCCGACAATGGTGCGCAGGGTGGATATGCAGGTGCATCACCACGCAGGCCGCAGCGCAACACCGGCCCTGCGGGAACGGCTGGTTCATATGTCTATCAGGATCAGCCCTGGGCTTATGTTTCGAACACTCCGCATCAGGCCTATAAAAACAATATGCACGAGGGCGGTATCAGCGCGCCATTTATTGCCTGGTTTCCAAAGCAGATCAAAGGCGGGCAGATTGTGAAAGGCACAGGTCACCTCATAGACCTCGCACCCACTTTCTATGATGTTGCCAAAGCTACCTATCCGGTTACTGAAAATGGCATTGCCATCAACCAACTTCCCGGCAAAAGTCTCGTTCCGGTGCTTACCGGCAAAACAACTGAGGTAGGCCGCGGAGGCGAACCCATTTTCTGGGAACGCGCGGGCAACCGTGCGGTCAGAAAGGGCAAATGGAAGATCGTATCTACCTATCCGGCTTACAAATGGGAGCTTTACGACCTCGAAACCGACCGGGGCGAAACCACTGACGTGGCTGCGGTCAATTCCAACGTGGTGGATCAGCTGGCGGCAGATTACTTTCGCTGGGCCGAACGTACCGGCGTAGTGGAATATGATAAGATCAAACCGGCCAACCCGATCGGCGCTCCGGCCGAACGGCCTAAACGCACGCCGCCTACTTTTTAATGCGATGAGGTCTAGCCGCTTATTGCCCGCCCCCGAATCGGCCAGTAATTGATCACGACGGCCCAAAAAAGGAGGTAGCCTGCTGGCTACCTCCTTTTTTTAACATACAAAAATCAATACCTCAGAACCCCGGCAAGCTCTGTCGACTCGGACGGCATAAGTTCTTCTGGCAGAATATACACCTCGCCACCCTGCGTGAGGGTTTTGATTACGGCCATATCTACCAGATCCTCCTGCGGCTCCTGGTCATTGTGGTCGAGGTCCAATATGGAATTCATCTCGTCGAACCGGCCGGCAATGTGAGCGCCCTCGCGGACAAACAAATGCGATACCCGGCCGTAATATGCAGCGGGAATAACATCCCGTACCATAGACGTAGTCAAAGGGGTCGCCTTCTGATTGGCGAAAATAGTCAGGGCTTTCTCCCGGGCCTGCGCAAAGTACGGCGCCATGATTTCCCTTGCCTGGGCGTAAAGCTGGTTCAGTCCATCGTGTTCGTGGCTGCCGGTGAGCGATTCGGAACAAATGTTGTGATAATCGCTTGCTGCCCGGTAGATCGGGATCAGGTATTCGACGCCCGCCAGCAGCAACGGCGCGTTTTCCGCATGCAGCACTTCCTTATAAATGATATCGTCGACCGCCTCAAAATAAACTGCAATGGTATCTTTATGATCGGGGTTACCGCCACCCATGCCATGGAAGTTCGCTCCGCCGGCACCTGAACTTGTTCCGGGCCTGAATGTACTGGCATCTTTCTCCGACAGCCTTTTCACATCCAGCATCTCATCGGGAAGGCCTGGGACGTCAATATATTCCATACCGAAGGTGTCGGCCCTGAAGAGTTTGCATTTCTGTTTGTTGATGACCAGCAGGTAAAAGTGCGTTTTGCAAGTCAGCAGCGGTATCAGCGGCGTCATCAGAAAACGTTTCTGACAAACCGCTTCATGCCGTGGCATTACGTGCATGATGAGGTATTTAAAATAACCGTCAGCGATAAAAATGGCCAATCCTTTCCCCATTCTACCCCAAAAACGGTCCTGTTGCAGCAATCGGTAGGCGGGTGTGAGTAGCTGTTCGATGCGGGCGGTATCGATGCCCTGCTCGCTGAGCCGTCCTGCGATATCCTTCAAAGTATTCTTAAGCAAGATCGCATCGTGCTTCTCATTCACTTCCACGCCCGACTGATGGGTAGGAAGATAAATGGTGATGCAGCAATCGGAACGGAATTCGGCCATTTCTGCAAAGAGCTCCTTTTCGAGTGTATCGGGTAGCTGCTCGGGTTCGGTGTCGACGCCGGAAGCGGTCGCCATTTCAATGGTGGTGTCCGTTTCCTTAAGGTTGGGTTTCCTGGCATTGTCATTTCCTCCACCCGACCGTCTGTTTGGATGCCGCACAGGTATTCCAGGATCAAGGTTTTCGTCGTCCAGCACATATTGGTCGGTGCGTTCGAGGTAGGCCTCGATTTCCTCGGGAGCTGTCGTAGAAATGCCAAGCCCCTCGGGCTTACCTCCGGATGGTTTTCCTTTGGGGGGATGGAACCCTCCTGATTGATCTTTTCCCATAGTGAAATAAGATTGTCGGTTTTAAATGTGTTGATGTGGGACGGTAGGAAAAAGATATGCCAGCAGGCAGCCCGGGCGACAAGATCCCATACCCAATACAAGTATTTGGTGATTTTTTTGCATTACGCTATTTTGGGCAACCAAAACGGCCGTTTTTGAACCATCTATATACATGATCCTATCCTTTCTTAGAATTATTTTGCTCACGTGTGCCGCTACGATGCTGGTAATGATCGTTTCCCGCGCACAGAATAACACACCCGTATTGAAAACCGATGTGCCGCTCGACTCTATCCGACTCAGCGATCCGTTTATCCTCGCCGACAAGGCGACTCAAACCTACTACATGACCGGCACCGGCGGTAAGCTCTGGAAAAGTAAAGACCTGAAAAGCTGGACGGGGCCGGTCACCATTGCACAAACCGACCCAAAATCGTGGATGGGGCCCACGCCGATGATCTGGGCAGCGGAATTGCATGCGTACAATGGCAAATACTACTATTTTGCCACTTTCACCAACAAGGCAGTCAAGCTCGGCGAAGGCCTCGAACGCCGGGCGTGCCATGTGCTCGTGAGCGACCGTCCGGACGGGCCTTATGTGCCAATGCGGGATTCCACCTATTTGCCAGCCGATAAACTTACTCTTGACGCAACGCTCTGGACAGATACGGATGGGAAACCTTATATGCTTTTTTGCCACGAATGGCTCCAAAATGGTAACGGGACTGTCGAGAAAATCGCGTTGAAGCCCGATTTCAGCGGGACCACCGGCTCGCCGAAGCTGTTGTTCCTCGCCAGCGATTCGCCCTGGAGCCGCGAGAAAAATAAAGACGGAACGGACCGTCCTAACAAAGTTACCGACGGCCCGTGGGTGTTCCGCACGCAAACGGGGAAATTGGGGATGCTTTGGACAAGCTGGATCTACGACGTTTATACGCAAGGTGTAGCCTATTCCCAAAGCGGCACGCTGGACGGCCCGTGGATACAGGAAAAAGATCCCATTACACCACCGAATTTCGGCCACGGCATGCTATTCCGGAGTTTCGACGGGAAGTTGCTGATGTCGATCCACAGCCATAGGAGCATAAATGGCCGCACCGTTCGCGTTCCAAAGCTATTCGAGGTGGATGATTCAGGGGACAGGTTGGTTATCGGAAAGCAGATTTTATACGAAAGATAACGAGTCGTAGCCGTCTGGTAATCGGATTTTAACTGCTGCATAGGTGGAGATATATTGGTTTTTCACCAAAATATTTTCGTTATGCTGGGAGCAATCGTTTTACTCGCTGTCGTCGCATTAGTTGTGTTTCTTTTTCGTGCCGAAAGGCGGAGTAAGATCATTTACCGGCGAAAGGTTGCCGATTCCGATCGCAGCTATTTTGTGAGCGATCAGCCGAAAAGTTCAAGCCAAATGCAGGATTACTGGTTTACCAGCGATGCCGGCCACGAAACAGCGAGCGCTGATACATTTGCTTTCGGCGGCGGCGAATTTGGCGGGGGTGGAGCAGGTGAATCTCACGAAATGGGTACTGACAACGATTGGGGCGGCGCCGAATTTTCGGGTGAGTTTGCAACTGATCCTTCCGGCGACTTTTCAAGCGACTTTTCAAGCGACACCCCTTTCGGTTCTTCGGGGTCTGACTCTTTCGGAAGCGATTCACCAGGGAGTAATTCAACTACCTCTTCCAATGATTGAACAGCCAGGTTGGGCTGTTCCCGTGAGCAAAAGTCATTCGGTCTCCAAGTGGGGAACGGACGGCACGGATATTGACATATTGCAATCAAAAATCAAAAGCAGGATATGTCAGCACCTAAAAAGAAAAAGAGTAGCACCAAAAAGAACAAGCTTGGGGTAAAAAATTCGCTGGTCAACAATATCAATGCCCGCAAAAAGAAGGGTGCCTCGCGTTCGAAAAGCAAAAAGACCGTCAATAAGAAATCTTATTCCGCAATGAAGGACAAATGGGGCAAGAAAAAGAGCTAGGCTAGAACACCTTTCATTTACCGAATACCCTAAGAAAGTAAGTTTTGATCGCATTAGTTCCTTGTATTAATTGGGTAACTAATAGGAAAAATATTATTGTCTTTAATGTAGACAATAATCACACTTCTTCTTTACATTTGTCCTAATCAGATTAGCGCAGGCAATACTTGCCAGTCGGATATCCATATTGTTCATCAAAAACATTTGACTAATGAAAGGGAGAAAGTCTATTTTCATGCTCTTGGCTATGCTTGGTGCTTTTTGTACCAGCATCGCCCAAACGGCAGCTCCTGCCGATTTTTTTGCCGGTAAATGGGAGGTTACCATTTTTGGCACACCACAAGGCGACTCTAAAATGATCGCAGACCTGGCTCGCACTGATGGAAAGCTGACCGGTCATCTCAAAAATACAGCCGATCCGGAGGCGGAGAAAATAGTGATCACCAGTGTGGAAGAAGCTGCTGACAAGATCACACTGGGCTTTTCTGCGCAGGGATACGACGTCACACTGGATCTTTCCAAAGTGGATGACGATAATCTGAAAGGAAACCTGCTAAACATGTTCGACGCTACCGCGAAGAGGGTGAAGTAGGAGGGGCTTGCTGACCGCTGACCGCTGACCGCTGAACGGCGATTGCTGATTCGGGTAACGATTTGACCATGGACCATCGACGATGGACCATGGTTTCGTCAGTAAAATGGGTAGGGGCTGTATGAAAAGGTAGTGATTGGCGATCAACAACCGTCGTTATAGAAACGATAATCATGGACGATAGACGATGGACGATGGACCATGGTCTATCGTCTATCGTCTATCGTCCATCGTCTATATCTACAAACCATCGGCGGTCGGCGGTCAGCGGTCAGCCGCCGGCCATTAATCATCCAAAAACCGGCTGAAACTGCATCAATGCCCGGAAAATGTGTTGGCCTGAATTGCTTTGAAAGCTGTCGCCCTGGAATTTATAAACTTGATAGCGGTCGGTGAAAACGCCGTTTCCGGTGTAATCGAAAGTGTCGATATCGGCTACGCGGTAGCTTTTTCCATTGACGAAGACTTTACTTTGATCTTTATAAAAGCAGGTTTTCTGCCATTTGCCGACAAATCTGAAATTACCAGCATCTTTTGAAATGACCTGATCGTCGAAATACACGTTTTGGCTGTCTTTGCTCAGATGTTCGTCGAGGCATTTGAAGTTTTTTGCATCCGTCGAGATGAGATGGGTGGCTTTGAAAACGTTCCGGTCGTCGCGGGCAAGATCTGGCCGCAGGATTTGGAAATACACGGGATTCGCGCCGGGAATGATTTTGCCACAGAAATACACATTTTCAAAGTCACGGGCATACCGAGATGGTAGCGGATTTCCGATAGCGCTGGCTGTTAACACCTGAAATGTGCGGGCATGTGCATCGACAACAACTGTTTTGGTATCCGGTTTTCCGATGTAATAAACTACTTTGTTTTCGATAAGGTAGACATCGGCGGCGGGCGAAGGCGGAAAAGATTTGGTAGCGGGACGGAGCAGAAAGAGGCTTGCAACGACCAGGGTCAGGCATACGCTGGCTATCAATAGCAGGATGAGCATAATGGTATAGGATGATGTTGAGTCTGATGAGATTTATTTTTCATGGCGTTCGATTCTTCGGCAAAAGTGCATATCGAGATAAGCATCGTCTACTTTAAATGATGCAACGGTAACTTTCGTCTATTTACCGGTTAATAACTGAGTATTTCGATCAAAGGGAAACACTGTCAGATCCGTTGTAGAGGCCAATAAGGGTTTTTACCGATAAATAAATAGGATAGTACTGTTATACAGAATTGACGTATTTGGTCTTCAGATAGCGCATATTGAATGCGAATCGTCTAAAGAAATTGCGCAAGCTAATGCTGTACTTCCGAAAGCTGGTCTGGTTTGTTGTCTCTGGGTGGCTCTGTCTGATTGGAGGGACGCTGAGGGCACAGACGTTATTTCAGAACATCAGGTGGCAGGACGGGCTCAGTGCAAAGCAAATCAGGTGTTTGCACAAAGATTCGTCCGGTTTTTTATGGATCGGCACATCCGCCGGGCTTGATCGTTACGATGGCGCGGTTGTGCGGCGTTTTCCTGATGCACGGGGAGGGCAAAAGCATTTTGTCAATGCTGTTCTGCCTTTCGGAGGGGAGGATACACTTATTATCGGACTTAGAAGGGGCATTCTGTTGTTTGACAAGAAATCCGGCAGGTTTTCAAGTGACTCCAGATTTAAAGCGTTGGACAAGAAGAATATCGTGACAATACGCGGCGATGGTATGAAACGCATTTGGATTGGTACTTCCACGGGTGTTTACATCTATCAAAACAGTCAACTGAGCCCGGTCAGCGATCTTTTTCCCGAAGCCCGGAAGTTTGATTTTAGGAATTTTCAGCTTTCGGTGATGGTCTATGACACGCTGAGACGTGGGATTTGGATAGGTGGCGACCGACCGCTTTTCATTGACTTCAAGACAAGCCATGTATATTTTGCAGGGAATAACCCATTCCAAAGTCCCTTGCTGGAATCAAAAAATGTGCACGCCATTGCAGTGGACCGCTCAGGCAATGTTTGGTACGGCTGCGATGCGGATCAGTCGCTGAACTATTGGAATTATAAAAACGGTAAACTGGATACTTACTACGCGCTAGACGGAAAACAGATCGGCGAGGGTTGTAATTCGCTATTTATCGACCGCCAGGACCGCCTCTGGGTTTCCACCTGGCTCTTTGCCGCTTTTCTGAAAGAACCCGGGCAGTCTTTTCACAAGCTGGAATATAGCCAGGATCAGGCCTACACAATCGCGTATGGGCATTTCCGCGACGCTATTTCCGACGACCAGGGAAATGTATGGCTGGGTACCATTAATGGTGTAAGCAAAACGCTGCCGAAAAATCCCATTGAAGCCATTTACAAGCTTCCGAGTTTCCCGTTCTTCCTGGAAACCAATTTTGCTCATGCCAATTCCATTACCGTGGACGGGAAAATGATCATGGCCTGTAAAGAAGATGGAGCAGTATATTATAACACCGTTGACCGCACCTATCGCAGGTACATAACTACGAGCAAAAAACTCAGAGACAACCGGTTTGTAATGACTATCAAAGTTGGAGATACCTGGTGGTTTGCGGGTTTCGGCGGCGTATATTCGCTTTCACCCGGACAATCTGTCTTACAGCGATTTGATCAAATAACGAAAGATCTGCCGTCGTACGAAGCACCGTTCATTTTCCAGGACAAGCAGGGATATATCTGGTTCCAGATCGGCGGAGATGCCCTTTATCGCTATCAGCCTACCACGAAGGTTTGCACCCGTTTCGACGGAAAGGACCCCCAATACGGCTTGTTCAATTTTGCCGACTTGCAAGCGTTTGTCCGGCTCGCCAATGGTGACATACTTTTTGCGATGCAAGGAAAAGGGCTGTTGCGCTACGAACATGCGCATGAACATTTCACAATACTTACCGCACCCGATATTGCCGAGGAACATATCTATGAAATGCGGCAAAGCAAGACCGGCGACATTTGGGCGGCCACCAGCGCCAAAGGATTGGTAAAAATCGATTCAAATGGAAAAGTAATCCGCAGTATAACTACAAAGGACGGCCTACCCTATGATCATGTTTCGTCCCTGGATATCGACGATAGCGGAGTGATATGGGCGGCGACGCGTGAAGGTGTGACCACCTACGATCCTGTCAGTGATAATATCAGCAAAGTCGAGATTGACCTGGGTAAAACATTGCAGGATTATTGGAACTATGTAACGGTGACCAGCGGCAAAATCTACGCGGTTATGCTCGACCACGTGGTGGTGATCAATCCCCGTCACTTTGCGTCCGTACCGGTCCAACGCCCACCTGCCATCACTTCCGTTAAGATTTTCGGCCAGGAAAAAATCCAGGAGTTGAAAGGGAATTTGTTAGAATTGAAACCGGATGAATCCTTTGTCGCATTCCAGTATGCCTCGCTTAGTCACCGGGACATTCCCTCCCTGCAGTACAATTACCAACTGGTAGGACTTGATGACGACTGGGTGGTAGCGGGCCGGAATATAACGGCATCCTACACCAATTTGCTTCCGGGTGATTATGTTTTCAAAGTGCGCAGTACAGATGAAAACGGGCGCTGGATGAAGAGTGCCGGAATGCTCAGGGTGAGGGTTTTACCTCACTGGTGGCAAACCTGGTGGTTTTTTGTTGCCTGCGCGCTGGCTGTCATCGGCATTTTGTATTGGGTTTATTATGTTTATACCAAAAGGCTTCGAAAAAAAGACCTCGACGATACGATCGAGTATTTTGCCAACAGCGTTTATGGCGACAACTCTGTCAACGAAATATGCTGGGACATCGCGCGGAACTGCATTTCAAAGCTCCATTTTGAAGATTGTGTGGTTTATTTGCTTGATAAAGAAAGTAATAAGCTGATCCAGAAAGCGGCGTATGGCCCGAAAAGTCCGAAGGAATATGAAATACTGAACCCGATTGAAATTCCGGTAGGTGAGGGGATCGTGGGCGCCACTGCGGCTACCGGCCTACCACAAATCATAGCGGATACATCCAAAGACCCGCGTTACATCGTCGACGATCTGGCACGATTGTCGGAA
The DNA here is from genome assembly GCF_021440085.1 of Dyadobacter sp. CY261. GTDB lineage: Bacteria > Bacteroidota > Bacteroidia > Cytophagales > Spirosomataceae > Dyadobacter. Next base: position 37,929 of record NZ_JAKCPW010000015.1, read on the forward strand.
CTGGCGGTACCTATCCTGCATGAAGGGCAGGTCATCGGGGTGATTGATTCGGAGCATCCCCGGAAGAACTTTTACAACAACGACCACGTACGGGCGATCTCCACGATCGCGGCGATCAGTGCCAACAAAATAACCGAGGCAATGGCCCGGGCGCAGGCCGAACGGCAGGAAATTATGTTGCTGCGGATTAATAAAATGTTAGCCGAGAGCCAACTGATGGCCCTGCGTGCGCAAATGAACCCGCACTTCATTTTCAATTGCCTCAACAGCATTCAGGAATGTATCGTAACGGAGAAATACGCGGAGGCCAGCAAATACCTGAATAAGTTCGCCAAGCTGTTCAGGCTGGTACTCAATAACTCCGGGAGAAATCTGGTAACCATTGCCGAAGAGCGCGATGTTTTGGAGCTTTACCTGGAACTCGAACTGATGCGTTTCGGCCAGGGGTTCACCTATTCCATTGATGTGGACTCGGAGCTGGAAGATGATTATGTGAGGCTGCCGTCGATGTTGCTGCAACCGTTCGTGGAGAACGGATTATGGCACGGGTTGATGCACAAGGAAGGAACAAGACACATGAGGATCAGCTTCTTCCCGATCGGGCCGGAGCAGTTTGCTTGTGAGATCGAGGATAATGGTATCGGCCGGAAAAAATCGGCGGAAATGAAACTAAATTCCTCACGCACCAGGGAACATGAGTCGCAGGGAATACGTATTTGTGAAGACCGGATCGATGTGCTCGCCCGCCAGGGAAACCATGCACGTCTCGAAGTTATTGACAGGTACGATGCTGCCGGTAATCCGTCCGGAACCCTTGTCAGAATAGAATTGTCCACCTATTTATATCAAACCTAGACGATGATTAAAGCACTAATTGTTGACGACGAACCTAAATCAAGAAGTGTGCTGTCGTTTTATATTAACACCTACGTGGAGGAGATAAAGGAAGTGAAGCAGGCTGAATCGGTAGATAACGCGCTCGATATCCTGAAAAATTTCCGCCCGGATATCGTTTTTCTTGATGTGGAAATGCCCGGTAAAAACGGCTTCGATTTTTTAAGGGCATTGAAAGACCCTGCTTTCGAAGTAATATTTACCACGGCTTACAACCAATATGCCGTACAGGCTATCCGGTTCAGTGCACTGGATTATTTGCTCAAACCTGTTGATCCCGACGAGCTGCGTACCGCTGTCGACCGTTTCCTTAAAAAGCAGAATGTGCACCAGAATCCGGTGCTGTTTGATAACCTGGTCCGGAACATTGCCCATAAGCGCGCCAGTGAATTCCGCCTGGCAGTGCCATTTCAGGACGGTGTGTCGTTTTTTACGCTCGATCAGATCATCCGGTTACAGGGGGAAGGTAACTACACCAATATTTTCATCAAAAACCGTAAACCTGTACTGGCGAGTAAGACCTTGAAACATTACGAGGAAATGCTGACCGAATTCGGTTTTATCCGTACGCACAAATCACATCTGGTCAACCCCAAATTTATTGCAAAACTCATGGCTGACCACGATCTGGTCGAATTGCTGGATGGTAGCCGCGTAGAAATATCGAGACGAAAAAAGGAAGAAGTGCTTTTACAATTACCCCTCGGTAATCAGCCACTCGATAAGTGAAAGCGCCCGTTAGATCACTATTGTCTTACTTTGGTACATTGCTGATTTTCTTTGAAGCCATCGACTTCTACTGGCTATGGAGATTTTGGCACTGCATTCGAAGCAAATATTGCTCATTTTATCACTGGTACTTTTTACGGTCTGCGGACTTTGGTTTGCCATGCGCATCCGTCGGGCAACAAGGTTGCTCAGAGGTCGCGATATCAGGGAGGGGTTGGTCGCGGATGCGATTGTACTTCTTTCCGAAGAACATCCCAGTTCATACCTTCAGGGTGACGCTTATTGCACTTTTCAGGTACATGTGAAACCAGCCAGGGGCCGCAATTTCGTGTCCGAGGTGCACGTGCTTCGCGAACAACTCAAACGCATACCCCAGGCCGGTGACCACGTTTCGGTCAGATACATTTATTCGGGGCGAAAGCGGACCGTGGCATTAAACCTGGATAGCATAGGCCAGGTTTAGCATTAATCAGCAATTCTGAACCAGTCAAAATCTGCGTAACCCGAATCATTCGTTTGCGTCTCGCGGGTACAAAAAAGGCCCACCTTCGCGCCGATCCATTTTCCTACTCCTGCCTGAAAAACTTCACCAGTCGTTTTAAACTGGCTCCCATCCTCACTGAATCCGAATTCACACTTTCCGCCCTTGTTTACTTTTACACGCAGGTACAAATCGGTTTCAGGTTTGAATTCGGCCAGCACACGCTCCGTTTCGGAATTACCTTCAGATGCTTTCAGGCACTTGGCATACACGAGCTCGGTTTTATTCTTGCCGCTTCGCAGGTAAATCGCTGCATAGCTTTGTCCCATGATCACCAGTCCGGCCTTCTCATTAGTCAAATTGGCATTGGGGGTAAAGAGGAGTTTGGTAGTAACGGTAAATTCTTCTGCCGGGAATTTTTGCAAAAGCATATTTGGAACGTCCCAGAGGTTTTTGGCATGCCCGGGAATTTTGTAAGAATATAATCTCAGAAAACCTGCTGCCGGCATCGCCCAGGTGCCTTTCGGGTTGGCCTGCCATTGCCATTGTTTCCCTAAAGCAGTCTCGCCGAATTCATCCGATTCGGGAGGTGTTGCAGCCGGATATTTTTTAGCGGTTAATGGTTTTGTGTGGGTCAAAACAGGCTCGCCAATGCCGTCGCCGTCCGCATCTGTCCCAATCACCGGCCAGTTGTCGATCCATTTCATCGGCTGCAAATGCACCACTCGGCCGTATTCGTTCTTATCCTGAAAATGTAGGAACCAATCTTCCGATTTGCCATTGACCGGACTGGTAGTCACCCACGCGCCCTGGTGCGGCCCGTTAATGCCCGATCTTCCTTCCGCCATTACAACCCGCCGCTCGTATGGCCCGTACACATTTTTGGATCGCAGCACGATTTGCCAGCCGGTTGCAACACCACCCGCCGGAGCAAAGATGTAGTAGTAGCCATTCCGTTTGTAAAACTTGGGGCCTTCTACAGTCGGATCTACTTTATGGCCGTCGTACACAAGCGAGCCCGCATCGGTAACTTTGGTGCCCTCAGCATTCATTTTCTTGACGGTAATCACGCTCTTAATACCCGCACGGCTGCCGGCCCATCCATGAACGAGGTACACTTGCCCGTCGTCGTCCCAGAGCGGGCAAGGATCGATAAGGCCTTTTCCGCCTTCTACAAGAACCGGTTCTGTCCAAGGACCTACGGGATTCCTGGCCTTGATCACATAAATACCAAAGTCAGGATCGGGATAATAGATGTAAAACTCCCCGTTATGAAAACGGATTGCCGGTGCCCAAACGCCATTGCCATGCTGCGTTGTCTCAAAATGTTCGATGGGCACCTGCCGGGGTAAGGCGTGTCCGATTAATGTCCAGTTAACCAGGTCCTTGGAATGCAGGATCGGCAACCCGGGGATCGCGTCGAAACTGGATGCGGTCATGTAAAAATCGTCCCCTACACGGCAGGCATCGGGATCGGAATAGTCAGCGTGGAGTACCGGGTTTTTGTAACGGCCGTCTTGCAGATCGGCTACCCAGGTTTGGGATAAAGGCGTATGCGGATATTGGGTTGAAACGTTTTTTTTCTGTGCCAATGCAGTGCTGGCCAACAACAGCCCGGCGACCCAGTAATGATTATTTACCTTCATGAATGACCAGACTTTTCTCCTGTGCTCCTTTTGAAAATTCCTTTACTTTTTGTGCTCTGGAGGCATCTGTATGCGAGAAGCTGATATTCTGGCTGCGGTCGCCGGTAACAGAAATGAGTGTCTCGCTGTGGTCTTTGTATTGCAGGCTGTCGAACGTGATATTGGTAGCATTGTCGGTGAAAATGACCGGTTTGGAATGCTTCGTGATCAGTTTTACATTTTTGAAACGAATCAGGTCGGCATCGGTGAGCTCAATACCTGTCTCGGCGGAAAGTACCATATTTTCCATCACGATGTTCCGTACCGGCATTTCGGGCAGGCCACGGACAAACACGCCTTTGGTAGCGCCATTGCATACAATATTTTCAAAATGCATATCCTTGAAAACAGGCGTGCCTTCGTTCATCACCGGCCGCATATCGCGCTCGCCATCCGTCGCGAATTTGACGAAATAGTAAAGGTCAAAGAATATCGCTTCCTGACGAATATCTTTCATATAGATATTTCTTGCATAAATTTTCTCCACCACGCCACCACGCCCGCGCACCGACTTGAAACGCAAGCCCTTGTCGGTACCCATGAACGTACATTGCTCCACGAAAATATTCCGCGCCCCGCCGCTCATTTCGCTGCCGACTACAAATCCGCCGTGACCCTGGTACACGATATTGTTGCGAATAATGCCATTTTCGGTAGGTATGCCGCGTTTTCGGCCTTCTTCATCTTTGCCGGACTTAATGCAAATCGCATCGTCGCCCACATCGAGCACACAGCCTTCGATGAGGAAGTTTTTACAGGATTCGATATCCATACCGTCGCCATTATGCGCATATTCCGGATTTTTGACGCGCACATTGCGGATCGTCAGGTCTTGTACCATGAGCGGGTGCAGGCACCAGGCGGCCGAGTTCTGGAATGTGACGCCTTCCAGCAATACTTTTTTGCAATTATTAAAAACCACCAGATTGGGCCGCAGAAAGTCTTTTATATCGGTAAAATCAGCGGGCTTTTTGCCAGCGGTTAGTAGCATACTTTTATTTTCCACGCTGGCTTTCTTAAATTGTTCGCTTGGGTACCAGGTCTTGCCATCATCCTTTAACACACCGCCCGACGCGATCTTTTCCTTCCATTGCGCTTCGGTCAACTGTGATTTGTGCACCGCCCGCCAGATATCGCCATTGCCGTCGACGATACCTTTGCCCGTAATGGCTACGTTTTCGAGGTTTTTGCCAGAAATGGGCGACTCGTTGCGAGCGGCGGCTTTGCCTTCATAAAATCCTTCGGTAATCGCATACTGCGACTTGTCGGTCGTAAAAAGCAGCGTCGAGGCCTCGGCCAGGTGCAGGTTTACATTACTTTTCATCACCACCGGCCCGGTAATCCACAATCCCGAAGGTACGAACACCACGCCGCCGCCTTTTTTGCTGCAAGCGTCGATGGCCTGGTTGATGGCCTTAGTATTGAGGGTATGACCGTCCGGCACTGCGCCGAATGCAGTAATGCGTAGCGTATCTTTTTTGAATATTGGCTGCTGGATCTTCGGAAGATTGGCCCAGCTATATGTGGCTGTGGTTTGTGCCGATGCATCCAGATATCCCCATGCGGCGAGGGCAAGCGCGGCGAGTTGTGTTTTGTAAGTCATAGCAAAGGAGTCTTCCTGCTTTTAGGCAGGAAGACATTTAAAATGGATTATTGATAACCGGCATTTTGTTTGAACTCGTCCTTATTCACCACCGCATCCAGTTGCGTCTGCGGGATCGGGCGGACGGTGTGGTGCTCCTGGACATTGACTGCATTGTCCGGCGCGTACTTTTTAATGCGCTCGATCAGCTTACCGGTCCGTTTGAGGTCGAACCACCGGAGTTGTTCGCCTGCAAGTTCGCGGGCACGCTCGTCGAGAATGAAATCGAGTGTAATGTCTGAGGACTTTACCTGCATAGCAGCCGTTTTGCCGGGTTTTGCCGCCCTGGCGCGCACCACATTTACGTACTCTGCCGCGCCTGCGAGGTCGCCGAGCTGCATAGCCGCTTCGGCAGCGATCAAGTACACCTCAGCCAGGCGTATCACAAACACGTCGCGCGCGCTTTGCGCCTCGTTCAGGCTCGCGCGTGTCGGGTCCATGAACTTGGAAAGTGTAGGGTAGCGGAGGTTATCCTTCACGGTGCCGTCGGTCAGGTAAATGTCGCTGCGATCGTAGGTCTGGTATTTTTTCGAAGCTTCAACAGCGTCGGGGATCTCATTTTTAGTACAAAAAACAGCTGTATCACCTTTTGCAATACCGGGAGGTAATGTGCTTGAATTGGCATACCATGATTCCATGAAACTGGCTTCGTAGCGCGCGTCATCGGCCGAATACAGATCCAGCAAAAAGCGGGTCGGCATGTAGCGGTTGAATGGACGGCCATTCGTAATGTCGCGGGTCATCCCGGGGCGGTCGTCATACTTCATCAGAAACAGGAGATGCGCATTGTTGCTGCCGCGCCCGTGACCGTACGGATTAAATGTCGAGTTCGCCAGGTCATTCAGCGCCAGGTTGGCAGAATAGTCCACGGTGTAAATCACCTCTTTCGATTTGAGATTAGACATGCTCCACAGATCCGCATACCTGGCTTCCAGTTTGTACCCATAATTACCATCCAAAACCGCCTTAGCCATTTCCAGGGCCTCCTTGTTCATACCTCTTGTGAGATACATCCTTGCGAGAAACGCCTGCGCAGCGCCCTTGGTAACACGGCCATATTGCGGCTGTGTAGCAGGCAGGTTATTCACCGCGATTTTGAGGTCTTCGAAAATCTGGTTATAAAATGTCTCCACCGGTGTTTTGTTGGCGGTGGTCGTGATACCGTCGGTTTCGGTGGTTGTGAAATGCACGCCGCCCCAGGTTTCCACAATGTGCCAATAGTAAAAAGCTCTCAAAAAGCGCAGTTCCCCTTCGCGTACGGGCCGCAATGACGCGGAAAGCCCGGCCTGATCGATGCGGTTAATCCCGCCGTTGCAGAGGTTAATGGCCGCATAAAACTCACGCCATTCGTTGGTTAGGGCGGCATTGCTGCCTTGCAGGTTCAGATACTGGGTCAAATCGCGGTATACTTCGCCGGCACCGCTGGTCCAGATATCGGTGCCGGTTTCGGCAAGGTTGTAGCCTTCCTCCTTGCCGTACCACCATCGTTGGTAGGTGTAGGCGGCATTGACGAGTGTTTCAAAACCTTCGGGTGTGGTGAAAACGTTTCCGGACGTGAGTCCGGAAGGGTTATATTCTTCCAAAACATTCTCACAGGAAAATATACCCAGCAGGAAAGCCGCGATAAACCCTGTTTTTAATATGTGTGATCTCATTTGTGCTGACTGGTTTAAAGGGTTACAGGTTCACGTTCAGGCCAAAAACGAACAGTTTTGTCATCGGGAAATTCTCCGATCCGCCGCGTTCCGGGTCATAATCGAGCTTGGTGAATGTGGCGAGGTTTTTGGCCGTTGCGTAAATGCGCAAGCCACGGATCACCTTCCAGTTGAAGCTGCTCACGGGCAGGTTGTAGGCGAGCGTGATGTTGCGTATCCGTGCGTAGGAAGCATCGCGGTAACCCAATGTAGACAGGTATTTCAATCCTGCATTTTTGTTGGGACGAGGGTATTCGTTGGTCGGGTTTTCGGGTGTCCAGTAATCCAGGCCGGCGGTGCTGTTACCTACGCCCTGCTGGTCAAAACGCGCGTAACGGTCGGAATTGATCATCGCGCCGATGCGGGCGTAGATCATCACATTTAAATCAAACCCTTTGTATTTGATCGTATTGTCCAAGCCGCCGCTCCATTTCGGACGGGGTGTACCCAGGATCACGCGGTCGTTCACAGCGTCGATCTTGCCGTCGCCATTCTGGTCTTTTACTTTGATTTCACCCGGTAGTTGGGTCGGGGAAATGGCCTTTGCCGCCTCAGCCTCGGAAGTTTGCCAGATGCCCAATTTCTCATAATCATAAAAAATGCTGATCGGGTTGCCGATAAACCAGCCATTACCAATGTCGTTGCCTTCGGTCACAAGCTCGGTAATCTCCTCCTTGTTTCGGGTAAATGTCAGGCTCGAATTCCAGGTAAAGTTCTGCGTGCGGATGTTTGTGGTACCCAAAACGACCTCCACGCCCCGGTTGCGGGTTTTGCCAATGTTCTGCTTCACGGTGGTCACACCGGTGGTTGGCGGCAGGCCGCGATCGAGGAGCAGGTCGGAAGTGCGGGTATCGTAATAGTCGATCGAACCGTTGATACGTCCGTCGAACAGCCCGAAGTCCAGACCCAGGTTTTGCGTCGCAGAAAGTTCCCAGCCCAATGCAGCATTGCCCACGTTTCGGGAGAAGGTGTAGGCAGGATAGGCCACCTCATCAAATCCAAATGCAATTCGCGTTAACGTGGTTTGCGTCGCATAAGGCCCGGACGGATCGTTACCGGCGATACCATAGCTCACGCGCAGTTTCAGATCGCTGAGTTTTTTGACATTTTTCATGAAACCTTCATCGATAATGCGCCATGCGAACGCAGCCGATGGGAAGAAAGTCCATTTGTTGCCAGGCGCCAATTTGGAAGAACCATCCTTGCGGGCAGTTAATGTCAGCAAGTACCGCTCTTTAAAACCATAATTCACACGAGCGGCGAACGATACCAGATTGTTTTTGGAATAAGCCGAATTGATCTTGATCTCTTCCGTTGCGCTTCCTAGCGAATAAAACAACTGCGCAGGGATCAGCTGGTTAACACCCGATGCAGATGCATTGTCGGACACCGTCGCAAGCGAGCTCCCGATGCCGGTGAATGTAAAGCTGTGCTGCGCAAATGCCTTTTGGTAAGTCACTACATTCTCCCAGTTGATGGTCCGGCCGTTAGAAACATTGTAAGTTGCCAGTGATTTTCCTGTTAATGATCGGTCGATGGATTTGGGCGAAGAATATGCTCCATTGCGAGAATTCGACAGGTTCGCACCCAGCGTACTGCGGAATGTGAGCCCTTTCAATGGCGTAATTTCTAAGTAGCCGTTTGTGAGCGTACGCGTGGTGAGGATATTGTTGTTAAAAACGCCCGGCTGCTCGTCCGACAGCGGGTTGGCCGTTTGCCCGTCGAGCATAATGAAGTTGAAATTCCCCTGATCGTCGTACAAAGAACCGAGCGGGCTGATTTTGTTGGCCTGGTTCAGCGGGTCACGGCGGACGCTCTGGTTATAGTAGGTCAGCTGGCTTTGCAAGCCGATCTTCATCCAGTCGGTCAGCGTGTAATCCACATTGAGCCGGGCCGTGTAACGCTTCATTTCATCCAGTTTCAAAATCCCTTTTTCATTGAAATAATCGACAGAAACATAGGATTTAAGCTTTTCCGAACCGCCACGGAAACCGAGCTGGTAGTTTTGCTGGAAACCCGGATGGATCAGTTCTTTCTGATAATCGGTCCAGACACCTTTCTGCAATGCATCATATTCGGCTACATTGGTAAAAATCGCAGGATCGTCGGCCGGGGTGTTCCAAACGCCGGCTGCACGCCAGGCCTCCCTTTTAAAGTCCCGGAACTCGGTGATATCCATTGCCCGCGGGTACATCGTTACCTGCGATACGCCCGCGTATGAGTTGAAGGAAATATCCGGACGGCCGCTTTTTCCTTTTTTGGTGGTAATCAAAATAACGCCGTTGGCACCGCGGGAACCGTAAATTGCAATGGAAGAAGCGTCCTTCAAAACCTCCATGGACTCGATGTCATTCGAATTGATATCGGCCAGATCGCCATACTGCACGCCGTCGACGATAATGAGCGGGGAGTTGTTACCGCCTATCGACCGGTTGCCGCGAATGGTAATGTTCACGCCCGCACCTGCCTGCCCGCTGCTGCGGGTAATGTCCGCCCCTGCGATCTTTCCTTGCACGGCATCAAGCACGTTGGCGGAAGGTACTTCCTTCAACTGCTCACTTTTCAGCTGAACCACCGAGCCTGTCAGGTCGCGCTTGCGCACAGCCCCGTAACCGATCACGATTACCTCATCCAATGCGCTTACGTCGGGTTTAAGAGAGATGTTAAATGCGGTTTGCGCGCCCAGTACCACGTCCTGGCTTTGGTAACCTACAAATGAAAAGGTCAGAATGGCCGTAGGGTCATCCGGCACCAGAAGGCTGAATTTGCCCTGACCGTCGCTGCTCGTGCCGCGGTTCGTACCTTTTAATATAATACTCACACCCGGGAGCGTGGCATTTTTTTCATCGGTCAGTACGCCGGTAACTGTTCGGTCTACTATAATTTGTGCTTTAATGGGCGCTACCGACTCCTCTCTTGCGGCATTTTCCAGCACAATTTGTCCGCCTACGACACGGTAGGTAAGGTTCAATGGTGCCAGAATTTCGTCCAACGCCGCATCCAGCCGCTTTTTATTGACTTCCACACTCACATTTCTGGCGACATTCACCCGCTCGGAGCTGTAAACTATACGGGCTTTGGTCTGTTTCTCAATGCTGCTGATGATCTTTTCGAAGCGCTGATTCTGAAATTTTAATGTCACCAGCTTCGACATCACTTCCTGTTGATCGGCATCACTGGCAAATGCGATCTGGCATGCCAAAAAGGCCATGGCTGTTGCCAGTAGCAATAATTTTCCGGGCACTGTCAGGCCGCGGCAGAAGAGTATTAAAAGTAAAGGTTCTGTTTTTTTCATACCTTTAAATGTTTTATTGAATGGACATTTGATAAAATGAAGGTCCCGAAATGGCCCGATTCGCTGTCGGTCCTGCGGGGTTTCTGACGCTGGCCCATGTTCGCTGCATGGCCAGCGTTTTGGTTTGCGGCTATGTCTGCATAAGTGAACGGTTGAGTTTATGTATTCGAAAAGCTTGTGATCCCTGGAGCTTGCAGCCGGGTCCGGAAATGCGGATAGTGGATCCACGGATCTGGTATTTCGCGCCTGAAGCCGCGCAGATAATATCCAGTTGAACAAAAAGTGGTTGTCCGCTCAGGTCGGCGGTCAGTGTGCAGTTCAGGACCTGCTTGTTTTCGGTTTCAATATCTACGCCCCATGCATCGCGGATGTGCTGTGCTACTTCCGAAAGTGGGACGTTGTGAAAACGGAACGAGACGTTGGTATTCAAAATCCGGGGTTTCCCGGCCAACCCGGCGGAAAGTTTGCCCGAAGCCCGGTCGAAAGTAGCGGTGTGGTTGGGGCTTATGAGAATATCAGCTGTTTTTTTGCCTGCCTGTCCGGCATAAACCGACACGAGGCCTGTCACCACTTCGACCGTGGTTTGTCTGCCATTGGCAGCGGTGCCGACGTGGAAGCTGGTGCCAAGCACCTTGGTTGTAACATCGCCCGAATGCACATAGAAAGGTCTTTTCGGATTCTTGCGAATGCTGAAAAACGCATTTCCCTTTAACATCACCACTCTTTTTTCCTGTTCAAAATGGGTCGGAAAGCGCACGGATGCACCGGGGCTGAGCTCCACGGTGCTGCTGTCTTCCAATAGCACGGGCAATATACCGGTACCATCGTTCCGTCGCTCGTCCCAGGAATAGGTGGCCAAAGGAATGCCCCGGTCCAGCACTTTACCCGAAAGAAACCATACGATCAATAGAAGGGATGCAGCTATTGCGCTCCACCGGAAGTAAATCGACCGAAAGGGATTTTTACGAACTTCGTCCAGATCCGGGAGGCTGGCCTTTTCCTGCATTCCGGCCCATATCCGCGCGTCAATACCTTGCAGATCAGCGTCGGAGATGTTTTCTGCGCGATCGTTTTCAAGCAACGCAAACCAGTGTTCGACCAGTCGTTTCTCGTCATCGGAGCACCGGCCTTCCTGATATTTCTCCAATAATGCTGCGAATTCTTCCCGGTTCATGGGCTGCAATAGCTAATCTGCTTTTTGAACAAGTAGTCAGTGAATCGGTCGCTGATCCGCAAAACGTTTTAGAGATTATTTGATTTGTTATATTAATTGTGGCATTTGGGTAGAAGATTCTTTCTTTTGTGCTAGGGGAGGACAGGGGAAAGAGAGGGTGGGCTAAAAGAAGGAATCGCGTAGCGCTGTAATATTGGTAGCAAAAAAACATATGCCGCGATTCCCTTTCCTCCTTTTTCAAAGATACTCCTTCAAATAAGTGCGCAGCGCCTTCACTACGAGGCTTAAATGATGCTCCACAGTTCGCTGGGGCATTTGGATTTCACTGGCGATTTCTTTGGTGGAGCGGTTTTCGAGGCGGTGGAGGCGGAATATAGTCTGTGACTTTTCTGGGAAATGACTGAGGCGGGCTTCGATGCTGTTCATCAATTCGCTGGCGTTCAGTTGTTCTTCTGTCGAATAAATGGCATCCGAATGTCCTGAAAATGAGTGTGTAAGATATTTTTCATGCACCATGGCCGATTTAAAATGGTTGATGCAACTGTATTTCACCGAAGTAACCAAGTAAGCTTCCAGGTTTTCAACTTGCAAAAGGCTGCGGCGTTCCCAGAGGCGCAGGAATACATCCTGTACAATTCCCTCCACAGCCTCGCGATCGGCGATCTTGCGGATTGCGAGCAGGTACATTTTTTTCCAGTAACGCTCGTAGATCTCCCGAAATGCCATGCCGCAGTCGTCGTCATGCAGTGCGTCGACAAGCTGTGGGTCCGATAGAGATTTGACGTTCATGAATGCCTGGTTAATTCGTTTGTCGTAATTGATGCGGTTTGAATAGTAGGATTTTTCCTGGATGCGTCCAGTTGCCGGATAGGTAGCTGGACTTAATTTGAACCCATTTTTGATCGTGACCAATGCAAATGCCTGATTTTTTTACGCAGACGTTGCCGGGAACGTTATCATTTGGAATTTTTACCGGGAAAAGCATACTTTTTCCCGGCATTGCAAAATAATACGACTAGATTTGCCGAATAGACATTTGCAGTATTACAAGATTACTTTGTGCAAAATCTGCGGTAAAAGCGCATTAAAACGTGCTTTTATCTGACCTGTTCCTTACCTGTACCAGTCATGACTATTTCGAGAAGAAAATTCATCCAAACCACCACTGCGGCCACCACTGGCGCCGCGTTTTTCCCGGCTATCACTGAGCTGGCACACGCTGGCAAGCCATTTCGTGCCGCCGCAGACAAGATCCGCGTCGCGGCCATCGGGATTAATAGTATGGGTTGGGCGGACATTAATGCGGTCATCAAAAATCCGGGTGTGGAATGTGTCGCATTGTGTGATGCCGACCGCAATGTGCTCGACAAACGTGCAGCCGAATTCGCCGGAAAGGGCATTCAGGTAAAAACCTACGCGGATTATCGCCAGGTGCTGGACAATAAGGATATCGATGCGGTCGTGATCGGTACGCCCGATCACTGGCATTGCCTGATGATGGCCGAAGCGTGTGAGGCAGGAAAGGATGTTTACGTGGAGAAGCCGATCGGGAATTCCATTGCCGAATGCCGGAGCATGGTCGCCGCGCAGGAACGTTATAAGCGCGTGGTGCAAGTGGGGCAATGGCAGCGGAGCCAGAAGCATTTCCGCGACGCGGTCGATTTTATGTATTCAGGTAAATTGGGCAAAATAGGGTTGGTGAAAGTGTGGGGTTATTTCAATTACGGCAACCCGATTTTGAAACAGCCTGATACCGCGGCACCGGCGGGTGTCGATTATAATATGTGGCTTGGGCCGGCTACCAAAAGGCCATTTAACTCCAATCGCTTCCACGGCTCATTTCGCTGGTTTTGGGATTACGCCGGCGGTATTATGACTGACTGGGGCGTGCATTTGCTCGATTATGCATTGTTGGGTATGAAGGCGACCGCTGAACCCCGGCGTGTGAGCGCGAATGGCACGATGTTGCGTAATCCGGGAGCCGAAACGCCCGACACGCTGACTACGCTTTTCGAATATGAAGGGTTCAACATCCAATGGGAGCATGTGATCGGTTATGGTGCGGGTATTTACAACCGTCAGCACGGCATTGCTTTCCTGGGCGAGAACGGAACGCTCATTGTCGACCGGAACGGCTGGGAAGTGGTGCCCTACGAAAAACGGATGGAGGCGGTAATGTTGCAAAAATCATCCGATAACGGCCTCGACGAGCACGCCCGTAATTTTGTGGAGGTCATCCGTTCCCGCAACCTGGGCGACCTGCATGCCCCCATTCGCGTAGGCGCAGAAGTGGCGATCTTGTCGCAAATGGGCAACATCGCTTACCGGACGGGCAGCACCTTACATTGGAATGCACAAAAAGGCGAGTTTGACAACGCGGCAGCCAACAAGCTAATCGCAAACGATTATCACAATGGCTACAAAATGCCACGTGCATAGCCGTTCAGGAACTCGGCGGGCACATCGGCGGGAAAATGGGCCGAAGACATTAAGGCGATTTGGACGACGCGCTGAAAAGCCATTCCGGCGTAATGCTTTGCAGCACGATCTGCTCATAAGAACCGGTTTTTCCGCATTCATAAAGACATAGGATACGGCCGTCTGGCAAAGCCGCGAGGCTCGAATAGGCCGATGGGCCAGCGGAAATTGTTCTTATTACGGGCCAGGTTTTTCCTTCATCAAAACTTGCGCGCAGCGTAAGGTTATGCCTTTTTGTGGAGCTTGCCGGGTTCAGAAAGAGCATGGTGTTCCTGTTTCTCTTACCGCTTTTGTATGTGTACCGCAGGATCGATGCCTGGCATATCGGCTCGACCAGTTCGGGAACGTCTTCCGGGGCCGTCCAGCTTACGCCACCATCATAACTTACCGATTGTGCCCTTCGTCCATGGCCGAAATAGGAGCGCATATTCATGAGCAAAGTGCCGTTTCCGTCTGCTACTTCAATTACCTGACATTCATTCATTTTTGGTGTGATAGTGCCGCCAAGCTGCCAGGTTTTGCCATGATCGTCGCTGTAAATGGCGTGCGATCCGTATTCGAACGGGCCGTTGCGGACTTTGCCGTTGGGGTCGTCGTAGCTGAAATCGCAGGGGATTACGAGCCGACCTTTGCGCGGGCCGTTTTTGATTTGAATACCAATGCCCGGCCCGGTGGCGTACCAGCCCCATTCGGGTTTCTTGGTGGTTTGGGTGATATCAACCGGTTTCGTCCAGCTTGCACCGTGATCGCCACTTCGCGATAACCACACGGTGCGGGTCGACGCGGATTTTTTGGTGATTATGTCTTTTTCGGGCACATCTCCGCGGTTGTGGGTGAGCAGCAGTAATATTTCTCCGGTTTCTTCATCGAGCACCGGACAGGGATTGCCGCAGGTATTTGGCCCGTCGTCCCAGACGACGGCCTGGCTACTCCATGTTTTGCCATGGTCGGTAGAGCGCTTCATGAGCAGGTCGATGTCCCCGGCGTCCGCGGCCCCCTCTTTCCGTCCTTCACAGAATGCGATCAGTACGCCGCTTTTGGAGCGGATCAACGCAGGGATGCGGTAGCTTTTATAACCGTTTTCACCCGCCGTGAACAATGTTTGAAGATCCGGATCGCTTTGCGAAAATGCCGCCGATGTAATAGCCAGAAGTGTCAGTATCAAAAAGGTCTTTCGGAGCATATCATCTGATTACGTGTAGGTAAATCTAAAACTATTGCTACTGAACAGGTAAATATTCCTAATTGGTGTTAAAATGTCACCGATCAGATGATTTTTTACCGTTAAGTAAATTTGACTGTCGCAATAACTCTTATAAAATTTATGTAACCATATTTTTAATAAATTGTCAAACTAATTCTATTAATACATGGAATGATGCAATCCCGGAGTGTAGGATTGATTGAGGTGAACGTGGGCACAGCCATGCATTGAGTCCGCATTTCATTTCACTTTAACCATCATACACCATGTTAAAAGTTACTAGTAATGCTCCCCAAACCATCCGTTTGGGCGGCGCCTCCACAGAAACTAACTCGATGTTCGGTCCGCTCACAGACCTGATCGGCACCTGGGTAGGAAACAAAGGCTGGAACCTCGTGGCGGTTCCCAATCAAAAAGGCGGTTTTCTGCTGCTGGTACAGCCTTACACCGAAACGCTCACTATCACGCCCCTGAGCACGCCGACACCCAACCGCGGCACACATGTCGTACAGCAGGTGCCCACGTTGCTCTACAGCCTCCGCATTCACAGCAATGTCGACGGCAGCCTACTGCATGCCGAAAACGGTACCTGGCTCCTGCTCAACGACTGTCCCGACGAATTCAGCATTGCACGCCAGGCATCGGTACCACACGGAGATTCGCTACTGGCACTCGGCGGGTCGGCTGTAAATAGTGGCGCTCCCAACATTCCCGAGATCAGCACGCTGCCGATTACCGGCCCTGGCTCCAAGCCGCTGGGTTACACCGACCCCTATCTGACGCCCTTGCCCGGCTTCACCAAAACCAACCCTAATGCCACCCTGCAAGCCGCAATCGCAGGACAAACGATCACTTCCACGACGACCATTTCAGTCAGCACGGCCAATAAAGGCGGTATTACCAACATTCCATTTATCGTGCAGAATGCCAATACCACCAGTTTCGAGGCTACTTTCTGGATCGAGACTGTGGAGAATGCAAACACGGGCGGCTCATTCCAGCAATTGCAATATTCTCAAACCGCTATCATCGAGTTTATTCCGCAATTCCATGACCCGTCCAAGCTGATCCAGTGGCCGCATGTGAACATCAATACATTAGTAAAACAGTAAACTCAACATTCTATCCTTCACAAAAAAAGAAAATACAATGGCAATACCGGCAGAACATCACTTTGATGTGATCGTGATCGGGGGAGGGGCCATGGGGCTGTCCACCGGCTACCATCTGGCAAAACGAAAAGCTAAAACGCTTGTTTTGGAACAATTCAATTTCAAAAACCAGTTGGGCAGTTCGGCAGGCGTCTCAAGGCAATATCGCATTCCGTATCCCGAGGAATATATGGTGCAAATGGCGCTCGATTCGCAGCCGTACTGGGATGAACTCCAATCTCTTACACCAAAAACTTTGCTCGACAAGGTCGGTACGCTCTGGTTCGGCGATCCTTCGGTCCATTCCACCGAGGGAAACATTGCCGAAGCCGAACAAGCGCTCAAAGCACTGAATGTACCTTACACTAGCCTGACCGCAAAGGAAATCGAAACGCAATACCATTTCCGGAATTTGCCGGATACCTACACCGGTCTCTTTCAGGCCGATGGTGCGAGCATCGATTTCAGGGCGACGATCGAGACGTTATACCAGGCTTGCGAACACAGTCCCTACACCACCTTGCAGGATCAATCGCCGGTGACGGCCATTGAGCAGGACGGGGATCTTTTTAATGTCACCACTCCCAAAGGCATATTTACAAGCGAAAAGCTGGTGCTCGTGCCGGGCCCTTATATCGACAATGTGATTAACCTGCTTGGTTTCACGATCCAGGCGACATACTGGAATATGTCGTCGTGCTATTTCAAAAAGACCGATCCGTCGATCCAGTACCCGACCTGGTTTGTGTTCCAGAATGCAATTGGTTCGAATGGCAACCAGTTTTACGGCTTTCCGGGCGTCGTATGGGATCATCCGGAGTATATCCGTGTCGCGCCCGATTTCGTGATCGATCCGCTTGAAAGTCCCGAGCAGCGGACGCTCGTGCCCAACCCGCAGGAGCTGGAGTATACTGCCGGGTGGGTCCGCGAGCACATGACCGGCCTCGATCCCACGCCGCATTACACCTCCACCTGTCTCATTGCCCTCAGCAAAATAGCCAACAAGGAGCTGCTGATCGATTTTGCGCCGCCTTACGTGCCCAATCACCAGAATATAGTGGTATATGCCACCGGCTGGGCGGCCAAATTCACCCCATTCCTGGGTGAGATCCTCACCCAGTTGGCACTGGACGGTCATTCGACCTTCGACATCTCCCCATTCAAACTAGGTTACAATTATTTCAAAGCGCTTTAAACCTGATTTATCAACATGAATAAAAACACGCCACTTGACAATGGAATGAAACCAGGCCTTCAGATGGAGGTTGCTATCATCGGCGCCGGTACATCGGGGCTGTACAGTGCTTTCCGCCTGACCAGTACAGGTAAATATTCCGGTGAGCAAGTACAAATCTTCGATATGAGCGAACGGCTCGGCGGAAGGCTCGAATCGGTGATCCTGCCTGGCATGAACTTCTGGGGCGAGCTCGGCGGCATGCGGTACCTCACTTCCCAGGAAATCGTGACGACGCTGATAGAAGGGTATCCCCTGAAAGAGAAAGATCCGGCGAAACGCAAGTTCGTCCTGGACGACCGGATGACGCCCGTACCCTTTCCGATGGGCAACCCGGCCGATCTGCTTTTTTATCTCCGCAAAGAGCATTTCAAACAGGATGCCTGGAATGAGGCCCAGCAACAAGGCCGGAAACTGGTGACGCGTTACTATCTCAATGATGACGATATCGGTTTCAGTTCCGACCAGCTTTTCAACAAGATTATCTATGACGTGCTTATGGCCGATCCGTGGTTTGCGGGCAAGTATTCCGACAAAGTGACAAAAGGGCCGACCGAATACGATTACGGATTCAAGCTCACGAGCCGCGATTGGGACGATGTGAAACCCAATCTCACGTACAATTTTCCAGGATCACCTTACAATGGTCGCAAAGTGAACGACCTCGGGTTCTGGAACCTTATCAAAGACTTGGTTTCGGAAGAAGGTTATCAGTTTGTAGCCAATGCGGGTGGTTATTATTCCAACACGATTAACTGGAATGCGGCCGAAGCATTTCCTTACATGGTGGGTGATTTTTCGGCCGACGTGACTTACAAGACGATCGATGAGGGTTACGACAGCATTGCCTACGCGCTGGCGAATCAGTATGTGGGCATTCCGGGCGCACGTATTTGGGCTGAAAACAAATTGCTGACCTTCTCAAAAGGCCACGAGCTCCGCGACCAGTACCGTTACGAACTGACATTCCTGAATATCCCTACCAACACGATCTGGCATGCTTACGCCAATGCGATCATCCTCGGTATGCCGCGCAAATCACTCGAACTGCTGGATCAGGACAATTTCTTTTTCAATGCCAACGAGAATACTGTCCTCGACCGGAACATCCGATCCGTGATCATGGAACCTGCATTCAAGATCCTGATGGGCTTCCCCGAACCATGGTGGAAGCAACTAGGCATCGACTCGGGGCATTCGATTACCGATTTGCCGATGCGCCAATGTTATTACTTCGGCACCGATAAAGAAACCAACAACTCGATGCTCCTCGGCAGTTATGGCGATATGGAAACCGAGACATTCTGGAAAGCGCTTTCGGATGATACGGTATTATTCAAGGTGAGCGCGGCCAGATCGGCTTCCCTCAACGAATTGAAAGCACTGGAACATGAACAGGCTACGGAGCTGATGGTGAACGAACTGATGTCGCAACTCCGCGAGGTGCATGGTGACCAGGTTGTGATTCCCGAACCATACGTAACCTATTTCCGCGATTGGAGCGACGATCCCTTCGGTGCGGGTTATCATGCCTGGAAAGCCGGCGTTTCAGTGAAAGATGTGATGCCATACATGCGCAAACCCGATGCGGATGAGCGCATCCACGTCGTAGGTGAAGCCTATTCCGATCAGCAGGGCTGGGTGGAAGGCGCGTTCTGCGTAGCGGAAAAAATGCTGGAAGATCATTTCGGGTTGACACGCCCGGATTGGATCAGCGATACTTATTATATGGGGTGGTGATCGGGCGAAATGCAAATGAAGAGGCTGCCTTTTTTTGGGGGGCAGCCTCTGCTAAAAGTGTTGCCCGACTTGAGAGTTTCCTCCTTGATATCGTGTTTGGAGTAGGTCTTGACAAACACACTGCCTAAACCGGTTAATTCGTGCTTACAACTCACCCTCAGCTCAATGAGGTGATGCTCATTTTCATTCAACATAGTGGCGATGTCGTCTGTTGTCAAAAACCAAAGTGCGTACACCGATTTTTCCCCGAATCGGAATGGTGCCACGTAGTTGTGCTGATCTTTGACAAGTGTAAGCGGCAATGTCCGATGATTGATTTTCCCCTCAAACGTTGAGTGTTTTTGAGCTAACGTTGTAACTATCAGTAAAGCAAGCGCCCTGCTTCCTTTTTGTTTCGACAAACCCATCAAGACACCACCAACCATGAACAACCTCAGAAATTGGTTCGCAACATTGCTTTGTACAATGGCAATGTTGGCCATTCCCGCTTTCGCCCAGGACAAAACGCATTCAGTAAGAAAGGGAGCGAATGCACCTGAAGAGGAACTGGCAGGGTTTCATTTGCCCGAAGGTTTTGTCGTGGAACTGGTGGCCAGCGAGCGCGATAGCGTGGTCAATCCCATTGACCTGACATTCGACGACGCAGGTCGGCTCTGGACGCAAACGGCACGGATGTACCCGCTAGACCCCATTTCCGATATTCAGTGGGATGATCTTCTCAAACTTATGGACGATGAGAAAGCCCAGCGAAACCACCCGAATTTCAAACGCGTGCTGAGTTTGTATAAAGGCGAAACCAAAGGCTCGGACAAGGTAATTATCCTTTCGGGGCTTAACGGCAACGGCCCCGTCAAACCACATATCTGGGCCGACGGCCTGACGATCCCGATGAGTGTCCTGCCGTACCGCACCGGTGCGTATATCGCGCAGGGATCAGAGATGTTCTTTATGGATGATACCGATAAGGACGGTAGGGCCGATAAACGTGTGCCGCTGTTCACCGGTTTCGGGTTCACCGACTCGCATACAATGGCGCATGTGCTTGTGCGTGCGCCAGGTAACTGGATCCATTTCAGTCATGGAGCGTTGAACAGGGGCCGTGTGAAGTCACTTTTGAGTGGAGACAGTTTGAAGGTGGATTTTAGTAAAATAGCGCGGTTCTCGCCGGATGGCCGGAAGATGGAGCTGGTCAGCGCGGGTTTGAACAATATTTGGGGTTTTCAGCTGAGGGGTAATGGGCAATGGTACGGGTCGGAGGCCAATGATCTCAGCTACTCGGTAGTGCCGATGGAGCCGGGGACCGCCTTCCCGGGCATTGGGAATGAGCGGTTCAGGCCTTACCAGCCATTTATGCCTGAACTGCATTCGTTCCGCGTGGGTGGGACCGGCATTTCAGGAACAGCCTTCGCTGATGATGCTTCCGGTTCCTTTCCGGAAGCTTACCGTGACGTCGCTTTTCTGGCCAATCCCATCACCAGTTCCATTAACGCCGTCAAAGTGATCAGAAATCCCGACGGCACGGTTACCGCCTCACATTTGCCGGACCTGCTTAAATCTGACGACGACTGGTTCAGACCGGTGAATATGGAATTTGGCCCGGACGGATGCCTGTACATTGCCGATTGGTACAACAAAATCATTTCACATAACGAGCTGCCTACCACGCATCCCGACCGCAACAAAACGCGTGGCCGAATCTGGCGGATACGGCATGTGAGCCAGCGGCCGAGGGACATTCCTGATTTTTATCAAATGCCGGTTTCGGCGTTGCCGGAGCATTTGCGGTCGCCTTCGTTGTGGGAGAAGCGGGCAGCCTGGCACCAGATCGCCGATCGGCCAGGCGAGGAAACATCCGGCCTGATCCCAGCCATTACCGCAATCGCAGCCGATCACAATGCGGATGACGTGACGCGCATTCACGCGCTATGGTGCCTCGAGAGTTTGCAGCATCTCGACCAAATAGTGATGAAAGATTTGTTATCGGCGGAGTCGGGTGACATCCGTCGCGAAGCGGTGCGTTCGCTTGGTTCATTTGAATTGGGCGGTAGTGAAATTGCTTCGCGACTAAAATCGTTGACGGATGATCCGAATCCGATGGTGCGGTCGCAGGTGTTGCGTACGCTGGGCGAGGTGGGCGAGTTGGATACGGCGGGAATCACTATACTGGTCGCGGCGTGCAAGCCAGAGTTAACAGGAGAGTCGCTCGGTGGCCCTTATGAGCGGCGTTTTGAACGATTTTTGGCCAGGAAGGCGCTTGAAAAGCATTCGAAGGCGTTAGCCGGGTTCATTTCAGGACCGGAAGTGGCGAAAGTGCCGGTGGAAAATTTACTATGGGCAACGCAGGCATTGCCAAAGGAAGAGCGTGAAAGCGCATTCCTGCGCTTTTGGCCGGAAGCGCATATTGAGAAAATCGATGAGCCGACGTTTATCAGCATCGCCGGAATGCTTTCTGATAAAAATGTTGTGACAATGGTCAAACCGGCATTTGAACAACCACAGGCGACGGATTACGTGCGTTATGCGATCCGCAACCAAGCGCAGGTACAATCCGTAGAGCTGGCAGGTTTGCTGGCCGCGCCGGTATCGAAGCTCTTGAAAAGTACTGTTCAGGAAGAAACAGACCTGGGCCTGGATGCTGTCGGAAGGTTCGGGATGCGTCAATCGGTGGGAGAGGTGCTCGGCACGCTAGACCGTGATATGCCGGCTTCATCCGTAAAACTGGCGCTCAAAGCAGTCGACATCAATCCCGGGGCAGGAAAAAGTGTATTGGAGAAAATGGCTGGTGACGATAACCGTGCATTCGATGTACGGGCAGCGGCGCTACTGACATTAGCTAAGGCAGATGCCGCAGGAGCCAGGCAGGCGGCCCTAAAATGGGTTCCAAAGTTAGACGACGTCGAAAAAGCCGAGCTTACCAGCATGCTCCCATCGTCGCAAGCCGGGGCGGATCTTTTGATTTACCTGATTAAAAATAAACAGTTGAACACCCGGTTTGTAGACGTCCCTACGGCAGAGCGACTCACAGCCGTCCGCAAAAGCGACCCTGAAACGGCCAAAATGCTGGCTCACGCCAAAGCTTTGGAAACCGAAAAGAAAAAGGCGTTCAAAACCCGGTTGCAGAAATACATGATGGTTGCGGAAAAGAAAAAGGGCAATGCGGAGACCGGAAGGGTATTGTTTCAAACCTGTTTGAACTGCCATCAGACAGGTGGCAAAGGACAAAATATCGCCCCGTCGCTGGATGGTTCGGCCAATCGGGAGAATGAGGCATTGCTCACGGCAATCCTCGATCCCGACGCGGCAGTGGAAAGCGGATATGCTGTTTTTAGGGTTGGCAAGCGGGATGGTACCACAGTGGAAGGATATCTGGTCAATCAGGATAACCGTGGTACAACTATTGCATTCATGGGCGGCGCCAAAACTTTCATCCCCGCCAGCGAGATCAAAAGCCAGGGGACGCTGGGTGGCCGGTCTTTTATGATAAAAGGTTTGATCGACCTGTATTCCGATCAGCAAGTGGCCGATTTATTGGCCTATATCCGTACATTGAAATAGCATCAAGGTCAATCAGTGGAATGCTATTAATTAAACTTATGAATAAAATTTTGAACAAACTGATCCTGGCTGCGCTCTGCACCATTATTACAATCCTGGTCCATTCTGCACCGGCTGCCGAACTGTACGTAGCCCGAAATGGTGATGACCGCAACCCGGGCTCGAAGGAAAAACCTTTGGCAACCCTGGAAGCGGCACGGAATAAAGTGCGGGCAATGCGGGGAGCGGTGGTGATATTGGTCCGGGGTGGGACATATTATTTATCGAAACCAGTGGTGTTCAGTCCGGAAGATTCGCGTGCGAGGGCGGAAACTGCTACCTACAAGGCATATCCCGGCGAGAAAGTGACCATCAGCGGCGCAGCAGTGATCCCGGTGAAATGGTCGGCATACAAAGGGAATATTAAAAAGACGATGATTGCTGGCAATGTGGCATTCGACCAATTGTATATCGGAGATCAGAAGCTGCATATGGCACGTTTTCCAAACTACGATTCCTCGGCGAGCCATTTTGGCGGGTATTCGGCGGATGTGCTTTCGCCAGCCAAAATACAGTCGTGGAAGAGCCCGGCGGGTGCGTTTATCCATGCCATGCACAAGCATGAATGGGGCGATTACCATTACCGGGTTACCGGCAAAGCGAGCGATAGCACCCTCGCATTGGAAGGCGGTTACCAGAACAACCGCCAGATGGGTATGCACGACAAATACCGCTTCATCGAAAACCTTCTGGAAGAACTCGATGCGCCCGATGAATGGTATTTCGATTCCCAAGCCAAAACCCTTTACGTGTATGCGCCCGGGAATGCGCAGGAAGTGCTTTCCCCGCAGATCCGGCATTTGTTCGAGTTTCGTGGCTCGGCCAGCAAGCCGGTGACCAATATCCATATCGAGGGCTTCGAACTGGCGCACACCTTGCGCACATTCATGGAAACCAAAGAGCCCCTGCTAAGGAGCGACTGGGCCATTTATCGCGGCGGTGCGGTGCTGCTGGAAGGCACGGAGCATTGCGCCGTCCGCCAATGTCATTTCAATGCGATCGGTGGTAATGGTGTGTTTTTTAGTAATTACAACCGTAGTGGCGAAGTATCGGGCTGCCATTTTGAAAATACCGGAGCCAGCGCGGTCTGCTTCGTCGGCGATCCCGCTGCGGTGCGTTCACCGGGCTTCGAGTACCAGGAGTCGGTGCCTTATGCGCAGATGGATAAGTCACCCGGCCCTAAAACCAACAACTATCCCGCTGAATGTAAAGTTTTTGATAATCTCATGAATGGCCTTGGCAGCGTGGAAAAGCAGATTGCGGGCGTGGAGATTTCCATGAGCATGGACATTACAGTGAGTCACAATACGATTTACAATATTCCCCGTGCGGGTGTGAATGTGAGCGAGGGCACCTGGGGCGGGCATATCATCGAGTATAACGACGTTTTCAATACCGTGCTCGAAACCGGCGATCATGGGTCGTTCAACTCCTGGGGACGTGACCGCTTCTGGCATCCCGTGCGCGAAACGATGGACAGTCTTGCAGCAGCCCATCCCGAGCTGATCCTGCTCGACGCCGGTAAAACGATCGTCATCCGTAACAACCGTTTCCGGTGCGACCATGGCTGGGATGTCGATCTCGATGACGGCAGCTCCAATTATCACATTTACAATAACCTGTGTCTGAATGGTGGGCTGAAACTGCGGGAGGGCTTTCAAAGAGTGGTAGAAAATAACATTATGGTCAACAATTCCTTCCATCCGCACGTATGGTTTGCCAAAAGCGGGGATGTGTTCAGGAAAAACATCGTGACCAAAGCCTACGCGCCGATCCGGGTGAACGAATGGGGTAAGGAAGTAGACTACAACCTGTTTCCTGATCAAAATGCACTGGAAAAAGCCCGTCAGAGCGGCACCGACTCACATAGCCTCGCGGGCGACCCGATGTTTATAGACGCGGCCAAAGGTGATTACCGCGTAAAACCGGGCAGTCCGGCATTACAGCTGGGTTTTGTGAATTTTGATATGGACGCGTTCGGTGTCGTATCACCGGAGCTGAAAAGGAGAGCGGCACCGGTGCCATTGCCGACGGTCAATAATCTTGCTGCCGGAACGGCGGTGAGCGACGCGGCGTGGTTGGGAGGTAAGTTGCGGAATGTGAATGGCCTGGGCGACCGCTCCGCTTTCGGCTTGCCGGATGAAAAGGGTGTGGTTGTGGAAGTTGCGCCGGAAAATAGCATTCTCGCGCGGGCCGGGATGAAACCGGGCGATGTCATCCGTGTGCTCAACCATCGCGAAATCAGCACTGTGAAAGAGCTGATGGATGTGTTCCAGGAAATCAACTGGATGGGGGAAGGGGAAGTTGCATTTTTCAGGAACCAGGCTATGCAGAAGTTGACGGTTTCTTTCAAATAGTCGTCCCGGATTACTGTATATTTGAAGTTTCGCTTGTGCAAAAAGCGGGCGTAGAAGGATTACTTTGTTTCGTAAAATATGTCAGAAAGTGGGTTATGCGGGTGATGAAACACATATTTTCAAAGTTACTATTGCTTGTAATGTGCAGTCTTGCGCTCACAGGCATTGCTGCCGATAATGCCGGTGGCCGCGTGCTGCGCTACTCCATCCGTGAGGGATTGTCGTTTGGGGTGGTGAACAGTGTTGCACAGGACACCGACGGTATGATGTGGTTTGCAACCGGCGATGGCGTGAGCCGGTTCGATGGAACGGCATTCAAAAACTTCAAATATGATCGTAACGATCCGCGCAGTTTGCCGGGTAATTATGTCAAATCCATCCTCCGCGACAAGAACGGCAAGATCTGGGTTTCGTCCAGGGACGGCATCGGTGAATTTGTACCAGCGACACAAAGTTTCAACCGTTACAAGCCCTCTCAGAACAAAGGCGGCACGGGTAACGACGTCAGCGACATTAGTCAGGGCTCTGGCGACCGGCTTTGGCTGGCTTTGAACGGATCAGGAATTGCATCTTTTGACACAAAAAAACATCAGTTCACTTCCTATAACCAGCAAACATTACCGGGGCTTTTTACGAACTCCATTCTGATCGTCTTCGAAGATTCTCAGGGGATGTTATGGCTCGGCTCTCGCGATAATGGTATCGAGGTCTGGAAACGCGACGGCACGGGAAAGCTCGTCAAAGCCGGGCTGAACGCGACCAACGTGCCGTCGACGCGGATCAATGCCATTTACGAAGACCATCTGCGCAATGTCTGGATCGCCTCCTCCCGAGGTTTGATACTTTTCAAAAGATCGGAAGGGCGGTTTTATGACTTGCACATCGATACCTTTCACCGGAGCGACATTTATCTTTCGCTAATCGAAGACCGGCAGCAAAACCTGCTCATAGGCGTGCAGGATGGCGGACTTTACCGGCTGGCACTATCACAAATGGCGACTCAGTCACCGGAAAAGCTTGTCTTTGAGCAAGTTCGGGATAAAGATAGCAAGGGCATTACGCAGCGTTCCGTACAATCGCTTTTTATAGATAAGGACCGTAATGTATGGCTGGGCACCTATGGAGAAGGTACTTACCTGATCAGCGCCATTCCCGAGAAATTCAGAAAATTTGAGCAAAAAACAACCGACGCACGTGCTGACAGCTATCTGCGCTATTATGGCATGTGTGCCGACAAGGACGGCAATCTCTGGATAGGCACCGATGGCGACGGGATTTACAAAACCAGCGCATCGGGTGAGATTTTGAGGCATTATTCAGCCTCTTCACAACCTGGACAATTGCCCGACGGTGCCATTATCGCCGCACACCGCGACCGGCAGGACCGCCTGTGGTTCGGGACGTATTCCAAAGGTCTGGTAAGGTACGACCCCTCCACGGATACTTTCATACGTTACGCGCACAAGGCAGGCGACACCAATTCGCTGGCTAAGAACGACGTGCGTGTGATTTACCAGGATATGCGCCGGAATATATGGGTCGGTACCAATGGGGGAGGACTGGGGTTACTCGATGAACAGACAGGCCAGTTCCGCCATTTTATCCCTTCCAACAGCTCTATCAATGCCAACGACGTGCGTGCCATTACCGAAGATAAATACGGGAACCTCTGGGTCGGGACTTATGGAGGCGGGCTGAACTATCTGAACACGCGCACGATGCAGTTCACATCGTGGTTCAATGCGGCGGGTAAGGAGCCTTATTTGTCCAACCGTATAATCTTTTCGCTTTATATGGATCGCCAGGACCGGCTTTGGATCGGTTCGGAGGGGAACGGATTGTTGTTGTTGGATACCCGCGCCCGGAATGTCCGTTTTTTTGATGAGAAACGGGGTCTGGCCAGTAATGTGATTAATGCGATCCAGCCCGAAAGTACAGGGAAAGTTTGGGTGAGCTCGAACAAAGGCTTGTCGCGGATCGATGCCAAGACGGGTGTTATCGAAAATTTTGATACGAGCCATGGCTTGCAGGGCGGGCAGTTCAATCCCGGTTCTACCTTATACAATACTAAAACCGGCATGATCTGCTTTGGCGGTACCGAAGGCTGGAACCTCTTTGACCCGACACAAGTACAAGCATCGCGTTACAAGCCTAAAGTGATGATCAGCGGAATGCGGATATTTGGCGAAGACCGGGAAGGTAATGAGGCTGTTTCCCTTTATGAATATCTGGGAAAGTCGCGGAGATTTTCCATAAAACCCGACCAACCTATTTTCTCAATCGACTACACGGCATTAAACTACGCGTATCCGGAGCTTACCCGCTACGCATACATGCTCGAAGGGCTGGATAAAGACTGGAATTACGTGCAGAACGAGCGTTCGGCCACTTACCGCTATCTGCCGTCGGGGAATTATGAGTTCAAAGTGAAGGTTGCCAATCAGGATGGGGTGTGGTTTGAGGATTATGCATCGCTGCCGATCCGCGTGATGCCGCCCTGGTACCAGAGCTGGTGGGCGTATTTGTTATACATTCTGACTGTCGGATTGATCCTTTACTATTACCAGCAATACAAGCTGGGACGGGAGAAGATGAAATACGAGGTGCAGTTGGCACACCTGGAAACACGGCAGCAGATTGAGCTGAATGAAAAGAAACTCTCGTTTTTTACCAACGTTTCACACGAATTCCGAACTCCTCTGACGTTGATCATCAACCCAATACGGGAAATGTTGCAGGCGGGTAGTACGGATGCCAGCACACATATCATTTATAGAAATGCGAAAAGACTGCTAAGTCTCGTCGATCAGCTGCTCCTGTTCCGTAAGGCCGATCAGCAAACCGACCGCCTCAAACCAGCCATCCATAACCTGCCGCAACTCATTACTGAGGTGTTTCAATGCTTCCTGCACCAGGCCGAGCAAAAGCATATCCATTATGAACTGACACTGCCCGAATCGGATGTTGAGATTACCTGTGACTGGGAGAAAATCGAGATTGCGATATTCAACCTGATTTCCAATGCGTTGAAATTTACACCCGAGCATGGAAACGTGTCGGTGCGGGTGTACGATGTAGGTGAAAAGGTAGAAATCACGGTCAGTGATACCGGTCCGGGCATTCCGGCCGATGCAGGTGCAGATATTTTCAAGGTATTCCACCAGTATGCCGACCGCCGTTTTGCCGCCAAAGGTGGTTTTGGAATTGGCTTATATCTTGCCAAAACGTTTGTCGAAAGCCATTTCGGAGAGCTACGGTATGAATCCGAGCTCGACAAGGGCACGACATTCCAGGTAATGCTTTGGAAAAGCCATCCCAACCTCATCCCGAATGCGCAGCAAGGCGAGGCACGCGATTCGGTGTTGCTGGAAGAGCTTTCCGACGGAGTAATGCCGGTAAAAGTGCCCGCGATGCCCGACTGGCAAAGCGAACTGCTGGATATGAAGGAACCGTCGACCGAAAGCCACACGATGCTGGTGGTGGACGACGATTCAGAGATCAGGCAGTACCTGGCGTCGATATTTTCGGGCAAATACAAGATGTTCGAAGCGGGAAGCGGGGAAGAAGGACTGGAACTTGTCCGGAGGCATTTGCCCGACATCGTCATCAGCGACGTTATGATGGGTGGAACCTCGGGGATCGAACTGTGCCGCCAGATGAAGCTCGATATGGCGCTAAGTCACATACCAGTGATCCTGATTACCGCCAGCACCTCCCAGGACGTGAGGCTGAAAGGTATCGAGGGTGGTGCCGACGATTATATCAGCAAGCCTTTCGACAAGGACATCCTTGTAGCGCGTGTTACTTCCATTCTTCGTAACCGCAACGATCTGCAAAGGTATTTTTACAACGAGATTACCTTGCAGACGAGTGATTTCAAGATCTCGGCCGAGTACAAGGAGTTTCTCAACGAATGTATCCGCGTTGTCGAAAACCATATTACCGATCCTGCATTCAATGTAAAAGTCCTGGCCTCCGAGATCGGCATGAGCCATTCGACGCTCTATAACCGTATCAAATCCATTTCCGGACAGTCGGCTACCAGTTTCGTGCGCTTTATCCGATTGCGCAAGGCCGCGCAGCTGCTGATCACCACCGACATTACGATCAGCGAGACGGCATTCAGCGTCGGTATTAACGACATCCGCTATTTCCGTGAGCATTTCCAGAAATTGTTCGGCATGAAGCCGTCGGACTATGTGAAGAAATTCAGAAAACCCTTCCACGAGCAGATTACCATTGACAAGGATATTTTCCGGAAAAAATCGGTTTAATCTCTCATTTATTGGAGTATCCCCAGCTTTTCCTGCCTGATTCTAACAGAATCGGGCATTTTTTGTGAATTCACCCCCTTTTTAATGCGAAAATGTCCCCCCTCTGTGGGGTTGAAATAGTCCTACTTTTGATTGATCAATTCATAAAAGCGGCGATAGGCACCCGGGCCTATGACTATTTCAAGATTTGGGATGCACGGACGGAAACGCTTTCCCACCGCTGCTATGTGCTGATCCGGCATCCAATTATTCAACTTTTTACAGCTGTATGAAAAAAACTTTTAACAGAGGACCTGAACGCTCCTGGCAATCGGGTATGAACGCTGGCCAAACCCTCAGGGCTGACTTTGGGGCTACCCTCACAGCGGCGCTCTGGTCGGTACTCTTTGTGCTGATCTCCTTTTCAGCATTTGCACAAAACACATTTACCGTAAAAGGAACAGTCACCGCCGAGAACGGTGAAGGATTACCTGGCGCAAGTGTGATCCTGAAAGGCACTTCCACCGGTACCACCACCGATGTGGACGGCAAATATTCCCTGAGCTTGCCGGATGGCAACGGTACGCTCGTGTTTACCTACATCGGTTATGTGAACCAGGAAATCGTGGTTGGTAACCGCTCACAGCTGGATGTGAAACTGGCGCCGAACGATAAAACACTGGATGAAATAGTGGTCGTAGGTTACGGCACGCAGAAAAAGGCGACTTTAACCGGCTCGGTTTCGGAAGTAAAAGGTGCGGATATCGTCAAAAGCCCACAGCCTAACTTGTCGAACTCACTGGCAGGCCGTTTTTCCGGCTTTGTGGCCAACAACCGGGGTGGTGAGCCTGGTTATGATGGGTCGAGCTACACCGTGCGTGGATTTGCTACGACGGGAAATAACGACGTGCTGATCGTTGTCGACGGTATTCCCGGCCAGGTGGGCGGCCTCGATCGCCTCGATCCGAACGACATCGAGAGCATTTCCATCCTGAAAGACGCTTCGGCGGCGGTGTACGGAAGCCGCGCGGCGAATGGCGTCATTCTCGTGACCACCAAGCGCGGTACCACGGGCAAACCGGTCATTTCGTACAGCTTCAACCAGGGGTTCTCGTCACCGACACGCTTGCCCAAGCTTGCGAATGCGGCCACCTACTCGACGATCATGAACGAGATCGATTACTACAACAACCCGGCCGGAGGTATGAACCAGCATTACACGGCGGAGGAAATCGCCAAGTTTGGCAATGGCTCCGATCCGTTGAACTACCCGAATACCGACTGGCAGAAAGAGACCCTCAAAAGCTTTGCATTGCAAAACCAGCATAGTCTGGCTATTAATGGTGGTACCGATAATGTAAAATACTATGTGTCGCTTGGAACGATCTATCAGGATGGTTTATACAAAAACGGCGCTACGAAATACAAGCAGTATAATTTCCGCTCCAATATCGA
Source organism: Dyadobacter sp. CY261 (assembly GCF_021440085.1). Classification (GTDB taxonomy): domain Bacteria; phylum Bacteroidota; class Bacteroidia; order Cytophagales; family Spirosomataceae; genus Dyadobacter. Next base: position 68,989 of record NZ_JAKCPW010000015.1, read on the forward strand.
CGCCAATGTGACGAAGGACTTCAAAGTAAGCCTCGGACTTTCGGGCCGTCAGGAAAACCGTGCTTTCCCGACTTCATCCGCGGGTAACACATTCCGCTCCATCTACCGCGCATATCCAACCGTGATCGCACAATACCCGAATGGTTTTTACTCGACCGGTGTGGAGAACAGCAACCCGGTAGTGCTCGGTACCGACATGGGCGGCACCGTGAGCAACCCGACGTCTGTATTCAACGGTATCTTACGTGCGAGCTATAACATGCCGTTCGTGGACGGGCTTTCTGTGGATGGTTTCTATTCGGTGGATAAATCCTTCAACTTTACGAAGACTTTCAGCACGCCTTATACACTTTACAATTACGACAAAAATACCGGCGCTTATACGGGTGTCGTGACGGGAGGTTCCGCGGGCGCAGCATCGCTGAACCAGTCGCAGGTGAATATCACCAATCTCACGCAAAACCTTCGTTTGAACTATCTCAAAACGATCGGCAAGCACAATATCAATGCATTTGTGGCTTATGAGCAGAACAAGCGTAATGAGGCCACTTTTGGTGCTTCCCGCATCAATTTCCCAACCACATCTACCCCAGAGCTTTCCCAGGGTGGCGCAGCAGCGACGGACAAAAACAACTCGGGTAGCAGCTACAATTTCACCCGCAGGAGCTACATCGGCCGTTTGGCATATAACTTTAATGAGAAGTACCTGGCCGAAGTACAGGCACGCGTAGATGGCTCATCTGTTTTCCCGAAAGGCAAGCAATACGGTTTCTTCCCCTCGGTTTCGGCAGGTTATCGTATCTCGGAAGAAGAATGGTTTAAAAACAGCGTCAATTTTATCGACGATCTGAAATTCCGTGCTTCCTATGGGACATTGGGTAATGATAATGTAGGTCAATTTCAGTTCTACAACAACTACTCGTTCAACAACCAGTATGTGCTGGGCAGCAACGTGATCACGCCGGGCATTGACCTTACCAAACTGGCCAACCCGAACATTACCTGGGAAACTTCCAAGAAGCTGGATATTGGGTTGAATGCTATTTTCCTGAAAAACTTCAATATCGAGGTGATCTATTTCAATCAGAAAAGATCGGATATCCTTGCGGCCAGAAATGCTTCCATTCCAAATACTTCGGGTATTGTAAACCCTTTCAAAACAGATAGCAACACCCCGCTGGTGCCGGACGAGAACCTTGGAAAAGTGAATAACACCGGAGTAGAAGCGACATTGGGCTATAACCACAATGGCAAGTTCCGCTACAACATTTCCGGAAACGTGACTTATGCCAAAAGCAAGGTGATTTTTATCGATGAAGCACCCGGAGCGATTGATTACCAGCGTCAGACGGGTGGTCCATTGTATACCAATCTGCTTTACAACACGCTCGGGATCTTCCGCACGCAGGCTGACCTGGATGCCTACCCGCACGTGCAGGGCGCGCAAATGGGCGACCTGATCCTGGAAGATTACAATAAAGACGGCAAGATCACCGCCGATGACCAGATACGTAGTAAATACGGCAACGTGCCATTGCTCACTTACGGTCTGACATTCAATGCGGGTTACGATGCATTCGATCTGGCGGTAGTTTTCGCGGGCCAGGGGATGGTAAGCCAGTATGTTTTGCCGGAATCGGGCCAGGTAGGAAACTTTTACAGCAGCTGGGCCGACAACCGTTGGAGCCCAACCAACCCTGAAGGCAGTTTCCCCCGCGTGGACACCCGTGCATCGTCTTCGATAAATGGTGGGTTGTATGCCAATAATTTCTGGTTGAATAATTCCTCATTCGTTCGTCTGAAAAACGTCGAGTTGGGTTATACGCTTCCGAAAGAAGCATTATCTAGGCTGAAAATATCGTCACTTCGCATTTATGCCAGCGCATTCAACCTGTTCACCATTACGGGCGTGAAAGATTACGATCCGGAAGGTAACAGCACCAGCGGCCAGTTCTATCCACAGCAGCGCATCCTGAACCTGGGCCTCAATCTCAAATTCTAATTGAAATCATGATTAACATGAACATAAAGAGCTTAACATTACCTGCCCTGGCCGCGGCGATGCTATTTTCGCTATCCGCCTGTGACCAGAACTTGCTGGATGTCGTGCCCACCGACCGGGTTTCCGACGCCTCCATTCTATCCGATTCCGTACTTTTCGAAGCATACGTCACAAACCGCTACATGGGCACCCGCCTGACCGATAAGGAAGCCGAAGGCACATTGCCCGGTTTTGGGCGCGGTTTTGAATATGCGATGTGGTCGTCTTTGACCGACGAGTCGATCTACAACAACGACGACAACACCTGGCTAATCCAGCGCGGGCAGATCGCGCCGGAAAATACCGGTATCGCGGGCACATTCTGGGGTCGCAGCTACCGCAGTATCCGGGAGGTTAACTATGCATTGGCGAACATTGAGCAAGTACCGATGAGTGCGGGCCGCCGCAACCGCTTGAAAGGCGAGTTGCAGTTTATCCGCGCATTCCGCTATCACGATCTGATCCGTAATTATGGGGAAGTAGTGTTACTTGGCGATAAGGTTTATGAAGTAAGCGATGATCTGACGAGCCCTGAACTGTTCCAAAAATCGGAAATCAAAGCCGGGTTGGACTACACCATCGCGCAACTCGACGAAGCCGCGGCATTGCTGCCCGAATCAAATGATAATAACACCTGGAAGCTCGGGCGCGCTACAAAAGGTGCTGCACTGGCATTGAAATCGCGTCTGGCACTTTACGCGGCGAGCCCGCTTTACAATGCCGGAACCTGGCAGCAAGCCGCAGCGGCGGCGAAGGCGGTGATGGATTTGAATAAATACACCCTTTACACCGGTGGTTACGGTAGTTTGTTTACGACGAACGATAATCCGGAAATCATTTTTGGTCGCTTGTACGCTGTGGGCGCGCGCCACGTGTGCCTCGAAATCGCGAACGGACCGAATGGCTACAACGCCTGGGGCGGGAACGTGCCGGTGCAAAACCTGGTGGACGATTATGAAATGATGGACGGTACCCGCATTACCGATGCCAATACCAGCTATGACCCGAAGAACCCGTATAAAAACCGCGATCCGCGTTTTTATGCAACCGTGCTGTACAATGGCGCTCCCTACCGGAACAGTACCGTAGAGACGTTCACACCGGGCGGCAAGGATAGTAAAGACGGCCCCTCGAACTGGAATACGTCCAAAACCGGCTATTATCTGAAAAAGTTCATGAACGACAACCTGCCGATCGACAATCCCTGGGATGTAGCCGGCACGCAAACGTGGATTTACTTTCGCTATGCCGAAATCCTGCTCAACTACGCGGAGGCGCAAAATGAAGCCACAGGACCCAACGCAAGCGTGTACGCAGCTGTGAACGCGGTCCGCCAGCGGACAGGCGTGGGTATGCCCGCATTACCCGCAGGCCTCACGCAGGCGCAGATGCGCGACCGTATCCGTAATGAGCGCCGCGTGGAGCTGGCATTTGAGGAGCACCGTTTTTACGATGTGCGCCGCTGGAAAATTGCCAACGTAACTGAGAACGTCCCTGCTTACGGGGTCGAGATCGGCAAGAGCGGAAGCACATTTACCTACACCAGGAAAGAAGCGCTGACCGGCCGTAACTTTGCCGACAAGCAATATTGGCTGCCGATCCCGCGCTCCGAAATCCAGGCTTCGAACAACCAGCTCGAACAAAATCCGGGCTATTAATCAGATCCTTCGCTCCCGGTGCCACCATCACCGGGAGTTTTTTTATCCATTCCCTGAAAGACCTGCTCATGCAATTTTCTCAACTTCCGGGAACGCTGTTCCTTGGGCTACTCATGGCCGCTTCCACAAGCTGCCACGGAACCGAACCGGCCACGCAAACAGTCGATCCGATTGCCGAAACCGTCACGATCCGCATCGATCCGTCCAAAACTTACCAAACTATCCGCCATTTCGGTGGCTCCGACGCCTGGGCCTGCCAGTTTGCGGGCAATTGGCCCCTCCCAAAAAAGAACGCGATCGCCGATCTGCTGTTCAGCCGCGACACGTTGGCCGACGGCCGTATGAAAGGCATAGGTTTGTCGCTGTGGCGCTTTAATGTTGGAGGAGGTACGACCGAGCAAGGCGACGCCAGCGGTATCCGTGACGAGTGGCGGCGTGCCGAGTCGTTTTTCGCGGGAGACGGTGGTTATGATTGGAACAAGCAAGCCGGGCAAATGTGGTTCCTGAATGCGGCCAAAGAGCGGGGCGTTGGCGAATTTCTTATTTTCCCAAATACTCCGCCAGTTCAGTTTACCGCCAATGGCAAAGGCTATGCAACAAACGGCCAGCCGAACCTCGCGTCACAACAAATCGACAAGTTTGCTGGTTACCTGGCTGATGTAATCGAAGGCGTCCAAAAGAAAACGGGCATTACATTTCAATACGTGAGTCCGGTGAACGAGCCACAATGGGATTGGAGCGACGGAGGGCAGGAGGGAACGCCCTACTTCAATAACCAGATCGCCGCCATCACCCGCTCGCTCAGCGCATCGCTTTTGAAGAAAAATCTTCCTACCAAAATCAACATCGCCGAAGCCGGGCAGATCGAGTATCTTTATTCGGAGCACAACCGGCCGGGCCGTGCCAGCCAGATTTCTACTTTTTTTGATAAAAACAGTCCCGACTATCTCGGCAACCTGACCAACGTTCTGCCTGCTATTTCAGGGCACAGCTATTTTACTACTTCTCCTTATAAAGACGCTGTTGCAAAGCGGAAGCAACTCGCGGCGAAGCTGGCCACGGTGCCGGGGCTCGAATATTGGATGTCGGAGTACTGCATTTTGGGCGATAACGATGGTGAGATCAAAGGGGAGGGCCGCGATTTGGGCATTGATGCCGGCCTGTATATTGCGAAAGTGATCCATAACGACCTTGTGAATGCGAATGCCTCTGCCTGGCACTGGTGGATATCAATTTCGCCTTATGATTACAAGGACGGGCTGGTTTACATTGATAGAAATAAAACCGACGGAAATTATCAGTCTTCCAAAATGCTCTGGGCCATGGGTAATTTCAGCCGATTCGTGCGGCCGGGAGCTGTACGGGTGGAGGCTGCGAGCAGTTTGGGAACGGATGGCTTGCTGGTTTCTTCCTATTTGAATACTGATAAAGAGCTGGTGACGGTAATTATTAACAGTGATAACCAGGACCGGCAGGTGGATATTACACTTAGCTCAGCGCAAAAAGTTGGAGTGAGAAAGATATACGAAACTTCGGCTCAGAGTGAACTGGCACCAGTAAAAAGTGGTGATGCAGATGGTAAAATGATAGTGAAGGCGAGAAGCATTGTAACTGTAACCGGCAAAATGTAGATTGAAGTAATGCGTTGTGAATGCTGTTGAAAAACAGCATTTGCCCTTCACGGATCGGTACATAGGTGCCGGTTCGTTTTTTTATATTTCAAAAAGATCACCTCTTTTTGACGGTCGCAAGCTAATTTTGATTTCCACATTTATGTTCAGCTCTTGCCTAGAAGAAATATCCTTGCCCTGCTTACGACCTTGCTGGTTGTGATAGCCGCCCGGTTCTACTACGTTGAAACCTATGCGATCGCTCTGCCCTTCTGGGATCAGTGGGATGGCGAGGGCGATCAACTGCTCCGTTCATGGATCGAGGGCAAGCTTGAAATGCGAACTCTCTGGCAGCCGCATAACGAGCACCGGATATTTCTAACCCGGCTTCTATCACTGCTCATTTTCAACGTGACAGGTGTTTGGGACAACCTTATCGAAGCGCGTGTGAATATTTTCGTTGCGGCCTGCATTCCGTTCATTATCATTGTTTTCCTTTCACGCCAGAAGGCGTTGTACGGGTTCCACTGGCTCGTGCTGATCGTCATTATCGCGCAGTTCTCGCTCATTTTCGCATCCGAGAATATTCTGGTCGGATTTCAGAGCCAGTTTTACTTCCTGATTATTTTCACGCTTTTTGCATTGATCCTCGCCGCATTGTATCCCGATAACCTGCTGGCGATGTGCGGAGTGCTGCTGTGCTCTTGGGTGAGCGTGCTCACGATGGCTTCGGGTATTTTTACGCCGCTTACTGCCATAGGCGTGTATGCTTTGCAGGTGCTGGACCGGCGCAAGGTCGGCTGGCAGCAGGTGGCGATGGCCGTTTTGCTGGCGGCAGCGACTCTGAAGGGGTACCTCATCATGCCGCATATCGAAGCCAACCACGTTTACCGTGCACGGAATGTCGCGGAAGTGGTGCGAGCATTGCGTTACCTGCTTGCATGGCCAGTGTCGAAAAGCTGGCCTGCAGCGACAGTGCTATGGATCCCGGCATTCGGCATGGTGCCTTGGCTGCTGCGTAAAAAAGAGCTCTCGCATGCGGATATCGTCATGGCCGGATGTGTGATGTGGTCCTTGACGCAGGTGTTCGCGATCGCATACGGGCGCGGTCAGGCAATGGGGAGCGTGTCGTCACGGCACTCCGAGTTGTTCACGCTTGGGTTGATAGGCAATGGGTGGTTCGCAGCCCGCTTTATAGCGCTTTCGACGAAAAATTGGAAGGTTTATTGTATAGGAGCGATGTTCTTTGTGGTGTTCGTGATGGGTCACATTACCCGCTGGAATCGCGATATGCGCGTTGTTCGCAGGGCTTACCAGCTCTCTATGAAACAGGAATCGAACGTGCGAGCATACCTGAAAACGGGCGATCCATCGGTGCTGGTCCAGCCGCAATTTGAAATTCCCTATCCCGATTCCATTCGCCTGCGGATGTTGCTTGATAACCCAACGATCAGGGGGATTTTGCCACTTTGAAAAGGAGGAAGGCGGGTAGGAGGAAAGGGACGATGGAGGAAGGGAGGAAAGCCGCATCATTCTTTCGAGGAGTTTTTGGCTCTTCGTGTCTTACGAATTTAAGTACGATGGATGAAGAGGACAGTGGGGCACCAGTCCCAGCTTTCCTACTCTGGATGCGCATTCATTGAAAGTCATATATAAATGGTTCACTTTGATGTACATATCTATGCTTAAACCTTTTCCGATCCCGCGCAAAATCTTCATTTCGTCCGTCCGCTGGTCTGTAAAACTGATCACGGTGGCAGCGCTTGCCGCATTCACGATGCAGGACACCGTTACCAAGCCCGATGAAAGCCGTTTCACCCCGGTCGTATTGGCCGATAATCTCGATGAGCCGATGGCCTTCGAGGTGCTCCCGGATGGTTCTTCCTACATTATCGAGCGGAAGGGCGCATTGAAAAAGTACAACCCGTCGACCAAAACGACGGACCTGATTGCCACAATTCCGGTAAACACGAAATACACCAGCAAAGAAGGTGTCTCACGTGAAGCCGAAGAAGGTTTGATGGGGATCAGCCTGGACCCGAATTTTGCCAAAAACCATTGGATTTACCTCTATTATGCCCATCCAACCGAGAAAAAGCACATTCTGACGCGGTGGAATATAGTGGATGACCAGTTGGTGGAAAATTCCAAGAAAGTGGTGCTTGAAGTGACTACCCAACGCGAAGTATGTTGCCATACCGGCGGCGGCATGACCTGGGATAAGGCAGGTAACCTTTATCTGACGGTCGGCAATAATACCGGCAACGACAAAGCCGCCCAAACCGACGAACGCCCCGGCCGCGAAAGCTGGGACGACCAGGGACACGCCGGTAACACCAACGACCTGCGTGGCAAGATCCTGCGCATTCATCCGGAGCCGAACGGCACCTATACCATTCCCGAAGGTAATCTTTACCCCAAAGGCACGGCCAAAACCCGCCCCGAAATCTATTCCATGGGCCATCGTAACCCGTGGCGCATTGCAGTCGACAGCAAGACCGGCTTTCTCTATTGGGGTGAAGTAGGGCCGGATGCCAATGAGGATTCGGAAATTGGGCCGAGGGGCTATGACGAGTTGAACCAGGCACGTAAGCCGGGCAACTTTGGCTGGCCATGGTTCGTGGGCAACGACCAGGCATTTCCGGTTTTTGATTATGGTAATAATAAACCCGGGGAGAAAAAGGACCCCAAAAACCTTGTTAATTCTTCGCCGAACAACACCGGTTTGAAAGAGCTATTTCCTACCGCGCCCAGCTTTATTTACTATCCTTATGGCGTTTCTGAAAAATTCCCGGCCGTGGGTTCCGGCTCGCGCAGCGCGACTGGCGGCCCGGTTTACCACCGTTCCGATTTCAAAGCGCCTAAACGTCCGTGGCCCGCTTATTACGAAAACAAATGGATAGCCGCCGACTTCTCTCGCGGTTGGATCATGGCCATTACGATGAGTGCCAATGGGGATTATGAGTCAATGGAGCGTGTTTTGCCTAGTTATCATCCCGTCCAGCCGATCGACATCAAGTTTGGGCCGGATGGCGACTTGTACATTCTCGAATACGGCAGCAACTGGTTCCGAAAGAGCGATAACTCGCGGCTGGTACGGATCGAGTACAATGGCGGGAACCGGAAACCGGTAGTAGCAGTAAAGGCGGAGAAGAAGGGCGGAACAGTGCCGTTTGAAACGGTCTTGTCTTCTAAAGGCACGAAAGATTTCGATGGCGATGCATTGAAATATAGCTGGAAAGTGACCAGCCCGGGCGTGGCACCGAAGGCTTTTACAACCGAAAACCCGAAGGTGAAATTTGATAAACCCGGCGTGTACACGGCCACACTCACCGTTACCGACACCAAAGGCGCAAGCAACAGCCAGTCGGTGCGCATTATTGCGGGCAACGAACCGCCGATGGTAGCGATCAGGCTGGATGGCAACAATACTTTCTTTTTTGCAAACAAGCCCGTTGGCTACGCGGTGGACATTTCGGATAAAGAGGATGGTAATACTGCCGACGGAAAGATCAAAGCAAACCAGGTGGCCGTGAGCATCGACTACACATCCGAGGGTTTTGATTTTGCCGAAGTGGCCCAAAGCCAGCGGAGCGTGGACGCCACCACGCAATTTGCCGTAGCGCAGACACTGATGGGTAAAAGCGATTGCAAAGTGTGCCATCAGCCGGATACCAAGTCGGTAGGCCCTTCATTTGCAGACATTTCCAACAAATACAAAGGTGACGCAGGTGCACTGCCAAGGCTTGTGAAAAAAGTATTGGAAGGCGGATCGGGTGTTTGGGGCGAGGTGGCGATGGCAGCACACCCGGCACTTCCGGTAGCGGATGCCGAGGTGATCGTGAAATACATTCTGAACAGCACTGAGAAAACGCTTTCTACATTGCCATTGCAAGGTCAATACACCCCGCAGATCCCGAAAACCGATAATGGAAAAGGCTCGGTAATCATCCGCGCGGCCTATACCGATCGCCCGGTAGGTGCGACAAAAGCGGTACCTGCACAAACTACCGAGGAAATGATCGTTCTGCGCAGCCCCGAACTAAATGCTGCTGAAGCGCCCGTTACCAAGGGTGTTGAGACGAAAGCATTGGGAGTCGCCGGACAGGGTTTTGCCGTCGTTGCATTTGAAAACAGCTACATCGCATTCCCGGCAATCGACCTCACCGGTATCGATTCTCTCGAATTGAATGCGGCTGCACAGTTACGCGAGGGCAGCGTGGGCGGCACGATCGAAGTCCGGCTCGGCTCGCCGACCGGTACACTGGCGGGGCAGCAGAAAGTATCGGTTGCCAAGCCGGTGGATGTCGCCAAAATGATGGCTGAATTGGAGAATGGTGCGAAGAAGGAGGCGGCCCCGGCCGGAGGCTCTTCCACTGCGGGCGTAGCTCCGGCTGCGACACCCCCTGCAAAGCCAGCTGCGGCACCGCCCCGGCGAGGCGCGCAGCCACCCGTGCGCATTGCCATCCAACCCACCTCCGGCAAGCAGGATGTCTATTTTGTTTTCAGAAATCCCGACGCAAAGCCGATTGAGCCGCTCATGTCGTTTTCAAAAATCAAATTCAAAAACAAACCATAAAAGGTTGAAAAAACCGGCCAGACGACAGCCTGGCCGGTTTTAAAGCTTCTATTCAGTTGTTCCTGCTTGTCAAATTATTCTGCGGGCGGGAACAATTGAAATTCGTTCACACCGAAATAGCCGTGGTAATCCTGTATCGCAAGCCTGAACTTCTGCGCTTTCACTCGGGTAATGGTTTTATCCCAATCACCCATTTTCGTGCCTTCCGCCAGCGATACCCATTTATTTCCTTTAAGATAAAGCACTTCAAACTTGCGGATTTCCGACTGGCCGTAACTCGTTTCACTTAGTTTGACGCGCCCCACCAGCTCCGGCTTACCCAAATCCACTTCCAACCAGCCCGAAGGCTCATACAACGCCATAATTTCGGGTGACTGATAATGCAGGTTTTTACCATAATAGGAAGCGAAATCAACATCCTTGCGCCGTCCGATTTTCCAGGCTGTTTTCGGGTTATCGTCAAATGCCGCGCCCGCGTCGTGGTAAAACTGCCCGACGGCGCTGGAAGCCGTGGCTTTGTGCGCGTAAGCGAGCGAACCGCTGGCGGGAAGCGGCACCGTCGGTGATAGGGTAGCGGCCTTTTTATCAAGCGTCAGCACAGCAATGGTAGCGATCGGATCGATCTTGTCGGCTGGGAATGTCAGGGTAATGGTTTTGGTGTTTTGGGTAAATGACATCGGCGTTCCGTCGAGCAGCTTCGCGCCGGTAATTTTAGCCGGAATGGCGGGCAGTATAAGCTGGTTTTTATCCGCATTCAACAAATGTAAAAATACCTGGCTGCCCCGGTAAGAACTCACATAATCGGATGCAGGCGTGAACACACCTCCCCTGGTATTGTAAATGGCTGTCTGTTTTTTTTCGATCCAATCACCCATTTCACGCGCCCTGGCAGCGAAATCGGCTGGGAAAGCGCCTGTGCTGTCGGGGCCGATGTTGAAAAGCAGGTTGCCATTCCCACCGACACAGCGCAGCAGCGTATGCAGCGATTCTTTGAGGCTTCGGGGCTCGTCGCCAAACTTCCAGGCCCATTGATGTCCCATATTGGTGCAGGTTTCCCAGGGCACTTTACCATAACCGGCTACAAAGCCTTCGGGGGTCGCGTAATCGGCATATTGGCCTAGGTACGCGTGCGACTCGTCGGGCGTGAAAGGTTCCAGGCGGTTGTTGATGATGATCTCAGGTTGCAGTTTCCTCGCCAGGTCATACACCTTCTTTGGTTCAACCGGAGTAGGCCAGCCTTCATAATCGATCCAGAGCAGGCCGATTTTACCATAATTGGTCAACAATTCGCGCACCTGTTCCAGTACACGTTCCGCGAAAATGCCATTGGTCTGCGGATTGCGGCAATCCGGGTCTTTCCAGTCGGCGACCGAAAAGTACCAGCCGATGGGCATACCGGCCTCATGTGCCGCCTCGGCGAGCTCCTTGCATACATCGCGTCCGAATGGCGTGTGGGTAATGCTATAATCGTTCGTTTTGGTGTCAAAAAGCGAAAAACCATCGTGGTGCTTGGCGGTGAGCACCATATACCTCATGCCCGACGCCTTCGCTAATGCGACCCATTCTTTTGCATTGAATGCAACAGGATTAAAGCCCAGGTAAAGCGAGTCGTATCTCGCCTTACCATAACCCTCGCGTGACCAACTGATTTCTTTACCAACACGGGACACCGGCCCCCAATGGATGAAAAGGCCCATTTTAGCATCCTGCCACCATTTGAGCCGCTGGGCTTTGGGGATTTCGGTTTGAGAAAAGGCAGTTAAACCAATAGAAATGAGCAATACGACCAGTACTGTTTTTCTCGTCATAATGCGGAACTGACCAGGCTCACAATGCTACCTAATTGCTTGGACGACGCTGCGGCAGCCAGTTTGGCCGCAGGGCCTTTCTTGTCAAGCCCGGAAACGCTTTTTGTAGCTTCGCCCAGCAAGCCATTCAGTTTCGACTCGTTGGACTCTCCCAGAACAGAAGATCCGGCCTTAATCAACCCAAGGCTGCTTGTAAGGCCAGCCGCATTGCCCAACAGGCCCGATTCTCCCTTTCCAAGCAATCCGCTGATACGGTTGGCGCCGATCAGCATTTTTACAGCGTTAACCACCTTACCCAGCGTGCCGCCCGACAGCTTTCCCGATGAAGCCAGCGGAATCAGTGCTTTGAGATCGCCCGCCTTACCGAGCAGCTTGTCTTTGAGGCTGCCGTCGGAGGTTTTGGCCTCACTTTCCAATGCCGAAGCACTCTCCGTAAGGGCATCTGCCGAGCCGGTTTTGTCGCCTTTTTGCGTCAATGATACTGCCTTATCGAGCAGGCCTTCAACCAAAAGGCCCTGACCGAAGGTGCGGGTGGCTCCTGCGAAGAGGAATAGCATAGCTGCGAGCGAAAAGAGGAAACGTTTCATAGTGTTTTTAGATAAATGATTTGTACAAGCTGGCGGCAAAATAGCATTTATCTGTCACACCTCCATTTTAACTCTGCCCGAAAATATGATACTCCACCAGGCCGATACAGGCCGTCCAGGCCAGTTCCGATTCAGTCGGCCATTCATCGCCAAATGCTTTTTTTAGTGTCCATATCAGGCTTTCGGCAAGGCGCTGGAAGACTGTCTGGTTAAATCCGGTGGTTTTCAGTGACAAGGCGAGTCCCTGCATCCGGATCGAGAGCTCGTCGGGTCTGTCCAGTTTGCTGATGATTCCGCCCAATACGTTTTTCAGCCCCTCATTCAAATCGTTGGTAAGCCCGGCGGAGAGGAGACGGTCGACAGGTTTTCTGGTTTGCGGATAATCAAAAAAGAGTTTTCCGAAGAAGACGTCGCCCAGGACATGCGGGCGTATGTTTTTCATAAACGACCATTCTTGTTTGACCAGCCTGATTTGTTCATTAGTGGGTTTGACTTGTTCCATATATTTTCGATTTTAAACCGAAAATTTGGAGAAAATGAAGGAGAGGTCAACCGACTTTTGAGCAGTTGGCAAGAATGCTTAGTGAAAAGCTTATTTTGCCAAGAAGGCACGGATTTACAGAAAATGCATTCAGGGCATCAGACACTAATCACAAAGAACCGGCAACGAAGCGTCACCAGCAAAGGGAAGTAACGCATTGATCTGCGAATAGGTAACCCGGTTCACGGAAAGATCAAGGCCCGAAAGCTCGTCAAACCTGACCCAGGCAATGCTGGAAGTTTCCGTTGTCTGTTCCAGTATTTGCCCGCCGGTTATTTTACACAGGATAAAAAATTTGTAAACATACCAGGGTTCCTCGGGGTGGTCATGTTTTCTTTTGTCAAAAACAGCCAGCAACCGCTCTGCTTTCACTTCCAGGCCGGTTTCTTCCAAAGTCTCTTTCACGGCAACCTCGAAAGGTGTGTAACCCACATCCGCCCAGCCGCCAGGGAGCGCCCAGCGGTCGTGGTCTATTTTCTCCTGTACCATTAAAAGCTCGTCATTCCCCCGGAAGATCACCGCCCGGATGTCCACTTTGGGTGTCACATAGCCGATTTCGTAAGGTAACAGGCTGATAATCTGCTCGACAGGCGCATTGCTCATATGTGCCAGCAGATCGAGGCTGATCTGGCGGATCTCCTCGTAACGTTCGCGATCGTAATCACCAGGTTGAAATGCGAGGCCGGTTTGAGACAGGGCCAGGATACGCTTGACGGCGGCAAGCCAGGGGTTTGAGGACATGCAAGTAACAGGATATAGTAAGCGGGAGCCGCGAAATGGACGTAATTCGCTGGTCTCCCGCCGTAAGATAGCTGTCGGCCCTTAAACATCCGCCAGGACAAGCCGACTTTTTCATGCCGTGTTATTTAATAACCGCAAGCCTGAAATGCACCTTCTCACCATCGGTGCGTACTATCTCTACTGTGTAAGTTCCGGTTTTAAGTCCCGAAACATCTATGGATCCGTTCTGCAACAAAGGGCCTCCCGGGTTCCTTCCGGTCAGATCAACGATACTGGCTTTCACGATTTCACCGACAGCCACCCCTCTTACATGTACCGTCGAAGCATTAACAGCCGGGTTTGGATAAAGAGCCGCAGCTTCCGCTGCAAACTCGACCGCGCTGATGCGGCTATATGCGAAACTGCCTTCTTCACCGTCGGCGGCGCGGTCGATCATTTTGAGCCGGTACATATTGGTACCGGCCATGGGAAGAGCATCGGTATAGGAATATTCGGTACGGGTATGCTCATCGCCTTGTGCGTTCACTTCGCCCAGATAATGCCATTCTTTGCCATTGCGGCTGCGTTCGATCTCAAATAGCCGGCTATTGATCTCAGAGTTGGTTTGCCATTGCAGGTAAGCCTGGTTCTCGCGTTTTTTTGCCTGAAAGGAAACGAGCGTAACGGGTAATGCCGATTCGGGCTGGCCCGTGACGAAAAAGCCGCTGAACCCTGTAACCTGGAAAGACACCAGGTACATGGTTTGGTCGGCACTTTCGGTAACCGTGATGTTCGTGATCACTTGCGTCGGCCCTGAGTAAGTCCCCGGGAAGCCGTATGGACTGGTGCCATGGTATTGCACCACTTTCAGATTGGCAGGTAAGGAAGCGTCGTTGGCGTTGCCGTATGCCTGGTTGTAGGCGTCGAAATCCTGTTTGGAAAAATACAGCGTGACTTTGGCTGGGCCGTCGGTTCCGGATGGAGTGATATCGTAGTGCCGTTTGACAAAAACTTTAGTGCCTTCCGCAACTGTATTACCTGCTGCCAGAAAGGCTTTCACCGTGACGCTGCCAAGAGTGCCCGGTGTGCCGGTTGGTTCTATGAGACCAAATGTTTTGCAATCGGCAGTAATGGGTGTCGCCCCCGCATACACAGGCAATGTGGCCGACTCGCCGCTGGCGGGCAATGTACCGGGACCGGGGATAGCCTGCAATTCGTAAGCACCCATGTCGGTTTGGATATTGAAAATACGCGGATTGTTTGCAAGGTCTGTGGTGCTCGCCGGAATGTCCGGCAACGTTTCATTGGTACCTCTGTTGATTGCCGGAGAGCAGGGGAGGAGCGTCCAGTCGTTTTCACTGGTGAACTGCGGGTTGGTATTGCCGTCCAGGTTATGGTCGGCATCGCTGGCGGCAATGCCTTCTGCGAGGCTGTAACTGACCGAAATCGAAGCTTCCTGGTTGGTAATGCCTCCGTCATTGCCATAAATGATGCTGTTGCGAACGGTCACTGATCCACCCCATCCGTTGATCGCTCCGGGATAGATCTGCTCATTACCTGAAACGGTACAGTTGATGAGGGTGATACTGGCATCATCGTTGTAAATTGCCCCGGCCGATTCGTCTGCGGAGTTATTTGCCAACAGGCAGTTAATGAGTATGGTGTTGGAGCCATATCTGTTGGCAATCGCCCCTCCGCTACCGAACATGGCGCTATTTCCCGCAAAAACGGTGTTCGTAATCAGTGGTGAGGAATTGTCATTGTAAATACCGCCTCCATCCGACGCGGAATTGCCGATGAAGGCGCAATTAGTGATCGTAGGCGAAACGCTGATGTTCCGCATTCCGCCTCCATCGTCCGAGAAGGCACCAGAAAGGGTAAAGCCATCGAGCACATCGTCGTGTGTCAGGCCGTTCCCGTCATTGATGATGGTTGTGTTGGACAGTATCGTCGCTGTGGCGGGATTGTTGTGGGCAATGGGTAAGGGGCGCTGGTCGAGGGAGGTTTCATTCCCTTGGAAACTGCCGTAAAACTTTACACCGTGGATCATGGAAATGGTTCCTTCGTCGTATTCGCCGCGAGCCACCCAAATCTGATCGCCCTCGGAAGCTACCTGAAGGGCAATGTTTAATGTTGTAAACGCATTCGGCCAGCTGTCACCTGCCGGGGCTGGTGAGGAGCTGGCCGCGTTGACATACCAGATCGCACTAGGAGTTACCTCGTACGGTCCGAGGTCAATCCCCCGGCTGGTAAGTCTGCGGTTAACGTTGAGTGGAATGGGAATATCGGCTGTACTTTTCGGGAAATCTGAAAGATCCGTATCAGGATTGCCGGCGTCGGTTACGGGGCTGCCTTTGCGCTGGACAAAATCCATTCCGGCCGCATTGGTGAATTGCGGATCCGTATCGAGGATATTGGTGCCCCCCGGAAACCCGCCCTGGATCAGCGAATAGGAAACATTGGGAGTGCCGGGGCCATTAACACTGCTGACGCCGCCCGGAGAGGCGGGATCGATGTTATTCCAGATAATGCTGTTTTCGACAATCGGGGCTGAGCTGCCGGCCGCATACAATGCGCCACCATTGCCTGCGCCGGAACTTCCACCCACTTCATTGGCCGAAAACGTGGTATTGCGTATTGTTGGTGAAGAATTGTCCAGGTAAATCGCGCCGCCCAGGCCGGACGACGTGCCTTTTGCGGAGTTAGCCGCAAAAATACATTGCAGTATGAGGGGACTGGAATTCAGCAGGTAAATAGCGCCGCCTTTACCGTCACTGGCGGATGGCGTGGTGTGATTATTGGTAAAAACACAGTTCGTGATAACGGGCGATGAGTTAGCCAGGTACAAACCGCCGCCATGCCGGGCGCCGCCGACAGCCAACCCCGTGCCTTCGGTGACCATGAAGCCGTCGAGCCGGGTGGATGCGCCCACGCCGGATGCCGAAAGTACATTACCCCCAAGTCCTTTCAGGATGGTATTGCCGGTGCTGATATTCCTTTCGCGGACGTCGCTTTCGTAACCTTCGAACCCGCCATAGTAGGCCACACCGTTGGTCAGCGCCAGCGCTGTATTTGCTTCTTCTGTTTCGTAAGTTCCGCCGGCTACCCATACCTGCCCGATGGCCGGCTTCAACGCCGCGGCGCGTGTGGCGTAATAAAAACGTTTGAGCGCCTTCTCCCAGCTACTGCCGTCGCCTGGCTTCGAAATGTTGCCGTCGACGTATAAAATGCCGTTTTCATCGGGCTGGGCCTCCGTGGCGGGATCGTAGCCCGTGATGTTGCCATTGATCGTCAGGTTATCGATGGCAGAGAAGTTGTTGACAGTCGTCCCGTTGCTGACCGCGATTCTGATGCGGATCGTGTTGCGCAGGTTGGAAACGGTTTTTGTGCGGGTGATTGCGGTCGAGGACGAGTTCGAGGTAATGGATGAGCCGTAGTTTACACCCTCGACCTGGATCTGGAAGTTTGCATTGTCACCCGAAAGTCGGGAGAAGGTAATACTGGTGAGTTCGGCCTGGTAACGCTCTTTCATCGTGATGGTGATGACGTATACGTGGTTGTGTGCGTACAAGGCGGCCGCCGGATTACCGGCACCGTCGAACCAGTAAATATCGTCGCCGATCGATGACCACGCGACGGTCATGTTGCTGTTGATCGAGTTCGGAGCGCTAAGGTTCCTGTTATTGAAATTGTGGTTGTAGAGCACCGCGGAACGAGCGATCGTGGCGACAAGCAGCGTGCAACACAGCGTGAAAAAGGGTAGTAGTAGTTTTGTCTTCATAGCTTAGGCCGGAATGGTGAGAATTCGGTTAAGGGCCGCAATATGGGTGGTATGGGGCTTTTCGGACTGTCAATTTTTCGTCATAAACTGTTCATTTTTCATCGCCGAAGCCCGTTTTGTTGTAAATTGGCTTGAAACGTCTAGGTTTGAATAAATTCTACATGGCAAAGTCGGTGATCCTGTATTTGCTGCACGTGCTGGCCATCTGTTTGTGCGTGTCAACAACTGTGTCCGCGCAAATCGCAGGAGCGCCGGTGCCGGAAACGATCGCCGCCAAACAAGGGCTTCCACAAGGCTTTGTGCCGGGGATTGTGCAGGATGAGAGAGGCTTTATCTGGCTGGCCACGCGCGACGGCCTATGTCGTTACGATGGCCGGCAGTTCAGGGTATTCCAACCGTCGGATGCGCAGGAAGTATCGCTTTCTTCACTCGGCCTTGAAAATTTGCAGTCCGGCGTGGACGGAAAGATATGGATCACCACCGACCAGGGACAGATTGATATTTTCGATCCGGTCAGGGAGACGTTCTTTAATTTTTCGGGACAGGCGTTTTATCAAAAGCATTTCGGAAAACGCTTCTTGCGGAATATGTATATCGACCGGCAGCAGCGGCTATGGTTAATGTCCGACGGTGGCGGCCTGGCTTCTATTCATTTGAATACCCAAAAAATAGGGCAATACAATGCTCAGGAAGGCGACACAAGCGGCATTGCGCAGGCGCATGTGCGGTTCGTGAGCGAGGATCGGGCGGGCAACATCTGGGCTGGTACCAACCAGGGCATTTTTGTGCATAAAAATAATACGGCCCATTTTACCAAATACTATTCGGGTTCCCAGGCTTTTCCTCCAATAGATCGGAAGATAAATGCATTGAAGGAACTGCAAAACGGCCGCTTGATACTGCTTTTCGATACCGGAATGGCGCTGCTCAACCCAGCCTCGGGAGATTGCCGGGTTTACCCGCTGGTCTTCGATGCCAAAGCCCAGTACCGGCATCCGATCGTGACCGACAGCAAAGGGAACGTTTATTTCTTTAAAATGAACGGGTTGTACCGCCTCAGTGCGAACGACAGTCTCACTGCATTCCCGGTTCAGCAGGATGTGCAGGAGTTCAAAAGCCTCTATATTGACCGTTCCGACGTGCTTTGGGCCGGTACCAATGGACAGGGAATCAGAAAATACAATCTCCGGGCAGGTTATTTTAAAACAAAACCTTATTCGAATGGCTTTCTCGCTGACCTCCTGCACGACTTTCTGAATGTGCCGCAGGAGGAAATGGGAAGATTACCGGCTGATCTTTTTTCCTACAATTTTCGCTATGCCTTCGAAAACCCGCAGAAAATGTGGTTCAGCGCCGGACGAACGCCCTTGTATGAGCTGGATCTGGTCACGCGTCAGATCAAAGACATTCCTTTTCCGGTAGACGTCAACGATATCAAACGCTCCGAGCTGGCTATAAGCCTGGCAAAGGACCCCGACGGCCGGATGTGGGCTATGCATGACAGCCTTTTGTTTTCCTGCAAAAATGGCGTCTGGACGCGATTCCGCCATGCTATCCGCCCGCAGATCGAGTCAGGCATCCATCAGATCGTTGCCGACCGGCAGTTCATCTGGGTCGCCACCACGCTCAGGGGGCTTTACCGGATCGATAAGGATTCGGGCACCATCAGGCGATTTGGCGTTAATAAGTCGGCAGGGTCGCTGAGCAATGATAATCTGTACTGCCTCTTTGCGGATCCGCTCGACAATAATCTCCTCTGGATCGGAACGTTCGGCGGAGGGCTCTGTCGCTTCGATAAGCGGACCGGGCGTTGCGACCGCATTTCGAAGGATAATGGCCTGCCCAACAATGTAGTTTACGCCGCGATTCCGGATCATTTCGGAAACGTGTGGGTAGCTACGAACCAGGGCTTGTGCCAGATCGACCGCAAAACCCTGCGCACACGCACCTACACGCGTGAGGACGGCCTGATGGCGGATGAGTTCAACCGTTTCCATGCATTAGCACTGCCCGACCGTATTTTCCTCGGAGGAATGGAGGGAATCACAGCGTTTGATCCCAGACAGTCGAACGCTGACAGTTACCGGCCGCCGGTCCATATCACCGGGGTCTTTATCAATAATCAGGCTTTGAAGCCCCATTTATCGGCTGGTGAAGTGCCGGTAGCTGCTCTGGAAAGCCTGAATCTGGCGCATTGGCAGAACTTCGTTACCATCGAATTTGCGGCCATGCAATACAATCGCAGCGACAAAGTCCGCTACCGGTATCAGTTGGAAGGCGTGGACAAGCAATGGATCGAGACGGAAACGCCGGTCACTAAATACACCGACCTCCGTCCCGGACATTATGTTTTGCGACTGAATGCTTCCAATACCCACGGCATATGGAGCCCGCAAGTTCGTGAACTGCATATCAGGATCAGTCCTCCCTGGTGGCTTACCTGGTGGGCTTACGCGGTTTACGTTGGGCTATTGTTGGTGTTGATTTATGGGTTAATGCGGATTTATATTAACCGTGAGCGGATGCGGCAATCGATTTTGTTCAAGCAAAAAGAAGTTGATCTGAAAGTGCGGGAAGCGGAGCAATTGCGGGAACTGGATGAAATGAAGACCAAGTTCTTCTCCAATATCACCCACGAGTTCAGGACGCCGCTGACATTAATTTTGGGTCCGGCGGAACAAATGCTGGAAGAACCCCGACAGGAAAAAGATGGCAAACGGCTCTCATTGATCGAGCGTAATGCACGGCAATTACTGGGGTTAATTAACCAATTATTGGACCTCTCCAAACTGGAAGCCAGGACTGCGCGGGTAGATACAGCCTTGGGCAATCTGGGTAGCTATATGCAAGACCTCATTCAGCCATTCCAGCTTGCCGCGGAAGCCAGAAAGATCAATTTAAGCTTTCCTATTAAGCTGGAAAGCCAATATTACTGGTTCGATCACGAGAAGCTTGAAAGGATCGTCAATAACCTGCTGTCGAATGCGGTGAAGTTTGCTGACGAAGGTGGGCAAATACAGTTTTTTCTAACTTCTGCTGTGCCCGAAGGTGTGGAAATACGCGTGGCAAATACAGGTCCCAGGATTCCAGACACGCAGCTGGGTCACATTTTCGACCGTTTTTATCAGGCCGACCAGCAGAACGGCTATCATGAAGGCACTGGAATCGGTCTGGCGATTGTAAAAGAGCTTGTGCAATTACAGGGTGGAAATGTTGCCGTGCAAAGTGGCGTGGACGCGTTCGACACGGTTTTTACGGTAATATTGCCCTATCGCGAAGCTGCGCCCGAAGCCGTGGAGGAAGGTCTCGTTCAAGTATTTTATGGTCATGAAAATGGCCACGCAATTCATGAACAAGCCGATTTACCTAAAATCCTCCTGGTAGAAGATAACGCAGGCCTAGCAGGTTTCATTTCCGAAAGCCTGGAAGGAAGCTATCATTTCTACCACGCACAAAACGGTCGGCAAGGGCTTGAAATGGCGGCCGAAATTATGCCCGACCTGATCATCAGCGATGTCATGATGCCGGTGATGGACGGCTATGCTTTTTGCAGATTTATTAAATCCAATCTCGAAACAAGCCACATTCCGGTGGTATTGCTAACGGCCAAAATGGCGCTGGAAAGCAGGGTTGAAGGCTTGGAACTAGGCGCGGACGACTACATTACCAAACCATTTCACCTGCCCGAGCTGCGCCTGCGCGTACGCAACCTGCTTGACAGACAGGCAAGGTTGTATGAACGCCTCCGTGCCCGATTTACCGCTTTGGTCGCAGAACCGGCAAAGTCGGAAGAAAGCAGGGATCCCTTTCTGGTCAAACTGCACCAAATCCTCGATACCCGGCTCGAAAGCCCGGAATTTGGCGTGGCCGAACTTACGCACGAGATCGGTATGAGCAACAGCAGCCTCAACCGGAAGCTCAAAACACTGACGGACCTTTCAGCGGTCGAACTGATCCGTAACTATCGGTTGAAAAAAGCCGCTGCACTGCTCGTGGACGGGGTAGCGGTGTCCGAAGCCGCCTACGCGGTGGGATTCGATAACCTTTCTTATTTTGCCAAATGCTTCCGGGATCTGTATCATATGACGCCCCGTGAGTTTGCCGCCAACGGCATCCATTGATCAGGCTGTTACGACCTGGGCTTTTATGAATACCGTGACCGACCCTGAAACCCGCACATTTGGCGCAAATACCACCGCTGATTGTCATTAAACCCCACGCATCTTCACCAGCGATCGGTTTATGTTTGTAAAGTAAATAAGCACTCAGAATGAATACGCGGGTTAAGGATTACCACCACATCATCGATACCTGGCTTCAAACGTTGGAGCCATACGATATTGCCCGGCTATTGGCACAGCCGGCACCGGGCGCATGGTCGCTGGGCCAAGTGTATATGCATATGCTCGATGAGTCCGAATTTTATTTCAACCAGATCAAAATCTGCCTGGCGTCGAATGATTATGCGATGGAGGAAGCCACTTCGGAGGCGAAAGCGATGCTGAGAAACAATGCATTTCCGGATGAGGTCATCGAAGGCCCGGCCACCAATGCATTTGTCCGCCAGCCGGATTGCAAGCAGTTGCTGACCGAGCGTCTGCTCGCATTGAAAAAGCTTGTGCGGGAAACCGACCGGCTGATCGCCACGAGCCTGTTTCGCGGAAAAGCGTGGCATCCGGGTTTGCATTACCTCGGCGCGGAGGAATGGTTTCAGTTCTCCGAAATGCATTTCAGGCATCATTTGCGGCAGAAAGCCAGGATAGAGGCTTTTTTGGAACGTACATTCGGACCGCTGCTGACCGACCGCCTTTGACTGGCGACCATGGACGATTGTAGACTGGCGACCACGGACGATTGACCATGGACCATCGTTAGTTAACGGGTTGCGGTCGGCGGTTCGATGCCTGATGTCACTAAAACCACAATATCGATCCATATCAAGCAGATTTTTGAGTTTTACACAGATTGCATTTTGACGGCTTGGTGAAGGGCTGTATCATTACGGTTAAAAACTAAAATCAAATGAAAGTAACCTATTACGGCCACTCGTGTTTTTCGGTAGTTGCGGGTGGCAAGACCATCCTTTTCGACCCTTTTATAACCGATAATGAGCTTGCAAAGGGCATAAATACGGATGACATCAAGGTCGATTACATATTTGTATCGCACGGCCATTTCGACCATTCGCACGATGTGGTGACGATTGCTAACAACAACGACGCCATGGTAGTGGGCAGTTGGGAACTGTATACGCATTTTGGCGCGCAGGGCGTGAAGAATGTGCACCCGCTCAATCCGGGCGGTAAATGGGCATTCGACTTCGGCACTGCCAAAGGAACGGCTGCAGTACATTCGAGCAGCTTCCAGGATGGTAGTTACGCCGGGGTGGCCGAAGGCTTTGTTTTCAAAACAGACGACGGCAATTTCTATTACAGCGGCGACACTGCACTGACGCTGGACATGACGCTCGTCCCGAAATGGGCCAGGCTCGATTTCGCCGCATTACCGATCGGCGACGTGCTGACCATGGGCATCGAAGACGCCATCGAAGCCGCGAAATTGCTGGATGTAACCCAGGTATTGGGTGTGCATTATGACACTTTTGGATTTATCAAGGTCGATAAAGCTGCTGCGATCGCGACATTTGCCGAGGCGGGACTGACGCTGCATTTGCCGGAAATAGGGGAGACAATCACGATCTGATGCAACGAAAGCTAATTTTAATTTCTTTTTAATTACACGCCTTCATCTTAACGATATATTTCGAAAACAATAACAAGTACCAAAAGTGCGGTTATTGCTATTGAGTTATGTAGTGAAAATCCATTGTTCATTTTTGATCAATGGATTTTACTTTTTAGGGCTCAGCGGTTTTCAAGCCAGCCGAGAAAGTGGCTTACCTTTTCCTTCCCGATAAGGAGCTTTTCGGGCGTCGGGATCGTCAGTTTAATGAATAGTTTCCTGGAAAAATAGTGCTCTACTTCCTTGATTGCATCAAAATTGACCAGGTACTGGCGATTTAGCCTGTAAAATTGTGACGACGGCACCATACCCTGCACTTCTTCCAGTGGCTGGGTGATGGTATAATCCTGCTGGTCGAACGTGCGTAGCCAGGTCGTTTCATTGTGAATGTAGAAGAATGCGATCGTTTCAGTTTTGATGGTAATGTATTTGTTTTGCTTGAAAACTAGGAAGCTCCTTTTGGGCTCCGGTCCGGTCAGTTTTCTTAATAGTGTTTCCAGCTCGGGAACAAGCGGTTTTTCATTGGAAAAATAACTTTTCAACTGGCTCAGCTTCGTCAGGGCGCCTTCAATGTCTTCTTGCTTGAAGGGTTTGAGCAAATAATCGATGCCATTGGCTTTGAATGCCTCGATGGCGTAATGATCGTATGCCGTACAGAAAATGACAGGGGGCACCACTTTCACAGACTCGAAAATCTCGAAACAAAGACCATCTGAAAGCTGAATGTCCATGAAGATCAGATCGGGCTGCGGCATTTCGGTGAGCCAGGAGACGGCCCGCTCCACGCTTTGGATCGTCGCCACGATCTCTGCCTCGGGACGGATGGTGGTGATCAGCTGCGCCAGCGAGCGGGCCGTTTTGATTTCGTCTTCAATGATTACGATTTTCATGAATGAGCGGCAGTTTTACCCTGAAATATTCCTGGTCGTTGTCAATTTCTATGCTTTGTTCCAACAAGTGGAAATACCTTCTCTTGATATTGTCGAGCCCCACTTCGGTGGAATGCTCGGGATTCTTTTTGAGCCGCAGCGGGTTTTCGACCACCAGCCGGCCATTCTCCACATGAACCCTGATATGCAGCGGATAATCGAGTGACACTACATTATGTTTGATACAGTTCTCGACCAGTAGCTGCAATGTAAACGGCGGGATCCAGGTCTGGTAAACTTCCGCCGGAATGCTGTATTCCAGTTCGATACCTTCCTCGAACCGCGCTTTGAGCAAATACATGTAGGCATCCAATATCTCGGTTTCTTCCGAAAGCATGATCAGGTCAAGCTTTCGGTTGTCGAGTGTAAAGCGGTAGAAATCAGAAAGTTTTAATATAAAATCCACACTATTTTTGTCGCCCAGCTCCACCATCGACTTCAATGTGCTGAGGCTGTTGAAAAGAAAATGCGGATTTACCTGCTGTTTCAGCAACTCGTATTGCGCGCCCAGATTGTCGGCTTTGCTGCGTTCGAGTTCCAGGATCACCTGCTGGTTGCGGTGGGTTTGGTAGAGCAAATGCAGCAACATATAAAAGATGAGGTTGATCATGATCCCCCGCACCTCGAACATCAATACTACCGGCCCAAAATCCAGGGAAGGGACCGCCAGCTTTTGCGCACCTACCATCAGGAACATCAGCACCATGCCGATTGCGATGCTCCGGAACAGCAGCGGGTAGGAAAAGCCTGTGCTCGAATGCTCCTTTGTGAATTTCGGCAGTGAATAGATATTGAAATACCACACAAATAATGTGAACGAGGTGGTGATCAACGCGCTGGTAATGGCCTCGAAAACGTTGGGATGCTTCTCTGCTATCTTGGGCACGGTGGTGAGCACGCCCAGCGACAAGGAACTCAGCCAGACGATCACCGCCGAAACTCTGAATGTTTTTTGTGCCATGATTGTGACTAAAACCTTGTTTAAGGGAAAACCGACGCCTGTTGGGCAAATATAAAACTAATCCGCTCCGCTTTCTGCCCAGCTGCATTTTCGCGGTTGTTTCCGCCACGGAGCTCCAAGGTGTAACCCGCTTGCGGAGAACCGTCGCGCCCCGGCACAACGGTAACGGTTTCCTCGGAGACGAGCGAACCGTTGATGTTCCCACCAAACCAGAGCGGGTTACCTTTGAGGTTCCACGTTACGAGCTTGTACACTTCGCCCGCTACATGCCCGGCGCGCTCCTTGCCTGCATTTGCGACAGCGTCGTCGTTGCCGTAAAGCACCGAAATGGTGCGGGTGCGGTCGTTGTGGAAAGAAGTGACCACTTGGAGGTCATGGTCGTTGAAGATGGTTTCCGGCGCAGGCGCCAGCCTGCGCGGCTCCGAGCAGCCCGCGAATGTGAGGACGGTGAGGAAGAGGGTGAGGATGTTCGTTTTCATGATGATGGTTGGTTTGATTGACCGGCGATTGCGGGTTCGGTGTCGATTTTTTGACCATGGACCGCCGACGGCCGACCGCCGATTGCGGGTTTGGCGTCGATTTTTTGACCATGGACCATAGACGATAGACCACGGTCCTTTAAGGTAGAGAGACATGGTCTACGGTCTATGGTCCATGGTCCATGGTCTATAGTCCATCGTCCATCGTCTACGGTCTGCCGTCAGCGGTCAGCGGTCGGCGGTCAGCATTCTCGTCAGACAACGTCGGCCGTGCCGCAGCGACAATGGCACCAGTCTGCGTGTTTTGCAGGAAAGTGATCACTTCCCAGTCGTTCGGGTTGAACGCCTCGGGCAGGCTTATCGCCACATTGCCATTAGCACTCGCGGGAAAGCTCTGGATTTTTTTCACGATTTGCACATGAGGCAGCAACCGGCCGGCATTCTCACCGCGTTTCACCATGGTATGCGCCAGTTTTTGTACCAATGCAACCTGCAAAAGAGTGCCGCGACCAGCATTGGTGGTTTGGTAATTCAAATGTAGTTTCCGCGCCGCGATTTGCGCTTCCACATTCAATTGTGCCGGAGCAGCCGAGCGCAGCTCGATATTCAGCGCACGTTTCAGGGTTTCTTCCTGCGAGCCGATCAGCTCATGTTTGCCATTCACAACTACTTGCGGGGTGTAAACTGTTTCGAGATTGAGCCAGCCCGCATATTGGTATTGGCGTTTGGTAAACTCCCGGTCGCTGAACACATCCCGCCAACCCTGGTGGTTCCAGTAATCGACATGGAATGCAAGGAGATAAACCGGCTTACCCGCATTCTCTTCCTGAATTTTAGCCAAAAGCTTGTCAGCCGGAGGGCAGCTCGAACAGCCTTCCGAGGTAAATAGTTCGACGACGGCGAAGCCGGTGTTGACGGCGTTTTCGTCGGTAGTGGTGGCGTTTCTATTTGGAGATAGAGCCATAGCCGAAATTGTAAAGCAAAGGGTGAAAAGTAGCGAGGCAATGATGTTGGTTTTCATGATAATGATTGAATGAGTGAATGTTTTTTGACTGCGGACCGCCGACCGCCGACCGCTGACCGCTGACCGCTGACCGCGGGTGCTGACCATGGACGATAGACCATAGACGATGTTTTGATTGCTCTGTGGACGATCTTGAATTGTTACTCTTGTAATTTTTGAAAGTCGCGTTATCAAAATTGCGATCGGCGGTCGGCGGTCCATGGTCGGCGGTCCATCGTCCATCGTCCTTCCCCACGCCCGTCACCGTCCAACCCTCTTAGTCGGAATGTCAAACACGAACCCCGTTTCTTCCGCTAACTGGTGGCAGTTCATACATGCGGTGGCGAATGATGCCGTCTTTCCATAAGGTTTGAGTTCGAGGCCGTTGAAGCGGGCGAAACCCCAGCCTTCGGTTTCGGTGAATTTTTTGGCGTCGCGCACCATGATCTGGACGTTGTTGAAATTGCCGGGCTTTACATTGCCTTCGGCGTCGGGGGCCTGGCTGTTCCAGACTACTTTTGCAATCACGGCACCGTCGGGCCAGGGACGGATTTTATCTTGTTCCAGCGCTTTTACAGCAATATCATTTCCGTAGATAATGCGCATCGTGCCATTGTCGGCGCGGCCGGTGGAACTGATGACCTTCCAGTTTTTGTAATCATCGAAATAGCGGATGCCGTTGAGCGAAGTCGGCGCTTGCGACACGCGGGGCTTTCCGACAATGTGGGCGGTGTCACCAGTAGCGTAATGTTTGCGTGAAATTTCGGTTACGTATTTTTTCAGGATACCAAGTTCGGCCGGACTGACTTTTGCAGACGGATGCGTTGCAGTATATTCAGGAAGCGGCATCCGGCCCGCATCGATCATATTCACAATGTACCAGAGCTTACCTTCCTGGTCGCCCTTCGGAATGCTGTCCCATTCCGAAAAATTGAAACGTTTCCGGGCTTCCTCCACGTCGGCCGCTACCTTATAAGAGAATGGCGCGATTTTGTCGTACCAACGTAGATTGGTTTCATTGGAATGGCAGTCATAACAGGAACGTTTCAGAATGGCGGTCACTTCCTCCGGTCCGTGAAACTCGGATGTTACCGGCGGGTTTGCGATGGTGGGACTATTGACCTGCAGGACCACAAAACTTGTAAAAAGAATACCTGCGACTACGGCGGCGGCATTTCGGTATCGGTTATGTTTCAGGGCGTTCATAACGGTTTGTTTTTTTCTCAAAAGTAGGCAGGTAAGCCGCCTCCCGGAATCGGAACCCGGCCGAAGTGGACATATTGAACCCTGAAATGGGCAGGGGAAGGGGGATGGGGGATGGAGGGAGGATGGGAGGATAGGAGGAATGGCGGAAGGGAGGAGAGAGGAGGGAGGACAAATGGCGGCGGTGGTTGTCCATTTGGCCTCCGATTTTGTCCGGTCCGGCTATTTTACGATGCCTTTATCTATCAAAATGTATTCTATTTGTATCAGAAATCGCAGCGGAAATGGCGGTTTCTAGTAAAGACAGAAGCTTTTTAAACCATATTATCCAATTCAAAATCATGGAAACCATCGAAATTACAAAAGTAGCAGGTACTACTACCATCGATAAAGTGCTTTATACCGGAAAAACCCACACCTCAGGCGGCCGCGACGGCGCTTCCCGTAGCTCGGACGGGAACCTCGATATCCAATTATCGTCACTCGGTTCGACGGGTACTGGTACCAACCCTGAACAACTTTTTGCTGCCGGCTGGTCGGCCTGTTTTATCGGCGCGATCGGCATAGCAGCCGCGAAAAAAAGAATTACCCTTCCCCAAGGCACAGCAGTGGACGCCGAAGTGGATCTCGGCACGACCAAAGGGGAATATTTCCTGCAAGCCCGCCTGAATGTAAGTCTGCCCGGCCTGGACGAGGAAATTGCCCGTGACCTGATCGAATCGGCTCACCAGACTTGTCCTTATTCCAAAGCAACACGCGGTAATATCAACGTTACCATTAACGTGGCCATTTAGTAATAACCCACACTTCATCGACGCCCCGTCCGGTTTTGTCCGGGCGGGGATTTTTATTGCCATGTGTCAGGCCAGCATCACAGCGTCCGGCGCCTTCCATTTGGTTATAAACAACTCCTGCAACTGCTCGATTTCTTTCTGGTAAATGGTTTTTTTGCGCGTTCCAAAGTACAGCGTATTTTCCAGCGGCGAGCTGCCTTCCCAAACAAGCTCGATCTGCCCGGCTTCAAGCGCTTCCACACAAAGGAAATGCGGGACGATAGAAAATCCCTCGCCGTCGCTGAGGCAGCGGATGATCGAGCAGATGTTCGGCACGATGTAATTGGGGCGGAAATCGGGGTGCTGATCGAAGTTTTTTAGCCAGAAATTTTTCAAATGCTCCATATCCGCGGCGGTACTGTACCAGATGTGCTGTTTAAGCCAATTGGCGGCTTCTGCTTTACGGGGCTGGTTTAGTAGTTCACGGAGCGGTTCGGTGTCGGTTTGGCTACCGGCGATGAGTACGATCCTTTCCTTTGAAAATGGTTTGTAAACCAAATTCTGCTGCTGGCCTTGCTGGGGCGTCACGATCAGGTCGAGCAGGCCGTTATCGAGGTCCTGCTGCATTTGCGGGTATTCCCCGAATTTGATGATGAGGTTGAATGGAAGCGTGGCAATATGCTCTTCCAGCGTATACTGGAATGTTTCAAAACACATTCCGAGGCTGATCGTCGGCCGCTCGGCTTTGGAGCTTTTGTGGAAATGCTGCTCCACGGCTTCTAGCTTGCGGAGCGGATCGAGCACAAAGTTGTACAATACCTTTCCTTTTGCCGTTGGCACCATTTTCCGCGGTGACCGGTCAAACAATTTATGGCCGGTGTAGGCTTCGAGTGAGTTCAAATGCAGGCTGACGCCGGGTTGTGATATAAAAAGTTCCTGGGCCGCCGCCGAAAGGGTGCCCGTCTCATAGATCGCCTTAAAAGTGCGGAGCCATTCGAGATTGAGTTGCATAGCTATCTATTATTTTAATAATACAAATGTACTATTTAAGTTATTTTGATAATACATAAAGTAGCCGGAAATTTGTATTGTCAAAATTTAAACAGCACAATGAAAAAGATATTTGTCATTAACGGCGGTCAGCATTTCGCACATTCCGGAGGGAAGTTCAACCATACGCTGACAGGGTTGGACCAATCCTATTTTACCAAAGAAAACGGCTTCGAACTCCAGGTAACGGACATTAACCAGCCTTACGACCCGGATGAGGAGGTAAGGAAGTTTGTTTGGGCCGATGTGGTGGTGTATCATACGCCTGTATGGTGGTTTTCAATGCCCTACAAATTGAAAGAGTACATTGATGTCGTCTTCACAGCCGGTCACCGCAAGGGATTGTACCGCAGCGACGGCCGAAAAAACGAGACGCCGGAAATCAACTACGGGACAGGTGGCACGCTCCATGGCCGCAAGTATATGCTCACTACTACCTGGAACGCGCCCGATACTGCATTCACATTGCCCGGCGAGTTCTTTCTGGAACATTCTGTCGATCAGGGAGTAATGTTCGGCTTCCACCGAATGAATGCATTTTTGGGAATGCAGCCATTGGAGAGCATGCATTTTCACGATCTGGAAAAGAACGCAACGCCGGAGCGGATAGACGCTTATAAAAATCAATACCTCAGCCATTTGGAAGAGGCTTTTACCCATCTTGAAATAGCATATCAAGCATAACCAACACAGCCATGCCTATTTACCTGACAGCCGTTATCAAAAGCAAAGCCGACTACCGCGACGAGGTCCGGGAAACGCTGCTCAATCTGGTCACCGAATCCCGTAAGGAAGCAGCCTGTCTGCAATATGATCTTTACCAGGACGATACCGACCCGAATGTGTTTGTTTTTCAAGAAATCTGGGAAAGCCGTGAAGCGCTCGAAGAGCATAACCGGCAACCTTACCTGCGTGCATTTGTGGCCTCTTTCGACAAACTGCAACACGACCCGGAAGTTTATCTGACGCAACCTATTGCCAAAGCAGCATAACATGGAGCAGTCTAAAACAGCATTGGTAGTGGGTGCCAGCGGTGTGATCGGCAAGAACCTGCTTGCATACCTGCAATTATTGCCCGAATGGAAGGTGATCGGTACGTCCCGAAAGCCACTTCCTGGCAATGTTGATACCATCGTGGTCGATTTGCTCGACGCATCGGACGTGGCGGCCAAATTTGCCGGTCTTGGCGACGTAACACACGTTTTTTACACGGCCTACCAGGATAAACCCACCTGGGCGGAGCTGGTGGCGCCGAATATGGCGATGTTCAGAAATGTGGTAGAAACAGTGGAGAAGGCATCGACAAAGCTCGAACACATCAGTTTTATGCAAGGCTACAAAGTGTACGGCGCGCACCTCGGACCATTCAGGACACCCGCGCGGGAAGACGATCCGCCTATTATGCTGCCCGAATTTATGACCGAGCAACAGCGGTATATTGCCGCGGCGCAGCAAGGAAAAGCATGGAGCTGGTCGGCGATCAGGCCATCGGTGGTAGGTGGTTTTGCGCCAGGTAATCCGCTTAATCTGATATCGCTTATCGCGGTGTACGCATCGATTTGCAAGGAGCTGAACGTCCCGTTCCGCTTTCCCGGTAAACCAGGAGCATATCATCCGCTTATGGAAATAACCGACGCGGATTTGCTGGCCAAAGCGACCGTGTGGGCAGCTACTAATGCGGCTTGTGCCAATCAGGCATTCAATATCAGCAATGGCGACCTGTTCCGCTGGGAAGAGTTATGGCCAAAACTAGGAAGGTACTTCGGACTGGAAACCGCTCCGCCCGTACAGCTACCGCTCGCGGAAGTCATGCGCGACAAAGCGCCTGTGTGGGATACGCTGCGGGAACGCCATGAGTTGCAATATGGTTATGAGGCATTATCCGCCTGGCCGTTTGGAGATTTTGTCTTTTCCTGGGACTACGATTTTCTCGCAGACGGCTCCAAGGCCAGGCGGCTCGGTTTTCACGAATATGTAGATACCGAACAGATGTTTTACAAGATTTTCGATCAGCTGCGTGCCAACAAAGTGATTCCCTAACCTTCCTGCTCCACAAATTCTGCCAGACTTTTGTCAACAATATGCGTCCAGCCCGCAGCAAAGCTCTCGGGTTTGAAATCGGGGTGGTCCTTTGGAAAGGACTGAAGGCCCTTATGTGTGAGACGAAGGAGCGTTTTGTCGCCTTTGGGGATCAGTTCGAAGGTTACCTCGGAGTCGCCGGGGTGGTCGGCGTAGCGCCAGGAGTAGCTGAGCTTACGGTTTTGCTCGGCCTCCGTGACTTTTAGCAGGTGCCGGTACTGCCTTTCTTCGCTTCCCGCTGTGAATTCAAACTCGAAGCCCGGTTCGGCCTTGAATTCGGGGATATTGAAATACCATTTTTGCATTTGCCCCGCATCGGTGAGGGCTTTCCAGACGCGCGCTGGTGGCGCATTCAGTTCTCTTTCTAAGACAAACGGTTCGAAAGCCATGTTTCCGGTTGGTTAAATTGGGTGGTTTTGATATAAGAAGCGAGGCTATCATTATTTATACGCATAAAAAAATCCCCGGATTGCTTCGGGGACTTTTTCATGTCTGTTCGATTTAGTTATTTCCTTCGCCCGATTTCTTGTCGTCGTTACTGATCCGTTTTTTCTGACGCTGGCTGCCCGACATTTGTCCGAACTCGTATTTCAGGTTCAATCGCCAGCCGCGGCGATACATGGCGACGTCCTGCGTTTGCACGAAATTGGATCCTACGAACTCATTCCGCCATTTAATTCTGCGGTTAAATGGGTTATCATAGCCAAATCCGATCGTTCCTTTCTTTTTCAGCACTTCCTTTTGTAATACAATATTATAGAACCCGAAGCCTCCGTAGCTGCCCTGGATATTCACGCGGGCCGAATTGTAGAAGCCGAAAAGCTGCGCTTTGATGCCCTTGCCGAAGTCGATAGTCGAATTGAGGTTGATGCGGTACATCCAGTCGGCATTGCGGGTTTTGAGCTCCGCGCTTTCGAGCACATTATAGAATACATTGAGCGAGCCGTTGACGGTCCATTGCTTCATCAATTTGGTGTTGGCGCTCAGGTTAAGACCGTAGGCCGAGTTTTGGGCTACATTCTGAAAGATCTGTTTCAAAACGCCGCTGCTGTCGACATTGCTGATGCTTTCGATCGCGTTGTTGGTTTTGCGAAGGAAAACGGATGCATTAAGGCTCGTTTGTTTGATCGACACGCTGTAATTCGCTTCCACGGAATGCGTCAGTTCGGGTTTCAGGTAGGGGTTACCGCCGTACTGGTTCTTCGAATCGGCCTGGTTCACATACGGATTGAGGTAAAAGAAATTCGGCCGCTGAATGCGCTGGGTATAGCTCATCCGTATTTGCTGGTTCTTTTTCAGGCTTTTGGAAAGGCTTACGCTCGGGATGAGATTGCCATAATTGTTTGAGAATGCCGCGGTGCCATTCAGAAAGTTGGCCTGGATGAACGTATGCTCGTAACGCGCGCCGAGATTAATGCCCCATCCCTTTTTCGGGGTGCGGTTGTAGACCAGATACGCCGAGGTTACCTGCTGGGCGTAATCGAAAATGTTGGCCTGCTCGGGCATGTCGTGGAAATTGTCGGAGCCGTCGATGGCACTGGATATGCGGTAATCGCTCAGGATCTTCCGGAAAATGGTTTTGGAACCCGTTTCCAGCGTGCTGATGCTGTCGAGTGGATTGGTGAAATCCAGCTGAATGGTCCCTTCTTTGTTGTTGCTGATGTTGTAGCTCTTCTCACGGTAATAAATGGCATTCTGGCGGTTGAGCAGGTCAGAATCGTAGTCGCTGTCTTCCCCTTCGAAAGAATACATCATGAGCAGCGCAAGCTCCTTTTTGGGTTTCTTGAAAAGGCGGGTGTAATCGAAGTTGATCGTCGCGCCCTCCCAATCGTAGGTGCGGCTCATATCACGGCGAAAATACTGGCCCAGGACGCCCATCGTGCTTTCTTCGAACTCGATATCGAACCAGTTGGTATTGACACCATTGTAGTAATTAAGGCCTGTGCCGACGCGGTTCAGCGAGTCAATATCCCAGTCGGCATTGAATGTGCCGTAGACGTTCTTGCCCCGGCCCCGTACGCGTTGGAACTGATCCTGCTTGGTGACGGTGTCGCCATAGCTGAATGAGCGCAACTGGTCCATGTACCGCTTGTTTTTCCAGTTGCTGAAACCGCCGTTTGCCGAGAGCGTCAGCCCCTTGACGCGGTGGCTGATCGTAGCATTGGGCCAGTTGTTCCATTGGCCGAAGTTGGGGCTGATGGAACCGTTGGTGCCTTTCAGACTATTCTTTTTCGTAATAATATTGATGATCCCTGCCGTGCCTTCGGCGTCGTATTTCGCAGAAGGGGAGGTGATTACTTCTACTTGCTTGATAATGTCGGCCGGGATCTGTTTCAACGCTTCCGAAACGCTGCGTGCAACGACGTTGGACGGCTTGTTGTTTATGAGGACTTTGATATTCGAACTTCCGCGTAGCTGCACATTACCCTCGATGTCCACCGCGACCGACGGGATCTTTTTGAGCACATCGGTCGCGTCCCCGCCTTTGATACTGATATCTTTTTCAGCATTGTAAACCATCCGGTCGGATCGTTCTTCAAACAATGCCTTCTGATCGCTTACCGTTACCTCTTTCAGGTTCTGGGCTGCGGATGACAGCTTGATCACGCCTATTTCGATGTCCTCCTTGTCGGCATGTACCGGACCGAAGGTTTTCGTCGCAAAACCCATCAGCGAAGCCTGCACGATATAGATGCCCGGTGCTACCTTAGCAAATACGAACCGGCCTCTGGCATCAGCCGTAACGCCTTCGGTGATCTTTCCGTCTTGCATAAGTGCCACGGTCGCGAATTCGACCGGTTTACTGGCGGTTGAGTCGATCACCAACCCTGAAATGCGAATATGCTGAGCCGAAACGAAATGGATGGCAAAGGCCAGAATGGCCAGGGTGAGTAGGGGTGTTTTCATACATGGCTAATTAACGACTGTTCGATCTGTGTCCATCGGAGTGCTTAACAGCGCCATGCCGATGCAATGCAATGACGATTGTATTACCCGAACGTTGCACGAAAAACAAAAAAAGGCCGGGATAGGCCTCTCTTTGATTTGTTAATCAGCAATATAATTTGGGGCCGGGATGTCAGGCCTTTTGTGAGGCAAACGGTGCCTGGTCGTAGCGTATTTTTTCTGCCAATTGTGTGATGTAAGAGAGCCCGTCGCGTTCATAGGCGGCAATCTGCTCGGAGGTGAGACGGATAGCGAAGTCGTACATGCCTGCACCTCCGCACACGACCGAGAGCACGTACACGCCGGGGTGGTGTTCGGAAAAAGTATAATTCCAGGCCTCTTTGGCAATTTCTTTCATGAAGGATAGCGTTATGCGGGGCTAAATATAGGTAGAGGGACAATGCGTGCCCAACGCATTGTCCTATTTTCGTGGTTATAGCGGTGTTTCCGTGTATTTGCCTTTCGGTATCTTGTTAACGACCGCTTCGGAGTAGCCTGTTGGTAAATGGCCACCCGGCAGCCACAAGCTGTTGGCGCCCATTTCGTTTCCGGATGGAACGCGTACTTTCAGCTCTTTGGGGTTGGGGATCGAGATCCGCACCATTTCCTTGCCTTTCCAGCTATCGGCCGGTATGCCGAGTTCTTTTTCAATCTTGCTGATATCCTTGTTGGTTTTGGTCAGCATAGCGTCCATTTCTGACTTTATCATCACAAACTGCGTGTTGTCGGGATAGCCGAGCGTGTCGCGGCCGTAATCATCCAATGCTTTTTTGGTTACCAGGTAAGTAGCACCATCGCTGAATTGGGCGAGGTGGAAATCAATGTACTTTTGGTCGAGGTACACCGATGGCTCGGGGCGCTGCCCTTTGGTAATGTCGAGCACTTTCTGCGAAGACCAGCCATCTTTCCACGAGTCTTCGAGTTTGATTGTGTCAGGGGTTTTGTCGTCATCGTCACTGCAAGAGAATGACACGGCCGTCATAAGCATGAGCAGCCAGAGGTGAAGGAAATTTTTCTTCATGAAAAAAGTGTTGGGTAAAAACCGTTTGTGTCCGCAAGTATACGGAAAAGTTAAATAGTTCTACTTTTAATGCGAAGTATTTAAATTGTTTCTACAAAAAGTTCGCAATTGGTAGGCCTTTCCACGCTTTTGGACAGACGTGCAATTTTTTCCCAAAGCAGGTTAATATCCGTGAGCAGGGACAAGCAAAAATGTTATTTTAGGTATGGTTCCAGATACAATCGGTAGCAGCGTGCCTTAAATTTCATTATGGAACGACTTTTGCATTCGCGGATTGAAACGTTCTGGAATAGCGGCCCTAGACGTATAGGACGAAGGTAAAGCCGGAAGACACCTATTTGATATTAAAATGAAGACACCCGGAAATATTTCTATCCTCTTGGTGGACGATGATATCGATGACCAAGAGATTTTTCTTCTTACTATGCAGGACACTGGCAATGAAGTGGAATGCGAGTTTGCCTGCGACGGCATTCAAGCCCTTGAGAAGCTTGCCAGGATCGCCTATGAGCCGCATTTGATCTTTATTGATATTAACATGCCGAAAATGAACGGGATAGAGCTGCTTGCCGAGTTGAAGCAAAATCCGCGTCTTGACAGGACACCCATGTATATGTATTCTACTTCGGACCAACAGGAAATCGTGGCGCGTTGCCTGGAATTGGGTGCGTCCGGGTTTATGAAGAAAAGTCCCGATATTGAACATCTACGAAGGGATTTTCAACATGTAATAGATAACCGAGCCGTTTTATGACTGACCCTATGGAACAAACCACACTGGAATTTCTGGCAGGGGGAGGCGAAATGGGAAAAAGAATACGGGAGTTCGATTGGGATGCTACCGAGCTGGGAGCGCCGCGCGGGTGGCCTCAAAGTCTGAAAACGTGTATCCGTATCATGCTGAGCTCCAAACAGCCTATTTGGATCGGCTGGGGGCCAAGGATTCTTAAGTTTTATAATGATGCCTACATCGATATCGTACGGGGAAAGCATCCCCATGCCTTGGGAGAACCTGTATCGGTGGTGTGGAAAGATATTTGGAAGGACATTGAACCAATGTTGTCCCGGGCGATGGACCGGGATGAGGGGACTTATGTAGAATCGCGGCTGCTGATCATGGTACGCAGCGGATTTCCCGAAGAAACTTACTATACTTTCTCCTATACACCCGTGCTGGGCGATGATGGCCGTCCGGCAGGAATCATTTGCTATAACACAGCTGACACTGAGCGCATTCTCAGCGAACGCGCACTAAAAACCATGCAACAGCTCGACTCTCTCGGTGAAAAGAAACGGGAGGAAGAGGTTTTCAGGCAGGTAGAGCGCGCATTGTCGGCCAATCCGCTGGATTTCCCGTTTGCGTTTCTTTATAAAATTTCAGAAGACGGAGCGCAAGCAGGGCTGGTCGCTACCTCGGGCGCCGACCCGAACGATCCTGAGTTAGACAAACATTTCCGTCTTGCCGATTCTGGCGAGCGCTATGA
The DNA here is from genome assembly GCF_021440085.1 of Dyadobacter sp. CY261. Classification (GTDB taxonomy): domain Bacteria; phylum Bacteroidota; class Bacteroidia; order Cytophagales; family Spirosomataceae; genus Dyadobacter. The sequence goes on from NZ_JAKCPW010000015.1 coordinate 105,984, forward strand.
CCAATTGGTGTCGACCGTCCGACAGAACCGGATGACCGAGGCTATCAACCGCGGACAGTGGAAACAGCTTGCGACGGGCGGCTGGGATGTGGCCCCCAAATACGTGGTTTACCTGCCCATTCAGTCGGCAAGCAGAAAATTCCCGCTTGCACTCCTCGCGGTTGGACTGAATCCGTACCGCAAGTTCGACGAGGCCTACCGGAATTTTCTGCAACAAATCGCCGATCGTATCGCATTAGGCCTTGGAAATGTGATGGCTTATGAGGAGGAGCAGCGCAGACTGCGTGCCCTGGAAGAGCTTAACCAAGCCAAAACTTTGTTTTTTACCAATATCAGCCATGAATTCCGGACACCGCTGATGCTTATGCTCGGGCCATTGGAAGAATTGCTGAACCATGACGTCTCGCAATGGTCGGAAGCGGAGAGAGTCAAGGTCGAAGTGACGCACCGCAATGCGTTACGGCTGCTCAAATTAGTGAATACGCTCCTGGATTTCAGCAGGATGGAAGGCGGTCGCAATCATGCCCGTTTTGTGGAAACCGACCTGGCCGGATACACCCGGAACCTGGCGTCCAACTTCCGTTCGGTGATTGAAAAAGCAGGAGTACGGTTTGATGTGAAAGTGGGAAATGACGCATGCACGGCTTACGTGGACCGCACGATGTGGGAAAAGGTCGTTTTCAATCTTTTATCCAATGCATTCAAGTATACATTGGAAGGAAAAATTACGCTGGAACTGTACGAGCACGACGGAAGCATCCGTCTGGTGGTAAGCGATACTGGTGTGGGTATTCCCAAGCATGAGCTCCCGCATATGTTCGAACGCTTTCATCGTGTCCAGAACGCGGGCGGCCGGACCTACGAAGGTACCGGCATCGGCCTGTCGCTTATCAAAGAGCTGGTAGACCTGCACCACGGTCGGATAACCGTCGAAAGCACGGAGGGGGTAGGAAGTGCATTCACAGTAACGATACCGGCCGGTAACCAGCATCTTGACCCTTCCCTGGTGTCCGATTCAGACACGGGTGTGGAAGAGGCCATTTCAGATTTTTTTGTCCGCGAAGCCGAAACACTTCTTGCCCCCGAATATCAGGCAGAGCGGATGACCAATGGCCATGCAGACAATCGAAAAGATTGTATTTTGATCGCCGACGATAATGCAGATATGCGCCAGCATATTCAGTCGCTTCTGGGAGGACAGTTCAGAACATTGACAGCACCGAACGGCGTCGAAGCGCTTCGGTTGATCCGACAACATCGCCCGGCCCTGGTATTGAGCGACATTATGATGCCGGAAATGGACGGTATTGCGTTATTAAAGGCCGTCAAAACGGATCCTGAGATCGGGCAGACGCCCATCATACTCATTACAGCGCGGGCGGGCGAGGAATCGAGGATCGAGGGGATCGAGATCGGTGCGGATGATTACATCGTCAAACCGTTTTCCAGCAAAGAGCTCATCGTGCGGACGCAGGCACAAATAAGGATGTCGGGCGCACGTAACAAGATCGAGGCCAGCGAAAAGCAGTTCCGGATACTTACCGAAACATTGCCACAGCTGATCTGGATGACCGACGAAACCGGCAGGCAGATTTTCGCGTCGGGACGATGGGTGGAATACACTGGTATTCCGCCAATGGAAGCGCGTTTCTGGCAGCAGATCATACATCCCGACGATCTCGACGGCATTAAGCGTAGTTGGGTACGCAGTCTGCGGACAGGCCAGCGCCATCATGCCGAGGTGAGGTTTAGAAGCAAGACCGGCGAGTATCGCTGGTATGTCGGCATGGGTGAACCCATCCGCAATGAATCCGGCAAAATCATTAATTGGATCGGGGCATTTTCCGATGTGCACGACCAGCGTATTTTCACCGAAGAACTCGAAAGAAAGGTAGAGCAACGGACACAGGACCTTGTTTATGCCAATAAAGAGCTTGAATCTTTTAACTACGTGGCAAGTCATGACCTGCAAGAGCCGCTTCGGAAAATCCAGACGTTCATCCACCTCATCGAGCGAAATAAATTCGATAGTGACCTTTCGAAAGGATATTTCCAGAAGATTTATCTCTCGGCGCAGCGAATGAGCGAGCTGATCCAATCGGTACTGACATACAGCAGGCTTTCCCAAAATGGAGAGACTTTGCAGCAAGTGGATCTGAACAAGGTTATCGAAGACATTCGCTTCGATTTTGAACTCGCGATCCAGGAAAAGCAGGCGAAGGTCATTAGTGATCATTTACCCGTTGTCACTGCAAATCCTTTGCAAATGAACCAGTTGTTTGCTAATCTGATCAGCAACTCACTCAAATTCTCGACTGCTATGCCAGAAATCCGTATCAGCAGCAGCCGGGAGAAGGGTAGGGACATTCCATTGGCCCCTCCCGAATTGGCATCGGTCGATTACCACCACCTCTGCGTGAAAGACAACGGGATTGGTTTTGAGCCCGAATTCAACGAGAAAATTTTCACCCTCTTCCAGCGTCTGCACCGCAAAAGTGAGTACGCCGGAACCGGGATCGGTTTGAGCATCGTGAAAAAGATCGTGGAACAGCACGAAGGCTTTGTTTCCGCTGAATCGCATGCGGACGAAGGGGCCACTTTTCACATCTGGCTGCCGGCCTAAGTGCTATGTAACCAGCGTTTTATGTCGGAAAACTTGTCAATATTGCATAGGAAAATGCTAATATTCGAAGACAAATTGCGTTAAAATTGTTCTATTTAAACATTTTTTAGTATTTTTGATTTAAAGCAAAAAACCTGACTGTTTGGCTTCATCTTTTACCGATACCGACGATAGAATTCTTTGGCAGCGCTTCCGGCAGGGCGACGAAGAGGCATTTACCCTACTGTATCAACGGTATGTCAGGGTTCTGTACAGCTACGGCAAAAAGCTCATCACGGAAGAAGCGGTGATAGAAGACTTGGTACAGGATTTATTTATAGACCTCTGGCAAAGCCGCTCCCGGCTGGCCGATGCTGAATCTCCCCGTTTTTACCTTTTCCGTTCGCTTCGCAGGCGCATTCATAAAGCATGTAATGGCCGTTTAAACGAACGTTGGGAATATGTTGATGAAGACTTTCACCCCGTAACACTTTCAAAAGAAAGCGAGATCATTGAGTCGGAGCAGTTCCAAAAGCAGAAAGACGAGCTCGACGCATGGTTGAAAAGCCTGCCAGGGCGGCAGTATGAGGTGATGATCCTTCGGTTTTACCACGATTTCAGCTATTCCCAAATTTCGCAGCTTCTTACTATCAATGAGCAATCAGTGCGAAATCTCGTCCAACGGGCTGTCTGCAAGCTACGTCAGCTCACCATTTCAATTGCCATTTCAGGTTTGTTACTATTTATTCTGAAATAATTTTCAGAAAGTGAGTTAAACATGTCCCTCTCCTGCTCTTTCTTGTTGAGCGCCATTTCAAATTTTTCATCAAATAATCATACTGATGGGTTACTATCATTTTGAAGTAACTGATTTTCTGGAAGATCAATATTTCAAGTCCTGGGTATGCACACCGTGCCCGGATACCGACAAGTTTTGGGAGAATTTTTTAGCCGAACACCCTGAAAAGGCCGAAACCATTGCGAGTGCCAAGGCTATTCTGGTAGGTATCAGGTCCGAGGTAGAGGAGGATTTCCCTACAGATAACCAGGTGGCATTCATGTTCGATGAAATCACAAGCCGGAAAGACCGTGGTCAGGTTCGTGGGTTATGGTTCCGTTTAGGGGCGTCGTTGACGGCCGCCGCGGTGGTACTGCTGGTGATTGGCTGGTTACGGAAGCCGAACCGGCACGATACCCATGTGAGTTACGAGGAATTGGTGTCGGCGGTGGAAGACCCGCTGATCGAACAGAGGAATACAGCGACGGAGCCGATCCTGCTCACATTGCCCGACCGGAGCACGATCCTTCTGCAACCCGAAAGCAGCGTGAGTTACAAGAGAAATTTTATGTCCGACACATTGCGTGAAGTTTATCTATCGGGTGAGGCATTTTTTACTGTGACCAAAAACCATGAGCGGCCATTTATTGTGTATTCAAACGAGCTGGTAACCAAGGTGTTGGGTACAAGTTTTATGGTGAAGGCATTCGATGATGCCAAGCAGGTGGAGGTATGTGTGAAGACAGGCAGGGTGTCGGTGTTCCCGCGTACGGACACGGAGATCTGCGAGGGTATCCGCACGCCGGAGCTGGTGGGAACAGTCATTACCCCCAACCAAAAAGTGCTTTTTTCCAGAGACCATATTCAGATCCGCAAAGAACTTGTAGCGTCACCAGAAATCCTTGCTTCGGCGGTGTTACCAGCGCCGCTGTTGAAATTTCAGGATATGTCCGTCGCCAGCGTATTCGGAAACATCGAGGAGACCTATGGGATCGACATCGTATATGACCACCGTTTGTTCGGACAATGCCTGCTGACAGCCTCGTTCACAACCGAAAACCTATACGAAAAGATGGACCTTATCTGCAAAGGGATCGAGGCTAGTTTTGAAGTTATCGATGGCCAGGTGGTCGTTTCTGGTCGCGGATGTAATTAATTTTCAGTGATTTACCAAATGCAAATAAACCTAACTAACAATCTAAACCCCCAACTGCTTCTATGATTTAATAAAAACTCCCCAAAAAGAAAGGTTGATGATGTTGTACCATCACCAACCCCAAGTTTATCCCCATTACGATTACATCCGTTACCAGCGGATGGAGGATTCGTTTTGCCCATTTTCCATGTAACAAAACTTAGTAAAGTTATGAAAAAATTGTATCCTAACTATGCTTATTGGCAGATCCTTATGAGATTCAGTTGTACGCAACTTATCATTGCTGCACTCCTGACGACCGTGGCCGTGGCCGGTGTTACCGAAGCGCAGGAGGTTCTGAATAACCGCGTTACGGTCCAGATGCAGAATCAGGACGTTCGTAAAGTGTTGTCAGCGATTGAAGACCAGGTTAAAATAAAGTTCCTGTACAGTTCCAGCCTTATCAAAGCGGAACGAAAAGTAAGCGTGAACGTCCAGCAGGAACAACTGGGCTCCGCATTAAAAACGATTCTGACCCCACTCAATCTTGATTTCGAAGTGTCGGGTAAGCAAATCATCCTGAAACGGGTGAAGTTGCCCGTCGAAAAACTGAGCCCGCAAAGCTATAATTCGGCTGTCCTTGACCGGTCCATTTCCGGCACCGTCATCGACACAGACGGCTCTTATCTGCCGGGCGTTTCCGTGGTGGTCAAAGGTACCTCACGCGGCACTGGTACCGATGCGCAGGGCTTTTACAAGATCGATGCACCGGATGGCAATGTAACGCTGACGTTTAGTTTTGTAGGGTTTTCATCGAAAGATGTGGATGTAGCCGCAGGCCAGAACACGCTCAATGTTACCCTCACACAGGATCAGAAGCTTCTGAATGAAGTAGTTGTGGTTGGTTATGGAACGGCGAGCCGCAAAGACCTTACCGGCGCTGTCTCCATTGTAAAAGTTTCCGAACTCACAGAGCAGCCCAACTCCAACCTCAGCAACCAGTTGCAAGGCCGCGCTTCGGGCGTTACCGTGTTGACTTCCGGCCAGCCGGGCCAGGCACCGCAGATCCGTATCCGCGGTATCAACTCGTTTGGTAACAATACGCCATTGTTTGTGGTCGACGGTGTTCCTACGCAGGATATCAACAACCTGAATCCCAACGACGTAGCTACGATGCAGGTGCTGAAAGATGCCGGCTCGGCATCCATTTATGGTTCACGTGCATCCAACGGTGTGGTGATCATCACCACGAAACGTGGCTCGGGCAAGGTGAAAGTGAGCTACGATATGTTTTACGGCAGGCAAACTGTTCCGAAAGGCAATGTGTACGACATTCTTTCGCCTCAGGGAATGGCCGATCTGAAATTTCTCGCCCTCAAAAACTCCGGCGCAACGATCAACGATCCGCAATATGGCGCCGGTGAAACGGCCGTTTTGCCCGATTACATCGTTCCTACCGGCGTTAAGGAAGGTCAGGTCGATCTTTCGAAATATTATGTGAACCCCAGTTATACCGACAAGTCGGATATGGATTCGTTTTACCGGATCGTGAAAGCCAACAAGCAGGGTACCGACTGGTTCCATGAGGTTTTCAAGAATGCGCCTACACAAAGCCATAACCTTTCGGTGAGCGGTGGTGGCGAGCTGGGCAATTATCTGTTCTCGTTCAACTATTTCAACCAGCAAGGTAACCTGACGAACACGTATCTGAAACGTTATACCGTTCGTGCCAACAGCCAGTATAATGTGACTAAAAAGATCCGGGTAGGTGAAAACATCGCATTGACACTGGTTGACAACCCGCGTACAGGCATTCTCGAAGAAGGCGGCGGTATCGGTATGGCTTACCGGATGCAACCGATCATTCCGGTGTATGACGTGCAAGGCAATTATGCAGGTTCTTTCGGTAGCGGTTTGGGTAATGCTAAAAACCCGGTGGCGATCCGTGAACGGGCGCGCAATAACCGGGGGCTCACCAACTCGCTGTTCGGTAATATGTTTGCGGAAGTGGACGTGTTGAAAGATCTGAACTTCCGCACCAGCTTCGGTGGTGGTTTGTTCACCTACGCCGAGAACACATTTGCCTATCCTGAATGGGAGAACTCCGAAAACGTAACGACCAACGCGTACTCGGAACGTGTCAATTCGGGCTATAACTGGACCTGGACCAACACTGTTACCTACGATCATTCTTTCGACAACAAGCACAATGTGAAGGTGCTTTTGGGAACAGAGGCATATAGCAGCTCTTACCGCGAGGTGGGTGGTTCAACACAAAGCTATTTCTCTTTTGACCCGAACTATACAAGCCTTACCACCGGTTCCGGAACGCCTACCAACTTCTCGAACCGTTCGTGGGATGCGTTGTTCTCCTACATCGGCCGGATAGATTATAACTTCAAAGACAAATACCTGTTAAGTGGAACATTGCGCCGTGACGGTTCTTCCCGTTTTACTTCGCAATATGGCTGGTTCCCGGCTGTGAGCGCGGGCTGGCGACTGAAAGAGGAAGCTTTCATGAGAACTGCGACCTGGCTTACTGACCTGAAAATCCGCGGTGGGTGGGGTATTATGGGTAACCAGTTCAATGTGGACCCTGCCAATGCATTTACCACTTACGGTCAGAACAGAAGTTTCGCATTCTACGACATCAAGGGAACAGGCAACAGCACTACACAAGGTTTCCAACGTACCCGCGTGGGTAACCCGAGTGCGAAATGGGAAGGTAACATCAACTCCAACATCGGTATCGATGCATCGCTGTTTAATGGGGCGATCGATTTCACGATCGATTACTATCAGAAAAATATCGACGACCTTCTCTTCTCGCCTGAGCTGGCCGGAACTGTGGGACAAGGAACTGCGCCTGCGGTGAATATCGGACAGATGAAAAACAAGGGGATAGACATGTCGCTTTACGGGGAGAAGACCATTGGTAAGGATCTGAAACTGAATGCAACCGTAACGCTGACTACCTACAACAACAAAATCGTGAAGATTACCGACGGGGTGACTTACTTCGATCAGGAAGGTCGCCGTTTCAACGGAAGCACCATTGTCCGTAACGCAGTCGGCCATTCGATCGGACAATTCTTCGGGTACAATATCGCAGGTTTCTGGAATAGCCAGGCGGAAATCGACCAGGCTAATGCGCAGGCTGCGGAAAGAAGCGGTAACCCGGCGGCAGTTTATCAGAACGAAGTAAAAGTAGGTCGTTTCCGTTATCAGGATGTAAATGGCGACGGCTTGGTTACCGCCGATGACCGTACATTCCTCGGTAATCCGAGCCCTAAGTTCAGCTACGGTCTGAATATTGGCGCTACTTACAAAAACTTTGATTTCGGGATCTTCCTGTACGGGGTGCAGGGCAACCAGATCTGGAACAACCTGAAATGGTGGCACGACTTCTACACCAACTTCCAGGGCGCGAAAAGCAACACCGCATTGTACGATTCCTGGACGCCTGAGCACACGAACGCTACTGCGCCTATTCAGGAGAACACCGGTTCATTCAGCACCACCAACGTGCCGAACTCTTACTATGTAGAGAATGGCTCGTACCTGCGCGCCAAAAATGCCCAGATCGGCTACACATTGCCGAAAAACCTGACCCAGGCATTGAAAATCGATCGCCTGCGTGTGTATGTGCAAACCGCCAACCTGTTTACGATCACCAAATACTCGGGCCCGGATCCTGAGGTGGGACAAAGCCAGGTGGCCGGTTCTACCGCATTCGGCCTGGATGAAGGGGTGTATCCAAACACCCGCCAGTTCCTGGTTGGTTTAAATCTGACATTCTAATTCACTGTATTTAAAACAGAAAGAGATGAAGACATTGAGATTTTCAAAGATAGCGCTGGTTGCGATTTTCGGGCTGATATCGTATTCGTGCCAGGAGAGTTTTCTGGATAAACCCGCACTGGGATCGTTGAGCGACGCCCAGTTGACCACGAAAGCAGGCGTGCAAAGCTTGTTGGTAGGCGCTTACGCAGCATTGGATGGCAACGGTGTAGGAGCTGCCAGTGCCTGGGACGCTGCCGCCGACAACTGGATTTACGGCAGTATCGCCGGTGGAGATGCCAAGAAGGGCAGTGATGGTGCGGATCAGCCGGGGATTAACTCCATTATGATTTACAGCGCAGGCCCGAGCAACGGATTCTTCAACAGCAAATGGCGCGCAGCCTATGAGGGTATTAACCGCGCCAATACCGTGCTGAAATTTGTCCCCCTCGTTACGTCGGGTATGACCGACGCCGAAAAAACCGATTATTCGGCCCAGGCGCGTTTCCTTCGCGGACATTATTATTCGGAACTGAAGAAAATGTTCAATATGGTGCCCTGGGTGGATGAAAATACACCCGATCCGGCGGCGGTGAAGAATGACGCCGATATCTGGCCGAACATTGAAGCGGATTTCAAGTTTGCGATGGACAACCTTCCCGCCACACAATCCGATGTAGGCCGCGTGAACAAATGGGCCGCTGCGGCGTATCTGGCCAAGACGCTTTTGTACGAGAAAAAATACGCCGATGCAAAGACTATCTTCGATCAGGTGATCACACAAGGCGTGACCAGCAATGGTTTGAAATATGACCTGTTGCCTAAATACCAGGACAACTTCGATGCTGCTCAAAAAAACCTCGCTGAGTCGGTTTTTGCGATCCAAATGGCTGCCAACGACGGTACCAACACGATCGACAATGCCAACACGGGCGGTATGCTGAACTTTCCTTACAATTCGCCGTTCCGTTGCTGCGGGTTCTATCAGCCGAGTGTCGACCTGGCCAACTCTTTCCAAACCGATGCAGCTGGTCTGCCGAAAGTGGCCGATTACAATGCAACGATACTGAAAAACGATATGGGTATCAAATCGGAAGCTGCATTTGCGCCGGATGGTACTACGGCGCTCGACCCGCGCATCGACTGGACAGTAGGCCGCAGGGGCATCCCGTTCCTCGACTGGGGTAACCACCCGGGCCAGACCTGGATCCGCGACCAAAGCTACGCCGGCCCTTATTCGCCTAAGAAGAATATGTACTGGCAGGCAACCCAGGATAAATATTCTGATCAGCATTCGTGGGCTCCGGGAACGGCCATCAATGTTCAGGTGATCCGTTTTGCCGACGTGTTGCTGATGGCGGCCGAGGTGGAAGCGCAGCAGAACAACCTTGCGAAAGCACAGGAATATGTGAACCGCGTGCGTGCACGTGCCGCAAAACCCGAGAGCTGGGTGTACACTTACAACGATCCGAGTAAGCCCATGGGTGGTTTTACCAAAACACCGGCCGCGAATTACAAAATCGCGCAATATCCTGCGGGTGCATTTGCTGCCAAGGGGAAGGACGGCGCATTGGCCGCGATTTACTTCGAACGGAAGCTTGAACTGGCTATGGAAGGCCACCGTTTCTTCGATTTGTCGCGCTGGGGCATTGCCGAGCAGACGCTCAACGCTTACATCGCATTTGAAGGTAAGGTTACGCCGGACGTGAGAGGCGGCAAGTTCCTGAAAAATGTGAACGAGTACTATCCGATCCCGCAACGGCAGATCGATTTGAGTACCAAAAACGGTGTCTCTTCATTGAAACAGAATCCCGGTTACCAATAAGCAAGCTAATACCAAGGGTGGCGACCTTCGCTGAAAGAGGCGGTTTATAACTGCCTCTTTTTGTTTATAATAGAAGGGGTTATTAATTGGGCTTATGAATTTGTTAAAATGGCTTTCGGGCTTGCTGGTCATCGGAATTTTTGTTGCCATGGTGGCAGTCCAGTCGTGCGGGCCAGCGGGCGGGTCGGGCGAAAAAGAATTGACGGGCGAGCTGGCCGCGGGCAGGGATGCCGCCAAACGCTATTGTAGTACTTGCCATTTGCCCGTCGATCCTGCATTGCTGGATAAGGATACCTGGAAAAACCAGGTGTTGCCTGCCATGGCACCGTATCTGGGGATCGAGGTTTGGCAGAAAAGCCAATATTTTGCCAGCGAAAAATCAGCAATGCCCATTGCTGAATGGATGAACATCGTCGCATACTACGATTCGCTGGCACCAGCCAGCCTGTCTGCGGCTCATTCGCCGGCGGCGGTCAGCCCGGATTGGGCAAATTTTAAGCTTAAAACACCCGCCAGCGATACGGCCCGGCTGGCAACCACGACGATGGTGGCTATCGACACAGCATCCAAAGCCGTTTTTACCAGCAGCTCGGAGGTTTCGTCACTAATAAAATGGAATAATACTTTTAAAAAGGAAGAAATGGCTTTATTGCCTTCGCCTGCCATTCATGTCTCTTTTTCGGGCTCGCCGATAGTGACGGCGGTAGGGGAGATGAAGGCTTATGATGTAAGCCAGGGTGAACTTTATCGCCTTGAACCAACAGGCAAACCGGATGCGCAACCTTTTATTACCGGCTTACGACGGCCGCTGCATACCACCGAAGCAGATTTCAACCGCGACGGGAAAACGGATTACGCCGTTTCCGCCTTTGGGCACGCCCTGGGCGGGTTGTATGTATTTATGCAAATGGACAAAGGAAAGTTTGAAAAAATACCTGTTCGTGAAGTAGCGGGTGCGACGCAGTCCGTTACCGGGGATTTCAATGGCGATGGTTGGCCGGATATTATCGCATTATTCGCACATGCCGACGAGGGAATCTGGCTTTTTACCAATAATCAGAAAGGTGGTTTTTCAGAGAAGAACCTGCTCCGCTTTCCACCGGTTTACGGCTCATCGAGCTTTCAGTTGGCCGATTTCAACCGCGATGGAAAGCCGGATATTCTTTACACCGCGGGCGACAACAGCGACTACTCCCGTATTTTAAAGCCTTATCACGGCATTTATATTTTTCTTAATCAAGGAAACTTCCAATTTGAACAAAATTGGTTTTACCCTGTGAATGGCGCCACCAAGGCGATGGCCGCCGACTTTGACCGAGACGGCGACCCCGACATTGCTTCGGTTGCATTCTTCGCGGATTTGCATCACAATCCGGCTGAGAAATTTCTTTATTTCAGAAATGAGTCGCCTGCAACGAGCGGTTTAAAATTTCAACCATTTTCGCCACCCATTTCCGGGCTCGGCCGCTGGATTTGTATGGATGTCAATGACTGGGATGGCGACGGCGATCCGGATATTGTTTTGGGAAATTATTCAAAAGGTTTTTTGAACCAGGAAGAGGTGAAGGCGGATTGGAATGTGTATCTGCCGTTTTTGGTTTTGGAGAATGCCAACCAATGATGTGCTCTGTGCCCCCCGATCGTGCCGGCCGGTATACCAATGTATAGTGGTAACCTTGGAGTAAGTACTCGATCTTGGAAGTGTGCTTGGGGTAATTTTGTACTGCCGCCCGGCTTCTGTGACTGGTTGCAACCATCAGTCACGAGCCAGGTTTGAAGTATTCATACCATCCAAACACATCGAAATCATGTCCCAGACAACGTGGAATGTGGACGTTGCACATTCAGAAGTTCAGTTTAAAGTAAAACATCTCGTTATCTCGACCGTAACCGGCTTTTTCCGCACATTCAGCGGTTCTGCACTGACCAACGGCGATAGTTTCGAGAATGCAAATGTCAATTTTACGATCGACGTCAACAGCGTAGACACTGGTCAGCCAGGTCGTGACGAGCATTTGCGCAATGCCGATTTTTTCGAAGCAGAGAAATTTCCCGAGTTTCGTTTTGTTTCTACATCCCTGAAAAAGGACAAAGGCGATCTGTACAAACTCGTAGGTGACCTGACGATCAAAGGAGTTACCAAAGAAGTGGAGCTGGCGGCCGAATACGGCGGTACCGAGCGTGATCCATGGGGTAATACCAAGGTAGGTTTTGAAGTAAGCGGTACGATCGACCGCAAGGAGTTTGGCGTTACTTTCAATTCGCTGACCGAAACCGGAGGCCTTGCCCTGGGCGAGAACATCAAGATCCTGGCCAATATCCAGTTGGCCAAGCAAGCATAACAGTCATTATTTAGAGTAGCTGACGTGCGAGAGGGTGTCCTGTTTCAGTGGCACCCTCTTTTCGCGATAAGGGGTTTTTGCTTTAATTTGCATGTCCTATTAAATTAGTAGATTATCAGCGCTCCCTTTTTATATGCATATTGAAATCAAGAATAAGCTGAATGACAAAGAGTTGTTCCGGATTAAGAGAATGAAGGAGGTGATTAAAACCACTAATCCTCACGGTCATAAAGAATATCTTGAAATCATTTACCTCACACAGGGGGATGGGCTGCACCAGATCGATCATCACCGCTTTCCGGTCCGTGGAAACAGTTTATACCTGGTAATGCCCGGCCAGATCCACAACTGGGCATTGACAGCCATTCCCAAAGGATACGTGATCATGGTGCAAAAGGACTTCCTGCTCGGCCATCCGCTTTACGACGCGCTTTTTCAGACTTTCCCGCTCACATTCGGCAGTGGTTATCACCTCGAACATACCGGACCGACGGTGCTGGGTATTTTTGAAAATATTGAAAATGAGCATACCGAACAACGCCCGAACTACCAGGCGATTATCCAGACTTATCTTTTACTGCTTTTCAACTTGCTCAAACGCGAAACGGCACAGGTCGATGAACGGCCTGAAACGCCGTTGCTCAAATCCTTTTTTGCCTTAGTGGGCACGAATTATAAAACCGTACGCGAGCTGGACTGGTACGCCCGTGAGCTGAATGTGACATCAAAGACACTGAATGCCCATTGCCGGAAGTTTCTCGATAAGACAGCCGGGGCCTTGATCTACGAAAAGCTGGCGACCGAAAGCAAGCGGTTGCTGCTCTATTCACAAGCCAATATAGGTGAGATAGCTTATGATCTGGGATTTACCGATCCCTCCCATTTTAACAAATTTTTCAAAAAACAAACCGGCGTATTGCCAAGCATTTACCGGAAGGGCATTTCCTGAATATACCAGAATTCGGACGGGAAGTACAAAAGTCTACTGACTTTGTAGGATTATTTTTACCGCATCAGCCAACACCATGGATGGCGGTTAATAACCCGTATGAAGCTTTTTTTCCAAACAGCCTTGTTACTTTGCCTTATGGCCCCGGCCTGGGCACAGCGCCAGATGACCGTTACCGGCAAAATTACAGACAAGCAGTCGGGTAGGGGGCTCCCCTATGTTTCGGTGGCATTGTACAGCGCTGCTGATTCCACACTGATAAACGGCGTTCTGGCCGATGATCAGGGTGATTTTCGGTTTGAGAAGCTTGCTGTTGCAGGTTATTATCTGGAGATGCAGCTGATGGGCTACCATAATGCCCGGATGGCGTTGCCTGCATTCCCGGATGGGACAAGTACAATGGCGCTGCCGCCGGTTGCCATGCTGGCCGACGAGCGGCTGCTGAATGCGGTAGATGTGAAAGGAAACCGGGAATCCGTGGAAAGCCAAATCGATCGACAAGTATACCGGGCCGGGCAATTCCTGGGTAGCCAGGGCGGCACAGCCATAGACGTGCTTCGGAATACGGCCTCGGTAACGGTAAACAGCGAAGGTGACATTACGCTGCGCGGCTCGACGGGCTTTCTGGTGCTGGTCAATGGCAAACCGGTACAAACCGAGCCGTCGGTGATACTTAGCCAGATTCCCGCGAACAGTATCGAGCATATCGAGGTAATCACCAGCCCGTCGGCGCGTTACGATCCGGATGGCAAATCGGGAATCATCAACATTACTACGAAAGTAGCTGGAAGGGACAGTCAAAGCCTTGTGCTGAACATCCAGGGAGGTGTGCCATCCATAAAAACATATCATAACCTGAAAGCGCCGCAGCGTTTCGGGGCGGACGCCGCATGGGGACTCAAAGCAGGTAAATGGGAGGTGAATGTGAGCGGAAATTACCAGCGAAACGACATTGCGGGGCGGCGCACGGGCGACGTGAACACCACATTAGGCGACATTTTTACCTCCTTCCCTTCGGATGGCGAGCGAAGTTTAAAGCGGTACAATTACACGACCAGGGCCTCGGTGACTTTCACTGCCGACCCATTCCACGTGTTGTCGGCGGGTTTATACAAAGGTTATCGCTTCCAGTCGCGTCGGGCTGATCTGGTTTATCACAATAGTAAAACAAATATTGAAACCGGGGCGAATGTAGGTGCAATCACTTATTTCAACTCCAATGTCGCGCAAAAATCCAACGATGTCACGTTAGGTAACCTCGATTACACCCATCGTTTTGCAAACCAGTCGGAACTGGTGCTGTCGGGCCTGATAGAATCTGCAAAGCTCGACGGGCTGACTACGAATATCAATCTGGCTGAACCCGACCGCGATCGCACGTTACAGCATTCAAGGAACCCGAGTGAAAATCCATTGAATGCGTATCGTGTGCAAGGCGATTATTCAGTACCAATTGGGAAAGGAAAGTTGGAAACGGGTTATCAATATCGCAATCAGGTCCAGAAAGGAATCTTTCAATATCTCGATCAAAATCCGGAAAGCGGCGAATTTGTTCTCGTGCCGCAATTTTCAAGCCGGACGCGCGTGGAAAACCATATCCATTCAGTTTACGGACAGTACGGCGGAAAAGCGGGCAAATGGGCGTATTCCGGAGGCTTGCGTTATGAATATGCCACCCGTCGTTTCGAAGCGGCTGGTACCGGACCGCGGAAGCTTGAACTTTCCAATTTTTTTCCATCAGCGCAACTGCAATACCAGCCTGGCCATGGCTGGAGTGTCAAGGCAGGGTACACCCGACGTGTGCAACGCTCCACAACCAACGAGTTGAACCCATTTCCTGAGCGAGAGCATTCGGAAACGCTCGAATCTGGCGATCCGGATATCCTGCCCGAATTTATCGGTCAGGCGGAGGTGGGGGCTGCGAAGGAGTTTGAAAAAGGCAGCGCATTTCTGACAGCGTACCATCAGCGCATTAAAAATGTGGTCAACCGTGTCAACAGCGTTTATAATGACAGCATTATCAATCGCATTTATACCAACGCCGGCCGGGCCATATCATGGGGAATGGAGGCGGGTAGCACTGTGAACCTTGCCAAATGGTGGCAATTGTATGCAGGCGCTAATGTGTACCGATACAAAATCGAGGGAGGACTTTTCCGTAATACCGTGGATGTAAACACGTCGTCGCTGGTATATTCTATCAATGCGAACACAACATTCAGGCTCACCCATGCATGGCAAGTGCAATGGGCCATTAACTATCTCTCAAAGCGGGTGACGGCGCAAGGCGAGGATTCCCGATTTGTAAACCCTTCATTGTCCGTCAAAAAGACATTCCTGAAAGGTAAACTTGCAGCCACCTTGCAATGGCAGAGTATGGATTTCGGGCTATTGGATGCAAATCAGCAACGCATCACGACCTGGGGAAAGGAATTTTATACAACCACCAACTACATACAGGAAACAGACATTTTTCTCATTAACCTAAGCTACAATCTGAACCAGCTCACCAAAAAAGCCAAACTCCCGGCCAGCGAGTTTGGTGACCGGGAGTTTTGAATCTACTTTCCATTGATCAGCGCCAAAGCTTTTTCAAGCGGTTCGTCGCGCCCCTCGGCGATGCCCTGGATCGTGGGCTTTATTTCGATTTGAGGTACAATGCCGATTTGCTGCGTTTCCCGGCCGTCGGGATAGTAAATGCCGATACCGCTGATGCCTGTACGAAGGCCGCCGGGTAAAACAATGGGCGAAACGTTGCCGTCGGCCCCGGCTGTGGTGCTGCCGATTACGGTTACGTTTGAAGCTGCGGAAAATGCCATAGTCGTATACTCCGATTGGCTCTGTGTGTTTTCGTTCACAATAACGATCACTTTGCCTTTATAATGGTCAGGATTTTGGGCACCCAGTTTGAGCTCGGGTGTGAATGTAAAGAGCCCGGGCATGCGGGGATTGCCAACCGTAAACTTCACAAAGGACTTTGGTTCAGGTAAGAGCATCGGGCCAAAGGAAAAAACCATGAAATCGGAAGGATAGCAGCGCATATCCACGATCACGCCTTTACTTTTCTGTACTTCGGGCGCGATGGCAGGCAAGTATGCATTTTTGAATTTTCCCGGAAAAATATAAGCTACGTCCGGTTGCAGCATTTTGAAGCAAGTGTCCTTTTTATTGTAATTGGCATAAATATTCACCTGGCTTCTGGGAAACAACCCGATATTGGTTTTTTGTATTTTTCCTTCTCTGCTGTAAGTGATTGCCAAGGTGGAATCGTTGCTCCGCAGCAGATTAGGCGCCATGGTTTTCAATTGAATGACCGGATTGGAACCAGGGGTGTAGGGCTGCTGCTCACGGATGATCTGAGCAATGGGCTTTCCGTTAATCGTCTGGATGACATCGCCACGTTTCAGACCCGATTTTTCGCCCAATGACGCATGGTAATAGTCGGTGACCACAGGCTTTCCTTCCACAAAATTCAATTCCACGGGAGCGAAGTTTTTTCCAAAATGCTTGTCCAGTGCATTGTGCTGGCCGTACAGGTTAGCGTGCGAGTCCTTCACGCGCGCAATCAGCGCAAGCGCGGCGAGCTTATATTCTGTTTCGTCACGCGCCATCACAAACCTGGGTACGAATTCTTTCAGCACCGCAAACCAGTCTTCTTTGATCAGTGGTTTGTATGGGAAAAAATACTCGATCATATTCCAGTATCGGAACAACGACAGGAGCCTGTAACCTGCGTCGGGATACGCCATTTGATCATAGGCATTTTCGTTTTTAAAGTCGGGATTGCCAACATTCGGGTAGGTACCGATGTAATAGTGTTCACCGGTCCGATTGGCTCTCCGGATCGAGTCCAATACAGGCGAAAGCGTTTTTCCGGCGGTGCCAATCCAGGCCAGATCGGGCTTGATCACGGCGTTGGCGGGAACCGCGTCGGATGAAAGTACCATCACAGGGCCCAGTTTCGCCAGCCATTGCGCGATTACACGCTGCCGTTCCGCATCGGTTTTGGCGGCAATAAATGGCGTCGCCACCCGAAAGAGTTCGTTGTCGAAATTGAAATTGCCGTCGGCTGCGGCCGGATGGTGGTATTTCACAAATCCCCATATCCTGCCAAGATCGGCGAGCTGGTCAATTTGCGCCTGCGAAAGCGGGTAACCTGGGCCGATGGCCAGTTTTGAGCCGGTGGCAAAATCTTTGTCGAGCGCGGCGGGATAAGCCTTTTTCGGCGGCGCTTCGGTGAACGGTTTACCGTCGATCAGCAGTTCAAAATTGTCGGCCCAGAGCGTGCCGCTACCAGCCAGTAAGGCACCGATGTAGATCTTTTCCGCGCCGGACGGATAAGGCAGTTTAATGCTGTACTGCTTCCAGTCTTCTGTGCCACGGATGTTCTCGGCCTGCATATTGTTGAGTTGCAGCGCACCCGACGGCCCGTCTATGCGCATCATCAGGCCTACCCAACCCTTGTCGACGCCGGTAAATTTGAGGTAACCGCGCAATTCAATTTCTTTTCCGCTATATGCCGCGGGAATGGCATTGGCCACGCAGCCAAACTGGATATTCTCCGTAACCTCAGGCGATTTTATGCGCAAGGATGCTTTGCCATGATGCTTTTCAGTAGTATCCGCAGAGAGCAGATAGCCCTTTCCCCATTCCATCCACGGCCGCGGGATTTTCTGACCGGTTTTTTCAAAATCAAGATTGAAATCTGTCAATGAAGACTGCTGAGCCGTGGCGACTGAAACACGGAGCACGCAGAGGAGCATTACCAATAAGGATCGCATGGCGTAAGTTTTCTTTGTAAAAGAAGAGTTACTAATGCTAATACTGTAACCGGATATAAAAAGAATGTTACCTTATAGTAAATGAAAAGCCCCGACACCTGCTATGCCGGCATCGGGGCTTTTGGGGGCCAGGATACTGTTTACCAGGGAATGTTTTGGTCCAGAAAGAAATATCCGCCTGTTGGACCGTCGGCATCGAGCGTAGCCATGCGCACGCTGCTTTCGGCGCCTTCCTCGGGTGACATGGGTGCCACCGAGCCGCCCAGTGGGGTATGCACCCAGCCCGGATTCACCGAATTTACCTTAATGGAAGTGTCTTTCAGTTCATGCGCCAGATGGACGGTAAATGCATTCAAAGCAGTTTTGGAAGCGTCGTAGGCGAACATTTTCACCGCATATATTTGTGACGAAGGATCGGAATGAAGCGTTAGCGAGCCGAGGTTACTGGAAAGGTTCACGATACGGCCTGCTTCCGATTTTTTGATCAGCGGCAGCAATGCCTGTGTACTAAAAACCACGGCAAAGAAGTTGGCTTCAAATGTATCCCGCAATGCCTCACGCGACAAGCCGCTGGTGGCATGCGGTCTACCGATCGCCGCAAATGGTTCTCCCTCGTGGCTGATTCCGGCATTGTTTACGAGGATATCGAGCTTGCCAAATTTGCTTTCGAAGTACTCATAAGCTGCCGCATAATCGGCGTCGTTCAGAACATCGAATTGGATGGATTCCGCAATGATCCCTTCGGCATTCAGTTTTTCAACCGCCTCTTGTCCCGCAGCCCCGTTGCGTGCGCCGATTACCGGCAAGATGCCCAATTTACCCAGTTTGCGGGCTGTTTCAAATCCTATTCCGCGGTTACCGCCGGTGATGAATGCTACTTTTTGTGTCGACATGGTCTTTTGTTTAAAATAGTTAAATTTATATACTTACTAGTAAGTAAGTTTATTAGGCAAAAAAATTATGGTTTCAGTTCCAGTTTCAATTGCGCCACTACGGCCAGGTAATGGTCATTGCCGATCAACCGGGCGTGCTGCAATGCGCCTGCGAGTGCGGAGGTGATCAATGCGGCTTTTCCGGCAGCACTTCCCTTATATTGAAATACGCCATCGGCTTTACCATTTTCGAGCAGGCGCGTAAACCAATCTTTCACTTCCGAGAGATAAGTGGTCGCTTCCTGGCGGATAGAGTCGGGGAGTTGCTTATAATCCGACGCGCTGGCGCCGATCATGCATATCCGGTTGCCATTTTCAAGAAGCTGCTGATAGCTTGTAAGAAACGCATCCAGCTTTTCCTCAGCGCTTTGGCCTTCCAGGCTGGTGGTAAATTTGGTAAATAATTCATGGTCACGACGCACCACATCCAGGCCTAGGTCTTCCTTGCTTGGAAAATGGTAATGCACCGCCGCATTCTTCATGCCAAGCTGAGATGAGATCTGCTGATAGCTCAAAGAAGGATACCCAACCTGCTGCACCAGTTCGGTGGCGAGTTCCGCAATTTTGTCCTTAGTTTCTGATCTCATGACGAATGATTTGAAATGATGGCTCAAATTTACTTACTAGTTAGTAAGTTTTGCAAATATTTTGGGAAAAATATTTTTGAAAAAAGAAAAAGCCCTGTTGAATCATGTTCCGCAGGGCTTTTCGGTATTTAAGATAAGGCTGACTATGAGCCCATTATTTGGTTTTTTCCAAACGGAGGATGTAGTCGATGCCATCTACAAACTCTGCACCTTTGGTGAGCTTGTCGGACGCGGGATCGTATTCCCAGATATTGTCCTTTGTGGCAGAGTTGACGGCGATATATGCTTTGCCATCTTCCAGTACCACCGCATTCACCATACGTTCGCCCACATCGGCGGGAAGGTCAAGCTTTTTGATAAATGCGCCGTTTTTCACGTCGATCACAGAAAAGGAATGCTCCGCATCGATCGATTTGCCTCCTATGCGCGTGCGGACGATCGCTTTTCCGTTTCCAATGTACCACATGGCCGCGCCCATTCCATTGTTCGTTTTGGCGGAAAGGTCGAAGTAGTAGCTGGCATCCAGTTGTGTTGAACCGTTTTTGATGCGATACACAACCGATGGCGATTTATAATCATAACCTGCCACCGGGTCGCTGATGAAATAAATATCACCGCTTTCATCCTTGAACGATGCCGGAGCATACACGATCGGGCCACCGGGCGTAGTTGTGCGCGCATCGGTGATCGTGCTTTCGACTTTCATGGAAGGATAGCTTACGACCGCCACATTAAAGTCGGGATTGACAGGCAGGGGATCTTGCGACCAGTCTGAGAACGAATAGCCGTAACCGAGGTAAAGCTTGCCATCCCGGTACTCCGAGAAACCGAAATTGTAACCGGTGAAGCCGGCAGGTTTGGCTTTCAGGTCGAGTTTACCGGTAGTAAGCGTCATATCAGCTACCTTAACAATGGCATAACGGCCTTCGCCTTCCGCTTCGCCCAATATCACAAGCGTTTGATCGTCCACCCATACGTAAGAGCTCCAATTAAGGAATGTAAAGGGTACTTCCTTGTCTGTAATTAAAGCACCATTTTCGACATGATACTTACCGAAACGGCCGCTGCCGAAGTTGGCGTGGTAATAAAAGCCGTCTTTTTGAATAATATCCTGCGCGTATACTTTGCCAGTCATTTCGGCTCCGTTGCCTTTGAGGCTAATGGTGCCACTCATTAGTGAAGGTACATCGGCAATGTAATAAGCGGTGTTGGGCCACGCGCCTACGCAAAGGACCGCCGAATATTTGCCTTCTTCTTTCACAGGAGTGTTCCCGTTGTCGTCGCTATCGCTGCATCCGTTTAGCATGAATGCGGTGAGGGCAACCAGGATGGCTTTCGCCGGGTAGCTGAAAAATTTGTTCATTTTGGGTGTTATGGATAAAAATTTGGGTTGCTTAATGAATGAAATACCGAAGTTTCAGCGCGAAGGCATGGCCGGGCTTTTGAAGCCTGAAATTGTCATAGGCCAGCTCGTCGGTCAGGTTGCGGCTCTCGGCTGAAATGTTGTAGCGACCGTCATGGAAGGAATAGCTCAATGTGGCATTGTGGATCAGCTGGCTTGGGATCGTCGACTTGCCGTTCACGTTGCCGAAAGCCTCCCAGGTCAGATAAAACCAGTGCACATATTGCGTAAACCAGCTGAATTGCAGACGCGAGCCTTTGGTAAACACGTCACTTTTCCCGATGCCGAAATTGGCATTGCCGAAGAACCACGGCTGGTTAGGGATCTTATTCTTATAGGTAGCCTCGGGCACATTGGATGCGGTACTGCCAAACTTGGTCATATTGACTGCGCTCTGGTAGGTCGCATTCACATTGAATGATAGCAGGTCGGCGTAGTCGTACCGGAGTTCGGCTTCGAAGCCCGTCACGCGCACGTTCGATTTGTTTTCGTTCTTTAATGCCTTTGAGCGCTGGTCGGCCACAGGGTAGATAAAGTCCGACGCATTGCGGTAGAAACCGGCTGCCTCGGCAAAGAAGCGATGTTTGCCGGTACGGAAACCGTAATAGGAGCCCAGGTTCACATTGTCGCTACGCTCGGGTTTCAGGTCGGGATTAGGCTGTACGTTCAGTCCGTCCCCAAAAACCTCTTCAACCTCCTGCAAACGGAATGTATGTTCGAGCGAAAATTTCACACCCAGGTCGGGCAGGATTTTGTAACGCGAGGCAGCGCCATAACCGTAGTTGGGAAAATTGTCGGTCAGGACCTGGTAGCCGTTGTCGATCCATTTCTTCCGTTCGAGGCCCAGGCCGTAGTATTTGGCAAAAAACGTATTCGTCCAGCGCTTGTCGAGCAACTCCTGCTGGTAAGCGAGCCCGATGATCTGCTTCGTCATAATCCCTGGCATATCGTCACCCGAAACGAGCAATTCGTTGTAATTCTCGTTTTTAAGGCGATCAAAAGTGTAATTCAGGTTAAATGAATGTTGGTCGTTGAGGGTATAGCTCACATTCGCACGCACAAACTGCCGCGGGCGGATGATGTGCGACAATGATCTAATCCCGCCCATTTCGGTAGCGCCCTTGGTCGTCCAGGTGCCGTCCCAGTAATATTGGCGCAGCAAGGTGTCGGTAGTGAGGTACTTGTCCGTTGAAAGCGATGCAAATGCATTCACATCGAGGCCCGTTACAAACAGGTTACTCTTTTTATACCGCAACGTTCCGGTAGCCGATTTGCCTTCGCGGGTCACATTTCCGTAAACAATGGCTTGCTCAAAGCCGGTTTGCTGGTCCTGCTTGCTCTCTGAATAACCGAAACCTGCATAAAGTACATCAGCCCAGCGTTTGTTGGTGATCCCTACTTCCACCTGGCCCATTCCCGAGCGGTAATGGTCGTGGAAACGCTTCACATCGGTCACGACAAAGTTGGCCCCATTCAGGTCGACGATCTGGTTTCCCACACGCGTCCCACCTTCCAGGATCTCCACGCCCTTCATTTTGTAATTGTTGTTCGAATAGTTGAAGAAGCCGCTTGCTTTCAAGGTAATACCGGTAGGTTTGTGCACATACTGCGCGGTTAATGCTGAACGGTGGGTGTTAAATGAGCCGTAGCTGTGGCTGAGATCGAGGTAGTTGGTCTGCTTCTGGTTGGTGATCACATTCACCGCACCGCCCATGGCGTCGGAGCCCAGCTGCACGGGTACCACGCCCTTGTACACCTCGATGCGCTCCGACAAGTTCACCGGGATGTTGTTCAGCGACATCGCACTGCCCATTACTTCCATCGGCACGCCGTCGATGAAGTATTTTACTGCCTTTCCCGAAAGGCCATTGATCGAAAAGTTAAAATTGGAACCCAAGCCGCCTGCCTCGCGGATACGTACACCCGCGCTGCGATTGAGTACCTGATTAAGGTCTGCGGTAGTGTTCTGAAACTGTTTCATCTCAATGGCATTCACCGCAAAGGCCTGCTCTTTCACGGCTTGCGTTTCTGTTTTCCCGTAAACGCTTACTTCATTGAGATTTTGCTGGTTTTCTTGAAGTTGAAAATTTAAAGTAGCGGTCTTTCCGGCCTGGATGCTGATGCTCTCGGAAGCACTTTTGTAACCTATTAACGAAACCTGGACGGTGTAACTTCCCGCCTTTACCGCAGGCAAAGTGAAAAAGCCATTCGCATCGGTAGTAACACCGTGAGTTGTTTTCAAAAGTGAAACGGTTGCTCCCGGCAACGCTTCGCCTGTTTCGGTTTTAACATATCCGGAAACGGATGGCACTTTCTGCGCATCACTGTTCAGCGCAAGAAGACTGAGAATAATCAGGAGGAGTAAATAGGTAAATAAACTGCGTGGCATGAAGGATTGAGTCTTGAATCAACTCATAGTAGCGCCACCGCCGCATCGCCCGAAGCTTGAATTTGAAAAAAATAAAATTGGTCAAGAATGCTGGTCAAAGAAGCCGTAGTCATCACTCAATTTGGCTGACTGGATAAGCTTCCCGGAAGTTGATACACCATCTAAGATTTATCCCAAACCAATTCTTAATACTCTCATAACCGCGAACCGCTCCGCACCCAAGTATTTTTGCCGTTCAATGTTCTTGTACATTTCCCAACCACCGATACTAAACCCCATGGATTCAAGAAGAGATTTTATTAAAAAGGCGACTATGCTGGCCGGCGGGGCTGGTGTTGCGTCCCTGCTCCCTGAGTCGGTGCAGCGTGCGATGGCGATCCATCCTGATCCGAATACGAGTTACCTGGATGCCGAGCATGTGGTGATCCTGATGCAGGAAAACCGCTCTTTCGACCATACTTATGGAAAGTTGCAGGGCGTGCGCGGCTTTAATGACCCGCGGGCGATCGATCTGCCCAATAAAAACAAGGTATGGCTGCAAACCGACCTGAAAGGCGATACTTACGCGCCATTCCGTCTCGATATTAAGAATACCAAAGCCACATGGATGCACGACCTGCCGCACTCGCGCGAGTCGCAGGTGGATGCGTACAATGGAGGTAAATATGATAAATGGCTCACATCCAAGCGATCGGGCCATAAGGAGTATGCAGAAATGCCATTGACCTTAGGCTATTACGATCGCGAGGATATTCCTTTTTATTACGCGTTTGCCGACGCGTTTACGATATGCGACCAGAATTTCTGCTCGTCGATGACGCCCACTCACCCCAACCGTTATTACCTTTGGTCGGGGACGATCCGCGAAAATCCGGATATCGACTCGCTGGCTGTCGTGCGTAACAGCTACTTTTCCATTAACAAACCAGTGAAATGGAAGACTTTCCCGGAACGTATGCAGGAGGCCGGTATCAGTTGGAAGTTTTACCAGAACGAGGTCGGCGCCGTGATGCAGTTCCATCCGGGGAAGGGCTCATGGCTGAGCAATTTCGGCTGTAATCCTTTGGAGCGGTATGCCCAGTACCGCGTGAAGTTTTCGCCGGATTTTATCCATTATGCGCAATTGGAAGTTGAAAACATCAAAAAGGACCTGCCTGCATTGAAGGAAAAGCTGGAAGCTGCAACAGGAGCTGAAAAGGATAAATTGAACAAATCCTGGGAGCAGCGCCATGCATTGCTCGAAAGGCTGGAAACGGATTTGGCAGCGCATAGCGAAGAGAATTTCAAAAAGCTGTCGGTATTTGAGCAGGAATTGCACCGCAATGCGTTCGTAACCAACCGTAACGACCCGGATTATCTCCAACTCACCTCATTGACCTACCAAGAAGGAGGGGAGACCCGAAAGCTGGATATGCCGAAAAGCGATATTTTCTACCAGTTCAGAAAGGATGTGAATGAAGGTAAACTGCCGGCAGTGTCCTACCTCGCGGCGCCTCAGAATTTCTCTGACCATCCCTCGGCCCCGTGGTATGGTGCCTGGTACATTTCCGAGACACTCGATATCCTGACCAAAAATCCGGAAGTATGGAAGAAAACGATCTTTATCCTTTGCTATGACGAAAATGACGGCTATTACGATCATATCCCGCCCTTTTCAATTCCGGATCCGTTTAAGCCCAACTCGGGAAAAGTTTCCAACGGTATAGATATCAAAGCGGAATACGTGACACTCGAACAGGACGCAAGCCAGGTTCCTAAAACGAGTGCGCGAGCCGGCGCGATCGGACTCGGCTTTCGGGTGCCGCTGGTGATTGCCTCGCCGTGGTCAAGGGGAGGGAAGGTGTGTTCACAGGTTTTTGACCACACGTCCATTATCCAGTTTCTGGAAGAATTTTGCAGCCATAAATCGAAAAAAGAAGTTCGTGAAACCAACATTACAGAATGGCGTCGGACGGTTTGCGGTAATATCAGCTCGGTATTCCAGCCTTATGACCCGTCGACCTATAAGAAACCGAAGCCGGTCAATCGCGATGAAATCCTGACAACCATTCATAAAGCCCAGTTTAAGGACGTTCCAGCCAATTTTAAGGCGCTGTCGGCGGCGGAAGTTGGCAAAATCAATGCGAATCCGGCCGGTTTGGCTTTTTTACCTAAACAGGAACCCGGCACGCGGCCTTCCTGCGCGATTCCTTACGAGTTGTATGTCGACGGCGCTCTTTCAGCGGACAAGGCCGCGTTCGAGATACGGATGCATGCGGCTGACAAAGTATTTGGTAAAAAATCTGTTGGTGCCCCGTTCATTATTTATGCTTTGAATCCTTATGAGGGCGAGGTGCTGCGGGTTTGGAATTATGCGGTGAAAGTCGGCGATACGCTTACGGAGACGTTCAAACTGTCGGGCTTTGAGGGTGGCGAATACCATTTGCGCGTGTACGGGCCCAATGGCTATTTCCGCGAGTTTGCCGGAAATGCACAGGAACCGGCAGTAAGCGTTCGTTGCGGGTATGTTCTGGATAAAAACGGCAAACCGACTGGCGACGTGGAGCTTACGACTATTAATCACGGCAAGAAAGCACTGGCGTTCGAAGTAACCGATAATGCCTATCAGCAGAAAAAAATCGAAGCCAAAGTGCCTATTGAGGGAACGGTAAAAACGGTTATTCCGGCGTCCAAAAGCCATCATTGGTATGACTTCAACGTACATAGCGGAGCGTCAGGTGCGGTAATGCGCTTTGCCGGACGTGTGGAAACGGGTAGGGAGAGTGTGACAGACCCTTTTATGGCCAGGTAACCGTTTGGCTATTTAAGTAAACATTTCTCAACACTATCTCTGCATTAAAGTATGTCAACAACATCAAAAACCGTGCGTTTCCTGGCCAATCCGGGAAACGGCACGCAGGTCAACCGTGCGCTTGTCAAAGTGTTCGAAATCTCGGATAATGCGCCTGAACCGATCACAGAAACGGAGGTCACCTCGTCGGCCTTCGACCTGCAAATTCCCGAGATGGCGTCCGGGTACTACTACATTATCTTGACCATCCAATCGTATAGCCTGAACGACACTTTGTACGAAACCGACAGCCGTAACATCACATTGCTGGCGGTTTTCGATGGGGCAGCTGACTCGGTGTCCGTTGGCGCGCAATCCACGATCGCTTGTGCATATGCATTCGCGCGCTTCATACGTGTGGGCGACGACAATTCCATCGCAATCCAGGGCGAAATGCGTCGCATCCGCATTGCCTATGGTATGAAGAACAATTTCGTTTACGCAGACGGGACCATTTCGAAAGTCATTTCCTCATCGCCTAACGGATTTGAAACGAACAGCTTCGCGCTGTTTAATTTTTTGTCGAATATGCTGTATTACAGCCTGATCGAAGCATCCGTGTACCAGCAGTTCACATCGCTCGCGTCAACTGACAATCCGGCCAGGTCTTTTTTGGGCGCATTAATGCATCTGATTTACAAACCTTTCACTAACGTCCAGTCCATTTACGCATTAATCAGCGAGCAAACGCAGGTTTTTGAACCGTCATTACCCGGCCTGAAACTTCCGCCGCACAAAACGCCGATCCCCGACCAATGGACGCTGACTGTCAAATGCAACGACTCAGGAGCGAAGAACTTTCTTCCTGCCGGTGCTGCTTTTGTGGTATTTGATAAAGAAGATAAGGCTTGGATAACGAATAATTTTCGCGCCGGAACGGCCATTTCAGGAACACACGCTTTGGTACTCAATTCGGATGGCTCGCCAAACGAAATCTCTCCGTTATTTGGAGGTGGTATTCTCGGCGCAGGGTTTGGGGCGGCCATACATCCTTCACTGGAAACGATCGCGATCGGGAACTTCGGCTGGGGCCCTTCGGACTACAATCCGGAAACCGGCAGCGTGTCGGTATTTTCCTATGACGGTAAACCCCAATGCCCGCCCAACGGCTTCACGAGCGGTACTTGCCGGATACAGGGGCTGACCTACGACAACGACGGCAACCTCTGGATGGCATCGGTCGGTAGCCAGAAACCTTTCGCGCCCGCGCCCGACAGCCTTTACAGTTTCCCCAACCAGAACAGCGCCGTGGTGGTGTATCTCGGCGGCGATCCCCATCGCATGATCTCTTTCGATAATTTCCTGGATCAGCCCAGCCCATACCATTTTACTTTCGACGTCGTAATCGATAACGAGGGTAACGGCATTGTGTCGAACATCGGGAACGACGATTACGGCCTGCAATCTTCGGTTTACAAATTCAAGATCGAAAACGAGCAGTTGGTGTACCTTGGGCACTGGGTTAGCGATTATGTTAACCCGCGTAATCCGGCCTCGGTAGGCTACGAGCAGTTCAGACAGGTGACGGTGAATGCGCAGAATGAGATTTTTGTAGGGGGTGTCACCAGCAGCCGGGTTGTCAAACTGGATCCTTCGCTCAAAAATGTCTTAAAAGTATTTACCAAAAATGTCCATGCCGCCTGGGGCGTGCGAATGGACAAGGCAGGCGTGTTGTATGTTGCCAATTTTGCGCAGGAAAAGGGCCGGAACAGCGCTATCGATAGCTTCGATATGCATGGGCCGTTCGGCGTGGCGGTTATTCATAATGAGGATGAGAGCACCTCGCAGCTGATGACGCTGCCAACGGGTGGATCGGGTGTAACGCTGGCGAATGGGCAGCCGCTATATGGCAGCCAGCAAGGACCGCTGGGACGTACGTTCAAGCCGTGCTACGAGCCCTTGATGCGCCTGACGTCGACCAACGTGGATGGAGCGGGCAATGTGTGGGCCATGAACAACTGGAAACCGTCTGTTTATGTGGATATCAAAGATAATCCCGGTGGGGATGGTGTGGTGATTTTTGTGGGAGTTGCGGAGCCGTCGTGAATAATTTTGAATGAGTGAATGAGTGAATGAGTGAATGTTATTTGTGAGCAGTAAGATACTTTTACTGTCACCCAGAACGCACCGGGGCTCCGGGTGATATTAAAGGTATCTTACGCCTCAAAATAAGTTCATTCAATCATTCACTCATTGACTCATTGACTCATTGACTCATTCAAAATCAACCGCCCCATGATCCAGAAACTACTTCTATTAACCCTCCTGCTTGCGTTTCGACCTGCTTTGGGACAGAAAACTAAGGGTACGGACAACATTTATGCCCGCGAAAATCTCATTGCGTGGTGCATTGTACCATTTGATTCCAGGGAGCGTAACCCTGAGCAACGGGCAGAAATGCTAGACAAGCTGGGTTTTACAATGCTCGCTTACGACTGGCGTGAAAAGCACATTCCGGAGTTTGACGCCGAGCTGGAAGCTTTGAAAAAGCATCATATTAAGTTGCAGGCATTCTGGCTTTATTCCGGCCCGAATCCTGAAAACGATAAAAACCTGCCCATTATCCTCGATTTGCTGAAACGGCATCATGTCAAGACCGAAATCTGGTGCATGATCAGTGGGATCAAGGATATGGACCAGATGACCCAGCAGCAGAAGGTGGAAGCGGTGGCCAAGCCGCTGGCCTACATTGCCGACAAAGCAGCGGAGATTGGTTGTACGGTAGGACTTTATAACCACGGCGGCTGGTATGGAATGCCAGAAAACCAGTTGGAGGTGATGAATTATCTCAAAAGACCGAACATAGGGATTGTTTATAACCTGCATCACGCAGAAGAAGATATCGAGCGCTTCCCCAAATTTTTCCCGAAAATCCTGCCGCATTTGATGGCCGTCAATTTAATGGGTCTCAAAAAAGGCAAGCCGGTAAAAGTGGTACCGATCGGTGAGGGCGATGCCGAGGCGGATATGATCCGCATCATCCGCGACAGTAACTACCGCGGCCCGATCGGTATTATCAACGAAGACACCGCCCCCGACGCCGAAGTCGGCCTCACGATGAATATGGATGGGCTGAAAAGGATCTTGAAGGAGCAGGGCGATTCGAGGGCTTTGAAAACCTATAAGTAGGGGGGATGGGGGAAGGGACGATGAAGAAAGGGACGAATGGAGGCTTGTCGCCCTGAGCGCAGTCGAAGGGCGTTTTACCTTGCCCGATTCTGTTCCGTTTCACCTGTTGATTTACTGTTAAATGTAACTTTCCCCAGCCGCCCGAAACGGTAGGCGGCGCTGATGCCGAAGAATGCGGTGGAATAGGTGCGGTGATAGTAAATGTCGGTTTGCCCCACGCTGTATTTACCATGAACCTGACTTTGGTGAAAAATATCGTTCGCCGTAAGCCTGATTTTCAATGCATTTTTGAAAAAATCCCTTTCCACGCCAACGGTCACCGTCGATCGGCTGAAATTGTAATACAGCCCCTGCGACCTTTCGCCGAGGTACCAAGCCATGAGCTGTATTTTAAACAAATGATTTACATCAAATGTATTGCTGGTGTAACCATAAAACTGTGGTTTGGGTTTAATGATTTCAAAGCTATATTGATTGTCAATCAGTTTGTTATGGCTTACGGTGATGGTGTTCGTCGTGCTCCACCAATGCAGGTTGAATGTGGCGGAGGCAGTCAGGAGCAATGCATATTCCTTGGCGAGATTAATCCCTTTGAGCACATAACTGTTCGGTGCGTCGCCACGAAGTGCTGCGCCGTTGATCTTGTCTTTGGTGTAAGTGTAGCTCGCCCGCACATCCAGTTGCTTGTATTGCAGTCCGGTTTCGAAAGTATGGATTTTTTCGGGTTGGAGATTGGGATTGCCCTCGATCGTCGTGAATGGGTCCTGATACACCACAAACGGATTAAGTGCCTGGTAGCGCGGACGCGTGATTTTGGAAACATAGGAAATGCGGCTCAGCAGGCCGTTCGCAAAGTTTTTACTGACAAAAAGGTTGGGAAATACATTGAAATAGCTGTTGCCAATATCCTGCCCGCCCCGGGCGGTGGTATTAAGGATATAGTTGGTCCATTCGCCGCGCGCGCCTGCCCCAAACTGCACGTTGCCCTTCATTTTTCCCTGGTAACTGAGATAGGCGGCAGGCACCTTTTCGACGTAACGAAAATGGCTGCTCAAACCCTGATCAGGCAGGAGCGGGCCATCTTCCACCGAAACCAGGAAGTCGGTGCCCGACCCATTATCGGCATAACTGAACTTTGCCCCGGTTTCAAATTTGCCGCCATTGCGGAACGCTTTGGTATAATCAGCCTGTGTACTCGAAATGTTGATGCGGATTAGTACGTCGTTGAGCAGGTTACGAACGGCCGTACTGTCGCTGATGAGGCTGTTTTCCCGAATCCGGTCATGCTGGTCGGTTTGGAAACGGGCGTATTGGGTGCCGACGAACAATGCCGAACCCAATGTATCCAGCGCCTGTTGAAAATTGAGGGTAACGGCGTGGTTCCAGCGTTTTTCATCCTTCGCGACCCAGCTCTGGTAAAAGCTCATACCCGAAATGTCGGTGAGGGCATTGCTGCTGTTCTGGCTGCCGCCCTGGCTGTTCAGGTTGCCTTTGTAAGTCAATGATATATAGCTGTTTTCTTTCAAATTAAGCTGCGCCCCTGCGCCGAAGTTGGAATAGTTACGCATTTTGCGCTGCCAGTCGGTGGTGAGGTCCGAATGCAGGTACTCGGTTGGGGAGGGGCGTGTCCGGGTCGTATGGAGCACTTCGCGTTCGTTGCCGGTTTCGAGCGCATAGTTGGCTTCCAACGACAACCGGTTGTGCATGTATTGCAGGTCGGCCAGTGTGTTGAGTTCGCTTCCGGCAAACCTGGTATAGGCATATTGCTGGGTTACGGAGCCTGTCGTTCCGCTGACTGTCACAGACTTAGTGATGATATTGATCACCGCTTTCCCTTCCGCGTCATACCGCGCCGACGGGTTAAGGATTACTTCCACACGGGCGATCCGGGCCACCGGAATGGCCGCCATTTGCTCGTAGGTAATGGCCTGCCCATTCAGGAAAATCAATGCTTCCCCCCGGCCAATTACACCCACGCGCCCTTCGGTGAAAGTAATCCCCGGCGACCTTTCGAGTAGCTCGGTGGCCGAAGTACTGCCCGCGAGAATGCTGCCGGTGATCTGTATTTCGGTCGTTCCGTTTGCGCCTTGCGTTACGAGTGGTGCCTGCCCGCGGATGGTGACGCCAGCCAGCGCCTGCACGTGCTCATGCAGGAGGATCGTGCCGAGGTCGATTTGAGTGCGGCCTTCGCAACGGATCAGGAGTAAAGTATCGGAAAGACCGACGCTGCTGAGCCGCAATGCGACCAGTTGGTGTTCAATGCCGCTGAAGGTCACGCGGCCATTTTCAAAGGGAGCACCTTGCAGTAACATGGAATCTGGCAGCGCGAGTAAACGGGCATAAACGGCCACCGGCTGTTGTCCGACATTCACCACCCGGCCGGAAATGGTGCAG
The DNA here is from genome assembly GCF_021440085.1 of Dyadobacter sp. CY261. Classification (GTDB taxonomy): domain Bacteria; phylum Bacteroidota; class Bacteroidia; order Cytophagales; family Spirosomataceae; genus Dyadobacter. Next base: position 137,839 of record NZ_JAKCPW010000015.1, read on the forward strand.
CGGTTTTGCGCAATGGATGTTTGGGAAAAGAGAAAAGTGATGAGAATTATGATGCCGGAAAATTTCATGGCTTTGGGAATGGATCTGGTTTGAAGCAAAAATCCAAAGCCTGGCGTTTCCGGCGGTCTGTAAAAGGCAAATCAGGAGTACGGATTTATAAATTCATACCTCCCTAATCTGTAATTGGTTGATTGGTAGTTTGTTGATAAGAGGATGGCGTAATACCCTTGACTTTCTTGAATGCGGCGAAAAATGTGGATTTGGAATTAAAACCTACTTCATAACCGATCGCTTCGAGGGTGAGGTGCTGGTCGGTGACCATCATTTTACAGGCTTCGGCAATGCGCCATTCGTTGATGTACGTGGTGAAGTTTTTGCCTAAACGGTCGTTCAGCAATGCAGAGAGCTGGTGGCCCGAAACCTGTATTTCCCGCGAAAGATCGTGCAGTTTGAGGTCCGGATTTTTGTAAACGGCCTTTTCACTCATGACTTTTTCCAGCTTTGTCAGCCACAATTCGGCGTCGCTTTCATTCAGCTTTTTGGCTACGGGCTTGTCAGGCAGCAGCAAAAAGAGTTCATCGGTTTTCTTTTTATAAATCACCAGTGTGATCATCAGGTAGAGGATCAGCGAAAATGCAATGGACCCGCTGATGTAGGAAGCGAATGGGGCATTGATGAGCGAGGAAAAATACAAAAGGAATATCAGCACATTCCCGAGAAAGATCATCGAAATCCAGGTCTCGGCGGGCTTCATGGTGTAGGAGCGATTGAAAAGTTTCCGAAGCATTCCGCGGATGCGCAGACCTGAGGCCAGCAGGAAACCGAACCATAGCAGGTAAATCACCCGCGCAATCACTTTATTCCAGAGTACTGGATAGTCGGCATACGGTAACGCCACGCCGACGCCCAATGTGAGTATCGCCAGCACAATGAGCGTCCAGATCCAGCTTTTGGGCATTTTGTCCATAGGCGTAACTGCGGACCGAACGAAATAATACAAAAACGGACCAATGAATAGGCAGGCCGAGAGACCGATCTGAAGATAAATTTTTGGCAGTTTCCCATCGAAATACAGGCATACCGACTTGGCGATCCTTATACTCGAGGCGAGCAGTAATGCGCCCAGGAAGTTATTAGCGAGGTATTTCTTTTGGGTGAAAAAAATAAGGAATACGCCGAGTATCAGCCCGTTGAAGGCGCCTAATGCACTGAAAAAGAACAGGATCTCTTTGCCGAAATTCATCTTTGCCGAACCGATTGTAACCCAAATGTAACTGATCGGCAGGCGGTTTTCAAGGAACTATTGACGGTTGTCCGGTTCAAAATGAAGAATGTTCGAAATCGGACAAAGAGAAAGACATTCCAAATGATAAAAACTGCTTCCCTAGCCTCCAAGGGTAGTTTTTGGATTTTGGCACAGCATTTAACCTCAGGTATACAGCGAATGCTATTAGCCATGAAAAGAACATCACACCCCTCCTGATAAGAGGGGCACTATTTTGCCCAACCAAATTACCAGCCTGACCCATGATCCGTAATTACTTCAAGATCGCATTGCGCAGTCTTTTTAAAAGCAAAACATTTTCGGCCATCAATATCCTCGGGCTTGCGCTGGGAATGGCTTGCAGCCTGATGATCATGCTCTGGATCCGCGATGAGCGGGGTGTGGACGCGTTTCATGCCAGCAAGGATCAGTTGTATCGTATTTATATGCGCGAATATTTCAGCGGAAAGGTGCAGGGTGTGATCTGGACACCCGGGCCGCTGGCAGAAGAGCTCAAAAAGTCGGTGCCCGAGATCGAAATGACGACTCCGTTTTCGTGGACCAGCTCCCAAACCTTCTCCGCAGGCACCAAAATACATAAGCAAGAAACCAACTGGGCCAGTGGCGATTTTTTTAAAATGTTCAGTTACAAACTACTGCAAGGCACGCCGGAAGGTGCATTGCGCGATCGCGGTAACATAGCCATTTCGCGGAGCATGGCCGAGGCATTCTTCGGCAGCCCCGAGGCGGCGATCGGGAAAGCAATCCGTTACGATAACCGCAAGGATAAGACAGTATCGGCGGTTTTCGAAAACATCGGTGCCAACAGCACATTGAAATTCGATTGCCTCATGACATGGGATGCCTATGTCGACGACAACGGCTGGGCCACCGATTGGGGGACCACCGATCCGCTGACTTTTTTCAAGCTCAGGAAAGACGCCGATCCCGCGAAGGTCGAGGCTAAAATGCTGCACCTGCTCGATAAAACAAACCGCGACGCGGGCAACCCGTACAAAACGCAGCTTGCAATGCAGCCATTCCATGAATACTATCTCAACAGCAATATCAAAGGTGCTAAAATGGACGGAGGACGCATCGAATATGTGCGGCTGTTCAGTTTTGTGGCGGTATTCATCCTGCTCATCGCCTGCATTAACTTCATGAACCTCGCCACAGCACGTTCCTCGCGCCGGGCAAAAGAAGTAGGCGTCAGGAAGGTGGTCGGCGCAATGAGATCGATGCTGGCTGGGCAGTTTTTGGGTGAAGCTTTGCTGATCGCGGTGCTTTCAGCTGTATTGGCGGTGACGATCGTAGCGTTGTTGTTGCCTTCATTCAATAACCTCACAAGCAAGCAAATCGTATTGCCCATGTCGGAGCCATCGTTCTGGGGTATTATCGCCGGGTTACTGGTTGTCACCGGACTGCTGGCCGGCAGTTATCCGGCGTTGTTCCTGTCGTCGCTCAATCCGGTCCGCATCCTCAAAGGCGCCTTGAAGTTCGATTCCAGCTCGGTTTGGGTACGTCAGGGGCTGGTCGTATTTCAGTTCGGGCTGTCTGTCATCCTGATCGTGGGCATGATCATCATTTACAGGCAGGTGGGTTTTGTCCAAAGTAAAAACCTGGGTTTCGACCGAGAAAACCTGGTTTATTTTCCGATCGAGGGTGAGTTGTTCAACAAATTTGATATCCTGAATGAAGAACTTTCGCAAATCTCGGGCATTAAGAATGTGTCGCACATGACCGCCAATCCCGCATCCAACGGCAACGGAACCGACGGCATCTCGTGGCCAGGCAGCGACCCGAATAATCCGGTCAGGTTTACGCCGGTAGGATTTGGTTACAATTTTACCAAAACGATGGGCCTGGAAGTCGTCCAGGGCCGCGATTTCTCCAAAGCTTTCCCCACCGATTCGGCAGGCTATCTCCTTAACGAAACTGCCTTAAAGATAATGAATTTCAAAGACCCGATCGGACAGAAAATCAAGTGGGGGAGCACAACGGGAACGATTGTCGGGATTTTAAAAGATTTCCATTTCCAGTCTCTTCACACGGCCATCCGCCCGATGATCGCCTACCTCGGTGCCCGCCAGCCGCAGGGAAACGTGGTGGTCCGCATCGAAGCAGGCAAAACGCCTGAAACACTGGCAGCAATCGGCAAGGTTTGCAAAAAACTTAACCCAAATGTCCCTTTTACCTATGCATTCACCGACCAGGAATATGCCCGTCAGTACCAGAGCGAGCAGATCGTGGGCAAGCTGGCCGGTTACTTTGCATTCCTGGCCATTTTTATCTCCTGCCTCGGACTTTTTGGCCTGGCGACATTTACCGCCGAGCAGCGTACCAAGGAAATCGGTGTCCGCAAGGTACTGGGAGCCTCTGTGGCCGGCATTGTAGGCCTACTATCTAAGGATTTCCTCAAATTGGTCGTGATGGCCATTGTGTTTGCATCACCCGTTGCCTGGTATGTGATGAAACAATGGCTTCAAGGTTTTGCCTACCAGATTAGCATCGAATGGTGGATGTTCGCACTGGCAGGTGTGATAGCTGTCCTCATTGCGGTGTTTACCATCAGTTTCCAATCGATCAGGGCGGCGATGATGAATCCGGTGAAGAGCTTGCGGAGTGAATAGGCCGCTTCGTGACCGCCGACCGCCGACGGCTGACCATCGGCCTTCGGCCTGACCATAGACCATTGACCATGGTTCGATTGGCATGTCGTTTTGACGTTTACACGAAGTCATGGTCAATGGTCCATCGTCCATGGTCCAATTTGCATGTTGTTTTGACGAAGTCATGGTC
>NZ_JAKCPW010000016.1 GCF_021440085.1 Dyadobacter sp. CY261
TTTGTTATAGCCAGACTGACATCTGTTATAGCCAGACTGACATTCGTTATAGTTAGACTAACGTGACGTTACGCATTCTCGGTTAGCACATTCTCGGTCAGTACATTCTCAGCCTGCGTGCGTTCGGCCATTACTTCGCTCAACGGACGCATATTTGCAGGGATTTCCTGTTCCTTGTCTTCATCTGCCGAGTATGGGAACACATCCAGGATAGGCGTAAGATTAATGTCCGTCACCTCGTAAGGGATCAGGAAGTTGCGCATACTTTCGTTAATACGGTCGAGGGCTTGCTGGATGCCTTCGGAGTTCACGAGCATATAATTCACGATCTTCTTCTCTTTTCCGCTTTTTTCATCGACGGAAAAATAAATGACCTTGGCCTTGAACCACTGTTCGCCGTCCTCATAGGCAAAAAGATCTGCCAGGCGCATTCTTGAAATGGCGGTTACGCTGAAATCGCTGGCATCGGTGACGATCTGTTTGTAGAGCCTCGCTTCGGACTCCGTGTATGAAACGGCGTCCACCAGGTACGTTTCGTTGATCGTTTTTAGCCTTCCTGCCTCATCTTCTTTTTGATACCGAATTTTTCCTAAATACCAGCTGGCCATGTTTGTGTCGATTGGGTGAAAATTTAGAGTTTGCAAATGTAGAGGCTGGGTTGAAAGCACGCAAAAAATAACTCCATAAACTAATAATCCCCGCTACCGGTGTGCGTTCTGATACCTACTGTTTAACTTGCGCAAAATACATTGTAATGAAAAAGCAAATTTGGATGGCTGTAATCGTGCTGATTACTGCTATAATGACGGGTTGCGGCGTAAGCCGACAGGTTTCGGAAGCGAAGGTTTTTGGCGATTGTAAGTACAATATTGCATCTGTAGACAGCGTCTACCTGGCCGGAATCGATATCAGAGAGTTCAGAAATATCAAAAGTTTCAGCGATTTTGACCTGGTAAGATATCCCGGACTAGCTATGGGATTGCTTAGGAAAAATGTTCCGTTAAACCTTCGTGTAAACGTGGATATCACCAATCCTACCCGTAAACGTGCGGCGATCAATCAGTTGGAATACAGGGTTTTGCTTTCAGAGAGTGAGATTTTTAATGGATATCTGAGTCAGCTTATCGAAGTACTGCCTGGCACGACACCTACGCGTGTGCCGGTGAGCCTGCAGACGAATGCCTACCAGTTGATTTCAAATGATCAGACCCGCGATCAGTTCATAAATATGATACTGGCGCTGACGGGCAAGTCCGACGCAAAGCCGACGAAATTCGTTGTTAAAGTGCGACCCACGTTGGATATTGCTGGCAAGCAGGTAAATTATCCAGGGTATATAACTTTTGAAAAGGAAATAACCAGCCAGATGATCACCGGGGCCCGATAACTTTTGATTCAGATTTAAGCATCCAACCACACTGTTTTGAAGCCATTTTTAGAAAATCCTCATTTGTTTGAGTATTATAGCGTTGTCGTCGCTATGCTTTTGCTTTTTGGAGTTACATTTTTTATAAAAAAAATACAGCCTTGGCGGCAATGGCTGGGAATCGGCCTGATCGTAGCACCTGTTCTGTACTTCTTCATTCTGCTTGATGCACACGTCGTCAACATTCCCTACACCGACGATTTCAATCTGCTGGAAACCGTGCAAAAGCTTCGACACTCGCGAGGTTTCGTAGAAATGCTCGAAGTGCTCTTCGAGCAGGTCAACCAGCACAGGTTTGCATTCGAACGCATTGTGATGCTGATTATGTTCGTGCTGACCGGAGCAATCAATATCAAGACGCAAATCATCATTGGAGATCTGTTTTTGCTGGGGATTAGCTATTTGTTGTATATCAATTTCAAAAAAGAAAATATTTCCTGGTATCTGTTCATACCAGTTCCTTATATACTTTTTAACCTCGTTTTCTTCGAGAATGCCTATTGGGGTATCGCGGCATTACAGAACACGCCGTTGATCTTTTTTGCATTCCTGACAGCGCATGGGCTTGCGCGTCAGGATAAGAAAGGCCTTTGGATCGCGATCATCGCCGCATTGCTTACTACCTTCACAAGTGGAAGCGGCATGCTGACTTGGATCGTCGGGATCCTCATTCTATGTTTTCAAAAGCGGTTTCGGAGCTTGTTGTGGTGGGTTTTGGGAAGCATTGTGGTATTGGTCTTCTACTTCTTTTTCGATTATACATTCATTCCGTCGCCCGGTGCGAAGGTGTGGGACCATCCGGTTTTTAATTTGCTTTATATATTTGCTTTTTGGGGAAATGCGCTTTTTCTGGATGTGCGCCATCCGCTCGTCCAGGTTTTTCACGAGGATCTTATTGCCTGCGTTTTGCTTGGGGCTGCGATTGCACTAGTATTTGTCATCTGGGTGGTCCGGATTTTGGTTTCGCGAAAACCCGGCTGGGCGAATTGGTTCCTTTGGGGCGCATTGCTCTTCGTAATGGGCACTGGGGCAATGTTCATGATCAGCCGGCCGATCTCAGACTACGTCATGTATGGCGGTACCGTTTTTTCGAGACGTTATATGGTTTTCGGCGTGGTGCTGCTTGCAACATGCTACGTTTGCCTGATCGTTATTTTGAAGGATTGGGGTAAATGGAGGAATGCCCTTGCCATTGCCGCTGTTCTCGGTTTCGGCACGCTGAATTTTGTCAGTTATTTTCTGTCGATCGCGTCGATACGCAAACTGCACGACGAACTGGTGATCGATGGCTATTTTTGGAAAAATTACAGGACATTCCTCACCGTAGGCGAGCTCTTCACCGACGTCCCTTTCTGGAACCATCCGACGCGCATGAGCAATTTGATCTTAAGTCTTGAATCGGACGGTGTTACGGACTTCTATCAATATTACGATATGCCAGCTCAGCAACAACTGATCCGGCAAACCAGCCAGAAAGCTGAGACGTTCGCGGGGCAGTTTGATGCACAATTCCAGTATAGAAATGGCGACTATAATCGCTATATGAAGTATTTTAAGTTTTCTGCTGCGCCAGAAAAGGAACAGAAAGAAACATTTTATTTTGTACTGGAATCCGCCCGGCACAACATCGTGCTTCCCGCAGTGCCGGTGCCTAATACGTTCCGCGATTTTATACAAAAAGCATCCTATTACAGTAACAATTATCAGTACGCGCTTTATAAACCTAAGCTTCCCGAAGGAAAATACCGCGCCTGGATTATGTCCCGCGGTGATTCCGGCAAATGGGAATCCGTTTATACTGGTAAGCAAGTACTATTTTTCTAGGCTTTTGTAAAGTCTGCCCTCGATTTATGCAAATACTCACTTATAATCTGAACGGCATCCGCGCCGCATTGAAAAACGGCCTGTTAGATTGGCTACAAACCACCCCGGCAGACATCCTTTGTTTCCAGGAAGTAAAAGCCACGCCCGACGTAGTCGACCTGTCCGGCTTCCGGGCACTAGGTTATGAGCTGGTGGGCTGGCATGCTGCCGAGAAAAAGGGTTACAGCGGAGTTGCCATATTTTCCAAGATCAACCCTGACCTCGTGGTTTCCGGTTGCGACATTCCCGCCTATGACGCCGAAGGCAGAGTGCTGCGGGCCGATTTTGGCGATATTACCGTATTGAACTGCTATTTTCCGTCGGGCACCAGCGGAGATGTGCGCCAAGGCGTAAAAATGCGTTTTCTGGCCGATTTTTTTATCTGGGTAAATGAATTGAGAAAAGAACGCCCAAACCTGATCATTTGCGGCGACTATAATATAGCACATGCCGAAATCGACATTCACGATCCTGTGAGGAACAAAAAATCGTCGGGTTTCCTGCCTGAGGAGCGCGCCTGGATGACCGAATGGTTTGCCAGCGGCTACACCGACGCTTTCCGTTTTATGAACCCAACCCTGCGTGAGTACTCCTGGTGGACCTACCGAGCCGGTGCCCGCGGCAATAACAAAGGCTGGCGTATCGATTACATTTCTGTCGCCGACCCGCTCAAATCCCGCATCCTCGCCGCCCGCCAATTCAACGATGCCGTTCATTCGGACCATTGTCCGGTATGGTTGGAAATTCAATAGCCCACTGGCATAAATCCGTATTCCGATAGCGGCGATATTTGTTTATTTTTGGTAGAAGCGAAAACTCAATGACCCATGGATACCGAAATGCAGGTGACTTTAAGAATGGTTAGGCCGATGAGTGATGAAGAATTCTTTCAGTTCTGCCAAATAAACGACACACTAGAGTTCGAAAGGGACTCCTATGGAAATATCATGCTGATGTCACCAACTGGAAGTTTTACAGGTAATTTTCATCCCCACATTCTGGCTGCCGTATATAACTGGAATAGGGAATCCGGTTTGGGCGAAGTTTTCGATTCTTCGGCAGGTTTTACTTTGCCAAATAGTGCGGTTAGAGCTCCCGACATTTCCTGGATCGAGAAGGGCCGATGGGCGAACGCATCCTTAGATAAAAGGAGAGATCGTTTCGTTTCTATATGTCCTGATTTTGTGGTGGAAGTTCGTTCGGAATCAGACGGATTGAAAGACCTAATTAAAAAAATGGAAGAATACATAAGCAATGGTACCCAACTTGGTTGGCTGATTGATCGGTTCGACAAGAAAGTTTGCATATTCCGTTCTGATGGGGCAGTTGAAACCGTAGAAATTAACGCAATGCTTTCTGGTGAAAATGTGCTTCCGGGCTTTTCGCTGGATTTAAGCGAGTGGGTCAACTAGTCGCTTAACCTTTTAACATCACTCAATTTTGTTTCAATACTTCCTCATTTACAAACCTTTCGGCATGCTTTCGCAGTTCTCCCGCGAAGGCGATCATCCAACACTGGCTGATCTCGGTTTCCCATTTGCAAAAGACATTTACCCTGTCGGACGCCTCGATGCAGATAGCGAAGGGCTTTTGTTGCTTACAAATGACAATTTCCTCAAAACAAAATTTCTCGAACCGCGTAACAGACATACGCGTACATACTATGTGCAGGTGGAAGGCGAGGCAACGGACGAAGCCTGCAGGCACCTCGCCAGCGGAGTGATTATTTCCATTAACGGCAAACAATATAAAACGCTACCGGCGGAGATTTCGATAATCGAAGAACCGAAATTGCCGGAGCGCAATCCGCCCATCCGGTTTCGAAAGAATATTCCTACTTCTTGGCTCTCGGTTACATTGCATGAGGGTAAGAACAGGCAGGTGCGGCGGATGACGGCTGCAGCCGGTTTCCCGACGTTACGGCTGGTGCGATGGTCTATTGGAAAAATTTCATTAGCGGATAGGGAAAATAATTTTCCTAACCCCGGGGACGTATGGGAAGTTACACCGAAAGAGGCTAAACTTTTTTATGAGAGAAGCTTTTGACGAGCCGATAAATCATTTGCCCTGACTTGCCAAACCGGCTAGAAGGCTTAATTTTGTACAAATCCTGTTCTTTAAATTAGGCTGATAATTGGCAAAGGCACACAAAGAAACTCCGCTTAATAAACAATACAATCAGATCAAAGCCAAATACCCGGGGGCATTGTTGCTTTTCAGGGTTGGTGATTTTTATGAAACTTTCGGAGAGGATGCGGTAAGGGCTTCTAAAATTCTTGGTATCGTACTGACCCGCCGCAACAATGGTGGGTCACATGAGGAGCTGGCCGGATTTCCACACCATTCGCTGGACAATTATCTGCCGAAGCTTGTCCGTGCGGGCGAACGCGTGGCTATTTGTGATCAACTGGAAGATCCTGCAACCGCTAAGGGCATTGTAAAGCGTGGAGTAACCGAGCTGGTAACGCCGGGTGTGTCGTTCAACGACAATGTCCTGGATATTCGCAAGAACAACTACCTCGCTGCGGTGCATATCGGAAACGACGGTCTGTATGGGATAGCGTTTCTGGATATTTCCACAGGCGAGTTCATGGCTTCACAGGGTAATGCCGCCTATATCGATAAAATGTTGCAGGGTTTTGGCCCGGCAGAAGTGCTTTACTGCAAAAAACACAAGCAGGAATTCAACGAACTCTTCGGAGGAAAATACCATACATTTCATCTGGAAGACTGGTGCTTTGGCTACGACTATGGCTACGAGCAGCTGACCGGGCATTTCCAAACAACCACCTTAAAAGGATACGGCATTGAATCGCTGCCGATGGGGATTGTCGCGGCGGGGGTGATCCTGCATTATCTGCGGGAAACCGAGCACAAAGAAGTCGCACATATCAGCCGCATTACGCGTCTGGAAGAAGAGAAATATGTTTGGCTCGACCGTTTTACGGTCCGCAATCTCGAACTCGTATATCCTCAACAGGAAGGTGGTGTGCCGCTGATCGATATTCTCGATCATACAGTTACACCAATGGGTGCGAGGCTGTTGCGTAAATGGATGGTGCTGCCGTTGAAAGATAAGGCCCCGATCCAGGAGCGCCTCGACACCGTTGAGCATTTTTTGCAGCAGGAAGACTTACACGAATCGCTGGTCCAGTATTTCAAACAGATCGGTGACCTGGAACGGCTGATTTCAAAAGTGGCCGTGCGGCGTATCAATCCACGAGAATTGGTACAGCTCAAAAAATCACTTAAACAGATCGCCCCTGTAAAGGAACTCCTGACGGGTAACATTCTTGGCAAATTTGCCGGCCAACTCGATGTCTGCAAAGTATTGATCGAGAAAATCGAGCATGAAGTTCGGGATGATGCACCGGTGCTTTCAAATCAGGGTCGCATGATCAAAAGCGGCGTCGACAGCGATCTCGACGAGCTCCATGCGATTTCCTACGAAGGCAAAGATTATCTGATTAAACTTCAAAACCGTGAAATTGAGCGTACGGGCATTGGTTCGCTTAAAATTGCCTATAATAAGGTTTTTGGCTATTATCTCGAAGTCACCCATGTTCACCAGAACAAAGTGCCTTCCGACTGGATCCGGAAGCAGACGCTTGTGAATGCTGAACGCTATATCACGCCTGAGCTTAAAGAGTATGAGGAGAAGATCTTGAATGCCGAAGATCGCATAGCAGCAATCGAGTTCAGGATTTTTAGTGAGCTTGTGCAGAAAGCTGCGGAGTTTGTTGCATGCATTCAGCAAAACGCACAGGTGATTTCGGCGCTTGATGTGCTGAGTTCGTTTGCATTGGCCGCCCGGAAAAGCAAATATGCCAAGCCGGTCATCAGCGATGGAAATGAGCTGGATATCAAGGAAGGCCGCCATCCGGTCATCGAGCAACAGTTGCCGGTGGGCGAAAGTTACGTGCCCAATGATGTCTACCTCGATGATGCTACCCAGCAAATCATCATTATTACGGGTCCCAACATGGCCGGTAAGTCTGCCTTGCTAAGGCAAACGGCATTGATCGTGCTCATGGCGCAAATGGGCTCATTCGTACCTGCCAAATCGGCAAAAATAGGATTAGTGGATAAGGTTTTCACGAGGGTTGGCGCGAGCGATAATCTTAGCCGTGGAGAAAGTACATTTATGGTCGAAATGACCGAGACAGCCAGCATTCTGAACAATTTAAGCAGTAAAAGTCTGGTATTAATGGACGAAATTGGTCGCGGAACGAGTACTTACGACGGCGTTTCCATCGCCTGGGCCATTACTGAATATCTTCACAATCAGTCTGATTGCCGTGCGAAAACGCTATTCGCAACGCATTACCACGAACTTAACCAGCTTGCCGAGGATTTTCCGCGCATCAAAAACTTCAATGTGACCGTAAAGGAGGTAGACAATAAAGTGGTTTTCCTACGAAAATTGAAACCGGGCGGTAGTGCACACAGCTTTGGTATCCATGTGGCACAGATAGCTGGTATGCCACAACCAATCGTGCTGCGGGCAAGCGAGATCATGCAGCACCTCGAAAAAGACCACGTCGCACATGAGCATAAAAAGCGTGTGAAGGATATACCGAAGAACAATTTTCAACTGAGCATTTTCGAGCCGGCGGACCCGCGTCTGGAAGAGTTAAAGGAGAAACTGTCGTTGGTCGACGTCAACACATTATCGCCCATAGAGGCACTTTTGAAATTGAACGAATTTCAGAAGCTGATCAAGAAATGATACAATTTTCAATTTAATACCAATCAAAATCTCCTATAACCGATAACCTAGTTTATGAAGAACTCGACCCGTTTTCAGTTGATGGCCATGATGTTCCTGCTCTATTTCGTATGGGGCTCATGGTATGGGCAAATGAGCAAGTATATGTTTACAGAGTTGGGCGCAACGGGCGGCCAGGTCGGAAATGCTTACGCGGCCTTTTCCATTGCGATGATCATCGCGCCGTTTTTTGTCGGAATGATCGCCGACCGTTATTTTGCTGCGCAGAAAGTTTTGGGCATATTAAGCCTCGTGGGGGCGGGCATTCTTTACGTATTGTCAGGGATTAAAGACCCTGACACGTTTTTCTGGGTGATATTGGTGTACTGTATCACGTTCGCGCCTACTATGTCGCTGACCACGTCCATTGCCATGCAGCAAGTGACTGATTCAGAGAAGGACTTTCCCGGCATCCGTGTAATGGGAACTGTGGCCTGGATCGTCGTTACGAACATTATCGGTTACTACGACATTGGCAGCACGGCCCTCATTTTCAAGATCTCGATGTTCTCGGCAGCATTTCTGGGCGTTTATTCATTTTTTTTGCCTGATACCCCTCCAAAGCCAAGCACGCAGACATCATTCTCCGATATCCTTGGTCTGGACGCATTTAAATTGTTCAAAGACCGCTCTTTCGCTATATTCTTTATTTCCTCGCTTCTGATCTGTATCCCATTATCGTTCTATTACGCGATGGCAAACCCATCGCTGACGGATTCCGGAATGACCAATGTGGAAAATAAAATGTCGCTAGGCCAGGCTTCCGAAGTAATATTCATGCTTTTGATCCCATTTGCATTTGCGCGTTTCGGTGTGAAATGGATGCTGGTTGTAGGTCTGATCGCATGGATCATCCGTTTCGTCGGCTTTGGGTATGGTGATGCTTCCAGCGAATGGCTGCTTTACCTAGCAATTGTTTTGCATGGGGTTTGCTATGACTTCTTCTTTGTTACAGGTCAGATCTACACCGACACCAAGGCAGGTGAAAAATACCGTTCTTCTGCACAAGGTTTGATCTCCATTGCCACTTATGGTATCGGAATGGGGATCGGCTCATGGATGTCAGGCGTTGTGGCCGATATATACACGGTGGACAGCGTGAAAAACTGGACCAGCATATGGATGGTACCCGCGGGCATTGCTGCTGTCGTATTGGTGCTTTTTGTGTTATTCTTCCGTGATAACAAGGTCAAAGCCACATCATGAAATCGTTCATAACCATCGGCCTTCTAATATTGTCCAATGCCTTCATGACAATGGCGTGGTACGGGCATTTGAAATTCAAGGAGCTGAATTGGTTTAGCAAACTGGGACTGTTTTCCATTATTCTCATAAGCTGGGGAATAGCCCTGTTTGAATATTGTTTCCAGGTTCCTGCCAACAGGATCGGTTTTAAGGAAAATGGAGGGCCATTTTCGCTCGTTGAACTGAAAGTGATCCAGGAAGTAATAACGCTGGTTATTTTTACGATTTTTACACTGGTCTTCTTCAAAACGGAAACCTTTCGTTGGAACCACTTCGTCGGGTTTCTCTTTCTGATACTCGCAGTTTACTTTATATTCAAAAAATAAGCAAATGGCCTGCAAGCGAAACTTGCAGGCCATTTGCTTATTGATTTATCACCAATCGTCGTCGTCGTTAATGCGGCGACCGTAATCTTTCGATCCGCCTCCGCCTTTTTTGTTGTAGCGGTCTTCGACTTTGGGTCTGCCCCCCTGGTTACGGTTATGGTCGCGGTCGTGGTGTCCCTTATCGCGTTGTTTGTCCGCACTTCGGAAGTTACTTCCACCAACACCACCCGCGAATCCGCGATCAGGTAGACTGCTCCGGTCGCCCGGCACGCGACCAGCGGGGCTACGGGTAGCCGGGTTGCGTGCAGCCGGGTTAGCGGCAGTTTTAGCTGATGCATCGTCATCATCCGGTTCGTCGTCGTCCAGTGATGCGGGCTTGGTGTAATCCCGCCCGGTATTTCTGTCTTCTGTCTGATATCCACCTCGGTTGCCTGTCGTGTCGTTACCGGTCGGTCTTGGCCGGTTAAAGCCCCCCCCGTTACGAGTATCCGGCCGGGGAGCGCTATTGTCGCCTCTGGGTTCTCTCTTTTGGGATTCATTCACAACCAGTGGTCGGCCGTACATGTCCGCCCCATTTAATGCATTAATGGCGGCCCTGGCCTCCACTTCATCGGGCATTTCTACAAACCCGAAACCTTTGCTTTGACGCGTGATCTTGTCAATGATGATTTTCGCCGAGTTCACTTTGCCATACTTTTCGAAAGCTTCACGCAGCTCGCTTTCTCTTAACTTAAAAGAAAGACTCCCAACAAAAATGTCCATGAAACGCCTTGTTTTTGATTGATTTAGATGTTATAAATATATTTACTTTAGTTGATAAGCCACGACATTGTTTTTCCATGAAGGCTGGGACGTAGACAATCTTCATGGCAGCGTCGTAACCAATATTGGCAGAATTCGGGTTGTCTGCGCTAGCGTCGTGTAACTTTTCGGTAGTTCCGTCCGATTTTATATAATGAACCGCACCGGCCAGCATCTATTTTCATAGCAAGAGCCAAACCTGGCTTATTTACTTTTCTTGACCTTGATTTTCTGTTTATTATATCAAAGCTAAATAAAATTGCCCAATCTGATCCAAGAGGGCATTTTTTAATTTTTTTCTATAATTTAAGCCTCTCGTCATAAATGAAATCCCTGATCGATTGGATAGCGTAGGTGGTTGCTTTGCGGAAGAGTGGGTTTAGCAGATAGTTGAATTCATCTTCCATAATCGCAGAGGGAATTTTAAAGATCCCGTAATCGGCCTTTCGAAGCAATACAGTGCCAAAATCCTTTGCCGAAGCGGGTGCAGGGGCGATTTTCCAGTCTCCGGGCAATGCATTTATGGGCAAGTCGAAGATGTATGCAGGGTCAATTTCAAAGGTAGTGATGCTCAGTGCCCGGGGAATATTGTCGATATTAACATTGGCGGTATACTTGAGTAAAGCCAGCGCCCGGCTTTCCGAAGCGTAAATGCATGGGGTGAGTTTATGATTCTGTATACCATCATGTATTAGGGCATTTAAGAATAAACACCATAGTCGATCCGGCCGATCAGGTTCTTGACCTCTTCCCGGCCAAACTGATTATCCAGAAAATCAAAAGGGCGTTCGTTGCCCAGCGCCTGGTTGGGCCTGAAAATCCAATGGTTGAAGCGCTCAATGTCCTCAAAAACCTCATATCCGTAAGAATAGATATCAGCCAGACTGATGATTCTTTCGCTCAGTGCCTGATTGAATTTTTCATCCCCTTTTTTGTTGATCAGGGTTGCACGCGCCACCGACAATGCATTGGCCAGCTGATCATAATCCAGCCCCGTTTTGCCTTTAAAACGTTCAAAGTCATTCTTACTGATCCCTTTCCGGATCATATCGATCTTGAAAGCAGGTCATTTGGCTTTCAGGACGTTGCAGTGGAGATTTAAATATAATGCCGGGATTGTGCAGGGGTATGGGCCGCATAAGGCTCGTTGAAGGCCGTGTCGGGGGTTTCTTCCAATTCAGGGTAGTTTTTTAGTGTGTGTTTTTCATAGTTCAAAAAATTACTAATGTGAGTATAAGTTTATACTTATTTACAATAGTAAAAATGCCCCACAAATTTGCAGGGCATTTCTTAATATCATTTTTTCTTCTTTGTTTTTTTCTTATCGGTGTCAACGGGTTCCGGATTGGCTTTGGTCAGGTCCTTGATGCGGATGTTCCTGAATTTGAGCTCCGAACCGTGGCCCAGGAAGCCGAGATGTCCGCTGGTCCGTTTGAGGCCGGGATGCTCCTTATGATCGACGGTGCCGTTTTTGCTGGCTTCGGCCAGGTCGCCGTCTAGGATCACGGTACCATTCAGTGTTACCTTGATCTTCGAGCCTTGAACACGCACTTCTTCATAGTTCCATTCGCCAAGCGGTTTCAAGAAGCCTCTTTTAGCAGGAATAATGCCGTAGGCCGAGCCGTGGTATTGGTATTCGTGCAGGTCTTTGTAAATATCGGCGTCATTATCCAAGATCTGGATTTCTGTTCCTACGTATGCTGCGTCGCCTTCCATAGGTGTACGAATGCCCAATCCGTTATTAGCACCGGGCGTAAGCTGGAACTCGAAACGGAAGTCGAAGTCGCTGTATTCGTCTTTGGTATAGAGGTTACCCGTGCCGCCTTTTTTAGGATCTACCACCAGTTCACCACCTTGAATGAAATAGTCGGTTTTGTTGCCCACCCATTCAAACATATTGGTACCGTCGAAGAGCACTTTAAAGCCATCCTTTTGTTCGGGTTCCGGTAATGCAAATTCGGGACGGGGTATTTCGCGTACGAAAATGTCGCGATAATGGATTTCGTTTCCGTGTGCCTGCAATTCCAGCTGTTCTTTCGCAAAAATGGGCAGGTTACGATCCCAGTAATTTTCCAGCACTACGTTATCCACCACATTCTCGCCGTTCAGATCCACGGAAACACGGTCTCCGATCATGGTAATGTGGAAGGTATTCCATTCACCAATAGCATTATCGGCCACTTTGGACGGTTTGCTAGGGTTTTTCTGATTATTATACAACCCACCGGAACCTACTTGCGCGCCCACTTTAACACGTGCAGTGTCCCAGACCTGTACCTGTGGAGTACCACGCAGATAAATGCCTGCATCGCCGTCTTTCTGAATTTGCCAGTCGACGTACATTTCGAAGTCACCATATTGTTTTACGGTGCAAAGGTTGTCGCCGTGGCCGGAGAAAACCAGTTCGCCGTCTTTGGCAAACCAATCTTTAAATGCTGCTTCATCGGCCTTCTTTTGTTTGAAAGCCAGCGAATCGGCGCTCATTTTGGCGCGGGCAATTGGGTTTTGTACCAGACCTTTCCAGCCTGTCAGGTCTTTACCATTGAACAGCGGCACAAAGCCTTCTCCCGCAGGTAATTCAGCTAAATGCTTGCGGATGGATTCCCGCTGGTAATCGGCGTCTTGTCCTTTCAAAAGAGGCGCAGCTTTGGTCAGAAGCTCCCGGATTTCAGCGCTGTACAAGTTTTTGTTAGCCAATGCAATGCTCATGACGGCCTGTGCTGCGGCTTGCTGTGTACCAGCATTATCCAGGTATTTACCAGCCAGTAACAACGAATTCAATGTCCGGTTTCTACCTAATTCTTTCAGGATAGCCTCTTTTTGAACATCAGTTTTTGCGATCGCCAACGCTTCGCGTAGCAAAATTACCTTATTGGTGGCAGTTTTGCCGGATTTGGCGGTTGCAGCCACATAGCCGATCAATGCGGTATTGAAATCATCCGCATCCGAAGTGCTGCGGGCGATGATGAGCAATTCTTTCGCCGCGCTTGCGTCTGCCCAGGTGGAAAGTGCCGAGATAGCGGCTTTTTTCTTAGCTGCATCACCGCTTCCGTAAGCAGAAACCACCGAAGCCAATGCTTTTTTGCCACCGATGCTGGCCAGTATTGAGAGGTAATTGCCTTGTTTGTCGGACGGAGATGCGGCTGTTTGTTTCAAAATGGCCTCAGTCTGGCTGTTCGCGTCACCGCTTTCTTTGATGGCTGTGCTAATGGCCTGTTGCGTCGCGGCAACTTCCTCGGGAGCTGTTGTAGCGTTTAGCAGTGCATACAGCTGCGGCAAGTCATTACCGGTGGCCAGCGATTTCAATGCATTGAATGCCGATTTACGAACTTCCGGATTGGTACTTTTCAACTGGGCCGAAACAACTGGTAGTTTGGAGCTCGCTTCACGTGCAGCAAGCACGTCGATCAATGCAGATTGTGCAGGTGCTGGAACGGTTGGAATAGCCGTAGCAACCTGATCTACCAGTGAAGCTCCTTTGATCGTCAGCAAACTGCTTTTGACAGCCGCGATTTCCTCCGCATTGGCTGTTTTTAAAACAGAGATTAATTTAGCAACACTGCCGTCCTGCCCGATTTTTCCCGCTGCCCAGATTGCAGCCGTTTTTACCTTGCTATCCTTGGAAGACAGGGATTTTATTACAACTGGCAATGCATCCTTCGATCCCGCATGGCCCAGCATCGTGATAATCTCGGCTTGTACGGTCGGATTCGCCTTTTTGAATGCATTTAGCCAAGGCGTAGTGCCGTCGGCCATCAGGTACTTTTGTCCCAATTTCAATGCGGCCGCACGGTATTGGGCATCGGTGCTTTGCAATGCACTAACCAGTACCGGTACGGATTCTCTTTTCTTGATATCCGAATAAATCTTCAATGCGGAAGAACGTGTAGCCGATTGCTTAGCCTCAGGCGTATTTTTGATCAACGCCAGTGCCGACTTTTCAGCAGCGGCTGCATTGCCATTGGCTGCAAGCTGTGCCAGATATTTTAGATAAACGGCGGTAGCATCTGTTACGTCATAACCATAAGCCGCTTTCTGCGCTGCTCCTGCCAGAATGGTTTCCGAAGAGGGGACACCGATTTCAGAAAGTGCATACAGACTGACTTTACGCAGTTTCAGATCATCGCTGGTTGCGGTTTTTTCAATGGCAGGCGCAGCCTCTTGATAATGGCTGCCGCCTAATGCCTCTGTAATCGCCAATTGAGCGCTGCCGCCGGCATTGTCCAATGCTTGCAGCAATGCAGCGCCGGCAGCCGGCGAGCCTATGCGTGATAATGTACGTGCCGCGGGTTGGGAGAGTCTTTCATCCTTCAAATAACCTTTTAAGACCTCCACCGATTCATCCTTACCGACTGTTTGGAGCTGATAAATGAGGAAGTTTTTGCTGTCCGGATCGGTGATTTTGGATAACGCTTCTCCATAAGCTTCTGCGGCATCTTTGCGCAATGCATCTTTGCCGGCCTGCGAAGCATAATAGGTGAAGCCGCCCAGGGCATACTGTATTTTGGTATTGTCCCCTTTGCCAAGCGGCGTAAGCATCGAAGCGATCTGAACCAGGCCGGGCTTACCCAGCTGGGCGAGTTCCTCCATGTTTTTCTTCAATGCCGCCTCGTTTTGCGACGGGAATTTTGACAATACCGCCTTGACTTTTGCATCAAGCGAATTGTCAGTTTGGGCCATGAGCTGCGAGGAAGCCAGGCAGAAGGCCAGAATATGGTGTAATTGTTTTTTCATCGGAAATGCCGGTGCTACAAGCCTGGGGCCTGCAATAGCTAGCTTTTGAGTTCTTAAATGGTCCAGGGAGCGCGCATGGGTTGGTTGATCAGCCGGTTTGCACCTTCGTCGTCGATAAATTCCTGCTTGTCGGGATCATATTTCAATGACCTGCCGAGACGCAAGGCGATGAGCCCCATGTTCACAATTGTGCAGGAACGGTGACCGTTTTCTTCGTTGAGTGCAAATTTCTTCCTGTTCTTAACGGCGTCCACGAAGTCGGTAACCTGTGGCTCCGGATCGGGGAATGCGGCGAGTTTCTTTTCCAGATCAGGAATATCTGATTTGAAATTTGGGTACAATTTACCTTTTGGGCCTTCAATGTAAGCTACTTTTTCGTCTTTTGCCTCTCCATCGAGCACGATCTGGCAGCCATCGGCATAAGTGTAAGTAATACGGCGCCAGGTGCCGACAGCTTCGGTATGCTGCTGGGGCGCGTCCACTTCCACGCTTACCGGACTGGTATCGTCTTTGCCGAGGAAATATTGAATGGGGTCGATGTAATGCTGGCCCATATCACCGAGGCCGCCGCCATCATAATCCCAGTAGCCGCGGAATGTCTGATGAACGCGGTGTTCACTGTATGGTTTGTAAGGTGCCGGTCCGAGCCACATATCATAGTCGAGCTCGGATGGTACCGGCTGAGGTGCATTATTTGTTTTACCTACCCAATAAAATTTCCAGTCGAAACCGGTATGCTTGCTGACAGTCACTTTCAAAGGCCATCCAAGCAATCCACTCTGAACCAGTTTTTTAATGGGTTTTACGGTTGTATTCATTCCATAGAAATTGCTTTCAAAGCGGAACCAGGTATTGAGACGGAAAACTCTTCCATGCTGCTGCACGGCTTCGACGAGACGTTTGCCTTCGCCGATTGTACGTGTCATCGGTTTTTCACACCAAACGTCCTTTCCTGCACGGGCGGCGTCGGCGGCGATAATGCCATGCCAGTGTGGCGGCGTAGCCACGTGTACAATGTCCACTTCCGGAAGCTGGATCAGCTCGCGGTAATCGGAAAAGGTCTTAATGCCCTTATCCACCATATTCACCGCAATGTCAAGGTGCTTTTTGTCGACATCACACAATGCGACTACTTTGGTACCTGCGTAGGGGATGTGGCCTCGGCCCATGGAGCCGGTGCCGACGATGGCTTTTGTGAGCGTGTCGCTAGGGGCGAGGTAACCTTTTCCCAGCACATGGCGGGGAACGATCGAAAACGTAGCCAGCGTAGCCAGCGAGCCTTTGATAAAGTTCCTCCGGGAGGCGCTCCTCCGGGAGCCGGAAGTTCCTTTCTCTTCTTTCATTAGGTTAAGGTTCTTTAGGAAATAAAATTGATTGCTAAGTGCTTGTGAAATTATCACAATATCAGGAATGCGCCAAAGCATTCCCAGCATTACCCCACATTAATGAGGCGAGGCTACGGAATAGACCCGAAAATCTGAAAAAAGTTACAATACGCGCTGCGTGCTCGTTACAATGGTATGTTCCCGTGTTTTTTTCGGGGCAATACAGCTACCTTGTTTTGTAGCATTTCGAATGCCCGGATGAGCTTGGCGCGGGTCTGGTCGGGATGGATTACCTCATCGATGTAACCCCGGTGCGCGGCGCGGTAAGGGTTGGTAAATTTGTGGGTATACTCGTCGATTTTCTCCTGCAATTTCTCCGCCGGGTTTTCTGCTTGTGCGATCTCGCGTTTGAAAATGATCTCGGCAGCGCCGCTCGCGCCCATAACTGCTATTTCAGCGGAAGGCCATGCAAAGTTCATATCCGCGCCGATGTGTTTGGAATTCATCACATCATACGCGCCCCCGTACGCCTTACGCGTGATGACCGTAATGCGCGGGACCGTGGCCTCGCAGAATGCATAGAGAAGTTTCGCGCCGTTGGTAATGATGGCATTCCACTCCTGGTCGGTACCGGGCAGGAAGCCGGGGACGTCTTCGAGAACGAGCAATGGAATATTGAAACTGTCGCAGAATCGGACAAAGCGGGCCGCTTTCTGGCTTGCATGAATGTCGAGTACACCTGCGAGAACGGCAGGCTGATTGGCCACAATGCCGATACTGCGTCCTGCTATCCGCGAGAAACCTACGACGATATTTTCGGCGAAATTTTCGTGTACTTCAAAAAAACTATCCGGATCGGAGAGCTCGGTAATGACCTCCCGCATGTCGTACGGCTGATTGGCACTTTCCGGAATGAGGCTGTTCAGTGCAGGCCGGAGCTCGTCGCCTGGCGTGTAAGGATAGCGGGGAGCGTCGTCCTCGCAATTCTGCGGCATATAACTCAGTAACTTCTTGATAGAAAGCAGGCATTCGACCTCATTGGCCGAAACGAAATGCGTAACCCCCGATTTAGTTGCATGGGTCATCGCGCCTCCGAGCTCTTCGGAAGTTACCTCTTCATGAGTTACGGTTTTAACTACATTGGGCCCGGTCACGAACATATAGCTCGTGTTCTCAACCATCAAAATGAAATCAGTGATCGCAGGGGAATATACGGCACCGCCCGCGCAAGGCCCCATTACGGCTGAAATCTGCGGGATCACGCCCGAGGCTAATGTATTTTTGTAGAAAATATCGGCATACCCCGCGAGTGAGAGCACGCCTTCCTGAATCCGTGCGCCACCAGAGTCGTTCAAACCGATCAACGGTGCGCCGTTTTTCATTGCCAAATCCATAATCTTACAGATTTTCTCCGCGTGCGTCTCCGACAACGAGCCGCCAAAAACCGTGAAATCCTGCGCAAAAACGTACACTAGCCGGCCGTTGACCTTGCCATAACCCGTCACGACGCCATCGCCTAGGTAATGCTCCCTATCAAGGCCAAAATCCTTGCTCCGGTGCATTACAAAGCGGCCGATTTCTTCGAAGGAACCCTTGTCGAGCAGTATGGAAACGCGTTCGCGTGCGGTGAGTTTGCCCTTTGCATGTTGCGCCTGAATCCTGTTTTCTCCACCGCCGAGTTCAGCCTCCGCATTTTTTTGATCTAAAAGTTCTTTTTTTGAAGCGGCGGCCGATTGGTATTCCATGTAATACAGGCGATATGGTTACATTTGTTGTTGAACGGGTTATAAATATAGTGTCATTTTTAATGATTCCGGAAATTATTGGATGTTTATGAGGTCGATAGGCTGCGGTATGTTTTTCCTGCTAACATGGCTTTGTTCACCTTGGAATGTACTGCATGCGCAAACCACGGGAGGCCGCACGCGTCTCGATTTCCTCCAATTGCCCGCCCAGGCACGTAGTACTGCACTGGGTTCCAACCATATTACCGCGCAGGGCAATGATCCTGGAATGTTTCTACAAAATCCTGCATTGCTGGATTCCGCCCAAATTAACAATGTGTCGCTGAACCTGATGCCATATCTGGCCGATACTAAATTTGTCAATATGGGTTATGCCAACCGGATACGCAAAACAGGTGGCATCTGGGCGGTAGGACTGCAATACCTGAACTATGGTACTATGCAGGAAACAGATGATATCGGTAATGTGATCGGGGAGTTCAGAGCTGCTGATTATGGCCTCTCGGCCGGTTACGGGCATACATTAGGTGCATTTACAATCGGCGGAACCGCCAAATTCGTAGGAGCTTCTATTGAAAGCTACCAGACGTGGGGAATGGCATTCGACTGGGGAGCAACGTTCAGGCATCCACGGGAAGATCTGACCATCGGTTTTGCAGCCAAAAATTTCGGTTTTTTAAAACAAAATTACGATGGAGCAACTACGCCGGTGTTACCGCTGGACATTAGGGTAGGTGTTACTTTTAAGCCAAAGTATATGCCTATTCGCGTTTCGCTTACAGCCCATCATTTGAACCGCTTTGACATGGTTTACAATGATCCAAACCTCTTTTACACCTACGACATTAATGGGAATAAACTTCCTAAAAAGGCAGGCATAGCCGAAAAGCTAGGCAGACACCTGTCGCTCGGTGCGGAGATTTTGGCACTTTCCAACTTCCGCATCCTGCTCGGTTACGACCATTTGAAAAGACAGGAGCTACGGCTTACAAACCGCGGCGCATTGGCCGGATTCTCATTCGGCGCATGGCTGCGCATTGAGCGGTTTGAAATAGGATACGGAAGAGCACAATATGTGCCCGGCTTCGGCAGCAGTTCGCTTTCCGTGCTAATGAACCTGAAAAATGGGTTTGTTAAAGAAACACAGAAATGAGAGTAGGTAAATCACGTATCACCCATTCACTCATTCGCTGCGTCGGTAATGCAGTTGCACCAACCCTTTCTCAAAAGATTTAGAACTCACTAATTCAAGATTTTGCTCCGGGCGACCGTCCTGGAAAAGGCGGATGCCATCGCCAAGAAATATCGGGATGATAGAAATAATGAGTTCATCGATCAGGTCGTCTTTCATCATTCTATGCACAACCTCCGCTCCGCCGTCGACAAATATGTTTTTTCCCTTTCTTTGTTTAAGGTCAATAATCAACGTTTGCAGATCACTGGTGTAGAAACGAATATTACCTTCCTGCGCTCGCGGTGTGCGGGTGACGATATAGCATTCCTTTTCAGCATGCGGGAAACCGATACCGAACGAGAGCACTTTATCGTAAGTTCTACGGCCGAGAATGACCGCATCGACGGTTTGAATAAAATCGGCATAACCGTAATCTTCTCCCGGTTTTTCAACGATCGAGAGAAATGAGAGGTCTTCGTCGCGCGAAGCAATGTAACCGTCGAGGCTGGCGGCAATGTATAGTATTACTTTTCTGGCCATATGGATCCTTATTGGAGATTGTAGGAAATGGGACGCCAATTTTCCGACAATCGTTGGAACTCAGGAGTCGAGTACTTTGCCTTTTTCAAGTTTGAGGTAATGTGTTACGCAGCTCGGGATTTCGTTCGGATAATGCGAAACGTAAATCAAAGTCCGCTGATCGGTGTCGCAAATAGCATTCACCACCGATTTGAAATAATCGATTGCATCGGAATCTAGTCCCTGGCAAGGCTCGTCAAGGATCAAGAGCGGCGGGTTTTTAACCAATGCGCGGGCCAGCAACACCATTCTTTGCTGACCTTTTGAAAGTTGTGAAAAATCTTTTTCAATCAACCCATGCACATGTAGCAGCTCCGCCACCTCGTGCACGCGCTCGATTTGCGTTTCAGTCAATTTTTTGAAGAAAACTCCGGTAGCATCAAAAAAACCGGAAGCGATGGTCTTGAAAACAGTCGTATTTCTGGGGAAATATAAATGCAGCTCTGGTGAGACGTGCCCGATCTTTTGCTTGATATCCCAGATCGACGCTCCTGCCCCACCACGTTTTTTGTCAAACAAATCGTAATCATTCGCAAAACGCTGCGGGTTGTCGGCGGTGATGATGCTGAGCAAAGTAGATTTACCGGATCCATTAGGGCCGGACAATGCCCATTTCTCACCTTTGGCTATCTTCCAGTTAACGTTGTCGAGAATTTGGTCGTGACCATATTTTACGTTGATATTCCGCAGATCGAGCGCATAATTAAAGTCAGTAAATTCGGGATGACCGAAATGAGCGAGTTTCTGCGGGTCGGGTTGTGGGAAATGCGTTGTATGCGCTACGCTCGCACGAAATTGCTCCGCCGGTTTCACCGCATCGATCTTTCCTGCTTGCAGTTCCAGCACATGCGTAATGCAAGGTGGTATCTCGGTGGCGGTAGTGGCCATAATAATCGTAACGCCCAGTTTAGTCAACTTTGTCAATGCATTCCGTAGCACCTCACGTGAGTGCACGTCGAGGCCGCTGAATGCGTTGTCGAGCACTAACACTTGTGGTTTTTTCAATAGTGATTTAGCCAGAAGCATTCGTCGGGTCTCACCATTTGAAAGGGTTACGAAAGGGTGGTCGAGCAAATGAGTGAGAGACAGGAGGGAGGTCACGCGTGTTAGCTCCTCTTCACTTACTTTCGACGGATCCAGCTTCACCGATTTGTCATCTACGGTTCCGACCGGTTTCAATTGGTCGGTTAATATTGCCCGTAATGTAGGGGCACGCTCCGATTCATAGGCGTGAAAACGCTGCTGGTAATATTCGGCACCGGCGCTGACGATACGATTGAACGAATAGTCATTGGAAGCGAGTTCGATGGTTTCGCGGAGCGGCGTACTCCATGCGATTTTGCCGGATAGAACAGGCCATTTACCTGCGATTATTTCGAGTAGTACCGATTTTCCGGAGCCATTCGGACCTACTATCGCCCAATTTTCCCCTTGTTCTATATTCCAGCTTATTTCAGAAAGGACAGTTGAATCGTATTTCCGGACGGAAACGTTTTGAAGCGAAATGAGTGTCATGCGGTAAGCCAAACTAATGAATGGGCAAATACTAAAATTTTGGCTTTAAATGGAAACAAAAAAGCATCCGTTTCCGGATGCCGTGGCCAAGCGTTTGAATCAGAATTGTGTAATCAGTGATGTAATTCCATATTGAATTCCTTGATCATCATGTCGACAAATGCCGAAAGATCGTCGGTAGTGCGGCTGGTTATGAGCCCATTGTTGGTTACCACTTCCTGATCTACCCAAATTGCCCCCGCATTTTCGAGGTCGTGGCGAATGGCGGAATAGGATGTCAGTGTGCGACCGATCACCACGTCCGCGTCGATCAGGATCTGAGGGCCATGGCAAATAGCAGCTACCGGTTTACCCGCGACAAAGAATGCGCGTACAAAGTCAATAGCCCTTTGATTGACACGAAGTGCATCGAGCCCCATCACCCCGCCCGGGAGTAAAAGTGCATCGTAATACTCCGCACGCGCCATGTCGAGAGGGACATCTACACGGTGGTTCTCACCCCAGTCAAGATGGCTCCACCCCTTAACAAAGTCTTTGTTGGGTGAGATAACGTGGGTTGTCGCTCCGTGCTGGTTTAGGACTTTTCTGGGGCAGGTCATCTCTACCTGCTCGAATCCATCCGCTACTAGTATAGCGACTTTGATGAAATTCATTGATAGTTCCATGGATTCGGGTGTGGGATTAAAGGGTTAGATTATTATAATAAATAATTGCACAAAAATCATGCCTGAAAATGTGTTTACAATTGCGTCGAGCACGCAGATTACTGCTAGCGTAAGGCTTCCACAGTTGGGGAAATAAGAAAGGTAAGTGTCCTGATTTGGGCAAAACAAAAAGAGCGACATTGCTGCCGCTCTTTTTGTTAGTATTATTCCGTGATTAAATCTCTACTCCACCAACGTTTTCAAAAATCAGGTCACCTTTGGAATTCAGCTCCATCATAATGACCGCATCTTTCGCAACCTGACCGCTTAGAATGCCCTTCGACAATTCATTCAGGATTTTTCTTTGGAGCACCCGTTTCAATGGACGCGCACCGAATGCCGGATCGAAACCTTCTTCACCGAGTTTGGTAAGCGCCTCGTCTGTCGCATCGAGCGTGATACCTTGCTCTTTCAACATATTTTGGATGCCTTTGAACTGGATATCTACGATTTTTCGAATATTTCTCAAAGTCAGCGGTTCAAAGAGCACGATCTCATCGATCCGGTTCAGGAACTCGGGCCTTACCGAGGCTTTCAGCAAATCGAGCACAGCTTGTTTTGCTTCCTCGACGATGAGCGTCCGGTTCCATCCCTCATCTTCCGCGAATTTTTCCTGGATAATGTGGCTGCCGATGTTGGAGGTCATAATAATGATCGTGTTCTTAAAGTTTGCGACACGACCTTTGTTATCCGTCAAACGGCCTTCGTCCAGCACTTGCAGCAGGATATTCCAAACGTCGGGATGAGCCTTTTCAATTTCGTCGAGCAGAATCACGCTGTAAGGTTTACGTCTTACGGCCTCGGTGAGCTGGCCGCCTTCATCGTAACCCACATATCCGGGAGGCGCTCCCACCAGACGGCTTACCGCATGACGTTCCTGGTACTCGCTCATATCGATCCGCACCATGGCATTTTCGTCGTTAAACAGGTATTCTGCCAATGTTTTGGCCAGTTCCGTTTTACCTACACCGGTTGGCCCAAGAAACAGGAAGCTACCAATCGGTCTTTTGGAATCCTGCAAGCCTGCACGGCTCCGGCGAACAGCATCCGACACGACTTCAATCGCCTCATCCTGACCTGCCACGCGGTGGTGTAAATGCTCTTCCAGTTGCAGCAGTTTCTCGCGATCGCTTTGTAGCATTTTGCTCACCGGAATGCCGGTCCATTTGGCAACCACCTCGGCAATGTCTTCCGGCGTGATCTCTTCCTGCATCAGGCTTTCCGCATTTTCCGACTTTTGAAGCTCTTCCAGTTTGGCATTCACCTCCGGAATACGTCCGTAACGGATCTCCGCCACTTTTCCAAAATCCCCGGCGCGTTCAGCTTGTTCAGCTTCCAGGCGGAGTTGCTCGCTTTGTTCTTTTAATGCACGGACCTCATTTACCTTACCTTTTTCATTTTCCCATTGAGCTTTTAAAGCGTTGCGTTGCTCGCTCAGGTCGGCAATTTCCTTGTTCAGGACCGTTTCTTTATCCTTGTTATTTTCCCGGCGGATGGCTTCTCGCTCGATTTCGAGCTGCATAATGCGGCGGTTCAGTTCGTCGAGCTCTTCCGGTACGCTGTCCATTTCGAGGCGCAGTTTGGAAGCGGCTTCGTCCATGAGGTCGATAGCCTTGTCGGGCAGGAAACGGTCGCTGATGTAGCGGTTTGAAAGCTCTACCGCAGCAATTACCGCGTCATCCTGAATGCGGACACCGTGATGCAATTCATATTTTTCTTTAATACCCCTCAAAATACTGATGGCATCGGGAATGTTAGGTTCGTCGACCATTACAGACTGGAAGCGACGTTCCAGCGCCTTATCCTTTTCGACATACTTTTGATATTCTTTCAGAGTCGTCGCACCGATTGCGTGCAACTCACCGCGTGCCAGGGCAGGTTTGAGGAGGTTGGCTGCGTCCATGGCGCCTTCACCACCACTACCGGCACCGATCAGCGTATGGATCTCGTCAATAAAGAGGACAATTTCACCTTCAGAGTCGGTCACCTCTTTGATCACCGCTTTCAACCTTTCTTCAAACTCACCTTTGTACTTCGCACCGGCGATCAGTAAGCCCAAGTCCAGCGACACGATGGTCTTCGATTTCAGGTTTTCGGGAACGTCACCTTGCACGATACGCTGAGCAAGTCCCTCTACAATCGCAGTTTTGCCCACACCCGGCTCGCCAAGAAGGATCGGGTTATTTTTGGTGCGGCGGCTTAGAATTTGCAAAACCCGCCTGATTTCTTCATCGCGGCCGATTACCGGGTCGATTTTTCCGGCTTTGGCCAATTCATTTAAATTCTTGCTGTACCGTTCCAGAGAGCGGTACGTGGCTTCTGCATTTTGATCTTTCACAGGGTTATTTTTTCCTCTAAGTTCTTTGATAGCATTGATCAGTTCCTTTTCCTTAAACCCCAGCTCCTTCATGAGGTTGGCTGTGGAGTCCTTCCCGCTGAGTATTCCCAGTATCAGCAGCTCGATACTGATGAATTCGTCTCCAAATTCTTTCAGGTAATGCTGTGCTTTGCCACTGGCAGCGGCCATATCGTTACCCAAATAGGGTTGGCCTCCGCTTACACGCGGATAGCCGTCCAATATCTTTTGCAACCGGTTGTTAAACAAGTCGGCACTGATATTGAGTTTATTCAATAAGAACAATGATGTATTGGGATCCTCTTCCAGAATGGATTTTAACACATGCCCCGTCTCGATAGCCTGTTGCTGATTGCCCTGGACCATCTGGGCCGCATGCTGGATCACCTCCTGGGCCTTAATGGTATATTGGTTAAAGTTCATGGCGTTGATCGCTTCGTTAATGATACAACGCTACACGAAAAAGGTTGTGCCGAATGATTGAATCGGAAATTTTGTCTCGAAAAAATAGAGTAGAGGGGGCGTTTCGGACAAAATGACAAGGAATTAATGGCTCTTCTTCTCAATCTTCTTGTGAATTTCGAGCGTTTCCGCCAGTGCCGCTGAGCCGTACCACATCAGCAATTCCATATCCAGAAGCTTGGCTTGTACAGCGGGATCAGTCTCAACGAGCTTCTTGGCTTCCTCGATAGAATCCGCGTTCAGGATAAATATGCCGCGGTATTTGTCGTTTTTGAAGAACGGGCCGGCGACCACCAGCTTTCCAGCGTCCGCGAGGCGGGCGATATTCTGCATATGTCCGGCGAAAGCACTGTCCGATGTGCTTTTTGGGACGTTCGTGGCAGTCCCGCTTTTGAGGAATACCATCACATATTTTTTCATACCATATTCATCTGCATTCAGCTTTTTAGCCAGGGTCGAATCGTAAGCAGTGTTATTGGATTGGGCGTTGCTGGCGTTTGAGACGGGGAGCAGGCAGGACAGCAGCAGTGCGAAGTACAGCATTTTCATAAGTCGTCGATTTAAGTGTAGGTCAATAAATGTATTGAAATTTGACTGAAAATGAATGCGCTATGCTACTAAAAACAAGAAGCTGCACCAGTAACCCGATGCAGCTTCTTAGGAGTATTATCCGATTGTCTTTCAAAGACCGGCTTGCGTTCTGAGCAGATCTTCCATCGTTTCGCGGCGTCTCACCAGTTTTGCTTCACCGTTGTCGATTAAAACTTCGGCCGGGCGGAAGCGTGCGTTGTAGTTGGAGCTCATGGTCAAACCGTATGCACCCGCGTTCAGGAACGCAAGAACATCGCCTTTGCGAACTTCAGGCAGTTCGCGATCGGCCGCAAAGGTGTCCGTTTCACAAATATATCCTACCACATTATAATGTTTTAACTCACCTTTGGGGTTTGAAATGTTGAGGATGTGGTGGTAGGAACCATACATCATCGGGCGGATCAGGTGGTTAAGACCTGAGTCCACATGCACGAAATTGCGGGCAGGATCTTCTTTTACCACGGTTGTTTGTACAAACAGAAAGCCGGATTCGCTTACCAGGAACTTGCCAGGCTCAAACCAGAGTTGCAGCTCGCGGCCATACTCCTGGCAGAAGGTCTGAAAACGCTTTGATATTTTTTTGCCCAGTAAATCCATGTCTGTAATGGCATCGCCCGGCAGATAGGAAACTTTGAACCCGCCGCCTAGGTCGATGATTTGCAGGTCGGGGAAATGCTTGGCGGTTTCTAAAAGAATGTCGGCAACTTTCAAAAATGGCTCGGCGTCCTTGATGTCCGAACCGGTATGCTGATGCAGGCCGATCACTTTGATGTCGTATTTTTTGATCACTGCGAGGATCTCATCCAGTAGCAGCACCGAAATTCCGAATTTGGAATCCGCATGTGCAGTCATGATCTTCGCATGGCCGCCAGCCGCTACATTAGGCTTGATGCGGATCATACAAGGCTTGGAGTTGCCATAGGTCTGCCCGAACCAATCTAGCAAAGGAATGCTATCAACATTCACGATGGCTCCAGCTTCCACGGCCGCGCTCACTTCTTCGAAATGCACACCGCTGGGCGTAAATGTGATCTGGTTGCCCTCATAACCAGCAATTTTGCCCATTTCCAGCTCGCCCGGAGACACCACATCCAGTTCTACACCGATTTCGCGCATCAGGCCCAGAATAGCGAGGTTGGTATTGGCCTTGCACGCATATTTGATCTTCATATTCACGCCTGCAAATGCATGTTGAAGCTCGGTGGCCTTCCTACGGATTGTCGCGCCGTCGTAAACATAGAGCGGGCTTCCGTACTGGTTGATTAACTGGGCGGGATCGATACCCTGGATCGAATATGGGTAGTGGTCAGAGAGTAGCATTTCGAATGTATGGTTGACACGACAGTGCCAGAATGATTAATTACAATATTTATCGAGGTAAATCGCCATTTCCTGTTGGAGCGCCGCGGCTTCCTGCTTCGCCTTTTCGGCGAAGTCGGTGCTGTTGCTGGCGTAGATAATGCTGCGCGATGCATTCACGAGCAACCCACAACTTTTGTTCATGCCAAACTTCGACACCTCTTCGAGATTACCGCCTTGCACACCTACACCCGGAACGAGCAGGAAGTGATCGGGGATAATGTTCCGGATTTTTTGAAAGTCAGAAGCTTGTGTAGCGCCTACGACGTACATCATACGGTCGGAACCTGCCCAGGCCTGCGATGTCCGCAATACATTTTCATACAACGCGGCGCCTTCCGCATCAAGCCGCTGAAAATCGGCGCTACCAGGATTTGAAGTTAACGCAAGCAGGATCACCCATTTGCCTTCGAAAGCGAGAAACGGCGTTACCGAATCGCTTCCCATGTAAGGAGCGACGGTAATAGAGTCAAATTCAAGGCCGGACGACGATTTGTCGAAAAATGCACGTGCATAGAGGCCGGAAGTATTGCCAATATCGCCGCGTTTTGCATCGGCGATGGTAAAATGGCTTTTCGGGACGTATTCGATTGTTCTCTGGAGGCTCTCCCAACCTTTGGGGCCCAGTGCTTCGTAGAACGCGATGTTGGGTTTATAGGAAACACAATAATCGGCGGTCGCGTCGATGATCTGTTTATTGAATTCAAAGATGGGATCGGCGGTTTTTAATAAATGCGCCGGGATTTTCTGGATATCGGTGTCCAAACCCACACACAAATAGGACCTTTTAGTCGAAATTTGCCGGAAGAGCTCTTGATAATTCATGATTTTGTAAATATTGCGACGAAATTACAACCTCTGGCAATAGATTCATAAATTTGCCCTAACATTAAACTTTGCTCCAACCAACACATAACGATATATGCAGATTAAAGAAACCTCCATTGCCGGTCTAGTTGAAATTTTGCCAAGGGTCTTCGAAGATGATCGTGGAATGTTCTTTGAATCGTATAATGTGGAGGCATTCATAAAACTCGGTCTGCCCGTGAATTTTGTGCAGGACAATCAGTCGTTTTCAAAAAAAGGCGTGGTGAGGGGCCTACATTTCCAGAACGCGCCATTCGGACAAGGCAAGCTGGTGCGTGTTATTAGTGGAAAGGTGCTGGATGTCGCAGTAGATATCCGTCCCGATTCCCCAACTTTCGGGAAGCATGAAGTTTTTGAATTGAGCGGTGAGCGAAACAATATGGCCTACATTCCCGAAGGCTTTGCACACGGTTTCGTAGCTCTCGAGGACTCGATTTTTAGCTATAAATGTACAAACCTTTATAGTAAGGAATCCGAATCCGGTATTCTCTGGAATGATCCCGACTTGAATATCGACTGGGGTATTTCCGATCCGATCGTATCGAAAAAGGATTTGATCCTGCCCACTTTCCGTTCCCTTTTCGGAGAATTGATCAACTAGTTTCAGATTTACTTCTCAAAAAGCTCTTCCAAAGCTTTCGACGCAATTTTCCGGGCGGAATGCGAATTCTGCCCGGTGATGAGCCGTTCATCCATTTCAATGAACTCCACAAAGGGAATCATGGCTTTGGTGTAATGCGCGCCGTTTTCCTTCAACTTGTCTTCCAGATAAAAGGGCACTTCACTTACAAAACTGACCAGGGTTTCTTCAACCTTGGAATAACCTGTAACATACTTATCCTGGATTAGCAATGTGCCGTCTGAAAGCCGGACATTAAGTAACCCGCAAACGCCGTGTGCAATGGCTGTTACCATGCCATTCCTTTCGTAAACGGTCTTTGCAAGGCGCTGTAATTCGTTGTTTTCAGGGAAATCCCACATTGCGCCGTGGCCGCCGGCGAAGTAAATCAGCCGGTAATCGGTCGGGTCGATTGCAGAAGGTTTGAGAGAGTTTTGTAGTTTTTGGCGGAATGCAGGGTCCTCCCAATATCGCGCATTGCATTCGTCTTTCAGATCGAGGCTTCTTTCGTCCACAGGCACATTCCCGCCAAGCGGGCTCACGATGTCCATGATAATGCGCCTTTTGGCCATTACATCATAGAAATGTGTCAGTTCGTTGAGCCATACACCCGTTTTAGAGCTTTTGACGGGGTAGGTATCGTGGTTTGTGCAGACGATCAGGACTTTCATAACGGTTCGTGGAAATGGTCTCCATTCCATGGCGGCCATGGAATGGCTCCGGGAAATATAGCACAAACCCCGGAAGTTTCCATCGGAAATTAGGAAAGCGTTACGCTTAGTTCAGCAGTTGGTTTTTGTAAGCGAATGCTACTGCCGCGGCGGTGCTCTTGGTGCCGGTTTTTTCCAAAACTCTCAACCGGTGCCCTTCCACGGTACGCACACTGATGAATAACTTGTCGCCGATCTCGGTTGTAGAAAGGCCGTCGCAAATAAGTTGAAGGACTTCTTTCTCCCGTGACGATAATGCAACATTGCATGCGTTGGGGAAAAAAGGATGTTTGTTGACTTGTCTGTTCACCATTTTCCGGTGCATGGCCTTGGACACGAAGTCGTTATAATAGAAACCTTCCTCGTGGACCCGCCGGATGGCTTTTTCCACTTCGTCGGGGCTTGTGTCTTTCAGCAAGTAACCTTGTACGCCCTTTTCGAGCATGTGAATAACGAAACGGTCTTCATTGTACATGGAAACGACGATGATCTTGATATTCGGGAAGCGTTCAAAAGCCGCTTCTGTCGCCTGAATGCCATCCATGACCGGCATCTGGAGATCCATAAAGACGATATCGGGTGTATTGGCAGGCAGGCGGTCCAGGAGCTCCTGGCCGTTAGCGGCTTCCAGTATAAATTCGAAATCGGGAATGCCGCTCAGCATGGAGATAAAACCCTTTCTGAACAGTTCGTGGTCGTCGGCAATCCCTAGTTTAAGTGTGCTCATAGCGTTAAATATTCACACGCTCCCGGCGGAATGGATGTAATGGTTCAGGTTTGTTACCGGACGCCGGATTCACCGGGATCCTCGCAATGGCACTGGAACCGCCCTTGGCAGGCTGTTCATACTGGACTGTTCCGTTAACAATCGCCAACCTGCTTTCGATACCGAGCAGGCCGAGTCCCGCAAGATTGCTTTCCTTTATTTTTTCGGGGTCGAAACCGACACCATTGTCGGTAACCCGCAAACCTATCATTTCTTCGTCAATTTCCAGCGCAATATCGATTTTTGTGCAACTGGCATGCTTGATCGCATTGTTGACCAGTTCCTGCATAATGCGGTAAAGTGTCAGTTCCAGTTTCTGGCCCTGGCGCGGGAATTCTTCTGTATTGGATTGGAAGGAAATTACAAGATTGCTGTCTTCTTCCAGCTTGTGTATGAATTCTTCAATCGCCTCCATCAACCCGAACCGTTCGAGCGTAGTGGGTACCAGGTCCCGCGTAATGCGCCGCACGTGAAGGATGGTTTCCTCTACGAGCGACTGCGATTTTTTCATAATGCTTTCTTCTTTCTCATCTCCCGAATTGCCTACCAACTTACTCAGTTGATTGAGACTCAACTTGGTGAGTGACAACATTGTGCCAATGTCGTCGTGCAAATCCTGCGCAATCCGGCGTCGCTCCGTTTCCTCCGAGTTGAGGGCTGTGTCCAGAAGCAGGCGATTGTAATTCTTTTCGATATCGTTGATTCTTTTCTCTTCTTCGAATCGTCGTTTTTGGTAATACATCACAAAAGAGATCATGCAAAACGCCATGGCCAGCATAGCCAGGGAGGCTATCAGCAATGCCCATTTCAGTTCTTCACTATTTTGCATAATCCTTTGGTGAGTAATGATAAATGCCTACGCTGAAAAGCAAGGCACAAACAGTTTCAAAAATGCTTGGTATAGACTCGGCCATTCCGAGTTCCATCGGATCTTTCCAAGTGTATGCGTAATGCAGAACTGGGGCTACGAATATCAAACTTGAATAGTATAGTAGCAATCCCGAACATACCCAAAAAAATGGGAATGTGAGTAAGTTAGGTATCTTAAGCGATTTGATTATCTCATAAAAATACGCGAGAATGAGTGAGATTACCAGAATACCTTCGACTGTCTTTGCGTAAAGAACAATTCTATGTTCTTTGAGGTCTTCAAGATTCTCATTCGAATTGACGATATCCCATGTGCTAAATACACAAAATCCCAAAATGGATACTACCAGGAGTCGCCTTTGCCGTTGACCGTTAAACTTAAAATAGAACATCCCGCCAAGCAATGCGTAAAAGAGCGGGATGCTCAAATTATAGAACATCAGATTGTTCATTCTAGCTGATGCGTAATAGAGCATCACAAAGTCAATGATCAATTTGATGACTAAATAACAGAAAAGCAACCGGAGTGACTGGTCCAAAAAGGCCTTTCTGATAATAGTGAGTGCTATTGGTAAAATTGTAATGAATACTGCGATACTAAAAGTTGGATTGTTAATGATATATCCAGAAAGTGTATCGAACATACATAGGTCGATTAACAAAACAGTCCTAACAATGGCGTGGGCAAAGCGGCCCGCCTGTCATGGCGCCGCCTTGAGCAGGCATATCCTTCAATCCGCCGGTTTGTGCAGTTCTCAGAATGTCCCTGCCATCCTCGTCTACAGGAACCAGTACCAACCGGGGCGTAGGTCTCTTGGATCTCAATGTTTTAGTATCGTCCTCCTCCTCTTCGTCTCTCAGGCCATAATAAACTCTGAATCCGACACAATTATCACCGTGCAGTTTGATCAAATCGTTGAATGTGTGTATTCCGAAAAATTCGGCCTTCACGTAATTCTCGCCGCGAGCTGTGAAATCGCGTTCCCTTTTTTGGTGTGGATGGGTAAGTTCCTGAGCTTCCGCTGCTGAAATGAGTCGCCCTTCCTGGCCTGTAAATCTCTTTGTTTCCATGGTTTTCGATGAAAATATAACAATTAAGCATTGTAAATGTAAATAGCCTATCATGGAAGGGCAAGACAACTATTTGCAATTGAGTTAACGGTAAATCTGCAACTATTTGTAAATCAGTTAAAATTGCTTACTCGCCTTTGAAATCGCGTAATTTTACGTGTAGTCTCTGCGCAATATTACGATATCCACTTGTAAGCTTACTCATGTGTAAAATCAGGGATTTTTGCGCTAAAATCCTTGTTTATAGTGCTCTACATTTGTAAAGCGTTAGGGAAGACTTGTAAAAGCTTTCTCATCAAGATTAAAGGGTTAGGTTATAGTCGAAAGCCGCGGGGGGTGTCCCTGGCGGCTTTTTTGATTCTATGTACCAAATGCCGATTTTTGGCTTTTCTAGCCGAAACCGACATGAAACCAACCATAGAAATCGAATATTGCCCTAAGTGCGGATGGCTTTTGCGAGCAGCCTGGATGGCTCAGGAACTGCTTACCACTTTTACGGGCGATCTGCATGCGGTGCAATTGAGACCTTCCGAAGTTGCCGGCCGGTATACCATCAAAATCAATGAAGAGCTTTTGTGGGACAGGAAGCGTGAAGGGCATTTTCCCGAACCCAAGGAGATTAAACAGAGGGTAAGGGATGTGATAGACCCTGCGCGAAGTCTGGGTCACAATGACCGGTAAAAGAGTCGTTTGCTATGTCATTATGGCGCAGCGAAAAGCGGCATACTGTAATTTTGGCACTTACAGTTTCCGGGTCGTTTCTAGCCGCTTGTGCGTAATAATGCGCCGATTAGGGCCAGTCGAGGATTATCAACACACAACCGCTTTACCTGGTATTGGCCTGGATTGTAGTTTTTTGCCAGAAATCGATCTTTGGCACACAGTTTTTCGTTAGTTAGGAAAACTTGTGAACCTAAAACGCGATAGCTATGGAAAGCAAACTGAAAATACCACGGGAGATGTTGATGAACATAGATTTTATCAACACAGTGAACGGTGGAATGAGTGAGCCCTCTATCAAGCTTGACAAAGGATCGGACGGTTTTGAAGTAGTTGTGAAAATTCCAGGCATCGAAGTTGAGGATCTGCAATTGGAGGTTGTAAAAGGGAAGAAAAACTCGAACAATTTGAAGCTTTTCCATTTACTACCTATTTTTTCACAGGAAAATTTGTCCGATGAAGAGCAGTGGAAGACCATCCGTTTCATTAATACCTTCGTCATCCCTGACGGAGTAGATATAGACAATATCTCGGCAAGATATGACGACAGCCATCGTCAATTAGTACTGTTCCTTCCTTTTGGAGACGAGCAGGGGGATTATCATCGTAAGGTAGATATCGAACGCTGGTAAAAATTATTTAATTGAAATACTGAAAGTCTGGCATTCGCCGGACTTTTTTTAGTGCCTGGATAGCGCACAGAGGCCGATTTCTCGTCCATTTGAAGTTCTACCACCTAAATAATAGTACAAATCCACGTAGTCTTTGTATGCTTCCAACAGAATGCATTAAGATTGAGTAAAGATTCCACACTTTCTCAAAAAAGGAATGACATATCTGTATCTTGCATTCAAATCCCACAGAAGTCCTCATTCTCAACGTTATGAAAAAGTCAAATATTTTCGCTTATATCGAGCTAGGCAAGCTTGTCGACGAGCTCAAAGTTGACCAATCCAAGTTAAGGCAAAAACTAAAATCGCAGTCGGCCTACTTTAACATTATTGAACCCAGGTATTTTTCGGACGGATTGGTCGGAGAATGGGAAGGCATTCTTGCTTTGGCCAAACAGAAAGGTGCCAGAGTGAACGAAGAAGGCCGTGTGGTGTCCAATGCTGTAAGCAACACGATCGACCAGCTTAGCGACAATGAGTGCCAATTGCTGGTCTCAAAAGTCCAGTCGATCTATGACTCAGTAAGGAAAGAGTTCCAATAAAGGAAGGCCCTGCAATGGCTCTCTTGCGCTATGCAGGGCCCGGTGGGCGAGTTTAATTGACGGTTCCTCCATTCCAGACATCTTTGCCTGGCTGCACAAACGCAAGGCCGCCGTCGCGGTCTTCGGCCATCAGGATCATTCCGTGGCTTTCCATTCCCATCATCTTTCTTGGCGCGAGGTTGGCGAGGTACAATACTTTTTTGCCGATCACGTCCTCTGCTTTAAAATGCTCCGAGATGCCGCTCAGAACAGTACGTTGCTCAGCGCCAATATCGATCAGCAATTTCAGCAGTTTCTTGCTTTTGGGAACATTTTCGGCTTCGAGGATAGTAGCAACCCTAATATCCATTTTGGCGAAATCATCATATTGTATTTCGGATTTCACAGGAGCAACTGTTTTTCCATCGAGTTCATTGCGGCGTTTCGCGTCGTGCAGTTTTTGGACCTGTTTTTCGATAGTCTGATCTTCTATTTTCTCAAACAACAGT
Organism: Dyadobacter sp. CY261; assembly: GCF_021440085.1. Taxonomy (GTDB): domain Bacteria; phylum Bacteroidota; class Bacteroidia; order Cytophagales; family Spirosomataceae; genus Dyadobacter. The sequence goes on from NZ_JAKCPW010000016.1 coordinate 34,298, forward strand.
TTTCCTTCCGAAACAAGCTGTCCGGGTACGAGCAAATCAGCATTGCCGGCGTCTTGCCAGTTTTTACCGGTCAGACCCAATTGTTCCTGGATTTTGGCAGAGGTAAATGGAAGTACTGGTTCTGAAACGATGGAAAGCGTCGCGGAAATCTGTAATGCGACGTTGAGGATCGTGTTAACGCGCGCCGGGTCGGTTTTGATCGCGTGCCATGGCTGTGTGTCGGCCAGGTATTTGTTTCCGGTTCTCGCGAGGTCCATAATCAGGGACAATGCTTCACGGAAACGATAATTTTCCATGGATTCGGCAATCCTTCCGGGGAAAGCAGCCAGTTCAGTGAGCGCCGCATGGTCAATATCTTGCAATTCACCTCTTAGAGGTACTTTACCTTCGCAAAACTTCTGTGTAAGCACCACGGCGCGGTTGATGAAATTTCCGTAAATGCCTACAAGCTCGCTGTTGTTGCGGGTCTGGAAATCTTTCCACGTGAATTCGCTGTCCTTGGTTTCGGGCGCGTTCGCGGTAAGCACGTAACGCAAAACATCCTGCTTGTCGGGCAGTTCTTCTAGGTATTCATGCAACCACACCGCCCAGTTGCGGGATGTCGATATTTTATCGCCTTCGAGGTTCATGAACTCGTTAGCGGGCACATTATCCGCGAGGATGTAATTTCCTTCGGCCATCAGCATCGCGGGGAAGATGATACAATGGAAAACAATATTGTCTTTTCCTATAAAATGGACAAGCTTGGTTTCACCCTCAGAAGCGTCTTTGGCGGGTTGCCACCATTTCTGCCAGCCTTCCTCATTGCCGTTTTTCTGGATCAACCAGTCCTTAGTCGCCGAAATATAACCGATCGGCGCTTCGAACCAGACGTACAATACCTTGCCGTCGGTGTCTTCCACAGGCACCTTAATGCCCCAATCGAGGTCGCGGGTCATAGCGCGGGGTTTGAGGCCATCTTTCAACCACGATTGACATTGTCCGAAAACGTTGGTTTTCCATTCAGGGTGGCCATTGACGTACGCCTCGATATCCGGCTGCATTTTGTCAAGCGGGAGATACCAGTTCTTGGTCGCTTTCAGGACAGGCTTTGCCCCTGATAATGTCGAGCGCGGGTCTTTCAATTCGAGAGGGCTCAAAGTGGACCCGCAACGCTCGCATTGGTCCCCGTATGCATTCGGGTTTGCGCAAACCGGGCAGGTGCCGACGATGTAACGGTCGGCTAAGAACTGCTGTGCGGTTTCGTCGTAATACTGCTCGGTGATTTCTTCGATAAACACCTTTTTATCATACAAATCCCTAAAAATCTCGCGGGATGTTTCGTGATGTATCGGCTTACTCGTCCTTGAATAAATATCGAATGAAATACCCAGGGACTTGAATGACGTGTCGATCTGCTCGTAGTATTTGTCGACCACCTGTTGCGGCGTCAGGCCTTCCTTTTTGGCGCGGATAGTGATAGGGACACCATGCTCGTCGGTGCCGCTGATAAATGCCACCTCCTTGCCAGAGGAGCGCAAATAGCGAACATATATATCCGCAGGGACATAACAACCCGCTAAATGGCCGATGTGGATCGGTCCGTTGGCGTAGATCAGCGCGGCAGTAACGGTATATCTTTTGGGATTTGAAATCGGCATTTGAATTCAGGGATTTGAATATGGTTCAATCGTTGGAGCGTAACGGCCCCCCGGTACGGCCGGAGTGTAAAATTAGTAAAAAGGCTTGCAATGGTGTGACAAACTACTTTTTTACTACGAACTTTGACCCAAACAATTTGTTCCACTTACATGAAAGTTCTCATTACAGGTGCGACGGGTTTGGTAGGCAGTGCAGTAGCCCTTAAATTCCTGTCGGAAAATCATGAAGTGTTTGCCTTAGTACGACCGGGCGCGGATAAGCGCCTGCTCGCCGCTGAACATCCGAAGCTGAGTTGGGTGGAAGGTGATATCCTGGATATTCTATCGCTCGAGAAAGCGATTGAGCAGGTGGATTGTGTGGTTCACACCGCAGCAGTGGTGTCGTTCGTGCCACGCGACCGGAAAATGATGTATAAGGTAAATGCGGAAGGTACGGCGAACGTCGTGAACGTCTGCCTTAAATACCGGGGCCGAAAATTGGTGCATGTGAGCAGTATTGCTGCCATCGGTCGTCCCGACCCACGCAAGCAGGCAGCAGAAGCAGCAGTGGTACTGAACGAGGACCAGCGTTGGGAAGATTCTCCCGAAAATTCAGAATATGCCAAAACGAAACATTTGGCAGAGCTGGAAGTGTGGCGTGGCATTGCCGAGGGCCTCAACGCTGTTATCGTGAACCCTACGTTAGTACTCGGCGAGGGCGACTGGGAGAAGAGCAGCACGCAGATTTTTAAGTACGTATATAGAGAAAAGCCTTTTTATACCGGTGGTATCGCCAATGTAGTGGATGTAAAGGATGTGGCGGAAATCGTATACCGTTTAGCCGGCTCCGAAATTGCCGGCGAGCGTTTCTTGTTGAATGCAGGGAGCATTTCCTATCATAATTTGTTCAATATGATAGCGGACAAGATGGGCCGGAAAAGACCTTCTTTCAAGGTTGGGCCGGGATTGGCGGGAGTGATCTGGCGCATTGAGGCCGTACGGACCTGGTTACTGGGTACAAAGCCGTTGATAACGAAGGAAACGGCACAATCGGCTGCGCGCAAGATCACTTACGACAATGCAAAAATTAGAAACGCATTAGATTTTCAATTTCAGTCTGTTGAGGAAACGGTGTCGCGCATTAGTGAAAGTTTGCTCGGGAGGATTTGAAATCCGGGGAATTATTTTATAACTTTCTTTCATTAATAGTGGTGCGTTTGCCCTCGATTCTAACCTAGCGGTTCGTATGATGGAGAAAAATTTCGGTGAAAGGAAGGATTATATGAAGGAGACACTACTCAGGTTCGAGAGAATGCTGAAAACCAGCGAGCCGGTGTTTTTTGATTTGGATACTTACGAAAAGGTTACAGTACATTACATTGAAAGGGGCGATTGGGAGAAGGCTTTCAAAGCTTGTGAGATGGGGCTTTCGGATTACCCTTATTCGCTCGACCTGCTGCTAAGCATGGTGCAGCTGCACGCCAATCGCGGCGAGCACGAATTGGCCCTCGAAATACTCGAACGCGCCTCGCTCTTCCACCCCGGCGATATTGAAATTTCTTTCATGCAAGTGGCAGTAGCTAATATGATGGGAGAATATGAAGAGGCGATCGAAATTCTAGAAAATTTGCTCAACAGGGTAGAAGACCGGGATGAGATCTATTTCCAGATCGGCCAGACCTACCAGAACTGGGGTAAATACGAAGACGCGATCAAATACTATAAACGGTCGCTTCGCAACAATCTGAACAATGAAAATGCGCTTTACGAATTAGCCCACTGCCTGGATCTGGTAGGTCAGCTGGAAAGCCATTTGGGATATTATAATGAACTCGTCGACCGTGACCCGTTTTCGCATCATGCCTGGTACAATCTCGGCATCGCATTTAGCAAGCTGGAACGGCACGAGGATGCTGTGCATGCCTATGAATATGCGACGCTGATCAAGGATGATTTCGCTTCGGCATTTTTCCAGTTGGGTAATTCTTACATGAACCTGGAAAAGTACGAAGATGCCAAAGTGCAATATCTGCGGGCCATCGAGCTCGAAGGCGACCAGCCGGAAACCTGTTGCTGTCTGGGTACTTGTTATGAGAAGCTCGGCGAGTTTGAAACGGCAATCAAATATTACCGGCAGACCGTTAAGTTGGATAGTCAGTGGGATGATGGCTGGTATGGGCTCGGAATCTGTTTCAGTGAGCTAGGACGCTGGTATGAAGCAGTTGGTTTCCTGAGAAAGGCAATTCAGATCACAGAATTAAACCCCGATTACTGGCTGGCATTAGCGGAAACAGAATTTAAAGTTGGTAATGTGGTGTCAGCATTTGAAGCGTTTGAAAAAGCAGCTGAAATTGAGCCATCGAACCCTGATATCTGGCTGAAATGGTCTTATGTGCTATTTGAGCAAGGAAATTACGCTCGTGCTTGTGACCTTTTGCAGGCAGCGATCGATGAAATGGCCGAAGAAGCGGATCTGTATTATCGAATGGCTGTATATCAAATCCATGCCGGGCAATACCGGGAAGCATTAGTAAACCTTGAAATCGGCTTGACGCTCGACTACGACGGTCACGAACAGCTTTTTGACTTTTTCCCTGATCTTGAAAAACAAAAAGCATTGTACCGCATTATCGAACAATACCGTGAAAAGTGATTAAATAAGGCTTTTATAAAGCTGAACCAGTTGACCGGCAATCTGTTTTCCTGAAAATTGTTGAACATGTAACCTGCCAGCTTCCGATAACGCATTCCGAAGAGGAACATCAGTGACCAGCTTTTGCAGCTGTTCGCTGATGTTTTCTGTTTGATAGGGGTCTGCATAAAGGCCGCCGGGCCCGCCGGCCTCTTCCAGGCATGAACCCTTTGCTGCCAGCACGGGGGTACCGCTATGCAATGCTTCCACGATCGGGATACCGAAACCTTCGTAAATAGATATGTAAGCAAATACCTCGGCCGACTGGTATAATGCGGGCAAATCGGTTGTCGATACATTATGCAGCAACTTCACCCGATTTTCCAGCTTTAAACGACTGGCAGTTTCCGTGATTTTCTTCGCATAGGCGGTTAGTTTTCCCACCAATACTAACGTAAAATCATGGTTTTCAAGCTGCGAGAATGCTTCTACCAGTCTGTGTTGATTTTTACGCTCTTCTAACGTGCCCACACAAAGGACAAACGGCCCGGTAATGCCGTTTTTAGCACAAACTCGTGTCTTTTCCTCGGCTGTAACCAGCTTTTGAAATACCGGATTGCAATCCTGATAAATGACCTTGATCTTAGAGTCATCCACACGATATAGCTCGATCAAATCACGCCGCGTCTGGTCACTGACTGCCACTACGGAATCGGCCCGATTGCAGGCAGATTTGAACTTGTGCCGGTAAATGGCGCGATCGATGGGTTTGAAGAGATGGGGCAAGCGTTCAAAAATAAGGTCGTGGATGGTAACGACCGATCGGATTCCTGCTTGCTCCAATCCTTGCGGAATTTCATTGCTCAGGCCGTGATACAGATCGACGTTTTCTTCCCGGAGTTGTCTGGTAATGCGGGCGTAGCGCCAGTAGGCGGAAAGCTTTTGATCAACAAAATTTTGCGGGTAATGTATTGATCCGGTAGGGAATCCATCGAAAAGGTTTCGGTTGTTTTTAGGCGTGAAAGCCAGATATTCGTGGCCGGGCCCGTGCTCTATTAAAGCATCCAGCACGAAGCGGCTGTAATTTCCTAGACCTGTTTTATTGGCAAACGCTCTTTTGGCGTCAAATCCGATGCGCATAACGTGGGACTGCAAGGGTTTACGGGCAAAAGTCCGTATTTTTGCGCATACCACCGAAAATTATTGGTGGCTATTTTGTGTTTAAAAGGAATGAAGAGAAACAATGTCCGCAAACGGGGCAACCCCAAAGCAACCTCCCTTTCAACCGCCGAAGAATATCAGACACATACGCTGGCCAATGGGATCCGCATTGCTCACAAGCAGGTACCTTACACGCAGATAGCGCACTGTGGCATTATGCTGGATATAGGCAGCCGCGATGAATTGCAGCACCAGCAAGGCCTCGCGCACTTTTGGGAGCACATGGCATTTAAAGGGACCGAGAAAAGAAGTTCCTACCATGTTATCAACCGGCTTGAAAACGTTGGGGGCGAGCTGAATGCCTATACTACCAAAGAGAAAATCTGCTTCCACGCCTCGGTACTCGACGACCATTTCGACAAAGCGATGGATCTGCTCGCAGATATTACTTTTCATTCGGTATTTCCCGACAAACAGATTGAGCGGGAGCGGAATGTGATCCTGGAAGAAATGTCAATGTATGTTGATTCTCCGGAGGATGCTATTCAGGATGATTTTGACCAGCTTATTTTTCCTGATCATTCCCTTGGTAACAATATCCTGGGAACAGCCGAAACGGTCAATTCATTTGGCAGGGAGCAATTGTATGAGTTTATTAACCACAATATAGACACCGAACGCATTGTGGTGTCGTCGGTAAGCCGGTTGCCATTTTCGAAGGTTATCCGTATTGCCGAGAAATACCTGGGAACGGTGCCACACAAGAAAACCAGCCGGGAGCGGAATGCGCCGATCATTTATATACCTGTTCACCAGGAGCGCGAGCGGCAGATCCAGCAGGCGCAATGCGCAATGGGTCAGCCGGCTTATTCATTAGTCGATGAGCGCCGTTTACCGTTTTTCATGCTCGTAAACTTGCTCGGGGGGCCGGGAATGAATTCAAGATTCAATCTTTCGTTGCGGGAGAAATACGGATTTGTGTATTCAATCGAAGCTAATTACACGCCTTACCTCGACACTGGTTTTATGGGGATATTCTTTGGAACCGAGAAAAAGCAGCTTAACAAAAGCATTGCATTGATCCACAAGGAACTGAAGCGAATACGGGAAGTGCCTTTGTCGACATTGCAATTACACCAGACCAAGGTGCAGCTTATGGGCCAGCTCGCGATGTCGGAAGAAAGCAATATGAGTTTTATGCTCATGATGGCCAAAAGCATCCTCGACACCGGGAAGGTCGATTCTCTGCCTGAAATCTTTGCCGAAATCGAGCAAATTACCGCCGCAGAGTTGCAGGGAATCGCGATAGAGCTCTTCAACGAGCAGAATTTCAGTTACCTCACATTCCTGCCGGAAGAGTAAGTTTTTTTAACAGATATAAAGAATCGCTCTGTCGGTAATGGTCCGGCAGGGCGATTTTTGCTTTAAGGCTGATTTATTTTCCTTCGGTCCTGTAATAGATCGTCGAGGCATTCTCAGGTCTGAGAATTGTCCGAGCTGCATGATGAATATCTTTCGGTGTGAGCGAGCGAATGATGTCTGCGTCAGCATTGGCCCATTCCACATTGCCTGCGTTCGCCGCAAATGCGAGGTTCATAGCCCTGTTGAGGAGTTCCACCTCTGAAAATGCCAGGGAGGCTTCCGATTGATTTTTCACTTTTGTCACTTCCTCTTCCGTCGCGCCGGATTCGGCCAATTCCTGTAAAACTTCGTTAACGGCCTGATCGGCTTCTTCCAATGTAACGCCGGGGTTGAGGTTACCTCTCACCATGATCAAGCCCGGATCCAGTGACGAAATGATATTCGCACTGATGCTGTTGAACAATGCACGCTCTTTCAGCAGTTTCTGATACAAACGGGATGATTTGCCTCTTCCGAGAATGTCACTGAGCAGGTCTCCGGCATAAAAGCTTTCATCGTACCGGCCCGGCATGTGGAACGCCTTAATCAGCGAATTGAGCGGAACAGCAGCGGAAGTTTCCAGGTACCTTGCTTCTGTTTGTGACGGTTCTGTGGGGAGATCGCGGATATAAGCCGTACCAGCGGGAATATTGCCAAACCATTTCTCGGCCAATTCCTGTACTTTTTCAAATGTTACAGCGCCTGCCACCACCATTACCGCATTATTGGGCCGGTAAAAGCGGAAAAAGAAATCCTGCACATCGTCCATCGTGGCGCGCTCGATGTGGCCGATGTCCTTTCCGATTGTCGCCCAGCGGTAGGGATGGGTTTTATAAGCAAGCGGTCGCAGTTTCAGCCACAAATCGCCGTAAGGTTGGTTGAGATATCTTTGTTTGAATTCTTCAATCACCACTTTACGCTGCACTTCAAGCACATTGGGATCGAAAGACAGGCTCAGCATCCGGTCCGATTCCAGCCAGAATGCAGTTTCTACGTTTTCAGCAGGTAATGTTATATAGTAATTGGTGATATCCGGGGAGGTGAAAGCATTGTTTTCACCGCCCACATTCTGTACCGGTATGTCGTAGCTCGGGATATTTTTGGAACCTCCAAACATCAGGTGCTCGAACAAATGCGCGAAACCGGTACGTTCTTCATCCTCATCCCGCGAGCCTACATTATAAAGGATATTTACCGCAGCCATGGGTGTCGAGAAATCTTCGTGGACGAATACCCGAAGGCCGTTACCCAATGTAAACTGCTTATAGCGAATCATATGATCAAAAAAGGAAGTTGAATGTGTACTTTTTAGCCAAAATAAAACCGGTGACCGAAACCACCGGATTCAATTATGGGTTATAAACAAAGCTACTGTTCAGCTGGGACACCACCAAACCAATTTGAGTCGAAAGCCATGCAAATTACACTTCGTTCCCTGTGCCTATGGGTTCTGTTCGAACTCTGCTCATTCCAGGCCGATGCGCAAATACTCAATGATCCTGCATCCTTAAAAAACATCCAGAGCAGTCTCGACAAAATATACAATTACGAGTTTGACGAGGCTGTACAAATCATCGATCAGGTCGAAAAGAAATACCCCAATCATCCTGTTTCTTACATTCTGGACTCATTCATTCTCTACTGGAAGTACCTGCCAATCAAGGATAATCCCACCAAATCGAAAGAATACATTCAAAAGCTTGATCAATGCCTCGAAGCGATCACCAAGCGCTACGGCAAAAACAGCCTGGATCCGGAAGCGGTATTTTACACGATGGTGGCAAGAGGATATATGGCCATGATTTATAATTATCGCGGTGAGATGATGAATGCGGCGGGAGAGGGGAAGAAGGCGTATAATGCCTTTGTGGAAGGCTTCAAGTTGCTGAACAAGAACCCGGAGTTCTACTTCACATCGGGCATGTATAATTATTATGTGGAAGTGTACCCAGAGGAGCATCCGATTGTGAAGCCATTACTGGTTTTCTTTAAGAATGGTGACAAGGCGTTGGGTTTGAAACAGATAGATACGGCTACGAAGGTGGGTACCATTACCAAAGCGGAGTCTTGCTACTATATATCCCATATTTACCTTAAATACGAGGCCAAGCCGGAAAAGGCGGTGGTTTATATGGAAAAGCTGGTCGAATTGTATCCGCGCAATCCTATCTACCTGATGAAGCACGTGGAAGCGCAACTGTTATCGGCGAAATATGATCAGGCCCATGAGGGAGTCCAACTGCTTCGTAAACAGAATGCTGGTTTTTACCCCGCTGCCTGGCGGACATTTCAGGGTATTTTGGAGGAAAAATACAGGAAAAATGACGCCGCCGCTCAGAAGGAATATTTGCTGGCTTTGAAAACACCGCACGACGACCAGTACACGAAGGAATATCATGCGTTTGCATATGCAGGTCTTGCACGGATTTCCATGCGCGCAGGCAACAAAGCAAAAGCCAAGGAATATTATAAGAAATGCCTTGACAAAGCCGAATACCGGTCGGTAGTTCGGGAAGCCAAGGCATTTAAATGAAGTGATTAGTTCGGGAATAGGCTTTTGTCGAGTCCTGGAATGATTTTCAGTGCATTCTTGTAATACAGTTTTTTCAGGACGTCGTCTGAAAGGCCCATCCCGTACATGCGCCAGAATGCATGGTATTTTTTGTGGTAAGGGAAATATTCGTCTTCCGTTTCCAGCACCCTGAAATAGGTGGCATATTCTGCCGGCACCCAGCTGTCTTTTCCAAATAGGACACGGTCCTGGTATTTGTCAAAAAACTGCTTCGCGGTACGTGGCTGACGGCCCAATTCGGCAATCACCGCGCCTATTTCCACGTACATATTCGGGAAAGCGGTCATCAGGCTGTCGAGTTTTCTGAGATTGTTGGGGTACCAACCCATATGCGCATTGATAAACGTCGTTTTCGGGTTCATTTTGAAAATATGGTGCTGTTCGGCTATCAATGAATCGAATGGGATCGGATCGTTGAGGCCGCGTTTTCGTCCCGGGTGTGTTTTCAGTTCCAGCCAGCGTTCATTGTAACGGTCCATCGGGTCCCAGAAGGAGGGTACATCGGCGGTGTGGATCAGTACGGGAATGCCTAATTCGCCGCATTTCTGCCAAACAGGCTGTAATCGCGGGTCACTCACCGGTACGCGGTTGCCCTTATCATCTTTGATGCCGCTAAAACCAAGGCTTTTATAGATTTTCAAACCTTTGGCCCCCATTTTCACATCGTCTTCCAGTTGCTTCACGGCCTTTGCCGACCAGTCTTTTTCGCCAAATCCTTTGAATTGCAAGTTGGTAAATACCGCTATCCGTTTTGGTTCGTTTTTCGCGACGTTTTCAAGGGAACCCTTTAAAGTAGCCGTTCCTTCCGACCATTCCTGCGACCAGCCCCTACCGCTGAGATTGACCATAATACCCATATTCAACGCGTCCATTTGACTGACCAGCGCTTTCAGGTCCTGGGTAGGCATCTGATATTGGTGGTTATGGACATCGATAAAAGGGAATTTGGCTTTTTTTAAAGGATGCTCATCCACCTTCAATGTGGAGATCGGGTCATATTCTTCAAAGCCTAGTGGTTGTTCTGTTAGCGGAGCGGATTGTTGCTGCGCACACGCGTTGAATGTTACACCAACGGAAAGGGAGAGGAGCAGTAATACTTTTTTCATGCGGATCTAATTCATTTTACAGGATCGTTGACTAAGCATTACCCGGAAACGCCCCGGGTTTGTATATTAAGGCCACGCAATGCGCGGCTATCCCTTCCTCTCTTCCCACAAATCCCAGGTGCTCGGAGGTGGTAGCCTTAATGGAAATATCATCTTCTGAAATGGCAGTAACTTCCGCCAGGCAACTTTTCATAGCCGGAATGTGCGGGTTCAATTTCGGGTTCTGTAACACCACCGTCACATCGACATTCCCGACTTCATATCCTTTTTCACGGATCATTTCCAACACTTTCGCAAGAAGGATCTTACTGTCGACGCCCTTCCATTGCGGGTCTTTGTCGGAAAAATGGTAGCCGATATTGCGAAGATTGGCCGCACCCAGGAGCGCGTCGCACATGACATGGCAGACCACGTCGGCGTCGGAATGCCCTTTGGCACCATGTGTATGGGGGATTAAAATACCGCCAAGCCAGAAAGGCCGGCCTTCTACCAACTGATGAACATCGTAGCCTTGGCCTACGCGGAAAGGGGACATAATAAGTGTATTCGGGCGTGTTATTGGTTGAATAATTTGTTTTTGATCGAGTCGATTTCAATTCCGAGTATGTATACCAGGCCTTCAAGGGCATGAATGTCGCGGGAGATTTTTCTAAGTTATCATCTCTTCAAGATTACTGATTCGTTCGCGATCGGTCATGTAAAAAGCACGTTAACAAATATAACATTTCTTTCGTACCTATACGGAAGAACGCAGCATTGGTCACCATCTATCGGGCAGCAATTTTCCTGCGGTAAAAAATGTCATTAGAATCCCATTTTTTGGCATTGCGGGGCAACTTTTTACCGATTAGCTTTGGTTACCTATGCAAGCAATCAGAATCAACAATATCAAACACTTTTGAACGCATGAAAACAAACATCGGAATATCGGATGAGCATACCCAGGCCGTAGCTTATCAATTGAATAAGCTGCTTGCAAACGAGTTTGTGCTTTACACCAAAACCCGTAACTATCACTGGAATATCGGTGGGATGAATTTCTTTGAACTGCACAAGTTGTTTGAGGGACAGTATGAACAGTTGCAGGTGATTATGGACGATATCGCAGAACGTATTCGCGCGATCGGCCACTATTCGGAGGCACGATTGGTAGATATCCTCAAACTCACCGATCTGCTGGAACCGGAATATACCACCGATGAAAAGGCCCAATTACAAAATCTGCTGAACGACCACGAAACGATCATCCGGATTCTACGTACCCTCGTTCCTGAATTTGCCGATACTTATAAAGATCTTGGGTCCAGCGACTATGTGACTGGTTTGCTGAGAGAGCACGAAAAAATGGCATGGATGCTCCGCGCTTTCCTGAAATAGCTGCCACCATCCAATGAAAAAGCCGGTCGGATCGCTAGGTCCGCCGGCTTTTGTGTGTACAGGTCAATGTCCTATTTATCTTTTAGTCGCATTTCTGTCTTAATTTTTTCAAGTTCTTCCTGCTGGCTTACCGATTTAAAATAGAAATACAGACCGGCAATCAGGAAAATTTTGGAAAGAATGAAAACGGCGATAAATGCAGGACGCCACAGCTTATGCACTTTCATGTGGGTGTCGTTGACTTCTACATTCAGATATTGTTTCTCATCAACAACCTCTCCGGAATCGTAGCTGCTACGCCCTTTTTTCTCCCGGATACTTCTCAACAAGATAATTTCCCTTACAGCTTCCGGGGGCGGTACGGCACCTTCTATAAAATAGCGTTTGATATCTTCTTCCAGTACATTCACATACTCAGACAATTCACTGTCCGACAGCATCATTTCCGCGACCTGTTCCCGCTCTTCCTCGTTGGTAAGCCCCATTAAATGAGATTCGAGAATACCACTTTCAATAAATTCCTGCTTGCTCAATGTGTGTTACGTTTAGGCGTTGCGATAGGATTTGAAAAATTCATGAAAAGAACGCAGAACTTCGGATTTCGATATGTTCAACTTGTCTGCGACTTCTTCGGGTGTAAAGCCTTGACGGAAAGCGAGATCAAAGATACTTTGCGGAGAAATGTCGCCATTTGGATATTCAGCCCCGATCGGTGCAAGAGCGGTCAGCTTGCGTTTTGCTTCAACCGCCTTAGCCCTTGCCAGTTTGATCACACAAGCGGCAAACGTAAAGGGATAACTGTTACAAGACTGCAATTGAGCAGAGGAAAACACGCTTACCAGAACTTCCTGTGCCAGATGTATCTGGGGCAAAATTTGTAGAATGATGCCATAAGCCATTGCCCCGTACTGATCATACACTTCCAGGGAAGTGAGTGTCTTGGGCTTCGAAAGCGACTGGCCGTTGACTCCGTTACCAGCTCGTTCTAATTCATTCATAAACTGCAATTAATAATCAGATATTACTAGGGTATGTGGTTGGAAGTATATTATAACGTTGAATTTAAGGAAGTTTTAAGTAAATAATGCGAGGCAATGCTGGTAAATTTAATGGAATATGAACCATATTTCATTTCCAGGAAGGTCTTCCCGTGGCTAACTTTGCGCTATGAAAGAAAAAATAGCAGTCATTTTTGACATGGATGGCGTGATTTGCCACACCAATCCTTACCATTCACGAGCATTCCGGGAGTTTTTTTCCAAAAGAAATTTGTCACCTACCGAAGAGGAATTTGCCCAGCATATGTATGGCAAAAGCAATAGTTACATTCTAAGCCATTTTTTGCAACGTGTGATCGAAGGCGACGAGTTGTTACAGATGGAAGATGAAAAGGAAAGTTTGTTCCGGGGACTGTATGAACCCCATGTAGAGCCTATCAAGGGAATTGTAGCGTTTATGCAAGATTTGAAAGCAAATGATGCCGTATTGGGCGTAGCCACATCTGCCCCTCGTGCAAACCTTGATCTCATCGTAGGTAAAGTGCCGATCCGTGAAATGCTCGGCTCCGTGCTGGCGAGCGAGGATGTGAAAAAACACAAGCCCGATCCCGAGGTATACCTCACGTCCGCGTGGAATCTCGGCGTTGAGCCCGGGCAATGTGTCGTGTTTGAAGATTCTTTTTCCGGCGTATCGGCCGCATTAAATGCCGGAATGCGTGTGGTGGGCGTACTAAGTTCTCATACGCGTGAGGAATTGCCACCGTGTAACCTTTATATCGAAGATTACAGCGACCTTTCCTACGAAAAGATCGCTGCGCTCTTTTAAAATGCTATAATGTAACAGGATCGGTGACCTTGATATCAAACGCGCCGGTCAGTACTTTATCGTTTCTTTTGATTTGAAGGAATATCCTGTATTGGCCGCCTTTGGGGAAAGAATAGGGGAAAGTGATGCGCGTACCGTGTTCCATGCCCGTCATGCCCCCTGCTGCCGCATTGAACATCCCCATTTCCTTCATCAGGAATATTTCTCGGTCGACGGTCGGCATCGCTTTGAGTTTGGCCAGGTGCCGGTCAATGCTATCGCGGAAAACAGCCGGTTTCGGCCATTTGGCAACATGCGCCGTATCTGAGATACGGCTCTCAAATGACTGCTCTGCCGCCATGGAATAAGATCCGCTCGGGTGCAGGTGAATGTAAACTGAACCGTCGGAACGCATCACTACGGCATGTCCCAGCATACCCAGATACGGCTCTGGAAAACAGGGGCTGTTATCGGGATTGTAGATCTCAAAATTGAGTTCATAGGGTTTGCCGGCTTCCAGTGGTTTGTCGGGCTTGCCTTCCCAAATGGCATAGGAGCCGTCCTTAAAGACCGTTTTGGTGCCAGGCTTCCCGCAAATCACCACGTTCTCGCCCATCGGAACTTTGCCGGGTGTATCGAGCGGGTCGGTAATGATAAAGCTGTCCTCCTCAGACCATGTTGTCGCCCTTTTTGATGATTGCTTAGGCAGGTTGATTACCAATGTATCCACAATTGTTTCAGCAAAACCGGAATATTGTACGATATCTGAGTACACGAGGTATTTTCCGGCAGGTAAATCGGGAAGCGCGGCTTGGAAAGTAAGGCTGTCTTTACGATCGGGATGAACATGTGCGAATGCATCGAGCCCGGGAATACGTACGAGAAACGTATGCATCAATTTCCCGTGATCGGGGATCAGGGTGCTTAGCATGCTCCCCTTTGCGCGACCATCCCAATTGGTAGTGTCTATCTTTAATTGAAATACCCGTTGAGAATCTGTCTCGACAACCGCTGTTTTGGCTGAAAGGGGCTTATATAACCATTGTTTATACTCCGCTGCCCAGCTATCCCACCAACTGCTGCCACCATATAAAATAAGGGAACAAACCACGGTGGCAATCCCCATATTGATCCATCGCTTCCATTTCTGAGCGGCTGAGAGCGCCTGGCCGGGCTTCAACAACCCATCACTCACACTGGCACCGATGGTGGTGATCATGAGCAAAAATAACAGTAATCCGAAAATGCTCAGGCCGATCCCAAGGCCTGTCGGCATATCGCGCTCGGCGGTTGAAACGGCTACGATCGGAATGATCAACTCTGCGTCGCCCTGTATCCCTTCGATGCTGATCTGCGCACTGGATGAACCCCATTCCATCAGCCATACCGTTCCCTGAAACTGGCCTTTCTGGCCTGCAACGGGTAAAAGCGCGTCCGCAGTAGGAGCCCCCTTACTGCCGGAGTAGAAATAGATTGGGCGTACCGATACTTTCCGGGCCTCGCCGTATTGAATAAAAACAGAAACTTGTGCTGTGCCCGGAATAACATCGGGTGGTGTAACGCTTACGAGCACTTTGTACGCGCCGGCCTGCGCCTGCATTTGCACGCCAGCGCTGCCTACATGAGCATACGAAACGCTGCCTTGCAGCAAAAAAAGTATGAGGTACAGATATTTTTTCATCGTTGAATTTTGTGCATCCAGTTACCCCACGCCAATCCGATGCGGGTTGAGATTAGTGTTGATACCAATGCAATGCCAAGCCCTTTAAGCAGTTCCGGCATTTCTTCGATCATCCAGGGGCCGTATTTGTAACGGTATTCCCAGTTGGGGTCATTCCCAAAATACCAGTAATGACTGCCAAAGAACCAGTTTCGGGCATAAGGCGATTCCATCAGAAATCCTCCGAAAAACCATTGAACTATAAAAAACGCTACCAGAAATGCGCTGCCGAGCAATAGGGTAAGCTTCCAGTCATTCCAATGCGCATATCGGTAACGAAGGATGTCGGTTACGTAAGCCGGGACAATGAGAAGCAACGGAAAATGAAATCCCTGGTAATGGGTGATATGGTTGAGTATCGGGCCCAGTTTTGGTTCTGCGGGGAAGAGCGGAATAATCCAGAGCGTCCCTGCCATCAATACGGTGTACACGCCCGTAGCGGCGGTAATGGCCCATTTATGCGAAACGGCTTTGCCGACTGCCATGAGTAACAGGGGAAATGCAACTCCGGAAAAAATATAGAAACTGGACCGGTGCATGCGCATCCTGCCCAATTCTTCGGATAACAACGTAAACCAGATCGTCAACAAAAATCCTGCCGACAATGCGAATAGCCAGAAAAGGCTTTTGTCCAATGCGCTACTGTTGCCAAAGTCGGCAGACAATTTCATCTGGTTTTTGACCGCGATGACGCTGATCATTGCACCAAACTGAATGCCGATAATGCCCAGGATCAGTACGGTATGAGGGGGCGAGAGGATCGTTACGTCCAAGCCATAGGTATTATGCCACCAGTCATCGAAAGGGGCGGAGGTAAGCATCATCAACGCACCCCAAACACAAAACAGTGAGCCGAGCGAGCTATAAAAAAAGCCCCAGATCTTGACACTAGCCATCTTTTCGGCATCGGTTCCCCGGAATGTTTTCCTCAAAATTTCAAAACCCGAAAACAACCCGGACACCACGGCCCCCAGATAAATGACCAGGTGTGGAGGTGAAAGCAGACCGTCACGCCCGATGCTTAAATGCCAGCAAATGTCCCAGATAAGCCCGGTAATGACGCAGAACGATGAAAAAACGGTAGCGTAAATGTAAATGGGTATGCCGGGACTGCCCTGCATGATGAAAGTCCGGTCGCCGAATGTCGGCGGGGGAGCAATGGGGTCTTGCATGTTGCGGAGAGGAAATTGAGTTATGATTGTAAATTTCGAAAAGGACAATCAGAATCCGCGCTACCCCTACGACTTTCCTGTTTTTAAATGATCACTTCTTGAACGGTCAGAATGGACGCATGGCTTTGACGAACCTTCCCTTAAAATAGGTCGAGAACAGATTGTCTTCGCGGACGCCACGGGAGGTAGATGCGTGGATGAATATAATCTCTTCACGACTGCGCACATCAGTAACAATGCCTGCATGCGAGACATAACCTTCCTTGCCAGCTTCGGGTACAAAGAACAGCCAGTCGCCGGGTTTGATGTCGGCTAACTTGCCGACTTCCTGCCCGAATTCGGATTGTTGCCAGGAAATGCGAGGGACCTTTACGCCCATTTCGGAATAGACCTGGCATATGAGCCCCGAGCAATCGATGCCGCTCTTGTCATTTCCGCCGGAGCGATACGGAGTGCCGGTGTACGTGCGGGCGATTTGGACCACCTGCGGTGTGTTGGCGGTATTGGTCGAGCCGGGGCGTGTGTAATTGGGTGTAGAGTTTCTTGCGGGTGCGGGCTTGCGTGCCGGTGCTTTGGACACGGGCCTGCGGCTGGGCGACGATTTGCCGCGCGACGCTCCGCGTGAGGAAGTGTTTCTTTCGGGCGTTTTTCGAAGCGTGTCGCAGGAAAATAGCAATGTCGTGATCAGGAGGGTGAAAATGGTACGGGAAAGGGATTGGGAAAGGTACTTTTTCATGCGTAAGCGAATTGGCCTGATTACTTTTTCAAAAATAGCGATTAAATGTTTTGCAAACTGCTTATGCCGACGGGACGCCGGCTTTGTCCTATCGGCGAAGGAGACGTTCGCCAAATCGGTCGCAGCAATGGTACGATAGTAGTTTAACTGCATTACGACCGAAAAATTGTGACAAATATTGTGAGGCTCGCGGCTTTGTAAGTAGCTTTGTTGCTGATGTTCATTCCTTTTAACAAGCATTTGACCCCCGATGAAAATTATTTGTGTAGGCCGGAATTACGCAGAGCATATCGCTGAACTGAACAACCAGACACCCGATTCCCCGGTTATATTTCTGAAACCTGAAACTGCACAAATCCGCCTCGGGGAGCCTTTTTTCTACCCTGATTTTTCAAAAGATGTTCATTACGAAGTAGAGTTGGTTGTAAAGATCAACCGTGTTGGCAAGAATATCGAGGAGCGTTTTGCCCATAAATATTATGATGAAATCGGCATCGGGATTGATTTCACGGCGCGTGACCTGCAATCGGAGCTGAAAGCAAAGGGGCTGCCGTGGGAGCTGGCGAAAGCATTCAACGGTTCGGCGCCTGTCTCCGAATTTGTGCCTGTGGCGGACTTTGCCGATATTCAGGATATCAATTTCACATTGGACGTGAACGATGAGACCCGCCAAAACGGGAATTCCTCGATGATGATCTACCGCATCAACTACCTCATTGCATTCGTCTCCAGGTTTTTTATGCTGAAAAAGGGTGACCTGATCTTCACCGGAACACCTAAAGGCGTAGGCCCCGTGGCGATCGGCGATAAGCTGACGGCGTCCATTGAGGGCAAGAAGATGCTCGAATTGTTCGTTAGGTAAAGACAGTACTCTTCAAATCACCCGGTTGCTGTACCGGCCACTCATACACTTTTTTCATGCGTCATTATTTTCGGGCATTTGCCCGTTCAGGGCTTTTCATATTGGGATTGGCAGGTGTTGTACAGGTTTCTTATGCCCAAAAACAATCTTATCCCAAGGGCTATTACCAATTTCCGATCCGTCCGGGTTTGCCCAATTCGCTGGCAGGTGGCCTGGGCGATTTGCGGAGCAACCACTTCCACGCCGGGCTCGATATCCGCACGCAGCAGCGAGAAGGTTTACCCGTTTACGCGGCGGCTGAGGGTTATGTGTATAAAGTGGCCGTTCAGCGGACGGGCTATGGCAACGTCATTTATCTGCGTCACCCGAACGGGCAGACCACGGTTTATGGCCATTTGCTGAAATTTAACGATCCTCTCGCCACCTGGGTGCGGCAGGAGCAATATAAAAAGCAGACATTCGAGATAGACTTGTTCCCTGAAGCCGGGCAGTTTACCTTCAAAAAAGGTGACATGATCGCGCTATCGGGCAACACCGGAGGCTCTGCGGGGCCGCATTTGCATTTCGAGGTGCGGGATTCGAAGGATAACTATCTGAACCCATTGTATTTTGGTTTTAATGAAATCAAAGATGTTACACCGCCGAAGTTTGTCAATTTAGCGATTCGGCCGCTGGATATTAACGGAAGAGTAAATGGACAGTTCGACCGGAAAGTCTATACACCTGTAAAACTCAAAGATGGTACCTGGCAGCTAATCACGCCCGTTTCTGCCACAGGCATTATCGGGCTGGATCTGGTCGCGCACGACCAGATGACCGGTACCGGTTTCCGCTACGGTCTGCAATGCATTGAGATCAAAATGGACGGGCAGGAAGTGTTTTCATATAATATAGAAGTTTTCCCCAATGCTTCGACCCGAGACTATAACAACCTCATCGATTACGAAACTGAGCAGGCGACGGGTCAGCGCTTCCTGAAATGCTACGTTCCCGATGGGAACAATTTCAACTTGTTTAAGACAAATTCAATCAACGGGAAGCTCAATATCACCGATACGTTGAGCCACGCAGTGACGGTCAGGATTTCGGATTCTTTTGAGAATTTTTCTGAACTGGCATTTACGATCAAAGGTGAGCCGCAGAGCCCAACGCTGCCCATTTTCAATACCGAAGTGAACCCGGAATATGTGCAAACCGAAGTACAGGAAAATACACTGATCGTACGGGCCAAATATTATCGTAGCCAGGAGCCGTTTGCAACGTTCTATATTCAGGGAAGGGAAGAAAAGAAACAACCAGATTTGTACGCGGGCGAGTCCGCTGTTTTTCTTACTGATTTGAGAAAACAGATGCCTGATTCCGTCAAAATCGGCCCTACCACGGTGAAAACCTTTCTGAGAAGCCAAATTCTGCCGGGCATCGCCGCTTCCTTCAAAGAGGCCAAATGGTCGGTGGATTTTGATAATACCAGCTTGTTTGACACCCTTTTCCTGATGGGCCAGCGCAATTTTAACGCATTAACCATCAACAACCGTGGGACGGCATTGAACGACTATATCCACGTGACATTTACGCCTGAAAATGTGCCAGAAGACAAATCCCGTACTTATGTGTACCGTTACCTGAACGGCGATTACCGCTTTTTGGGCGGGAAATGGGACGGCGACATGATCCGTTTCGACACCCGCGAGCTGGGAACTTTCGTGATCCAGGCCGATACTGTGCCACCGAGAGTGCGCCTGATCGAGCATAGCAAGCGAAATATACGTGGTTATATAGGCGATGGCATGTCGGGCATCGCCAATTTCAAGGCATTGGTGAACGGCGAATGGGTGTTGCTGAATTATGATTTCAAAAAAGGCTATATCTGGTCCGAGAAACTTGGTGAAAACGAGGATTTTGATGGAGAACTCGCATTAGAGGTAACAGATAGGGCGGGAAATAGTACTATCTTGCGAACAGAATTGGTGGACCCGGTTGTTATCCATAAGAAAACCAGAAAACGTAAAGATAGCTTATGGGACTACAAGTCGGTGACCCCGCACCCCAATTTTCAGTAAAAGATCAAGATGGAAAAGAAGTAAAACTGTCGGATTTAAAAGGAGAAAAAGTCGTTTTGTACTTTTATCCCAAAGACAATACACCCACGTGCACCAATCAGGCGTGCAATATCCGCGATAACTACGGATCGCTCCTGAAAAAGGGTTATAAGGTGTTCGGAGTGAGCCCCGACAGCGAGAAATCGCACCAGCGGTTTATTAAAAAGCATGACCTTCCTTTCTCTTTGCTAGCCGATACAGATCATAAAATGATAGAGGCGTACGGCGTGTGGGGAGAGAAAACAACGTTCGGACGCACTTACATGGGTGTACTTCGCACAACTTTCGTCATCAACAAAAAAGGGATCATCGAAGAGATTATTTCCAAAGTGGAATCATCAAAACACACTGATCAAATTCTTGGAAAAACTGAATAATAATCAGTCATTTTAACATTCCGAATAGCAGGACATTTACGCCGCCTAAATCGTCCCAGCGTTCGGGTAACGGTATCAAGGACAGTCCAATAGAAAATAAACAAAAATGGAAATTGAACAATTAGAAAAAGTTGCTTCCCAGGTTCGCAGGGACATTGTACGCATGGTACATGCTTGTCAGTCGGGTCACCCGGGAGGTTCCCTTGGTTGCACCGATTTGTTGGTAGCACTGTATTTCGAGCGTATGAAGCTGAAAGAGCAGGATGGCAAGGTTGTATTCGATATGGACGGTAAGGACGAGGACCTTTTCTTCCTCTCGAACGGCCATATTTCCCCCGTTTGGTACAGCGTACTGGCCCGCAAGGGTTATTTCCCTGTGTCGGAACTGGGTACTTTCCGTAAACTGGATTCCCGCCTGCAAGGACACCCTACCACGCACGAGCACCTCGAAGGTATCCGGATAGCTTCCGGTTCACTGGGCCAGGGCATGTCGGTGGCTATCGGCGCTGCATTGGCAAAGAAACTGAACAACGATAAATCAACGGTATACGTGCTGATGGGCGACGGCGAGCAGCAGGAAGGCCAGGTTTGGGAAGCAGCGACTTTCGCACCCCACCACGAGGTCGACAACCTGATCGCATTCATAGACCTGAACGGCCAGCAAATCGACGGCCCTACATTGAAGGTGATGAACAACCGCGACCTGGGCAAGAAATATGAAGCATTTGGCTGGGAAGTAATCTCTATCGAAGAAGGTAACGACATGGCCGCGATCGTAAAAGGATTGTACGAAGCAAAAGGCCGTCTCGGACATGGCCGTCCGATCATGATTTTGCTCCATACCGGTATGGGTTACGGAGTGGATTTCATGATGGGAAGCCACAAATGGCACGGTGTAGCGCCTAACGACGAACAGTTGGCTGCTGCGCTTGCTCAGTTGGAAGAAACTTTGGGAGATTATTAATTGAAACGACAATGAAAAAATACACTTTCACTGAGAAGAAAGATACACGTTCCGGCTTCGGTGCCGGGATGCAAGTGCTGGGCCAGCAGAATCCTAATGTAGTAGCGCTTTGCGCCGACTTGGTTGGATCGCTGAAACTAGAAGCATTTATCAAGGAGAACCCAGAGCGTTTTGTTCAATGTGGTATTTCCGAAGCGAATATGATCGGTGTTTCGGCTGGTCTGACGATCGGCGGTAAAATTCCTTTCGCAACTACTTTTGCGAACTTCGCAACGGGCCGTGTTTATGACCAGATCCGTCAGAGCGTTGCGTATTCCAATAAGAATGTAAAAATCTGTGCATCACACGCAGGTCTTACTTTGGGAGAAGATGGTGCTACTCACCAGATCCTGGAAGATATCGGTATGATGAAAATGCTTCCGGGCATGACCGTTATCAACCCGTGCGACTACAACCAGACCAAAGCGGCTACGATTGCTATCGCGGAGTATGACGGACCAGTTTACCTTCGTTTTGGTCGTCCTGTAATTCCGATTTTCACGGATGCGGATCAGAAATTTGAGATTGGTAAAGCATGGATGGTGAACGAAGGAACCGATGTGAGCATCATCGCAACCGGCCACATGGTATGGGAAGCGATTCAGGCTGGCGAAATCCTCGAAGCAGAGGGTATCAATGCGGAAATCATCAATATCCACACCATTAAGCCGCTCGATGAAGAAGCGATCCTGAAATCTGTTGAAAAAACAGGTTGTGTGGTAACCGCTGAGGAGCACAACCGCATTGGCGGTTTGGGCGACAGCGTGGCGCAGGTTTTGGTTAAAAACAAACTCGTTCCGCAGGAATACGTAGCGGTAAACGACAGCTTTGGCGAAAGCGGAACCCCAGCGCAGCTCCTTCAAAAATACGGATTGGATGCTAAGCATATTGTGGAAGCCGCAAAACGCGCTATCGCAAGGAAATAATCATCATATTATCCCCTGCCCGTCGGCTTAAGTCGACGGAACCGGACCCAGCCCTTTGCAAAACCTGGTTTTTGCTGGGGCTGGGCTCTTTTTATTTGCCCTGTACCAAAAAATAAACTATTATTGACCGGCGTTGACTTCGGGCTCAGGTACAATTATTGGTCACGCAGAATTCCTGTAAATAGCGATCAGGTTAACACTGATTAAATGTCCGACGAAGAATTATTATCCCTTTTTGAAAATCCCGAAACGCGGAGGAACGCTTTCAATCAGCTGGTGCGAAAGTACCAGCAAAAAGTATATTGGCTGGTGCGGAAAATGGTGGTGGATCATGACGATGCTAACGACATTACCCAGGATGTATTTATCAAGGCATGGACAGCACTGGAAAATTTCAGGGGCGATGCCAAGCTCTATACCTGGCTTTATCGGGTTGCCAGCAACGAGGCCATTAACTTCCTGAATAAGAAGCGACGGAAATATTTCATTCCCATCTATGACGTAGAGAATGAACTGAGTGAAAAACTTGAAGCCGACCCGGAAGTGAGCGGTGATGCCATTCAGCTTAAATTACAGAAGGCAATATTAAAATTACCGGAAAAGCAAAGATTGGTATTTAACCTGAAATATTTTGAAGATTTGCCCTATGATGAGATCTCGGAGATCACCGGAACGTCGGTTGGAGCGCTAAAAGCCTCATATCATTGGGCTTCTAAAAAAATTGAGGATTTTTTGAACGAGACAGATTAAACTATTTGCATTCAAATTGGTCAAACCTTGACAAGAAAGGAAATATAAATAATCATGGACAAAAAACGTATACGGCTGGATGATCTGAAAAGGGAAACGCCCTTTACAGTGCCGGAAGGTTATTTTGACAAGCTGCCGCAAATGATCCAGGCCCGGATTCCCGCAGAACCCGTTCGCAGACCCCTCGTAAGCTGGTCGTGGCAACGTTCTGTCGGCCTCGTGGCGGCATCGGCGCTGATCCTGGTGCTGGTGTGGGTGACCGTTCCGGAGCGCCAGGGATCGCTAGGGCAGGAGCCTTTGAGCGGCATCAGCAACGCCTCTATCATTAGTTACCTGGAAGATCAGGATCTCAGTTATTACGATTTAAGCGAACATAAGGTGGTCCAAAAAGCATTTGACGCCGATTCGACGGTGCTGAACTACCTGGATGGCCTGGACGACGATATTCTTCGGCAGCAGTTAGAGGAAAGTATGATCGCTCCGGACAAGATTTGACCCTAACGAATAATCGAAATGAACTTACAATTTGAACTCAAACGGTATCGGAACACTTTTGCCCTTTTGCTCCTAATTATCGGTGCCGTGACGACCATCGGTGTGCCGACGGCCAATGCTCAACGTCGTTCCGAAGAAGAAATAAAACGGATCCAGGATGCCAAGGTGGCGATCATTACCAACCGCCTCAACCTGACGCCGGAGCAATCGACCGGTTTCTGGCCTATGTACAATGAGTACGCGCAGAAAAGAAGGGAAATCCACCGCGCCCAGCGCAAGATTATCAATGATAAAAAAGCAGAAGGTCAGACCGACGAGGCGGTGCTGAATAACCTGAATGAGGTGCAGGAACTGAGGCAAAAAGAACTGGATCTCGAAAAAGACTACCAGAATAAATTTTTAAAGGTCATTACAGCCAGCCAAGTGATCGAATTGTATAAGGCTGAACGTACATTTAATGACATGCTGATCCAGCGGTTGAAGCAAAAGAATTAGGTAACCTGCTTATTGACTTATTACAAAACAAACAGGCCCGCTTCCATTTCGGAGGCGGGCCTTCGTTTTTAGATTTAACGCTCTTATTAATGGGCTCCTACGGCCTCCACTTCGCCAATCCCGCGTGTTTCCACCGTGATATTACGCAGTGGTGCCTGGTGCTTCCTGAAATCCTGGATGATTTCGAGTACGTCGTAATCGATGTTCATTGACTTGCTACCGTCAATCACCACCGTTGCACCGTCGGGCAGGTTATCGAGCGTAGCGCTGATGCTGCCTTTGTTAAGAAATGTAACTTCCTCAGAGAGCAAAAGTGTGATGACCTCGCCATCGCGATGTGCTTCCTTGATATAATGGTAAGAATGCTTGTAGTTCTTTCTCAGGATAAAATAGATGGCAACCACCATTCCTATGCCGATTCCTTTGAGCAAATCGGTGCTCAGGATTGCGATAATGGTCACCACGAATGGTATAAACTGTTCGAGGCCCAGCTTATACATTCCTTTGTACAGCTCAAATTTGGATAGTTTATAGCCGACCATTAACAGGATCGCCGCCAGTGATGCGAGTGGGATATAGTTGAGGTATTGGGCAATAAATACCGCTGAAACGAGCAAGATAGAGCCGTGAATAATGGTACTCATCCTGGTCCTGCCGCCCGAATCGATATTTGCAGAGCTACGGACAATTACCTGCGTGACAGGAAGCCCGCCGATCAGGCCCGAAATCATATTGCCTGCTCCTTGTGCCATCAACTCGCGGTTAGTGGGCGTGCTGCGTTTGAATGGATCGAGCCGGTCGGTTGCTTCTACGGAAAGCAGCGTTTCAAGACTTGCAACAATGGCCAGTGTTAATGCAACCGTATAAACCTCAGGCCTGCTGATTGCCGAGAAGTCTGGCGTTTTGAAGAAACTGAAAAATTCCGAAGCATTCGAAGCAACGGGAAGCTGCACCATGTGTTCGCCTGATAATACCCATTGCGGGGCAACTGAACCAAATACGAGGTTCAGAATTACACCGGAAAGCACCACGAACAGCGCGCCCGGAATGTACCGGAACAACTGGATCTTCTTCATGAATGGCTTGTCGAACAAGATCAGTAATGCCAGCGAAACCGCCGAAATGATGATCGCGCCGGTGCTGTTATAGCGAAGAGAATAATACACTTCAGAAAAAGTGTTGCGGCCATCTTTCTGTGCAAACGCTTCATCGCCCATAAAGTCGGCGTCATAGCCGAATGCATGCGGTATTTCTTTCAAAATAAGCGTAATACCAATGGCCGCCAGCATTCCCTTGATCACAGATGAAGGGAAATAATAGCCGATAATGCCCGCTTTCAAAAGTCCTGCAAGCATTTGCAAAACCCCTGCAAGCACGACGGCCAGCAGAAAAGCCTCGAAAGTGCCCAGGGTATCCAGCGCATTGAGTACAATCACAACCAGACCCGCTGCCGGACCTGCCACACCCAGGGAGGAGCCGCTCAGTGAGCCTACTACAATTCCGCCTACAATACCGGCGATCACCCCCGAAAACAGGAGGTCGGAACGCCCGGTCGAGGCTAGCGCAATACCGAGGCATAACGGCAGCGCTACCAGGGATACGACAAGCCCCGCAGGTAAATCGTATTTAATATTGGCGAACAAACTTTTATTCAATGACATACGATTGATTCAGTAAGGATCAAAATTTGGACTACTCGGAATGCAGAACCGCTGATCAGACAAGCTGCGGTATGTCAAGACGGTACACGTCGTCGGCGTAGTTGGTAGCGTCGATGGTAACGTCCATATCTTTCAGAATACCATTGCTGATGTCGTAGACGACGCCGTGCACTTGCAGCTTTTTGCCATTGGCCCAGGCAGTTTGTACGATCGTCGTTTTGGCCAGGTCGCGTACTTGTTCCTGCACATTGATTTCCACGAAGCGGTCTGCCCTTTGTTTGAGATCTTCAATGGCATTCAGCTCCTGTGCGTGTAGGCGGTACACGTCTTTGATGTGACGCAGCCAGTTGTCGATAAGGCCCACTTGTTTGTTGCCCATTGCCGTGATCACGCCACCGCAGCCATAATGCCCGCACACGAGGATATGTTCGACGCCCAGCACATTTACCGAATAATCGAGCACGCTTAGCATGCTGATGTCGGTGTGGATCACCATGTTGGCGATGTTCCGGTGTACGAAAATATCGCCGGGCTGGGTTCCGGTCAGTTGATTGGCGGGAACGCGGCTATCAGAGCAGCCGATCCATAGGAATTTAGGAGTCTGGCCTTTTGCCAGATTTGAGAAAAATTCCGGGTCAGCGTTCGTCGTCTCTTCTGCCCACTTTTTGTTGTTTTCAAATAACTGGTTATAAGCCCTTATCATGATTTCTTAGTGTAAATATTAGGATGAAAAATAGAGGAACATGCCGGTTTAGACGTGGAAAGGCCACATCGGCAATAATCGGTAGTGCATTGGCATTACTCGACTTGAAATATTTTTAGGAAGAAATCAGGTAAGCTCCGGAGGCGGAGATAGCAGGTTGCGGTAGATTTCGTTGTCGAAATTCGCAGTGTAGAAGAAAGAGCTTTTGACCGGTATTAATGTGACAAAATGGTCAAAATGTACGCTTTGTGAAATTAAAAGTTGGTCGTCGTTCAGTTTTTCGACCTCTGTTTTCTCTTCGTTGTCACAGGTGCCCGTATCGCAAACCACAGATGACTTTTCTTTGACCAGCAACAAGCTAGCAACATCTGTGGCTTTACAGATGAGGAAGGCCGTAAGTAGTATAAGACAAAGTGTTCTGAACAAGAAAAAACAGGTTTTAGAGAACCAAGATAACAGCTAACGCGTCTAAAACGTTCGATAAGTTACTTTTTAGTATGCTTTTAGAATGAATTTTATGTTAAGTGGAAAGCCAAAAGAGCTAAAAAAAGGGTTGTATCAACAACCCTCACTTATTCGCTTTCCATTGCTTTTCATTGTTCTCCAACCAACGCCCAACCAGGAACGCGGAGCTTAGAAGAACTACATAAAACGCAATCATAACAACGGTCATCATCATAGTTGTACTCGATTATAATGCAATGTAAGATGGACAAAAATAGCTAAAAAATGCCACAACTGACGGCTACTAGGAAAAAATTACAGGACCCCCTTGGTCGACGGCATGAAATCCAGCGCTTTAAGATCGCGTTTAACCGCCATCTTAATGGCTTTCGCAAATGCCTTAAAAATCGATTCAATCTTGTGGTGCTCGTTTTCACCTTCTACTTTAATGTTCAGGTTCGAGAGCGAAGTGTCTGAGAATGACTTGAAAAAGTGGAAGAACATCTCCGTTGGCATTTCCCCGATTTTCTCTCTCTTAAACTCAGCATCCCAAACAATCCACGGCCGGCCGGAAAAATCAATAGCAACCTGAGCCAATGCTTCGTCCATTGGCAGGAGGAAACCATAACGGCTAATGCCGCGCTTGTCGCCGATAGCCTGGCGGTAAGCTTCGCCTAATGCGAGAGCGGTGTCTTCGATAGTATGGTGCTCGTCGATATGCAGATCGCCCTCAACCTGGATCGACAGATCGGCGCCGGAATGGCGGGCGAGCTGGTCGAGCATGTGGTCGAAGAAGCCCAGGCCGGTGTGAATATCCGAGCGGCCGCTGCCGTCGAGGTTCAGTTCGACTTTGATCTGCGTTTCTTTGGTATTTCTTTCGACAGATGCCTTTCGGGAAGGAAGCTTCAAATGCTCGTAAATGGCGTCCCAATCGGTGGTAATCAATGCGGTGGCTTCGTTCTGCTGTTCGGTAATGCCTTCTGCTGGTAATTCAGGGCGGAAAAGGATGGCTTTTGAGCCCAGATTGACTGCCAGTTGAACGTCCGTGAGTCGATCACCGATCACGTAGCTGTTGGCGAGGTCATATTCATTTGAAAAATAAGCCGTCAACATGCCGATGCCCGGTTTGCGGGTGGGCAGATTATCTTCTGGGAAACTGCGGTCGATATGTACTTCTGCAAAGCGGATGTCTTCGCCTTCGAGGGTTTTCACCATCTTGTTCTGTGCGGGCCAGAAAGTGTCTTCCGGGAAGGAGCTTGTGCCGAGGCCGTCCTGGTTGGTGACCATCACCAGCTCGTAATCCGTTTCTTCAGCGATTTTGCGCAATGCAGAAATGGCTTTGGGTAGGAATTCGAGTTTTTCGAGGGAATCAACCTGAAAATCGGTAGGGGGCTCGACGATAATTGTACCGTCGCGGTCGATAAATAGTACTTTTTTCATTAACAGATTTGGATTACAAGCGCATTACAAAATTCCGCTGCGCTTATTTCGCTGCAAAGGTCGCAAAGAATGCCTAATTGAAAAGCAGTTGGCCTCGAATAATGCAGGATGCGGGAATTTTGTAAGGTGGGAGAGCGGTTAGGAAATTGTAACTTTGCATTATAATCCAATATCGAGATGTTTACAGGGATCGTAGAATCAACCGCGGAAGTGGTGAATGTCGCAACGGAAGGAACTAATAAGACCTTCACATTCCGTTCGGACATTGCTAATGAGTTTAAAATAGATCAGAGTGTCAGCCACAATGGCGTTTGTCTTACAGTAGTTGCCGTGGATGGTAACGAATATAAAGTAACCGCCATTGAAGAAACGCTTTTGAAAAGCAACCTGGGAGAGCTGGTTGGTGGCAGCAAAGTAAATCTCGAACGCTGCATGCCAGCCAATGGGCGTTTCGACGGTCACATTGTGCAAGGACATGTGGACCAGACCGCCATATGCACGCAAATTCAGGAGCGTGATGGTAGCTGGTTGTTTGATTTTGAATATGACGCATCCAAAGGGAATATCACAGTCGAAAAAGGCTCAATTTGCATTAATGGCGTGAGTCTCACGGTCTTCAATTCGGGTGAAAACTCATTCCGGGTAGCGATTATCCCTTATACCTATAACTTTACCAACTTCCATTCGTTGAAAGCAGGGGATTCGGTAAACCTGGAATTTGATATTCTGGGCAAATACATCAAGAGAATTCTCGGGTCGTATGCTGCCTAGCATATTGGCATCTTGGAATATTACGTTTATTTTTACCCGTTTATAATCCCAAAGCGCATCCAATACATTCATGGCCAAAATAAGTACACAGTCCAGAACTGATCTTTTTACACATATCGGAATCATCGTCTCGCTGCTTTTGGTCCTTTTTCTGGGATTTTTCTTCGTTTATCTTCCTTTTACCACCAATCATGGTGAGGCCATTACGGTGCCCGATTTGAAAAAGAAGAGCGTAGAAGGCCTTGAAGAATTCCTGGGCGATCGCGACCTGCGCTACGAGGTCGACTGTACTTTTGTAACCAATGTTCCTGCGTTGACCATCATTTCCCAGTATCCGTTACCGGGCTCGAAGGTGAAGGAAGGACGCAAAATCTACGTGACCGTCGTTTCACGCACCGCGCCGCTCATCAAAATGCCAAAGCTGACCGATATGACGCACCGCAGCGCGCAGATGTTGCTGAAAAGTGTCGGGCTGGAAGAAGGAAACATTTCTTACGTTCCCGATATGGCGCAGAATGCCGTTTTGAGGCAATTGTATAATGGCAAGGAAATCCTGCCGGGACAACCCATCGCAAAAGGTACTAAGATCGATCTGGAACTAGGCGAGGGCTTAGGTACTGCACAGTTCGAAGCGCCGTCGGTGATTGGAATGCCGTTGGATGAAGCCAAAATTGCGATTGTTGGGGCAGGTTTGAAGGTAGGCCAGCAAATGGAAGTACCGGCAGAAGAGGGCCAGGCTCCCGGCTCCGTCGTAAGGCAAAATCCGGATGCTGGAAACAAAGTAAGAATTGGAGACGTAATAGACTTGTGGGTAATCCCTCAGGCGCCTGAATCGACGGATAATGAAAATCAACCGGAGCAGTAGCAAATCTTTCACACACAGGATTTTTATTTGGATAAGTGTGCTGATTTTCGTGCAAAGCCATGCACTGCGTGCGCAGCTAATCATTGTGCCCATCGATCAGACGAGATATGCCGAGGAAGTTACTGACGAACCGAATCTCCGGGCGCAGGCTTCGTTAAACCTGCCTTTTTTCGACGACTTTTCTACAAGCAAAACACCCGCTCCGAATACCAGGAATTGGCTGACGGGCAGTGGGGTTTATATTAATAATACACTTACAAGCTCCCATCCGTCGGTTAATGTGGCTACGTTCGACGGATTGAATGCCAACGGCATACCTTACAATGTGGTAAATCCCTTAACCCAAGGCTACACGGATACACTCACTTCACAGCCAGTGAATCTGGGAGGCAAAGTTGCTGCCGATTCGGTGTATCTGAGCTTTTATTGGGCGGCGAAAGGATTAGGGGAATTGCCTGATTCGAGTGACTTCCTTCGTCTGGAATTGTATAGTAAAACAAATGAATGGGTACCTGTCTGGACCCAATTGGGTTATGAGGTCGACACACTTTTTCATCAGCAGTTTATTTCCATTAAAGATCCCAATTACCTGCACGATGGATTCCAGTTCCGTTTTCGCTCCTACGGGCGCAGTTCGGGTCCTTATGACAGCTGGCACCTGGATTATGTGTATTTAAATGCAAAAAGGTCTGTTAAGCAGCCTTATTTGTTCGACGTGGCGATGCGTAAGCCGGTTTCGAACATTTTGAGGAAATACACTGCAATGCCATTGCGGCAATATCGGGCGAATCCGCAGTCATTCACAGCCGATTCCGTGAGAACCGACATTGTGAATCATTTTAACAACTTCAATATCCTCACAAGCACTTTCACATTGACCGACGTACAGCGTGGAACGGAGTATGCAAGGAATGTGCAACGTTCGATTTATGTGGCGTCTTTGAAATCGCAGACATTAGGCGTAAAACTATCGCCTCTGAATCCCGCCGGGCCGCTCGATAGCCTCCATTTAATCAGCAAATTCTACATTACAACCACAGATACAATCCCCGGAGCTAACCTCAAAACGAACGATACGATTACAGCCAGAACGGCATTGGCGGATTATTTTGCCTATGACGACGGCAGTGCCGAATATGGTGTTCAAATGAACCAGAAATTGGGCCGGGTTGCCGTGCAATACGTATTAGCAAAGGCAGACACGATCGGAGGGGTGAGGATGTCGATGGTGTCTTTCAATAAGGATATTTCGGGACAAGGATTTACTATTCAAATTTTAGGCAACAAAAATGGTAAGCCCGACCAGGTAATAAGCCAACGGTCTGTTGCGGTTAGATATCCAGCCATTCGGGACGGACTGATCGACTATGCATTCAGCATTCCTGTGGCAGTGCCGGATACCTTTTATGTTGGTTGGTTGCAGATTAACGATCAGCCCGTGACCGTAGGATTCGACCGGAATTCAACGCTGGGTGCAAATTCAGTGTATTACAACCTCGGAACCGAATGGGCAAAAGAAACTTCGCTGAAAGGCTCCATCATGATCCGACCGTATCTTGGGAAGAAAGCGCAAGGCGTGATTACGGGTAACGAGCCAAATGACCGGATCAATGCAATCTTCTACCCGAATCCTGCAAAAGGAGAAGTACAGTGGAATAATAGATCGTTGAACAGGGTCGAAATTTACAGCTCGGCGGGCAATCTGATACATACATTTACACCGTCGCGAGAGCAGCAGTCTGTGTTGGTCGATCATTTAAGTCAGGGCATCTATATATTTAAAGCCACCGACGGGAAACGTTCTTTTGTGCAAAAAATGTTAATTTCTAAATAGACTCAATTGTCACAAATTTTTTTAAAAATGGATATTACCGTTGAAGAATTGAAAGAACGTCTGGAAAAAGGCGAAGATTTACATTTTTACGATGTTCGCGAAGAACATGAATATGAAGAGGATAACCTCGGCGCTATTTTGATCCCTCTTGGCGAGCTCCCTGATCATCTGGATGAGCTGGAAGCGTTGAAAGACGAAGAGATCATTATCCACTGCCGTTCAGGCGCGCGTAGCGGTAAAGCGGCGCGTTACCTCGAATCGCAGGGCTTTTCAAACGTACGTAATGTATTGGGCGGCATTCTGGCTTACCGCGAGCTGGAAGACTAGTCGTTAGAGGCATTTGACGGGAATGGGTCCTGTCAAATGCTTTCATTCTAATCCTGTTTGCTTCCGTACGTACTGTAAAATGTGGTCATATTCATCAGGATGGAACCATTCAAAATTTCCCTGGTGCCTGAACCAGGTAAGCTGGCGCTTCGCATAGCGGCGCGAATTCTGCTTCAATAACCTCACCATTTCTTTCTCATTGTATTCGCTGTCAAGGAAGCCATAAACTTCCCGGTATCCCACTGTTTTCAATGCGTGATGTTCACGGTATGCGATTACGCTTTTAGCTTCCTCAACCAGGCCTTCTTGGAGCATGATTTCCATTCGTTGATCAATCCGCCCATAAAGCTCCGCACGATCTCTGTCTAACGCGATATTGATGGGCGCAAATGGCCGATTACGCACGTTCCGCACTTTAAACTGACTAATGGATGTACCGGAGGTGTAAAACACTTCCAACGCTCTTAGTACACGTTGTGGGTTGGCCAGCTCCGGTGTAGCCGCAAATGTAGGGTCGATACCACGAATTTCTTCCTGTAAAACCGCCAGGCCCTGGTCTGCTAGCTTTTGTGTCAGCGACTCGCGGAGTCCGGGTAGCGGAGCGGGGAGGTCGTCGAGACCTTCCAGCACTGCTTTGACATAAAAACCGGAGCCGCCGGTCATTAAAACGATATCATATTTTTGGAAAAGTTGATCGAGCAACGCAAGGGCATCCCGCTCGAAATCACCGGCGCTATATGTTTCGGAAATGGAATGGGAATCGATGAAATGATGGCGGACTTGTACCAGCTCGTCCTGCGTAGGTTTTGCGGTTCCGATGTTGAGTTCACGAAAAAATTGCCGCGAATCTGCAGATATGATTTCAGTATCGAGGTCGCGGGCAAGCTTAATCGTCAACGCGGTTTTTCCTACGGCCGTAGGGCCAGCAATTGTTACCAGATGTTTTTTTGGGGGATGATGGGGCATTGCGCCGATTTTAAATGCGAATCAGGGACAAAAATAGAGATATGTACCGGTCAATACCATTCATTGCGGATTAGTAATTTTTTTTACATAATTTATGGCCTAAACGCCTCTGTCCTCGTCATAACGGGATTTGTCTGCGTACTGACTCGTACAGTTTCTTTTAATCACTTTTCTAAACTTTAACAATTATGTTCAAAAAATTATTACTATTCGCCTGCGTAGCCTTGATGATAGCGCTGGTAAGCTGTAAGGGTGACGACGGAGCCGTTGGTCCTGCTGGTCCAGCGGGAGCCCAGGGACCTGCCGGCCCGGCGGGACCAGCAGGTGAGGACGGGACCGGCTCATCGGCATTGATTATTTCAACGGGCGCAGACACTACGGACGAGGAGGGAGGCTATATTACTGGTCTGACAGGTCTGACAGCCGAGCAAGAGGAGCTTTTGGAGAATTCGGCGGTATTGGTTTACCTGAAAGCACAAGGTGTGTACTGGCCGATGCCAGGTGTGATCAGTTTCGGGGGTAGCAAAGTAAGTTCATTCACATTTGTGCATGGTGTTGATGAGGGTACATTTTTTGTCGAGTTAATACCAACTGACTGGAATGAAACTCAGGAAGCTCCTCCGGTAAGAATATTCGAGGATATTCGGATTGTAATTGTGCCAGGTTCATTACTGGAAGGCGGTCGTTTAAGCTCGGAAATTGATTTCAAAAACTACGATAAAACAATTGCAGCATTAGGTCTCACGGACGCGAAAGTGAAATCCGTAGGTAAATTGAAGTTGAAGCTAAAAAGCAACAAGTCAGTAGCTCGTTAATTCAGTAACCCGTTGATTAAGTTATAAAAGCAAAGGTCATTCCGAGCGCATAAGCGATTGGAGTGACCTTTTTTCCTATGATACATACAGGTTTGCGTATTCAAAGAAAAAGGGCTTCCATTTTGGAAGCCCTTTCGTTATGCCTGCTTTTTGGATTCTCTTAGTATTCCCAAAGTCCGTGTTCCAGTTCCATTAACTCCTGTTCGTAGTTCAGGGACTTGATAAGGGCCTCTTTCTCGCCGTTGTAGATGTCGAGGAACGCTTTATCATTAGCATTTGAAAACTTGGTAATCCGTCCATAGAACAATCGAAGATCAAATGCATCAGCGAGGTTCTTATTTTGGGCGGTATTGTGAGTGTTATACCAAATGTATTTCTTAGGATCGCTTCTGAAAAGTCTTTCAACATCTTTCCAGCGGAACGAGGCAACGGGAAGTTCGAGACCTGTCGCTGTTTGTTCAGCCGGAAGAACGATCGTCAGCGTCTGAATGTCATTGTACAGACGTGACCTTTTCTTGTCGAAAACCCAATCTTCCCTCACTTCAAGGATACTAAGCTGTTCGGGGAAATACTCCTCGTCGCTTGCCGCTAGCTGAGTTTCGAAAGAAGTGGTATCAGGTTTTGGCGCTTCAACTTTCGGCTCTTCTTTGGCAACTTCTGTTTTAGCACCCTTTTTTGTCGATTTCTTCTTAGGAGGCCCCCATCCGTCATCTTCTACGGCTGCTTCTTTCTTGGGATCCTTTTTCGCCGCAGTTCCCCAACCATCATCAGCCGCTGCGGCCTGCTTGGTAGGATCTGTTTTGGCTTTTGCATCCCATCCGTCGGCTTTGGCAGGTTCTCCAAATCCCGCGGCTAGTTCCTCTGCGGAAAGTCCGGCAGTCTGATTAGGGATCAGGATGCGTTTATGAAGTTCGTCACCATTGATCTTGGTTGCGCAGGAATCGTTTGTATAAGCATCGATCAAGCCTGCTTTCGCCGCGTCTAACAAGTAGCGTGTGATCTCATTGTTTTTAGAGAACATGGAAATGTTCTGCTTTTCTTTCAAATCGACCCGTCTCCAGAGCGTTCTTTTCATCATCACGTCGCCCTCACCGATAGGGCGCGATGAGAACTGATTCGCAGTCGAATCCTCTTTTTCCTGCGCGAATGCAGCAGTACTTGCAAGAGACAGCGACAGCAAAGACCATGCAATCGTTTTTCCGTTCATTCTTCTCATATCATACATAAAGTTGTATTGTCCAATCAACGACTAAAAGCCTGGGATTAGTATAGCGTAACTTGTCTGATTTGGTTACCCATTTCTACGTCGCTTACAGCACCTTTAAAATTCTGACGCTCTACTTTCAGGATTGAAATAACGTATCGGTCGCCAGGTTGCGCTTGTTGGGCAAGAGAAGATATAGAACCGCCTCCTCCGTTGAGGGTAACGCCTCCGATACGTCTGTTGCCACGGGCAAGTGAAATTTCAACTTGCGAAACTCGGAATTTTGCATCTTCCGGAGAGAAGTTCTTGAAACTCTCGTCTGGTACTGCCAGCACCTGAACACTTCTGGCACCAGATGCAGGTGCACCTCTACGCTCGTCGAAAGGAGCTCCGTTTACGCGTACTTCCAAAGATGGTTTCGGAACGCGGTTTACTTTGAATGGCTCAGAACCGAGTAGGTTACCGGCATTGCTTACATTGATATTCAGGCTGGATTTGTTCGGAACGATTGTGAACTTGCCTTTTTGGCCGCTGGGGATGATTTCACCGCCGTCTGTTGAGAAGTTAGGTGCCCAAAGCGGCCCAAGTGCAGGGCTCTGAATGCTCAGCTTGTTGGCGCAGCCCAAGTACAACGGAGGCAAAGTTCCCGTTTCAATCTGGTAGGAAGGCTTCACGACGAAGTATTCCTGAGTCATCGTATAAGTTGTATCTTTTCCGGATGGGGTAGGGATGGTGATCTGTCCACGAAGCTCTTTTTTAGCAAGACCTTCTGCATTGTAGCCACCGCCCTGGGCAGTAAACTCGATGAGACCTACGCCATTTTCCACTTTAACAGGCGAACCGTTCAGGCTCATGCGTGGGGTAATACCCGATGCGGATGCTGCGATGAACATCTGGCCCTTGAATTTTGTACCGGCTACTACCGTTTTTGCATCGGCGCTTACCATGGCAAGAACTCTGTCGAATTTAATGTCGGCTGCACCTACTTTGCTGGCGAGGTAGTTCAGTACTTCGCCTTCCATACGACGGATGTCGGTTTGTTTCTGGCTGAGTACAGCCAATGCAGCTGCAACAGGCGTAGATTCGAAATTCAATTCGGCAAAGTCTTTGTTGCGCTGGTCTTTGTTACCTTTTGCAACCGGATCTTCCCGACCGTCGAGCGCAAGTCCTGCAAACTTATTAGGCGAATAATTATTCAGCGCTGTTGTATAGCCATTCAGAACTTGTTTCAACTGATATGCTTTACCATTTTTTCTTGCACCAATCATCAGTTCAGCCACTTTGGCTTCTTCATCGGGATTTTTGATTCCGCCTTCTTCGTTGAAACCACCACCGGCATTGGTAATGATCTCTTGTTTCAAAGCATTCAGTTGATTTGTGATATCAGAAGAAATCTTGCGTACTTCATCAGCCTGCTTGATCACTGCGACATCTGAGGAGCGGTTCCCCGACTTTTCCACCGCAGCTTTTATTTTGAGTACCGTTTCCTGATTTATCTTGTTAGCTGCTCCGGAGGATAGTTCCAAAGAATTGTTCAGAAGGATGAATTTTTCGATGATAGCTGAGCTTACCTGCAATGCGAGCATTGCTGTAAGCACCAAATACATCATTCCAATCATCTTTTGACGGGGTGTTTCTTTTCCACCTGCCATATTGTTGTGTAATCAGTTTTCAGTGATTGAATTATTTAACTAACAACAATGACTCTGTAATCCTGAGAATTACAGAGTCATTGCGAGAGCGCCCTTACGCATTGCCACCACGCATCGCGGTCAGCATATTGCCGTAAATGCCGTTCAATGACGAGATGTTGTTGGTCAATCTCGCCATTTCACTCTTGAATACCTGAGATTCTTTGGTTGCATCGGCCATGTTTTCCATAGCAGCTGTCAGGTTTCCGTAGAATGCGTTCATCGCTTTCAGGTGTTTGGTAGTATCCTGCAATTCCAGTTCATATACAGCGTTCAATGCACCCATGTTTTTAGTGATCTGCTGGAACTGGTCGCGGTATGACTGTGCATCTTTGGTAGCGTCTGCCATGGAGGTCATTGCGTTAATAGCAACTCCGTAAGACTTGTTCATATCACTGATTGCAGTTGAAGCACTCTTTACATTTCGTGCGTAGTCATTGGTAGCAACGGTAGCGTCAGTTAGGTCGGTGATCTTGCCCACTGTTTCAGACAGGTTTTTGAAACCTTTGCCCAGGCTATCGAAAACCTCAGGAGTGATCTTCGCATTGTCAAGCATATTGTCCAATTTGGCAGTGATGTTGCTGCTGGGGGCAGAGCTTCTTGAAATGGCAGGCCCGCTGTAATCGTCGGCAAGTTCAGGGTAAACTCTTGTCCAATCCGGATCTTTGTCGCTCGGTTGGGTAAGGGTCTGTAATGCATAAAGCAAGAAAATCAGAACCTCGGTTCCCAGACCCGCTATCAGAAGAGGGCCACCGAAATCCCAGTGCTGAATTTTTGCCAAAGCTCCTAAAATTACGACGGCAGCGCCCGCACTATATATTGTTGGTACTAGTTTATCCCAAAAAAAATTAGGTCCGCTACTCTTAGCCATACGAATTGAAATCGGTTACAGTGAAAAAATTATAGTAAGTAAAGTGTTAGATTGGTTCGTCAGATCGTAAAAAAGAAGCAGTGTAAAAACGCTGCTTCTTTTTTAGTCGAAGTATTTTTAGCGACGACGGGAACGAGCTCCACCGCGATCGTTCACATTATCCATTACACAACGGAAGCCGATAAATGCGCGGGTTTCGGTTTCAAACTCATAAGTCCGGGTACCGGTTTGCAGGTAATATGCGATATCTTTCCATGAACCGCCTTTTACTACTTTGCGGGGTTCGTCCGGATTATCGTAGCGTGGGTTCATATCCCATACAATCGCAGTCGCATTGTCTGTGTAAGCGTCGGAAGTCCATTCTGCTACGTTTCCAGCCATGTTGTACAAGCCGAAATCGTTCGGGTTATATGCGTTAGCGGGACCGGTGTAAGGATAGCCGTCAGCGTCGTAGTTTCCACGTTGTGGTTTGAAGTTCGCAAGGAAGCAACCTTTAGCATTCATGGTGTACGGGTTACCCCAGGGATATTTTGCAACAGCGCGTCCGCCTCTCGCAGCCCATTCCCATTCAGCTTCTGTCGGTAGACGGAAGCCTGTTGAGTTGAACTGGCCTTCCTTGTTCTGGAAGTCGTGAAGCAGGTTGGTGCGCCATTTTGAAAAATATTGTGCAGCGATCCAGCTTACGCCTACAACAGGGTATGTGTCGAAACCCGGGTGCTGATAGTAGTATTCTACGAATGGATCACCGTTGGAGTAGGCGAAGTCTTTTTTCCAAACGGTAGTATCGGGATAGTACTTGGCCATGATTTCTTCCTCGCCCAGTACGGATACGGAGTCAACCAGTAGCGCGTTTACGAACTGACGATATTCGTTGTTCGTGATCTCAGTATCATCCATAAAAAATGAACTGATCGTCACGCGGCGGTTCATATTGTTCATGGAGGAAGCGATGTCTTCGTCGGCCTGGCCCATTACAAATGAACCTGAAGGGATTACAACCATTCCAGCCGGAGTGGTTTGTTTAAATCCTTTACGGGCAGTCGCAGTGATTTCACCGTTTTGAATACCGCTTTCTTCTTTTCCTCCCTTGCCAAACTTGCTTTTGAGGAAACCGCAGCTTTGCAAGAGCATCAATGCGGCTACCAGAAGCAGGCTTTTGACTCCATCCCGATAGAACACTTTCACATTCATAGTGGTTTTGTAAATTTTGATAATAAAATGCTAGCCTAAAAACGTTAACGAATGATATCTAGTATACTTGAAATAAAAACAAACTGTGAACGCCTGCCAGATTGGATGCCTCCGATTTCGACGGTGAAATCGCTACGGATCAGTTACTAAATCAGGCGTTTATCGACTTAACGTAAGAAAAATGCAAATGGTATGGAAGCCGAACATTTTACAAATATAAATCAAAGTTTCGCAAACTGCTTCACATGAGTTACCAAGAGGTTTGCAAAAAACGTCGATTTGACATTCACTTCTTAGATTTTTAATAATTAGGCGATAAAATATTAATATTGCTTGAGGCGTTTAAACGGCTTGCTAAAAGCGGAATCTAGGTGTACGGATAGGCGCTTTTTTGCCGAATTTCGGAGAAGGTAATGCATATGAAAGCATTACCTCAAAAGACGAAGGTGCCTTTGCTTTATCACCGCCTACCACCATATCATACGCTCCCGAGAGCCTCAACGATTGATCCGGCAGGAGATAAATGCCGCCCATGATGATGAAGTAAGTATCTTGTTGTCGGTAAGTACCGCCAATCCAGTAACGCTTATTGTATGTAACAGTGGCGCCTCCCTCGACAGATACGGTGCTAATGTCTGATTTTACCAGAACGATCGGTTGAATATCGAGCAGGTAACCAAGTTCCAGGTTTACCCCGGCATTAAAATACAGTGTCCTTGGAAGCGGATTGGTGCCGGTTTCAGAACCTAACTGGTATTTGGGTTTCAGGAAGTGATTTAATGAGATACCTGCATAGAATGTCTCATTCTCATAACGCGCTCCCACAGAGAAATCTGGGTTGATTTCAGCGATTGTGCCTGTCTGGATCAAGGGATCATCCGGATCGCGGGCACGCAGCTTTCCATAGTCGATTGCCTGCCGGAATAGCCCTGCGCTGACACCCAAGCCCAACTTACCCCCGCCAAGCGGCAGCTGATATGCGGCTGAAAGTTTAAAGTCCTGATCTGTTCTCGGGCCACTTTTATCGTTTAGCGCATAAAAGCCGATACCAAAATTTTTGAAGGGCATGCTGAATGAGAACAGTTGCGTTGAAAGTGCGCCACCGGTGTCATCAATATTAGTACCTTGATAACCTGCGTATTGCGTCCTGTGTGTAAGCTGGAATTTCGTAAGGCCATCAGCTCCGGCAGCGGCTGGGTTCAGGTAGAGCTGATTCAAGGAGAATAAGCTGAACTGCGCATCCTTCTGGGCAAGGGCGCAGAGCGGTAGGAAAAGCAATAATGCAAAGGGCCGGATATATCTGGTACTTCGAATAGTAAAAGTCAAAGTCATGCCGCTGGAATGGATTTAAGGAACACGCTGATATGCTTTCGGATTTAGATTGATAACGCATATTGCTTAAAAAAATTGATATAAACATGAAAAAGCCCCGGATTTTTTCCGGGGCTTTTTGTGCCTTTGCAAAGGTGTTTATACGTTGTTCGCCTGGCGGATGTATAGGTCCAGTGCGCCTGTCATAGAAGGGGCATTGGGAAGCGGTGCCTGAATGTCAACAAACAAGCCTGCATCCTCCACGGCCTTAGCAGTAGTAGGGCCAAATGCCGCAATGCGGGTACTGTTCTGTTTGAAATCCGGGAAGTTATCGAAAAGCGACTTGATCCCTGAGGGACTGAAGAATGCGATAATATCGTAATATACATCTTCAAGGTCAGATAAATCCGCCGAACCTGTCTGATACATAGTCGCTTCTGTAAAGTGGAATTCTTCCGTGTCGGCAAACTCGGGGATGTCATTTTTTCTGACGTCCGAACATGGGTAGAGGAACTTCTCTTTTTTATGCTTACGCATCAGCTCAATCAGCTCGGCAGCTGTTTTCGTGCCTGTAAAGATCTTTCTTTTGCGGATCACAATGTATTTCTGCAGGTAATTGGCAGTTTGTTCCGAGATACAGAAATATTTCATCGTAGCAGGTACCTCGACGCGGCCTTCGTTACAAACACGAAAGAAATGATCGATCGCGTTGCGGCTCGTGAAAATTACAGCCGTGTGGTCCAGAATGTTGACTTTTTGCTTCCGAAAGTCTTTATAGGAAACTCCGTCGACCTGAATGAACGGGCGGAAATCAACCTTGATATTATACTTTCTGGCTAATTCGTAATAAGGTGAATTCTCGTCTGCTGGTCGGGATTGACTTACTAAAAGGCTGGTTACTTTTTTAAGCCTGTCCTGATCAAAATTGATGGTATCACTCATGTATAATCCTCATTAGTTTA
This sequence comes from Dyadobacter sp. CY261, assembly GCF_021440085.1. Lineage (GTDB taxonomy): Bacteria > Bacteroidota > Bacteroidia > Cytophagales > Spirosomataceae > Dyadobacter. Next base: position 75,660 of record NZ_JAKCPW010000016.1, read on the forward strand.
TTCCCAAATCATATCTCGTTACTACAAAGCAAACTTCATACTCACGATGAGCGGGATAATTTCGATGACACAAAGGTAAGAAAATAAATAGAGATTAATCAACGAGCCGGTCGGCTTGGCTACAACATAAAGTCCGACAAACCGCGCCAGATAGAAAAAAAGAAACGGTAAAAGTACATACGGTCTGCTTGCATCCAGCCAGTTGATGTGATTGGAATACAAGCCGAAAATGACCAGAAAAATCAATGCGTAAAAAAGGTACGAAGACTGTACGATCTTGATAAACATGATGTCGACCTGCTTGTCCAGATTAAGCATATTCCCAGCTAAAACCATGAATACATACTTCGCATAGATCAAAAGAAAGAAGATCAGCGAAAGGATAAAGAAGTCCCCCAGGATTTGTAATGTATTTGCTTTTTCGGATAGTATTGTGCTGACAGAGAATAAATTAAGCCTGTTTACGGATAAATAAATCACGGTAAATCCCATCATCATCGAACTGATCACCACGAAGAAAATCACCGTGTTGCTGTAAGGCTTGTTGATCTTCGATAACTGGTCGCGCGGGTCGTTGTTGAAAAATTCGATAGGATTTATCAAACGGATAAAAGACAGCGGGTTCAGATTGAAAATCCAGGCATTTAGAATAAGGATAATGATCAAAGCAATGCCCGCAAACGTACCGAATGGTGAGAGGGAAACAGGCTTGATATTAATAAAACTGGAACGGGCTGGCGCAATGGTTTCAGCATCTGTCTCCTTCTTTTTGTTGCAGATAATGACCGTTTTATCCGCAATGCCGGGGTTGCCGTAGAGGGTAAGTAACAATTCATCTTTGTGGTAAAGACGGTACAAACTGTCCAGGTTGAGTTCCTGCCATTTGCCCGCGTCTATCCGGTTTTGCAATGCCCCTTCCAAAAAAAGGTAGCTCTCATTTTCGGAATGGACCAGAAGCGAATATCGCCTGTTTTTGACCAGATCAATATAAAGGCTTGTGAAGCGCGTGCCTTCGTTGACGCCTTGCGAGAAAGGGACGTAGTTTTTGTAATTTTCATTATACACCAGCCAGTCGTCCTGGTAGTTATATACCGGGAAAAACTGGCGTGGCGGGTTCACTTTTGGCGCGCCGTGCGTGAGCGTGCCCAACAAGCCTAATGCCGTAAAAAAAGCCCAAAAAACAGTCGGATAGATGGACTTCATCGGTACAAAAAAGGCTGGGTTCCCCCAGCCCTTTGATCAAAGTCAGTTAGCAATGATTATTTTCTTCCCAGCGCAAGAAGCATGGTTTCGCCGATCAATGCAGGTGATTCTGCCACGAAAATGCCAGATTCCTTCATGATACGGATCTTTGCTTCTGCGGTATCGTCAGCACCGCCGATGATAGCGCCCGCGTGGCCCATACGGCGTCCTTTCGGCGCAGTCTGTCCAGCAATAAAACCTACAACCGGCTTTTTGTTACCAGTCGATTTTACGTAGTTCGCAGCATCCGCTTCCATGCTTCCGCCGATCTCACCGATCATGACGATCGCTTCGGTTTCGTCGTCGTTCATCAGGAGCTCAACCGCTTCCTTGGTAGTTGTGCCGATGATAGGGTCACCGCCGATACCGATAGCAGTTGTCTGGCCCAATCCGGCACGTGTTAACTGGTCTACGGCTTCGTAAGTAAGCGTTCCGGATTTCGATACCAGACCGATCGTTCCTTTTTTGAAGATAAAGCCTGGCATGATACCAACTTTACATTCTTCCGCAGTGATAATACCGGGGCAGTTAGGGCCGATCAGGCGCGTATTTTTGTTTTTGATATATTCTTTTGCCTGCATCATGTCCTTGGTTGGGATACCCTCGGTGATACAAACGATAACGCCGATACCAGCATCAGCAGCTTCCATGATCGCGTCCGCAGCAAATGCCGGTGGAACAAAGATGATGGACACGTCTGCCCCGGTAGCGCGTACGGCAAGGTCAACTGTATTAAAAACAGGTCTTTCCAAATGAGAAAGCCCACCTTTGCCAGGCGTAACACCACCTACGACATTCGTACCGTATTCAATCATTTGTTGGGCGTGGAAAGAGCCCTCCGAACCGGTAAATCCCTGAACTATGATCTTGGAGTTTTTATTAACTAAAACGCTCATGTTGGTAAATCAGTTTTTTCGGTAAAAGTAGGACGAAAAGCACGAAGTAGCAAAATGTAGCCATAATTTGTAAATTGCTTTTTTGACTACATGATGGCTGTTTATGAACATATTTCTGAATCCGCATATATTTTCTAATCTCGTTCTAACGATCACCAGTTTATTTGTCTTCTTTCGCTATTTCAGGCAACAACCGGTTTTGATCCGATGGCTCTGGGGCATTTTTTTTGCAAGCATTTCACTCGCAGCATTTACCGACTTCCTGTTTTATGGGGGTGTGGAGGGGTTGGGGCAGGTAAAAGAAGTACTGATGGCGGGAGAAATGACGCTGGGGGCATTGTGTCTCGTAACCGCGTCCTGGTGTCTAATTATGCGTTATAAAAGCGGGAAGTATCTATTCTTTTCGACGGTTGGGTTGGGAACATTGCTATTCTACTGCATTACCTGGTTCCGGGTGGAATATGTAGGTTTGATCATTAAGGCATTTTGTATCCTGGTAACATTGCTGATCTCCTGTGTAGGGTTGGCAAACCGCCAGAAGAGCGCATTGTGGACGCTGTTTTCAATGATGCTGCTGGCACTTTCCACGAAGTCGGGGAAGCTGCCGATACCGATGGACCCGGTGGACATTAATCACTATATGATGGTGTTATCGCTGATTTGTGTCGGAAGGGCCGTGCGTGATCAGTACAAGATCCTCTTTTAAATTCAAACAATTGTTAATGCATTGCATTTTTCAGAACGCGTGTCGTAAATTGCACCAGTTAAATTTAAATAAACAAGTTTACTAATACTCAGATATGAAAATGACCAAGTATGGCGTAATGCTTCTTGCCTCGGTTTTGGCTTTTGGAGCAGTTACAATGAACCCTGTTTCGGCTGAAACGTCTCCTGCTAAAGAAGTATCAAGCGATGTAAAGCAAGCTAAAACGATCGTTATCAAAGGTAGTGATGCAATGCAGTTCGACCTGAAAGAGATCAAAGTGAAGGCGGGACAAAAAGTGAAACTTACGCTGACACACTCAGGTAAACTTGCGAAGGCTGCTATGGGCCACAACTGGGTGCTTCTGAAACCAGGTACTGATGTAGCAGCATTCGGATCGAAAGCTGCTGCTGCAAGAGAGACAGATTATATTCCTGCATCAGAAAAAGCGAGCATCATCGCGCATACCAAGCTGGTAGGCGGTGGCGAAAGCGATACGATCGAGTTTACAGCTCCTGCAAAAGGAACTTATTCATTCATTTGCAGCTTCCCAGGCCACTACGCGCTGATGAAAGGCAGCTTCATCGTTGAATAGCCAACCCTGAGCCTACATATAAAAGGCGTCGCATTATGCGACGCCTTTTCTGTTTATATCTCTGCCAATTGCTTCTCGATCAGCTCGATCACTTCCGGGCGGTCCCATTGCGAGGCGCCTATTTCCTGCACAAGGATCTTGCCCTTATAGATGATGTACGTCCTTGGGATGGCATTTCCGTCGAGGGCCGCGGGATAGGGGCCGGCATACTGGTAAAATGGCAGATTATATCCTTTCCGCGCGATGAACGGGTTTACGGTTTCTGCATCTTCGTCGGAAATAATGTAGAATGCCACGTTGCTGTGGTCCTTGTATTTGTTATAAAGTGTTTGAATGCCAGGCATTTCGATGTTGCAAGGGCCGCACCAGGTCGCCCACACATTCACGAAGGCAATTTTGTTCTCATCCATAGTCACGCCCTTTCCGGTCAGGTCGGTTAACGGTAGGTACACCGATTCAGTTGCTGTTGGTGGTGCTCCCGCAAACTCGTGGTTTTCTTGCACAGGTGATTTGAAAAATGCATAATAAACCGCAGCGCCAGCTATGAGCAGCAGTAAAATGAACGATACTTGCCTGGTGGTTGAAGACATAACTGGTGAGTTCTGGTGAATGGATGTAGATGGGAGCCATTCCAAAAATAGGGCTTTTCTTTTTTTGATGCTGACTCGGAATTTGAATACTTTTATACACTATTTAAAAAACATTGATTTGAGGAAAAGGTTTACTTTCATGAGACTTCAATTTACTGGCATTTCATTTCTCCTAGCACTTACACTCCACTGCCCTGCTTTTGCCCAACGTTCAGCTGCCGAGTATTTCGAAGACGGTAATACCAAAGCCGGCACGGGCGACTTTAATGGTGCAATGCAAGCATACACTACCGTTATTTCGATGAACCCGGACCATGCGCCAAGCTATTTTAACCGTGGACTCGCTAAGGCTAATCTCAAAGACTACCGCGGCGCGATGCTGGATTACGATAAGGCCATTGAACTGAATCCGAAGGAAGCACTTTATTATCAGAGCCGGGGTGTAAGCAAAAGTCTGCAGGAAGATTATCGTTCGGCCATCGAGGACTATTCCAAATCCATCGAACTCAATCCCGAAGAGCCGAAAGTATATTATAATCGGGGCGTAAGCTACGCCAAATTGAAAAATCACCGGAATGCGCTCATCGACCTGGATCATGCATTGGCATTAAATCCCGACGAGCTTGCGGCGCTCTATGCCCGCGGTAATTGCAAGCAGGATCTGGCGGAATATGCCGGTAGCCTTGCGGATTTCACGCGCGTGATAGAGCTGAGCCCGAAACGTACCGGTGCGTATGCAGGAAGAGGTTTGGCCAAACTGGAGTTGGGTGATTACCAGGGTGCCGGCGCGGATTTTACCCGTGCCATCGAGCTGAGTCCTAACGATAGCGAATATTACAGTAACCGGGGTTTGGCCAAGACCAAATTGGAAGATTATCAGGGCGCAATCATTGATTTTGACAAAACCATCCAATTAGATCCTGAAAATTACAGTGCCTATTATGGCCGAGGATTTGCCAAAGGAAAGCTTAACGACCCGCGTGGCGCCATTGCTGATCTCTCCAAGGCCATCGAGGTGAAAAATGCTTATACTGGCGACCCAAAAAAGAATGCCTACACCGGGAAGATTAATAAGGAAAAATTGGATGAGCTGCGTGATCAGGTTAAGATCAATATCAAAGTCGACAACCTCACGAATGAGCGTGCAGAGGCATATTATGTACGTGCGATCGCCAAGTCGAAAGTTGGGGAGCTTAAAGGCGCATTGCAAGATCTTACAACCGCTGTGGAACTCAATCCTACGTATTCAAATGCCTATTTTTCAAGGGCGGTGATCCGCTCGACCTCCGGCGACCAAATGGGCGCGGTGCTTGATTTTACCAGCTCCATTAAATTGCGCTCGGATTATCCCGAAGCATATTATCTGAGGGGAATAATCAAAAACAGCCTGGGTGAAGTGAACGACGGTTGCCTCGATCTGAGTAAAGCCGGTGAGCTGGGTTATCAGCAGGCTTATAAGGTGATTGCGACTTACTGTAACTAGAATCTGTGTTGGGGGAAGGGAGGATGGAGAAAAGGGATGAAGGGAAGAAAGAAAAGAAAAGGGAGGATGAATGACTTGAACATCATTCCATCCTCCCTTTTTTCCTTCGTCCCTTTTCTCAGAACTAAGCTTTTTTTAAATTTTCAGCTACTTTATCCCAGTTTACAACATCCCAGAATGCTTTGATGTAATCCGGGCGTTTGTTTTGGTAGTGCAAGTAATAGGCGTGCTCCCAAACGTCGAGGGCGAGAATTGGTGTCCCTTTGAAATCAGAAACATCCATGAGCGGGTTATCCTGGTTAGGGGTAGAGCCTACCGCCAGTTTACCGCCTTTTGCTACCAACCACGCCCAACCTGAACCGAAACGGGTTGTTGCAGCTTTGCCAAACTCTTCTTTGAACTTATCAAATGAACCGAACTGGCCATTGATTGCGTCGGCTACGGCACCGGTCGGCGCTGCACTCTTTTTAGGTCCCAATACCTCCCAGAAGAAAGTGTGGTTCCAATGACCGCCGCCATTATTGCGGATCGCCACAGGTGTTTTGCTGATCGACTTGATAATATCTTCAAGGGATTTCTTTTCCCATTCGGTTCCTTTTACAGCGTCGTTGAGGTTTTTGACATACGTCGCGTGGTGCTTTCCGTAGTGGATTTCCATCGTTAGTTTATCGATGCTGGGCTCCAATGCGCCGAAATCGTAGGGTAGTGGTGCTTGCTTGAAAGGGGCGGTTTCCGCCAGTATGGTATTGGATGTTCCGGCTTGCGACGCTCCGGCGAACGATTGCTCTGCCATTGCACTCACAGTCAATGCGCTGCCTGCGAGTGTCTTCAAAAAGTCTGTTCTATTCATAATAGTACATTTGGTGTTTAGTGTTAATCATAAGCCACCCGGCTTACGATACTGCGACCGAGCGTGATCTCGTCTGCATATTCCAGGTCTCCGCCAATGGGAATACCTCTTGCAATAGTGCTGATTTTGACGCCCGTTGCCTTTATTCTTTTTTGCAAATAGAAAGCTGTAGTGTCACCCTCCATCGTAGGGCTGAGTGCCAATATCACTTCCTGAACCGCATCTTCATTTCCCCGATCCGCTAATCTTGACATTAGCGAATCGATTTCAAGATCCGAAGGGCCAATACCTTCCAGTGGAGAAATAATGCCGCCTAATACATGATACAGGCCGCGATATTGGTTAGTGGATTCTATGGCCAGTACGTCGCGTGTATCCACCACGACACAGATCGTGGTCTGGTCGCGCTTGTTACTACCGCAAATGTTGCACAGCACGTCATCGGCGATGTTGTGGCAGCGAGTGCAATAGGTGGTTTTGGTACGCATACTCAGCAATGCATCGGACAATGAGCGTGTCTGTTCTTCGTCCCTTTTTAGCAAATGTAATGCCAGGCGTAATGCAGTTTTTTTACCAATTCCCGGGAGACGGGAAATTTCGGTGACGGCTTCCTCAATAAGACGTGAGGGGTAGTTCATGAGAAGATGCTGAGTGATGGTTTTTGTGATAGTTCAAAAACCCGTTTTGTTGATGCGGCAATGTGCAGAAAGCTGCGGCTTTTCAATGGACTTCCGCAGAAATGCCGCGGCGGCAGATTTCATTACGCATTCCCGCCAGCTCTTCGAAAGAACCTTCTTTGACGGAGCATTTACCTTTATAGTGAATGATAATCGTGCACTGCTCGGCTTGCTCACTGCTATGTCCACAGACCTCAATCAATGTATCGATCACCCAATCGAAGGTATTCACGTCGTCATTGTAGATTACGAGCTTTTTAATCTCCGTATCTACGGTTTCTTCCAGAATTTCCAGCTCTGTTTCTGTGAGCGCTTGCATAACAATCAAATTTCTGTTTGATTAGCAAATCTAATTAAAAACGGAGACTATCCGAAGCTTTTAAGCGCCTTTTAATCCACTCCTGAATCCCCAAAACCCACTTTAATGAACCCATATATTTCCCTGGTGATCCTGGTAGTTTATTTTGGAATGCTAATTACAGTGTCCATTTACACTTCCAGGGGAGCTGATACGAACACATTTTTTACAGCTAACCGGCAATCGCCCTGGTACTTGGTCGCGTTCGGGATGATTGGTACTTCTTTGTCGGGTGTCACGTTCGTTTCGGTGCCGGGAGCTGTGGCGAATATCCAGTTTTCCTATTTCCAGGTGGTAATCGGATACATTCTGGGTTATCTGGTTATCGGCACGGTGCTGATGCCGCTTTATTACCGCCTCAACCTAATCTCAATCTATTCCTATCTCGAACAGCGTTTTGGCTTCTGGTCTTACAAAACTGGTTCGGGTTTCTTTTTGCTCTCGCGTACGATCGGCTCGGCGGTGCGCTTGTATGTGGCGGCGCAGGTATTGCAACTGGCATTGTTCAAACCCCTGGGCATTCCCTTTGAAGTGGCGGTGGCCATTACAATATTCCTGATCTGGATTTATACATTCAAAGGTGGTGTCAAAACGATCATCGTAACAGACACGCTGCAAACATTCTTCCTCATTACAGCTGTGATTCTGACTATCATACTCGTTTCGAGCGAGTTGAAATTGGACGGTTTGGGAGGGATCTGGACGGCCGTTCAAAAAAGCGGATATTCGCAGATATTTTATTGGGATACAAACGATCCTAAGAACTTCTTTAAACAGTTCTTTGCAGGTGTTTTCATCGCTATTGTAATGACTGGCCTTGATCAGGACCTGATGCAGAAAAACCTAACCTGCAAAAATATAGGTGAAGCACAGAAGAACATGTTCTGGTTTGTAGTCGTACTGGTGATCGTCAACTTCCTTTTCCTTTCGCTGGGGGCATTGCTTTACGTATATGCAGAGGCGCAAGGCATTCCCGCAACGGCGAGGACAGATGATTTTTACCCGATGCTTGCGTTGAACCATCTCGGTCTCGTCGTGGGTATTACGTTCCTCCTGGGTATTACCGCCGCCACCTACGCCAGCTCCGATTCTGCCCTTACGGCATTGACGACCGCTTTCTGCATTGATTTTATGGAAATCGAGAAGCGGCCTGAAGAAAAACGTTCTTCCATCAAATTTTGGGTACACGTGGGTTTCTCTGTAGTCTTTTACCTGGTAATCCTCATTTTCAACCGGATGAACAATAAAGAGGTAATTACAGCTGTGTTCGATCTGGCAGGTTACACTTATGGCCCGCTGCTCGGGCTTTTCGCCTTTGGCGCATTTCTGAAACGACCGGTTAAAGACCGCTTTGTCCCGATCGTCTGCATTCTCGCCCCGATCATCACCTACATTATCAACGACCATTCCGCCGAGTGGTTCAATGGTTATAAATTTGGTTTTGAAAGGTTGATAATCAATGGTTTGATAACATTTGTCGGACTATGGTTACTACATGATAAAACTGCAAAGCGATATGTGCCGCAGGCCTAGTTGGCCCGAAAGAAACAGACGTATTATTAATGTGCGAAGGCCTTGGAAACGGTTACAAAATTCCGGGGCTTTTTCTTGTATATATCCAAAAAAATATTAACTTTCTGATAAAATCAGGCGTGCTCCGACATGCCACCTGATGGATGTTTTGTTGAAAGATGAGGTCGGTTATTTATTTAACAAACTAAACTTTTTGCAATATGAAAACACTGTCAGTCATTTTATTGGGCATTGTACTATGTTTTTCGTGCAAGGACAAGGCCGCAGAAGAGGAAGCTTCCCGTCAGGCCAACCTCGAAAAGGAGAAGCAAGCCATTAAAGCAGTCATAGAAAATGAAACAAAGTCATTTTTCGCTCGGGATTTCGCAGCCTGGAAATCGAATTATGCGCAAACCGACTACGCTTTTCAGGCCTGGAGTAATGATGATGGTACTTTTGATTCCAACGTAGGTTGGAAGGATATCAACAAGCAGGTAGGTAAATATATCCAGGCTAACCCGGAACCGGTGTCCAGCCACCCGATCGTAGAGCGGAAGAACATGATATTCAAATTTTATGATGATGACGTGGCTTACCTGACCTGGGACCAGTTTAACAGCGATAAATCGGAAAAGAACTTTCACCATAGCAAGGAAGTAAGGCTACTGGAAAAGATCAATGGAGAATGGAAGATCGTTTGTGTGTCGGCTTTCTGGGATTACCGGCACCCAATACCTGCGAGCAGGCTGCCGATGATCCAGAAGATCGCGAATGAGAACAAAGGAAAAATCTGACCCCGTGCAACCACGCCCGCGTGCCCCTCTAATGCGTTCGGTTTCAGGCACAAATGTTCGGTACTGAACAGCCCGCTGTCGGGCGAACATGAGAGCAGAATTATTGAAAATATTCGTAAACTTCTCATTATCAGTGTATTTAAAGTAGGGCGTGTCAGGCTTCGATTTGTATAAATCAGGTTTGGCACACCCTTTTTTAATTTAAAGTCATCTGTGCGATTGTACAGAGCCAAACTTTAAAATACTTATAGCCATGAAAATCTCTGTTGTTTCTATCCTATCCGGCGCCCTTGCGCTCACATTATCATTCACTTCTTTTGCTGCCGACAAAAAGAAAAGCAAAGAGGAAAAAGAGACTACCAAAGTGCTCAGCTTCGATGCTGCATTGTACAAAATCAGCGATACCAATAAAGTGAGGTTATCGGTTGACAAGAAAGAAAATGAAAGACTGCGCGTGGTGTTGAAAGACAAAGCCGGTAAAATCTATTACTCGGAAATGTTCAACGAACATGATACAAAATACCGCCGGGTATTCAATTTGGACGAAATGGGGGATGGGACTTACTATTTCGAGCTGTCCCAAAAAAAGGATAAATTGGTGAAGGAAGTAAGTATCGAGAGCACCAATTCAAAAATGATCTCACTGCAATAAATGCAGAAACCGTAGAAAATCCCGGCCTTTTACGAGGCCGGGATTTTTATGTCAATGTAATTCTTTTTCAGGATCCCAGAAGCATTTGTCCCAGTCTACAATCCGGTTGTTTTCCACTTTCACACCTTCGCTTTCCAGTCGTTCCTGCATTGTGGTAGGAGTTTCAAAAAGCTGGCTTGCGCTCAGTTCTCCGGCCTTATTTACGACACGGTGAGCAGGAATGCCTTGTGCGTGATAGCTACTGCCCATGGCCCAGCCTACTTGCCGCGCACCACGTTTCTGACCGAGGTAAGCCGCAATCGCTCCATAAGAGGTCGCACGGCCCGATGGGATTTGTCTTACGACATCATACACGTCGCTGAAAAAGTCATTTCCCTTTTTCATCTTCCCTTTTGCGCGCTTCTTGTCGTTCGTCGATTTCATCTGAAAGCTGGCGGTACCAATCTTCACCGTACGCGCGGATGAGCGGATCTTTTAGAAATTTGTAAACAGGCACTTTCAACTGCTGGCCGAGGCTGCAAGCGGGACTGCATATTTCCCAGCGATCATAGTTGAGTGCGTGGTACTGTTCGTATTTTGTGACCCGGATTGGATATAGATGGCAGGAAATCGGTTTTTTGTAAGCGATCTTGCCATCATTGTAAGCTTCCTCAATGGCGCATTTGAGAATGCCTTTCTGGTCGTAAATAGCGTAGGCACATTCGCGGCCGTTGATAATAGGCGTGACGTAGTCGCCATCCCAGTCCTTGGTCCAGGTGCCGCCGGTAGCAATCACGTTTTTACCCGCCTCTGTGAGGTAAGGTTCGACTTCCGGATAGATCTCATCTAAAATCGCGAGCTCCTCTTCGTCCAGCGGGGCGCCGGAATCTCCCTCCACGCAACATGCACCTTTGCATTTGTCCAAATTACAGACAAACTCCTTTTCTTCGATGTCGTCGCTAATGCACGTATTTTCAATGAGAATCATATCAGGTAATAACCTATTGCTGAGGTATTTTGAGTTTTTGTCCCACCATAACACTATTTCCGGACATATTGTTTAATCTTTTGATGTCTTCGATATTGGTTCGGTAATTTTGGGCAATGCGGAATAGTGTTTCACCGGGTGCCACAGTATGCGTTTGCACGCCTGACGGTTGGCTTTCGGATGTGGTTTCGCTCCCCTCTGCTCTTCTGACACGTAGCTTCTGGCCTGATTTCAGGCGATCAGAATCGGTCAGATTATTCAGTTCAAGCAATTCTTTGATGCTGATACTGTACGCTTTGGAAATGCTGTAATAGGTTTGTCCGCTTTGGACCGTATGAAACTCACTGCCCGGCGTGGCGGCGAGCCGTGTTTCTTCTTTGATCTCTTCCGGCGTTTTGAATGTCGAAGCCGGTGCCGGGCGATTGACTGCAACTTTGGTAGGCGCTGGGGCTGTTTCTTCCGAACGGGCAGTTTCCTCGCCGGATTTTGAAACAAGCAGTTTCTGACCCGAAACCAGGCGGCTTTGTGCCGAGCGGTTATTAATGGTCAGTAATTCGCGCAATGACAAGTTGTACTTATTGGCAATGCTGAAATAAGTCTCACCGGATTGCACTGTATGATAGCTGGCGGCAGCAGAAGTTGCAACGACTTTCTTCTCTTCGGCACTGCTCCAACTTGATGGATCGGTTTCTTTTTTTTCAGTTGCATCCGTTTGCACCGTACGCCCCTCACGTTCGGCACGCTGCCGGGCATATACCGACCCTGACGCTGCGGTGGATCGTGTGTCATTTGGCGTTATTACCTTGCTTGGCGTGTTGGATTTGGGTGCAAGTTTCTCCTCATCGCCCGGTTTAAATGCACTATTGGTATCATCTTGCGTGATGATTACGACCCGATCATTGGAATTGTTTGTAACAGGTGCCGACGGTTTGTAAAGGCCAGCGGCATCGGCGGTAGATTTCGCAGTGTTCGTTGCCGATGACGGTGTTATTGCCGGCTCAGTTTCCTTAGCTACATTACCATCGCTTTTTTCAACCAGTACCGGCGTATATTTTTTACGGCCAGATGAGTTGCTAGGAATGTTGTTGGTGGCCGCGGGGCTGGTCGTTGCCGAAGCCGGTGCTTTTTCAGGTATAACCGCAATAACTGAATCTTTCTTTGCCGGAGCGGTCGGTTGCGGCGGCGCAATGATCTCGATCGGCTGTTTACGAGGCCGCTTTTTGGTCAGGAAAAGTACCTGGCCTGTTTGGATCGGATAATTACGGCTGGTAGTTCTGTTGAATTTCAAAAGATTGACCAATCGGAGGCCATATTGCTGTGACACGCTCAACCAGGTATCTCCCGGGCGGGCTGTATGGAAGGGTGTCGCGGCTTTTTTGTTTTTGCGGGCCAGATAATACACTTGTCCCGGAACAAGCTGCATATCTGCAAGCAGGTCATTGTAGCGCATGAAACGAGGTGTACGCATACCAGCGGCTTTCGCCAGTGTTTTCGGCTGGTCGCCTGTGCGGGCTTCGATACCTGGCAGGCCGTTGATTTCGTAAAGTGTGGGTGAGTTGGGCTCGCTAAGCTGTTCCGCCGATTTTTTCAGGACTGGGAAGCCGGTATCTTCGTACACGGAAGCCACGGCAGTCTGACGCGGGGGCAATGAAAGCTTTTCCCTTACCGAAGCGACCTGGTCTACCGGCACCGGCAATGTGACGAGGTATTCGCGGTCGTTTGGTATTTTATCGTCGTTAAGCCATCTGTTATGGTTTTTCAACTCCGTTGCCGGAACTCCCAGCGACCTGGCGATGTCATCCAGCGATTGACCTTTACCATAATCAGACTCCATCAAAACATAGGCATTGGGCGATTTATATCGTTCGATACCAGATTCCAATGCGATTTTATGGGCAAAAAAGCGAAGCATGTAGCGGTCAGTTTTGCTTGTCAATGTCACTTCGCGTGCATATGCCCAACTTGCAGGAACAACTTTTTTTACACCGCCCGCACCCTGATAGTAGGAATACAATGTAGTTACCCAGTTATTGAACTGCTGGTTATTCTTTTTCAGATACCAGGCAGCCGCATGTGTTGAGGAACTGATATTTTTTCTTTCGTCCACGTCATTATCCACACGCAAATTTAATTCGCGCGCTGTTTCCGGTTTGAACTGCCAGTAACCTACCGCATTGGAACTAGAAACAACATCCGGACGGAAGGAGCTTTCCTGAACTGCAAGGTATTTGAAGTCTATCGGTACCTCTTCATCCATTAAAATCCCTTCCACAATCGGAAAATGGAGAACGGCGCGGTCCATTTTTTCTTCCCAGAACTTTTTATTGGACATCAGGCTTTTGACGTCTTCCTCGATAATATCCTGCGCGCTTCTGTCAAACTTGACGGTAATGCCGCCGAAGGACACGCTGGACGGAATTTCAGGTGCCTGCGCAAAAACGGAATTGCCGGTTAGCAGCAGGGCGATAACAAAAGAGATGATGTTGTTAAAGGAAGTTCTGGCCATATAAAAATAAATGCTCGCCTGACTATTGAGTACTATAATTTCTGAAGAATCATCAACCCATCGCGGATTGGGAGTAAGATATTGGAAACCCGTGGATCTTCATGAACCATCCGGTTGAAATCCAATAATGCCTGCGTGTCTTTGTCTGTCTTATTAAGTTGCTGGACGACTTTGCCACTCCACAGCACATTGTCGGCGATCAGAAAACCGCCTGGGCGCACTTTGTCAAGACAGAGGTTAAAATAAGAAGAATAATTGATTTTATCCGCATCGATGAACACGATGTCAAAGGTGTCCATCAGCGTTGGAATGATGTCCAATGCATTGCCAATGCGGTAATCGATCTGGTCTTTGAAAGTTGTCTGATCGAAAAAGCGTTGCGTGAAACTTTCGAGCTCTTCGTTTACATCAATGGTGATGAGCTTGCCGGTGGGCGTAAGGCCTTCACAAAGGCAAATGCCTGAATAGCCGGTGTAAGTGCCGATTTCCAGGATACGGTCCGGCCGGATCATCCTGGAAATCATGGAAAGAAACCTGCCCTGCACGTGTCCGGAGAGCATACGGGGATTGAGAATGTTGGCGTGGGTATCCCTGTTGAGGGATTTCAGCAATGCATTCTCTTCGTCCGTATGGGCCGCGGAATATTCTTCAATTTCCTCTACCAAAAACTTCATTCGAATATAATATGTGCTATTCCCGAAGCCAATGCCGCTCAGGCATTGGCTACAATGCGTTCCAGATAAGTGCCGTAACCGCTTTTTACCAGAGGCCGGGCGATTTCACGCAATTGTTCTGCATTAATAAAGCCCATACGGTATGCGATCTCCTCAATGCAGCCCACTTTTAAGCCTTGCCGTTCTTCGATAACCTGAACGAACTGACCGGCTTGCATGAGCGACTGAAAAGTACCGGTATCGAGCCAGGCGGTACCCCGGTTAAGGACGCCCACTTTGAGCTTTCCTCTTTCGAGGTAAACCCGGTTTACGTCAGTGATTTCAAGTTCTCCCCGTGGCGAGGGAGGGATTGTTTTGGCGATTTCCACAACATCGTTGTCGTAGAAGTATAAACCAGGCACAGCATAATTGGATTTAGGCTCAACCGGTTTTTCTTCGATGGAAATCACATTATTGGATTTATCAAATTCTACAACGCCGTAACGCTCGGGATCGTGTACCTGATACGCGAAGATCACGCCGCCTTCGGGGTCATTATTGGATTGGAGCAAGGTGGATAGGCCCGATCCGTAGAATATATTGTCGCCGAGGATCAATGCTACTTTGTCGTCACCGATGAATTCCTCGCCTATAATGAATGCTTGGGCAAGACCATCCGGGCTCGGTTGCACCGCATAGCTGAACTCGCAGCCGAGGCGGCTTCCGTCGCCAAGCAACTTTTCGAAATGCGGCAGGTCGTGGGGTGTAGAAATAATCAGGATCTCACGGATACCCGCCAGCATTAATATCGAGAGCGGGTAATATATCATCGGTTTGTCATAAACAGGCATGAGCTGCTTGCTGACTGCCAATGTAAGCGGATGTAATCTCGTACCGGAACCACCGGCCAGAATAATGCCTTTCATAAATGGAGTTTCAATTAATTTAAAAAATGATCAGGCTAACGATCCTGATACATTTCATCATAATATTTCTGATAATTGCCGGAGGTTACGTTGTTCAGCCAGTCCTGGTTAGCCAGGTACCAGTCAACCGTTCTTTCCAGGCCTTCGGCGAACTGTAATGAGGGTTTCCAGCCCAATTCTTCCGACAATTTGGTAGCATCAATCGCGTAACGCAGATCGTGTCCGGCGCGGTCGGTCACGTAGGTGATCAGTTGCGCATTTTCGCCTTCGCTGCGGCCAAGTTTACGATCCATAATGCTGCAGAGTAAATGCACGAGGTCGATATTCTTCCACTCGTTATGACCGCCAATGTTATAGGTATCGCCATTGATACCATTGTGGAAAATCACGTCAATCGCGATCGCGTGGTCTTCCACGAACAACCAGTCACGAATATTTTCGCCTTTTCCGTACACGGGAAGTGGTTTTTTCTGGATGATGTTGTGGATCATCAGGGGAATCAGCTTCTCCGGGAAGTGGTTTGGGCCGTAGTTATTCGAACAGTTCGAAATCACGACGGGTAATTTATAGGTATTGTGGTAGGCCCTTACAAAGTGATCGGATGACGCTTTCGAAGCCGAATACGGTGAACGCGGGTCATAACTGGTCGTTTCCAGAAAGAATGTGCCAGGATCGTGCAGTTCACCATACACTTCGTCGGTCGAAACATGGTAGAAGCGACGGTCGCTGAAATCGTCTTTCCATGCTTTCTTTGCAGCATTCAAAAGGTTTACTGTTCCAACGACATTCGTCATTACAAACGACATCGGATCAGAAATCGAACGATCCACGTGGCTTTCCGCCGCGAGATGGACAATGCCGTGGAAATCATTTTCGCCAATCAGCTTGTCTATGAAAGCAGCGTCTACGATATCCCCTTTTACAAATGTGTAGTTCGGTGCGTTCTCGACGTCGCGCAGGTTTTCTAGGTTACCTGCGTATGTAAGCGCGTCGAGATTATAAATATGATATTCCGGGTGAAAGTTGACAAACCGGCGCACAACATGTGAGCCTATGAAACCCGCTCCGCCCGTAATCAGGATTTTTTTCATTTTTCAGCTGTTAATTTTAGTTGCCAGTTCCATGCATCGCGTAGCGCTTCTGCCATGGTTTTCTCGGCACGCCATTTCATCACATTATTTACTTTATCGGACTGTGCATAAATCTGCTCAACGTCCCCTTCACGGCGCGGACCGATCGAATAGTTCAGTTTCACGCCGTTCACTTCCTCAAAAGTATTAATCAATTGCAGAACGGTATAACCTTCGCCCGTTCCTACATTAAATACATCATAATAGTTAGTATCCGTTTGCGATTCGAGGAGGTCGAGCGCTTTTACATGGGCTTTCGCGAGGTCCACCACATGGATAAAGTCGCGAATACAAGTGCCGTCGGGCGTGTTGTAATCGTTGCCGAAAACGGTAAGAGACTTACGGAGGCCCGCCGCCGTTTGCGTAATGAAAGGTACCAGGTTGCTGGGCACACCATTAGGTAATTCCCCGATGAGCGATGTTTCGTGCGCGCCGATCGGGTTGAAATAGCGGAGTGAGATCGCCTTCAAGTCAGGGCCTGAATGTACGTGGTCGCGGATAATGTCCTCGGCGATCGCCTTTGTATTACCATAAGGTGAATTGGCGGGAAGGCGCGGCGTGCTCTCGGTCACAGGCAGCTTTTCGGGCTGGCCATATACCGTACAGGATGAGGAAAATACAAATTTATCGACATTGAATTCCTTCGCGGCACGAAGCAGTACCAGAAGGGAGATCAGATTGTTTTCGTAATAATTTAGTGGCTTCTCAACCGACTCACCGACAGCCTTATACGCTGCGAAGTGGATCACGCCATCGAACTTTTCCTTTTCGAATAAAGCCCTCACTTTGTCGGCGTCATTGCAATCGATTTCGTAGAATGGAAATTCTTTGCCGGCAATTTTTTTGATTCCTTCTAAAACGTTGAGATTGGAGTTGTACAGGTTATCGATAATGACTGGTTCGAAGCCTGCATTGTGTAACTCTACAACGGTATGGGAACCGATAAAGCCGGCCCCTCCGGTAACGAGAATTTTCATGCGTTATATGCGTTTTTTTATAAAAATATGGTGGTATAGATGGTATTGAAGCGGCAAATTTTTCCGGGCAAAAGTAGAAAATTTGACGTCCATAAAAAAAAAATGTTTTTATTTATCCGTTGGTTGTAAAACGCAGATTTGAGGAAAATGAACCAGAAAGAAATCAAGGCACTGATATCCTTGCTTGATGATGAAGATCGTGAAGTAAGTCAGCATGTTGAAGGGAAGATATTGTCGTTGGGAGGAACCGTGATACCTTTTCTGGAGACTGAGTGGGAGGAAAGTTTCAACCCCATCGTGCAGCGTAAAATCGAGGAACTGATCCACGAGTTGCAGCTGAGTATAATGATCGAACGGTTACAAGCGTGGAAAAACGGAGGCGGGCTCGACCTGCTCGAAGGCATGTGGATCATCGCTACCTACCACTACCCCGATCTTTCGATGGAAAAGCTTAAAACGACCATCGAGCAGCTTTACTATGACATCTGGATACAATTCCAGGAGGAAATGAATGCAGTGGACCAGGTGAAGCGGATAAACAGCATCTTTTTTGGGGTGATGAACTTTGCGGCCAATACCAAAAACTTCCACTCGCCTACGAACTCGATGATCAATTCTGTGCTCGAAAGCCGGCGTGGGAATCCCATTACCTTATGTGTGATCTATCTTTTGATCGCGCGTAAGCTGGGAATGCCCGTATATGGCGTTAACCTGCCAAATCTTTTTGTATTGACCTACAAAAGCGATAAGACGCAATTCTACATTAATGTATTTAACCGCGGGATCATTTTTTCCAAAACGGATATCGATCATTACATCGCGCAGTTGAATATCAAATCCAAAGATATTTTCTATCAGCCTTGCACCAATCTTGAAATTGTGCAGCGCGTATTGCGTAACCTGATTCTTTCCTACGAAAAAACCAGCGAACAGGACAAGATCAGGGAAATCGAGAAAATACTGAAATCGACGCTCGACGATGCGCCGGAAAGTTGATGTCAGAGTGCGATAGCCAGGCAATGGCCGTCGAACCAGCGAACGTGAATATTGGAGGGTACAATAAGATCTTCGTCCGTAAGCTGCCCTCTGAGGATAATGTCGGGATTTGCGAAGGGACTGA
Organism: Dyadobacter sp. CY261; assembly: GCF_021440085.1. Classification (GTDB taxonomy): domain Bacteria; phylum Bacteroidota; class Bacteroidia; order Cytophagales; family Spirosomataceae; genus Dyadobacter. Next base: position 94,291 of record NZ_JAKCPW010000016.1, read on the forward strand.
TAAAGATGGAGTCCCTGAAACTAATCTTTTTCTTTCCGTAAAGTTTATATAAAGCTTCTTTCGCGCACCAGTACATGCAAAGGCGGTCTATTTCGTCCTTCGCGTGATCGAACTCGGGTACGGAAAGGAATTTTTTGGAAGTGCGCTGCAATTTCGCGTCTGTTTTTTCCATGTCGATGCCAACTGCCGCTGTCGGATTAATGACCACAGCCACGAATTCGGCAGTATGGGTGATGGAAATGTGCGAATCGTTGTCGATCAGGAATGCCTTTCCGTGCTCGTCCTTGTGAATGCCTACGTAATTGATGCCAAACTGCTCGGCAAGCGTTTTGATCAGCATCCGGCTGGCGAGCCATTCGCGTTTTTTTTGCGGATGGGATATCTTGTCGAGCTCCTGCTGGTTGAAGCCATTACCCAGAGCGCTTTGGAGCTCTTCTTCGGTTTCCGTCAGTTTCCACAGCAGCAAGGTGCTGGTGTCTTCAATCTTTTCGGAATGAACGAGGGGCATGGGGAAAGATGTTTGCTACAAAACTAAAGAGATGAATATTCGCAAAGTAGATACTTTTTCCGGTCATAGGGACAGTGTTTATACAATTATTTCTGATAAAACCGGGCATGGCTTTTATTCCGCAGGAGCGGATGGCTTTGTAATCCAATGGGATCTGCAAAAGCCCGATTTGGGAAAGCTTGTGGCGCGTGCAGGGACGTCAGTCTATGCACTCGCATTACATGAAAGCAGCCAGTCAATGTGGATTGGACAGAATTTTGAAGGGATCCAGCTTTTAAATACACAGGACAACAAAATTGAGAAGACCTCCAAAATTACAAACTCGACCATTTTCGACATCCGTTTTGCTGCTGATAAGGCGCTCATCGCATTGGGAGACGGAGTGGTAGTGGTCATGGACATTCCTTCATTCGCTGTCCAGAGGCATATCAAGATTGCAGGAAAAAGCATTCGCAGTATTGCGGTGAATATAGAAACCAACGAATTCGCAACAGGCGATAGCGATTGTAACATCCATATCTTCGACCTCGATGGCTTTAAATTAAAAAAAACCATTCAAGCGCATACAAACTCTGTCTTTTCCGTTAAGTATTCACCGGACGGCAAATACCTCTTTACCACTGGCCGGGACGCGCATTTGAAAATATGGGACGTCAATGATGCATACGGCATCGTCGTCGACATTCCCGCGCACATGTACGCGATCAATGACGTTACATTCAGTCCCGATCGCTCCCTCTTCGCCACATGCAGTATGGACAAATCCATAAAGGTGTGGGACATGTCGACATTTAAGCTTAAAAAAATCATAGACCGCGCACGTCACGCAGGGCATGGAACGTCGGTCAATAAACTGCTTTGGACGGGCTTTGAGAATCAATTGATTTCTTGCAGTGACGACCGGATGATCTCGGTTTGGGAGGTCGCGTAGGTCAATACTTATAATATGGTAATGTTGGTAAATACTTTGAAAAATGAATCTTATATCTTTAACTTACACGACCGTTTTTAACTAGGTATCAAAGCATAGAATGCATCATGAAAATATCCGCTATAGAGATACGCAAGCACACTTTTGAAAAGATTTTCAGAGGTTATGACCCGGACGAAGTAGATGCTTTCCTGAACTCGTTGTCTCAGGAATGGGAGCGTTTTTCAAGCGAAAACAGCTTGCTGAAGATGCAGCTCGAATATGCGGAAAAGGAATTGGCGAAGTTGAAAGATATTGAATCAACCTTATTCAGAACGTTAAAAGCAGCCGAAGATACCAGTAAGTTAATTGAGAAAGAAGCCCACGAAGATGCGGAAAAAAGGATAGAGGAGTCGCGCAATACCGCCAATGACCTTGTGGCAGAAGCAGAGCAGCGGACGAACCAGATCATCAGGCAGACGGAAGAAAGACTATCGAAATTTAAAGAAGAATTTGCCAATGAAGTGAAGGTTCAGGAACGCGATTTCCGTGCCATCGAAAACTTCCGCGACAACCTGATCGTGCAGCTAAGTTCGTTGGCGAACAGTACATTGGAAACGGTTGAGCGATTCGAGCAGAAATACGACAAAGAGTCGGTCCTGAATAAAATGGAGGAGATCAAAAAGCATGTGGCTGAGATCGAAATTCCTAAGCGGCCGGTATTCCAGCAGCCGGTCCCAATTGAAATAGAGGAAAGCTCCGCCGAATCCGAAGCAACCGTTGTTTTGCAGGACGATAAGCCGGAAGTGGTATTCGAAGTGGCAGAGTCCCAGCCTGAACCGGAAGCAGTTTTTGAGGTGGATCCGGAATTACCGGAATTGGCTGAGGAGAAAGAAGAGGAGGTGCCTGCGGCCGTTGCTACGTCGCCAGTCGCAGCATTGCCGGAGCCGGAACCTGTGGCCGAGCCTGAGCCTGTCCGCGAGGAGTCTATCCGTTACAATAAACCAAGAGAAACGTCCAAAAGTGCCGCCGAGGAGGCCGAGGAAGTACTCGCAGAAATGCATAAGGTGGCAGAAAAGGCCAGGGATTCTTCGGCGGGTATCAACCGCGCGAGAGAAAACAGCCAGCCCAAAAAGACAGGCGGCTCATTTTTTGATCAAATCTAAGTTTCAATATTGGGAACCATTAGTCTCGAAGGACTCGAATTTTTTGCATACCACGGCTATTATCCCGAGGAACAGCGCATAGGCAATAAATACGCCTTGGACATTATCATCACCACAGACTTCTTCCGGGCAGCCCAGCACGACAAGCTGAGTGAAACAGTCAACTACGAAACCATTTACCAGCTCACAGCCAAGGTAATGAAAGAACCTGCCAAGCTGCTAGAACACATTGGTTTCAATGTAATAGAGAAAATACGCGAGCACTATCCCGCCGTGGAGAAGGTCACCGTGAAAGTATCGAAGTTCAATCCGCCCATAGGAGGAGTTTGCACCCGGGCGGTGATCACGATGGAAGGGTAGAGGCATATCGCCCTGGGCGGAGTTGAACGAAATGTCAGTCTGAGCGCAACGAATGTCAGCCTGAGCGAAGTCGAATGTCAGCCTGAGCGAAGTCGAAATGTCAGCCTGAGCGAAGTCGAAGGCAGTCCATACGGTAAAGCCGCATCGTGCATGCGCTTCGACTGCGCTCAGCGTGACAAGAGGTACGCTGAGCTTGATGGAAAATCGTGCATGCGCTTCGACTGCGCTCAGCGTGACAATAGGTACGCTGAGCTTGACGGAAACATCGTGCATGCGCTTCGACTGCGCTCAGCGTGACAGGAGGAGTTCAACTACATAACATTTCAATACTCATGTGGAAGCTCGATATTCACCGCCTCATGCCAGGGTAAACCATGCTGGTTGAGTAGATCCATGAAAGGATCGGGGTTCAATTCTTCTACGTTGTATACGCCCGGCTTCATCCATTCTTCGTTTGTTAGCATTAGCATTGCGCCGATCATCGCGGGAACGCCTGTGGTGTAACTCACGGCCTGTGCGCGCACTTCGCGATAGCATTCGGCGTGGTCGCAATTGTTCCAAACGTAATAGGTTTTTTCCTCACCATCTTTAATTCCTTTGATCTGGCAGCCGATGGATGTCTGGCCTGAATAGTTTTCACCCAGAGAATCAGGTGCTGGTAGGACGGCTTTCAGGAATTCCAGGGGCACGATGTCGATTCCGTTGAACTTGATGGGCTTGATGCTCGTCATACCTACATTTTCCAGCACATTCAAATGCGTGATGTAAGCCTGGCCGAAAGTCATCCAGAAACGTGCACGTTTCAGGGTCGGGAAGTTCTTTACCAGCGATTCGAGCTCTTCATGATAAAGCACGTAGCTTTCTTTCGGCCCGATGCCTGGGTATTCGATGGGTTTATGGATTGACATCGCTGGGATTTCGACCCATTCGCCGTTTTCCCAATAGCGACCCGGCTGGGTAATCTCGCGGATGTTGATTTCGGGGTTGAAGTTGGTCGCGAATGCTTTTCCGTGATCGCCTGCGTTGCAGTCGATAATGTCCAGGTAATGCATTTCATCGAACTGGTGCTTGGCAGCGAATGCGGTGAAAACCTGCGTCGCGCCTGGGTCGAAGCCGCAGCCGAGAACGGCCATTAAGCCCGCTTCCTTGAAACGCTCCTGGTAAGCCCATTGCCAGCTGTATTCGAATTTCGCCACGTCTTTTGGTTCGTAATTGGCGGTGTCCAGGTAGTGCACGCCGGTTTCCAGGCAAGCGTCCATGATCGTCAGATCCTGGTAAGGCAATGCCACGTTGATAAGCACTTGTGGTTGAAAACGCTTGATTAACAACACCGTTTCGGCCACGATATCAGCATCCACCTGTGCGGTCTGGATGGTCACACCATGCATTTCCTGGATTTCGGCGGCTATTTTATCGCATTTCGCCTTGGTGCGGCTGGCGAGCATGATCTCGGTGAAAACATTGCTGTTCAGTGCGCATTTGTGTGCCACTACGCTTCCGACACCTCCTGCGCCAATGATAAGAACCTTAGACATTTTGATTGTTTTAAATTTCCGGCAAAGATAGGACGACCGGTTAATTTATCAATTTAAATTTCCATTAACCAGCTTCATCACTTTGCCTTCGCCGTAATTCAGATAATACACTTCTCCCTTCAAATCCTGCCCAAACGACGAGATTGCGCCCTTGTTTTCCATGAGCAAAGTATTGCTTTTACGTGTGCTGCCGTCGAGTTCGAGCGCCCAGATTCGGCCGCTCACATAATCGCCGTAGATGTATTTGCCGGCGAGCTCCGGTAGGGAAGTGCCGTGGTACACATAACCGCCGGTAATGGAGCGATCGCCATTGCTTTGGCTGTAATCGTGTATCGGCTCGGTGAGGCCTTGCGCGTTGCAATTCGAATCGGGATTGAAGCAATCGATGCCTTCCTTAATGCGCCAGCCGTAGTTACCGCCTTTGGTGATAATATCGATTTCCTCGCGTTCGTCCTGGCCTACATCGCCAGCGAAAAGCCTGTCGCTATCCGTATCAAAACTAATGCGCCAGGGATTGCGGAGGCCATAGGCATAAATCTCAGCGACGTTTCCCGTCGTGCCTGTTGCGTACGGATTGTCTGCCGGGATGCTGTAATTGCCTTTTACGGTCCCGTTTACATCCACTCTCAGTATTTTACCCAAATAACTTTTCAAATTCTGCGCATTGTTCTGGGGATCGCCGCCGCTGCCGCCATCGCCGGTAGCGATGTACAAATAGCCATCCTTCCCAAATTGCATCGAGCCGCCATTGTGATTATCGTAAGGCTGATCAAAAGTAAAAAGTACCACCTCGCTAGCGGCATCGGCCTGGGTGGCGCTCGTGGCTTTGTATCGCGCAATGACCGTTTTCAGCGGCGAGCCGGCGGTGTAGTTGACAAAGAGATAACCATTGGTTTTGAAATCGGGATGGAATGCAAGTCCCAGCAAACCGCGTTCACCGCCGGACTGTACTTTGCTTTTTATGTCGAGAAATGTGCCGGTTGTAGAGACGTTTTCCGCATTTGCGAATACTTTGATAACACCGCCTTGTTCCACCAGATAAAACTGGCTGCTGTCGCCGGGCGCCTGTTTCAGTTCCACGGGCAATGTGAATGTCAGTGCCGGGAATATGGATTTGGAATCGATCTCCTTCTCCGCGATTTCGGGGTCGGTGGGAGTTTTTGGGTCGTCAGATTTGCAGGCAAAGGTTGCAATACCGAGGGCCAGGGGAACGAGTAACAGGTGAGCGAATGCTTTCATGAGCGTTGTAGTAGGTTTTTACAACAACGTCATGAAGACCTATTTGTTTTGGAATTGATTTTAAATCAGGTGTTTCCAGATCACATCGTGCACATCCACTGCTTCCAGCTCCGGCTTTTCGGCGGGTTGGTCGGTGATGATGATGGGGTAGTATTCTTTGGGAATGTTAATGCCGCCGTGCGAACCTTTTACCAATGTGGCATCCAGCGGGATGACGTCCATCAGATACCTGAATCCAAGTAATTTGCGGGCAAGTTTGTACCCTGCACGGAGTTTGATCAATGGATTTTTAGGATCCATGAACATTTCCACCGGATCGTAACCCGGCTTGCGGTGAATGTCCACTAAATGCGCGTAATCCGGCGCTTTGGCGTCGTCGAGCCAGTAGTAGTAGGTAAACCAGCTGTCGGGTTTGGCAACGACCACGATGTCACCCGAACGTTGGTGATCGATATGGTAGTCTTTCTGTGCTGCCTTGTCGAGCACGAGGTCGATACCCGGCGTTTTTTTCAAAACATCCATTACCCGGTCTTTAACAGAGGCATCATTTAGATAAACGTGTGCAATCTGATGATCGGAAACGGCAAATGCTTTGGAAACACCCGCATCCAGTAACTCGTACCAGCGTTCCACGCGGACCGAAATGAGCCCTTCATTACGCAAAATGCGGTTGATATGGATTGGATTATTGACCGGATTAATGCCGTATTCAGAAAGCAGGATAATTTTCGCATTCCGCGCTTCATAAAACTGGATCAGGTCTTTGACAACCTCGTCGATCTCATTGAGTTCCTTGCTGATTTTCGAAAAATCCGGCCCGAACTTTTGCAGGCAGTAATCCAGATGCGGCAGGTAAATGAGCGTCAACGTGGGGTTATGCCTTTTTTCCACCGACATCGAAGCGTCGGCGATCCAGCGGGTGGATTTAATATTGGCATTCGGCCCCCAGAAGTTGAAAAGCGGGAATTGACCGAGTTCGGCTTGCAGTTCGTCGCGCAGCTCTGGTGGGTAGGTGTAGCAATCGGGCGCTTTCACACCGTCGGCGTGGTATTGCGGGCGCGGCGTTACGGACCAATCTGCCGTGGAGTACATGTTGTACCACCAGAACATTTTGGAAACCGTGAAACTGGGGTCCGCCTTTCTTGCATTGTCCCAGATCTTATCGCCCTGCACGAGCTTGTTCGATTGCTTCCAGAACTTCACTTCCGAATCTTCCCTATCATACCAGCCATTGCCGACAATACCATTCTCAGCAGGCCATTTACCCGTAACATAGGTGCTTTGTGACGTGGTAGTAACGGCAGGAAGAACGGGCTTAATGGGCGTCAGATGCCTTTTTTTGACATATGCATCCAGAAATGGCGTATGTTCGCCAATCAGGTTGGCGCTCAACCCGACGATATCGATCACTACAGTTTTATTCATAATTCAATACTTTCTTCACCCATTCGAGCTCGCGAACGATGGATTCGCCGATGGGTTTCTGCATATCCTCCGGCAGTACGCCCCAGGTGTAAGTTTCTACTTCCAAATAGGCCGAGAACGGTGTTTCTTTCTGCAATGCCAATGTTTGAACAATGTCTCCCTGCGTCGAATCCAGCACGCCGTAAGTATTCACAAACAGCGGAACATGAAAATGCACGCGCCATTCCTCATGGCTCTCGTTCCAATCGTTTAATGCTTCTTTCAAATCGGGATAATGCGTGAAAAGACCGTCGTTATGACGGGCCACTACCTGATGCAGATAGACAGGCTCGTCGAACATTTCGATGGCCTTGCGTTTGATCTCGCGGTCATTGCTATACTGCACTTTCAAAGCAGAGCTCACCTGAATGCGGCCGACTTTAATGCCATATTCATTCAAGGAATCAAGAATATCTTCGGGTTTTTCGAAACCAACTGCGGCGTGACAAATGTCGTAGCACAGTTGAATGTGTTTCAAAATCGTCGTCTGCGCCTCGTTTGCATCCATTCCGTACTTTTCGAGCAGGTAAATAGTGCCTTTTGGAAGCAGGATATTGGTGTACCAGGTCACGAAATCGTCGGTATTGTCGAGTAACCCGTCCGGTTCCGGCTCAATGTCAAGGTGCAGGAACTTGCCGGTTTCTTTTTCAATGCGGATCAGTTCGTCGAGCAGTTCGAGTATGTGATCCGTGGCTTGTTCCGTGGCTTGTTGCTTGTCGGCTTCCGTTTTCCACCACAGGCGGTAGGAAAGCGGAGGTGTAGAAACGCCTCCATGCATTTCAGCGGGCAGCAATGCAGCCAGGATGTTGAAAAGGCGTTTGGTATAGGCCAGCCGGTCGGTCGTCGTCCAGTCGGGCGTGTGTACATCGTCCTTGACGCGGGTGTTGTGAAAGCCGCCGTAAGGAAAGCCATTAATCACAAACACATACACATTTTGCTCAGCCAGCCAGGTTTTGAATTCGGCCAGCACTTCCGGCTTACTCAGCTCGATGGAGGCTTCATTCGCGACGCGCAGGCCCAGCCCAAACGGCTGACCAGGCGCTAGTTGCTGACGGATGTAAGGAATGCTTTCTCGCAGCGAGCGAAAATGGTCCTCCCATTTTTCGCCGGGATGAATGTTGCTGCAATAGGTAAGGTGTCCGTGCGGCGTGATCATGCGGGGATGTTTTTTGAACTTTCGAGGTAATCCACCGACTGTGCGATGATGTCGGCGTCCAGTTCATGCACTTCCACTCCTTTACCGATTTTTTCCAGCAGCATAATGGTCAGCCTGCCGCCCAGATGCTCGCGGAATTCCTGCAAGCCGTTGCGGAGGTTGATTTTATCGTTTTCAGCCAGTTTGGAATGGTAAAGTTCAAAACCGACTTTGGTCAGCACGTCAATAATGCGCTGCACATCATTTTCGGCCAGCATTCCTATTTTATTGGCATACACACAGTCCAATGCAATACCTATTGCGACCGCTTCGCCGTGACGGACCTGAAAACCGGTCAGATATTCTAGCTTATGCGCTGCCCAGTGACCAAAATCGAGCGGGCGCGACGATCCGAATTCGAATGGGTCGCCGCCGGCAATGTGGTCGGTATGCATTTCGGCGCAACGGTGGATGAGGTAAGCCATGGCATCTTCATCGCGGTTGGCGAGTGCTGTTGCATGTTCTTCGATCCATTCAAAAAACGTAACATCCTTGATTAACGCCACTTTAACGGCTTCGGCAATACCTCCCCGCCAGTCACGGTCGTCGAGCGTGCGCAGGAAAGTAAGGTCATTGAAAACAGCTACCGGCGGTGCAAATGTGCCGAGGAAGTTCTTTTTACCATGAAAGTTAATGCTGTTTTTAACACCGACTCCCGAATCGTTCTGAGCCAGCACGGTGGTCGGAATGCGGATCAGCTTAATGCCCCGGTGCGAAACCGCGGCTGCATAACCCACCAGGTCGAGCACCGCGCCACCACCGATGCCAATCACGAACGAATGGCGGTCGATCCCGAATTTGTCGACTGCCTCTACGAGCTTATCGAATTGGGCAGGATCATTCTTACATGCTTCTCCGCCCGGCACCGTCACGATTTCCGGCGAGAGCTGAATGTGCGGCACATTCTGTGCGAAATAGGTGCGGATGTTGTTTTTCAAATCCGGCTGTGTCTGTTCAAACCCCTCATCCACGATCACGAGCGCTTTACGTTGAAAGCCCTGTTCGGTATATTCTTGAAAAAAATCTTTCAGTAACGGGTTTTGGGCACTAAATAGGTTTTGGGTGAAAAATACAGCATAGTTGTATTCCACCTGGAAACGTTGTTTTATAGTTTGCATTGAATTCGGCATTGAACAAGCAAAAGTGGGTATTTAATATAAAGACTAAAATTAACAGGTTTTCCCCGTTCCATCATATTCGAATTTCCATCCTCCCATTCCTCCATCATCCTTTCTGCTCCCTAAGTAACCGCAAAAGCCTTAGCCAAATACATCGACAAAGGCAATAATGCCAGCACCGCCAGCGCAATCGGCAACAACCCGAAAGCCGCGCACCAGGAAGCGTTCATCACGATAAGGGAGATGACCCCGGCCTTCACAGCCTTTCCAATGAGCGGCCCGATTGGATTCTGGATCGCGTTCCAAAGCGGACGGAATATGAACCAGGCATGAAGCAATACAAATGGTAATGTAAAAAGCAAGTTGGCTTTTTGCTGGGCAATCGTCAACTGCGCTGCCAGGACGGCCAGGTAGAGAAATGCTGCAATGTACAGCGTGCGTTGCTTTCCGCCATGAACTTCATCCTGGCTGATCAGTGTAATAGCACCAATGTACATGATCGGGAAAATGGCAATGAATGCCCAGCTTTGAAATGATTCGGGCAATACGCTCATGCCGAGGATCAGGTTGCCGCCGCGGCACATCCCCATGACCAGCGGTCCAAAGAAGACGTGATGTTTGGCAAAACGGTTGTACAAAATGGTCAGCATGGCCACCACGACGGCAATCAGTCCGCTTTGCATGCTGAATGCACCGGCAGCGATAATGCCTAAAAGTAGTAACGAAATGCCCATAGTCGCGGCCGATGCCAGTGGGACTCTTCCACTCGGAATAGGCCGTTCGGGACGCTCTACGCTGTCGAGTTTGGCATCGAAAACATCGTTCATAACCACGCCGCCGCCGTAAAGACCAAGGGTGGAAAGTACGAGTAATGCGGGCGAGAAATCGGAGAATGTAAACTGCGCGATCGCCATACCGGCCAGGATATCCGCAATGGCGGTAACCAGGTTGGCAGGACGGGTTAGCTGCAAATAGGGTTTGAGACTGCTCACTTTAATTGATCACTAAAAAGTCCTTCACCGGAGCAGGCTGCTGGCCACCTCTCAAAATGCTGTTACCATGGAATTTCGCCGTTTGGTCCACCGCATAACCCGATTCGAAATCCGTCACGTCTATCTGCCCGCTTTTGCCAAATGCGTCGATCGCATTCTGGTAAGTGACGAGCCGGATGGTTTCATCGGAAATGCCGCGCATCTTCATTAATGCAGCCGTTTTGGGGATTGCCAGAGGATCTGAAATGCCCCAGTCGGCCGCTGAGTTGATCATAATGCGCTCGGGCCCGTATTGTTCCACCACTTTCACCATTCTTTCATTACCCATTTTGGTAAACGGATAGATCGTGAACGCGGCATAAAAACCCTGGTCGAGCACGCTTTTCACTGTTTCTTCATTGTTATGGTCCACAATCACCCACGAAGGGTCAATGCCGTGTTCCAACGCAATGGCCATGCTGCGCTCGGTGCCTTTCTTCTTGTCGCGGTGCGGCGTGTGGATCTGAACCGGCAACTTGGCTTGTTTGGCCAGTTCCAATTGCAGGCGGTAGTATTTTTCTTCGGCGGGCGTCTGGTCGTCAAAGCCGATTTCGCCGACGCCTACTACGCCCTCTTTATAGATGTACAATGGCAGGATTTCCATCACCTGCTCCGCCAGCGGTTCGTTGTTCGCTTCGCGGGAGTTGAGGCCCATCGTGCAGTAGTGCTTAATGCCAAATTGTGAAGACCGGAACCTTTCCCATCCCACCAGACTGCTGTAATAGTCTTTAAACGAAGATAAGCCGGTCCGCGGTTGACCCACCCAAAATGCGGGCTCGATCAAAGCCACAATGCCAGCCTGGTTCATTGCCTGGTAATCGTCCGTTGTGCGGGAAACCATGTGGATATGCGGATCAAAAAAGCGCATGCCTTTGATCAGATCCTTGTAATCGTTCCAGGCAATGTCGCGGTGCGCGAGAGCCTGGCTTATTTCTTCGCTATCTTCAAAATGCGAAGGGTTCGGGGCGGTATCGTTATGATTGAGGCACATGATGTCAGTTTTCGAGATCGGCCCAGGTGAGTGCGCCGGTTTTGACGGATTTTTCTAACTCGGTATATTTTGCCAACAGGTAATTAGCCGATGGGAATGCAGATTCTGCGCAGGCAAGCGCGGCCGCTTTCCGGTCGTCCTCCTGCTCTGAATCGAACAAATGCTGCATATCCGCCAATAATGCCTGGTTCAAGAACTTGCCAACTAACCGCCACACCTGTGCAGGCACGCTTCGACTGGCTGCCCAGCGCTCGTGAGCGAAGTCGGAAAGCGTAACAGCCAGCTTTTCATTCGAGCGGTTATCCAGCCCTTCGATGAAATGGATCGGCTTGTCATTGAAGATCGTTTTGAGCACCAACTGATTCCAGGCCAGCTCGCTGAAATACTTTTCAGGGTAAGGATTATGCAAAGCAATGGCATCAAATACAAACCCCATATTGGAACGCACAGCATCTGTAGCGCGAAAAAGCCATCGATCGGGGTAGGAGAGCACCGGTAATGCGGAATAAAGTGCCACCAGCTCATTCATTTCCGCCGTATCGAATAGCGTTTCGATGTTTTTGACATATTCTTCCTGATCGGATGGATCCAGCTGGGTGAGCAGCCAAACGCGGCTCAGCCGCACCAGCGACCAGCCATCAACCGAGAAACCCCGAATTTCAGGCTTGAGCGAGGCCTTTTCGGCGTCGGAGGTGTCAATGATTTTTTTGGTCAGAAACCTAGGTGCTGCCACGAAGGCCGTCATGAGGTCGATGGGCGTGGAAGATGCTTTCTGCTGCAACCATTGTGCCTCGTCTGCACTGGTGTGCGAGGTGATGATCTTCCAAATTTTTTGTTTAATGATATCGGACATGTTTGTTCTCTGTGATCCGATTTACCTGTCGTCGTGCTCCGGGTGTCGCCACTTGGGCCAAGTCTGTAAATCTATCTGGGTGCTCTGTTATCGTAATAATGCCTGTTTACTGCCATAAAGTTTCCACGCGGCTATTTATAACGTTAAAAAGCCGCTTTTTGGCTCTTAACAGGCATGATTCATATCAGTTTTAATAAAAAACTAATATTATTTGTAACTGATGGTTAGAAATCAAATTCCAGAATATCAGTATCATTGAGAAGTCGGTGGGTCAATTTCTCATGCTTTTTCTCGGAGCCCTGCAATGTCCAGCTGCCGGTTATGTGGTTACCGCTACGGCTTTGCTCACCCCGGAGGACTTTCAGGTCGTAGTCCGCAAAAAGCTCCTCATACATTTTCAAAGTTTTTTTCTGGTACACGCACATCAGCCGGTAATTCCGGATCTGGCTTTTGCGCCTGATCAATTTTTGCACCGGCGACAGGATCACAAGGGACATTCCCGAAATGACAAAACAGACAATCGTAACTTCATAAAATCCGGCGCCAATGCCCATTCCGACTGCCGCCGTCACCCACACGATCGCCGCCGTCGTAATCCCAACTACCCGATTGTTTTCCCGGAAAATGATCCCTGCGCCGATAAAACCGATCCCGGTCACGATATTTGCTGCAATGCGCCCCGCGTCCGAACTGATCTTGATCGAAAGGATCGTGAAAAGTGTCGATCCCATCGCAATCAATATCAGCGTCCGCAGCCCCGCCGATTTGCTCCTATACTCGCGCTCGGTGCCGATAATCGCGCCGAGGATAAAGGAAATAAGTAGTTTATAAATGTCTTCGGGGAGGAGTTCCATGTAATGTCGTTTGTCCTCAGAGGCTTTGTAACAGATCAGCTAATTCCTCAGAAGAGATATTTTCTTTGTCAGACTTGTCATAAATTGAAAGCAAAACCACCGTTTCCGAAAGTACTACCACAAACGTGATTACTCTTGCACCTCCACTTTTTCCTTTTCCTTTGCTTTTAATTGCTAATCGAATTTTAAAACAGTTTTGTCCCAGGGGAATACCTTGCGTTGGATCGGCGGAAAGGCTATTTACAAGCTTGATGACATCAGTTTTCAATGACGGATACCTTTTTGCCAACCGCTTCAATTCCCTGGTGAAGTTTCGGAAGCCTGAATTTTAAAGCTCATTCAAAATATCCTCGATGGGTCTTGTTTTTAGTGTGCCTTTTTTTAATGCAATCAAATCCTCTTTCAGATCGTCCAGTATCTGATCTTTCGTAGGCTCATCATCAATGATTTCCTCCTTCAAGACAGATACCAGTTCTGCCTGCTCCTGCCTGGACAGTTGACGAATTAATGCTAACAATTGCTCGAAAGACAACGGGATGTTCAAATTCACTGATTTTTCCATGGAATGGTATCTGGCTTTAAACAAATTTACAAAGAATCATTTAGCATTCATCCACTCCTCAATCTCCTCGGCTTCCAACGGAATTCCGGCCATCAGATCCACATTCCCATTCTCCGTGATCAGGATATCATTTTCCAGGCGGATGCCTAATCCTTCCTCGCGAATGTAGATGCCCGGTTCGCAGGTGAATACCATGCCGGGTTCGAAGCGGCGGTATTTGTTGCCGACGTCGTGAATGTCGAGGCCGAGGAAGTGGGAGGTGCCGTGGGGGAAATATTTTTTGTATGCTGGCGTGTCCGGGTCTTGCTTGGCAATATCCTCTTTGGTGATCAGGCCCAGGCCGATCAGCTCACTTTCCATGATGCGGCCGATTTCCTGGTGATATTCGTCCCAGATATTGCCGGGTACGAGCAAACTTCTGGCGGCTTTGAAAACGCGTAGGACGGCATCGTACACATCACGTTGACGCTTGGTAAACCGGCCGTTCACCGGGATGCTGCGGGTAAGGTCGGCACCATAGTTGGCATATTCGGCGGCTACGTCGAGGAGCAAGATATCGCCGTCTTTACAAACCTGATTATTTTGAATGTAATGCAGCACGCACGCATTGGCGCCGGATGCTATAATGGGCTGGTAGGAGAAGCCTTTGGAGCGGTTGCGCACAAATTCATGGAGCAATTCGGCCTCAATTTCAAATTCATGTACGCCAGGTTTGACAAATTTCAATACCCGCTCAAATCCCAGCTTTGTAATGTCGCAGGCCTTTTGAAGCAATGCGATTTCCCCGGGCTGCTTCACGGCGCGAAGCTGGTGCATAAGCGGAGCGAGGCGCACGAGGTGATGCAGTGGGTAACGCGATTTAAAGTCCTCAATATACCGGGCATCACGGGTTTGGACGGTCGAATCGTTGCGGGTGTGTTCGTTGGTGTTCAAATACACATGTTCCGCTTCGAAAACGATGTTGCCGAACACGGTTTCAAACTGGTGCGTCCAATAAATGCTTTGAATGCCGGTCGTGGCGCGGGCTTGCTCCTTAGTCAGTTTTTCGCCTTCCCAAACGGCGATCACCTCATTGGTTTCACGTAGGAAAAGCACTTCGCGAAACTTGGGATCGGGATGGTCGGGGAAGATAAGCAGGATCGTTTCCTCCTGGTCGACGCCAGTCAGGAAAAACAGGTCGCTGTTTTGTTTAAAGCCCATTGTGCCGTCTGCGTTGGTCGGCATAATGTCGTTGGAATTAAGAATTACCAGCGATTTAGGTTTGAGCAAAGTCGTTAAACGGCGTCTGTTTTCGATAAATAGCTTTTGGTCGATGGGGGAATATCGCATGTCTGTATTTTTTCTGGACGGGTAATTTATTTTGTAAAATTACGTTTATCTTGTTCAAAAATTTAAAATTCTGTAACCGCACGAAACAGTTTGAAACGTTACAGAAAAGTAAGATTGAAAGTGCGATTATACCAAATAGATTAAGAATACCTAACTAATGCCATTGATGAGAAGACTGCTTTTGCTTGCGTTTGCGTTGGTGCCGTTTGTGTTGTCAGCAAGCCCGAAATATTGGATTTATCTGAAAAATAAAGACCTCTCCGCAAGTCCAGCGGTTTCTGCATTGACGTTGGAGAACCGTCAGAAACTGGGTTTGGTTACTTCGGATGAAACCGATCTTCCGGTCCGGAAAGAGTACGAAGCAGCACTGCGCGGCCAGTCGGTTAGCATCATCAACAGGTCTAAATGGCTGAATGCCGTTTCCGCCAACCTGACGAGTGAGCAGGCGATGAAAGTGCGGGAGCTGGATTTTGTGGCGGATGTGGTCATGATAGACCCCGGTTTTTACATTGCCAAAACCCAACCGATCGAAAAGGCGCAAATGGCGCCAGTAATGTCGCAGGTTCAGGCTAATGCATTTTTGAAAGAAAATATCACTGCAAAAGACGTTACCATCGGTGTTATCGATGCCGGTTTCTATGGGGCTGATTCTTCGCTTTCACTTTCACAGGTTTTTTCAAACAAGAGAATACTTGGTATCCGCGATTACGTGAAACCTGGCCGCGCCGGTGACCTGCTTTTCAGCACGGCAGAATCGTTCTCGGATATGCATGGCACCGAGGTGCTCGCCGCCATTTCCGGAATCGATTACCAGGATCAGGTGCAGTACGGAATGGCCACGAATGCGAAGTTCTACCTTGCCCGCACAGACTATTCCATGCGCGAATACCGCGGCGAAGAAGATAACTGGATTGCCGCCATGGAATGGATGGACAGCCTCGGGGTTCGTTTGATCAATACATCATTAGGTTATGCCAAAGGCTTTTCTGATCCGAAGGAAAACTACACTCCTTCCCAAATGGATGGAAAAACGAGCGCTATTTCAAAAGCTGCGCAAATCGCTTCGGACAAAAAGGGAATTATGATTATCGTCTCGGCCGGGAATGAGGGTGACGACAAGAGCTGGGGCATCGTGTCTGCACCTGCGGATGCGAAAGGCGTACTTTCGGTGGGCGCTACGAACGGCAAACTATGGAACCGCATTGGTTACAGCAGCGTCGGGCCGGAGTTTTTGTCTTATGTTAAACCCAATGTTTCCTGCTTCTCATTGTACGGAACATCGCTTTCTGCCCCGGTGATCACCGGTTTTGCCGCCTGTTTGTTACAAGCCAATCCGCAGCTTTCCAACAAAGACTTGCTTTCACTGATCGAAAAATCTTCGCATTTGTATCCATACGGGAACAATTTCGTCGGCTATGGCGTACCGCAAGCTTCCCGTGCGCTGGCCCTTGCAAAAGCGCCCTATCTACCTAATAATTCAAAACTGATTATAGCCAAAGGCCGCACGTGCGAAGTGGACGTAACCAGCCAGGATTCCATGGTGGCGATTTACCGCAAGAAAAACGAAAAGGATGTGATCGCTCAGCAAGTTGCCAAAGTACAAAACGGCAAAGTCTCGCTGAAGCGCCAGAACAATGAGAAGTTCACCACCATCGATCTTCGTGACTACGTAGTGGAAGTGGAATGGGATTGACCCGCATAGGGTGACCCGCATAGGGTGGCCCGCAGAGGGTGACCAATCCGGCCTATGGCGACCTTCGGAGTCTTGCTTCTTCCAGGTCCAGTTCGTGTTCTTTGGTGCGGATCAATGCGTCGGAGCAGGCTCGTTCCTGCCTTAGTTTGACAATTTCTTCCCTTTTTACTTCAATAATTTCCAATAACATCGCGCGGTATTTTCGCACGTGAGTGATGGATGGCTTATCTTCTGAATGCAGGAGTTTATAATCTGCCATTTCGATGATCTTCTCATACCGTTCCTTCAAAAGCCGGAATGGTTCAAAATCCTGAATTTCACCGTCGTAATTGGATTTCATGTAGTCGAGGCTTACCACGGCCAATCGTGAGTTGACCTTGGCATTTTCCTCCTCCATGTTATTCCCGTCGTCTTTAATTTTCAACCATTTAATTAAAAATGGAAGGCTTAAACCTTGGAAAACGAGCGTAAAGAGGATGACGACGAATGTAATAAACAGGAACAGGTTGCGGTGCGGAAATGGCTGGCCTTTGATCATCAGCGGAACCGCCAATGCGGATGCAAGCGAAACGACGCCCCGCATGCCGGCCCAGGCCACTATAAACACAGGTTGCCACTTGGGTCGCTGCGGTTCTTTGCGACGTACCGAGCTGAACATGCGCGGAATGTAAGTCGCAGGGTAAACCCAGACAATGCGGATCAGTACTGTAACCAGGCTGATGACAACCGCATAGGATACCACTTCCACGACAGTATACTCATTCAGCCCCATCATCACTTCCGGTAGTTGCAGTCCGATGAGGATGAAAACAATGCCATTCAGCAGGAATACGACTGTTTGCCACACGTAATTCGTCTGCATTCGTGATTGGTAGGTAAACAACTCATGCGCCCGGAAGCTTAGAAACAAGCCTCCACTAACGACGGCCAGAACCCCCGAATAGTGGAAGTGTTCGGCAGTGATATACATTAAATAGGGTGAAATGAAGGTGAGCGCGGTATCAATGCTGGGCGTCGTTGGGAAAAAACGGTGCACGACATACAGCACATGAGCAATGGCGAGCCCAATCACGACGCCCATGGTGGCGACCATCAGAAAGTCGACCCCAGCTTTCCAAAGCACGAAATTTCCGGTCGTAATCGTCGCGAGCGCGACGCGGAATACGATCAGCGACGATGCATCATTGACGAGACTTTCACCTTCGAGAATGGTAACGACGCGCTTAGGGACTTTCAGTCCGTGCAATACCGAAGTTGCCGCAACCGCATCTGGTGGCGAGATAATGCCGCCCAGCACAAAGCCCATCGCCAATGTAAAACCTGGAATAATCGAATGCGAAATATAGGCGACCGCCGTGGCAGTAAACACGACTAAACCAATGGAAAGCAGCCCGATAGGTCGCCGCGCTGCCCAGAAATCTTTCCATGACGTGTTCCAGGCCGCCTCATAGAGCAGGGGAGGAAGGAAGATGAGGAAAACCCAGTCGGGTTCGAGTTCAAAATGCGGCATTCCGGGAATAAAGCTGATCAGCAGGCCGGCGATCACCAGGAAAATGGGATATGAAATGCCCACCTTTTCGCTGAGCATCGTGAGCATCGAAACCACGAAAAGAAGCGATATGATAAGCAGTAAATTTTCAAGGATCATATTTAAAAAAAGGAAGTTCGGGGATATAAAAGTATATAAATTGTAAAATTAACATCTAATAACTTTTGTGTGTGGTCGAGCACGCAAATGGAAATTTTGAATTATATTAGCACAAAAAATAGCGGTTTTGCTTATCTTTAATGCTTACAAGATCCTGAATCACTGGCATTATAAATCAAAAATCATCAAAAATCAGTCATTCCATCACCTAATCCTTAATTGCAATGAGTACTTCTCGGAGAGATGTTTTGAAAATGGCGGGAGTAGCACTGGCAGGTAGCACGCTGCCAACCTTCGCGATCCTGAACCCCAATCGTGCCTTCGCAGGCGTGAACGCAGACACCCTGAAGATAGGGTTGATCGGTTGCGGCGGACGTGGATCCGGTGCGGCTAACCAGGCTTTGAAAGCGGATCCCAATGTGGTACTGTGGGCGATGGGCGACATTTTCAAAGATAAAATGGATTCGTCGCTGGAAAACCTTACCAAAGTGCACGGTCCGAAAGTGAAAGTGGATGAAGAACGCAAATTCATTGGTTTCGATGCTTTCAAGAAAGTATTGGATTCGGGAGTAGATGTGGTATTGCTTGCAACGCCTCCTCATTTCCGCCCTGAGCACCTCACTGCCGCTATCAATGCAGGCAAGCACGTTTTTTGCGAAAAACCAGTTGCAGTAGACGCTCCCGGCGTTCGCAAGGTGCTGGATGCGGCGAAATTGGCAAAACAAAAGAATGTGTCCCTGATGTCGGGCTTCTGCTGGCGTTACCACGAGCCGAAACGCGCAAGCTTCGCACGGATCCTCGACGGCGCGGTAGGCGACATTACGGCGATCTATAACACTTATGATACCGGTACATTGTGGTCTTTCCCACGCGTGTCGGGCTGGACAGATGCTGAGTACGTTTTGCGTAACTGGACTTACTATACCTGGCTCGCCGGTGACCATATTGTAGAGCAGGCAGTTCACAGTATCGACATGATGGCCTGGGCGATGGGCGGCAAACTGCCGGTTTCGGTTGTAGGAACAGGCGGTCGTCAGGTTCGTACCGATGCATTATTCGGTAATATTTTCGACCATTTCTCGGTCGTCTACGATTACGACAATGGCGTGAAAGGTTTCCACCACTCGCGTCAGCAGGCCAACTGCGAAAACAGCTACCTGGTTCAAACGCTTGGAACCAAAGGAAGCGCTATGGTGAACTGTGCCCGTAACGTGCATGAAATTACCGGTGCTAACCCCTGGAAATACGAAGGCGTACAGAATGATATGTACCAGACAGAACACAACGAACTGTTTGCATCGATCCGCAGCGGCAAGCTCATCAATGACGGCGAGTTCATGGCGCACAGCACGCTGACCGCCATCATGGGCAGAATGGCTGCCTACACCGGCAAGCGCGTTACCTGGAATGAGGCATTGAACTCCACCGAGAAGCTGGGACCTGATACTTACAGCTTCGACATGAAACCACCGGTTGTAGAGGTGGCCAAGCCAGGTATCACAGCATTCTCCTGACCCTATGCAAAGACGAGAATTTATTAAAAACACCGCCATGGCAGCATCTGCCGTGGCGGTCACTTCTTCGGTGCTATCTACCGCCGATGCTGCTACAGCCGCACGTCCGATGGTGAAGAAAAGCCTAATGTGGGGAATGGTAAAGGAAGAGTTATCAGTAATGGACAAGTTTAAGTTACTGAAAGATCTGGGTTATGATGGTGTTGAGCTCGATTCTCCGGACAAACTGGACATGAAAGAGGTCCTCGCTGCCAGAGATAAAACTGGTTTGCTCATTCCGGGAACGGTAAATTCAATGCACTGGAAGCTGCCATTGTCTGATCCTGATCCCAAGAAGCGCGAAGAATGCGTCAAGTCAATTGAAAAAGCATTGTGGGATACTAAGGAGTATGGTGGCAGCACGGTACTCGTTGTGCCGGGGGTAGTGAACGCGACTGTTACCTATGGTGAAGCCTATGAGCGCTCTCAGGCAGAAATCCGTAAGCTACTTCCCATCGCTGAAAAAACAGGTGTCAAGATAGCTATCGAAAACGTTTGGAACCAGTTTCTGCTGAGTCCATTGGAAGCAGCAAAGTTTGTTGATGATTTTAAGCACCCCATGGTTGGCTGGTACATGGATATCGGAAACGTACTACGTTACAGCTGGCCGGTTTCCTGGATTGAGGCGCTGAACAAACGTATTTTGAAGCTCCATTTGAAGGAGTATAGCTTGAAAAAGCAAAATGACCTCGGTCTTTGGAAAGGCTTCGACGTAGAGTTGATGGAAGGCGATTGCAACTGGGCGGAAGTGAATAAGGCATTGCAAAAGGTGGGCTATTCGGGCTGGGCTTCCGCGGAAGTAGCCGGTGGCGACAGGAAACGTTTACTCACCATCCGTGAGAAGATGGATCTCGTTTTTAATGCGTAGTTACAGTTATTACAAATAGCAGGATAAGCCCGGATATTGCCGGGCTTTTTCTTTATAGCTTGGGATAAATAGAAGGAATTTGTAGTATAGAAATACCTGATAAATTATTCATCTTGTAATTCGAAACGCAATGGCACACTATGTATGTACTATGAATTTATATCCTCCCTGAGTGAAATCTTACCTATTGAAGATCAGACCAGGATTCTGTTCCAGCAAAAGCTTAAGGTTGTGAAAATCCCGAAGGGCAAGATACTGCTATCAGAAGGCGAATTATGTGACAAACTCTGGTATTTGCAATCGGGACTAGTGAGGGGTTACCATTTCGCTGCCGACGGCCAGGGCAATTTCCGCGACGTCACCGATTGGTTTGCGAATGAAGCCGACTTTTTTCATGCCGCCGACAGCTTCGTAAAGCAAGTCCCTTCCCGCGAATGCATTGAAACGCTGGAAGCATCCATTCTCATTTACATCACCAGAACGGACCTTTATCAACTTTACGCCAATCATCCCGAAGCTTGCTGCATTGGTCGCATCATCGCCGAGCGCTTGCTGCTAACCCACCACGACCTGTTGCGCGACATGCGCACGCTATCCGCACCCGAGAAGCTGGAATCCTTCCGAAAACGCTCCCGCGAACTCTTCAACCGCGTCCCGCAGAAATACATTGCCTCGTATTTGGGCATCTCCGAAAACTACGTCAGCAAGCTGAAAGCGAGGCCCTAAATTTCCTTCCTTTTTGTAGGTCTGATCCTTCTTTTTCCCAGAATAGGTGTGGTTTGTTCTGTTTTTATTTGTACAAAAAACGCAAATAATATGAGAAAGGCTATGCAAACAGTTGGATGTTCGGTTTTTGCCCTGTTTTGGATCGTAGGAATGGCAAGAGGCCAACCGTTAGATGCCTTTACGAAGACGAAGGAATACATTGATCAGGATGTGAAACGGCACCGGTGGGAGCTAAATGTGAATTTTCATTCGATAATCGTGCAAGATGTTGACGGACCAGTAACCTATCCATTTTTGTTAAAGCTTAATTACGGCTCGCAAGTGAAAACGAAAGCTTGGCGTTTTCTTGCAAGCCCCTACGGGAACAACATTAGGCAAACTACTATTCCTGATACTACAAATCGATCTCATGGCAAGGTTAACAACTATTTTTGGCAACCCATGTTTGCCGTCGGGCATGAGTGGCAGCGGATTTACGGACGAACAAGCCTTTTTGGTGGTTGTGATCTGGCGACCCATTTCAGTCGCAGTAAGGTAATACTTCACGACCAACTTTTCGATGATGAGGATGGTGTCAAATCGAGGGGAACGCAAGTTCTTAAGTACCGGCATGACCTGTTTTGGATCGGGACCTTTATCGGTGCCAAACTTTTTCTTAATCATCGAGTTGCCGTATCTCTTGAGAGCCATTTTTTAATCATTTACTCTAAGGATATAGCTACCAGTCATTTCAATGAAAAGCAAATAGCATATAGCCAAACTACTTCACATGGCACAGTGCCGATACCATTGTATTCGATCAATCTTGGTTACAATTTTTAACACATTATGCAACTTGATATGAAATCTTTCAAAATAATCCATGTCTTCCTGATGCTTTTTGCATCTCATGCGCGTTCGCATTAGTTGACCCGGTTGTCTACATCCAGGGAAGCAAGGCAAGTTCTATTTTCGATGGAATTGATTTTTATGGGTTGGAACCCAGTGGAGGGACTTATCTCAATGAGTATTACTACTTTCCAAAGATAGATGTCGATGCCCAAAACAGTAGCGTACCACAAAATGCCACGGTAACGTATGAGTGGATAATAGTTGGTGGGAATGCTGTGAGTGCTAAAACGGCACAAAATCTCAGTGCGAAATGGAACAACACTGTAAATTATAATAGCGGCGTTCCGACAAAGACACTCCGATTAAAGGTTACCTACACATGGACGCCACAGGGCGGTTCTAAGCAAACGAAAGTCATTAATAGTGTCCGTGCTAATGGAGCTAATGAAGCGCAGCCCATCGAGGTGAAATACATCAGCCACTTCCTCCGTGTGTGCAATGACCACTGCAAACTGAAGTACTCCCTATTTTCAAGACCAGCGATTGGCTATTGTTAATTTAGATTAAGCGGCATTCAGATAAAGGGTTATGGGTTTCTTGCGGTCAA
>NZ_JAKCPW010000017.1 GCF_021440085.1 Dyadobacter sp. CY261
AAACACATCCTGGATCTGTTTGATAAGGAACCCGCCGCGTTCTTCAACAACTGTGGTCAGAATGGTTGGCACGTTAAAGACCTTTGCGGCTTTTGCAAGGCCTGCAACAGCGTTGATAATCATAGTAGGCTCGTGGCTGTGCAGGTTAGCGAACTGGAATGGCTGGTGATCGATCAGCACAACGATACTGTCCTCGGGACGCAACAGAGCTTCAAGGCCTTTTTTCTGAATGTTTGACATGTTTGGATAGTTATTTATGGTTAATAATTTTTAATTCCTGACATAGAATCAGGAGGGCATCAATCCCTCGCCGAAAATATTTACCGTGAGCAAATTGGGCCCGGCAACAGGATACAGATGCATAGATGATCCCGCCGGGTTATAGGATTCATGTATGAGCCCGGCCCTGTCTCGCATCCTCGATTTAGATGGTGCAATTCTAACGATCCTGTGAAATCGAAAAGATGATATATGTTTTATAAAATCGTAGACATTCGTCTATTAAATTCTTAGGGTGCTTGTGTTTTATTGAGTATATAACTTATAACTATCTAATTTACAGCCACTTAAAAAATATTTTACAAGTTTAAGTTGATTAAAAAATTCATTTTGATTTATCTTTACGCGACCTTCTACAATATTTAATTCTTAATGAAACCGGGGCCTGCCTATGTATAATGCATTTTTTGACTATCTGAAAAAATACAGCTCCAAACCACTTTCGGGTGAGGACAAGGCAATGATCAGGCGAAACTTTACGCCGTTAAGATTGAAAAGAAAAGAGTACTTTTTACAGGCTGGCGATATCTGTATGGATTATGGATTTATTGTCAAAGGAGCAATGCGTATGTACTCGGTGGATGACAAAGGATTAGAACATGTCGTCAGACTGGGCCTGGAGGAATGGTGGATGGGCGATCGGGAAAGTTTTTTTAACCGCACCCCAAGCCGGTACCATATCGATGCTCTGGAGCCTTGTGAGTTGCTTATTGTTAAAAAGGAAGGGGATGCAGAGCTGATAAACAGTATTCCTGCATATACTGAAATGGAAATGAAGCTGTATCAGGCCGCGGAAATTGCAAATAACAAGCGCCTCACTTCGTCCTTAACCGACACTGCCGGCAAGCGCTATGCCGACCTTATAGAACGTTACCCGGCCTTTGCGGTCCGTTTTCCGCAACATATTATTGCTTCCTATCTTGGAATTAGTAAAGATACGCTAAGCCGTGTTATTCGTAATAATAAGCTTAAATAACACCACTTCACTGCTCGCCTTTCAGATAAAATAGACTTTTATCTACTTCTTTTTTTCACAATTGTCATCTTTTTGATTGATCCCAGGTGCTGAGATTTGTGTGTCGATTATTAGAGCGACTTGCATGCCAGGCTAGACCGGTCATGCCTTGCCTGTTCGTTCGGTAAGTCTGCAGAAACAATCAAAACTATGGAAATCCACGAGTATGCGAACGGAGAAGTAACCCTCCTCTGGAAACCCAAACTATGTATCCACTCAGGCATTTGCGTTCGGACGCTTCCGAATGTTTATGACCCGAAGGCGCGTCCCTGGATAAGGCCGCAGAATGCTACGGCGAGGAATTGTTAGCGCAGATCGCCAAATGCCCTTCGGGTGCACTAAGTATCAAAGGAGAACCCTAAATGATCTATTAGCAAGAAAATGGAAAGTACAAAAGTTGTTTTTACGGGACATGCCCGTGGCGAGGTGCAGTTATTTTCGGATGAGGCTCAGATAGGTAAAATGGATCTTGCCATGACGGGAGGTAGGCTAAAGGTGTTCCATACCGAGGTTGACAAGGGGTTCGAGGGCCGGGGTTTTGCGAAACTGCTACTGGCCGAGCTGGTCGGTTACGCCAGAGAAAAAGATCTGAAGATCATTCCGCTTTGCCCGTATGTGAATGCGCAGTTTCATCGCCATCCCTTAGAATATGAAGACGTGTGGAGTAAAGACTGGCATCAATGAAATACATATTGGCGATCAATTAATAAATACTCGGCTGATGAAAATGAAAATTGTATTATATGTAAGTCTGTTAATACTGGCAAAATTTTCTCATGCCCAAAATTTCAGGCTGATGCGTTTTGATGAGGACTACTCGGCATTAAAGGACAGTGCACGTACCTTTTACAAGAGGCTGAAATACCTACCGCTTTCGGAGAGTGGAAATACCTATGTGTCCTTCGGTGGCGAGCTGCGTGGTGAACTGGACCGGGCAATGCACGAAGATTGGGGCGCAATGAACATAGGCAGAAACATTTTCTTGCTGCAGCGTTATCAACTGCATGCAGACCTGCATTTAAGCGACAGGGTCAGGATCTTCGGGCAGTTACGAAGCGGTCTGGAGAACTGGCGAAAGACAGGACCGCGGCCCATCGATGAAGACCAACTAAATGTTCAGAACCTTTTCATAGACCTGATCCCTTACGAGTTAATGGATCGCAGAATGACTATCCGGTTGGGACGCCAGGAACTGCAATACGGCAGTGGCCGGCTACTCGATGTCCGCGAGGGTCCCAACCTTCGCTTGTATTTCGATGGAGCCAAGGTAGCCTATGCTTCCTCAAAATGGAACTTGGATGCTTTCGTCATGGCGGCCGGCCGTGTGAGGACCGGTGTATTTGATAATCCCATTAATCGAAAATCGAGCCTCTGGGGTGTTTACAGCACTTATGCCGCCACCAAAATGCTCAATATCGATCTCTACTATTTGGGTATCGACCGGGCAGAGGCTGGGTTCGATGATGGCGTTGCCGCTGAATTGAGACATACGGTGGGTTCCCGGTTGTGGGGGAACGCAAATCAACTGCTCTACAATTTTGAGATCGGTTATCAGCTGGGCAAGTTCGGGGCGTCAGATATTCGCGCGTGGGGTGGTTCTATGGATATTGGTTATCGCTTCGCTAACCTGAGCGGGGCACCGACAATGAAGCTCCGGAGCGATTTCATTTCAGGCGACGATGTGAAGGGTGACGGCAAGCTGGGCACATTTAACGCTTTATATCCGAACGGCGGTTATTTCGGCATGAACCCGCAGGCGGGTCCCGGGAACCTGCTTTCTCTTCATCCCAACCTCAACTGGAACCCGGCCAGGAAAGTGCTGATTTCCGCAGAGGCGGTATTTTACTGGCGGCAATCCCTGCGGGATGGTATTTACCGTCCGGATGGTTCTCTTAGCTTGGGTTCGTCAGAATCAGACAGCCGTTACATTGGCACAGCTTACGTTTCAACGGTATCCTGGCAGATCAGCAAGTTCCTAAGCTATAATGCCGGTGTGCAATACTTTAAGACCGGGGGTTTTATTAACGACGTGATCCCGCAGCACAAAGATGGTTTTTTTATCAGTTCTCTCTTAGCATTTAAATTTTGACCGGAAATGCATGAGAACCTGCTTTTTATCCTGGGACTTCTTTTTGTAGCGATGCTGCTGGTCATGCTCGCACAAAAGTTACGTATAGCCTATCCGATCTTTTTGATGATGGCCGGATTAGGCATTGGCTTTATTCCTGGCATACCGTTGTTAAAGTTGGAGCCGGAACTGATTTTTCTCGTTTTTTTGCCGCCATTGTTGTATGAAGCTGCGTGGTATACCTCTTGGAAAGAATTTAAAAAGTGGAGCAGCGGCATTGCCATGCTGGCTTTTGGTTTGGTATTCATCACTTCATTCGTCGTCGCGTATGCCGCCCATTCCTTGATTCCCGGATTTACATTGGCCTTAGGATTTTTGCTCGGCGGCATCATTTCCCCGCCGGATGCGGTAGCCGCTACTACGGTCTTAAAGGGACTTAAAGTACCGCGCCGGACCATTACAATACTGGAAGGCGAAAGTCTGGTGAATGACGCATCCTCCCTCATTGTTTTCCGATTTGCACTGGCGGCCATACTTACCGGAGCCTTTTCCATGCAGCAGGCAACCGGGCAATTCTTTTTGGTTGCGGGTATGGGGATCGTTGTGGGCCTGGCCGGTGCGCATGTAATGTATGTAATCCATCGTTTTCTGCCCACGTCGCCTGCCATTGATGCCACGTTAACAGTAATGACGCCTTACATCCTGTTTCTATCGGCAGAGCATTTTCATTTTTCGGGCGTGATGGCCGTCGTGAGCGGAGGCTTGTTCATGTCTTTCCGTGCGCATGAAATGTTTAAGACTGGTAGGACGAGGGTGAATATGACGGGGGGTATGGCACACGCTTATTTTTGTACTGAATACCCTGGTATTTATCTTGATTGGGCTGGATTTGCCGGAGATCGTGCGTGGCCTTGGACATGTATCCATGGCAGAAGCTATCAAATACGGCATGTTTATTAGTTTCATTGTAATCGGGATCAGGCTTTTGTGGGTATTCTCTAGCGTGCATATTCTGCGCTGGTTCAGCGAAAAGGAAAAGTCAAAGCCATCGCCGGGCTGGAAAAATCCACTCATCATTGGCTGGGCAGGCATGCGCGGTGTGGTATCACTGGCAACGGCCTTATCTATACCGCTGTACATGAATGACGGGAAAGCCTTCGCTCACCGCGATCTGATCATCTTCATCACCTTCGTGGTGATCTTTGTTACCCTCGTTTTTCAGGGATTAACCCTTCCAGCAGTTATCAAATTAACCGGCATTGGTGAACTTGACCCGATACTTCCTGATCATGAGCAACATGCTGGCATCAAGCTCAGGCTGGATACCGTAGCGCTGCGGCGGCTGAACGCGCGACACACCTTGGCCAGCGGCAATAGCCTATTGAAAGGTTATGCCAAGAAACTTGAACGTGAAATTGAAGGACACCAGGAGTACCTGAGGTCTGTCGAAGTATGTATCAACAGGAATGTTGAAAGAGAGGAATTTCAGCAGGTAATGGCCGATATCCACGATCATCAGCGAAAAGAACTATCTAAAATGAAAAACGAAAAAGTCTATACAGACGAAGCGATACGCAAGGCGGAACAAATGCTGGACATTAACGACCTGCGCGTATCTGAAAGTCCGCTTTGATTGATAATTTTTAACTAACAAACCTAATGTTCTAACTGCGTTCGGTACAGTTGACTGGCCGCGCATTCCCGCCAGGGTAGTATCCCTATGTCACCTTGAACTACCGGGTCTGACCGGAATATCATTTTAAATTATGAACGATGAGCAAAAAGAAAGAACAGGTCAAATTTCTTAAAAAAGGTTTCGCAGCCGTCGTTAAGGCTTTTGAAAAAGAGAAAGACAAGAGAAAACGCAACGAGGTTTTCTCGTTCCTGACTGGGCGCATTTCTGAATTAAGGCAATATACAAGTAAGGAAACGGATATGGTTGCTTCCGATCCTGACATGGGTACCGTGGTTGCAGCTCACCCTGCTACCCATTTGGTACCTTCTCCGGCGCTGGTGGAGGAGATCAGGATCGAGCGCCTGCATAAACAGAATTGATATGGAAAATCCGGAAAAGATCCACGAGGAGGCCATAGGCTACCTCGGCAGCTATTATGAGTCCTTCTCTGAAGGGAACTTTAATTTTGGGCTATCTATTTGCAGGCAGTTATCGTTCGCGGGCTCATCGCCCGTAACTGTGAGAATGCGACACCGGCAAATCTGTTAGAGAAAGTAGTCTGGGATGCGCTAGATTACCGCCTCGCTATGGATGATCTGTTCATGCACATATTATATCTCAAAGAGGAGATGAACCGGATTAACGGCGATCATTTCGACGAACTGCTCATCCTGAACAGGCTACGTGAAGAGTTCTCCGGCGAGCATTGCTTTACCGATTACGCAAAACGGCATTACGCAGAGGAAATGGCCAAAAACCAAAGCAAGCTGCTCAAACGCATCCAGCGCCTTTCATCAGGCAATGGTGCGGGCAAGACGAGCGCACTGGTCATGTCGGACCGAGAGACCGAAGACCTGTTCAAGATCGCTTTTCGCAATTATGTTAAACTGGTAGATGTGGCCGATTCCAAAGCAGGGTTGCTTATTCATGTGAACTCCATCCTCATTTCCGTGGTCATCGGGTTCACGATGAGCCGTACTGAGAAATACCCGATGCTGGTCGTGCCGATCTTTATCATCCTCGGAGTGGCCTTCGTTACCATTCTGCTGAGCATCCTGGCCAGCCGGCCACAGCGTAATTCTTACATACAGGACCGCTCGTCCAAAAGCTATCAGACCTTTTTCTTCGGCAGCTTCGACCTGGTCGGGTCGGAGTTCCGTGATGCCGACTATGACACCTATGCGGGTGAACTGGACAGTTTTCTGAAAGGGGGTAAACAACAGGTGTATAGTGAGATATACAAAGAGGTCTTCAATGTCCGGAAGGTGCTGATTAAGAAGTTTACTTTTCTTTCTTACGCTTATATTGTATTCATTGGCGGCCTTGCGGTCTCAATCGCGGCCTTTTTTATCGCGACGAGGTAAACTTGTCAGGATAGACAATTGTCGACGTCATTTTTTACCATATCTCATCGTCTTCCCACGCCTTTCGATAGCATTTTTACAATGTGAATCAATACAACAGTTAGCTCTGCTGATCAGAGATAACTTATACCAATTTAATATCAAACCCAAGAATTTGACTAAATACATTATGAAAGCAGCGGTGCTAAACGAGTTCGGCTCGGTTGAAAAGTTTGAAATATTAGATGTCCCAACCCCAAAACCAGGATCTGATGAAGTACTTGTAAAAGTGCTGGCAACATCAGTGAATCCGCTGGATTTTCAGGTCCGCCGGGGGGATTATAAAAATGAATTGCAGCTTCCGGTCATCACCGGGCATGATGTTTCCGGCGTGATCACAGATATAGGAGCAGGTGTCAAAAATTTTAAGATCGGTGACGAGGTGTATTATACTCCGGAAATTTTCAACGGGCATGGAAGCTATGCAGAATATCATGTTGCCAAGGAATCTATAATCGGTATCAAACCGAAAAACGTAAGCCATCTAGAAGCCGCGACATTTCCTTTGGCAGCCGGTACTGCCTGGGAAATGCTTTATACCAGGGCGCAACTTAAGATCAATCAAACGGTCTTGATACATGGTGGTGCAGGCGGCGTCGGAATACCCACCATTCAAATAGCGAAGGCTATGGGTGCGACCGTTTACACGACAGCAAGAACAGTGCACCATAACTTTCTCAAAGGACTTGGAGCGGATCATACCATTGACTATGAAAAGGTAAATTATATAGATGCGGTCCTAGATCTGACAGATAACAAAGGCGTGGACGTTGTGATCGATACTATTGGCGGTAACACGCTTTCGGACAGCGGTAAGGTTTTAAGTCAAATGGGACAGGTTGTAACATTAGTTGACATTGAACAGCCGCAAAACCTGATACACGCGTGGGGGAAAAATGCAACTTACCATTTTGTATTTACCAGGCAGAGCAGAAACAAATTGGACGAACTTACAAAGCTGATAGAGGCCGGCAAGCTGAAGCCTGTGTTGAACAAAGTTTTCCCATTGTCAGAAATAGGTAAGGCGCACAGCCTGCTGGAATTTAGGGACAGTGATGAAGATTTCTATGGAAAGATCGGTGTAGAGATAGGTAATTAAAATAGTCATTTTAACGAATATCAGGTATGAATAATCAAGATATTTTTATAAAGGCGAACAAAGCTTTGGCGGAAGGAAAATACGTCGAATTCATCACATACTGCACCGAAGATATCAAATGGGAAAACGTCGGCGAAAAAACCTTCAATGGAAAGGCCGAACTTTATAAGTACATAAGTTCAGCTTATGAGGGGATAACATTTACAACAGAAAATCATATCAAGGAAGATGATTTTGTAGTTGAGCTTGGTCAGATAGTAGTCGAAAAAAACGGCGAGTCAAAAAGGAGTTCCTATTGCGACGTTTGGAATTTTAAGGCTGGAATGATCAGTCAAGTAACTTCGTTTGTGATCTGAGAAAGCACGCCAATTGAAATCAACCCTGCGGAGACTGGCGTGGATACTTGAATTTATGGAGGCCTCGTGATATAAAATCACATAAACATATTGTAAAAAAATGTATCACTTCGCAGTCCAGCGCGCATACACAGAAACAAATCTCTATCACTAGTCATTTGTGCCCTTTTCTCCCTTCAAGTATACTTGCTACACACGCTCATTACAGCACATTAACCAATTGGTTTGGGCTAAGCCTAGTATCGACGCCTCCCCTCACAATTGAAAAGGTATATATTTCCACTGTTGGCATATACAAAACACCTGTTCGAATAATATTTTTTTTCGCCTTTGCTTGCCAAGCTACCTTTGTTTAAAATAATAAACATTTAAAATGAAAGTATTAATTCACTTACTGGTCATCCTGTTCATTACTTTATTAACAGCATGCTCCAAGCCATCATATTTTGGGAAGACATATTCGCCAACTCATAATGTAGATATTTATCTTGAAAAGGCAGATGTAAAAAGAAATTACATTACGATAGGTTCTACTAAGCTAGCAAAAGGGTTCGGTTCAATAGACGCTGCGCAGCAAAAAGTGATAGAGTTGGGTAAGAGCAAAGGTGCAGACGGCGTAATTATGGATCTTACCGAAGAGGTGGTATCTACCCAGCAGAACGGCACAGCAGTAGCGTCCAAAACAAAAAAAGAGAAAGTTATTGCTACCAATTCCTCATCAACAACGGATATTAAGCAAAAAAGCATTGTAGCCACATTCATTAAATACGAATAGGATGTTAAAAGCGGCCTTGAACTTTTTTAAAGTGAACTACAAGCGGTTAGTATTATTAGCCTTATTCTCTTTACTGGTTTATGGTTCGTTTTTTTTGCTTTCTTACGTAATAAACCCGGCACAGACCGCACGAAACTTTGCTGGCCGGACCGGGTTGCTTTTCAATACCCTGATTTTCGTTATTGAGTCGGTAATTACGCATTACATTCTCATTTTCATAGTAATACTTCCTGCGATGCGTAAGCAACGTAGTTTTCGCAGCGCTGCGATTATCGGGCTACTGTTCTTTATAGTCAAGTTTGCGTATGACTACATTTTCTTTTTGATGGAGAGAGCAGAGCAAGCCCGTAACATGGCTCATTCTTCCCCGGCTGGTTTGCCGGAAGATAGTATGAGATGGGTGTTGATCATGTCTTATATATTTGTCCTTGTTATAAGTTTTTCAGTAGCACTACTGGTTGAATGGGTCCACAAGGGCAGAGAGCGCATCATGCTTGAAAAGGAAAAGACTGAGGCGGAACTCAAAGCCTTAAAGCACCAGATTAATCCTCATTTTCTATTTAACTCATTGAGCTTTATTTATGGAAAGGTTATCAAACTCGATAAAGAAACTGCGGATTCGGTGCTGATGCTGGCTAACATTATGCGCTATGCTTTGGGAAAGAACACCCGCATCGACGGGACCGTCAATATTATGGATGAATTGGAGCATCTGAAAAATGTGATTGAGATCAATCAGCGTCGTCATAGTCATCAATTAAATATCCGCTACGACGAACAGATTGATGACCAGTCTACCAGCATCGTCCCACTGGTATTGATCACACTCGTTGAGAATGCTTTCAAGCACGGTGACCTGCATGACCCAGCCCATCCCTTACGGATCAGGATTGAAACATGCGTAGATGAATTAACATTTAATATCAGCAATAAAAAGGGAAAAGGATTGAGAGAACTCTCAAATGGGGTCGGACTTCATAACATCGGACAGCAGCTGAATTTGACTTACGGAAACCGATCTGAGTTCTTGATAGAGGATAGTAAAACCCATTTTAATGTATCATTAAAGATAACATTTCCGGTATGATTGATTGCATTATCATTGACGATGAGCAGCATGCCATCGATTTATTGAAAGAACATATAAGCCAAGTTCATTTTTTAAGATTGATAGGCTCAGAGACAAATCCTATAAAAGGTTTGGCAATGATCGGTGATCTCAAACCAGGGCTTGTGTTCTTGGACGTTCAAATACCCAATCTGAATGGAATAGAAATATTGAAGCTGATCAGCAACGATTGCCATGTGATTATGACTACGGCTTATAAAGAATATGCCCTTGACGGATTTGAACATGCCGTAGTAGATTATTTATTAAAGCCGATCCCTTTTTTAAGATTTCTAAAAGCCGTCAACCGTTTATGGACCATGCAAAATAATGTTCGCCCGGTTAATGATCAGGATCATTATGTTTTTGTAAAAACAGAACAAAAGGGCAAGCTTTTAAAAATTGACTCGCGCAGAATAACTTATATCGAAGGGCAAGGCAATTATGCAACAATCCACATGAACGATCAGCGTAAGATTACCGCCTATCTAAAATTAAAAGAGCTGGCCGAGCATCTTTCCTCAATGGGTTTTGTACGCATACATAAGTCTTTTATCATTTCGCTGAGCCACTTAACCGCAGTTGAGGGCAATGTAGTCCGGATCGTCGATGAAGAACGACCTATTACAATTGGCGAATCCTATCGCAAGGATTTTTTTGAAATGATCAATGCCAAATTGCTTTCCATGCCTCCTAGTAATTCAATAGAGTAATTTAATAAAACTAGTAATTTTATGAAAAGTATTAATCTTTTTGCAGCGATTTTTAGCCTCTCACTTGTGCTGCTTTTTGGTTGCAAAGAGATCATAGATCATCCGGTTAATCCGGATTTGCCAGAAGTGGTTCCCACGCCATGTGAAGGTATTAGTCCTTCAAATCTCTGGCTTTTAAAGCAAATCAGTGGTTGGAGTAAAGGGGCCGTAAGCATACTTAGTAATGAGGAGGCGGCGAAGATGGCCATTTTCGTTGCAGTATTCACTGAGGAAGATTCTGAAAATCAATATTATGGTGTGAAAGGTGAGTATACCGCTCAGCTAAAAAAGACCTTTAAAAATCTGCAAGATTTCTGGGACATCAATTCAGACAACATCATTATGGTTGCTGCACATGGCTCTATGTTGCAGGACCGGGATAAGGTGATAAAAGTCTATCAAGCGGAATATGGGTATCGTTTTGAGAAGGCCAATAAATATGCTGATTCGCTGGCTACCTTGTTCAAGACTTATCCGGAATATCTGAACGGAAGTCATCCTTTTTTCACTTTTAATGCATACGCCCATCAGCAGAAAAATTATCCTGTCGTTGGTCAGGTAAAGGATAAAATCATTTTTGGAGATGCAATTTTGCAGCCTTTCGACGCGCTTGGTTACGGAGATATTGCTCCGCAGGCTATTCTGGCTCATGAATATGCCCATCATATCCAGTATGATCTGGGAATAAAAGATTATGGTATCCCGTTGACCCCGGCAGGTAGCCGCCGCACCGAATTAATGGCCGATGCATACGCGGCTTACTTCCTCTCGCACCCTCGGGGAGCAGCTATGCAGTGGAAAATCGTGCAGCGAGTCGCGGAGGTGTTTTCGTATCTTGGCGATTGTGATTTTGAAAGCGAGCTGCACCATGGCACTCCTATTCAGAGAAAGGCTGCGACCGAGTGGGGGTATAAGCTGGCTAACAATGCAGACAATAAAGACCATATTATAAGTAGCCGGGAATTTGCGGTTCTGTTTGATGCAGACTTAAAGAATATTGTCAAAAATTAGCTTACGCGCACCATTCTGTAATATTTTTTCAATTACAATTAACTTCAATTCCATGTCCACATGAAAAACATGATTATTGCGCTGTGTATGCTAACAATCAGCTACGCGGCAAGTGCACAATACGACCCAGCGGTTAGATTCGGAATCAAAGCAGGTGCTAACTTATCCAATATCAACGGCAGTAACGATTTAAGCCTTTCACCAGGCGGTAACGTATTTGAGCAGCGGTGTGTGATACAGGCTGAAGAAAGGAAGACACTTGCTGGAATTTAGCCTGTAAATATTGCGGTCAGATTAAAAGCGTATATAGATAACAGTGATTTTTAACGTATGTGCATATACGCCTCAAAACTGCGAGATAGCATATCATTGCCTCGTAGCTCGTTGTCTATATAATACGCACGCCCTCATAAAGACCAGCACGATTATTTTTTCAACTGTATGGTTTTTGTATTAAATTTATATGACATAACAGTGGATAAATGTTTCAGAAACTAATTAGTTACGTTGAAGGGTATTCAGGCTTACAAGTAAATTGCTCGGAACTAGAATTGATTAAAAGTAAATTTCAAGCAAAAAGCCTACGCAAAAGGCAATACTTGTTAAGAGCGGGTGATGTAGCAAGGTATACTGCGTTCATCACAAAGGGAGCTATGCGCCAGTTCTGCATAGATGAAAAAGGAAACGAGAAGATTGTCCAGCTTTTTGTTGAAAATTACTGGGCAGACGACCGTGCAAGTTTGATCTCGCTCGAAGCTTCGGAATACAATATTCAAGCTTGGGAAGACACAGAAATGCTAGTCATCTCACCCAAAGATATCTATGAGCTTAGAGATAATATCCCTGCGATAGCACAAATGCTAAGAGTGATGGATGACCGTCACGCAATAGGATTGCACCAAAGAATAAATTCAATGATATGCACTACAGCAGAGATGCGGTACCAGGAATTTGAAAGAAAATATCCGCATTTTCTACAACGGTTTCCACAGCATTTCATTGCATCTTATCTAGGGATTACAAAAGAATCATTAAGTAGATTAAGAAGACAAAGCTGCGTTTAGTGTTTGATTAGGATTGCTATCGTCCTGAGGGTGATCTCCAGATTCCGGCATTTGCAGACCTGGTGCAGGTGTTTTTGAATGCCCTTAAACCACATCTCACAAGCTGTTTTCGGAAATTCGGTTACCCAATATTACGAAGTGTAATGGGTAAACCGAATGGATCACTGTCCACCAGCGCTTACCCCGCGGTACCTTGTTGCTTGCTAACGGGGACGTCTGCAGAGAATTTCACTTTTTAGCCTCAGGGCTTGCACGGGTGTTCTACTATAAGAACGGCAACGATGTTACAGCATGGTTTGCCGCGGAAACGGCAATTGCGAGTGCAATAGATAGCTTGTTTTCCGGGAAGCCTTCGATGTATAACATTGAGTTGTTGGAGGATTCAGAACTTTACAGCCTCCAATACCATAAGCTTGAATCGGTTTTGAAGGAACACCATACCGTAGAACGTTTAGGCCGACTTTTGGTTACTCATAACTATTTGCTTTTGGATGAGAGGATGAAATTGTTTGCTTTTTGTTCGGCGGAAGAAAGATGGATCGGCAAGGTCACCAGCAGGCGATTGACCCGGCCGGTTAAAATCAGAAAGCCCTCCGGAATGGACATCGATGGGCTTTCTGTCGGGATTGCCTTTCCCGTTATTAGGGGCTACTGGCCCGCGGGTTTCTGGGGTGGGCAGCTCAGAACGGCATCCCGATGTTGGCTGTCACGTAGGCGTACGACTTGGTATCGACCAGGCTGCTACCAATCAGTTTGTACTGTTTTCGTTGGGTCACGTAGCCATCCGCGTCCAGAACGTAACTGTAATAATCTCCGTCGAGTGAACCCTGCTTGGTAACGAGCGTGACCAGGTGCTTACCCGGCTTACCGAAAATCCGCAGGTAAGCGTCGTGTTCGTTCACCCCTAGCACGTTCAAAGGATATTTATCGTTCATGATCGGGTCGCCTCCTGCCGGAGTGTAGCCAATTTTTGTATTATCACTGCTTCCTATTCCTGTAAATTCACTCACCGAGGTCACATCGCCGTCAGCATTGTAACCATACCCGAATCCACCGACGCAGCTGTTTTTATTTTGGAAATTCAATAACTGGCCTTTCTCATTGTAGGTAAACTTCCACTCCCTTAGGTAAGTTAAGGGAACATTGTTGTTGACAACGGTAATCACTTCTGCTGATTCCTTGCAGCGCCCGCTGGCATCCAGCATAAAGGTTTCATCCCGGAGTTTGACCTTTCCCTGATGCGTAAACGCTCTGATCTTACCGGGGCTGTAGGTGTAATCGGTCTGGATAGCCAGACTGCCACGTACGGGGGTGGTCACGTTCATGAGTCGGCCATCGTTGTTATAAGTCAGGGTTGCCTGACCATGTTTAGTGAGCTTGTGCACCTGGGGAAAGTTAGGTGAGTCAACATCACTTCCGATCCGTGCTGTGGCTGCCGAGGCTGCGTCAGTCGGCATGGGATCCACCGGATTGTCATTCTGGCAGGCAAAGGAGCCAATTGCAAGGGTAATAAAAAGGGTACTTTTGAAAAAATGTGTTTTGTTTAACATGGCTTTGTTGGATTTAAAAAAAAATATTTTTTTGTTCGTTTTTGCCTACTCAATTTCAGGTTTTCGGCGTCCCCTGCTTTACTGTGTTACTACAATGGTTTTGAATAATGAATATTCCGAAGTCCAGTTTGAATGTCTCCCGGAAGACGATACAAACGTAGGCTGGATTAAAACCGCCCGCAATTTTTGGAGGTATACAAAAGGTTTCCGATGAGAAATTTTTAGTGTACAAAAGGTATACAATAGCCGGAAATGATGCCTAAGAGCCTAATATTCCAATACTTTTCCAAGATTATTGATAATTACCTGCCCCATTCTGAGTGTTTGCAGATGAGGATCGCTTTGTTCCCGAGGGGTAGTGGCCGGCTGTGTGGCTAAGTCTGGAAATGCCGGGTTGTTTGTGATACATTCAGAGCGATTCGTGCAGTGCGGCGAATCCGGTTGGGAATGTTTTGTCTGAAATGGTTCGACCAGACAGATCAAAGAGCATCAGCCTTACGGTTTCACCCGCAGCTCCCTGATCAGTGGGCTGGTCCAGTTACTTCCATCAGCAGATTTTGGCTTATTTGATACTATTGACCTGCCTTTTTGCAAAATGTGCTGATTATCAATGCATTGTAAACAAAAAAAAGCACACTTTCGTGTGTCTTCTGTGATCCCGCTAGAAACAATATAAATATCGAAAGCGCTTGATTGTCAACTATTTATATCCCCTCAGAACAAGTAACCGAAAAGGTAACTAAATTGTTTTGCCTGTTTTGATACGTTTTCAGTATATATTCGTCCTTTAGATTTACGAAATGTTTATGAGATTCACTGTCAACTCTTTGCCTGCGTGTCTCCCTTTCTAGGTAGCCCGATTTGAACTGCTTTCAAGGGATGGCCGTGGTTTGTTTTGGCACCACCTGATTCATGATGCTGGGTAGAGACAGACTTGATAGTGGTGCTCTTTTAAAAGTAGTGTGCGTTTTCTTAACCAATCAGGGTATCGAAGACGTTGGTTCCCAGATAAGGTAAATTTACCTATCAATATACCAAGATCGCGGTATTGTTTGGAGGCAGGCAAAGAATCAATTTTGTATCGCTTCGGAAGCGATCTCCATCACCTAGTGTAGCGTTTGTGGCTAATTTGTAAGTCAGTGATGTGCCGAGCAATTTCATCTTGCTATTACCACTGTCAATATCCATTGAACAAATTCAAAGTATACCCATAAAAACAGCTGACAGCAGTACCTATTTCGGGACGACCTACAAAGACCCTTACCGCTGGCTGGAAAATTTCAAGGATACATCAGTGGTATCATGGTTCAGCCAGCAGGCCATCTTACAAATTCCGTTTTAAGCAACCTGAACGGCGGGGACGGACTAGTTGCCAAATAGAAGGAAATGGATAGGTTTCAACCGCCCTGCATAAACGGCCGCAAATACGAAGCGGGTAAACAGACAGCAAAAGCGATGTCGATTTTTCAGTAATGCCAGCTATCCAGAGTTAAAAATAGATAAGAATGTGTACCCAAAACCTGTCTTAGATTATGCAAACGAAACCTTCCTATCAAATACAAAAATTTTTTTGGTTACTATGTTTAGTGCTTCTGTGCTCGGGCAAGCTACTTGCTCAGGAGAAACACGACGCCGCAATCATCGAAGTCCTGACAGCAGCATCCGAGGCATTTTTCAAAGGTGATATTGAGAAATGGAAATCTTGTTTTATTCACGACAGCCTTACAAGCAGATCGATCATTGACCGTTTCGAATACCAAACACAGATAGGATGGCCAAACGTGGTGGCAGCGATCATGAAAGACAGCCAGAAAATGTACCCTGGTTTTGTGAAGGCCACCTACGAAAACGTCCACATCAGGCTTTCCGGAAATTTTGCATATGTGGAAGCCGACGAACGACAAAAGTGGATTCAAAACGGCGCCGAGTTTAACCCTCCCCTGATTCACACCCATTCCGTGCTAATCTTTGATAATCAAAGCTGGAAGATTGCCAATCGGATCAGGATAGCGGGAGAATCATTCGAAAGCAGTGCACAAAATCGCGAGTATACACTAAACGCAATGGGGTACGAATTGCTGAAAGAAAAGCGGATAAAAGAAGCAATAGACATTTTCGCATTGACCGTAAAGCAGAACCCGGAATCCTGGAACGCCTACGACAGCCTTGGTGAGGCATATGAAATGGCTGGTGAAACAAAACTTGCTATTGCCAATTACGAAAAATCCGTAACGTTAAATCCTGAAAACGAGAACGGGAAGAAGAAAATCGAATCTTTGAAAAAGTAGTTAATCTGCGAGACCCGGTCTGCGCGTCCCCCGCATAAACGACTGCAAATACGAAGCGGGTAAAATCTTTTATCGTAAGCCCATGCCCGGCGAAAAGGTGGGCAAATTATACTACCGTGGCCGGTACAGACGGAGCAGAGCAGTTGCTATTTGACCCGATAGCCTAAGGTTTCATATATCAAAGTAATGGACGTTTCTACAAACGCTTTCATAAGGACAGCTTGAACTGCACCCAAAACGTTAGACAGATTAACATTTAACTCTCAATATGCCCTGAGCCCCTCCCAAGTTTTCAGACGGTTGAAAGTAGAGTTTCCGGTGTTTCTTGATGTAAATTAACAAATTCCTTCGGGGTTAAATCATTCAGTGCGCTGTGCGGCCTGAAGTGGTTGTATTCCCATCGAAAGTCCTCGATTTTTTCTCTGGCATCGTCGAGAGATAAGAACCAATTGACGGAAAGGCATTCATCCCGGAACTTCCCGTTAAATGATTCAACATATGGGTTGTCGGTCGGTTTTCCAGGCCTCGAAAAGTCGAGAGTTACACCGTTTGAATATGCCCATAAGTCCATTTCTTTTGATATAAATTCACTACCGTTATCACATTGTATTCGTTCTGGACGACAGCCTTCAATCAGGCAAATCCTGGTCAGTTCAGCTGCAACATCAACGCCTTTCAAGGATTTTCCAGGCAGCAAACCGTGGCAAATTTTACTGCAATTATCCACTACAGTTAAGACCCTGAATCGTTCGCCATTGAAGAGCGCGTCCTGAACAAAATCCATACCGCGCGGCGTCCGCTCCACACCTTGTTTATTCCTTGAGTGTCCAACCGTTCCAGTCGGTGCTCGGCGCTACGGCTTCGCCTTGGCCTCATCGTTCGCAAATTCAGCCCACAGGCCTTATAGACACGATAAACTCGTTTGTGATTGTCGTTAAATCCTTCTCTTTTCAACAGCACGAAAATCCGACGGAATCCGTATCTGACCCTGGTGTTCGCGATCTCTTTCATGCGCATTGTCAACAAGGTGTCATCGCGCCGATGGGATTTATAATAATACATCGCCCTGACCAACCTTACGCACCGGCACGCCCGTTGAATTGAGACACGATAGTTCGAGATAAGCCAATTGGCCATTTCCTTTTTGTAAGGCGGCCTCACAGCTTTTTTTTAATAACATCCTGAAGCATTTGCTTGTCTAGGCTCAGATCTGCGACAAGCTTCTTCAACTGGGCGTTTTCTTCTTCCAATTGCCGTAGTTTCCGGAGCTCTGCTACGCCCATGCCGCCGTACTTCTTTTTCCAGTTGAAAAAAGTGGCCTGGGAAACTCCCAATTGACGGCATATCTCCTCGACACGTGTGCCGGTCTCCGATTGTCTAAGCGCAAAAGCGATCTGCGCTTCCGTGAATTTTGACTTTTTCATAGTGACAAATTACAATTTTGACCTGTTTTTGCCACCGAAAATCTCTAGTTTTCAGCTGTCTCGTTTGCCGGGGGGAGGTCAGCCCGGCTGCATTCCTGCAAGGATGGACTTTGATAGCCACGACGGGATCATGATCCCATTGTCCATTATCCATAAAAAAGGTTTGAAAATGGATGGCAATAATGTTGCACGGCTGGGGCACTTCACAGAAGACAAAAATGTGACCTTCGCCAACTTCGCAGACCAATTGTCTTTCCGGATGTGGCAATGCGCCCACCCTGATTTTCAGCTCAAAAAATAGATTTCAAATTTGTCTGGTAAAAACCACGTAGTTCTACGTGCCAATATACCTGGATCATGGTATTGATCTGAGGGTTACAAAATGATCAAATTTGTTACATCCCGTTATCCGTTTTTTGTCCATAAACCATATTTAAAGATGAAACACTACTACCACCTTCGGACAGGCATGACCCTGCTCGCCCTTTTCATCACCAGTTTTACTTTTGCGCAGGTCACCTATTATGTAAGTACCTCAGGGAATGATGGGAACACTGGTCAATCTGCCGCGCTGCCTTTCCGAAATCTCAACAAAGCGCTTTCCGAGGCAAAAGCATCCGCGGACCCTTCTGTAACCATTAAAGTAGCAGCCGGAACCTATTTCCCAACCGAGGCAGAAGCATTACCTGAGTTGTTCGGCACCGGCCGTCAAGCTTCTTTCCAAGTTTACCGAGGCGACGGGCTGGGCAAGGCGCTCTTCGTGGAAGGCGGCTATAATGCTGATTTCTCAGCCCGTGACATCGCCGCAAATGAAACCATTCTGGATGGGGATGTTGGGGTAGCTGGCGATAAAACGGATAACAGTTATCACGTAACGCTCATAGCCGACCAGGCCATTGGTGCGGAAGATCTGGTGTTGGATGGCTTTACCATCAGAAACGGATATGCTTTCGGTGGTACAAACATAAGCCTTCCCAGCGGCACTCCCATATATAACACGCAAGGCGCGGGGATAAATATGACCTCAAACCGAAGCGACAAAATTCTGATCAGCAATAACACAATAACAGCAAACGAGGTACAAGAATATGGTGGTGGCATCTATTTCTCCTATGGTTATCCTAATGATGGCACATTTGCCGGACATCCGGTACATATTAATAAATGCATTATCAATAGTAATGTTGCGCAATTGGGTGGCGGTTTTTATGGAACCGAGGCAATTGATTTTATATTGACTGAATGCACCTTTTCAAATAATCAGGCAATCCAATATGGCGGTGCAGGTTATGTAAGTCGTTTCGCGAATATAAAACTACAAAAGAGTACTTTTTCCAGTAATTCTGCGGTTGAACAGGGCGGGGCAATATATGGATATGGTTCGACCGGCAATATTGTAGAAGTAGATGAGTGTGCCTTTTCAAACAACTCAACCAACGGAAATGGGATTGGAGGTGCCATTAAGCAGGATGGCGGTCTATTTTCTATTACCAACAGCTCCTTTACATCAAATAACTCCGTCAATGGAGGGGCCATCTACAATGGCTTCGGTTCCTTATCTATTAATAACACTTCATTTACTTCCAACACTGGAAGTCGTTCAGGAGGAGCTATCTGGCAGTGGGGTGGAGATTTAACCATTGACAA
This sequence comes from Dyadobacter sp. CY261, assembly GCF_021440085.1. Lineage (GTDB taxonomy): Bacteria > Bacteroidota > Bacteroidia > Cytophagales > Spirosomataceae > Dyadobacter. The sequence continues at coordinate 19,515 of NZ_JAKCPW010000017.1, forward strand.
CAGTTCGTTTGCAACCAATACTTCCAGTACCACCGGAACTGGCGGTTATCCGGGAGGCGGGGCAATATCGTTTTTCGGCGGATATTCTGGCGTTCCTCAGTCGGTTGTAAATATTGTGAATACCTCCTTTGAAGGAAATACAGTTGGAACATCGCAACCTGGTAATGCAGGAGGTGGCATATCTTTTATGGGAACACCTGTCTTAAATCCGGAGATCTTCTCGGTCACAATAGATCAGTGCCGATTTATTTCAAATTCTGCTGATAAAGCCGGGGCTTTACATTTAGCTGCTGGTGGCTTAGGGACTTACACTATTTCGAATAGCGTATTCAAAGGCAACGCTTCTACATCTGCTGATTATGGGTCAGGAGGAGCTATTTATGCGAACTACGAGAATATTGCGCTTACAAATAATCTTTTTCTGCAAAACCAATCTGCTTCAAGTGGTGGCGCCATCTGGTCTTATGTATTTGATGGCCAGACGATTACCAATTGTACTTTTTATGGAAATACGGCAGCAGTGGCTGGCAGCGCCATCCATAATTTAAATGCAGCCCTGAAACTTCGTAACAACATCCTCTGGGCTCAAACAACACCTGTATTAAACGGAAATTACGATTTGGCCAACAGCCTTGTTCAGGGAGGGTTCCCCTCGGGCACGAATGTCCTGGACACCGATCCGCTTTTCAAAGATGTGGCCGATCCGGACGGGGCCGACAATATCCTGGGCACTGCTGATGACGGCTTACGACTTACAGCCTGCTCCCCGGCGGTTGACTATGGAGATGCCACCGATGCACCTTCCCTGGATATGTTAGGGAATGCAAGGGTAAACGGTAATAACAGCGAAGGGGCCGAGCCCGATTTAGGGGTCTATGAAAGTCAGTCCGTTGCTATTTCTTCTGCCGTCATTGCCGGTAGTGCAACGATATGTAGCGGGAGCACGACAAACCTTAGCATTGCCATTGCCGATGGAATAGCGCCTTATACAGTAGTTTATAACGATGGTACAAATGATGTGACTGTCAACAATTATGTCTCCGGAGGCAGTATTCCGGTGTCGCCTATTTCCACTACTACATACACACTTGTATCTGCTACTGATCAGGACGGATGTGTGAGCGCCTCCAATAGTGGGTCGGCGGCAGTGACGGTTACTCCGCCGCCAACGGTAGCCAATGCAGGAACGGACCAAAATGGCGAGGCGACGTGCGGATTAACGACCATAACCCTTTCAGCCAACGTGCCGACTGTCGGAACCGGCCAGTGGAGCGTTGTTTCGGGTAACGGCGGCAGTTTTGCAGACATATCCAACCCGGCTTCGACATTCACAGGAACTGTCGGCACAAACTACCTTTTGAAATGGACGATCAGCAATGCGCCCTGCACAGAATCACAGGATGAGGTTACAATAGAATTTACCCCTGTCACAATACTTGCAAACAACAATGACACCAAGAGTGCATTTATCCCAGATGATACGGATTACAATCTCACAAGTACTGACTGCGGTATGATTGCCTCAATCAATGGTCAGGGTTTAAGCGGTACCAATCCTTTCATCGCCAAAGTAGCCATTGACGGCAGCGTACTAAATTACTCCGGGCAACCTTATCTTCAGCGACATTTCGATCTGGAACCTGGTGTGGCCGATCCGTCTGCCTCAACAGCGACCGTAACCCTCTACGTCAGCCAGGCAGAATTCACCGCTTTCAATGCCGCCAGCACAGTGAAACTCCCGGCAAATTCGACAGATGTTGAAGACTACAAGACCAACCTGCGTATCTGGCAATGGCATGGTACGCCCACCACAACACCAAGCGCTCCTGGAAGTTATACCGGAGCTCAAAGCTCGCCAATCGATCCCGCTGATCCGGACATTACCTGGAATACAGCACTGTCTGCCTGGGAAATCACATTTAATGTTACCGGCTTCTCCGGCTTCTTCATTACCGCCGAAAATGCAGAACCACTCCCGGTAACCCTCACTCATTTCTCAGCCCAAAAACAGGAAAACTCCGTGACCCTGAACTGGCAAACCACCGAAGAGATCAACAGCGATTATTTCGAAATACAGCGCAGCAGCGACGCAAAACAATGGACCGGAATTGGCGAAGTAAAAGCCCAAGGCGAAAGCAAAGTATTCGCCAGCTATTCCTATGATGATCCGCTTTCTTCAATCGCAAATCTGACAGCCAATGGCGGACAGCTAACAACTATTTATTACCGTCTCAAAATGATAGACCTAGACGCCACATTTGCCTATTCCCGGATTGTAGCCATGCCGATGGATGGCCTGGCTGAAATTAGGGTATTTCCGAACCCGGCAACCAGGGAAATCAACTTAACCGGAGTCGAACGGGTTACCGGCTACAACATTATTAACCTAACAGGGCGCATAGTTGTGGAGAAAACAGGGTTTGAAGCAGCCACCGGGAAAATAACATTGCCTGACTTACCATCCGGGATTTACCTGCTCCAACTAATTAAAGAGGATAGCGCTATGGAAACTAAGCGAGTGGTGATTGTACGATAACCGTCCTGTATTACATAACTGCAAGGGGCAGCTGTTTGATCAAAGGTTATTATTTCCATCTGGCCGTTTAATTAACGCGAGACATATAAGAATTAAGGATCGACGCTTTAAAGGCTCAGGTGTTCTGAACATTAAATTTGAACTTTCAAAAGGATAACTAAAAAAGAATTGAAAAATTTATCAATAATTTCGGTTCTATGTTTGATCGCCAATATGGTAGTGGCGCAAGATACCGTCTTCTATAATCAGCCAGTAGCCATCTATATAGAAGGTGGAGGTTATCTTGCTTATAAGGATAAACATCTTGGCATTAATTTGGGCTGGGATAAATTCCCATCGTTTGACTGGCTTATTAAAGATAAGGCGAGACTGGCGAGGTAAAACCAAACATTCCGATAGAAATATTCAATATCAAAAAGGAATTGAATGCTAAGGGGGAGAATATACCCAGCGGAAAGGTGAATATTTCAAAGGTCACAGTATCAAAGAGCGGTGAACGCAAATCATCCACGTCTTCAAGAAACCTTATTAAAAATTAGCAGGGTTACCCATTTAATTCTCAATATATGTATCATGACTATTTTATTTTGTGGATTATGTTAAAAGTCAGGTACGATGAAATCACTTGAAGAGCTGGACAGGGAAATATTTAAAGCCCGTTTTTTCTCGGGTAAAGATTGCTATTATTCAAGCTCAATTTGAAATGGCCGGATGGTTATAGATGTAATCATTACGAGTGAGGTTACTTGGTACAAACTGTCATCTGTAAATGGGCAGATCAATTTAGATACGCAGAAGTTAAATGCCGAAACTACTGAGGTGGATCTAAGTAACGCTTCCCCCGGATTGTATGTCCTCAGGCTTTTGTTTGAAAACGAGAAAACGGGTATCGAAAACTGGTGGTTGAGTAAGAAATCCCTGACCCGGAATACCAATATGCGGACAAGAAAACAAAAATTGGAGTTGGTATGGCTGGTCATTTCCTTGCTGGCCATACTGGTCGCCATAGCTGGCATTTTCATGCTGTAACTTATTGAACGGTACCGTTGATCAGTTAATAAACTCTATTTTTAGCGAAATACTATTCCTCAATGAATAAGCTGCTCATCGTTGACGATCACCGCATTTTCACAGACGGCATCCGCTTTCTGATCGAACATTCAACGGATCTGAAAGTGGTCGGGGTTTTACATTCAGGTTCGGAAGTCATCCCGTTTTTGTCCGGGAACCCGGTTGATATCATGCTTCTGGATATCGATCTGCCCGATATGCAAGGTTTTGAGGTGGCCAGTATGGTAAAAAAATACCACCCTCACGTCAGGATACTTATACTTTCTATGCTTGACGATGCAGAATCCATGGGACGTATGTTTGAGGTTGGCGTTAAGGGATATTGCATTAAAAGCGATGGAAGAGATGAAATTTTTAAGGGTATCGAAAAAATCCGAAAAGGGGATTCCCACTGGCCAAAATCTTATTTAGAACTATTGTCCAAACAAGCCGGGAAAACCTCTGACAGCAGATTGACGCAACGGGAGAAAGAAATCATCGCTTTGATCTGCAAAGGGAGTACCAGCGGGGCTATCGCCGAAAAGCTTTTTGTGAGCGTGCGCACCGTCGAAACGCACCGAAAAAACATCTACCGGAAACTGAATGTCCACACCAGTGTGGAGCTGGCCCATCATGCAAAAAAACACAGAATCACATGATACGTGGTGCAAGAGCTTTTGCAGAATGCTGTGAAGCATTCGGGGGCATCCAAGTTTCAGTTAAATTTCGTTTGCGAGCGAGAGAGGCTTTTTTTATCATATAAGGATAATGGCGTTGATTTTGACACGTCCATCGCTTCGAGGGGTAACGGGCCGTCCTGCTGGTTCCGTGGTAAACTGGCCACAATTTCGACACCCATATTTAAGAGAACGCAGCTCTCTAAAAAGGGAAACGGCTCAACATTTAAATATCTTCTAAAGCTATGTTTCGCTCCTGTCTGCTTGTTGTCTTCCTATTAAACACACTTCGCATCTGTGGCCAGCATTCGGCGGGTACAACGGCAGTTTACTCCCAAAATCAATTCTCTTTTGAACATTTTTCTCAGGAAAGGGGCCTCTCGCAGGGGACTGTGTATGCCATTGCCAGTTACGATGGCTACATGTGGTTTGGAACACAGGATGGATTAAACCGGTTCGATGGTCACAATTTCAAGACGTTCAGAGCAAGGCGAGGAACAGAACATACACTGAACAATAGCTGGATACAGGCTTTGCTAGCCGATAGCAAAGGGCGTCTTTGGGTTGGTACAGTTGGCGGTTTATGTTTGTACGATGCCGAAAGGGAGAATTTTCAAAAGGTCAGAATCGTACTAAAAACGGATCACCTGATTGATTCTGTTTCTATAGAAGAATTGATTGAGGATAAACAAGGGAATATATGGGTTGTGACCGATGAACATGGTCTATTTCGGATAAATATTGAAAACCAAAAAATTCACTCTTTTTTGTCAGGAAATAATAAAATATACGGTTCCTGCATTGCGCGGGACGGAGTGTTGTGGGTATCAACTTATGATGAGATTTATTATTATAATCCTAAAAAGGATATTTTGGAGCCGATGAATATCAAAAAGCGGTTAAAAAGGTATCTACCGAAAAACGCTCTTTTTCAATCGATTCTGATTGACTCGCAAGGTGATCTGTGGATTGGGACTTATCAGGAAGGTGTATTTAGGATTAAACAACCATTTCAAGACGATGAAATCTCACATTATGTCAAAGGAAATACCAGTGCCAATATTACCAGCAATGAGATCCGCGATTTTATGGAGGACAGAGACGGACGGATATGGATGGGAACCAAGGGTGGGGGCGTATCAATATTTGACAACGTAAGTAAAGCTTTTATTCATATAACAGGCACTGATACACAAAGCAACAGACTGGGAGAAGATCATGTGATGTGTTTGTTTCAGGATAGGCAAGGAATTATCTGGGCGGGATTAAGCAATACGGGTGTTGACAAGTACGATCCGGCAAAACATTTTTTTGGACATATTGGGCAGGAAACCGATAATTTGAGAAGTAGCTCGGTTTATTCTATATATGAAAGAGAATCTAATCTATACATTGGAACGGAAAGCAATCTTACGGTATATTCAATGAAGGACCGTAGATTTAACAAAAACCTTGAGCAGAGTTTTTCTGGAATAAGTTTTGAAGCGTACAGTATGTCTGAGGACACCTCAAAAAACCTGTGGATCGCCACCACCGATAAAGGTCTGTACCGTTTTGGCCGGGAAAAGGGAGATGTTACTTCTTTAAACAATATCGAGAATGACAGGATGCAGTATTTTTTGTATGCTGTCAAGGCCTTAAAAGGCATACCGGAGGTGTGGGTGGGTGGACACCGCGGACTTGAGAGATTTGATTTGAATGGCAATAAGCTGAAAGGCTGGAGGGATATACCTTCAATGGAGGCTGTATCAGACTATACCGTTCGTTTGCTTTATGAAGACTCCCGACGAAACGTCTGGATAGGAACTCTCGGCCATGGACTTCTCCACTATGGTCACCAAGATAAGCGGGTAGCTACCTTTGACAAAAAAAATGGCCTTCTCTGTGAGAATATCCGCAGCGTATTGGAAGATGGATCGACTCTTTGGATAGGGACAGACTGTGGACTTTTTGAGCTTGATTTGAAACAGTCTCATGTAAGAAAAAATTATTCAGAAAATACTGCTCCCCCTTTCCAATTACCTAATGATGTCATTTACGGTATCTTAAAAGACGATAGCGGCTACCTTTGGCTAAGCAGTAACAGGGGCCTTGCACGATTTTCTCCAAAAAGTGGAGTTGTAAAAACCTATGATGTCAGTGATGGTTTGCATAGTAATGAGTTCAATACCAACTGCGCCTATAAACATACTGACGGCACCATGTATTTCGGTAGTGTTGATGGTATCACTTATTTTAATCCTAAAGATCTAAAAAGCAACACTTTTGTCCCGCCTGTCAAAATAACCAGCATCATGGTAATGGATAGCGTATATCCTCCTAATCTAAAAGAGATTACACTGCCTTACGATCAAAACTTTATAAACCTTGAGTATGTAGCTCTTAACTTTTCAAATTCTACAAAAAATCAATACAAGTACCGGATGACCGGGATTGACGAAAAATGGATCCATGCCAGGAGCAAACGTGAAGCCAACTATACCAACCTTCCATGGGGAGAATTTACATTCAGAGTCATTGGCAGCAATGACGACGGGCTATGGAATAAAACAGGGGCTTCTGTGAAAATTACCATCCTCCCCCCCTGGTGGGGGACCTGGTGGTTCAGGACATTGTTGGTACTTCTGTTCGCGGCGGGCATTTACGGCTTGTTCCGCTACCGCTTCGCTCAGCAGCTACGCCAGCGCGAGGCCGAAATCAGGGCTTCGTTAATGGCCCAGGAGGCGGAGCGCCAGCGGTTTTCGCGTGAATTGCACGACGGGATAGGGGCTAATCTTTCTTTGCTGAAAATGTACTTGTCGTCCTTCGGGGAAGCCGACATTCCAATGGCTGAATTAAAAGAACGCTCGGAAAAATTGCTGGCTGGTTCGGTTGATGAAATACGCCGGCTGATCCACGACATGCACCCGCGTAATCTGAGAGAAATGGGGCTGGTGAAAGCGGTGGATGATATGGTAGGACTGGTGAACCTTGGGAATGGTCTGAAGGTCATTTTTGATGCAACCAATGTCCCGGAGCATTTGCCAGAACAATTGGAGATCAATCTTTTCAGGATCGTGCAGGAGCTTTTGCAGAATGCTATGAAGCATTCTGGCGCATCCAGCGTCTGGCTGAATTTTGTATGTGGGAGGGAAGGGCTTTTTTTATCATATAAGGACAATGGTGTGGGTTTTGACACGTCCATCGCTCCGGCGGGTAATGGGCTTCTCAATATTAAAAACAGGGTGATGCTGCTTAAAGGGGAGATGCGAAGCAAATCTTCTGCCGGGCAGGGGACTGCTATTGAAATTGATTTTGAGTATATCACTCTGTAAGTTTTAACATCGGTGTCACACACTACCGCCGGACGGTTGGTTGTAATGAATTTAAGGACTTTCAACCGTCGGAATACCCGGGAGGAGGTCAAACCCGGACTTTAAATTAGTTGTTTCGCCTTAAAAATAGGGAGTACTTCATAATTCCAATATTAGTGTTTGATGAAAACCGACGACCAGTTAAGTTGCTGCGACGAGCCTCTGATTGTTAGGATGTAGGTTCCCGATGGCACCTCTCGCAAGTCAAAACGGACCGTTTCATCTGCTCCCGCCTTTCGCTGCAATATAACCCCACCCAGCTTGTTGGTAATTAAAATGTCGACGGGTTTCTTTACCCCGGATAAGATTAATGTCTGACTGACCGGATTAGGGAACAATTGATAGCTGGCAGCCACATCCTGGCTCTTAAGAAAAATAATCATTGAATAACTGAATGTCCCGTCATAATCCACCTGTTTCAGACGATAATAAGAATGCGGCAAAGGTTCTCTATCATCAAAGCTATAGGTTTTGCCGATGGAACTGTTTCCCGCTCCCGGCATTCGTACCAATAAATTAAATCTCAGCCCGTCCGGCGACCGCTCCACATCGAAATGATCATTGCTTATTTCCTCGGAAGTTGCCCATTTGAGCTCATTATGAGCAGCGGTTGCTTTACCGCTAAAATAGATCAGTTTGACGGGAAGTGACGCAAAATCGTTTGGCTGCAACACCCCCTGAGAAAGAATAGTGGCCGGACTGGTAGCAGTTTCCACGGAAGTCATCTCGCCAATGCTCCAGTCGAGGTAAACCGTCCCTGCATTTCCTTGTCCGCCACCCGAGTTAATGACCTGCGGAGCTATGCTTTGCGCGTATACAACAAGCGACATGCCGGCCATCGCGATAGTTAGTAAGTATGTTTTCATAGTGCAGCGTTAGTAAACAAGGATGCTTGTATAACCCCATTCGCTGTTGATCCAGTTAGGACTGGTTGTAACGCCGCCCATTGCGAAGTCATAAGTACCGGCGGGTAGGTCTTTAAAAACACCGTTAACGGAAAAAGTAATCCGTGTATTCGCGGGAACCTGAAGCCCGAACATCCCTAGATTCAGTTCTATTATCGGGCTGCCAGGTTCTATATTTTGGCAGACTGGTTTAATGCCTAGCTCATTGGCCGCGAAATAACCGCCTAAGGCACGCGAGGCAGTTAAAAAAACGCTTTGACCCTCCTGGATGGTTACGCGGACCGGTTTAGTGATAAATGCCATTGTCGAGGAAGGATAAGGCGCCGTTCCGGCTTCATAATAACTTTGTATAATGCCCGCCTGCCCTGTCGGCCCCTGCGGACCTTGCGGGCCTGTGCCTCCGAGCATGATCCAGTCAGGTGATCCGGCAGTTCCCCTGTTGTAATAGAAACCTTTGGGCGATTCGGTTTGATACACCAGTAACCCTGTTGCCGGATTCGATAGCGAAGTTCTCTGGGCCGCATTCATTCTTGGGGTCAATAATCCTTTTGAATCACTACTAAGATCCAGTAATGCACTTCCGTCAGGGTTATTGGTGCCTATGCCGACACTTCCGTTGTTCTTGTTGCTGATGTTATTGCCGTCTGCTCGCCATTGATTATCCGCGCTGCTCAATGCATAAGGCACGCTCAATAATGGCGACGAACCCATATCAGTAAACGCGTTGCCTCCCTCGGGATCCATTTCGACTTTCAGGAATTTCTCACCATCCCCCCAATTGGTTGACTGGACAGACCCACTTACGTCCGAAGCGCCGCCGCTGCCTATGGCGACAGAAAAGAGTCCGAGGTTATTGGTCGTAACTGTCCTGGTCTCGCTGTACTGGGTAGCTCCTAAAGGGCTGCCCTGGTGAATACTAAGCCTTAATTTAATATTCTGATTCACTAACGGAATGCCAGCATTGTTCCGCGCGATTGCCTGGTAGTTCATCTGGTTGGGTGCCTGGGCCATGACCGTAACCCGTGAGAGCAGGCATAACGATAACGTGAGTGCAAATAAGCATTTCATAACACGATGTTTATAGGTGATTACATGTATAACATAAATGTAGGCCTACCTGCTGGTTCGTTGGAATGCGGTTGAGCAGACTGCTTTGTGTTTGAGTGTGTTGCTATTTTGTTGAGTCTGTGATTATACGGTAAAGCGGTTGTTCCCGACGAGTCGACCGCGATATCGTGCAAATTCTCACCATCTTTCTCAATACGCTTCACATTAGACGGTCAGCGCTCCGCCATCCGGCAAGCCGCTCAATTTATAAGCCAGCAGTCAGTAGGTCCGCTCATTAGCCCTGCTGTTTCGTTAACAGAAAAGGATTTATCGAACCCAATTGACCCACAACTACCAGGCGATCAACTCACAGAGACGGCAACTCTTTATCGGAAAGTAGAGTTATGGGATCTTATGGATACGCTTTTATACATTTTAAGAACCGGTTGTCGTTGCGGACGGAGCGCGGGCTAAACTTTTCTGATTGTTACCCATATTGCAAAACTGTATTTTGGTAGGGTTTTAATGGGAGAACAGTCTTGCTGATATTATTATCAGTTGCGTGGGGAATACAATTTTACCTTAATTAAAATACTTTTTAACGTGACTGTTTAGGCTTTTTGAGGAAATACTTACTTTTACTTTCTCAATAAAATAATCAAACGCGTTGCGAAATATCTGCCTGGCATATTTTCTGATCATGTCACCTTGTGCGGTATTGGCCCAGAAAATCAATGTCCCGACTAGTACAGATCTGTTCCACCTAAGCGATTATGCCATATTGCCAGACAAAGGATATACGTTTAACCAGGTCCGTTCTGATTCGACGCTTTCATTTACAACAAACGATTCGCTTCGTCCCGACAGGAGTGCAGTCTATTGGTTAAAAATGATCGTGGCCAATCCGAGCCCCAATGCCGAATCATTCGACTTTTCAGTTGACCCTTACCTGAATAACACATTTTATCATTTCGATGCCAATCAAAAAAAGTGGGTTTCGCGCCGCATGGGAGTCGGAGCGGTTGTGTATCAGGCGCGGCGTGACCGCCTTGTGATACCCATCGTTTTACAGGGTTCTACGGTGAATACTTTCTATGTCAGGTTTGATCTTCACGCTCTTGAAAAACTAAAAAAAACGCTTGCCCCGAAGGTTACCTTTGAACGACAATCTTCTATTGAGCATCGGGAACAATTGTTGTGGGTTGCCTGGGTTTGCGGGATCACGGTGCTCTTTATCTTTTTCCTGAACAACCTCTACATCTACATCGGTTTCAAGTATAGGATCGTCTTTTACTACTTAATCTCTCAATTGGGGTGCATCATTTTTCTGACCGCGTACAGGCACTTTTTTCATGTGCTGCTCGGCAGGGTTGTCTTCACAATGAAGTTGGATGCCCAAGGCACGTTAATCCATTATGATTTCAATAAATTAATGATGCACATCGGGATCGGGCTGCTGCTTTACGGCATTACGCACCTTGTCCGATTGTATCTGAATACCAAGAAACGGCTGCTCGTACTGGACAGGGCACTTAAATATGGGCTGTATGCCTACCTGCTGTTTTCTGGTATCCTGGCACTGATCAATACCAGCTTCTTTTATATCGAATCCCAAAGCCTGATATACGATAATATTTTGGTAATGATGCTGATCGGCGTGACCATCTACACCTGTATCATGGGCTATCTCCGGGGCATTCCGGCAGCTGGTTCGCTATTGCTGGTGAATATCGTTCCCTTTGCGCTGATCCTCGGGACTTCCTTCATCCATATATTTTATGACCTCGACGACGTCGTTAACCTGCTGCTGCCGACCGTGGCCATCCTGTTCCAGGCGCTGGGCTTTTCCATTGCATTGGTGGCGCGTACGAAAAGCATTCAGGATGATCTGACGGCCAAAGAAACAGAGGCAAACCAATTGGAAACGGACCTTTTAAAAGCTTTCGCCAGGCAAATTGAAATAGAGACGGAGAACCAAAAAATAACAGCGGAGATACTGGACGAGAAAAGCCGCATCGAATCGATCTCTGAAAAGCTGGAAGCGAATCAACGTGAGCTGGCTTCGACAGCCCTGTATGTGATGAATAAAAACAAAATGCTTTCCAGGCTGAAAGGCCAGATACAGGAATTGAACAAAGAGGGCACCGAGCAGGGCGAGCTGAAAGAAATCGCGTCCGCATTGCAAAGCAACCTCTCCCTGGACGACGACTGGGCGAGGTTTATCATGCACTTTGAAAAGGTACACCCCGAATTTTTCAGCAATGCGCAGGCCAAGTATCCCACCTTTACCAAAAACGATCTACGGCTATTTGCCTATACCCATATCAATCTTTCCAACAAAGAAATAGCAGCGATGCTCAATATCGATCCGGGGAGCGTCCGGCGTGCCAAAACCAGACTTTCCCAGAAAATGGCGCAGATTGAGGCTGTTTAGACTTTTCGATCAGACGTTGTCATACATACTTGCTTTTTGTCAGGGACCGGGCCACGAGCCGGCCAGCTAAAGTCGACGGTTAGGGTTTTATGGATTTTTCTCGATTTTGTCTACACTTTGTCCACTGTCATTTTTAGGTTTTCGGGAATGAATGCCGGTGCTTTGAGGGAATTTTTATGATCTTCTCTCAACGTGATATGATTCAAAATCTACTTCCGGTGAAAAATACTTTTTACGTATTTCTAGTCGCCCGGCGAATATCAGCGCCCTTTCTGCTTTTAGTGCTCGTTAACATTTCATCCGGTGCTTTCGCAACAACACGTTATGTAAAGCAAAACGCGGTAGGTACAGGTTCTTCCTGGGAAGATGCGAGCGGCGACGTTCAAGCCGTCATCGATGCATCCGCGAGTGGAGATGAAGTTTGGGTAGCCGGTGGCACATATAGCGTTTCCTCCTCTTATTTTTCTTTCAAAATGAAAGAAGGGGTAAAGATCTACGGCGGGTTTGCAGGGACAGAAGCAATCCTTACCAGCCGCGTTTTGACGGGTACCATCAATGAAAGCATTCTGCAAAGCAACATAGTAAACGACTTTTACGGCGAAAGGGGCCTTACGAATGCAACTGTATTGGATGGCTTTACACTGGCTTCGGGCATTCGCAATTATGAGTCTTCCCCGATGATGGTTAATCTGATTATCACTGGTGGCTGGGTCGGCGGCGTATATAACAGTTACTCTTCTCCAATCCTGATCAATTGCACTATAACCAAGAATGGCCAGATTTACGGAGGAGGTATTACCAATATAAGCTCCTCGCCAATCCTGATCAATTGCACCATTACGGGCAATTCAGGTCTTTCTGGCGGAGGTATGGCAAACATCTCTTCTTTCCCAATCCTTATCAATTGCACCATTACCGGCAATACCGGTGGTTCTGCCGGAGGTATTTGGAACAAGTCTTCCTCACCTATCATCACAAATTGCACGATTAGCGGAAACGCCGCTTCGGATGAGGGGGGAGTGGGAGGAATACTCAATGGAAATTATAATGGTTCCGGTAACTCCTATCCTCAGCTCCGTAACAGCATTGTTTTTGGAAATGGCAGAAATATAAAGAACGAGACAGGGTCATCTATGATTATTCAATACAGCCTGGCAGAAGGCGAAACCAATCTGAACCCGAATGATCACAACCTTCTTAGTATTTTGGATCCGCTTTTTGTTGATCCTGCCAACGGCGATTACCGTTTGCAACGTTGTAGTCCGGCAGTGAATACGGGAAGTAACAGCTTCTATGACCGTGAGCAAATACCTGATTTATCCGCAATCACCACAGATCTGGCCGGTGATCCCCGTTTTTATGAAAATGGTCTGGCTGATGTGGGAGCGTATGAATATCAGGGTAATTCGCCAGCTTACATCAAAGGTATATGGTACGTAAAAGCCGGTGCAGAAGGTCCAGGAGTAAGTTGGGAATGTGCAAGTGGCGATTTACAGTCGGTTATCGAGAAAGCAGCAAGTGGCGATGAAGTGTGGGTAGCGGGCGGCAGATTTGATGTCGGGGCCTCTATTTCGTCTTTCAGAATGAAGGAAGGTGTGAAGATCTACGGCGGATTTACCGGGACAGAAACATCGCTTGCCAACCGGGATTTGACGGTCGCCACCAATGCAAGCATCCTGCAGAGCTCAATAGTTAACGACTTTCACGGCGAAAGTGGTCTTACCAATGCAGCTGTACTCGATGGCTTTACACTATTAATGGGCATTCGCAATTATGATTCGTCGCCGAAGCTGGTCAATCTGATTATCAGTGCTGGCTCAGCTGGCGGCGTGTACAATGACAATTCTTCTCCGACCCTCATCAATTGCACTATCACCAAAAACGACCATTTTTACGGGGGAGGTGTAACGAATATACACTCCTTGCCAATCCTTATCAATTGCACCATTACCGGCAATACGGGTGGTTATGGCGGCGGTATAGCTAATTTGTCCTCCTCGCCAGTCCTTATCAATTGCACCATTACAGGAAATACCGGTGGCTCTGCCGGAGGTGTATGGAACGGGTCCTCCTCACCGATCATTACCAATTGCACGATAAGCGGCAATACCGCTTCGGATGAGGGGGGAGTGGGAGGCATATTCAATGGCAATTATTATGGTTCCGGCAATTCAAATCCTCAGTTCCGTAATAGCATTGTTTTTGGAAATGGCAGTAGTATCAAGAATGAGAGAGGTTCTTCCATGATAATTCGATACAGCCTGGCAGAAGGCCTGACCAATCTGAATCCGGACGATCACAACCTTCCTGGCGATTGGGATCCGCTTTTTGTAGACCCAATAGGAGGGGACTATCGCCTGGAACCATGTAGTCCGCTCATTGATATGGGTAATGACTATTATACAAGTAACCAGGTGCCCGACCTGTCTTATATTTCCACTGATCTCGACCATCACCTGAGAAAACTTGGAATAGCCGTTGATTTAGGAGCATATGAATTCACGGGTACCCCCACGACCGTCTCGCTGATTGTGGACGATGGTGAGTTTACCGGAGCGATTTCCGGAGATTTCACCCTCAAAGTAAATGGTTCACCTTGTTTGGTTATAGCTAATCTGCAACCCAATGGCGCAGCCCCCATCGGTGGAGCATTAAGCGCGAAAGTGTGGGTAGAGGATTCTCAGCCAACCAATTTTCTAAAACGACATTACCAGATTACCCCAGAAACAAATGCAGAGAATGCAACTGCAAAAGTGACACTTTACTTCACGCAGCAAGAATTCACGGATTTCAATGCGGTAAATTTGACGAAATTACCTGTTGACGCAGAGGATACAGAAAATTACAAAGCAAATATTTTAATCGAAAAGCGTTCCGGGGTGAGTAATGATGGCTCGGGCTTGCCCAACTCATATACCGGCACGCCCGTCACGATCAATCCGTTCGAAGCCAACGGGAAAGTGGAATGGAACGCCGGTGCCAATCGCTGGGAGGTCAGTTTTGATGTGACAGGTTTTAGTGGATTTTTTGTAAAAACAACAGAATCTTCGCTGCCGCTTCATCTGATCAGTTTTACTGCACGAAAAGAGGAGGGAAGCAACCTGCTGCAGTGGAGCACGGCCAGCGAAGTCAATACGAGCAACTTTGAAATCCAGGGTAGCGGTGATGCAAAGCAATTCTCAAAGATCGCGACCGTGGAGGCAGCCGGCAGCGGGGACCATCAGTACAGCTATGATGACCGGACCACGTATAGCGGAACCGTTTATTACCGGTTGAAAATGTCAGATCGCGCGGCGAACCGTTTGGACGGGACTTTTACTTACAGCGAGATTGTTTCGCTTCGCAATGAGGATAGGCCTAATGCCGTATATCCCAATCCGGCAGGAGCAGCGGTTACTTTCCGGGTAAGTAATGTTTTGCTGAAAAGCACAGTAAATTTATATGATCTCACGGGACGAAAATTGCAAACGATCGTGATCACCGGCACCCAGCAGCAGATCAATACCAAATCTTTGGCGCGCGGGCTGTATGTTTTGAAATTTGCGGATGGGACCGCGGAGCGGTTTGTAAAGGAGTAGGAAGTTCAGAATCAAATGATTTGGTCGACGGCTACTACTAGAAATATTAGGTCAGATAAGAATTAGGCGCACTTTTTTTTGCATAAATTTGATGCCTCATTGAAACACCGGAAACTCTACTTTCAACCGTCTGAAAACCAGGGAGGGGCTCAATTAAACTTAATTTCATCCGTTCGCTGTCCAGTGAAAGGGGAGTATTTCATGTCGACAAAATAAATTTCTCCGAATTGATCAAGATTACTCTAACTTTCAACGCCTAATAACGCGGGATAAAGTCATGAATGGATGGCGAGATACTGAATGAGTATTTGTCCATTTGCTTATTGACCCTGATTTTGATTGCGTCCATTGCCAGAAAGTTTCGCATCCAGATATAGAAATTTATAGCCTTTCTCCCCTGCCTCCTTCCTCCAAAAACCTCCTTTTCCGACCCAAACCCCCACATTTCCCAATTTTGTCTACTCTTTGTCTACTGTCGTTTTTAGGTTTTGAGTGGTTACTATTGGAATCTTTGCAAGATTTTAATACCAACCTCTCTCAACGCTCATGAAAAAAATCTTACCTCCTTCAAAAAGTGCGTCCCAGTTACTTTCAGCTACGTTACGTACCAAGTCGGCCCTGTTGCTTTTGCTGCTGCTGACCCTGTTTTCGTCCGTGGCGTTTGCGAAGATACGGTATGTAAAACCGGGTGCGCGAGGTAGCGGAGATTCCTGGTCTGACGCGCACGGCACGCTGCAGACGATGATCGATGCCAGTGAAAGTTCGGACCAGGTGTGGGTTGCAGGCGGGACGTACCGGCGCCCGAATATACTTGAGCCTTTTACATTAAGACAAGGTGTAAGTGTATATGGTGGCTTTGCAGGCAATGAGAAGGAACTGTGGGAGCGAAATCTTATAAACACCGCAAACAAAAGCACATTACTGGGTCATGACTTTTGTACTGTTAGCAATTATGGCATCACAGAAGCCCTGCTGGACGGGTTCACTATTACTGGTGGGAGCTGGGAAACAGGTGCGGGAATTCGCAATCAGAAAGCCTCTGTGACAATTGCCAATTGTATAATCGCCGGTAATGAAAGTACTTCTGGCTATGGGGTGCAGGGTTGGGGTGGCGGGGTTTACAACACTGATGACGCAAAACTAACGCTTATCAATTGTGTCATCAGTGGCCACGCCGCGCAATATGGAGCCGCAATAGATAATTCCCGGAGTGATTTGGCACTTTATAATTGTACCATCAGTGGAAACTTAGCACATGATTCCAGAGACGGAGTCATTGAGAATAGCGGCAGGTTAGTCGTCCGAAATACCATCATTTATGGGAACTCAGGAGTTTCTATAAAAAATTTCCCAAACTTCGGAGGCGAGATTGATATCCAAAGCAGCCTGGTCCAGGGAGTGACCGGTACGGAAAATGGGAACATAAGCGGTAATACCGACCCGCTTTTTGTCGCCCAGATTGTACCAAGCAAAACTCCTTCGACTGGAGGTGACTACCACCTTCAACACTGCAGCCCTGTTCGCAATATGGGCAGCAACGCATTCTACAAGCAGGCAGAGCTCGAAACTGGTTTTTCATCAGCCACAGATGTTGCCGGTGGGTTTCGCATATTTGGTGGATATGTGGATATGGGTGCTTATGAACAGCAAATTGATTATAACGGTCCAAGTGAAGCGGGGATCATTTATGTAAAAGCAGGGGCGGGCGGCACTGGCGGGAGTTGGGGCTGCGCGATGGGTGATCTGCAGGAAGCCATTAATACAGCAGTCAAAGGCAACCAGATATGGGTTGCCGGCGGTACTTATGTGCCGATATATCCCGCCAATAACCGGGGAGACGGAGATTACAAACCGGGCAACCGCGACAATGCCTTTGTGCTGAGAGACGGTGTGCAGATATACGGGGGGTTCAGCGGTAACGAAACCTCACTGGCCAGCCGGTCTGTCAGTTCCAGTCGCCCCAGTATCTTAAGCGGGGATTTAAACGGGGATGACGGTTCAGCGAAATATGGCGATAATGCCTACCACGTTGTCGTCCTACCCGGTGGTACGGTCCGCCTCGATGGTTTTACGATATCGGGCGGGAATGCCACCGGGGAAGGTTCGCTCAATATCACAGGGGAAATCAATGGATTACTAGTCGAGCGGGGCAAAGGCGGCGGCATGAATATATACTCCGACGGGGAGAGTTCTTTCAGCAACCTGATCATAGCGGGCAATAGTGCAAAAGAAGGCGGCGGTATCTCATTACGTAGCTCAAAGGCGCTGACGATAACGGGTTCGGTCATCACGGGCAACACGGCATCGGTGGAAGGAGGAGGCATGTTTATTGATAATATTGCGCCGGTACTGACCAATGTGACGATCAGTGCCAATGTGGCTCCCAAAGGAGGGGGTATTGCGCTGGAATTTGTGTCATCATTCCAGACATTCCGTAATAGCATTGTATATAGTAATTCGGGCGGAAGTGTTTTTTTGGGTAATCAGAGTGCCGGGTTTAATCCGCAATACAGTTTGGTCCAGGATGTTACCAATTCGTCTGACAATAATATTTCCGGCGGCACGAACCCTATGTTCAGAAGCCCTCTGGCCGCCGGACTGAGCACAAAAGGAGATTACAGGTTGAACACTTGCAGCCCTTTAATTAATTTGGGAAATAACGCATTGTATGAGGCAGGACAAACTCCGGGCCTAACAGAAATTGCAAAGGATGTCGTCGGCATCGCCCGGATCTTTGACAATACTGTCGATGTAGGCGCCTATGAGTCAAGCAGTGTCAAACAGCCTTCCGCAGGGCAGGGTAGCTTATCTGCTACTCCTGAAAGTTGTTCGGGAAGTTTCTTTGTCCCGTTCACATTTACGGCTACATCGGGTACAGGTCCATTTAATTTAACCATTAATGATGTCATCTATGCCAAAGTAGTCAGTGGTGTCCCGTTCCTGTCCAAATCGGAAATCACTAGCACCACCACCTTCACGGTGACCTCCATTGCCAGTGAAGGCAGCTGCCCGCGCACCATCGACATTACCGGGCCGTCGGTGGAGGTAATCGCAGGTAGCTACCAGGCCAGCCTGACGGGCAGTTCCATCTGTGCGGGAGATAACGGGAGGCTGACATTAACGGCAACAGAAGGCACGGGCCCATTGACGGCGGTTGTCAATGGGATAACCTATAATAACCTACTCAGCGGCGTAGCTTTCGAAGTGAGCAGTCCATTTGATGAAAATTATAAGTTATCCTCTGTAAAATGGGCTAATGGCTGCACACGCACTGAAAATTTTAAGCAAAGTTTGGCATCTGTTGTGACCAGGCAAGGCATTGTGCATTACGTAAAACAAGGTGATTCTGGCGATGGCCTGAGCTGGGCCACAGCCAGCGGCGATTTGCAGGGGATTCTTAATCAGGCTTGCGCGGTAGACACTATTTTTGTTTCTGGCGGGACTTACAAACCCAGCGGCGTACCGTATTTTGTGTCCACAACGGACAATAGGGATTTTACTTTTCTGCTGATCAACGGCGTGAAACTGTATGGCGGCTTTGCCGGAACAGAAACTAATATCAACCAGCGCGTCAGGGGGAATGTCACCACATTGAGCGGGAATATCGACAATGACGACAATCTTAGTGACGATTCTTACCACGTGGTACTTTCAGTGGGGGACAATGCGAATGCGGTCTTTGACGGTTTTACAGTAACTGGCGGGAAAGCGGAGGGTGAAGGATCATTGTCAGTCGGGTCTGTATCGGTTTCCAGAAATGATGGTGGGGGAATGTCCGTTATTGGCAATGCCCCGAAGATCAGTAATGTTACTTTTAGTTCAAATATTGCCCGGCGCGGCGGCGGCTTGTCTTTGGAATCGGGCACTGCTTCCATTTCCAATGCGAACTTTACAAGCAACACTACCTATGGCGATGTGGGCGGAGGGATTTTCCTGGATGCCGGTTCGTCATCGGTCCTTACCAATTGTGTGATTGACCATAACACCGCAGGAGGCAGTGGGGGAGGGATTTCAAGTTACGCCGCGACACTTACGCTATCCAATTGCATCGTCAGCAACAATATGGGAGACGAAGGAGGCGGCATGTTTTTATTTCTCAGCACAGCCAATGTTTTCAATTCCACCATTATTGCGAATAAAACTTTGAAAGAGGTCGGCGGGGTTCTTGCCAAAAACTCGGCATTCCGGGCAAGGAACAGTATCTTCTGGCGAAATGTGGAAAAGGAGCTCGTGGTTGATATAGAACCTGGCGCTTCTGGTTCCGACGATGTGGGCTACTCGCTGGTGGACGGAGGGTATTTGGGGGAAAGTATTGTAAATGCGGCCCCGGGATTTGTAGATGCTTCTAATCCTGCCGGTCCCGACGGGATCTGGCGGACCGGCGATGACGGTTTGCAGATTAATTGCGACAGTCCGGCGGCAGAAGCGGGCACGGGCGATACGCCAGCGTTGGATATCCTCGGGATAAAAAGGGCCAATCGTCTGGACCTGGGTGCTTATGAAGCCCCCAGCAGCGGGATAGCAAGTAAAAACATCAGCCTGACCATGGAACAAGCGCCCAATAGCATTGTGACCTATGGCGATTGCGCCAACCAGGTTGCAACCATTGATGGGAACGGACCTGCTTATAATCTCAGCGGAGAGGTGACGGCCAAAGTGTGGGTGGAAAGCAATCAGCCAGTCCAATACCTCAAACGTCATTATCAGATCACCCCTGTCGAGAACAGGGAAACCGCTACAGCCAAAGTAACGCTTTATTTTACCCAACAGGATTTTACAGATTTCAATACTCAAACCCCCGCACCTGCATTGAAACTGCCTATCAACGCAGAAGATGCAGAAAACTACAAAGCGAACCTGCGAATCGAAAAGCGCGATGGTACCGGCGATGAAAATGGCACGCCCGGTTCTTATTCAGGCACCCCGGTCACCATCGGCCCGTACGAAGCCAATGGGAAAGTGGAGTGGAACGCCGGTGCAGACCGCTGGGAGGTAAGTTTTGAAGTGACGGGTTTCAGCGGGTTCTTCATAAAAACCATAGAGTCTGCATTGCCGCTTCGTCTGATCAGTTTCACCGCCCTTAAGGAAGACGGGGGCAATTTGCTCCGGTGGAGCACGGCAGGTGAAGTAAACACTGGCAATTTTGAAATCCAAAGCAGTACCGATGCGAAAAGTTTTAAAAAAGTAGCCTTGGTCGGTGCCGGTGGCAGCGGTGACCACCAATACAGCTATTATGATTATGCGACATATAACGGCACCATCTATTACCGGTTAAAAATGTCGGATTTGGACAGGACTTTTACTTTCAGCAGGATTATTTCGCTTGGCAGTGACGGTAGTGCCACCAACATTTATCCCAATCCGGCAGCAGATGCGGTTACTTTCGAAGTGAGTAGTGCGCTGCTGAACAGCACAGTCATTTTGTATGATCTTATGGGACGAAAGTTGCAATGTATAGTTATCACCACCAACCCGCAACAGGTCGATATCGGTTCTCTGACGAGTGGGTTTTATATTTTAAGATTTGCAAATGGGGCATCAGGGCGATTTGTGAAAGAATGAGATATACAGAGGCATGATGGGCATTTGATTTTATTGATGGCATTGTAACCACCGCTATGGCTTGTAGTCCGATCCCGTTTGCAGGTAACGGTACAGTCAGCTCGAAGAATCCGCCTTCGGATGCCAGCGAGGTAAATGGCGATTGTAGCAAAATCGCTGGGTTTACTATTTGCGATCAAATCACATGGAACCTTTTACCTTGGGAAGCATCAGCAATCCATTACCGGTGACATTAATAAGTTTTTAAGGGTGAAACAGCAAGAGTAAATACCAATTACATCAATTTGTCTGCTCCCGTTATTAAGTTTTTCAAACGGAATGGGTGCACTTCGTAATATCTTCGACAAGCCTTCTCTCAAACTTGTATAAACAATTTCACTATCGTGGTGACCGATGACGAATTCTCCGCCTCCATGACCACTTGTTAATTGAAAATTGGGCCGTTCTTTTAAATGTGCATCACCGGTTAATAAACCAATAATCAGTGTAAGAAAGGGTACATTGCTTACGGCAATAATGCATAATATTATTGCAATCCGTATTATTTTTTTTTGTAATTATCATTCACAAGCTCTCATTAAATACCGACTAGTTTTAAACGTAATTGCGCTGCTGCCAAACTTGGCTGGAAAAATAGCGAGTTGTGAAATGTCCGCACAATGTATTTAAATGGCACCAATTTCGACCTTGCATGGAACTGTTTCCTAATTCAAAATAAGGTAGAAGGGTGTCAAACTTTATGATTTTACAATCTTCGCGTGGCCTTTTTGATTGGCGGTCACATGATACATCACCGGCCCCGACCAGGAGGCGCTATCCTGGTGGCTGGCAGGATCATGAAAAATCTTTCCGACCTGGGCTGTCAGATAGCCATTGTTCTTGAAATGGTGAGGCAGGGTTATGGCACCGGGCGTCGAAGTCTATGGATAGACAAATAAGATCTCAATTTGTCTGTCAGTTTTACAGAAATGCGTAAATCAGGTGATTTATCGGATAAGCAACTTCTGAAAGCATTTCAGGAGGGTTCGGTAGTGGCTTTTGAAGTTTTTGAGTAGTCAGCTGCCTTGAACGCCTACGCTCAGGCGCAGTCAGCAGCAGGGAATTGCCATTCACTCAAAAAATCCGCAACTGACTACAATTATTTGGTATTCAATTGCTTAAATGTGATTTTATTTTCTACTTCCCAAGCCGTTTCCGGCCCTCAACATTCGTACGATGATCTATAAAAAAATTGCGCCCTGCATTTTGCTGAAACCATTCGTGGAAACTTTTTTCGTATGGGAGACCTCGATCAATCACAGCTCAATTCCAAAAATTGAATCTCCGCCGACAGGATTTGCCTCGATGGTGTTTAATTATGGCTCAACTTATAAGGTGGATAATATAAAAAAGGGAGAGATCACTGTTCCTGCCAGCTTCGTGACCGGGCAGCAAACAAAAAAATATCAGATCAGCCTCCTCGGAGATCTCGGTATGATCGGCATTGTGTTTAAACCTTCGGCATTGTTTACGATACTTGGTATTCCAATGTATGAGTTTAACGACGAACGCATTAGTTTGAGTGACATTCTTGGTGTCGAGGCAGACTATTTATTGCAGCACATTCAGGACAGCACGTGCCAGCTTCAGCGCCTTGAAATTTTAGAAAGGTACCTGATCAAACTACTCCAAAAGTCCCCAAGGTCACCGGATCGGACTGATCACATTGCCAATCTCATTCACGAAAGACACGGTGTACTCTCGACCCAAGATCTAATGAAGGAACTCTATGTCTGTCACCGGCAATTTCAACGGCTGTTTCTAATGAAAGTAGGTGTCAGCGCCAAGTATTTCGCCAGGATTTGCAGGGTGAGCGACTTATGTGCCCGAATGGCCGCCAAAAAATGGGATATCGCTGACTGGAATGACCTTGTTCATCACTATGGTTATTACGATCAGTCTCATTTTATCAAAGAGTTTGCGGAATTTATGGGAAAGGCCCCGTCGGGATACATCAGGTCCAATCAGGAACTAGCAAACTATGTTGATACGTCCAAAGTTCGGATGGACTAATCACAATGTCGTTTTTTTACAATACTGTCTTTCTTGCTCCCGGTAGCTTTGTGACAATATAATCATTCAATCACAAGCACATGAAAAAGTTAATAGTACCATTTTGCCTGCTTCTTCTGGCAGGGTTTACAGCATTCAGGCCGGTCAGTAAAGTAGACGGCGTATTTATTAGGTCGGCTTACAAATTTGGCGACATGAAGGATTGGGGGAAGGACGATTCTTTAACGGTGATCAAGGTATTGCGAGACGGATTTTGGATGGTCGCCTACTATGACGACAATAGAAAGGGCCGTGCTTCCTTCAACGGCCTTGCAGGAGG
Source organism: Dyadobacter sp. CY261 (assembly GCF_021440085.1). Classification (GTDB taxonomy): domain Bacteria; phylum Bacteroidota; class Bacteroidia; order Cytophagales; family Spirosomataceae; genus Dyadobacter. The sequence goes on from NZ_JAKCPW010000017.1 coordinate 43,028, forward strand.
AACATATGAGATCGCAAATGGAAAATACGTGGAGCATATCAGCTTCTATTCCTGGGATTCCACGGCTGCCGGGAAAACATTCGCATTCGATTTCGAGGTGAGCGATCAGTCTTTTGAGCAGCACGGCCAGATCAATTCGGATAAGTATAAAGACTATCCGATTCATGAGAAATTCAAACGGCTGCAAGCTGATGCGCCATTGGCAGACAAGCGATTGGAAGGCATCTGGAAAATGACGCAAGGAGAATGGAAAGGGACCGGTCGACTTGGAGAAGGCATTTACAAAAATACGACTACCATAAAGATATTCTCCTATCCGATCGCCATGTACGCGTACTACAATGAGGCGACCAGAAGCTTTCAGGGCGGAGGCGGAGTTCGTTATAAGTTTAATGGCGAAACACTGACGGAAACCAATGAGTTTTGGTCATGGAAGCCGGATGGCAGTCGAAAAGGATTGTTACAGACACACCAGATCGCTTTTGATAAAAACAAAATGACGCAAAAAGGCTGGGAAGGCAAGCTGCATGAAGAATACGAAAAACTACGGTAATCAGATCAATAAAAAAAAACGGAAAATATGGAAACCATTAAAAAAGAAAGTCTCTCAGAACTGACCCGCAAAGGAACCTGCGTCGAATTTTTCTCCGCCTACCAGGACCTTGATACAGACAGGATGATCAGCCTTGCCACCCCGGAAGCGACAGTATCCTTTATCCCGCTGGGCGAGGATGGAAAGGGATTGTTCCGGGAATTCGGAAAAAATGTGTGGAGCCTGCTCATGGATTGCTTCCCCGATCTTGACAATACAGTCGATGCAATGGTTTCTGAGAACGAAGCTGTTGAATGCAGGGTTCTGATCTTTGGCACACAGCAAAAAGACTTCCTGGGCCTGCGTGCAAAAGGGCTGCGGTTCGAGAGCGAGCACATTTTTGTATTCCGATTTAACGCGGATGATCAGATCGTTGACCTGACCATTGATTGGGACCATGCTGGTTTCGTTGCCCAGCTGAGCGGACAATAACAAGCTGTGGCATAGAAAGGAAAAATGGTTAAAAAGCACCTTGTCAGGCCTGCTTTTTAACCATTTTAAATATCCCGGCTCTCAAACCGTCACAGAAAATCGCAATTATCGGATTGTCTGTAAATTGAATGTTGACTTTTTAGTCAGCCCGAACTACTCCAAAACGATGCGATCTGGCACCTGGTCCAGCTCGTAATATTGGTGACTTACGTTGTTTCCTGAAACCTTCACAATTCGAAAGCCCGACGGATCTTTCCCCAACGGTTTCCCTACCGGCCCTGTCGTCACCATCTCGATGTCCCCTGATTTACCGAATGCATTTCGGTGATAGTGTCCTGCGAATATGTGACTGACTCCATATTGCTTAAATAGAGCCATATACTTCTCTCTTGTTGATATGGGGATGTTGAAGTATTCGTCCTTTTCGCCGGGATCATTCAGGAACCAGCTGTGATGCTGAAAAATCAGCAGCGGCCCGTCAGATGAGCGCCTGGCTTTTTTAAGCTGTTTATTCAGCCACTTCGCTTGAGCAGCCGCCTCTTTTTCAACACCGCCGGGGCTTTTAAAATACAGCGAATTCAGAACGATGCCCCGCATGTTCTGATGGCTGATAAGATAATAATCCTTCCCGAGCTCATTCCGGTAAGTGGCAATATCGCTTTCCTTGGGATCGTTGGTCACGTCGTGGTTGCCGGCCACGTGATAAATCGGAATGGCGGGATCAAGCAGTGCTACGATCCGCTTATATTCCTGCATTTGTGCTTTGTCTGCGGGTTTGTTGATCAGGTCTCCTGTGATTACAACGAAAGCGGGACGAAGCCGGTTTGCGGCTGTAATGGCCTTTTCAAAGTTTTCGGTTTCCTTTTCAAAGCTCTTATTATCCGTAAAAAAACCAAACTGGCTATCGGTCATCTGGATAAAGAAGAAAGGCCGCTGTTTCTGCGCTGATGCCACCAGGCTAATGAAGCAAAAAAAGACGGCCAACGCCTGCATTCTAATTGTTTGTACCATTGGGATATGACTCATTGAGTTGATTACCTGCCTTCATTCTGTGGCCGAAGTTTCGGGTTTGCATCCATCTCACTTTGCGGGCCTGGGCAGAGCATATATTGTTCGTTGAAAGTTACGCCACTTTCAGCTGTCCTTAAGGAACTACACTAATTTCGCCACTACGTGTCGTTCGTTTGGGGTACTAACAGAGTCCTATGATATGGTTAAGAGTCCGATAGAGTTCAAATGGCGATTTTCTCAGGTAAACCGGCTTTGTAACCTCAAACCGGTTAAAACTAGTTTCCCAGATTTGTGCCTTAGCTTTTTCGTCAGTTTAGTTCCCGGCATCATCCAACCACCGGATGAGGTTTCTCAGGAATCTCAGATTGTTTTCTGCGCCTTGTGACCGAAGTCCAAAAGGGATCTTTTCCGGCCCTTTTAATTGAGAGGAAAACATGGCGGCTTCTCCGAAAACGGCGACCCTGCCCTTATGAAATTTTCGGACCGCTCCCTGAGAAAATCCTTTTATGGCTATTCTGGGGGTATTTTGATGGAACTTCCATGCCGTGTCTGGCAGCAGGATCTTGTATTTGTCATCAAAGGTCAGCAGTGAAACCGCTTCCTTGGGGACTTCGAAGCCCTGACCGGTGAATGTGGCGACCTCTTCGATCGTTTCATTTTGCTTTTTCCCGGTTGTGGTCTCATGGACCGCCAGGGTCTTGTTGCTTTTTTTGAAAACATCGAGCTCCCGCTTAGCGCCAGGATATAAACCTGCGGTCGTATCGGAAGCAAATCCATTGTAAAACTTGAAACCAAATGCTGCTGCCAACGTTTCATTTGCTCCGGGCATGGGCATGTGGTCGGAAATCAGAAAAAGTGACCCGCCCTCACGCACCCACTCGGCCACAGCCAAAATTTCTTCGGGGGTAAATGCGGACGGCGTCGGTTTGCTCCACTGAGTTTCATTCGACGCGTGCAACGCGTTGGCGATCACTAAAATTTTGACGCCTGCCAGGCTTTGTTTGGAAAATGGCTCGGTACCTGGCTTAACATCAAACCCGTCACGGCTGAGAACCTTGGCAAAGGCATTGTAACGCCCGTCGATCCTGTGAAAATTATGGTGCGCCTGATCGATTACAACTGTCGGGCCTTTCTGGGATGGATAAAGCGGGTCAGTGATCTGGGGATCAAAATCGTAATCCGGCACCTGTTGCGCAAGGACCGGGCCGACGCACAATAGTAGCAGTAGGATGGTGTTTGGGAGGAGTCTGGTCATTGTGTTATTCAAATATCTATCAATATGTTTCGCAAACGGGCGCCTTATATGTGGATTTTACCTTCCATAACAATGACAGCCGGGCCGCTGATCCAGGTCCCGTCATGCCCTGCATTAAACTGGATTACCGATGGACGGCCAATCTGTTCACCTTGCAGTATTTTATAATCTTTGCCAGCCTTCACATAACCCTTTTGCAGCAAGTAGCCCGCCAGCGGCCCGGCGGCGCTGCCTGTTGCAGGGTCTTCGTCGATTCCGATCCCCGGATTGAAAAAGCGAGTATGGGCTAAATAATGCGGGTCATTTTTTAAGATCGTATAGCAGTAAAACCCTTCAAAACCGTACTGTTCAGCGATTTTGATCAGGAGCTGTTTTTCTACCTTTGCAGCTGCGAGCGCAGCGGCATCCTTCAAGGGTACCATCAAGTGCGTGGTTTCTGTCGACACTACGGCCGGATACAGGTCTTCAAACAATACGTGTTCCGTGTCTAGGGAAAGTGCACGGGCAACATCTTCCGCGGGTACTGACGCTTCAATCCTGGCAGGATTCTGATGCATACCTACTAAGGGCGCGTTAGGTTGTGATTGGTCAACCGATAATCCGATAACGTCATCCTTGATGAGCACAAACTGCTGGCCTTGCTGCTCTGTAAAAATATCCAGCTTGATCAGCAGCGCGACAGCTACTGCACCCAGCAGGTTATGGCCAGCTCCACCGACCTCTACCCCGGTGGGTGTAAATGAGCGCACCTTTAAAGCCTTGTCTTTTTGGGAATAATAAATGAAGGAGGTTTCGGAATAGCCAAACTCACGGGCAATGTCCGCGTAGCTTGCAATATCCAGATCAGTATCTGTGTGCACAACGGCCAGAGGGTTGCCTTTGTAGCGCACATCGGAAAATACATCGACGACGTAATATGGATAGCTTTTCATAACGGCAAGTTATTCATTAGTCTCGAGGCAAATGGTGGTAAACTTGTCAATATTTCTGATACAACTGCGAGTGGAATGTATTCCTGCGAAAGGCCATCGGAATTTTGCCCTCCTAACATTACTGGATCCGGGCTCTTTGGCCTTTGAAAACAGCCTTCGGCAACACCCGGATAATGTTTTGGTGAGTGAATAGATTTAAGGCTACTTTGGTTTTTAGTAACAACTAGACTTAATAGCTATTAATGGAAACTGTCTATAAAAAAGACAAGGAAGAAACAAAGAAGAAACTGATCCAGGCAACCGGGGAGATTTTTATGACCAAGGGTTACCAGGGACTGAAAGCCGCCCGGATCGCCTACGTTGCAGGAGTAAGCAAAACTTTGATTTATCGTTATTTCGGAAATGTAGAGGAGCTTTTTAAAACTTATCTGGCGCAAAACGACTTCTGGCTGTCCATGGAAGGTCAGCTGGGGGCGCTGCTCGAAGCCGGCCGGCACGACTTCGGAAAGCAGCTTGCTAAGCAAACGCTGGAAGCGCAAATCGCCTATTTTTTCCAAAACAGAGAGATGCAGGAAATTATGCGGTGGCAGATCACCGAGCCCAACCAGATTGCCAGGACTCTGGCCGACTCGCGCGAGCTCTTGGGCGAAGAATTGCTCAGCATAAGCGATCCCTACTTCAAAAATTCCGAGGTGAACCTCCGAGCATTGCTTGCCGTGATCATACCCGGCATTTATTATCTCGTGCTGAATGCGAAGGTCAACGGCAGTTCGTTCTGTGGGATCGATATCAACAGCAAAGCGGACATGGAACAGCTGCAAAAGGCAGTAAAACTGGCCGTGGACTGGTGCTATGAGAAAGCCGGATCCTGAAAAACACAAGCTATATATCCCCAAAAGCATACATTATCGGCAATAAATATAATTTTACATGTTACGGTTTGGTAAAAAAAGGAAACATAGATTTCAAAAATTTTTGACAATCTATGAAGAGAACTTTTACCAACGTTTTGATCGCCGCCTGCATGCTTGCTGGTGGCTTGCTGTTTTATCAACAAGCCGAATTTGTCAATCTACCCGCTGGCAGCAATGTGGTAATCATCGATAAGTCCCTGGAAGATTACCAGGAGCTGGCCCGCAGTTCCAGGCAAAATACACGGGTGATCCTGGTAGAAAATACGGATACCGGGTTTGCCGACTTGGAAAAGGAAATTGGTACACTACATGACGTAGCACGGTTGCATATTCTGACTCATGGTACAAATGGCAATTTTGTATTGGGCCGACAACAGCTGAACGAAGACAATATCAATCGATTTAGCCGATTTTGGAAAGCTGTCAGCCAAAGTTTTGCCTCAGAAAAATCGGAGCTATTGATTTACAGCTGCCAGTTGGCTGGTAGTCGGGGCGGAAAGAGCTTTGTCGACCGGCTTCATGCCTTACTGGGTGTGTCGGTCGCAAGTTCTGACGACAATACCGGATCAAGTGAGTCCGGTGGAAACTGGGACCTGGAATATATCGCAGGACGATTGATCAAAGATCACGTTTTGAAATATCTGGATTATAAGGGTCTGCTCATCCCTTATTTCTCTGCGCTTGAAGGCAGCAACAGCCCTTTCGACGCGATGAAAATTTATACGGACGATCAACTCATTTATGGTGATTTTGACGCCGATGGCGATATTGATATCCACCTTTATCCGGCCTCAGGCGGAACTGAAAATCAGTTCTGGCGGAACAATGGAAGCGGCAGCTTTTCACAGGTCAGCGGTGCAGGGAGCCCATTTAACAATATCACAGAGAAATCTGCATTTTATGGCGCAAAATATGCCTTTGTAGCCGACTGGGATAACGATGGAGATACGGACATTTTCGTAACGAAACGTGCTGCATCGGACCAAAACATTTTCTACAAAAACAACAATGGCGTTTACCAAGAAATCACCGGAAGCGCCAGCCCATTCGATGCGATCAAGATTTCCGGCGACGATCAGCTCATTTATGGCGATTTTGACGCCGATGGGGATATTGACATCCATTCTTATCCGGGTTCCGGGGATAACGAATTCTGGCAAAACAACGGCACCGGGCAGTTTACCAAAGTGACCGGATCAGCGAATCCCTTTCGAGATCTGGCCAACACAGCGGCTTTTTACACCAGCGCAGCTTTTGCACGCGTGGCCGACTGGGATAACGATGGGGATGTTGACATTTTCGTAACCAGACGAAGCATTGGCGCCGCGACGGGAGAAAACATCTTCTACCGCAACGACAATGGCATTTACGTGGAATTAGCAGGCTCCGCAAGTCCATTTAAGAACATCGCCATTGTACAGGATAATCAATATATCTACGGCGATTTTGATGCGGATGGGGATATCGACATCCAGGCTTCAAGCTCCAATGCTTCTACTACGCTGAAATTTTGGCGCAACAACGGAAGTGGCACTTTTACAGATGCGACAGGCACGGCAAATCCCTTTAACAACATCCCTAACAATGGGGCATTTTATAACAATGCAGCAAAAGCGTTTGTCGCTGACTGGGACAATGATAAAGATGTTGACATTTTCGTGACCGCAAGAACCGCTTCCGACCAGAATATCCTGTTCGTGCAATCCGACGCGCCGCCGGCTATCAGCAGCACAACACCGGCAAACCTGGCAACGGGCGTTTCGGTCAAGGCTAATATTATGCTCAATTTCAACAGGCCGGTCAATGCAGTAGCAGATAAAAACATCGTGATCCGGCGTGTAAGTGATAATTCAATATTTGCAACAATCCCGACCACAGATCCGCAGGTTTCAGGCAACTCCACAACATCGATTACCATTAACCCCACGAGCGACCTGGGAGGTAATACAACCTATTATGTGCTGGTCGACAAAGGCGCTTTCGCCGACCTGGACGGGAGGATTTTTAGCGGGATTAGCACTGCCATGAGCCTGAGATTTACCACCGGAGCAGCCGCTACCGCCCCGGCTTTGACGACTTCACAAGTAAGCATTTACAATACAAATACCGCTACGATGGGCGGAGCCGTGATCGATGACGGCGGGGAGCCTGTAACAGAATATGGTATCGTATGGAGTACCTCTCCATCGCCAACGCTGGCCAACAATAAAACGGTGATCGGAACGGGAACCGGGACTTTTAGCCAGTCGATCAGCGCTTTGCCTACGGGAATGCAAATATTCGTCAGGGCTTATGCGATCAATGCGGTTGGGACTTCATACGGAAATGAGGTTAGTTTTTACACAAAAACATCGGTTGCTGCTATTTCGAGAGTCTCTCCTTCTCCCACCAATAGTGCTGCCGTCACTTACACGGTCACTTTCGCGCAGAGTACCAGCGGAGTCGAGGCATCGGACTTCACATTGGCAGTGTCGGGATTGACAGGCGCTTTCATTTCGGAAGTGTCAGGCAGCGGGACTACCTATACAGTCACGATAGGGACGGGCACCGGGAATGGCACCATCCGCCTCGATTTCACAGGAACTGCCGGCACTGTGCCCAATGTGTCTTCCGCCTTCAACAACGCGGAAGCATATGAGGTCTACAAGGTATCCACCGCGGCCAGCTATTTCAGGACCCGAAACAGCACGGCAAACTGGAATGCGGCAGAAAGCTGGGAGTCGTCGGCGGATAACAGTTTCTGGATACCCGCGACCATATTCCCCAACGCATCCACCGCGATAGTAACCGTTGCAGCCGGGCAGACGATTGAGCTTCCGGAGGGGTTTGCTCCTGCTACCGGCAACCTGGTTAATAACGGGACGATCGACGTCAAAGGAACTGTCCTGACCGTTGCGAGCACACTAACAAATGCAGGAACGCTTAAAGGCAGCGGCAGCTTTGTAGTCAGTGATTTTACAAATGCGGGTGTGATCGCGCCCGGAAATTCTCCCGGTATGCTTTCCTTCTCTGGTAAGCTGACCAACAATGGCGTGATCAATATCGAACTTGGCGGAACAACTGCGGGGTCGGAATATGATCAGATTCAGGTGCTTGGCACGATGTTGTTTTCAGGGACGCTGAATGTGTCGCTGGCGGACAACTACATCCCCAAGCTAGGAGATACTTTTACCATCATCGACGCAGCCAACAGCACAGGTGAGTTTGCAACGATCAACTTGCCCGTGATCCCACAAAAAATCTGGGAGACAACCTACGACAACGCAAACGGGACACTGGTGGTCAAGCTGATCAATGATCCGCTACCGGTAACGCTGGTGAACTTCGACGCAGCAAGGCGCGAATCTGAGGCCACATTGCAATGGGCCACCTCCCAGGAGACCAACAGCAGTCATTTTGAAATCCAAAGAAGTGCAAAAGGACAAGTCTGGCAGCCAATCGGGTCCGTAGTGGCAAATACCGAAAGTTCGACTTTGAGAAACTACGAATTCACGGATCATACGCCGATGCCGGGCGAAAACCTGTACCGCCTGAAAATGGTAGATCTCGACGGCAGCTTCGCTTACAGCAGAATACGGAATGTCAATTTCGGTGTGCAACCGATTGAAATCAGTACTTATCCGAATCCTGCAACAGAAAGAATATTCTTCAATCTCGCCGACACCCGGACGGTGAGCGGAATAGCGATTTACAACCTTTCGGGCATGCTGGTGAGCCGCTTCGATACTTACACGACAGATGGAATCCCCGTGCAAAATTTATCCGCGGGCTCGTACCTTGTGAAGCTCGACACATCTGACGGACGGTCCAGACAATTAAAATTTGTAAAAAATTGAATTTAAATCTGCCGATAGAATCCTGATCACTGGTGGTCGCCATCAAAAATGAGTTTTCCACGGCCCCCTTAATCCACTCACCAGGCCAGAGCGAATGTTCCCCGGCATATTCTGCAAGCGCCTCCGGGGTAAGTTGCAGCTTGTTTTGTGCGGGAAATTGATATGGCCGGTCATAAATAATTCTTAGGATTTTGTTGGCATCACACGATTTTGATTTGCTTGATCGTCGTTTTCCATGTCAGTGCCCAAGGCAGTATTGGATGAAAAATTGCAAAAATGCGTGACGCTCCAGGATTATAAATACGCTGATTGCTTTCTTAGCGGATCGAGCGGAAGATTGACCGGCTTAAACGATTTAACCGAAACTCAACATCGCTTGATACCCAGCAATTGGCAGACGCAATCATTGAGCTTAATGACGGGCTGATATCAGGTTTCTCAGAACATGGCGGGTATTTCATATCGCGTCCTTACCGCTCACTTTCTTAATATGACATCTATCAGCCCGGATCAGATAAGCTTCACTTACTGCGATGGTGTCACCTCTGAGCCCGATAAACCGAAATTCCTCCTGACGTCCCTGAAACATGGGTCTGTGCAAATCATTCAATACCACGTACTGATTCTTATCGATTATACTATCCCCGTTCACGCGGATCGTGTCCGAAGTCGATAACCTGACAGTGTAAAAATCAGTAAGAGCAGGCCCTGGCACGGTCAGGGCAATGAACCTAAATTCATCCGTGCAGACCTGCCAGATCGGGTTTCCATTTTTGCAGCCTGCCAGAAACGCTGTCAGAAGCATAATTATAAAAAATCTGGTCTGGATCATTTTTTCGAAAGTTGGTTACTATAAGGGAACCGTTAATGTCTGCAATGGTTGCTTAGCCTTATAATTATGCCAAATTAATACCGGTTACAGATTACCTAGAAATGCACTTCCTGTTTAAATTTTCGCCTAGGCACCGATCTAGTTGGAAGGTATCCCACTAAAAGCATGTTAACAAATTGCCGTTCATCAATGTTTAAGAAAATTACGGTTTAAGGTGTCGAAGTTTAATTTAGTGAACCTTATGATCCCGTACCTGGCCCGACAGTGTCATTTTGAAACAAGCTCTAAATTGGGCTTTAACCACCGGATAAAATTGCGCTCTGCTGGGATAACAAATAGTTATGATCTGAGAAGTTTGATGATCGAATTTCAGATGTACTGAAAGCATTCGTACATATTACAAATCCTATACTCTTGTATCTACTAAAAAATTAGTAAAAAATTTAAGTTCTTCGTTTGTTTACTAAGTTTTTAGTAGGATATTTACGGCTCATCATGTTAATGATCTGGAATATGGAACCCCGTTCGCTTACTAGAGCCGAAGCAGAAATCATGAAGATTCTTTGGCAACTCGGCAAAGCATTCATTAAAGACATCTTGGCGCAAATGAATGAGCCCAAGCCGGCATATACAACTGTTGCGACCTTTGTGCGCATACTTGAAAAAAAAGGGATCGTCGCCCACACTACTTACGGCAATACACATGAATATTATCCACTGATCAGCGAGCAGGAATACAGAAAATACGAGGTTCAGCAACTTGTAGAAAACTACTTTGACAACTCGGTTACGAACCTCGTCTCTTTCTTCATGAAAGACGATAATTTAAAAAAGACGGACCTCGACGATTTAGCTGCCTTTATCAAAAAAAATAAAAGCAAAAAATAAACATCCTGAAAATGGAAGCACTTCCCTATCTGGTGAAAGTCAACATCTGCTGGTTGGTATTCTACGGCTGCTACTGGCTGCTATTCCGGAAGTACACCTTTTTTATGCTCAACCGGGCCTATTTGCTTTTTTCGTTGGTCATCAGCTTTGTGATTCCGACTATCGAATTACAGCAAACCGTTACATTAGTTGAAAATGCGAGCATTATGGCAAGTGCCAGCGATTCATTTGCCGTTGCAGAAGCGACCGCCAGCACCAATTCCACAGGATATTTCCTGCCCGCCTGCTATTATGCGGGAGTTGTTGCGATGCTAATTGGGCTGATCAGAGCTATCCACAACGTATTTCGAATCGTGCAGCATGGGATTCGCATTCCCATGCAGGGTTACAATCTCGTTATCAGTCAACGTCAGTATGCCCGGATCGGATCGTTTTCATTTCTTAAATGGATTATCATTTCCAATGACGACTACGAGCAAAACTTCGAACCTATTTTCGCGCATGAAATGGTTCATATCAGGCAATGGCACACCCTGGATATCCTGCTGGTTGAAATGTTAAAGGTCGCATTCTGGTTTAATCCGGCCCTCTGGCTTTACAAGCGTGCGTTGCAGGATACTCATGAGTTTCTGGCCGACGAACAGGCCACTGATCGGGATTACTACGCCACATTCCTGCTCTCATATGCAAAAAGTGCAATAGCGACTTCCGTTGCAAATCAGTTCTTCAATTCTTCGCTGCTCAAAAAGCGGATTCATATGATATACCAGAACCGGACGGCGACTTGGCTAAGGAGTAAGTATCTGCTGCTACTGCCGGTGTTCGCTTTGGCAGTTGTCCTGATGGCTGCGAGAAAGTTTGTATATGAAGAAAGAAACATCCGGCCAAAAAATGCACATACTTTTGATTTGGTAACGGTTAAAGGAATTGTAACCGACGAATCCGGTGTGCCGGTGTCCAATGCGGCAATTACTTTCTCAGGCAGCTATGAAAGTGCGGTAACTACCACAAGAGGCGGCTTCGAGGCAAATGAGATCCCTCGGGGCTCTACAATGACAGTGGAACATGATGATTTCCTCCGCTACACACAGAAAATACGCAAATCGAACGATGAATGCCATATTCGATTGGAGAGCAACACAAGTTCACTTTTAACAAAAAAAGATAGGCGTGCAGTCAAGAGGACGCTCGCAACCAACGAACGAGCTAGGATTCTGTTAGACCGCTGGCCAGTGCTTCCAAATAAGAGCCATTTCATAGCGAGCACGCTAAGGTATCCGAAGCAAGCACTGATCGATGGGGTTGAAGGGCAGGTCTCTGTATCATTCCTAATCGATACGGTGGGAAATGTAAGCGATCCTAAAATCGAAAAAGGCGTAAGGAACGATCTTGACAATGAAGCGATGCGCGTAGTTCGCCTGATGCCTAGATGGCGCCCAGCCGAAAAAAACTTTAAACCAGTGGCTGTTCGGTATACGACGGGCATCGCTTTCAACATTGCAGTTGACTCATTACCGCTTGCCGTGAAAGAGAAAACTCCTGGCTTTTGGGGAAATAGATCCATCTATTCCCCTGCAAAAACTGGGCCGATTGGCGACAAATTAGTTAAGGAGGTTTTTGAGCAGGCTACCATTGATCTGCGAGACAGCACTGCGCCAACTACTACCTTGCATCGGTATGGATATGGATTTGTACATCGTCCACTCAAAGAAAAGCCTCTGGACATGAGAGTTAAACTGCCAAAAAAATGACACGCGCCCTGTTCTTTCTGCTGGCACTATCAGTGGTAATGTCAACAAACGCTTTTTGCCAAAAAAATAAAATCGGCACTGTCGACCTCGAATACGTATACGCCAACCTTCCGTCGCACAAAAAACTATTGGCTGAGATCGATAGCTCATCTTCGAGATATCAAAAAGTCCAAAAAGAGAAATTAGCAGAATACCAACAGAAACTGCAAGCTTACCAGAAACTTGATAAACAAACTCCTGAACCCGTGTTAAAGGATAAAGCGAATGAGCTGGAAACGCTCCAAGCTGCAATTCAACAATTTCAGGAAAATGCAGATAAAGACTTGCGTACAAAGTATGCAAACAAATTTCCCGAGATAGAGAGGTTGGTCAAAGCTGCCATAGCAGAATGTGCAACGGAGCTCCAAGTGACATACGTTGCCAGAAACTCCGCAGATTACAGTTCCGGTGAGTCGATGCCGTTCTTAATTTATTCAAGCGACACTCAAACAGATCTAACAGATCAAACCCTAGCTAAGCTGGGAGTTGCAAGTCATCCTGAAAAGGGGAAAAACCGCAAAAGTGGAATCATTAAGTGATTTCCGTTTTCGAAAGCACGAATCGGGAACACAAACATCCAGCCATCCCGAGAGATAAAAGAAAGGCTAATCAAATTACACTTTAAGGTGCTCGTTTTGCAATTTTTGAACTAACTACCGTCTCGAGACCATCTGAGCGAATTCTATATGTGACCCGGCAATGACCTGCACAGGACAGGGAAGCGGAATCCAAGGGGGCATTTAGTTAAGCCGGTGGATTTAGGAGCTTTACTCAACTCGCTTACAAACTTGCAGGATGACGGTAAGGAACCTTTAGGGTAGCCCATAATCGACACCTGTCTCAATAGTCCCATAAAAACGCTTTTGTTCCGAGACGCTATTTTTTTATTCTCATTAAATGTGTCAAGGTAAGCCTGCTCACCAATGAATGATTTGGTGTCTCGCAAAACTCAGAGGTGATGGGCGGACATTCATGTTCAGATTCGGACACATCTACCGTGAAATATATCGTTTCAGGCTATATAGAGTGGTTTTTGATACCGGGTATAATTGTTGCGAATGCATAGACAAACTGGCTTAACTATGCTGCTCAACTATACCATCATTGCTTGGCGGAACCTGTGGAAAAGCGCCACTTTTTCACTGATCAATATAGGCGGCCTGGCCATAGGTCTGGCGGTCGCACTACTTGTTTCACAGTATGTCCGCTTTGAGCTGAGCTACGAGCATTCGAACCCCAAAGCCGACCGGGTTGTGCGGTTGACAATGGACTATCTTAATGGCAAGACCCTTGATTCGCAGGATGCCGAAACCTACCCGCCGCTGGGTGCAAAAGCCCTGCGCGAAATGAGCGAAGTCGAAAACTATACGCGTGCCTATCATCTCCGCGATCGCCATTCAATGGTCAAGATCTCAGACAAAAATTACCAGATTGACAATGTCTATGCGGTCGACTCTTCGTTTTTCAAAATCTTCCACTATCAGCTCATCCGGGGTGATCAGAAGGAGATTTTCGCAGGGCCGCGGCAGGCAGTTGTTACCGAGAAAATGGCTATGACCTATTTTAACACCTTAGACGTCGTAAGCAAAACACTCACTATCCCCAGATCCAACAAAGATGTCATCGTTGAAATTGTGGGCGTAGTGCCAAATCCTCCTTTAAATACACACCTCAAATTCGACATGGTTATATCCTACCCAACCCTGCTTTCCGACTTTGGCGAAAGCGAAGACAACTGGGATAATAATAATATCTACACCTATCTGCTACTGAGTCAAAAAACTACCTATCAATCTTTTACCAGCTCATTGTCCAAATTTAGCGACCGGCTGCTTAGTGAGAAACGGATCAAGAATGAGCGTGTAATCGGGCAGAAAATCGGTGATATCCACCTTTATTCCCACAAGACATTCGAGACCGAGGCCAATGGAGAAGCCCGCTCGGTTTACTTGCTGCTCGGTGTGGCTGCTTTGGTACTGCTGGGTGCCTTTGTCAACTACGTCAATCTGACAACATCCAGGGCGCTGGACCGCGCGCGAGAGATCGGTGTCAGAAAATCTGTCGGCTCGACCCAATTACAGATCAGGACGCAGGTGCTGGTGGAAACCGTGCTGGTTAACCTGGCGGCAGCCGGACTGGCCATCTTGCTGGTGATGCTTTTTCAAACCACATTTTTGGAAATGGCAGACTTGCCGAAAGATTTTTCTGTGGTCGGCAATGCATTTTTCTGGGCAAATATCGGGGCATTCATACTATTGGGCGTCTTACTTTGGGGCTTCTATCCCGCTCTTGTAATGGCTGCTTTCGAGCCTGTTAAAGTGCTTAAAGGCAGTTTTACCCATTCAACCAAAGGCGCTTTGATCCGTAAGTCGCTGGTTGTGTTTCAATTTACCATTACCATGATCCTGCTCGTGCAGACCTTCGTTGTGTTCCGGCAGGTGAAATTTTTGCGGGAGCAGGAACTGGGCCTGAATATCGGCCATACGATCGTGGTAAAAGCACCAGGGAACATTAACGACAATAAACCTTATGATGCATTCAAAAACATGCTCCTTGACGAGTCCATAGTAAAGTCTGTCAGCTATTCAGGGACTGTCCCCGGCATGGGCTCTGCCGATATGGGTACCACACAAGGAATCACCTTGGCTGATGCTGGCCAAAAAACAAGCTACAATTTCTATCTGACCGAAATCGACACCTCGTTTATCGAGCAAATGTCGCTTCGGCTTTTGGCAGGAAAAAATTTCGACGCCTCGACCATCCCTGGGTTTTCCGATACGATAAACCGGCAACTGATTGTCAACCTGGAAACATTGCGGCTCTGGGGCGTCAGCAGACCTGAAAACGCCATTGGCAGGCAGGTCGATCTTTGGGGAAAGAAGGCGACGATTAGAGGTGTGATCAACAATTATCACTACCTCTCGCCCAAGGACCCGCATATTCCTATAATCCATTTTTACAATCCAGGCTTCTGGAATTATGCCAGCATTAGATTTGCCTCCGGCGAGGCCGCCTCGCAGCTGGCCACATTGAAACGCGTTTTCGAAGCCAGTTTCCCGCGCTCGCCGTTCGTGTACTTCTTCTTGGACAACGAGTATGACAAACAATACAAAACCGACGACCGCTTCCGCCAGGTATTCGGCATGCTGACCGTGATTGCGATTGTGATTTCGTGTATGGGCTTATTCGGCCTCGCGACTTTTACCGCTTCCAAACGCACAAAGGAAATCGGTATCCGCAAGGTGATCGGCGCCACGACGACCAGTCTGGTTGTGCTGCTTTCAAAGGAATTTTTACGCCTGATAGCCTTCTCGGTCCTCATAGCCATTCCGGTAACATACTTTTTGGCCGACGCCTGGCTGAGTAGCTACGCCTCCCACACGGAGCTGACATTCTACATCTTCACCGGCCCCGCCATCGTAGTCCTTTTGATGGCGATCATTTCCATCGGCGGAAAAACCATCGCCACGGCGTTACTTAATCCGGTGAAATCGTTGCGTAGCGAATAAGTGGGATAACCGGATAGTACTGGCGCAGTATTAAGTCTCACAAAAAAGGAAAGTGAATTAAGTATCACATAGTCCTCCGGCCCGGTGCCGGATTCTGTTGTCAGGGTTTTGTAGGATAAAAAGTCAAACGAGCCTTCAAACACGCAAACCACTGAAGCTCCGTTCTTAATCGTTGTAATGTCCTTGGGGTTATTGGCATCCTTTCTTGAGAGGTAATTTCTGGGGTATAGGTCCAAATTTTTCTATTCTCATTCAATACCCTGGAATTAATCATCTCTTTTGTACCTATATAAATTCTTTCCTTATTTTGAGCATTTCCACAAAAGAGAGCAGCAGTAAACTAATGTTATAAATATTGGTTTCATAATCGGATTAGTGTTTGGTTTCATCTACATATTCAAGGATATCCGCAGGCTGGCAGTTGAGGGCCTTACATATGGCCTCTAAAGTGCTGAAACGTATGGCTTTCGCTTTTCCAGTCTTTAAAATGGACAGGTTAGAAAGCGTCAGCTCAACTTTTTCTGACAGCTCATTAAGCGACATCTTCCGCTTTGCCATCATCACATCCAAGTTTACAATGATTGGCATATTTATACAGTTAAATCGTTTTCGTTTTGAATATCTACTCCTTTTTTAAAAATAGTCGCAATAATATAGATTACAGCTCCCATAAAAATAAATGCTTGACTGTCTGCCCAAAATTGGTTCAAGTTGTCGGTAGCAAAACCGTAATGCATTAAATTTTTTGCTGACTTTCTGGCAATGTAACTTAACAGTCCGATTGAAAGGGTGTAATAACTAATTTGTGAAATTTGTCTGGCAACAAAAGTGTTGAATGGCTTTGATAAATCCATTTTATGCATTAGTCTGATAACTATGTAAAATAGGCAAACTTTTAAAATTGAAATGATTAGAATAAAGCTATAGATGCCGAAAAAAGCTAATCTACTTTCTTTATACATTTTAGTTAAGTCCAACTTTTGATAAAGATTTTGGACAAATTCAGGCTTATACAGACTGAAAATGAAATTTACTATTATGCCTCCTGCTTCAATGGACAAGCCGACAAAAATGACCCAAGCCACAATATATAAGCTCCAAAATACGAAGTTGTTGGTTTTTGACATAGTTTTTAAAGTTTGTTCTATGCACCAAAAATAATAAAATATTATTGATAAACAATAAAATTTTCTTGATAAAGAAGAAATGTTTGTTTATACTAATGACTTATCCCAAGCCTTTTGGGCTCCACTGGGATCGTGGCCGTTGCTCAACTCGGTCAAAAGTGTTCAAAATGGATGGTTACTAATGACAAGTGATGGTAAGGGCGCCACCGAAGAAGACAGGGAAAACTTTATGTTGATCCAGAACTTCACTTCGAACTTCATAAGGTTCTAATCGATGTCCACATGTTCTTTGCCAAAAATCTGTGTATCTTGACTCTATAGTCATAAAATGACAGACACCGGCATAAGGAGTTACCTATGGATAATGATCTGTATTCGACGCTGCCAGATGAAATGTTGGGAAGGCTTCTTTTTACGGGGGATGCAAAAGCCTATGAGGCAATCTACCGGCGCTACTGGCGCTCGCTGTTTTCCATTGCTACTTGGAAAACAAATAGTCGGATTGCTGCCGAAGAAATGGTTCAGGAGTTATTCATGAGATTGTGGGAGAACAGGCAAAAGATCCTCATTGAAAATCCGGATGCCTACCTGAAAACGGCTCTCAAATACAGTGTGATCGGCTTTATTAAAGCCAGGCTTGCCAACATGCAGACCGACCTGGGAGAGGTTCCCGAACAAGCCACGGACCAGCTGGCTGATACCGGCGTAGGGCTGGCCGAGTTATCTGCTGCACTAGACAATGCGCTGAACCTGCTTCCTGAAAAAACACGGCTAGTATTTCAGATGAGCCGTTTTGAACAGCGATCCACCTCAGAAATCGCAAATCATTTAGGGCTGTCCGATCGCGCGGTTGAATACCATATCACGCAATCTTTACGCATCCTGCGATTTCAATTAAGGGATTATCTGGCTTATTCAGTCGTTGCCACCCTTATATGCGCATAAATTTTCTCTGCATACAATGATCCTGACCGGACTCTGCGATGATGCGGCAATTCCCATTGCCGAGTGAAGACGTTCGTATCCGTCCGAGCAACCCATCTATCCCTGCATTCTGTAATTCCTAATCTTGTGTCATGAAAACAGACACAGAACAAATGCGCGTTCCTTACGATCAATGGTGCTTGGAAGGGTTAGTAAGCAGCCATTTTGTAACCGAAATGGCATCGGCTATTACAAATTCAGTTATTGGGTGAAGAAATTTCGTCACGATAATGCGAATGAATCGATTTCCCGAAAAGGATTTTCACAGATAGCAATTCAGCAACCACCGTTACCGCGGCCGCAAAGACCTCTGCTTACGTCTTTTATTTTTGCTTCCGGGGCCAGACTGGAGTTATTTACCGCGCTGGACTCGTCCTTCATCAAGGAGCTGGCGAACTAAGTATGCTGGCCCTCTCGCATACATGCCGGTGTTTTCTGTACGACAGCCTAACCGATATGCGCTATGGCCACGTCGGCGGTCCGAATTTACAGCTGGGCGTATGTATGTGGACAAAATGGCAAGTAGATTACCGTCGTCGCTGAATAGAGGGGTTTTGTGAGATTCTTAAAAATTAACACATATATTACTCGCAAATGAAGGCGACACCTCGGTTGAGTGTTTGCTTTTCTTTCTGGCCGGATCATCCCCGGCATGGAAAGGAATTGAGCATCTGAATTTTAATGGTTTATTTCCACTCTGGGGCAGTCTCCCGATGTACTTCATCGCTGTCACTTGGGGCTCACAACAGAAGAATATAATAAACTCGCTTACTCTCGAATGTATTTTGATTTCGTATTAGAGGGTTCGCAGAGAGTGACAATGAGTTCATTGTCAGACTGATCAATATCCCATGTAGCGCAGCCAATACAGTCAACAATGGGGCACTGGGAACTGATTGATATCGCTTCCTTAGGGATCACTTCGAAGAGCTCCCCGTTCACATAATACGATTTGGGTGCACAATTGGGACAACCATTTGAATCAAGTATCACGCCATCATATCTAAAAACTATGTAGTTTGGCTCTCCATCTATTGGAACCCAAATATTGGATCCATTTACATTCTTTTCATAAGCTGTATGCTTCCATTTGCCCACGATGGTTTTAATTTGTGGATCAGGTTTTGGGCTGTCCTTTTCACAGGCAACCAGAACAAAAAGCAGAACAATTGAGAATAAGGGGGTTTTCATAATTTGAGGTTTTTGATAGGATAAATATTAATCTGTTATCGTTGGAAAGCTTGGCATTTAATTAATCCGCATCCGTCCGGTAAAACCGTATTGTCCTGTCAGCTTAATTTACAAGGCGCCTAAACACCCGGTTTCCGGTACTTGATCCAGTTATTGGGAGTAATTGGTAAAGATTTTTGTGCTTGTGTGATTGAATTCTTTCCAGCACATCGGTGAGCCATTGCTGCTCATCAACACCGTTTTTCTTGCAGGTTGCCATAAAGGAATACATGGCAGCGGTCATTTCGGCTGCTTGGTGGGAGCCTGCGAATAAAAATGCCTTTCTTCCAATGGCAAGCGGCCTGATGGCATTTTCGGCCAGGTTACGAACTAAAAGATCTGTTAAAATATGGTTCTATAGGACGCATACAGACGCTCTACGCCTAAGTTAGGTTTCTTTTGCCAAATCGGACTTTGATATTTAATTATTTCAAGAATTGCTGCGTATAGTTGCCATTTATTTTTCATTTTTCAAATAAATACAAAATTCGTTTACGGCTCCACCTGCTTTTTCATACTTTCTCATTGAACACTTCCGAAGTCCCGATATAATGAATCGATCTGCTTTTCTTGCTTTATTGACCCGTTACGAAACGCATACGTGCACATCTGAGGAAAGTCAGCTGGTTGAGCAGTGGTATGAGTTGCTTGGAGAGCCGATTGAAATTCCGTTGTCGGAAGAACACTGGCTAATGATGGAGCAAATGCTTTGGCGTAAGGTCCAGCCGCAAACTCCGGAATTGGGCGTAGAACCTGTACTGTTCGTGAGGCCATTGTGGCGTAAAGTTGCATTCATCGCTTCCGGGATCGCTGCTGTTATTGCAATTGTGATCGGTCTGAATTGGTACCAGAAGCTGCACTCAAACTGGTTCGGACAGCAGTCGCTGATTGATAAAGTGGAACAGACCGAATGGACGCAGTTTGTGAATGAGTCTGGAAAATATAAGGAAGTTAAGCTGCCTGACGGAAGTATTGTCGTGCTGTCGCCGCGTTCGCAACTGGCCGTGCACAAGGAATTCAATAAGAAGACCAGGGATGTGAGATTACTGGGAGAAGCCAGCTTTAATGTGCGTCGGGATCCCAGCCGGCCGTTTCTGGTTTATTCCGGCGATATCACTACCAAAGTATTAGGGACGACATTTCAGGTTCGGGCAGGCGATCCCGGGCAACCTATTCAGGTGACCGTTCAAAGCGGTAAAGTTACGGTGTACAGGCAGGCGGCAAAGGACCTTACCAATGTTAGTCCCAACCGTGGTGTTATCCTGACTCCAAATCAGAAAGCTACTTATTTTCCTGACAATGAGCAATTTGTTACCAGTATTACGGAGGATCCGCAGCCGATTATGGCCTCTGTATCAGAAAAAGTGACAGCTCCTTCGCTCGTATTCGAGGATACGCCCATTGGAGAAGTGATCCACCAGTTGGAAGTCATTTACGGGACGGAAATAGAACTGGAGCAGGAGTCTTTGAGCCATTGCCCATTTACCGGGAATCTCACGCATCAGGACTTGTATACCAAACTGGAATTGCTTTGCGGGACGATCAACGGAAGTTACGAAGTGCGTGGGACCAAGATCCTGATTACCGGAAAAGGCTGTCAATAATCACTCAACTATAACCCCAATACTATGTGATAATCTTTATCTGACTTCCGGAAATGAAATCGGTACCGTTGCACCGGTACCGACTTTCTTCGCCCTTCCTGTATCTCGCAGAACATCCATTCCAGGGTGTAAAAGGGCTGCTATTGCTAAATCCTAAACAAAACTTAACAAACATTCAAAAGTATGAAAGACCATCTACATTGTCAAACCTGGCTTTGGGTAGTTATGAAACACTCCGTCTACCAATTTATCCTGGCGGCTTTTGTTATGAGTGCCATCCAGGCAGGGCCCACCCATGCGCAAAACCTGCTGGAACGGATCGTCACGATTCATCTCGACCATAGTAATGTTGGTACATTTTTGAATACCCTGGAAAAATCGACCGGAGTCGATTTCGTATACAGTTCCAAGGCGATTGGTGTCCAGCGAAAACTGTCTGTTCATCATATCAATCAAAAGCTGTCTTTTGTGCTCGAAACCACATTGAAACCCTTGAATATCGGTTTTCGGCTGGTAGATGGCTCCATTCTTTTGAACCGGTCTACCGGAGATTCTCCCGAGACAGTCGGTAATCCAGGTAATTTTCTGGGTGCAATTCCCATCGTAGATCCTCAGGACCGGACGGTAACGGGTTCGGTAACAGACGAAAAGGGCGAAGGGTTGCCGGGCGTGAGCGTAGTGGTAAAAGGTTCGCAACGTGGTACAGTCACCGGTACCAGTGGCCTATACAGCATTAGTGTTGCCTCAGATGCTGATATGCTTGTGTTTTCGTTTGTAGGGTATCTCTCACAGGAAGTTACTATTGGAAGCAGAAAAAAGATCGATTTGTCGTTGGTAACTGACACCAAGGCTTTGGAGGAAGTGATGGTAGTGGGCTATGGTACTCAGAAAAAGTCGGACCTTACCGGTTCTGTCAGCTCGGTAAAAGGTTCTGACCTGACCCGGCTGCCTACCCAGCGTGTAGACCAGGCATTGCAGGGCCGCGCCGCGGGTGTAATGGTGCAGAATACGGACGGGGCTCCGGGAGGTAATGCCACCATTCGCGTCAGGGGCGGTAACTCCATTACCGGCGGGAACAATGCGCTGGTGGTTGTAGATGGGATACAAGGCGTAAACATCACGACCATTAACCCGAATGACATCGAATCCCTGGAAGTGTTAAAGGATGCATCGGCCACGGCCATTTACGGTGCCCGGGGTGCTAACGG
This sequence comes from Dyadobacter sp. CY261, assembly GCF_021440085.1. Lineage (GTDB taxonomy): Bacteria > Bacteroidota > Bacteroidia > Cytophagales > Spirosomataceae > Dyadobacter. Next base: position 65,172 of record NZ_JAKCPW010000017.1, read on the forward strand.
TGTTATCTTGATTACAACCAAAAGAGGCGCGTCAGGCAAAGCGGTTTTCAACTATGGTTTCAGTATGGGCGTGCAGACATTGAACCATAAATTGGATTTGATGAATGCCGGCGACTACGCCCGGAAGTCCAATGACTGGGCGGCCACGCAGAATGGAACCCCCAGCGCTCCCATTACGCCAATAATACCTTTTTCTACCGAGCAAATCGCCAAACTGGATGCTACTGGTGGCACCGACTGGCAGAATGAAATATACCGGAGCGGCAAGCTGCAGAACCATCAATTATCTGTCAGTGGCGGCGGTGAATCGGCCCGCTTTTTCGTGTCGGCGGGTTATATGGATCAGCAGGGAATCGTGTTAAACACGAAATATACCCGCTATAATTTGAGGAGCAACCTGGATCTGAAAGTAACCAGCTGGATGAATGCAGGTGTAAATCTTAACGTGATCAAGGACAAAGGAAATGTGCCGCCTGTGGGAGAGGGGACGCGTTTTGGCGATATTCTTGGTCAGGTAATCAATACGGTTGCAAGATTCGATCCGATCACACCCGTTTATGATGCGAATGGAAATTACAATAGCAAAGCTTTAAAAGGCGGACCCGATGGTTCGAAGATCTACGCCGATAATGATGTGTGGAATCCTGTTGCGACCGCCTTGGAAACCAAGTCGGAGAAAAATAACATCACCAACGAGATCAGCACGTTTCTTGATTTTAAACTGCTGAAAGGATTATCATTACGGGTTACCGGTGCTGCCAGCATTAACTCCAATGATGAGCAACATTATTACAGCACCAAAACGCAGCCCGGCCGCGGCGTGAACGGACTCGGTGACCTCAATGAAAGCAAATATCAGTATTTTCAAAACTCCAACATCCTTACTTACAGCAACATTTTTAACAAGAAACATGCGTTAACGATCACAGGGGTAGCAGAACAGCAATTGATACAATCCAAGAACTCTTTCATTTCCGCTCAGGGTTTTTTCAGCGATGATACCGGTATCAACGATTTAGGCGGTGCTTCTCAGATCAACGAACGTTACAATGCACAGGCAAAACAGGTTTTGAATTCTTATCTGGGCCGTGTGAATTATGTATTTGATGAAAAATACATGATCACAGCCAGTTACCGGGCAGACGGTTCATCGGTTTTTGGAGCCAATAATAAATGGGGCTATTTCCCTTCTGCGGCTGCTGCATGGCGCGTTTCCCAGGAGGCATTTCTAGAAAATGTAAAGGCTATTTCCAACTTGAAACTGCGGGCAAGCTGGGGAAAAACAGGTAACCAGGCTATCCAGCCTTACCAAACATTGGCAACGGTTGCATCGGGTTTCAATTATCCCTACGAAGGGAACAGTGAGCCCAATGTAGGCTTTGCCCTGGGCCGCGCCGCAAATCCCAATTTGAAATGGGAGACTACGGAGCAAACCAATGTTGGTATGGATCTGGGCTTCTTCGGTGAGCGGCTGGTTGCCACGGTGGATCTTTACAAAAAAACAACCACAGATCTTTTGTTAAACAAACAGGTAGAAGCCTACACGGGCTTTACCACCATTCTTTCCAATGTAGGCTCGATCGAAAATAAAGGACTTGAAATTTCTGTCGGTGGTAAACCGCTGGCAACCGGAGCTATAAAGTGGAATACCTCCGCCAACATTTCTTTCAACAGGAGCAAGGTTTTAACCCTGCTCGATAATGCTCCTTTGGCCATTCGGACCAATACGGGCGGCGGTTACCAGATCTATGGCAGCGGTTTTTCGCTGAAATACCTGCAGGTTGGGCAGCCGGTAGATCAGATGCGCGGTTATACAAACCTCGGAACATGGAGCGAAGCCGAACGTGCCGAGGCAAAGAAAATGGGGCAGGCCCCCGGTGAGGCCAAATGGAAGGATGTGAATGGCGACGGTAAAATAACAAGGGCCGGCGATGGGCTGGAAACGATCGGGAATGCTTCACCAAAATTCATATATGGCTGGAACAACAGTGTGAGCTACAATAACTTCGATCTGACTTTCCTGATACAGGGCAGTTATGGTAATGACATTTTCAATGCGGTGCGGATTAAAACGGAAAACCCATCTAATGGCCTGAGTGCGAATCTCAATAACAGGTGGACCGCCGACAACCAAAATACCGACGTGCCCGTGTTTTTGAGCTCACGCGAGAGAAACCTGCTGGATCTGGGAAGTAATCAGACCTCAGGTATTGGTGTGGATCAACGTTCCAGCCGATGGATCGAGAATGGTTCGTATCTGCGTATGAAAAACGTAACGCTTACCTATACCATTCCTACGTCGATTGTCGGTAAGATTGGCGTGAGCAGGCTGTCGACTTATGTGACGGCGATCAACCTGTTTACCATTACCAAATACACCGGCTATGACCCTGAGGTAAGCTCGTTCAATGCCGGCGGGGCAGGTGGCCTGGGTATTGACCTTAGTAATTATCCCACAGCCAAGTCATTCATGTTTGGAATCAATCTGACATTTTAAGAGCGCATCACAATGAAAAAGAACATATTATATCCAGGTAAAAGTGTCGTAGCACTCGTTTTGATGATTGTTAGTCTCTCCTGTCAGAGTTTAGAAGAGGCACCTGAGGGCATTTCTACTCCACAGAATTTTTATACGACCGTTAGTCAATGTGAGGCAGCCTATGCTGGTTCGATGAACGCCCTGTTTGTAACCTGGGGCGGCTACCAGAATATTCCAGCTTTTCCTGACGGCCAGTACGAAGGTACCAGCCTTGATTTTGGGGTTACCGCATTCAATGACCTTTGGAATTGGCACTACAAGTCGATCGCCAACATCAATTCCGTACTAAAAGCGGTCAAAGGTGGTAGTCTGGCCAGTAACCCGCAGGATGTCATAGACAATGTGATTGCACAGGGCAGATTCCTGAGGGCCTTCAACTATTTTACGCTGGTACGTTTGTATGGCAAAATTCCTTACATCACCGAAGATACGCCTGACCCGGTGTTGACGCCGCTAACACCCGAATCACGCCTCGAAGTAGCGGAAGTGTACGATTTGCTGGAAGCCGATCTGACATTTGCAGTGGACCACCTCGGCGACTACGACGCCGCAACTCCGGGCAAACCAAACAAATGGATTGCAAAAGGCTATCTGGCCAAAACATATCTGACCAGGGCAACTGCCCCGCTCAACCAGGCAGACTATTATGCAAAAGCACGCGATGTGGCCGACGAGATCATTACAAAAGGACCGTATAAACTGTTACCTAGTTTGCTGGATGTTTTCAAAACGGCCAACAACCGCAACATGGAGATTATGTTTGCTTTTCATACGACATCTCAAACACCCTACATGCCCGGCAATGTCTTTGCGCCTTCGGAAATGGACGGGTGGAGCGGCGGTCCTGTGAAGATCTACTGGGCTTCGAACATTTATCCCGAGCAGCCGCGCAAGCATAGCTACTTGCTCCTGGATTTTACTTCGGATATTTATGATCCTTCCGCACCCATTATCAACTGGTCAAAATCTGCCGACGGCGTTCCTTACATTGGCAAGTACAACATGCCAAACCTGACATATGACCAGCAGGTTGGCGGAGGAGATGCAGGCATCGAAATGAAGCTGCTCCGTTTTGCCGACATATTGCTCATCTACGCAGAAGCGGCCAACATGGCGGCCGGCGCACCTACCCAGCTTGCGGTAGACAGGCTGAACATGATCATCGATCGCGCCAATGCAGGTAATGGAAAAGAGCCGCGGGCCACGCTGGCTATGAGCAAAGCAGTTTTTGATCAAAAGGTCATTGATGAAAGAAGTTACGAGCTGTGTTTTGAAAACGACCGGTACTTTGATGTGCTGAGAAAACGGATTTTGGAGCAGGTCAATCTACCCGACAATGCCCAGGGGTTCCAGGAGACTGATTATTTGCTGCCTATTCCGGCACTGGACGCAAAGGCGATCGGGCAGAATCCGGGGTATTGAGCATTGCGCGGTCGCTGGCGCGTTCTGTTTAATTTGCTAAATCAGATACTTGATTGGTCAGCGTGAGCGCAGCGGCCGCCGTTGCGCTCGAAGTCAATAAACATCAACCCCAGCCTAAAACCTAAAATGCTAAAAACCGCCTTTACGATATTGCTTTTTATAGGTAGTCTGAATTTCTGCGCTGCACAAAGTCCGGATTCCCTTCTGCTGAAAAACTACCGGCCGCATGCTATTTACAAAATACCGGTAACCAAAATCACCAAAGCTAAATATCCGGTGATCGACATGCACGCCCATCCGGGAAATGTAAAGTCTGATGCCCAATTGAATGAATGGGTAAGTCGTATGGATCGTTTTGGTGTTGAAAAAACAATCATACTGACAATGCTGACCGGTGCCGCATTCGACTCGGTTTATAAGGCATATGCCCGGTACGGTGACAAGTTTGAGGTATGGTGTGGGTTTGATTATACGGGTTACAATGAGCCGGGGTGGGCGGAAAAAGCGGTGAGGGAGCTGGAACGTTGTGCCAAACTAGGCGCGAAAGGGGTGGGTGAGCTGGGGGACAAAGGCCTGGGAGAAGTTTTTTCGGAACCAGTACCTGCTTATGGTATGCACATTGACGACCCGCGAATGAAACCGTTGTTTGAGAAATGTGGTGAGTTGAAGTTGCCGGTAAATGTGCATGTGGCCGAACCGATGTGGATGTACCAACCAATGGACTCTACCAACGACGGGCTAATGAATGCTTACAGTTGGAAAGTTGACCAGACCAAACCAGGGTTTCTGGGCCACGGCGCGTTGATTAAAACGCTGGAGAATGTGGTCCGTGACAATCCCGGGACCACATTCATCGCCTGCCACCTGGCGAATTGCGAATACGATCTCTCCATCCTGGGCCGGTTGTTGTCGCGATATAAAAATCTCTACGCCGATTTTGCGGCCCGATATGCAGAGTTATCGCCCATACCAAGGTATATGTATTCATTTTTTGAAAAATACCAGGATAAGCTGGTGTACGGAACGGATATGCAGGCTACCGACTACATGTATGAGACGACGTTCCGGATACTGGAAACGACAGACGAACACTTTTACGCCATTGACCTCACCGGTTACCATTGGCCGCTGCATGGCTTTGGGTTGAGTGATACGGTCTTGAAGAAAATTTATAAGACCAACGCCGCAAAAATATTAAGTAGGAAATAGGCTGACCTGTCAACCATTAATTCGTTAGAAAATATGTATTTCAAAGTGGTATCGAAGGCCATTGTTTTCGTGTGCTTTCTTGCTGGCATTTTCGCATTCCGGTCTGCATTTCATGACGATCATTTTAAAGAAGATCAAAAACCTCGGTGGGAGAAAATAGGGCCTGGCGGTGGGGGCGCCACATTTATTCCCACATTCTCCTATCAGAGCACTTCTGAATTTTTGTTAAAATGTGATATGACGGGATCATACCTGACCAAAGACGGAGGTAAATCCTATGTCCAGATCAATCTTCCGAATGGGGCAACTAGTTTTGCTTATGATCCTGCGGATTCCAACACCATTTACATTGGTTCCAGTACATTAAAGAGGAGTAAAGACGGCGGTAAAACCTGGCAGCAGCTATTTCCAGCAAAAGCCGAAATCATGGGCGAATCCTACTCCGGCGATCACGCAAACTATCAGATTCAAACCGAAACCGGCTCACTTTATGAAATGAAAGACGCACGTATAGGAACCATCCGTGTGGACCCGGTCCGGTCGTCGTCATTATATTTTAGTATGGGTTCGTTTCTGTTCTATTCTGTCAATGGCGGCAAAAGCTGGGAGAAAAAGGATTTGGGAAAACGCATTGACTATTTGTATAGCAATACCTCGGGGCTCAAAGATGAGCTGATGATCTTTACTGCCGAGTCGGCTTTTGTTTATAATAAAACTACCCACAAGATCATTCCAAGAACTTTCCCGAAGGCCATGAGCCCCGCGTTTTCGTTTACGGCTGGCAGCGTGTCAAAAGGTGGTAAAGAAATTTTTTACGCATTGCATCACGATCCTGAGCAGGAGATCCGGGAGGAATTTGGCCATAGTGAGGTGTGGGTTTCGGAGGATAGGGGAAGTAGCTGGAAGAAAAGTGAAAGTCCATTTATTAGCAATGTAGAAGCAGGCGTAAAGCCCAGCTACTCCATGATTTCCTGTGCTGAGTTTGACGCCCGGCAGGTATACCTGGTCACTAACCGCTATGAAGAGAAGAAGGGCGACAGGTTTATTTATTGGTACGGCGCATTGAAAACGGGTGACGCCGGAAAAAACTGGGATTGGGTATGGAAAGGCGGCGGAGGCTCGGGGCAATATGGTGTGAAAGATGGCATCGATGTCGGTAACCTGAAAGATGCTTGGACGGCCAAAGCATTTGGCGGCGAGTACATCCGGTTAATGGATGTGGGCGTGTCCCCGATGGACGGAAACGTAGCGATCGTGACGGATTGGTACCGAACTATGAAAACCATGGACGGCGGTAAATCATGGAGTGAAATTTACAGTGAACCACAGCCCGACGGGTCTTACAAAAGCAGAGGACTCGACGTGACCACCAGCTACGGCGTTCATTTTGACCCTTTTGATAGCAGCCACATTGCGATCAGTTATACCGATATAGGCTTTCATCATAGTCTCAATGGAGGCAAAAGCTGGGTGCGGTCTGCGGATGGAGTTCCGGCTGAATGGGTTAATACTTGCTATTGGGTGGAATTTGATCCGAAAATAAAAGGAAAAGTGTGGTCGGTGTGGTCGGGCATGCATGATTATCCGAGGGGCAAAATGACCAGAAATCCTGCGTGGAAACAGAACGCAAAAGGTGGCGTTTGCGTCTCGACAGACGGAGGCAAAACCTGGCAACCCAGCAATGAAGGTATGGGAATGGATTCGCCTGCGACCAGCATTATCCTTGATCCAACGTCCACTCCGGGGAAGCGCACATTATATGCCAGTGTGTATTCCAAAGGCGTTTTTAAATCGACGGACGATGGCAAGACGTGGCAGTTAAAAAACAAGGGAATAGGGGAAAATACATGCGCCTTCGAGCTGACGCGGACCAGCAACGGTACACTTTTCCTGACCGTGAGCGCAACTCCCGCGCACAAGAACGGCAAAAAAGGCAGAGCGTTTTACTCGGGAGCCGTTTACAGATCGACAGACGGAGCTGAAAACTGGACCAAACTGCATGTTACGTCCGCCGACGAATTGCTTTTTCCGAGCGGTATCGAATGTGATCCCCAGAATCCAGACCGCATATACGTGGCTGGCTGGGCCGACATTGACCTAAGCGACCTGATCGGCGGAGATGTAGCACGGTCGACAGGAGGAAATGAAAAACTTAAAATCCCTGGCGGTATTTTTCTTTCGGAAGATGGCGGAACGAGCTGGAAAACTATTTTTGACGATAAACAATATGTATATGACGTGACAGCCGATCCGTATCATCCGGGAAGGCTTTATTGCAATACATTCAATAGCGCTGCTTATCGAAGCGATAACTATGGGAAAACCTGGAACAAAATCAAAGGCTACGATTTTCATTGGGGACAACGCATTACCATTGACCAGAATGACCCGGAGCAGATCTACATTAACACATTTGGTTCCAGCGTATGGCATGGCGTTGCTTTGACAGATCAGGGAAAAGGCAAAAACCCGAATGGCAGAAACGACCAATGGGGATTTGTAGGCTTTGGCGGCGGAGGAGCGATGTTTTATCCTGCAATCAGTCCGCATAACCCAAATCGTGCTTTGGTAGCCTGCGATATGACGGGCTCATTTGCTACTTATGACGGCGGGAAATCGTGGCGGATGTTTAATTTGAAAGGGCCTGTGAATTACTTTGCTTTTGATCCCGTCGATTCCAATACCGTTTATGCCAATTCAATCGGTTTATACAAAAGCACCGACCGCGGCAACACCTGGTCACTTTTCTACCCGTCTCCGTCAGATGTGAGCGGCATTGTTTCACAGGGTGATCACGCCAATGAAAAAGTCGTTACCAAAGATGGTACTGCGAGGAAAGTGCAGGCCTTTGCAGTCGATCCGGCTGATTCTAAAAAGCTATATGCAGCGATCTTAATTGATGAACAGTCTGGTTTTTATACATCAACAAACGGCGGTAGCAATTGGCGAAAAGAACACGAATTAGAAGGAAAAACAAAGAACATTTACATTCAGCCCGACTCTCCGGAAAACAATCGGACGATTTATATATGTGGCCAGAATGCGATCACCAAACGTGAAAAAGGCATTTGGAAAATCAACAAAAAACCGGACGTAAAAGAGCTTACCGAGTTTTCGGGAGGCTTTGACAAGAAAAATAAAAATTACATCATCTATGCCATTTCAGGCACTTCTTACTTTAATCCTGGAAAAGAAATCTCCGGAATTTATTACACAAAAGACGGCGGAGAGACATGGGAAAACAGGCAAGCCGGGCTGACTAAATTTACCATTAAAGGCGCCGCAGCTCCCGAGTGGCGCAGCATTGCTACAAGTGCCCAGCACCCGGAAGTGGTATATGTGTCTTACGCGAATTTGAAGGTACATCAGGACACTACCAGCATCGGCGTGGCGAAAAGTGAGGATTTTGGGTTAACCTGGAAGCTTGTATGGAAAGATGACCTTACCAAAAACAAGAATGTTATTTCCAAGAACTTTGAACTTGAATGGATCAATGAACGCTTCGGCCCGACCTGGGGAGAAAATCCTTTCTCAATCGGTGTATCACCTACTGACCCGGATATTTGCTATGCGACTGATTTCGGTCGTACCATTAAGTCACAAAATTGCGGCAAAAGCTGGGAGCAGGTTTATACCAGAAAAAAGGACGGTGGCGGCTGGATTTCGCGCGGATTGGAGGTAACAACGAGTTATGCGGTGGTTTTTGATCCTTTTGATACCAATCATGTTTTCATTGCGAATACCGATATCGGGTTGATGGAAAGTAAAGATGGAGGTGAAAGCTGGCTTAGTGCGACTCAAAATAATGGCGTTCCGGCAGCCTGGGCCAACAGTACTTACTGGCTTGAATTTGATCCGAAAGTGAAAGGCCGCATCTGGGCAGTCATGAGCGGAACACACGACCTGCCGCGACCGAAAATGTGGCGGAAAAGCGGGACGAAAGACTATCAGGGAGGCGTGTTGCTCAGCGAGGACGCAGGGAAAACCTGGAAGCCCGTCAGCCAGGACATCGGAGAAGGAGCCATGACGCACATTCTGATCGACACCGCCAGTGACCCCGAACGCCGGACATTGTATGTTTGCGTTTTCGGTAAAGGCGTATACAAATCCACCGATGGCGGGAAGAGCTGGAAGCAAAAAAACACTGGAATTGAAGGCAATCAGCCTTTTGCGTGGCGGATCGTGAAAAGAGAAAAGGATAATACATTGTTCCTGGTCGCAAACCGCCGAAGCGAAAATGGCAGCATCGGCGCGGGAGACGGAGCATTGTACCGCTCCATAGACGGAGCAGGGTCGTGGACAAAAGTAACATTGCCCGACGGAACCAACGGTCCGACCAGCCTGGCAGTCGATCCTCAAAAACCGCACAGGCTAATACTCTCTGCCTGGGGAAGAAGAACGGGCGGCAAATACGCGCCGGATACGGGAGGAGGGATTTTTGTTTCAGATGATGATGGAAACACCTGGGAGCAGACCCTGCAAAACGATCAGCATGTACATGACATTACCTACGATGCGCGCGTAAACACTTTTTACGCCTGCGGATTCAATGGCTCGGCTTATCGGTCGGAGGATTCCGGTCATTCTTGGACGCGAATCAAAGGCTACAATTTCAAGTGGGGCAAACGGGTAGATCTTGATCCGCGCGATCCTGAGAAGGTTTTTATCGTGACATTTGGAGGAGGTATCTGGTACGGTCCTGCGGGCGGTGATGAAGCTGCCGTGGAAGATATCGTGAATTGTTGTGATCAGAAACCTTCAACAGACGCTGATACCAAAGTCATTCACGAGATCAATCACAAAGAAATTCCTGCCGGTACAAAGACAATTGCCATTACAGGCGCAACGATCATTGACGGAAATGGCAGTGAACCTGTCGCGAATGGTTGTGTGGTGGTTGAAAATGGAAAAATCATTGAGGTTGGTAAAAACGGAGATGTTACCATTCCCCAGGGAGCCGAAATTGTCGATGGAAAAGGAATGTCGCTCTTACCCGGATTCATAGATTCACATTTTCACCTGGACGGAGAGGAGGGACTTACTTCCTTGTTTTTGCAACATGGCATTACTTCTTTGAGAGATCCGGGCGCGTGGATTGAAGCCTATGACGGAGAAAGAAAATCGGGAAAAGCAGTCCCGCGTTTATTCCTCGCCGATCCGCATCTGGATATGTTTCCACCTGCTTATCCCAAAGATGCATACGTAGTAAGAGATGCATTGGAGGCCGTCAATCAGGTTAATAAGATGGCTGACAGGGGAGCGTCGGTGATAAAAGTGTATTTCAGGCTGCCACCCGGGATTATTGCGGAAGTTTGCAAAGCAGCGCACAAAAGAGGCCTGCCGGTGACGGGACATCTGGAAACCACCGAAGCAATGGAAGCCATCAATGCCGGTTTGGATGGGATCGAACACATTACCTCATTCGGGCTTTCGCTACAACCAAAAATCGAGGGAGAAAAATACCGGCAAATGGTACTGGCCGATAACAATGCCCGAAAGCACGGCCGCTACGATGTGTGGGATAAACTCGATATCCACGGATGGCGTGTAGATACATTACTGTATTTTTTGGTGAAAAAAGGTACGTTTGTCAGCCCAACTCTTGGCGCATTTGAATATCAGGCGCCCGGCCAAAGCGACACCGCGTCAGTAGATTCCACGAAACTGGTTGGTTTCAAAAATATGAAAGCCTTAACCGCCAAACTGAAAAAAGGAGGCGTGAAAATGGTACTCGGCTCACATTCCATGATACCTTATGCGGAGACCGGCTGGGCGTTTCAGCGGGAACTGGAATTGTTTGTCGAGAGTGGGATCAGTCCGTCGGATGCCATTGTAGCGGCGACCATGGAAAATGCCAGGTTTTTCCGCATTGACGACCGGCTCGGCAGCATTGAAAAAGGAAAGATCGCCGATTTGATCCTGGTAAAAGGAAATCCTGTTCAGGATATCAGGGCTACAAGAAATGTTGTGAAAGTGATGTTGAATGGCCTTTGGGTTAAATAAAAAACAACTTAGATCAATTTCGCGCCGCGACTTCGTTAATACGTCCTTACTTGTTGATTTTTAGGTAGTTGTTCGGGAGATGCACATCTCTCTACCGTTGGCTGTTCCATACAGCAAGAGGTTTTTTGTAGTCTGCCTGGCGGAAATTACGAAGGAAAGCTGCGAGAAGTATCCGTTTTAAGGGTTGCTTTATTCCTTTCTTCTGAAATAGTACAGAAAATCGGAGCGGCCGTCGTTTCGGTTAATGGCAGTGTCATAATGCGCCCAGCCGTGGCTTTCCAGGAAGTTCAGCAACGCGGCTGTGGAGGTAAACAATTTCTCCTTTTTCGTTTCACTGTCGACGATTTGCAGGGCTTTTTCATTGGTTTCAAGGTTCCGAACTTTGAAATTCGTTTTTTGTCCATAATCAACAAAAACATGGACAGACTTACCGGAAAGGCGTTCGGCAACCATGACCTCGATAATCTGCACATTTTTTTCCTGGTTGATATCTACGTCTCCAACCCAAACCTGGGCGAATGAACGGCCCACGTAATTCAGAATAATGAAAGATATGAGTAGGTATTTCATTTCAATTAATCGTTGATTTCCTTTTGCCGCAATTTCGGGAAATCCTGGCGCTGAGGAAACGAATGTCGAAGGCTTAATGATTAATTAATATGGATTCACCTGGAACGGAGCAGCTGTCCTGTCTGACCAATCCGATCCGCGTCATGAGACCACGTTTTCGGATATAAACTTCTTGGATATGGTTAATCCGCTCGGTTGCATCTTTCCTAGTTTTGCTTTCGTTAAAAACAAACGAAATTACCGAAGCTGAAACTTGCAGCATTGGGAAGCCAGGGACTTAATGTTCCTGAACTGGAATTGGGCTGTATGGGAATGACCGGCATGGCCCACATGGATATCTACGGAAAAGCAGCTATTTTATGGTAGTTGACAATTCATTCAATATCACCTGGTGAGGCATCACATTTACATTTCCCTTTGTTGGAATCAAATTTCTCCAAACCCAGTTGTAGTGCTCAATCACCTGAACTGCATTTAAATGCGGTCTTTCCCCGGTCGTGTGACCATCCTCGATGACAGTTACTTTATAATCTTTTGATAACGCTGATTGAATTGTTGCTTCTACACAGAAATCTGTTGCACAGCCCGAAATTATCAGCTCATCCACAGAACATTGTTCTAGTTGTGATTGAAGATCAGACCTATAAAACACATCATTTGCGTATTTACTTATCAGAATGTCACCGGCTTCTACTTTTAAATCGTCCAGTAATTCCCACTCTGTTGTATGCGGAACAAAATTGCCAGCCGTAGTCCCGTCATGCTGAATAAAAAAAACAGGCAACGAATTAGTCCGAAAAGCCTTGGCCACCAAATTTATCCTCTGAACCACACCATCTGTATCGTGACGGGGAGTGAATGCAGTAAATGAACCTTTTTGCATATCAATGACCAGTAATGCTTTTCTATTTCTCATGAATAATGACTCTTAAAGATTGTACAGTAGCAGTCGCCGCAAAGTGTAATTGGTGCTCGCTAAAATAGTCAATTCATTACTTATCTCACGTGCGTTTTCACATCATACAACGATAGTTTTTTAGCAAAATATCAAGTTTCAATATGGGGATTTTGCTTTTTACTTGTCTGTAAAGGGATATGTTGCCAAAAATCTTCAAAATACTTCTACGTGACGTCGACTTTCTTTACGAAAATAAGTGCCATTTAGAAGTAGTTTTTCCGATGCGGTGACAATCCAGTTTACATCATAATACTAACGTAACATTTATGAAAAGATCGATCCGAATCATGCTCCTGCTGATTGCATTTGCAGGAGCTTTGAATTTTGCAGCCAACGCGCAGACTTACAATTGGCGACCCGTAAGAATAGGCGGGGGCGGCAACGTCACAAGCATTAAGGCCCATCCGAAAGTCCCTAACCTTTATTTTATTACTACCGATGTAGGCACGCCGTACCGGTGGAACCATGCATCCCAGAAATGGGAGGACCTGATGTGGAACGATAAAATACCGACCACGTACTGGAACTGGGAAGCCGCTGCAAAATGCGGGGATCTTGCTTTTGATCCCAGCGATGCAACCGGAAATATTCTTTATGCGACTCATCAGACAGGCAAGGGAACGGTTCCCGGGGGCGGAACCTCTCCCGGAACGATCATGAAGTCGGTGGACCGGGGTGCTACCTGGACCGACTGCCAGCTTCGGATAACAGTTCTGCCTAACAGTGACCAGACTTACTCGGATCGTCTGGCTGTCGATCCCAACAATAGTAATGTAGTGTATGTAACAACCCGGGCCAATGGTACCTATAAAAGCACAGCCGCAGGAGCGGTAGGATCATGGACGAAGGTGAACACTTCTTTGCCGGATTCCGTATCAGGGAGATTTATCTTTTTTGACAAAAGCGGAGGTGTGGTCAATGGAGTTACCCGAAATATTTTTCTCGGTGGCAAGGCCGGTGTATATCGCAGTACAGACGGAGGAAACACGTTCGCATTGATGATCGGTAGCCCGGCCGAACCAAGGCGCGCCAGCATCAGCAACGACGGTACTTTTTTTGTAACACAGTTGCCAAAAGCTGATTACCGCCCATTGGGAGGTTTTACGTTGCATAAATGGAATGGAAGCAGCTGGGTGGATATTACCCCCGTTGCCGGCAAAGAGTTTAGCGGCGTGGGCGTCAATCCTGCCAATAGCAATGAGGTGGTCGTATCAACCACCGGCTCGTGGAACCACGATATTGCTTATCGCAGCATTACCGGTGGAAGCCAGGGCAGCTGGTCGTCGATGGTTCCGGCAACCCGCGATGCTTCCGAAGCACCCCATTCAGCCGGAAATGGAGCTGACGGAAATATCGGTCACAATGTCAATGGTTTTGCCTGGGATCCCTTCAATGCCGGTCATGTCTGGTTTTCGGATATGCTTGATGTCGGCCATACGACCAATGTTTGGGCAAGCAGGGTTACCTGGAAATTGCGCGATAACGGACTGGAAGAAATTGTGGTAGCAGGTCCATCGGTTTGCCCGCCTTCGGGTCCCAACTTCCTGGTTTCGACAACGGGCGATGTAGGCGGTTTCGACCATAAATCGCTGGATCTGCCCCCTGCAAAGGGAATAGCTTATTGGTTTCCAACCAATTTTGGTACCAATACATCCGGCGGCGCCATTCAATATTCAGATCCGAATTTTATCGCGCGTGTAGGAAGTGATGGCTGGAATGGTACTGGCATAGGAGGTTATTCAACCAACGGCGGAGATTCTTATACAAAATTCCCATCCATTCCCGGAGCAAGGGGAAGGATCGCCGTTTCTGCTACCAGCAGGAAAATGGTATGGGTCACACAGGGCGGCCTGACTTATCATTCCGACAACCTGGGTACAAGCTGGACGGCATGTAACGGAGTTCCCAATGCGGTTTTAAAGCCCGGAAGCATTTATGAGGTATGGGCCGGGATGCAGCCATTGGCAGCAGACAAAGTAAATGGCAACATTTTTTACATTTATGCAGCAGGCAAGGTTTACGTAAGCACCGATGGCGGTGTGAATTTCGCTGCCACGACAGCTTCTAATTTACCCAATGTCGGAAATGTGGCACAAATGAATGTGGAAACGACGCCCGGCAAGGAAGGTGATATCTGGATCTCATTTTCGGGTGACGGAATTTACCATTCTACCGATGCGGCTAAAACGTTTACCAAGGTAAATCCTACGGTGATTACAAAACCAAAATGGATTGCTGTTGGAAAGGCAGATACCACCGCATCGTCCAACCCGGTGATCTATGTAAGTTCGGAGGGAACTGCTATCAATGGTGTTTCTTACGGTGTTTTTCGTTCAGATGATAATGGTGCGACCTGGACGACGATTGCCAACCCGGTTCCGGGGATTGTGAGCAATATGACTGCGGATTTGCATGGCAGAGTGTATTTGGGGATTGGAGGAAACGGAATCTTTGTTGGCGAGCCTGCGGGCGGACCAGTCGTTTCAGTGGCGGTAACCCCCGCTGCGGATTCTGTCATAGTTGGTTTTACCAAACAACTTAAAGCCACACTTACCCCCGCATATCCGTCAAACAGTGCAGTTAGCTGGTCTTCATCCGATGCGGGCATTGCTACCGTCAGTGCAAGCGGACTGGTTACCGGCGTTGCTCCTGGTATTGCAGCCATTACAGTAACGACACAGGATGGAGGGAAAACTGCCCAAAGCAGCATCAAGGTAACTCCTGTCATTGGTGCGACGGGTGTCGTGCTTGACTCTGCGATCATAATAGGGCTGGGTACCAGCAGAAATCTGACGGCAACCGTGCTCCCTGCCAACGCCACGAACAAAAAAGTGAGTTGGGCATCATCGGATACGACCGTCGCCAAAATAAATTCCAGCGGACTGGTCACAGGTTTAAAGCTGGGTTCCACCACCATTACTGTCACCACAGAAGATGGGGCAAAAACAGCCACATCCCTATTGACGGTTGGAACGGTCGTTATTGCAAACAACTGCGGTGGACCTACTATCGGCAATTTTATAGCAGATACGCCACAATCCGCATCTATGTGGACTTCTACTGTGACGACGCCAATCGATCTGAGCGGGGTAGTAAAGCCCGCGCCTGCCGACGCCTACAAGACTCAGCGTAATGCCGGACAACCGCTGATTTACCAATATGATAACCTGATCCCTAATGCATTATACGTGGTAAGGCTGCATTTTGCGGAGATTTCAACAACCATCACGGCTGGAAAAAGGAAATTCCATATGACGGTCGGTGCCGATACGTTGCTTAGAAACTTTGATATTTTTACAGAAGCGGGCGGCAGATACAAAGCCATCGTTCGGGAGTTCGCAATCAGATCCACTTCCACAGGTCAGATCCGCATGGTATTCCGGCCGATTGCAAACCTCAACTACCCCGCCATCAATGCGATCGAAGTTGGACTCACTCCATTGACTTCCATTGCCGTCAACCCATCCACTGCCACAGTTGGGGTAGGCGATACCACAAGGCTGTCAACGAGCATATTACCTGTAACTGCAACCAATCAAAAGGTGACCTGGAGCTCGTCGAACACATCCGTTGTAAGTGTGGATGGAAGCGGACTTGTAAGAGGAATGTCACCGGGCACAGCCACCATTACCGCTACCACTAACGAGGGTCAGAAAACAGCTTCATCAACAGTTACTGCGGCCAACATTGCGGTAAGTGGCGTTACGATCGCACCCACGGCGTCCGTCGGCGTGAATAACTCCATTACCCTTGTTGCGTCCGTACAGCCTGTCAATGCGACTAATAAAGCGCTGACCTGGTCCACTTCCGACGCAGGCATTGTATCTGTCAGCCAGAGCGGCGTGCTAACAGGGGTAGCACCCGGAACCGCCACGGTGACGGTCACAAGCCAGGACGGGGCCAAAACCGCAAGCAGTGTGATCACAGCTTCTAATGTTTTGCTCACATCCATTACGTTAAACAAACCGGCTGTTACCGTTGGAGTAGGGGATACGACTACCATCAAAGCAGCGATAGCTCCCCTTAATGCAAGTAACAAAACAGTAGTATGGAGTTCATCCAATCCGTCTGTTGCAACGGTAAATGCGACGGGGATTGTTACGGCAGTGGCCGTCGGTACTGCCACTGTTACTGCCACAGCGCAAGATGCAGGCGGTGTTTCCTCAGGCTCAGCGGTAACCATAGTTAGCGCGGGGTCATGCGGGGTACTTACCAACAATGGCTTTGAAAGTGGTTTTGTAGACTGGGTCAGAAACCCCAATACTGCGGCTGCAACTATTGGTACGTCAGCTCAAAGCGGATTGAAGAGTGCTGTTATTACCGCCGACGGCGGAGCAATTAATTACGGCAAGACGATTGCCATAACCGGAGGCCGGGAAATCACTTTCGATGTCTGGGCCAAAGTGGAAGGTACGCCTAATCCTGCTAATGCTGCCCAATTGATCCTGCCGTGGTGGGCCGGGATCGGAATCGATTTTTATGACGCACAGGGAGTTAAAATTGCTAGTGGTACCACGCAGTTCCAGGTTCACCCATTTGATCCACCTAAAACAGTATATACCAAGTACTCAGTGACCAAATTAGCACCTGCAAACGCCGTAACGATTGGTATATGGGCTTCAAAAGCAGGCCCGAGCGGTAAGCTTGTGCTGGATGATTTCTGTCTGACGATCGCTGCTCCGGCACTGATCGCACAAACGGTTTCGCTGGATAGTTTAGCGCAAAAAACAGTTGGCGATGCGGGTTTTGATCCGGGTGCAGTAGCAACGTCTGGCTTGCCGGTCAGTTATGCAAGCTCGGATACATTGGTTGCCGTCATAACTAACGGAAAAGTAAACGCAGTAGGGCCTGGGACTACCGTAATCACAGCTTCTCAGAATGGGAACGAAACATACAGCCCCGCTCAGCCATTGAGCCGTACGCTGGTGGTTTCGTCCGGTTTGAAAGTGCTTTACAAGGATGGCGACAATGGCCAGGTCAATAATAATACCGTTAAACCCTTCCTGACCATTGCCAACGAAAGTTCAGTTGCCGTCCCGTACAGCGAACTCACTGCGCGATACTGGGTTACTGCCGAGAATTATGCAGGCATTAACAAATGGATCGACTATGCCGAAATGGGCAACAGCAAGGTAACAATGAACTATGTTGCACTTGACAAACCGCGCCAGGGCGCATTAGGGTATGTTGAATTCGCTTTCAATGCATCTGCGGGTAATTTAAATCCGGCATCAAATTCAGGTGTTATCCAGTCCAGGTTCGCCAACGCAAATTGGGCTAACCTTTCGGAAACCGACGATTATTCGTTTAAAAGTGCTTCCGCTTACATTGCCAATAATCATATCACTTTGTATCGCAATGGAAAACTTTGGTGGGGCGCAGAGCCCGACAGTGCTGCCGCAGCTTTGGATCTGAAAGTCTATTCTGAAAACAAAAACACCAATGCGGCACCAACGGCCCTGAGCACGTGGATCAAAGTAGAGAACAAAGGCAATGTCCCGGTTGACTACGCCGATCTCGTAATTCGCTACTGGTTCACCTCAGACGGTACCGCCAGCCTGAACCACTGGATCGACTTTGCGGAGTTGGCCGCTGCAAACATCACCGGCCAGTTTGCGGGCAACCAGCAGAAAGCCAAGGCCGACACGTATTTTGAACTGAAAGGCGCTCCGTCCCTCGGAAAACTGTATCCGCTGAGTAGCACCGGGAATATTCAGTACCGGATCGCGAAATCAGACTGGTCGGTAATGGATGAAAGCAATGACCATTCGTACAAGATGGCGGGCACATTTGCAGAAAATGACAAGATCACGGTTTACTATAAAGGCCAGCTCGTATATGGTGAAGAACCGGCAAGCCAAAGTAATGGCCGGATTGGTGTAATAGCGAGTGAAGTGTCGCCAAACAAACTGAATGTAATCGTGCTGGGAAACCCGGTAACCGGCGACCAGGCCGAGATTGTGATCAGCGGGGCGAATGCAATGCCGCTCAGTATTGCGGTGACCGACGCGAATGGTCGTTCGCTGTTCAGCAAGTCAATTGGGAAACCCGTTGACAACGATCGCCATGTATTGCCTTTGGGTAAAAACGGCGGGCTTTACCTGATTAAGGTCGCTTCCTCGAAGGAAGTGGTGGTGTTGAAGGTCGTTAAGCCTTAGGAGTTTTATTTTTAATATAATTCGTTTTCGTCCGGATCAGCCCAGGTTGATCCGGACATTTTATCGCCTTCCACCAGCCACTAATATGTATGTCGGCAAAATTGAATTATTTATTGAAAAAAAAATATTATTTATAGCATGGGGATGAGATTTGCCGACTTGTCTTTATGATCAGACTGCAAATCCGCAATTGGTTAAAGAAACGCTATGGCAATTGATTCTACCAAAACACTCCAGCCGCCCGGGGTCATGGGGCCTTCCGTGCAGGATAACGAACCATTGATCGTCCACGACGAATACCTGATAACGGAAACGTTCAGCCAGGACCCTAAAAAAGGATGTGAGCTACTTTTTAGAAAGTATTATGCTAATTTATGCAACCACGCGATCCGGTTTGTGCATTCACGGGAAGTGGCCGAAGATATTGTTTCTGAGGTATTTGCCGCGTTCTGGCAAAACCGCTCATTTGAGCTGATCACCTCTTCCTACCGCGCCTATCTGTACAAGTCCGTCCGCAACCGATCATACAATCACCTGAAATGGGAGCTGAACCGCACATCCCCGATCGAACTGGTCACTACACCTTTCCTTGCGCAGGCGCTCAATCCGTACGAGGCTTTGCAATACAGCGAGTTGCACCAGCAGATCGAACGCATTGTGCAGGAAATGCCGCCGCAATGCAGAAAGGCTTACTTATTGAAACGGATGGAAGGTAAAACGCTGGAAGAGATTGCGGCCGAACTTCGGATCACTCCCAAGTCCGTGGAGGCGCTGATCACCCGTGCCATTGCGAGGCTCCGCAAGGGATTAAAGGACAGCTGGTTTATATGTCTCGTATACTGCTTGCAATAAAAGTGTTCAATCCGGTATGGGGTTGCGTATACTGTACTTGTCTGTTCTTGTAAATAGTCTAAATGAGCATTGCCGTGTGCCGTTCTATCACGGTTATGTGGTTGCTCTGAAATCACTCAAACAGGCCTGACCGGACTGTAAATACTAAAAAGTATAAGATGAAAGAATCCCTATCCAAAGATGTCCTATTCGATTTTTTTGACGGAAGGACCACATCCATTCAGCGTAAGCTTGTCGAGGACTGGCTTGCGGACCCCCAGAACGAAGAGCTCTACCACCAATATCTGGACGAATGGGAGAGCCGCCATCCGCAGTTTTCGCCCCAGATCGAAAATGCGCTGTCAGATTACATTGCATTGATGAATGATGAAGATACGGGCAAAGAAATTCCTTTGTCCCAAACAGAAGTGAAGCAATCCGGAATCTGGAAAAGTCCGTGGCTCTATGGTGCAGCAGCGGCATGCTTCCTGATGGTGGTCAGTTTTGTTTTTAGAAACGAGCTGATGTATAAATCATTGGAGTCTGAAAATGGCCAGACATCTGAATACAAACTCTCCGACGGTACAAACGTGGTGCTCAATGCCAATTCTATTTTACGGGTTCCGAGGATGGGTTTCGGTTTGGGTAACAGGGAGGTGATGCTGGATGGTGAAGCGGAGTTTAAAGTAGTTCACACTGAGCACAGTAGCCGTTTTATTGTACGTATGAACCAAAACTACGTGATAGAAGTGCTTGGTACCGAGTTTGTTGCGTTTTCAAGAAAACGCGGCACCAAGGTTTTTCTGACGAAAGGAAAAGTGAAGCTGAGCTTACCCAAGGGAAAGCAGCTTTACCTGAAACCCGGTCATCTCTTCGCCACAGGAACGAATGGGGCATTTACCCTTACATCCTCGTCCACACCGGCTGCGTTCGTGGCCTGGAAGGAAAACATGTTTTATTTCGACAATACACTCTTATCCGAAGCAGTGGAGCAAATAAATGACCGCTTCAAGGTGAATGTACGTATACTGGACCCCGTTTTGGGGAAACGCCGTATCGGAGGGGTGTATAAGGTGAAACAGGCCGACGACCTACTGATCATATTATCCGAGCTGCTCCATCTGGAAGTGGTAAAACATGACGAATTTATCGAATTGAGAAAATCAGTAACCAATACAAATCATGAGTAGCAGATTTCTACAAAAAATACGTATCGTGCTGACAATGTTATCTGTTCAGCAGCTTTGCGTGGCGCAAGGGATTTCCTTGGCGAGTCAGCCGGTTGCGGCCCAGCCGTTACCAGCCCAGGCGCAGCCGAATGCGGCCCAGCGCGGAGAAAGCCGGGCCAAAAATCTGAAAGATTTGTTGGTCGACTTGGGCAAGCAGCACCAGGTGAGCATTTTGTTTGAAGAAGAAACGGTGAAAAACATTGTGGTTACCGGCGCGGATTACCACCAGGAAGGGAGCAAGCTGGAACGGCAGCTGACCGACCTGCTCAAACCGTTCAATCTCCGTTTCAAAAAGGCGGGAAAAGAAGCCTATGTGATTGTGCCGAGATTTGAGAAAAAGGACCCGGAATCCGGTATTGCCACGATCGAAAGTGCAACTATTGCGCCGCCAGCCTCGCCCGCAGCTTCGGACAAGGCTGATGCCTCCATTTTAAAAATTATCAGGTCCGGTCGGGAGGAAGTAACTGTGAAAGGTAAAGTCTCCGATGAGCATGGAGACGGACTTCCCGGTGTAAGCGTCGTGCTCAAAGGCTCCCAGCGCGGTGTTACAACCGACCTGTCCGGGAAATATGAAATAACCAGCGGAAGTGCCGACGCTATTCTGATCTTCTCGTTTGTGGGCTATTTGCCTAAGGAAGAGATTGTCGGTAACCGTTCGGTAATAGATATTTCGCTCGCGGTAGATACGAAAGCATTGGAAGAAGTAGTGGTTATCGGCTATGGAACGGCTAAAAAGAAGGACCTTACCGGCGCGGTTTCAGTGGTGGGCCGCAGGGAGTTCGGCGATGTGTCCGCTACATCTGCCCAGCAGCTTTTGCAGGGAAAGATAGCTGGTGTACAGATCGTCAATACGGGCGGATTGCCTGGCTCTAATGCTAAAATCATCATTCGTGGTGTAGGCTCACTTACCAATTCGGATCCCCTGTATGTGATCGATGGCATTCAGGGTGGCGATATCAACTCGGTCAGTCCGTATGATATTCAAGATATTACAGTTTTGAAAGACGCTGCCTCTGTGGCTATTTACGGGGCTTCGGCCGCAAATGGGGTGGTTTTAGTCACGACAAAAAAAGGAAAGGCCGGAACGCCCAAAGTAACCTACAATGGCTATGCAGGCATAGCGAAGGCATGGAAGAAGCTGGATATGCTCGATGCGGCTCAATATGTCCAGCTGGTAAAGGACATTGATGAAGTACAGGGAAACAAAGTGCCTGACAAACTGAATACACCCGAAGTGCTGGTGACCCGCACGGATTGGCAAAAGGAGATTTTCAGAAATGCGAAGGTAACCGAGCACCATGTGAACGTAACGGGGGGAAGTGAAAAGGCAACCTATAATTTCTCCGCCGGTTATACCAACCAGGAGGGTATCATGAAGGATTACGGCTATCAGCGGATCAACCTGCGGACACAACTCGAAGAGCAAATCGGTAAGAAAATCCGCCTGGGACAGACTATCAATTTCAAATACAACAGGACAACGGGAAATGCAGCCAGTTTCGTGGAGGCCCTGCGGATGCCACCCTATGCACCAACAATGGACCCTAGGAACCTTGGAGGATATAGTAAGGTGACGACAATCATCGACCAGAACGATGCATTGAATCCGTTACCAGGAATTTATCTTACTGAAAAACTGGGAAGAAGTGTTTCCAACCTGTTTCAATTGTGGGGGGAAGTGGATATTATTAATGGATTGAAATTCAGGACTCAGGCGAACATTGGCCTTTCCAATAGCAACAGTTATAATTACACAGGCGAATATTTGAACGGCAATACAAGAACCGATCGTAAGATCGATGAAAGCTATTCTTTCTCAGTCTCGCCGATCATTGAAAATATCCTGAGCTATTCTCGGAATTTTGGCCGTCACGATTTTTCGGTCATGGCAGGCAATACCTTCAATGAAGGCAACAGAAGCAGGAGCGTCAATTTGACTGGTTCGGGCTTTACGAATGACCTGATCAAACAGATCGGTGTTTCCAAATCCAACAGCATCACAGGCGCTGGCTCGGGTATTTATGCTTCACGCTCCTATTTCGGTCGGCTTACTTACGCTTTTCACGACAGGTATCTGGTAAATGCTTCCATCCGGCAGGATATTAACCCGGCATTCGGGAAAGCTCACCGGAAAGGGAATTTCCCATCCGTAGGTGTGGCATGGAAGGCTGCTAACGAGGACTTCATGAAAAATGTTGCCTTCATTTCCGATCTGAAACTCCGGGGAAGCTGGGGCATTACCGGAAACGCCAACATTGGACTGTTTCTCACCGATCCAACCGTGTACCGGGGTTATGGAAACAACAACATCGTATATTCTTTTGGAGAAAACAAAGCATTTCAGCAGGGAGCGACGGTTACGCGCGTGCCTAATCCTTTCCTGAAATGGGAGGAAACCACGCAAGTCGATTTCGGAGTTGACTTTGGTCTTTTGCAAAACAGACTCCAGGTGAGCCTGGACTACTACAAACGCGACAGCAAAGACTTGTTGCTGGATGTGAAATTGCCGGTTTCTACGGGCCTGGGTGATGTTTACAATGATGCCAGCATGGTGCAGAATGCTGCGAATGCAGTTAATAAGGGTTTTGAAGTAGCGGTCTCGTATGCGGGCCAGGCGGGAGATTTTAGTTATAGTATTTCTGCCAATACCGGTTTCAACAAGAATAATGTGGTTTCACTCGGTAACGGTGCGCCCATCGTGAGCGGTAGCACCAATGGAGGGATTAATATTACCAAAACCGATGTGGGAGCGGCAATCGGTTCGTTCTATGGTTTTAAAATGGATCGCGTAATTTCCAGCGCCGCCGACGTAGCCAGGTTGAACGAACAGGCTATTGCCAAAGGCTTTAAAACATACCAGGATGGATTGAAAGCCGGTGATATTGTTTACAAGGATTTGAACGGCGACGGGCAAATTACAGATTCAGACCAGGCATTTCTGGGTTCTGCCATTCCGGTTTGGACTTATGGGGGCTCTGTCAATTTATCATACAAAGCGTGGGACCTTTCGATGGGCCTGGCCGGGATTGGTGATGTGAAAGTTTACAATGCATTGCGGTATTGGACAGAGGGGACTACCCGCCCGTTCAATTCTTCTACGGCCGTTCTGAATGCCTGGAAAAAAGATGGAGACATGACAGACATGCCCAGGTCGGGGCAAAATACGCCCTCCAATCTGCGCGCGTCCGACCGCTTTCTGGAGAATGGCTCATTCATGCGGCTGCGAAACCTGACCGCCGGATTCTCTATTCCAAAATCATTGCTGAATTCCACCGGTGCAAAAGTGTTTTCGAGTTTCCGGATTTATGCAACAGCGATGAACCTGCTGACCATCACCAATTATAAAGGATATGATCCCGAGGTAAGTGCGAGTGTCAATGATGCCAAGTCGTTCATTTTCACAAAGGGAGTGGATACAGGTCAGTATCCGCAGCCAAGGACTTTTCTGCTAGGGGTTCAGGTCGGGTTTTAAATTCTTTTCATTCATTCTCAATCAGTCATCATGAAAAAGCAGATACTTTCACTGGGAACGCTGGCCTGCCTGGCTGCGGCCGGGTGTGACAACTCGCTGGATAATGTCAAAAACCAGACGAGCTATAACGATGATACTTATTTTACCACGCCTGCCACCATTTCAGAAGCAGTAACTGCCGCTTATGGCCTGATGCTTTACAAAGGGTTGTATTCGAGGGATTTCTACTTTCTGATGGACCTCACCGGCAACGAAGCAGAGGCGGACGCTCCCCTTTTGGGCGATGTTTTGCAATTGCACGATTATAGCTATGCTTCAAACCACGCGCAGATTAATGATCTCTGGTCGACTGCCTATAAAATGACATTCCGGGCTAATCTGGCGATCGACAAGGCTGCAAAAGTGGTGCCCGCTTCAGACGCTGAGAAAACGAAGCTCGCCCAATATACCTCCGAAGCGTACTTTCTAAAAGCATATGCGGAGTTCTTGCTGGTAACGCTCTGGGGCAGGGTACCCATTCGCAAGGATTACAGCGGTAACAGCGAATTATATCTTCCAAGGGCCACCGTAGAAGAAAGCTGGAAACAGGTGGAATCCGACCTGACGAATGCCATCAGCGGGCTGCCTTCCGCCTATGCGAACACGGCGAGCGATCTGGGTCGTGCTACCAAAGGCGCTGCCATTGCGCTATTGGGCAAGGCCTATTTATACCAGAAAAAATATGCAGAGGCCTCCGCGCAATTTGAATTACTTACCAGAGCTCCTTTTACGTATGACCTTGTCCAGAATCTGGACGAGCTTTTTACCAAATCGCCCGTGAAAAACGCAGAAACGGTATTTGACATCCCGCATAAAGAATGGGGCGGTTGGGCGGAAGGAAATCCGTACTATATGTTTGGCTCGCAGGAAGGGTCGGGTAGCGGTAAAAATACATTGACCGGCCGCGCCATGGAATACGGCTGGAACGACTGGCGCAACGTTTTTATCTCCGATGCAGCAGTGAAAGCATTCACTTATAAGGACGAAGCGGGCAAAGTCTATATTGATCCGAGAGCCAAGAATACGTTTTACGGAGATAAGGCCAGCGGGGGGGACGTGACCTATTGCGATAAATGTACTGCCGGGCCAAAGCCTTATCCTTTCGCAGAAAACGGCAATGGCTACCGCTGGAGAAAATACGAGCCTTATGAATACAAGGAAAAGGGGGAGTTGCCTCAATCGGATATCAATTCACAGGTGATCCGCTATGCCGACGTGTTGCTGATGTTTGCGGAAGCACAGATCAATATCGGTAAACTAAGTGAGGCCCTGCCGTTGGTTAATAAGGTGCGCGCACGCTCCGGCGCATTCGCCTACACAACACTAGGCAATAAGGAGGAAGCGATGAGGAAAATTATGCTAGAACGCCAGCTCGAACTGGCCGGTGAGCAGGTGCGCTGGTTTGACCTGATCCGCTGGGGCATTGCCAAAGAAACTCTAAACGCGGAGAAGAAAGCCAAATATCCGGCTTCAAGCCAATCTTTTTTTCAGGACAAACATGTATTATTCCCTATTCCATTAACTGAGAAAAACACAAACCCAGTTGTCGCCAAAGACATCAGCAACGACTGGAATTAAGAAGTCGATTGTTTTCAGATATTTGATATTACCCGTTGGCGTGAGTCAGCGGGTTTCCATGTTCAGGGACTTGATCTTAAACCAAGCCATCCACCCAATTATGGAGATTAGGAGCACCCAAATCCAGCTGGGAACGGTCCTTGGTGATTCACTACCGGTCATGAAGAATTTTCGCTGGTCTGCTTTCCCGTATGCGTTGATCATAATGGGTAAGGTGCCATCGACTTGCTGGTTGTCTTTCAGCCCTAATTAGCAGGGAGCCAATGGTACAAATTACTGTTACGGTGGAAATACTAGTGCGGTCATTTTCTGTATATTACACCAGCAGCATAAGCACCTGTCTTTACCCCATCGGCACAGCTTTATAGCTTTGTGTATTCACCGCGGGCTCGGGCAATTCAAAAAAAGGATTGTGAAGTTTCCTTGAAAATGACACCAAGGTACATTATTATGCCTGGTATAAGTAAAAAGTGCCATAGGTGAGTTAAATAGTACCTTTTGTTGAGACGGCTCTGAGATACTTTTGAAGGGATTTAATATGTTCCTTAAAAGAAGTTTTCATGGCACTGACAATTAGCGAGAGGGTACACAAAAAGGCGGTACGGGATATTATTGAACTGGATACCAAAATCAAGCTCTTCCAAGCCGGGAAGCTTGATAATGAATCATTTAGGGCATTCAGGCTGACACGGGGCGTTTATGGTCAGCGCCAGCCCGATGTCAATATGATCCGGATAAAGCTCCCCTTCGGGCGCGTAACGCCGGCACAATTAATACGGATAGCCGAGCTATCTGACAGATACGGCAGCGGTAACCTGCATGCGACTACCCGGCAGGATATCCAGCTTCATTACGTGAAGTTGGCCGATGCCCCCCAGCTTTGGGCCGACCTGGAAGATGAAAGGATTACCCTCCGGGAGGCTTGTGGCAACACAATCAGAAACCTGACAGCATCTCCTTATGCGGGAATTGATCCTGATGAGCCTTTTGACGTATCCCCATATGCGAATGCGGTTTTCAATTACTTTCTGCGTAACCCTGTTTGTCAGCAGCTGGGAAGGAAATTCAAAATCGCATTTTCTTCCTCGGAAAAAGACTCGGCCTTCACATTTATACATGATATGGGATTTATCCCGAAGATAAAATCCGAAAACGGGTTAGAAGTGCGCGGGTTTAAGATTGTCATGGCCGGAGGATTGGGGGCGCAGCCGTTTCTAGCTCATCCGGTATTCGACTTCATGGAAGAAAACCAGATAATCCCTTTCACAGAGGCCTGCCTGAGGATTTTTGACCGGTACGGAGAGCGCGCAAAACGTCATAAGGCCCGCTTGAAATACCTGATTAATGATATAGGCATCGAGCGTTTCCTGGAACTTGTCAATGAGGAGCGGAAAGCGATCAGTAGCAGTAGCAATCACGTCAATCTGGACCATTATGTGAAGCCTCTGATCCCCAAACCAAGGATATTCCAGGCACAGATACCCTCTGATCCCGTAAAATATCTTGCCTGGCGTCAGACCAATGTCACCCGCCAAAAGCAAAAGGAAACATTTTTTTCGGTCCAGATAAAGGTGACTACGGGTGATCTGAGCTCGGATCTGGCACGCAAACTGGCAAAGGTTATCGATGCGCATGCATCAGACGATATCAGGATTACCGTAAACCAGGGTTTTTTATGCAAGTATGTCAGGGAGCAGGCGCTCATCTCATTATTTAACGAACTTAATGAGATAGGGCTGGCAGAACCAGGGTTCGACACCCTTGCCGACATTACTGCTTGCCCGGGGACAGATACGTGCAATCTGGCGATTGCCAGTTCAACCGGTCTGGCGAGAGTCCTGGAAAACACTTTACAAGAGGAGTTTCCGGATATCCTTTTCCGAAAGGATATCAAGATTAAGATATCGGGCTGCATGAATGGATGTGGTCACCATGCGATCGCCAATATCGGCTTTCATGCGATGTCGATGAAAGCGGGAAAATTTGTTTTGCCGGCGATGCAGGTTATGCTAGCCGGAGGGCCAACTGGCGACGGAAGCGGCCGAATGGCAGAGAAGATCATTAAAATCCCATCACGAAAGGCGCCGGATGCGATGCGGACAATCCTGAATGACTTTAGGGAAAATGCAGAACCCGAGGAGATGTTCAATTCATATTACCTGCGTTTTGGCAAAAACTATTTCTATAACCTGCTCAAACCACTTGGCGAGATTTCCGAGATCACACAGCTGTATCTGACTGACTGGGGTGCTCAAACGCAGTATGAAACGCTGATAGGCATAGGAGAATGTGCTGTCCCAATGATAGACATGGTTTCGGTGGTAATAGATGAAGCCCGCGAGACAGCTGAAAAAAGGGATGAAGCCTATTCGGCCCAGGAATGGGTGGAATCGATCTATTACAGCTATAACGTATTTCTGGGAGTAGCAAAGGCATTGTTGCTAACCAAGGACATGCCATGCAATACACAGTTCAGCATTTTGAACAACTTTGACAAGACCTGGGTTGAGACAGGCGAATTATCGCTGGGATTTGAAGGTTCTTTTAAAGACAAAGTACTTGAAATCAATAAAGTTGAACCATCGGTATCTTTTGCCACGACATTTCGGGAGCAGTCCGAAGCCTTCCGGAAGCTGGTCATTGAGGAAAGAAATGCTCAATTATTGAAACAATAAATCGATTCGCCGGCAAGATCGTGTTTCCGGTCTACCACTAGCTCTCTGACCCGGTGGTAAGGGTCTCAGCAGGAGTTGAGCGATTTGGGGGGAGCTAACGGAAGGATTAGGTCTTTTTTCTACGAATTTTTCCGCCTAAATTCCTCAGGAGTCATGCCAGTATGCTTTCTGAAAAATTTGGTAAAGTAGGAATTGTCGTTAAAATTGAGTGAGTATCCTACTTGGGAGACACTTAGGGTCAAATTTACTAACAATCTTCTAGCCTCCAGAATGATCCTGTTTCGGATCAGCTCGCCGGCCTGAATGCCAAGGTGGGCCTTGCACAAGGCGTTCAGATGGTTGGGCGTAATAAACAACAGGTCCGCATACTCCTTCGGTAGGCGCAGGGTGAGATAGTTTTTTTCTATCAGTTTCTGATAGTTTCTCAGCAGCGTGTAGTTGTAATGTGGGATGGACTGGCTTTTATGAAAAAGCGTATTCTGCTCTATCAGCATGAACATTTCTAACAGAAGCACCCGTATCATGTCCAAGCCAAAAATGCCGCGTTGAGGCTTTGAGAGCATCTTTTTAAAGATTGTCTCTATCTCCCGGGCTAAATCACCCGGCAGGTTAATCACACCGTCGATAGCGATGCCATTGAAGAACGAAAAGTTCTCCAAATAGCCGCCTTTTAATAGGAAAGATTCGAAGAGCGACTCGGTAAAATTGACTACATACCCATCCACGTCACCTTGAAAAGACCATGAGTGTACCTGACCTGGAACCATGAAGTAGATTTGATTCGGAAATACGTTGAAAGTCGTGAAATCGATCGTATGGGTACCAATGCCCTTTAAAAAGAAAACCAGGTGGTAAAAGTTGTGGCGGTGTGCGACGTCCAGCGTTTTATGGTGCTGGTGCAAATACTCTGAAAAAGGACGAACAAGTACTTCCGCCTGTTCGCTGCTGAAAAGCCTGTTAATATCGATCGTAGGAATAGCGTCTATCTTCATAAATGAGCCTAAAAATCGGCACTAAGGTAAACAAACTCAAATTGTTGAGGACTGCATTTTTAAATAAAAATGATAAGTTCAAATCGTATGCTTTCAAATTATTACTGCGGAGATAATTAGCTTACCAATTATCAAAAGACTCGCGCAACGTCACAGCTATAATTATATGAATTCTAATTGTTATGGATTTGTCGCAGATAGTCAAATAATGCTTCGAATTGCAGGCAAACTTACTTAAAAGAGGATTTTTTAAGAAGCTTGGGATGTATACGGTAAGAGTTAGTCAGCTTTCGAACCTTAATTTGTTGAGTGAAATTTAACATCTACCGGGAAAGTATCGCTAGTTCGTAAAAACTAATTTTACATTTTTTGTAAAAATAGTTTGAGTTTGTATTTTTTTAGATACCAAAAGTTACTAAAATTGTGTGGCAATACTGCTACTATCTAAAACATTTTGATTTATGAAAAGAACCTTAGTGCTCTTAGGGTTAATCGCCGCTCCATGGCTATTTAGTTCGTGTCAAAAAGATTCGGAAACGGAGGAGTTGTTCAGTAAGCAATCAACAAAACCTAAATTCAGTACAGCCAAATTCGATAATTCAACCAACATTGTTGCGATTGATTGGTCAGACGTAAATCAAAAGTTTTACTATTGGAGCACTCAGGGGTTTGCAATTTTTGGGACTTACAACGACACCGACCCTGTTGGCTCCAGCGCATATGCGTTCACCTTAGCACCTGGGAAAATTCCAAGTGATATTGTTGAGACTGCCATTTATGCGCCTGTCGGCGGGGGGGTAAATAAGGTTTTTACTTACTATTATGACGGAACAGTGAGCTCAGGCATTTCGAACGACCTGGATAGTTATACAGCTCCAACGCCATATTCGTGCCCAACAGGATATAATCCAAGCAATATCGTTGGAATGTCAATAACTTCTCAGGGGAACCTCTTTACATGGTACAATGACGGGAAAGTATCTGTTGGCAACAGCACAAACCACACAAATCTTTATAACGTAACAGCGCCTACGAGCTATTCGCTTCCGCCTGGAAAAACTTATTCGCAAATCATTGCAATGGCTTTTGACAGAAACAATAACAATTTGGTTTACACGTGGTTTACGGACGGAACTGTGTCTAAAGGGTCATCGATAGATCTTGACGCAATAGCAGCACCAGTTGCATTCGATTAAGAATATAGTGCCTGCCTGGAGAGGCGACTACTAGACGTCATTTTCAGGCAGGCTCCATTCATCTGTTTCTTCGGTGATTGTGAATATTATACC
Organism: Dyadobacter sp. CY261; assembly: GCF_021440085.1. GTDB lineage: Bacteria > Bacteroidota > Bacteroidia > Cytophagales > Spirosomataceae > Dyadobacter. The sequence continues at coordinate 96,136 of NZ_JAKCPW010000017.1, forward strand.
AAGTTTAGAATATCCGCTTTTAAGTATTAATTTCTACCATAGCTTGTTGTTGTGAAATTGATGAGTGGATTGGTAAGATACATACGAAGCTGTCACTACATCTCCCTTCTCAAATTTTTAGACTGACGAAACCAGGCAAGGTCGCCTAAATTAAGAGTCTACACGAAATGTCAATGGTTATGCTAAATAAGGTTACCTTAGCATATGAAAATCAAAATATTAGGAAAAAAAGATCTCCCACCGCCAAGCTCGACATTGAAATTTAGGATTAAAAATACCACCAACTGGCGCGTTGGCTTTACCGACGGTGAAACCGGCGATTTTGTCCAGGTAGTGGAAGGAATCACTTACAGCTATTCCTGGAACCAGATTGATGAATATTATTTAACTGCGCCTGTATTACCGTAGCATAATGCTACCTATCCTGCTCCTTTTGCGCATGTTTTACAGGGCCATCTCTGTTTGCTCTGCCACTGCCTGCTAATTACAATCCCATTTCAGCCCATAAGTACTATATGTATTAATTATATTTTTTTCAGAGTCAAATAGAGTTGGACTTATCTCTTTGGGAACCGGGCTGTCATTGAAAAAGAGGTATTCACCGTCCACCAAATTATTCGCAGAGAAAATCCAGGGCGCACTTCTCGACGAAAATCTGAAAGTTTCTAATAACTTAATAGAATTCGCCGAGTTATCATAATTGAAGCTTGCAACATAATCCCAGTGATTTTCACTAGGAACAAGGCTGGTACCATATTCTCTGACAATATTGCCATTCTTGTCATACTCATACTGATATTTAAATACTGCTTTGGGTGTTCGACTCCCATGTGGGTATTGATTGGGATCATCAAGAGAATAGGTATAATGAATCATGGAAGTGGGCCTATCGAAATTATCATATGTGTAATCAAACCGATAGTCAACGTAACCTGTCGTATAAAAGTAAACTTTTTCAATCCCTTGGGGACCGTAATCAAATTTAATTCTTGTATAAGCCTCCTCACCGGCTGCCTCGGGATAATCTTTTAGCTCGTTTAAAATCCTCCTTAAGTACCCGTTTTCGTACTGGAATCGCCAAATTGGCCGATAGCCAGACGGCGATCCGCTACCAGGTATATTAAATACGGCTTCATTTAGTTTATCTAACTTATTGTCAGCTGCATACTCGAGGGTATAACGGTTGCCATTATACGATTTCAATTTACATGGTGTCGAAATTATATCCACAAATTGTTGACTAGGAACCTGGCCTTTTTTACACGATACGGTCACTAGAAACAGCATAAAAGCTGTAATGCATGAATACAATGTCTTCATCAAAACTTGTAAGGGCTTGTTCTCAATTTTGCATAAATATATGTAATATCTTAAACCCGTTGCTAATCCAGCATCACAAGATCTCACTTCAATACGAGCACCCCGTTAGCTTGCAGCAGGAGACCGCAGGCGAACGAGGAGCAACTCGAATTGGCAGAAGAAGAAAACTGAAAAGGAAACCGATCAGATTTCCTTTCAGTGCTGCACCTATCTTTTCAGTATCTTCAAACTTTGAGTTTGACTGGCGGTGCTAACCCGCAGGAGGTACATTCCGGCTCGTTTTTGAGCCATCGGGATTGTCTCCTGGTAGGTACCTGTTCCGGCAGTCACCACTTTATCCAGGATCGTACGGCCGGAAATGTCCAGCAACTGCAGCCTCACTTTTTCTCGCCCGGCACCCCCAATCTTGACGGAGAACTCATCATCGATGGGATTTGGATAAGTAATGGCACTGAATGCAACTTTCGGGGTTTCTTCTTCGACCGCTACACTTTCATCCTGGGCAGTGCGGCAGATGTCGCAAGGTGCTTCCTCAGCTTGCGAAGCCGGGGTATTAGGATTTGAAATATAGTCAACCGATGCCAGCAAAGCCCCGGAATTCCCACCCACAGCAAACCGGCCATCACCGTAAGTGATGGTATTCAGGTGTTTATAGGTGGATGATGACGGATTTGACCAAAATGTGTTAGGTATAAATCTTAAAATCTTACCGTTAGTCCCGGTGATCACAAAGTGATTGTGGGCGTAAATGATATCGGTAAAGTCACTCTTGCCTATATTAATTGTGGAGGTTAGCGGCGTCCACTTAATGCCGTTGGGAGAGGTGAGGATGGTATTGTTTTGTCCAACCAAAATCCATTTTTCGTGTCCAAATGCCACACCTTTGAGATGGCTCGAAGTGCCGCTGTAGTGGTACGACCAGGTATTTCCATCCGTCGAAGTGCCAACAACACCCGAGTTTCCCACGAGCACGAACATGCCGTTTGCATAGGCCACGCTATTAAATGAGTAAAGGACCGTGTTAGTTGATTTCTTCCAAACCTTTCCGTTGTAAGAAAACATAATCAGACCGTGGTCGCCGACTGCAACGAACTTTCCGTCCCCGAATGCGACGCCATGAAGGGTTTGTCCAAATTCGACCTGACTATAACTCCAGTTTTTCCCATCCTGCGAAGTCTGGATCAATGCATCGGACCCTACCGCCACAAATAAATTATTTCCAAAAGCTACATCATTCATTGATTTTCCGCCACCAACCAGCTTTACCGTTTGCCCGATCGAATAGTTCACCCCGTCTGTGGAGACAATAGCGAGATTTGTAATTCCCAGCCCCGTCGTTCCATTGTCCAGCGGCGCACTTCCCACCGCTACGAAATGCCCATTTCCAAAGGCCGAGCCGTTCAGCTGCATGTTCCTGAAATTAGTGGTTGTTGAAGACCATGAATAGCCGTTGTTATACGATGAACGGAACGTTCCCTTGCCTCCGACGGCCAGAAATGAATTTTGTAAAAAGCGGACGCGGTTGAAATACCAGGCGGACCCGGTTGGCATGGGCGCGTCACCCCAGTTCAAACCATCGGGAGACACGAGCGCCACGCTTTTATTCGAGCAAACGGCCACGAAACGGCCGTTCGACGGATTGCATTCGACACCACTCAGGGATAATGCTTTGTCCTGGTTTGGAACGGGCGTCCAGGTTGTACCGTTGTTTGAATGCAAGATGGTTCCCTTATCACCTACGATCACTGCACTTCCGTTAAAGCCACCTTTTACAGCCCGCAATTCGTTGACGGTGCCTGATCCCCTCACTGACCAGTTTACGCCATTGTCAGTAGAAGTTTTGATCACCCCGTTCGATCCCACAGCAACAAACCTGTAATTCAGATAGGCAACGTCGTGTAAAAAATCCTGGCCATTTGGGCGTTGTGTCCAGTTTTCGCCGTCTGTGGATGTGAGTAATGCCCCCGCTGAGCCTACCACTACGAATGTTCCGCCACCGTAGGTAATACTCTGTAATACCTGTCCCGTTCCCAGCGATTTTGTGCTCCACGAAATCCCGTCCGGCGAAGTGATGATCACGCCAGGACTGCCGACTGCAACAAACTGGTTGTTGGCAAAAACAATACCGTATAATGTACCATTGCTGCCCAGGCTAGACTGTTGCGTTTTCCAGGTTGCACCGTCTGTCGAAGTGCGGACGATATTATTTTCGCCCACTGCAACGTATTTGCCAGATCCAAAGGCCACGTCCTGAAGCTGTTGCTCTGGGCTCAACGTTAAGCCTATCCATTGCGTTTGAGCGTCTGCGGTGAAGATTTTTAATAGCAATAAAACAACTGTCAGTGTGTGAATGAAATAATGGAATGGTCTGGTGGTAATGATTTTTTTCATGACTAATATTTTTTTGAAATAAAATGATTGAACTACGCTTCCGGAAAACAAACTGGAATGTCTGTTCCGGAAGGCAATGCAAACCCAGGGCGGATAAATACCGGCAACACTTGCAGTCTTCTCCGCATTCAGATAAGCTACCGCGCTGCTCCGTGTTACCTTTACATCACCACCCTGTAATAAATTGATTTTTATGGAATGGCTAACTTTTCGGAATTGCTTATTTCTAGTAAATTCTGTAGAAATCCTCGTGATAGATGTCCAGGATCAACGGGAAGACATGTTTGACTACCACAAGTTGATACTTACCTAAGCTTGTCTTATATGCGATCACGGTCCCTACTGGCATGTAATCTGTCCAAGAGTAAGAGCCGGCTGGTGCGTGTGATACCTGACCTTTGACAAACGTAAGTGTTTTCAGGTAGTCAGGTGAAACCGTTTTCACATCTACAATTTTGAGGTTGACCTGGCCAACCTTCCAGCATTTGATAGCCTGGTAACAACCACCATCAGAACCCCAGCTGATATCGCCTGCATCTTCATTTACGATCGAAAACGGGCTGCTCAGGTTCAGGCCCTTGTTCAATGGAACAGTTACGGTTTTCATCATCTTCCATTCAAACCCATTTGGCAGGGGTGCCTTGTTTGTGATCGGGTTGCCAACTTGCATGGCATTGGTAGTAGCAGGTGTGGATTGGTAATCTACTGCGTTCTTAGTGCCTGATCCGGAGTAGGGGAGTGGCTCGTTTGAATTTTCGCAGGAGAACATAGAAAGGGAGAAAAGAATGAATGCGGCACTTACAAATAGATTTTTCATGGCATTGTTTTGGATTGGTCTGATATAGAATAATGAATGGATTTATACCGTCCGGACGACGATGAAACCGTGTTCAGGACGATGATACAAACCTAGGGCAGGTTAAATCCGCTCACAAATATCAGACGTATACAAAAGGTGATGACCTTAGAAAACAAGGTATACAAAAGGTAAGCATCAAAAATTTGGGCATGGTAATTTTTGTGTACCTTGTTGATTGTCAATATCTTGCTCACGATTCTAATCGCCTGCGCAAGTTTGGACGTTCGGGTGCTGATATAAATCCGAAAAACGCAGATTGATATACGCCGATCATCATAAAGAGGCGTTTACGTATTTCGAGGCCACCGATGAAATGGACGATGAAACTGTGGAAGCATTCGAAATTTACTGTAAGCAGATCAACTACTGGCCGTACTTCGACTATGAAGCCTTTGCAAGAGACTTGTTTCTGGAAGGATACAGCGAATATGAAGGTCATATTTTCGCAGATACTGAAGCTCGATTGAGTGCGATAATCGGCCGTCGCCGGTTATCGCACTCAATCAAAGGATCAAGTTGTCCATGACTTGGCAAAGCTTAGTGTCTTGTTCGCGATCCGCGAACAAGAACAGGTCTCCGGCCGCCTATCTAATTGAAGGAAATTGCGGCCCAATAACCAGAATCACAGCGGCCGGCCATTGATATCCAGCTGCGCCAATTTAGCTTTTCCCAGTTTTTTTATTTCCTCAAACTGAGTGGCTTTATCACCCACAACCAGGTATATCATATCCTCCTCGTTCAATTGTTCTTGAATGATCGTTTTAAAATCGGGTAGTTGCATACTCATCAGCTGTTGCTGCTTGTCTTCCAGGAATTTCAGCGACTTGCCGTATTTACTGATGTCACCCAGTATTGCTAGTTTGGAAGCCTGGCTTTCATACAAAAGCGTATTTCTTTTCAACACCTTATTTTTAGTGATACTTACTTCGGGATCTCCAAAAGTTTGCCCGTAATCACGAAGCATATCCCGGATAATTTCCAGTGAAGCCAGCGTAGCATTTGCCCTCACGCTCGTATAAACTGCAAAAGGTGCCGTTTCTTTTAATTTCACCAGTGACGAAGACGCACCATAAGTGTATCCCTTGCCAATCCGGAGCACCTGCGTAAGTCTTCCGCTGGATCCGCTGCCAAGTATTTCATTGGCAAATTCAAGCCGGTCACTGTTCGGGTCCGTGGCCGGGACCGCTAATTTCCCGACATACAATACAGACTGTTTTGAGCCGGGTACATCAATAAAAAATATGGATCCGGCATTTGCCTGGGCCGGAATTTTATAAGAAGGTAATGCTACCTGCTTTGCCTTCCAGTCTTTTTCAAGTGCTGCAATTGCCTTGGTTACTCTTTCCCGGGTTATATCACCAGCGACATGGAAGGACGCAACAGACGGGGAAAAGTATTTGTCGTAGTAGGTTTTTAGATCTTCCAGGGTAATGGCTGAAACCGTCTTCAAGGTCCCGGCAGCAGGATAGCCGAAGATATGCTGATCCCCGTAAAGCAGTTTGTTGAAGTTGATAGCGGCAATGGCCGTGGCATTGGCTTCCCTGCCCTTTAAATTTGTAAGAAGTGCCTGATACAAACGTTCATATTCCGTTTTATCCCAGCGTGGCTGCAGCAGTATTTCCTGCATCAATGCAAAAGTCGGTTCAAAGTTTCGTTGGAGACATGTAGCCCTGATCCGCATTTCCTCATTGTTGCTCGTCACGGTAATGTTGGCGCCCAACAGGTCTATCGCCTCTTCCAGTTGTGCAGCTGTTTTGGTCGCCGTTCCCTGCATAAGCATATCCGCAAGCAGCAATGCCACTCCGGACTTCTCCATAGGGTCAGCCCAATGACCCCCATTCAATACCACTTCAAAATTTACCAGCGGGATCTCGCTGGTTTCTAGCCCAAACACTTTCATACCGTTTGCCTGCGACCCGGTCCAAATGGGTGGCATCCTGAACATGGGCGTTTCTCCGAAAGCGGGCTCAGAGCGATCGTGTTTCGTCTTTGTTTTTTCAAATTTAGCGTCCTCGCCCGGGGCCACATTTTCATTTTCCACCCCAGCAATGACCGGTTCTACCCAAACAGTCGCAGGTACAGCACCGTCCAAAGCCAGTTCTTTTTTTCCTTTGGGGACAAAACTGGTGGCTATATACGGCCTGTTTTTGATGTATTGGTTAAACACTCTTTTCACATCTTCGCTGGTAACCGCCTGCAAAATGGCCGCCTCTTTGCTGATATATCCGGGATCGCCCTTAAATTCATTATCCTGGCCGAGGCGCTGGGCTTTATCCAGAATGTTTTCAATGCTCAGGTACAGGTCGGTTTCTAACTTGGCCTTAATACGTTTGAGGTCTTTGTCCGGAAATGGCCCTTTGTCAAACGCATTTAATGCCTCATCAACGGCTGCTTTTACATCGTTCAGTTTGGTGCCGGCATTACCCCTTATCCTGATATAAAATTCACCGGCAATTTCCTTGCTGTAATGGTAGGCATTTACAGAGGGCGCGAGCTTTTTATTTTCCACAATGACCTTATAGAGCGGAGAGGTTTTGCTGCCGCTGAGTAACTCAGCCAACACATTCAATACATATCCATCCTGATGGTATTCTTCCACGGTTGGAAAAACCAGGGTTAATTCCGGCAGCGTCGCAAAATTATCTTCATAATAGAGTGACTTACTTGCTGTTAGTTTTACAGGCTGGGGCTTTATGGGCGCTACGGCCGGCCCTTTTCGTATTTCTCCAAACCAGAGCTTTACCCTTTCCTTTGTTTTGGCCATATCAATATCTCCTGCGATCACCAGTGTAGCGTTGGCTGCCCCATAATACTTATCGTAAAACTCTTTAACGTCATCCAAAGTAGCCGCCTGAAGGTCGGGGAGCAAACCGATCACCGTCCAGTTATAGGGATGTTCTTTGGGATACATGTTAGAGACGATCACCTCATTCGTGTTTCCATAAGGCATATTGTCATAGTTCTGGCGCTTTTCATTTTTTACCACCTGTATTTCCTTTTCCAAAGCCTCTTTGGTAACCGTATTGATCATATAACCGAGCCGGTCAGAGTCGATCCAAAGTATTTTTTCAAATGCATCCTTTGGGATCACTTCATAGTAAATGGTCCCGTCATTCCACGTCCCCCCATTCCGATTACCGCCCCATTCGGGGATCAGCTTGCGGTTTGCGCCGCGCGGCGTGTTCTCCGAATGGTTGAAAGACATATGTTCAAAGAAGTGAGCAAAGCCCGTCTTACCCGGTTTCTCCCGGTTAGAACCTACGTGGACAATGGTGGAAACAGCCACAATAGGATCCGAGTGATCTTCGTGCAGCACGACTTCCAGTCCATTATCCAACACAAACTTTTCGTATTTAATACCAAAAGTTTTGGTTGCGGCATTTTGACCGGATTGTGAAAATGCATGGCCGACACCAGCTATCAGCAATGCGGGGAGCAGGAGTTTTTTTAACGTGGACATATCGGTTGAATGGTGATATGATGAAGGTAGTAAATTGTGAATAAATGTTGCATGGCCTAATATGTTCAAATATGCCTCATCGCCCTTGTCTGTTCCTCCCAAACGAATCAATAGGTTCCGGTTAAATAATTATTTTATGTTTCTGGTTAGTTCTACTGATGCCGGATTGTTTTCTTTTTTCATACCCTTTGTAATAATTTTTATTCTGGTAACAGACACACCATTACCGCCTGAGCCCCTCCGGGGTTTTGTGTAACTTCAGGAATGCAAGGAAAGAAAAACTACTCGGAAAAGCTGTTCGTCAGCTTTCAACTTTCAGATCGTATTCCGAAGGAACACTTCTATCGCAAGCTCGGTGAATCACTCGACTTGCAGTCTTTGATTCGGCACATGATCCACTAGTTCAGTACGTTTTGAGATGCAAACTTGTAGACACATATCCCGTAGCTCTATGAGATACGCATTCCGCATGAGATCGGAGGATGGCTGTTTGATCGTCCAAATTTTTATTGAGTGAACTTTCAGTTTTATTAAGGATTTTCTTTGGCGCAAGCACTAAGATAAGTATGAGTTATCGTAATAAATGACTTGCAAGAGAGGTAATGATGAAGCGTTTCATGGCACTGTGTCGTTATTGGTTTCAGATACAAATTATTGAGGTAAGTGAATTTTGGCTAATTGCCTGAAAGACATGTACCATTCGAAAAAATGATTTGGTTGATTCTGCACCCATGGATAAATGAAGAGCGTAAGACTAAAAGAAGTGGTACAAACAATTTCATAGAAAGAATTGCTACGTTGAATACATGCTTATATCTTTTTGCGTATAGAGGTCAGGTCGACATTAGTAGCCGTAGATAGCTCGAATGGTTGGCTGAGTAATTGCTCCGTAGCAATCTTTCGCTTATAAGATACAATGATCCTTAGGCCAGCTTTTGGGTACTCTGCCGGAACAGACGACAGGTGGGTCCCGCAGCGTGACTATTTTTTGTCCAACCGAGTAACGTTTGATTTAAGACACATGAGCGGGACACATAGTTGGTTTAATAGATGGGAATAATATCCCTATTTTAATAAGATGTGCTGTCCGGGCATTGTCTTCTTGCTGATCGTTAAAAATGAATCGTGTTTCGATGTGATGGACCTGCATACTATGGTTACATGGAGGTGGGAGAGCGGTTATGAGGTGAACTATCAGGCTTGAAGTGAGGCCTCCTGCACATTGCATTTGCATAGAGGATGTCGTCAAGGACAATATAGTAGCCGGCCTCAGGTCAGAATTACCTATATTTTGATAGTGTCTGCGGTGAACGTCCGGATCGTGTACGATTCAGTCAGCTGGTCACAAGGTACATGCAATGGGAAGCAAGATATAAAAGATAACGATTGGCCTTACAAGGAGTGATTATTTGGCCAGGCGTTGGCAACTCGCAATTTTCCGCTTAGTTTTGATTAGGTAGCTTTCATATTCAACCTTGCTATTAAATACGATTGGACGGGAGCAATAAAAACCAATACCGGAGAAACTTCAAAAATCATCAATTAAAGACCTGCTTTGGAAACTAAAACTTTATTTACCAGGATCCTTATTTTGAGTGGACTGTTTATTCATTTAGGATTTAAAGCCTCTGCTATCGCTGACGGACAGAGTATCCCCACGGATAATCCATTGAGCAACCGATTGGATTCACTGGTTGATGCGAGCGTGAAGACTTATTTCAGCAATGGCAACGCAGTCGCGCTGTCGATAGGGGTCGTTAAAAAAGGCAAAACCTATTTTTATAATTATGGCGCAATAGATAACCAAAAGCTGCCGGACAAGAAAACGATATACGAACTGGGGTCGATGACCAAAACGTTTACCGGCATCCTGTTAGCACAGGCCGTTCTGGATAAAAAGATCAAACTGAATGACGATGTGCGCAAGTATCTCAAAGAACCTTACCCAAATCTGGAATTTAAGGGCATCCCCGTCAGGATCGTAGACTTATCCAACCACACTTCACGGATTACCAGGATCTTCCCGAACCTATATGAAAGGGGAGCCTATGTTGATGCAAATCCATATTCGAACTATTCCAAGGAAATGCTTTACCAGGGACTACACAACATGACGATGGATACACTTCCCGGTAAAATACATTCGTACTCAAACATGGCAGTAGGGCTGCTGGGATGTATCCTGGAAGACGTTTACGAGCAGGGTTACTTTACGCTCATATCGAAATTTATATTGAAGCCTCTAAAAATGGGCGATACAAAAATTGATCTCTCCCAGGAGAAAGCGGCACGTATTGCCAGGGCTCATAATGAAAAGAAAGAAGTAGTCCCTTTCTGGGATTTGCCTGACCTTCCGGCGATCGGCGCACTCCGTTCGAATACTTCGGACTTGGTAAAATACATTTATGCGAATAATTCGGAAGCGAGGCCAGCTATATCATTGTCCCATCAACTTACATTTGGTACGAACCAGGAAGGCGTTGCCCTGAACTGGTTTATTCATACTTCGTCGAATGGGTACAAAGTGCTTGAACATGGCGGCGGTACCGGTGGTTCGAGAAGCTCTCTCCAATGCTTTCCACAGCTCAATTCAGGGTTCGTTCTACTGACCAATAGCCTGGCCAATCGAAACCAATTGGAAAAAGACCTGGCATCAATTTTAACGGAGCAAACCAAATAGTGCTTCTCGCATTGGCCGTCCGCTAATACAAAGTTTGGTGACAGACGTTATTTTCGAAATACGTGAATCCTGCCTTTCTATTATCCGTTACTAAATCACAGACGACACCGCGTTCGAGGGGAGAGCGGACTGAGGGGTATGGTAATACCGATTTATAAAAGATTCGTTGATTTCCGGTCTAGCTTCGGTTTTAATTACATTGCTTAAAAGAGTCCTTAGAAACACCAGGAGCCAACGGGCGGAAAGACGAAAGGAGGCAAATATCCAGGATGTATCACTTCCAATTATCCATCAGTATCACATTAAACTTATGACCGTCAGGATCAGCAAACACAAACCCATAATAATTGCTTTCGTCTCTCCCTGATTCCTGAAGAATATTACCGCCGGCGGTTTTAACTCTTTCTGCCCATTCATTTACTTCCTGTTCTGATTCTGCAGAAAGTGTGAAAATAATTTCGCTGGTGGTTTTTAGTCCAGGCGTTAAATATTCATCGATTTTTGAACCCTGTTCAAAGAAATGGATCACAAAATTATTGTCGCCAAAAAGGAAACTGGCCAGTTGAGGAGTGTTGCCTACGTTATTGGGTGTAAACCCTAATTGTGTGTAAAATTGGTTGGTGAGCCTGGCGTCTTTTACGCTAAAATTAGCCCATATCATTTTTGCTTTCATACCGTTAATTTACAATGTTTTAGATTACCGTCAGCTGTAAAAAGATCACCAGCTGTTCCCGCGAAGAGCCCTGCAACTTTGGATTGTTTATTCCCAGCTCCATTTTCACGGCGGGCCAACTCTGCTTCATTTACTTTCTCGGGTACAAAGGAACCACATTTTACCTCGCCATCCGGAACATAACCCGCATAAATCAAACCCTTTGATGAGACCTCCGAACCTGGCGGAGCGTTTCAATCGTCCAACTTTTCTTCAAAATTGCTTCCACCTCATACAATTCAAGTAGGAGGGCCTCTTTGTCGCCTCCGGAGTATTTAAACCCATCGATCGGGTTACTTGAATGTATTTCTTCTTTCCCCCCGATTTCAACGATCTTTTCGGCCCATTTCACTTCCTTGCGCGGTGACCTCGGCCAGTGGTTTGTCCACTCCGGGGTGATGTAGTCATTGTAATCTTCAGCGAAAGTGTCGGGAAGTGCTGACAAGGGCCAGTGCTACCGTAGCATAATGCTGCTTATCCTGCTCCTTATTACCGTCCGAATACCCTGGAGGTGGTTCAGAATCCACAGCCTTCGCAAATTAAAAAGATATCCGGAGAATGATTCCGAGTGGACAATCTTGCCGGGTCGCCAAAATATCCTCGTGCAAGATTTGCTAGGCAACGGCTCGAAGGTGTGTTTGCTGGACCTGGGTGATCGAGAGATTACGGACGTTCCATTTAAAAAGCCGAAAATGTGTGTGCTCCCATTCTCATCTCCGTTGCAACTCCGACCCGGATAACTTGATTTCCTGCATTATCTGAGCAATCTGCGATTGATTTCGTTCGGAAATGTCAAATCGCGTCGAATCGAGATGCGTCTTTGATTCATGAGTAACAGTACCTCTAAAATATATAGTATTGATAACCCAATGGTTGCTAAAAAAAATTTCAGATCGAGGTAACTAAGCACGATTCCAAACACGAGGATGTTGAAAGTAAAAAAACATACTCAGCGTTTGACCAGTTAAAAATGATCCAATCCTGTTGTGGTCGCCAATTCGCTGCTTTATGTCCCCGAAATGCTTTATGTGGAAAAAGCAACGGGGAATCTCATGAGCTTTGCTAAAAAACTGTGAAAGTATCACAAGATTTAGCCTGCTATCATCAAATAGCAAAATATCATGATTCTTGTATTTTCCAACGATATAAAGTAAAAGTATTTCAAACTTCCATCGAACTTAGCTAATGTATATCTGAGGGTTAGGTCCGAGATTGTGGCAAGCCCTGGGGAAACACAGCGACGATGTTCGCTCTCAAAAGTCGGCCGCGTATAGGTGGAATAGCGAATGCATAAAAGGGGGCATTTGGGCCACCTGACAGCCATGAAAGAAATTCTATTTCCAAAAAAAATAATTATTTGTTTTATCCAACTTTCCCACTAGCAACCGGAATTAAGCGACCGAACCTCTTCTCCTTGATAATTTAAATGATCTCCTCTTTATTGAGAAAAGTGACGCAATTTTATTTGCATTTTTTTTGCTAAAAGAAACGACCTGACGTCGATATTGCGGATAACTTGACAAGTTTAAGTATACTATTTTTTACTATTATGTGACTTTTTTCCTTTATAATATATATTTAGGACAGAGATAGGCCTCTCTCTGTTTAATGAAACTTATTAATTATTACTTTAATCCAATTTCAACTATGAAAGATCAAGCATGTACACTTGCGAAAACTAATGTTACGCCGGCAGAGAAATTAAACATAATTCAAAACCTTATTGGTAACAACCATAAAGGCGTATGTTCCAAAACCGTTGCTTACGCTGACACTACATACGTTCGCTAATTTTTTCGGATAGAGGGCCTGGAATCCAGGTTCTCTATTAATCGAGTTTTATTTATTTATAAAACTTGCTACTATCAGCTGATCTTTATACTTCAATTTTACGATTTTGAACCTTGCAGGACTAATTCTGAAAATTGCCAGTCGGTGCAATCTCAATTGCTCTTACTGTTATATGTATAATAAAGGAGATATGTCATATCTGTCGCAACCTAAATTCATGAGTAAAAAAACCATGATTCAGGTGATAGACAGAATAGAAGAATATTGTAAGAGCAATAATCTGGACGGGTTTCTTGTGATATTTCACGGCGGTGAGCCTCTCATGGCGCATAAGGATTTGTTCGAATTTTTTGTTCGTGAATGTTCAAAACTGCAATCTGTCTCGATCGACTTTGCTATCCAGACGAACGGCATACTTGTAGATGATGAATGGTGCGAGTTGTTCAAAAGACTTAAAATTAGCGTAGGATTTAGTTTGGACGGAACGCGCGAATCAAATGATGCATACAGAGTCTATCACTCCGGGAAAGGCTCATTTATGGATAGCCTTAAAGGAATCAACATTTATAAAAAGCACTTTCCCGATGACCTTTCGGTGATAACTGTCATGAATATTGACTACGATCCGATCGAAATTTATGACCACTATAAAGAGATCGGGGTTAATATGTGGAATATATTACTACCGGACTACACTTACGACACCTTACCCTACTGGCTGGAATCAAAAAAATCGACGATTTGGGCCGATAAGATGGTGCAGCTTTTTGATCACTGGCTCGATGACAAGGATGAAAGCAAACCCATGATTGATATATTTATTACAATCATAAACCTTATTCTGGCCAGAGAAAATGCAGGGAATGACCATTTTGGAACCAGGGAAAATAACACTATCGTCATTGAAACAGATGGCGGCATTGAAGCAACTGATCCGCTGAGGGCTTGTGGGGACGGATTTACAAAGGAAGGGATGACCATTTTCTCAAATACCCTGGAAGAGGCACTGCAAACCCCACTTAGTAAACTGTACATCAATAGCACATTGTGTGATCTGTGCCAAGCATGCCCGATCGTCGAGATTTGCGGAGGGGGATATGTGGTTCACCGATATAGTAAGCACTCTGGGTTCAATAATCCGTCGATTTATTGCGGCAACCTGATCAGATTGATTACTCACGTTTATAACAGGCTCCTGAATTTGGAACCGTCTCTAAAAGTACATCTTGGTCCTATGAAGTACTCCCTATTTTCAAGACCAGCGATTGGCTATTGTTAATTTAGATTAAGCGGCATTCAGATAAAGGGTTATGGGTTTCTTGCGGTCAAT
>NZ_JAKCPW010000018.1 GCF_021440085.1 Dyadobacter sp. CY261
ACGAACCTATCTTTTTGCTCTCTTCATCATGTCAAAGAACGTTGCTCAGCCGTTGCTGAACTTGTGGTCTCGATCATTCTCGCTACCGTTGTTCCTGATTGGGGGTGCAAAAGTAGGACGCTTATTTTTAACATGCAAGTAATAGCCACAAATATTTTTAAATAAATAAAAATATACCCTCGAATCTTTCGGCGTCAGTCATTCAGTAACAGCGACGAAGATGACAGATAAGACATGAGCGCTATTGATAGTGTAAGTAAACCAGATGCTATCTTCTCTGTCAACGAATGGTCGGGCGATAGCTGCTGGCGACCGATCCTTCCCTAATTCATACTTTCGAAAATCGATTGATTGGACATCATCATGTTTTTGCGGAACAACGATGGTGACACATTAACCTTTTTACGAAAAAACGTCGTGAAAGCCGACTGTCCCGAAAAACCCAGTCCGTCACTTATTTTGTTGATATCCCAGTCCGTTTGAACTAGCAGGGATTTTGCTTCGTGCAGCAGGCGATCTTGGATATGTTCTCGCAACGTTTTCCCGGTATGATTTTTAATGAGCGCATTCAGGTAGTTGGGGTGAACGTGAAGCTGATCCGCGAATTCGGCAGCTGTTTTCACTTTTACCAGACTGTCATGCTCTTGCACCTGAAAAGAAGATTCCAGCAGGGCTAAAAATCGGTAAATGTAGCCGTAGCTTTCAGACACAGGCATCTCGATCCTGTTTTTGCCTGCGCGTTTACATTCAAGTAGCAAAAGCTGTAATTGTAACATGATGGCTTGCTTTTTATCCTCATCGTTTCCGCGTTCCTCTTTTAGCATTGCGGTGAAGCATCCATGGATCACTGAGGACTGGGTATCCTGCAACTGTACCACGGCCTTATCAGCATGAAAGTAGGGGAACTGCCTTAATAGCTGCAATACATGCTCCGAGTCGTGTCCGAAATATTCGGGATGGATCAGACAGAAATGTCCGCCGGTTTCCTCAGATGTAGTTTGCCAGGACATAATCTCGTCAGGATGCACAAAGGCAATTTCATTTGGCCCCATTTCATAACGATGAAGTCCGATGGTCAGGGTGCCTGTACCGGAGGTCATATGGAAGATCTTGTAAAATTTTCTGCGATGGGGTGAGATATAATCTTTAATCGGATAGTCGTCTCGATTCTCAATGATAAATTGTCCTGAATTAACTGGATAATGCTCCACATTAAGTAACGAGGCCTTATACTCTTCCGCAGCGAATTTTTCGAGTTCGATCCTGGGTATACCGGTATTTTCCATGTCCACTAATTGTATAGTGTAAATATAAGTGATCCCCTTTTTAACCATATAGAGCCCGCATTACAAAATATTCACTGATCATTTAAAGTACCCAACCACCAGGCTGAGCCCCAGTGGTCGGCAAATACCATGCATTTTTAATAATCTGTGGATTTGCTAACGCTTTCAAAAGCTTTCAAATCGTTTTGCAGCATCTCAATTTTGCCGTTGGCCATGCCGAATGAATCGGAACCCAGAAACAGATGTAGCGGCCTGGCGTCCATTTCCGCGACCCGGATAAATGCCGCGGCAGCCTTTTCAGGGTCGCCTGGTTGGTTGCCGATGATTTGCTCGTTATGCATTATTTCAAGGTCGCGCGCTTCCTTGTATGCCGCAATCGGATGGGCTGCGGTGCGCATTGAGCCTTGGAGCAAAAAATTCGTTTTGAAATAACCTGGATACACAATTGTCGCAGAAATCCCCATTGAGCTTGTTTCGGCTGACAATGCCTCTGTTAAGCCGGCAACCGCAAACTTGGTAGCATTATAAATACCCCAGCCCGGGAAAGTGCCCATAAAGCCCGCAATGGAAGATATATTGAAAAACGCGCCAGCATTCTTTTCGCGAAATAGCGGCATTACATTGCGGATCACGTTCAATGTGCCAAACACGTTCACATCGAAGTTCTCGCGGGCTTCTTCGTCACTTAGTTCTTCGAGGGTACCCAGTTGACCATAACCGGCATTATTTACCACAATATCAATGGTGCCGAATTTGCTCACAATATGCTTCACAGCCTCGCCGACCGCATTGTTGTCATTCAAATCAACTTGAAGTGGGAGAAAAAGATCACCGGCGAAACCCACTTCGTTTTGTAGGACCTGTGCATTTCGTGAAGTTGCTGCAACCTTGTACCCTTGATTTAGAAGGCGTTTTACCAATGCTAACCCCAATCCCTTAGAGGCTCCTGTGACGAACCATACTTTTTTTATTTCCATGATTTCCTTTGTTTTTATATGATACAAAGGTGGCATGGACAAGGTAGCCGGAGTTTGTTCAGAAGAAAGCAGTATTTGTTAGTTTCAAAGATTCCTCAAATTATGATGCGGATGCGGTCATTTGTAGGGAAGGGAGAAACCTTCGGTTGTTCACCGCTTCAATGAATAATCGTGCTCAACACGTAATCGTATTTGCTCAGGAACCGGTTGAGCGCATTTCTGTTTTCATCACTACCAACGTTTTCCCCTTTTCTACGATATAGGTCGCCAGTTCTACGGCTTTATTTTTACCGACATTTTTAGCCTGATGGTTTTTCCCTGCCGGAATAAAAAGCACATCGCCGGCGCTGAGCGTAACCGGTTTTTCGCCTTCGATCTGATACTCGAATGTGCCTTCCAGCACATAAATCACTTCTTCTCCCGGATGCGAATGCATTCCGAATTGAATACCCGGCTCAAATGCGATACTTGCCTGTATGGTTTCGTAGCCAGGGACACTAATGTCATGTCTTTGATGATTAATTCGTGTTATGCCTGTTTGTTGGGCAAAAGTGGCAACGGGCGCTAAGAAGGAACCTAATGCAAAAACCAAAGTGGTTGCCAGTAGGGATTTTTGATATCTTTTCATTGTCTTATTGGTTTGGATTTTAAATGGGCAACCGATAGTCGAGCTGCCCTTGTAACTAGCGAAGAGAATTGAATGCGGCGCGTAATTCCTGTGTAAATAGTTCAGGCTGCTCCCAGGCGGCAAAGTGACCGCCCCTATCCACTTCATGGAAATAGATCAGGTTTTTATAGGCTCGGCGTGCCCAGCTTTCGGGAGAGGCGTAGACGTCCTGCGGAAATGTGGTAACGGCAACGGGTATGGTAATCTGGTCGGATTTCATAATACCAGCACTGATAAGGCTGATTTTTCGGTTTTCCCAATAAATCTGGGCGGAAGAAGAAGCGGTATTGGTCAGCCAGTAAAGAGAAATATCATCCAGCACCTGGTCTCTGGTCGGCAGCTGTTTGGGATCATGCCCATAGGACCAATTTTCAAAACCCGGATGCAGGAAGATCCAAGACGCAAGCCCTACCGGTGAATCTGTCAGGCCATAGCTAACCCCCTGCGGCCTTGCCTCCATCGTGGTCTTGTAGATGAAGCCTCCGCTCCTGATCGCATTATTCAATTGTTTGAATGCAGCACTTTCCTTCTCGGAAAACCCTTCCGGAACAGCGTTTCCTCCCAAAGCCTTTCCTGCCTCATTGGGTAACGTTGCGGGTAAATTGCTATGGATACCCAGTAACCCTTTGGGAGCCAGCATGGCCATGGAGTGGACGATCCCAGCGCCCCAGTCTCCACCCTGGGCAACATAACGGTCGTACCCCAGACGCTGCATCAGCACAATCCAGGCTTTCGCGATACGGTCGTTGTTCCAGCCTTCCTCGGTCGGTTTACCGGAAAAACCAAAGCCTGGCAAGGATGGGATAATGAGGTCAAATGCATCCTGAGCATTTCCTCCATGAGCTGTCGGATTGGTCAGCGGCTCGATTACACCCATAAATTCAAAGACCGATCCAGGCCAGCCATGGCTTAAAATTAGCGGCATTGCATCCTTATGTTTTGATTCAATATGGATGAAATGGATATCGACGCCATCAATCCTTGTAACAAACTGCGGATAGGCGTTCAACCTGGCTTCTGCCTTCCTCCAGTCATAGCCTGTTCCCCAATACCCGGCAAGCTCCTGTACCTTGGCAAGATTTGCTCCCTGAGAACCATCTTTGACCAGTTCCTTTGTCGGCCATTTAGTAGCCATAATGCGGCTCTGCAGATCCCTGATCTGAGAATCTGGGATATTTACCTTGAATGGACGTATGCGCTCATCATCTATATTTTCTGCTTTTGAATTTCCCTGTGCGCCTGCGAGTGCAACCGGCACCATCAGTGCTGCTGTGAGCACCAGTCGGGCGAAACTGTTTAAAGTTTTCATTTCATTCGAATTTTTCTGGGCCCTGTGGATTTTTTGATATTTTCCATTGTCTTAATCTGTGTAACTGATCATTGAAAGCTAAAAGTGACCAGTCAGTCACTTTTAGGATAAAAAACAAAGAGCGCTTTATGCTCGATTTCTAGATGATATTGGTCTCGACTTTAATATTGCCGCGGATGGCTTTCGAGTAGGGACATAGGGTGTGCGCGTGTTCGGCAATTGCAATTGCGTCATCATCGTAAATACCGGGCAGGCTGATGTTCAGGCGGGCTTGTAATGAATATCCTTCTGTTTCTGAGAGTACCAGGTCTACATCAGTGGTAATATTTGAATCTGCGGAAAGCCTAAGGCCTTTGGCAGCAGCCGCTTTTCCTAATGCACCCAAAAAACATGCGGACCATCCCGCGGCAAATAGCTGTTCGGGATTGGTGCCTTCACCTCTTCCGCCCGGAGGGGTTAGTTTAATGTCTAAACGGCCATCTGTACTTTTCGATGCGCCTTCACGACCTCCTGTGGTATTTGTTGTCGCCGTGTACACGACTTTCTGTGCAGCAATATGTGAATTTTCCATGTTCTGTATTTTAATTGTTTAATTGAATTCGTGATGAACTTTTTTACGAAGCAAAGGTAGGATGGCGCAGATTCGCTAGCGGGGATAAAACAGCCGAAATAGGCAAAGTTGCGGGTGAAATAGACAGGACCGGCAACCCCCGGTGTCGCATTGTAATAAATGACCGTCGTCTTCTTTCTCCCTTTGTCATTTCTGCTCCTGAGCCCTACCGTGCGGAAAGCTACGCAATCGCGTATATAAGGGAGGGTGAGGTTAAGCTCAACGTCGGTTTGTCCGCCTGGCATGTGGTTGCCCCGTCTATTATTACGCTGGCGCCATCGGATATACGTTTTTTTCCAAAAGCAGCGAGCTGCTGAAAAACCCTCACGGTCTCGCAGGTCGCCGAGATGCTCAATTTTTCCGATCAGTCTGTGTTCGGGAAATTCTTCCGCGCCAATACCGGGCTGTCGCCAGTTCAATACCGAAAGAAAATCAAGTAATATTTCTCACTTCCATTGAGTACCATTTTGGGCCATTTCGACGAATGTCGAGGTATTTCAGCCTACAATATTTCCCCATTTTAAGGGAATTTTGCCATACAAAACATTAAAAACGTTTGGATTATGGCAAAGTCAACAGTCTGTCGCTGCGCACGGAGCTGCTCGATGCCGATAATCTCTCTCAGGAATCCAGGTTCAACCTCGTCAAGGCCCGAACCGACGCAAAATGTAGCCACTCGCGCCGCAAAGCACTCATGCGTGGCAAGTGGCGGAACTAAACTATCCAATTATATTTATTATGATGAAGATCGAACAGCAAGAAGAGTTGCCGGAACCAGCGGGGGCTTGGGAACGATGGGCTTTGCATTGCCTGCCGCCATAGGTGCCAAGTTCGGAGCCCCACACCGGGATGTGATTGCCATTGCGGGCGACAGTGGGTTTCAGATGACCCATATGAAGGTTAACAAAGCAATAAACGAATCGGCAGCAATGCTGCCGGACATCCTGGCAGAAAATCTGACCGCAGTTTTCTGTGGGATCAATCCTGGCCTGAAATGAATGCCTATAAGCCCCGGTACATTGCATTCCTTGGGAAGGCTGCATACCAAGGCTTCTTTCAGAAAAAAGATGTCATCTGGGGAATTCAAGAGCATGATATCGCAGGGGCGACCGTTTGGGTCCTCCCTAATCCAAGTGGGCTGAACCGCAGTTTTTCATTAGCGGCGCTGGTAGATGCATATGAGAAATTCCGGCACGCTCTAGTGCGGAAGACTACTCAGCACTCTTGATTAATTACGCCGCGCGATGAAACCTGGGACGCCCGTATTGACGACGTTGTTGAATCTCTGTCTCGTTTGAATGCGATTGATCTCGTCATTTGCGTCATCCGGCAGGGGAGAAATATCAAAAATTTCTTTTGCCCTATCCATCGTTTTTGGCGTGGTAAGTAAAACCGTGCCTCGCTGGATCGCCCAGGTCTGCCAATCCGCATGTTATGCCGGCCAACGTAATACCTTTTAAAAATGGTCTGGTTGGCCTATCCTACATAGACAGTCGATTTCAGTTCCTGACGTACTCCTTCATTCTCATAAACTGCACTACCGCACGCGCTCAATTCCCCCCTGGCGTAAAAAAATTAATGAGATTGCCGTCCGGATCTCGAAAAAGGAGGGAGCGGTTCCCCCAAGGCATTGTCGTCGGTTTTTGTACAAGGGCTTTACCAAGATAGTCAGCTAGTCTTTCGTAATGCGCGTCCACATCGTCAACACGGAATTCAAGAATTACAGAGCGGTTTGCGGCGGGTGAAGCTATGCTTTCTCCGCCAAATAGTTGCAAAGTACGCGTGCTGCCAATGGCAAGGACAGCCACTGGCGTGCGGAACTCAGCGAAATCTTCGGTGTACCTGTTAGCAGGAAAGCCAGTGACTTGCTCGTAAAAATCAATAAGGTGGTCAATATTGGCAGTAATGATTCGGGCTGAAATGAATGTCATGGATGCATCGGTTAGTGTTTGATTCCTCAAAGAAACAATTACAAAATGACAGCAGTATGTCAGCAGCAATGGCGCATGTAAAATTTTACATACCGCATTTCCATTCTTTTTTGGAATAAAAGTACCACTATCCCAAATGTCTCTTTTGGTAACTAAATCCACCTTGATACCACCCGGATGTTTTTGATTAATAGATATTTACACCGAATAATAACTTAAGAATCACGAGTTGTCGATGAGTGCCAAATAATGTTATTTTTAAGAAAACGTAAACTTCCTCTATGAAAAAACGATACTTCATTTTCCTGTTATGGGCGCTGGTATCCTGCAAGAAAGACAATGCACGCCCCCTCTCTGAGCAAATTCAGAAAGTATGGCAGGCCGGAGTTGTGAAAGAAGGTGCTATTACCGTGTTTACCAAGGGTGCCGCCTCAAATGCCAAACCTGGTTACAGCCAGTACCGTCTCGATCTGAGTTCGCCGACGTTAGTCAAACTGACTGACTTTGATGCCAATACTTTTGCAGGTACGTGGGAATTATCTGCTGATCAGAAGATGCTTATTCTCAAAGGACTATCACCGCAACCATCCGGCACAAACGGGCTTATCGAATTTTCCATCGGTTCGGCAAGCGACAAAACGCTAACAATTACTCGCCTGACTGCAAGCGTGAAGACCGGCGGTACAATAAACACCTATGATCTCACTAACTAACCTGAAAAGTAGAGATGAAAAATTTTTACCAAACCCTGCGTCTTTCATTGTTTTTGATCTTCTTTCATCAGGCCGCCACAGCACAGACCGAGATTTTCAATTACAAGGATATTATCCGCAAGGCATCGGCGACCACGCTGGCCCTCTTTGTTCAAAATATCAATCTCAACACAGGTGATGTCACTATTACGGGCGGTGATTCCCGTGCACCAGGTACACCATTTACCTTCATTTGGGGTGACAATTTGATTTCTCAGGGCTTTTTTCCCACAAGCCATAAGTATGCAGATTTTTCGAAAAATTATATCCTCAAGGTCGTTGGCAATTATTCTGACAATTCTAAGGATACCGTAGCGATCCTTGTAAGCTTTACCAAGCCGGCTATTAATAAAATAACGCTTGACCCTTTTGCCAAGGTCACGGTTCCCTCGCAAACGATTCCGCTCTCTACTCATTTCAGCATACCCGCGCCCCAAAGCCTGACAGCTTTTTCCGATGAGATGTTTACCGGACAATTCAACCGCGGTGATCTGGAATATTTGCTATCAATCGTTGGTTCGATTGAGACTGAGTTTATGAATTCTGACCTGTATTTATACGAAAACAAGTTCCAGCAATACCTTTTCCGGGATGCCGGTGCCGGTGGTGGCTACGCTATCTGGTACACCGACCCCGTTGCGATGGCCGCGGGGGATGCCTTGGTAAATACCACCATTGATTTTTCCTCTCTCGCGCACGAGATGGGTCATAATTTCACACTTAATACGCCAGCCAAATACATATTTGGGGGTAAAATAGATGGCAGTGCGAATGCGTGCTATTCTGAAAGCATGGCCCAAATATTCCAGCACGCCACCGGCTACGAGCTAATTAATAATTACAAAAAATATGGCCTTGACCAGAACATCTACCTTACACTTGTAGGGAACTTCAAAGCCTCCTTTAATACACTTAAAAACTTCTATCTGAAATATTTGGAAGGAGGAAAAAAATTTACAACCTGGAATGATCCTTCCACCGCCAATGACGAGACGCTGCTTTCTTTCGCAACCACAGCATTTAAGTTTTGTGAATATGCAGAAAACGAAGGACAGGGCTACACGATGCCAGTTAAACGGATGATGCAGTTTTTACAAAAATTCAACGCCGAGTGGCACCAGCGCTTCGATCAGTTCAACAATACCGAAGCCGCTAATTCCTTCCGGGCTACGATGATGGTCGCTGCCCTTTCTCATGCATTTCAGAAAGATCTTCGTCAAGATTTTCGGTCATTGAACTACCCCATCAGTGACAGCGACTGGGCATTTCTGAACCCGAAAATCGAAACGTTGGACGTTTCGACCGCAACCCTTCAGATCGGAGCAGCTAATGCAAGCGCAGGGACGTTCACGGTCACGTCAAACGCGGCCTGGTCTGCAAGCAGTTCACAAGCCTGGTTGACGGTCACTCCTCTTTCGGGATCTGGCAACCAAACGATTACTGCAACAGCTACTGCCAACACATCCAGTGAACCCCGGACTGCGATTATAACCCTATCAGTCAATGGCTCGGCGAGAAAGACAGTGAATATTACTCAGACCGCCATGGCACCCAGTTTGTCGGTTTCAACAAAAAATCTGACTGTGAGTTATGCAGAAGGAAGCAAAACGACATTTGACATACAGTCAAATGCGGCTTGGACCGTGGCAAGTTCACAGACTTGGGCAACAGTAAACCCCGACAGCGGAAATCAAAATGCCACAATAACCGTAACGGCAATTGCAAATCCGCTCTTTGAAAATCGCAAAGCCACTATCACCGTGAAAGCCTTAGGCATTGCCGATCAGCTTATCGAGTTGGTGCAAACCGCTCCGCCAATCACAGGCTTGTTCCCGAAGCACGAACTCACAGTTTTTCCAAACCCCGTAACGGATTATCTGGAAATTACCGGACCCGCCACGACCGTTAAGGTCGAGATACTTAATATGCTTGGACAAAGTATTCAGATCGTGGAACCGGCCCGGAAAGTACCAGTGAGACATTTAAAGGCTGGCCTTTACTTGATCCGAATAACTTCCGGAAATAAGTCATCGATCATAAAAATCGTGAAAATATAACAACGTATAACATCCGATGTTTAAAAAAGTCACACATTAGAAGATCAACAAATCACCTTTAAGACATACTCTTACTCTTTTCGGGCAAGTGGAATAGCAAGTACATCTCAGGCTTGACTCTATCTATCTTGATCCTTAGATTGATTGCGTTGTTTTCATTTTCCTGTGCGAGCCCGATTTTTTCTCCTTCCTGTTTCTTCCCCACCAGATATAAAATCCAGTAACCGGCAAACTTGAACAAAACAATGCAATGAAGGTGGCAATGATTTTGGTGAAGATCCCGTAAATGCTGCCCACGTGAATGGCATAGTTCGAGTTCCGGAATTTGGCTCCGGTTGTTTTGTCTTCGTGTCTGACAGAAAAATACAGATCACCGTTTCTGGCATCGTAATGATGAAGGTCCCAGGTATCCCACCCCGAATCGCCGTCATATCTGATCACTCCCAGGAATTTCTTTTCACTGAGAAAAAATGAAATTTTGTCCCATTCTGCTTTTTTTGTGATCATATCCGAAAGAGCCCGGTCAAGCGGGTTGGCTGCAATTTGTCCGTTGGGTCTTAACACCGGAACCTGATTGAATACTTTTTCAGGGTTGTCTCCCAATAGCCGGTAAATACCATCTGTCCACCATTCGAAAGTCCACACCAGGCCGGTCGCTGCAAAAATCAGGATAAACAGCTGCGTGTAAAAGCCACCGACATTGTGAATGTCGTAGTTCACGCGCCGCCATTTGGCATTGAATTTCATCTTGAACCTCTGCTTTAAAGCGCCCTTATTTCTTGGCCACCAGAGGATCAGACCGGTAATAACCATGACGATCATGATGAGCGTGGAAATGCCTACGATCATGTGTCCGATGTCGTATTGCAATAAGAGCTGCTGATGCATAATGCGCAGTAACCATATCCAATCCGTTTCCTGATCAACCACGCCCAGCACTTTGGCCGTATAGGGGTCGACGTAAACGATAGTAGAATATTCAACTTCCGAAAATGCATTCCAGCCTTCATCCTTCGCATGTTCCAATCCAGAAAAAATATAAGCTCTCTTCGGATCGCCGCTTATGTTAACTTCTTCAAGTGCCTGATCGGCTGGAACGCTTTTGCTAGCAACTTCCAGCAGTTTTGTTAAAGATTGCGGCGGCTTGCCGTTCGGTTCAACAAAAATATAATCATGATAGTATAGGTCTGTCAGCTCCTTTTCCCACACAAATAAAGCAGCGGGTAGAAAACTACAAACGACGACGATACCCACGGCCAGCCCAAGCCATAAATGAAGTACTGAGGCAATTTTTTTTAAAGTCATGGTTGTGAATGGTAATACTAAAAATCACACTTATCAACAGAATGATTCAGTCGATAAGTGTGATCATTTACCCGCCGCCCCAGGATAAGTCGATCTGGTGTCTTTGAAGATCCTAACCTTATCCAATGCGGGATAATCCACCGCTGCAAGGTAAGCCGTGTCTGAGGCATTCCAGTTTGCATTGAAAATAGAAAAGCCAATGTACAGTTTGTTATTTCTCAAAACGAGTGAGCCCACAGACAGGTCGTTGTCCGTTTTACCAATAGCCTGGCCGCTAATCGTGCCCGATTTGGTTACGGCCATTGCTTCCACGTTGATGATCGAATAGCTCAAAATGGGATCGGTCCCGGTTGGGCTCGCGTTTTCAAGCATCAAAGTTTTGTCGTCCAGCCAGGTGTAGGTAACCGAGTTTCCGGTAACGGGAATTTCAGCCACTGTGGTGAGCGCTTTGTTCTCATATTTGTACTTGGCAAATTTGCCATTGGTACGTTTGTAATAATAGCCATTTTTAAACCAGCGGCTCCATGACGTGGTTTCGATGCCATTTCCCACCGAAGTAACCGCGCCTTCCGTAAGCGTGCCGGCAGTTAAAAGATATAGGGTTGATGGATTATTGACACCACCGACGATCATAAACTCGTCGCCGTCCGGTGTTTCGACCCGAGCCATTGTAAAAAACCGCTGGATAAAGTTAAAAACCAGGTCTTTGCCGGATTTTGCGACAAACTCTTTCGACTGACCAATATAGCCGATAGAGGAAACTGATAGGGTAAACCGGCCATCGGGTATCGGGCTGAGAGAGAATGATCCGTCAGGGCGGGTCACCGTGCCGATAGACGGTACTCTCAGGGTTACACTTGCCCCCGAAAGCGCCGAGCCATCATCCGCATGCACATGACCGGTAATCTTTACGGACTGACCATACCCCCAAAAAACGCGAAACAGTAAAAGAGAAAACGTGAAAATTAAAAATCTACGAGGGTTCATTGTTCAAGCTACTTGTATTTTAAAAAGGCGCAAGCAATGCATCTTTGAATACAAGTAGCGTGGACTGATCTTTCCCGAAGTCGTAATGTGAACCTTTTTCGAATGAAATAATCCTTCCGTCGTATAAGAAGCGACGACGCACTGGGCATGCAACGGAAGCCCCGGTACAGCTGTCTGATGTAACTGATAGTATTTGTAGAATTAATTTCGATATTTAGAAATCAAAACACCTCACTTGTCAGTTCCCACAACTTGTTCATGAAAAAAATTCTATTGCTTTTTCTCCTGCTGCTCCCTGTTGCCGGCACGTTTTCCCAATCTAAGATCCAGCCCGTCCTGAATGACCTGCAAACAGGCGTTGATTTCCGGACGAACACACCGCTAATGGGCCGCGAAATTGGTTTTGGAATGCCGGTTTTTCGCATTCATCCACTGCCCGACGAGTCGTCGTTTGCGGTAATGCTCCGCAAGAAGAACCCGAACAGGGAAATGTGGACAATGAAAGGCGAAGTGATGGTTTTCGACCCTGCCAGCGGGCAGACCAAATGGCAGAAAAAATTCAAATACGCGCAAAGCCAGTTGTTGCTGGACGGCGATGTAATGCTCCAACAGCGAGGCAACAAACTGGAAAGACTTAATCCCGACAATGGCCTGCCGCTCTGGACTTCGAAGGGAATTGCATTCAAAGTTTTTCCCGAGCTAGGTCGCGCACTTTGCTACAATTTGCAGGATGGTGGTTTCAAAGTCATGCAAGGCGTTGACCTTGAAAACGGCCGACCGGTCTGGCACAGGTACGTGCCGGGCACTTATGGCTGGGAAGATCTGCAAATGCTGGACGACGAAACAGCGCTGATCAAGTCGTCGGGCCTGCATTTGGTGAGGGTTACCGATGGAGACGGCTGGTCTGTGGACCGGGTCTCGCATGCCGAAAAGGTGGATATGAAGCAGGTCGGGCTGGCCGTACTCACGGGCGTTGCGTTGGGTGCTGCGAGCGGCGCATTGGGCGGCGGTGCATACTACGGCTATGCAGTGCCTTACGGTGGAAATGCCTACATGAACCTTTTCCTGAACATTTGCTCTAATGTGGTTTTCAATCAAGACACCGTTTTCTTCGCTGCCAAGAACAAAATCAGCTGCCATTCGCTGGATGGGAAAACCATTTGGTCCACCGACCTGAACGAAAAAGAAACCAGTAAATCACATCTGTTCAGGGAAGGTAACGTACTGTACATGATCAATACGGGGCATGCAATGAAGTACGGCCGTCCTGCCCGTTTCGGGACGCCATTTATAGCAGCATTCGATGCTGGCACAGGCCAGCAGCTTTTCATGAAGGTGTGGGGTGAGCGTAAAAATTACTTTACAGACTACATGATCCAGGGCCACGACCTGTATCTACTGTATCGCGATAAGCTCGAAGTTCACGAATTTTCGCCCGAAGGACTGACCCAGAAAAAAATGATGGGCATGCACAATGGCAGTGAAATGCGGTCATTCGTTTCGGACGAATTGTTTGCCAAAAAAGATTCGGCCTGCTTGCAGCTAAGCCTCGACCCCGACCATTATTATATCCTTTCGGAGGCCGGTGACATCCTGAAACTTGACAATGATTTTTTACTCGTCGAAAAGGTAGACAAGAATATCCTGTACAAGAATTACTTCGAAAATGCCGATTTCAGGTTTCTGGGCAACGACAAAGAAACATTTGTCGTTGATAAAACCGACAACCTGCCGGTAGCCCGCTGTGAAATCCCGGTTCACGCATCGCGTTTCGGGACGAAGTTTTACTACCGGAAATCCAACCTTAATATCGCAGAAATCGATATGCGCCCGTTTATGAGCGCGTTCGGCGGGGCGGTCGGAAGCCAGGATCGGTAACGGCGCGGCGCGGCCTTACCTCACACTACAAAACGGTAAAACCTCACTTCGCACAAAAGAGCGTGAGGTGATCAATCTGGTCGTCAGCCAGGACAAGCCGTCGAGCTCTCACCTTCCTACGAGATACGGTGAGAGCTCGACGGTCAATGCTCCAAGTTCGCCAAGTAAGCCTGATTATGGATAATTTCTATATAAAACGAGTAGTAATACGCTATTTTCCAGCACTTTGAAAATATAGCTTTACAAGATATTCAAAACATCATGCTATGAAACAACTTGTATTGTTCTTCGTCGGCCTCTTAAGCTTCACATGTTGTTTCGCCCAGTCTGGCCAGGTAAGCCCTTCCCTGCCTGAGACGCCCAAGCAACCGGTAACTGACAACTATTTTGGTAAAGAAGTCACCGATAATTACCGCTGGCTTGAAGACATGACTAAACCCGAAACGGTGTCGTGGTTCAAATCTCAAGGTGACTATTCCAACGCAGTGCTTGATCAGATTCCCGGACGCAATCAATTGATTGAAACCTTTGTCGAATACGATAAGCTGCTTGCTGTCCGGTACGGCGAAATCATCAAACGAGGTAACCTGTATTTTTACCGGAAGACCCTTCCTGCTGAGAAAGTGGGCAAAATTTATGTTCGGGAGGGCAAATCGGGCAGTGAGCGCCTGATTTTTGATCCGGAAGCATTTGAGAAAGGTAAAACCTACTCGGTTTCAGCCTTCACACCCAGTCCGGATGGCAAAAAAATAGTCATTGGTCTTCAAGAAGGCGGGGGTGAATATTCGACTTTGCGTACGTTAGACGTTGCGACTAAGACCTTCGGCCCGGGGCAAATTCCCGCTGTCTTTGGGGGCTACGTTGTATGGCTTCCAAATGGAAGCGGTTTTGTTTACACACCTGATAATTCTTCCGACCCCAATGACCCCAAAGCCGCCATCGATACCAAAGCCCGCCTTCATAAGCTTGGCGATTCGGGCAAGACCGATCGCGAAATATTCTCGCGGGCCAAATATCCGGATCTGAAAATCAAGCCCGAGCAAATCCCCGATGTGTTTTTCTCGGAAGATCATACCCAATTATACGGACGCCTGGGCTCTGTTGACTGGCGAAACGACGTTTGGGTAGCCGCACCGGCAGACCTGAACAAACCCATTATCCCCTGGAAGCGCTTGCTCACTCCCATGGATAGTATCCAGAGTTTTGTCAAAATAGGGAACCGGCTTTACCTGAATAGCCTCAAAAGCGCCCCAAACGGGCAGATCATTGTAACGGATGCGAGTAATCCAAACCTGTCAACCGCAACTATTTTACTCGCCGAAAGCAAGCTGAACATCACCCAAATTTTAGCGACCAAAGATTATCTGTTTGTCAACCTCAGTGACGGTATTAATCAAACCATCCAATATTACGATCCCAAAAACAATGGGTGGAGTACCATACCGATGCCCATTAAAGGCACAATGCGGCTGGAAAGCTACGAAGCTTCCAAAAGCAATGAAGTAAATATATTCGGTACGTCTTGGAACAACCCAGGCACCTTTTATGATTTTGATCCCCAGACCAAAAAGTTAGAGGTCAACCCTTTCCACGTACCGATGAATTATCCCGGCGTTGCCGATCTGGTGGTAGAAGAAATAGAAATCCCCAGCCACGATGGGGTGATGATACCATTGTCATTGGTTTATCGAAAAGATCTTAAAAAAGATGGAAGCGCGGTGTGTCTTATGCATGGTTACGGGGCTTATGGGATTTCGGCAACGCCCTCTTTCAGCCGGCAGTATCTTGCCTTAATGAATAAAGGTGTATTAATTGCAATGACCCATCCCCGGGGCGGTGCTGAAAAAGGCCTGGCCTGGCACAAAGCCGGTTTCAAGACAACAAAACCAAATACATGGAAAGACTTCATCGCCAGTGGCGACTACTTAGTTAAAAACGGGTACACCTCGAAGGAAAAGTTAATTGGAATGGGAACCTCTGCTGGCGGTATCCTGATTGGCCGGGCCATCACCGAGCGCCCCGACCTGTTTGCAGCAGCCATCAACAATGTAGGCATCAGTAATCCGCTCCGGTTCGAACTTACGCCCAATGGCCCCGGAAACCTGCCTGAGCTTGGTACGGTAAAAGACTCAACCGAGAGCATGGCATTGTATGAGATGGATTCCTTTCATCATGTCAAGGATGGCGAGAAATACCCCGCCGTAATTAACGTTGCGGGCATAAATGATCCCCGGGTGATTGCCTGGCAACCCGGCAAGTTCGCTGCCGCGTTGCAAAATTCCAGTTCGTCCGGCAAGCCAGTCCTCATGCAGGTCAACTATGACAATGGCCATTTCACCGAAGACAAAACGGTCGCATTCCGCAACTTCGCCAATATGTATGCTTTCTGTTTGTGGCAGGCAGGCCATCCGGATTTTCAACCTCTAAGCTCCAAATGAACAGATGAATTCGGATCTTCGGAATAAACGATGGGCGCAAAACTAATTCACTTATTTACTTCTGATAAAAGGAAATATATGCTCGCTGTGCAAGCTCAGATAGATAGCCGCGCAGGGAGGCTGGTTCTACGACCGTTATCGCACTGGTAAACGGTAGCAGCCACGTTGCAATATAGGGGAGCGAGCCCACTAAAAATAACATTTCCAGGCTGCCTTCTGGCAGATTCTGTTGATGGGTCCAACCATATTGGTGTTTGGTGTCATGAAGATGCTGAGCTTGTGCGGGCGATACCTCCGACGAGTCGAAACGGATCACGACCTTTTCCTTATCCCTTCTTTTTGCTTCATCGATCCAATACCGTTGTAATGTCTCCGGACGCGAAGGAAACTCCTCGTCAGATACCGCCAGAGCGCTGAAACGATCGAGGCGGAAGTTCCGGAATGCCTGCCGTAGTCGACAGTAGGCGACTACATGCCAGTGCTGACTGAGATACAGCCCGATCGGTTCAATTTCACGGACGGTGGACTCGCCGGTTTCTGCCGCCTGATATTCAACCTGCACTACCCGGCGCGCTGCAACAGCGGCTACCAATTGATGATAGGCATTCGGCCGATCCGGCGTGGTAATTGGCTCTATTACTTCGATATGGTGCGATACTCTTTCAAGATGGTCTCTGTCGGAATACCGGAGTGCTGCACGCAATTTGTCCATTGCAGCGCCACTGAGCCGAGCAGTCGCCGTATCGGTCAGACGCGATGCTAGCTTTTCCGCGGTAAGCAGCGATACGGCTTCTTCGCGGGTAAACATCACGGGTGGTATGCGGTATCCTTCCAACATTGAATATCCCTTTCCCTCCTGCGTAACAATCGGAATTCCCGCACGTTCAAGGGTTCTGATGTCGCGATAGATGGTGCGTGTGCTCACTGAGAAACGATCTGCCAGCTCCGATGCGGTGATTGTTCGTTTTGTTTGCAGCACCGTGAGCAGCGTTACCAGGCGCGACAGGCGGGTGGTTTCGGAGTCACTCATGCGTCAGCTTTTTTTGTCCAGGTCAATATCTTTGGCTTTAAATTCTGGCCGGTGAATTCGACGATTTCCTCGATCCGTTTCCGGCGCGTGTTATCACGCTTCGCAAAAGCCACCCATTGCAAGAGGTTCCGTTTGTCCGATTTACTCAATTTTTGAAAGAAAGAAAGGGCCACAGCATTTTTTGCCAATTCGTTTAAGAGGTCATCCGGGGCAATCAATTCTTCAACGTCGTCAAGCAATGTCCAGGAACCGTTCCGCTTAGCAATAGCAATGGCGTCCAATCCGGCCTGGGACATCTTCCCTTCCTCAGTCAGCTTTCGGATTTTTGCCTTATTTATTTTCGACCAACCACCACCGGGCTTTCTTTTACTAAAAAATTGCATGTAACGGTCTACGTCCAATGGCTTTGCAAGGCTGTCGATCCAGCCAAAGCAAAGGGCTTCGTCTACTGCTTCGCTCCAAGTGATGGTGGACAGCTGTGAGGACTTTTTATGGTAAATCAGCCATACAGCACTTTCGCGGGAGTGGTTTTCCTCTAACCATTCCCGCCATTCCTGGCGGTTAGCGGGGCTGAAAACTTTTGTGTCTCTGGCTATCATGATAACATCGTTTGAAAGGAAAAGCCGCGTCAAGAAAGGCATTTTATTCTGATTTTGATGTGACAACCGATCTGATGTGCACAGATTGCCAAAACAAAAAGCCCGAAGCCGGGCTTTTTGAATGCATTATGGTTAGTATTTTACAACCGTGGCTTCCAGTTCAATTGTCAGACCTCCAAACAAGGCTTTCACTTCGAGCATGGTAGTGGCTTGTTTGATCCCATGTTTTGTAATCCAGGCCTGGTACGTCTGGATGCAGCTGGCAAAAAAGTCCTGTGTCGAAGTCGTGTAGACGTTCAGCCGCACAATGCCGCTGGGGTCATATCCGGCCTCGCTGATGAGTTGCTCCAAATTGCGGATAGTCAACTCCAACTGTGTATTCATGTCGGCAGCAACCGGCTGGCCGTTGACATCGATCGCCACCTGCCCGGAGCAGTAAAGCGTTCCCCCGGGTTGCTTGATTTCCACGGCCTGCACCGAATTTGTGTACTTTCCCCATTCCCAGGGATCGGTAATGTTCTTTTCCATCTTGATTTGATAACTAATTTGTTCTTTGTTTTCACAAAGGTGGAAGGCACAAGTGACAGCCTTATGTCATACCTGTTTGTCACTTTAAGCTCTACTCGTTATCTCCTGTTAATTTAAAGCAAAAACGGGTAGTCTACATAACCTGCAGCACCACCTCCGAACATCGTCGCCCTATCTGGTTCATTTAGCGGTGCGTCTGATTTAAACCGTTCAGGCAAGTCAGGATTTGCCAGGAAAAGTGTGCCAAATGAGATCAGTTTGGCGACTCCCTTTTCAAGCTCTGCTTCACCGGAAGCCTTGTCATAGCCTGCATTTGCAATGACCGTTTGCTGTATCATGCTGCCGAACAATTCTATTTCATCATCCGCCGGATAATGGGCAGGCGAAGGGAAGAACGGGCTGCGCTTCATTAATTCTACGTAGGCAAAGTTCAATTTGTTAAGCTGCTCCACCAAATAAGTGTAGGAGGCAGCTGGATTATCTAAAATCATATTGCCATATGGGTGAAAAGGAGAAATCTTAATCCCTACCCTATCGCCACCCACTGCACTGATCAATTCCTGCATTACTTCCAGCACGAAACGGGCTTTATTAGGAATGCTGCCACCATATTCATCTGTTCGCTGGTTTGCACTTTCCGCCAGAAACTGGCTCGGTAAATAGCCATTGGCAGCATGAAGTTCTACACCATCGAAACCGGCCTCAATGGCATTTTTGGCTGCTTGTCCGTAATCCTTAATTGTCTGCCTAATTTCATCAATAGTGATTTCCAGGGGTGTTTCGTAATCTTTAATGCCCTGCGAGGTGAAATGTTGCATTCCCTGAATAGGTAGCGCAGATGGTGCAAGTGGTAGCTTACCATTCCTGTCGATAGAATGCCCTACGCGGCCTGTGTGCCATAGTTGGGCTATGATAAGGCCTCCATGATCGTGTACAGATTGTGTAACTTTTTTCCAGGCCCCGATCTGATCACTCGTGTAAATGCCAGGCGTGAGCGGGCTACCAGTTGCTTCCTCACTGATTCTGATGGCTTCGGTAAATATCAGACCGGCACTAACTCTTTGGGTATAGTATTGAACTGTCAGATCGCCTACAATCCCGTTTTGATCGGCACGGCTTCTGGTCATGGCAGACATTACCATTCTGTTCTTCAATGCCAGGCTTCCCAGCTGTATTTTTTCTAATAATTTCATGAGGCTTAATTGGTTATTTGTTGTAGGCAAGCAGGTAAACCCCATCTACAAAGGCTTCTGCCGTCGTAGGCGTGGTGGTCGAATCATCTCTTTTTTGGTAATTCATAAACCCGGTCTTAATGGCTGTTCCCATTTCAATCAGATTATTCGCAAAATCTTCCGAAAACCCGTTGCCTAAGAATGCTTGCTTTACCTGCTCTACCGGTAGTTGTACATACGTCAGTTCAGGATTGCCAATGGCCTTACCTATAATACTGGTAAACTCTCTATATGTATAGTCTCTTGGTCCCATTACGGCATGGACACTCTTACCCTCGAAGTCAAGATTTGCCAAATGCCCGGCAGCGATTTTTGCCACATCTTCGGTGGCTACCATCGGTATGGAATGGTCTCCATCTGCGGCTGTCGCGTTGAATCCCATTTTTTTAACCACGCCTATTGTCCTTAAAAAGTTTTCCATAAAATAGGCAGAGCGGATGTGCAACACGTTTACATCCTGCAATTGGTTTAACCTCACTTCCTGTTCGCCTGTACCGCCCATCATACCATTACCTTCATGCATATGAGATCCAAGACTGCTCATATTAACGATGTATTTGATGCCCGACTTCTCGATGGCTTCAATGAAGATGCTTGTAACTTGTCTCTGGTAAGCTCTTGTATTCTCCGCCTTTACATTGTCGGGTAACAGCACAAAAGCGCTATCGGCATTTTTGAAGGCGTTAGTCAGCGTTTGCACATCGGTGATATCCCCTGCAATGATTTCGGCTCCCAGACTACAGTATTTTTCTAACTTTTCGGTATGCCTTGCGATCAATGTAACCTGATGCCCCTGGTTCAAAAGGATTTCTGAAATCTTGCTACCCACTGTTCCTGTGGCTCCGAGTACTACTATTTTCGTTTTCATTTTACTGTTTTTAAAAGTGGTCGATTAATTACTGTGTAAAGATGTTGTGGTTAAAAAATTTAAACTTGTATCAGATCACTGTTCTGGTTTCGATTCCAGGCAGCTCATCTGTGGAGATTGCCGCTATACATTCCGCCGTCAAAATGAGCTGCGTTTGTCTGCGTGATGAATAGTACTACGTCGCTTGTTTCAACTGCCTGGAATATGGGGCTTTCCATTTCAATGAGCACACTTTCTCCTGTGGACAGGTCCATGGTTTCATTCACTTTTACCTTTCCTTCAAATACATAGAACAGGAAAGCACAACGCTCAGATGGTGCTTCGGGAAGGACAATTGCTTCGCCCTTTTCTAATCGAAGGTCCAATAGCCACGTGTTACTTCTTATTTGAAGCGGGTAATCATTACCTTTACCCGCCATTTTCCTCCAACGGTTGACGCTATACGTGTCAGACAATTCGGAGAATTGAACCATTGGAGGAAGATCCGCCGTTTCCGGCCTGATAAAAATTTGTAGCCCCTCTAAAACACCACCTTCTTCTAACACCTTTTCTTCATGATAAAAGTCTGCTCCCGCATTCATCATCATTAATCTCTGGTTTGAGATGATGCCTGTATAACCCTCAGAGTCAAGGTGCTTCACGTTGCCACTTCTCAAATAGGTGAGAATTTCATCATTCTTATGGGGATGCATTGGAATTATTGTTCCTGGTGTTATTCGCGCGTGATCAATCCTTCCAATCGAAGAAAAACCACTGTCGTCTAACTCGGGACGGATGAGCCCGGGGTATAATATCTGAATTCCAAAGCCCTCACGCTGTTTACCGTATTTGATGGTATTATCTAATTTTGTTAACATTAGTCTGATGATTAACCGATATGTAAAATGTTCAGGACTGAGCCAAGTATCCCTGGGCACCACTTTGTAGCTCCTGTTAGTCTATTTCCACGACAACTTTTCCGATGTAGCCGCCTTGCTCAGCATATTGATAGGCTTCCTTGTATTGGGCGAAAGGAAAGACTTTATTGACCTCAATCTCTAACCCATTCTTTACGGCACCTAGCAACACATCTGTGTATTCAGTAGATGGGCTGGAAAGTACTACAATGTGTTTTTTGGCCGTAAACAAGTTCTTAAAGAATGATACGGGGATTTCGATTGGCTTCGGTGTCGGGTTTAGAAAGATGGCCCTGGGCTTCATGACTTGTTTAGCGTTTCTGTAACCCATTTTGCCGGATAAATCAATGACAATATCGTAGGCAGCCTTGTGAGAAAGCACATCTTCCCTGGCGTAGTTTATCACGGAACTTGCTCCCCATTTTTTTGCACTTTCTACTCCCCTGCTGCTTGTAACGGCTGTTATGTTGGCACCCTGTTGTTTTAATAATTGAAGTAAAAACATACCGAAGCCACCGGTAGCTCCATTCACCAGGATGTTAGTTTGCGCGTTGATGGTACCCATTTTTTCCAATGCAGTCACCGCCGCAGTACCTACTACCGGAATAGAGGCAGCCTGGGCAAAGCTGATATCAGAAGGCTTTTTCCAGATCAGCGAAGACGGCACGGCGACACATTCGGCTGAAACACCTTCTTTCATCATATTTTTTACCACGCCGAAAACTTCATCGCCTATCGTAATGCCGCTTACAGATGCCCCGATATCTTCAACAATGCCGGCGAAATCAGTGCCTGTGTGCTTTGGAAATTTAGAGCCGGACATTAGTGTCATCTCTCCCTTCCTGATTTTCCAATCCATTGGATTGATAGAAAATACTTTCACTTTGACCAGTACCTGATCTGCTTTTATAGTAGGTTTTGGCTGTTCGACGATTTGCAACACGTCTGCGGTTCCGAACTCTTGATATACCATGGCTTTCATGATATTATTTTTATTTGTTAAAATGATATCACAAAGTTGCATGCAAGCACATTACTGAACTTGTATCAAATCACTGTTCTGCATTATGCAAAAGTCCTTTGGGAAGAGTACCCAAAACAGGAATGGAACAAGTCAAAGAGCATCTGTTAGTACGAAACTGCGGCTTTTGGAAGTTGGGATGGGTCATACACGACCAAGGCACCTGCAAAATGGTGGTGCCTTGGTCGTGTATTGTAGCGTTAAAATGAATATAGGCAAGCAGGACTAGTAAACAGCAATCAGGTCACTATTGTACTTTAATGCCTTGGGCGGCATTCCAAACATTTCGTACATATATTTATTGAATTGAGGAAGATCGTAAAAGCCGGTGTCGTAAGCAATGTCAGTAAGGCTTCTGTCCTTGTCAGAAAGCGTAAGGTAAATGGCTTGGCGCAACCGGGTCCATAATAGATACTTGGATAAGCTGCTCCCGGTTTGCTTCTTAAAGAGTGAGGCCAAACGGGATGGAGAAAGGAAAACAATATCGGCAAAGGTTTGGGGAGTTATGTTCTGCTCAAAATAGTTAGCCCTGATATATTCAACTATTCTTGTAACCCTTTCATCATAATCAATGGAAGGTAATTTAGAAAGCATGGCATCAACTACCTTGTTAACATCTAAACTGTCTTTTGGTGTGTGAAAGAAAGAATTGGTCTCGGTAGGTGAGTCAAAAACGATGTAATCTTGATCTTCTTTAAATCTGCTTGCCAGTTCTAAACCAATATTCGAGTAGGGTTCTATATTGAGGACATTCAAGGTTCCTTTTTCTGCAACGCAAAAATGCGGAACATGGGGTTTGATCAGAAAACCGTGGATACGTTCATAAAGTATCCCGCTGATCGTTGAATTAAATGGGGTATCGTTCGATAAGACGATTTGATAGGCAGAATGATGATGGATCTCTACGGTAAGATTGCGGGCTTTAAGAGCAAGGATGAACGGGTTGTTGTTCTGTTTTGTCATGGAATTTACAATTATAGCTAGGACGCTGCCCGGAGTCTTGAACCAAGAAACTGTATCGCAAACCAGGCATCCCGGGGTGCATGGGGTCTTCTCCGAGGCATTCAGAGTTTAAAAGCAGAGCTTTCTCATGTTTTTGATGAAAAGCCGAACAGCGGTATTGCTGTTCGGCTTCAAATGTCAGCGCCTGATCACTGCGTTACCACCGTCTGATACATTATCAAAGCGTGATAAATGCTAAAATATCCTTGTTAATGGTTTCAGCCTCCGTTGTTGGCATTCCATGCGGAAAACCGGGATAAGTTATCAATTTGCCATTCTTCAAAAGCTTGGCAGCTTTTAATGCGGTTAGCTGATATGGTACAATCTGATCGTCTTCTCCATGTAGCACCAATACAGGGACATCTACGTTTTTTAGATCCTCGGTAAAGTCCGTTGCAGAAAAAGCTTGAACGCATTCGTAATGCGCAAGTACACTTCCCATCATCCCCTGCCGCCACCAATTGTCGCGGATACCTTGTTTCTCGACTGCTCCTTCCCGGTTATAACCATAGAATGCACTCGAGAAATCCTTAAAATATTGCGGCCTTTGAGTAGCAGTAAATAGACGAATTTCATCAAACACGCTCATAGGCACACCCTCAGGATTACTCTCTGTCTGTACCATTATCGGCGTTACAGCACTCACCAGCACAGCTTTTGCCACCCTGCCTTTTCCATACTTATTGACATAACGAATCACTTCGCCACCACCCGTTGAATGACCAATATGTATGGCATCTTTCAGATCAAGGTGTGCTGCCAAGTCGGCTACATCGGCAGCATATGTATCCATCTCGTGGCCTAGATAAGTTTGAGAAGACCGGCCATGTCCGCGGCGGTCATGGGCGATTACGCGGAAACCTTTTTGCAGGAAAAACATCATCTGATTATCCCAATCGTCACTTGAAAGTGGCCAGCCATGATGAAAGACGATAGGCTGTCCGGTGCCCCAGTCTTTGTAGAACATCTCAGCTCCATCTCTTAATTTCAGCGTACTCATATTTACCTTTTTTGGAAGTGAAAAATTACCATTCGCAATAACGTAAGAATCATCACATATTTCAAGGGCGTAAGATCAAGCTTGAATTAATTCGTTTTCGCGGCGCTTCACATAATTCCTGATTTGGACTGTCGCTCTAATTAAGGTCATCTGGGTCGGAAATGCTACTTTCTCAGGGTGCCGGCTTCGGTATATTGTACCAACGCCTCGGGTTGGGTAATACTGGCTAAATTAACGTGACGGGCTCCCTATTTTACAATTCCCAGTTTCAATGCTTCATGAACGGCTTTTACGCGGGAGCTTACATTGAGCTTTAATAATAATGCTGATATGTGATGGTCGACAGTTTTGGCCGAAATGAAAAGCTTTTCTGCAATTTCTCTATTTTGCATGCCAGTTCGGAGGTGATGTAAAACGTCCAGTTCGCGAGTGGTAAGTTGGGCGGAATTCGAGCGGGTGCTTAGTCGTTTACCCCGAGGGATCTTTTTCAGCCCTACAGAACGCATGGATTGCCGCATTTTGTCATAAACCGTATCGGCGCCGAGTTTTTGCACAATTGTCAGCGCCTGTTTCATGTCATCTTCGTCCCCGTCAAACAGCGTCAGGGCATATTCGTAAGGGCAGCCGAGCTTCTCCCAATAAGCGGCCGACAACCTTTCTTGATCGTGCCGATG
Organism: Dyadobacter sp. CY261; assembly: GCF_021440085.1. Lineage (GTDB taxonomy): Bacteria > Bacteroidota > Bacteroidia > Cytophagales > Spirosomataceae > Dyadobacter. The sequence goes on from NZ_JAKCPW010000018.1 coordinate 25,048, forward strand.
ATCAGATCCTTCTGTAAGAATGTAATCTTTTCTAGCGCGTTTAAGCCAAAAAAACAGCTTGTTATCATCTGTGATTTTCTTCGTTTGTCGGATCATTTGCACTACCCGATCCAGGACCGCTGTTTCAACAAGGATAGCTCCCAATAGCCACTCATACTCCAGCAATGCTGATAAAGCAGGAATAATCCGGTGCAGTTCCATCGTATCAAAAGCGATAGTCCTGGCCTCAGACAATAGTTCCAATGCGCCTGGCTCTCCGCGCCGTAATTTTAAAAGTCCAAAAGTCACCAGTGCACCAGCCTTGATTACAGGGAGCAAATCCTCCGTTTCCAGAAGAATATTTGCCAGCTCGTAAGCCTCATTCCAGGCACCCGTTTCCAGGCAAAGCCGGGCTTTATAACCCACCATATACAACCGGAGCGAATCCATGTCCCGCTCCTGACAATACAGAATACCTAAATTCAGATTCTCATTGGCAACATCATAAAGCTTCATGGATACAGCGTTGCTCCCCAAGGCCGTGTATGCACGGGCGACGTGCTCGTGAAAGGAATGTTTGAGGGCAATTTTAAGACTTTGCTGTAAAAATGACATCCCCTCGGACACTGAATTGTAATCTGTCATCAGCGAGGAGCCAATGCTGTTCAAAGCATGTGCGAGCGTCTCCTGATCGTTTATCTCATGTGCCACTTCGCTTGCTTTTTGTCCCCAGTCAAGACATTCGTCAGTCTGGTCGACCAGCATTTTTAGCATGGCCATGTTACTATAAGCCATTGCTTTGGCTCGGGAGGCTTGGGTGCTTTGCAATATTTCCACAGCCATGATACCAAACTCTTCGGCCCGGCTTCGGTGGCCTTCATACCACCAGAGCCGTGACAAAAAACGCAGGTTATCCCCAATCTTTTCTATATTTCGCTGCTCCTTCCAAAAATCCAACGCTTGTTCCGTGTAGCTGATCGCTTCCTTATGCTGGTGTATCAAATAACACTCATATGCGTACAATTCGTGGTATTCAGCAAGTTTTTCTTGGGCGATATATCTTTTATGTTCAATGGCAAGGCAATACAATCTTGCAGCATCTGCATGCGCGCCTGCCACAGCCGACTTATATGCCGCCATAGGCGCATACCGGGCAATTAGCTCAGCGGCTCCTGCATTTTTAGCATGGTGAATGATTCGCTCGACTTCCTGATTTTGTTCAAACGCTTCCAGGAACATGGACAAGATCTGCCTGTTCAGCGTGGTCCGGAGGAATGGGGTCAGAGATGCCTCTATGGTTTGACTATAAAGCTGATGCTTGAAGAAGATCAGCCCGTTCCTCACAACTAGGATTTTTGAATCAAAACAATATTTAACGGCCTCCTTATACCTCGGCTGTAATTGTTCAAGATACTGCACTTCGAAGCCGGCAGGGAAGATGGAGAGCATTTCCCACAGCATTTTTGTATCTTCATCCTGGCGGTTATAAACCGATAAAATGGAGTCCCGGATATTCTCTGGGACACCTCTGCTGTAACTGGCAAGGATCTCAGTTACGTAAAATGGGTTTCCACCGGTAATGTTGTAAACTTCTTCACCGCTGTAACCCTTCGCAGCGGCCATAGTTTCCACTACCTGGCGCGAGAAAGGTTCCAGCTGAAGTCTTGTCAGGGAATCTGCGTAAAGTTGGCCCAGCACATTTCGTAGAGGATGTCGGGCGTGCACTTCGTCGTCGCGGTAAGTGAGGATAAAAAGGCATTTGAGCTGACTGATCCGCCTGCCAAGAAATTTAATGAAGTCAAGCGTAGCTTCATCAGCCCAGTGAATATCTTCAAATACGACTACGACCCCTTTATTCTCTCTATGCAATTCCTGCAAAACATGATAAAAGAGGGCCGTCCGGTCGTCGACATTGATCTGTGTTTCCGGAAGGCCTCTTCGCAGCTGGATCCACAGATCATGCAGTGGCGCAAGCGGCCGTGGGCTGAAAAGGGCATCACACATTCCCCAGTATACGTTATATTGAGGTTTAATACTTTTGCAGAAGACATTAACCAGTGTAGTTTTTCCGATACCAGGTTCGCCTGTCACGAGAACGCATTGGCCTTCGCCGCTCAATGTCTGTTCAAATTTGTCATTAATTGTGGCCAATAATGCCGCTCTCTCGATAAGTTCCATGGCGCTAATTGGGAGAATAAGACTCGAAATTAGCGTAAAATGGGTAATAACTCCGATACCAGAAACTAAAATTCGCCCTTATTTTGTCGCAAGAAAAAATTAAATCTGCTAGAAAATGAGCCCTATTCTTCCTGCTCCTTCCGGGAATCTTCACAATGAAATGCTGGGAATCTGGTGGCTGTTGTCGCGGACAGACTGGACCCAAGAAGGTCAGCTCCGTATTGATCCGATTTTGGGACGGGATCCCGTTGGCATCCTGTCCTACGCCACGACCCATTTTGCTGCCCAGTTTAGCAGGCGCGATCGGGCAGTTCAAGCTTCTGTGTCAAATTCCAAGGCGAGCCAGAACAATACAGCGGCACTGGATGGGTATGACGCCTATTTTGGAACATATGAGGTAAATGAATCCACTGGCATTGTGGCTCATACATTAATAGGCTCCGTTGTCCCCTCTAATGTCGGCCTGACCGTATTTCGAGATTTACGGGTACAGAACGACCAACTGACGATCCAACTCACAACAACCAGTGCGCATGAAGAGTCGATCATCCGTACCTTGGTATGGAAAAGGATGCTGAATTTCTAGTAATGATTTCACCGTTTTGTATGATTGCAGATTGTACAACCATAGAAATCCGCGCCAAGCAGCCTCCAAAAAATTCCTTTCTTAAACCAGTTTAAGAACTTGCTCGGTGGTCTTATCGAAATTTGTGTCAGAAACAAAACAAAGGCCAATGGAAAAAGTAATCAGACAGCTCATAGACATCTGGAAAGAAGAGCCGCTGTATTGGGATCATATTGCAGGGATCGACAAGCGACTCTATGTATCATCAGTACCGCCCAGTCATTGTGAGTACCTTCAAAAAATGCAACCATGAGCACTAAGTTTCAAAAAGTTGTTGCCGGCGTAAAAATTCCCGATAGCACAATAGCAAAACAAGCCACCGAGCTATTGCTCGAGCACGGTACAGAATTCCTCTTCAATCATTCCTTGCGGACATTTTTATTTGCCTCCCTGAATGGGCAGCGGGATGAAGTTCGGTATGACCCTGAGCTGTTGTATGTCAGTTCGGTCTTTCACGACCTGGGGCTAACGCCGCATTACAGCAGTCCTGATAAGAGATTTGAAGTGGACGGTGCCAATGCTGCGCGTAGTTTCCTGGCGAGCCATGGACTTGCACCGCAGACGCTCCAACTGGTTTGGGATGCAATCGCCCTGCATACAACACCGGGAATTGCAGAGCATAAGGAAGCGGAAGTTGCCTTGCTAAATTATGGGGTGGCCCTGGATGTAGTTGGCAGAGGCTACGGGCAACTATCCGAAAAAGACCGCCAGGATATCGTCAGCCAGTTTCCGCGCACCGGCTTTAAAAAACAAATCATCCCGACCTTCTTCGAAGGCTTTAAACATAAAACGGATACTACGTACGGAAATATCAATGCCGATATCTGCGCATTTATGATACCGAATTTTGAAAGAAAGGATTTTTGCGATTCGATCCTTCATTCGCCCTGGAATGAGTAAATGACATTCGGCTGCTTAACGTTGGTGCTCGTATTTCCATCACAATCGATTGACTTTAGATTTTTGATGTCCTCCCTATGAAATAAGACGTTACCTGGGGTTTTCTTTTCCATGTATGTCAATTATCATTGGAAGTTAAAGCTTCGTCCCAAACCGGGCAAATCGGATCATCAGCGCCTTCAGTGGCTTGTCAAACGGATCAAGGATCTCTAAAAAGGTTTTGTGACCGTTAGGTTCGTTAGTGGAATATTTATTTATTTGAAAGGCATAGTTTAACCACCTTTCAAATAATAGTTATTGAAATGAAAAATGAAAAGGTTCTCTTGAGTGTGCTCCTAACCAGTTTGTTCTTGGCTTGCGGCAAACCAGGTAAGGCCGATACATCGGCAACGAAGCCGGTGCGCAAGGTAGAGAGCATCGACTTACAAGATGCCCACACAGTTCAAAATGTGGCACCGGACACGATTGATCTGAGCAAAATCTCTGTCAGCAATAAAGAGCTGGCACCTTTCCCTGTCTTTAATCCTCCAACGGGCTTGGCAGCTCTGAATAAGCCCATTACGCGAGATTTTGACAAACTTTTTTTCCCAACGCGTGAAGGGATGGTTTTGCTTGAAGGGAAGGTATACAAAACATTTATCACAAGCGTTGAAGGTCGGGAATGGTCATTGCCCTATTTTGAAAAAAGTTACAGGGAATTGATCACATCGGCGGGTGGGGTGCTCATCTTCCAGGGAAAGGTAGCGCAGCAAGAGCTGGACCGCATCAAAGATGAAGCGACGTATTTTGGTGAGGAAGGTTCGATAGACTATCCCAACACTTTGGTGAGAGTTTACGCAATCCGTAGAAAAGATGGAGATCACTTGTTTGTTCAGATGTCAGGATATAGTGCTGGCGCTTCCATTCAAATCCTGCAATTGCCGAAGGCGGAGAAGAAGTGACGAGTAATTTTGAAATGTTGTTTCAGATTGGGCCTTATTGTAGCAAGGCCTAATCTGAAGTCCGGATGAAAAGGCAGGCTTTGATAAGTACCTGTGGCCTTGCCCAAAACAGGAAATTGAACCCCATCAAGTTGCTCGCGTTACAACCCAAGTTTGAGTTTAACCACATTCTTATAAGTATCCCCTACCGGCAAATACTGCCCCCTGATTACAATTTTGGCTTTTTCAATATAGTCTATTTGGCTAATGCTAACAATATAAGACTTATGGATCCGTACAAAGCATTCATCTGGCAGTATTTGCTCCATGTTTTTCATTCTTTCAAGTGTCATTAGCTTCCCCGTTGTAAGATAGAAGATGAGATAGTCCCCAAGTCCTTCGATATAAAGAATGGTAGAAAAATCAGTCTTGTGAACTTTGTATTCCGTTCTGAGCAGCAGGTATCCGGAGCATTGTTCCCCAACCGCTGACCTGATGCGCTGCTTCGCCTTAGCAATGGCTACAAGAAAGCGTTCGAAGGTTATTGGTTTCAAAAGATAGTCGATCACATCATACTGATACCCTTCCAAAGCATATTCTGTATAAGCCGTGGTGAATATGACTTTTGTTTCATGGTTTTTCAACGATTTCATTAATTCGATACCGGTCATCTCTGGCATCTGTATATCCAGCAAAACAAGGTCTGCCGATCCATTATTAATGGCATTAAGTGCCTGATGAGCACTCGTCGTTTGCAGCACGAGCTGAAGCCCTGGGGTTTTCTTAACGTAGCCCGACAATAACCGGATTGCCGGATGCTCATCATCAACGACAATACACCGCATCAGTCTGTTACTTTCCATACCGTATTTGCAGTTTTACAACAAAAAGATTGTCAACATCTGAAATTTCCAACCGGTGAAGGCCCGGATAAAGCAAGTTCAGTCGCTGTTTAACATTGGTAAGGCCAATGCCTCCGGTTATATCCTTTCTGTTGGTGCCGATTATATTCGTACAGCTAAAATTTAAATGATGTAGATCACTGGTAATCTCGATTTTCAGCCAGTTCTCTTTGATGCTTACCTGTCCGTGTTTGAATGCATTCTCAACAAACGGGATCAATAAGAACGGGGGAATTTGAGCTGTTTCGTCACCGCAATTTTGCGTAACCTCGACCATCGACGGGTACTCGAAACGAAGCTGTTGTAAAGCAATGTACTTTTCGAGGTAGCTGATTTCGGTCGTTAAGAGCACTCTTTCATTTCCGTAGTACAACATATATCGCAACAACTCGGACAATCCGGATATGGCAGGTAAGGCAAGTGTATTTTGTTCATACACCAGCGAGTAGATGTTATTGAGATGATTGAAGAGGAAATGCGGATTAATTTGTGAGCGCAGTAAAGACAATTCAGTCTGGCGGTTTTGCAGCTGCAGTTCTACCTGCTGCAAATCTTTGTACTGCGTATACCTGACCAGATAAAATATGGTTGCGAAGACTACCTGTGCACTGACCGGAATAATAACAAATTGAAAATAGCGGCTCATCCGCACATCTTGAAAAAGCCTTGTCCAAAAGAGTGCGCAAAAGAATGCTGCCGTGCAGACTAGCAGCAGCGCTACAAAAAGGGACAGGTATTTTTTTCGCGGATGAAACCAACATAACAATAAATAAGTACCCAGCGCCAGCAAATAATAGATTAGTATGTCGCCTGAAAATTGCACCCACTCCGCCAGGCTATGGCTACCTTCCGAAAAAGAAAAACGGCCGCGTACCAGTCCGGGTAACTGCCTGGCAACAATTGCCAGCACATAAAAAGTCAAAAACGTGAAAGAGAATAAGGGCACTCTTTTCTTCATAAATCAAAGTTACCACAAATTATACGCGCTTGTGTGATAAGTAACAGCCTGTTCGTCGAGGTGTTTAGGCAGTTAAACGAGTTCTCAAGTTTTGGATATTCCGGGAGCCTACCTTGGTCAAAATTTAAAACAAACGATCATGAAATTTCGCTTTCCCCTGTTAGGCCTGTTATCGCTGTGCCCGGTATTTTTGCTAGCCCAGCCCAAGTCAATTGATACCTATTTTGAAGAACTGGGACGACTCAGGCAGCATAACGGCAATATCCTAGTGGCTGAGAATGGACGGGCGGTTGTAAACTTTTCTTCGGGTTATGCCGACTTCCGCACGCAAAAGCCAAACACACCCACATCACATTTTAACCTGGCTTCCATATCAAAAGTGATTACAGCAACCGCTGTTTTGCAGTTACGGGATAAAGGAAAATTCAGTCTGGATGACGCTGTGATTCAGTATCTACCTGATTTTCCATACAACGACATCAAGATCCGGCATTTATTAACGCATACCTCAGGGCTTCCCGACCTGGAACTGTTCGAAGCGCTGGTGAAAAACTATCCCGACACCATTATCACAAACCGTAATGTGTTGCCGGAGCTTCGCAGTTGGAAACGTGCGCTGTACTTTAAACCCGGCGATGAATTTCGCTATTGTAATACAGAGTACAATGTGCTTGCCCTGTTGGTTGAGAAAGCAGGCGGCATGCCTTTCCAAGCCTACCTGGCGAAATATATTTTCGCCCCCGCCGGGATGAAAGACACCTACCTGACCGGGCCTGCCAACCAAAAAGCAGATATTCTGGTTGCGCAACCACAAATGAAGCCACATCCGGGATACGATTCTACTTTTGTAGCAGTCGATTCCATTAAGCGCTTCAGATACCTTACCTACAATAACAGTGGCACCATAGGGCAAGGTGGTGTAATGAGCACAACCACAGATATGCTCAGGTTTGACCAGGCTTACTTTAACGGTAAACTGCTTAAAGCAAGTACCATGCAGGAAGCGATGACACCCGTCAAATTAAACAATGGCACCGTCCATTATGCCGACCGGATGGACACCATGGACGGTGAAGGAAAGATGGCTTATGGTTTGGGTTGGGAAATTTTTGAGCAGGCCAATTTCGGCAAATCCGTTGGACATGGCGGATTTAAATTTGGGCTGGCCACCTTTTATCTACATAACCTGGCAAAAAACCAAACCATTATCGGCTTCGATAACACGGCTGGTAGTGAATTCGGGCGGTTCATTACCTCAGCGCTATCATTACTGAACAACAAACCCCCAATGGTATTCAGAACCAGCCGTTCCCTGGTGACGCTGTATGGCATGTCACTGGTCAAAGCAGGGGCCGATCATGCCGCGGCTGTCTTTAATGCCAATAAGGCCAATACTACTGCTTACTATTTAAGCGAGGGAGAAATGAATGATCTTGGCTATAATCTGTTCTACATGACCTCTATGCCAGGCCACCGCGACATGGCCCTTGAAGTATTCAAGCTAGCGACCTTTATCTTCCCTAATAGTTATAATACTTATGACAGCTACGGGCAATTGCTGAAAGACAGTGGTAAAAAACAAGACGCTATACTGATGTATAAAAAATCAATTGAATTGAACCCAGATAACCAGGATGGGAAAAGAGTTTTAAGCCAGCTATTGAACCCCAAGGATGGGGAATAATGGCACCCCCACTTCAGTATGAAGAGCACCATTTCTTAATTCCGTTCAATTTCCTGTGAATCTATGCGATATTTGTGAAAGTGTATGCCGTAATTAAAAATACCAGTGTTTGTTATAGAAAGTTATCCAGTTGCAGTTTTCTTTTGTGTTGTCACAATGCTTTGTTGGGGTTCCTGGTCAAATACCCAGAAACTTGTTAGTCCAAAATGGCGATTTGAGCTTTATTGTTGGGATTTCGTCAATGGGATTGTACTTGCAGCTTTTATCTTAGCATTTACTCTCGGTAGTTTTGGTGATCATGGAAGGCGTTTTATATCAGATATACAGCAGGCTGATAATGAGAGCATTTGTGGTGCAATAGTAGCGGGAATTATTTTCAATTCAGCGAACATCCTTTTTATGGCTGCAATATCTTTGGCAGGAATGTCTGTGGCATTTTCAGTCGGCGCAGGATTGTCATTAGTATTAGGAGTTATAGTAAATTTTTTAAACTCTCCTGTTGGCAATATTTTTTTACTTGTTCCCGGGGTAGCACTCATTGTAGTTGCCATACTGCTTAATGCAAGAGCCTTCGGAAAAATGTCAGCCCGGTCAACTACAATTTCGACAAAAGGCTTGCTATTGTCGATTTGTAGTGGCCTGCTAATGGGACTTTACTATAAATATGTTGCGAATTCTATGTTCCCCGATCCCTTAAAACCCATAACTGGAATGCTTAGTCCGTACACTGCCATTTGTATTTTTTCAATGGGTGTTTTCCTAAGCAATCTTGTTCTCAACCCGTTAATGATGGCTAAGCCATTTGTCGGCACACAAGTTAACTTTTCGGAATATTTTGAAGGTAGCTGGAAGGATCATCTGCTTGGTGTTTCAGGAGGTTTTATCTGGTGTATTGGTATGTTATTTAGTGTCATAGCTTCCTACAAAGCGGGTGCAGCCATATCATATGGTTTGGCGTCGGGGGCAATAGTTGTGGCCTCGATATGGGGGATATTTTGTTGGAGAGAATTTAAGGGTGCTCCAAAGGGAACCCAATTGATACTAAATGTGATGCTTGTATGCTTTTTAGTGGGTCTGCTCCTGATAGTTTTTGCCAGGTAGAGTTCCCTACTTTTCGCATGCGAGCCTGGCCGGATGCTCGCGCTGCCGAAGGGCATGGCAATCCTTGTTTTCTGAGGCGAGATAGATGTTTAAATTCATCGCAGCATTTCCATTGTAATCCTCGTAATAATGTTATCGTTTATCATTTTCACATTGATTGCATGAAACGTCAATTTTTTCGTATCAAAAAGATGTTGAAGTTTATCTTGATAAGTTTCGCCATGGCGGTGCTGGGGACTACCTTTTCATTTTCCCAAGAGCAGGAAAATCCGGAAATACTCCGCATGTATAATGAGGATCAATCCGCAAGGAAGGCATCTAACATAAACTGGACGCGGCTCAACAAGGAAGACTCATTAAGGCGCAGCAGGACCAGCCAGCTCCTGGACGCGGGCAAAGTAGTTACAGCGCAAGACTACTACCGTAGTGCTATGATCTTCCAGCATGGCAGCGACACTATCGCTTCAAGCACGGCAATTCGCCTGATGAAAACAGCGATCGAATTGGATAGTACAGTGAACAGGTGGCTATTGGCCGCGGCAATCGACAGGCACCTGATGCGAAAAGGACTACCTCAGACATACGGGACACAATACATAATGATTGGGCAAACCGGAAAGTGGCAGCGATATCAAATTGATACAACGAAGGTAACCGACCAGGAACGAAAAGCGTACAACGTCGAGACCCTGGCCGAGCAAACCGAGAAGGAACGACGGATGAACCTGCACCCCATTTCTCAATACCATGCGATTAATAAATCGACCGAAAAAACGATTGCATTGATCGTAGATGAAGCTAAAAAAGGAAAGGCGTCGCAATATGACGTAAGCGAGGCAGCGGTCAATGCCTTTGGATATCAGCTCATCAACACACCGGAAGAGGCGCTTAAAATATTCAAACTCAATACTGAACTACACCCGAACGCCTTCAATACTTTCGACAGTTATGGCGAATGCCTGCTGAAACTGGGTCGACGGGAGGAAGCTGTTTCAGCATATGGGAAATCCCTGCTACTCAACCCCAAAAATACAAGCGCAAAGTCAGTTTTGTCTAAGTTGCAGGCAAACTGAATGCCGGCATTTTCGAGCAGCTTCTGCCGATTTAAAAGGATATACGAGCAGTGGAATCTCAGTAAGATATCTGGAAGCTGGAAGGGTGTGGGCAGGTAACCTAATTTTACCACAAAACTAGCCGAAGACAAATCGTTTTGAGTAAGCGGTAAAATTGCGATTACCTGTCCCTTCCTGCAAACGCAGCGGGCATCTTATGATGGATACCTACAATGTATTTTCGTAAACTTTCTCATTAACCCTGGGAATGATAATAGACGGGTAACTTTCAAAAGACAGCTATGGAACGATATTAGTGATGGGTGGCCAAATTGTATCATCCATTAATTTATTTCAACCATGTCTGAATTAACAAATGCCACTTACACTGCCGGCCCTATTACCGGTGCATTTAAAACTAGAGAAGATGCTGATCGTGCCTACGATTCATTGATCAGCCGCGGCTACAGCTCGGATGAGATTACCGTGATCATGTCGGATGAAACGAAAAAGACCAATTTTGTAGATAGTGATCACGACAGTGACCTGGGAAACAAATCGTTGGAGAAAGCTGGGGTTGGCTCGGCCATTGGCGGTACCGCTGGTGCCATTATTGGCGCAATCGCAGCTATTGGGACTGTCGTTGCCCTTCCGGGTTTAGGCCTGGTTGTGGCTGGGCCGCTACTGGCAGCACTAACCGGCGCAGGCGCAGGCGGTCTGACAGGTGGTATCATTGGAGCACTTGTTGGTTCGGGCATTCCCAAGGAGCATGCGGAACACTACGAGAACAGTATCAAAGAAGGTGGCATCATTATCGGTGTTACACCGAAGTCCATCTCTGACCGTAACGCAATCACCTCAGAATGGAGAACTTATCAAGTCCAACAGTTACACGGAGCAGAAACCGAAATAATGTAAATTAAACCATTCGAAAGGCTATGATCGTCCCAAATGAACTGGACAATCGTAGCCTTTCGAATTCCCCGTGTTGGGGAATCCAGTCCGTTGACTGGAGGTCAACTATCTTAGGTCAGCACCAGTTCACTCTCCGGCAGAAAGCCTGATAACGCCGCAAAGCTGATCGGGCAGTACGTCTAATCTGTAAGAAGCATAAAGCCTATTCTTTTTGTTCAAGCAACTTCATAAGTGCTTTTTTACCATCCTCGTTTCTTGGTGAAAGTGCAATTGACTTTCTGTACATTAGAATGGCTTCTTCTTTTTTGCCTGCTTTTTCAAATGCATTTGCGTAACTGTCGTAGGTGTTGCCACTTTTGGGGTAAAGAATGGTATTCAACTTGAAGACTTCCAGCGACAAAGGCAGGAATTTGTCGGAGGGTTGGTTCATAAAATCGTAGCCCAGCCGGTTCAGTTCGGATTCATCTACATGGTAGTTTAAAGTATCACTTCTCAGTTCATTGAATTTTGCTGCTCCGAAGTCAATTCCTTTACTCACTAGGGCTTCCCCGTATATTCTTGCTATGGAGCCGGTCTGTCGGATCTTCAAAGGTGCGATGCCCAGCATGATATTTGAAACTGAAATCATCAGTTGTATCGGGTTATTATCCATATTATCGTAAAGAATGATCGTTTGCCCGGAAGTCAGGTTTTTGTGCATGGCCGTGGAGAGCCCAACAATATGGCCATCATGAAAAACAAACTTTTGTACCGGCTCGGTTTTGCTGTTATAGATATTCCAGCCCAGTCCATAAGATCGTGTACTGCTCCCCATCCTGAAAGTTTTACCATCTGCCAGCGTAAGTGGAGTAAAAGCCATATCCATTAATTCCGGGCGAATCAACTTGCCCGCCGATAAAGCTTTGTCGAACGACCAAAGATCTTGTATTGTACTGACAACGTTATTCGAACCTGTAATTCCGCCTAAATGATAATAAGTCTGATAGCGATTGTGATCAAGTGAGTCAACATTTCGAAATGCAGATTCGTACATAACAGGCCTGTTATATCTGGTGGTGTTCGGCATTCCGGTCGTTCGAATATAAGTGTTCTTCATTCCGGCGGCTTCAAAAATGTTTTTCTGCATATAAGTAGCAAAATCTGTAACGCTTACTTTTTCAACGATCAGGGCAAGAATTAAATAATTCATATTGTTATAGCTCCATTGTGTGCCGGGATTATATGACAAAGGTGGTTTGGAGGCGATCAGATGAGCGTACACCGTTTCATTGGCAATGATTTCCTGTGGATGGTTTTTGATATACTCCCTTTCACTTGATTCCAAACCAGGTAGTCCGGAGGTCTGGTTTAACAGATGCCGCACACTCATTTCCTGGTATGGGAAATCGGGCAGGTGGGATGTAACCAAATCGTCCAATTTAAGTTTTTCTTGATGAGCCAGCTGTAAAATAGCCAGGGAGGTAAATGGTTTTGATAAAGAAGCCAGGTTGAATGAAGTGGTGTCTGTATGCTTGATGCTGTGGTTCCTATCCGCATAGCCAAATGAATTTTTGTAAACGATCTCTCCTTTTTCCGCAACCAGTATACTCCCGTTAAATAGTTGGTGGTGTGCCATTAGGGTAAGAAATGAGTCAATTCTGGCTACCCTTTGCTGCACAGGGGCAAGTTGCTGACCGAACGTCGTGATTGTGAACAGGACCAGTAAGCTGGTCAGTACTCCCGGATAAACAGTTTTTCTTTTCATGGATCTAGTAATAAGCGGATTAAATATTAAGTTAATAAGAAAAATTTCTTATGTTTAGAGCGCTGATTTACAGCATAGCTGACAATAGTAGTACAATTTAATTTATATAAGAAATATTTCTTATGTTTTATCAGAAACTTTTCTTATGTTTGATACATGAAAGACAAAAAACTGCAAAAAGATGCGAGCCAGGAGCCAACCAAGTCGGAGCTCGAAATTCTCCAGGTATTGTGGGAGTTCGGTCCGTCAACGGCGCGCTTCGTAAATGATCACTTGAACCAACATACGCGGCAAGTCATTTACATGTCGACATTGAAATTGATGCAGATTATGGTCGAAAAAGGATTTTTGAAAAAAGACGAAAGCCAGATGAAGCACATTTACTGGGCTGCGCAGGAAGAATCCAAAACGAAAAGCCTGCTTCTTGACCGGGTGGTTGATACCATATTCAACGGTTCTGCCAGTAATTTGATGATGCAATTGCTCGGTAACAAAAAGATGTCCGACCAGGAAATGGAGACTTTCAGGGAATTGATTAAAAAGATAGACGAAAAATAGCGAAACATGAACGCATCCTTGCTTCCTGGTATTTTTGAAGATGAGCATATCCGGGTTATCTGCTGGACGCTGATCCATTCATTATGGATTGGTCTGATTGCTGCTGCACTGGCCGGCGTAATGCTCGTTTGTACTCAAAAGTCATCTTCACAGCTGCGCTACCGCTTGCTATGTGGCTGTTTGATCATTTTTGTTTTGATTACCAGTTTTGTTTTTTATCAGGAAAGCAGATCATTTGATCGGGTGAGTAAGGTCACCGCCGCTTCGTATCGTATAATACCAACCGTTCCCTCATTGTCCGAGTATCCGGTTGCGCTCAACGACATTGACATCCTGACTCAATCAACCAGCTTCATCAACCAGAATTCGGTTTGGATATTTACCATTTGGTTTCTTTGTTTTGCATTCAAAATCCTCTCATTGGCCAACGGGCTTTTCTATGTGCACCGGATACGTTCTTACAAAGTGCATCAGGTTAGCGGGGAATGGCAGGAGAGAATCAAGAATTATGCTGAACATCTCGGTATCCGCCAATCGATTAGCTTGTTGCAATCTGAGTTGGTAAAAGTTCCAGTCACGGTCGGACACTTCAAGCCGGTAATTCTGATTCCTATCGGCCTGATTTTTCAACTTCCTGCCCAGCAGATTGAAACCATATTAATACATGAATTAGCGCACATCAGACGAAGGGATTATCTGGTCAATATTTTGCAAAGTTTGCTGGAAACGATCTTTTTTTTCAATCCGGGGTTGCTTTGGCTGTCTTCGCTGATCAGGGAAGAAAGAGAAATTTGCTGCGACGATATTGTGCTTGCCAATACGTCGGTCAAAAGCAATTACCTGGAAGCTTTGCTTGCCTTCCATTCCCAACAGCCAGCACGGTCTGATCTGGTTCTCGGCCTTGGCAGCAATCAATTGGTAAACCGTTTGAAAAGAATTATCAACCATGAAAATAAACGACTGAACAAGATGGAAAAGATCGTATTGCTTGCAGGACTGCTGATTGTTTCGGCATTTTCCTACATTCCAAATCCCGAACAACCGCTTGAATACACCAAAAACAGTCAACATGAAGTGACCCGATACATTCCACAAAAAAAGGAAACGATCACAAAAAACGAAGAATCTTCAGAGAAGGCTAGATTGATCGAAAGGGCCAGAAATATTGAAATTACAGACACTGCCTTGGTGGAAAAGGCAGTGGATACGAGCTATCAGTTTCAAAGTTTCAGGTTTTTCTATTCTAATGAGGACCTTGCCAACCGCGACATGGAAGTCCGTGACGACAAGGATAATATGTATCGGGTGAAAATTGAAAATGGCAATTTGGTTTCACTGAAAGTGAACAACGTTCAGATTCCCGAAGGCGAGCTGAGCCAGTACCGAGGACTCCTGGCGGAAATCGATCAGTCGTACTATGCTGCACGTGATAGCAAGCGTGCTTCCATAGAAAGGGCACATCAGTATTCCGAAAAGAATTCTAAAATAAGTGAGTTAAAAAGCAAAGACTGGGACAGGGCCAAATTCGTCAAGGACAATGACTTTACTAAATCCAAGTCCGGCTTCGTAAAGGGTTCTAAATCGGATCAGCTTGTTTGGGCTAACGGGAAGGAAGGTGACGGAAATCAGGTGGTGGCAACGAAAAAGAAGATAGAGCCCGTTGACATCTCTGCTGATCAGGAGCGTGTCAGAGGTGTAATCTCGGAGCTGGTACGGGAAAAGGTAATTTCCAGTCCATCAGATTTGGAATGGTTTGGCCTTAGCGAAGATGAGCTGGTTGTTAATGGAAACAAACAACCAGCTCAGTTGCAACAAAAATTGAAAGAAAGATTTAATATCAAAGCCGACTACGGTCTCTACTATGGACCCGTCAGAATGATCGGCACGGGCATATTTTTGGATAAAGACGATTTATAAAGATCTCAAATTACGCCTGCCATTATCACCTCTCCAGAACACTCATCATTGCTTGCAAAAAGCCCACTCACTCCCTACGGGTTAACGTACCTGGTCAATGACTTCATCTGCATATCCGCCGCATGGCTGGGCGCCAGCGGCGAGGAAGCCAGTTGCGCGGATTAATTTTAAGTGATTTTTAAGTACGCCCAATCGCCCACTTTGGCACTATCGTAAAAAGATTCCAAATTTTTTTTGCAGCATGTTGCATTTTGCACTTTCCTGATTTATTTTTGGCTCAAATTAAGTTAGTGCGTTAAGTTATCATGAAGAAAAACTTCGTCCGCTGGTGGGTTGTATTCCTCGTCTTCATTGCAACTGGTCTGAGCTTTCTCGACCGGCAGGTGCTGTCCATTGCCGTGATCCGCATTCAGGAGGAATTCGGTTTCAGCGATGTGGAGTATGGGTGGGTGAATACCAGTTTCCTGCTCAGCTACGCGCTGATGTTCACCGTTGGCGGCTGGTTGATCGACCGTATCGGGGCCCGGAAAGGACTAGGTATTGCGGTGGGCGTGTGGTCGGTAGCGAATGCGTTGCATGGGGTGATGACGAGCCTGCCACAGCTGCTTACCTTCCGTTTTTTCCTCGGCATGGGCGAGGGCGCCTGCTTTCCGGGTGCGGCCAGAACGGTGCATGAATGGTTTGACGAAAAGGAAAGGGCCTTTGCAAACGGCATCGCTATCGGCGGCTCAGCCATCGGTGCGGTGATCGCTCCGCCGCTCACGATCTGGCTTTCTAACATTTATGGCTGGCGTTCAGGATTCGTGGTCCCGGGCGTTATCGGGGCCATTTGGGTGATAGTATGGTTGATGTTGCCGTGGAAACGGGCGGCAGGAAACGACACAGTAGTATTGCAGCAGAAACCAATGACGCACGACGATGTAGTTTTTCAGGACGCATTCAAAATTACCTTTGCGAAGATTCTGAAACGACGCGAAACCTGGGTATTCATCCTAATGCGGTTCCTGCTCGACCCGGTCATGTATTTCATGATGTTTTGGATCCCGAAATACCTGAGCGATGTACGCCAGGTTTCTTTTGAACAAATCGGTCAGCTCTTCTGGATACCATTTCTTTCCCTGGGCATTGCCAATATTCTGGGTGGCTTTTTCTCGGATCATCTGGTTAAAAACGAGGTTAGCACCGGTCGCGCGCGGAAGATCGTGATGGGCTGCGCGGCTGCTTTGACGCTGGCAGTGCCACTCACCGAATTTACGTCGTCAGTTGGCATTGCAGTGGCTTGCATGGCGCTGTATATGTTTGCGCACGGGTGCTGGATCACCAATTACATTACCGCAATTTCAGACGTTTTCGGGCCGGGGGCCACGTCCACGGTGGTCGGTTTGTCGGGCACCGCAGGTGCAATATCCAGCCTGATCTTAAATCCGATGATCGGGAAAATCGTGCAGGAATATTCATATAAACCGCTCTGGATCGCTTCGGGCCTGCTGTATCCCGTTGCATTCATCGCATTCATTGTGCTTATTCCCAGGCTCCGGCCACTTTTTGACCGCCCTGCCGCCGTGGTCACACCTGCGGAAGTCACAGACTAGCATTTTTTATTTTTATTAAAGCCCTGAAAAGAAAACCTGTTGCCAAAAAACTTAGTGCGTTAAGAATTAAACTTTTAAAACAATATTTTAGTCACTCATGGAAAATCCATTACGGAACGAAAATCACGTCGTAGAAGAAGCCATTATCCGGAAACGCCAGCCTACCAAACCGCGCATCGGCGTGTTCGGGGTCGGGTATTTCAAATATTGGAGCCAGTTCGACGGCCTGCTCGACGATATGCTGCGCAAACAGGCTGTTTTCATCGGGAAGATCGAACGCGTGGGCCATGCAGAGCTCGTCGATTTTGGGCTGATCGACACGGTGCAAAAGGCTTACGAACTCGTACCGAAACTGCATGCGGCCAATCTCGACCTGATTTTCTGCGATATGCTTACCTACGCCACTTCCAACACGTTTGGTACCATTATCCGCAACCTGAATGTGCCCATCGTGCTCGTAGCATTGCAGCCCGACCAGGCGATGGATTACAGCCGGGCATCCACTTACATGCAGCTTTACAATGACGACATCTGCTCCCTGCCCGAGTTTGCGGGCGTGGCCGCGCGGATGGGAAAGCGCGTGCCGGAAATGATCATCGGCACGCTCCACGACGACCCGCAGGCCGATGCCGAGATCGAGGAATATTGCCGCATTGCCGCCGTCCTGCACGATTTGCGCACTTCCCGCATCGGCCACATCGGCCACCCTATCGAGGCCATGCTGGATATGCATTCGGATTCCACGATGTTTACTGCGCATTTCGGCGCGCACATTGTGCAATGCGAGGCGCATGAAATCGTGACGCAATACCAGCAAACGCAGCGGGCCGACGTTGAAACCATGAAAGAGCGCATTCTCGACTTTTTCGACACGCCCGACCCGGTTTCCGACCCCATTTCCGAAAAACTCCGCGATACTGACCTCGAAACCGCCGCCCGCGTGACGGTTGCATTGGAAAAATTCGTGGAAGCCAGGCAGCTCGACGGTCTCGCCTATTATTACGAAGGCCCCGAAAACAGTGAAACACGGCTCGTGATGTCCAACCTCATCGTGGGCAACTCGCTGCTCACCGGCGCAGGTTTTCCGATGTGCGGGGAGTCGGATCTGAAAACCTGTTTTGCGATGCTCATCATGGAACGTTTAGGCATAGGCGGTAGCTTCGCCGAGTTCCATCCGGTGGATTTCAAAGAGGGCTTTGTGCTCGTGGGCCATGATGGGCCGCATAATGTCGCCATTGCCAATGGAAGGCCCGTTTTGCGCAGCCTCACCAAATACCACGGCAAGCCCGGCTTTGGTGCGGGCGTCGAGTTCAAGATCAAGGAAGGGCCCATTACCATGCTGAGCATCAACTCTACTTTCGACGGCAAATTCAAGTTCATCATCGCTGAGGGACAATCGGTTGAAGGCCCTATTCCGCCCACGGGCAACACCAATACCCGCGGGTTTTTCAAGCCCGACGTACGCACGTTCTTGAAAAAATGGATGAAAGAAGGCCCCACACACCACTTCGCACTCGGCGTGGGGCACCATGCGGCCACCATTGCCAAAATCGCCGGCTACCTCGGCCTCGAAGCCGTCGTGATCGACCAGTAGGATTGTTTAGTTTTTCCTGTACTGCTTTAATCAAGTAAATCCGAACCTGTATGAAACACTTTTTATGCAAAAAGCTGCCGCCTTATGTGCGGTGGGCTGTGCTGTGTGTGCTCCTTTTGCCGTGCCGACACCTGCTCGCGCAGTCCGGAGGGCGGGTAACGATCACGGGCACGGTCCTGTCCGGGACCGATAATACGCCGCTGATCGGTGCGACCATCGCCGAAAAAGGCACGACCAACGGCACCACCACGGACGGCAACGGCCAGTACAAGATCACCATCGCCCCTACGAGCGACCTGGTGATCAGCTTCATCGGCTACACGGCCGGGGAAGTGAAGCCGGGCAGCCGCTCGGTGATCGACGTGACCCTGAAAGCGGATATGCAGCAGCTTCAGGATGTGGTGGTGGTGGGTTATGGTACCCAAAAGAAATCGACGCTGACGGGCTCGGTGGCTTCGGTGAAGTCGGAAGAGATTTTGAAAGCACCTACGGCCAATGCCACCAACAGCCTCACCGGCCGGATGCCGGGCGTATTTGTGGTGCAGCGCAGTGGAAAACCGGGCGATAACCAGGCCGATATCTTCATCCGCGGCCGTGCCACCACCGGCGACAGCTCCCCGCTCATCATCGTGGACGGGGCCGAGCGGCAAAGTTTCGGCGACATTGATCCCAACGAGATCGAAACCGTGTCTGTACTGAAAGACGCTTCGGCTACCGCGCTTTTCGGGATCAAGGGTGGTAACGGGGTGATCCTGGTGACGACCAAAGTAGGCAAGGAAGGCAAGCCGCGGATCAGCTATTCGGGGAATGTGGCTTTGCAGACCTACACCAGTTTACCCAAAACCCTGAATGCATTCAATGCCGCCAGCCTGCTCAACGAGGCCAATGCGAACGTAGGCAAAGCTGCCGCGTTCACCGACGTTGAATTGCAGAAGTTCAAAGACCATTCGGACCCCTACAAATACCCGGATTTCAACTGGTTCGACTACATTACCCGCCAATTTTATCCCCAGACCCAGCATAACCTGAATGTATCGGGTGGTACCAAAGTGGCCCGGTACTTTGTGTCGGCTGGTTATCTTTTCGAGGATGGTTTTCTCAAAAAATTCGACAATCCCTACGGCTATTCCACCTCCCCCAATTACAGCCGCTACAACTTCCGCTCCAACCTGGACCTGACTTTGAGCAAGGACCTCACCGTATCGGTAAAACTTGGCGGTCGCCTCGAAGAACGCTATGCACCGGCCGGAGATCCGTTTTATGCCAATGCGGAGATCGAGTACCTGCTGTCGAGGGTGAATGGGATTCCGGCCTACGCCTATCAGCCGTTTTTGCCCGACGGACGCTTCATGGAAAATCCCAATGCAGGCGTGAACCTTACCAATCCGCTTGGCTGGATCTCGCGCCGCGGCTATTACATTCAGCAGAACAATTCCATTGAAAGCACGCTGGCATTGAATTACGACCTGCACCGGCTGCTGAAAGGGCTTTCGTTCCGCACGCAATATGCCTACGACGCCTATTTCATTGCCACCCGCCGCCAGCAGGGCACTTTTACTTCCTATTACATCAACAAACAGACCGACCAGATCGTGAAAGGCAACAGCTCTTTCAGCGACTCGGATACCCCGCTGGGCGCGTTGGTGGCCACTTACGACGGCACCATTGCCTACAACCTGCAATCGAGCCTGAATTACAACAATACTTTCGGGAAGCACACCGTGACTGGCCTGGCATTGTTCCAGCGGCAGGCCCGGCGCGTGATCGGTGCGCAGCCCGCGTATGCCTCGCAGGGACTTGTGGCCCGGGTGACGTACAGCTTTATGGATAAATATTTCGCGGAATTCAACGGGGCTTACAATGGATCGGAAAACTTCGCTTCGGGCAAGCGCTACGGATTTTTTCCGGCGGTATCGGCGGGATGGACGGTGAGTAAGGAGGATTTTATGAAAAATGTTTCCTGGCTGAGCTACCTGAAAATCAGGGGTAGCGCGGGTAAGATCGGGTTTGACAAAATCGGTGGAAACCGCTTTTTGTACCTCGATGAATACTCCCGGAATTCCACGGTGTATACCGGCGGTGCCAACCTTGGGCTCGCAGTGAAACCCAACACTGCCGCCCAATTCGGCCTGCCGACAGCGATTAACACCTACCCGGTGATCACGCATTCGCGCATTGGCAATCCCAACATTACCTGGGAAACGTCCACCAAGCGCAACATCGGCTTCGAGAGCAGTTTCTTCAATGATATGTTCTCCCTGAACTTCGATATTTTTAATGAAACCAGAAAAAACATCCTGCTCAACCGGCAATCGGGTCTCACGACTTATGGAGAGGCTTACCCGAGCCTGAACTATGGCGAGGTGAACAACCACGGTTACGAGATCGAATTGCGGCATTTGCGGCGGGTGGGAAACATCGGGTATGGCATAACGGCCCAGGCGAGTTTTGCGCGGAACAAGGTTATCAACCTCGATGAACCGTTAGGCCGGCCGACTTATCAAAAATCCGCGGGCTACCAGATCGGCCAATACCGGGGCTATGTGACCGACGGCTTTTACCAGTCGCAGGACGATATCAACAGCTACCTGCCCAACCTGCTCGGCAAGCCCATTCCCGGCGATCTTAAATTCAGGGACATCAATAAGGACGGCGTCATTTCTACCGACGACATCACGCCCATCGGCTACTCCAACGTGCCCGAATACACTTACAGCGTGGAACCGACATTCAGCTTCAAGGGCCTCTCCTTTTCGGTGATGTTCCAGGGCGTGGCGCATGTGAGCTCCGACATTCAGTTTGACCAGCGAAACCTGAGCAGCAACCAGATGTACGAAAACATGCTCGGCCGCTGGACGCCCGCTACCGCCCAAACGGCCACCTGGCCCGCGTTGCAACCGGCCGTGGGCGGCAACTTCATGAGCTACGCGACCAACGATTTCCTGCTCACCAATGCCCGTTTTCTCAAAATCCGCAATGCGCAGCTCGCCTACCAGCTGCCCTCCACGCTCGTGAGAAAGGTGGGGGTAAAAGGCATACGCGTCTCGCTATCAGGACAGAACCTCTATACCTGGACGAAAGTGCTCTACCGCGATCCCGAAAACTTCCAGCGCCGTGCGCCGCAGGGACCTTACAACGTGTACCCGACTTCCCGGCTTTACAACCTGGGCCTCAACATCGAGTTCTGAACCAGCCATTTTATGATGATGAAAAAATATCTCCTTTCCCTGTTTGTCGCCTCGCTGGCCATACTGTCGGGCTGTGACGACAAGTTCCTGAACGTGGCCCCCGACGTGGCCCTTGACGAGGCGAAAGTCTTCGGTGACCCGGTGATGGCCGCCCAGTATGCCGACAATGCATACAGCTTCCTACCCGACGATTACCTGCGTTTCAACGAAGGCAACGGCGTGGCCCAGGCTTCCGACGAGGCAGTAGGCATCGATGTCACTAACCCGATGCTCTACACGCTTTCCAAAGGCCTCTACCACGACCATACCGCCTTCACTACATTGGCGATCAACGACATCGGCGGCCAGTACGACCGCCTGTATGCCGGTATCCGCATTGTCAATAAAATGCTTTCCAAAATCGACGAGGTAAAATGGACCGCCGACCAGAACCCGCAGCGCATCAAAGGAGAAATGTATTACCTGCGCGCATTCATGTATTTCGAACTCATCAAACGCTTCGGCGGCGTGGTGCTCATCGATAAGGCTTATTCCGCTACGGACGACATTGACCTGCCCCGCAATAGCTACGACGAGTGCGTCAATTTCATCCAGGCCGACATTGCCCAGGCCGTGTCCCTCCTGCCCATCGAGCACGACGAGGCCAACTACGGCCGCCCGACGATCGGTGCCGCGCGGGCGCTGAAAAGCCGGTTGCTGCTTTACGCGGCCAGCCCCTTGCACAACACTTCCAATGAGCCGGCCAAATGGCAGGCGGCTGCCGATGCGGCCAAAGAGGTGATGGATATGAACAGATACAAGCTGCATCCGCGCTATGAGGAATTGCTTTCGCCAGCGGGAAATGGCACTACGGAGGAGTATATTCTCATCAAGATCAAAAAACCGCGGACCTGGGACTGGGCCATCCTGTCGGTGGTGTCGCCAGGCTCGGGCGGCCGCATTGGCACCTACAATCCGACCCAGAACCATGTGGATTTGTATGAAATGAAGAATGGGCTGCCGATTACAGATCCAAAGTCGGGCTACGACCCGGCGAAACCTTATGCCAACCGCGACCCACGCTTTTACGCCAACATTCTCTACAACGACGCGCCCTGGCAAGAACGGAAAATACAGATGTGGGATGGCGGTGCGGATTACAGTTCCAGCAGCTCTTCCTATACCGCCACCCGGTACTATGCACGTAAAATGTGGCCCGAGGTGTATAAAACGCCCGGCACGCAAACGGCCTTCCTGAACTTTATCTTCTTCCGCTATGGCGAGATTTTACTCAACTACGCGGAAGCCAGAAACGAGGCTTCCGGCCCGGACGCGAGCGTGTACAGCGCCATTAACCAACTCCGGAAGCGTGCAGGCATGCCCGATTTACCCCCTGGTTTGAGTAAAGACCAGATGCGCGCCCGGATCTACAACGAACGGGCCGTGGAACTGGCTTTCGAGGATAACCGCTGGTACGACATCATGCGCTGGAAAAAAGGGAAGGAACTCGTGGCGCAGAAGATGTACGGAATGAATGTGGCGAAGAACGCGGACGGTACATTTACCTACACCAAAGTAGAGCTGGCATCGTCCTTCCAGCGGGTGTATGAAGACCATATGCACCTCTACCCGATCCCGCGCAACGAAGTCCAGAAAAGCAATAAGCTGGTGCAGAACCCCGGCTGGTAAGTCCATCTAAACCTTACGATATCTATGAAAATAATCAATACGATCCGCGGGCTGATGGTGATGCTCGCGGTGCTGGTGGGCCGGGTAATGGCCCAGGATGCCGTACCGGTGGCCGTTTCGGGTATGGTGGAAGATGCCGGCCATCTGCCCGTGGCAGGCGTAAATGTGAGTGTGCAGGAAGGAAAAGTGCAAACCATCTCGGACGAAAAGGGCGCGTTTTCTATTAAGGTTGTGAAGGGGGAAGTGCTGGTTTTTGAAAAAACCGGCTACCTCACTTTTTACCAAAACGTGACCGAAACCAGGCACGCCCTGAAAATCCAGCTACCCAAGGCACTGCCTTATGCCGGTATGGACGACGATGTATACATTCCTTTCGGGGTGCGCAAAAACCGGGAGATCAACGGGTCTGTATCGACGCTGAATGCCAATACACTGCCGCAGATCCCGGCCAGCTCGCTCACCAATCTCTTTGCTGGCCAGCTACCGGGACTGAATGTATGGCAAACCGGCACCCTGCCCGGCCGAGACGAAACCACGATCGTGATCCGCAACCGCACCTCGTTCGCAGGCGCAAACGTGCCCCTCGTGCTCGTGGACGGAGTTGCGCGCGACTTTTCGGATATGGACCTGATCGAGATCGAATCTATTACCGCATTGAAAGACGCAGCCTCATTAGCCTGGTACGGCAACCGCGCCGCTAATGGCGTGCTGCTCATTACCACCCGCCGCGGCAGTGCGGACAAAACGCGGTTTACCTACGATATGCAAATGGGCGCCCAGCAACCCACGGTGCTCATGAAGCCGCTGGATTCGTACAATTTCGCGAGCCTGTACAACCAGGCCCTGAAAAACGACGGCTTCGGCCCGCTCTACACCCAGGAACAGCTCGACGGCTACCGCAGCGGCACGGATGCGTACAAGTATCCCAATAACAACTTCGTGAATGAGTTCCTGAAATCCAGCGCATTCGTGCAGCGGCACGTGCTCACGGCCTCAGGCGGCTCCAAAGCGGTGCGGTACTTTACTAATCTCAGCTTTTTCGATCAGCGCGGCCTGTACGACCATGCTGATTCTCCTTTGTTCAATTCCAATGTGGGCTACCGCCGCTACAACCTCCGCACCAACCTCGACATTCAGGTAACGCCATTGCTCAGCGTGCAGCTGGACATGGGCGGGCGCATTGAGGACAGGCGCGAACCAGGCGGCACCAGCGCTACTTTTCTAAGCACCATCTTCAACACCCCGGCCAACGCATTCCCCCTGCTGAACGAGAACGGCTCCTATGGCGGCAGCAACCTGTTCCGCGCCAACCCGCTCGCGCAGTTACGGGCACAGGGCAACCGGAGCGAGGTCACCCGCGTGCTGCTGGGCACATTGAATGCGACCCACAAACTGGATTTCTGGTTGCCGGGACTCAGTGCCAATGTGTTTTATACCTTTGATATTTCGGGCCGTTATGTAAGCGGCCGCAGCCAGGAGTATGAGGTATACGAAAGATCGGCCAACGGGGCGCTTAGCCGCTTTGGCACATCTACGCCGCTGGGCTATCTTGCCGCCACATTCACCGACAACATCCGCACCAACGAGCTCTGGACCGGCTTCGACTACGACCGTGCATTCGGCAGGCACCAGCTCAAAGCGACCGTTCGCTACCAGCAGGCTGTGACTTTCAACCCTACCCGTCTGCAAGACAAGCGTCAGGGTTTCTCGGGCCGCGTTTCGTACGGTTTCAACAACCGCTACTATGCCGACGTGGTGGCTAGCTACACCGGCTCGGATAACTATATGCCGGGCAAGCAGTTCGGCTTTTTCCCGGCAGTGGCCGCTGGCTGGGTAATTTCCGAGGAATCGTTTTTAAGCCATATAAAACCCATTAATTACCTCAAATTGCGCGCCTCGTATGGCAAAGCGGGTAACAATGCAACGGGTGAGGCAGGCAAGTTTCCGTATGCCTACCTGTTCAGTCCGGCGAATGGCAGCTATGCATTCGGAACCAGTTTTGCGGCTCAGGCCGGGGCTTCTGAGAATACATTGCCCAATCCCGATATTACCTGGGAATCGGCATATAAGACAGATATCGGTTTGGATGCGCGGCTGTTTAAAAACACCATTACCGTCTATGCCAATTACTTTAATGAGTTAAGGAAAAACATCCTGACTGCGCCCATTAACCCGTCGATCCTCGGCTTGGCAACCTACCGCGTTAATGATGGCGAAACACGTTTACGAGGTTTTGAAGGCTCCATTGATTTTACCAAAACACTCGGAGAGGTCACCTTATCATTGGGAGGCAATTACACTTTGGCCAAAAACAAGATCCTGCGCATTAACGAATCGGCCGGCTTGCTGGACTACCAGAAACAGGCGGGCCACAACATTGCGGGTGTGACCGATTACGGCAAACTGATGCTCATTTCTGAGGGCATTTTCCAGACGCAGGCCGAGATCGACCAAAGCCCCGCGCAGCGTTTCGCGGGCAAGCTCCAACCCGGCGACATCAAATACAAGGACGTGAATGGCGACAATGTGATCGACAATTACGACCGCGTGATGACCGATTTCAACGACACGCCCAATGCGTACTACGGTTTCCATATCGGCGCGCGTTACCGTGCATTCGACTTTTCACTGGTGGGGCAGGGCGTGACCGGGCGTACGATTCAGATCCGGTCGCTTGTGACGGCAGGGTCGAATAATACGGGGTATATCAACCAGTTCAGCCCGCAGGCGTGGACGCAGGACGACCCTACGGCTCCCTACCCGAGGCTTGGTATTTCCGACCGGGGCAACAATACGGCGGACTCGGATTTCTGGCTGCGGTCGGGCGATTACCTGCGGATCAAGTCGGTGGAGCTGGGGTATACTGTCCCGCAAAGCATTTCCGACAAGCTGCGTATCAGGAGTTTAAGGGTGTACGCCAATGGGTTCAATCTTTTGAATTTTAATAAAACCCACATGGATATCGACCCTGAAATGCCTTTCGCAGGCTATAACTCCTACCCGTACCTCCGCACGATCACGGCGGGCATCAACCTTAAATTCTGACCATTCATTTTTTCGATAACCATGAAAAGGTACCAAACCATTATCCCCTTGATCCTCGCCGTGCTCGTGAGCGCATGCAAGGAATCGCGGTTCCTGGAATTTCCCTACTACGACGGCCCGGTGACCGAAGACCAGTTCTGGAACCTCAATGCATCGGCCCGTGGCCAGCTCAACCGCGGCTACAATTTCCTACAGGAAGGCTATAACCGGTACAGCGGGGCCATGCTTGCCGCCGGTTCCGACGAGGCCGTGAACTCGAACCTTAATTCGGACATCAACATTTTCAATAACGGAACGTGGAGCTCGCTGCGGACGCTGGACGATAGCTATGCGACCAATTACAATGGCCTGCGGCAGGTGAACCTCTTCCTCGAAAACGCTTACCGCGCCAACATCATCCCGCTCACCGACGTCCCCAGGCTCCGTGCCGAGGCCTTTTTCCTCCGCGCGTTCTTCCATTTCGAGCTTTGGAAACGCTACGGCGGCGTGATCATCGCCGATCATGTTTTTAACCAATCCGACAACCTCGACCTGCCCCGCAACACGCCGGAAGAAACCCTGGCGCAAATCCTGAAAGACTGCGACTCGGCCGCCGTAAACCTACCCCTCTCGCCCGTCCAATACGGTGCCGGCGACAAGGGCCGCGCCACCAAAGCCGCCGCAATCGCATTAAAGTCGAGGGCGTTGCTTTATGCCGCCAGCCCGCTCAACAATGCGAACGGCGACATTACCCTGTGGCAAAAAGCCGCCGCCACTGCTAAGGAGCTGATCGACACCAAAGCCCATAGTCTGCTCGCGAATTATGCCGACGTTTTCAATTTCTCGACGGCTGCCTACAATGCGGAAGTGATCTTCGCCACCGCCGCCAACCTGCGCAACGATATCGAAACCAACAATGCCCCCATCAGTTACAATGGCGCGTTGGGCCTCACCAACCCCACGCAGGAGCTGGTGGATGCCTATGAAATGAAGAACGGCGTTCCTATTGACGATCCGCAGTCGGGCTACGACCCGGCCAATCCCTACAAGGACCGCGATCCGCGTTTTGCCTTATCGGTGATTTACAATGGTTCGAATTTCAAAGGCACGGAAGTGAACACGATGGCGGGCGGCAAGGATGGCCTGGGCGTGAGTGTGAATGCGACTAAAACCGGCTACTACATGCGCAAATTTCTCAGCGAAGCCGCGAGCTGGAACCAGACCACCAACGCGACCGTGCGCCGCCCGTGGGTAGTTTTCAGGTATGCCGAAATCCTGCTCAACTACGCCGAAGCCCAGAACGAAGCCGCTGGTCCGGATGCGAGCGTGCATGATGCTGTCAACCAGATACGCAAGCGCGCAGGCATGCCCGATCTGCCGCAAGGATTGTCGAAAGAACAGATGCGCGCCCGCATCCGCAATGAGCGGCGGGTGGAGCTGGCTTTCGAAGAACACCGTTTTTTTGATGTACGAAGATGGAAAACGGGGGAAAAAGACTTCGCCGCACCGGTATCGGGGATGCGGATATCTACGAATGGCACCAACGCGGTCTACGAGCGCTTCATAGTAGCCCTGCGGGTGTTCAACGAACGGATGTACCGCTACCCGATCCCGCAAGGCGAGATCAATAATACGACCAAACTCATGCAGAATCCGGGATATTGACCGTGGTAAATGCTTTTTGAAATATCTGCATTTGACAAATGAAAAACAGTGCACGCATGGGCAAGCAAATAAAGATGATCGTGTTCTGGATCGCGGGCATGGCCGGGGCGGTGGCTTACAGCAGCTTCACCGCGCCACCGGTGTTGCCCGAAACCAGGCTGGAAGTTTACAACGACTCGGTGATGACCAGCGATTTCCGGGGCGTCAATGCGGTGTACCACGGCTTTACATTCATGGACGATCCCGGCGTAAAACCGATGACCGACGCCGACCGGAAAGCCGAATTCGCCCGCGTGAAAGCGATGGACCTGAAAATCGCCCGTACCTGGTACCGCCCCGATTGGGCCTGCGGCGACAATTTGTACAACGATTTCAACTGGCAAACCCCGCGCATGCAGGCATTTTACGCCTGGCTCGACCAGATGAAGGCCCTGCATGTGGATGTGGCCTTACAGGCAGGCTGGTGGTTTACCCGGGACACCTACCACAACACCCGCGTTCCCGCCGAACAGGCCACGCCCGATCCGGAAAAAGACCCGGCGCGGTTTGCAGAATGGGTGAATGCATCCCTTCACCAGCTCATTGAGGTGAAGGGATATACCAACATCAAGTACCTCGTGCTGTTCACCGAACCGCTCAACTACCGCTCGGGTAATCAGCCGGAAGGCGTGAGTTCGCCGGATTACTACAATCAGGTTTGCACCGCCATTCATCAACGGCTCCGGCAATCGGGGCTGCGGGAGGCGGTGAAGTTGGTCGGACCCAACAGCGGGAGTACCGACACGGCAGCATTTGTGGGATGGAGCGCGGGGAAAATGAATAGGGTGATCGACATTTACAGCTGGCATAGCTACAACGGCAGACAGTCGGGTACTAATCCGCCGCTGGAATACGAAGGCTGGAAGCAGATTGCATTGGCCGGAAAGGTGAAGATTGCGCACACCGGAAAGCCTTTTTGGATCGACGAGTATGGCGCGAGCAAGCCAACAGAGGAAGTGCGTTTCCGGCCGGATTATGGCAACTACCTCGCGCAATGCGTGGCCGCATTCACCTACGCAGGCGCGCAAACTTCGCTGCTATGGATACTTTTTGATCAGAAATATCCGTCCTCCAAAGTGACCAACAAAGACAGTTTTTACAACGGCGTGCACCGCTGGGGGCTCGTGCGGTCACCGCAGGATGACGTGCCGCATGCTGGTACGCCCTACCCTGCCTGGTATGCATTCAGTATGATGAGCAAATACCTGGGCGGGCGCGACGGTACGGCTGCATTCAAAACGCTTTCAGCGGATAGCCTTTATGTGATGGCGACGGGGCCGTCCGGTAAGGAAACTTCCGTGATGGTCGTGAATGCCTCGCATGCCGCGCGGAAGTTTACCGTGGGTTTTTCGAAACCCGTGCACGCCGGCATGAGCCGTTGCCTGTACGATCCCGCGCATATTACCGAGGTAGGCGAGCGTGCCATTTTGCCATTTGACAAATATTTTAATACAATCAAAAACAGCCTGGAAGACGAGCTGCCACCAAGGGGCGTCGCCATTTACACCACCATCAAACCGTAGCTGACCTGATCCTTTTACCATGAAAATAAAGCTCGCATTAACCTGCCTGAGCCTGTTTACCGGCCTTTCGCTTTCCGCCCAAAACAAACTGGGCACTGTAAAAGGGAAGAATTTCAACAACATTACGTTGGAAGTTTCGCTGAAACCATTCAAAAAGAACGACAAGGCCTATATCCGCGAAGTGGCCAGGGAAATGTTCGTGCAATGGTCGTCGATGCTGCGGCATGCGGACACGGTGTCGGTAATGCTCTGGACGAGCGACGGCTCCGAAATTCTCGACTACAAAGGCACGCCTGGCCAGCCGCTGGAATGGGCGCGGTATATGGGCAACCCCAACACCGGCCACGCCGTGAACTCCGGACCAAAAGAATTGTCCATCCATGAGCGGGCTTACCTCTACCTCGAAAACCCGCCCGCATTCACCTACGGCGACCTGCAATTCATCGTACAGACTTTGAAAGAGGAAGGTCGCAAGGCCACCGGTAAGCCCGTGCTCATCGGCGAGACCTTTGATCCCGGCCCTGAGTTCGCGCGGTCGGATTTTAAATACAAAAAACACCGCGAGATCCTTGGGGGAAGCGCGATGGGACATAATACGATGGTGAGCTGCTATTCGGTGCTCAATGCGGACACAGAGCCGTATGCGGGTTTTCCCAAAGGCATTCCCGCCAATACGCCTTTCGGGACGTTCCTGGGCAGGCAAAGCAAACATTTCCTGAGGGATATGGGGTTTGATTTTCTGTGGCTAAGCAATGGGTTTGGTTATGGAGTGGAAGGCTGGTCGTCCACCGGGGCGATCTTTGACGGCAAGGATTTCGATCAGGCCAAACTGGCGGATACGAAGGACAAGATCGCCGGTTTCTGGAAATACTTCCGGGCCGAAAACCCCGATGTGCAGATCCAGACCCGCGGTACCAACCTTTCCGCCGGCACCGACCTGGCCCGAGATGGCGTGAACCTGCAAGCCATTTACCGTGATAAGAACATGCTCCCGCCCCCTAACTCCCCCTGGGCTGCCCTGGACGGCGATTTCGGACTGGAAATGGTGGGATATATGTCGAGAATGGCCGAGCTGCCCGACGAGCGCTTCCTTTTCCGCTTCTATACGCACGACCCGTGGTGGCTCAATAGCCCCTGGCTCGACCGCTATGGCCGCGAGGCACATGATATTTACCTCCCGCTCTCGGTGAGCCGCATTAATGCCAAAGGAGAGGTAAAAATCCCTTCGCACCTGAGCTTTCTCAGCATCGACGACGCCCACGGCGACATGCCCACGCAGGTACCCGACGAGGTCACCCCGCATATCCTGAAAGCCCGCTACGACGCCCCTACCGCACCGGGGCCGCTGGTGTGGGTGTACCCGTTCGAAGAATACCACCGTTGGGCGTTCGCCTATAAGGACCGCCTCCCCGAGATCTATTACGGCGACTGGCTCATCCGGCAGGCGATCAACAATGGTTTTCCCCTGAATACCGTCGTTTCCACCAGTTCATTCCAAAGTGTAATCAAAAGTAAACCGGGCTTTTTCAAAGAATCCATCCTCGTAAGCGTGGTGCCGGATGCGGATTCTCCATTGGAAAAGACACTGATCAGTTTTGTCAAAAATGGGGGTAAATTAATGGTGTACGGCCCGGCAGGCCATGCGGGAAAGGCATTCCTTGAATTCCTGAACCTGAAAAACGGGACGCCGCTGGAAGGGGAATTCAAAGTATCGGGCCAGTATGAGGGCGACCGGCTGACGACCGCTTACCCGGATGTGGTGCGGCATGAAGCATTGTTTTCGGGCGGCGGCATTGCTACGAGCCTCGCCAATGCGGGTGATCAAAATACCCGCCTCATCGCGCGTATGACCCAGGCGGACCAGGCGCGTGACGTGTGCTGGGCGCGCACGGGCGACGACTGGCATGGCGGAAAAGTGGTGTACATCCGCGGCACGAATTCCAGCAAGTTCAATGGCGGCAAGCTACTGCACCCGGACAATCCTTCCAGATTCTTCACCGGCCCGTTGCTGATGCGCTACGCATTGGCCGCATTCGATATGCATTGCGTGATTGCAAAGGAAAACCCGGCTGTAAAAAGTCCTGTACTGACCATCGCACGAAGCAACAATGCATTTATTTTCTCGGGTTACCATCCCAACAGCACCATTACCGACCGGTTCAAGTTCCCGCAGGGAGCGCCTTTGTTGCTCGGATTGGAAACGAAGCTGGACACCGGGCATTCGGTGTACAAACTGCCTACGTCCTGGAACCGCGAATGCCGGATCTTCGTGCAGCAAACCGATGGCATTGTATCCTACAAGGAGCTGCATTCGGGGGTGAAGGACATCGACAAGCGCTTCGAGGTGAGCGGGTTGCAGGACGCCACCGTTCGGATCTATGCGCCCGAACACATTAGTATAGAAAAGTTCGAGGCTTATATCAATGGGGCTTATCCTTGGAAAACGGGCAAGATCCAGGTCAGCGAAGGCGATCCGAAGCTGGGCAGGCATTTTGTGGCCGAACACGTGACAGGTACGTTGACTGTCGCGTGGTAATGCATTTTATTTGAAACAATACTGATTATGAAACATCTGAAACTTTACTGCATTGCATTGCTTGCATTTTTTGCCGGAGCCAAAACCCGGGCACAAGTTGCCGACAGCAGCCAATATCTGCAAAAATTAAAACAGGAGCTGGCCACTGAATGGCCCAAAAGCCGAACGATTAATGTAGTTTTTCACGGCCATTCGGTGCCGGCAGGATATTGGGAAAACCATGAGGTGCATACTTTGGAATCGTACCCTAACCTTTTCCTGAAAGCATTGAAAGCGAAGTATCCGTATGCCGTGGTGAATGTGATCGTGACGGCCATTGGCGGCGAAAATGCGATCAGCGGGCAGGCCCGTTTTGAAAAAGATGTGTTGCCGCACAAGCCCGACCTGCTTTTCATCGATTACGCATTGAACGACCGCTTTTCGCCTTTGGATAAAGTGAAAGATTCATGGGCCAAAATGATCGAAACCGCCCAGGCCAAAGACATTCCCGTGATCCTGCTCACCCCCTCCCCCGACCAGCGCATCAACATCGCCGACCCGGCCAACCCGCTCGACCCCTACGTGGTACAGATCCGCGAGCTGGCAAGACAGTATAAAACCGGCCTGGCCGATCCCTATGTGGTGTTTCAGCAATTGGTCAAAGACGGGAAATTGAAAGAAGTGATGGCCTCCGTGAACCATCCGAACGAAATGGGTCATAGGGTGATTGTGAATCGCATTCTACCCTATTTCTGAAAGTTTGAATGCAAACGCCGATGATATGAGGAAAGCGAACTTTCAGTCGTCCTGGTAATCGGGGTTGGCGCTGATGGCGAACTTGTATTTATCACCCCGGTAAAACGACCGTTCGATCTCCACCACCTGGCCGTCCTTACAGATCACGGCGCTGTCGAGGATAAACATCGCGGTGGCGCTGTCGAGCTCGAAATTGTCCATTTCCGATCCGGGCTGGACGATTTCGGTGCTTAATGTCTGCTTCACTTCGTCGATGCGCAGGTGATAGGTGGTTTCGTAAATTTTGAAATAGGAAATTTCCGTGGGCATACGGTTAATCTTCGGGCAAAGCGGGAGAGAAATGTACTTGATCTCGTCCTTGATGATCTCGTTGTCGGCGTAGCGCAGCTGGTGCACTTTCAGCACGGGGCCGCCGATGATAAAATGCTTACCGCCTATTTCTGACGAAACGCCGTCATCGAGCACCGTTTTTTCCAGCACCACATTATGCGGCTCGAAACCTTCGGCAAGAAGGCTTTCGTGGAACCCCCGGCGGGTGGCATTGATGGAACCCAGCGTGCGGATGAGGTGGTGGCCTACCGTGCGGTTCAACACAAATGTGCCCTTGCCTTTGATGCGCCTGGCCCAGCCCTGGTTTTCGATTTCCAGCAGACTTTTGCGGGCCGTCGTGTTGCTGATCCGGTAGGTTTTGATCAAGTCGTTTTCCGACGGGACCTTGTCGCCGGGCTGTAATTCCCCGGTTTTGATCCTTTCGATAATCTCTTCACTGATACTGACAAACTTCGGTTTCATCGGCGCACGGACAATAGGTAAAGAGCAAATTTACCGGAAGTAAATTCCTGTGCAATAGGAAAGCGCCACATTCCGGTCGTTGCCCACACTGAGAGCCCAATTTCGATGAGTATGGTTAGTGCGTTAAGAGACTTTTTATACTGTCGGCTGCCGCGTCGGGCCGTTTATTTTTTCAAAAATGACCAAAATCGCTGCATTATCTCTCGCGGCTGCATTGAGCCTGCTGTCTGTTGTGGCCGTAGCCCAGTCCGAAACGAAGGACACATGCCCGTGCGCACAGCTCGCAAAGGCGCGCATTCCGCAGGCGACCATTACTGCCGCCGAATGCATCCCCGCAGGCACTTTTACCCCGTCCGGCAGCGCACAGCCGATTGCAGACCTGCCGGCATTCTGCCGCGTCACTGCCGTACTGCAACCTTCACCCGATTCGCATATCCGCATTGAATTGTGGCTGCCCGAAACGGGCTGGAACGAGCGGTTCCTCGGCACAGGAACCGGCGGCGGGGCTGGGTACATCAATTACGCCTCGCTGGCTACGGGACTGCGGAAAGGATTCGCCACAGCGAACACCGACATGGGCACATCCCCCGGCGCAAACGAGCTCACGGGGCACCCTGAAAAATGGACCGATTTCGGGCACCGCGCAACGCACGAAATGACCGTTGCCGGCAAGGCCCTCACCAAAATTTACTATCAGAAAGCCGCACGAATGGCCTATTTCTCGGGGTGCTCCACGGGCGGCCAGCAGGCGCTGATGGAGTCGCAGCGCTACCCCAACGATTACGACGGCATCCTCGCAGGAGCCCCTGCCAACAACCGCACGCATTTGCATACCGGCTTCGTATGGATACTCCGCGCCACCAACGACCTCCCCAGCAGCACATTGCCCAAACAAAAGCTCGACCTGATCACCCGCGCCGTGCTCAGCGCCTGTGCCGGCAAGGATGGCGGTGCCCCCGGCGACCATTTCCTGACTAACCCTGCGGCCTGCCATTTCAATCCCGAAACATTACCGCTGTGCCCTGACGGCACCGACGACAGCACTTGCCTGACCAAATCGCAGATAACTGCATTGAAAAAGATTTGGGCAGGCCCCGTGAACCCGCGCACCGGAGAAAGGATTTACACACCCATCCCATTGGGGAGCGAAAATGTAGCTGCGGGCATCGACATGCAGCAAAACCCCACCCAGGCACCCAATGCACTGTTTTACCAGTACAAATGGGCCTTCGGCAAAGATTTCGACTTCAAAACATTTGATTTCGACCACGATCAGGACCGGCTCGACTCGCTGCTCGGCCCTGTCCTGAACGCCAACAGCACCGATCTTTCCGCGTTCAGAAACCACGGTTCCAAACTCCTCATGTACAGCGGTACAGCAGACCCGCTCGTGCCTTACCAGGACGCATTGAGCTACTACGAGCGCGTGGTAGGCATACAAGGCGGCCTGCAGCATACCCTGGATTTCTTCCGCTTCTACCTGATACCCGGCATGGGCCATTGCAGCGGCGGGCCCGGCCTGAACGACGGCGGCGATATGCTCGGGGCATTGATCAAATGGAAAGAAGAGGGCATTGTGCCCCAGCAACTGACTGGTACTGCCTATGAAAGCGGTGATGTCAAAAAAGGCGTGCGGTTCCGGAGGCCGGTGTACCCTTATCCATTGCTGCCTGCTTACAAGGCAGGC
Source organism: Dyadobacter sp. CY261 (assembly GCF_021440085.1). Taxonomy (GTDB): domain Bacteria; phylum Bacteroidota; class Bacteroidia; order Cytophagales; family Spirosomataceae; genus Dyadobacter. The sequence continues at coordinate 60,524 of NZ_JAKCPW010000018.1, forward strand.
AACGAAAGTATCCCTGAAAGTTACGAGGGTGTCGCGCGCCCGACACCCAGGGTAAAGGAGCCGGCCGTGCGGTATCTGAAATAGCTATTCATCATTTTGCTCACCATCGCTTTGAGAAATTTGATTGTTTTAGTCGGTGTCTATACTATGCCTAAAAGACCCTGTTTGTAACTTTCCCCGACAGGAATGCATTCTTTTCCTACGTATACTTCATTTTTACTAATCATTGTTAAATGCGAAATCCCCACTACATACGAACGATGAATACGGCGAAACAACGTATTGGGCAACAGTTCTGATACCGACTTCATCGTCATGTGCGTAATGTAGTTGCCGTGAGTGGTTTTAAGGATGACATAATCCTTTATGGACTGAACCAATAGAATATTCTGATGCTCCAATTTGAGCAATTTTCCATTCACCTTGAAGTATGAATAAGTGATTTCAGGGGCGCTTGGCTGCAACTTTCGGAATCGGGAAATGCTTTTGACAAACCTTTCATAAGTGATTGGTTTAAGCAAGTAATCCACTGTATCCAATTCGTAACTGGACGCAGCATATTCCGGAAATGCCGTTGTAAAGATTACAGCCGGGGGATTTTTGAGGCTTCCAATAAAATCGATACCACTCAAAACAGGCATGTTGATATCCAAAAAAATGATGTCGATAGCAGTCTTCACGACAATCTCGAACGCATCAACCGCATTCGCATATTGACCTAAAAGTTGCAGTTCATCTATTTTGGAAATGTGATTTTCCAGCACCTGTCTGGCCAAAGGTTCATCGTCGACCACAATACATCTAATCATTCCGACTTCAATTTTAGGTTCAGCCGGACCTCATAGCAATCACGGGCTTCCGTCACTTCGATCCGATGGGTGCCAGGGTATAGCAAGGCCAACCGCTTCATCACATTGGCAAGTCCAACGCCCTGTTCGGTCGAGGTCCTCGTAGCTATTGATCGGCTGTTTTTTACTTCCATAATCAAGTCATTATCAAAACAACAGATCAGAATACATACATATCCACCCGCGATTTCATCTCTGACACCATGCTTGAACGCATTTTCAACAAAAGGTAGCAGCAACAGCGGCTCAATGACCAGCGCGTCCGTTATACCCTGGGTTTCAAATTTAACGGAAATGTGTTGTGAAAGTCGAATGCACTCTACTTCTGTGACGCTTCGGAGAAATGCAACCTCTTTGGAAAGCGCTACTGTGGCCAACGCGGAGTCGTAAAGAATATAACGCATGATTTCAGCATGACCGGCTACCAGCGGAGCTGTCTTCACCGAACCCTGTAATGCAAGGGAGTAAATGTTATTGAGTGTATTAAAGAAAAAATGCGGTTGAAGCTGGAATTTCAACGAATTGAGCTCCACCTCCAACTGCTGGCTTCGCAGCGCGTCCACCTGGCGGGTCAGACGGCCGGCCCTCAGGTAATAGGCAAGAGCCGTAATCACCAGCAAATCGCGAAAGATATAGACGACGCTGAAATGCAGCACTACATCCGCCTTAGACCAGGTTGCCGCGTCCTTGACCATGTCCGCCGGCAGAAAACTCATACGGGCAACCAACCAGTAATTGAGCACATAACTGAAGTTCAGCGCAATCAGGAAAACAACCAGTGATGCCGCGAAAGCCATCAGGCGCTCACGGAACAACAGCCTCTTAATCAATAACTCATAATAGAGCCCATACGAAATAATACTGAAGCTGCCATAAACGACGCGTTCCGGTATATCCTGAATAAACAACGTTGCCGAACCTCGCTCATTGAAATTGTATTCAAAACTCGAAATAACTGGAAACAAAATGAAGTAAATCAAAAAGAACACGATCTCAGCCCTTTTCTCTTCATGCCGCGGGTTACTTCTATTCAGAATCATGACAGTAAATTATCCAAAATTTCCCGGGTCAACGATTCAGATCACTTTCGGTCTTCCCCTTTTCGACGAAAGGCCCGGAACTTTCGACGGAGGGTTTTAATGAATGGAGCCGACGAAATATCTGGCAGTCCAGTCTAAATTAAATAAACGGCCTCCTTACCTGTACTAACTTGGTGGGAAAAAACTGCATTTGGTATGAAGTTAGTCACTGTTTTCTCCCTTGGTCTGCTGTTTCTGGCCTGCCAGACCGTCTGCGCGCAAGATGCCCACAGCATCATCGCCGCAGTAAAACACAGGCAGCAATCATTAACATCAGTGTCATACACGCTGCAAAGAACCGATACACTGGTGACGGGCGACACGAGGTCAATGACGGGAAAAGCCATTATTGAGTTTGAACAAGGTGAAGGTGTCTTAGGCTTTCGCTTCTGGGCCCAAAGGGACGGTTTTAACCAGCAAACGATTGTCGATGATCGGATGGGTTACGTGGTCGACACGCTACTTAAGACCTACAAAACAGTGTTGAATCCTACGGACAATATTTTTTACAGCACCACAGGTGGGCAGATGATCGTCCACGACCTATTTAAACTTGACACAACCGCCGCAACAAACATTGTTGTAAGCCAGGATCAACAACATTATTACCTTACGTTAAGCTACGCGGACCTGACGGAACACGATGTTACCAAACGCTACAAACTGCTTGCCATCGATAAGAAGCGGATGTTGCCCGTATATGTGAGAAAGCACCAGGAGACGCTGGACAAAGTCCAGGACCTGCAATTTCAAATATCAGATCTTGATACGACGCCAAAGTCCCACTATGATTTTTTGAACCTGAGCTTTCTTCGCTTTTATAAACAGGAAATAGTTCCAATCATTTCGGATAGTCCACTAGCTGCGCTACTAGGCAAACAGGTGCCAAACATGACGCTTCCATCATTTGAAGGCATTCAAAGCCCAATTTCGCCTTCCAATGATACGGTAATCTTACTGGACTTCTGGGAAGTCTGGTGCGGGCCATGTATCGCATCGATGCCCAAAATTCAACAACTATATGAGAAGTTCAAAGAGCGTGGGTTAAAGGTTTATGGCATTATTCACGAAGCAGACCAGCTGAACGTGTCCAAAAAGAGAGTAGAAAAATCAGGATTGACATTCCCTATGCTGGTCGGCAATGGAGAAACGAAAAAATGCTTTCATGTTTCAGCCATCCCGCTCTATGTGCTAATCGGCAGAGATGGTAGAATTTGCTATCTCAGCGAGGGCTTTTCCGATCAACTGGAGGATGAAATTCAACGCGCATTGGCTCGTTAATGTGACTATGCCGATAATTATCAATATAATTGGCACCCGTACCATGCGTTTTGGTCAGTTAGACGCCATAGTACCGCACATTTCAAGGAAAGTACTAAATGGGGTAAGTAATGCCGGATCCTGTGTAAGTCTTTGGGTCCTCAAAGTCTATTATTTCAGGATTCCAATACGCGGCCTCCCAAATTGTCTCTAGTTGGGCCTGCACTTCCTGCCTTCTCAATCAAAAATGATGAAATAATTAACCTGTAAAAAATCATGAGATTTATTTCTACACTTATTTTAACGTTTCTGGCAATCAGTAACATTGAATGTACTGCACAAATTGCACTGTCAAACCAGCGTATTTCCGATAGCTCGAGAATAGTCACCGGCGCCGACCAGACTGAAAAATATTTGCCTTATCTAAAAGGAAAACGAATTGGCCTGGTTGCAAATCAAAGTTCTTTGATCGGCAAGAAAAGCATCGTAGATAGTTTAGTGAGCCTTGGAATTAACATTGTAAAAGTGTTTGGCCCCGAGCATGGTTTTAGAGGCAATGCCAGCAACGGAGCTGTGGTAGGCAATGAGGTAGATGCTAAAACTGGCATACCGATCATCTCTCTGTATGGTAAAAACCAGAAACCAAGTAAAGAACAGCTGGCGGATATCGACCTAATGGTCTTTGATATTCAGGATGTGGGTTGTCGCTACTATACGAATATTAATACGCTTGAATATGTGATGGAAGCCTGTGCAGAAAACAACAAAGAACTGCTGATTCTCGACAGACCTAATCCTAACGCCTATGTTGTAGACGGGCCGGTAATGACCGATGACAAATTTAAATCTGCCATAGGGGTCCATTATATTCCCATGACGCATGGCATGACGATTGGTGAATTTGCACAATACCTTAATGGAGAAGGATATCTAAAAGAACAATGCAAAATAAAAATTATCAAGGTTGCCGACTATGACCATGATATGACTTATGTGCTGCCGATCAACCCCTCTCCCAATTTAAATACAAAGCAAGCTGTAATGCTTTTTCCGAGCTTATGTATGTTTGAAGGAACAGCCATTAATGAAGGCCGGGGGACGCGTATGCCTTTTACAATTTTAGGAGCACCCGCATTGAAAGGCAAATATACATTTTCATACAAACCGGTCAGTATTCCAGGAATGAGTGAACGGCCGAATCACAAAGATTCTGTTTGTTACGGCCTCGACCTTCGCAAGTATGATATTAATAAGCTCCGCGAGAGCCGCCAAATTAATTTATCGTGGCTGATTGAATTATATAATGCCTATCCGGACAAAGCAAATTTTTTTACCCCCGGAAGGGTTAACCAGGATATATCAGCATTTGATCTGCGCATAGGTACTGATCAATTAAGAAAACAGATCATAGCGGGAGTGCCAGAAGCGGACATCAGAAAAAGCTGGGAACCTGAACTGCAAAAGTTTAAGGCTATAAGGATGAAGTATCTCTTATATCCATAATGAATACGGTTGTTATCTTCTACACAGCGCAGATCCGAACTGGTCTCGTGGTATAAAAGCGTCATCATCTGCGATGGTAACCAATGGCACGCCCGTTATACTTTAAGCCGCCTCCAGGACGCTGCGACGACTGGCGCACCAACCAGGTATATCAATCGTATACTGTATACCATGACTGCCCAAGTGATGGTGTGGTAGCTACTTTGCCAGTAATATTATTTAAAATCATTTATTTATCACATACTTAACTCTGAATGTGCCATTTTCAATCAGCGTCTTCTTACCATTAGTGTCGTAGTCGGCAAACACCTCTCCGCTAAATGTTCCTTCGGCATACTCATCTGACAAAGCTGTGATCGTAGCTTTTGAATTGGTGACAATATTCGGATCGTCCGGCGAGCCCCCATATCCAACAGCCAAAAAAGTGACTTCAATAGGATTACTGCTGTTGGATTGATAAGAAGCGGTCGTGATTTTCGGTATGCTTTCAATCATAAGATAGAAACCATCTAACCTTGACCCGGACACTTTGGTTGCTTCGATCAAAAATACATTGGGATTATTAGCCGTACCTACCTCTTTATAATTGATTTGAGCCTTGATCTCATTGTCAAAATCAATAACCTGACCATCAATTGTTGCCCTAAAAAATTCACCATCGGGATTTACAGCTACCATTCCAGATTTTGAACATGACATATTCAACATTAAAAGTGCAGCTAGGGAAGCTGTTCCCACTTGCTTCGCAGATTTGTACAATAAGGAGAAAAGTCCGTTGTACAGGCGGTTAATCAGAAAATAGATCATTGTTTTGAAAAAGGAAAGTTTAGCACAATATGAATTATTGGTAGTATTGGTTACGAAGAAAAACAATCCATTGCTGGCCGACCAAAGTTGAGTACTGAAGCTACATCAATAACTTTTGAAAGACCAGCGGTAAAGCCTGACATTGTTTTTAAACGTTAGCGAAACATCCGGATGAAGCGCCACGAGTTCCTTTTGCGGGCGGTATCTACGTATCGCAAAATTGCCGTTCTCCGACACCAGCACATCGTCAAAAAAGATTTTGTAAGTGCCCGTGTTTTTTGTCAGATCAATGCTGGATTGAATCACCAGTTTATGGACCTTACCATCGAAAATCAAAATCTTGGAATTGAATTCTTTGATAAGGTATAGCAGCGGATCATAAAAACTATAATCCCCGGGAGTGTTCGCGGACGACACGGACCAATTCCATTCATAGGGTCCGAGATTGAAATAGACTCCGGCCGGATTGGGATTCGGGCTCTCCGAGGCAAAGTAAACGACCGTCTCAAAGCCATTGACCACAGAAATGGAACCGTTGATCTCCGGATAGTCGTTGGCATTACAAACCACATAGTCGCTGCCGTACTGGCCAGCGGCAAATGTCCTCTTCAACAGCCGCTTATCGTCATCGGGCCCGAACTTGATATCAAAACTCCGGAGCGTGTTCTCGTCCTGTAAATCTTTGGCCCTGGCCGCCAGGGAGGCATCACCGGTGGCGACAACGTCGTTGATGCAACCCTCGAGAAACGGGGCCAGCACACCGGCGTTTCTGCATGCCTCCCCGGCGCTGGCCCGCTGGCTCTCGGTGATGACGAATGGAGCGCGTGGAAAATTCGGGTCGGTGTATGATTGGGTATTTTTCCCCGCATCGTAGACAAACAGGGACTGCGCCTGACTGATTCGCCAGCTATCGGTAAAAGCCGGGTAAAGGGTGTTGTTGGTGCCATCAATAACGGCACCGTTCCTGATCCGAAGATCATTGCCTTCGCTGCCGTTGAAATCCCCGAAAATACCGATCATCTTCCCCTGCCGTTTGCTGCCCGGCAACACCGAGTAGTCGATCGCATCGCTTCGGATAAAAATTTTCACCACATCGCCATTGACGGCCACAGACAGCGAGGCGAGGTCACCGGTAATGCTGCCGCCGTTTTGCAGCATGTTGTAAATGGAGGGATTGTAAGCGTATTCCTGGCCATTGATATAGTATTTGTCAGGGTAAAAGCAAAGTCGATCGCTCCCTGTGTTGATCGCCAGACCGGTGTTCCAGGAGACATTCCCCGAAGCGCTGCGGTTCCTCAGTTCCTCCTGCCTCACCTGTATCTCGAAATTGTCCACCGTCGATTTTACGGCAACGAATTCGCCCACCCCATTGAAACCATACGACTTGCCGTCGAATGTGACAATATTCGGATCCCCGTAGCTCCTGCCGCCATTCATGTAGCTAGTTGTAGTAGCCGGATCTCCTGGTAGTATTGGCCCGACAGATCCATTGTACCACTGCACGAGGTTCTCGAGGAGCTCTTTACCGCATTTTTTCGCGTCCTTCACCGCTTCGCGTAGCCTCAAAGCACCGGATACGCTGGTCAGGCGGCGGACAAACTTGAACAAGTCGGCTGCACAGGTGCCCCCTTCTAATATATCGTCGACCCAGTTATCTTCCTGAAGGCATTCGCCTTTGAAAATCGACGTGAGCCCCTGGACAGCGTTGCTGCACGTATTGGCGGCCAAAAGCATGTCCGCGGCCAGGAACACCAACCCGACGCCCGTCAGGGAGCCGGCTGCCGCAAACGGCAATGCCACCAGGCTGGCAAAGCAGCCAATACCATCGGCAGCCGTGATCATGGAATTTAAAAACGGGCTGCACTCTCCATCAAGATCCGCCGTAGCCGATGTTCGCAAACCCTTTTTTTGATCAAATTGCTTTTTCGCATCCCCGAACTTCAAAAGGGCTTCTCCGCACCAGATTTTCGCCCGGCTTTGAATCAGTTGGCTTTGGGCGTCAAAAATGTCGACATCGACGGTGTTGGCTTTCAAATCGTAGTTCTTGAAAACCATCGTCGTGGTAGTGTCACCCAGTGAGGCCGTGAGCTTCTTGGGCAGGAGGCTATCGTCGAACTCAAAGCTGAGGATAAAATCGCTTTCAGGCAGGTATGTCACAACCTCGCGAAGATTGATCAGACTCCCCTCGGAGTTCTTATCGCCATAAAACAAATTCAGCTCGCGTGTGTTGGTATCCGTCACCATTACGCCCAGGTTGTCGTCCAGGTTTTTGTTGATGAAAAAAAGGTGATAGGGATCCTTTTCACTGACTGGCCGGGAAACGTCGACCTCGTAAACCTGCTTACAGCCGTGCCCGACAAAAAATAGGATCAAAAAAGAAAGGATTGCTCTCAGTTTCATGATAGAGGTGTTTACTTGTCAGTAGCGCCGTGCGTCACTAATCCAAATGCCAGCCGACCGCCGATCAGATGCAAGGACTTGTTGGGCGGATAGGCATAGTCGAGCCAGCGAAACGGCTTCGCCGAATAGTGATAGCTGATGCTCGCATCAACCAAAAACCTGTCCGCGATTGGAAATTCATAGCCAATGGCGGCCGAGGCGCCCCAATAAATGACACGTTGCAACCGGTCCGGCACATCGGGAGTGCCATTCCAATCCTGGTTCCGGCGGAGCAGCAGGGCGCTCAACTCTCCCTGTGGCGACGCATAGACCGACTTGCCGAGATAGAATTTGGGCCCGACGCCGGCGGAAATCCTAGACAAATGCACCGAATACCGGTAAAGCTGTTCGGTGTCGGTATTCACGCGGTATTCCGACTTCCATTTATCAAATCCAATATGCGCTACAATCCCGCTCGCGCCGTTGAACCGAACGGAATAGTTTGCCGAAATCCCGAGCGTCCGTTTCAGCCCGACACCCTTCCGTTCGTCGGCCCATTCCCTTCCTCCGATCGAAAGCATTTGAAACGCATCAAAGCCTACCGTCACTATCGAATGCGGCCGATTGCGACTGCGAGTACGCGAATCACTTTTCGAACTGGCCGGCTTCTTCGAAACTGCCTCCTGCACCACCGGTGGCGGTGTGGTGACCGGCGCAGCAACCGGCTCGATTTTCTCCGCGTAGAGCACCTTCACTCCCGCTACCGATATAACGCGCATCTCTACACGTCGGTTGTAATCCTGCGTGGCCTTGCTGAAATGAATCGGCTCGACTTCCCCTCTGCCTTCGGCGAGGATGTTCGAAGACTTCATTCCCTGCGTGATGAGAAACTGGCGCAAGTTCGCGGCGCGCCGGTTTGAAATCGTTTGATTGGCAGCGGCCTTTCCGCTGGTGTCTGTATGTACAAAGAAACCGTATCTGACCGATTCGTCCGCCTTCAACAGCTTCACCAGTGCGATCAGCCTCGTTCTTGAAGCCGGTGCAATCGTAACTTTGCCTTTTTCAAAAACAGCTTCCTGCACAATCACTCTGGAATGCAGCAGCTTTGCATAGTCCTTGGTCCGCAAGGCTTCCTTGAAATCCTCCATGCGCGTCATCCGGGCGTCCTTGCCGAGACGGGCGGGGTAAACCACAAACGTGGTATCCCCTACCCTTACCGACCTCAACTCCCCGGTTTCGACAGACAACATTGTGGAATCCACGCCCGCGCGATACCTGATCAGCTTGCTCCCTATTTCGGTGTCCCGGCATTCGAGCCGTGAACTGTCTTTCCTGATGATCAGGTCTTGCGCGATGCATGCGGCACACCTTGACAGGCAAGCCAGGATAAGCAGCACAGCCAGCCTGATTGTGCAATGGCTCATAAGGTTCAGGATCAAATTTAATTCGCCGGTACTATTTCAATTTTACATTAGTCCGCCAGATATTGTAATTTTTCTCCGCATTGGAACTGAAAAATAGCTGGTTGCCGATGCCCCATGTCGGGTCGCTTTCGTCGGTTTCCCCCTGCGTGATCTGGACAAGGTCCGTACCGTCGGCTTTCATTACGTAAATATGTTTATTGGGTTTTTTGGGGTTCTCTCTGTTACTGGCAAATGCGATGTATTTCCCATCCCGTGAAAACGCCCCGTCCCTATTATTGTAGTCCCCTGTAGTCAATTGGGTTCGTTCTCCTGTTTTAAGATCCATTGTAAAAACCTGGATGAAGTTTCCGGTTTTCATATTAAAAATAATTTTGTTGGGATCGGCATTACTGAGACTTAAATGACTGCCTTCGCCGATTACCGAATAGTTTCCTCCTTTTACATCCATCGAACAAATCATCCGCTTTTTGGTCATCAGCGTTGTAAACAGGATTTTGTTATCCCGCATTACAATCGGTTCCGCATCATCCTCTCCCATGGCGCCCGGCGACACATAGTTTAAGCCGATACCATTGATGGACGATCGGACTATTACAGGCCTTTCCGGCTGAATGTAGCTGAAAATGATACCCGAATTATCAGGCATCCACGTGGGATAAGCCGCGTTGTTGACCAATGGATTAGTGATTGGCTTTCCGATTTCTTTTTTTACAATCCGGTAATTCTTGTTTGTTTTCACCGCAAGCGCGCCGTTTGTCAAATCAATCGAATATTTGGTTTCAAGGGCATTGTAAAGCAGGTATTTTCCATCCGGACTAACTCTTGCAAAAAATTCCTGGGTAGGATCCGAGGTCTCCCGTGCGAGATTCTCCGCATTTCCGGTTACCCCGGGAACGGCAGGAATCTGCGCCATGGCAGAGAAGCAAACAACGGACATCATGGAAGCGATGAATAAAAACTTTTTCATTTGAATGACGGATAAAAGGTATTTGAATTGAAGCAGTGCATTTTTGAATTCCTCTCAAAAGTACACGTTCAGGCAGTCAGGCGAAATGTTAATAATTCTCTTTCGGGGGTTAATAATTACACCATCATTTTACAAAAATTCCCCTGGTTCCGTATTGCATTTAAGTTCTATCTTGCACACGCTTTTTTGACTATGATGGGCACTTTATATCTACTGTTTTCAGGTAATTTCGGTCAGTATCGCAGGGCATACCCGGCCATTTTGTCCATCCTGTTTTTATGCCTCTCAGCGCAGGCAGGCGCCCAGGTTGTATTGACGGACAGCAGCGAACATATTTACATTGGCGAGCAGGCTGCCTTCTTTCAGGATTCTTCCCGTGTGCGCAGCTTTGAGGATATCCGGATGCTCGACCGGCGAGGTGCATTTGTAAAATCCCGGCAACGCGTTCCCAACTTCGGTTTTACCACTTCGAAGCCGGTGTACTGGATCCGATTTGATATAGAGCGAAAGTCGGATAAGGACTTCATCCTGGATTTGGCCTTTGGCAACATGGCATTCGTGGACTTCTACTTCTTCGGCCCGCAAGGCCTGGTGGAGCGGTACAAGCTCGGCGACTTCCGCGGCAAGGCGGGGCGGGCGGTGGGGCACCACGGCTATGCGGTCAAACTTCCGCCCTGGGCCAGGCAAACGGTATACCTGTGCATACAGCCCTATTCGGGCCAGGCGCTTTTCCCGCTCGCGGTTTGGGAGAGCCAGCTTTTTTTCAACGCCAACCAGGAACTTGCGCTGGTGTGGGGATTATACCTCGGTGTTTTGCTGGCCGTGCTGATCTACCATCTGGTCATCTACTGGCGCACCGGCGAAGCAGGTTTCGGGCGACTATCCCTCTACCTATTGTTCTATCTCGGTTTTGAATGCTCCCGTGGCCTGGGATTGGGCCCGCGGTATCTTTGGTATTACAGCATTCCTGTTATCAACTATGCGGCCTACTTTTTCAGTACCGCTTCCTTGCTGGCGTTCCTGGAGTTCTACACCTACGTGACGAGTACGAAGCATTCGCGGCCGCTACTGCTCACTGTGCGCGCTACCCAGGTCGTTTGCGTAGGCCTTGGGCTAGTGGCCTACTTTTCAGGATCGATCGGACAAAATCAGCTGATGCATTACGCTGCCATTCTGGGCGGGATTTGCGTGATGATCATTTCGGCCAGTGCGATCCGGAGAGGCGACCGGGTAGGCTGGTACTATCTGCTGGCGGCCGCCTCCATTTACCTTGGCACCGCTGTCCAGAGCGCACAGCGGGCAGGAGTCTTCGAAGGTGCCGACGGTCTGTTGCTGCGATACGCGATCAATATCGGATCCTTGATAGAAATCGTCCTGCTCTCGTTGGGGGTCGCGGAAACAGTGCGGCAGGAAAAACGGAAGCGGAGAGAGGCCGAGGCCCAGACGGAGCTGGAAGTAAGAGCGCGCACCAAAATCGTGAAGGAAGCCGAAGCCGAAGCCAAACAGCAGGAAGTGAAAAGAATGGCGATCGAGCTTCACAACACCGTCGGAAATTTGCTGCTACTCCTGCGCGACGGCATTGCGAAAGTGGCTCGTTCGGTCACAGACAACCAGCAATCGCAGCAGGTGAAAGACATTTCCGAACTATCCAAACAAATCTACGAACGCATCCGCACCCTGTCACACGCATACACACTCAACACCTACAACATCCTCCAAGCCAGAGGCCTGGACGTGGCGCTGCGGGAACTGGTAACCAATCAGAACCGCTTCGGCAAAGCCCCACATTTCCTGTACCGCATGCAGGGATCCGACCTGGTGCTTTCGGAGACATTGCAATTCGAGCTTTACAATACCTGCACGGAGCTCATCAACAATATCCTGAAACACTCACAGGCCACCACGGCAAGCATCATGATCCAGATCAAAAACCATGAACTGATCCTGGTGGTCACCGACAATGGTGTCGGAATGCCAGCCGATATCGTGGAGGGCTATGGCATGAAACAGCTCAGGCAGCGCGCCCAGGAGCTCAATGGCACCCTGCATATCCATTCCCGGGCCGGTGAGAGGTGCGAGATCTCGATGATCCTACCGATTTGGATGACGTTCTAGATCGAACAGGCCCAAAGCAAAGGCGCGGTGTTCGAGTTCAAGCGCATTTTTAGCCTGCAATTTTTCACGTAAGCTCTGGTTGTACTTGGCCACCGTGTTATATGCAACCTTCATAATCACCGCTATTTCCTTCATCTCTTTCCGTTCATTCACTAGCATATGCAGTACCTTCGTTTCCTGCACGGTGAGCAGAGGCTTGTTTTCATGCTTTTTCCCCCCCATGCTCTTGACAAGCATCAGCACCAGCTCGCTGCTGAAAAACGGGATTCCGTTCACCAGGGCTGCCGCCGCATCCACCACCACATCCGCCTTGTAGTCTTTGACCACGTAACCCATCGCTCCCGCCTCCACTACATCGCATACCGTAACGGCATCGGCATGTTGGCTGTACACCAGCACTTTCTGATCCGGGTTTTGTTCTAAAAACAGCCTGATGAGTTCGATACCGTCGTCGTTCCCGATGCGAAGATCCGTGACAAGCACGTCGGGGATCGATACCTTCATCCGTTGAACGGCCGTGCGTACATTGGGCTCCGCATAAAGCACCCGCCAGTTACGGCGTTCGAATGCTGATGCCAGGGCGTCGGTAATGGCGGGATGGTCGTCTACGAAAGCTACTGAATAAGAAAAAGAATCCATAAAGAGGAGAACAAAGGGGTTAACTGTGGCAAGCTAACCCTTTTGATTCATTTCGACAACAAGTGAATTATTAACAAAATAGCCTAAACAAGCGGCTTGACAGACCCCTTCATGGCCCCCACCGTCGATCTGCTCTTCCGCGGTACGTATTTTCTTGGCGTTCCGACGTACTCGTCGAACAGCCAGGAGACCGCATTGATCACCACCTTCCATCGGCTCTGGAAGCACAAAAATGACGAAAAGGAATGCCCAGAAAGATCAGTGACCTGCCCCGCGAAAAGATCGATGGTCATCACCTCGCGATATAGGCTCACAATGGATTCTGTTTTAGCCCCTCCCAGCAGGAATTGCTTGCCTGAAAGAATTGCAAACCATATCGATGCGCAGTAAACCTGGATCCTTGTCGCATGCGTCTTCGATCGGGCATCGAGCCAGATGCCGGTGATTTCGGCGGTCTGGTCAAATTGAATGCCGAACTGCTCCGTAAACGCAGCCAGTTGCGACTGGTTGAACGGCTCAAGATACCTTAGCTGCCCGGTAGTATTGATGATAAATCCTCCGAGTACGTTCCCGCGATGAAAGGCTATATACACACGGGCGCTTCTAAGATAATCCAGGCTGACGACACTGCCACCGACGGTCTGGTAGCGTTGCTGATACCATAGCAGATCATCTTCACTGCGCAGGCGGACAAACTGAACAAGTTTTTGGTGAAACGGGCGACGGGCCGGTTTGGCCGTCAGGGCGGGGATTGGATGTTGTGCTTGCATGGAACAAATCGGGTTTGATTTGTTCGTCTATGCAGCGGCTCAAAAACGTTACACGCCGGGGAGAATCAGGGGTTGTATTTGTAAAGCGTTTCGGTATTCCAGCACATGTATACACGACGCGCGATGGCAAACGAGAAGTAAGGCGAGCCGAGGTTCTCGGTAAAGGGTTTGCACAATGTCCACTCGCGTCCATTTGAGAAACGCCATAGTTGCGCGGAGAATGGCCTGTAAATAAACCCGCTTCCCCTCGAAGAAAATGTATGGAGGATGCCATTGATCCCGAGTGGCGGCACCTTTTCCCACGGACCGGCAGACGTACCGGGCATGAAACGCCAGTAATAGTTGTTGGTCAGCAAATAGGCTGAGGGCTCCACCGAAAACGTGGGGATGTTGGATAGTTTTGTGAAAGTCCCGGATCCGGGCAAATCAAACGCGGGATCGTGGATCCATTTATCCAGTGCGGGATCGTAGGCTATCACCTGCCAATTTCCGTTCCTAGACGCGCTCGATACCATATATCCTTTTCCCTCAAGCCCAAAACTCTGGGCATCAGAAACCATTAGGGGACAATCGGCGACAGCCCGCCAGCTATCCTGCATGGTTCCCGCGGCAGCTACGTATTCCCAGAACTTCCCTGGTTTTGTCGTGTACAGGTTGCCCGCATACATGCGCTCGCCTATGCTGAATGTGATAATGGTCTGCACGTTGTTTTTCACCACTTCGCCCGGAAAAGACTTTCGCACAATCCAGTTGGCAGTGGTCGACGAAGGGTCAAACTCCATCACTTTATTGGTCCCGCTCAGCATATCGATGATCAGAAAACCCTTGTTCTGGTTACTAAAAGTAGCCCTCAGCCTCGGCAAGTCAGAGTTTGTCAGCAGCACCTGCGTATTCACCCTCGCCCACTCGTCGCAAGGCTGGTCGTACACCGCGCTGATCGCATTGCTGTCGGACCTGGTCAATGCCAATATCCCGTAGGCATAGTCGGGATTCATTGCCGCTTCACCATCGCTGCTGTCCCGGAGCCCAAGGGCCACTCCCATATGGTACAGTAAAACCCGTTGCAGTATGGGGAGTGTCCAGCTGTACGATTGACGAAGCAGGATTGCGCAAGTGCCGTCGTTGTTCCGTCTCAAGGCACCGAGCGCCAGGAGCGACTGACTGAACAGCCCCTCGTCCGTGGGCCGTTTTTTAAAAGCCGCCGAATCGGTAAAGGTCACGGTGATCGCGGGTACCCGCCCGTCGGCGTCCGACACGTCCAGGTACCCGTGTGCGCCGCCCCAAATATTGGCCACATTTTGCAGCGCCGCTTGTTGCGATGCCTGATCTATTCCCGCGACATAGTTGGTCAGCCTGAATAAAATGGTACACGATCCGAACCGACGTTCGGACGTGACGTTGTCATTGGCGCCCAGCAACAGCTCGGGGCTCATTTCAGGGTATCGGGATTGGCAGCCCAATGCCGCGGCCAGCATGGTCAAGAGCAGGTAATGCAGGGTACTTCGCATGGTTACCACAGGCGGTATGCCAGATCGAGGGTGAATGTATGTTGAAATGCCCGGACTTGCTGGGCGGCACGTTCGCGGTAGCGCACCGGTTGCGGACTGTAATTCAGCCACACCCGGAAATGCCCCCTTGTACTGAACCATTTCGACGAGCCCCAGCCCAGGCCCAGGACGGGGGCCACAGAGGGGGTTAACTGGGGCTTCTCGGGAATGCCGCTGCTGAAATTCGCATTGGTATAATGCAGGGAAAGCGGAAACTGGCCCGAAAACCCCGCGCTTGCCAGGAAACCGGACGAGGACGACTGGTACCTATGCTTCCGCTTAAGCCGGCTGAACACATAGCGCGGCTGTATCTGCAACTGCGTGATCTGAAAATCCTCCACTTTCTGGACTGGCCCGCCCGCTTCCGTCAGCGTCCCGAATTGATGGTAATTAAGGCGAAAATCCGTTTCAACATGATGGCTTCTGTACCATTTACCCATACCTATCCGCAAACCCGCCGAGCCTCCCAGGCCCGTGGTAGTCGGCACCGGCTTCCCCTCCCTTCTGAAATGCTGCTGCTGCACCTGCATTCCGCCCACCACTTCCAGGTACACGCCCCGCTTCCTGTTCGCCTCCTCCCATTCCAACCGCTCCTCTTTGGAAAACGCACGCGAGGCCTCCTCGTCCGCCGTGACAATGAGGTAGTCATAAAAACTCAATACATCCCTCTCGAAACCGATTCTTACGGTCGAATCAATGGTGACGGAAGTCAGCAGGTTTCCTCTCAAACGGCTTCCAATGCCTTTTGCCATTTGCTTTCGCATGAAGAAACTGGGGTGGTCGTAGCTGTTTTCGTTATGCTCGTCGATAGTGGTTGGGGACGATTCGTTGTAGGCCGCAATGAGATCGTCGAAAAGCCTGTCGGTGTCCATGAGGCCGCGTATCCTGGAAACCATCCACAAAGCCAGAATATCCGCTTCCAGTTCCTGCACCTTTCCCCTGGGCGATTCCCTGACGACCCCGGGCTTCTTCTTATTCCTTTGCTTTGCGGATGCCGGTTTCGGCTCCTTAGTGTCATTATTTTGATAGGGTGTTTCCGTTAAGCCGAGGGCTGTTTTGTCCCTGACTGTATATTTGAAATAGGTGTGGCCGAGCATATGATGGGCGATTTCGTGGGCGATCAGGAATGCTTCGCTTCCGCTCTGGTTCCTTTTTGCCACCCGGTCCATGAAATCCGTGTTGTAAAAAATGTAACGCCTGTCTTCCTGGCGCTTTTGTACCAAACCGTTCGATAACCGTTCCGTAATCTCAATCTGGCACATTCCCGCTGAAATCAGGTCGCCGGCACAGGCAAAGGGCAGCAGCGTGATCACCGGAGGCGATCGAAAAAGCTTTCGAAAACTATCAATGGCCGTAAGGGCGTTCTTAGAATCATAGAAATGCCGTTGATTGCCCGTCACCGCATTGCAGCCGCAGGCCTCCGTCTTGCCAGGCGATTGCGCCATGCTGCCCGATACACAGGCAATCAGAACGAAAAACAACGCGGCCAGTCCCCAATTTAACGCACCTCCGTTAGCGCCGTAACGCTCTTTTGGCCCTTTCTGATCTCGTACACACGGGTCCCGGAATTCAACAGATAAATGCCGTGCTGCGAGGAAGGAAGGATGTACCATGACTTTTGAGGGCTTATTTTATACAATTTGAGGGTGTCTCCCGGCCATTCGTACGCCGGACCAAAATGCCAGAAAACCTTGTTTTCATCGCTGAACGCCACCGTCACTGAGTCGCCCGTGATCGCTTCGGCGTCATCTTCGCTGAACGACGAGTTGGGATCCTTGCTGTATTCCACATTCATATAATCGGGAGGACCGGGTTGCAGTAGCAGCCAATAAAACCCAATCAAGACAACGAGCATGGCCAAACCTAGTACCGCCCGCAATTCCGTTCTCGTCCTTTCGTAGAACAACGCACCGAAAAGCGTCGGGAATTGCCGCTGGCGGGTGTTCAATTTTTGCTGCCGATCGGCTTTTTGCAAAAGCGCATTCACCTCGCTTTCGACCGCATCGGAATGCCCCAATGCCACAAGCCCTTCGCTCAGAAGCATGAAGGCCAGCAGTTGATCTTTGTACCGGGGGTCCGAAGCAAGTCTGCTTTCGATTTGCTCGCGTTCCTCCTCGGAAATAGTCCCTTTCAGATAATTTTCCCAGCCATCAATGTCACGTTCATCCATTGGCTCCGAGTTTTTTGAGCCTGTCTTCCAGCATGGCCTTTACCTGGGTTCCGGCCTCATGGCTGTTAAGTATCTCGATGATCTGGGGGATACTGCTATTCGAGAGCTCCGCCAGGCACCGGTTCTTGGTCTGACGAAGCGTACCTTCTTTATCCGTGCCGCTTTCAAAAGCCATTTGGGCCATGGTTTTGGGAGCGGCTCCTTTATGCCTGATATCTAATAGTGAGTCAGGATAGGTGTCTAACTCCAGCGTTTTCGGATCGACATTTAGAAGAGCCGCCATTTTTGCCTCGTCCCATCCATAATATGTGAGGAGCAATTCCCTGCAACGGGGCTTCAATGCATAAAACTCGGCCGCGACTATCAGGTTGATTTCCACAATCATTTGAATCTGATCTTCGCCGGGCTTTCCAGCCTCCTGATGGGCTACAAACGGATTAACCGCTTTTCCTTTCGTGTCCTTTCGGTAGGATTCCAGATAGAGATTGGTACAAACCGAAGCCAGATAATTTGTGAGCGAACTGTAAAGCTCGAAAGACTTCTGGGTTTTCGCCCTGATTGTAAAAATTTCGATTGCCCTTCCTACGATATCCTCCACTTCTTCTTTGGGCTGCCTCTGGTCAATCTTGAAAACAATGGATTTCAGGCGGTTCCAGAGATCAGTGTAGCCGTCGTAAACCATTCTAGGCGACTCACCCCGCACAAGCAACAGAAAGCATTGATCTTTGTAAAGTGACTCGATCAAATGATCGGCATTTTCGGGCGTGCGAGTGCGCGCGATCCATACGAAAGACGTTGCGGTACTGCGAGCGAGCTTCGATTTGTGCTCTTTGTTCGGTGGCTTGTCAAAGCGCAGGCATTGGGTTTCGACCTGCTTCCGAATAGATGATTCGGCCCTGTAACCTTCCCAAATTTTACGCAAATCTGAACTTTTCATTAATGAGCAGGGAGCATTTAAGATCCTCTCTTCATTCAGCTGCAATTTTATCACACATAGGACCGATACCAAATTTAGAAGATTTACAATAACCCAAGCTCTCTGTTTTTAAATATTTTTTGTAAAATTTTCGTCCCCCCGACAGCCCGCCCGGTTTGCATTCATTGAAGCGCGACACGACCACAGTACTTTAACCATCCAGCTATGAACCCTAACGGCACGGGAAGCCAGTGTCATCCGCAACACATCGAAGTCTTTAAACACCTGAATTACTTTTGTACTATATTGTCACCAAATGCTAAAACATAAGCTAATCCTTTGTCTTTAAACACTTAAAGCCAAAGCTTTTGTAGATCAACTTCCAACCGCTTTCACCCTATTCTAATCGCAGTTTAGCCGAATGAGCGTTCCCTTCGAAATTTTACTCTTGATGAGCGGGGCCGGTGCCCTGCAAAGTGCCTTGTTTAGCCTGTATCTTTTTACCCTGAGAAAGAGCAGAAACCTGGCTACTATTCTACTCGGGCTTCTGCTGCTGGCATTTGCAATCAAAATGCTCAAATCCGTGGTTTACTACTTTTCCGAGCATCATCAAGTGTCGACCATACTGATGAATTGGGGCTTCGGGGCTAATCTGGCTATTTATCCCTTACTTTATTTATACCTCAATTCGTTCTTTGACAAGGCGTACCGGATCAATGGGTGGAAGCATTTTCTTCACTTTATTCCAACCATTATCGTCATTGTTCTCAGCCCATTTATCTCCGATTATTTCTGGATGAAACAGCAGGGATATGCCATTTCACTCTGGACAGCTGCTTTTTACATCCCGGTTTGCTTGCGGGTCATCTACAAGCATTATCACAAAATAAACCGTGCACAAAAAATTTGGGTGCTAAGCCTCACACTCGGAATTACAGTAGTTTGGGTAGGCTATTTTACAAACTACATGCTTGGGCTGGTAAACTACATTACGGGCCCGGTGTCATTCTCCTTTCTGATGTACTTTCTAACATACCTGAGTCTTAAAAGAACTGAAGTAGTCATTCCCTGCGAGCGATACAAAAACTCAGCTTATACTAACCCGCAGATTGATGATTGTTATACAAAATTACAGGCTTTGCTAATCCACCAGCAACCCCATAGAGATGCCGCTATGACACTGCCTAAAATGGCCAGTCTACTGAATGTTACACCTCATCTGCTATCTGAAACCATTAATTCACGAGCTCAGCAAACCTTTCCGGATTATATCAACAGCTTTCGGATTGAGCAGGCCCAACGGCTGCTACAAGACCCTGCTTATGACAACAAAAAAATAACCGAGATCGCCTATGAAACAGGCTACAATAGCATATCGGCTTTTAATGCAGCGTTTAAAAAAAACACCCACATGACCCCGTCGGCCTTTCGCAAGGCAAACAGTAAGTGAGCCGGCAGCTTACTGATTTATAAACTCGTCAGACTAAACTATACATTTTGTAGCCTCATACCCAATTCGTTTCCCTATTTGCGGCCATCCAGGGCACACCTGCTAACCAACTGCGCAGTACAATGGGAAAATACACTATTACTGTCAACCACACTAAATATGAGGTTGAAGCCGAACCGAATGTCCCGCTTCTATGGGTGCTTCGTGACTACCTGGGACTAAAGGGGACCAAGTTTGGGTGCGGAATCGCGGCGTGTGGCGCCTGCACCGTTCATTTGGATGGCTCACCAGTCAGATCGTGTCAAATGCAACTTGCTGCGATTCCCACAAACTCGAAAATTACGACGATTGAAGGCATTGCTGGGGACGGGCTTCATCCGGTTCAACAAGCATGGATCGCCCTTCAGGTACCGCAGTGCGGCTATTGCCAGTCCGGACAAATCATGACGACGGTGGCATTGTTAGCACAAAACCCTAAACCCTCGGACCAGGATATTGATGCTGCATTGACAGGTAATCTCTGTCGATGCGGAACCTATGACCGGATCCGGCAAGCAATCCACCTGGCGGCTCAGCATATTAATCACTAAGGCAACTATGGCTATGAAAAATATGATCCGTTACAAAACTGACCGCCGGGACTTTCTCAAACAAGCCGGCCTTACCACGATTGGCTTGATAATCGGAATCGATGCATCCGCCAGGCCCTATAATCTTTCCAGGGCGGATGCGCTTGCGAACGGTCTTGAAATTAACCCATTCATCTTAATTGATCCGGACAATTCGATTACGATCATCAATCCGCGCAATGACATGGGGCAAGGCACAATTCACGCCGTGCCAGCCATGATCGCCGAGGAGTTGGAGGTGTCACTGGACCAGATTAAGATTATACAAAGTGATGGAAAGAGTAAATACGGGAGCCAAACGTCGGGAGGAAGCAGTTCAATCAGCCGGTTATGGCTACCCATGCGCAAGGCAGGAGCTGCTACAAAAGAAATGCTCATCAAAGCTGCCGCTAATCGATGGGCTGTTTCGGAAGATCAGTGCTATGCTGCCGGGGCCAGGGTTTTTAAAAAGGATAGCGACATCAGTTTCACGTATGGGCAGCTGGCAGCAGAAGCTTCCAGACTTGTCGTGCCCACAGATCCGGTGTTAAAGAAGCAGGCGGATTTCAAAATCCTGGGCAAAAACCTTCAACGGCGCGAGATCCCGGACCGTACGACGGGAAAAGCGGTATATGGTATCGACATCGAAGTACCTGGCATGGTGTATGCTTCAATATTACATAGTCCCATGCTGTTTGGGAAAATTGTTAGCATAGACGACCGTCGGACTTTAAAAGTGCCTGGTGTGCTACGAGTTATTAAATGTGAGCGGAAGATGATTCATCGGGATACCGAGTCAGTGGCCGTGATTGGCTCCACCTGGTGGGCCGCCCTTAGCGGCAGAAAGGCCCTGGAAATAGAGTGGAACAATTCAGGCCTTGCCGAAAAACTGCACACAGACAAGTACTTTCAAGATTGTTACCGTCAACTGGAAACAAAGGGTGCCAATCATCAGGAACGCGGCGATTTTAGTCAGAAATTCCAGGCGGCCAAATCCAGGCTGGAATTAACCTATGAGACACCTTTTCTGGCACATGTGCCACTTGAACCCGAAACCGCCACGGCGTACGTAAAGGAAGACGGTACCGTAGAAATTTGGGCGCCTATTCAGGGTCCCGGTGAAACATTGCCCGACGTTGCCGGTTACCTCAACATTCCGGTTGACAAAATCAAAATACACCCTCTTCTAATGGGCGGATCTTACGGCCGGAAAGCATATATCGATTTTGTAAAAGAGGCCTGCTTTTTGTCGAATCAATTAAAACGGCCTGTGAAGGTGTTATGGACCCGCGAGGATGACGTCACGCAAGGCCCGTATAGACCGGGTATGGTTAGCCATATGCAAGGATTTGTAGAGGATGGACAAATCACCGGTTTTCATCATCACGTCATCGGGGAGTCTATCCTTCGGCAGGTTTTTAAAGGACTTGCAGACAATGAGGCGGATCCCTGGATAGGCGAGGCGCTGGATGAAAACATATACCAGTTCAAGACGGCTAGTAAGGTAAGTTTTTCAAACGTAAAAACGGAACTACCCATTATGTGGTGGCGATCGGTAAATGCATCCAATTTAGCGTGGGGACAGGAATGCTTTATCGACGAATTATCTCACCTGGCGGGGAAAGATCCGCTGGCCGTCCGGTTGGGCCTCTATAAAGATGAGCGGTTTATAAAAGTTCTGAAAACGCTGGCGGAAAAATCAGATTATTACGCAGAGGCACAGCCCGGTTCAGGAAAAGGCATCGCTATCTTCAAATGCTTTGGTTCGATTTGTGCCTGCTGCATCACAGTATCCCGCTTGAATAACGGCAGTATCAAAATCGACAAGGTGGTGTCCGTCATTGACTGTGGTATGTACGTAAGCCCGGATACCGTGAGGGCGCAAACCGAAGGGAACATTGTAATGGGTTTATCGGCGGCCATTAAGAAAGGGATCATTTTCAAAAACGGAATGTGCCAGCAATCCAACTACCATGACTATCCAGTCCTACGAATGAATGAAATGCCGAAAGTCGAAGTTTTCATTGTGGAAAACGGCGAAGCGCCCGGCGGTGTTGGCGAGCCTGGGTTACCGCCTGTTGCCCCGGCACTGGGTAACGCCATTTTTATGGCCACCGGGATTCGGTTAAGAAATCTTCCAATAGATATCACTTCGATCGTAGACAGCAAAAATGGTAAGACAAAATAAATCGACATAAGATGTAATCCGAAATGAAGTAGTTACGACACCATCCTAAAACAACCTTTAATTCAATGGAGCAATATCAAAACCCGGGCGATCGCGCCTACACGGAAACATTGATCAATGCAGCCAAAAAGGAAGCGGCTGCTTTCTTGAACCTGAAACACACCGCAGAACGCGGGGATGGCGTCATTCGTGTGAAATACCGGGAGTTGATCTCTGTCGCCGTGGCACTGACTACACAGTGCTCATTCTGCATCGAATCACATGTTGAAAATGCGGTGCGTGCCGGGGCCAGCCGCGAGGAGATCGCAGAGACAGTCTTCATTGCGGCCGCCAGCCAGGAATCCTCAGCGGTGCTCACATGGGCTACGACCGAGGAAACCAACAGCGATCACTTTGAAATTCAGCGCCGCGCAAACAGTAAAGTCTGGCAGCGGATCGGTGTGCTAGCCTCAAGCGGAGAAAGCACCATGCCCAAGAATTATCATTTTGAAGATCCCGCACCGTTCGCGAACGTAAGTGTCAAAAATACCCACCGTTTTTGTGCACATATAACCTCTGTTTAAATCAGCGTTTCGTGCAATTGCTTGACGCATGGGAATTGAATACTTCGTCTCCTGACTAGTATGCGTTGGCAGTGGGTAGCATCTTATTTATTTTGGCAGCAGCTCCACTACTAGGACGACTGGTAAAATTCTCAGCTATGGTACCGTCAGGCCCAATAAGCACATAGTGAGGATATACATTAACTCCGAATTTCTCTTCTAACTTTCGCCCCCAAGCTGAATTGGCGTAAAGATTGAGCGTTCTTAAACCATAGCCATTAATCATTTCAAGCCACTTTTCCTTTGGACTTCGTGTGCAAATGCTGATGATTTGAACACGTTCATCTTTAAAGTTATCTACTAGCTCATTTTCAAAAGGAAACTCTTTAATGCATCCTTTACAACCTACAAACCAAAAGCTCAGATATACTACTTTTCCTTTGAATTGGTCGAGCGAAATAAGTGAGTCCTCGCTATCTACCAATAAGAATTTTGGGCTGCTTTTTCCGACATTTAACAAATTAAGCCTTTGTGAAGCTTGCTCCTTTAAATAAATGGCTAGGTGAACGTTAGCTTCAGAAATCGGCAGACTTGCCAATTGTTTGTCAATATCCTGGGGCTTAACATTCAACGCTTCGCTTGTCAAGAAGATCGTAAAAAACTCTCCGATTCGCTTTCCAAGCAGCTCCACATTCTTCTGATAGTTAGGCAAATTATTGCTTTTTGGCTGTTTGACAGCAACTATTTGATCCGATTTGTATCTAACATACTCTCGCAGGAAATTCAGGTATTCATAGTCATTTTGCGCACCAGCGTTTCTAATCGGAACTCCTGCCAGAAAACTAAAATAGCCTTCGGGAGCTTTTTCCCGTTGCTGCCAAACATCTTGTTTATAATAATATGCATAAAATCGAAGCCAGGCATTTGAATATCTTATTGCATCCAATTCAAATCTTACAAACCAGGACGGAAGCATTTTCGAGTGCTCTTCAAAGAAATCACGTTCGAGGGCGTGCAGGCTGTCTGCCACAACTTTAAACTGAGAAAGCTTGCCCTCACTTACACCTGCATTCATGATTTGTTGGCCAATTGATATCGGGAATTTTGCAGACTTGGCCCGATAGTAATTTTGCACGGCTTCACTCCGTCCTTCTATCAAATAGCTCACCTTCTCATTTGAACCAAGAATACTGAGATAGATGGTATCCGCAGGCACCATGAATAGATGGATCTTTGTGTCGTTTATGGTAATAAAGCCTTCCTGAGGCGTGTAAACGGGGCAAGACATCCAAAGTTTATTCCTTTTAGCTGATAGCGTATCGACTACCTGGGAATAGCTGTATGCAGGAAATGAATGAAATATTTCGGCTGAAACCGGCAAATCCGCAGTCAGGTTATTGCAAGACAGCCTAATTATAACCGAACCTTTCATATCCAGCTTCTGGGCAGACGAATAGCCGCCTACAAGCAAAAACAAAAAGTTGAAACAAATAAGACGTCGCAACGCTAGCATAGCCGTAATGTTGAGAATTAAATATGTATACCTAAGTTAGTAGTTAATTTATTAACTACTAAATACTTGTGGTCCTAAGCTTAAATTCACATCAAGCACAGTCTCATAAAAGTCTGATAGGCAAGAATTCACTGTAAGTGCAGGTGCTAATCAAAGTCTCAGTGTTACACCTTTTTTGTGATGGACTTAGCCATCTAAACGAGGGTAACATAAGGAAAACTGCAAACTTATTCGCCACCTAAGCTCTTGACGGGGTTCATCAACGCTGCTTTGACACTTTGAAAACTTACGGTTACCAAGGCAATTCCTATTGCCAGCACACCGGCTGCCAAAAATGTCCACAACTTGATGTCAGTTCTATACGCGAAGTCCTGTAACCACCAGGTCATAGCGCACCAAGCAAGAGGAGAAGCTAATAGAATAGCCAGACCGACTGGCTTAAGAAAATCCCTGGATAATAGGATGACAACACTGCCAACGCTGGCTCCGAGCACCTTTCGAATACCAATTTCCTGTGTGCGATTTTTAGCCGTGAACATCGCCAGACCCAAAAGACCTAAACAGGCAATACTAATTGCTACTAGCGCGAACCAGCTGAACAGAGCGGCTACCCGTTCATCGGATTCGTACTGTTGCTGAAAATGATCATCCAAGAAAAAGAACTCAAATGCATTGCCGGGAAATGCTTCCTGATAGATTTTTTGAAGCATTGCTAATGATTGCCCTACATGCTTGCTTCGTAATGCAATCGTCAAAAAGCTACTATTCCAGGGGATATGCTGAAAAATAATAGGACGATTTGTCGTTTTCAGGGATTGCTGATGGAAGTCATTGACGACACCTACAATCTTTTTAGGTATCACGTTGCCAATTTCCTGATTGATTGCCTGTTCGGCGGTTACGAAGCCAAAAGCCTTTAAGGCGCTTTTATTGATAATAACCGCTTCATTATCAAGCACTAATTCTTTATTGAAATTTCGTCCCGCTAAGAACTTAATGTTGTACGTCGGTATAAAATCTTCGTCAACAGCCAACATACTACAAAGTTTGTAATCGGCGTCAGCCTGATGGAACCGTTGCCATTCGTCTGTCCAGAAAATTTCCTGCCCCGGAACTTCGGAGGAAGCAGTTACCTGGCGGACACCCGTATGCGCTAACATACGGTCCTTAAAAAAGCGAATATCATTGGTAAAGCTGTCCGTTCGCAATACTTTGGGGGCTTTAATGATGAGCTGCTGGTCGATGCTCATCCCTAAATCCTGCTGCTGCATGAAAGTAAGCTGCTGATTAATGACCAGTGTGGCAATAATTAGGAAAATCGAAGCTGTAAACTGAAACACCACTAAGGCTTTACGAAACGATTCGCCACCGGTTCGTTTAGGCAAATACCCTTTTAAAATTGCAATGGGTCTAAACGAGGAAAGGACAAAAGCAGGGTAGAATGCGGAAAGAAAGAACCCGAGACAAATCACAGTTAAGGATACTAGCCAAAACAAGGGATTCAGAAGCATGGAAAGGCCATTGGTAGTCTGAATCCAATCAGAAAAGATCACCAGCGCCAGTAAAAAAAGACCAACTCCGATGAACACAGATAACAGGTTAAGGCCCAGAGACTCAATAAAGAATTGCTGAATCAATTGTCGTTTTTCGGAACCCAGTGCTTTGCGGAGTCCTACCTCCCTAGCTCGTTCAATACCTCTGGCCGTGGATAGGTTTATATAATTTAGCCAGCCAATGGCTAGAATCAGGAAAGCAACCAGGATAAGCACATAAACAATACCAATTTTTCCGTTTGATTCGACTTCTGAGGCTGTTTGAGAATGAAGGTGAATGGAGCGAAGGGGTTGCAAAACGAACGTTTGCCTGACCTTATATTTCTTTAGTTGTTTACCAATATGCTTTTCGATTACACTAGACAGCCGATTCTCTAATGCTTTGGCTGAGGTACCTGGTTTAAGGAGCAGATACGTATAGAAATTGGTCCAGTACCAGCCTCCTGTGGCAAACTGCTGATTTTTGAGCAGATTCTGGATGGAAAAAACAAAATCGAAATGGATATGACTGTTCATTGGAATATCAGCAAATACCCCTTCCACTACGTACTCACCTCCCTGCCAATCTGAACTTAACCGCAGCGTTTTGCCAATCGGATCTTGCTGACCAAAATACTTCCGGGCCATCGTTTCTGAAATCACAACTGACTCAGGCCGACGCAGCACCTGATTGGCAGTACCTTTTAGCAACGGGAATGAAAATACATCTAATAAGGAAGAATCGGCATAAAATGCCCTTTTCTCGTGATAGCTGACTAATTCACCCGTTGGTTTCCGGTAACTGATCATACCATCTGCCCGGTGCAGCCGAACAAAATTCTCAACCTCAGGAAAGGTTTCTTTTATGGCCGGGGCTTCGGCGTGGTAGCTGATTACACTGCTGTTCGTCAGAACGCCCTGTTTATAATCATCGAGTCGAATACGGTAGATGTTATCAGCACCGGTATGGAATTCATCATAGCTAAACTCAGAGAATACATACTGAGTGATCAAGAGAAAAGCAGCTATACTAGCAGCCAACCCAAAAACCATAATGAACGATATCGCCTTATTCTTCAACAGATTACGCCAGGCAACTGTGATGTAATTTTGTATCATAGCCAACGTGAATTTAAATCAGACAATGAGTTTGTGTCCTGTCTTAACCACTGCAAGCTAAATGTATAACTTATTTATTAGTTTAAAAACTAATTTATTAGTTAATTTAATGAAGTCATTCTATCGTTTTATAAATCAGCCAGATTACAAGAAAAAAGACCGCTTGACGGTTCGATCTTCCCCGAAAATTTGTTGTTTGATGGAAACACAATTCCAGCGGCTTGATCCAAACACGAACACTTAGGATAAAGCCACCCTTGCCGACGGGCAGTGGCTCAGTCGGGAATAAACGTAAATTCGGGGAAGCCATAAATTGTGCTGAGCTCGTTATTAGAGGAGGTTGGAAAAGCAACAATATTACCATTGCCGGAGCGACTGGCGTGCATCGTGATGCTGCCTTTGGTGGCCGGCAAAACATTTCCCCCGCTGGCTTTAAAGGCCTGATTGAAAGAGCCTTGGCTACGGCTGCCCGATCTGTTGTTGATGCTGATTACGTATTTCTTGTCGATCGTCAGCGGCACTGCGTCCGTGCTGGCGAGCGATAGACTGTCGGGTATCTCTTGCTCCACCGTTTTTTGCAACAATAACTGTCCGCTATCGAAGTCCCAGAGTGTTACAACATAAATGCCCGCGTCAGGCAGTTTGCTACCCAACTGGGTGATTTTACCGGCGAGCGAACTGCTAAATACAATGCCTGACTCCTGAAAACTATTGGTTCGATATCCCACTACTTTCAGCGTTTGCGCCTCCTCACTTAGCAGGGTCGTTATCGGGTTCTCGGCTGGCTTGGCTCCTTCGTTCTTATGACAACCCGACAGACATGCCGCAAGTGACAGAATATACATCCATAGATTTTTCATGATAACAAAAGTTTTGTTGGTTTGGTAATCGTCAGGCACCCACTACCCGACCGGTGCTCCGCTGCCATCATATTGCAATCCCAAAAATTCGTTCGGCATTTCCATGCGCCACTTTTTCACGTTCCGCATCGGTGAGCGGGGCGGTATCCATGAACGCGACGGCCGGAGCGGTGGGCTGAAAAGGATAATCAATAGCCCACATTACCGAGTCAATGCCCAGCTTATCGATGCAGAACCTGAGGACGAGCGGGTCTTCCACCCCGCTTGTCGTTACGTAGAAATTACGCTTGAAGTATTCGCTGGGTTTGAGCTGGTTGCCCCTGCCAGCTCGCGCACCAGGCGCGCCCATGAAGTCGAGGCGCCAGAGCCAGAATGGAAGGGCCTCCCCCATATGCCCGAGCACAATGCGCAACTTCGGAAACCGGTCGAGCACTCCGCTAAGCATTAAACGCAGCGCATGTGTACCCGCCTCGATGCCATACCCCCAGATTGCCCCTTCCAACCGGTAGTCCCGAAATGGGGCGGCCATACCATCCGACGGGGCCCGGGGATGAATGTACAGGGGGGCACCCAAAGCCTCAGCGGCTTCCAGGATCGGCCAGAACCGCTGTTCATCCAGGTATCCGTTCGCAGTATGCGAATTGACCAGAAAGCCATTTAATTTGAGCGTTTGGATAGAGCGCTCCATCTCTATGACGGCTCGCCTGGAATCCTGGGGTGCAAAGCTGGCCAGGCCCGCAAAACGGGTCGGATGCCGGCGAATAGCTTCACTTAAACGGTCGTTGGCAAGGCGGGCAAGGCCTACCGCCTGGTCGGCTTCGAAAAGCTGCACACCGGGCAATCCCAGTGAGAGCACATGCATATCCACGCCCGACGCGTCCATATTGGCCAGGCGGCCAGCGCCCAGGTCGAGCAGATTGGGCAGCAGCAACCGGGCGCCTGCATCACGATTGGCTACCGGAGGCTGTGCTTTTGATGGGTCCTGGGAAACGGCCGGACTGTCAAACACCGTGGTGAGCAGTTTGATGTCCAGGTTCAAACCTCCCTTTCGCACTATCTCGCGCACCGCAGCAGCCACTTCCGGTATCATGAAGGCTTCCTCGGTCGCAATTTTCTTCACCAGCTTTTGGACTAGCGGCGGCATGTTACCGCTCTGTTCGTCCTGCGCGGCATCGATCTGACCGGGGCGGGCCGCAATGCCTGCTAATGCGGAAAGTTGAGCTAATGCGGTCCGGCGGTTGAGAGGCTTATGATCCTGGGAAACCTCGTTAAACTGGTAAAGCTTGCTTGCACACATGGCATGTAGGATTGATTTGGCTATGAAAATGAATCAATGCCCAAACCTAGTTTATCCCCCAGGCAAAGGCTAGCCGAGATCCGCCGCGATGCAGCAAAAATCAGTCATGGTCAAAATTTGTAGAAAAAAGGGATTATTCTGCTAACCAATACGAGGCGCCTAGCGTGACTCCCCGGCCAGACATTAAGCAGATGGATTACTTTGAAAACCGGCTTGCTGCGTTGATACGGGCATATTCGGTGGGTGTCTGACCAAATTGGTCGCGGAAGCATTTGGCGAAATAATTGGGATTGGCGAAGCCTACCATAAATGCAATTTCGCTGACATTACCATGCTGCTGGCCCAGCAAACTGGCGGCTCGCTTCAACCGGAATGAGCGGATCAGCTCATTGGCCGACTGGCCCAACAGCGCCGTTAGCTTGCGATGCATATGTGTTTGGCTTACCCCAATTTCCCGGCAAAAGGTATTGACGTCGAAATCAGTATTCGACAGGTTTTTTTCCAGCGATGCAAAAACATTTTGCAGGAATTTCTCGTCCGTCGAAGTCACCGTCACCTCGCCCGGCTGCACAATGAGTTGCCGGCCAAAGCGTTCCCTCAGTTTCTTGCGGCCTTCTAAAAGATTTTTAACCCGCATTACCAGTTCCTGCCGGTCGAATGGCTTTGTAAGGTATTCGTCCGCCCCATTTCCCAGCCCTGCCAGTTTGCTTTCGGAGCCGGTTTTTGCGGTTAATAATACGACCGGGATGTGGCTCGTAAGCTCGTGTGTTTTCAGGCGTCGGCATAGCTCTATCCCATTCAGCCCCGGCATCATCACGTCACTGATAATCAGATCGGGCAGGTGTGCGATGGCCCGATCAAAGCCTTCATTGCCATTGTCCACAGCCAGCGTCCGGTACGCCGGGGTAAAGCAATCAACGAGGAAATTTCTTAAATCGGCATTATCTTCAACAATGAGAAGTTGCGCTTTCTGGCCCGCTTGTTCGGGTTTGATTTCACGGGCGACCAAGTTGTTTGGAAACGTCGGCAGATCAGCGGCCCTTTGTTGGGCATGCTGTTCCTGGTCTACAACCGGTAGTGGTAATGATATTCTAAAAGTGGTGCCGCTTCCCTCAGTGCTATCTACTTCAATCACTCCTTTATGCAATTCTACCAATTCTTTCACCAGTGCCAGACCGATGCCGGTGCCTTCATAACTACGGTTTATAGAACTATCGGCCTGAAAAAAGCGGTCGAAAATATGGGGCAATTGCTGGGTGGGAATACCGATGCCCGTGTCCTGTACCAACACCCGTAAATCGAGCAAACCGGCCCGAATAGACTCTGCCAACACCGAAAACTGCACCTGTCCCCCTGCCGGTGTAAACTTGGCCGCATTGCTCAATAGGTTCGACAGGATACGGGCAAGCTTATCCTGGTCTGCTTTTACCCAAACCGGTTGCAATGGTACGGTGTAACGATAAGTGATTTGCCGGCTTTCAAAAAGGGAGACAAACGATCCGCCGAGCTGCCTCAGAAAATCACTCAGATCGACAGGCTGTGGATTAAGTGCTAATTTGCCCGCTTCCAGCCTGGAAAGATCCAGGAGTTGATTGATCATATCCAGCAGCTGCCCCGCTTGCCGATCGATAAGCTGATAATCAGCATAATGAACGTCAATCTTCGCGGATTGCAATTTGTCGATCGTCCCCTTGATCAACGCAAGGGGTGTACGGAATTCGTGGGATAGATTGGCGAAGAAATCCGACTTCAATGCGTCCACTTCCTGCAACTTTTCGGCGGTCAGCCGTTCCAGTCTAAGCTCACTCCGCAGCCGCTCCCGATTGATCAAATGCTGCCGTGCCAGCCAGAAAAAGATAACGATGAGCAACGCATAAAGCGCATAGGCCCACCCGGTTTCCCACCATGGAGGACGGATAATCACTCGAAGCGAAGTGCCTGCCTGGTTCCACACGCCGTCGTTGTTCGAGCCCTTCACACGGAAGGTGTAAGTGCCGGGTCTGAGGTCGGTATAGCGCGCAAAACGCCGGTTCCCCGAATAAATCCAGTCCTTGTCCATCCCTACCAATTGAAAGGCATACTGGTTCTTTTCCGGTGCATTGAAATCCAGGGATACGAATTCAAAGGAAAGAAAATTCTCCTCATAGGGTAATTCCAGCACACCAGCCGGAACGGGCCTTCTCTGCTCCTGCACCATCAGGCTTGTCAGCTGCACGGGAGGAATGACCGTGTTTTGCTTGATTTGTGCAGCGTCAAACTCAACCGCACCATTGATCGTACCAAACAGCAAGCGCCCATCCCGGCTATGTACGCTGCCCAGGTTGCACTCATTATCGGGCAGCCCGTCTTGTATATCAAAATTCTGGAATTGGCGTGACGCATGGTTGAAACGGCTGATCCCGTGGCCCGTGCCCAGCCAAAGGTTCCCTGAGTTGTCCGGGGCGATGCTTACTACCTGGTTCGAAGGCAGGCCATCTTTCATGTTATAATAGGAAAATCGCCCCGTTGTCGGATCAAAGCGGTTTAGCCCGCCGTGGTTGGTACCAAGCCAGAGAATGCCTTTTTCATCCTCATACAATGCGCGCACCCAGTTGTCGGTCAGCAGGCCCTCCGAATAGGCGCGACCGGCCTCGTAGTAGGTAAACTTTCCCGTGTCCGGATCAAGCCGGTTAAGTCCCTGGGCAGTGGCAATCCAGACCTCCCCTTTTCTGCCCACCAGCAAATCAAGAATAAGGAAGTGGCTCAACGTGCGGTTTGGGAGCAACGTTGCTTCACTTTTGGGTTGCAAAACATCCCGCGTGTAATACCGGCATTGCCCGGTGGCAGGGTCGAGCCGCCCGACTGCCCCTTTCAGCCCTACTGAACCACCTATCCAAAGTTTACCGTCCCGGTCTTCATCCATGCACATGGTAGGCACCTGCGTGGGGTAGCGCCTGAATGTGCCACTGGATCGGTCGAGCCTATGCAATGCCTCCTTGGTGCTGACCCACACCTGGCCCGCATGGTCTTCAAAAAGGGTCGAAACTCCTTCACTTGACAAAGCATTCGGATCGGCGGGATTAGCCGGAATGTGTTCCAGCTTCCCGGCGTCTGCCTGCAAGCGGTAAAGTCCCTTTTGCAAACTGCCCAGCCAGATGGTGCCGGTGCGGTCCCGCAGGACGGCCTGAAAGTTGTATTCCGGCAGTCTGACAGGCGCATGCGGCAAATGAGCGGGATAGGTATGAAATGCCTTTGGATTGGAAGGAAGCTGGTTAATGCCGTTATCGGTACCGATCCATAGGGTGCCGGTGCGATCGCGAAAAACGGTGCGCACATCATTGCTGCTCAAACTGCCCGGCTGTGTCGGTTCAGCCCGGTAGGTTGTCAGCTCATCGGTTTTTGGATCTATGCGTTGCAGTCCTTCCGGTGACGAAATCCACACAAACCCGGCAGTGTCTTCGAAAATACCGCTTTCATAGATCGTTTGAAATACCAGTCCTTTCGGATTGTAAGCGACAGGCCTCAGCGAATCGCCGGTGATTTTAACCCGAAACAATCCGTTACCCTCCGTTCCGATCCACAGTTCACCGGATTTGTCGAGCATAAAGGCATAGGGGCTCACAGGCTTGACCGCCTGGTAAGGCAAAGCGAACTGTCGCCCGCTGGCAGCCCTGCGCCACACATCCGGATTATGGGTAAGTTTTGGTAATTGAAACCAAATGGGCGTAAAATGGCCCGTCTTTGGGTTGAACCTGAAAAGCTGGCCCCGGGACTTTACTTCTATGAACAGATCGCCGCGGGTATCCTGCCCGATGATGTGATTGACCCGCTCCATCGGAAATTGGGTAATTTTATTAGTTGCGGGGTCAAAACGAAGCAGGCCAAGAGGAGTACCCAGCCATATGTATCCCTGCCTGCCTTCAAACATATTGAACTGAACATTCCAGTAATAGGAAAGCCCCGGAAGCTGGTTATAGGCCGTTACTTTGCCGGTGCGTTTGTCGACCTGATGCAAACCGCCGCCCATTGTCGCCACCCACATCCTACCCTTTCGGTCTTCGTGAACGTCGGTGACGATGGTATGCTGCATGGTGTTGCTGCCCGCTTTTGGATCAAACCGGAAAGCCGTAAACTGGTAGCCATCAAACTTATTGAGTCCGTCGGCGGTGCCAAACCAAAGAAAACCCTCCCGGTCCTGGCAAATGGCGCTGATAAAATTATTCGAAAGCCCTTGCCTGGTAGATAGTTGCCTGAAACTAACAGAATGAGGCTGGGCCACATTCTTGCCCGCAGACAACAGCAGCAGCATTAACCCTAAATGCATTAACATTCTCATAAAAGCCAATATTAATGCTTTGAATGATCCGAACTCCGGGTGGAAACGTAGCGATCCCCACCAGGTTTACGGTGTTGTTGCTTAAATGAATACAATGGCAAAAGCGTGACTATTTCAGAGGCTGGGAGGTGGCCTAGGCTATTGGAGCCAAAGCAAGTACAATTAGCATATGCCCATGAAAGATGTCATTCTGCAAACCACTGTCGTTTACTCAATTAATCTTCCATCACTTCCACTTCTTTGAAACAGGTAAAGATTTCGCGATAGAAGTCAGGGTGTGATTGCCAAGTCTGTCCAGTCACAATATTGCTGTCGCGGACGGCCTGTTCGGTTGAATAGGTGCCACCACCCATCTCAATTTCAGTACGCACATGTTCATAGGCGGTTAAGACGCGGTTTTAGGCTAGTCCGGCTGTAACGAGCATGAAGTTCAAAAATAGAGCTCTTTTTATAGAACATATTTAGAATCGACAAGGCGTTTTATGAAGGATCTACTCTTGGACCTCTTGCAAAAGTTTGGAAATTTATTTGGCTGTGTACCTTTTATTGCTTCAAGATACTGTTGTTTCTACGGATGAATTGCCCATAGACAAATGCCGCACAGCTCTCTATGCTGCTCCCAGTACCGATCCGTTTGCATACAAGAAAAATCACGAACGTCAGTCATCAAGCAAAGAAGGGAAACATCCCAGGATTCCAAAACCTGTCTATTCCGTACGGTTCTTCTAACATAATCTGGAATTGAGGGCATCACGTGACCAGTGCTGTCTTACTTTACTAATAGATTCTTCATCTTCACTTTATATAAAGTCAATTCCACCAGTTTCCATTCGATTCTCCCCGTTTATCAAGCATGCAAAATAAGCCTGGCTTTTTATGCCAGTTTTGATCCGGAAAACACAGAAGATCCATGATGTGGGGTCGGAACAGAAAATAGAAATGGTATCATGAAAAAGATGGCCCCAATTATTTATATTTTATTAATCATCATCGGTGTGTATCTGCTGAGCTGCGGGCCAGGCAGCCGGAAAGGCTATCGGATTGAAAAAGGCGAAGTGGTCATTTACAGGGGTTTTCCGGCATCCCGCACCGTTATTGGCGAAGCGGATGCAAAGTCGTTCATAGCCATAAACGACGATTTTGGAAAAGATAAAAATCACGCTTTTTACCTTACAAGCATCATCCCCGAAGCCGATCCTGCCACCTTCGTGTACCTGTCGGGAGGATACTCAAAAGATAAAACGCATGGGTATTCCAGAGATCAGCTGATCAGCCGCGACGGCGCAAATTTCAAAATTGTTCCTGATCCAAGTGAAACCAGGCCGGAAGTAACCATGCAGGGCAGTCCCTATGCACATGACAGCAAAAGCGTTTTCAAAGATGTATACGTCCTGGAAGGTGCAGATCCCGCTACATTCTCTTTTGTACCGATGTTTAATGGCCAATATCTGACTTATGACCGGCACTATGTGTATTTTCAGGATCAGCCGATTAGCGGTGCAGATGGCGGCACGTTCAGGAAGGTGTCGGATTTCAATTTTGCTGACAAAAATGCAGCCTGGGGCCTGGTATTGGGCCAGTATACGAATTGGAGCAAGATGGAAAATGTTGATCTTGCTACATTTAAAGGCATTGACAAAAATTATGCGAAAGATAAGGACCACGTCTATTACAGTAATTTCATTGTAGAAGGCGCTGACGTCGCTACTTTCAAGGAAACCGGATACGTGCAAGCCAGTGATAAAAATGGAATTTATTCATCGGGCCGCCCCTCGACTGCAAAAAAATAATCTGCCATGAATCAAACTACTGCACTAAACCGGATCTGTTTGTTGTTTCTACTTTTGCTGTCGGGATTTTACGGCTATGCACAGACCTACACGATTGAGACAGTTCCCAATCCCAAGAAAAACAGCAGCCCGGATTACGTCAGCAACCCTGACCAGATCCTGAGTGCCGATGCTGTGACGCAGATCAACGCGATACTCAGAACCCTGGAAGATTCCACCACCGCACAAGTGGCCGTTGTATGTGTCAATTCGATCGGCGAGGCAGTTCCTAAGGACTTTGCTACGGCATTATTCAAAAAATGGGGACTGGGGTATCAGCAGAAAAACAACGGCCTGCTGGTATTGCTCGTCAAAGATCAGCACCGGATAGAGATGGAAACCGGTTATGGCCTGGAAGGTATTCTTCCTGACGCGGTTTGCAAAAGGATTCAGGTTGAAAAAATGGTCCCGCAGGCTAAAACCGGCAATTTCGATGGTGCGGTAATCGATGGGTCCAGAGAGATCGCACGGTTAATCAGCGAACCTGAGGCCAAAGCAGAGGTATACGACAGCTCCAAATACCATGCAGGTCAGCCACTCGAAGATTCGGGCGTATTTGTGGTTTTCCTGCTGTTGGTTCCGTGCCTGTTTGTGTTCAGAGGAATTGCGTTTTTAGCGAAAAAAAGAAATCCGGTTGCGGATCAGATCGAAAAGGCTGTGTCACAAGCCAAAGGGCGATGGGCCTGGGGTTTTGCGCTGCGTATGGTGTTTCCGTTAATTCTCGGCTGGATTGTCATCGAATTGCGCGCGCCATTGTCTTTGCAGGGCTGGCAAATATTGACGATCATGTACGTGTACGCCGGTGCGGTTGCGTGGGATGGTCGCAGGAGGAGAAAAAATGCTTTCGAGAAGCTTTTTTCGGCCTCGACTGAACCGGAAAGATACTCCCGCGAAAAAGCATCCGGCCTAAACAACTGGCTGAACATGGTGGTTTTTCCAATCCCTTTTATCTGGCTGAAAATCCGGGATAACAAGGTACTCGATCACCTGCGGAACCATCCTCGCCAAACATCAGACGGCTTTGTGCTTACCAAAACAGAAAAGAAGGGACGGGAAGCCTTTCTATCAGACTATCAAAAAGTAGAACAGGAGCTGGAAACCGTCGACTATGATGTATGGCGAAATGAAGACCATTATGTTATGCAGATAGTTGGGTATGAAGACATGGCTGTAACGAAGTACGAACACTGCGACAGATGTAATTCGAAAGCCATGCACTTCACAGGTGACCGGATTGTGAAGGAAGCAACGAAAGATCAGGAAGGAAGCGGCATGAAAGACTACACCTGTAAAGCGTGCGGCCATCACCGCGAAACAGCATACAGCATTGCAATGATCGTTGCAGCTACTCCTTCAAGCACCAATTCGTCCCACACCTATTCGTCGTCCGGCAGCACTTCGTGGAGCGGATCGTCGGGCAGCTCGTCGTCAAGCAGCAGCAGTAGCTGGGGAGGCGGAAGCTCCGGCGGCGGTGGTGCCGGAAGCAGTTGGTAGCATCATATGCCCATGTGAACAATACATTTTGACAAAAAATAAAAATGATGATTAAAGTGATCGCCGCGCTTGTGGTGCTCTCCGCTCTTTTGATGGCAGGAATAGGCTTTTTTCGCGAATACATTCCCGATTCTGCTCCTAAACCGTATTTCGGCGCCAACGCAGAAGTCGAACCGATGGCCACCCCGGTGCCGTTCCCTGACGGACCGATCTATGAGGCATCTCCGGATCCATCCATCATCACCGGGTTGTGGAGAAAGGCGTCGGGAAGGTCCGAGGTTACCGGATATGACCGCAAGACGGCGAAAATGTTGTGGAGTATCAACTTCTCGGGTGAGCTGATCGGCCAAACAGACAATGAGTTGCTGATGTATGAACCGGGAGAATCGACAGTATATTTTATCAACCCGGTTAACGGCAGGACCACCCGGAAAGTCTCCCCGCAGCCAGATGCCCTAACCCACCCGTCGAGCCTGTATACGGGCATGGCATTCACCGATCAGCTTTACATTACCACCAAACCGCTTTATGGTAGTGTTATCAGGAATAAAGAGGGCGCTACTGACACGACCCTACAAATTGGCATCACAGCAAAAAACTGGCTCACGAATGAAACAGTTTGGTTCTTGCCACCTGTCAAACAGATTACTATCATTGAACACAGACCCGTCGTTTCCGGTGATAAGGTAATGGTAGTCAACCCGGAACAAAAAATTGGAGAGGGCCATTCGTTTCAGATTGTTTCTCTCGAAACCGGGAAGGAACTATATCGCGGCGTTACAGAAGGCACCTATTTTCCTCTCGGCAAAGACCGGTTTTTTGAAAGAACCAACTCATTTGTAAGACGGATCGATCCATTTACGCAAAAAGAGCTATGGCGCATCGATGGTCATTTCCCGCTCGGCCAGCTTTCAGAGACTGCTGACCAACTGACTATTATTTCACGGCACGCAGATGGCTCTCAAAATAGCGTACGTATTGTCAATAGCGTTACTGGTAAGTCAATCAGGGAATTCGACCTGCCCTTCTTTAAGGAAACCATTATCCATAGTGTTTTTATTTCCGCCGATAACAGGGTATTCCTTCATTTTAAAGAAAGTGATCCGAAGAAACCGGGGAAGCAGCTTTATGACTATTGGGTACATTATGACCCGCAGACCAGGACCGCCTTGTCGCGCACGCATTTCCACAGCGAATCATTGAGCAGCCTAATTCCATTCATAAACCTATAATTACTCTACTGATGACAACTTTAATGTTTACACTAAGTACCCTACTCGGCCTTTTTGGAAACCCGGAAGTAGTACCCAATTCAGCCCTGGATCTTAAAAACTACCTCACAACCAGAGATCAGGTTAAGGCCCTTGATTTTAATGCAGTACAAAAAATCACAGCGTCGCCGGCTGAAAAAAATGTCAGGAAAGGCCTCGCTTCCTATTATAGTTTTCTCAAAGTACCACTTCCTGAAAATAATCCCGCAGCTGGAAAGAAGGCGGTTGACGCACTTGAAGCGTCACTCAATCTGTACATGGATCCGTTGGCTTACGTAAAACTGGCAGTGATTTACGCGCAGGATAACCCTGCATTTAACATCAAGCAGGATCGGATAAAATCATTGAAATACTTGTCGATCGCCTGGGAGATTGCTGATTTGTCGGATCGGGCCACGAAGGATAACGGACTGCTGACGCTCATCGTTAACAGTAGCCTGGGCCTGGGGGACGGCTTCTGGACCGACAATGTGAACGGAAAATTCGCGATGAAGAAAGCCCTGGATACCATCCGCCCCGATGTGCTGGCCGCACGCAGCACGTTCAAAAAGCTTTACAATCTGTCGGTAAAAGAAGAATTCGCGGGTTCCACCAACTTGGAGCGCCACTATGGAGGTTGATACCTTTCATTAAACTCAATTATTCCACATTAACCATCACTTTCCATGGAACCTATCAAAAACCCGACGCCTGCCAAACCCGAAGATGCTCAGGCAGCGTTGCAGAACGAACAATACAACCGCGTCACTTTTATGATTCAAAACTATGTTGAGTCGATAGGATTGACCAAAGAAAAAACCTACAACCCCAAAAACAACAACTGGATCTGGAAAAACGGCTCGGCGACGATAGAGGTGTATATTCAAACCATCAATTTTGACAATGGCGGTCGCCGGGATTACCTGCGGATTTTTTCTCCGCTTCTTGAAATCCCGGCCAACAATCTGCTGAATTTCTACCGTCATCTACTCGAACTGAACGACAAGAGGCTTGGTGTCAAATTATGTATAGCACCCAATACGCAAACAGTTTATGCAACTTACGAGCGCGACATCAGAGGAATGGATTACCAGGAACTTACGACCTGCATCATCGATCTCGAGCTGTGGGCCGACGAACTGGACGATCAGCTTAAAGCACAATTTCCAAATTGGTCAAACTAAATTAAAATCCGTTGACTATGGCCATTCGTAGTTTATTGATCGTATTGCTTGTTACCGCTTTTTTAGGATATTCTTTTACAATAGGACTGACCGAACCTAACTCATTAATCAAAAAAATACCCGACTTCCTGGCGATCCCTCTGCTTTTGGCTTGTGCACTGCTATACGTACTGGCAGCATGGTGGGCGGTGAAGGGATTTGGCGAACATAAATTCATAGCCATTGTATCGCTGGGTTTTTGCGCATTTGGTCTGAGTATTTTCGCGGTGGGTTTCTCCATAGAAATGAACAGAGGCAAGGCGCGAACGGGGCAGTATGACTACAACTTCAACCGGCTCGATGCCAGCGAAAAGGTGGCTCTCACCAAAATCATCGGCGGAGCCGGGCTTCATTTAAGCAACGCGACTTTCACAGAACACTGGCATGTCGCCGATACGACTTCCACCTTTCGGATCTGTGTTCAGAAAGGCCATGTCACAGCGCTCAATATTTCCAATCATCCGATCCGGGAATTGGATTTATTTTCCCAACTTCCGGAGCTTGGAGATCTTTACCTGAGAAACTGCGGATTGTCGGACATGAGCGGGCTGAAATCTACAAAAATTGACAGACTTGATATTTCGGACAATCAGATTACAACTCTGGAAACACTAAGCGGCGTTCCGAATGTACGTTGGCTGTTTGCATCTAACAATAAGTTGACTTCGACTGAGGGCATCGAACGGTTCAAGCAACTGATTGACAAAGATCTCTCCGA
Organism: Dyadobacter sp. CY261; assembly: GCF_021440085.1. Taxonomy (GTDB): domain Bacteria; phylum Bacteroidota; class Bacteroidia; order Cytophagales; family Spirosomataceae; genus Dyadobacter. The sequence goes on from NZ_JAKCPW010000018.1 coordinate 100,886, forward strand.
AAACCCCCTCGATACCATACCATGAGCACTCTTCAGACCATTTGCGTTGGAATCTTCTTGATGGCCTATTATTTTTTCGTACTACGAAAATATAATACCCTGGGGTTCCGCCTGTTCTCGCTGTTTTTCTTCACCAGTATCGCTGTATGCTATTGGTGGTACATCGATTATGCCGACCTGAAAGATGTTGAAAAGAATGGTGTAGCCGCAGAGGCTGTCGTTCTTAAAAAATCGGCCGACAACCTCGAATTCCGTTTTACAGACCAAACCGGGAATACGATTGTGCGAACACAAACAGGCGGCATTTCGGTTGAAGAGTTCGCTTCCGTATCGCAGGGTAAACCTGCGCCAGTCTTATATAGTCGGCATTCCGATGTTATTTATTTAAAAAGTAGCTACCAACGTCAGTTAAGCGACAACATATACATTCTTTTTTTTCCGGGACTGTTGTTTCTCATCGGATGTTTATGTTGGATTTTCCTTCGGAAGTACCGCGTTCATGCACATGGGGACGGCTCAATCTACGAATACGTCACCGACGAAAACGGGAAAGTTGTGCTCGATGATGCCCAAAGCAGCACTACAAAGTCACTGAGAAACTATACCACTTTCTCGAAGCTGTTTGATATTTTTGGGAAATAGTCATAGATATGAGGAAGGTAGGTTTTATATAAGCACGGGTTTGCCGAAGGTGTGGCCAAGCCTGGATCGAAAGCCTTCTGGCACTATGGAATTTTACCTGCATGCTATCATCCCATTGCTTGTCAGTCATTTCAAACAAATTGACCTGCGGTACGGCGCCCGCGATATTCACCAAAGCATTGATCTGCCCAAACTTGTTGATAGCCTGCCGGATTTGTAATACTCCCCAAAATTGAGGCCATCGGTTAAGTTTAGTAACTTGACATTAAACCGATGAGAAAATGAAACAAAGCCGGAGGAAATTCACA
>NZ_JAKCPW010000019.1 GCF_021440085.1 Dyadobacter sp. CY261
AATCTGGGCTTTTTTCGTTTTAGAGCGCCATATTTGGTAGTTCAGTTGGTTAAAATACATGTCCGGCCCGCGCAGGGTGTCACGCATGGGGTCGCAGGTTCGAGTCCCGCCGGAGTGCCGGCCCGTCCAGACCGCAGAAAGCTCAGAGAAATCTGGGCTTTTTTAGTTTTAGAGCGCCATATTTGGTAGTTCAGTTGGTTAAAATACATGTCCGGCCCGCGCAGGGTGTCACGCATGGGGTCGCGGGTTCGAGTCCCGCCGGGATCACTTGAAGAATTAACAAAAAGCATCAAAAGCCTGCAAATCAAACGATTAGCAGGCTTTTTTCTTTTCCGGATATGCCAAAATATTCAATTTTCCACAAATTTTTGGTGAGTAATTCGGTGAGTTCGAAGATTTGCAAATTTTACTCACCAGAATCGGTACAACTCATTGTGTAACAACCTGTTTACGCCGTAAACATCTTGTGCTGATTAGGCTTGCAAGACTACTTTTGTTCAACTTTTTAACCTGAAAAAGGGTATGAAAACAAAGATCAGTCTGCTTTTCTATTTGAAGAAGCCGAAAAATTATCAAAAAGGGCCAGTGCCGATTTACCTGCGAATTACGGTTGAAAGTAAAAGAGCCGAATTTACAACCGGGCGAGAATGTGAGCCCAGCCGCTGGAATGCGATTGCTGGCAGAGTGACTGGTGCGAAAGAGGCCGTGAAGTCTGTTAATGCCTATCTCGGCAATCTCGAACAGCAATTGTTAGATGCCCATGCTGCTCTGGTTCGTAACGGAGCATTGATAACGGCGGAAACGATCAAAAACAAATATCTAGGCGTCGGCCCCAAACAGCGGCTATTGATGACTGTGATAGCTGACCATAACGAGCGAATGAAGGCATTGATTGGCTAGGAATACGCGATCGGCACATTCAACCGCTATAAGGTTCTTGAACGTCACACCGTGGCATTTTTAAAGAGGGATTACAGCACGACTGATTTTGACATCAGCCGCATAGATTTTGCTTTCATAGCCGATTACGAGTTTTATCTCCGCTCTGTCCGCAAGATGGGCAACAATGCTGTGGTGAAACACATGAAAATGTTCCGCAAGATTGTCAATATCTGCCTGGGTAACGGCTGGATGAATCTTGACCCGTATCTAAATTTCAAAGGCAAATTTAAAAAAGTTGACAAGGCGATCCTGACCAGAGCTGAACTTGACCTGATGGCCAGAAAAGAGTTCGCTAGCGATCGGCTTACACAAGTTCGCGACACCTTTCTGTTTTGTTGTTTCACCGGCCTGGCCTATTCGGATGTCCAGGAGCTCGGAAAAAGCCAGATTGCAAGGGGAATTGATGGTGAGCAATGGATTTTCAGCCAGCGTAGGAAAACGAATGTCAAGTCCCACATTCCGCTGCTACCGGAAGCGCTTCAAATTATTAACAAATACAAAGATCATCCGTTCTGCGAATCTCGCGGACTGGTATTGCCAGTTCCGAGCAATCAAAAGATGAATGATTACCTAAAAGAGATTGCCGTGATCTGCGGGATTGACAAGGTTCTTACCTCACACGTTGCCAGGCATACGTTCGCGACGACAATTACTTTGCAAAATGGTGTGCCGATTGAAAGCGTATCTAAAATGCTAGGGCATACGAACATTCGTACTACGCAGATCTATGCAAAGATCTTGGATACGAAGGTCAGTGAAGATATGCAGGCTTTGAAGGGGCGGCTTTCGAAAAGGTCAGGCACGGAAGGTTAGCGCTGCACCTTCTCTCTCACGACCCCTCCTTTTTGGTGATTGTTGCACAACATACCGACGATTTTAAAGCCTTTGTCGGCCAGGCTGCCAAAGGCTTTGTTATAAATTACTAGTCGACTCAATTAGATGGAACGCTAAAATAAGACTGGCTACGGGAGCCTAGCAGCCGGATTTATGCTGCTTATAGCAGTGTTAGGCCATTTAGACAAAGCTCGACTTTGTATTTAAGCAGTTTCTTGAGGTTATAAGCAATGGCGGCCATGATCATACATTTGTTTGCCTGCTTAATACCCTTTGTATTTATCCTACCCATTCCGGTATAATTGATTAGTGAACCAATTACCGGCTCCACAGTACTGGAACGAAGCTTTTTGAATAATTTGGCTTTATCGCTATTCATTCGTTTGTGCATCTGATCATACAGCGGTTTATCGAGCGAGTGCTTGATCCTCCTTGTACCCATATAATTCACACACATACTTTTAATCGGGCAATTCATACAGTCTTCTGGACTGGTCCGGTAGATTTTTCTTTGAAGCTTCTTGTTTTTACTAAGCTTTTCGTAACATCTAAATGTGGCATGCACCCCGTTTTTGCAAGTATAGCGGTCATTTTCAAGATCATAAATAAACCCTTCTTCTAGTCTGTCCTTTTTGTAACTGGCAATATTAGGAATGTAACCTTCAATGTTGTGGTCTGCCAATGAACGCATGGCTTCTCCACTACTGTAACCCGTATCTGCCAGTATTTCTTTAACCTGGATATTGTGCTCCTGCATATTTCCGACAATCCTTTCAAGTATTTTGGCGAGGCTGACATTATCGGCTGCATTTCCTGGAAAAGCGCCTATATAGGTAATAAGATGGCTTGCCGTATCAACACTGACCTGACTACGATAATACAAGCCCATCGGTTTTCCTGGCTTCATTGTTATACGGGCATCCGGATCCGAAGGGCTATAATGGCTTTCATTTGACGCAGGGGCTCGTTTAGTGCTACCTCTATTATCTTTACGAATTAGTTTCTCCTGTCCTGCAATCTCTTCATCAATATTGTCAGATAGCTCTTGGCTGTATATGCTGGCATCGGCCATAACCTGTTTTTCAACCATCTTGTTGATCGAGGCATTTGCCCGTATGAGAGCACTATCAACAGCCTGACGTTTTCCAGAGATCAAACCATGGTCAATGCATAGTTTTAACACTTGTTTAAACAAGGCAACAAACTGGTCTTCGCCATAAAGTTTGCGCGTACGGCTAAGCGTTGAGTGCCAGGGGAATTCTTCATCCAGATCATATCCCAGGAAAAACAAAATATCCATCCGCATCCGCGACGTGCGTATTATCCGTCTGTCACTGGTAAGATTTTCAAGATAACCCACCAGCATCAGTTTCATGAACACGACCGGATCAATACTCTTTTGGCCTTCACTTCCATAATAGTAAGCAGTACTTTTGTATAAGAACCGAAGATCAAGTATCTGGCTTAACTGGCGGTAGAAGTTATCAGCCGGAACATACTCTGAAAGCTGAAAATTGATGAACAATCGTTCCTGTTGTATCTTTTTTCCTTGCATATCCTGAAGTTAATCAAAACCAGAGTTTTAACCAATACTTCCAAAACCTTCTCTAATTCATAAGTCACAGAAAATCAAGCGGGATTTAATTCATTTGAGTTGTGCAACAATCACTTTGTGAGAGGGGATCGCGAGAGAGAAGGTGAAAAATTGTATTAAATTCAAAATATGTAGTTAAGTAGCAATAATGGCCCTATTAACAAAAAATGTCATACCCAAAAATGTAATCGTTGATGTGCAGACTGACTTTATTTTTATATTGTTGCTGAAACTGTCACTACCTCTATGAATAAAAAAATTTTATGGATTGCCTCGCTAATTTTGTTGGTTTTCATTTTGGCATTACAAGTTGTATTTCACCCGGCCTCTGCTCCCGGCATTGAAATTAATCGATCCTACATGGTCGTTTTGGATGCGTTCGGAACTATCTTAACTTATTTCATTTTTGCGTCGGTGCCAGCATTCGTCCTATCTTTTGCTCCTTATAAGGGTTGGACATTTGGCCAAAAATTCAAGGCTTTACTTCCAATTTTGACCTTTTTAGTCTTCTTTGTATTTGCCCTAATGCTTGGTTACATGGAGTATCAGTCCCAAGTCAACGGTGTTAAGTTTGGGCCAACCCGACTGAATTAGTCAGGTCTATATGTAAATATTTCACGACGAATTCCTTACAACTTTTCGTGACGGGCAGCAAAGGATTGCCTCTTACCCGCAATCGGCCAGATGTCAGTTTGTGTTACAAACTAATCTGGCCGCCCAGACGCTCCGAAGTCGCTGACGGGAGAGTTTTATAAATATTTCATGGCTTGTAAAAACGACCGGCTAAGCAGTCCAAGATGATCTAGCTGGTTTTTTACTTTGTATTGTAAGTTTAGTGGGACATAAAAATTGCTGACTTAGAAGGATCGAGACCATTAAAAGACAGTATTGAATATAATCAAAGGCCTAATATCATTTGGCTGATTCCAATAAACTATTGGAACGGAATGTAAAAATTAGGCTTAATCGTACCTTTATAATCTTTTATGAGCAATTGATGATCCCGACTCACTTTCCTAGTTATTATGAAAAATGATATATCTGTAATTTTCGTTTTGATAACCCTGGCCGGATGCACAAACCAGCCCAAAATCAGTATATCCTTTAATTTTAATACAAGTGCAAAAGACCTGAAAACACTTCGTGTGAATTTTAAAAACAATTCTAGCTCCGACCTAATTCTATTGAACATGGGCAGAGTGAAAAAAATTGGTAACAAACACCCGTGTGGGGCCATCAGGTTGGATGATTTTACCAAAATAAGTTCTCATGAGGAGGGTGATTGTAATATCAACCGGGGTAGCAAACTTTTTTCCTACCAGAAAATTGAGCCATTCGATAAAATTGCCTATTTCAATCTGAGGGAGGAGCTGATAGCATTTCATTGGTTTGATGAGCGACATGACCTATTCGCCTACATGGATTCTACGGAAAATAGAGCTAATGCTTTCCCTTCTTTTATATTAACAAAGGCAGGCACAACTACATTTGTCGAATATGCAATCGACAACAGTCTATCAAAGGAGGACAGCGGAGACTATATGGTTTTTTGGGCTAGCAGAGAAGAAATTGATGAAATCATATCGCCTAGGAATATTAATAAGTATAAGCTTGGAGACGTACTATTCAATTTAAAAGAACACAGGTACTACAACGGGCCTTTGGAAGTTGACCCTCTGACATTCAATTTGTGATATTTAGCTTTATAAAGCCCAAAAGCTCAACCCAATTCGCTTGCCGCTTTTATGACTTAATAACAGCTCAGTTTAGGTATATTGGTTTTTCCTATCTTTGATCTAATTGCAAGCCAGTCACCACAATTTGGTGAGTGACAAGGTGAGTAGAAGATTTAGCAGGGCACAAGCAACTGATAAACAGTTTGTTATCTCAAAAAGTATGATCCCAGCGGAGTGCCGGCCCAGCCAGACCGCAGAAAGCTCAGAGAAATCTGGGCTTTTTTCGTTTTACAACCTATCCATCACCCTGGCAAAGTAATCGTAAACTCCGTTCCTCCTCCTTCTTTCGACTGGACGTCGATGGTTCCGCCACATCCTTTGGTAATAATATCATAGCTCAGTGATAAGCCGAGACCGGTGCCTTGTCCTGTTGGTTTTGTCGTGAAAAAGGGCTGGAAGATTTTGCTCCGAATGCTTTCCGGGATACCATTGCCGTTATCATTGACTCGGATGATCGTCTCTCCAATCAATTTACGGGTGCTTACCGAGACTGTCGGCTTGTATCCTTCGGCTGTGCCGGTTTTCTGCTTCTGATGCACGGCGTAAAAAGCATTGTTTGCCAGATTCAAAATAACCCTTCCTATATCCTGCGGAGCCAGCATGATCTTCCCGAGAGCCGGGTCGAAATCTGTTTCAATAGCAGCTTCGAAGGATTTGTCTTTGGCTCGCAATCCATGGTAACTTAACCTGAGGTATTCCTCGGCAAGTGCATTGATGTCGGTAGGCTCTTTCTGGCCGCTACTGGCTCTGCTGTGTTGCAGCATGCCCTTTACAATGGAATCGGCCCGCTTACCGTGCTGGTTGATCCGCTGCATGTTCGCGGTAAGATCGGCCGCAATGGCCTTTACCTCGTCTGTGTTTCCCTCATCGAGCCCAGTTTGCATCTCCTCCAACAGCTCAATACTGGTCTCGGAAAAGTTATTGACAAAATTGAGCGGGTTCTGGATTTCGTGCGCAATGCCCGCCGTTAGTTCTCCCAGGCTGGCCATTTTTTCGGATTGGATTAATTGCGCCTGTGTGGATTTCAACTCGTGCAGCGTTGCCTCCACCTTTTTTCGTTCGGATTCGATGACAATGTTCTTTTGCTGTAATTCTTTGTAGGTATGGTTGAGTTTTTTTCGGTTGTGGTTAACAATCAACAATATAATACCCAAAGACACCAACCCGGCAAATGCCGAAAATGTCAGCCATTTTTGTTTAAGGTTTTTGCGGTTGAGATCGTCTTCCTTTCTTGAAAATTCCAGTTTGGCGTCGTATGTCGTAGCAATGCGCTCGCTTTCGAGGTTTCGAAGGCTGTCGGAATAAATTTTGAATGCCTTGAAATAGGAGAGGCTATTCATGCCATCGCCCATCTTTTCATAGGTAGTGGACACAATTTCGTTCGCATCACGCAACAACTGCGTATGTCCCATATTTTTAGCTAATCGCACACCTTCCAGCCCATTATTTAAGGCTTCTTTCAAAAGTCCCTGGCGGAAGTACACGCGTGCAAGGCCGATCAACGCTTTGCAGGTAGATGTGCTGTAATTGTGCTGCCGGGCTATTTTCGAGGCTATTTCGAAAAACGCAGCGGCCTTGTCCAGGCTGTCCATGCGGTAATAGGTGCTACCCAGCGAATGGGACACGATCGTCAGCATTTCCGGGTTATTCTGGCGGGTAGCCAAGGCGCGGGCGAGGTTAAGGTTTTCAAGCGCCTCAGGCAATGCGTTTTGCTCGATATTTATCTCTGCGATATTATTATAAGCGAGCACAATCCCAATGGTATCAGCCATTTCACTGGCGATCGCCAATGTTTGGCGGTACGTCTTTTCCGACTCCTTCAATTTCCCCTGATAGAAATGGATAATCGCGATGTTGTTCAATGTGCTGCCCGCCACAAAACGATCACCAATTTCATTGGCAGATTGAAGTGCCGCGTAAAACTCGTTCAACGCAGCCGTATAGTTCCCCTGGCTCATATATATCAGCCCGATATTGTTCCGAATGCCGGGAAATGCATTCTTGTAATCGATGCTCTGTGCCTTTTCGTAGCTTTTCCGGTACCAGTTCAATGCATTGGTATAGTCGCCTTTTGTCATATAAGCATTACCGGTGATCTTCAGGGCTTCGGTTTCCCCCTTGCCATAGCCGACCCTTTTGCAGTCCGGAATGTTGGTCTGAACCATTTTAAGGGCGCTATCGGGGTAACTGTCGGCATATAAAAAGGCGATCTGATTAACCACATTCAGGTAGGCAGTGTCGGAGTGGTAGTTCTGAACTTTTCGCAATCGCGACTGCTTTTCCCGCAATTGGTGCAGATTGCCGGTCTGGCTGAAGGCCCCGGTTGGAAAGCAGTACCAGAGGAAAGCAATCAAAAGGGCAATTCGGGTCAACCGGTCCATGAAAAGATATGACAAAATGATGAGGAGGAAGGAATAAAACGCTAACTTGTCGTAAATCAACAAGATATGATGACACAAATTACAAACAAAATCAAGATGTGCGGTTCCCTCGCCGCCATGTTGCTTGCTTCATGGATGTTCGTTTCCTGCGGCAATGCCCAAAAGACAGAAGCTACCGAAGCGTCGCCGGCTACCGACACCCTTGAGACATTGACGGCACCGGATAGTTTGAACGAACTGGATTCTAACGCCAAAGTCCGTCCGGAACCCCGGAAGACCCGATGAAAAGGAAAGTAAAGCGGGGCGGGTCGGGATTAAGGCACGCCCTTGCAATATTTCTAACGATTCTGCTGCTCTCTGCCGGACGGTATTCTTTTGCTCAGACTTATTTTTATTTTGAAAATAAAATCATATATCCCAACGACTCTTCGCTGACTTTCTACACGCTGATGAGCTTTTACAGCAACGGCAGCGGTCTCGCGACAGTAAAATATAAAGACCCATCTTCCGGAGAAAACCGGCTTTTCGAAATTAGCCTCCTCGATTCCGCTGGCGCAGATGTAAGCAAGCAACGTTACCTGGTCCAGAGTGGGGAAGCCTTGCCAATAGAAGGTTTTGTCGATTCGAATTACGTTTCTCCCAAATTTGTATTTCAAAAGAAAAAAGAGGGCGATCAGACGTTTTTTGAGCCTTCCGCGCTGATGTATCAATGGCCGGACGGAAGCTGGCACTCCTCCGAAATGCTGATGAACAAGCAAATGGATAGTCGGGAGCTGCGGGGGGAAGACGCACTTGTACTTTTTTTCTACGACTCCGACAGCGATTTCTATAACCGTTTGCATGCTGTGCGGTCAACTCCTCCAAGTGCTACCGCAAGAAAGGAAAAATTCTATCTGATTACCGTTATCAATTCGCTGGATTCTACCATCGGAGCGAGTGCGGATAAGGACATGAGAAATGTAGTCCGTCTTTTCACGCAGGTGGCGCAAGATATGGAGATGGAAATCCGGGTTCAAAGAATTATGGACAAGGATTTTAGTAAGATGTCGGTGGAAGTTGCCCTGGCAAAGCTGCAACCTTCGCCGATTGATGTCGTCCTGTTTTATTACAGCGGCCATGGTTTCAGGTATTCCAATGATGCCAGTTTGTATCCCCGAATGTCTTTCCGGACGAAAAGTTATGCCGATCTTGACAAAAATAATCTCAGCCTGGAAGCTGTCTACAAAGTTCTGGTAAGGAAAAAAGCAAAAGTAACGCTCGTACTTGCCGACTGCTGCAATGAAGATATCGGTGTGCCTGTGCCGCTGGCAGAGGAATTTATCAGGATGAAGTCGTCCAACCGCAAGCCGCCATTGAATAAACAGCTTTGCAAAAAGTTGTTTTTCCCGCCCAAGCCGGTTTCTATCCTGATTGGGGCGGCGGACAAAAACCAACTGGCGGTTTGCAGCAATGAGCTGGGCGGGTATTTCACGCATTCACTGACATCAGAGCTGGAAACGCAGTTTTATCAAAGCTTTTCATCCGAAGGCACCTGGCGTAGTATCCTGGCGGCAAGCAGGAAAAAAGCATTCAACCGATCCTTGGAAGCTGCCTGCGAAACCAGGGACGGAAAGGTTGATCCGCGTACGGGAAAGCCGTTTGCGCCATGCCTGCAAATGGCGAGGTTTGCGGTGGTTCCTTAGTATCAGTCTGGAATGCGGTAATCCAGCGCGCTCACCCAATGTTCATAGGTTTCGGATTTATAATCGATGGCTTCGAGTTGCGCGGCGTATTGCTTTTTCAGCTTTTTCCATTCTGCCGACGCACGCATTGCGGTCCACGCAGGATCGGTGTTCAATACATAGCCAAAGTTGAAACCGGTTTCGAGGGCCTTTTTTAATGCAATAAGCGCCTTTGAGTTCTGCTTAAGCAAAGCATTCATTCGGGCAATGGAGTAATAGCGGTTGAACGCCGCTTCTTTTACGCCGTCATCAACCATATCTCCGGGCTTTTCAGTGGGTATCAGCTGAAGGTGATGGAGCGCCTGGATATTGTTTCCTGTCAACCAGTTTACTCTTGCATTTAACATAGGAATGGGCGGCTTGGAGGAGTTACCTATGATTCTCGCCGTTTTCAATAGCCTGAATGCCTGATCGCGCGCTCCGCTGAGGGCGTAGCATTCTGCCAGCTTGATATTTTGTTCAGGCGTGGTCAGATTAAGCCGGTAAAGAATTTTAAGTTGATCCATGGCAAAGACCGATTCGTAGATCGAAAAGCTATAATCGATGATTTTGTTGCGAAGCGCCAACCCGGGTTCCTGCTGACCGAGGAGTGTTTTGTACGCTTGCATGGCGGCTTGTCCATTTCCCATCCAGGCGTTGAGGTCTGCGATGGCTTCGAGCATTTTCGGGTCCGGTTGTAAATCGCCGGATAGCGTTACGGCCAATTCAAGGTTTTCCAATGCACTTTTAACCGGGTCGTATTTGGGAGTAGGGACAACAACTTGCTCGTCTATGCCTGGCAACGTGAAGCTGATTTCGATATTGTTATCACTTGTTTCGTCCATCAAAGCAAAGGGATAGGCATAGTAGTTGATGTTTTCATAAACCGCTTTGTATCGTTCGGGGGGCGTTTTTTGGAACGCGAGCCGGAGCCGGCTGTACAAGAACATACCTGCCTTTTGCTGCCAGTCGGACTCACGAGGGAAAATTCGGAGCATTCTTTGATAAAAAGCATAAGTGTAGGCTTCTGCCGTGCGATTTATAGCCAGCCAGTAAAAGTTAATATCGATGCCGCTGATCAGCTGAAATGGTCCTGAATTTGTCTGAGTATGCCGGACATTACCTGCTTCCCTGTTCTGCCTTACCTGTTCAAGCAGTGTTTTTTCAGCCATCAAATAATTTCCTGATCTTTCGTACAGATTTGCCAGTTTAATATACCCACCCATTTGAATAGGGGATTCGTAGCGGGATATAAGCGCTTCGTAACCCCCAAATTTTCCTTCGAAAACCATTTGCCGAAATGCATCTGGCGCCGTGCCCGGTGGTGTTTTCAGGTCTTTGAAAGTCGCCTGGTCGAGTTGCCGTCGATTTTCGATTTTGCTGATGAGGGAATATTCTTCCGATGCCTGGCTGATCTTTCTCTGATGCTCGTAAGTACTGCCCAGCAAGTAATGATCTTCCAGCAGATCGTATTGGTAAGGAAGATGGACCACTGTTAAACTGTCGGGATTGTAATCCAATTTTAACTCAGGTTTAAGCAATGCGATCATGGCAGAATCGGATTGGTAGGAGCGCACCGCCTCCAAAAAGAGCAGCTCAGCTTCCCGCCATTTCTGTTTTGTATAAAGTAATTTGCCCATATAATGATAGGCCAGGTGCAAACCGCCGCTCAGCTCTTTTGTGAGTGTTTCCAAAGTTTGCAAAGCCGCATCCGGATTTGACTTTATCTGGCGCAATGCATTCATGAGCTTCGGGTAGGGAGTTTCCGCGGGAGTTGCAGAATCACCTGGAACATCGCCAGATCCTGTCTGCCTTACAAATAGCGTAGGTGGCCCGCCCAGTTCTACGCCATAAGTGAAGCTTTTGTCATTGATTGCAAAATCCTTCTTGCGCGAGTACGCGGCAGCCAGAAACCAATCGGCCTTTTTATAATCGCCTGTGCGGATATATAAGTCTCCCAACCTTTCATAAGGGAGGAAATGGATATTGTTTTTTGAAATAGCCTTTTGGAAATAGCTTTCAGCAGCGAAGAGGTTGCCTTGTTTGGCCATTACCAGCCCGGCATTCATGAACGTATAGGAAAGGTCGTTTTGCAAAGAATCCGCTACTCGTACGGCGAACGCGGCTTTTTTCAGGTTACCGGTAGCCAGGTTCAGCCTGATCTGATTACTCCATGGTATGGCCCACGTGGGGGCGTATTCTTTGGCGGTGTTGAATTCGCGATCAGCCAGAACATATTGCTTGCTGCGCATGTAAAGGTTGCCTAGTTCATTGTAGATGTAAGCGGCATACGGTTCCAGTTTCATCGCCCGCTGTTGCGCCCGTATCGCACGGGTGAGTAATGCCGGGCTATTCGGCCACGTGGCCATTTCGAGTCGGACAATGAGTCCGGAAATGTAAGCTTCCTGAACGGCAAGTAATTGATGCAGATAATCCTGCTCCGGGGTGATTTGTAATGCAATGCGGAGCATTTGAATAAAATCACCGTACCGGCGATCCCCGGTATAATAGTATTGCCGTTTTTCCAGCTCAGCCACGTCGCCTTCCAGGTAGGCATTCACCATATCCTGTGCGATACCATGCACGGTTTGGATAAATCGATCGTTGAAGCGGTTTGCGAGGGCTTTACTTCTCAACAGCTGGTTTTTAAGCAACAGAAGTGTGTCGGTATCTGCAAAAGAATAGCTGCCGGTATTGTCGGGGTCTGTAAACATGAGGGAGTCTTCCTGTCTTTTCAACCGTTGTTGGTAGGCAATGCAATCGTTGATAATTTTCAGTGGCAGACTATCCCTGGATATTTTGCCGTAAGTAGCAAAGTGCAACTTGTTTTCGATGGGTCCGGTCTGCATCAACCTGAAAAAATAATCGATGGGCTGCTTTGCCAGGGGTTTAAAGGTTCTTGATAAGGACTTAAAATAGTTTTCGTCCTGAGTTTCGTGCGATGTTGTACCGTCCGGTTCACCGGTATTTACAACGGCCATTGGTTGATTGGGATTTCCAGCCAGCACGGGGCGTTGCTTATATGCATTACGGATCAATGCTTTGTCGGAAGCGAAGGCCGAGTCGAGGTATGTACCCAGTTCTCTCAACTGTATCGTGTCGTTGTGATTGCGGTCGGCGTGGCCATTCAATCCTTTCAAAAGATAATAGGAGAATACGCCGCGGCCGCCCCCCCAGTAATTGCCTTCCGCCGCCTTTTCATCGACGCCGCACGCCGCCAGTCTGACCTCGTTGTTCAATATCAATCTCAACTGGTTGGCTACTAATTGCCTGCCCTTATAATAATCCCCGGCCAGCTTTCCTGTATGGCATGCGTCGGTAACCAAAACCACCGTGGCATTGCTTTGGGCAGAAAGATGGTTTGCTACCTTATTCAGGTCTTCGATGGTGATGGCATTGTTGCGGTAGTTGTTTGGGGGAGAATTGTAACCCAGCAGGTAACCCAGGCTAAAAGTGTTCTGTGTTTCGACATCTCCGTGACCGGAAAAATAGAAATAGGCCTTATCGTTTTCGGTGCAGCGCTCCTGCAACCAGGTCAATGCGCCGTAGATCTCCGCTATGGTCGCATTTTCATTTAGCAATAACCTGATATTATCAACCGGTACATTTCCTCCTGCTTTGGATTGCAGATATGCCGCAAACATCGTCGCGTCCTTATCGGCAAATTGGAGGGTCGAAAGGGCCGTGTTCTGATACTCGGAGATCCCCACAATCACGGCATAAGTATTCTCTCGGCCGGTGTTGTGCTGTGCCAGGCTATGATGACCGGCTGTGATGCAGATAGTCCATAGCAGAAAATGTTGCTTCCAGCAATTCATAAACCGTTTAACTTAGAAAGAGGGCTTGAAACCGATTGATAATTAGAATTTTATCAAGGTATTCATATTGTTAAATTTAAAATATTTAACCTGATAAAATGAAAATTATATTCTGGCTTGCTATTGCGCTTGAATCCGGCGGGCTTACTTATTTTGTCCGCAAAGCCTGGCTACTGTCGAGAGCTGACCAGCGCTACGTTTACCCGGAGCATTACAGGCAGGTCTTGTACCCGATTCTGGTGCTCTCATTGTTGATTATTGTGAGCCTTCTTGTCAAATATTATTTCCAGTCGGACAAGTCAGCCACGTTTGTGGCATTGCTTCCTGTGATCATGTTGGTGCTTGCGTTGGTGGGGATGATCGTTGGGACGATCCTGGTGGGAGGAAAATGGCACTGAATGGCTTTAAATGGATATAAAAAAACACGCAGGTTTCAAAATGAACCCGCGTGTCAAATTACACTTCATCAACAAACTAAAAACCAAATAAAACTAATACGAAAAAAATCGCTTGTCAAGTTTTTTTTGCTGTAGGAGGGGGATTCGAACCACCCACGGTGCGGTTAGCTACGGTACAAATACTGTTGGTGGTCCACCCCAGTCGACTTGCGTCGGCATTATGCCGCGTTTATCCCTTATTCACCACCCCCGAGACAGGAGGGCATGGCTGCCAATTTCATCACCCTACAATGTGAACTTATCCGAGTAAAGAGCCGTTATTGGCTTCTTTTCTCAATTTGGTTCTGCAAAACTAAAACTTCTGTTCTGAATTATAAAATATTTTCATTTAAAATTGTCAAAATTTACAATTCTTTCATAATTTGGATTGCATCATTACGAATAATTCAAACTTTTAATTCAGAATGCAAAAATATTCAGATATTGATAGTACTGATCTCCGCATCCTTTCCCTACTGATCGAGAACGCCGCGTTACCGTACACGGAAATCGGGAAGCGGGTCTTTGTCTCCGGCGGGACCGTCCATGTCCGTATGAAAAAGCTCGAACAGATGGGGGTCGTCAAGGGCTCGCAACTGGTAATCGATCCCACTAAACTGGGGTGGGACATCAGCGCTTTTTTGGGAATCTACCTCGATAAAAGTTCGTTATACGAGCAGGTCGCCACGGAGCTCGAAGGTATTCCGGAAGTTGTAAACATTCATTATACAACGGGTATTTACAGTATATTCATTAAAATCGTGTGCAGGGATACCGGGCACCTTCGCGAAATACTTCACGACAAGATTCAAAAAGTAAACGGGATTCAGCGGACCGAAACATTTATCTCGCTTGAAGAACGCATTAATCGCTCTATTCCACTGTCGGAAAGCTAGTTACAAATTTCCCTTGAATGCATTAAAATAAATTGGTAGATTTGCGTTGTATATATAAAAAACTTATATATATTTGCTATATAAAAATTTCACTCATGGAGAATAACACAACGAGTAACGAGTATGTACGGGGTACACTAAAAACCATCGTGTTGAATTTGCTGGCAGAACACGACCGGATGTATGGTTATGAGATTACCCAGGAAGTAAAAGACAGAACAGGCGGAGCCATTGCCCTGACATTCGGAGCGCTCTATCCCGTACTCCATAAATTGGAACAGGAAGGGTTGCTGCTCACGGAGTCGGTAGAAGTAGACGGCCGCCTTAGAAAATATTATTCCCTGACGCACCGCGGAAATGAAACCGCCCGAGCTAAGACCAATGACTTAGAGCGTTTTCTAGATGCTGTACGATTGCTGCTGGCCCCCAGGAACCTGGCAACTGAATAAACCACAGTTACATGGCTAATCTCTAAATAGATCGATCTATGAAACGCCTTCAGGAAAATCGCATTGACCAAATAAGCAAATATTTGCAGGCAAACAAGCTGGACCCGGAATTGCTTCCGGAGATTCTCGATCACCTGGCTTGTGAAGCGGAGGAAAATCTTTGGGACGGCAAACCATTCGAGCAGATCTACCAGGATATGGTAAAGGCGGCCGATGCGCAAACCCTCCTGAATTTGAGTGTTGATCATCAAAATCTATTAGCCATGGAAAAATCTTTGAATGACATCGTCTTCGAGAACCGTAACAAATCTTACGGTGCGTATGATCTGAGAAAAGGTTACGGACAGACTATTCAGCGGTCGGTTGTAATGGGTGTAGCATTCTTTCTGCTGCTGGTGATGTTTCCGAAACTGTATGCCAAGCTTATTCCCGATCCCAAACCAGATGATATAGCCTGGAGTGTAGAGGCGAAGCCGGTAGATATCAGAGTAGAAGAGCTTCCCAAGCCGCCACCGGTGGATGAAGAAATAGCTCCCACGCCCAAGACGGTGAAGTCGCTGACCCCGGAAGTGCTTCCCGATAATCAGGTTGAAATTGAAAACCTGCCGCCAGCTATAGACGAGCTGGATCATGCGCAGCCCTCCACTGAGACAGCGGATGGAATTGAAAACCTGGATGTGATTGTACCGCCAGTCGAGAATGCCCCGACGGCTAAATCGGAGGCGACCGGCGCGGAACCAAAAAAAGAAGAAACGTTTATTGTTGTGGAACAGTCGCCACAATATGCAGGTGGTAATGAAGCGATGGCTTCCTTCCTTAGGAAGAATTTGAAATATCCCAGACCTGCGTCACAGGCAGGCATTCAAGGGAAAGTGTATGTACAATTTACAGTAGGTTCTGATGGAAAAATAGAGAATGCGTCCGCAATCAAGGGCATCGGGTTCGGTTGCGATGAGGAGGCGGTGAGAGTGGTGAGCATGATGAAAGACTGGATGCCTGGTAAGCAGGCCGGCGTTCCTGTCCGCGTAAGATTTACCCTGCCGATCGCATTTCAACTGGATTAATCATCGCCCAATTGCGTAGATGCCTCCCTGTTATTGAAGAAAATCCTCGCTTCGGCGGGGATTTTTTCGTTTTTTTGTACCATTAACACCTTTTGCCAGCGGTGCTCGCTGCGTTAGTATTTATGAATAACCATTTCAGTGTGAGTAATTAATGTACGCAATCGTTGATATAGAAACAACCGGAGGAGGAGGAGCTGCGCGCATTACCGAGATTGCTGTTTTCCGGCACGATGGTGCCAGGATCGTCGAATTCTTTCACTCGCTGATCAACCCGGAAATATATATTCCACCCTTTATCACACGTTTGACGGGTATAGACAACGAAATGGTGAAAGATGCTCCGACCTTTTACGATGTGCAGGACGCAGTGCGCGCCATGACGCGCGACGCGTGGTTCGTAGCACATAATGCAAAATTTGACTATGGCTTTATAAAAAGGGAATTTGGCGCGATCGACGAATATTTTCAGCGGGATCTGCTTTGCACGGTCCAGTTGAGCCGGAAAATTTTCCCAGGATTGAAATCATATAGCCTTGGAAACCTTTGCCAAAGCCTTGAAATCCTCATTGAAAACCGGCATCGCGCCCATGGGGACGCCGAAGCCACCGTGCGGCTCTTTGAAAAACTGCTTCTGCACGACCGGCAAAATCTAATCCCGATCAATCTGTACCAATAAACGTCGCGCTCTGATATTCATGGAATGGTTTTTGAAGGTTAGTTAATATTACTAACCTAAATGATTCCTTCTCATGAGAGCTTACATCAATCTTCTGTTAATCCTTCTCTTGTCATTCACACTTACTAGTTGCGAACTCATTGGCGATATTTTCAAAACCGGCGTTTGGACGGGCGTAATCCTCGTAGTAGGTATTATCGCGGTAGTAATTTGGCTGTTGGCCAGGGCATTTGGAGGCAGGTCACGCTGACGTGCTGAAAAAGGACGTGTTTTGAGTATAAAAAATGCGCTGGCGCTTGCTTCTGAAAAAACTCCGTTTCATCTTTGCACACCTTAAATGAGGGCAGGACGTTCGAATGAGGGCGTCGGCAACATTTGAAATTGGGGGATTAGCTCAGTTGGCTAGAGCGCTTGCATGGCATGCAAGAGGTCGTCGGTTCGAATCCGATATTCTCCACAAAGTGCCGCTTCTGATATCAGGAGCGGCACTTTTGCTTTATTGGCGAGGATCGACGGAGAGCCCCTTAGTGCACTTTTTCAATTCCCAAAACCCTCGCATCGAACTGCTTTTCAATTGTTATCCGAATGCCTTTTCCCTGCAATTCCTTCCCACTGAAAACACCCATATCTTTTCCATCCTCAGGAGAGAAAAGGCGATAACGACTGGCTGATTCGGCAAGCGGGAAAGGGAAAGTGCGTGAGGTCTCGACGGAGCCGTTTCGGAAGAAGAACAGCACACCGCCCTGCTTTTCTTTATTGAATTTATAGGTACCGTCCCAGTTGCTCATTGTCGGCCGCTGGAAAATGTCGGAAACATAGGAGAAGCGTGTGAACTGGTATTTTTTATCCATCATTTTAAACCATGTATTCCATTTCAGATACCATGGTTTAAGTTCCTGCGGCAGTTTCCGACTGTCGCCGACGAGGATGGGCTTTACGGACGCAAGCGAAAGGAATGTGTATTTGGAATAAGGCGAATCCATAAACTGATTGCCGATCAGGTTGGTTGCTACGGGAATTGCCCGGCCACGGTCGAATGCCATCTGCCGGATGTTGATCGGGCCTACGGGCGGGTCGTCGTCGTAATTGGTGAGCCAGTCGTAATCGGCGTGTTCGATCAATGCGTAATCATTGATGTAATACTCGCCCCAAACTTCGTACGTACAATCGACGAGCAGGTCGGGAAATTCCTTATGCAGGTCGTCGAAAAGCTGCAACGCCTTTTCGTAGATCGCATAGTAGGAGCTTTCGCGGTCTTTGTAGCTTTTGCCTTCGGATTTGTAATCGCCTTTTTTGGAATAATCGAGCACATAAGCTGAGTTGGCCATGGCGAGGTCGAGCTTAATATAGGCAAGGTCGTTTTCACGAATGTGCCTTTTAATTTTTGCTAAAATATAATCGTAGTAACCCGACGCCAGGGACATGGTGACGCCACTTGCTGGATGCCATTGCCCGTTCGCGTCAAGGTATGTTTGGTGTATTTAAATAAACCGTTCGCGCCATTGCTGGTCGCAGATGTGCCGTTAATCGTAAAATAAAACTCCTCCGAGCCAGGGCGGCTGTAATCTTTGTTCGTCAGAAGATGCTGGAAGCGCGATGTGTAAAAAGAATTATCACTAAACGTGAATTTTCTTTCCAGGAACCTGTTTTTAACGACAAGCGAATCTTGTGAAATTGCGTTGCACGGAGCAAGGATCGCCAGTACGGCAATCCGGATGAAATGGTTGAACATAGTAATGTGTATAGTTAATATTTACTATTATACTAACTATGGATTAGCCATAGTTTAGATTGAATTTATAAAATATTGAGAACAATTTAAATTTTAAACAGATTATCAACAAAGTTGTAAGCAGGTCTTTGAAAAACCCTGATATTGCAGCTTCTTAATTCAAGACGTTTAATATATGTCACAGAACTTATTCGATTTTGGAATGATCGGGCTGGGCGTAATGGGGCGAAACCTGTTACTGAACATGGCCGATCATGGTTTCTCTGTTATTGGTTTTGATAAAGACGAAACCAAAAATTCTGCTTTGGAATCCAGCGCCACTCCCGGTACAACGGTGAAGGGCGTAGCGGAACTCGCCCAGATGATTCAATTGTTGCAGCGTCCCCGCAAGGTGATGATGCTGGTGCCTGCGGGTCAGCCGGTCGATGACGTCATCGGATCCCTTTTACCTCTTCTTGAAAAAGGCGACGTTATCATCGACGGGGGAAACTCCCATTATACAGATACGCTCCGCCGCGTAAAATACCTTCGTGAAAAGGAAATTCATTTCATGGGAATCGGAGTTTCGGGTGGAGAAAAAGGTGCGCGTACCGGTCCGAGCATTATGCCCGGAGGCGATAAAGAGGCTTATGCGAACGTTCAGCCTATGCTGGAAGCGATCGCGGCGAAAGTGAACGGCGATCCTTGCGTAGCCTATTTAGGCAAAGAAGGTGCCGGTCATTATGTGAAAATGGTGCATAACGGTATCGAGTATGCGATTATGCAGCTTATCAGCGAATCGTACGCGATCCTGAAAAAGGCTGGTTTGAGCAATCAGCAATTGTATGAGGTGTTCAAAAGCTGGAACGAAGGCGACCTGCAATCGTTCCTGGTGGAAATTACCGCCGATATTTTCCTGCAAAAAGACGACAAATCAGACGCCGATCTTGTGGACGTGATTTCTGACAAGGCAGGTTCGAAAGGGACCGGTAAGTGGACTTCGCAGGATTCCATGGAATTGCCTGTGGCCGTTCCGGTGATCGATACGGCGGTGGCAATGCGTACGCTTTCGGGTTATAAGGATGAAAGAACGGTTGCTGCTGAACTGTATGCGGAAAGTGCGGTTGCTTCTACGGATACCGAGGCATTGATCGAGCAAGTGCACGATGCATTGTACTTTGCCACCATTCTGGCTTATGCGCAAGGACTTGCAATGTTGTTCCAGGCGTCGAAGGACCTTCAGATGGAGATCCCGCTGCCCGAAGTGGTGAGCGTGTGGAGAGGCGGTTGCATTATCCGTTCGTCGTTGCTCGAAGTGTTCACCACGGCATACAAACAAAGCCCGGATTTGTCCAATATTCTGTTGAACCAAGAGGTAGCTGGTTTGGTTAAGTCAGTGGAAGGTAACACGCGGTCGCTGATCGCATTTGCTGCCCAGTCAGGCATTCCGGCCGCCGCGTTGATGTCGTCGCTGGCTTATTTCGACGCGTACAAAACTGCACGCATGCCGACCAACCTGATCCAGGCGCAACGCGACTATTTCGGCGCGCACACCTACCAACGTACCGATATCCCAGGTACTTTCCATACAGAATGGGGTCAACAATAAATCAGAAATTTTATGCAAAGCAATAAACGTCCCCCTGCTTCCGTAGTCTTCATTTTCGGAGGAAGCGGTGACCTCAACTACCGGAAACTCACACCCGCTCTATATAACCTGTTTCTGGATAACTGGATGCCCGATCAGTTCGCAATCGCGGGTATCGGCCGGAGCGCCTATTCCGATGAAAAATACCATGAGCATTTGCTCGACGGCGTTACCAAATTCTCGCGCCGCAAGGGCAAGCAGAATGGTCACTGGACAGAATTTACGCAGCATGTTTCCTATCTGCAAATGGATGGGGACGACGCGGAAGCTTACCACAAGATCACCGATCTCGTAAAGGAAAAAGAAGAAGAATGGGGCGTTCATCCCAATGTCATTTTCTACCTCGCGGTAGCGCCTCAGCTGGTTCCTTCAATCGCTCAGAAACTGGGTGCATTGAAGATCTGCGGAGAGAAAAGTACGACCCGTATTGTAGTTGAAAAGCCATTTGGTCACGACCTGGAAAGTGCCCACGAACTGAACCTGCTGCTTTCAAGCATGTTCGCCGAGGAGCAAATCTTCCGTATTGACCACTATCTTGGAAAAGAAACAGTTCAGAACATTCTCGCGCTGCGTTTTGCCAATGCATTGTTCGAGCCGCTCTGGAACCGTAATTATATCGATCACATTCAGATCACGGCTGCGGAAGCAGTAGGTCTGGAAGGCCGGGGAGGCTATTTCGAGCACGCAGGTGCATTGCGAGACATGGTGCAGAACCATATCCTGCAAATCCTATGTATGATCGCCATGGAGCCGCCGGTGTCGTTCGACGCGAATGAGATTCGTAACAAAAAGGTGGATGTGCTGAATGCGATTCGTCGTATTACCAAAGAACAGGTACACGACTTCGCCGTTCGCGGACAGTATTCGGGTGGCTGGAAAAAAGGGGAGAAAGTAGTCGGCTACCGCCAGGAAGAAGGTGTGAACCCGCAATCAAATATCGAT
This sequence comes from Dyadobacter sp. CY261, assembly GCF_021440085.1. Classification (GTDB taxonomy): domain Bacteria; phylum Bacteroidota; class Bacteroidia; order Cytophagales; family Spirosomataceae; genus Dyadobacter. The sequence continues at coordinate 20,829 of NZ_JAKCPW010000019.1, forward strand.
ACCTTCGCGGCTGTAAAGTTCTATATCGACAACTGGCGCTGGCAGGGTGTTCCTTTCTATGTGAGAACGGGTAAATACCTGAATCAGAAAGCTACCCACATTACATTGCATTTCAAACAGGCGCCGCATTACGCATTCCCGCCTGAGTCTGCTGAAACATGGCGCTCCAACCGTTTGACTATCAGTATCCAGCCTAATATGGACATCAGCATCCGGTTTCAGGCCAAACGCCCGGGCCAGACCATGATGCTTGATCCTGTGGATATGACATTCGATTACGACGCAGTGGCTGGCGACCACGCACCAGAGGCGTACGAAACGCTGCTGCTCGACGTCATGGAAGGCGATGCTACATTGTTCATGCGTAACGACCAGGTCGATGCGGCCTGGAGAGTGATCATGCCGATCCTCGAATCGTGGGAAAACCGTCCGCCGCAGGACTTCCCGAACTATGCGCCAGACTCATGGGGACCTGATTCGTCGGATGCGCTCATCGCCCGCGACGGTCATACGTGGCTTAACCTGCCTCCAACCCCGTAAGCTATGGAGTTGCATATCGAGAAGGATACCAAAGCATTAAGTGCCAGCCTTGCTGAATGGACTAACAATTACATTCAGCAAGTGCTCGCCAAACAGGACCGTTTCACGTTCGTACTCTCGGGTGGAAGCACGCCAAAGGCATTGTATGCATTGCTGGCAGAATCACCTTACAAAGAGTCCATTCCTTGGGAAAAGCTTCATTTTTTCTGGGGAGACGAAAGAGCGGTACCATTTGAGGATTCGAGGAATAATGCCAAAATGTGCTATGATGAACTGTTGGATAAAGTGCCTGTGAAGGCCGAAAATATTCACGTCATGCGCACGGACATTACGCCCGAGGAATCTGCTGCTGAGTACGAAAAGATTGTAAAAAGCTATTTCGACGGTTCGGAAACGACGTTCGATTTTGTATTGCTTGGGATGGGGGATGATGGTCACACATTGTCACTATTTCCCGGAACGGAGGTGATCCACGAGCAAAATGCGCTGGCTACTTCATTCTTCCTGCAAGTTCAGGACATGTACCGCATTACCCTTACAGCCCCAGTCGTGAATAATGCCGCATGTGTAGCCTTCCTGGCCGCAGGCGCGGGTAAGGCGGAAGTATTGAAACAGGTTTTAAAAGGGCAGAAGAACGTTGACCTTTATCCGTCACAGATTATCCAGCCTTCGAAAGGGCAATTGCATTGGTTTGTGGACGAGGCTGCGGCTGCGCTGCTTTAAAGCTTAATATATTCAAATCTCGGGAAGCGCGTCGTTCTAACGGTGCGCTTCTTGCTGTTTATAGGGTTTTTGAAGCGTTCAACAACGTGCAACACCATTGGATAAAAACAGACGGGGCTTCGTTACCTGCGTATTAATTTTACGAAAAACAAACCTTGGTCACATGATACACATTCTGAAAATCGCGGCGGTTGTCATTGTAGTAACCTACGCGCTCCGGCTCATCAACGCCCAGTCCGATTTGCTCGTTTTTAGCGGCCTGGCGATTATCGGGCTGGCTTTTTATTTTCTTTATAATGTCCTTGAGCAAATAGTAAACCAATTGAAATCTAAACAGTAATCGAACATGAAGAGAAACATTATTATCGGAATTCTGACAACAATTGTATTAATTATAGCATTCGTCGTACAACCGTTTTCATTCGAGAATATCGATGCGGGAAATGTGGGTATCCGTATCAATCTTTATGGTAGCGACAAAGGTGTCGACAATATTACGCTGGTGACAGGTCGCGTTTGGTACAATGCCTGGACGACCAAGATCGTGGAATTTCCAACTTATACCCAGAGCGTAGATTATGAATCATTTGTCATCACCACCAGGGACGCTGCCGAATTCAAGGTTGATCCCAAATTGAACTACCATATTAACCCCGAAAAAGTGCCGCAAATCTACCGCCAATACAGACGACCGTTAGCGGAAATTCAGCAGGGTTTTATGAAAAATACTATTTATGACGCCTATCGGATCGTGGCCAACTCATTCACATCGGACAGCGTCATGTCGAACCGCGAAGTTTTCGAAGACCGGGTACAAAATGTGTTGACCAGAACCCTCGGCAAAGACGGTTTTGTTTACGATCAGCTGACGTCGGCCATTACCCCACCACCGTCGCTGCGCCAAATGATCGATGAAAAAAACGCCTCGATCCAGGCGCGGTTGAAGGCTGAAAACCAGGCAAAGCAAGCCGAAGCAGAGGCCAAGGTAATCATTGCACGTGCAGAAGGTCAGGCGAAAGCGACGTTGATCAAAGCAAGGGCAGAAGCGGAAGCCAACCAATTGAGACAAAAAACATTGACCCCATTACTCATTCAGCAGGAATGGGTAGCGAAATGGAATGGCGTGCTGCCGACGACAAATGCAGGCGGCAGCACGAGTTTAATGCTGGGTGTCAAATGATAAATCGTAACCCCGGGGCCTACCTCGGGGTTATTTTATTCTCCGTCATCATCTTTTTAAGCATACTTCCTGGCATGCTGATGTAGGCCGAGCTGTCGATTCTCGCGTTAAAAAGCTTAAACATGTCTTTGTCAGCGCTCAATGCACTGCTATCGTGAACCGTTATGTCGGCAGTACCAATTTGGTTATCCTGATCGAGTTTGAGATAGCCGTTTGCTGCCACACTGGCCGTCAGTTTATCGATTGTACTACCCGCTAAGAAGAGACCGTCGCCTTTTTGCTGAACTATCAGATCCTCGAATTTGTAGTTTCTCACTTTGCACCTGACGTTGTCCGAAATGATACCTTTAAGTGTAGGTGTTATCACGTAAAAGGAAGGAAGTGAGCCAAATGTGCCACCTCTTGGCCGATAACCCTGATTTGCTTCTGCTGTATACGTCAATATCAAGGTGTCACCCGAGAAGTCCCACCGCAGGTACTTAGGCAGCGTAATCATTCGGATCTCAGCAACGCGCCCTTGCCGAATCTCGGTTAATCCGACGTCCCTGCCTTGTAACTTCACATATTGAAAGGGTTTGACCTGATGTTTCGAGAATCCATAGAACGGATCATTCTTGTCTATTTTGTCAAATTGACTTTTCAACACCAGATTGGAACAAAGCGTGACCAGGAAAGACAGGGAGATAGTCACGATAAGCAGGATATTACTAGTTTTCATGGTTTCGGTGTTACTTGGTTAACGGGTACATTTCTTCAATAAATTTCTGATAGCGGTTTTGTAGCTCGTCCAGCCCGATGTCAAGCAAATACATGGTCTTGAAAAAATCGGGTAATTCGGTTGCCAGAAAGCGTTCCTTCCGGTAGGCCAATATTTTTTCATTCGCCTTGTCGTCGGCCGAATAGCCTATCCCCCGCTTGTTGAATATGATCTCTTTGTTTTGAAGGAAATCATAGGTTCTCATAACCGTGTTAGGATTAACCTCCATCATGGAAGCAAGGTCCCTGACTGAGGGGATTCGTTCTCCAGGTGGCCATTTACTTAATAATATCTGCTCGCAGATGTAGTCGGCGATTTGCAGGTAGATGGCTTGTTTATCTTTAAATTCCATAAGTAGCGCTGTTAAATTTCCCTTTCCTTCATTTGAAAGTAGGCGCATGTCCAGAGCATCAGCGCGGTGAACACAGCAAATACTTGCAACGCAGTAAACATCGCAGGAGGAAATGTCATGTGATAAAATCCGGCAACGTATTCGGGAGTGGACACGTTATCTTTGGAGTAATACCATAATTTCCAGCCTGTAAGTGGGAAGGCTACGATCTTGGACGGGTTGGATGCAAGGCTTGTGGCAAACGTGAGGTTTACCAATGTCGTGATAAACGCAAATCCGATAAATGCAGCCGCTGTTTTGATATAGGATGATTTCCTGAAATAAATCGAACCCAGGAAAACTGCGCTTTGGATGCCGAAATAGGAATAGGTAGAATAGAGCATAAAATCTTCTGGAATGTACCTGTATTTGTCACCATTCGGAGGAAGGCTTTTATTGGCGAGATCGATGATGAAATAGTGGAACTGCCAGAAAAAGACCAGGAATGAAACCACAAAAAGAAGGTTGATCAACAGGGAACTGAGGAATTTCTCGATAGCGGAAGCGGGAAGCATTAATGCAGCGATACCCGTGTCGGAAGCGGAATATTGTGAGAATGCGGTGCTGGTGTAGAGGCTTCCGCCAAGGAGCAGGATCATGATCAGCGCAAAATAATGCAGGACCTCTCGAAAGTTGCTATATTCATCGGACAATGCAACGGGCATCATCAGGATTAGCAGACAGAAGACCAATACGCATGCCATCAGCAAGTAATTTTTGCCTTTTTCGGCCCAATCGAACCTTAGCATGAGTGTGAAGCGATGTATGTTGAATGTCTGGTTCATAATGAAAAAATAGAAAGTTTTAATGGGCAAATATCTGGCTTATCCGCTCGGGGTTTTCGATCACCGCGTTGAACAAATGTTCGAGATCGACGCGGCTTTCTTCCTGTAATGAATTCTCGAAAACCGCCTTGTAACCACGCAACGATGGTTCCGAATAGAGCACGTGGTCGTCGTATTCAATACTGGGCAGAATACCGAAGTAAAGACGTTCAGAAACAGCTTCCAGACTGTGCTGGATCATGATTTTGCTGTCTTCCAGAATAATAATGGCATCGATGAGGTTATCGAGGTCGCGTACCTGGTGGGTGGAAATCAGGATTAGCCTGTCTTTGTCCAATGCGGAGGAAACCAGTTTCCGAAACTGACTTTTGGAAGGAATATCAAGGCCATTGGTGGGCTCATCCATAATGAGCACGCGGGTATTAGCGGCTAATGCAAAAGCGATCAGTACTTTTTTCTTTTGGCCATAGGACATTCCTGTCAGCTTGTTGCCATGGGGTATATCGAGTTCAGCTATGTAACCTCTGAATTGCTTTTCGTCAAATTTTGGATAAAATGGCGCCAGCATTTCCAGGTATTTTTCCACAGTTACCGAGGGCAGGTAAATCTCTTCCGGAATAAAGAAGACGTCCTGTAAAAAGGCAGGCTGACGCTTTCGGGGCTCGTAACCTGCCACTTCAATCTGACCTTCACAAGGAAACAATAGCCCGACCATATTCCGCAGCAGGCTGGATTTGCCCGCACCGTTTTTGCCAAGCAGCCCGTAAATATGGCCGGGTTCCAATTGCAGACTAAGGTTTTCAAAAAGTTTGTTGCGTTTACTATATCCAAAAGAGACTTGATTTAGGCGGATCATAGTTTCATTGTTTTAGTGTTCTAGTTAAATAGTACACCACAAATGTAACTGATGTTTTAATATGCGCAATAGGGACTCAAAAATTTATTTTGAATGAATGCAGCAATTGAACGACTGCTTACTGGCCGGAAATCAGTCGTTTATAATCCTCCTGCGTATCAATGTCGACGTTTCCTTTGGGGAATGGATGCGTAAAAAGATCGTCGGAATGGCGTTTAAACAACTTTTTAGCCCCTTCGGCCCCCGTGAGTTGGTGCAATGCCGGGAAATAGGCAGAAGAAAATAAGGCCGGCGTACCGATAGTTTCATCGTAAGCTGAGGCTACGATACCCGCTGAGTTTTTTTTATGAGTTTCAATTAATGCATCAAATAGGCCTGCTGAGGCAAAAGGCTGATCGCTTACGGCCAGAATGACACCTTTAACGATTTGATGGTGAGACTGCAAAGCGCTGATCCCGGCTTTGATGGACGAAGACATTCCTTCTTCCCAGTTTGCATTGAAAATCAGCATGCAGGGAAGCGCTGCAAGCTCCTGCTCTATCAGGCCCGCGTTGGCTCCGGTGACGACCCATACATTGCCTCCCGCGATTTCCAACGCAGCTTCGGTAATGTGCCGGATGAGGCTTTTGCCTTGAAATTGAAGCAGTTGCTTGGGTTCTCCCAGACGCGAAGAGTTGCCCGCAGCCAGAATAATAATACCATATTCATCGCGTGCCATCGGCTGCCCAGGGTGTGGTGGTTTGAACTGCGCAGAGAAAGTCCTCTTTTTCATCGCGTGCGTAAGCCACCCGTTGATCCGACCGGTTGTGGATCGGTTCGAGTTTTTCACGCAACGACAACCCAGCACATTTGCCCAGCACCGCTTTGATTTCCGCCAGCACCGACAATGCGATTTCCTCCGAGGTTTCGGCGCCAATATCCAGTCCCACGGGGCCGTATACTTTGGCTTTTTGTTCGTCGGTAATCACCATTCCATCGTTTTCAAGCTCCGAATACATCCTGTCGAGCTTTTTTTTCGGGCCTAGTGCGCCTATATATCGGCATGCTTCTAAGGGGAGAAGCTGTTTCAGTAATGCAAGATCGTAATTGTAATTGTGGGTCATGAGCAGGAAAAACGTCCGTTCGTCGATGGTCACGTGCTTTGGAACATCCTCCGCCCGCGTTACCAATACGTTGCCGGCCTTCGGGAAGCGCCGCTGCGTGGCATGGCCCGTCCGGCCGTCGACCACCGTAATGTCCCAACCGAGTACACTGGCCATTTCGGTGAGGGGAATGGTATCATTACCGGCCCCTGCTATAATCAATGAGGGAGGTGTATTAAAATACTCCACAAAGCCGGTGAGCGATTTATTATCGTGGTCAATGGCTTTGAAGAACGAATCTCCGAGTTGGTAGGCAGCCCGGGTTTCAGCGAGAAGCTGGTTGTACATCTCCGGTTCGGTACAATTGCAGGTGATCTGGTTGTCGGTTTCCAAATGCACGAAACAGGTGCCGGGCTGTGCGCTTGTGCGTGATTGCAAGGCAAAAAGTGTGACTAAAACCGCATTCTGGCGTTTGGCAGCCACCTTTTTCAGTAACTCTACCGGGTTTTCGACATCATCGATCTTTATAGGCTCAAAGAGAATATGCACAATGCCATTGCACCCCAGCTGTACGCCGAGCGTGGTGTCATTCTCGTCGGTAGTGTCGTAGGTGACCAGTTTATTTTTTTGCTGGGAAATTGCCAGCAATGCTTTTCGCAATGCATCGCCTTCCAGACAGCCACCGCTGATGGCACCGGTGAGCTGGCCATCGTCGGTCACGAGCATGCGGGCCCCCGGCCGCCTGTACGATGAGCCCTCCACATGCACGACCGTCGCGAGCGCCATGCGTTTGCCCGAGATTAGGGCCTGTTCATACGATCGGATGATGTCCGTGATTTCTTTCATGGCGATGTTGTTTTACAATCCTGGAAATAACAGAAACCGCGTGATTAACATTCTCCTCCGTGGAAAACCTTCCGAAGCTGAACCGAAATGAGTTGTGAATGCGCTCATCGGAAAAACCCATCGCTTTCAGTACATAGCTCGGCTCCAGTGTGGCCGAAGTGCAGGCCGAGCTTCGCGAAAATGCCAGGTCGCTGCCTGCCTCAAATATAAACTTCTCACCATCGACCTGCCCGAAGGAGATATTCGTACAATGTGGCAGCCTGCGGGCATCTTCAGCATTCACTTCTATATCTTGCAATGCAAGCAGCTCCACTTCAAATGCATTTCGGAGGGCTGCAAGCCTTTTGCTTTCACGGCCCATTTCGGTATCTGCGATCTCACAGGCCCAGCCGAGTCCCACGATGCCCGGTACGTTCAACGTTCCGCTGCGCATATTCCGCTCATGTCCGCCACCGTCAATTTGCGCTGTCAATGCAATGGTAGGGTTCTTTTTACGCACGTATAATGCTCCGATGCCCTTGGGGCCATATATTTTATGTCCGCTCAGTGCGAGCAGGTCGATTCCGTCGTTCTGAACATTTACCGGAATCTTACCCACAGCCTGGGTCGCGTCCGACATAAATGGAATTAGGTGATTTTTAGCGATGGAGGCAATTTCTCTGACAGGCTGTATAACCCCCGTTTCATTGTTGGCATACATCACGGAAATGAGAATGGTGTTTGCAGTAATGGCGTTTTCAAGATCGGTAAGGTTGATCACCCCATTGGCATCGACAGGCAGATAGGTAACAGTTCCTCCCAGGCGTTCAACGTGATTACTGCTGTCCAGTACGGCCTTGTGCTCCGTGCACACGGTAATCATGTGCTTTGTCTCTCTTTCCGAATTTTCAAAAATCCCTTTGATCGCCAGGTTCACAGCTTCTGTGGCACCGGAAGTGAATACAATCTCTTGCGGGTGCGCGCCAATAAGATTGGCAACCTGTTCCCGGGCAGCATCCACCGATTCCTCCGCCTCCCATCCATAAGAATGCGTACGGCTTGCCGCATTGCCGAATCTTTCCGAGAAATAGGGGAGCATCTCCTGCAAGATTCTGGGATCCACAGGGGTAGTTGCATTATTATCCAGGTAAACGGGAAGTTTCAAAGAAGGTTGGTTTTTATTCCAAAAAGCAAAATGCAATGGGTTAGTTCAAATTAAACAAAAAACCATCTCATTTTAAACATGAGATGGTTTCCGAAACTTAAACGAACAGGTTAACTATAATTATGAAGATCGGTATTCAGTTTGCTGCGATTAACTAGTGGGCTACCATAGATAATGTTACGCTTTGAGGTATTTTGAAAGCCGGGAATACAGGCCCCATTCTTTCATATAAATCAGATACAGTGTGTATTGTAATTTGATGGGAAGCCGGTCCTCCCAGGTTTTGGCGCGTTGTTGAACAGGATGTTTCCCATTACCCGTGCCTTGTGATTTCACGAGCTGGTACGCTCTCAGCATGGCATTTGCTGCAACGTGTGCCAGCGCGAGGCTTTTGAAACCTGCGGCAACTTCGAGAAAAATGAGTCCGGCCTGTGCCATGGATGCATATGCGACGCGGCGCTTCAACGATGTTTGTAAGCGGGCAAAACCTGCCGCCATTGCCGCCGCGACAGCTCCCAGCAATGCAATGAGCAGGCGTACGGATGGCTGATGTTCCCAAAACGGCATGCTTCGGAGCAGCAAGAATACGCCCATTTGCACCATAAGCGTGGCCAGCAAAATGCCACTGGTTGTAAAAGAGTTTTCTATTGCCTGCGGCAGCCACGAGGAAAAAGGCAATTGCGACGATTGGGCCGAAGCCGTCATTACCAATAGTAGCGAAACGAGGGTCGGGTTTTCTCGCCAAAGGTGGTGACTTGCCCACATGGCAAGGAGCAAGCCCACATCACCCAGACGATATATAAAAAAAGCTTTTAGCTTGTTACCTGGTGTCAGGTTGCGGTCAACGACAATCAGCAGAAACGATGCAAAACCCATAATTTCCCAACCCGCAAGCAGGATTTTTAGCTCGGTAGAGAAAATGGTAATGCTATAACCAGCACAAAATAGCAGCAACGTGTAATAAAAACGGCTTGACTGGCCTTTCTCACGCAAATTCCGGCGGCCGTACCATACCGTAAGGAGCGTCACAATAACTCCCACCAGGAGATAGGCGATCGTAATCCCGTCAAAATGGAAATCGGTTAAAGACATATTGTGCATTTAAAAGAAGCTATCGACAACAGGCTGAATCTGAAATGCGGCTTTACGGATGACCTGCCGCCAATAGCTTATATTTTCAATCGGTCGCATTTTCCAGTTGGCGATCCGCCTTATAGGCGATCATTTTCCCATTTTTGAAAACCTGAATTCCGTGGGATTGGGGTTCTATCACCACAAGATGCGCCCATTCATTCAAAAACCAGGGGTATGCTTCCGTGCACCTCCGAATGACTTTCAATGCGGTTTCCGGAAATTGCTCGATGACACATAAGAGTCGCATTGGAATGCGGCTTACCGTGGAATTATCGTGTAAACTTGCCTCTGCAAAGAAGTTTCCAATATTAGCAGCCCCACAGGACGGCACAACCTTTTCGAGGATGTTTCCCAGCATGTCGCCGTCCCGATCCACCGCGAAGTCGTATGCATGCCGGGAGGCATTGAGGGGAAGAGCGAGGTTTCGTGCGAAGAACTTCGTTCCAAGGATACACAAGTTTTCGCCTTTGTCATCTGCATATGCTTCACTGGGCTCTATTCTGATCTGATCAGGTTTTCCGTATGTCAGATCATCTCGGGTTGGGCGGTAAAATTTACTCAATACCTGATCGTAATAGCTCCACTCGACAGCCTCTTGCCAAATCGTCAGTACCTCGCTTCTTTCGTCGGCAGGTAAGGGTGCAAACAAAGGTTCCTGTCGTTCAGTAAGCCCCGTCGCCAATGGCTGCCAATGAGATTTGAGCCTGTGGTCCAGTGCATCGATTTCCAGGAGCAATTCAAAAACGATCAGGTCATGCAGGGATATCGTTCGGCCATCAGGCAGGTGGTGAACGTTATTTTCGAGACTTGATACCAATCCGGACCATTCCCGGTGTGCAAACTGCTGGTCGAAAAGATATTGCTCAAAAAGCGATTGATCCCCAACAAGTATAGCTAACAGATCGGAAATGGTGGCACCGGCATACAAAAGCAGGTTACGCGCCCTGGCTGTTCTGAATATGCTGATGTAGCTTTTTGATTCCACTTCGCGCATGGAATCCAAAAAGCCACGCCCTCGTACAGGAAACTGCCAGTCAGCCACACCGCTATCGAGGTAGTTGTCAAGAATTCGGAACAATTTTTGATGCACAACCTCGTCCAGGTCGGTTTTAAAACGATTTTTCCCATTGTGCCTGAGTTGACCGATCCGTGGCGCTATCTCTGCCGGAAATTTCTTCATGAGCACTTTGTCCTGCCATTCGAAAATATTGGCCGCCCCCTTTTTCTCGATCAATACCTTTTCCAGGATCTCGGGTTTCACCCGTTTGGCATTATAAAGCGAGCGATACCCTTCCATGGACACTGTAGTTTGGTATCCCAGGATTTCAGATGCGCAGCGAAGCGCATCATGAAAGTGGTGACCTTGAAATGCGTGCAATGGATTTGAGTAGTCAAACGCGCCCGGCTGAGACAATCCCCGCAGGAAGTGCTTCAACTCATGCAATACCAACTGTTCATCAAAAGAGCTGTTGCGGGCTGTCATGTGCTGCGGCGGATAGCGTTTTAATAAGTATTTGTCTGCGGGTCGGAAAGGGTTGATGGCCGTTTCCCGTTTCCGTTTTCAAAGGAGCTCAGCAGCAATTAAAACGCAATTAAACAGGCCTTAAAAAGCGGTTAAAATTGGTTAAATGGAACATTATCAGCCTGTAAGAAGACTTTTTGCAGATGAGTAGACGGCAGGATTTAATAATGGAGAACTTGGGCGTTTTATGAAACTATTTATTTAATTTTGTGTTATACTCTACAATGTTAGTAGATTAATGTATCATTCTTTAAACCTCACCATTATGTCACTTCGATTAGGAGATATCGCACCGGATTTTGAAGCAAATACCACACAGGGAACCCTTAAATTCCATGAATGGCTGGGAGATAGCTGGGGACTGTTATTCTCTCACCCGGCTGACTTTACTCCCGTTTGTACAACCGAATTGGGTAAAACGGCCCTTTTGAAAGGTGAATTCGAGAAACGGAATGTAAAAGTACTGGCAGTGAGTGTCGATGATCTGGATTCGCATAACCGCTGGATCCCAGATATCAACGAGGTAAATAATACCGAAGTAAATTTCCCCATTATTGCAGACGAAGGTCGCAAAGTGGCGCAGTTATATGATATGATCCACCCGAATGCGAGTGAGAAGGCGACTGTTCGCTCGGTGTTTGTGATCGGTCCGGATAAGAAGATCAAACTGACGCTGACTTACCCTGCGTCGACAGGCCGTAACTTCAACGAGATTCTGCGCGTGGTAGATTCGTTGCAACTGACTGCCAACTATTCGGTAGCAACGCCAGCAGATTGGAAAGATGGAGACGACGTAATCGTTGTTCCGGCGGTAAGCACCGAGGACGCGGAAAAGAAATTTACCAAAGGCCTGAATATTGTGAAGCCATACCTGCGCTACACGCCGCAGCCAAATAAGTAGGGCGCTTTGGCGGTACGCGTGATGACCATGGACGATAGACCATTGACCATGATTGACCGCCGACGGCAGACCACTGACGGCCGAGTGCATGAAAAAGAGCGGATGTCTCGTTTGAGGCATCCGCTCTTTTTTTAAAAGCTTTATCTATGCTATTATCCGTCAATCCATGGTCCATCGTAGATTGTCTATGGTCATCACGCACGCCGCCCATCATACCGCAATCAGCGGTTATAATCATCTTCACACACCCCTCTCTCCGGCAGCAACTTCCTCCGGCACAATCATCTCTTCCCCGTAATACGTCATATGCCGGGCACCCTGGTAGTAGAACCAGATGGATAGCGACATGGGAATATGGGCTATATCATTGTAATTGAACCAGGGGCCAAAACTGAATTTTAATGCGTGACAGCCGGCGGCCAAGGCACCCATCAAGGTGGCAATAAATATGTTCTTGCTTCCCGGATCCTTTTTCTTTTTGTATACATAAATCTCGATCATGAACAGCATCAGGAAAAGTCCGTAGAACGCGTGGACTTCAACGACCCGGAAATCGAGTGTAAAAAATGTGAGAGCGAAAAAAATGAGAAGTTCCAAATAGTTCAGCCAGCCGAGGATGAGGCCATTGCGGCGGTGGAGCAGGGGCTTGATATGCCAGATCGCGGCGCGCTCGAATAATGCTACTGCGATCATACTGGAAAACCAGCCTGGAATTTTGCCGCGCATGCCTGTAAGGTACAAAAAACCATGTCCCAATACGCCACCTATGGCTGTCGCGATCGCCATAAATAGGAAGAAATACTGGATCTGCTTGTACATGCGATGCGCCCGCCCGAGTCTATTAAGCTGGAAGAATGCGTAAATGCATACGGCCGTCATCATCAGGCTTGAAAGTACTGTGGATGGCTCTAATATGGTTATTCCGAAAAGTTGTATCTGATGGACTTTGCTGAAATCTATGAGGATATCGTTCATGAACGGATGAGTAAGTTAGCGCAGGATGTACCTGTCCCGTTTGCGATTGTCATTCAAAATTAACCCTAAAAGAGCAGTAATCCGCATTTTCGGGGTATTGTCTGGATTCTTCATCAAAATTGTACCAACAATTGGGCAACGCATTTCAGGAGTTAGTTTCATAACCTCCGTTTAGCTTCTATATCCTGAAACGGCCTATTCGCAGATGAAATCGGGGTGGCTATCTATTATCAATTAATAAATATCAAGGTTTCTTTTTCTTTGTATTGAGAATTGCATTTAAATAGGACAGCAGCGAAGCACCCTCTTGATAAACTTACAGATCACCATGAACAATCCATCACTATCAGCCACCAAATTATTTGTTCTGACGCTCTTTCTGGCCATAACAGCCAGCCAGACATTTGCACAAGCCCCCGCACAAGGTAATTCCAAGATTTCCGGAATTGTACTCGACTCAGCCGCTGTGAAAGGCGTGGAGTTTGCCAGTATTGCACTATTCAATGCTGCTGATAATAAGGCCATTGATGGAACCACCGCCGATGAGAATGGTAAATTTGCTATTTCAAAGGTTGCACCCGGTGCATACAGGTTGCTGATCTCGTTTATCGGTTATAAAGACAAGGCCGTGAATGTGAAGGTCGAAAATGGAAAGAATGTAGACCTTGGGAATGTTCAACTGGTTTCGAGCGTACAGAATTTGCAGGAAGTGACGATTACCGGCGAGAAGTCATTGATAGAGGAAAAAGTGGACCGGCTGGTTTTTAATGCAGAGAAAGATATTACTTCCAAAGGGGGCGACGCGTCGGACCTGCTGCGCAAAGTACCAATGCTTTCGGTTGATCTGGACGGCAACGTGTCGTTGCGGGGGAGCTCGAACATCCGGGTACTGATCAACAATAAGCCTTCTACTATCATTGCCAGCAATGTGGCCGATGCATTGAAGCAAATACCGGCAGATATGATTAAATCGGTTGAAGTAATCACATCGCCGTCCGCGAAATACGACGCTGAAGGTTCGGGCGGGATTATCAATATTGTCACTAAGAAGAATAATCTGGAAGGATTGACATTAAATATTGACTCGGGCGTAGGTAACCGCGGCTCGAACCTCGGGCTGAACGGCAGTTACCGTAAAGGCAAAATGGGATTCACATTGGGTGGTTTCGGTCGTGCATTTTACAACAAGGCGACATCCATGCTGGATCAGACTACTTACTCGGGCAGCAATTCTTTTCTGACTAACCAAAGTTCTACCGCAAAAGACCGCGGCCTGTTTGGACAATATTCATTGGGTTGGGATTATGATTTGGGTAAAAACCAGGCATTATCGGCGGGTTTGCGCTATGGAACCCGGAATTTTATCCAGAAACAGGATCTGACCATTAACCAGTACGAAAATAGCGTTCTCAGCAATAGCTCATTGCGCAAGGTCGACCGTAAGGATCTTTCAGGAACTGTGGATTTTAACATTGATTACATCCGCACTTTCAAGCCACAGCAGGAGTGGAGCATTTCGACGCTTTACAGCCGGACGGGCCTTACCAATAATTTCAATACCGATATGCTGAACGAATCGGGAACGGTAGGCAGCAAATTGAAAAATGAGAACAAGAACGAAAACTCCGAGATAACCCTACAAACCGATTATCAAACTCCGCTTGGTAAAAATCAATTGCTGGAATTTGGTGCGAAAGGCATTTTCAGAACGGTGGATAGCGATTACAAATACCTGACAGCGGGTGAGTCCGGTGATTTTGTATTAAGCCCAAGTAATCCATCGGGTGTTTTGAACTACAAACAAAATGTAGCTGCGGGATATATTTCCTATACGCTTACTACAAAGAATAAGTACACATTCAAACTGGGAACGCGCTATGAATACACTGGCATTACCGCCGACATGGGTGACCAGAAAACGATAGACATTCCCAACTATAGTAACCTGGTGCCAAGCATCAACGTTTCAAAAGCACTTTCGGGCAGCACAACTTTAAAAGCCGCGTATAACAGAAGAATCCAGCGCCCGGGTATCCAGCAACTGAATCCAAACGTGAACTTGTCGAACCCGCAGAATATCAGCACAGGTAACCCTGCATTGAGCCCCGAGTTGACTGATAACTTTGAACTCGCTTTGAGCACTAATATTAAAAAGACTTACATCAATGCATCGGTATTTGCGCGGCAGACCAATAACTCAATTACGCAGATACGGATGGCCGTCGATACTTTGCAAGGTGCTATCGTGACGACCTATGAAAACATTGGAAAGCAGCAAGCCTATGGGGCTAACATTTTTGCGAACGTTTACCTGACGCCCAAATGGACGCTCAATGGAAGTGTGGACATTTTGCATTCTTATCTCGAAGGCCAGACAACCGCTCTCGACGGTACGTCGACAGGCGTTAGCAACTCGGGTTTCAATTTTGGTGGCCGGTTGATGTCGCAAATTTCACTGCAAAATGGCTGGGGTGTACAGGCTTTCGGTTTCTACCGCGGCAAGGAAATACAGTTACAGGGCACACGGACAGGCTTCTACCTATACTCATTAGGGTTCAAAAAGGATTTCGCCAGCAAGAAAGGCAGCATTGGTTTTGCGGCGGAGAACTTCCTTACAAAGGGCGTTCGCTTTACGTCGGACCTTACTTCTCCGCAGTTTGTGCAAACGGGCGCGACACAGCTTTACAACCGCAATTTTAAGGTGACGTTCAGCTATTCCATCGGAAAAATGAGTTTTAACGCAGCCAAGAAGAAAACCAAGTCGGTGAACAATACAGATGTTGTAGGCGGCGGTCAGCAGAACTAGCTTTCAGGCTGCCAGCGTCGACTGCCGCAGCGTCGGCTGCCGCAGCAGCGCAGGGGCAAGTTGCCTCTGCGCTTTTTTGTGTGTACATTGTAAAACAGACATGCACAGTTTTTCGTTAATATAGTAAGATATTTTTGGATTTTGTAAATACATTGATACCTTGAGAAAGTTAATTTTCAACCTCTTGAAGTGGGCGCCATGAACTGGTCATTTGTTATTCAGCAGAAGTTAAAAGCAGCGATGTTGTTGGGCGGGATCATGGCGCTGATCATTGGCGGCACGATGCTATCACGTTATAATGTGCAGGACATCGACGAAAGTTTCTCATCCATTTATAAGGACCGGCTCGTACCGGCGACGACTATTCTTTACTTGACGGAAAACCTGTACAGGAAGCGGTTGTCGCTCGAAAATTACCTTTACTCGGAAGCACAAACGTCGCCCGGGCAAGTAAAGGAGCAACTGGACGCGCACAACCGGAGCATTGATTCGTTGATCCGATCATTCGAGAAGACTTACCTGGTAGACGAGGAAGCGAAAAGCCTCCATGTTTTCAAGAATCAGATCGCAGAGTATGCGAAACTGGAAAACCAGGTGTTTGCATTGTGCACGACCGGATCATTTAAGGAGGCGAAACAGTTATTTTCCACACCGGGTGGGACTAGATTTGAAAGTACGATATTAAATCTGAATGAGTTGGCGGGTATTCAGTCGACCATTGGAAAGGATTTGATGAAGGCATCGAAAGTGAATGTGGCTAGTTTCAGCATTATATCTTTCTTGCAGATTGCGCTTGCGATCATTACCGGCCTGGTAGTGATCATCCTGATCCGTAGTTCGCAGATCATTCAAAAACCCCATCAGGACAGTAAGAAAAGCCAATATTTTAACCTAAACTGATAAAAGGAACGCTCAAAATAAAAGGTCGGGATTTCCCGACCTTTTATTTTGAATGACTATTAAGCGACTACTGGTTTACTTTACGTCCTTTCAGGGTCTCTCTCTGGTTTTTTACTTGCTTCAACAGATCTTTCTTTACGAAAAGGCGAGCCCCGTTGCCACTTTGCAGGTCGAATGTGCGCTCTTTGTATTCGAATTTGTTGCTCGGAAGCACATCCAGGAAATAATTCTGTCCGCTGAGGTTGAATTTCATCCCTTTGGTATCCTGTTGGGTATCGTCCCAAGAAACATTGATCGTGCCGTCGCCAGAATTCAATGCAACGCCGGGAGTGAACGGCAACACGTTGATTGTCTGGATGCTCTTACCATTGCTCATTGTAATCTGACCTTCCGGATTTACCTTGATATCGTTCGGATCGGTCACTTCGCGCCGGATATTGATTGACTTATCATTGAAAAACTGAACTTTCGTAAGGGAAATATTGGCAGCTTCCAGATCGCGGCGGAGGTCTTCGGTGAAAACGGTGTAATTTGAGAGGGGCACGGAGTTCATCGTAGTGCAGGCAGAAAACCCGCTGAAAAAGAATACTCCTACAAAAAGTTTTTTAATCAGATTCATGTCAGAAATTGGTGTTCAATTGAACAGTTTGGTGATTTTAGTTGAGCTGTTTACAGGTCGCAATATTAAGAAAAAAGCCTTGGAGTTACCAATCGCTCGGGCGTTTGTACTACAGAGTAGAGCAGTACTGACAATGTGTCAGCCGAGCGGTGTTTTGATTGTTATTGGAACGCATATTTCGAGCGCGTATTGCAAAGCAGAAATACATTATTAAAATATAAACAAACGATAGTATAACTATGGAATCAGTGATTCAGGAAAAAGGGAATTTGAGCATTCATACCGAGAACATCTTTCCAATCATCAAAAAATTCCTCTATTCGGACCACGAAATTTTTCTCAGGGAACTAGTTTCCAATGCGGTAGACGCGTCGCAAAAGATCAAAAAGCTAGCTTCCTACGGTGAGTACAACGGCGAGCTGGGCGATCTCAAAGTAGTTGTTAAGCTGGACAAAGATGCCAAAACGATCACGATTAGTGACAATGGTATCGGTATGACAGCCGAAGAGATCAAAAAATACATTAACCAGATCGCATTCTCCGGTGCTACTGAATTCGTAGAACAGTATAAAGACAAGGGCGAGGGCGACAAAGGCATTATCGGCCATTTTGGTTTGGGCTTCTACTCGGCTTACATGGTGGCTGAGAATGTGGAGATTATTACCAAATCGTACAAGGAAGGTGCTGAGGCCGTACGCTGGGAATGCGATGGTTCAACAGAATTTGAAATCTCGCCGGTAGAAAAAGCTGAAAGAGGCAGCGACATTATCCTGCATATTGCTGCTGATTCCGAAGAATTCCTGGATGAGCACCGTTTACGCGGCATTTTGGAGAAATATGGCAAGTTCCTGCCTATTGAAATCGAATTCGAAGATAAGGTCATCAACAATCCGAGCCCCATCTGGACCAAAAATCCTTCGGACCTGAATGATGAGGACTACCTTGCATTCTACAAAGAACTTTATCCATTTGGCGAAGATCCGCTTTTTTGGATTCATTTGAATGTGGATTATCCATTCAACCTGACAGGCGTTCTGTACTTCCCGAAACTTCGCAATGACTTCCAGGGCCAGCGCGAAAAAATCCAGCTTTATAGTCGCCAGGTATTTATTACGGATGAAGTGAAGGACATTGTTCCGGACTTCCTGCAACTGCTGCATGGTGTGATCGACTCCCCGGATATTCCTCTCAACGTTTCACGCAGCTATTTGCAGGCTGATGGTAATGTGAAGAAAATCAATGGCTACATTACCCGTAAAGTCGCCGATAAATTGCTCGAAATCTTCAAAAATGATCGTGAAGGTTTTGAGAAAAAATTTGATGATATCGGCCTTTTTGTAAAGTATGGTATTATCAGCGACGATAAATTCTACGAAAAAGCAAAGGATTTCTGTCTTCTGAAAAACACCGAGGGCAAGTTCTTCACATTTGAAGAATACCGCGAGCATATTAAGGAAAACCAGACTGATAAGAACGATTCGCAGGTTTGGTTGTATACTACCGACGAGAAAAAGCAGGACGCATTTATTCAGTCGGCCAAAAAGCGTAGTTATGATGTGGTGGTATTGAATACCGTTATCGACTCGCACTTTATCAATGCATTGGAGCAGAAAATCGAAAAGATCAGCATCAAACGGGTCGACGCGGATACGCTCGATAAACTTGTTGAGAAAGAAGTGAAGCTGGAAAGCATTCTGTCTTCCGACGATCAGGAGAAAGTGAAAAAGGTTTTTGAAGGTGTTTCTGAAAGTAAAACGGCACATATCGCGGTAGAAGCGATGCCCGTGGACGAGTTGCCGGTAGTAATCACGTTCCCCGAATTTATGCGCCGTATGACCGATATGCAGGCTTCTTCCGGCCAGCGTTCAATGTTCGGCGATATGCCTTTGATGTATACTGTATCCCTGAATTCGAACCATCCTTTGATTAACAAAATTGCGGGTTCGGATAATGAGGAGGAGCAAAAAACGCTTGCAAAGCAGCTTTACGACTTGGCATTGCTTTCGCAGGGATTACTTTCAGGTAATGATCTCACGCGGTTTATTCAGCGAACGGTTAGTACGCTTGAATAGAAAATGAGGATATTAAATGAAGAAAGCCGCTGTCGATGCGGCTTTCTTCATTTATTGCCTCCCTGAAATAAGTTTTACTTTCAATCTCTCCAGTTCTTCCCATTTTTGCTGCTTGGCAAGTGCCGCCTGTTCAGGCCAGCTTGACGGATCGTGAAGCTGATAGCGCGGGCCGGCTTTTTTGAGAAAGCCCGCGATCTCGAGAAGGGATCTTTCCATCAGTTGTTCGTAGGTGTGTATGCCTTCCCTGTTCAGGATTTCTTCAATTTTTGGACCTATTCCCTCTATTATTTTGAGATCATCGGGCGCGTGGTCTGGGCTGATGGTAGGGTAAACGGTTTTAGAAGCGTTGGTAGCAATCGGGTAATCCACTGTGGTGTTAGTTAAAGTCCGGTATTGAGCGAGTTCGTACTTTCTCTCTTCAATTAATTCCTGCAAGTTATGGATTCTCCTTTTGATAATCACTTTGGCCAAAAACCAACCCGAAACTGTGGCACTAATGAGCAGGAGTGTGATTTCCGCTACTGCTACCGGAAAACTATCGAAATCGATTGAAATCGCTGGAAAGTTCATTGCTTTGACTGGTAATAGGAGAGTTCGCGACGGATCCGGTTCAGTTTATATCGTAACTCCCTTGTTTTCTTTATTTCGTAGGTGCTGCCCAGCACGAATCCAAGCATTAATGTGACGCCTATCATGATGGTATGCTGCCAGAAATGCGTAAGTGCGATGTGATAAGTTGGTAATCCGAGCTCCCGCAGTGAAAAGTACAACTGGCTTCGCTGAGAGGGCATTTCAGGGAGGAGTGCCTGCGAAGAGGCTAGCATGTCGCAAAACTGCTCAATTTTACAAACATGCCAATAAATGGAACCTGCTATCCAGAATCCCAGGAAGGTCCACCAGAGCGCCTTGCTGTTGAACATGAGGACGGAAGTTTGACGGTGGGAATTGTGTGCTTTTACCTAAAAATAAGGTTTCGCTAAACAATAAGCAATAGGAAGGGCTATAACGCAACAAAGCCCGGGCTAACGTCCGGGCTTTGTTATTTATCGGTTCATCGAGATCAGGAACTCTTCATTGTTCCGGGTCCCTTTCATATGTTCTAAAAGGAAGTCCATCGATTCCATGGCGTTCATGTCGGACATGTGTTTGCGAAGGATCCAAACTTTTTTAAGCGTTTCCTTGTCGAGCAGCAGATCCTCCCGACGTGTACCGGAAGCCATTACGTCGATGGCAGGGAATACGCGCTTGTTCGATAGTTTTCTGTCGAGTTGCAATTCCATGTTACCGGTACCTTTGAATTCCTCGAAGATAACTTCGTCCATCTTAGAACCGGTGTCGATCAATGCGGTAGCTATAATGGTCAGTGAGCCGCCGTTTTCTACGTTACGTGCAGCACCGAAGAAGCGTTTTGGTTTGTGCAATGCATTGGCGTCCACACCACCGGAAAGGATTTTACCGGACGAGGGTACAACAGTGTTGTATGCACGTGCGAGACGCGTGATCGAGTCAAGCAGGATCACTACATCGTGACCACATTCCACCATTCTTTTGGCTTTTTCCAAAACAATGCTGGCTACTTTCACGTGGCGGTCGGCCTGCTCATCAAAGGTCGATGCAATTACTTCCGCACGCACGCTACGCTGCATATCCGTTACCTCTTCCGGACGTTCGTCGATCAGCAGGATCAGCAGGAACACTTCAGGGTGGTTGCGGGTGATAGCATTTGCAATCTCTTTCAGCAATACCGTCTTACCGGTTTTAGGTTGTGCCACGATCATTCCGCGCTGGCCTTTCCCGATCGGAGCAAACAGGTCGAGGATACGGGTCGAGTATTGTTCTGGACGAGAGCTCAACCGAAGGCATTCATCGGGGAACAACGGGGTAAGGTATTCAAAGGGGATGCGGTCACGGATTTCTTCGGTAGTTTTACCATTAACGGTTTCTACACGTAGAAGCGCGAAGTATTTTTCACCTTCTTTCGGCGGACGGATCTGTCCTTTTACAGTGTCACCGGTTTTCAGACCGAATAACTTGATCTGCGAAGGTGAAACATAAATATCATCTGGACTGGCGAGATAGTTGTAATCGGCAGAGCGAAGGAAGCCGTAGCCGCCATCCTGCATAATTTCCAGCACGCCTTCATTAACAATCAGGCCATCGAATTCCCTCACGTAGTTATTGTAATTACGCTTGATTTTAGTAGAGGGGTCTTCGCGTTGCGCCTGTGGTTGCTGTTGTCTTTCCTGACCTTCTTGTTGAGGACGACGCTCTTCGCGAGGTTGGGCTACCGGCTCTTGCGGCACGGTTTCCACTTTTTCCTCCTGAACATCAGCCACCACTACTTCGGGTTCGGCTTCTACCTCCTCAGGCGTAACGATCTCCTCCCTGCCCAGGTCATTGAGGGTGTCATTATCCTCATCGATTTCCTGCGAGGTGTCTATATTTTTAGGTCGTTCCTCCTGATATTTGGGAAACTCCTGACGTGCAGGGGTATCAAACAATGGCATGGAAGACGCAGCAGGCTGATTGTTATCTTTTTTGTTGCGGGGACGATTATTACCCCCTTTTACCGAAACAGGAGTCGGCTCGACAGGCCTCCTTACACGTTTTTTCTTCGGTTCGCCGGATTCGTCTTCAATGACTGTCTCCGCTACTAGAGCTTCAACGGCGACGGGCTCTGCAACGGGTGCAGCAGTCGCCTGCCGGGACACGATGCGGTTAATCAGTTCTTTTTTTGGAAGTTTGGCGTGATCGGGTATTCCCAGGGAACCCGCTATTTCTCGTAGCTCTGATAAAAGCTTAATGTTTAAATCATCAATTGTAGGCATACAGAAAATGGAAAGTAAAGGGTCACTTTACCAATGGGACAATAAGGTTGTGAATATAATTGGATGTATAACAGGACTGCGCGCCCTGAGGTCACGTGATGGTCATTGATAGGTTAGTAAGCATTTATTATGAAAGCCTGCGCGAAAGACTTCTAGCTGCAAAACTTCGATGGATCAAATCTGAAAAATTGTAACAGGTGCAAACAGGGCGTATTGACAATAAATCGGCAGATTTTTGAATCTCGATAACGTTGAGATTAGAGGTTACCGCGAGATGGAATTTGGATTTATAAGTCGATACTGACTTGGATGGACGAAAGTAAATATATCTGGTTTAATTTCCAAATGTTTAACCTAAAAACCGTGCCACGCGGATTATTATTGTTATTCTGCGCCAGAAAATCTCTGATAAAGTCACTATATCAGTGAGTCAGCGTCTGTTAACTTTCCTTAAAAGGTAGTTTTTGTGACTGGAAAATCAGAATTTTGCAGACTATGAACATTGTTGTGGACTCGGGGAACACCTTTTCGAAGATAGGATGGTTCGAAGGGAAAAAACTTATACGATATACGACGCACCTGGAATTTCCGGAGCTCATCCGGCAAATCCGGGCAGAACTGCCGGAATACCTGCTCTTCTCGTCGGTTGGTAGGACAAATGAAGAGTTTCAGACAGCCTTGTCCGAACCGGTAAATATTATTGGTCTGACTCCCGAAACACCTCTCCCAATTCTTAAGAATTATGAAACTCCGCAAACCCTTGGTGCTGACCGCATCGCGGCCGCGGCAGGCGCAAACTTTCTTTTTCCTGACGAGGATATCCTGGTGATCGATATGGGAACCTGCATTACTTATGATATCGTCGACACAAGCGCCACCTTTCAGGGCGGGTTAATTTCTCCTGGCGTGCGGATGCGATTCGGTGCAATGCACACGTTTACTAAAAGGCTTCCACTTGTCGAGCCTGAAAAAGAACCGGAATTAATTGGGAAAAGTACTCGCCAGGCAATGCAAAGCGGTGTGATGAACGGCACGCTCGCCGAAATCGAAGGAATTATTGAACGTTACCGTCACAATTACCCGTCTTTGCGCGTAGTATTATGCGGTGGGGATGCCGCTTTTTTTGAAAGTAGCTTGAAACCACCCATCTTTGCGGTGCCGGAACTGGTTTTAATAGGATTGAACAGAATTTTAACATATAATGTCTCTTTACAGTAGAATAGGAATAATCTCGCTTGCGATTACACTCGGTTGGAGTTGTACGGATCTTGCAACAAAACTGAAAGCACAAGGATTGGGCAATTCTCCGTATTCATCCCTGGGAATGGGGGAGTTTTACGGTGATGCATATTCCGATAATACTGCAATGGGAGGTTCCGGCGTCAGTACCGGAGGCGGTTTCCAGATCAATAACCTTAATCCGGCGCTCTGGGTACGCAACAGGTTTACGACGTTGGATGTTGGGTTGGTCGGGCAATATAAAAGTATCTCTTCGGGGAACCTGAGGCAACAAAATGCAGGTGGTAACCTGGCTTACCTGTCGCTCTCGTTTCCGGTCACACCAAGATGGGTAATCGGGGGGAGTTTGAAGCCTTACAGCTTTATCGATTACGAGAACACATTTATAAGGCCCGTATCAGGTTCATCGGGCGTTGCCCAGTACACTGTGTCGGGAAAGGGGGGCGTTAATAAGGCTTCTCTGGTCAATTCGTTTCAGATCGGGCGTTACGTAAGTTTGGGTCTGGAAAGTAGCTATTTCTTCGGTAATGTTCGCAGGG
This sequence comes from Dyadobacter sp. CY261, assembly GCF_021440085.1. GTDB lineage: Bacteria > Bacteroidota > Bacteroidia > Cytophagales > Spirosomataceae > Dyadobacter. Next base: position 44,668 of record NZ_JAKCPW010000019.1, read on the forward strand.
CTTCGGATGTTTCCTTATTCGTAAATGGCATTCCGTCCGATTATATGGTAAGCTTGAACGAACGTAACACTTATTCCGACGTAGCGTTCCGTGCAGGTGGTGCGGTGCGGATTCCTATTAAAAAAGAGAATAAACTAAATCTGAATGTCGGCGGTACATATAGTTTCAGCACATCACTAAATTCCACAAAAACCACATCTTTCGAACTTACGCAAGGCTCATTCCCGGTAGCGGCACCGGATACGCTCGAGAACAACCTGGGAGGTTCGATGCAGGTGCCTGAGCAGTATCAGGTAGGGGCAAGCCTTGAATGGCCATTCAAGATGACGGTCTCCGTGGATTACAGCCACCAGACTTGGTCTAAATACAGAGGCTTCGGAAATGTAAATGAGAACCTTAACGATGTGGACCGGCTCCATGTCGGCCTGGAATATCTCCCGCGTTTCGCTTCGCTTAACTATTTCGACATCGTTCGTTACCGTGTCGGGTTCAGTACCGGAAGCACACCTTATGTAATCGGTACTACGAAGGTCAATGATACAAATGTGAGCCTTGGTTTCACCTTCCCAATGGGCCGCGGTTATGCCAACTTCCTTTCGGTTGCGCTGGTGGGAGGGCAAAGAGGAACGAACTCCGGCGGGGCCATCCGCGAGCGGTACGGTCGCATGGTTATTGGGATCACGCTTTTGGAAAAATGGTTCCAGAAACGGTTAATCGAATAATACGCTTGTTTGATGCTTAGCCGAGCCATATATCAGTTTCTGAAAGGAGATAATTGCTTATCTCCTTTTTGTATTATGGTTCTTTCTTCGCTGCTCTTTGTCGCATGTGAGTCTAAAAAGGATAAAATAGGCGCAGTGTATAACGGGCCGATGGAAGTTGTCAACGACCTCGTAGTGAAATATAGCGAGCAGGGGAATATGAAGGTTTATGTAAAAACGCCTAAGTCGCTCACTTATCAGAACGAAACCCGTGTTTTCCCGGATTCGGTTAACATCAGCTTTTTCGATTCACTGGGAACAGTGGTAACCACATTGCGATCTGATTCCGGCCGATACGATCGTAGTGCCGATGTGTATATTGTGAAGGGAAATGTGCGGGTTGTAAAATTGGAAACCGCGGAGATCCTTAAGACGTCTGAACTGAGTTGGAGTCCAGGCACACGTAAAGTGTTTACAGATAAGGCGTTATCCATTAAGAATACCCGGACTTCAGAAATTACCAATGCAACCGGGATGGATGCTGAGCAAGATTTCTCACGCATCAAACTACGAAAAATGACAGGGCTTTATAAGTTTACCGGCCCCTAATCCGGTTTGCAATCTGCCAGCGCCTTGTGTACGAATTCAATGGGAGTATAAACGCTGTCCTTACCCCATTTCATCGAAACAAAACTTATAATTTCCGCAATTTCGATCTCTGTTAGCTTGGGGTTCGGCGGCATAGGCCTGTTGAATGGCTTGCCATTCACTACAATCGTGTCATTCATTCCGTATTGGATAATGCACGCCACCCGAGCTCTATCGGTGATAATCGACGACCCTGCGATGGGAGGGTAGAGATTCGACATGCCCTTGCCCTCCATTTGGTGGCAGTTGGCACAATGCGTCATATACAGTTGTTGCCCCGTCACAAAATACTGCTCACTTTTCAGTTCTTCCGAGCTGCGGCAGGCGCTCAGGCCCAGCAGTAAAAATGCCAGTGTACGGGCCGTCGCGGCATTGTTGATGTGCAGCAGTTTCATTTCTTGTACTCGGCGAGCAGCCGTTCCATGTCATTAAGTAGCTTCTTCGTCCCTTCTTCCGTGGTGCCGTCATACATTCCTCGCACATGCTTATCCTTATCAATCAGAATGAATGCGCCGCTGTGGATGTAGCCGCCTTGTACTGTGGTGTCTTCCTTGGCGGTGGACATGTAGTTGTTTTGTCCTATTTCATAGATTCTCGCTTTGTCGCCGGTCAAGAATTGCCATTGCCGGCCCTCCACACCAAGGTCTTTCGCAAATTTGTTAAGAACCGCCGGCGTGTCATGTTCGGGATCAATAGAATGGGAGAGGATCATTACATCGGGGTTGCCTTTGTAAGCTTCATATACTTTTACCATCTGCTTTTTCATGACCGGGCAAATGGTAGGGCAGGTTGTAAAGAAAAAATCCGTCACGTAGATTTTGTTTTCCACTATTTTCTCCGTGATCGTATCGCCATATTGATTGACAAAGGCAAATTTTGGGATGGTATTATAAACGGTGTCAACCACTTCCTTTCCGTCCACGGTCTTCTTCACCCAGTCGCGCTCTCCCAGGATAGGCAGTTTCTTGTCTGAATCGCCACAGGCTGTGATAGCCGCAATGCAAGTTGAAACAAAAAGGGAGCGTAAAAGAATGGATTTTAATTTTGAGTTCATAAACGGGTTATTCTAAAAAAGTTTTGGCTTCCTGAATGGATTTCAGCGTTGCTTGTTTCACCAGCAAAATTTTCTCCCTCTCTCCTTCGAAATACAGAATGGATTGCTTGGGGTCTAGTTTTTTGGCTGAATCGCCGCGGTATTCGTGCATCCAGTCCATCATTAACTTGTCCGCGTCGAGCAACTTCTGGTTCAGGTCAACCGCCTTGATGCGCTGCTCCGCCATTGTATTGCTGCTTACACCTACATTTTGAAGGCTGTCTATATCCTGGATTTTCTTGGAAAGTTGAGATTTCAGGCTCATAATTTCTTCTTGCTTAGGCATTACTTCATCATGTATGGCCAGTACTTCGGTTTCAAGACCGGTAATTTTCTCCTGGTCTTTATCCTTGCCACATGCGCATAAGAAAATGGTAACAAATGATAGAAGGATGAGGTTTTTCATAATAAGTTGAGTTAATCGCTAGTTTGCACGGTTTAATCTCTCAGGATCATCTCGCGGGCATTATGCAAGACGGCTTCGGAAGGATTGTGCCCACCGATCATTTGGGCGATTTCCTGTACACGTTCGTCGATGGTAAGTTTTTTAATCCTGCTGACAGTCTTGTCGGATGAGTGATCTTTATAAACGAAATAGTGCGCATCGCCGCTGCTGGCGATCTGGTGCAAATGGGTAATAGCGATGATCTGGTGATTAACAGCCATGTTTTGCATCATCTTTCCCATCTTCTTCGCGATTTCTCCGGAAACACCCGTATCGATCTCATCGAAAATAATGGTCGGCAATTTTCGCTTGTCGGCCAGTATATATTTAATAACCATCATCAGCCGGGAAAATTCCCCACCCGACGCAACTAATTTCAATTCCTGGGGTACAATGCCTTTGTTGCCACTGAAAAGAAAGGTAACCGAATCGATTCCGGTTGGCGACGGTGCCGTTTCGCCGATCTGAATGCTAAGCGAGGCATTGGGAATGCCTAGTTCAAACAGCCGGTCCAGAATAAGTTTTTCAATAGCCTTCGTTACTTTTTTACGGCGTTCCGAAAGCGCTTTCGCCCCTCCAAGCATTTTGTCCATCGTCTGGGCAACTTTCTTTTCCGCTGCGGCGAGATCGTCGTCAAGGTTCATGACAATACCCAATTTACCCTGCAATCCCTCCTCTATTGCCAGCAATTGACCAACTGTTGATACCTGATGTTTTTTCAATAACGAATAAATCAAATCCAGCCGCTCCTGAACGACTTCCGTTCGTGCGGAGTCGAGCTCTATATTATGATTAACCTGGTCTATTTCTTCCGCAAGATCACGAAGTTCTATCAATGCACTTTGTGCCCGTTGCCTAAGTACATCATATTCAGTAACAAGGCGTGAAGCTTGAGTCAGCGAACTTACAGCACTTTTCAGCAGATCGAGTGCCGAGTTTTCGGGATCGTCGAGGTAAGCATGAGCCAGTTGAAGGCGCTCTTTGATTTCAACTGCATTTTCAAGGATTGTCAGTTCCTGTTCCAGTTTTTCCTGCTCGTCGGCTTTTAAGCCGGCATTGTTCAGTTCGGTAAACAGAAACTGATCATAATCGAATTCCTTGCGCAGCTGATGTGCCTGCTTTTTTAATTCATCCAGTGCTTTTACAGCATCCCGGTACGCATTGAAGTGGGCCTGATAGGACTTAAGCAGATCCGTATTTTCAGCGTAGGAGTCGACCACCCGCAATTGAAATTCATTGTTGCCGAGCAATATCGAATCGTGTTGGGAGTGGATATCGAGCAGTTGCATACCGATTTTCCGCAATGTTTCGAGATTGACAGGCGTGTCGTTGATAAATGCCCGCGACTTGCCGGCTGCCGAAATCTCGCGGCGGACAATGCACTCATCTGAAAAATCCAGGTTTTCGTCCTCGAAATTGGGTGCCAGATCGTAGCCAGTCAGATTAAAAGTGCCCTCAATGACGCATTTTTCGGTGCTGTCGTACAAGGATTTAGCATCTGCCCGATTTCCCAATAGCAGTCCAATGGCCCCAAGCATAATCGATTTTCCCGCTCCCGTTTCACCAGTAATGATGTTCAGGCCGGGGTCGGGTGACATCTCGAGGTGCTTTATCAGCGCGTAATTTTTGATCAGTAAATTAGAAAGCATATCTAATTTAAACAGCAGATTACCGGAGATAGTGCAACCTGTCTGTGATGAAGGGAATCAAGCTCGTCTCCGGTACGAATATAGTTATGATCTGGCCAAATAGGAAATATGGGCAGGAAGTAACCTGGGATTTTAAATGCTCAAATGTCGGCTTTGCGGTACGGAGCCTGTATTATCGTCATAAACGAGTTCATAAAGCTCCGAGAGCGGGATCTGATGCAGATGATCGCGAGTGTCTTTCAGGCTGATATGCGTGGAGTCAGCGTTTATAAGCCTTCCGAAAATGGTGTTCCCGTTGGAAAGCACCGCATTAACAGCTTGTTTTTTTAAACTTAGCTGGTTGTTCTTTATTTCGTCGGGTTGTACCCGTATTAGCCGTTTACTCATTACGTATACGCTACATGGATAGCCGCTGATAGAGCTGGGTTTTCGAAGGATCGAGTCCTATCAGCAGGGCATATGCCTGAGACCGTTGTTCGGGCAAGCCTTCAATTAATATTTTGTACAACTCATCCGATTTTGCGTCAAAAAACGAGTTAATAACTACACTAGCCGGACGTAGCTGGTTGACTTCTTTCATAGTGTTCAGAAATTCCAGGACTTTGGCACGCGTTTCGGCCGGATTCTGGGTTGCCACATCCAGACCCTGGCGATAATATTTGTACATGCCCTCGCGAAAAGGCGTGAATTGTTGACTTTGAAGGTTCTCTATCAGCCAATAGCGGTTTTTGGAATCACCGTTGGCATCCCAGCCTCTTTTATTAGGCGAGGAATTTCTGGCTAGATTAACGAGGTTGAATGCCTTCTGAACATAAGGCGATCCACCCATTTTGCTGAATGAGTCATAATCAAATATCAGCGCAATGTTGGCATAGAATGCCAGAATGTAGGGTAGCTCTTCTGTATAGCTGTTTTCATTGAAATACAACTGCGTACTGGGAAGATATGTGAAACTAAAATTCTTGTCCACATAAGTGAAAAGAACCGTTTCGTAAGTTGAATTATAAACCGGTCGCGACACGATCAATTGCGCATTACCTTCATAATTTCCCTGGCTTAACGAGCGGGTAAGGTTTACATTGAGCTTGCATTTGATTTTCTCATCCTTGCCAAACTGATCGTTTGTCCAGCGCGTATTGTTAAGAAAATCATTTAAGTAAGTTTGCAGCTGGTTCATCGACTGCGGGTCGGTCTTTTGCTGCGCAACCAACTGCTCGTAGTTGAGATTGACGGTGAACTGGAGCTCCTGCCCCAGCGCCCGCTGCCCCGGCGCCACCAAAAGTAGCGGAAGGGCAAGGATCAATAATTTTATGCTTCGCTCCATTTGGCTAGTACGATATTGAATATGTCCTGCGCGACCTCATCCTTGGATTTAAGGTCAAACTGCTGCACATTTTTGTCCTTGTCAATAACGGTTATTTTGTTGGTATCGTGTGCGAAACCGGCACCGGGATCGTTCAGGGAATTCAAAACAATGTAATCGAAGTTTTTTCGGGCCAATTTATCCTGGGCGTGGGCGAGTTCATTCTCCGTTTCCAATGCAAATCCGATGATTATCTGACCTGGTTTTTTCATCTGGCCCAAAGTCGCTGCAATATCGGTTGTTTTTACAAGATCAAGCGACATGCTATCACCTTGTTTTTTAATCTTTTGATCGGCAACGCGTCGCGGCATGTAGTCGGCCACTGCTGCCGCAAAAATAACAAGGTCGCTGCCTTCAAAATTACTATTTGCAGCATTCAACATCTGATTCGCGGTTTCAACAGGAATTGTCAGGATATTTGGGTGTGAAGCTTTCAAATGCGTAGGACCACTGACAAGGGTTACCAAAGCGCCCGAGGCGGCAAAAGCCTCAGCGATGGCGTATCCCATTTTACCCGACGAACGGTTACTGATAAATCGCACGGGATCTATCGACTCCACAGTGGGGCCAGCAGTGATCAGCACACGTTTAGCGGCGACTGCCGGGCGCTTTGCAAAGTGTGCATTCAATATTTTTACAATATTTTCAGGCTCAGCTAATCGTCCGTCACCGATCAACCCGCTAGCCAGTTCACCGTGTTCCGGCGAAATGAAATGGTTGCCGTAGCTGGTCAGCGTTTCGATGTTGCGTTGCGTGGAAGGGTGCCTGAACATATCCACATCCATCGCCGGGGCGAAGAACACCGGGCATCTTGCCGAAAGATAAATGGCCGTCAGGAGATCGTCACAATGACCGTTGGCACATTTGGAAAGTACCTTGGCAGTTGCAGGGGCGACAATCATCAGATCGGCCCAAAGCCCGTGCTGGACGTGATTGTTCCATTCGCCGGTTTCGGCGCTGATAAATGACGAAAGTACCGGATTTTTCGAGAGCGTAGATAAGGTCAGCGGGGTAATGAATTCGGTCGCGGATTGTGTCATCACAACCCGTACTTCCGCCGCTTCTTTTACGAGCAGCCGCACCAGCAATGCCGATTTATAGGCGGCTATGCTTCCGGTTACACCAAGCAGAATTTTTTTACCTTTCAGATTCAAAGTACAAGACTTTCGATGATGGCTTTTTAGTGCCAGTAATTCAGTGTCGGTAAATTTACAGAGATATCGCATTTCGCGATGGCTGCCCCAGCAAATAAAAAGCCCGCCATCAATTTCAGATTCATGGCGGGCTTTTCGAAATGTCACAATATTATTCTTCGGTTGTATCGCGGTAGCTGTGGTAAGTTTTACCTTCGATGAATTCATCGATAGAAATGCTTCCCGCCTTAGGCATGCGTTCGTAAAACTTCGAAATTTCAATCTGCTCTCTGTTTTCGAATACTTCTTCGAGATTGTCGACACCAGAGGCGAATTCGGCTAGCTTGTTATTTAGCTCTTCCTTCATCTTGCTGGAAATCTGGCGTGCCCTTTTTGAAATGACAGACACGGACTCATACAGGTTACCTGTTACCGCCGCTATCTTGTCTGTATCACGGGTGATGATTGATGGATTCGTTGCCATAATGGTCTGATATAGTTAAAATTTTAAAACAATGTAATAATACCCTACTGCCCGTTAGGCGCACTTATCGCAGGGGTGGTAACCTTCGCCGGCTTGGTCGTCGGATCAGGTTGGGATTCTTTCACTTTTTGTCTTTCCGCTTCCGTCTTAGCGATCACGTCGATCTGCTTTTGGCTGTCGTCGTACATTTTCTCGGCGTCGCGGTTGTATTTGCCAGTCGGATATTTGTCCACAAGCTCCTGATAGAACTTGACGACTTCCTGATATCTTTCTTTTTGTTTGTCGCTGAAACTATTGGATGCAAGGTTAAACTGTGATTCTACCTTTAGAAAAGCAAGTTCCTCGTTGTATTGCGAATCCGGAAAGTCTTTCCGGAAGTTTTCAATGGAGATAACCGCCGATTTGAGCGACATAGGGTTAAAATCACTGATTTTGTGATAAAGCCTTGCGCGCTCGTACGCTTTCTTTTCCAGCTTGGACCTCAATTCCAGGATGTATCGGGTACACTCTTCGCGGAACGGGCTTTCAGGATAGGTATTGATGAAATCCTGCATGGCCGAAATTGCCGTAAAGGTGCTGGTTTGATCCAGGTTATAAGGCGAAGAATCTTTGTACAGCGAAAAAGCATGCATATACAACGATTCCTGCGCATAATCGCTACGCGCATAGGTGTCGTAAAACTTTTTGAAAAGAAACTGGCTGGTATTATACTGGCCTTGGTGGTATTGGGAATAGGCGTAATAGAATTGAGCCAATTCCGATTCCGTACTTCCCTTCAACAGGGGAATCAATTCCTCAAACAACAGCCCCGACCGGTAATAATCGGCCTTTTTGTAGTAGGCCATCGCAGCATCGTACTTCTGCTGATCTGTACCCGTCTTCTGTAACCTGGAGAACTTACTGCAGGAGGTAACAACAAGGATTGCAATGAATAGCAAGAAATAGCTTGCCGGACTGTTTTTTCGCATATTAACCGCAAAGGTAATAAAAAAGCTACATCATCCATAACGAATGCGTAGCTGAAAATAGTGTTAAACGTTAGTCTATTGCTGATGGCGAACGAGCATTTTTTTGGTAGCAACCTTCTTGCCGTCGACCGACAGTTGATAAAAATAAAGGCCGGTAGCCATGTCTCTTGTGTTTACACGCAACTTGCGTTCATTTTTATTGAGCGTAAACTCCTGGATTTGGGAACCGAGGACATTGTAGAAAGTTAATTTCGCATCACGCAAGCCCATTGAAATAGTAAAGTCTATCTCCGCATATTCGCTGGCTGGATTGGGGTAAACATTGGAAACCGAAATTTTGTCACTCACAAAAAGCAATTCCTCAGCTCTTAACTGCGCTTCCACCGCGGGAGATTTTTTTTCACCTCCTTTTTCTACGACTTCAACAACCGGCGCATTATTGTCGGCAGCATTTGCGGAAGCAAAAAGAAACGAAGTGTAGAAGCTATTCAGCGCTTTTGGATTTTGCAAAGTCAGCGGCTTGTAATTAATGCCACTGGAGAAGTTCGAAAATTTGATGTTTTGAGCTACGGGGGTTTTCTTCTTGCCGGCGATGTTCAGGCGACTTCCCCCCGAAACGCTTTGGGCCTCTAACCCTTGAAAACTCAGGGCTAAGGCTAAAATCATATAGATAAAACGTATAGTTCTTTTCATAGCTGCAATCGGATACTTTTGACTAATATGTTATGTGTTTTAGCTGAAAAGTACGCTACAAAAATATAGAGAAATAATTGCATATTCAAAATATATTGTGCGAACGGATAACTTTATTTTTCTGCGGTAAAAAACCGTGCCGACGGCTAACATACAGTACCATTCCGACTATTTTTTATTTGCCTGCCAGGTAGTCTGTTCTTTCGTCGGTTTTTCTGCTATACGCCAGTTAAAGCCCTCCAGTTGCCTTTCAGCCGGTTTTATTTTAGACGGGGGGATAAGCTTGCCGTCGGGTTTTCCAATGAAAGCAATCCGCTGGACCCGGTTATCTTCGAAAAGCAGGTTCATCCTCCCGCATTCAACCCTGTTGAGACCGATATTTTTCTGCTTATCATCTACCGCATAGTAGGCGCTTTCCCCATTACCGTCTACCAATACCTGTTTAAGCTTGTTGCCAGCTTGGAAGTACGCATTGATGGTCCGGCCCTTTACCTGGTTAAACTGTTTCACAAGCGTGTCCTCTGTTATCACAAACGACTTGCCTTTAAGCAACATCCGGTTCAATTCATTGCTGACCAGGAAAGCCGTGATCGAATCGGCTTCCATTTGATAATGCTGATCGCTCCAAAGGATCGGTTTGCGGAAAAAGCGGATAATCGAATCGGCCGTGTCATAAGTGATCGAATCGCATTTTCCCTGGAAATCAGATTTAAAAATGAATACATTCCGGTCTCCAATCAGTTTCCGCGTGCTGTCCCGTGCGTTTTCGAACGAGTAGAGCGTGTCTGCACGGATGTACATGGTATCTTCGGAAACAACATTCCTTACATAGGCATGTCCGAAAATTTTGGAATAACCCTTTGTCTTCCAGTAATAACCTTCATCGCCATTCAGGATAGTTTTATCCTTTTTGGCCACGATTACTACGTTTCCCTTTCCTTTTCCATCATTAGTTCTGCCATCGACAGACAACGAGTCTGCGGTGAGCGTATACGTTTCGTTATCGACTGTCGTCCGGGTATGAAATGAAGACTGAGTCGACTCCGTGTTGTACTGCCCTTTTGTCGCTGCTACTGTGCCATCTTTGTTGACGATCCTGGTCTTTCCGTTAAAGTAAGACCACTTGGTGATCGAATTATAAAGCAAAGTGTCCGTAGTGAGTGTGTATTTTTTATTGACCAGCTTTACGTTTTTGTAATAGGTAAATTCCTTGGTGGTTGTATTGTAAAACCCTTCTTTGCTGGTAAGTACATTTTCTTCATCGACAGTACGGCCAGGTTGCTTGTAGTAAGCGATGCCGTTGGCCATGTCATACTCCATTTTCTTAGTAGTGAGTGTCTTTTTCGTGTCTTTTAAAACTGTTTTCTTGCCACTTACAATTGCCATGCGTGTATTTCCGTAATAATAGAGCGTGTCACCGGTAACAGTGATCGTGTCACCCTGAACAATTTTGACATTCCCATAGGCTTCGATCATGTTGGTTTGAATGTGCTGGATCGCAAGGTTACTGTATAAAAGTGCACCCTTGTGTCGGAACACACCATTTATTACGCGCCGTGATTCGTCCCCTGGCTGGTTGATAATTTCCAGCTCATCCGATTTCAGGATCTCAACCAGGTCCCCGCTTTGAGCAGGCTGCGTTTGAGGTAATGCTTTCTGTGCGAACAGATAAGGTGAAAAAATCAGTAAGGCAAAGAACGTCAGTTGAAATATGTTCCTTTTGATAACGATGACGCCGAAAAGTTTAAAAGGGTTGCAGTTTCCCGTGTTATTTTTTTTCTTCATGTTGCTTTTCTTTCTCTTACCTTTGACCGGGTCAAGTCCCGTTACCGTTCCGGACGAAGAGATAAATCCATTCTTCATTCATTCAAAAGTACACCAAATACGATTCGCAGGTTCATGTTGGATTCGTTTTTAACTTTTATTAACCAACACACGCCGGATCTGAAACAACAGCCGACTTTGCTTGCCGTCAGCGGAGGAATAGACTCGGTTGTAATGACGCATCTCTTTCACCGTCTGGGACTTGCGGCGGGTATCGCGCATTGTAATTTTGGTTTAAGAGGGGAGGAGTCGGAGGGCGACGAGGCTTTCGTACGGGAACTTGCGGCCCGATGTAATTTTCCTTTTTTTGTGACAAGGCCGGACGTCAAAGACATTGCGAAAACCGCGTCCATTTCGACCCAGATGGCTGCTCGTGAGCTGCGTTATACATGGTTCGAAAAGGTAAGAGCGGAATCGGGTTACGAATGGATAGCTACCGCACATCATGCCAATGATTCATTGGAGACTTTGTTGCTTAACCTGGCCAGAGGGACAGGCCCTGCGGGATTGACCGGCATTGCGCCTGTGAACGGTAAACTGATCCGGCCGTTACTGTTTTCTAACCGTGCGGAAATTAGCCGGTATGCGGCAGAAAACGGCGTTCGCTGGCGGGAAGACCGGACCAATGAAACGGACGATTATCACAGGAATAAAATCCGTCACAACGTGATACCAGTTTTATCGGAGTTAAACCCGTCTCTGGAAACGACTTTCAACGCCTCATCGGAACGGCTGAGAGCTGCCAATACATTGCTTGAAGAATATCTGCAAAAATGGAAGACGCAGATCGTCAGCTATGGGGCCGACACTATTCGCATCCCAATTGGCGAACTATGTAGCAGCAGTGAGCCGGCATACCGTCTCTGGGCCATTTTGCAGGAGCTGGGCTTCCAATATAGCCAGATCCGCGGCATTCTGACCGCCCTTGACGGGATTCCGGGTAAACGCTTCTTCTCGCCAACGCATGTACTGCTCGTAGATAGAGATTACCTGGTTTTGAAAGAGCAATCCGGGACTTCCGATGTTGAGGAGCTGATAATCGATGGGCCGGACGTTACCTTTGACTGGCAAGGGGAGAAGTTTAACCTGACAACATTGCCGGCAGGAACTTCGCTTCATTTGGATAGATCGACAATCCTGGTAGATCCGGATCGGCTCACGTTTCCCCTCATATTGAGAAAGTGGCGGCAAGGAGATATTTTTCAGCCGTTCGGAATGGCTGGCAAACATAAGAAGGTAAGCGATTTGCTGATCGACAACAAAGTTGACCGCTTCGAAAAGGAAAAAACCGGCGTGCTGCTTAATGGAAATGGTGAAATTATCTGGGTTGTAGGAGTTCGCGCCGACGAACGGTTCAAACTGAGTAACGTCTCGAAAGGTGCAATAATGATTTCTCTGAATCCTTGGGAAACAAAACGGGCAGATTAATAACCTGACCATTATCACGAATTTCTATCGATGGTCGTAAATGTGGCAGTATCTCATCGCTTAAGAATTAGCTGCCTGCTATCGTGAATTTGCAGCTTCTGGTAGATGTGCTCCAAATGCTTGCGAACTGTTTTTTCGGAGATAAACAATTTCTCAGCAATTTGCTTCACGCGCCACCCTTTTTGCAAGCAATCTAAAACTTCGGCTTCTCGGGGAGTCAGCGAGCCTACTTCCAGTAAATTCACATCATTTTTTCCCCGGAGCATATCCAGGGCTTTGGTAGCCATCGTTGGCGAAAGCGGCGAACCTCCTTCAAGTACCTCTGTGATGGCGTTGATCAGGCGAGCGGGCTTTTCATCTTTGAGAAGGTAGCCGGATGCGCCCGCGGTGATTGCCTCAAAAAGCCTTTGATCGTCGTCGAAGACTGTCTGCATAATGATCCTGATCCCGGGATACATTCGTTTGACTTCCCTGGTGGCTTTTACGCCATCCATTTCGTCCATTTCGATATCCATTAGAAGAACATCCGGCAAGGCCTCCGTGCTGAGTTTTTCCAACAAATCTTTTCCGTTTCGTGCCTGCAACATGACATCAAGATCATCACTCAATGATAACTTTTCGGCCAGGATCGCAGCCAGGTCCGCATTATCTTCAACAATACCAACAGTGATTGCCATGTGGAGTTTTTAACAAATTACGGTTATGGAGTTGTCTAAGTAAATACGTCATTTGACGTATTTACTTAGACAACAGGCAATGCAACTCTGATTGTAGTTCCTTGGCTATCAGAAGTCATTGTGAACTGACCTCCAAGTTCCTCAGTCCTGGTCTGCATATTTGCCAGCCCATAACCACGATGTACTTGTTCGGGGTCGAACCCTTGGCCGTCATCAGAAATGGTAAGGATCACCATTGCATTCTGCATCGACATTAAAAAAACAACCCGTTCGGCATCGGCATATTTCAGCGCATTATTAACTGCTTCCTGAGTGATGCGGAAGATCGTATTTGCAACTGTCGGGCCCAGCATGAATACTTCGGAATAATTAAAGTCAGTGTGCAAATGGGGAGTTTCCCTATCTTCCCAAACTTTGGTTAGCCAGGCCAGGGTCCGCTCATACCATTGCTGACCAGTGATATGGGGTTGATTTAATATCCAAAGCGTATCGCGAAGATTCTGGTTGGTGGCCCGTGTGAAATCTCCCAGGGAAAGAAGAGGTTGCTGTTGGTTGGATTTGAATGCAAGTATATCCAGCCTGTTGATAATGTGCGTAAGTTCGGAGCCTATTCCGTCGTGCAGATCTCTTGCCAGCCGAACCCTTTGCATTTGTATTTCACGTTCGAAGTTAATAGCTTTCAATTCCTCCATCCGTTGCCGGAGGATTGCTTCTTCCACTGTTCTTTGCTGCGTAATACATTGCATTTCAAGCACTACTTTCTCTTGCTCTACCACTCTCTGCCTGTAAACCCAGCTTACCAGGATGACAACAATATCGATGGCGATGGCATACCTGAGCAGGAGCATATCGGGGATCGCTTCCTTCAAAAGCCCGCTATTGACAAATATGGTATTGAGACAAAAGAATGAAACGAGTACAAATACGCTAGCGACATGCAGCCAAACCGGCTTGAATCCACGCTCAACCGCATCTTTTATAAATAACAGCCAACAAAGCAAATATGCAAACGCAAGTATGAGTCCCGCGTTATAACCTATAGAAAAAATGTACTGGCTATTTGCCCACTCCCCCAAATGGACGATAAGTATGGCAATTTCTACCGCCAAAGTAATGAACAGCGGATTAAAACCTACCAGCCACCTCCTCGGGGAATTTTGAATGTCCAGGAATTTTCCGCTAAAGAGCATAAAGCAGCCGATACCGATGTTGATCCAATGGCCGAGCAAGGTGTTCTCGTCGAGGTAATCCAGAAACGAAGGCAAGAAAAACCCCCAACCATCATTAAGCAGTGCATATGCATTGATAAACCCCACATAGCCTGCAAAGTAGAGGTAGGTTACATTTGTGGATTTCAATCCGAAATTCAGCAGGCTTAATACAATTGCCATCACCATGGTGCCAACAAACAAGGCCCAGCCCCAGTTGTCCACGCGACTGTATTCCAGAAACGATCTCGGTTTCCAGACTGCTACCGGGATTTTCAAAACATCCGGCGCCTTCACCTGGCCTTTTAGAAAAATGTCGTAGTTTCTGTTCTTTTTGAGCGTAACCGGGAATAGAAAATATCTGTGTTTGACGGGCTGATGATCGAAGCCGGACATTTTACTGACCATTCTATTGCCAGTTGTGGCATTTTCTACAATAAAAATGGTCAAAGAGTCTATGAAATGACTTTGGACTTCAATCCACAGGGTTTGATCTGTTTTGCTTTGAAATAGAAATTTAACCCAACCATATCCTCCCTGCTTTCCAAAGTTCGGTGAATTGACTTCCAACCAGGATTTTCCGGGCAGCCTTTGAATTTGCTCGATACCGTGCGCACGATTCGGATCGGGAAACTGATAGATATGGTCGATTTTTAAAGGGGTAGCTCGTAAGTCGCACCCCGAAAAGCAGGTAAACGCAAGCAGTACAAAAGTTATTATTCCGTTTCGGGTGTGTATTGGGCTGCCAGATCCGCTGATCAGGCCCAAAATCTTATGCACAGTGTTAGGACAAAACACATTGAGTAAAGGTTTTTCCACATTTAGTATTCGTTAAGATAGAGGAGGTAGTAATGTCTTAAAATTTACGCAATTAATTTAACTCATTCCAAATCAGACCAATAGAAATTTACAACCTGGCAAACTAACCCGGCAGTGATTTTGATTTAGCCCGAAAAAATGATGAGGTTATTTTAAATATGCGATGGAAAAGCCGTTAAGCATTTCGTGATATCCGGTGTTGCTCCGAAATCAATTCAAATATCTATGTTGAGAACCTTTGTAGCAATACTGATTATTCAGTATTTTGTGTTGAGAACTACAACGCCCCCCTATGCTAATCGACAACAATTCACTTTTTGCCCTTACCGAATTCAGGAAAATATGGAAATCCGACATCATAGAATCAGAGGTAACTGAGATTAAAGATTTTCTTCAGGATAGTCCGTTGCTGGTCGAAACACTTTCTCTGAGAAATTCATCCCTGGCTATCATCGACTTGAAAAGTATGACCTACCTCTGCTGCATTGGAGATACTGTGCCGATCTGTGGCTGGGATAAACAACGTTTTCTGGACGGTGGCGTCGGTTTTTTTCTTTCAAAAATGCTACCCGCGGATCTGGAAGGTTTCAGACAGATGTCTGAGATAACAACAAACCATGTGCGATCGCTTAGCGATGAAGCGATGAAATCCTTCAAATCGTTTATTGATTTGCAGTTCGTCGGGCAAGACGGCAATGTCAACAGGGTGCTGCATGAAGGCGTTTCTCTTAAAAGGGACTCCGATGGAAATATTTCGTTCATGCTGGCGCTTATTTCAAATATAACCAATTTGAAACGCGACAACCGCCAGCACCTGCGCCTTAGTAACGCGAGCCAGAATTTGATTTTCGAAATCAATAATATCGACAACTCTTGCCGACAGTTGGAGAGACTGAGCGATAGGGAACTTCAAATCGCGCGACTGACCGGAAAGAAATTGACTAGCGAAGAAATTGCGAAAGCACTTTTTATAAGTGTGCACACCGTCAATACGCACCGGCAGAATATGCTAAGAAAACTGGACATGACCGACACCATGGAACTGCTCAATTTTCTCACATCTTATCAGCTTATATAGGTCGGACTTTTCCATCATATGGGTACAGCCTGGGCCGGGCCGGTGACGGGTTGCGCTTATTCATCTCAAAACATGCCGGTTTGTTAAATCTTTGAATGATGAAGAATTTGCAAATGCTTTGTCGATGTCGTCAAGCACTTTGTCTTTACGCAAGAATGCCTTGGTGATCAGCCCGGTTGTAAACGATTTTTCAAACCATTTCAATGCTTCTTCATTTTTTCTTTGCTGAGCCAAAGCACAACCAATGAGATAATAAGCGACGCCTCTGAGCTCATCCCGGTTGCCTATGCGGGATAGTATTTTAACAGCTTCCACGGGCTGGCTGGTTTTGATATACGCGGTGCCGAAGTTAATGATTGAAGCAGACGTTTTCACAGGTGAGTCCGATTGGAATGAAGCTAAATAGTCGGTGATCGCGTCCGGGTATTTTTTTAACACGACCAGATTATCAGCTCTTTTTAGAAGTGCCTCAGAACGACAGCGTTTGTTAGCGGTATCCATTTGAATAGCTTTTGTAAATGCCGTTATCGCGTCGGCATATCGTTCATCTTTTTCAAGGGTATGGCCCAGTTGCAGCTGGTAAAATGGATTTTGAGGGTCTAAGGCTGATGCCTGGCGATAGTCGCTGATGGCTTTTTTCAGGTTGCCCCTTAGCCTGTTTGCAGCACCCCTGTTGGAATAGATCTCCGCAGATTTATCCATTTTATAAATCGCCCGATCGTATTCTTCAATAGCGTTGTCGATCATATTTAGTGCAAGGTGTGCCATACCCAGCTTGTTGTAAGCGACGGCATAGAGGCTGTCAGACATGATTGAGCCGATTTTCTTTTCATTAATTTTTATGAATTCATACGCCGTAACCGCTTTATCATATTGTTTTAGCTCAAAAAAAGCATCCCCTTCACCCACGCGGGCTTCGTATAGTACCGGCGAAATCTGATAGGTGTGATTATAATCGGTTGCTGCCTTTGTGTATTCCTTCATGGCAAACCAGAGTTTGGCCCTGCCCAGAAAGGCATCTGCAAATTGGGCCTGATAAAATATCGCCTTGTCGTAGGCGGTCATGGCTGCCGCTGAGTCGCGGATACCCAGGTAACCATTGGCCTTATGGTACCAAAAATCAGCTACTGTCGGTTTGATGTGGATTGCATTATCGTATTGGGCAATAGCATGGGCAAATTGCCCGGCTTGAAGTGATTTGGTACCTTCATGAAAATAAGCAAATGCAATCGAAGAAATTTGCTCTTCCTGTTCAGGCGTGACCTTCATTTTTCTTAGTCTGGCAAAATCCCTGCCTGCCTGCTCGACATCCGAGCGTTTGACATAAGATAGCCCTCTGAAATAATAGGAGTCCTGGGCAAGTGTATCGCGTTCGAGTGCCGCTGAGAAGTCGGCAAC
This sequence comes from Dyadobacter sp. CY261, assembly GCF_021440085.1. Taxonomy (GTDB): domain Bacteria; phylum Bacteroidota; class Bacteroidia; order Cytophagales; family Spirosomataceae; genus Dyadobacter. The sequence continues at coordinate 62,277 of NZ_JAKCPW010000019.1, forward strand.
GGCTTTCGAGAACTCTTCTGAATTGAAAAATAACAGGCCACGTTGATGGTAGTGAGACGCATTCTGCGGCGATAGCTGAATAGCACGGTAATAGTCCTCCAATGCACCCGGGACGTTCCGGGTCAATATGCGAAGCTGCGCACGTTTCGCTAGTATTTCATCGGCCGTGTTGTCGATGTTCAAATAGCTGGTGAGGTCCGCAACGGCTTTGGGAAAATCTTTTGTTGACGCATACAGTTCTGACCGCGCCCGCAATGCAGCCAGATTTGCGTAGTCCAGTTCAATAGCCTTGCCCAGATCCTTCAATGCCTTATCATCGTCCCGGACCATCACATATGCCAGACCTCTTCCCAAATAATGGTCTGAATTATCTTTTTCTTTTTTGAGGATGCGTGAGTAGTCTTTTATTACCTCGTCATATTTTCCGGAATTGTATTTTTCGTCCAACTCAGTTTTAAGGCTCGATTTCTGATTCAGCATTTTAATAGTCTCAGCCAGTTGCAGTGAGTCAGGTAGCAGATCAAATGCCTTCTGAAAATGGCCAACCGCTTCGGAATAGTTCCTTTTCTTCTGCGCAATGGAAGCTTTTGCCAGATACTGTTTTACAAGATCAGCTTTTGTTTGCCTGGCTTTTTCAAATGCTCTTTTTACCTGATAAATCTTCCTTCTGGGAAGCAAATCTTCATAATTGTTCAGTTTCTCAGCTTCTGTGTACGCTTCCAGCGCCTTTTCATAATCTCCTTCCTGAAAAGCCTGGTCACCGTCGGTCAACCATTTATTATAGATCTCCTGCGCCTTGCGCTCGGCCTCCCGCTCCTTTTGCCGGGCAATGTCCGCTTCGGTCGGCAGGGAAACCGATTGTTCATTGACAGTCGCTGCTGAATCGGGGATAAGGGCGACGTTGTTGAGCGAAGCGTTTAATGAGTCTTTTTCCGTGTAAAAGGCGATTTGCGAAATATAGGTAGTCCATTTTTTGCCTTTCTTCTCGGCTCTTACTTCCGCAACTCTCTTTATTGGCCGGTAAGGCCGGTTGATCTGATTGTGCTGCCCCTTGAAATGAGAAGTGAAGAAGACCTTAACGTAATAATAGTAGTCCGATTTTTTCAGATCGGAGGCTTCGAAATCCGACAGCTCAATTGTCCTTTCAATGCTTTTTGGGTAAAATAGCTCGAAATTGCTCAGATACTTATCCACGGGTAGGTCGGTACTATTCGTAGCGGAAGTGAATTCCGGGTTGAGGTCGTCTTCGATAATAACCTTGTCGTCATAAAAAAGCTTATTTGGAGATTCGCCATAGCTGTCAGCCATGATCGACTTTCTTTCAAACGCACTTAGATCTTCAAAAGTGATCGTGTTGAGCAGGTCATTGAGCCCCTTTTCAATCTTTCGTCGGGCAAGTAGTTTCACTTCATTATTGTCCCGCTGACTGAGCGTATCCTGCAAGTCGGCCGCCCGGAGGTGAGCGGGGAGCAGGATGCCGATGAGGATGATGACACAATTAAAATTTCGCACGACGAACGTATTTAACAATTGCATGATGAATTTCCGGGCATCGGTGTTTATGGATTGGTACTGATTCCAATATTCCCGAGCAAAATCTCCCAGTTGGTTGTCTGCTGCCCTTCAACCGCCTTCTGATAGCTTTGCAGCTTCACTTTTACATTCTTTTTTGTGACGTCGCTGTACACAATATCCTGACCGTTCGTGTCAAAACCGGTGAAAGTTTGCGTGCCTGTGATGGTCCCGTAATAGCTGCCGTCACTTTCGAGTACCAGATCTTTGATGTAATTCACCTCGTTCCAAGCAATTTTGGTGGCGCTGTAAGGTAACAATTTGAGCCTGGTCAGATAATCTTTCACCCGATAGCGCCTCTTTCCCTCGCGGTTGGAAGACGTGACCTCGATTGTCGCTTCCGATAGAAACAGTTTCGTTGCCTGCTCGATGGCTTCGTCTTTTTTGTCGGGATCGATGCTTTTGTCACTAATGACATTCAGGTACTGCACAAACTCGTCTACTTTTCTGATACCCTTTATGCTATACGCAGCAACGTCCTCTGTTGAAAGTCCGGGCTTTTCAGCCTGGGTCGAAGGTTGTTCGCCGGTTGTCTGCGTTTGTGTCAGAGCGACTTTTGCAGATTCAGTATCGGTGGAAATGCTGTCAATTTGCCCCGGGCCGTCGGCAGGATCCGAACGCTGCTTAATGTCAGGCCCCTTTTTAACCTCTATTGCCTCGTTCAGCACGACAGCTTGAGTCGTCGAAACGCTGTCGACCATTTTGCCGGGAAGCAGAATAGCCTGTGCTACAAGCGGCGCAGCCTGTTCCAAAATACCAGCCGACTCGGATGGAGATCTGACAAATTCATGGATTCCGTTTTTGTAAATAATCAAGGCGAGATCCTTTCTGTTAATAGAGCCGGATGCCCCTGAGATGGTCGTGAAATTGATGACATGTTCGCTTTTGTAACTGATGTTGCATTCGACAATGCGAACCGGTTCAGCCGCTATCAGCAGATCATAGGACGGGCCCGCAGAGGAATAAAACTGCTCTATTTGCTGCAACGATCTGGTAGGATCCTTACTGAGGCTGGACACCGGCAAAAAATTTCCTTTTGCGTTAAAAGCAACTATCACGTTCTCACGAGGCACAGTTCGTGCCAGCAGACGGTCACCTCTTGTTTCTCCGACTTTTAAGGTGTTTTCAGTGGAGGCGACTAATTTGTATGGGAAATTGCTACCATTGGCCCAATATAGCGTCTCCTGAGCGTGCGCTTTTTGTAGGACAAGCAATACCAAAAATGCGCGATAGAGTAGCCTCATAAAAGAATAGTTTGCTGTGTGATATGGATAACTATATGGCCCTATCTTAGGATTTTGAGTTCCACGCGCCGGTTGAGAGCCTTTGTTTTTTCTTCATCGTTTGGAAATGCTGGTTTTTGGCCTCCTCTTGCTTGCCAGTGTACCTGCTTTCGGCCGGCCCCGTGGTTGATGAGATAGTTGGCGGTAACCTTCGATCGGTATTCAGAAAGTATCAGGTTTCTGTTTCCGTCGCCTATATTGTCGGTATGGCCCGTTATCTCTATCCTGTATTCCGGATTTTGCAGCAGCCAGGTTGCCAGCGAGTCGAGGGTTTGCCTGGAAGACGGCCTGAGCTCGTAGCTGCTTTGATCGAAGTATATAATGCGCTGATCCAAAGGGGCAAGTGTGATATTTTCACTATGCGTGGGTTCCTGCTGCGAAGCTGGCGGAGTTTCTTTCTGGATAATTACCTGATTTTTGGGTAAATCAACTTTGACAAATTGAATCCCATTTGACGGTGGAAGCGTAAGTGATATTGGCTTGCTCCCTGATCCGCCTGACGTGATGCGGATCCGGTGGGCCTCTCCCGAATTAACGATGGAATAACCGCGAAGTACGTCGGCCATTTTGAGACTCAGTTTCTGCCCTTTGTCAGTAAATAGTTCAGTCTTATAATTGTTCTTGCTATTGGCAGGTTCAATGGAAACTGCCACGATTGATAGCTGCTTGCTCATTGCGACTTCGTAAACCGAGCTGCTGTTATCGAGCCGGTCGATGATCAAATTTCCATTGTAAGCCTGGTAACCGCCGGCAGTTGCGACCAGTCCGATAATGTCCTCGCGGGTAAATGTGATCTTGTTGTTCTGGGAGGTCAGATCAGGATCAGCCGAAAAGCACGTTTTGTTTCCGGTTTTAGTATAATACAAACAAACCTCTCCCTTAATCGGCTTTTTCGAAACTACATCCACGAGCTTGAAAAGGCGGGTTATTCTTTTTTCGGTTTTGGAAGAATCCGAATTGTCCAGGATCAGGTCTTGCTGCTCCGACTGAAAGTACGGACGATCGTTGGTCTGCTTATCTACCGGAAACAAGCCAAGTTCGAAGTAGTAAGAACCATCTTTCCCGGTAACAGGCATTGCCATCGTCCGGAAACCTGCCTTTTCGACAAGCAGCGAAGTCAGATTGCATGGGGCCTGTAATGAAAATACGCCCTGGTCATTACTTTTGCCGATCACCTGCTTTGTGCTCTCCGTTTTGATCGAAAGATTTGCGCTGATTGGTTGCCCGGAGGCAGCATTGATGATCTTTCCGTTGAAGGTAAAGCATTGGCCCGACGCATCCGACATCCGGATTAGCAAGAAGGATAATATCAACATCTTCCCGTACATCAGGTTATTGACTTACATTAATGGAAATGTTGCCCATCAATACCTCGAATTTGTCCTGCTTCATTCCATCCACCGTTTTCTCATACGGTTGTAGTTTGATTTTTTGACGTTTCTGCGTCACATCGTGAAAATTATTGGTCGCGAAAGTCTGCGAATACTCCGCAATTCCCCAGAAATTTCCCTGATCATCCGGTTCAAATTCCTGGACAAAATTGATTTCAGCATAGGTGATATTTACTTTGGAATAGCTCAACCGACTCAGTCTCGTCAGATATTCCGCAACGTTCCTTTTCGTTTTGTTATTTGGGTTATTAACAGCGGATACTTCCACAGTAGCGTCCTTGACAAACATTTTGACCGCCTTTTGAATTGCAATGTCTTTTTCACTTCTGCTTCTTCGGGCATCTACGATGCTGTTTAAGAGATTGGCCAGTTCGAGCATTTTATCTTCCGACTTGGCCATGTAAGTCTTCTGTTCATCAGTGGTCAGCCTTTTCTTTTCCTTCTCTGTTTCTCTTTCCTTTTCCGGAACCTTCGCTGCTTCCGCCGGCCTCACTTCCGGCACGGTGGCTACGGCAACCGGCGGTTTCGCGGGCAATACCGAAACCGGCTCGCTTTTCTTCTCCTGCAACCGGGAATTATTAAAATCCTTTTTCATTACCGACAGGTTATCAGCAACTTCGGGTAAATCTCTCAGCATTTCATGTGTCCCATTACGTCGGATTACTGCAAACAAATTGTCCTTATTGATGGAAGCGGACCTGCCGTCGAGCGTAAGGTAATTGATCACATCCTCCAACTCATTGCTGATATTGCAGGCTATTACCTCCCTTGGTGAAGCTTTGAACAAAATGTCATTCAGAGGTTTCGCAGCAGTGGCGGCTGTATAAAATTCCTGAATTTCCGCCTGAGCTCTTGCAGGCTCTTTGGAGATGTTTTTCTCGGTCAGATAATCTCCTGATTTATTAAAGAAGATTACAAATTTGTCCCTCAGGCCCATGTAATGGCTGCCGTTTTCAAGGATAGTGCTGATCTTTTCATCATCGGCAGATTCTATCTTACCCTTTACCTTGGTACCTGTGGCGAAGTAGATACTTTCCTCTCCCTGGCCCTGAGCAAAGGAGAAAGCGCAGCAATGAATAAATAGGATTAGTATGTAGATTTTTTTCATAACCAGTCTAGTTGGCGCGGCTGTTAAGCTATTTTTTTATTTTGAACCGCCAGACCTGATACTTTGAAGCTTTTGCGCCCCGATCTGAACTGAAATAAATGAAGTCGTCGACGGACCAGTAAGGGGCAAAGTCACTGGATTTGTTCATCGTATATTGACGAAGGTTTTCGCCATTGATATCGATGACATAAATGTCCGAATCCTGTTTATTTTTCTTAGTCAACTGAAAAATGATATTCTTCCCGTCGGGACTCCAGTTCGGATTGGTAGCATAACCCAAGTTGACGTCGGTGATCTGCCTTGGCGAGTCACCTTCTGTGGACATGATCCAGATAGTGCCGGTTTCCTTGGATTTGCTTTTATCGAGGTCGTATTTAACAAAGGCAATATTTTTATTGTCAGAAGAGAACTTAGGAAAGCTGCCTTCTCCTATCATCTTCAACTCCTTCGTTTTCAGGTCTTTTATCCAGATTTGGTTTTTTTTGACAGAAACTCCGCCAGTAGGCTTATTGGTTCTCTGGTTGATCGTCGCGTAGGTTTTCGGCGTGGCTCCACGCTCATAAATAATGAGGTTCCCGTCCGAAGACCACGATGGATTGTATTCATCTTCGTCATCGGTATTGGTAACCTGGGTGATCGCCTTCCCTTTTGACGCGTCGATGTAATAGATGTCAAAATTCGTTTTGTCAAATGTTTGAAAAACGATCCGGTTGTTCGCACTGCAGTATGCGGGGGTCAGGTTGACGTTTTTTCCAGCCGTTTTTTGAATGACGGCCTTAGTAAGGACCTTTTCTTTCATATAGATATTGTAGGAAGCATCCTCTTCTCTGGAAACAAAAACAAGATTTTCGCCTACGTCGCCTCCATTTGGATAGAGCGACGGTTTATCTGAGTCGGTAATTTGTGTCAGCGTTTCAAAGCTTTCGCCGTCGGAGGTCTTCTCGTATATTTTGGGAGAACAAGCCGAGAAAATGAAAGCATGCAGCGCACAAAAAATGAATCTTTTCATAGAACTGAGAGATGGTTATGGTACTGATTGGTGCGTTAAGTTTCCTGCTTATACTGACCCGTTGAGGTATATCAAAGGATTTTTACTTCTATGCTTTTAAGAATGATCCCCTCGTTAATAGAGGCCGGCTTAAAATAGGCTCCGACATTCCAGATTTTCGACTCCCTGCCAGGGTCTGTCCTGGCAAATTTGTCGAAATTGACCGGCTCGCTGCCTTTCAGGTATTGCAGTGGCTGTCCGTTAAGCGAATAGGTTTTTCCCTGCTGTGAACTTTTGAAAGAGAGCGTCACCTCGTTCTTTCCAAATTCAAGAGAAGGTTGCCTTATTCCGGTCATGTACTTTTGAACAATACCTAATTTCACGGCGTTAACTTCGAATGTTTTCGTGGCGGTATTTATTTTCAGGAAGGAGTAGTTACTGTTATCGATGTACTCCCATACAATTCCGAACTCGGCCATCGGCTTTTCAGTCGCAAGGTCAAAAACGGCGAGGATCTCGAAACTCTTGTCGGCAAAATCATAGTTGATCGGCATTTGAAAAGTGCCGAATTCTCCCTTGGTACCCACGGCCTTCACCTGGAAACCAGCTGGTTCGCTTTTGAGACTCGTCGAGAAAAAACTTTTGTTGGTAAACTTCCATCCACCGGCTGGTTCGCACGTAAAGTCCTGAAAATAAACCTCGTGAGCCATCCCGCCTTCCGTATAATACAATGCTTTGCTTACCGGGCAACTATTGATAAGGTCTACTTCCGATTTCAGCTTGCCATTTTCGTATTGCAGTTGCTTGACTGCTTCCTCACGGTTGGTCCTGGTATTAAAAGCACCTTTGATCAGCCCGACTTTGTTACCGTTTTTGTCAAGAATGTAATCACTGAAAGCCTTTCTTCTGCCCGCATTATCAAATTCCGTTTCAGCAGTCACATCTCCGGTTGCGTTATATTTGACTTCTTTGGTTAATCTTTTTTTGCTGTAAGTGCGGGTGATGTAGGAGCCATTTTCTTCATAAAACTTACATATGCCATCAAAGTCGGTGTTTCTTTCTTCGTAGGTATTTTCATATTTGCTGAATTGCCCTTCAAACTTGGGCTTGTCGTTATGGGCGTAAAAGTCCTTCACAGTACCTCTCGGCTGATTGGTCACCCGGTCAAATTTGGCCTGGCGATAGAAGTAGGCGTTGTCTTTATTGCTGGTTTGGGCAAATCGCTTGTTGAAATAAACAGTACTGATCGCCTCGGGGTCAAATGCAACCTTTTTCGATTCAACCGTCGGTTTGCTGGATACCGCTTTCGCTGGCACGGGGACAGTTGCCGGCATCTCGGATTTTGCCAGGTTAGCTATGGGTTTTTCGACTACATCATCCGACTTTTTATCAGGTTTGGCCGGTTTATCAGCATTGGTTTCGAAAAGAGGGTAAGTATTGACACGCTTCGCCTGGCTAGCTGCCGAAACAAGCACTGGTTGCTTATTCTGAGCGTAGCCTGCATGCAGTTTTAGCAAAAGCAGCAGCAAAAGGCAGAGCTGTCGGTTCATTATTGCTTGACAAATTTTTTGTTAATAATCCTGCTTCCCTGACTGATTTCCAGGAAATACACGCCCGCCGGAAGATTATCCAGCGAATAATTTTCTATTGATTTCAACTGCCTGTTCTGCCGCAGCAACTGCCCTCCGGTATTTCTCAATTCAATGGTAGCAGGAGAAATGTTACGTAATACCTGCTCCACTGTGATCGTCTTTTGGGCAGGATTTGGGTATACTTTCCATTCCCTTTCCTCCTCGGGATTGATGGCAGTGATCGCATCTACGACATAGGCAAGGGAATTTTTAACACCACACTCATTGCGATTTGCCCTCACAAAATAGCTCCCCCGTTTAGCTCCCATGAGTATGCGCGACGTAGCGCCTGCTTCCGGCTCATAACCTTTGATAGTATCCTCTGGTGAGGTTGCAAAGTCCTCCTTGTAATACCACTGATACGCATTGTCTACACTTTCAGTCGCTTCCAGGGTGTTGCCGTCGAGCACGATAATGCTCATTCGGGACGGTTTCAATGCAACCTTTTTAACAGGAGAAGTGGCCTTACATCCGTCGATGGCGATTACCACCGTGAAATCAGCTTCAGGCCGTTCTGCCAGTGAGTTTCCGGTATATTTCACCTTTCTGCCGGTTGTGAGTGAACTTCCAAGGCTGCCCGACCCCGTCTTGACGGTATTCCCGTCCTGAAACCAAGTGTAAGTGAGGCGCGAGGCGAGGTCGGTCCGGGAAGGCCGCGCCTCTAACTGGATTGATTTATCTTCGCAAAAAGGCGTGATATTTTCCGGCAAAATCGTTGTGGAAAATGAAGCGACTAGCTCAGTGCTGATCGTTTGTGCGGATTTTGCCGTGCAGGTATTGAACTGAGCGGTAGCATAATAGGTGCCGGTTTCAGTTGGAGTGTACGAGTTTCCTGTATTAGTCCCAGGTGCCTCCGTGCCGTTTTGCCGGTACCATTTGATGGTGGCGGTGCTTAGATTGGATTCGGCTTTCAACTGCACCGGAACATTGTTTTCCCCACCGCACAACAGGATGGGACTGCTGTTTCCGGTTTCTGTAAGGTTTACTGCCAGTATTTCCTCACGAGGACTTACGCTGGCCACCTCTTTACATGCCCCTCGTTGAAAGGTAACAGCGTAAGTGCCGGCATCATAAACGACAAATTTGGATGGGTCGCTGCCGGCATTTCCATTACCCGTCCAGACGTAGCTGATGCCAGCGCTGTTATCGGCCGTTGCCGATAGGATTAGCCCTTCTGCTTTATTGCAAATGATGGCCGGGTTGGGAGTGATGGTAGGATTTATAATGGCAGGGTCGGAGCTGATTGTCAACTCCTGGGAGATTTTCTTTTTGCAACCTGAATTCTTAGCTACAGTTTCGACCCGGTACTTAAAACTACCGGGTTCCGCTGGCAATGTCAGTGTGGAAGAATTTGTTCCGACACTGACGTCGTTCTGTTTCCAGGAATAATCATATAGCTGGTTATCATCAGTTTTTGCTTTTAAGGTTATTGGAGAATCCGAGCAATAAAGTAGGGGCGTATCTGCTATGCCCGGATCGAAATTGTTGTCGACAATATCAATGTTCTGTGTTGCTTTGCATCCTCCCTTCGTCAACCTTACTTCATACCGTCCTCCCTCTGTTATTGTTATCTTTTGAGTACTTGTTCCGAGATCTTTTCCATCACGAGTCCAGCTGTAAATCAAATTATTAGGCATAGCTACTAACTCCAGAGACGGTTGTTCGGGTGCCCCGCAGATTGCTTTCTTATCGTCTGTCGAAGAGATTTTAGCATCTACGATAGGTTCGTCAAATGTTAGCGTAATAGTGTTGGATGCATTCTTTGCTTCGCAGTTTGTGCCGTTAGGCTTTACATTTACTGTGTAGACGCCAGATTGCTTTGCCTCGATCATTTGCTCCTGTCCAACAGTTTGGCCGTCCTTCGACCAGACATAAGTAAAGGTCCCATTTCCTTTCGGGTCAACAGATAGGGTTATTGATTCACCCTGACATTTGGCATTAGTTTCTGGTTTAATAATTTCAGGATCGAAAGTAAGGGCCTGTATACTTATATCTTGGGATTTGACAGATGGGCACGCTTGGCCACCGCCAGCAGAACTCGGTTGTGCCGTTACACTGTATACGCCAGCACCACTAACGGATGTTTTTACGCCAGTTGTCCCATTGCTCCAAGAATAGAGCACGTTTGATTCCGCGTTGGTGACCGAGAGCTCCGAAGATTCGGAAGAGGAACACAATAGCGGCTTAGTTGATGATATTAATGGGATAATAGCGGCTTTGCTGACGTCAATAGCGCGAGACGACCCCAGGCCTTCACGTCCATTTACGATCTCGACAACCCGTAATTCAAGACCACTGAAATCATTGGTGATGTCTGTAAGTTTAAAAGGAGAGCTAATATAATAGTCATTGAAAACATTGGAAGAGGTGGTAATCGTTTGTATGGTTCGCAATAAAGTGCCATTCCGCTCTATGTTTATATTGTATGTGTGCCCAATAGGACTATAAATGGTAACGTTGGCCTGCAGGTTATCGCTACTGCATACAATAAAATGGCCATTAGCCTGAGGAACTTCTTGTTTTGAACCCCTAAGAGCGAAGAACATATCCCAAGATTCAAAATTGAATTTAGCCCCTACTGTGCCATTGCCAGATTTACTCCCGGTTATATTCACTTCCAGCACCCCAGTAAAATCGTATAGATTCAAGGGATTAGATCTTTGAAGGTCGCTTGTAAATGTGAAGGATGCATAATTGTTTTGGCTATCCACGGAACAATAGCTGATCGTTGAGGGAGGGAAAGAGATTATTAACTGTCCGTCAACGGTAATGAAACCGTCACAGTATTGAGACATTTCCGAGCTACACAAGCCGTTGGGGCATTCAGTAGAGGTGAAGCTTTTAACGTATGTAATTACTGCCGTATTACCGGTTAGTATTCTGATTTTTATATTTGAAAAGACATAGGTTGTTTTAGTGCATTTCCCTCCCGCAGCCGCAATTGAAATGTTTCCCGGTGTCGCCACAAATTCCTGCCCGATGCAACACAAGCTTGTTAGCAGCAGTAGTAGAAAAAAAAAGCTGGTTACAGTAAAACTTCTGATCATACTAGTGCGATTTTAAACACAAGATTACCCAAAATCGAAAGGCCAAAAAATACGTCAATTGACGTATTTTTTGTGGTTAGGGAATTGGCTTATTTGCATTGGATTGGAGATTTTTTCTGTATTCAATACACTGCTAATGAAGTCTATATATGGTTTGCGGAGCCGCTCGTGGGTGTTTGGATCGGCCGTTTTCGGACTGCTGTTTCCGTTGTTCGGGTGCGAGTCTTACAAGGAGGTAGACTTTCAGGCAGACCGCTGCAAACAGGCTCCGTCGGGCAGTATAAAAGCAACGGAAAAAGGTCGGATGCGATGGGATTTTGAAGTGGAAGGGGCTGATACAGACGTAGAAAGAGAATCTTTTCGGACTGTCTGGACGATCGGGGGAGTTTCCTACGTCGCCCGAAAAATATCCTATCAATTTGAAGGCACAGGCGAACAGAAAATCGCGGTAATCCTCACTAACCGCTGTTTTATGCAAACCACTAAAGAAACCACCATTACTGTGAAATAGTATGAGAATAACACTTTACTGGCTTTGTTTTCTTTTGTTTTCTTCCATTGCGGCCCTTTCACAGCCGCGGGTCAGTAATGTGCGCTTTGATCTGCACAATAAATCGAAAGTCATTGAGATCAAATATGATATTGCGGATGTCCGGGACGCAGATTCCGTTTATGTGGTCGTCAATGCTGTTCGGCGGGGAGTGATCGTTCCCAGAAACATTAGCGGTGATATTGGAAAGAATATCAGACCGGGGAAAAACAAAAAGGTGATCTGGGATGTGCTGGCCGACAGTTTGAAAATCAATGACGATATGGTGATCAGAGTGAATGTGCTGCCGGGTGCATTGCCTCTGATTGCAGCGACGGATTCTGTGAAACGCAAACCTCCTGTCATCAAAAAGGATAAAGGCGGTGGAGTCAACGGGCTGGCGCTGGCTACACTTGGCGGCGGGCTTGTAGTCGGCGGGGGGATGTATTACCTAAGTACGGTCCAGAAAAAATTGAGCGCCGATAGTTACGAATTTTACAAGGAGAACAACTGGAACCACAAAAGTGATATCGCGCTAGCCGGTGACGATCCCTATCTCAGGGAGTTGTCGAAAGCGTCGTTAGAGCAAGCGAAGGCAGATCTCAGGAAAGCGAAACGGCAGCAGACCTTATCAAAAGCGCTTTTGTTCGGCGGTATAGCGATTGTGATTGCCGATGCCATTTTTACAATTCCGATGCTTGCAAAACGCAAGAACAGCAGGGTCGGTCTTTATCTGGATTTAGACGCCCGGGGGGTAGCCTCTGCCGGTTTTCAGATCAAGCTTCAAAAGAATAAAATCCCATGACAACGGAAGACTTTTATTTACGCTTTGAATTTAATCCATCTGTCTCCGGTAGTCTCCTGGGGAGGGGTGGGTTCAGCAGTGTTTACAAAGTTTACGATAAGGTAAGGAAACGCTATGTGGCCATCAAGCGGAGCGAGGTAGGTGTCTTCGCAAAGTTTGACCTTGAGCGCGAAGTGAAGCTGGCCAACGAGATTGAGCATCATCCTAATATCATCAGGTATGAAAATGTAGAACGGATCAGCGACCGGGCAGGCGTGTATGACTATGCTATCCTGAAATATTACCCGGAAGGAAACCTGGATAATGTGCTCAGTAACCATACGCTTAGTGACAAAGAGCGGAGACAGATTCTGACCGGTATACTAAAAGGATTGGCGCATTTGCACAAAGTACCGATCATCCACCGCGACTTGAAAGCGGCGAATGTATTAATGGACCGCGATGATGAAGGCAATTGGGTGCCGGTGATTGCCGATTTCGGACTTAGCCGTATGGTAGATGCTGATATGAGCTACGTGCTCAACAATTCACAGATTGCCATTACACCCAATTACGCCTCCCCGGAGCAATACACCGAAAACGATGCATTAAGGCCGAACACTGATTTATGGGCCTTCGGGATTATGACTTACAAGATGATGATGGGCCGGCTGCCTTTCAGGATCGAGGGCGAAAACCCGGAGAAAGATACCTCGAACAGGATCAGGACCATGGTGTTGGGCGGAAAGCTGCCTAAAGACATTGCAAATATTCAGGAGCCTTATAAATCTATTATTGAGAAATGCCTGGTTGTAAATCCAGAAAAACGTGTGAAAAGAGCGGAAGAGTTGCTCATGCTGCTGGCTGAACGCGAAGAGATGAAACCAGCACCGCCATTTGTTCGGACAGAACCAATTGTCGGGTTTGACGGGAAAACGCAGCTAAAAGGCAAGGAAATCAAAGCCGCATTTGACCCACCTACGCAGGTAAAGATGCCTGAACCGGAAATAGCTGTTCCCGAACAAGCCAAGCCGAAATCAAATAAAATGGGCAAGGTTTTGTTATGGACCGGGCTGATCTTGCTTTTGGCGGGCAGTTTTTATGCCGTGATCACTTATTTCACTGCGCCTTCCCTTGTACCCGATAAGGATGAGGATGCAGTAGCCGTAGACACTTTGCCCAAGGCTCCGACTCTTGAAGCCGCTCCCGAGCAGATCGTGGAAGCCAGCATAGCTCCGCCCGCCGCTACTCCGAGGCCCCAGAAAGCCAAAGTGGAAGATTCAGGGACCATATCCGTTTTTACAAAATACCACGATCTCAGGGTATATATAGACGGCGTGCCACAGAGCAAGATCGCGCCGGCCGGACAGACAAGCAGTTTTAAGCTACCGGTCGGGCAGGGGATCATTTTTAGGGTGGAATATATTGAATTCGGTCTCACGCCAAACGCAGAACCACTGACCGTGAGTGCAGGGCAGGTTTTTGAACGTAGCTATACAGAGAAACTGAATTAATATGTTTGCTTTTTCCAGGATTTCCGGGTCTGTATTCTCGATCTTTTTGCTCGTCACCACAGCGCCTTACTTATGGGGGCAAACCAGCAGAACGATTACCAAAGCAGACGAAAATAAGATCAAGCAGGAGGCCAGAAAGCTGATCGGGAGTCTGGAATTTGAGTACGATATATTCCTTACAGAATCCGCCTTGCAGAGAAGGAGCAGGTTAGCAGCATTAATCACCCCGGGAGCAGGGCGCATATTTTACAACGACAAGGTCATCATTGAAAACGATTTTTATGATGCCGAGATAAAGGATCTCGAAAAGAGCGCACGTGACAAAGCGGTTGAGGATTATTTTAATGAGTTGTCAGACAAATTTGGTGCATACGACAATGGTGATGATCCCAATCAAGGCAAGCAGGTAAAGATCAATTTGACGAAGGTTTCGAAAGTCCAGGCGGTATCCGATGCCGACTCCATGTATATCAAAGTAGCCTTTGAAATCACCTATGACGGAAAGGCCAGAAATGGTCATGCATTCAAACCCGTGGAGCGAGTTGCTGAGTTAAGGTTGGAAAGAGAGGGTAGGAACTGGCGCCCTTATATTGCCTCTATTCGATTTCTTGACCCCGAAGCCAGCATTGAAAACAAGGCCAGGAACGTCGGAATTGTCGAACAGATCCTGGGTGTTGATATCAAATTTGCCGACGTGATCAATACCCCCGATATTAAAAACGTAAGTCGCAGCCCAGTCCTTCTCAAAGCTTTTAGTGACAATGACTTATGGGGTCTTTTGATTGATGAGGATAATGATAAACGGGTACTCGTGCAGCCGATATTTTGTGAGATCAATGAGTTTATCGAGAACCGTTCGCTTGTTTGCCAGGATGGGAAATGGGGCTGCATTGATATGTCGGGCAAAATTGTCATCGATTGTATCTATGATCTGCCGTTTTCTTTCGTAAAAGGCAAAGCTCAGGTCCAGTTAAGCGGTCGCGCTATGACGATTGATGTTAATGGAAAGTTGACGAAATGACCTATACCCTATTCAGTTTTTTCCAGGCGCTCACGTAGTTGCCATCCTGAGTGAGTTGATTAAAATCAGCCATAATCCCGTCTGCCTGTTTTTCCGGTATTGAGATGCCGATTTTCTTTCCAAGGGATTTTATAAAGCCCGAGCAATTGTTGGCATTTGGAAGACCCTCGATATAGCTGGTTCCGTATACTTCATCCAGTATCGTATTTGTTGTTGACATTTTAGTATGATTTATGTTTGCGATTTGTAAACTACAAAAAAATAGTCAAGCTATTGATCCAAAATAGCTTCATTCCCAACCTGGTCGGTCAGCTTCTCTTTCATATCTTTTACAGAAAGATTTACCTTTCTTCCCGTCGCGTTTTCAATTTTGTTTTTCTGACCATTTTTAAAATAGATCGTTTCGCCGGTTCCAATATCAACACTGTCTACATTATCAATTCGGATATCCGGATTGGATAGAAAGAGATAGCCTTTTTTATTTCCGGGGAAACTGTAATAATGCAGCACGTTGGGTACACTAAGCAGCTGGTTATAATCGATTTTCGTTTTTTTATGTTTTCCAGGCTCCCAGGCATAATATATTCCTTTGTCTTTCAATAACATAAACTGGTGGGATTCGGATTTGGCAAGAAGCTGGTCGTAAGAGACGTCGGACTCTTTGGCGGCTGGTTTTGCTGGTAGTGGCTCAGCGAGGACCTCCACTGTTTTTTCCTCAGGCAGAGATTCGATTTTCGGAGCTGTCACGACTTTTGGTGCTTTGGGTTCCGGTTGAACTTGGGAGGTTGGCTGAGGGACATTGTTCCGCTGGTAGAGCATTCCTGCTGCCGTAGCTATAATGCCTATAAAAACCCCGATCACATAGGGCAGGGGTTTGAATTTCTTTTTAGGAATTTTTGTAACTGCGGGCTGCCGGAACAGGGGTGGAGGATCTGGTGCCGATCTCAGGCTTTGAACCTTTGGACGAGAAAATTCGGTGGGAGCGTCGAACTCGTAGTCCCTTTGCGGATTCGGATTGCGGACAGGCTGCGCCACAGGCAGTGCCGGCGCTGCTTCAACCGGGGGTAACGAAACCACATAGGCCGACGGTACGGTTCCGGTTACCGCATTGACCCTGATCAGATAGGCTGAAAAATTATCCCGCGTTTTACCTGCGCATTCCAAACGGATATTTTCCAACTTTTCGGCATCCGAGATCTGGTTGTCAGCACTCTCACGCAGATGATATGCAAGCAAGTCATCGTAGATTTGTTCCAGGACCCCGTCGGTACACAGGAAGAAATAATCCCCCGCGACCACATCGTTGATAATCTTAACATCCGGGGTATCCAGACGATCGGCTGAAATTACTTTGGTGATTACATTTCTTTGTGAATGCGTTTGCGCCTCCAGCTCCGTTATGTGTCCTTCCCTGACAAGGTCGTTCACCAGCTTATGGTCCTGGCTGACCCTGATTACCCTGCCATTTCGGAGTTGATAGATCCGGCTGTCCCCCAAATGTGCGACAGTAGCTCCGGCCTCATTAAAATGAAGGAGGGTTAGGGTAGTCGCCATTCCGCGGGTTTCCTTATCCTCTGATTCTTTTTTATTAAAGTTATCAACAGTGGCACGTAGCGCATTTGTGATATAAACGTCATCGGCAACAGCCACGGGATTTTGGAGAAAGAATGTACTTAGAGATGCACATGCCAATGCGCTGGCTACTTCTCCTTTGTGTTGTCCGCCAACGCCGTCGCAAACCAGAAATAGCCGGGTACTACTACTCACACCATTTAACGGAGGAAAAATAGAATCCTCATTATTGGCACGTTGGCCCACCTCCGTAAATCCGACCGGCAGATTGATGTCTACTTTCATTTTAATGCTTGATGATTACCGTGGGACTGTATTCAGAATCTTTCACAAGCCGGGTCGCGTCGTCGGCACTGGCAACGGTGCGTATTGTCTTAACGACCATCTTAGTCTGACCAAGCTGAATGGTATCGCCATCGTTCAGGTATACCACATCATTGGGCAAAAGCCCTTTTTGAAATGCATTGACATAAGTACCATTAGTACTCATATTCTCGGGCACGCCACTACTCATTTTTCGATCAGATACCAGATAATCATACCCCCCTGAACGTACAGGCTTTACTTCGAGAATACAGTGGTTGCGGCTCATAAATACGTCCTGGGTAATGATCATGATGTCACAAGGCGACGCGCTGTTGTGTCGGCCAATGATTTGTCGGCCTACTTTCAACGGATAGGTTTGCAATGGAGCATTTTCATCATGCACGACAAGCCACCCCACCTCGTTACCGGCAGGAACATCGACTGCCTTGCCGGGAGCATGGGTGCTTACCGGGGTAGGATTCACTACTGGTCTGGGGTTTGCGATCGGGGCGGCATTATTTTGCCGGGGAGGAGGCGAAATAATGGCCTGCGGCGGAACTGGTTGTGAAGGCGGCGGTGCATTTGGGTTGACAACAACCGGATTAGGATAGCCGCAGTTGCCGCACTTGACGATCAGGCTGCTGGAATTACTGATCGTTAAACGGGTATTACATTTTTTACAGGTAATTTCCATCCTATCAATTATTATCCGATAAAATCCTCCGCCGAATCGGCATTATTATTGAAGTAATGATCTCCGTATGGGTCTGAATAGGCGTGCAGACTTGCGGTGTCCTCCTGATCCGTGGGGTCCGGCCTGGCAGCAGTTTCTCCATCCGGATCGGTATCGAAATCAGGGGTCTCATCCGCTGCACTGTACAGATCTGCCGAAGCATCCTGCTGCTCATAAACGGTCATCGGTTGCAATGGATCCATTTTTACAGATTCAGTATAATGACTATCTGCATTATATAGAAAACTCGTCTCGACCTGACCATCATTGTCCAGATCCATAGCCACGAACGGAGATTCGCCATCCCGCCCCAGCGAAATGACATCAACCAGCTTATCATCGTCGAGATCAATCCCTACTACATAACTTCCGTTTTCCAGCAAAATAGTAACCGGCAATTCTTTTGGGTCATCGGCCTGAATACCGGCCACATTCCCGAATACACTTCCGTGTTCCATTTCAGGGATCTGGTGTACGTCGCTCAGCGCAAAAGATGTTTTTTCCAAAGCAGCACTTACCACCTGCCCACTCGCTTCCATACTGTAACGGGTATCCAGTAATTTGTCCCCATCCGTGTCCATCATCACAATGGGAGCCGTGCCTTTCGCGTGAGCGATCAAAACCTCTGCTATGCCGTCCTCATCTTTATCAATACCTGTCCAGGTAATTTCTCCCCGCTCTGCCACCACTACGTGTTTGTCTTCTATGGGTTCTGGCTCGGGGACGACAGGATCTAGGATCGGTTCAGTAGCATGGAGCCAGGTTTGTTTTTGACTGTCAGCAAGTCCATTCCATTCACTTTCCCTGAAAGTCCCGTAATAGGTATTATTCCAAACGAACAGACCGCCAGGCCCTACCTCTGCTCTTGCGGTATTGAATGCGGCTTCAAAGGGCATATCGTCGGTAACATCCGTTGCAACAACAAGTTCGGCCGGCATGGTGAACAATGCGTGTGAGACATTCGAACCCGCGCTGGCGGTCGCAGGGGCCGGGGATTGGGTTGGTTTATGAATTGGAACATCCGGTTTTTCATCAATAACCGGTTCTGTGATACCGACGTTGCTATCCGTTTCGAGGATTGGCGCGTCCAGCACAGGAGCGACGGGGTCTGTTATTACGGTAGAATTCTGAATAGCAGGAGTTTGTGGCGAATCCATTCCGGCAATGACAATCGTTCCCAGGCCCAGCGACAGGATACCGCCGGTAGCCAATGCTATTTTTTCTTCTTTACTCAGTGTCTTGATATGAGGGGTTATTGCAGCAACGGGAACCGGCGGAACTGCTGCCGGACTTGGAGGGGCAGTTTCCTGAGCGGCATGCATCTCTTTCGCGCGGTCGGCAAATAGCTGGGTCTTCTCAAAATCGATAGGGTTCATAGTGTCCGATCTGGTTAGTCGTTTATCAGGGGCTTTTTACAGTTTCTGCAGTTCTTAATCTGGACAAGAACCGGAAATGGATCGGTAAGCTTGATCCTGCAATGCGGACAACGGTAGTGAATATCGTATTGCTCGGTAATTTTGGTCATGTTCAGTTCGCGTTTTTCCTGCGCATACTTTTTTGAGTTAAAAAATGACCAACCCGCGATCAGCATGGAAATCACTGAGCCGATGATCGAAATGTACCGGAGTTCGGGCGGGACAAAAGCCGCTGAGCCTGCGCATAAAGCTGCAAAAGGAATTCCAAGTGACTGGTAACGGGCATTGAGTGCCTCGTTACGTTGTATATCTTCCAGCTGGCTTCGTTTGGAAATGTACTCTTCATATATCCTTTTCAGGCGCTGCTCCTCGGTTTCTGCTAATGGCTTGAAAGTATCCTGAAAGCTGACAGCCTTTTTCTTGTCACGTTCGGGGAGCAATTCTTTTATTGGAAGCAATCCCTTTATGGATAGCAATTTTTCTTTTGTTTTTGGAACATCAATGACCTGGTTCCATGCCAGCGGCGTACTTCCAAAAACGACTTTATTTTTCGGGGTAATTTCTTTGCTCAGGATACGCTGGCCGTCTACGA
This sequence comes from Dyadobacter sp. CY261, assembly GCF_021440085.1. Lineage (GTDB taxonomy): Bacteria > Bacteroidota > Bacteroidia > Cytophagales > Spirosomataceae > Dyadobacter. The sequence continues at coordinate 81,763 of NZ_JAKCPW010000019.1, forward strand.
AAGTTCCGTTCCGGGAGCCCAGGTCCTGAATTTCCCAGGTGTTTGTCGAAGGCTCTTTAAGTGTTAGCACTGCATGGTCTCCGCTCACATCAGGATTCGGCAGAATGATCGTGTTGCCCTGCCTCCGGCCCACCGTCACCCGCTTTGGTTGGTCACTCATATACAATCACTTAGCAGCGATATTTTCATTGGATATTGCAAATATGAGATATATACCATTTCGATAAAATACGTCATTTGACGTATTTTATTCGGTCTTTTAAGTGTATAACATTGTGGGGAAATCGGAATGTTTTAATGTAAATCCTAACAAAAAAGACCAATGCTAACTCTTGGACAGTTGGACAAAGACGTTCGAAATGCCTTTCCTGGTGGAGTAGCAATTCCTGAATTATTTAGTAGTGGGACATTACTTTATCGCTTTTCCGGATGGGATATTATCAAAATAGATACAAAGACGAATGAAGAATCTGTAAGTCCGTGGTGGAGTGAAACATCAGGTCTTCATACCACCCTTTTGGAAGCCCAGAAAAGTGGAAAGTCTCTTTGGAACTACGTTCGCCAGCAAAGTGCAGTTTTACGTGGCTGGAATAGCTTGGGTTATCTGGTAATGATCAGGACAAATAAGCCCTTTGAAGGATTTAAGGGAATAGTCGCCAGACAAAACGAGGCAACTCCATTTACTGATCCAAAGAGTTCAAAATATAAATTGAAATACACAAAACCCGTTCAGTTTGCAGGAGGTGGCAGGCAAGTGTATATCCCTAATCTTACTCGCGCCGATTTTAGCATCGAGGTACCTCTCGAGGCAATCTATATATATGATGACATTGATGAAATAATAGCATTTCTAAAAAGCTATAAGCTATTATGACAATGACTACCAATTTCACAAGCGATCTTAAGCGAACTATCCAAATAGCCCAGGCAATCGCCAAGGAAAACCAGCATGCTGCATTTTCTCCAGGACATTTGCTGAAAGGTTTGCTGCATAATGACGTTGGCTTAGCCAGCTTGCTGGCGGCCTGGGGAGTGGATGTGCATTACCTGAGAGATTGGGCGGACATTCGCATTGAAAAATATCCGAAATCCGCACGTATAGAAGGAGAACCCCGTGGTGATGCACAGGTGCAGGCGACTTTTGAAGTGGCGGATATTGTGCGTATGAAATTAGGGGAGGAAGAGGTTTCACCTTTGGCGGTACTAATTGCGATTGCGAGGCCGGGAGTTGCTTTTCAAAAAGATCAACTCAAATCATTTCCGGTTTCAGAAACAGATTTACTTGAAAAAGCGCTCGCTGAGTCAGGCGCTCAAAATGCAGCCAGTTCGGTGGCTCCGGCAGGCGGTGGGAAAACTTCTACTTCTGCTGGCGGGAGCACTACGTCCCAGGCGCTTTTAAAATTTTGTGTCGATAAAACTGCGATCGCACGGGAAGGCAAGCTCGACCCGATCATTGGCCGGGACAAGGAAACCCGTATGACGGTCGAGATCCTGGGCAGGCGCACCAAGCCGAATGTAATCATTGTAGGAGAGCCGGGTGTAGGAAAAACGGCGCTGGTAGAGGGACTGGCTCAGCTGATTGTAGCGGAGCAAGTACCGGGGCATCTGCTGAATGCCTACCTTTTTCAACTCGACATGGGTGCCCTCATTGCGGGTGCATCTTATAAAGGAGAAATTGAAGACCGGCTTAAAAACATCATCGCCGAGATTAAACAATATGACCGTGCCCTCCTCTTTATCGATGAAATCCATGTGCTCATGGATCCCAAAAGCGGCGCAATGGGGCTGGCCAATTTGCTGAAACCGGAGCTTGCAAGAGGTGAGCTGACCGTTATCGGGGCGACTACACTGGACGAATTCCGGAAGTTTATGGAGCCAGACGAAGCCTTCGCACGGCGGTTTGAACTGGTGAAAGTAGAAGAGCCCAATGAGGTAACCGCAAGCCGAATGATTGGAAAAGTGGTTTCGCTTTTCGAGAACCATCATCAGATCAAGGTTGCGGATGGAACTGTGGCCGAAACGGTTCGCCTTGCCAAAAGGTATATCAAGGACCGCCGCCTGCCGGATGCAGCTATTGATCTGATCGACAGGACGATGGCGGCAATGAAATTGATGACTGAAACATCTCAGCGGGAGATCGAATTTCTGAAAAACGAACTATACACACTTCTTGAAATGCATGCAAATGGTGATCCGACCCTGTTTCGCCAGGAACTGTTGTGGTTTGAAAGTCAGCTGAAAGACCGGCTTAGTCCTGTACTGCTCGGCCAGCTCGAAGAACAACCGGAAACAGCGCAAATGGAATTGCCGGAAAGTATCGCCGATTACCTGGCGGGGCTTCTTACACAACTGGAAGGTCTGAGCGGGCAGAAGAAGGAATCGGTGGAAAAAAGTGATGTAGCTGCCGTTGTAGCACACAAAACCGGAATTCCACTTGGAAAGATACAATCGAAGGAGCGGGAGAAACTGATGCAGCTCGACGACCATTTGAAAAAACGGGTTGTAGGTCAGGATCACGCGATCAAGGTTATCTCGGATGCGATCCTTGAAAATCGGTCCGGCCTAAGCAGGGCAGGACAACCGATCGGGTCGTTTTTCTTTTCAGGTCCTACTGGAACGGGTAAAACCGAGTTGGCTAAAACAATGGCCGATTTCCTTTTCAATGATGAAAAAGCGCTGATCCGTTTCGATATGTCGGAATTCAAGGAGGAACATTCGGCAGCAGTTCTTTACGGGGCACCTCCGGGATATGTGGGGTATGAAGAAGGTGGTTTACTGGTTACCAGGATCAAGGAGCAGCCTTTTGCGATTGTTTTGTTTGATGAAATTGAAAAAGCGCACCCTTCGGTATTCGACCTTTTTTTGCAGATTCTGGATGAAGGTACATTGCACGACCGGCTGGGCAGAGAAGGCGACTTTTCAAATGCGATCATTCTTTTTACTTCCAATATCGGGGCCGACTGGATCGTAGAGCAGTTTGGTCAGGGCAAAATCCCGGCCTCCAACGACCTGTTGGACCTCATGACACGCCATTTCCGTCCGGAATTCCTGGGAAGATTAACCGAAATCATCCCGTTCAGCCCGATCACGGAACAGGCAGTTATCGACATTTTCAAGATCCAGGTAAAACCACTGGTGGCATTACTGGAAAAACAAGGTATCACATTGCATCTGGACGAAGAAGCCGCCAAAGCACTGGCGCTGGAAGGGTTCACCCCCAAATACGGCGCCCGCCCAATCCGCGGCGTGATCCGGAATAGGCTGAGGAGGCCACTTTCGCGGATGATCGTTTCGGGGGAGATTGGGAAAGGGTCGGAAGTTAGTTTGAAGATTGGGGAGAGTGGGGAGTTTGAGTGGGAGGTAGCTGAACATCACATTGCTTAATAATTATGGCGCAACATCATATTTTAATAGGAATTGACGGCACAGGTTCAACTGAATGGAGACGACAGGATGGGTTAAACAGCCATGTATACCGGTTTGTCAATGACTTTGTAGGTGATAAAGTTTACCTCAACGGACCAGGAAAATTAGGCTTGGAAGTTGGTAACATCATAGACGAGGCAGTCAGAGAAACGTATTATAGAGTGGCGCGTATTCTTAAGTTTGAAGGATGTAAAATTGATGACATTAAGATTAACATTGTCGGGCATAGCAGAGGGGGATTTATAGCATTGAAATTAGCTACTGTGTTAAGCAATTCTATGAGCTTTATAAGACCGGCTGCGGCTGGTTCGGCGGATAGAGCTAAGTTTCATAAGCGATACATTACCAGCGAAGCCACTCTTACCCAGCCAAATATAAATTTTATTGGCTTGTATGACGCTGTTAAAAGAACTCCGACTGAGGTGGAAGGAAATCTTACGCTTACGGGGACTAAGATTGCCCATGCGTATCGAAAGATTACCCCGTACCTGAACTCTACACTCCAATCATCAAGGCCTACTTTTCATGGAATGATGATCCCCAATGCAGTGCTAATAGATTTGGATACTTCCCACGGCGGGATCGGAGGAGACCCGGGATTCTTTGACCCGATCAAATTCGGAAATGATCTTTATTGCAATGCGCTTGATCTAATACTTGGGGAACGTTCGTTCCTGAAAATATTGACAGAGCCTATTAGTAGTGTATACGCTGCGGCCTGGCTCAGGCATAGAGAAGAAAATAAAGATGCTCGAATTGATCAGACCAGAAACTATTGGAAAAGATCTATCCAGGCTGACCTATTCATACGGGAGCAAGCCAGAAGCTGTGGTGTAAAACTGATAGGGAATTGCGATCATGTTCCCTGGCTAGAAAAGGATCATTCTATGGGAGTTGTTCTTAAACGGATGTTGCGCATGTAAAAGCAACCCTCAGTATCATTTAATCGCAAACTTAATTCAACCCTAATAGGGACACAAATGGCAATAGAAAAACCCCAACTCGGTGGCGTCGTGATAGACGAAGGCACCAGCGAAGCAATCAAGCTGCTTCACGATAATAAAACGGCTATCATCAATAAGTTCACAACGGATTCGATGAGCCAGGAGCCGGTGGAAGGTATCCAGAAATTGCAGGATGCATTCGACCATTTTCAGCCGAGCGTAGATATCACGCATACTACAGAAGACGGCCAGGATGTGAACGAAACTTTGCACTTTTCCAACGTGAGTGCCTTTACTGTAAAAGGGATGATCGAGCAAAGTAGCTTCTTGCAGGATTTGAAAAGCAAAGAGGATGACTTTCAAACGGTAGTCAAAAGACTTTCAACCAATAAAGTATTTCAAAAACTGCTGGCAGACCCGGCAGGGAAAGCCGCATTTGTGGAAGCCCTGGAAGCCCTCATTACCGAATTGGACGCGGCGGACGAAGAGTAAACATTACAATAACCTAAATTCATTTGCTATGGCACAAGAAGAACAAGCAGCCTTAAGTAAGGTTAAGGAACTTGTAACCGAGAAAGCTGCGCCACGTCCGCTTGCCCAGACATTACCTCAGCTGGCTAAATTCGGCGGATTCGATTTTATCAAGACCGTTATCGACGGAACAGAGAACATGGATCCGACGAAGAAGGCGCGGAAAGCTATGTTCCTGGAAGAGGAAGAGAATAAGGCGGATCGTAAAAAGCTTAAAATGCGCTTGCAGAGTATCCTCGATCTAGTAACATCCCACGATAATGCAGCTGATATGATTGCTGACGCAGAAGCCAAAGCGGCTTCGGCCAGCCAAACGCTTAAGGCGAACCTCCTTAACTGCCTCGAACAGACAGGGGACCTCGAAAAATCATATCGCTCGCTCGCACTTTTCTTCGAAAATACTGCCGAGGAAAAGGTTAAAAATCTGGTGCTTTTTGATGCGGGAAATGATATGACCACTGATATTGACGGTTTCAGCAATCCCAGGGGCATCTTTGAGCAGGTGGCCAAGGAGTTACGCGATAACTACGATCGGTTTGACCTGGTCAATAACTACTCCCTTATCGTCATTCCGGGCTGGCTTAAAAAGAACGTTATTGTCGATAAATGGGCAGAGCTGGCGCACCAGAATAAGGTAATGCTGATCACCGATTACCGGCACCTGGATAGCGCGGAGGATGTGGAGGCTGCATTTGACCGGGATAAACTGACCGGGTCGGACGCGCACAAGGCGCATGTGATGATGCCTTGCAACTGGATCATCGGGCGCGAGTCAAATACGGATGTTGGCGAAACGGAGCATTTGTACGTACCGCCTTCCATGGCGCTCGCCGGATTGATCTGGGGGGGCAATATCGCCCAGCCGGTTGCGGGTTTGGCGCACGGAAAATTGAAAATGGCAAGCGGTACCAGGTTTATGATGCGTAAGAACGAAGTGGCCCAGCTGGAAAGCCGCGGACTCATTCCTCTGATCTATGAGTGGGGCAGGGTAGTGCCTCAGTCAGCGCGGACTTTATTCGATGGAGATAATGTAGGTATGCAAACGTATAGCGTAGTGCGTGTGTTTGACTGGGTAGGTAAAATCATGCAGGATTTCCTGAACCGACGGACGTTCGAAAATATTGATAACAAGATGCTGGCGGATATCCAGAAGCAGATATTACGGTTCCTCAGCTCTATCGAAGGCCCGGGAAAGATCATCGAAGGTTACCGGAACTTATCCGTTAAACGCGATCCGCTTAAACCGACGCACATTCTCATCAATGTGGAGATGAAACCTTTCTTTCCAGCAAAAGTATTCAATATCAGTCTGACAGGAACGAAGGGAGACTGGGATTCAGAAGTTAAATAGTGATCATTTTTCAATAACAACAATTTAAAATTTATACAATCATGGCACATAAGGCTACGCTTGAAATCGACAGTACAAAGTTTGAAGTGTTACATTGCTCGTATTCATTTCACCAGCATGTGAATCCTCACACCAACGAGACTACATCCGAAATTTTTGGTGGAAATATCGATCTGACGGTTGCTACCCGCAAAGACGATAAGATGGGAAACGGCACTAAAATTATTGAATTGATGCTCATGCCCCATCATGATAGTGCGACAGGTCAAATTGAATTCTTTAATCAAAAAGACGAGTCAATACGTCAAATCAAATTCAAAGATGCGGCGGTCGTCAATTTCAGCGAAACTTTTTCGCTTTCCGGTGACAATGCTGGAACGCAATCGTTTACCATATCTGCCAGGGATCTTGATATCAATGGGCAAACGTTGGTATTGAAGCGGCAGTAGGGTTTTTGTCGGGGGACTAGTGTTTTGAATGCTGGTTCCCTGTTGTAGGATTTTGTACTGTCGGATTCGCACAACAGTGATGGCCAAAAAGAAAGAATTGCAAAAACAAATGCGGAGCGCTCGTGAGCTGAATTTTGATAGCCACGAATCAGTCAGCGCACAAGGTTCTAATCTGGATGAGCTGGTAATCTACGTAAACCAAACTCGGACACTGCCTGTTAAAAACAGGCATCCGGAAGTTGCAAGAGCCATGGAGGAGGCTCGGCTCGGAATGGCGGCAATTGAGGGTGAAGTCAGATTTTGGAGAATGATGGAAGAAGGGGCTGGGCTGGTGGTTACGGGATCAGGAATTGTTCTTGGGGCATTAGCTGCAACAGTTGTGGCTCCCGCTGGAGCCGTCCTTGGAGGCGCAGTGACTTTATCATTCCCACTCATTGCTGGTTCCGTCTTAGGAGCTCTCCAACTAGGTAGTGGTTTCGCAAAAATGTTTTATTTAACCATCAGTGATGATGAGATGCTTGAATGGATGGAAAATGATAAAACACTGAAGGCTGCCTACTTCGTAATAGATTTCGCAGGAGTAATTATTTCTATCGTAGGGATACTGCCGGCTCTCAAATCCGCTGTCTTAAATCTCGGCCCCAAATTGAGCCAGTTTCGAACATTTTTGGCAAATTCTAAGATTAATTGGGAAACGATTTGGAACATTAACCGTGAGATTCTTTTTCTCAAAAATGACCTTGCAAAAGGAATTAAAGAATTTAAAAATACCAAATTTCCAATAGGAGGTAATCGGCTAGCGCAAAGTGAAGCCCTCAAGGATCTAGGTGAGAAGGGTGCTAAGTTACGCAATTGCCTGAAGCAATATAAACAAGAGATAAGAAAATGGGATGACCTTTATGTGTATAAAAAAGTCTTGGAAGATTTTCAAAAAGATCTTTTAGAGCCTTTAATGAAACTGTTGCAGGGCAAAGACACCACAAAAATTTTAGAAACTTTTAAAGTTGCCTTTCTTGAAAAGAGAGATGATATTAGTAACCTAGTGACATTGGTTTCGCTTTACGCCAATGCAACTCCTGGTCACGGTATTGCAACCGGATCTTTGAGTGATATTAAGGAACTAGCGCCCAAAGTCATGAACAAAACGTCTCGTGAAAGTGAATTGACAGACGATTTCAATGAACTAATGTATGAACTAAAATTGATTTTCGAGGAGATTCCAGAACCTTCATTAAAGGCAAGATATCTTGAAGCCACTGGAAAATTATGAGCAAATTTTATTAGTACCATCGTATCAACATTTGCGATCTAATGTTTAAAGCTCTGCATGAGTAATCAGATAATAAACAACAAAGTTTGCACTGAATATTTAACGTAGGACTTATGCCCTCAACCACCCAATACCTAGCCTCCGTCGAAATCACCATCAAAAGTCTGGTCATTAAACGGATTAGCAGCATTTCCATTAACCAGCCGTTTGATAATCACCATAGCTTTGAGGTCACTATTTCTCCGGATATGTTGCCGGAGAAGTCTTTGAAGGTGGATATTAAAAAGCTGGCGGAGCAAATGGTTGGAGAAGAGGTTGTTATTAACCTCAAACAAGGAGAGAAGCAGAAGGATGGGAGTATCAGCGAGAAGCAGAAATTGAATTTTAAAGGCTTTGTGTCGTCTGTCCGGTTGAGTAAAGGCACGAGTTCTTCCAATACCATTATTATTTCCGGGTTGAGCCCAACGGCGCTTTTGAGTGCCGGAAGGACAACCCGGTCTTTTACAGAAAAGAACCTCGATGCTATTGTCAATAAGGTGCTGAGTCCTTTTGGCAGTATGTCAAAGAAAATCGGCGCGACTTATGGTACTGCTATTCCATTTGTAACGCAATACGAAGAGGACAACTTTCACTTTTTACAGCGGTTGGCCGAGGATTATGGTGAATGGATGTTATACGATGGCGAAAACTTTATTTTCGGAAAAAATAAAAAGGGGCCGGACGGGGAGGTTGCATTAAAACATGGAGAGAATATCTTCGATATGCAATACAGTTTACGCGCTACACCCTTGAATCTCAAAGGATTTTATTATGACTATTTTACCGATAAAACCTACCAAGCACCCTCTTCCGGGGAAAGTGTAGCGGGGCTGGGCTCCTATGCACAAATTGGGTTGGAAAAGTCGCAAAAGCTGTTTCAAGACGAACTGATTGAGATAGGATATCAGAATTTTCAGGACACCGCCCCGTTGGCAAAAGCGGTGAGGCTTAAAAAAAGTGAACAAGCCAATAAGTTAGCTGTGCTAACAGGACGCACGCCCGAAATGCAGATCAAGCTGGGAGGGACAGTGAAGGTGACCGATACTTTTGTCAATGCCGAAAACAAATCTGAAGTAATCGATTACGGGGTTTTTGTGGTCACCAAACTCAGTCACTACCTGGATACCAGAGGTGTGTATCAATGCAATTTTGAAGCCCTGCCCAATAATACCGATTTCGCTCCGGTGGATTATCGGATCATCCAACCCAATGCAGAGCCGCAGGCTGCCGTGGTCATGAAGGTTGACGATGAGAAAAGCATGGGTCGCGTGAAAGTGCAATTCCCCTGGCAGAAAGCGGATAATGAAATGACCCCCTGGATCCGGGTTGTCAATCCAATGGCAGGAAAAGAGCAAGGCTTTTACTTTATCCCAGAGGTTGGGGAAGTGGTTTTTGTGGATTTTGAGTTTGGTAATCCGGATATTCCATTTGTTACAGGCAGTATGTACCACGGTCAGGTTTTGCCGGGGAAAGACCTGTTTAACGAGAAAAACAACATCAAAGGGATTATTACCAGAGCGGGTAATCATATCATCATTGACGATACCGATGGAAAAGAGAAAATCCATATTTATAATAAAGACAGTAAGAATGAGATCGAGCTGTCGATGGTGGGCGATACGAGTATAAGGGTAAAAAGTAACGGGACTATTTTTCTGGAAGCGGAAAAAAGCATTGAAATGAAAGCCCCAAAAATAAAAATGGAAGCCAGCGACGAACTGAATGTGAAAGCTGGTAAAACCCAGATTCAAAATGACCAGAGTATGGATATCAGTGCAGGTTCCAGCGTGGATATCAAGGCATCGGCTTCGGGTACGTTCAAGGCTTCGGCAAGTCTGGATCTGGACGGCGGCGGCGCGGCCAGTTTGAAGGGGGCGATAGTTAAGATTAATTAATATCAACGTACAGTTATGGCAACTTTCGAAGGAAATGAAATGAATTCGTGTCCCATTAAAATGTTTGATTTTTCAAATGCGGTGGTGGTTGTAGTATCGGGTGCAATTTTAAATCCATGCGGGCACATGTTGATCCAATTAGGTGCGGAGACTGCTTCCGATACAGTATATCTCCATGTAGCGGGCGGCACTGGAAGTGGAGGAAGGGGTATAATGGAGGTATCAGGCATTAGAGCACGACCTAAATGGATGAACCAGGATGAATTTAAAAGGTATCTAAAAGAGAACGAAAAAAAAGTCGAAAAACGAATTAAGTTAAACCTTAATAATCCTCAGGCAGCAATGTTAAAACTCGAACAGATGTTGTCTGTAAAATGGACTTGGGGAATTCTTCCCAATAACTGTTCATCCTTTGTTGAAAAGATCATTTCGGCAGGAGGGGGTTCCGGAGGACTTTGGACCAATTGTCCTAATTGGGCGACACCAGGTGATTACGACTAAAATGACCGACGATTTCTACCCCGTACCTCCCTCTTTCGGTGCGCTGATGAAAAGGCAGGGCTCCGAAAAGAGCTTTGTTGAAACTGTCAAACTGCTGGGATCTTACGAAGAAGTGGTCAGGAGATTCGGTGACGGGAAAAATCTGGAAGAATACCAGGTGATGAAGAAACTGATGAAAGCAGTCAAATGCACCAGTTTCCGCGAGCTTCGCCAGCAGATGTTGTTTCGGGAATTCGTGGAATTTCTGATTGAAGATACGCTGATTCAGAAAATCAATATCAGTGAGTCGATCCACCAGAACATTGCGTTGTATTTAGCTACCGAACCAAAGAAATATTACTTCGATCCACAATACGGATGCATTGTTCACCACTATGACTTCCGGCAATTAAATGATACGCCAAGCAAAGACCAGCTCAGACGTACCGTTTCAGAATATCTGCAAAAATTTGAAAAACGTATCAGCGTCAATAACATCAGTGTCGATATCAATGACGTGCAGGAAGTAATGGATGGAGGTACACCACGCATTTGCCGTTACATCACCATTACCATCAGTAGTACGCTTGTGCAAACGCTTGAAAAGCTGGACGATATGAAGTTCAGGCTTGTAAGATATTCCTGAGGACTGCTATGTATACTGATCCGAAACGATATAAAACGCGCGAAAATATCCGGAACGAGATGATCCGGGAGATTGCGCGTTTGTGGCAGTATGATGAAAGCGAACTGGCAGTTGAAGGTTTCGATCCTTTGGTGGGAATGCTGCTGGGTGCTTTTGCGACGGGGATCGAAGGTGTTTATCACGAACTCGATAATGCTGCCGGTCGCATCGTAGCCAGGTTGGCAAGCCTTCTCACACCAGAAGTATTAACGGGCCCGCAGCCCGCCCACGCTGTGATGAAGGTAGGGATTGTGGACCCGGTTTTCGAAATAACGCCGGACCATTCCTTCAATTGCAGTGTCATGGGTAAAGAGATTTTCTTTAACCCGGCTGGACATTATGAATTGTATAAAGCCAGGGTCAGCACACTGATCATTCAAAGCCGGATCAGGGAAATGGGCAGCTCGCCCAAGGAGTATTTTATGAACGATTCTCTGCCGTTGGATGAAGCCTGGATCGGATTAAGCCTGGACGAGGATTTGGCGGAATTTCATAACCTGCCTTTTTTCTTCGACTGGCGAAATGATCCCAACCGCTTTCTGAATCTCGACCGCTTGTCAGGATTAAGGATGTTTTCGGAAACGGATGAACTGCGGGTAACGCCAGGGTTGGTCGGCAGCAGAGCGGGGGATTCAGCAGGGGCGGATGCCTATCCTGTAGAAACCCACGAGAGCATGGTTGCACGATATTACCGCAACAATTTTTTCAGTTTGAGCAGCCGGAAGTTATCTGGCAGTGAGGAAGTCCGGCTCACCAGAAGTAAATATCCTGCTGATATAACGAAACTGTTAAGTCCGGAGGATTTGGCCAAATATTTCCTGACCGATCTCTTTTGGATTAAAATCAAGTTTCCTGGTAGCATCACACCGGAAGCTGTTTCGCGGGTGTTGATTGATCTGAATGCTATTCCGGTAATGAACCGCCGGTCGGTTAGTCAGGCTTATGAATTGAAACCACTATTCAACGTTTTTCCGGTTCGGGTGGATCAGGGTGAGCAGTTTCTTGGGATGAGGGAAGTGGAAGCTCCTTCCGGGGCGTTGCTGTCAAACGTGCAGCAATTTAGCCGCGATAATGCGAACCAGTACCTGCTCAGGCAAAGAGGTGTTTCCCGTTTCGACGAGCGGGATGCAACAGATATGCTCACATATATGGTTGACCTGCTTCGAGACGAGAGCGCCGTTTTCAAGGCAATCGGACAAAGCGAGATCGATACGGACGTAGAAGAGATCCGGAAAAGGTTGGAACGCATTACCAATGTGCTCGTTAAAGATAACTTTCCCAACTGGTTTCTGACTACCAAAACCGCCGAGAGAAGTGGAAGAATTATGTTGAGATATTGGTCGACCAGAGCGGAAGAGGCTAATAATATCGCATTCGGCATGAAACTTAACCGCGATCGGGGGAATGTCGCTTTTACGGACGATCAGGTGTTGCTGACCACCTCGCTGGGTGGAAGCCGGTCACTGCAGGGGGACGATTTTCTCCCAGTGTTTAAAAAGGCAATATTGAGCAGGGGGCGGCTGGTCACTTCTGAGGACTATAAAGCTGCCTGCTTTGCCGAATTAGGCGACAAAATCAAAAAGGTGGAGGTGAAAAAAGGCTTTTCGCTGGGTAACTATCCTTTTGAAGGCTTGCAGCCCGCGCTGGAGATAGCATTGACACCCAATCTTGAAAAGCCGCTAACCCCTGAACAATGGGACGAGCGGACCAAAAGGTTGAGCGTCATTTTCGAAGAACAGTCGTCGGGTATCTTGCCAATCAGTATTACAATTAACGGGGTCAGATAAATGAGCTTGAAAACAGATGATCTTGCGGAGCTGCTGGATCAAATGCCGGTAAAGCGTTTGAGGGCCGAACATATTCTGGGGGAACTGCTCGAAGCGGGGCTATGCAAAAGGGAGGACTTGGTCGTGGCGCCGGGAAGATCTTCCGCATACTTTTTCGAGCGAGATGTCAGCGGGGTTGAAGAGATTCTAAACCCGCTTGCCGGCAATTCCTGGTTCAGGGCAAACATTCCCCGTGACGGTTTTTACGACATGCTGCCGGAAAGACTTTTTCACCGGCCAATAGGGCGGTTGAAAAATAGTGACGAATGGAGTGATATACGGGAAGAGGAAGTGAAGCAGGAGACGGACGCGAGACTGTTTTTCTCTCCGTTTGACAGCACTGTAAATCATCAGTTGATTCAGATCGCCCAATTTGAGAAGAATGCATTGGCTGGTGACGATAAGCGGTTTTCAAGGGAATTCCTGCAAATCTTTTGGCCGGAGGTATCAGGGTTGGGGTTAACAGAAGAGCAAAAGGTGAGCCTGTTCCATTTGACGGTCATCGCACACCAGGTCGCCGGCAATTTGCGGCGCATGCAGGAATGTTTTAATAAGATGATGGCAGACCCTGTTGAACTGTATTTCGAAGATATTCAGTTTGAAGAGCCTGTTAGAAACGAATTCGCTGCAATGGGAGAGATGGTACTAGGTGTCGACGCGCTGTTGATCAGGGAGACATTCGTGAAAAGGAAAAGACTGAGGATCCAGGTCGGGCCATTATCGTATGAACAAATGAGCAAGTATTTCCCGGGATGTAGCGGCGAGCATTTGCTTCATTTTCTATGCGGCCTGCTCGTTCCGGTTGAAATGGACTGGATCATCGACCTGGTGCCCGAAGTAGGGGGTAGCAAAGGAGAAGGCTCCGAAAATACGGTCGTTTCATTTACAATGGATGAAGCTGAACAAAATCCTGTGCTGGGTTTTACAACGGTACTGTAATCAGCCGCGTGCATTTAACTAATAGAAATTCAAGTATGAGTCTGGCTGTAAATGTGATATATATTCTGGCGGGTATTTTTCTGATGGCGTTGGTTGCGACAATGCTCCTTTTTCTGTTAAAAATACAGCCGTTACGCCTGGTCCGGCTAGCGCTGGGCGCGCTCGGGCTCTTGCTTATTTTTGGGGGGATCGGACTGGTAACTGCGCCGTTGTCATTGATGTTCTGCTACATACTGTTGAGCCTCACTGCATTTGCCCTGGGAGTTTTGTCCGTGGGCTGGGGCAACAGAATCTTTCCATGGTTCCGGCCGGGCGACTTACGGTCAGGATTTCTTACCACTTGCGTCTGGGCACTATGGTCGATATTCGGGTTTGCTATCATATACGGATTACGATCTGAGAAGGCATCTGTATTCTTACCCGTGCTGCTCGTCGGCATATTACCTTTCGTTGTTCCGTATCTGTGCTGGTTATCTTACAACTATTGGGTGAGCATTCCGCAACTGCGCTACCGGAGATGGTACTACGACGGTCAGCGGGTGTTACCTGTGCTGGAGCCGATCAATGTCATTCAGGTGAACATTCATTTTACAAAAACCCCCGATGAAGCAGAACCCAGTTTTGAGGGGTATCTGGTAGAGTTCCCGGGAGATGTGGACCTGGGAACATTATATCAGTATTTTATTTACTCTCACAACAACCGGCATAGAGACTATAAAAAAAGCCCGATTACCTACATCCATAATGGCCGGCCGGTAGGTTGGGTGATGTTCAAACAAGGCCCCGGCAATGAGCGTCTTTACCTTGACGCAGGCAAAAGTCTGAGACAGAATAGCGTTCGCGACCATGATACCATTTTAGCACAAAGTTATTCCGACTAAAAATGATCTTACCTGAAATAAAGCACCCTTTCATCAATTGGAGGGATGGAATGAAAATCACACAAAAACACTTTGTGGATCATGATTTTGCAATTAAAGATGCTGCTCGTGACATTGCCGCGATTCAGATCAATAGCTATAATTATGGGCTCCTGGCGGCGGACGATGGGATTACCGCAAGCCTTACATCGCCGATTTTTACAGGTGACATCATTCAGGTGACCACATGCAGAGGAATTACACCGGGCGGCGTCCGGATCGAGTGGACGGCTTCGAAAGACCATCCGGCGCTTACGTTATCGCTGCTGGATTACAAAATGAAGCTGGGGACGGCTGGTGTATTTTATATTGTGATCAAGGCAAATCCTTTCCAAACGGTTGAAATTGGTGACTATGAGACTGTCGGCCTGGGACGCCGACCTTTTGTCGCGGTCAAACCGGCGCTCGACCTGTTGTCTGTTCACGATATGCTTTCGGATGCTTATAGTTTTCCGATCTGCCGGATCCGTTTCGAAAGCCAGCGGTTTTCGATTGACCATGAATACATTCCTCCTTCGGTACATATTCATGGCGAAAGCCTGCTTTGGTACTATGAAAGTTGTGGAACTTTGTTCAATAATGTACAGCAGCTGGCCACTCAGATTGTCAGGAAAATAGGCGGTATGCAAAACCGCAGCAGCATTGCGGCGGACATTCACCGTATCCTGGAAAAGCTGCTTATTTTCTGCGCAGCGTCCATCGATAATTTCAGGTTGATCATCAAAGAACTGCCTCCTGTATACATGGCTGAGGCATTTATGAAAATGGCGAGAATGCTGCGGGTGTCGTTTGATTGTCTCCCTGAATCGAATTCGTCTATCCTTTTTAATTACTTCCATAATAATATCGCCGGCACCACGAACATTTTCAAAACCCAGATTTCAGCTGCCTCAAAATCGCTGGTGGACTCCATGATCGACAATGTACTGGTGAATGAATACAATCATAACGACAGCACATTGTTGTTCGATAGCATCGTCCGCTTTCTTGATTTTATGGAATTCTTTTGTCAGAAATTACTTCCGCTCAATTACGCCGATAACCAGGGCGGGTGGGATATATACGGTAAAAACAGATAATGTGATGGGAAAACCAGCTGCAAGGTTAGGGGATATGCACACTTGTCCGATGGTAACACCCGGACTGCCACCGATCCCGCACGTGGGCGGGCCGATCGTAGGGCCGGGAGTGCCGACGGTGCTGATCGGAGGCCAGCCTGCCGCGCATTTGGGCGATATGTGCACTTGCGTAGGTCCGCCGGATACCACGGTTATGGGCTCGACGACAGTGATGATCGGAGGCGCGCCTGCATTGAGGTTGGGAGATCCGACAGCCCACGGTGGCGTGATCGTAGCAGGTTGCCCAACAGTTTTGATCGGAGGCTAGTCATGAAAATCGTTGAAAGTATGAGTAAGAAACAACTTTTTATCATTGCAACGGCAAGCTTGCTCGGGCTGATCCTTCTCATATTTTATATCACCGGGCGTAGAAATATTGAAGAGAATAATGCACTCGAACTGTCTGTTTCGGAGGAGGAAATCCTGATAGCGGATATGCATGAGCTGGATAGCCTTTTTATGGAACTGGAAAATACCGACATCAAAAGTCGTACGAACAATGCCGTGCAACTGAATATTTCCTGGGAGAAGAGCCTGGAAAGGTTTTCTGCAAAACACCAGGGCAATCCCGTATCATCTCAGATAGCAGGCCTGGTATTAGCGAATTATCGCAGCCGCATTGAAATGCTACAAAAGGTACATTCCGCCAAGTCTGCGGCTTCAACTAAAGCGGAAAAAATAAAGGAAGCTATTTTGGTGGAGCAGGCAAAAAATGATGCGTTGAAAACGGACAATATCTTACTCAAAGAAGCATTGTTAAAATTGTAAGCAGAGACAAACAATGGAAGCCGAAAATATTGATTTCAGGAAAAAGAAAATCTTGGCTTTTGCAAAAGTATATACCGGATTTATCTTCGTCTGTATACTGCTTGCCTACTGGTCATTTCATAAAATCCCGGATGTATATCGCCGGGATCGGACATCAGCGACTTCTTATCTCAGCGGTTTCTTGAAGAAGTCGGCGGAAGTACAGGAATTAACACTTCAGATCCGTAACAAGCCCGACGTAAAGCAATCATCCGTAGTGGCATATTATGAATGGGTTGGTCAGTTGAAAGAGAATTATCCCAGAAAAATATTCGTGAATGTGCTCGACAGCTACCTGAGGCAAACCGACGACATCCTTAATAAATCGGACAAAGATAGTGTCCTGACAGCCCTGCAAAAGAATTACCAGCTACTCAAAAGTCAGAACATCCAGCTCACAGCCGACAACATGAGCCTGAATACACAATTGGCAGAGAAAAAGGCGTTGCTGTCTCGTCCTTGATTTGAGGGGGGTGGGGGTTGTAGGAGAGCTTGCTGTAGAGAGAGGATTTGAAACCAGGTAGCTAACGTGCTGTTAAATAGTTAGTTGCAAGTTTTCAAAAATTACTTCCACGATTCACCATATCAGCTCAAAATGCCTCGTAAAAACTTATGTAACTCGCTGATTATCAACTAATAACAAACCGAATTTTATACAAAGTTATGAAATCTCTGTTTAAGGGCAAAAATTGGGTTGATTTCTTTTGCTTCTTAGGTTCAAATCCCTAATCTCTGAAAGTTCGAAGCACCTTCCTCGGAGCATTTAGAAGTTCCCTAGTTTTCTCGGGAGCCAATCTAGCAATAATAGGAAAAGCTGCGAAGTATCAATTATGTCAACGTGAGAGTATTGGTGCTTACACCTTAACCCAGTCAATCTATATTTTGCGAGAGTTTAAGTCTACCTTCTAATGATCTGCTGTATCCATTGGATTATGGCAATCTGCTGGTCGATCTTTTTCTTCGACCCAATAGCGTCGCCACCCGCTAGTTCTTCGAGATCTACTATATTAACATCGCTTGTCGGCTAGAAATTGGCCAGTATGCCACACCTAGCGACGCCTTTTAACCATGCAAGGTCCTATTTGTGGCAACGGAGTGTAACAATTGACAACCAACCGGCTGAAACCCTCAAAGGTCAAAATTGATTCAATACTTGCCCCTTCCAGTTTCAAGATAACCACATCCCCTATTTGGCCATCTCCTTTTGTAAGCTTCCCCTAAAAGTGATCGTTGAATAAATGGAGCTTTCCGATTATATTTTCATAAAAGGAAAGGAACATGAAGAAGAATCGATTCAGCG
>NZ_JAKCPW010000020.1 GCF_021440085.1 Dyadobacter sp. CY261
GGCCAGTGCAGTTGCGTACACAGTCGTTCCTTCATACAGCTCTACAGTCAATGCTCCGCTTGGATTTAGTTTGTCCCATACCCAGCCTCGTACTACATTACAGTCAGCATATTCGAAAGATCCCGAGAATCCCGGAGGAGAACAAGTAAAATTTATATCTGCGCTACCGGAAAGCCGTAAATAGTACTCTGTCTTATTTAAACGTACCTTTATCTGATGCGGTTTGCCATCCCGAAGGTTATATGGAAGAGGAAAAGAAAATCCATAGTAACCGTCGCCCACACCTTGGTCTTTCAATTCTTGCCGAAAGGTATCTGCCAATTTTGCAAGTAAAACATTATTTCCTTCTATCAATTCAACTAGCTGTCTCGTCGACGGGTTATTCTTGTCCCAAATCCATCCAGCGATTTCGTTACATGACGATAGAGTCACATTTCCCCTGATGCCACAATTCAAGTTTTTAGGAGATCCATCCAAGAGGTATTTCGTAGCCACAATTCGTACACTCACTTGATGATTTACACCGTCTTCCATTAATGTGGAAGGTAATGCAAATCTGAACCCGTACTGACCTGTGCCTTTCCCAGCGCCTCTCAAGTCTTCCCGAGCTATATCAGCTATTGTCGTTCCAATCACCCTGGAACCATCCAAAATCTCAACGGTTAGTGCCGAACCAGGATAATTCCTGTCCCAAGCCCAGCCTGTTATTTCCGAACAGCCGGCCACTTCCAGAGAACCCTCATAACTCGGAGCCGTTATCGTCGTAATTGTACTACCGAGTGTGTACACAGCAAATTTATCCGGAACTATGTCCTGAATCGTGGTAATTGAACCGCTCGTTAGAGAACTGGTCTCCCCAAAGATTGATACTTCTTCAATTTTCGACAAAACCTGCTCCCACCGGCCAAGAGCCGTATTCCATCCTACTATGGTGAGTTTGTCTATTGAATTATCTGTTAAAGCAGAAATGTTGCTTTTGCTATTCCAGCTAAGCGTAATTTGTGTAGAATTTGATCCATTTATATCCCAGTATTCATTTTCGGCGACTCGTTTTACCAATTGCTCTTTGTTAGCACCAGGGAACGGACCTCCGGCCGGTATGGAAGCAGTAGAAATTTCATCCTGAAAATAGGCTCCAAATACTCCATTACCATTAGCTGCAAATGGCCGGTATGATCCATTATTCCCAACAGGAAAAATAAAACGCGTCTTGCCTATTTTTTTCACGTATCCGTCCACATGTCTTGCATCACTTATAGTAGATAGGCGTGTAGTATCTAAAAAGGTGACAATACCCGGAGGTAAACGGTCTGTGCGGATTATATTCTGCGAAAAGGTATGAACGCAGCAAAATAATGTTAGAACAAAGGGTGTGTAAAAGTAATTAGTCTTCATAGTTTCAGCCGCCAATATTGATGTCATATTTACCTAGAAATTGAAGTTCCGCCCCTGACTCCACCTTTAAATCTTTTGCAAAAGCGGTGTTTGCGAGCTGGACAAGATGACCGGACCGAATATGCACCTTGTCCAATCGAGATGGCACTCGTCCAGATGACCAAACTTCCGGATCATGCCACACGCCAGATTTAAGAGTTTTGACTGTGTCAGAAAACAGCGATGTCGTTTCGAAGTTTCTAAACAACAATTGACTAGATTTTTCCACGGGAGTTCCAAACCAATCAGTCAAAATATCTGAGTAAATTCTCCTGAAATCGATCTGCATTTTAATGTCCCGATCATTAAATCCGGGAGCCGGGTTTGCGGGAAGCAATCCATTTGTGAGATCTGGTCGAATACCTATCATCTGGCGTCTAATTCCCTTCCCGAATACGAACAATGGAGCTGCAACCCCATGATCTGTCCCTTTGGATGCATTCGAAGTGGCTCGGCGGCCAAAATCCGAAAATGTCATTCCTAACACCTTGTCTTCTATTCCTTGCAGTTTTAAATCGTTTTGAAACGAACTAATTGCGTCAGATAATTTTTTCAAAAGCTGGGCGTGAACGCCCTCTGTCACAACATTAGAGACCTGTGTAGAGTGAGTATCGAAACCCCCTAATTCAACAAAATATATTTTAGATTTCAGGCCGCCATGTATCAGTCTCGCCACAATCTTGAGTTGCTCGGCAAGATCATTCTTTGCTGTGGCGTCCGGATAAGCTCCAAGATTTTTCCCAGCGTCGGCAGCAGCCTTAATCTCTGCGGCGTACCCTACTGCCAACACCTGCTTTTCCCTTATAAATTTTAACAGGTCACCAGCATCACAGCATGGCAAATCAGTATTCATGTCAACAGACGATTCACCTATAAGTTGATAGAATGAATTAGGGTCTTGAATAGTTATCCCAACAGATTGACTCGATCCCAAAAGGGCCGGAGTACTAATTTGCCCTATTTGGACTGCAAGCGGATCTTCCATGCCCGAATTTGGATAGTTTGTAGGGTACCCCGAAAATCGATCATTTAAGTATCGCCCTCCCCATCCAGTGGATTCAAATCGGCTTGCGTCCGTTCCTGTCATCCAAATATCAGTTGACCGATAATGAGACTGATCTGGGTTAGGATAAGAAACGGAATTAATAATGGCAAGTTTACCTTCCTCAAATAGATTTTTCATTCCAGTCATGACTGGGTGGAATCCGACTTCCTGTTGCCCAGATAACTTCAAGATTGAATTTTCAGGTATTGCAATATTACTCCGAAGGTTGTAATAAGATGAATATTGATCCACTGGAATTACAGTGTTCAATCCATCATTTCCTCCCCCCAAATAAATAATTACTAGAACCCTGTCACTATTCATAGCCGCCGTCTCTTGAAGAGATCGAACTAAGGCAGATCCCTTCGCAACAGACCGAACCCCAAATCCATTTAGCATGACTGGCACCAACATTGAAGACGCCGCCGAAATAAAATCTCTTCTTTTCATGATCTGAATTTAAAAAACCTGATACTCCGCCATCCTTAAAAGATACTTAAGCAATGCTCGACATCTCCAGAGTATTGTATTCTGCTTTTGGACTTCATTTGGTGAAGCACGATAGGCGTTCCACTCTTTTGTCCAGGTACTTCTTGGGCTTGCCTTCATCATCATGATAGAGTCAATTAGAAAATCCTTTTGATTTTGGGTGAAGTCCAAGGCGAATAAGTTTCGACAGAACTCCGCAAGCACTTTTTCACAATCAATTGGCGCAGTACCCGCCACATCGTTAAAGTTTGGTTGAATACCTCTAAGCCTGGCTAGAATATCGATCCCCAGTACGTAGCCCTGTTTAATCTCGAGAAACGGATAGACAAAGTTATCTGTCTTCGAGCCGCGCTGACCGATGATGCTTTCATTAATCCAATTCTTGGAATAACCAGTTTGATAGTACGCGGGGGAACCAAACACAGATGGTTGGTCCAATAGATTTAGCTGTAAGAGGCTGAGGCCATTACTAATGAAACTGGTCATTTTGTAAAATGGACCGTATTCAGTTGTTATATCTGGCACCTGCTGATTGAAAATACGTGCTGTACCAATCAGGAGCTCAGCGGGAGATTTAATTTGGGCGGCGAAGTTTCTATTTTCAAAAAAAACTTGACTGGAAAGTAGTTTTCTAAGCACTGGTGCGATTAAGAAATTATTCTCCGAACTTGCGAAGAACTGCGCTAACGGACCAACTACATTATCTTCGATTTCATCGGTTACGTTGGGGTTAACGTACCATCGGTAAAGCTTGCGACAGATAAATTTTGCAGCTTCTTGGTGAGCTAGCAGCATCGAAATAAGATCGAACAATTCCTCATCCCCCGCGGACGCGCTTGATCTGCCAACAATCGTAGTATTATTATATTTTTCAGAAAAAATTTTATTTGAAGAATCGTGCCGGGTAGAATTGAAAACGGAACTTATAGACGTACTACCCTCTTTGTACCGATTTAATGCCTGCCATCCAGTCAAAACCCTTGCCGCCGCTTTGACATCTTGCTCAGTGTAGTTTGCGTTTCCTTTGAAGTCCCTTGCTCCAACAACGAATAACTCTTGCAACTCCCGTGCATAGTTCTCGTTGGGACGTCCCATTTCATTTTCGTTGCCATTTTGGAAGATCAGCATTCCCGGCTCCTTAGTAATACCGATAGCCATATTTTTAAAACTTCCTAAACAGTTGGTCCTTAAAAATCTTAGGTAACTGTCTACGAAACGATGGTCTTCCACCGACGAATAAGTCACAACAAAATGGTTCTGCCAAAACGCCGTTAGTTTTTCCACAACCGAGGGGCGATTGGTCTGTTCGGTCATTAAGCCGATCCACCAGCATTTAATATAGTTATAATAAGCGGCGTTTCGCCCGCCTGAAAACGCCTTCCCTAAAAACGGCTGGCCCGCATCGCTCCTAGCCACATCCATCTCCACCGGTGGCGGAGGAGTAGCGCGATACGAAGCATTGCTGATCAGAATGTCGACGGCCTGTGATGCCGTCTTACCTGTAAAATCTGCGATTTCCTGCTGCGTGGGACCAAAAGTTGCCCTCCTTAACAGGTGCGCAGCGGTTGCGGCCGTTAAGGGCTGAGTATAGGTATCCAGGTATGCCATGATGGTGGCTTAATGGTTACAAAGCGTTAAAAAACTTTAAGGCAATCTCCGACTTATTGAATTTCCGGTGCGGAGGCGGTTCTGACGGGCACAATACTTCTATCCTTTACGGTCGATACGCCATAAGGGCATTGTTGCTTGATTTGTCTAGTTAAGGCGGGTCATTAAAATGTCGCAGATGCGATTTGTAGAAGAACTTAATACCGTTTGATTTCGGAGGGTAGATTTTGCTACATCCCTTACTATCCATTGGTCTAGCGGATAGCCTTCACATTTCGTCTCTGTCATTTGTAGAATATCACTTCTTAACTCACATCAAAATTAGTAAGTTACTACGGTTTTACAAAGTATTTCTACAAATTTTTTACAAAATATTTTATTTGATGACAAATATATCACAGTTTTTATGGAAGATGTTACTTATTCGTGTGTAGGTATGGTTACAATACATTAATAGTACTACTTACTATAATCATTGTAACAATTTCAACTCTTTTGTCATTCGCGCAAATTCCGGTTGATAACCCGCCTCAATTATAACCTGTTCTCCATTCACCAGATGGTTGAACTGTACTGACTGGGCATGCAACATCATCTGAATCATCTCCAAATGCTCCTTAAAAAACCTATTCTGCTTATTACAGCCATGGGGCCTGTCCCCAATAATCGGATGAAGAATATGCGCCATGTGCTTGCGGAGCTGGTGCATGCGGCCCGTAACAGGATTGAGCTTGACGAGCGAATAGCGCGATGTCGGATGCGTTCCGGCTGCGAAAGGCACCTCAGTCCGTAGCAGCGTTTCGAAATAGGTAACCGCTTCCTGCGTTACACCATCATCACGTTTGAGGGGATAATCTATTTTACCGTCGTCGGGCGTGTAGCCTCGTACGATGGCGTGATAAGTCTTGGCGACTTCACCTTCCATAAACTTGCGTTGCATTTCCCGGTTGGTCGCCTCGTCCAATGCAAAGAGCAGGACACCCGAGGTTTTCCGGTCGAGGCGATGGACGGGGTACACCCTTCGGCCAAGTTGGTCGCGCAGGAGTTGCACCGCAAAAACGTCGGCGTCGCTGGCGATATGTGAGCGATGTACAAGGAGGCCATTCGGTTTATTAATAGCTACCAAATGCTCGCATTCATACAATATTTCCAATGGGCCCATTTCAAGGAAGGATTTAGACAGCGGGGAAATTTATCCAATCCGGATCCATTGATGTGTCAAAACTCTCCAACCGCTATTTTACGAAAAATCAACGGCTTTCAGACGTAGAAATCCAGTTAAACAACTAACTGTTTCCGGGTCCTGTATTCTTTTTAGAATGCCGGATGCGGAAGCGGATTACGCCCCAAAGTACCAAATACAAGATTCCCAGCAGCATCCCGATTTCCATAGCTAAAACCCAAGCCGTGCGATCGAGCAAACTTTCTAACAGGTTATCGATAATGGCATGAGGGTCATGGAGGATATCCCAACTGTTCATTCGGCGTACACGGCCAAGGTATACCCCAAAACCGGCCAGCGGCAAGCTAATGAGTAACATCGCATTAGCCGTTTTCCGCTCAAATATTCTCCGCCAGGAACGATGAATCCAGTAAAGCGACACCAGTCCGTTAAAAAGGCTCACTTCGGCGTAAGAGAAGAGCATGATCGTATCATGCCAGGTAAGGTCACGCTGATAGTCCACCGTGAGATGCGCAAGGTCGGTGATCATGTAAGGCGCATTCGGGAAGAATGCCAGCCAAGCTATGCTGAGAATGCCCAGCAAAACGGGGATATGTCCAAAACGTTTCGTGAGGTTATCCGCAAAGAAGGCAATAATAAGCGGTATCCAGCTTAAAAACAGATTCCAGTCGAGTGAAAAATCAACCGGGGAATTGAAGAGGATGCGGATAAGGTGGAAAAATACTGCAAGAAGGCTCAAAAGCAAAAGCAGCAGTAGCGAGAACAAACCTTCCATTGTGATAATGGGAGGATCGGATACGCTAAATTTATAATTCCTTATCCAATCTATCAAACGGTCCAAGTGTACGTAATTTAAGTTCTTTCATGACGGTTAAGCAAGACAAATGAATGCTCACGTCTGACCAACGCTGATCAAGAGGCTTGTGCCTCAGTAGGGTTTACAGATGTCGGCTGACTCTTTTTAGGTCTCCGCCGTTTGTTCCTGCGCTTTGGCTCGCTGGTGACAGCTGCCACAGCCACGTCTGTCGGCTTGCTTTCTGCGCTGGCGGTTTCCAGGGGTTTGGCCTCGCGATGTGGTTTTCTCGCTGATTGTGCGCCCTGACCAACCTTTTTTGTATTCTTATTAATAGTGTTACGCCGTCCCGACCGAAACCGTGGCGGCTCGAACGTGGGTGCTTCACCCAACCCCAATTCACGCGTAATGGACTTTTTTTCTAATTCCTTCTCAAAAAGCCTTTCGATCTTCAATACATATTTCTGATCCTGCTCATTAATAAAGGTAATCGCTGTTCCTTTTGATTCGGCCCGTGCTGTGCGGCCTATGCGGTGTACATAGTCTTCGGGGTCGCGGGGGACATCGTAGTTCACCACATGGCTGAGGTTATCAATATCTATGCCGCGGGATAAGACATCGGTTGCAACCAGGATGGGGAATTGCCGGTTTTTGAAATCACGCAGTACAATTTCCCGCTCACCTTGTTCCGAATCCGAAGAGATACCATGCGCACCAAGGCCCAATTTCCGCAACGCCCGCACGATCGGCTCCACATTAGATTTGCGGGAAGTAAATAATACCATGCTGATATTTTGTACTTCTTTGAGCAAATGTACCAGCAATGGCAGCTTCTGCTCATCTTTTGCGAGGTAAAACTGCTGATCGATCCGGTCGGCAGGACGCGATACGGCGAGCCTTATCTCTTCGGGATTTTGTAAAATGCGTTTAGCCAGTTCACCGATCTTGGAAGGCATAGTGGCCGAAAACATCAATGTTTGCCGTTGCGTGGGCAGAAAGCTCATAATTTTTAGGATATCGCTGAGAAAGCCCATGTCGAGCATCCGGTCGGCTTCATCCAGTACGAGGTGTCGCACGGTGCGGAAATTGACATAACCCAACTGCAAATGAGCGATCAACCGCCCCGGTGTGGCGATGATAATATCTGCTCCTTGCGTCAGGGCTTTTTTCTGCTGGTCCCATTCCGGGCCTTTGTTGCCGCCGTAAACAGCAATGCTGGTAGCTCCGACAAAATACCCCAACCCCTGGATTTGCTGGTCGATCTGCACCGCCAGTTCACGGGTAGGCACCAGAATGAGTGCTCCGGTATGTTCATTTGCCTCGTGGGCAACCTTGTCGAGAATGGGAATCAGGTAGGCGGCAGTTTTACCGGTTCCTGTCTGTGCGCAGGCTAGCAGGTCTTTGCCGCTGAGAATGTAGGGGATTGCCTGCTCCTGAATTGGTGTCGCCTGCTGGTAGTTCATGGAATCCACGGCGTTTAGCACGTCTTCGTGGAGTTCAAATTCGTTGAAATTCAAAATTCAGCTTTTAAAACCTGCAAATTCGTTGATTTACAGATGTGTTATAGATATAGCTGACTTTGATTTTTCCAGTCAGCAAACCGCTCGATTTGAACAAATATAACGAACAAGTGCTAAAATGACAAGAAACGTGCAAAACCGTCGTGTAAAGGTCCCTTGCACGACGGCCTTGCCCCCTCCATCAATAATCTGGTTTTCAGATGTTGATTGCCGTCAGATCACCGGTTTCCTCGGGCGTGTAAAGTCTTGAACGGGTTATAAAACGTACCCCCAGGGGGATCTCTAGCGAAAAGCTCGAGCCGCGGCCAGGCACGACATCGATCGTCAGCTGGGTATGCTGCCAGTACTCAAATTGATCACGGCTCATAAAAAACCCGCAGCCCGCTATGTTTCCCAACAGCACATCACTATCCGACACCCGAAATTCACCTTTTGGGAAACACATGGGCTGCGAGCCATCACAACAACCGCCACTCTGATGAAACATCAGCTCTCCATTCTCTTCCCGAAGCCGGGCCACAACGGCCTCGGCTTCGGGCGTAATCAGAACGCGCTCCGTCATAACATCCTCAGAAAAATCCCAACTTGTTCTTATCGTAAGAAATCAGCATGTTTTTGGTCTGGCGATAATAGCCCAGCATCATCTTGTGGTTTTCCCGCCCAAATCCTGATTTCTTGTAGCCGCCAAACGGAGCGTGGGCGGGATAGGCGTGGTAATTATTAACCCACACCCTACCCGCCTGGATCGCCCGTGGTACCTGGTAAAGCTCGTGTGCATCGCGCGTCCACACGCCTGCACCTAAGCCATAAAGTGTATCATTCGCAATGGCGATAGCTTCCTCCGTGGTTTTGAAAGTGGTTACGCACACCACGGGTCCGAAAATCTCCTCCTGGAATATCCGCATTTTGTTGTGGCCTTTGAAAATAGTCGGTTGGATATAGTAACCTCCCGAAATGCCGTTCTCAAAAGTCTGCGCAGCGCCGCCGGTGAGCACTTCGGCACCTTCCTCTTTACCTATTTTGAGGTAAGACAAAATCTTTTCGTACTGGTCGTTCGAAGCCTGCGCCCCCATCATTGTTGTCCCATCCAACGGGTGCCCCATTTTAATGGCTTTTGTGCGCTCAATTACCCTTTCGATAAACTTGTCATAAATGCGCTCGTGCACCAGCATCCTCGACGGGCAAGTACAAACCTCGCCCTGGTTCAAAGCAAACAACACGGCGCCTTCTATGGCTTTATCCAAAAATTCATCATCCTCATCCATGACCGACGGGAAGAAAATGTTCGGCGACTTGCCTCCCAGCTCCATCGTCACCGGCACGAGGTTGTCCGAAGCATATTGCATAATAAGACGCCCCGTAGTGGTTTCGCCGGTAAATGCCACCTTAGCTACACGTGGCGACGATGCAAGCGGTTTACCAGCCTCGACGCCAAAGCCGGTCACGATATTGAGCACGCCGGGAGGCAGGATGTTGCCGATCAGCTCCATTAATATCATAATGGAAGTAGGCGTTTGCTCGGCGGGCTTCACCACCACGCAGTTCGCAGCTGCCAATGCGGGTGCTATTTTCCAGGTGGCCATCAAAAGTGGGAAATTCCAGGGGATGATCTGCGCTACTACGCCCAGTGGTTCGTGCAGGTTAATGCAAACAGTATTTTCATCATGCTCCGAAACACTACCCTCTTCGGCACGGATCACGCCAGCGAAGTAGCGGAAATGATCCACACAAAGCGGCAAGTCGGCAGCGCGGGTTTCCCGGATGGCTTTGCCATTATCGATTGCCTCCACAATGGCCAGGTACTCCAGATTATCTTCGATTACCTGCGCGATTTTCAGCAACAAATTACTGCGATTGGTGGCCGAAGTTTTGCTCCAAGAAGGGAATGCCGCGTGCGCTGCATCAAGGGCGGCTTCCACATCCTCCTTCGTCGAGCGTGCCGCTTTGGTGAATACCTGGCCGTCAATTGGTGAGATGTTTTCGAAATATTCACCTTTTGCAGGTGCTACGAATTGGCCGTTGATATAATTCTCATATTTTTCCTTAAACTCAGGCCGTTTGGCAAGATTCTCACTGCTGTACGTTTTACTTCCAACTACTGGTTTCTCGGTGATCGTATCCATGATTAAGGTTTTTTTGAAATGATTGATAATACAAACCTACCTTTCATAAGTGTTAAACAGTGGCACGATCGTGTCAAGTGTTAGGATAATTATCTCATTTTTTCAAAAAACAGTTATATATTTATTAGGAAAAATGGGGGATCGAGTAAGGATGAGGGGGAGGAAGGATTTGGACGGAAAGAGGGGCTTAAACCAAAATTTTGTGTGATGGCAGCAGGTTACAGATTGGATCGGGTGAGTGTTTCGGGGGAGAAATCGTTGAAAACTTTGGTGGAGAACCGTAGGGCATTTACGCTCGACAACTGTGAATTGAACCTGTTTGAGACCTTACAACCTTCGGCACTTGTGCCACTTACCTTTTCTGATTTCGTGGTGACCAGCATGCTGCGCGGGAAGAAAGTCATGCATTTGTTTGATCAACCGGGTTTCGACTACCTGCCTGGCGAAACGGTACTGGTACCGGCGAATGTGACGATGAAAATCGATTTCCCGGAAGCCGCCCGCGAAAATCCAACCCAATGCATCGCCCTGGCGATCGACCAGCCTAAAATCCAGCAGATCATCGACCGCCTCAGCGAAACCTACCCGCGCGAAGGCAAGCAGCAGTTTTGGTCATTACAACATAATCAATACCATTTCCTCAACAACATCGAGCTCGCGCAAACGCTGAATAAGCTCATCAAGATCTGCTCCGGAACGGCATTGGGAAAGGATATTCTGGCCGATCTTACATTACAGGAGCTCATTGTACACATTATCCAGACGCAGCACCTGGCCGCTACCGATGAGGCATCATACCTGCATGAGGACAATCCGCTGGCTTTTGTGGTCAACTACATCAAAGCTAATATTAATGAAAAGATCCAGGTTGAGGACCTGAGTGAAAAGGCGTGCATGAGCCGGGCCTCATTCTACCGCGCGTTCAAACGCGAGTTCAGCATTAGTCCGTTAGATTTTATACTAAGGGAAAAGATCAAAAAAGCCAAACAACTGCTTTCTCATACGAAAGAAAGCATTTCCGACATTTGCTACCAGCTCGGCTTTTCAGATTTGAACTACTTTGGAAGGCAATTCCGTAAATCGGAGGGCATATCGCCGAGTCAGTATCGGAGTGTGGCGAATCACAATGAATGACGAAGTAATCAGTAATCGTCAGATATAGTCTCCAAAAGTCGGGATTGTTTTTACCCAATGACCAAAACTGACTATAATGACCAAAACTGACAACTAACTTATCCTACCATTTTTCAGCCGGTCAGTCATCATTATCGCCCTATCAATACGCACCTGGATAGATTTGGCACTGGCAATATAATGGATCATGGCTCGTTGATTGACAGGTTTGGCATTTTCAAACAACCTCTTCGCCTCCTTATCCTGCCCCAGCAGTTCCTGTAATTCTTCCGGCATATCACGACCGTATTCGCTATCGTCCCTACGGACTGTCGCGTGCAGTTTCTGGCCGAGTACCAGTTTACCTTCCTGGCGTAGTGCAGTTGCCACATTGATATAAAACCCTCCCCCACCCTTCGGCCGGACCGCGCATTGAAAATTCACATGCCCATTGATCACGCACCGCACGCGGGCTGGTTTGCGACCTTCCACAAATTACGCGGCCACCTCGTCGGGTACCAACATATAAAATTCGCCTCCCTTTTTGGGGAGGCGTTCCAGTATCGATTCAAATGCTACGGTTTCTTCCATCGGAAGCAATGCGGTTACTCGGTAAGCGGTCGTACCTGAATGTCTTTATAATAAACTATGCTTTTAGGATCGTGCGCTTGCAACGCGAATGTACCAGCTTTCAGGAATTTGTTCTTCATGTCGCCCTGGCGTTTGTCTACGTCAGTTTCCTCATAATCGACCACTACTTTATCGTTGATTTTGATGGTAATGTGCTTGCCTTCCACTTTAATGTACTCGGTGTACCATTCATTGTCTTTCACGTAGGTTTCTTTCACGTCGACCACATTGTATAGGCTACCTGTACGCTTATAGTCAGTGTGCGACTGGTTTACCTGCACTTCGTAGCCCTGAGAAGGCCAGCCGTCTTCCTGGTAAACGGTGTGGATAAAAATACCTGAGTTGGAGGCGGCTGTTGTCTTCACCTGAGCTTTAAACTCAAAATTCTTGAACATATGGTTCTTGATCGGCCCTTCATAGAAAAGATGCGCCCTGGGTCCGGCCACTTTAATGGTACCATCTTCGATCGAAAAGGAGCTCGCATTGGCACCAACTTTCCAGCCGGTGAAATCCTTTCCATTGAATAATGTAATCCAGCCGTCCTGTGCGTGTGCGGAAATTCCCAGGGCAATGCTCAGCATGATGGCGCTGCAAAAAACATGCATTAATCTTTTCATAAAATTCCGGTTTGGTAGTTCTAATAGTTGGTTTGCAAAAAATCGGTTAACGTGTAACTAAACCGTAAACTCTTAAAAACTACTGATTCTTCACATAAAGTTTACCTACCGGTGGGCAACCTTCGGGTTCGTTTTGTGGTTGTTAGTTGCCAGGGACGGTGCTCCATTCTACCAACCCTGTATTTAGCATGAAAAACCCCTACCTATCTCTACTTGCCACAGCCTGGCGTTATGCCCGGCAGAAACGTGGCCGCTACCTGCTGGTGTACGGCATGTTCGTCGTGGCCAACCTCGTGCTGGCCGCGCATCCCCTGCTATATGGCTGGTTTATCCAATCCATTCAACTGGATGTGGAAGGCACTTTGCATAACGTCTGGATCTACGCAGGCGCCTACCTGGGCCTGACTTTGCTCGAATGGGCATTTCACGGCCCTGCGCGTGTGATGGAGCGTAAACTTGCATTTGATCTCAGCCGAAATTTTCTCGACGAGCTTTATCACCAGTCCCTGCATTTGCCCATTCGCTGGCACCAGGACCACCACAGCGGCGCAACGATCAACCGCATCCGAAAAGCCTATGAAGCATTGAAAGACTTCTTCCAGAACGGCTTTATGTTCCTGCACGCATTTGCCAAGTTCGTCTTCTCGTTTGTGGCGATCATTTGGTTTTCCCCACTTTTCGGTGCCATTGGTGTACTTATCGGAATTATTAATGTATATGTGATTTTCAAATTTGACAAACCATTCATCAAAGCACTCGACGAGTCGAATGAGAAGGAGCACATCGTTTCTTCAACACTGTTTGATAGTCTTTCTAATATCATCACTGTAATCACCCTAAGGCTCGAAAAGCGTATGAAGGTAAGCCTGATGAGCAAGGTATCCGATATATTCCCTCCTTTCCGACGATCGGTGATCGTCAATGAATGGAAATGGTTTGTGGCAAGCGTCTTTATCACCATTATTTACGTAGTGGTGACGCTGGGCTATGTGTATCAGCATTATGTGCCCGGAGAGGTGTTCCTGGTGGGTGGGCTGGTGACTCTTTTAAGTTATGTCAACCAGTTTACAAGTGTTTTTCAAGACATCGCGTGGCAATACACGGAAATCATCCGGTATAACACCGAAGTGCAAACCGCCCGGTCCATTGGCGAAGCTTACCGTGAACATCACCGAGAGGATGGGGCCGGCGAGCTTCCCGAAAAATGGAGGGAGATCCACATCGCCAACCTGAATTTCTCCCACGGCGAACTGTATGATACCGAAAAGCAGGCTCACAGCCTTCACAGCATCGATATCCGCATTCGCCGCGGGCAGCGTA
Source organism: Dyadobacter sp. CY261 (assembly GCF_021440085.1). Classification (GTDB taxonomy): domain Bacteria; phylum Bacteroidota; class Bacteroidia; order Cytophagales; family Spirosomataceae; genus Dyadobacter. The sequence continues at coordinate 13,876 of NZ_JAKCPW010000020.1, forward strand.
TTGCATTCATCGGCGAAAGCGGCAGCGGCAAAAGTACGCTGCTCGCGTTGCTGCGAGGGTTATATCAACCCGAGAAGGATGTAAAAGTAACCTTGGACGGCGAGCAGGATGCAGCCATTGAAATGCTCGCTGACCGGGTGACACTTTTCCCTCAGGATCCCGAGATCTTCGAAAACACCATTGCCTATAACATTACGCTCGGCCTGCCATTCGAGGAAAGCGAGATTATGAACGTCTGCAAAACTGCGCATTTCACCGACGTAGTCGACAAGTTGCCCAACGGTCTCGAATCAAGCATTCAGGAAAAAGGCGTAAACCTTTCGGGCGGACAGAAGCAACGTCTCGCGCTCGCCCGAGGCATACTCGCGGCGCGCACTAGCGACATTATCCTGCTGGACGAGCCGACCAGCAGCATTGATCCGAAGACCGAGGCGCAGATTTATGATAAAATGTTTGTGGAGTTTTCGGACAAAGCGGTGATATCTACCCTACACCGACTGCACCTGCTTGCAAAGTTCGACTACGTATATATTCTTAGGGACGGCCGCATTGTCGATGAAGGCACTTTTGCACATTTACGCCAGAATAGCCACATATTTCTTGAATTGTGGCGGCACCAGGAAGCGGTGACAAAGCATTAACTGGCGCATTTTCTTATTAACCGGTGTAATTTTTGAAGAGGATACAATTACAAAATCATTTTATCAGAATAATTCAAATTTCACAAATCATTATCCCATACTCTGTTAAAAGAGGAGCTAACGCCCCCTAGGTCAATCCAGGGCAATCCTAACAAAACGCCTCAATAAGGTTATTTATTCCGTCGGGTAGTGACATTCAACCAGATTTATACACTAAATTGCCTTGCAAGGAATAGTACAATCCGTTACCAAACAGTTAAATCCTAAAATTACGCATCGAAATTTTTCGGCAACCGGACTATTTTGACTTATTTTGACACGAATTCTATTAAAATCATAATTCCGACTCCTCGCTTTAAATAATTTCATTTTTCTAATTTTGTAAATTATCTAAGGTAGCTGTCGAATTTCATATGCTTAACTGGTTATTTAGTAAGACGAACAATAAGGATGTAACGTTAGATCACATTGGGATTGACATACATTCTCACATGATCCCCGGAGTGGACGACGGAGTAGAGACAGTGGAAGAATCTGTGGCAATGGCGTCTAAAATGCAGAGCTTGGGCTACAAGCAGGTAATCACGACCCCGCACGTTATGTGGGACTGCTATCGAAACACACCCGAAATAGTTCTTAGTAAACTGGAGGAAGTACGACAAGCGAGCAAACAAGCCGGTCTTACCATTGAGATTGGAGCGGCAGCGGAATATTTCCTGGACGAACACTTTACCCACTTACTTAATACGGGACAACAAATGCTGACCCTGCCAGGAAATCGTCTTTTGGTAGAGCTGCCCTACTCCACACCTCTTTTAAACACGTCCGAAACCCTTTTCTCGATCATTGAGAAAGGCTATCAACCCGTGTTAGCGCACCCCGAAAGGTACACTTACTTCTACGCTGATCCTTCTATCTATAAAAAACTTGCGGATGGCGGATGTGAGTTGCAAGTAAATATTTTGTCATTGTCGGGTTATTACGGAGAAAATATTACGAAGATGGCCGAATGGCTTTTAAAGAATAATCTGATCACGTTTTTAGGCACTGACGCCCATAAAATCCAGCATTTAGACATGATACAGAGGAGCAACCGCAACAACTGGATTTCGAAATACCCGTTCCAGAATGAAAAACTTATAAATTTTTGATGACGATAATTGAATTTATTTTATATTTGTATTGAATTGCAAACAATACCCAACTAGGACTATATCAAGAACATGCTAGCAACGGCCAACTTGACTAAAATTGAGAATGAATTTATCAATATGTTGAAATCAATACATCCGCTCATCAAAACAAACCTGCTCGAACATTAAGCTACTCACTATCAATAATTTAGAAAAAACACTATTTACTCAACGTTTATAACATGACCTTCAATCCCCGAAAACTAACAAAAGTTGCTGGCATTCTACTATTAAGCTATATCGCGATAATCATAGTAACTACTTCCTGCGTTTCTCCTAAGTCGATTGTATATTTCCAAGGGGACTCAACCAGATACTCTTCTCAGGAAATAAAACAAACTTACGTTCCAAAAATCCAGCCCAGCGACATTCTTTCGATCATTGTTGGAAGCTTGAATACCGAAGCGAGTGAGGTATTTAACACTCCAAATCAATTTACAACTGCCAGTACGAATTATTCGAGTATGGGTGGCCCCAGGGTTCAACCTTTGGGCTATCTGGTAGACATAGACGGCAACATTGAAATACCACTTCTTGGAAAAGTAAAGGTGGCAGGCATGACAACTAACGTTGCTGCCGATTCTATCCGAGCGAGGCTACAAAATTTCTTGAAGGAGCCATCCGTAATTGTCAGAAACCTCAATTTCAAGGTATCTGTTCTCGGAGAGGTAAAGCTGCCCGCAGTGTATGTCATACCCGATGAAAAAATAACACTACCCGAGGTACTCAGTTTAGCTGGTGACTTAACTATTTATGGGAATCGGAGCAACGTTATGATAATAAGGGAAGAGAATGGAAAACGTGAATATGCTCGTTTAGATCTTACCTCTCGTGAGGTATTTGACTCTCCTTATTACTATCTACACAAAAATGACCTGATCTATGTTGAGCCGGTAAAGGCACGAATGCTGGATACAGACAGTAGAATAAGAACTGTACCCTTAATAGTTACAATTGTTGGAGGAATAAGCACACTGGGAATTTTGATTCTCAATTTAACTAAATAGGGTCTTCATCTATTTCAACTCAACGTTATGAGCAACAATATCTTAAACACATCCCAAGACAGTACTCACTCGAACGAGGTTGAGGAGTTTAACCTAAGCGAATATATAAGTCGTTATTTTCGATATTGGTATTTTTTTCCTGTATTCTTTATATCTGCGCTGACTGTTGCTTTCTTCTACTTACAAACAACATTGCCGATTTACAGCACAAAAACAAGCATCTTAATTAAAGAAGAGAAAAGTATTGGCGGCTCTCAAGGTGACATTCTTACGGAAATGAGTTCTCAATTTGGAGGAAACAAGACCGTTGAAAATGAAATGGAGATTTTCAAGTCTCAAACATTAATGGAGCAAGTCGTGAAAGAGTTGACTCTTGACGTTGCATATACAACACGAGACGGACTGAAAACAGTTGATTTGTATAAAACTAGCCCGGTGACAGTAAAAGCGGAAATAGTAACACCGTTTGGCTACGAAGAGCCGTTGACAATTACCATCGTTGACAGTACCCACTTTCGCTTTAATGATGAAGAAAAGGTTTTTACCTTTAACCAAAGATTTAATAATGCCTGGGGTGCTTTTGTTGTAACCAAAGGAGGCAGCTCTCCTTATGAAAAGGTTCACATTCATTTCGGTGACGTGAAAAATCTTTCTGAGGCTATTCTGAAACGTCTTACTGTTGAACAACCCAACGTTAAGAGTACAGTATTGGAACTTACCTATGAAGATTCTAATGTCCAACGCGCCAAAGATATTCTTAACAAACTGCTAGATGTGTATGTCCAATCATCTTTAAATGATAAGAATAGCGAAGCTAGCAACACATTGAAGTTTATTGAAAATCGTTTAGGATTGATTACCGGCGAGTTGGGTGATGTTGAAAAGGATGTTGAAGCTTACAAAACGAACCAAGGGATTACCGACATTAGCGCCGAATCGAAGCTTTTCTTAGAAAATATTAAGGAAAACGATTCTAAGCTAAATGAAGTAAACACAAAAATCAGCATTCTTGAAAGTATTGAGACCTACATCCAAAATGCAGGTGATGGAGCCGTTGCGCCAGCTACATATATGATTGACGATCCCGTTCTGGTTTCACTTCTTACAAAATTCAACGAACTGGAATTGCAACGCGAAAGGTATGCCCGGACTACATCTCCGAATAACCCGCTTTTGCAAACAATCAACACACAGTTGAACGGAACACGTCAATCTATCAGAGAGAACGTTCAGAACTTAAAGCGTGGAATGGCGGTAACCAAGCGAAATCTGGAGAATATCAATACCCAATTTTCGGCTGGTCTACGCAGTATTCCAAAAAAAGAACGCGAATTCGTAGGCATTAAACGTCAACAGTCCATTAAGGAAGAGTTATATTTGTATCTCTTGCAGAAGCGAGAAGAAACAGCATTAGCTTATGCATCTACCGTTACGGATAGCAGATTGATCGATGCGCCGATCTCCACTTTTAAACCGATAAAGCCTAAAAAGACGTTGGTTTGGTTGGGATCGGGTATTGCTGGAGTTCTTATACCCATTTTGCTGATCAACTTACTCTTCATGCTAAATAATACGGTACAAAGAAGAGAAGAGATTGAAAAGGTTACCCACTCATCTATTCTAGGCGAGATTGGCCAGATGAAAGGAACTATTAACGGCGTGCCTGGAGAAGAGTCCATTATTAAAATGACCAGCCGCAGCGCGGTGGCCGAACAATTTCGGGCATTGAGAACAAACTTACAATATCTTGGCGATGGCAATTGCCGTGTGATCATGTTTACCTCGTCCATCGGGGGTGAAGGAAAAAGTTTTGTAAGTATTAACCTTGCTGCGAGCTTGGCGTATTCTGACAAACGCGTGTTACTCATTGGTCTTGACTTACGCAAACCAACTTTGCATGAGCGCCTTGGCGTACCCAACCGGTTTGGTGCCTCGAACTGTCTCATTGGTCAAGGACATTACGTAGATTATATTCAGTCTACCGGCGTTCACCCTAAATTTGATGTCTTGACCAGCGGACCGATTCCTCCAAACCCTTCCGAGTTGTTGAGCAACGGTAAACTTCCTGTCTTACTGAAAGAACTCCGCGAAAAATATGACTATATCCTTATTGACTCTCCGCCGTATGGATTGGTTACTGATTCAGCTCTGATTGCAGAGCACGTGGATGCGACGCTTTACCTAGTGCGTTTCAATTACACAATTCTGGATCACCTCAGACGCATTGGTGATTTGCAACGTGTCAGACGATTCAATAACCTGGCGATTATCTTTAATGGCGTTAATTATGGAGCGGGCTACGGCTATGGATATGGCTACGGGGGCTACGGATACGGTTACTATTCCGAAGAATCTGACGGAAGTAACAGTTCTGTGACGGCCAGATTGAAAAAACTTGTAAGCAAAAGCTAATTTCTTTGGCGACCCTATTCTGAGTTCGTAATGCAATCAAGCTTTAATAGTATTTATTTAAGGCAGTCATTATGAATATTGGAAATGTTGTAAAATTGAATTATTTTCAGTTCAAATCTTGAAATGTAGCTTACAATAGCCATTGTGCAGGCTTTATTCAAGATTATCACTCAACGTTACACTATGAAAAAACAACCTCTCTCAATTGGGCGAATGCAATGCCGTGATCGCCGTGTTCCACAACTATTCTTACGGTCTTGGAACGGCACCCCGTATTTCGATACAAAAAACTAATCCCTGTTACATCATGAGAATAGCAGTTGTAGGTACGGGCTATGTAGGCCTTGTAACCGGGACTTGTTTTGCAGAAACTGGCAATCAAGTGATTTGCGTTGATATTGACGCGACCAAAGTGGAACGCATGCAGCGGGGCGAGATTCCCATTTACGAACCAGGTCTTGATATACTTTTCGACCGGAACATTGCGGAAGAACGACTTAAATTTACAACCAATCTTGAAGAAGGGATTGAGGATGCAGAAGTTATTTTCCTCGCACTTCCTACTCCTCCTGGTGAAGATGGCTCCGCAGACCTAAAGTATATTCTTGGCGTTGCGAAGGATCTAGGTCCTCTTTTGAAGCAATATGTCGTCATTATAGACAAAAGTACCGTTCCTGTTGGAACTGCGGAAAAAGTTCGGGATGCTATTGCCAAAAACGCAGAGGTGGATTTCGATGTGGTCTCCAACCCAGAATTTCTTCGCGAAGGTGTGGCCGTAGAGGACTTCATGAAACCTGATCGCGTAGTGATCGGAACGACGTCCGAGAACGCGAAAAAGGTAATGGAGAAATTGTACGCACCATTAGTGCGCCAAGGAAATCCAATTATCTTCATGGATGAGCGCTCTGCTGAAATGACCAAATACGCCGCGAACTCATTCCTTGCGATGAAGATTACCTTCATGAATGAGATAGCCAATTTGTGCGAGCGTGTAGGGGCAAACGTAGACGATATTCGCAAGGGAATTGGAACAGATAGTCGCATTGGCAAACGTTTTCTTTTTGCAGGGATCGGCTACGGCGGAAGCTGTTTCCCAAAAGATGTCCAGGCATTAGCCAAGACGTCGGCGGATTATGGTTACGATTTTAGGACGCTCAAATCAGTGATGGAAGTGAACGAAGATCAGAAGAAGAAATTGATTCCGATGTTAAAGGAGCACTTCAATGGAAATATCACGGGCAAAACCGTGGCCGTTTGGGGTCTTGCTTTTAAACCTTATACGGATGATATCCGTGAAGCTCCCGCTTTGGAGAACATAAAGGTGCTTCTGGCAGCGGGTGTTAATGTTACTGCCTACGATCCCGAGGCCGTTGAAAATACGAAGCGGCTAATTCCTCAAGTGACTTATACTCACACTGCTTACGCAGCCCTGGACGATGCCGACGCGCTGATGATCTTTACTGAGTGGCCTCAGTTTAGAACACCCGATTTCGGGAAGATGGGTAAGCTGCTCAAAAACAAAGTGATATTTGACGGTCGCAATTTGTATGAGTTGGAATTGATGAAAGAGCTCGGCTTCACGTATTACAGCGTTGGTCGTGAGACTTTAACTGTAAAAGAGCTAGTATAAATCCTGACCCTTCATAACTGCAACTGCTATGTCAAATCTTATCCATGTAATCTTATCCGGTGGTGTCGGTAGTCGTCTTTGGCCGGTATCCAGGAAGTCTATGCCGAAGCAATATATCCCAATGTTCGGTGATAGGTCGTTATTTCAACTTACTGCTGAAAGAAATAGTGAATTTGTGGCTCATACCGTCGTGGTAGGTAACAAAGATAACTACCTGCTGTCTCGTGCAGATCTTCTTAGGGCGAACGTAAACAAATACTCAGAGATCATTGAAGCTGCTCCCCGCAATACAGCGGCTGCGATTGCATTCGCAGCATTTGCCGTGAGGCCCGATGACATTCTGCTGGTTACTCCTTCTGACCATATCATAACGAATGAGGAAGCGTACGCGGCGGCGATTCGGAATTCGGTTGCCTTAGCTTCCGAAGGATACCTTGTCACCTTCGGCATTACCCCCTCGAAGCCAGAAACTGGCTACGGATATATTGAATTTGAAGGAAATGAAGTTCTCTCATTTCGTGAGAAACCGGACAAAACAACTGCTTCCGTTTTCATTGACTCAGGCAAATTTCTGTGGAACAGTGGAATGTTCTGCTTCAGAGCCGACGCCTATTTGGCTGAACTTAAAAAGTTTGAGCCGGAAATTTACCAGACTTCTCTGACGACTTACGAACTAAGCAATTCTGAATTCCTACCGGCCGTGGAGACCATGAAGATTCCATCCAAAAGCATTGATTATGCTGTAATGGAGCGTTCGGAAAAAATAAAGGTTGTGAAGGCCGACTTTGGTTGGTCGGATCTGGGTTCATTCGAATCAGTGTGGGAACATTGGAAAAACCAAGGTGAGCTTCATCGATTTGTCGATAACAACTGCGTGATAGGCACAACCAAGCACGTCGAGTTTTTAGGAGTCAATGACTTGGTGCTCGTCGAAACAGTTGATGCGATCTTAGTTTTAGCTAGAAACAGCTCCCAAGACGTAAAAAAGATTTATGAAAAACTGGAAAGGGAAAAACCTGAGCTTATCGACTAGCAATCCTTAATATCAATCTTTATATATGGAAAAGAATTCAAAAATATACATTGCTGGCCACCGTGGTATGGTGGGATCGGCTATTTACCGGGCACTCGACCGGCAGGGCTATAACAATATTGTAACCCGTTCGTCATCAGAATTGGATCTAAGGAACCAGCAAGCTGTCGCAGACTTCTTTGAGCAGGAAAAACCGGATTACGTTTTTCTCGCTGCTGCAAAAGTTGGTGGCATTGTGGCTAACAACACTTATCGTGCTGATTTCATATATGAAAATTTGATGATTGAGGCAAATATCATTCACCACGCATATTTGAATGATGTTACGAAACTGATGTTTCTGGGTTCATCGTGCATCTATCCGAAACTCGCTCCGCAACCATTGAAGGAAGAGTATTTACTTACGGGGCTTCTCGAAGAGACCAATGAGCCCTATGCAGTTGCAAAAATTGCTGGAATCAAACTTTGTGAAGCATATAGAGATCAGTATGGCTGTAACTTCATTAGTGCTATGCCCACAAATCTCTATGGGTATGGCGATAACTACAATTTAAATAATTCGCATGTGTTGCCAGCGCTCATCCGCAAATTTCATGAAGCGAAGCTGGACAACAGGCCATTTGTAGAAGCGTGGGGAACCGGCTCACCGAAGCGGGAATTCCTTTTTGCAGACGATTTGGCTGAGGCTTGCCTTTACCTAATGGAAAATTTCGATGGCAGAGAGCTCGTCAACATTGGCACAGGTGAAGATCTATCTATCAAAGAATTAACAGAATTAGTAGCGGAAGTCATTGGCTTTGAAGGTGAAATTAAATGGGATACGTCTAAACCTGATGGCACCCCAAGAAAACTGATGGACGTCTCAAAACTTCATAGCGAAGGATGGCATCATACTGTCGAACTCCGCGAAGGAATCGCCTTAGCCTACCAGGATTTTATCCAGAACCAGGAGGTTTACGCTGTATAAATTTAAAACGCTGGCAAGCCGGCATAACTATTAATTTACTCAATACCATGTCAAAAGTCGCATTGATTACAGGGGTAACCGGCCAGGACGGTGCATACCTCACGGAGCTATTACTGGAAAAGGGATACACCGTACATGGTGTGAAACGCAGAAGTTCACTGTTCAATACCGACCGTATCGATCACCTTTATCAGGATCCTCACGTTGAAAAGCCTAAATTCATTTTGCATTACGGTGACCTAACCGACTCTATGAATTTAACGCGTATTATTCAGGAAGTGCAGCCCGACGAAATTTACAACCTTGCGGCTATGAGCCATGTCCGCGTAAGTTTCGAAACGCCCGAGTACACAGCGAACGCAGACGGCATCGGTACGCTTCGTATCCTGGAAGCAGTCAGACTATTGGGACTTTCCAAAAAAACTAAAATCTATCAGGCTTCAACTTCGGAACTTTATGGATTGGTTCAAGCAGTTCCTCAATCTGAGACGACTCCATTCTACCCACGCTCTCCGTATGCAGTAGCTAAAATGTATGCATACTGGATTACCGTCAACTATCGTGAAGCGTATGGAATGTTCGCATCCAATGGTATTCTTTTCAATCACGAATCTCCTTTAAGAGGTGAAACTTTCGTGACGAGAAAGATCACCAGGGCCGCAGCGAAGATCGTGCTTGGCTTGCAGGATATTCTCTACATGGGTAACATCGACTCCCAACGTGACTGGGGACACGCGAAGGATTACGTGGAGGCTATGTACTTGATTCTGCAACAGGAAACTTCCGAGGATTTTGTAATCGCAACAGGTGTAACTACCCGTGTGCGTGAGTTTATCCGCAAGACTTTCGCTTTCCTTGGTGTAGACGTAGAATTTACAGGTTCTGAGGAAAATGAGGTTGGAACTATTGCATCCATAAATTCAGCACGCCTTGCCGAATTGGGAATTGCCGAGGGCGAGCATTTGGCGCCTGGAACTGTAATTTTGAAGATAGATCCAAGATATTATCGTCCAACCGAAGTAGACCTGCTAATAGGTGATCCTACCAAATCACAGGAAAAACTTGGCTGGAAGCCCAAGCATACTTTGGATATGTTGATTGAAGACATGGCAACGTCAGACTTGCGTCTGTTCCAAAAAGATCAACTCCTTTTAAAAGAAGGATTCGGAGTACTTAATTATTTTGAGTAAGACCAGATATACCAATTACGTCGATCTAGCAGTCCTAAAACGAGGCTAGATCGACAACTCAAATATAAGCTACGATGTACATTCCATTATCGACTGCGTGGTCTTCAATAACTAAGAATCCGCTACTTTTAAAGACTGCGCGACTATCCGTCATCACTGTCTTTGCCAATATGTTGGCCTTCCTTGTGCCAATCTATATCGCAAACATATTTGGGATATCTAAGGAGACTGATAATTTTTTCTTTAGCTATGGGCTAATAACGTTTGGAAGCATCATCTTCTCTAACGCCGTCAGCTCAACTCTTGTTCCATTTCTAAAAGAAAAAATGGGGGATAAGGCCGCATTTGATACATTTCTTTCTTCCGTATTCTTCTTTTCATCTAAGTTCCTATTGATAGCAGCTGCTGTCTTTTTGGCTATCACCGTTTCTCTATACCTAGTTCTCGATAACAACATTTATCTATACACCGCCATCTCAATACCGATCTTTATACTAACAATCTTTAATTCGTTATGCTATGGGATCTTATATTCGCTAAATAAATTTGATATGGCTGCTACATCACCCATATCTCGTACAATTATTATTTTCATTTCGATTTTTCTGTTTAACAAATACCTCTCAATATATTCTGTCATTTTGGGATATAATTTAGGCGAGCTAGCGAAATTAGTTCACCTAGTCTATATTATAAAAATCAAAAATAAAATAGCACTCACGTTTCAGAATCGCGATTTGTCCATAATTAAAGTGTTTGTTCGCGAGGGTAGCTACCAGGCACTTTCAACATCAATATCATCTGCCGCGCCAATAATTGGGAAAGTAATAGCTACTTTTCTTACCGTTGGTGCTGTATCCATTTTAGATTACGGTGACAAACCATTTATGATTTTTAACGTATTACTCAATTCATTTCTGGTAATACTTCTATCCCAGTGGTCAAGTGATGCATTGAACAATAATTTCAAGTTAGGGACGCTTCACAAAGTGCTCATTGGAATTATGCTGCTAAGCGGGGTGCTGCTAATTCTTACCTACTACTTTCAGGCCAACTTGATAGACATCATTTATCCTACACTTAGCGCCACAGATAGGAAGACGATTGGAGATATATTTGTGATAAGCATGGTTGGGTTTATTTTTAACTCTGCGAACCAAGTTATCAATAGAGCAGCAATCGCGTTCAAGGAAACGAACATTATGGTCCAGGCAGCAGTAATCAAATCGATTCTTACTGTAATATTCGATTTGCTATTCGTTCTAAAATATGGAGTTATTGGTATAGCTATTGCAACTACGATAGTTCATTTGATCGGGCTGATACTAAACTACTTTCTTTTTGTGAGAAAAGTAAAGTACAAAATTACACTCCCATGACTAATCTAATAGAAAAGTTAGCATTTGTGTTGAGGTGTGCTTTTTACCTTCCTCACTACTTATTGATGAGTGTGCATCCAAGAAAAAAAGTAATTAAAAACGAGATCTTACGATATTGTTCGCAAATTTTGTATTCAAATGATCAGGGACTAAAAGCATTTTTGAAAGTGATGGCCCAAATTCCTGATTTTCGAAGTTTATATTTTTCACGAGTTGGAACCTGGGGTATATTGCTGAAACCATTCACTAGTGTTAGAGTTAATCTGCATTTGTTCACCCCCGACGACAGAATTGGAGAAGGTTTATTGTTACACCATGCTTTCTCCACTGCGATATTAAGTAGACAAATTGGGAAGAATTGCGAAGTTTGGCAGTGCGTGACTATCGGAAAAAGCAAATCCGAGCCTGGACTTGATGCTACTCCATTATTGGGTTCAAATGTAAAAATTTCCGCAGGAGCGATTGTCATTGGTAAAATAACAATCGGGGATAATTCCATTATTGGAGCTGGTTCATTGATCACAAAAGATGTCCCTCAAAATGTTACAGTGGTTGGCAACCCTGCTTACATCATCAGGCGTGATGGAGAGAGAGTAAACGAAAGACTATAACTGTATCTAGATGTTATATTACACCTTGATTGTATTGTTACTATTTTTAATAGTATCCTTTGGAGATAATAAATTCACTTTTAGTGTTGGATTTAGCATGCTCTTCCTCTTATCGGCGATTAGATCACCGAAAGTTGGAACTGACACGTCGATGTATGTTAACATTTTTAAGAGTGTCGAAGCGTATTTTCGTGATATTGAGCCAGGTTATTCCGTTCTAATGAGTGTCACAAGAAGCATCGAAAACGATTCACAGTTTTTTTTGTTTATAACATCGTGCTTTATATTCTTCCCGGTGTACTTTTTCATCATAAAAAAGTCACAGTATCCCTTATATTCATTGCTTCTTTTTGTATTGCTTTTCTATTACTATTTTAGTCTTTCCGGACTTCGCCAAGCAATTGCAACATCTATATTGCTTCTTTCATATGTAAGTTTGACAGAACGCAAATACATACTTTGGGGATCGCTAGTACTCGGGGCTGCCAGCTTCCACACGACAGCTATAATGTTTTTACCTATTTCATTTTTGCTTAATCGCTACCCAATTCAAAGATCAAGTGCAATTGTCATTTTACTTCTCTCGTTTGCGTTGGGCTGGGGTGGATTAATAGACATTCGAAAGTTTGTCACCATCCTGGATAGTACAGGCTTAAATCTTGGGCTGTACATTGACCTCTCGAAGTACTACACTTATGCTGAGTATTCATTCGGAGAAAATGTCAACACAACAAATGCAAAAATTTTCAATATGGTGCCGAATACAATGGTGTGCATCCTATTAATTTATTTTTCAGACAAAAAGCTTGCAAATCCTCTTAGCTTTTTCCTGATGGGAACTGTTATAACAAACTTATTTGTCGATATTCCAATTGCATTCAGAATAGCTTATTATTTCACAATATTTCAGATTGTAGCAATTCCGAACACCCTAATAAAATCGAGATATCATATTATTGTTAGGTCGGCACTAACAGTGATTTGGGCTGCTATTTTCGTATTCGAAACTGAAAAGAAGGTAGTCTATCATAAGCAACACCCAGGAAGAAACGATGTTGTCCCTTACGAAGTCTTTTAGGAACATATTAAATGAAAATCCTCTATCTAGCTCACGTTTCAACTGTTCTTGGCGCAAATAGATCTCTCCTAAATCTCATTAGCGGTTTAAATGGTGAGTATGAATGCACTGTTATCGTACCTCATGAGGGGCCAATAGTTAATGAACTTTCCTTGCTGGAAGTTAAGCATAGAGTGATTCCTTTCAAGCAGTCCAGCGTACATATGAGAGGATCATGGATAGCTATTCTTTTAATACCAGTGCGAGTCTGCCGAATAGCTTTGGTTAATCTTGTCGCATTGATTCGGCTTGTAATTTATGTCAAAAAAAATAAGATTCAGGTCATTCACAGTAACAGCGGCGCGATTACGCTTGGCTATTTCGTTGCCAAGTTTGCAGGTATCCCGCATATTTGGCATTTGCGTGAGTTTCAGGATTTAGACTATAACATTGAGCACTGGCTCGGTAAACAATTTCTATACAAGCTTTTAAAAAAAAGCTCTTATATAATTGCCATTTCCAAAAGTGTAGCCGAGCATTTCTATCCGGCTAAATGTGCGGTTGTTTATAATGGTCTGTACGGAGAATTGCCTTTTTCAATAGAGGTAGAGAAGAAGCTGAACTTTCTATTTTGCGGGGCATTGATCCCAACTAAGGGATTGGCAGATGCAATCGAGGCCATTTATAAACTAAATAGTCATGAAGTCTATGCCGACCTAATTATTGCCGGAGAGTTTCATGACAAAGACTTCGAGACTGAAATAAATCAGCTCGTCGATAAATATATGATTCGTTCGAAGGTTCACTTTCTCGGCTTTACGAATGATGTATCGTCTCACATGCAACAATCACTGGCACTGTTGATGTGCTCGAAAAATGAGGGCTTCGGCAGGGTGACAGTTGAAGCCATGATCAACCGCTGTGCAGTGATAGGATTCGATAATGCAGGTACGAAGGAACTAATTAAGGATAAAGAAACTGGCTTCTTATATAGCTCCGTCGAGGAACTAGTAAATGCGATGAAACTAGTGATTGAGCAACCCGAGGAGCGAAAGAAAATTGAAGAACAGGCATATTCATACGCGCGAAACGAATTTTCAGTAAGGAACTACGTATCGCAAGTTCAAGAGATATATAAATTTGCTACCAATGGTTGAAGTTCCGATTCAAATAGCAATCATTACCGTCACATTTAATGACTCTGCTAACCTCAAATTGACGCTTGATTCTGTAAGGAAATATAAAAAGCACTATCATAGGTACTTTGTAATTGATGGCAACTCAACAGATGGTACCAAAGAAATAATTACGCAAAATTCAGATATCATTGATTCAGCTATTAGTGAAAAGGATAGTGGCATCTATGATGCAATGAACAAAGCAATCCGCTTTGATCTACCGGATTCGACTTATCTACTTTGGCTAAATGCAGGTGATCTTCTAACTGACTGGGAAGGAATTGAGATAGCAGAAATAACTAACTATAACTGTGCATTTTTTGCCGTAGAGACCGTCTTAGAAAAAAATAATAAAAAGCAAATTGTTGCCCCGAAAATATTGGCTCCCTACAATGAAAAAAACTTCTTCCCCAAAACGATGTTCATGCACCAAGGTTTTTTGGTGAGAGTGAGCACTTTTAGGAGGTATATGTACGAAACGAAAATAGGATTACAAGCAGAAAATCTGTTAATGTCTACATGTATTATGAGAGAACCCTGTTTTTGGTCAAATTCAGTAATTGCTGTCTACGATTTAAATGGTGTTTCCAGCAAGGATTTCAGTCGCGTTTTGCAGTCCTATTTAGCTGTTGCCAGGAAGTTAGAATTTAATCAACCGAAGTTGTTGTTTTTTCAATGGCAGTTTTTGTTGAAGACAGGCATAAAAATATTAATCCCGTTCGAAGTATTTAATTTTATTCGAAAAATAAAAGCTAAAATATGATCTCTGTTTGTATTCCTACCTTCAACGGTGAAAAATACATTGAAAGTCAACTTGCTTCTGTGCTCAGCCAAATTGGGCGAAATGATGAGGTGATTATTAGTGACGATTGCTCAACCGATGGGACCTTAGATGTGATAGAGCGTATCGGGGACGAGCGAATCAAGATATCTACTAACTCTTCGAACCTTCATTATGTGAAGAATGTCGAGAACGCAGTGAGGGCAGCCAGCGGAGATATCATTTTCTTATGTGACCAGGATGACGTTTGGGTAGATAACAAAGTGTCGGTTACATTGAAAGCCCTGGAGCAGGCAGATCTTGTTGTAAGCAACTGTTACGTGACCGACGGCAATTTGAAGGTAACTCATGACAGTTATTTTGCACTCAGAAATACGAAACCGAATAAGTATCTCGCATTGATGCTAGGATCCCCATATCTGGGTTGTTGTATGGCGTTCAAAGCTGACGTCGCAAAAAAAGCGCTACCGTTCCCTGAGTATATTACTTCTCACGATACTTGGCTTGGGAATGTGGGTGCTTTCTTTTTCAGAACGAAATTCATTGATGACCGACTCATATTCTATCGACGACATGGTGGCAATGCGTCCATTCTTGCCGGTAGTAGCAAAAACCCCTATTATCTCAGACTCTTCAATCGATTGAAAATCGTGCGCGGCCTTTTGAGTAGGTTGTGATAAAACTCAAAAAAAATGTTGTTGGCAGCTTACTTACTTTTTTCGTCTTCATTCTTGATTGGGAAAGCTACAATTCCCAATCAAGATACTATTTACGTCGCTCCGACAGGAAACGATCAAGGTCAAGGTACTCTTGAAGACCCAGTTCAAAGTCTCTCGCACTCTATTGAATTGTCCCGCTCTCGCAACGTAAAGACAATTTGTCTGCGCGGTGGAGATTATTTTGATGTGTCTATAAAGCTACTTCCAAAGGATTCAGGGCTTAATATCGTTAGTTATCCGAACGAAAGGCCAAGATTAGTTGGAGGTGTTAAGGTATCGCAATTTCGGAAAATTAATCAATTACTTTCTGCGTGCATCCCTAATTCCAGAACTCGTGAATGGGATTTCAGGATGATAATTATTAATGGTGAGCAGCGGCAGCGGGCACGACTCCCTAAATCAGGCTTTTACCAATACCTAAACAAATGGGATCAAAAAAGTCTTCCAGGTACCCAAGGATTTTGGTCTCGTCAACCTAATTCTGAGGAACGTACCCTATTGAGGTACCGAAACAGTGATCTGGACAAAGTTAGCCCTGTGAACGCGGAACTCACTCTTTACCAAGAGTGGCTAACTTCGTACTCGGGGCTTTCGCAAATCGCAAGTGATACGAAGACCGCATACCTTACTATACCAAGTACTCTTCCCTTGGGCGCGTTTGCGGAGCGCGGATCGAAGAACAACAAATTTATTGTTTGGAATACGCGTGAGGGATTGAATTATCCAGGCCAGTGGTATCTGGATCGAACCACAGAATCTCTAGTATACTGGCCAAAGAGCGGTGAGCAGAACGACAAAATTGTAGCGATTATCCCAAAGAATCGCTCGATCATCGAGTTTGATAGTACCGGAGTTAAGGATGTGCGTATATCCGGCGTGGAAATTTGTGCAGCGACCAACAAATTACAAAAAGAGGAATTTAGTTCGCTCGGTATAGACGCGGCAATCTCGGGCGACAATTTAAAAAATGTACTATTTGAAAAAATTGTAGTACGAAACTGCGGAGGTAGTGGCTTCAAAATTGCAGGGCGGAATATCCGTATTACAGATTCTCAATTGCATAACATCGGTGGTTCCGGTATAGTCGTCAAAGGACATGGACAAAACAAAATTAGCAATTGTACCGTGTCCGACGTAGGTCTTATATTCTTTTCGTCAGTCGGTATCTATGCAGGCAATGGGACGTCAGTTATAAATTGTCAGATAAAAAATGTTCCATATACGGGCATTAGTATATCTGGAGACTCTGTTGCAATTGAGAATAATTCTATCCAAGATGTGATGACGGAGCTAAGAGATGGGGCGGCCATCTATACAAGTCAACATAAATTCGTTCACATTAACAGCAACCGAATTGCAGGTCATGGCCAAAATCAATATGGAATTTATTTTGATGAAAAGTCAGACAGTTGTTCAGCTCAGAACAATATAGTTGAATCAAATTCAACGCCTATACATGTCCATCTTTCGAGTAAAATTCTGGTCCAAAATAATTTATTTATTGTGGATAGCATTTACAGATCAAGTGTACAGAAATCATATGACATACTCTTTCAAGATAATATAGTTTTTCATTTAAGCCGTCACTTGCAAAGTGTAGCTGCCAGAATTCCTATCACACCGTATGACAGTACGACTCTATTTCTCAGTGACTCCTGTACTGAGGCGTCGGGTCAAACTAGAAATACCCTGGCGATACTTGGCTGCGATTCACGTAAGGGATCCGGCAAATCAATGATATCCGATGATGTCTTTAGCCTGATCAGAAGTTCTAATTTGCGGCAGCTCAAACACATCAGATGGCCGGCATCTTCGAATAAGTAGTTTTTTTGAAAAACGACAGGTTACAGTCAATTATGAAAATAAACTCCATCTAACTAGTTTGCAGATGAAAAAACCGTTTCTTGGTATTAATATTTCTGTTGGAGCTTACAGAGATATCCTAGGCCAGATAGTGGAATTGGCGAAAGCATCAAAGCCCGGATATGTGTGTATTGCAAACGTACATATGCTCGTCGAGGCATCCAGAGACGTGTCGTTCTCATCCGTTGTCAATAACTCAACAATTTGCACCGCCGACGGCATGCCGTTGGTTTGGGGTCTCAAGAAAACACACAACATTCATCAGGACAGGGTGGCCGGGATGGATCTTTTGCCGGATTTGTTACAGGCTGCGGAGAAGGATTCAATTCCGATTTTTTTCTATGGGGGAACAGAAAAGATGTTGGAAACGACCAAAAATTTTCTGAAGGCTAATTATCCATATTTGAAATTAGCTGGAACAATCAGCCCGCCTTTCAGAGCTCTTACTAAAAATGAGGAGATTGATATCATTCAAACTATAAATGCTTCCGGTGCAAAGATTGTATTCGTTGCATTGGGATGCCCTAAACAAGAAAAGTGGATGAATGCAGTTACAAGTAGAGTGAACGCTCTACTGATCGGCATTGGCGGCGCCCTTCCCGTAATGGTGGGTATGCAAAAACGGGCACCCGCTTGGATGCAACGGTTTGCATTAGAATGGCTGTATCGACTATGTCAGGAACCTGGACGTCTTTTCAAAAGGTACTGGAGTACCAACATTGCCTTTGCAATGCTTCTTGTACGGCAAGCTAGTCTATCACAAGGAAAAAAATAGCCTGAACTAAAAATATGAATACAACATGGGTCCGATTTGTTCGAATTAGTATGTCAAAGGCTGTCCTCGCACTGATGTTCTGCACGTTTGCTAGCAGTGCGTATTCCCAATCTGACTCGACCTCGCGTACGAGCTCCGAACCAGTTAGTTCAGTTAGAGATGCCAGGTACTTAGTAGATTTCCGAACTGTGGGACTCGCTTCCACGGATAAATCTCTTCCGTTTTGGATGCGCGCTAACAACTTTGGAGAGAACCCCAACTTTCAAAAGTCCACTATTAATTTCCTTGCCAGTGCAGCGAAACTGTATACTAAGAAAACGGGATTTGATTGGGGCGGTGCATTTGAGTTTAGAGCAACCGGCGGAAAAGAAGCGGAGATCCAGATAATCGAGGCCTACTTGAAAGGAAAGTATGGACCACTTCAACTTAAAGCGGGTCGGTCGAGAGATGTTATCGGACTTATGGATACGACTCTCTCCTCGGGGTCGTTTTCAATGTCTGGCAACACCTTCGGAATTCCTAAGATCGAATTGGCAATCCCCGAATACTGGGAATTACCCATACTTAGAGGTGCCATTGCAATCAAAGGGAATTTTTCTTTTGGCTGGGTTGGGACAACTTCGATCGGCGAGGACATCGGGCACTTTTTGCGTTCGGATATTACAGAGGTCAAATCTTACTTGCATCAGAAGTCTTTGTACGCTCGCTTTGGACTTGCAGACGCCTTCGTTAACGTGCATGCGGGATTTAACCACCAAGTAATGTATGGAAATGAAAACAAGATTTTTACAAACTTTGATCTATCTGACGTTCAGTCCTTTATCTATGCATTAACTGGCAAAACTTGGTATGATAATCAAGGATCGAACACCAAACTTGGAAATCATCTTGGCTCAATTGACCTAGGTATTACTCTTCAGACAAATTCGTTTGGGCGACTGTTTTTGTATCGACAACAGTTCTATGACGTCGGCGCGCTTGCTCATGGTGCAAATCTACGAGACGGCCTAACAGGGTTAAGTTTTCAGCCCAGCCCATCAGATAGATCATTTCGTCTTAAGAAAGTACTAGTAGAATACCTCTTTACTAAAAACCAGGCTGGGGAGCTATGGTCTAAGTTGACTCCGTCAGGCGATGAGGATTACTACAACAACTTCATGTACCTGCAAGGTTGGTCTTACGAAAATCGCGCCATTGGCAATCCCCTACTAACCCCAAAGCACGAAGCGCGCACCGACTTGCGGTCCAAGAAAGATCAATACTTTATCAATAACCGTGTAATAGCTGGTAACCTTGGGGTAATATTGAGTATTAAACGTGCCGAAATATTAGTTAGAGGTACATACTCGGCTAATTATGGAACTTATGGGACAAGTTCTATTGGTACTTCAAGGAATCTTATAAGGTTTCCAATTGCTCCTCCATACTTCGAGAAGGTCAATCAATTTTCTGCATTAACAGACGTTAAACTTTCATTGCGAAATGGATGGGCATTGCATTTAGCCTGCGCTTTTGATAGCGGAAAATTACTTAACAACAACTTTGGCGCACTTGTAGGAATACGCAAGCAACTAGTCTTTTTTGGAAAGTAGCCAATGATAAAGCAAATAGTCGTTTTATTTTTTCTTTCGACCGCGGCAGAGGCGCAAACCGGCCCGGGATTCGAAAAGATATCTACATATTTGAGTTCGCTACCATCCAATGATAGCCCCCATGCAGCAAAGCCGGGCCTATCTTACCTTGGAGGAGCCGAGATTCATGCATGGGGAACATCCACGGGAGCGAATATATCACTTAAAGACTATTTTAGACCTGCGATTGGATCTTTTCGGGCAAATAGTTTCGATGGAAGTTCCGCTTCAACCGGAAGTGGGGAGTTGCGTTTAGCCTTGCCAGTCTTACGTTTCCGTGTAAATAAAAAGTTCGAATTCGGTCTTGTGACTCAGGTAAGGGTTTTTGAACGACATAGCAGGCTGAACGATGCTGTTGCGTCTGAGATCGGCGAGTCAAAAAAAGTACCCCATATTTATCCGATAGAAATCGATGCTAACACAAAAATGTCTATGCATGCCGCTTCTTTTTCGGACCTTGGTCTTACGGCGGTGTATGACCTTTTGCATAACAACAAAAATGTAATTTTTGCAACGACAACAATACATGGGTACAACAGTCTGGCTTATACCGGCCTTGAGATAAATAACCTTAAAGGTCGGATCGAACAGAATAGAGATAACGTCAGTTTCTTAACAAGGGCTTCTGGTAGCTTAAAAGCCACATCAGCTGGAAATTTATTTTCGGACTTTAACGTACCAAATTTTTTCCGGAAGGGAATGTTTAGCCTTGGCGCTGATTTCGGTTTGGTATACGCGATCAAAACCAGTGTCAACTCGCGGATAACATTTGCAGCTCAGATCAAAAACATAGGAGTTTTGAAATTTAAGACAGATTCAGCATCTGCTGCACGCTACGATATACACATTTCTGAAAAAGAAGGACTTTACTTCAACAACGACTTAAAAAACTCTGCACTTGGCAAGCTTACCCGAATTTTTGATCAATACCCTAATTTGTTTAGCAGGAAGGCTAACCAACAAGAGATGGCCCGTATTGCACTTCCAAAGACCGTAGAGTTTGACGTGCAATATCTGGCAGTTCGTGGGGCTTTTGCTGGCATTTCCACTACTATAAATCTAAACGGTGTCAATAAAGAACTTGCTAGTCCTTCCGGTACTATGTTGTCGATCGGCTGGATGAGCAGAATGTTCTCCGCGTATATCCCTTTATCGTATTATCAATATGCTTATTTTAATGTGGGGATGGGAATACGACATCGGTTTTTCTTCATCAAATCTAACTCGTTCATCACTAGTGCACTTACTCGATCACGATTGTTAGACTTCTCGATTGGATTTGCCTATTCTGCTAACTATTAATCCTTGTGAACTCAGCTACCAAATAATCTCTATATGAAAATTAAACAATGCTCTCTAAGAGATGTTTTGATCTTAGAACCTAGTGTGTTCGGTGATGAACGCGGTCATTTTTATGAATCTTTCAATAAAAATGCTTGGGAATCTCTCGGTCTTCCGACTGACTTCGTTCAAGATAATCAGTCGTTCTCGAAAAGCGGCGTTATACGCGGATTACACTTTCAACATGCACCATACGCACAAGGAAAGCTGGTCAGAGTGCTTTCGGGCCGGGTAATTGACGTCGCAGTAGACTTGCGTGAAGAGTCACCTACTTTTGGCCAGTACGAACTATTCGATTTAGATGCCGTCGGTGGCAGGATGGTTTATATACCTGCCGGATTCGCTCACGGTTTTGCAGCCATTCAGGATAGCGTTTTTTACTACAAATGTACGGCTCCTTATCACAAAGCCTCAGAAGGTGGAATATTGTGGAATGATCCGACCTTGAATATTCCTTGGGACGTCAAAAACCCAATCGTTTCGGATAAGGATCAAGTCTTACCAACTTTTGATGAAATAATGAGGATTGCTTAGTAGCAACATTACTTATTGAAGTCATTCTCAACAATTTAATTAACAATGAAGAAAATACTAATCACGGGCGGTGCCGGATTTATCGGCTCACATGTAGTGCGCCGTTTTGTCACTACTTACCCAACCTATCAGATCTATAACCTCGATGCATTGACCTACGCGGGTAACCTGGAAAATCTGCGCGACATCGAGGATTCACCTAACTATCATTTTGTGAAGGGTGATATCGTTGATGCCGCCTTTTTGGACCAGTTGTTCGTTGAGCATACTTTCGATGGGGTGATTCACCTTGCCGCTGAGTCGCATGTCGATCGCTCCATTTCCGATCCTTTGTCTTTTGTCATGACCAATGTTGTAGGAACGGTAAATCTGCTTAACGCGGCGAAAAAAGTCTGGAAGGATGATTTGGCCAGCCATTTGTTTTACCATGTATCTACGGACGAGGTTTACGGCGAACTGCACGACCCCTCCGAGTTCTTCCTGGAAAATACGAAGTATGACCCTCGGTCGCCGTACAGCGCCTCTAAAGCGTCGTCAGATCACTTTGTGCGTGCTTACCACAACACGTACAAAATGCCTGTGCTGATTTCGAACTGCTCGAATAACTACGGCCCGAATCACTTCCCGGAAAAGCTGATTCCACTAATGATTCATAACATTTTGAACAACAAGCCTCTGCCTGTATATGGTAAGGGTGAAAACATTAGGGACTGGCTATTTGTGGAAGATCATGCACGTGCGATCGACACTATTTTCCACCACGGACAAAATGGTGAGACGTACAATATTGGTGGGCATAATGAGTGGACAAACATCGACCTCGTTAAACTGCTTTGCAAAACGATGGACGAAAAGCTGGGAAGGTCACCTGGAAGCTCCGAACAACTGATTCAATACGTCACCGACCGCGCTGGCCATGATCTTCGATATGCCATTGATGCAACGAAATTGAAAAATGAACTGGGCTGGCTTCCCTCGCTGCAATTCGCGGAAGGGCTGGAAAAAACGGTAGACTGGTATCTCGCCAATGAAAGCTGGCTTGACAATGTCACGTCCGGAGCATACCAGCATTATTACGAAGAAATGTACGAAGGCAGATAACCCCCTCTCTGCATTACTAACCATACGATAACATATTATGAAAGGAATAATTCTTGCCGGCGGCTCAGGTACCCGGTTGCATCCTCTGACGCTCGCGGTAAGCAAGCAGTTGATGCCAGTCTATGACAAACCGATGATTTATTACCCACTTTCTATCCTGATGCTGGCCGGAATTAGTGAAATACTCATCATTTCTACCCCGCACGATCTACCTCATTTCCAGAAACTTCTCGGCGACGGTAGCCGGATCGGGTGCAAATTCAGCTATGCCGTTCAGCCTACGCCCGATGGACTGGCACAAGCTTTTATCATCGGGGAGGAATTTATTGGAAACGATAAAGTAGCGCTGATCTTAGGTGATAACATTTTTTACGGATCAGGCTTGTCGAAACTTTTACAGGCCAATAATAATCCAGAGGGTGGGGTGATATTCGCATACCAGGTTCATGATCCCGAGCGGTATGGAGTCGTTGAATTCGATCCTGATTTCAATGCCATCTCGATTGAAGAAAAACCAGTAAGCCCCAAGTCAAATTATGCCGTTCCAGGACTTTACTTTTATGACAATCGAGTTGTTCAAATAGCCAAAAGTATAAGACCTTCTCCACGAGGCGAGTATGAGATAACTGACGTCAATAAAATTTATCTTGAATCGGGAAATTTAAAGGTGGGCGTATTGGATCGCGGAACCGCTTGGCTAGATACAGGGACATTTGAATCCCTTATGCAGGCTGGTCAATTTGTGCAGGTCATAGAAGACAGGCAAGGATTAAAAATCGGTTGCATTGAAGAAGTCGCGTATAGAATGGGTTACATAAGCGCCGACGAGCTTAGTGAAATCGCTACACCACTCATAAAAAGTGGTTACGGCAAATATCTCCTCAGATTACTATCTTAGCCTGCGCCCAATTACTTCGAAATAGGATAATAGTGAGGACTTCCAACGTAACTCTATGAATTTTTGAATATAAACTAGTGATTATTTGCCAATTAGAACAAAAGGCACATCGTGGTATTTTGAATTAACAAAGAAAAGTCTTAAACTTGTTTCGCATTAATGCATTCGTCTATTGTGCGAGCCACCGGGGTCGAGATCTGAAAATTTTCTGAAAACATCTCTAAGAATAGCCCGATAAGCCCATGCTAGCGTTTATATTTATACGAAAGCATTTTACTCAACGTCAAGTATTCATGAAAAATCACTATCCAGGCATCCTGCCCAAGGTACATTTGTGGTTGGATGTCGCTCTTCTCAACCTTTCCTTTTTGGTAGCCTATCTTATCCGCTTCGATAACGTGGCTGGCTTCCTGGAAAATGAGTACGTCAATTTGCTTTTAGTAGCAAACCTCGTTTGGATATTTACGATCCATATCTTTAAGACCTATTTATTTACACGACTTTCTTATCACTTCAATACACAGCTAGCTGCGTTTTTGAAAGCAGTAACAGTACATGGTGCTTTGATGACCGCTTTTTTATACTTAACAAAGCAGGGTGAAGATTACTCGAGGTATCAGTTTTTGATGACGTATGGATTCTTTATTCTTACATCAAGCCTCAGCAGAGGAGCGGCGGTGATTTTTCTGAAAATGTACCGCCAGGCTGGCTATAACTACAATCGCTATGCGATTGTAGGAAGAGGAGAATTGGCTCAGCTTATTAGAGAGTTCTATAATGACCGCAAGGAGCTTGGTTACCGATACTATGGAATGCTACATTCTCATGGCGACCCAAATGGTATTAATGAAATAGAATCATTGGTAAAAGGCAAGCAACTTGACTATTTGTACTGCTGCCTTTCCGAAATGACGGACGAACAGGTTCGAGAGGTAATTAAAATGGGTGAACGCCACCGGACGCAAATCCGTCTTGTTCCGGATTTCCGCGGTTTTGTGACTAATATGGCTAGCATCGAGTATCATGACATGTACCCGATCATTCAGGTAAATACCAAGCCATTTTCAAGTTTTAACGAACAAACCTTGAAACGTGCGTTTGACCTCGTGTTCTCTGTTATTGTAATGATTTTAGGTGCACCGATATTCTTTCTTGTTTGGGCGGCGATAAAAATTACGTCGCCTGGTCCAGTGTTCTTCAAACAACAACGTTCAGGCCGTTGGGGTGAGCTGTTTTACATCTACAAGTTTCGGAGCATGCGTGTAGATGCCGATAAAATGGGTTTGCAGCATTCCAAAGGTGATGACGATCCTCGCATTACCCCGATCGGAAGAATTTTACGCAAATCACGTCTGGACGAGCTTCCACAGTTTATCAATGTTCTTAAAGGGGAAATGTCTGTAGTAGGGCCACGTCCATTGTATAAGTATGACGTAGACATGCTAATGGAAGCAGCCCCACACGACTTCCAGCGCCTGCTAACCGTGAAGCCAGGTATTACATCGATCGGTCAGATCAATGTGGGTTATGCCGACACGGTGGCTAAGAACGTGGAACGTTTGAAATACGATCTTCAATACCTTAAATCATATAGTGTTTTTGATGATGTTCAGCTCATTTTCAGAACCGTACAAGTGATGGTGCTTGGACGTGGGCAATAATTAGTACTTTAGTATCCAAAAATTAATGCAGTTCAAATGGCGCTATTGGCGCCATTTGCCTTTTAACGCCGTCTCCAAATAATAACGACAAATAACATCCACCCGCTCAGGGCATTTTTAAACTTTGCGGCCCTAGCATTTCAAAAAATATTCAATGAAAATAGTTGTTTTAGGTGCATCAGGGCAGTTAGGGAGCTGCCTCAAAAAAGTCTCAGCGGAACGTAGTCTCACCGACATTTTATTTCCTTCCGAAGCACAAGCCAATATCCTCGACAAAGACCTTCTCGACAAACTGTTCGCGGAGCAAAAGCCTCAGTATGTAGTCAACTGCGCAGCTTACACTGCGGTGGACAAAGCGGAGGACGATGTAGATATCTGCCGGAAGGTGAATCGTGATGGCGCAGCTTACATAGCCGAAATCTGCAAAAAGCATCAAGCGACGCTGGTCCACATCTCTACCGATTTTGTTTTTAAAGGAGATATTCCGAAACTGCTTTCAGAAAACGACACCGCTGCACCTGAAAATATTTACGGGTTGACCAAACTCGAAGGAGAAGCAGCAATCGCCGAGATATTGCCGGAACATTTCACACTCCGTACGAGCTGGCTGTACTCTGAGTTTGGAAATAATTTTGTCAAAACAATGTTGCGACTTGGCCGTGAGCGCGAGCAGCTGGGCGTGATTGTGGACCAGGTAGGCTCGCCTACTTATGCGATTGATTTGGCTAATGCCATTTTAGATATCATCGAATCCGGAAACGAGTCATACGGCATTTATCACTACAGCAACGAGGGCGTCACATCTTGGTATGATTTCGCCAAGGCCATTTTCGACCTCAGCAAAACCACTGTAAAACTGAATCCAGTTAAAACATCGGAATATGTGACCCGCGCAGTTCGTCCGTCTTATTCGGTGATGGATAAATCAAAGATTAAAAACACATTTAATATCTCCATCCCTTACTGGCGCGACAGTCTTGCCACTTGCGTGGACAGGCTGCTGGCAGAGGCGTCCTAGAAACTTAAATCCTTTTTTATCGAAAGCATCAAACCGGCCGCATTGTCGAAGAGCTTTCCTTGATCAACTGATAAGGCCGCTTGCAGCGTAGAGCCGCCCAGTAAGCTAGTCTGCTTCGTTGCAGTGAGCAGACCAGAAAATTGGTATACTTTGACGGGCAATGGTTGATCATACGTTCCCTGATTACTTGAAAAAGAGAGCTTGGTTGTCCAGACAATGCCTTCCAAGCTTCCTTTCATTCCTACATGGGCAACCCAGACGCGATTATTGTTGGTAAAAAAATCAGCATATCTCGGCCAGTTGTTTTCTGAGGTGGCAGTGATAAATGGTGTATCAATACCCCTTCCGTAGTAAGACCATCCATCTCGTACCTGGCCATTGTTAAAGTAGTCATCCTTTCCCCGAATTTGATTTCCATCGATTATCTCGCTTCCTCCCTGGCTCTTTGTATATAGCAACTCGAATGTCAGTTTGTTAATAGAGAAATCGGCATCGCTGGGCTTTTTTAAATTTGAAGGTCACACCATTTAAACCATCCTTGATATTGTTCAGATAGAACAATGAGCCGTCTTCCACAAGGTTTTGCCGATAAATCAAAATGTTTACATCTTCCAGATCAATCTCCAAACCAGCATCCAGGCTTGCCACATGATTGCCGATCCGGTTAGTGCGATCGAAGTATGGCAGGTTGGTTTTCCTGTTCGGTTTAAAGCCTGTAACTACATACCAATAACTGCTGAGCCCGGCTGGCATTTGGCCATTTTCTGTAAAATAGGCTGATTTCCCGCCCCATTGAACCGCATGGTTGAAACCTCCATGCAATTTCACCTTTCCATTCGGCCTGCCCAAACGTAGGTAAAGCGCCTTGTTATGTAATTTCAAATCGCTGGTTACCGGCCTGCCCTTCTCGAAGTAGCCGTCGGAATAAAACCCCTTGAAGTAAAGGAAACTTTTGAACAGCGGCGTGTAGTTTTCAAATCCGATCTGGATTTTTGGGATTGGAAGCGCATTCCCTGACCAAGCATAAGCGCCCGCCCCCAGTTCATGATCATTAATGCCGACGTACTGCTTAAATCGGCCGACGGTAAGTTGAATACCCTTGAATGTCACCCCGGCATATGCCTGTGGGAGTAAAAATCTACTGTGCTTACTTGC
Source organism: Dyadobacter sp. CY261 (assembly GCF_021440085.1). GTDB lineage: Bacteria > Bacteroidota > Bacteroidia > Cytophagales > Spirosomataceae > Dyadobacter. The sequence goes on from NZ_JAKCPW010000020.1 coordinate 41,651, forward strand.
GTTGCCTGCCACTTCCAGCCCAAAAACATACGTCCAGCTAGGTTTGGATTTTGTTTCTTTTGAAAGCGGCTGCCGGCCAACGACTCCTGTGCGCAAACTTCCCACTTGTCCCGTTGTCGGGACAATACCCCACTGGTTTGCATGAAGCCAGAATGGCGTTCGGGAGGACGTTGATCCATATGCGGCGATTTCAACCCAGCCATTGGTATGACTAACGGTCGTATCGGTGTCTTGTGCAAAGGCCGGAGTGGTCGCGGAAATTGTAACTGACCAGGCGGCGACTTTAATTATTTTAGATAAAGCATAGGGGAAAGCATGCGAGCTTTTCTCGAGAGGTTTCATTAATAAGTACGATAAACGTTGAGTGAGGATTCACATACCTAATGTAGTATATAAATCCCTCTATTTCAACGTTTTACAATAAATTCGTATACTCCTGAACCTATCTCGACAATGACGTGGCCATCCTTTTTTTCGGCCGACAAAACTAATTTCGAAGAAGATAATAATGTATTATTTACTAACACGTCGGCGTCATTCGATGCCGGTATGTGGACACGCGAAAACGTGTTTACAGGTACTGAAACTCTTATGTCCAGTCCATCGTCTGTTTTGTCCCATTCAGAAACGATAATGCCATTAATAGTCCGTGTAGAAGCCTTCAAATGACTAATCCCATCATTCCCCATCCCATCAGGCGCGATCTCCGGCCTGATATCAAATGTCTCAAATCCAGGTTTAGTCATCACAATTCCCGCCGCATTGCCAAACATCCATTCGCAAACCGCTCCGAATGCGTAATGGCTGAACGAGTTCATGGCTGCATTGTATTTGAAACCGTCTTCTTTGGTGTAACTATCCCAACGCTCCCAAATAGTAGTCGAGCCGTTTTCAACTTCAAAACCCCAGGAGGGAGATTCTTTGCTCAGAAAAAGCTTATAGGCAAGATCCGAATGGCCCGTGGCTGAAAGCGCGGGTAGCAGCGGCTTTGCACCCAGAAAGCCCGTGCCTAGCTTGTCGCCATTTTCTCTGAGTAGCGCCGCCAGATTCTCGCCTGCCTTTTTGCGGTCTTCGGGATCAATAATTGACATATAAATCGCGTTAGCGTAGGCAGTTTGCGTGTGACCGGTAAAGCCCAGCGAGCCGTCCACATATCCTGCGCCGTTTCCGTAGGCTGCGGCATCGCATTTAAAACGGCCCTGCGGGTCCACATAATGCTTGCGGATGGCTTCTCTAACCTTCTTACCTGTCTGGATAAATCGCTCCTGCTCCTTTGTATTTCCGATCGCACCAGCCATTTCGGCCATCAGATCCGCGCAGTAGGCGTAGTAAAAGGAGGCGAGCATATCCGGCGGGGTTTTCTTGCCAAACGAGAGCCAGTCACCAAAGCCACCTTTGGGATCGATATCGGCAAATGCGTTTTCTTTGAAAAGGTATGTGCCCTTGCTTCGGCTATCAAGAAAATCCATGAACTGCACCATATCGGACCAGCCTTCACGTATCATTCTCGTGTCGCCGTAAGTTCGGTAAATCTGGTAAGGGCAAATGATCCCTGCCTCCATCCAGCCCGGTGAGAAAGTGTCCGTTTTGCGCAGATTGGGGCGCGGAGCATAGAGCGGATATGCGCCACTCTCATACTGGCCATCATTAAGATCAACGACCCATTTGGTAAAAAACGAAGCGACGTCGCGGTTGAATGTCGCCGATTTGACATACACCTGCGCATCACCCGTCCAGCCAATGCGCTCATCGCGCTGCGGGCAATCGGTGGGAATGTCTACATAGTTGGCTCGCTGGGTCCAGTCGATATTGCTGTAAAGCTGATTGACGATCGCATTATCGGTTTCAAAGCTGCCCACTTTGGGCGTGTCCGATCCGATAGCCACGCCGGTCAGGATCTCTTGCGTGGGAGCGCTTTTCAGACCTGTTACTTCGACATATTGAAATCCATGAAATGTAAACTTGGGTTCCCAGGTCTCCGGCCGGCTCGCCCTTTAATATATAGGTATCGCTCGCGCGCGCCATTCTCAGGTTCTCAGTCATCAGCCGACCATCAGGATGCAGCTTTTCCCCAAACCGCAGCCGGATCGTGTCACCCGCCTGCCCCTTGACATGCAGCCGCACAATACCCGCAAAATTTTGGCCCATATTAAAAATATAGGTATGCTCCCCTCTCGACTTAAAATCGGCAACCTGTAAAGTCTGGGTTATCTTAACTGGCGGTCCGGGATAAACTTGTATCTTTCTTTCAGCTTTGTCTTGGAAAACTTGCGCACTCTGCCATTTGCCGTCATTAAAGCCTGGCCCATCCCAGCCCTTCTGCTCCAAACGCGCATCGTAGGTCTCGCCATTGAGCAGATCCGATTCGAGCAGCGCCCCCTGACTGGCTTTCCAGCTCTGATCAGTCACAAATGTTTCCTTTTTACCATCGGCATACTCGACTTCCAGCTGCGCTTTCAAAACCGGAACCTTACCGTAAGAAGGCCCGCACCACCGGATTTTGAACCAGCAGCGAATAACCCAGATAACCCGCATACCATCCGTAAGAAAGCTGTGAGGCAAGGGCGTTGCTACCTACTTTTAAATGCGCAGTCACATCATAAGTCTGATAATAGACCCGCTTGTCATAATCCGTCCAGCCAGGGGTCAGAAATGCATCCCCCGTTTTCTTTCCATTGATGCTAAATTCATAAAGCCCCAATGCAGTGACATAGAGCCGGGCCTTTTTCAGGCCGTTGCGAACCGTTACTTCCTTGCGCAAATACGGGGCCGGAGGCAAATGATACACCTTTCCCTTGCCGAGGTGATCCAGGTCCAAACCCACCCACTCCCCTTTCCATTCGGATTTGGCCAGCAAACCCATCTCCCATAGAGAGGACTTGCTCCACGCTCCCGCCACACCGTTTTTGTCCCAGCTACGCACTTTCCAGTAGCAGATACTGCGTGATCCCAGCGTCTTGCCACTATATTCCACCTGCGCGGTGGCCCGGCCCGCCACTTTTCCCGAGTCCCATAGATCGGCAGCGTTTTCGGTCAGCTTTTCGACAGAAGTTGCCACCAGCACCTGATAGGCTGTTTGAATCTGGTTGTTTTCATTAGCGGTCAGCTCCCAGCTTAGACGCGGACGGGGGGCATCAGTCACGGGCGACTCTTTATATTCGCATCGCAGATACGTGGGCGTGAGCCCTTTTGCATGCGCCAAAACAGTGCCCAATGCCAGCATAACCGGCAGCATCATAGTTTTCATAAAAATCACGATTTTAAACCTTAGCGCAAAACTTTGACGCCCTTGGGCGCATCGATGGTTGATTTGACAGAGCCGTTAGCCTGCTTTTCATGTCTGATTTTGACCACTCCAAGTGGGGTCGGATAGGTTCCTTCCACCCATTGCAGATCCCCAAGATTGGGCTGAATGCGGATCACTTTACAACCCGGCTCTACGATGCTGACGCCCAGCACATGCTCGGAAAGCCAAGAGGTCGGCCCGGATGCCCAGCCATGGCAAAGACTGTGGCGCAGCTTTTTATAGCAGTAAGCGCCAAAATCGCCATGAATATCGTCTTTACCGTCAGGCACGAGCTCGTCGATCGGAGCGGCATTGGCAGTCCAAGCCAGATCAAAATCTTCCCAGAATGTGGTCGCGCCCATATCGAGCATACCTCCCCAGTAGTTTCGGATGCAGTTCAGCGCGCCGGTGTAGTCTTTTGCCTTTGCTTTGGCCTGCAACATATAATAGCCGTAAAATGTCGAAAACCGCTCACATTCGCCGACACCTATCACCTCAGCGTTCGCTTTTTCGGCAGGTATTAGCCCGGCCAATGCCATGAGTGCTACGGCCTGTTTGGATCCATTGGCCTCGGGCACGTACATTTTCATTTGGGTAGCCATCGCTCTGCAACGCGTGGCCTGGGCGGGCTCGTCCAGGATCTGGCAGAGCTCTGCCCCAGCTTCGAATGTCATGATCATCATCGCTTGCAGGCCAGCGTGAATACCTTGCGGGTTCTCGCTCGACGGCCAGTCCAGAAAGCGCGTGCCATCAAGGGCCTCTTTGTTATCCTTAGTTCTTTCCAAGAGCTGATCCAGCAATCCAACCAGGTACTTCTGCTGTTTACGGAGATATTCGAGATCGCCCTGATTTTTATACAAATCCCTATGAATTAGCACCCACCACATCGAGTATGCGCTGATGCCGTTCATCCAGCCGGGTAGCGGGGTAATATCGCGGGCATGGTCAAGGCTTTTTGCCACGACTTCATTTTGACCAAAAACACTGTTAATGGTCATCACCTCAGGATGCATATCTCCCACCCAAACCAGGCGGTCGCGCTTGATGCCGTCCCAGAGATATTCCTGCATATTCAAATGCACGGTATAGGCGCCAGTGTCCCAGATCTTGTTCAAGCGCTCGTCACTGCTTTTAAATGAACCCAGATAAGGAATGTCGCGGTATTCGAAAATGGCGCGCAATTCCTTCAATTGCAGCTCGCGGTCTGCATCCACCAGATCAATGCGGGCAAAACGGAATCCGGAATTACCCACCTGCATTACCCCCAGCCAGGGCGCCTGAATCGTAAAATCGCGCATGGCATGATCATTGGTCGCGCCTTGAATGGTATCGATCTCCGACATAGCCTCACTGACCGACTCGCCCAAACGGATGCGGATACGGATCGGCCTCTGGTCCGCAGGCTGGTCGGTTACAATCTGAATGCCACCTTGTATTTCCCTGCCAAAGTCAAAGAGTATACCCGGCGTCTGGCCTTCTTTGCTGATCAGTTTAGCGAAATTTTTGTGAACCAAATCCGCCTGCCCTATTCCCGGCCGGAGCAGATTAGCAGCATCCACCACACTACTCCCACCACGGTCGGACATCCATACAATGCGTTTAGGAGACAAATACTGTCTGACCCGCGAGTCCTTCTGCGCCTCATAGCTATTGTCGAAAATCGGAGGAAGACCTTGCGCGGCTGCGAGCGTGGCAATCATAGAAAGAAAAAGTGGAAGGAAAGCCAGGTAATTTTTCACAGGCAGATAGTTTTGGTCAGAGATTGTAATATTGCGGGAAAATAAATAATTATTAACTAGGCAACTAGCCTGTTCTGTCCTGTCTGAGACCGTTACCCATATGGCTACCGTTAACGCTTCGTTAACATTTTTACATGCTAAAAGTAAATTAAAACCGTTCTACTTTTGCTTGTGGTACAATACCCGCCCTGTTTTAATACTAAACCTTTCAAGTAGATCCATGATCATAAAAGAAAATAGCTCGCAGGACCGCGACGGGCTGCCTCCGTTTGTTAGTAGCTGGAAACAGCTTTACATTCTTCTGATCGGCATGCTCGCATTGCAAATTGTCCTCTTCTATTTATTTATGACCCGTTTTCAATGAGCACACTCGACTGGATCGTTCTTTCGCTTACCCTTCTTTTCGTGGTTATATATGGTATTTACCGCAGCCGCGAGAAACATACCATGGATTCGTTCCTGCTGGCAGGACAATCCATGCCCTGGTACCATGTGACGCTCTCGCTAATGGCCACCCAAGCCAGCGCCATTACCTTCCTTTCCGCGCCCGGACAAGCCTATACAGACGGTATGCGCTTTGTGCAGTTCTACTTCGGATTGCCGCTGGCCATGGTGGTACTTTGCATGACGTTTGTCCCCAAATTCGGCAAACTGAAAATATTCACCGCCTACGAATTTCTCGAAGGCCGCTTCGATCTGCGCACGCGCGCGCTGACAGCATTTTTGTTCTTGCTGCAACGAGGCTTGTCCACCGGGCTTTCCATTTACGCCCCTTCACTGATCCTATCGGCCATTTTGGGCTGGGATATTACCTGGACCAATATCATTTCCGGCGGGATTGTAATATTGTATACCGCCCTGGGCGGCTCGCGTGCGGTTTCCCATACGCATTTGCAGCAAATGGGCATCATTACGGTCGGTATGGTGGTGGCGGGCGTGATGGTAGTAAAATTCCTGCCTGAGCAGGTCTCGTTTACCGATGCATTAAACGTGGCCGGAAAAATGGGTAAGGTGAACCTGATCGACTTTACATTCGATCTCAACAACCGTTATAATGTATGGTCGGGCCTTATTGGTGGTTTCTTTTTGCAACTCTCCTATTTTGGCACCGATCAGTCGCAGGTTGGACGTTTCCTGACCGGCAGCTCGCAAGGACAAAGCAAATTAGGACTGGCCATGAACGGCCTTTTGAAAATTCCGATGCAGTTTCTGATCCTGCTCGTGGGTGTGCTGGTATTTGCTTTCTACCAGTTCAAGACGCCGCCGCTGTTTTTTAATCAGACGGCCGTCGATCATGTCAAAACAAGTCAGTATGCGGCAGAATACGAGGCTCTGGAAAAGAAACACCAGGCAATACAGTCCGTCAAACGCCCTCAGGTAATGGCGCTCACCGAAGCTATCCGCAAAGACGACCAGCAGGCCATTGCCGCTTCGCGGATCGTTCTCGCTGACTTGGAAGGTAAAGTTAAAGACGTCCGCAAAGAAGCAGCTGCCGTACTTTCGAAAGCCAATGGCGGGGACACCAATGACGTGAACTATATTTTCCTCCGTTTTGTGATCGATTATCTGCCTGTGGGCATGGTGGGATTGCTCATCGCCGTAATCCTGCTCGCTTCGATGGGCTCGGTGGCGGCGGCCTACAACTCACTGGCATCCTGCACAATCATCGACATTTATAAACGAATAGTCCGAAAGGATGAAGACGACCGTAACTATGTGGCAGCCTCACGCTGGGCAACGGTTTTCTGGGGCATTTTCTGCATCGCCGTAGCCCAATATGCATCACGGCTCGGCAGTATGATTGAAGCGGTAAACATTTTAGGCTCGCTGTTTTACGGCACCATTCTTGGGATTTTCCTGGTGGCGTTCTATTTCAAACGCATTGGCAGCCGGGCTGTTTTCTGGGGAAGCATTATTGGGGAAATTTTCGTCATCGCAAGCTATGTCATCGAGCTGACTGCCTTTCTGTGGCTAAACCTGATTGGTTGCGCCCTTGTAATCCTGTTTGCAGGACTTATCGAGAAGATCTGGCCGCAGCAAGATCCGATCGCCGAATAGCACTAATGCGTAATTCCTACACATAGATTCCGCCTTGGAAAAGTCCAGTAAAGCACAATTCTTTTTAAAAATAAAATATTTTGAAGAAAGTATGGTGCGCTACCCATTTTTTTCAAATATATAGGAAACTATTCCCGCATTTTAATCCTTAACAAGTACAATCGGACAACCGGGTAGCTTATACGCAGAAGGATCATGTCACCGATTGTTTACAAAAACTCTCTTAAACCCACTGGCTATGCTTATGCCACTCAATCCTTTCTTTATCTGGGTCAAAATCCTGTTCCTGCCAACGGATAGTTGACGCTGATCTTTGTTTTTTTCTAATTATTAAACCTGTTTATCACCAGGCTAACACATTATCTCTATCCAAATTCTAATTATCACCTACATGAATTATTGGTCTAAGCCACAAAAAACGACGCGTTTGGCGCTTAGCTCGGCATTCCTCTTATTGAATTTACTCAGTACGGCCCTTGCGCAGGGCATTCAGGAAACAAGCCGGGAAGCGCCGGTTTTGGAGCAGGCCACATTACAGGATGTGGTTTCCTACGCCATCAAAAACCAGCCTGCGATCCAGCAATCGCTGATCGACGAGCAGATCACAGCCAACCAAGTCCGCGCCAAGCTGGCCGACTGGTATCCGCAGATCGGCTTTAACTACAATTTGCAGCATAACTTTATTGTCCAGACGAGCATTATTGCCGGTAACCCGGTCAAACTTGGGGTTAGCAATGTATCGGCAGCACAGTTTACGCTTTCGCAACAGATTTTCAACCGCGATGTGTTGCTGGCCAAACGTACCCGGGGCGATGTACTATTTGCAGCAAGTCAGAACACCGTTAACAACAAAACAGACCTGGCTGTGAATGTTTCCAAGGCATTTTACGACGTGCTTGCAACGACCCAGCAAATCAAGGTTGCCGCCGAAGACATCGTACGCCTTGAACGCAGTCTTAGAGATGCCGAGAACCAATACAAATCCGGCATTACCGACAAGATCGATTTTAAAAGGGCTACCATTTCGCTCAACAACACCCGTGCCAACAAGAAGAGCAACGAGGAGGTATTAAAGGCAAAGCTGGAATATCTCAAAACGCTGATGGGATATCCGCTAACAAGGGGGTTGGAAATCAGCTATGATACCTTGCAAATGGAGCGCGAGATTGGTCTGGACACCTTGCAGAACGTCGATTTGAATAGCCGTATCGAATTCCAGATCCTGGCGACCCAGAAAAAGCTGGCAGAAGCCAATCTGCTATACAACAAATGGAGTTATCTTCCCAATGTGTCCCTGAATGGAGCTTACAACCTCAACTTTCAAAACAACCAGTTTACCGACCTGTATGGTAAAAACTATCCGAACTCTTTCGGCTTGCTGACGCTCTCGCTGCCCATTTATCAGGGCGGAAAAAGGAAAGCCGATACCCGCCAGGCAGAATGGGCGATCAAAAGGCTGGATTGGGACATCAAGGGCCTGCAAAACAATGTAAACTCCGAATACGCAGCTGCTCTGGCCAACTATAAAGGTAACCTGACCAACCTGCTGGCGCAGAAAGAAAATGTTGAGCTGGCGCGTGAGGTGTATGATGTGTTACAGCTTCAATATAAATCGGGTATCAAAACTTACCTGGAAGTAGTCACCTCGGAAACAGACCTTCGTCTGGCACGTATCAACTATTACAATGCATTGTACCAGGTGCTTGCCAGCAAAATCGATGTTCAGAGATCGCTCGGACAGATCAACATTCAATAAAGGGCCTTTTTTCGGCCACATAAATATTGCTTCAATCGAAAATATTTTGATGATATGTTTTTAAATAAAATGAAATATTACCCCGCTGCTTTGCTTGCATTGACCATCTATTCCTGCGGCAAAAAAGATCAGCAACAGCAGCCAACCGCGCCTCCGGCCGTTCAGGTGACTTTGACAGAAGTGAAAACCGCAGAGGCATCCTACTATGACGAGTATCCCGGCACAGTGGTCCCTTTGAACGAAATCGAGCTGCGCCCGCAGGTAACCGGCTTTATAACTGGCATCCATTTCAAAGACGGTGCGCGCGTGCGCAAAGGACAATTGCTTTACACGATCGACGCGCAGCTTTACGATGCAAACTATGATCAGGCAGTTGCCAACCTGAACGTGCAGGAAGCCAATATGGCCCGCGCACAGAAGGACGCCGACCGTTACCATGAGCTGGAAAAGAACGATGCGGTGGCAAAACAACTCGTCGACAATGCCGACGCGGCACTGGAAGTAGCTAAACGTCAGGTAGACGCGGCTAAGGCCAGCATTAAAGCGTCGCAAACCAGCGTTCGTTACACGAAAGTGACAGCGCCATTCGACGGGATCATCGGTATTTCACAGGTGAAAGTCGGCGGCCCGGTTTCGGCAGGCCAGACCATCCTGAACACGGTATCGACCGACAACCAGCTGGCTGTGGATTTCAATGTGGACCAGAAGGAAATTTACCGTTTCACTTCGCTGATGAAATCCCAGAAGGCAAGCGACTCGACATTTTCGATGAAGTTCGGCAATGAGGTTTACCCTGTTCATGGAAAGATCGCATTGATCGACCGGGCCGTGGACCCTCAAACAGGTAGCATTAAAACCCGTCTGGTTTTCCCAAACAAAGACAATCAGCTCAGAGCAGGTATGAGTGGTACTGTCATGATCTTGAACAATGCCAACGCTAAATCGCTGCTGATCCCTTACAAAGCAGTTACCGAGCAACTGGGCGAATTCTTTGTATACGTAGCCGGCGACAGCAGCAAGGTTACCCAGCGCAAAGTGACGCTCGGAACAGCGATCGGCGCAAATATCATTATTAAGGAAGGGCTGAAAGAGGGCGAGAAAATTGCTGTGGAAGGTGTTCAGAACCTTCGTGAAGGAGCAGTTATCCAGGAAGGCGCACCGGCACAAGCTGGCCCCCCTAAGAAGCAATAATCAGCCGGTTCCTTTTATTACTTCAAAAACAAGTACGAAATGATTGCAGATATTTTTATAAAAAGGCCGGTCACAGCGATAGTATCCTCGGTTGTGCTGGTCTTGGTGGGGCTCATTGCCCTGACCACCTTGCCGATCGCACAATATCCCGACGTTACCCCTCCTACCGTAACGGTAAGCGGCAACTTCACGGGCGCCGATGCGCAAACGGTCGAGCAGACGACGACGACACCTATTGAAACGCAGATCAACGGTGTGCCGGGCATGACCTACATGTCCAGTAACTCTACCAGCAGCGGGCAAAGCAGTATTAACGTCACATTTGACGTCGGCACGGACGTGAACATTGCTGCGCTCGATGTGCAGAACCGTGTGAGCGTGGCCGAACCTACGCTGCCAGATGCGGTAAAGCGACTCGGATTGACCGTACGTAAACGCCAGCCGAGTATTATGATCGCGTTGGCATTGTACTCGCCCAACGGCACCCACGATGCACAGTTTATCGGTAACTTTGCTAACATTTACCTCAAAGATGCCCTTCAACGCGTGAAAGGTGTGGGTGATATCGTCTCCCGCGCGGATGACTTCGGTATGCGCATCTGGCTGAACCCGGAAAAACTGGCGACGCTGAGAATGACGCCTTCGGACATTTCGGCGGCACTGGCCGAGCAAAACTTGCAGATCGCGGCCGGCACGGTCGGCGGAACCCCTCAGCCCGGTGTACAGGCATTCGAATACAGTGTTCTCACAAACAGCCGCCTGAATACAAAGGACCAGTTTGAAAATATTATTGTAAGATCGGCTCCCGAAGAGGGTAGCGTGGTGTACCTGCGCGATGTGGCGCGAGTAGAGCTGGGTAAGTTTGACTATGGGGTGAATGCATTCGTGAGCGGCAAGCCTGCGGCGTTTGTACTGATTTACCAGGCCCCCGACGCGAACGCACTCGATACTTACGAAGGTGTGATGAAAGCGCTGACGGAGATGAAAAAGACCTTTCCGAAGGACATTGATTATGTGATCCCGGTAGAAACTGCCTCAGTCGTGAAAGTGTCTATTGAGGAAGTGCTTCACACATTTGGCGAGGCGATGATCCTGGTGGTACTGGTAGTGTTTCTTTTCCTGCAAAACTGGCGCGCTACTTTGATCCCGATCCTTGCGATTCCTGTTTCATTGATCGGTACCTTCATTTTCTTTATTCCTTTCGGGTTTACCATCAACACGCTGACCCTCTTTGCATTCGTACTGGCGATCGGTATTGTGGTCGATGATGCGATTGTGGTCGTGGAAGCGGTGCAGCATTATATCGATGAGAAGAAAATGTCGCCCCGGGCCGCTACCGAGCAGGCTATGAAAGACATTTCCGGCCCGGTAATCGCGATTGCATTAATTTTGGCAGCGGTATTTGTTCCGGTAGGATTTGTACCCGGTATTGTGGGCCGTCTCTATCAGCAGTTTGCGATCACGATCGCGGTTTCCGTACTTCTTTCGGCATTTGTGGCACTTTCATTAACACCTGCATTGTGCTCGATCATGCTGCGGCCTTCCAAAGGTGAAGGTGACAAAAAGAATTTGCTGGAAAAATTCTTTGACCGTTTCAACCGCTGGTTCGACAAAGTTGCGCGCTCCTACACAAGGGGTGTTTCCAAATGGATCAAAGCTACGCCGCTGGTGCTGGTGATGATGGTCTGCCTTTTTGTGGGATTGTTCTTCCTCTTTCAAAACAAACCTTCCGGCTTTATTCCCGTCGAAGATGAGGGGCGTCTTTTTGTAACCTACGAAATGCAGGAAGCCACCTCCACAACACGAAACGTGGCGATGATCAAAGACATTATGGCGCGGGTTTCTGCGATCCCGGAAGTGAAAGTAGTCGGTGGTCTGGCTGGCTTGAACGTGATCAGCTTCTCGAACAAATCCAACGTCGGAACCATGTTCGTGAGCTTGCATCCATGGGCCGACCGCAAAGGTGCCGAGCACCACGTGCAGGCGGTGATCAAGGAAATCCAGAAACGGACGGCAGACATTAAGGAAGCGCGTGTTCTGGCGATTGCCCCTCCGGCGATCCCGGGTCTGGGTGCGACCTCGGGTTTCACTTTCCAATTACAGCAGTCTACCAGTACCGACAATATCCAGCAGTTTGAAGGCGTCGCCCGTGAATTTCTGGGCAGGGTAAACAAGCGTCCCGAAATTGCGATGGCTTATACCTTCTTTAATGCGCGCACGCCAAGCTATCAGATCGATGTGGATCGTGATAAAACCAAAAAGCTCGGCGTTCAGGTGAATGATGTGTTTAATTCACTATCAACACTTTTGGGTAGTACTTACATTAACGACTTCAACCTTTACGGCCGTAACTTCCGTGTAATGGTGCAGGCCGACAGCAGTTTCCGCTCGTCGCTGGATAAAATTCAGAAGTTCTACGTTCGCAACAGGGCAGGCAATATGGTGCCGTTGAGCGCATTGGTTACCTCACGCGTCGTAGAAAACCCTGCATTGATTTCCCACTACAATATTTACCGTTCGGTGGAGATCAACGGTACGCCCAAACCGGGATTCAGTAGTGGGCAGGCCATCACCGCACTACGTGAAGAAGCCGCCAAGCTACCTGCGGGTTACAGCTACGAGTTTTCGGGTATGAGTAGTGAGGAGATCAAAGCGGGCGACAGTACTACGACCATTTTCGCGATCTCTATCGTATTCGTGTTCCTGTTCTTGGCCGCCCTTTACGAAAGCTGGTCGATCCCGTTCTCGGTCCTTTTTGCCGTACCTATCGGCGCATTCGGATCGATCCTAACGCTGACTTTCCTGCCGAATTTGTCCAACAACATTTACGCGCAGATTGGTTTGATCACATTGATCGGTCTTGCGGCCAAGAACGCGATCCTGATTGTCGAATTTGCCAAAGAACGGGTCGACAACGGGATGGAACTGGTGAAAGCGACCCTGGAAGCGGTTCAACTGCGTCTGCGGCCTATCATCATGACCTCGCTCGCATTCATTCTTGGCGTACTTCCACTGGCCTTTGCCAGCGGCGCAGCTGCTGAATCACGAAAAACCATTGGCTGGACCGTATTCGGCGGCATGATCGCTGCTACCTCGCTGGCGATTTTCGTGGTGCCGGTGTTATTTGTGGCAATTGAAAAACTAGCTGGCGGTAAAAAAGGGAACAGACCCGCCAGGCCGGATACTGTATCGGGTTCTGCTGCGCATTAATGTAGTTTAATATAGAAGCAAAAAAGGCCCGTGGCAATAACCACGGGCCTTTTTTGCCTTCATCCCTTTTCAAAGTAAGCAACCGCCTGTGAACATCTTCCGGGAAATCGACGGCAAAGCCTTAATGATGGCAATAAACGAACAGCACGCATTGTCAAGTAATGCACTACTGATTGCTCAACAATACTTGATCATTATTTCTCCCTCAAATCCTATCACTTGTCTCAAGGATTGTAAGAAAAATCAGGCGCCCCACTACGGAAATAAATTCTCAGAGCTCTTCCGAATCGCCGGAAAATGATTCTGTAACTGATCCTCATATTAACTATGTAAAAACCCCGGGCGGACAGCCGAATACTTACCTTTCAAACACGGATTGTGCTAATTTGCGAAGTGTAATAAAAATACTTTTCGAGCACCAACAGCGATATCAAATCTTCCTTTTGCTGATTCGAAAACTGCTGCACATAACGGTTTGCATTCTCTGCAATTTGCTGCGTTTCTTTTGGATGGGCTATATAATAATCAAGTACTTGCAGCAAATCGGAATAGTCGTCCTGGATCTGAATATAATGGTAATTGGGCACCAGGCTGCCTTCCATGAACCAGGTTTCATATTTGGGTCTTGCCATCACCGCGACAGAATTAGATGACATAATCCATTTCAGATTTGTCGCTACGTCGTTACCTTCCAGGCTGAGGATAAATTTGTATTTCAAATGCTCGTAAATCGACATTTTAGGTACGATCCACGCCGGGTTACCGCCCTGCCTATTGACCTGCCCCAGGTTGAGCGCCGGATGACCAAAATATCTGTTCATAAACGCGATCCGGTGCGGCTGGGTAACAGCACCGCGGCCAATGAGCATTTCCTTTTTATTCTCAAAGCGGAATGGGTCCTGGATAAAAAGAAAATGCCTCTTTTTATCCAGGTTTAACAAAACGGCATTCCGCTTATCGCCCGAAACAGGCCTTGATTTCTGGATGGCAGGCGTTTCAGCAACATCTACAATATCGCCGAAACGAAACAAGGCCTTCAAATAGTCCGGAAAATAGCGGGTATACTCCATGCTATCGAAAATGTAAGCACTAGGTGCCTTAATTTCCCGGATCTTACTGAGCATAATAGCCGAAGGATCAGGCTTTGTAACTGTCTCCAGACTATTGTAGTAATTTACCCGCTCCCATATTTGCTCCCCGGAAAACTTACTCAACGCCGCCAGACGGTTTTCAAATTGCCTGGCCAGCACTGCATCCGGCACCATCTGCCTCAATGCATTTTTGATATAGTAGAGAGTTTTGTTACGCTGAACTTCGATCAGAAAAGCGGATAGATTCATATTTGTCGATGTAGCCAACCGGAAAAAATTTTGGCCTAAAAAACTGGGTTTCTATTAAATTATAAACAAATATAGCGGAAAACTACATGCATTGAATTTGGTAATTACTGGTTACATCGTAACGGTCCATAGTCTTTTGGGCAGTTTGTAGAAGCTGCGATGGCCCGCTTTTTTATATTTTGGTAGCGAACTTATTATAACAACTTATGTACGTTAAACAGGTCTTTTCGATCTGGCGGCTTCTCAAGGGGATATGGGTGGGTGTAGTAGCGGTAACGGCCTACGCAACCCTGGTTTTCTACCTTTTTAGCTATCAGAACTGGCATTTTCTCTCCTTTCCTATCTCCATTACTACCATTCTCGGAACAGCACTCTCTTTATTGCTGGGTTTCAGGACCAATTCGGCCTACGACCGCTGGTGGGAGGCGCGCAAATGCTGGGGAGAGATTGTCAACGACAGCCGTACGCTTGTGCGGCAGTCAATCGCATTCATTGAGGCGGAAAAAGCAGAAAAAGAGCTGCTGGTTTCCAATATCGCCCATTTGCAGATCGCCTGGTGCTTTTCCCTGGCCAATTCACTTCGACGGACACAGGTGCTCGTTTACGCCGATTTGTACCTTACCACCGAGGAACACCGATACATTAGCACCCAGGACAATATCCCCAATGCTATCCTGAACCTGATTCAGTTCAAAATGGCAGAACTGCATGATTCCGGTAAGATGAAAACGCTTCTTTACCAAAATATCGACGATACCCTGCGGCGGCTCTGCGATGCAATGGGGAAATGCGAACGTATCAAGAACACCATCTTTCCAACCCAATACAGCTTTTTTGTTCACCTGGTGATTTTTATTTTCACATTGGTGCTTCCCATGGGCCTGGTAGAAAGCATCGGCCGCATTGCTATCCCGATTACATTCACGATTTCTTTCCTTTTCTTTTACGTGGAATGGATCGCCTATATATTGCAAAATCCTTTTGAAAACGGGCCGAACGACATCCCCATGACCTCCCTGTCACGGAACATCGAAATCAATTTGCTCCAACTGATCGCAGCGGATAAAATCCCCGAAAAGATATTACCAAAGCACGGAGTGATTATGTAACTAAAAAGGGGCAAGCATCTCTGCCTGCCCCTTTTTACGATATTTTAAAAAGCCTATTTCGGCTTAACCCTCGTGTAATACAGACTGAGCTCTAATCCTTTATCTGAGCTGAATTGGTCTCCTACCACAAGGCGGTCCACACTCATACTGTATTCGGTACCAGCATCGCGATATGAACCGCTTGAACTGAATTGGCTGCTGCGAATGATAAGTCCCCCAACATCGCCCGTCTCAGAGGTCATAATTTCGGTTGCGTATGAGCTGATGTCGAATTCGTA
Organism: Dyadobacter sp. CY261; assembly: GCF_021440085.1. Lineage (GTDB taxonomy): Bacteria > Bacteroidota > Bacteroidia > Cytophagales > Spirosomataceae > Dyadobacter. The sequence goes on from NZ_JAKCPW010000020.1 coordinate 57,618, forward strand.
GTATTCCTCGTTTTTGATCAGATCTTTTCTGTAAGTGCTGAATACGGGAGTCGTACCACCGAGCATGTACACGGGCAACGGCGCGCCGTTTCCGTCGGTATAGAACTGATTATTCTTGTCAACCCGGTAAATATACAGCACCCGAGGGACACGCAAAAAGTCAGTGATCGAGGCTCTAACTGGTTTCACACGCAAAATTGCTTTGTTTATGGCCGTATACGGGGTGCTTTTAAAATACCTGAGGTAAGGCAAATCCACCCGCATCATAATGCCTGTTCCCGCCTCCATGAAAGCTAAATTGCCCGACTGTGCCGACGGCAACGACAATCTTTTGTTGGCCGGAATTTTAGCTAGCTGCGTTCCCGCCGGGTCCGCCACAATCTGATTGTATGACGCGGTAATCTTGAATATGGTTGAATCCTTTTTGTACTCGCTCACCGAGGGTGTGTGATAGTGAAGCTGCACGGAGCTACTGTCAATTCCCCACTTGAAGCCAATTACCGGCCCGTTGTCAGTAGTAGCGGGCATCATCACCAATCCTTTTACGACATTAATCCAGTCGGTATTAGAAGTGAGCTGGTTATTTTTGGCCATCTCAAAAACCTGCTTTCCGATCGCATCCGACAATCTAACCTGGAATAACTGTGTAGTGGTCGGTCTGGGAACAATGGTCTTTTTACCGATAGGAGTCGGATCGTAAGCAGTCGAGTTATGATTCCAGTAAGAGGTTTTATCCAGAATGTCAGCAAGAAGCTTGTAGACAGTCAGGTTCATCGGCTTGGTAGTGTCCCCGTAACTATATGAGTTGTCATATCTGAGGGATAAGATCAGTGAATCGTACTCCGCTTCCTGCGCAATACTCACGCCGCTTTCCACGGTAGGCTGAAAGAAGTTCATCGCCCTGACTTTACCAAAATAGGGATCTTTGTAAGTTCCGAATAGCATCCGCGGCGCGCCTCCCGTCATAATCGAATCAGTCCCGATCGTTGAGAGCTGGATCGTAACGGTATCAGTATGCAAAACGGCGAAATCGTCCGCGTCGGGCTGTGAGAGTGATTTGATTTCATCCCCCCATTCACATGCCGTGAGCGAAAACGCAAATCCAATTATGATCAGAAGCTTGAAGACTATTGATGACTCCCCGAAGGAGTAAGAGTTAAATTTCATTTAGAGCAAGAACAGTAAAAAGTGCAAAAATATCAGTTGCAAACTTAATTACAACACGATTCTACGATTTCGGACAAATAAGAAACTAAAATCTCCCCTGCAACAAAAAACGGAATGCAAACGTACAGAGTTTAAATTGGCTTTCCATCAGTTACGCCACATGCATCCGAATAGTGGCAAACCAGGTAAGAAACGTAAAAGTGTAGGGAGTATTTTCAACCATTTGTGGTTGGAATGCATCCTGGAATTGATGGCGGCACTCGCCGCGCAACATTGTAACCCGATACACGTTGAGAGTAACTGGCGGAATAAAGTTTTGGACAAAAAATTTCTGATTATTTTACTTAGCAGTATCAAGATGTTATGTTTGCAAAAAATTTAAGTTGCGGGTGAACCTGTCACATCAGATACAGGTGGACAATCCGGCAAGCGCTCATAATTCTCATTATTTAATTTGTAACAATTCGTCAAACTATAATTTCATGTTTAATACCTTAAAAAAGACCTCGTTAGCCCTTCTTATCGCATCTACCTCGTTGGTTCAAATGAGCTGTGGCGACAAAGATGAAGATGAAAAACTCGGAAACTGGTTCAGAAAAGATCTACCAAGCTTCGGAGGATCGATACGGACCAACGCAGTGAGTTTTGTGATTGGTAGCGTAGGTTACATTGGTACAGGTTATACAAACGAAACTGTTGCCCGGGTAAAAGATTTTTGGGCTTACAACGCCGAAAGACAAACCTGGTCGCAAGTACAACCATTCCCGGGAACAGGCCGTAACAATGCGACTGCCTTCGTTTTGAAAGGCAAAGCCTACGTGGGCGGTGGTTACGATGGCGTGCTTACGGTCGATAATGGCTATAAAAAAGATTTTTACGAATACGATCCCGCTACTAACAAATGGGATGCTGTTGCCGATTTTGGTGGCGGGACCCGCCAGTTTGCAACTTCTTTTGTTGTCAATGACAGAGCCTATGTAGGTCTTGGCTTTAACGGCAGCAACTACTACCAGGATTTCTACGAATACAACCCGACCACTGACAAGTGGACCGAAATGGCCACTTTCAAGGGAGGTAAAAGGACTGGCTCTATTGCGTTCACCATTGGCGACAAAGCTTATGTAGGCTTCGGTAAAAGCAACACCGGAACCTCATTTAAAGATATATATAGCTTCGATCCGGCCGGTAACGGCGGCGCTGGCAACTGGACCCGTGTTGATTTTGCTGATAATTTTGACGAGGATAATTTCCCTGCACGTGCTTACGGACTTGCGTTCGTGATCGATGGTAAATCTTACATCGTTGGCGGAGAAGGAAGATCGGATGTCTGGGAATACGATCCAGGTGCAAACAGCTGGACAGAAAGGGCTCCATTCCCTACCCAGAGAGGTTTTGCAGGTGGCTTTGTAGTAGGTAAGATCGGTTACCTGGGAACAGGTAGCTCACTGGGAAGCGGCGGCGGTACCGACGACTTCTGGGGCTTTGATCCTACACAAGCAATTAACGACGACGACGATCTGTGATCCGCAAATACAGCAGAATCCTGATCATCGTAGTACTGGCCTTCGCAGCCGCGATTTACTTTCTGTTCTTCAAGGGGCAGAATGGAAATCCGGGCGGCGAAGGCCTTTCCCGTTTCAAAGTAGAAACAATCAGGGTCGAAAATGGCTGGGGATACCTGATCCGCCAGGATACTGTTCCGGTGATCGAGCAGAAGGTGATACCTGGTCTACCGGGCACAAACGGGTTTGCCACAGAACAGCAAGCAGCAAAAACCGGCGGGCTCGTCAAGGAAAAGCTGGATCGAGGCATATTTCCGCCTACGGTCTCCATCCATGAGCTCGATAGCCTTGGTATCAAATATTAAAAAATAAGGCTCGCTTGGAGCCCTATTTTACTACATAAGTACCCATGATCGGATAATGGTCGGAGAACTTCACTTTTGAGAAGGTCTTGAAGTGCGAAAGGTCCAGGCGTGCAGCATTGAAAAATTGGTGATCAATGCGTATAAAGTAAGGCAGGTGGTTGAAAGTAAATCCAAAGCCGGAGCCTTTCTTTTCAAAGCTGTTCGCGAGCGATTTTCTAAGCGTCCCGTAAATGTAGCTGTACGGGACCTCATTGAAATCACCGCAAACAATCACGGGGTACGGAGACTGATCCACCCATCGCTTCAACCGCTCAAATTCCCCGGATCTTTTTGAAAAACCATTCTTCATTTTCCTAAACGTGACCCGCCCTTCACTTTCGATGCCGTCCATCTGTTTTTGACTTACCAGCTTGCTCAGACCCAGTGTCATCGAATATAAATGCAGTCCAATAACACGTACTGTGTCTTTTCCAATCCTGACATCTGCCTGGATCATGCCGTTTTGAGCTTCAAATATCGTGTCACGGGAGGCCACGATCGGAAACTTCGACAGAATCACCAATCCTCTATAATCGTATCTGGGCTTGCTGAAATTAAAAGACCTCGCATATCTATAGCCCTTCTGCCGAAAGAAATCGCCTGAATTTGACTTGATTCCATCGCGGTCATAATATTCAGGCATACACAACACGTCAGCTCCACTATTGATGATCCAGGTTTTCATAGCCCGAACCTCTTGCTGAGCCACGGTTTTAGTAGCCATAGGGCTCGGCTGAAATGCGTGTACATTGTAACTCATGACCGAAAATTCCCCTTTTTCCATCTTAGGCGGCCCTTCACCGGAGCCCTTGAACCCGTAGGTCCGCGAGAGAAACAAGCCTGCCATCAGAAACATCATAAAAGGCAGGATGGCCTTTTTCCTTCCCAGCAGAAACCAGACCGGCACCGATATCAAATGGATGACCACCACCACCGGGAAAGACATCATCATAAACCCTGCCAGCCAGCCATCAAAGGGGACGAAAAGAATCAGCGCGTAAACCAGCAGGGTATAGCATACAAAGCATTGATATAAAAACCACAGAAACTTGTTAATCCCCTTCATTGATTCAGAATAGCATTTTTTTGTAAAAATAGGTGATCGGCATCGATTAGGAAGACTTCCTTCCATGTTTGTAGAAATGATATAAAAGTTTTATATTTGCATACAATTCTATTTTGATCGATTGATTGAGGGGTTCTGAACCCCTTTTTTATTTGTATAGCTCATACATGACCGTAAAGGAAAATTTAGAAGTTTTATTGGCCCCGCTTTTGGAAGATGGTGATTGTTTTCTGGTGGACATAGCGATTAAACCTTCCAAAGCAAGCCAAAAAGTAACCATTCTCGTCGACAGCGACGAAGGCATTACCATCCAGCAGTGCACCTCGATTAGTCGCAGGCTCGCCAAGCAGCTCGAAGATCTCGAAGTTTTTACCGAGGCTTATACATTGGAAGTCTCCTCGCCCGGTCTGGATCAGCCATTGTCGCTACCACGCCAGTATCGGAAGAACTTGGGCAGAAATCTTAAAATCACACTAAAAAACGGAGAAGTGCTACAAGGCCAACTGACGGAGGCAGGTGAAGAAAATATCACTATCCAGCTTCCGGCCCCAAAGAAAAAAACGAAAACACCGGTAGACGAGGCATCGCTTATACGGCAGATCAACCTGGAAGATATTGCGAAATCGTTGATCGAAATCTCTTTTAAATAGCTTTGCAATGCCGGATTCGCATTTTCGGGTTGTGATCAATTATATAATATGTCTAACTTAGTATCAGCAAATATTCTTTAACATAGCAATGGATAGCGGAATATTAATTGAGTCATTCGCGGAGTTCGCAAGCTCCAAGAACATTGATCGTCCTACGATGATTGGTGTTTTGGAAGAAGTATTTCGTACAATGATTCGCAAGAAATATGGCACCGACGATAATTTTGACGTGATCATTAACCCGGAAAGCGGTGACCTTGAGATGTGGCGTACACGTGAAATCGTCGACGACAACTCCGAGGATATCTGGGAATACAATAAAATACCACTAGCAGAGGCCCGCAAAATCCAGAGCGATTTCGAGGTAGGTGAAGAAGTAGCAGAGGAAGTAAAACTCGTAGAATTTGGTCGCCGTCTTGTACAAACTGCCCGCCAAACCCTGATCCAGAAGATCAAGGATATGGAAAAAGAGATCATGTATGAAAAATACAAGGATCAGGTAGGTGAAATGATCACCGGGGAAGTTTATCAAACACTGCGCCACGAAGTCATTATCGTTGATTCTGAGGGTAATGAGCTCTCGCTGCCACGGACGGAACAAATATCGAAAGACCGCTTCCGCAAGGGAGAATCGGTAAAATCGGTGATCCATAAAGTGGAAATGAACAACGGATCACCCAAGATCACGCTTTCCAGAACGTCTCCTATCTTCCTGGAACGACTATTTGAAGTGGAGATTCCGGAAATCTATGATGGAATTATTTCTGTCCGCAGAGTTGTTCGTGAACCAGGGGAACGTGCGAAAGTTGCGGTTGAATCATATGACGACAGGATCGATCCGGTGGGTGCGTGCGTAGGTATGAAGGGCTCACGGATCCATTCAATTGTCCGTGAATTGGGTAACGAGAATATCGACGTTATCAATTACACCGACAACCTCGAACTGTTGATCAGCCGTGCATTGAGTCCTGCGAAAGTAAGCTCCATGCAAATCGACCGGGACGCAAAGCGCGTATCGGTGTTTCTCAAACCCGACCAGGTTTCATTAGCCATCGGTAAAGGCGGGCAGAATATCAAGCTTGCCGGCAAGCTGGTTGGAATGGAAATTGATGTATTCCGCGATATCGAAGAACAAAACGATGAAGATGTCGATCTGACGGAATTCTCGGATGAAATCGACGAGTGGATCATTGATGAGCTCCATAAGATTGGACTCGATACTGCCAAAAGCGTATTGGCCCTCAATAAGGAAGAACTTGTGAGAAGGACCGATCTGGAAGAAGCAACAGTTGAAGAAGTTCTCGATATCCTTCGAAAAGAATTTGAATAATATTAATCCGTGGAGCTGCCAAGCGGCTCCACAACCAATGCAAAACCTTATTCTACTAAATTGCTAATATGGCAGAAGATAAAATGATGCGCCTTAGCCAAGTGGCACGGATCCTCAACGTGGGTATTACTACGATCGTGGATCATCTGTCTGCCAAGGGGTATAAGGTGGAAAGTAATCCCAACACCAAAATTAATGCCGATCAAATTGAGTTTCTTGCCAAGGACTTCAAATCGAATGAGTTAAAAACTTCTTTAACTTACAAGCCAACTCCTGCTCCAGTGGAAGCGCCGATTGAACCCAAGGAGGACAAAGTGAAAAGCGACGTTGAAGGAATTCTTTATTTCCGTAATACAGCGAAAGCCGAAGAAAAGCCAGTCGTAGAAGAAAAACCTTCCGCCTCTGAGCCACAACCTGCTTTTGAAAATAAATTGCCGGGCATCAAAGTGGTAGGGAAAATCGATCTGGACGCAAAACGGCCGGTAGTTCAGCAACCTGCTGAGCAACCGAAAGTGGAAGCTCCCAAGGAAATAATTACCGAAGCCCCGAAAGTTGAGCCTGCACCTGTTGAAAAAGAAGAAATCAAACCGGTAGCAAGCCTACCTGAACCTGTGAAGGAAACTCCGGCGGAGGTGCCTGTGAAAGAAGTGGTTCCCACTCCGGCACCTGCCTCACCTATCGCGGAAGCTCCGGTAAAAGAAGAGCCGCGCCAGCCAGAACCTGTTGAAACCAAGCCTGTACCACAGGTTGAAGTGAAAGAAACAGCGCCGGTTGCGGAAACACCGGCACCCGCGGAAACGACCAGCACAAGCGACGCGCCTTCCGGTGAATCACAGCTGATCGAAGCACGTGGTGAGCAGCTCAGAGGACTACGAGTAGTTGGAAAAATTGAGCTGCCTTCGGATAAAGCTAAAAAGAAAGATCCGGTTGCATCCAGCGATACATCTGCTGACAAAAAACGCCGCAGAAAAAGAAAAAGAATCCGTGACGGCTCAGCAACTCCGGGAGAAAACCGCCCTGCTGATGCAAATGCGACTCCAAACGCAAACGCAAACGCAAGCGCTAACACTAACACGGCAGCAGGCACGGGAACTACCACCGACGCAAATCGCAGCCGTCCTAATACGCCAGGTACACCTCAGAGTGGTAATCAGCAAGGTGGACAGTCCAGACCAGCACAAGGTGCCGGCAACCGCAGCGGAAATACCAATAATACTAATAACCGCAGAGGCGGCAGACGCGAAGAAGTTTCCGACAAGGAAGTGGCAAGCAATATCAAGGCGACAATGGCACGTATGGGCGGTGGTAACACCAAAGGTACGGCCAGAGGAAAAGGCGCCCGTCGCCGCGACCGTGGAGATCAGAACGATCCAAACGGCTTCGGAGATGAGGAAACAAAAGTATTGCGCGTAACCGAATTCGTCTCGGCAAACGACCTCGCATCCCTGATGGACGTGACGGTTCAGGAGGTAATCTCGGTTTGTATGAGCATGGGAATGTTCGTATCCATCAACCAGCGCCTCGACGCGGAAGCCATTACCTTCATTGCCGATGAGTTCGGTTTCGAAGTGGCCTTCATTTCGGCCGAAGAAGAAGTGCAGAATGACGTTCAGGAAGAAGTGGATGATGAAGAAAGCCTGAAAGAAAGAGCGCCGATCGTCACCATCATGGGTCACGTTGACCACGGTAAAACATCACTTCTTGACTACATCCGTCAGGAAAACGTAGCAAGTGGTGAGGCCGGAGGTATTACCCAGCACATCGGTGCATATAGCGTAAAAACCAAAACCGGTAAACAGGTAACATTCCTCGATACACCGGGTCACGAAGCATTTACTGCGATGCGTGCCCGTGGAGCGAAAGTAACCGACGTTGTTATCATCGTGATCGCCGCAGACGACAGCGTCATGCCGCAGACACGCGAGGCAATCAACCACGCACAAGTTGCCGGCGTACCGATTGTATTTGCATTTAGTAAAGTAGATAAGGCAGGTGCGAACACAGAGAAGATTCGTGAAGAGCTTGCTAATATGAACTTGCTGGTAGAAGAATGGGGTGGTAAATATCAAACCCAGGAAATTTCTTCCAAATCAGGCCTGGGTATAGACGAGTTGCTTGAAAAAGTATTGCTCGAAGCCGAATTGCTCGACCTGAAAGCCAATCCCAACCGCCGTGCATTAGGTACTGTCGTAGAAGCGTCGCTTGATAAAGGACGCGGATATGTAACAACCATTTTGGTTCAGACCGGTACATTGAAAGTGGGTGATGTGGTATTGGCTGGTGCGCACTTTGGTAAAGTAAAAGCGATGACCGATTATTTGGGGAGAAAGCTCAAAACAGCGGGTCCGTCCATGCCGGTGCAACTTTTAGGATTGAATGGCGCGCCGCAGGCAGGTGACCGCTTCAACGTATTCGAAAACGAACGTGACGCGCGTGACATCGCCACCAAACGCGAGCAAATCCAGCGCGAGCAGTCGATCAGGACTCGCAAGCACATTACACTGGAAGAAATTGGTCGTCGTAAGGCAATTGGTACCTTCCGCGAGTTGAACCTGATCGTTAAAGGTGACGTGGATGGTTCGGTAGAAGCACTTTCCGATTCATTGCTGCAACTTTCGACTTCGGAAGTTCAAGTGAATATCATTCATAAGGCGGTAGGTCAGATTTCCGAATCGGATGTCAACCTTGCAATCGCTTCTGATGCGATTATCGTCGGATTCCAGGTTCGTCCTTCTTCGAATGCGAAGAAAATGGCCGAGCAGGATCAGATCGAAATTCGCCACTATTCGGTAATCTACCAGGCTATCGAAGAGATCAAGGATGCGATGACTGGTATGTTGGCTCCAACCATCGAGGAAATCATTACCGGAAATATTGAGATTCGCGAAGTATTCAAAATCAGCCGCATAGGTACGATCGCAGGTTGCTACGTAACGGATGGTTATGTGAAACGTAACAACAAAATTCGCGTAGTACGTGATGGTATCGTTCTTTACACCGGTGAGATCGACTCCTTGAAACGCTACAAAGACGACGTTCAGGAAGTAAGAAACGGTTACGAATGTGGTTTGAGCATCAAAAACTACAACGACATCGAAATCGGCGACATTATCGAAAGTTTCGAGCTACGCGAAGTGAAACGTACGCTTTAAGAGCAATTCTTACAGCAAAGCATGCCATTGAACATTGCCCCCAAAAGTTAAACACTTCTTGGGGGCATTTTTTATGAAACTTCTCGTTGACCAGTGAGTGATCCGACAGTACTACGCTCCCCGAAGCTAACATCAACTTACTCCATTTCAAGCCCTAGTTTCGCTTTTACATCCTTCAACAGATCGCAAACCGTCACGTATAATTCCTGATTCCCCTGGTTGATTTTCCACAGATAGCCATCTACCTCACGCGCATACACACGGGCAAAGCCCGGATCGTGTTCAGCCAACGATAACATATTATCAATGATATCGGCGTATTTGACAGTTTGTGCGATTGGCCTGGACCCGATGATGCGCGCGCCTTCCAGTTTTTTCCGCTGCGCCCGGTTTAAGGAAGGATATTTTTGGTGGGTATACTTGTCGGTCAGATCGTCAACTCCGGCCAGAATCACTTCGTCTTCATCGATATGGTAACCAAGGCTCATTAATTTGGATGAAAGATCAGCCAGTGAGCATTCTGTGTCTTCGATCAGATCATGGCAAAGGGCAATCTCAGTTTCGTATCCGCTGGACCGAAATTGATCTACACGGTCGGCCACACTAAGCAAATGGGTGTAATAGGGTGCACCAGTGTATTTACGTTTCTGCTCACCATGCATTTCCTTCACAAAATCGAATAGCGCCCATTGGCGCTCCGTTAATTCTAACATAAACGAAGAGTATTTCAGAATCAAATAAAAGCAATGCTGACAGATGGGTCTATTCAGACATCGATCTTTTTAAAATAACAATAAAACTTCGGTTATTAAAACTATTATACGACCAGCTATAAAGTATCAGCTTTAAGGGGAGGAGCATGAAGACAATCTGACGGACTTGACGCGTAAAGCGAAAGCGCCTGCATATCCAATGATAAACAGGCGCTTTAATCAGTAGGACGTAGCGGGTTCGAACCGCTGACCTCCGCCCTGTCAAGGCGGCGCTCTGAACCAGCTGAGCTAACATCCTTTCTTGTGCCGCGATATTAAATCAATTTTCGTTAGGATCCAATTCGAAGTGGTAGACTTTCCGTGACGGAATGCGGTATAGCAGTATCAGTCCGATCACAAATATTATCAGCAAAGCCAGAATGCTATTGCGCATGCTGCCGGTCATGTACTCCACAGTCCCGTAAATGAATGTTCCAATCACAATCGCAAGCTTTTCAGTCACATCGTAAAAGCTAAAATAAGATGCGGTATCTGTTATATTCTCAGGGATCAGTTTGGAATAGGTAGAGCGCGACAGCGACTGGATACCTCCCATGACCATACCTACAGTACAGGCGATCGCATAAAATTCCATGGCTTCGGTGGTATAATATGCGCCGGTACAAATGCCGATCCAGATCGCTACGCCGATCATCAAAGCATAAATGTTACCGATTTTTCCCGATAACCAGGCAAATGTGTAAGATCCGGCTATCCCAACCAACTGGATCAGTAATACCGTTATAATCAGACTCTGGGAAGGCAGCTTCAATTCCGTCGCCCCAAAGATGGTGGCTACATACATGACTGTCCGCAAACCCATGGTATAAATAAAGAATGCGCTTAGAAATTTTGCCAGATAAGGCTGCTCGCGCAGGCGTCCGTACACTTTTCTCAGCTCTTTAAAACCGTGGAAGATCCAGTTCCCGCTTTTTTCTTTGCCGGCATTCCCCGACGGCAGGTAGTAGAATGGGATTTGAGCAAACAATATCCACCATAATCCAACAGTAAAAAACGATATCCGCGCGGGCAGCGACTTTTGTGTAATGCCATAAAACTGCGGCGCAAGGATCATACTGAGGTTAAAAAGTAACAGCAAAACGCTGCCCAAATAACCCAGCGAGAAACCCCGGGCACTGTATTGGTCAAAACGGTCTTCAGTCGCAATTTCGGGTAGGTAAGAGTCGTAGAAGACAATACTGCCGCTCCAACCGACCAGGCTGAGACCAAAAAGGAATATGCCGGAGATTAATGTCTCTTTGGTAAAAAAGTACAGCAACATACAGCTCACCGCTCCCGTGTAGCAGAAAAACTGCATAAACCGCTTTTTCTTACCCGTAAAATCGGCAATTGCCGTGCAAATCGGCACCAGCAGTGCGGTAATCAAAAAAGAAATTGAAACGGTGTAAGAAAATAGCACCGAGCTCTTGATGTGCATCCCAAAAAAATTGACATCCGCAGTGCCTGAGGCGCTTAAAGCCGTGGCACTAAAATACACCGGGAAAATACTGGAAACGATTACCAATGCATGCACCGAATTGGCCCAGTCGTACATGCACCAGGCATTGATTATAGAGGGGATATTCTTTTTCATTCAAAGAAATTTGCACAAAATAAGAAAAGCGACAGATTTTATCCGTCGCTTTTCCAAACAAATTGTATATCGCACCACCAGTTACTTGATTACAGGCTGGAATACCATTAAGGCATCCTGCTCTACTCCATTCACGGTCATTTTGCGTTTGAGTGTCATTTTGCTGTTGGTCAGCTCTTCCAGACCGAATTCGCCTGAGAAACCTATGATCTTAATATCCAGCACCTTCTCTTCGTTGGTCAGGCTCCACGTTCCTCCATTGATCACCTGGCTGGATTTTTGATCGAAAGCCCGAACGGTTGCATTTTGCTGGAACTGGATATCCATCTGCTTGATACCCTTTGTCTCGGTATCCAACTGGTTTTCGGGAATGTCTTTTCCCGACAAATCTGTCACCGAAGACATCCGCCATGGATAATTGACCAGTATTTTACTCTTTCCTGTCGGCTGCGGCGTTTCCTCATTATCTTTGTCCTTACAGCTCAGTATCAAAAGCGATAAAAACAGGACTGGAACAAATAGGAGTAATCGTTTCATGTTGATTGTATTTTACGTTTCAAGGCAATTTCAACTGTGCTGGAAGGTCGGCGCCGGTACTTTCGGAACGGAGCGTCCCGGGCTGCGCGCCCTGGAAAAGTGAAATTGGCGACATTGCAAAAGTAACGAATTTGTCTGGTCAAATCTTATGGCATACTATACAAACATCTACTTAAAGGCATTTTTCAGCATTTTAGCAAGTTTATGGCTTGGCTCATTCAATACTTATAGCCAGAATTGTCAGCCCGGTTATGTACTAAACCCGGTCGCCACCAACAACAACATCGAGTGGGCCAAGTTTCCCGAATTCTCGCTGCCATTTAAAATCATTTACAGTGGCCCAAGGTTTGGGGATACTCAGTCCCAGCCTTTAAAACACGGTTTCAGCCACCTTGCAGCATTTAGCGGCCCGGAACCAGGCTCATTACCCGCCAGCAAGCGCGCAATCCTCTGGTACGGTGTAGCCACTTCAAGTGGTAACCAGCCCTGGGCCGACAACGCCCTTCGCAGCCCGTGGGGAAACGATACTGCGGCTTACCGCAGCTACTGGGATGCATTTGCGGCATCTGTTACGGATGTAGATGTCGTGTGTCTGGACATCGAGCGCATGCAGCGCGAAGACCGTGACATTCTTGCCTTGAAAACCAACGGCCAGATCCCGCAAAGCTACCGGAACCTTTCGGATGCCGACTTCCTTGCAACATACAAGCGTGATATACGCTGGTGGTACACCGAAGCGATCAACCGGCTTTGGGCAAAAGGTGTGAAAGCATCGGTTACAAGTTACAGCGACGTCCCTGTCCGCAACACCTGGCTGAATATCACCACCAATAGCTGGCAGGACTGGACGACCAATCTTGCCCGCACGCATTACCTTACACAGGACAATGCAGGCAAGATCGGTGGCAGCTTTTACAATGCAATGGATTTTCTTTCCCCTTCACCCTATTACTATTACGGCTACGACCATCCGATTGGTAAAGATTACCTCTCCTATTTGTTGTTCTCCATCGAATCTAATGCGGCCTGGAGCGACAAGCCCATCATTCCCTTCCTCTGGTTACGCGTGCACGACAGCTACGATGCAAACACGCCGATGATCACCGATTTCATGGCCGAGGCGACCGCGATATTCCCCTTCTTTTCTGGCGCGAAAGGATTGTGGATTTGGGAAAACCCGTTTCTCCCAAGCGACCGGCAAGAAAACTACGGGCCTTACGAGCATTTTATTTACGGGCTTTACCGGTTGTCGCAATTTAAGGAAATGCTTGAAGGCGACTATGAACTCGTCATACCTATGTCGGCACGGGATAATATGGAACAACAAAACCCGGTTTGGCGCGGGATTGTAAAAGACGGGAGTATCCTGATAGCGGCGCAAAATCCTTATGCGGCAGATAATGCGACCACATCAATCACGGTGTCTTACCAGAACTGGGCGCGGAACATTACCATGAAAGGCAAGGAAGTTTTCCTCTGTAAATTCGATCTAAGCGACAATGTAAATGGCATCGAGCCTTCCCTTGATTTTGTAAACGTGTATCCAAATCCCGCCGCCTCGGAGCTCAGGGTATCTCTGGCCGGTGTGAGCGGTGTGACAGATGTCGATTTTGCTCTGACCAATACCAAGGGCCAAACCTTTCGCCAACAAAAGCTGAAAGCCTTCGCCGGCGAAACGACGACAACCATTACATTACCCAAACTTTCATCTGGCATATATTTTGCCCGGTTTACGACCAGTAACCGAACTGTCATCAAAAAGGTGGTGATCCTGCAATAGCCACCTCACTATTATGAACCGTCTTAGCCAGCAAACCAGCCCATATCTACTTCAACACGCCCACAATCCTGTCGATTGGTATCCCTGGGGCGAGGAAGCATTATCCAAAGCTAAAAGCGAAAACAAGCCTATTCTGGTCAGTATTGGCTATTCGGCCTGCCATTGGTGCCATGTGATGGAACGCGAATGCTTTGAAAAAGAGCCCATCGCGCAGCTCATGAACCAGTATTTCGTTTGCATTAAGGTCGACCGGGAAGAGCGGCCCGATGTGGACGCGGTGTATATGGATGCCGTACAGGCTATGGGTGTACGTGGAGGATGGCCGTTAAACGTGTTTCTGCTGCCCGATACGAAGCCTTTTTATGGGGTAACTTACCTGCCGCCACAAAACTGGGTCCAGCTTCTCAAAAGCATCAACAAGGCATTTACAGATCATTATGACGAGCTGGCGAGCTCTGCAGAAGGTTTTGTAGAAAACATGATCGCCTCCGAAAGCCAGAAATACGGGCTCGAACATGCTACTGGGCCGTTTAATACCGACGACCTCGACTTGATGTTCGAGCAATTGCAAAGGCATTTCGACACTCAAAAAGGCGGGATGGACCGCGCACCTAAATTCATGATGCCTTCCATTTACAAGTTTCTGCTGCGCTATTTTGATCTCAGCCAAAACCCGGAGGCATTGGCGCAGGTAGAACTTTCATTGAACCGGATTGCACTGGGAGGCATTTACGATCACGTCGGGGGTGGCTGGGCACGCTATTCTGTCGACGAGGACTGGTTTATTCCCCATTTTGAGAAAATGCTTTATGACAACGCGCAACTATTGAGCGTTTATGCCGAAGCCTATTCACTCACCAAGAGCCCGCTTTATGCAAACCGCATCGAGCGGAGCATTCAATGGCTTTCCGATGAAATGCGCAGCTCCGATGGAGGTTTCTTTTCTGCGTTGGACGCGGACAGCGAGGGCATCGAAGGTAAATTTTATATCTGGACCGAGGTTGAGCTTAAAGAAACGCTCGGAGAGGATTTTGATTGGTTTTCAAAACTTTATAAAATATCCAGACACGGTAACTGGGAACACGGTTTTAACCATTTGCACCTGACAGAGCCTGCCGAACATGCGGCCAGGACCGCAGGAATCCAGTCAAATGACTTTCCGCAATTGTATGCCAATGCATTAACCAAATTGGCAGAGAAAAGGCGGGGAAAAATCAGACCCGGACTTGACGATAAAATTCTGGCCTCCTGGAACGGATTGCTTATCAAAGGCCTTGCCGATTGCTACCGCGCATTAGGCCGTGAAGAAATCCGCAACCTGGCCATTGCTACTGGCCACTTCATGTCGGAAAAAATGACAGACGGAGGCACCCTCAAACACAGTTATAAAAACGGAATAGCCACCGTAACCGGCTTTCTGGAAGACTATGCGGCTGTCATTGAAGGCTACCTGGGCCTCTATCAGGTTACTTTTGACGAAAACTGGCTGCTCAAAGCGCAGCAACTGGCAGACTATACGCTTAGCAACTTTTTCGACCGATCAGAAGGCTTCTTCTATTTTACCGATGCATATGGCGAAGTATTAATTGCGCGTAAAAAAGAGCTTTTCGATAACGTTATTCCCGCCTCCAACTCGATGATGGCCCATAATCTGTATGTTCTGGGCAAAATGCTGGACCGTAGCGACTATATCGAAGTTGCCGACAACATGCTTTCCAAAATGACGAAGCTGCTGCTGGCCGACGTGCAGTGGGTAACCAACTGGGCCGCCCTCTATTGCCAGCGCGCGGTGCCTACGGCCGAAATTGCGATAGTCGGTGCTGATGCGGATGCTATTCGCAAGGATTTCGACCGCTTCTTTGTACCCAACAAAATTGTTATGGGCACAAGCACTTACTCCACCCTGCCGCTTCTAGCCAACAGGACGGAAATCAATGCCAAAACCGCGATTTACGTTTGTTATGATAAAACCTGCCAGTTACCGGTGACCAAAGTAGAAGAGGCGCTCAGCCAAGTTGCCGGCGTTTAAAGCAGTGGAAAATAACGCTCACGGACTACATTCATGTGGTGCACTGGGTGCCCAAGGATCACAAAGGCTAAGGCGAGCGCCGATATTTCAGTATTGTTTGCATTACCTGGGTTCGTTAGCATCGTCTGATCCATATTCCGAAACAAGGTTATTGTGCTGCGCCGGACTTCCCGGAATTCGTCCATCAAATCGTTGACGGTTCTATGGCTGGCAATGGTATTCGCGGCCAGGATCGCCTCGTCATAGCCTGGCAACTGTGTTTTATCATTTCTTGAAAAACGAAGCGCCCGGTATGCCATGATCCGCTCATTGTCGATCACATGCTGTAAAATGTCTTTGATACTCCATTTACCTTCCGCATAAACCCGATCGCCCAATGCCGCCAGTGCCTGTGTTTCGGCAAATACATGATCAGGCGCGTAGTTTTCAAAGCCCTCAAAAAGGTCGATGTCCTCGATCAGGTTAATATATCTGTCAAAAAACTGTGGCATGGGTACGATTTGTGATCTTTTCATGGTGTTGGTGATTGGTTAATGTATTCGTTTGTAGGGATAATCGACCCTGCGAGATTTTGTATTCACTTCGCCTTCGATGTAGGCAAAAAGCAAATCGCCTGATTTGAAATCATAAACAATGCGCTTGGGAAAATCGTGATGCAGATTTTCAAACACAAAGCGGTTACCCTTGATGGATTTCAGTTTGAAAAGCACTTCCTTATCCCCGTTCTGTCCTGCGGCAACCGGCGCGTAAACGATCTCGGTGCCCTGGATGTAAAGCCGCACCTTTTCAAGGGGTGTCGTGTCCGCATTGGTCAGTGTGTAGCTCATTCCGGCGAACTCCTTCTCACTTTTACGCATCCAGGTTTCATATATGTCGCCGCGTTCACGTTTATTTAGCCAGGTTCCGACAATGGGTTTAAGTTTTTCAAAATCCTTTTGGTTAAACGATGTATCCTGCAAAAATCCGCAGCATAGCGGCAAGAGGACTATCAGTAGCCTCTTTTTTAGCTGAAACAAAGCATGATAGGCGCGCATGGTGTACAGATCAAATGTTGTGCCGATCAAGTTAGCAAATTTCACGGCTCATTAGATTAACACATTTCACTCACCTACCTGAAATCCAAATAAATAGCACATTCATCCTACATTAATTAACCTTCGGTTACGATATTTTGCAGAAACCCAGCCGGTTATTGATCTTACAGGTCCTTGCTTATATGTACCTAAAATGATTACATTTGGTTATAAATCCTCTTTCAGAATTGAGAAGAATCGTGTCGATAGGGTTATTCTTACTGCTGCTCTACAATGTGTTTGGGCTTAGCTTCGCCGTTCTTTTATTTGAAAAAGACTACCAAATCGCATCCGCCAGCGTCCCTTCTGAGTCGCGCGTGCTGAAAATGTACCTGCCGTCTCTCCCCTATTCGGGAAACCTTGAAATAACAGAGGATATAAAGGGACTGGTGAGGCACGATGGCCAATTCTACAATCCAACCGGTGTGTTGCACGAGAACGATACGCTGTATGTGACGCTTCAGTCCAATGAGGCGGCGCGTGATCATTTTTTCGAGCTTGCCAATGCGATGCAGCTTCTCAACGACCCGCAAACCGATGCGCCTGAAAATCCTTATGAAAAGGCGGTCGAGCTCCTTGGCAGCCTATTAAAGGTCTACATTGCTGGTAACCAGAAATTTTCCTTCCCGTATGAAGACAGTGCCCAGGGACGATTTATTACTTCATACATTCATTTCGCCGCAACACATTATCATTCATTCAAGAGCTTGCTGGCCTCTCCACCGCCAGAACGCTGCTAAGAATTGCCCCGAACCATAATGATTAATGACCGGGAATATAGCCTGATCAAACAGCGCTATGCAATACGATTTAGCGTCTGCATTGGCAGGTGCACAACTCACTAACATGTAATCCTATGATATATTCTTTACATAAAAAAGGGCTGCGCGTGCTCGTCTCGCTGCTGACAATGGCCGGCTCGATTCCCGCTGTTTACGCCCAAATGCCCAATGATGCTATTTATATGGGCAAGAAAACAGCATGTCTCGCTGTCAGTTACACGCACAGCTCCTGGGACCAGTATTGGGAAAATTCTTTAAAACGAGAAAACCTGAACATCGGTACCCACACCACACAAAGCGTAATGCCCATGCTGGCTGTGGGTATCACCAAAAACCTCAATGCCATTATCGCCGTGCCTTACATCTGGACGCAGGCAAGTGCTGGAAACCTGAAATGGCATAAGGGTGTTCAGGACGCTTCTCTTTGGCTCAAATACCGCTTTTTCAACAAATCGGGCTTCTCGCTGCATGCGATTGGAGGCGGATCAATCCCGCTGACTAATTACATTCCGGATTTTATGCCTATGTCTATTGGAATGCAATGTAAAACCGCAACTGCACGCCTTTTGGCCAGCTACCGCCATAAAAGCGGCATTTATCTGACCGCTTCGGGCAGCTACATTTTCCGCAGCAAAATCACCATCGACCGCGACTCCTACCAGGCTGACGACAAGTTGTACAACACCAACAAAGTTTCCCCACCTAATGCCTACGACGCGTCGGCAAGGTTGGGTTATCTCAAAAAAGCGATTCAGGCCGAAGGATTCGTCGAATACGGCGCTTGTGATGGCGGTGATAATATCCGTCGCAACGATATGCCGTTCCCGACTAACAATATGAAATCGACGGTAGTGGGTGTGTATGCCAAATTCCAGCCCAAAAACATCGGTGTCAACGCGCGCGCCTCGCATGTGATCGAGGGGCGCAATGTAGGCCAGAGCACCACATACTCAATTGGTGTTCTTTACCAGTTCCGCTATGCCAAAGAAGCTAAAAACTAATTTTCAAATAGGAATACAATGAAATCCAACCATATATTTATCCGACACGCCATCACTCGCCTGATAATTCCGATGCTATCGGTGATCATGCTTTGGTCGTGTTCAAAGACCGTCGACGAGCCTACCGCAGGCATTAACACACCATCCAGCCTGGATGAAAGAGCCGGCACCTGGAAACCTTATGTGCTCGCATCATCGAGCGAAATTGCCGTTGCAGAACCAAAGGCCATTTCTTCGGATGAATATAAAGCCGAGCTCAAAAAGCTGAAAGAGGCGGCAGATGCCACTACACCTCAGCAACGCGAACAGGTGAACTACTGGGGAGCGGGAGCTGTGTACCGTTGGAATGAGATCGGGCGCGAACTTGCAGCACGCTACAACACTCCTCCCGCCTCCAACGCGGAGGGTAAATACCCTGTGCCCGATGCTGCCAACCCGTTGAAAGACCCAAAATTCCCATTTGCCAACCCGCCTTACACAGCGCGCGCGCTGGCATACCTGAGCGTGGCACAGTACGACGCGCTGGTGACCGCATGGAATTATAAGTTCAAATACAACCGAAAAGCCCCTTCGAAAAACGACACTTCGATTAAAACTTTGCTGCCCGTAAGCGAGCTGCCTTCCTATCCGTCGGAAGATGCCGTGGTAGCAGAGGCCTCTGTGGTTATCCTGAAAGCGATGTTCCCCGGTGAAGTGGCCTATCTGGATGCCAAACTTGCTGAGCATAAAAGCAGCAGAACGTGGGCGGGGATGAATGTCGAGAGCGATATTTTAGCCGGTTCGGATCTTGGAAAAGCAGTTGGAGCCAAAATAATGGCCCGCGCACGTACCGACAAGATGGGGGCAGCCAACAACCAGGCTCAAACCGCCGCGATGATCGCCAATGCGCGAAAGATTGGCATCGATGAACCTTGGGTAAGCCAGGAATTCCCGCCACGACCGCCTATGCTTCCTACTTATGGATTTGTAAAAACCTGGAATTTCGATTCGGCAACGGTAGTAGCGCTTCGCCCTGAAGCGCCACCGGCCATCGGCAGCCCTGCATTCCAGAAAGATATGAATGAGCTGCTTAACATTGCCAAAAACCAGACCCGCGAACAGGCGCGCATTGCAAGCTTCTGGTCAGACGGCGTGGGCAGTTATACGCCTCCCGGACACTGGCACAGGAAGGGCGCTTCGCTCTGCCATGAAAACAATTACAGCGAAGTCCGCACCGCTCGCACGCTTGCGCTTCTGGGTACCACCCTGCAGGACGCCGGAATTTGCTGCTGGGATGTGAAGTATTATTTTTACTATCCTCGTCCAAACCAGATGAGCAGCAAGGTCAAGACATCTGTGGGACTACCGAACTTTCCGTCCTACACATCCGGCCACTCCACTTTCTCTGGGGCTGCGGCCGAAATACTGGCGCACATCTTCCCCGACAAAAAGAAAGAAGTTGACGATATGGCTTCCGAAGCATCCGTTTCACGCATTTACGGTATGATCCACTACCGCTTCGACTGCGAAGTCGGATTGGCTTCGGGACATAAAATTGGTGGTTATGCTGTGCAAAGGGCCAAGACTGACGGTGCTGAGTAGTTTTTTAGATTTTATCAATGTAAAAGCCCGACCTTGACGATCGGGCTTTTACATTTACACGGTCAAATCGGCTGATCCCCTGTCAGTCGCTTCCCGTGGGTAAGCATATCGATCATTTTAGTGATGCGGGCTATTTTGGTTTCGTCTTTTTTGGCACCATAGACCCAGTCGCGGTATTCTTTTTGAGCGCCTTCGCCAAGTTTTTTAAAGTTCTCGTAAGCCTTTGGCTCGTCTTTGAGGCAATCGAGTAGCTCTTCCGGGATGCCCAAAGCGCTATCGTCGGCGTAAAGCATTACGTGCACCCAATCACCTTCTTTTTTCCCAATTTTCTTTCTGATTTCGGCTTTTACCGGCAGAAACAGCTGGCCGGTCCCCATAGGCATTAGATTATAGCTCAGCAGTTGATAATTATCTATCGTCCCCTTGACTTTCACCATCCCGAACTTCCTCTTGAGCTCGGGCGGGATTTCAGAAATAATCACATAAGTCCAGCCGCCCTTGCCCGGAAACTTTTCCAACTGGTATTTTTGATCAACCAACAGCAGCTCCATTACTTCTTCTTCTTCTTGGACGACTTGGCAAACTTGTTGAAATGTAAACACTTTTGTATCCAGCCGTCAAATGCTTCGCGTGTAGCATAAGCCTGCGGACTGACAAAAACATAGCCCTTCATCGACCGGCCATTATGGATCATTGCCTCAACGCCATTTATTTCGAGGGCAGCCTCGTACTGCTCGTGACCGATACGGCACATTAGCACCTGACTTCGCACACAAATACACAACTTATCCCCGATCATAAACGCTAACCCCTGGAAGAGTATCCGTTCCTCTACCAGGGCTTGATTCGCCAGCGCCTCACGGACGCGGTTAGCCACGCGCTCGTCATAAGCCATGCGTCAGGCGATGTTATTAATATCAAAAGGAAGTTTATACAACCGCTTGCCGACAGCCGCAAAGATCGCATTGCCTAATGCCGGCGCGACAGGCGGAAGCCCCGGCTCACCTACACCACCGGGAACCGCACCGCTGTCGACGATGTGCACCTCCATTTGGGGAGCTTCGTTCAGACGCATGATATTGAACTGGTGATAGTTGCTTTGGTCACAAATGCCATTGGTGAATGTAATGCCGTCCTTGATAGCCGCGGTGATGCCCATTACAATGTTGCCCTCGGTTTGCGCCTTGACATTGTCCGGATTGACGTAGTATCCACAGTCAATCACCGACACCACTTTATCAATCTTCACGCCATTGTCTTTTTTAGAGACGGTAATACAGCAAGCCGAAATGCTGCCGAACGATTTAAAAACCGCGATCCCCTTGCCTGTGCCGGCGGGAAGTTTTTCATTCCAATTGGCTTTTTCGGCAAGTGTATCAAGCACTTTTTTAAAACGTTCGTCCGGAAGGATTTCCAGCCTTGCTTTCAATGGGTCTTTTTTGGCCAAATGCGCCAGTTCATCGATGAAACATTCCTGGCCCCAACCGAAGTTCGAAGCATAAACCGAGCGCCACCAAACTACCGGAATGTCCGTTTTCACATTCGTCCAACTGATCTTGGATGCCGCACCAAATTGATATTTGCTGTTTGCCGTACTAATTTCCTCACTCAGCCAGGGGTCTGCCTCATCGTCTTTCAACCCTTTGAATACCTGTCCGACAATCGACTCTCCGATTGCATGATGATGAAAACCGGTGATTTTGCCATCTTCCACGAATCCCTGCATATGGCTGAGCATTCCCGGGCGGTAAGGGCCCTGGCTGATGTCATCTTCACGCGTCCAGATCACCTTCACCGGCTTTTTCAATTCCCTTGAAATGTGACAAGCTTCCAATAGAAAGTCGTGATAGGCTTTACGCCCAAATGCGCCACCAAGCAAGGTTACGTTGATTTTCACTTGCTCGGGCTTGACTTTCAGATACCCGCAAACATCCCGTAATGCCCAGTCGGGCCCCTGGACCGGAGCCCAGATTTCGACAGAACCATCATCTTTCACATGCACGACCGCATTCTCGGGCTCAATTGGCGCATGTGCCAGAAATGGCGTCTCGTAATGCGATTCCAGCTTGTCTTTGGCGGTAGCATATTTGGCAGAGAAATCACCCTTTTCCTCGAAATTCACCCCCTCCTTCTTCGCAGCTTCATAGGTAGCGGCAAAATAATTGGCCGTATTGACCGTCTTGGCATAATCAGCATTATCCCATTTTATATTCAATGCTTTTTTGCCTTTCAATGCCGCCCACCAATTGGTAGCTACCACAGCAACGGCCTCGGAAGTTCGGTGGGGCATAGTTCGCTCGGTCTTGATGACCTGCAGAACACCCTTTACTTTTTTAGTCTCAACATCGTCGATCGACGTCACTTTGCCGTGGATCATTGGCGAATGCACAATAGCAGCATACACCATTCCCGGAATATCTACATCCAGGCCATAAACTGCCTTACCCGTCACGCGTTCGGGCACGTCCAGGCGCTTGTTGTATTTTCCTATGATTGTGAAATCCTTCGGGTCTTTTAGTTTAGGCTCTTTGGGAATTTCGAGCTTTGAAGCATCATCGGCCAGCTCGCCGTACGAAAGACTTTTCCCGCTGGCCTTGTGCCAAATCTTACCGTCTTCGGCTATGCATTCAGCTACGGGCAGGTTCCATCTTTTGGCAGCGGTGGTGGTCAGCATTTCGCGAGCGGCCGCACCAGCTTTGCGGATTGGCATCCAAAGCTCACGTACGGAGCTGCTGCCGCCGGAAGTCTGGCTCCCGTATTTCCCTTTTCCATCGCTCTGCACGATCAGCACTTTTTCCAAGCTCACTTCCAATTCCTCGGCCAGCAGCGACGGCACCGCTTGTGTTGATCCCTGCCCCATGTCCGGACGCGGGTTCACCAACGTGATATTCCCCGTCGTATCGATAATGATAAAAGGATTGATTTCCAGTTTCAAAACCGCCGGGGCGATCTTTTTCAGGGTAGCATCTTTGGTAAAGCCCGAAATACCTACGGCCAGTCCCAGCGATGTAAAGCCGGCGGCTTTCAGGAAGTCGCGGCGGGTTGTTTGTATATTTTTCAATGTTTTTGAGGCTAAGGTTGATGAATGGCATTAACGCTGGCCGATCCCTTTTTCGGTAACTTTGATTTCCTGCGAAGCGCGATGGATCGCCTTTCTAATCCGGTCATAAGTACCGCAGCGGCACAGGTTCCCGCTCATAGCGGCGTCGATGTCGGCATCCGTGGGCGTCGGGTTCGCTTTAAGCAATGCCGCGGCCGACATAATTTGCCCCGACTGGCAGTAACCGCATTGCGGCACCTGCTCTTCGATCCAGGCTTTTTGGATGATGCTCATCTTGCCTTCTCCGATCCCCTCGATGGTAGTGATCTTATCGTTTTTTCCGACGCTGGACACAGGCGTCTGACAGGCGCGTGCAGGCTGACCGTTCAGATGGATCGTGCAAGCACCGCAAAGCGCCATGCCACATCCGAATTTGGTCCCTTTCAAATCGGCAAAGTCGCGTATTACCCAAAGCAAAGGCATATCGGGCTCTACATCGACTTTCACCTTTTTACCATTCAATGATAAATTGTATACAGCCATAATGGTGAGTGAACAAGAATTAATGAGAGTGGTGAATAATATGTAAAATATTGGAAATTCCCTGACTTTTACAACTATCCCGAACCTATGTCAGGCTTTTAAAAAAATAAGTTGCCCCAGGTGGTAAGCCTGATGATTGGTCCTGTTAATCAATATATTAAGCTTATTACGGTGGGGTTCACGCGCAAAATCCTCGTCAGATATCGCATTGTGTTTCCTGAACCATTCCTCTGCGTCCAGTTCGGCGAAGTAGCCGGTCAAAACCTGGTTCAGGTTTGTCCATTTGGCTTTTAATTCCGCTACTGACGGTATCTGGTCAAATTTACCGTCGGGATTTTTCACAAAAAGCTCATCGAGTTCAGGGTAAAGGCGCTCACCCAGACCCAACAGCGAGATCATCCCGTCATTAATAGCAACCAGATGGCCCAGCAAATAAATCGCCCGGTTTTTCCCTTCGGCGACGGACACCAACAAACGTTCGTCAGGCAATTTGGCCAGCAAGCCGTTCAGGCGCTGGTTTTGCAGCTCCCAGTTGGAGACTACCATTTTAATAAATACTTCCCTGCTCTCTCTCAGAGGGTTGGCTTTGTCAGGCGTAATCATGGTGAAGTTCTTATTGTTTGTGAAATAGAAATCGGGCTTTATCCCATTCACGACAACAAGTTAGCGCCCGACAAGGGTCGCCGCTGTCTGGATTTATTTTTGATGCTCCACGCCCAGCTCGCGACCAGCACTGCAAACATGCATTGTATCAATCGCTTGACCATACCTCCTACCTGTCTTTAACCCTGATCACCAACTTCAAACCCGACCATACCGCGTCTACTGCGCATACTTTCACATCTACCAGCCCTATTGATAATGCCAGATTCCGAATCACATCTTCTGTGACGTCGGTGGGAACTTTCGATGCTTTCTTGGGCCAGGAAATCCATATCATGCCGCTGGGCACGATTTCCGCTTTCAATGAAGCCAAATCCCTTACCAGGTCAGCTGCTTGTTTTGTAAAATAATGAATGAAATCGAGGCGTTCAGAACTCTCCCCGAAAAACTCGATATCGGCCGGAAACACCCCTAACAAGTCAAAATAATGCTCCGGCGGATCGACCAGCCGGATTTTATAGCCAGCCTTAATACCTAACTTTTTAACAAGACTAGCTTCCGAATAACCTGCCTGGGCTACCATAATATAGGTAAATGGTACATATTGGTAAGTTACCAATTCAATGTTTCAGACACAAGCTCGCGCTAACAGCAAAGATCTTTTGAATCTCGCAAGCAAATTTCAGAGAATGGAAGATATCTGCAAGGGCAGCCGACACTTTACCCTTCTTGACACTACACTACAACAGGCTTTACTGGGGTATACGTCGTTGTCTTCCCAAGGACCAGGCGATATGGCGGCAGGTGTAGTCAGGCAGGTGATTGAGGAGAAATGAAAGGCTAATATAGTATGGTTACCGAATCGTTTATTTCAAACTTCTGATTAATTACCAGTCGATAGGCATACACTCCGGCAGGTACCGCCACACCTCGGTATTTGCCATCCCATGGAATCCGGTAATCTGCCGAATGGTAAATACATACGCCCCAGCGATTATAAACAAATAGCTCGCCAGCAGGAAATTCGGATGCCCGCACTGGGGTCCATAGGTCATTGAGACCATCACCATCAGGTGTAAAAACATTCGGTAAAAGATTACCGGAAGGTTTAGGTTTGGCGCCCAATATCACACTTGCCGAATCTGTGCATCCGATTTCGTTTTGCGCATATACAAAGTACACACTATCACGCACAGAAGCGCGAAACGACTGTTCCTTAAGCTGCTGATCAGCAAACAAGCTTACCGGCTGCCAGGCTGTGACGACAAAGCTCTGAGCAGCATCGGCTTTCAAAACAATGCTCTCGCCTGCATATAAAGGCGCATCGTAAAGAGCAGTGAGCTGCACTTTAAAATGCTGAACGGTAATCTGAATGATCTTATTGACGCTGTCGCACCCGAAACGGTTTTTCAATATTTCCGAAAATGTAGTATCCCGTAGGAAAACCTGACCATTGTAAACTACCGAATCGCAACCCGTTACGGGAACCTGCTGATCGTAGCCCTTACCGGGATGCACCTCAATCACGATCGGTTCGGTAACTAACTGCCTGGGATTAGCACACTCGTCGCGATTGGTTACAAGCAGCGACACTTTGTCGCCATTTGCCAAGCCCGCCGTGTTAAAACCCTCCCCGGTTGCTGCTGGAATATCCGTTCCGTTGACTCGCCATTGAAAGGCGGGATTCAGCGCATTCGACACTTCCGAAGTAAATGCCAGTTCCTCCCCCTCACAAACCTGCACGGACGGGCCGGAGATCGTCGCGCTCATCGGAGGCTTTGACGCAGGAACTGTTACTCCCACCTCCTTTGCTACCTGCTGATTACACGCATCCCTGACGGTTACTTTATAGATAGTCGATGCTGCGGGATGCACATACACCTCATTTCCAGTCAGGTTACCCGGAGTCCATAGATAAGTATAGGGCTTTACTCCGTAATCGGCTTTCCCGATGAGTTTGATCGTATCACCATTGCAGGTTGCAACCTCCGGGGTCGCAGACGCCGAGATCATTTCCAAAGTACGGCCTTCGATGGTAGTTACAAAAGGTCCGATTCCCTGTACACAGCTGGATTCACAACCGGCCGGTCCCATGCAGGCCCGTATAATCGACAGGGTTGTCTTGGCATAAGTAATTTCACAACTGGGCTGGAAACAACTATTATACCCATTAAATACGCTAAGGTTCCCACCGGATGTACCCGCTGACTCCGGTAGCCCTGAGGTGGACCAGGCCAGATCCTTTCCACACAAGTCATCCCCAAAACCGTATTCGAACCGCATTTTATCTCGCGTGCAAGGCGCAAACGTTTCGAGAAGAAACTCAAAGTACCCGTTCGTTACAGTTACCATGGCAGGAATGGGAATCGTCCAGCTATAACTGCACGCTTCATTGAAATCATACGAACAGTTGGCATTATTGAACGAATTCATCACCGAACCAGGCTTATAAACGCTTTCCGGGCCGGTCACCAGCGGATCGATCACCAACGCACCTTTCAACAAAAATCCCTTTATTTCTTTCGCCGAGATGTGAATGCACAGTTCATCCGACCGGATAGAATAAGACAGATAGGCCACATTCTCAGGCTCCGGCTCCACATATGCCACCGCTTTTCCGATCCGGGCCAGCATTTTGCCTCCTGTACGGTATTCTACCTCTCCAACGCTGACCCTTGCTTTCGGATTCTCGTTGAACACCAGCCTACCTTTGCCGCCGGTGCCATAATGATCACTAAAGAAAAAGCTGTCATAACCCAGAAAACCCCATTCCCGAACGATCAGATTGGTTTTGATCCGACCTTTTTGAACGCGCATTTCCGCATCCACCCCAGGGAAAATATTGCGGATCTTCAACCCATTGTCGCCGGCAGCGTAATCTTGCCAATTTGCACTGGCCAGCTCCACGATTTTCTTCCCGGATACGCCATACAATTTCCAATCATTGAAAAACACTTCCCGGCCGCCGTTACGATGTAGGATTTCCTGCTGTTTATATCAAACCCGACGGGTTCCGGCTGATGTGACGCTTCAATGCGCCCGTCCCCCTTATTTTCGAGCCGCGTGTCGATGATCAGCCATTGACCGTCTCTCCTGTAATGCATTGCGCCGTACGAGCCCTGCAAGAATACCTTGCCTGGCGTATCCGCATCAATATAAAAGCGGGTGGTTTCGGTCCGTTTCTCCAAAATTTCCACTACGTTTCCGGGCGGCTGATTAGGAGCGACGTAACCTGCGTCGGGATGCATGGCAAAGCGTAAATTTTTGGTTTTCCAAAGGTCTGTCACCGGCTTTCTTCTGGAAGAAAACGACTGGAAATTCAACTCATTCGACCCACCAGGCAGACCGAAGACGGGTTTTGCCACCGAAATCATGTTTTCCTGTCCATAACAAGCCCCAAACACCCCGATCCAAAAGCCAATCAGGTACAATGCAAATTTCATAGGAGTAATCTACTTTTTCGTAGCGAAGAGATTTTGAGGTGTCAGCTTCACTTTGGCCATACTTTCGCGTCCACCACGATCTCCTGCCAAATTGATCATCCGTACTTCGGCAGGGCAAGTGCCTTCGTCGCGGACAATGCTCGTCACGGACACAAAGCCCGTATCGTCTTTGTCGAGCCTCACTTTGATGTCGTCCATTCTTGGTTCTCCGCCGTCTTCCCCATTGATGTAAAACCTACCCTCCAGGACGTTAAGTACAGGGTTGTAGGTACCCTTGAATTCTACGAACAATTGGTCGTCGTCATAGTCTGTTCCCTCGCCTTTCCCTGTAATGGATATCAATTGATTACTCCCCTGTTGGCCTGTAAATTCGATATCGAACACAACAGCAACGTCGTTATCCTCCGCCCAGTCACATTTCAACTGCATTTGCCATTTCCCGGTAATGTCAGTGACAAGGCGCAATGCACCCCATTTTTGGCCAAACCAGGACACGCCGGTCAACGGTATTTGCCGACAACCCCTGTTGGGTCCGAATTTACTTTCACATTCCTGGCACGGTGGGCCGCCGTTTGACTGAAAAATACCCAGCTTTCCGTCCTTAGTCTTCAAAACTATGCCGATATGGGACGCCAGCTCGCTGTCTTTTTTTCGTACCAATAAAGAATGTCTCCTTCCTGAAGTTTCTCTTCCGGGCCCAGATCTTGAATGGCCACTTTTGACAGCTCGACATCCTGATCAAACAACTTTTCCCAAAAATCCACATGCCGGATCTTGTCGGCAGTCAGCGACAACGAGGGATCGTAGCCCGACTCTTTGAGGATATTGTACATCAGGCCCGAACAGTCAAGACTATGGATCTTGTACATCTGGCAGCAGCTCTTAACGGGCGGTAGTAAACGTTCCACATAATTGCGTTGACCGTACGAATAGCCCAGTCCATGCTGCTCGGGTTCGTTGGGCTGGGAGCCTTTGGAATAAACCGTTTCCCTGTTGCAAAGCCTCTGCGCAACGGCGGTAGCTTTCGCCAGGAACAAGTTCTTCCGCAACTGAGGACCTGTTTCTGCATTAGCTCTGCCGCCGTTATAATCCGTCAAAAATTCAGGGTCATTTTCTTTCAAAAACTCGGAAACTATTTCGCCTTTGGGCTAAATCATATCCTCGAGAGAATAGTTAGTGGATGGCAGGGTCCCGATTTTCTCCATGAGCCTGGCATCGTAGGGATCTTCACCTGCCGCTTCGGTTACCATGGGCTCCTGCAACTCCCTCGTACAACTCGTAATACCCAGGATAATCAGCGCCGATAACACTCCCGGGCACAGCCTTTTAGTCAATGTTTCCATAAGTAACCTGATTTGAGGATTATTTTTTTCTTTTGATAAAACCGACCCCCAACCTTACTCCCGCATACCTGGCTGGTCCCATTCCTGCAAAGCCATTCCCAAGGTCACCAATATTGACCAAATTGTATTTTGCACTGATATCCATCAGAAATACTCCCGTTCGCAACTCATAGCCGACCCGGCCGCCATAGGCCAGGCTTCCGCCTGTGATATTCTCGCTCAATTCGGTGCCGTCCTGGTATTCGAAAGTGTAAATGTGATATCCGCCTTCGGGCATTAGGTACAGGCCCTTGAAGGGATAAAGCTTTAATCCCAGATGAAGCGGGATTTCGATAAATGAAGTCTTTGCACTAAACCTCGTCTGGCCGTCCTCGACATAGTTCCGCGACACACGCCACTGATTGTAGCCTCCGCTGACCGACAACGCAAAATGGCCGGTCAAATGCAGGTCCAACGCGGCGGTCGCCCCGACGCCATTTCCAAATGCGGCCTTTTCGTCGTCCTTCACCCAGTTGTCGTTCCCGAGCATATGCATACCTTCGGCACCGATCGTCATGGTGATCGCGGGCCTATGTCCTTTATCTACCGACTTTACCCGTTTGGGCTCTTCTTGCAAGTTTGCGCTCTTCTCTTTTTTTACGCCTGCACTAATCCGCTCAACGGTGTGAGCCGGTTGCTTGTCGAACCTCTGCTCGCGGCCGTCGGCAAACCGGACGCTGACGATCTCAGTGAGCAACAGTTTGAGAGGAACCTTTTCGGCCCGGCTGAACGAATGATAATAAACGCTTTCAGCCCCAACACTATCAATTCTTGCTTCCAAAACACTTTTGTTTCGCGTGAAGATAAGGTCGGGCTTCTGCACATTCTGCTGTGCCCACAGGCGGGCAGAGCAGAATAGGACGAAGACTGACAAGGAGAGTTTTTTCATTTTTATGAAATAGGGCAAATGGTTGATTCAACAGGTTACAATCATATATTCCACTCACTATGAAAAAGGTAACTAAAAACCTGCGAGAATTGCCAGTCAGGCAAAGAGATAAGACGTCAACAGGATTAGATTGATGATAACGACCATCAGCCCGATCGGCAGGACCATAATGCGATTTTCAAGGTTATATTTTTTGACAGACACATACGTGCCGAAAATCAATCCAACAAGCATGCCCAAAATTGTCCACATCGTTACAGGCGATGCCGCTACGGAAACATAAAGCGACCGGTCTAGCAGCAAAAAAATACCTGCCGCCATTTTGCCTAACGGCTCACTGATCAGATAAAGGAAGCCCAGGATTACAAGAAATCCCCAAAAACCAAGTTTGATGTTTTTCATATTAAATGCCTTCCGTTTTTCGAATCCATTTCAATGCGTAAAAATTGCCGGAAACGAAAAGTGCCAGCAAATAAAAAGAATGCAAATGGCGATTGTCTTGTCAGATATGGAGCGTCCACCAACCATTGAGAGTCGCCCAGCAACATACCTATCAAATAGCGGAACCCGCCGTATAGGCCTGCAAAAATTGCTGCATACTTTGTCAGTTTGATCGCGTAAGCTCTTGTGGGAAAGACTATTTTGATATCCACCGGTATTTCTACCGCTCCATATACCACCGCGTCCTGAATAATGTAGTCGCCCATATTACTGGTTCCGATCGAAGGGTTCATCAAGCCAATCCTTTCCAGACTTACATTTGCAGACAACTTTTGTTTCGAGCGGAAAGCATCTCGCCAGTTCTTTATTTCCCTTTTAGAGGCTTTATACGTATAGCTTAACATCTGACTTATGTCCATTGAATTTTAATTCTTATTAAAACGCCGGGTTGAATGCCAAAACTTAGCCCCGTCTAAAATACTTTCTCAGCATTTTCCGTAACTTGATACGCCAAATCGCCGCCTTGTATTCTTCCTCACCGATTGTCCCGAAACTTCTTTTCACTTCAAGGCCTTCGGCAGCGGCGGTTAGTGTGTGCAAAGAAGTTGCACCGCCGATACGAAAATTGGTTAAAACCTCGTCAATGTTGTAAAAAGCGACCTTATTTGCATGAAGGCGGTTTAATAGGTCAAAGTCGCCGCATACCCGAAAAATTTTGAAATTAACCTCTGATAACTCTTCAACATAAAAATGTTACGTTAACTGCTGTAACTGCAGGTTTCTGTACGTGTGTGCCCCTGCCTCCTGATTGCTGTTCCGTTCCCATCGGTTTCACTGCCAATCGCCTACAAAGGTAATCGTGATATTTTGTAATAAACTACCACCAATGGCCGCAAACTTACCGGCCGGCTTGTCGTACCCTGCGCCTTGTTTCTGTGACCCTCGACCCCGGATTC
>NZ_JAKCPW010000001.1 GCF_021440085.1 Dyadobacter sp. CY261
GATACTTGGATCAAACCTGGTAAAGTAGGTAGCCGCCACAATACCATTGCATGAAGACCATCTCAAAAGGATGGTCTTTTTTTGTGCCTTAGGGCTTGGTTCGGAGCGACGTTCGCTTCACCTCTTCCAGTGGTACGCCACCCCGGCCCGGAACAGAGAAGTTAAGCGCGGCTGGCTAAGCGCGGCTGGCTAAGCCGGGGGCGGCTAGCCGGGGGAACCTAGCCGGCGGCACCTAGCCGGGGGCGCCTAGCCGGCGGCGCCTAGCCCAGAACCGCCGATGATACCGCGCCGCGCAGGCTTGGATCAAACCTGGTAAAGTAGGTAGCCGCCACAATTTTAACAAACAAAAAGCATCCCCTCAAAAGGATGCTTTTTGCGTTTATAGGCTGTTCTGGATGACTTATTTTACGTTAAAACAACAAAATACAGAACAAGCGATAGCGGTGTGTTCAGGCGAAGTTCTTCCGAAAGTATAAGGAGAGACCACTTTTTGTGATGTATCCCAACTATTTTCTTTTGCTGGGGTCTTTACTGTAATCTCCAAGCAACATTTTATATGCGTCTCATCCTCAACGCTCCATTCTACGGCATCTTATTGCTTTGTTTTTTATCATCATGCTCAAAAGACGAGCAAGACTGCGGGTGTGATGGTTCAACACGCCGTATCTTCGAAAACGTACAAGCAAGGTACGTCGGTGAAGGCATGTTCGTGGTTCCAGATACGATGGCGGGCTTCCTACGCCTGTACCCATGTGATGTAGATACTACCTGGGAAGTAAGTGAAGATCGGAATACCTGGAACTATACGATCTCGGGCAATCTTAAAAAGTATTGTCCCGGCCCTAATCCAGAGCTTGAGCTCCCTTATGGCGGGGGAAAAATTCAGCTTACAAATATCAAAAAGATGTAATATCTCCCTCCATACAGCAAGGTTACGTTGGGAGGCTACTTGTAGCGGCTTTATGTTGCACGGAGGGTTATGCGACAGCGGGAGCAGCTCCCAGCTTCGGCCATATGATAGTCCCTTATCGCACCACCTGGATCATCCCGCTTCCAACTGTTAAATTGTTCTCAATCCGGATCAGATAAGTGCCAGAACTTAGACTCGATACATCAATGTTCTCTCTCTTTTTTAACTTACCTATCTCCTTTGACAAGATCCTTTTGCCGTCTGCTGTAAAAATTGTCATTGTGCCTGGCTGGTTAATCAAGTTGGATCCTACCTTGATTTCCAACTCGTGGCTGGCCGGATTGGGATAAAAAAACATTTCTTCCATACTGGAGAGATCAACAGCAATTATTTTAGAGTAGGCGAAGTCAGCATCGATTTCTATGGATTTTAACCTATAATAATTTAATCCGGCGGCCGGGTTATAATGGGTAAGACTATAAAAAGTGGTATCAATGGCAGGTGTTTCGCTGATGGCCCTGAACGTTTTCGCGTCGGTACTGTGCTCTACAACATACTTTGACATCTCGATCTGATCCGCCACTTTCCATTTCAGCGTCACCAGATTACTTTCCGCAGAGGCCATAAAATCCCGCACCGTTACCGGAAGTGCCGCCTCGGAAGCAAGAATAGATAGTCCATATCGGTTTGCTATCCAGAAGCTTTCGTTTTTATCGATCCAGAGATCACCACCAAAGTCTTTAAAAGGTAGTGCGGCCCCGGCCTTTTCCCAGCTACCACGATTAAATTTGTAAACCTGTGTATCATTGCCTGATGCCAGGATATAGGCGCTGCCGGAAGGCGAAATGCTGAGGCCGGTAACCCGGCTGCCGAAAGGAGCGTTTCCTGAATGGAAACCCGACCAGCTTGAACCGTCATAGTAGGCAATCGAGTTCTGACCAGTGGAATAATCTGTCTGACGGAGCCAGATTTTTCCGTCGTTCCGGATTTCGATCTGTTCGATGAAGTTCCCGATAGCCGGACTGGTTGATGAATTAATGGTGTAAACCTGGTTGGGATTGTTAAGGTCCATTACCAATATCTCACTGCTGTAAACCGGGGATGGAGTTGACTTGAATGATCCATGCCTTATTGTTGTAGAACCGGATGTCTTTAATGGACTGGCTGCCGGACACCTGACGAAGTAAAACCGGGCCGCCAGGTGTTTCTCTGAATATCTCCTTTTGTGTCCAAAAAATTGCATTCTGCGGGTTGTAATCCTGTATACTATTCGTAAAGACCTGCGTCACAGATGCGCCAGGCGAAGGTATTTCATTCACAAGCTTAACCTTACGGAACTCGCCCGAAGCTCCGGAGTTGAGCACATAAACATTCTGGTCATCATCCGTACGAATTGCGTTTTCCAGGCCGACACCCAGCAATCCATCGGTATTATTCCGGTTGAAAGTCTGGTAGGTGAGCGCTTTCGGGTCAATTTTTAGAAATCCTGCATCAACCACCCCGAGCCAGATATGTTCGTTGGAGAGCGTAATTTTCTGGTTCATGCGACCGAAAACGAGTTGGTTCTTTTCGCTCAAAAACGTGTGCGCCGGTGGCGTGTTAAGACTGCCGGTGGTAAATTCAATAGTGTAATCAATCTGATTGCGATCAGGATAATTGATCAAATCATCGGGCCGGCCCTGCACGCGGAGATATAACTTTGTATTGGTCGGCAGGCCCTTGAAAACATCCACAACCTCCATATATGGCGTATAGTTCCTTTGGAAAAGAGGATTGGTCAAACCTGGGTTGTCGGCGATGGTGATGGTGAGATTGGGATAAGTTTCATTGTGCAAATAGGTGAGCGGAAGCGTTCTCGGTACATTGAGCATATCCTCCCGAATGGGTAAGAATAGCCCGACCGCGTTCAGTTCCGGATTAGCCGAAAAGTATCCTGTTTCCGACCATCTTCCTGTTTTTCCGCCTTGAATTGCCTTGACGCGCCATTGGTACCCGCCCAGATAAGTGGAAGCTATAAATTCGTTTTGGGTGATGATCTGGTCCGTCGAATTGGCGAACTCGAAATCATACAGTGTTGTTACCTGAATCCGGTAAGCCGTTGCACCCGGAACCTCAGAGAATGACAGTACAACATTTTGTTGTGAAGAAAAAATTGTCCCTATGGCAGGGCCGAGGATCACAGGCACATCAGGCTGACCGGGATCGATCCTGATTTTGACTGTATTTGACCAGTTCGAAGCGCCGAAAGCGTTGAGCGCCCTGACCCGGACAAAATATTCCGTACCCAGAGTCTGCTTTAATAGCGAGATGCCATTAGATGCAGTCGGCTGGACGATCTCGTTTGCGAAATTACCATTTGTGGAATAGCTGAATTCGTAGGAACTGGCGTTTACAGATACCGGCCAGGCGTAAAAATCCCCTTTGATTGCCGTGATGTCACCAGCAAGGGAAACCTGCATTGGTGCAGATGCTATTGGTAGGAAAGTTGTCTCGGCATGCTCTTTGATCACGGCCTTTATCACCGGATGGAGCGGCCGCCCGGCGACGTTGCCGCCACATAGGCTCATCAACGAGTTCGTCGTGCTTGTTTCCAGCGATTTGTCATAACAGCCGCCTTCCACAACACCGCAGTGGTCGAACGGCCCACCCGGCCAGGAGCAGTTATTGGAATGGTAAGACCCAAAGTTATGTGCCAGTTCATGCAGGATGATCTGAATATTTTCGAGCGGGGACACATTGAAGGTACCGCCAATGAGAGCTAAACCCGCATAACTAGTCACGGATTTTGTATAGAGGTATATTCGTTTATCAAAATCAGAATCGGACCTGACGCGGCTGATCAGGATGTTAAACAGCGTGTTCATGTCGTTCTCTCCTGCGTAAGGATCTGATCCGCCGTCCTTGAAAATCCGGATGTTGGTGACCATCAGCCTGATGTTTGCTTCTCTTTCATAAAATTTTGAAGCCTTTTCGATGTTTTGAGTTACTTTTTGAATGATCGCGGCAGTATCCCGTTCGTACTTCACATAGGTGTCCGAATCGATGTCCACCGTAATGCGGCAAATCCTGGTTTCCCCGGCGGTAGTGCGTGCATTTTGCAGTGCCATAATTGCCGGGAGCCTACTTACCATTTGCTTTACTTCTTGTGGCGCGTCGGCGTCTTTGGTGCCGCACATAAGTGTTTTTTCCTGACTGAAAGCGGATCCCCAGGAGAGTAGAAGGCTTAAAAGAAACTTGAATCCGGTCGAGGAGAAAGTAAATCCGTTCATAATGATGCGAGATTACTTGTGAGGATTATCCGAGGTGTCCGGACAATCAAATGACACGATCGCAAACATCTGCGCTGCACTTGCTTTCTTATTCATTGAATTGTTGCGGAGAGGTTCCGCGCGAAACCGTCTGGCCGTTAGCGGCCGTATGATAATCAGCTGGTAATTAGCCCAATCCCCGGCTCGGCGCTTCCAACCCGCGACCAACTGTGATTTTGATCACAGTTTTTTTGTGATTCACTTCCTTCGAATCAGGTATCAAGTCGACCTAATTTTGAAAGATGAAAAACGAAGACCTTTTGAGCAAAAAACAATCAATCCAGTTTTGTCATGGAATACAGAAAGCTCGGTCATATGGATATTGATGTGTCAGTGATTACCTATGGAAGTTTTGCAATCGGCGATACGATGTGGGGTGGTACGGAAAAGAATGAGGAGCGCTTTTTATCAATACTGAATGTGCGTAAAATCACTTTAATGGCATTTTGCGTAATGATAAGTTTCGCCGCGGATGCAAAGCATGTGGTAGGAACAACCGCAGAGGCATTCGGTACGAGAACCGTCGAGCCAATAGTAGCCAGGCTGACCAGATTTGAAGTTAAACAGGAACGCGAGCAGGAATTTCGTAAAATACTCACGGAAGCCGTGTCGTTTGCAATGACACTGGAAGGGAATATTATGGTGGAAGCCTACCATGAAGTAGATCAGCCTTTGGTACTCTGGTTTCTCGAGCGTTGGGTAGGGCCCGAAGACCTGGAAAAGTTTTCAAAAAGCAACCAAGGGCGCTCGTTGGAAGCAATGCGGAAAGAAGCACTAATTAAGCCGCCTAAAACCTATGTGTTAAGGGACTTAGAGTCACTGACCAAACAACAGTGGCGTGCGGTTCCCCGACGGGAAGACAAGCCGCTTACGGTAATGCTGTTCGTTGACGCCCGGGTAGGCACCCAACAACAGTTTAAAGATACCTACCACATTGCCATGCCGAAATTTCGTGGTGAAACTGGTGTGGTGACTTATCAACTATCTGAGATTGAAGGGGATGGGACGCAGTTCGTTACCTACGAAAAATTTAGAAACCCGGACGCATTCCAATACCACCTGAATTTCCCACCTGTCAAACCAGTAATCGAATACCTGGAATCGAATGTCAAACATCCTCCATTTCAGAATGGCCTTCACAACTTGGTAGAAATCGCGCCTATGACGCGTGAATAGTCTAAAACCAGCGTGTAATTTTTAATTAAATGTCAAAATCGATGAAAAAGTCAATTCTGTCCCTGGGAAGCCTGGTTCTTCTCTTTTTTGCGGGCCAATCCCGTGCCCAGCAAAACACTGCAAATGAGCTCGAAGTGATAAACCAGCTTTCTTCTCATGCAGCAGTCTCCTCGATGCCGGTATCGCAACTATTGAATGCCCCGGGCAACGAAGCATTGAAAGCATTTTTCTTTACACCCGTTAAGAACAAAGCTGCACTGAAGGGTAAAAAGATGGCTGTCCTGGCGGCGGATGGTTTCGAGGAAATTGAACTACTGGGTCCGGTCTGGTATTTCCGACAACTTGGGGCGCAGGTGGATATTGTTGCTCCGAAGTTCAATCCAGCCCCGGCCAGGTATGGCCTGAGCACTCCTGACATGGCTAAAAACCACATCATGGCCATTCAATACCTAAATCCGGTGGGTTGGGTAAAAGTTGACCGTACGGCGGATCAAATAAAAGTGGAGGAATACGATGCTATATTCATTCCGGGAGGGGCTTGGAACCCCGATAACCTTCGATATGATAAGGACATAATACGCTACATCCAGGAATTCAATAAATCCGGAAAACTGATTGCCGCGATCTGCCACGCACCGGTAGTGCTGGCTTCGGCAGATATTCTGAGGGGACGCAAGCTGACTGGCTACTGGAACATCCAAACAGATCTAACTAATGCAGGCGGCATAGTCACCGATGTACCAGTAGTGACAGACGGCAACATTATCACCAGCCGTCACCCGATCGACGTTGCAGATTTTTCGAAAGCTGTTGAAAGTTGGCTAACAAAAAAATAGAAAACCTAATGAATGCACAATCGATAAAGACGACGTATATGTGTTATCGTTAATAATACCGACAGGGTTGATAACCGATGCGCAGGGCAAGTCCTGAGTAAAATCGCCATTGATAAGGGCGACCTCGCTCAATAGTTGTTTGCAAAAACTTAGGCACAAAAAAGCCCGGCTTGATAATCAAGGCCGGGCTTTTTGCACTAGTTCGTGGTGCGGCGCTAGCTGATCCGCTTACTAAAAACAAAAACGCCCAGATAGTGGAACATTAATCCAATGGCCCAGCCGGGGGTTGACCACAGGGGCCACGGATAAGACTTCCCTGTAAAATACCAGATAAGCCACATTGCTGGGGTGACTAACACGAAGGCAAGCAGGTGTATCCTGAATCCCTTTTTTGCCTTCTCTTTCGCTGTCTCGTCCCAATTACTAAGGTTTGTCATATAACTACGTGGATAGGTTTGCCAAGGCTGTAAAGAGGCAGGAGGTGTTGTGCTACGAGCCTGAATATCAATCCAAATTAAGGCATAGCCTAAGTGAAGAACAAGGATTCAAATCACTATAAATGTGTGATTGCAGTCACACAAACGACTGCTAACGGCTTATTGATTACCAGTAGGATATGACTTGCGGATACCAAGCCTTTTGATCATAGAATGCAGCGTGGTGGGTGGAACACGCAATGCTTCGGCGGCACCTCCCGGGCCGGCGACCTTCCCTTCACATAGCCTCAAAACTTGCAGGATGTGTTCTCTGAGTACTTCATCGATTGATTTAATCCTGCCGCCCAACATAACAGAACTTAGGTGCTCGTCATCCGGGGAAAGGAACAGTTGTTCGATTACGGGGCCAGAACTCATCAGCATGCTTTGTTCTATCAGATTTTCCAGTTCTCGTACGTTGCCTGGCCAACTATGTACAAGCAATTTTCTAATGACCCTGCCCGATATACGCGGTACTTTTCTTCCGATTCTCTGGGCGTGTTTCTGTAAAAAGTACTTCGTCAGCGTCCCTATGTCTTGCTTTCGTTCACGAAGGGGTGGGACAATAATCGGGAACACATTCAATCTAAAAAACAAATCGCTCCGGAAATTGCCTTGCCGTACATGGTCTGACAAATCTTTATTGGTGGCCGCAATCACACGGACATTGGTTTTGATCACCGTTTTTCCGCCTATCCTTTCAATCTCTCTTTCCTGCAACGTGCGCAGCAGCTTGGCTTGCACCTCCAGTGGCATTTCACCGATTTCATCCAGAAATAAAGTTCCATTATCGGCCAGTTCCCACTTCCCGATCCTGGTCTCTGACGCGCCGGTAAAGCTACCTTTTTCATGGCCGAATAATTCACTTTCAATCAGATCAACAGGAAGTGCCGCGCAGTTAACTATAACCAGTGGCTGACTGTTTCGGGGCGAGTTCCGGTGAATGGCCTTCGCAACAAGTTCCTTGCCAGTACCTGTTTCACCAAGTAAAAGAACGGTGCTATGTGTGCCCGCAACCTGTGCCATCAACTGCCGCATATGTTCGATTGGAGCTGAACTACCAATTATTTCCGGAAAATTTTCTGGGATTTCCATTTGCGTATAAAGCCAATATATCTTCTAATTTAGTAAAGAATGTCGCCTCAATTGCTTATTTTTATCCCTTATCCCGCAGCACTGCCACATTATGGGTTTGAGAGTATTCATCGTTGAAGATCAGTTCATCGAAGCAAATGACTTGCAACTGATCCTGGAAAGTGCAGGCCACTCCGTGTGTGCTATCGTGAAATCCGTGGCGGCCGCACTGGATTTTTTAAGAACACAAAAGCCCGACATTGTGTTACTGGATATCTTTTTAAAGGGGCCGCAAACCGGTATCGACCTTGCGCCAGTTTTGTCGGCAGCAAACATACCCTTCATTTACATTTCTGCCAACTCCGATCCGCTGACATTTGAAGCTGCAAAGACCACCCGGCCAGACGGTTTTTTGATCAAGCCTTTCAGAAGGCAGGACATTCTCGTGGCGCTGGACATTGCGACCTACCGTCACCAATATTTCGTTGAGCATTTGCTCCAAACAAAGCAAGGAGCCCAGCACGATGTCGGAAAGAAGAAAGAACCCACCGACAACTTCGGTGAAATCATTGGCAGAAGCCCGAAACTTTTGCAAGCGCTCGACCTTGTGAGTCAGGTCGCCCCAATGGATACTTCGGTGCTCATTTTGGGGGAGACGGGCGTGGGAAAGGAGGGCATTGCGAAGGCGATACACCGGCTTTCTAAAAGAAAAAGTAAGCCACTCATCAAAGTCAACTGCGCGGCCATACCACCGACCTTGATCGAGTCGGAGCTGTTTGGGCACGAAAAAGGCGCATTTTCAGGCGCATCAGAAAGGCGCATAGGGAAATTTGAACAGGCTCAGGGCGGCACTATTTTTCTGGACGAGATAGGGGAGATGCCCTTGGAAACCCAGACCAAACTGTTGCGCGTGATCCAGGAAAAAGAACTGGAAAGGATCGGTGGCCGAGCGACGATCAAGCTCGATATCCGGATTGTGACCGCCTCAAACCGCAATCTTTACAAGGAAGTAGCCGCAGGCAAATTCCGGATCGACTTATATTATCGCATCAATGTGTTTTCAATAACATTGGCGCCATTAAGGGAGCGGACCGAGGATATTCCAGCGTTGGTTGATTATTTCTTGCAGAAGAACTCCCGGCTGACCGGAAATCCACCAAAGCGGATCGAGCCGCAAGCACTTGCCCGATTGATTGGGTATTCCTGGCCCGGCAATATCCGCGAGCTTGAAAATGTGATCGAGCGCGAAATTATCCTGGCGCGTTCAGCTGTCATTTCGTCGGTAGACCTGCCCGGAGACGAGATCAACATAAACGATACACATGCCGGAAGCCTCAAACCGGAGCCGGTTGCCGAGCGTGAAAAGCAGCTAATCATAGCGGCATTGTCCAAAAGCAATGGAAAAGTGTCCGGTAAGGGAGGGGCTGCCGAAGTCCTTAATATGCCAGCCCCCACGCTGGTTTCAAAAATGAAAAAGCTGGGCATTACGTGGCGGTTTGTTTCCGATTAACCGCGCCATACACCGAACCTTTCGGCTCATTCCAAATAATACTGCCAATATTCAGAAAGTAGATAGACTTTCGCCGTTTCCTGTTTGGTAACGAGCGCGGGCAAATTGTACCCAGCAAAACGTCTCAAAAAATGACGATATATCGTATTGTAATGTCCCGAAAACTATTTTATTAGTCTGTAAATGAACAGTTTAATTATTGGCACAGTGTTTTCTTATTTTCAATGTTTAATACCACCTCACTGTTGGCTACTCACATTCTTGATATGGAGAAACTGCGAAAACATATTGAAGAAATTACTCCTGTCAGCGATGACGAGTTCGAGTACATAAAAGCTTTTTTTACCAAGAAACGGGTCCGGAAGCACCAATTCTTAATCCAGGCGGGGGAGAAGGTAGCCTGCGAGTACTGGATCGCAAATGGCGTATTTCGTGCGTTTTACACCGACGAGACCGGCAGAGAGCATATCCTGCAATTTGCGCTGGAAAATTCCTGGCTGTCGGATTACAATGCCTTTTTTCATCAAACAGAATCAACCATGAATATCATTTGCATGGAAGAGGCGGAGGTATTAAGCCTTACACTGCATGCCAGAGAGAAATTGGCGTCAGACCTTCATAAAATGGAGCATTTTTTTCGAATGAAAGTTACCAGTGGTTATACAGCACAACAGCACCGGATTATATCCTTGCTATGCCGAAACCCCAAGGAGCGATATGAGGAATTTGGGATCCTTTTTCCCGAGATAGTAAGGCGTATACCCAAGAAATATATTGCGGAATATCTGGGTATCAGCCGCGAAACGCTAAGTAGAATTCACCCCGTCCAAAGGAGAGGTATTCCTGTTAAACAGTAGTCCGCTTTATTTTACCGATCCTTCAAGGCTGTGACTTTGATCACACTTTAATAGTGATTCGCTACCTATTTTAATTCGTACATACAATTGATCTTTGCCATCAATAGACCCCACTAAAATTCCAATTTGCTCATTAGAAACCATGACTCGTTGAGATATGAAAGCGTTGATAATTGGAGCAACCGGTGCTACTGGCAGGGACCTTGTAAATTTATTGTTGCAAGATCCGGAATATACCAGGGTTATCAGTTTTGTTCGTCGCCCGGCAGGTATTGTTCATTCCAAATTAACCGAACACGTTATCGATTTCAGCAACCTCAATGGGGTGGCCGCCTACATTCAGGGCGATATCTGGTTTTCATGCCTTGGCACTACGCTGAAGGCAGCCGGTTCCAAGGAGGAGCAGTGGCGAATCGACTACGAGATACCCCTTACGTTTGCACATATCGCCAGGCGCAACGGCGTATCAACGGTCGTGTTGCTTTCTTCGTATGGAGCTTCGTCGGAAAGCAGTGTCGTGTACTTAAAAATTAAAGGCCAGCTGGAAGAGCAAATTGCCGGCCTGACGTTTGACCGATACATTATCTTCCGCCCGGGCCACCTCTTACGTATAAACACCGACCGTCCGGTAGAACGACTCACCACAGGTTTACTGGCGCTGTTGAACGGCTTACGTATGTTCAAGAAATTCCGCCCCTTGCCCACCCATATGCTTGCTAAAAAAATGGCCAGAGCGCCAAAGTTTCTTGCCAAAGGTGTACATGTTATTGAGCTGGAAGAAATCTTCGGATTCTAGGACTGATTCCGGTAAAACCTATAAAAAACAAATCCATGAGCGAAAGTCAGAAAACATTCAGACGCATTGTGACTGGTCACGATGCAGATGGTAAGGCAACGATTATCTCGGATGCGCCACCGGTTCGTACTCAGCTTGTTGGAGGGCCTGGTGGCCCTACCTTCTTCGAAGTGTGGCATACCCTGGAAACGCCAGCCTTGATCCATTACCAACCCGACGACTCGGACGAGAATGGCTTAGTCCTGCCACCGCCGAAAAATGCGACTCGTATAAGGGTTATCGAATTCCCACCGGAAGGTGAAGAGGTCCGAAAGCTAACGGTCGCCGATGCAGCAGCGAAATTTAAGGCTATGGGCGACGAGAATGCATCAACGTTCGCTGTGGAAGCGCCGCATCCGCTCATGCACCGTACCCAAACCGTTGACTATGGTATCGTACTCGAAGGTGAAATAACGTTGGTTCTCGATCGGGAGGAAACAACCATTTACCAGGGGGACATTGTGATTCAAAACGGAACGAACCATGCGTGGGCCAACCGCTCAGATAAGCTTTGCCGGATG
This sequence comes from Dyadobacter sp. CY261, assembly GCF_021440085.1. Taxonomy (GTDB): domain Bacteria; phylum Bacteroidota; class Bacteroidia; order Cytophagales; family Spirosomataceae; genus Dyadobacter. The sequence continues at coordinate 11,504 of NZ_JAKCPW010000001.1, forward strand.
GCATTTGTGCTGATCGACGGGGAGTTTTCCAGTTTATAACATCTTTCAGAAAGCACTTTTATGCGTATTCAACCATTGAATCCCGAAAACCTAAGTCCGGAGCTCCGTTTAGTGCATGACGAAATCGCCAGTCTTGTTTCATCAAGCCAGGGCCAGGTCAGGATGATCGATGATCAGGGAGCATTGCTTGGCCCGTTTATACCAATGCTTCGCTATCCGCAGTTTGGCGTACCCGCTCTAAGTTTTTTGAGAACGCTTGATAGGCATGCCACGCTCGCAAAAAATGTTCGCGAAGTGGCAATTCTCACAGTGGGCGGAACATTTGGTGCGCGATTTGAACTGTATGCTCATGAAATCATGGCCGAAGCCTTCGGACTTTCGGCCAGCGACATTGCCTCGCTGGCGGCTGGTGGCCAGCCTAATGGGTTGACGCCACAGGAATTCGTTGCACACCGCATTGCAACTTGCCTTATCAAAGGCCACATTGTTCCTGATTCAACCTACGATCATGCCGTAAACTTACTCGGCCGTGATGGCGTGGCGGAGCTCTATTTCTTGATTGGCGGCTACACGCTTATTGCATTCATGCTGAATGGGTTCGATATCCCTGCACCCGGCCAATCACTTTGAATAATAATTTAAAATCGATTAGCTCCAATTCAATTTAAAAACAATGAAAACAACAGGCTTAGTGCTGCTATGTGCGGCATTCACGCTTTCAGCCATGGCATCTTGTTCACAAGACGACCATGTTTCAGCCCCTTCGCAGACGTATGTGTTGGTACACGGTGCATGGCAAGCGCCATACGTTTGGGATGATGTTCGTACGCAACTGATCAGTTCAGGTCACAAAGTGATTGTCGTTGAGCTACCTGGTCACGGCTCTGACCAAACCCCAGCCCATCAGCTTTCTTTGGATGTTTACCGGGACAAAGTCATAGAGGCCATTTCTACTGTAAATGAAAAAGTAATTTTGGTTGGGCATAGTATGGGTGGAATGGTTGTGACGCATGTCGCCGAAAAGGTGCCTGCCAAGATCAACAAGCTGGTCTATGTCGGCGCGTTTGTTCCAACAACAGGTCAGGCGCTTACGGACATAACCGATCCTGATTCTAAACTTGGCCCTGCCCTGATTCCATCGGCCGATCAACTGACGCTTGACGTAAAACGCGATGAGCTGACCAACTTATTTATCCAGGATGGCTCGCCCGCGGCCAAGAACAAGGTTACAGCCAACTATCGGGCCGAGCCGGCCATACCGTTCACAAATAAAGTGAACCTGAGTGATCAAGGTTTCGGTTCGGTAACAAAAGTTTACATTAAGACTCTTTCAGATGTAGTAATTTCCCCGGGACTCCAAGATCGGATGATAGCAGCTGCCGGAATTAGATCAGTTTATGAAGTCAACACAGGGCATTCTCCTTTCCTCTCCCAGCCGAAATCTGTGTCCGATTTGTTGATAAAAATTGCCAAATAAAATGCGGTATGGCATGATTAGACATTTCCTTCGATCCCTAAAAGACATTTTTAACGACCAGGCACACAGTCACAAATATCAATTCTTCAATCATAGAAGCCGTGCAGTCGGCTTCTATCGTCTCAGGCCCTTCGGTAATAATCCTTACCGGCAATTCAATTTACGGCAAGGCTCAGGTCGCTTTTGAAACAGATCGGTACTGAGGTCGAATTTCATGTTGGCAGATTGACTGATGGCAATGAAGAGAATAGGAGTTGTTCAGAGTAAATGGGAATGCAGGAGATAATTCGGAACACCGAGTAAAAATAATTTAGCGTGAAACCATGCAAGTATATACGCAAGAAATGCGCGTGTGTTGTAAATTGCCGCGAATTTTACTCATTGTTACATACTCCATACCCATAACCTCCTTTGTTTTGAAACCGCCAATTTTTTTCATTGAAAAGGCCAACGAGTACATTGCCGAAATCGATCGCCTCACTGCCAACTACGTGCCCCCAAGTTCCGCTCGTGAAAAACCTGGCTTGCAGGAACAAACTGATGAAATGTCCGACTTGAAACTGAAAATCAAGTTATTGTTTTTTGAATTCGAGCATGGGCATCTTTTTGTCGAAAAAGTGGTCGGCGCTCAAAATAACAACAAGTATAATAAGGGTACCAATGACCAGCTCCTGGTGATTTTCCGGCGGTATCTGGGCCTGTTTGTCGAGCACCTGCAGCTTTTCAGGGAATGAGTGCCGCATGATGATATCGGCCTGGCTTTCTGTGTTCTGGTCAATCAGAAAGTTGTTAGCAGCATTATAACAAAATAGAGCAGTGGATAGCCCAGTGCTCTATTTGATTTACTCAACGTTATTATGAAGCAAAGTTATGATCCATTCGTCACAAATAAAATTATTTATCGTAGTATTATGTCTACATTACTTCTTTTGTTTGTGCTGGAATCAATGGAAAACCCTGCTTAGAAGCACGCATGCATCAGTTAAGATGGTGTCGCTCAGCCGAAACCACAAACTCCGCAATAAAAAAGCGAATGCCCAATCAATCCCGGCGGCATTCGCTTTTTCTTTGAAACGAAAGCACTAAATTCCTCAGTGACCTTTGGTTTGCAATAATTCCACCCGTTTAATTGTCGGCTGGACCAAAGCACTTCACCGGTTCGCAAATTGTTCCCGTACAGGAACCAGCATTTGTGTAAATATATTAATGCGATAATGCTATTAGCGTTTTGTCCAGCGTCGAAGGCATCGTTTTACTAAGATCGAAAGATAGAAGAAATCGAAGCTGCTTGAACAGACGTAGTATTTATTGGGAATTATTCTCCGCTGGATAGCCTTGCCTGATCACACTGTTCGACATGATGGTACTGGCGGGGGAATTTCTCGAGTAGAGCCTTTTGAAAAGACTTTTACGAGAGTAACCGCTAGATAATTAAATTGTAGAATGTACTATCATTTTTATTTATGGTACGAATTGGTTACTACTTTCATACCGAATTTACTCAACGATATGAAAAAGGGGGTCTTGCGCAATGCAGACCCCCACTTTTTTATCACAGAATCTTCGACAGGCTATTTTGGCATTCCCGACCGTCGCCAGAGGTCTTGCCGATAAGCTCTGACGAAACGTTCCTCCGGAGAGGGGATCTCCAAGAGAATCTAAATCGTCCCGCTTAGTTTGCCTTAAACTTTACAACCTTATTATCCAAGGGTTTCACCGTTTGCAGGTAAGCGAATATCGCACGTAAATCTGTTTCCTTCATGCCCGCATACATCATCCACGGCATGGCGGTGTTCATATCTTTCGGTCCGATCTTATGCGGCTTATAGGTTGAATCCGCATAGGCCTTAAATCGTTTGACGAATGCGTCGGCCGTCCACGAGCCGATACCATTGGTTTTATCCGGCGTGATGTTGGCTGATGTGGTGACGCCGTTCGGCATCGGGAACTCCATCCCGCCGCCATATTCGCTACCCGGCACCTTGGTCCCTTTTTCGCGTTTGCTGTGACATTCCACACAGCCCGCCGCATTGGCCATGTAACGACCATACTCGACAACGTCCGTTTCGGCAGGTCTTGTCGTAAAATTGGGCTTGGCAGGCATAGTGTTGATCAGAATGCTGACCGGAAAATCCGCTTCCGCGGCCGCTATGTCGTGCTTTACGGGAGCGAGCGTGCGTATGTAGGCGATGAGGCTGTAAATATCCTCCTTGTCGAGCTGGCCGTAGTTGAGGTAGGGCATAATGGGGAACAATGCGTGGCCGTCCTTACTCTGACCGGAGGTAATGGCGCGGAAGACTTCACCGTCCGTCCAGCTGCCAATGCCATAGGGCGTTATATTACGGGCATAAAACACGCCTGGAAAGCCTAGGTCGCGGCTGAAGAGCTCACCACCGCCACCGAAATTTCCAGGAGCCAATGGGCCCGAGAACAGCGACCAGTCGCGGGAGCTGTGGCAATCCATACATACATTGACGTGGTTAGCGAGGTACTTGCCCCGTTCTATCCGTTCGGGTGTCCTTTCGATTGTGAGAACGGGTGCATCACCTACATCGGGAAGTGCGGTTTTCACATAAGTGGCAGCAGCAGCGGCGGCCAGAATGACCACCAATAGCAGGATGCCCACGATCTTGAGCAGCTTTTTCATAATAGAGGGGAACGGTAAATGGTGAGTTTGAGGAATAGTCAAAATGTACTACAATTTCTGTAAAGTACAAATACATAATTATTTACCGAACAAGCCGGAAAAAGTCTGCAACGTTTATATGCAACAATGTGTCTGAGTTGAAACTCTAATCAGACCAGCCATGAAAAGGATTTTACTCGCTGTGGGTATCGCGTTGCTGATGGTATCGTGTTATATCCGGGATTCTCAGCCGTTTGTTGGTAGTGTAAAGTTTGAAGGGACTGGCTACCGCCCGGTTTACAAAGATCCCGAGGATGTAGCGAAAGTCGAGGTTTCGGCGGCACAAGCGCTCAAAGAACCCGGCAAGATTTACACCTTTGACCGTTATCTTTTTATCAACGAGCTAGGCAAAGGCATTCATATTGTGGACAATGCCGATCCAAAAAAGCCCGAGAATGTTTCCTTTATCTCCATCATAGGAAACTACGACATTGCGGTAAAAGACAACTGGCTCTACGCCGACAATCTCTCGAACCTGCTGGTGATCGATATCTCAAATCCAAAGGTGCCGAAACTGACGAAAACGATCCCTAATGTAATTCCGGTTGTCAGCTACCCGATGCTGACAGGCGTGTACTTTGAATGTGCCGATCCAAAAAAAGGCGTCGTTGTTGATTGGGAGAAGGTGTCTATGGATGAGCAACCTAAATGCTACCGATAATTTTTAGCGGATACGCATCAATCACTATAAGAAACTAATTGTACCAATGAAAAAACTGATTCCACTATTCTTTCTGGGGCTCGCCGCCATTGGCATGATGCTCATTCTTAATGCTTGCCAGGAAGGTGATGCTTCTAATGACGTGAGCCCCCAAACCGGTACGGGCGGCTCCATGGCGCGTTTCGCCATTACTGGCAACACGCTTTACATTGTTTCCAGGCAATCGTTGGAAGTTTACGATATCAAAGACGGCGGCAATCCGGCCAAGGCAGCGACCCGAAACCTGGGCGTGGGGATTGAAACGATATTCCCGTATCAGCAAAACCTGTTCGTGGGAGCAATGGATGGGATGTACATTTATAATAACAGCACTCCGGACAATCCGGTGCTCATGTCTAAATACACACACGTGATGTCGTGTGACCCGGTGGTGGTGCAGGGAAAATATGCCTATGTGACATTGCGTGCGGGGGTGAATTGCCGGCCGGGAGGGTCTTTCAGCTCGCTCGATGTGGTCGATATTACAGATCCAACGTCACCGAGCCTTGTAAACAGCCAGGTAATGGAATCGCCTTACGGTTTAGGCGTTTCGGGAAACAAGCTTTTTGTATGTGAAGGTGATAAGGGATTTCGCGTCATGGATATCAGCGATCCGACCAAGCCCATCAGGAAGCATTTTTACCAGGAAGTACCTGCTTACGATGTCATCGTCCGGAACAAACACCTGATCATTACGGGCAAGAAAGGGTTGTATCAATACGAATACGACGATTCCGACAGCCTGGATTATCTTAGCCAAATCCCCGTTTTATGAGTGCGGCTTCTGCGATCGGGGTTTTGAAGTGTGTCGGCACGGGTTGAAGTTATTACCATTCCCGTGCCTTGACTAACGCTGAGTAAATAGATTACTCGAAGGTAATTATCAACCGGCAAATTATCTAATTGGTTGTAACTGCTTGTTAATAAATTCTACTTGATTGCCAACATTTATTGATTAAACGGTTGAGTTTTACCCAAATTTGTAGTAGTCCGGCATGTGCAACATGTTGGGGAATTGCATTAAGGTGAGTGTTATTGTGGCGAGACGGGAAAATATGACTTAGAAAGAAGCCGACTGCCACTTGGAATAGGCTTAAACTAAAAATCATTTTTCCGATTGTACGGAAAAATGATTTCAATTACTTACTCAACGTTATCCGATTGCTCGGCTAATGTGACGCAATGTAGTTTTTTATGTCTAATTGCGATTTAAAAGAGTTAGAAATTCGACTAATATTCTGAAACTATCGACTAATGAATGGACTATTTTATTGTAACTGTCCTCGTTCAGCAGAAGTGTTGCCGTTAATTGAAATCAAATCCTGACTTGTTAAGTCAAATAAAAATCCCGTCCGTCAGATGGCAGGATGCCCGGCCCGGGAATAGCTTGTGGCTCGGCGGGTTAGCTTCTCTCAGACGGAATGTCTTCTTTTACTCACTCAATCCGGAGTGCGGCCTCAGCTGCCGGTTTCCGGTTTCTTTTTACTGTTGAACTTTTTCTCAGCCGTTTTAGCTTTCTCGAAATCCAGCACAACGCCATTAATGCAGTAACGAAGGCCGGTAGGGGGCGGGCCGTCGTCGAAAACGTGGCCCAAATGCGATTTGCAGCGGCCGCACATCACCTCAATGCGGCGCATTCCCAGGCTGTTATCGGTTGCTTCGATAATTGATTTTTTGTTGATTGGCTCAAAGAAGCTAGGCCAGCCGCAGCCGCTTTCATATTTGGCGTCGCTCTTAAAAAGCGGGTTGCCGCATACGGCGCAATAGAAGGTTCCGATTTCTTTCGAATGCTCGTACTCGCTCGTAAATGGTCTTTCGGTGCCTTTGAGGCGTGCTACCCGGTACACTTCGGGCGAGAGGACCTTTTGCCAGTCATTGTTGTCTTTTTTGACCGGCGCGGTTTCAGTATGCGAATATTCGGGTGCTTTTTGGGCAGGTTTGGTTTGTTCAGGGGAAGACTGCCCGTAGCAATTTTGCAGCGTCAGGGCGAAAACTCCCGCTATGGCAAACATGAGGATGTTTTTCATGCGTCGTGATCTGTTGTTTACAAGATATACGCTAAAAACACGCGCGTAGGTCAAACAAATTCCCGAAATGTTATAACTAAAATTATTGAAGGCAATCAGATGAAAACCGAAAGGTCGCGGACGCCCAGTTTTCGCGCCGTTGTGAAGCCTTCCCCGTATCTGACGCCGATAGCATGACCCATTTCCTGCGCACGCGCAATCACGAATTCAAGGAACTCGGGCGTCGAAATGTAGCTCTGCGGCTCGTTATCGCCTTTGTAATCGGGCACGTGGAACTGACTTTTGAAGGCTTTAATGGCTTCCACCTTCTTGTCGTGGAAATCGGTGATGTCGACGATGAAATCGGGCGTAATATAGCGGTCCTGAATGGAATGGAAAACTTGCTTGGGACGCCACGCTTCTTGTGGATTGCCTTGCTCGTCGAAAGTCTCGATCATACGTAATCCCGAATAGAAACAAGCTTCGGCTACAAGTGCGCTGCCACGGCCGTGGTCGGGATGGCGGTCGTTGATTGCATTGGTAATGACAATGTCTGGGCGGTATTTGCGGATAAATGGAATGATCGCCTTTTGGTGCGCTTCCTCGTTTTTGAAGAAACCGTCGGCAATGCCCACATTCTCGCGCACTTCCACGCCCAGGATACGTGCGGCGTCGAGGCCCTCCTGAATGCGGCCTTCGGGCGTTCCGCGCGTGCCAAGTTCGCCTCTTGTGAGGTCTACAATTCCTACTTTTTTACCCAGCGCCATTTGCGCAAGCAATGTACCGGCGCAGCACAGTTCCACATCGTCGGGATGTGCTGTGATGGCAAGGATATCTAATTTCATATTTAGTTTCAGATTACTTGATGCGCAGCTTCTGTCCGATCCGCAGGGTAGTTCGGGTGGACATCCGGTTTCTGCGTGCAATGGAAGAAATGCTCACGCCATACTTGGAGGCTATAGAGCCCAGCGTATCGCCGGAACGTACTTTATGTAAAATGGAGCGGGAATAGGCGGTAGGTGCGTCGCCGGCTTCAAATTCGCTTTTCGTCGATTTGCCGCGAATATGGCTCCAAGCTGCGCTCGTTAGCATGAAATGGTCGGAGCGGATCGCTGTCCCCGGCCAATCGAAAATATGCTCAGGGTCGAACGGGTTACCTTCGTAGCGGTTTTCATAATGCAAATGGGAGCCTGAGCTCCGGCCTGTATTTCCCCCCAAACCGATTACTTCACCTGCTTTCACAAGCTGACCTGATTCAACCATTTGTTTGGAAAGGTGCCCATAGAGCGTTTCCAGGCCATTGTAATGCCTTATCACTACGAAACGGCCATACCCGCTGCCGTCCCAGGCTACAATCCGAACCATACCGTCGTAGGTACTACGGACCGAATCACCTGTTTCCAGGTCGAGGTCGGTACCGTTGTGCCAGCGGCCCCAGCGATAAGCGAAATGGGAGGTGACTGGCGTACGTTCCATCGGTGCGGCCCACATGCGGTTGGCAGCCTGGTCATATAGTTTGAGATCCACCGGCTCGTCGAATTCAGCAGGGCTTAGGCCGTAGGGGTTGATGGTGCGCGCATCCCAGATCACGTAATATTCAGCAGCTTTTACCCATTCATCTGCAACAAGCACAGAGTCTTCGGCGATCACAACTTCGGTTTCCCCTTCGTCAATGGTAGTAGTGTCTTCATTCACGACGGGGTTCAGCGGTTTGACCGGCTCAAACTGGTTCTGGAATTTTAGGTTGGAAGTTTCTACTTCGTATTCGTCCTCAGGCTGCGGCGTAGCTTTGGTGGTCGGGCCCTCATTGGCGTTGTTGCCCGACTGGTTGATCTTGGGGTTTCTTCGGAATTTTCCTCGCTCTTGCGCTTGCGTGTTCCAGGATATTAAACACACGACCATTAGCAAACATACAATAAGCTTTACTTTCATAAGTATCATACCAAATCAGACTACGCTGCGGGTGAACATCCAGCGTAGCCTGACTCCTATTTGGGTTGTGCAATTGATTTAAGCTGCTTCTTCTTCGATTATAACGTCCACTTCCCGTTCCACCAGAAATCTTTCCGCATCCAAAGCCGCCATACAGCCTGTTCCCGCGGCGGTGATCGCCTGACGGTAAACATTGTCCTGGGCGTCACCACAGGCAAATACGCCTTTGATGTTGGTGCAGGAGCTTCCTTTAATCGTCTGGATATATCCGGTTTCGTCCATGTTGACGTAACCTTTGAAAATATCCGTATTAGGTTTGTGGCCAATCGCAACAAAGAAACCGGTTGCTTCTAAAAGTTGCTCCTCGCCGGTTTTATTATTTTTCACTAAAACCGATTCAAGTCCGTCTTCGCCGTTCAGCTTCACGGTGTCAGTATTCCAGAGGATCTCAATGTTAGGCAACGTTTCGAGACGTTTCTGCATGATCTTCGACGCGCGCATTTCGTCGCGGCGGACGAGCAGATACACTTTCCGGCAAAGTTTGGCCAGATAGCTGGCTTCCTCGGCCGCCGTATCGCCGGCACCTACAACCACCACATCCTGTCCGCGGAAGAAGAAACCGTCGCAAACGGCACAGGCAGATACGCCGCGTCCGTTCAAGCGTTCCTCTCCTTCAAGGCCAAGCCATTTGGCAGAAGCGCCGGTAGAGATAATGACTGCGTCGGCGGTGATTTCGTGCTTGTTGTCGATGATCACTTTATGCGGGTAACCCGTAAAATCAACCGAAGTTGCCAGGCCGTAGCGAACGTCCGTACCAAAGCGCTTCGCTTGTTTTTCAAAATTGATCATCATTTCCGGGCCGGTAATACCGTCGGGATAACCAGGGTAATTGTCAACTTCTGTCGTGATGGTCAATTGGCCACCCGGCTGGGCACCTTGGTAAAGTACAGGATTCAATCCCGCACGTGATGCATATATGGCGGCAGTATAACCGGCAGGGCCGGAGCCGATAATTAAGCAGGAAACTTTCTCGGATGACATGATATTATAAAAACTACTGTTAATGACGAATGTTCTCTATTTAACTGGAAAACCAGAGGTACCATGAAAGGCGGATCTTCGTGTGTGAACGTGGATTTTACCTTTGTGTACCTATCGGTACAACATTGTTGGACTGACAAAAGTGCAAAATTTCAGCCCGTTATGCAAATGCAGTTAGAGTATACGCCATTCGATTCTTCGGTTTTTCTGGCGGTCTTCATCCGAATCATTGGGCGTCATCGGCTTGGTTTCACCATAACCTTTGGCCAAAATCCGGTCGGCCGCAATTCCGGACTGTTGTAGATAATATTGGACCGACTGCGCCCGGCGTTGGGACAGTGCCATATTCTCGGTATCCGAGCCCACATCGTCGGTGTGGCCGGAAATTTCGATCTTTATGGTTTTGTTTTTATTCAAAAAATCGCCCAGCTTGTCCAGCTCTACTTTCGACTTATCGTCCAGAATGTATTCACCTGTTTTGAAAAATATGTTGTTCAAAATCTCAGCGCGGTCTTTTTCTATCGCTTCGAGCGGAATATCGAGATCGACCACCGAATGATCGTCATTGACAGAAAAAGACAGGCTTTTAAAAAGATAGCCCTGTCTTGAAACATAAAATGCATATTCCCCGCCGCTATTAAGCACGGCCAGAAACGAGCCATTTTGGCTATCGGAAGTGAATGAGCCGACTTTGGTCTGCGTTTTCAGATCGAAAAGGTCGATGTCGGAGGCCAGCACAGTGCCCGTTTTTTTGTCAAAAACTTTACCCTTTGCATAGCGCGTCGGCGTGATGATCTTTTGGAGGGATTCGGGTACCTGGAAGGTGTATAGCAACGAGCGGCCATTGCCTTTATCGGAATTGTCATCGGTATAATAGGCATTCTTTCCATTGGAAGCAATGAAAAGGCCCACCTGGTCGGAAGCAGTGTTGATGGGGTAGCCGATGTTGGTGGCGGGCGCCCAGGTCGTGTCTATTTTTTGAGTAACAAATATATCGAAACCACCCATGCCCGGCAGGCCATTGGAAGAATAGAATAATGTGCGGCCGTTGGCATGAATGAATGGGGCGTTCTCCTCGTCGCTGGTGTTAATGGCCGGGCCCAGGTTTCGCGGCGCAGTCCACTGTTTTTTGTCATTCAGATAACTCACCCAGATATCCCGCTTACCCACGCCTCCTTTTCGGTCGGAGGCGAAATAGAGCGTGTGGCCGTCGGCAGACAAGGAAGGCTGTGACTCCCATTCGCGGGAATTAACTTCCTGGCCAAGGTTTACGGGCTGACTCCAATCTTTGCCTTCTTTATGGGAAAGATACAAATCGCAGCTACCTAAGCCGTCGGGCCGGTTGCAGGCCGTGAACACGAGCGTGCGCCCATCAGCGGAAACTGTGCAAGTCCCTTCGTTGTTAGTGGTATTGATGGTTTTGGAAATCTCCTCGGGCACATCCCAGCGGTCCGCCGCGCGGCCGTCTTTTATCCGTTGTGTAAAATAGATGTTTTCGTCTCGGTTCTCCGTTAATCCAGTGAAAATCAATGTCTCGTCATCGGCCGTCATTACCGGGAAATACTGTGTTCCGAGGAAATTGACCGTGTCGCCCATGGATCTTTTATCAATAGGCAGCGGATTCTTAGCAGCCTGCTGCGCAAACTTTGCCGACGCCAACGATTTTTCGGCTAACCGTCCCAAGCTCGATTTTACGGGAAAGAGCGCCAAGGCCTTTTCGAAATAAAACTGGGCTGAATCGTAACGTTGTGCATTGAAATGATCTCGGCCAGTCCATTGCAATGCAGGACCAGATTGCGGCGCGTCCGGTTTGAGCCGGATGGCCTTATAGTAATGCTTGCGCGTGAGATCGGTGTTTCTTTGGAGCTCATAGATCTGCGCGAGCCGTAAATGTGTGTCGTAGCTATTCGGCTCGATTTCCAGCACTTTCTCGAACAATTCGATCGCTTCCGGAAGCTTTCTTTCCTGCCATGCTTTTTGTGCCTTGTCGTATACTTGCCGGGCTGTTCTGGATAATGTAACGTCTTGGGATAAAACGGGTTGAAGAGTAAAAATGCCTAGTGCGAGACAAAAAAGAATTATTCGATGCATTATGGAATGTTCATAAATTTGTGAGTTTGTAACGACATTTTCCATTTGGGATTGTCTTTGATATAGTCGATTATCAAAGGCAACATGACCTCCTGCTTACTCCATTCGGGCTGCATGAGCAGTGTGCAGTCGGGCGAAACCTTGGCTGCGTGCTCTTCCGCAAAGTCGAAATCACTTTTGTTATAAATGATCGTTTTCAGCTCATCGGCATTGGTGTAAATGTCCGGGTGCGGGGTTTTAAATTTTTTAGGAGAAAAACAAACCCAATCCCAGTGTCCGGTAAACGGATAGACGCCCGAGGTTTCGATATTGGTTTTGAAGCCCGCGGCCTGCAACGCGCCGGTGAGTTCGTCGAGATTATACATCAGCGGCTCGCCACCGGTAACGACCGCCAGGCGACCGGGATATTGCAAAGCACCTGATACAATATTGTTTATATTGAATTTGGGATGCAGGCTCGCGTCCCAGGATTCCTTCACGTCGCACCAGTGGCAGCCCACATCGCAGCCGCCGAGGCGGATGAAATAGGCGGCACGACCGCTGTGCTGACCCTCACCCTGCAAGGTGTAAAAGGCTTCCATCACCGGTAGTTCGGATGTAACGATAGGCAAAGTTTCGGTAAGCAAAATCTTGAAATTCTTAATGTTGTAAAAATAGGTAACACGCCGGGTCGGCGGAAAAATCCCGTAAAGGTACAAAATTCAAACTTCCTGCCTTCGATATGGGTTTTCTCAAATAGTAGCATATTTGCAGTTATGAATATAGTACCCATCCATCAGCAAGAAGTAATTTGTGCGCTGGCGACGCCCTCGGGTGTAGGCGCGATCGGCGTTATACGTGTATCGGGCCTGGGCGCTATCGCCATGGTGAACAGCGTTTTCAAAGGTAAAAACCTCGAAAACGTCGAAACCCACACCGTGCATTTCGGTACCATCAACGCCGGCGACGAGATCATCGACGAAGTACTCGTTTCGGTTTTCAAAACGCCGCGTTCATTTACCAAAGAAGATTCCGTCGAAATTTCCTGCCACGGCTCCGACTACATTATCCGACAGATATTAAAGGTACTCATCACGAAAGGCGCCCGCATTGCTAAACCGGGCGAGTTCACCCAGCGTGCATTCCTGAACGGCCAATTCGATCTGGTGCAAGCCGAAGCCGTCGCCGACCTCATCGCTGCCGACTCGCAAGCCAGCCACAAAACCGCGTTGAACCAACTGCGTGGCGGTTTTTCCAAAAAACTCGCCTCCCTTCGCTCAGAGCTCATCCATTTCGCCTCCATGATCGAGCTCGAACTGGATTTCGGGGAAGAAGACGTAGAATTCGCCCAGCGCGACGATTTGCGCAGGCTCATCATCGCTTTACTTGACGCCATTAACCCCCTCATCAGCTCTTTCGATTTTGGCAATGCCATTAAGGAAGGCGTGCCCGTTGCCATCATCGGCTCTCCGAATGTCGGAAAATCGACATTGTTGAATGCATTATTAAATGAAGAGAAAGCCATCGTCACGGCTATTGCAGGCACGACGCGGGATGTGATTGAAGACACGATGGTGCTGGACGGCCTGAAATTCCGCTTCATCGACACGGCGGGTATTCGGGAGACTACGGATTTGGTGGAATCGATCGGCATCGAGCGTTCCAAATCGGCGATGGACAAGGCGGATATTGTGATTTTCCTTTTTGACAGTGTTGAAACGCTCGCGGAGAACCGTGCCTTGGCCGCATTGCTGCCAGCCGGGAAGGAAGTCCTTTTTGTTTTGAATAAAACGGATATTAATCCTGCTTTGGCCGACATGCTATCTTCTGCCGATGTAAGCATTATTCCTATTTCTGCCCATACGCAGCAAAATTTACCTGCGCTAACCCGGAAGCTTGTTTCATTAGTTCACGGGCAAGCCGCTGGCGATACGGTTGTAACTAATTTGCGGCATTACGAGCATTTGGTAAAAACTTCGGATTCTTTAACGGAAGTTTTGAACGGGCTGGCGCTGGGCGTCACTGGCGACTTTCTGGCGCAGGATATAAGGCTGGCGCTGCATCATTTGGGAGAAATTACGGGAACCATTGTGACGGATGATTTGCTGGATAATATCTTTTCCCGCTTTTGCATTGGCAAATAAATCAAAGAAGGGTGTTGATAACTGATTGTTAATCCATGTGTTATATATTTTCGCGATCTGTTTTTTTATTTCGCCATTTTTATAATTTACAGCATGACATCAAACTTAGCCATATCCGCAGCAAGCCTACACGCTCTTTCAAAAATCGTGTCCAATGCAGGCATTCAGCGTATAATGCTCGATCAAGATTTCCGATCAAGTGGTGATCAGATAAAGAGCTTACTTAAAATAGTGGTGCTTCGTTGGATCACAAATGTACACTTGGGGGAATGATTGAATATGCTCACTCACATTTGCTGAACAATTATCGTCATGAATACCTTTATAAAGCTGCCTTACGGAATAGCTACATTTTAAAGAATCATTCACTCGCAAACTCAATACTACTTAATGAATTCCGTGTGGCGCAGTCCAAAGCGGATGCTGTTAGCGGAATGTGGACTATGAAGAGTCTGAGGACGAAATTTTTTCCAGTGACTACTTTTACTATCGAAATGAAGGGTTTTCTGCTTTCCCGGACTACCTTACAATTGGAACCGAGTACATTGAGGGAGGGATGTTGCCATATGCAGTTGTAATTCATCTTACCTACAAAGATAAGGAGAGCGAGAATGTGAGGATCAGACACTTTTTGTCCGATAACAATCTTGATACAAGCGATACGGCGGGAAAGTTTGGTGAAGCGCTCGCGAAGTTAGTTGAGTTCATAAACGAGCAAGACATTCACACTCTTGCATCAGAACAATTCCGAGATTAGCACTTTTACGAAATCATGAAAGTGGTTTTTGTGAATAATTGGAAGTGTCAATAATCTGTCTCCTCCGGAAGGAATCGCCTTATGCAAATTTCTTTGTAGTTGCGGCCGACAGGGAGTCGGTGTCCATCAATAATGACATGATTGGGATGAAGGCGCTCGACTTTGTCCAATGGAACAATAAATGAACGATGAATGCGCATGAACTTACCAGTAGGCAGCAGCTTCTCAGCCAGGCTTATTTTTTGTTTCGAAATAAAAACTTCATTGCCAGTGACCACTTTCAGGTAGTCTTTCACGCTTTCAATCCAATGGATGTCATTGGTATTCACCTTCACGTAACGCCGGTCCACCCGAAGGTACAAGTAGTGTTCCTTTGGAGGCTCGGCCTCCGGCTGGTCTTGCATGATTGGCTTGATACCTTTAAATGTAAAAAGTATTTTGTCAGCCGCCCGAAGGAATCGGGACAAGGAAATGGGCTTTAGCAAATAGTCAACTACATTCAGCTCGAACCCCTCCATCGCGTGCTCCGGATATGCCGTTGTAAGCACGACCATAGGTGGTGCGTTTAAGCTGCGGACCAAGTCTGTGCCCGAAAGGCCTGGCATTTTGATGTCCAGAAAGATCAGGTCTACCTGCGTGGTCTGCAGGAGCTGATATGCTTTGATCGCATTTGAACAAGTTGCTATGATCTCGATTTCCGGCACATGTGCAGCCAGCCGTTCCATGATTTCAATGGCATGCGGTTCGTCGTCGACGATAAGGGTGTGGATTCTCATTATTTGTTACCTGGTTAGTGCAGGCGATAGTGAAAGTTCCAGCTCAGCTAAAAACACGTCCTGTTCGTCAATCCATTCAAAATGGTGCCTGCCCGGATAAAGCAATTCGAGCCGCATACGGATATTTTTCAAACCAATTGCCTGTGGGCTGCCGTCATTTTTTCCGGGTTGTGGAACATCTGATTTGCTATTACTGATCTTGAAGCTAAGGCGCTGCTTATCCACATTGATCTCAATATTGATCCAGGGCATACCGACCGTCTCGCTCGCTCCGTGTTTGAAAGAATTTTCAACCAGGGGAAACATCAGCAATGGTGCGACTTGTTGTGAGCGGATGTTACCGGAAATATCCAGATTCAGGTCGAGCCGACTTTCGTAGCGCATTTGCTCCAATACAATGTAATCTTTGAGAATCTCAATGTCCCTTTTGAGCAGCACTTGATCAGAAGAACATTCATAAAGCATATAACGAAGCACATTCGATATCTTCAGGATAATCTCGGGCGTCCTGGAAGAGCCGGCCAGCGCGAATGCATACAGGTTATTGAGCGAATTGAAAAGAAAGTGCGGATGTAATTGCCCTTTTAAAAAGTTAAGCTCCGCCTCAAATGCAGCTTCCCTGCGCTCAAACCAGAGCAGTACAAATTTGAGCGCAATACCAATCCAGACGATCACATTACTCCTTTCAACCGCATTCACAAAATCGATAGGACTGAACAATTGGCTGTGCCAGGTGCCGTCCAGCTTTGCCCAGGTGAAATGCGGATCTTTTTGCGCATAGTACCGGAATACGAAAGGGTCCGAAACGAAGATCTCTGCCAGCCTGTACAACAGCGCCGCCAGCAGCAAACAAATACCGATCGCTACCAAGGTTTGCACATATTTTCCGGGCAGGAAGAGGTGGGCAAATACCGGCCCTGACAGTACGTAGTAATAGCAAATGTGTACAGGTAGCAGCATATGTACTGTACTGATTCCCAGCCAGTAGCTCTGGTAAGCCGTGCCGTATATGAAAGTCAGCAGCAAGACCGCACACAGCCAAAACAGGGTTTGTCTGAAGACGGGCTTTACTAACAAAAGGGGCAGACTTCTCATTCTGCAAAAATACCTTTTGCAGTTAGTTTAAGAAGAAAAACGTCGACAGAAAGCGATTTTCGGCGACGAAAATTTCGTTTTAATTTTACCTGTCCGGAATTGCAAGCAATCCTTTCATTTCTTGTTGATGAATGGGCTTCCCCTTGATAAGGTCTTTGATGGCAACGTCGATGAATGCACTGATTTCCATCGCCCGCGGCTGCAAAGCCACGCCGCCATAGTCTTCGTAGTTACACTTTTTGTTTTTGAGCATCTTCACCAGGTCTCTGAGGGCCGGGTGGTCTGTGACAATAGGCTGTTCTTCGTACTCATAACCTGTTGACGAGCTTCGCGACCCGTTTACACAGGACAACATCAAATTGACGACGTATTGCCCGGCGGGCACCTCGATCGTCACTGCGGTAACTAAAATCCCATTTTGCGCTTCCAGGCTTTTGCTGATAAACATCAGCCCTGGCGGCAGCGTCAATTTGATGGATTCGTCGGTTTCATTGTAAAAATTAAGACAGAGCTGCACCTCCCCGCCGTGTCCGTAGTTTCTGTTCTGTTTGTGAATGGCGTCAAAGCACTCCTCGTATTCGCCCGGTTTTTCTAAAAGCCTGATCCCCTTTGGCCACACAAAAGGTACACCTTCCGGACGGTCAGTTGAGGCCCCGAAACCTTTTACTGACTGGAAACCCGGGTCCTGATCTTTTCCCTTTTTACTGCACGCTGATATGATCACGAGCCCCATTAATAGCAGATTTAATTTTCTCATGGCGTTTTTAAACTTTCGCCAAAGTTGAAAACGTTCACTGAAATTCTATTCCTACCGGCGACAAACCGCGGCTTTCGTCGACAAACGTGGGCCTACTGTTTAGCCGCACATAGGCCGTTAAGATCGCAGGAAGAAACCGGCAAACTCAAATTTTCTGAGACGTCACATTCCGACAAGCATTCTAAACGCCAAATTTTACAATAGTGCTGATATTTACACCTTTTCGACGCTTCTATTTAAATGATATCAAAATACAGTCACTGGTCGTCAAATATTGCAAAAGGTTTGGTATTATTTGTACTTAAAATTGTACTGTTAATGTTTTCCTAAATTAAACACATTATCTAGGACGCGTTCGTATATATACCATCGTTACAGTCATTTTTCTTGGTTAGCTCTTGATTGTTTCCGGAAACAACCGATGGGAGCATCGCCATGAAAAAGTGTGATAGGACCGTTATATGCCGGGCCAGGTCTGATGAAATGTGTAAATAAAATAACTATAAAGTGCCTGAGATATTAACAGTTAACTAAAACAGTTGCCTACTATGATTACAAATCGACTAAATCCCCTACCGGGGTTTGGCAGGCCTCTTTGTGCCATGCTAATCGCGGGATCCATGCTTTCGTACCAGGTGAAAGCTGCTATATCCTCGCCTTTTTCCTATAAAGTGGAAGCGACTGCGGAAAAAGTACTCAAAGGCAAAGTGCTCGATGATAAAAACGCGACGTTGCCGGGAGTGAGTGTTGTGGTGAAGGGTACTTCAACCGGGACTATTACTGATCCTGACGGTAATTTTGAATTGAAAGTGGAAGACCAGGCTGTCACGCTTGTTTTTTCTTTTATCGGTTACGTTACTAAGGAGGTTGCCATCGGAAATCAGTCCAGCTTCAATGTCACACTGGCCACGGATAGCAAGGAACTCACAGAAGTGGTGGTGGTGGGTTATGGAAGCCAGCGTAAGGGAGACATTACCAGCTCGGTCGTGCGCGTTTCGCAGGAGAATTTTGTAAAAACACCGGCGCTGGATGCGGGTCAGTTGTTGCAGGGAAAAGTGGCCGGTCTTACCATTTCAGCGCCAAGCGGTGACCCTACCCAAGGTTCCCAGATCCTGCTTCGGGGAAATACAACGCTGCTGGGTGCCAACTCCAATCCATTGGTATTGATTGACGGTGTGCCAGGCGACCTCAAAACCGTAGCGCCAGAAGACATTGAGTCCATGGACGTTTTGAAAGACGGTTCTGCGGCTGCGATTTATGGAACACGAGGTACGAATGGGGTGATTATTGTGACCACAAAACGCGCCAGCGGCAATTATAACAGCGCAGTAGAATACAATACTTCGTTTAGCACGCAGATGGTCGCTCGCAAGCTGGACCTGCTCACAGCCGCAGATTACCGCGAGCATATTAAACAGGGTATCCGGGAACCGTCGTGGGACCTGGGATCGGATACGGACTGGATGAAAGAAATCTCTAAAAAAGCATTGAGCCAGGTCCATAACCTGACTTTTAGAGGCGGTAGTCACCGGACCAATTATCTGGTAAACCTTAACTACCGCTATCTGGATGGCATTTTTATTAAATCAGAAAACAAGACCTTCAATGGCCGCGCAGATGTAAACCATACCATGTTTAACGACAAATTGAACATCAACCTTGGTTTTATCAACTCTTACAACAGCTATCCGACCACCGGCGACGGGGTGAGTTTCAATGGTTATACTTACCGCCAGGCGATCATTCAAAATCCGACAGCACCATTGCAGAATGAGGATGGAACCTGGTTCCAGCAAACTGGGATCTTCAATTATGATAATCCGGTGGCACGCTTGCGGGAAAGTGACGGTAAGAACAATTCGCAGAATACCCGGGTTACGACCAATCTGAGCTATAATCCCATTGAAGACCTGAAACTATCCGCCCTGTTCTCTTATAATCAATATAATCAAAATCGGGGCTACTCAGAGACTAAAAGTCACATATCTGCATTGCGGGACGGGCGAAACGGGTACGCGTCCATTGGTTCGGTGCGATCGGTGGATAAGCTGATGGAGCTTACTGCGCAGTATTCTAAGAATCTGAACCGTCACAAAATGTCTTTACTCGGCGGTTATAGCTACCAGGATAACTCATTCTCAGATTCTTTTATGCAGAACTGGGATTTTCCGACCGACAAGTTTTCCTATAACAATATCGGGATCGGGGACGCACTGAAGACGGGACTTGCCCCGATCGGAAGCTCCAAAAGAGAGACCAACCTGATCGGTTTTTTTGCAAGAGCTACCTACAACTTCGATGACCGCTATTTGTTGTTGGCAAGTATCAGGCACGAAGGTGCAAGCCAGCTTTACGGCACCAAAAATCCTTGGGGAACGTTCCCGGCGGTTTCGCTGGGCTGGCGCATCAGCAATGAAGCTTTCATGAAAGGGCAGACGATTTTTGACGACCTGAAACTGAGGGCAGGGTACGGCGTTACAGGAACGCAGCCCAATAACCTGTTCCTGGGCGTAGCGATCTTGAACTATCAGAAGTTTTTTTACAGCAATGGAAAGTGGGTGCAAACACTTGTACCGGCACAAAACCCAAACCCGGACCTGAGATGGGAAGAGAAACATGAATCCAATATCGGACTTGATTTCGCCATTCTTAAAAACAGGGTTAACGGGAGCATCGATTTTTATAACAGGAAGATCAAAGGACTTTTGTACGATTTCCAGGTGCCAAGTCCGCCGAACTTGTACACGTCGACACGGGCCAATGTGGGGGTGATGGAAAACAGGGGACTGGAAGTTCTCGTGAACTTTGTGCCGGTGCAAACCAAGAATTTTACCTGGAATTCGAGCGTCAACTATTCGACTAATACCAACAAGCTGGTGAGTCTTTCAAACGACATTTACAAAGCGACCAACAACTATTTTACCACGGGTGCAACCGGCGACCCGGTCCAGACCTTTACGCACATTGTGCGGATCGGCGATCAGGTGGGTGATTTCTACGGTTTCAAAGTGGTGGATATATCCGATGACGGGAAGTGGATTTACGAAGGACGCGATGGCCAGCCTCAGCCGTATGACCAGTTTCAGCATGCATTTGAGGACAAGCGGGTGCTGGGTAACGGTCTGCCCAAATTCTACCTCAACTTCAATAACAACCTGCGATACAAAAACTTCGACCTGGGCGTAACCATGCGTGGGGCATTCGGATATCAGATCCTGAACTACCAGCGGATGTTTTTTGAAAGCACCGGCCTTCAGCAGTACAACAACCTAAAATCGTCTTATGATAAGGTTTTTGGAAAAGCAGTCCTGAGTCCGACCATGCCGCAGGAGTTCAATAGTTACTACATTGAAAATGGTGATTTCTGGAAAATCGACAACATTACGCTGGGTTATGATATCAGGAAGCTCAAAACAAAATACATCAAATCCATCCGCATTTACGGCTCTACACTGAATACATTCACTTTTACCAAATACAAAGGGGTAGATCCGGAAGTGGACAGGCTGGGCCTATCTCCCGGGAATGACAGCCGGGACAAATATCCGATGACACGGACCTTCACACTTGGACTGAACCTGTCACTGTAAAAACTTTTAAAATATTGATTATGAAAAATATACACTTTGGATTAAAAGGTAAAATCGCGGTTGTAGCGTTGCTGCTGGGCACCTCATGTACCGATCTGAAAGATGAAAGTTTTGACCGCATTATTGCCAATCAGTTCACACCTTCGTCAGGTGATGTGGCCTCATTGGTGGGGGCCGCCTACACCAACTGGCGTGACGTGATGCAGCAATGGAACGGGCTTTTCCGCACGCAGGAAATTTCCGGTGACCAGCTGGTGATCCCGTCGCGTCCCAATGGCTGGGTCGACGGTGGCGTTTACCGCAGAATCCACGACCACAAATGGACGGCCGATGACGAAATTGCGATCAATAACTGGAACAGATCTTATGCAGGAATCGCCAACTGTAACAGGCTGATATACCAGATTGAATCGGGGAGTATTCCATTTACAGATGGAAAAGAAGCGGTGATAGCCGAACTGAAAGTACTGCGCGCATCCTATTATTATGTGCTTTGCGATCTTTTCGGAAATGTCCCGATTATCACGCAGTTTGATGTTCCGGCTGGCTTTATCCCGGAGCAAAGCACGCGGAAAGAAGTTTTTGATTTTATAGTAAAGGATATCCTTGACAATGCACCGCTGTTATCGGACAAAAATGACCCGACTACATACGGCCGCTTTAACAAATGGGGCGCCCATACTTTGCTTGCCAAAATGTACCTCAATGCAGAAGTTTACACCGGAACGCCCGCCTGGGAAAAGTGCATTGAACAATGCAACCTGGTGATCAACTCCGGCGCTGGATATGCGCTGGAAGCGAATCAAAAAGAGGTGTTTAAGACAAATAATGAGTCTTCCAAAGAGATCATTTTTGCAATACCTTTTGATATCAAATATGTGACCGACTGGAACGGGTTTTCGATCCACATGGAAACGCTGCAACCTGCCAATCAGGCTACTTATAATCTGTTAAACACCCCCTGGGGCGGCATATGCGCTATCCCTCAGTTTATCGATTCTTTTGATAAAGACGATGAACGTCTGGTAAGCAACTGGATCCAGGGCCCGCAGTATTCGGCGGGCGGCACTCCCCTGAAAAGTACACTGGGTGCATTTGCAGGAAAACCATTGAGCTACATCAACCAGCTGCCCGGTGTGGACCAGTCAGAAGAAGTCCATGGGTTCAGACTTGGAAAATTTGAAATCGAAAAAGGTACCACCGTGAACCTGAGTAACGACTGGCCACTGCTTCGTTATGCAGATGTGTTACTGATGAAGGCAGAATCACTTTTACGCAGTGGAAAGGCCGCGGAGGCTGCGGTCATCGTTACTAATGTGAGAGAACGTAACTTTAAGAACAACCCAGCAAAAGCTGTTGTTACTGGTGCCGACCTTCAGAAAGGAAGCAGTTATGCTTACGGATTAAAAAACCATACGACAACCACGAACGAGGGCGGAGCGGACATCAAGTTTGGTCGTTTTTTGGATGAGTTGGGCTGGGAATTTGCACAGGAAGGCCGACGCAGGCAGGACCTGATCCGGTTTGGTGTGTTTACAACCAAGTCGTGGCTGTCGCACGTGCCCAATGGGGCCTACCGTAGCCTGCTCCCGATCCCCAGGCCGGAGTTAAACAAAAATGCAAATCTGACCCAAAACAATGGGTACTGATCTATTTTGCTGAAATTTGCAACGGTGATATACTCACACATAAATGACAAATCTTAACTAGTAATGCCGTTTATGTGTGAGTGTCAGCTTTAATCCGGTATTAGATGTCGATGATTTCTCATTTGGTTGTTGCGATTTCATCGTCCCTGCTTATGCCCTGGCCCCAAAGTTGAAAAGTATAAGCCTTCCATAGATATATATAAGCCCGCCGACCGGGCGCTTCCCACCTTTGTATCATTCAATCAAACAAACAAAATGATGACAAAGACGGTATTGATTACAGGGGCTTCTTCGGGATTTGGGAAGGATGCTGTGCGGTTATTTCAGAAAAATGGATGGAATGTGGTTGCTTCAATGCGGTCGCCGGAAAGGGAGGCTGAGCTAGGGGTACTGGATAATGTGTTGCTTGTGCGTTTGGACGTGACCGATAGCGGCAGCATTCAACAAGCAGTGGAAGAGGGCATTGCGCGTTTCGGACGCATCGATGCATTGGTGAATAATGCGGGCCATGGTTCGCTGGGGGTTTTGGAGGCGGCCCCGGCGGAGGTGGTGCGCCAGCAGTTTGATGTTAATGTGTTTGGGCTCATCGAGGTGACGAAGGCGGTTTTGCCGCATATGCGCAAGAACAGGAGCGGGGTCATTGTCAATGTGTCGTCAATGGGCGGGCGTGTTGCTTTTCCGTTTTCTACGTTATATCATGCCACCAAATATGCCGTGGAGGGACTGTCCGAATCGCTGCAATTTGAGCTGGGACCGCTCGGTATCCGGGTGAAACTCGTCGAACCTGGGGGGTATAAAACGGATTTTGCAGGGCGTTCGCTCGCAACTTTTGGGGCGGGTGATCTGTTGGATTACCAGCCTGCCTACAACGACTTTGCCGGTAAGGTGGACACCTGGCCAATGTCGGAGCGGGTGTGGGAGGTAGCCGAGGCCATATTTGAAGCAGCCAGCGATGGTTCGCAGCAGCTGCGTTACCCGGTAGGTGCCGATGCCGTGCAGCTCCTCGAGGCTAGTAAGCAAATGGACGATCTGGCAGTCAAAAACATGATTTCCAGTTTCTTATAAGATTAATTAACCCTCGTCACCGAAGTTATGGCCAGCCAGTTCCGCGACATCGAGTCCATCGCCGACCTCCACCAATATGTAGGCGCGCCGAGCCCAAGGCACCCACTCATTAGCCTGATCGACAATACGGGCTTCTATGCCCAATGTCCGCGCGAACTGACGGCGTTCCGGTTTGGCTTTTACACCATTTCCTGCAAACGCATCCACGGAGTGCTCAAATACGGCAAGGGCCATTACGATTTCAGCGAAGGGTCGCTCATGTTCACGGCACCCGGGCAGGTCATAACCGGAAGCATAGATGAGGGCGGGGTGGAGGAGGGATGGGCGCTGTTTATCCATCCCGATCTGCTCAATGCCACCGAACTCGGCACGAAAATGCACCAGTATTCATTCTTTAACTATGACGTAAATGAGGCACTGCACATTTCGGAAGACGAAAAACAGGTGATCCGCGATTGTGTGGCGAAGATCGAAAGGGAATATTCTCAAAATATCGACAAGCACACGCTCCGCCTCATTACCGGAAATATCGAGCTGCTGCTCAATTACTGCGACCGGTTTTACGACCGTCAATTCTATACCCGCGCGAAAGTCAGCAACGATATGGTGCAGCATTTCGAGCGGTTATTGAATACCTATTTTGCCGAAGATACGCTCATTGACAAGGGTTTGCCCAATGTCAGATACTTCGCTTCGGAGCTGAACCTCTCGCCCAATTATCTGTCCGATCTGCTAAATCGCTTTACCGGCAAAACCACCCAGGAGCACATTCATTTGCGAATGATCGATAAAGCCAAGTCGCTGCTCTGGGGAACGGAGCATTCTATCAGCGAGATCGCCTACGAGCTGGGTTTCGAGCATCCATCGCATTTTACCAAAATCTTCAAAACCAAAACCGGCAAATCCCCAAGCGCATTCCGGCACTTGAACTGACGGTAGTGTTTGGTGCTAATCTGAGTTCTGCCTAATCGACCTTCTGAACGGTAGCGGTTGGCGGGAAATGCTATATTCTTGGCGTGAAATATCAGTTTTTGAGCGATACTGACCGGTTTCCTTTGTACCCGATCAAATTAATCAAAAATTAGCCATGAAAATCAGAAAAGGAATCCAATCACACATGATGACCAATCCAGACAGTGTTGCCAAAAGGCGCTTTGTCCAGGCGTTGCTTACAGGGTGTTTATTGTTTGGAATAATAACCGGATGTAAGGAGAGCGCTGAGGACGTAAGTCCGGGGAAAGGCGACGGTGGGGGCGCCACTGAGGTCGGGGTGCCGGATGGAGCCGCTGCGAGCAAAACGATTGGTGCGGCGGGTGGAACGCTTGTTTCGGCGGATAACCAGGTGACGCTTACCATTCCGGCAGGTGCATTGTCGAAGGATATGGAAATCAGCATCCAACCGATCACTAACGAAGCGATGAACGGCCTCGCCCAGGCATACCGTTTTTCACCGGATGGCACCACCTTTGCCAAGCCTGCATTGCTGATGTTCCGTTATGACCCACGAAGCGTTTCCGCGAACAGCCCCGACGCATTTGGCGTTGCCACCCAAGGCACCGATCGGGTTTGGTACCGCACCCCGGAGGTGACTGTGGACACCATGACGCATACCATCACAACCCCAATGCCGCATTTCAGCGATTGGACGGCCTATGAACTGTTCAAGATTGAAAGTATCTCCCTGGCAGGTGCCAACTATGTCGAACTGGGCGGCTCAGTAGATCTCGAAATGCTATTCTTTGACTTGGTCGAGCCGATCGACATTCCTTCCGAAGGGAAGAATATTACAATCGAAAAGGTTGAGTTCAGGGTGGCCGGCGGCTCGGCAAACGGGAGTGTCAAGGCGGCAGAAAATCCCGCGCAAAATGAGCGCGGTGTGTTTCCTGCCCGCTACTCCGCGCCTTCCAAAAATCCGCCAAGTAACCCGGTAACGGTTGTGGCAGATGTGACGCTCAAAGGGAAAAAAGCCAAAATTCAGGTTGTAAAACAGATATTAGTAGGAAAGGATTATTTCCGGGGAACATTCGCCGACACACCGTTCGATTGGCAAAACCTCCATTTCATGCGCAATGGGAACGATGTACACGTGGGTGGGTACAACGATAACCCTTCGCAGTCTCTGAATATTCTGCTTAATAGCATAGACCTCACTGCCCCAAACCGGACCTATGCGTATCAGGACAGGGCCGACAAAGGTGCCTGGGCGGAATTTGCGAGTAACTACACCGACGAGCATGGCGGGTGGATCTCAGCCAATTTCGATTGCGCGAAAAAGGCCGTGCGCGTTTCACCCGGGGGCGTCACCATCACGCAAATCAGCATCGTGAATGGGGTCGAGTACATTCAGGGGCGTCTGAGCGGCACGTTTTACAATCTCCCCGGAACTTGCCCCACTGCCTTACGCTATTTCCCGATTGAGGGCGAATTCAGAATAAAAAATACATTCAGCAGTGGCCGTAAACCGGCTTCCCTGGCTAACTTTAAAGGTAAGTAACACCTTTAATGACCAGCCTATGAATATCAAAACAAAGCGGATTTATGAACCCGCCGCGGCCGCCGACGGCTACCGGATACTGGTAGATCGCCTGTGGCCGCGCGGGCTCACCAAGGAAGCGGCCAACATCGACCGCTGGATGAAAGAAGTGGCCCCGTCCAATGCGCTGCGCACCTGGTTCCACGCCCATATGGAGCAATGGGATGAATTCATTTCGCGTTATTCAGCGGAACTGAAAGGCTCGGACGCATTGGAGGAGCTGCGAGAGCTGGCCACGGATTACGAAGTCGTTACTTTGCTGTTTTCAGCCAAAACCGAAGACCGTAACCAGGCGCTCGTCTTAAAACAATTGCTTGAAAGAGCCTGATCAGAATTGACCTCAACGTTCCAATCTTACAATTAACCCCTCATCACCGCTTAGTAATAGATTGTTGTCGACGCGTAACCCAATGCGTTCGGCCTCGGTGCTGACGATGATCTCCCCCTCGAAATGCTCATTCTTTGGCCTTAGATATGCCGGCCTGTGGCTGAGGTTAAGTACCACCAAAAAGCGGTCGAGGTCATTCTCGCGGATGTAAGCGATCAGCTGCTTGTCGGAATAGACAGGCGTGTATTGGCCGGTTTGAAATGCAGGCTGTCTCTTCCGCAATGTGATCAGGCTCCGGTATAAGGACAGCATGGACTCCGGATCTTCTTTTTGCAGATCCACATTCACGCGGCGGAAACTATCCGGTAATCGCAGCCAGGGCTTGGCATCGGAGAAACCGGCATTCTCGCCGGCATTCCATTGCATAGGCGTCCGTCCGGGATCGCGGCTTATGTTGCGGTCGGGCATATTTAATCCCTGTGGATCTACGATTTCATCCGGCGGGATCGGCACGTCGCGCATGCAAATTTCATCTCCGTAGTAGATGGTAGGCGTTCCCCGGAGCGTCAGGAGCAACATCGCGGCCACCCGCGCCTGCGAGCGGCCGACCCGGCTGGCAATGCGGGGCTGGTCGTGGTTGCCGAGCACCCAGTTGGGCCAGCCATCCGCTGGTAATGCGCCTTCATATTCGTCGATCGCCCCGGCGATTTGCTTCGAATCCCATGGTAATGAGAGCAACTTAAAATTGAATGGCAAATGTGCGCCCGATTGATTTAAACCATAATAGGTTACGAGTTTTTGAATGGGTAAATAAATTTCGCCGATCAGCACACGGCCTTCATATTCGTTGGTCACTTTCCGCATCATGCGCACGATTTCGTGCACTTCGGGCTGGTCGGTAGAGTACACCGGATCGTGGTATTCGTAAATCAGGTCATTTTCGTCGAATGCGGAATTGGGTGCGACGGGATTGTTGCGGAGTTGCGCATCCTTCACCATATGCCACATTACATCCACCCGGAAGCCATCCACGCCCTTCCGAAGCCAGAAATGCATCACATCCATCATCGCCTGCTGCACCTCCGGGTTGCGCCAGTTGAGGTCGGGCTGCTGTTTCAGGAACGCATGGTAATAGTATTGCTGCGTCGTTTCGTCCCATTCCCAGGCATGGCCGCCGAAAACACTCAGCCAGTTGTTAGGCAGTGCGCCATTCTCGCCGCCGTCGTGCCAGATGTACCAGTCACGTTTCGGATTGTCACGCGACGAACGCGATTCGAGAAACCACGGATGCTGGTCGGAAGTATGGTTAGGGACCAGGTCGAGGATCAGTTTCATACCCCGGCCGTGCACGTGATCGAGCAGCTCGTCGAAGTCCTCCATTGTTCCAAAAAGCGGGTGAACACCCTGGTAATCGGAAATGTCGTAGCCGAAATCGGCCATGGGCGACGGGTAAATAGGCGACAGCCAAATGCAGTCCACGCCGAGCCATTGCAGGTAATCGAGCCGTTGGATGATGCCTTTCAGGTCGCCGACGCCATCGCCGCTTGCGTCCTGAAATGAGCGGGGATAAATCTGATAGATAATGCCGGTTTGCCACCAAAGATGGTCTTTGTTTGTCGGATTGGTGCCCGTAAGTGCTTCCATGCTTTTACAGATTGCTATTGCCGACCGCCCTCAAAAATCACACCACAATCTATTGAAAATTTTATAGGAATTATTTGATAAAAAACATAGATAATCAAAGTGTATTTACTATATTTCAGTAAATCAAAAATTCTCAGATCATGATGCCATTCATAAAGCTTACCGGCGAATTCGACGAAAGTCTGATTGTAAGTGTGGAGAAGATTCTGTATTACATGGGGTACAGTCAAGGCTGTACGATATGGCTTGCCACGAGCGTTTCCCTGCGGGTGAAAGAGTGTGAAGAGGATCTCAAACGACTGATTGAAGAAGCATATATGCAGACGGCCTGAACCGGCAGTTCGCCGATACTGCAACTAAAACCTCATTTCAGGAATCGCTGACAGGCCATGGGCGCCGGTCAGCGATTTTTTTGTACACCAGCACTCGGTGTTCTTTCGGTTAATGGTATTATTCTAATAAAATAAAAGGGCTATAAAAGAATTTTACCCGGATAAAGAACGAAACTTCTTTTTTGTAAACTATTGATAGACAATAGTAGTTTTAGTATTAAGGTGGTGTGGTAACAGCTGTTTTACGTGAGCAAGGGTAAGAATGATTTAGTATTTTACCATTTCTTAACATTAGAAATTCAATGAGCAGAAACCTCCTTAAATATTTGCCACAGCGGCACAAATTAAAATTCAACACTATGAAACAAGTACAGAAAAGTAAAAACAAGTTTGCGCCGGCAGGTTTCCGGACATTCCTAAGTCAGTTTTTTACTGACAATGCCCAAGTAGAAAAATATTCAGAAAACCGGTATTCGGTTTTATATATGCTCAACGATCAGTATCAGCACGTTGGCTGCCCTACGCAGGAAGAAGCACAATTGGTTCAAGGTTTAATGCTGACAGACGAAAATCGCGTTCCGGTGGGTATTTATGATTCAAAAACCGATTCGTTCGAATGGGAAATTGTAGGTGAATACCTGGCTGGAAAAGGCGCGGACGATCATCAGCTCAGCCGCCAGGAAACGATCCTGACCATTGCTCGTGCATTGCGCCGCAGGGATGCGAGCTGGCATCCCGAATACCTGCAACGCCCCGGCCTTTTCGCATAAGGGATGACCGGCTTCGTCCGGTAAAGCTAGTTTCCGATTTGCGGCATCCGCAGTTTCAGTTAACTTTCAGGAAATTTCAAAATCCTGGATCCTGATGAAAAAACTGCTGCTTTTCCTCGCATTGATCGTCATTGCAGGTGCTTCCAAAACAAGGAAGATCACCTGGGTGGCGATCGGCGACTCTATCACTTACCTCAACGACCACCAGAACGAGACGGGGAACCGTGTTACAAAGGGGTATCTCACATTGATCGCGGAGAAATTTCCGCAGGTTACCTACATCAATCAGGGGCACAATGGCTGGACGTCGGTTAACATAGCCGACAAAATAGAGTCGCTGAATCTTGTAAAAGCTGATGTGTACACGATTTTCCTGGGCACTAATGACTGGTGGCAGGGAAAGGCATTGGGCACAATTGCCGATTACGAGCAGGCGAAAGGCACCGGCACAGTCTACGGCGCATTCAGGATCATTACCGATAAACTGAAAGCGCTCAGTAAAAAGTCGAAGATCATCCTCATTACGCCCATGCAGCGCGGGGATTTTGTGTATATCAACAGTTATAAAAACAATGCATTCGGCTCCTACAAGCCCAAAAACGATCAGACATTAGAGCAATTTGCGAATGCGATCGTGGAGATAGGGAAGAAGGACAAGATACCCGTCGTCGATTTATTCCACGACAGCGGCATTACGCTGGATAATATGGTCCGGTTCAAAAGGCTGAAAGATCCGCAAACCGGCGCCTATAAAGATCTGAAATATCCCGATTACGTGGATGTGCCCTTCAACCCGGAAACAGACGAATATCCTTACCCGGAAGAAGCGATCGACATGACATACGATGGCCTGCATCCTTCGGATAAAGGATATGAAGTAATCGCGGATTTGCTCGTGAAGAAATGGAAGGGGCTTAAATAATGGCCCCCTTGATTATTCAGCGGCGGGTTTCGCGATATAATTTTTGAGGTCGGCGAGCAGATTGTATAAGGATGTGCTGATGCCGTCGTTGTCGGCTTTTGACATTTGCAGCTCAACTTCGGCATCTTTGCGTTTTTTACGGTTGCTTTCCGTTTTGACTGTCTGCTCTTTCGCAATAATGTCGTCGTTTTCCTTTCCATTCAGGCGAACCGGGCTATGCTCCGCCGAAACGCCGTCGAGCGTGGTGATGCGGGCTTCGTACTGATTGTCTTTATACTGCACGCCCAGGTCGAAACGGACATACTGGTACTGGGAATGGATGACGGGTATGTAGCTCGTAATGAGTACAATGCCTGCTTCTGTGTCATCGCTGGTGATCGCATTCTCGGCATTACCGAATTTTTTTTCTACCCAGCCTCTGATCTTTTGATGAAGTTCGGACTTACGTAATTTGGGCTGTCCGGAGTCGGTGTAACTGATGTTATTTTTGGCATCCAGCGGCAATTTGCCGTCCTGTGCGAAAGTATGGGTCGCTGCCGATAGCAGCGCGAAAAGAAGCAAATTTTTCAAGGCGAGAATTAAATTGGTGAGTGGGCAAATATAGTGGAAAAGATTTTGGCGGGGGCGGACATGCACTTTGTAAATGGTCCGGTTTTTTAAACGACAGGATTTGGTTACTTTTAAACACACTAAACTCAACAGTTTATGGCTAAGCTCACAAAAATTTCGCTTGCATTGGCGCTGCTTATCTGCGCTTCGTTCACAGTCCTGCACCACGGCTGGGCCGATTACGACCAAACCAAACCGACCGATTTCAAAGCTAAAATCGAAGACCTCACCTACGAAAACCCGCACGTGTTGGCCAAAGTAAAGTACAATAAGGAGCTGACGACCGTTTACCTTGCGCCTGTAACGCGCATGGAATCGCGCGGATTGAATGCGGACATGATCAAAAAAGGTACAACCATACGGTTTGTCGCTTATCCGCACAAAACCGAAAAAAATGAAATGCGGGCCGAGCGCGTTTTTGTCGGCGATGATAAATATGAATTGCGATAAGCGTGCAGAATTATCATCAATGGCTTGAATGGCTTGAAAAATCTTCCTGGGCAGTTGGGATCAGGCAGTCGTTGTGGCTGTATCCGGCTTTGGAGATCGTCCACATATTAGGCATAATCATGCTCGTAGGCGCAGCGTTCCTCTTCGACCTGCGCCTGCTGGGCTTTTCGCGTAACCTGCCATTGACAGGACTTTCAAGGCATTTGTTGCCGTGGTCACAACGCGGCCTCATTCTCATCATCCCTTCCGGGCTTCTCCTATTTATAACCAATGCTCAGGCGCTGGGAACTGATCCGGTTTTCTGGACAAAAATCGCTTTGATCGCGGTGGCAGCATTGAATGTGTTTGTATTCCACCGCCTGGTTTACAGTACTTTCAAACGCCGAGGCGCATCCGGCGATCTGCCCGGAATGGCCCGCTTATGCGCCTGCGTTTCGATCGTGGTTTGGATCGCGGTGGTGGCTTGCGGGCGGTTGTTGGCTTATTAAAGTAATGCACACTGTTATAGAAGGAATTTATGGGAACGGCAAGATGACTGTGACATAAAATTCTTATTGGACACACACGCTTTACTATGAAAGTCTTCCTGATATCTTGGACCATCGCGATCCATTCGATCGCATGATCATAGTAACTGCCTTCGCGGAAAGTGCTGCTTTGATCAAATGCAGGTCCTAAATTTAGCCGTAATCTGGGCTACGTAAACGTTATTTGGTAGCCAAAATTTGATGTTGCCGGAACGACAAAGCGGTTAAAAAGTGTTACCCCAGTACAATAGCAATTTTCATTCTTCCTATGGCCTTCGGTGATTTTTATCGTACCTTTGCGCCTTAATTGGACATCATGATTTACTTCTTCACAGGCGGGGACGACACCGTCTTTGCACTACAAACCGAGCGAACGCTCGATGCCTCCGATTCTTCCAAATTAAGCTGGCTTTTCGGCGGCGCAGAACTCCGAAAGGAAACCGTTCTCACCGAATATTTCGTAGGGCCGCGTGCAGCGATGATCACGCCTTGGAGCACCAATGCCGTCGAAATTACCCAGAATATGGGGCTGGAAGGCATTGTGCGCATCGAGGAATTCAAGAAAGTGGGAGCTGATTTCACGGACTTCGATCCGATGCTTTCGCAGAAGTACAGCGAACTGAACCAGGATATTTACACCATCAATATCAAACCTGAAAGCGTTCGGGAAGTGGTTGATATTGATACCTATAATAAGCAGGAAGGACTTGCGCTGAACGACGAGGAGGTGGATTACCTTACCGGGTTAGCCGATAAGCTCGGCCGTAAACTGACCGACTCCGAAGTGTTCGGTTTTTCGCAAGTTAACTCCGAGCACTGCCGCCACAAGATCTTCAACGGCGTATTTGTGATCGATGGGGAGGAGCAACCGGTTTCACTTTTCAAGCTCATCCGCAAAACGTCCGAAAGCAATCCAAATTCGATTGTTTCGGCCTATAAAGACAACGTAGCATTTCTTAAAGGCCCGGTAGTTCAGCAATTTGCTCCCAAGCGCCCGGATGTACCTGAATACTACGAGATCAAAGACTTTGAATCCGTTCTCTCTCTGAAAGCGGAAACCCACAACTTCCCTACTACCGTGGAGCCGTTCAACGGCGCCGCGACCGGTTCAGGAGGTGAAATTCGCGATCGCCTCGCAGGCGGACAGGGCTCGATCCCACTCGCTGGCACGGCCGTATACATGACAGCGCTCTCGCGTCTGGAAGAAAACCGGGCCTGGGAGAAGGGTGTCGAAGAACGCCAATGGCTGTACCAGACGCCGATGGACATTCTTATTAAGGCATCCAATGGTGCAACCGATTTTGGTAACAAGTTTGGTCAGCCACTCATCGTTGGCTCCGTACTCACATTTGAGCACGAAGAAAACGGTCGCAAGCTAGGTTATGACAAAGTGATCATGCAGGCAGGCGGTATCGGTTACGGTAAAGCTGAGCAAGCTAAAAAACATACACCTTCCACTGGCGACAAGGTGGTGGTAATGGGTGGTGAAAACTACCGGATCGGGATGGGCGGCGCGGCCGTTTCTTCTGCGGATACCGGTGCGTTCGGTTCGGGTATTGAATTGAATGCCATCCAACGCTCCAATCCTGAGATGCAGAAACGCGTAGCCAATGCGGTACGCGGGATGGTTGAAAGCGGTAATAACACCATTGTTTCTATCCACGACCACGGCGCAGGGGGGCATTTAAACTGCTTGTCCGAACTGGTGGAAGAAACGGGCGGCAAGATTGACCTTGATAAATTACCGGTAGGTGATCCGACGCTTTCTGCCAAGGAAATCATCGGCAACGAATCCCAGGAAAGAATGGGCCTCGTGATCAGCCAGAACGACATTGACTTCCTCCAACGCATCGCCGACCGCGAGCGCGCGCCGATGTACACGGTTGGAGAGGTGACGGGCGACCATCGCTTCACATTCGAATCGTCGACCACTGGTGCCAAGCCGATGGACCTGGCAATGGACGAAATGTTCGGCAGCTCGCCAAAGACTTACATGCGCGACAAGACTGTGGAGCGCAACTACGAGCCGGTTCAATACGAAACTGCGAAACTGCACGAGTACCTGGAACAAATGCTTCAACTTGAAGCGGTGGCATCCAAAGACTGGCTGACGAACAAAGTCGACCGTTGTGTGGGCGGCCACGTGGCGAAGCAGCAAACAGCCGGACCATTGCAATTGCCACTGAACAACGTCGGCGTAATGGCCCTTGATTTCCAGGGCAAAGACGGCATTGCCACTTCCATTGGTCACGCACCGCTTTCAGCATTGATCGACCCGGCTGCGGGTAGCCGCAATGCGATAGCCGAAGCGCTTTCTAACATCGTTTGGGCTCCATTGAAAGACGGCTTAGCAACGGTTTCGCTCTCGGCGAACTGGATGTGGGCTTGTAAGAATGAAGGCGAGGACGCGCGTTTGTACAAAGCCGTGCAAGCCTGCTCGGATTTCGCCATCAGCCTCGGAATCAACATTCCGACAGGAAAAGACTCCCTGTCGATGAAACAGAAATACAAAGACGGAGACGTCATCGCGCCGGGAACTGTCATCATTTCGGCAGGCGGCCATTGCGACGATATTACAGCCGTTGTGGAACCTGTACTTCGCAAATCGGGCGGTTCTATCTATTATATCAACCTTTCAGGTGACCGTTTCAAACTGGGCGGATCGTCATTCGCTCAAATCCTGAACAAAATCGGGTCGGAAACGCCGGACATTCAGGATGCCGCGCAGTTCAAAGCGACATTCAATGCAATCCAGCAATTGATTAAAGCAGGGAAAATCCAGGCGGGCCACGACATTGGTAGCGGTGGTTTGATCACCACACTCTTGGAAATGTGCTTCGCAGACCGCGACCTCGGTGCTTCCATTGATCTGTCGGCACTCGGAGATCAGGACATTATCGAAAAGCTATTTGCTGAAAACATCGGTATTGTATTTCAAGCCGATGAATCAGCTGAGGCGGCACTGGCAGAAGCCGGAGTTGCATTCCATAAGATCGGAACGGTAAATCTGGCCTCAACACTTACAGTGAAAGACGCCACTGGCAAATGGGATTTCGATATCGACCATTTGAGGGATGTTTGGTTTAAAACCTCTTATTTATTAGACCAAAAACAGACCGGCAACGGTCTCGCGAAAGAGCGTTTCGATAATTACAAGCATCACGTATTGCGTTACAAATTCCCTGCGCAATTCGACGGCAAAAAGCCAGTAATCGACGCCTCGAAACCCCGCCCGAAAGCAGCAGTGCTCCGTGAAAAAGGCAGCAACTCCGAACGTGAGCTTGCCAATGCCATGTATCTGGCTGGTTTCGATGTAAAAGACGTCCACATGACCGACCTCATTTCGGGACGCGAAACCCTGGAAGATATCCAGTTCATCGGCGCAGTAGGAGGGTTCTCCAACTCCGACGTACTCGGTTCCGCCAAAGGATGGGCCGGCGCATTCCTTTACAACGAAAAGGCTAAAATCGCGCTCGAAAACTTCTTCAAACGCGACGACACGCTTTCGGTCGGCATTTGCAACGGCTGCCAGCTCTTCATCGAGCTAGGTCTGATCAACCCGGATCACGAGGACAAGCCGAAAATGCTCCACAACACAAGCCATAAACACGAAAGTATTTTCACTTCGATGACAGTTCAACCGAACAACTCGGTTATGCTTTCATCACTCGCGGGCAGCACATTAGGTGTATGGGTATCGCACGGAGAAGGTCGTTTCCAGTTGCCGCTTGCTGAAAATCAGTATAATATCGTTTCCAAATACGGTTACGAAACCTACCCGGCGAATCCGAATGGTTCGGATTATAACACCGCTATCCTATGCGACAACACCGGTCGTCACCTGGTAACCATGCCACACATCGAGCGATCACTTTTCCAATGGCATTGGGCCAATTATCCTGAGGGACGCAAAGATGAAGTTTCGCCCTGGATGGAGGCATTTGTGAATGCGAGGAAGTGGATTGAGGAGAGGAAACGCTAGTCCCGGGTTAGGGGCTGGTCAAGGCTCATTGATTTAATTTCAGGCCATGCCAGGACAGTAACAATGTCCTCGGCATGGCCTTCTACGATTAGCAAGTTTGTAAGGTTTCCTCCTTTAAGAATTAGCGAATGCGCGCGCAGCCTCTCTTTGATATCACCAAACTCGTGCTCGACCGCATTTTTCTTGTTATTAATTAATGCCTGCCTGTACGCTTGTCTGGTTGGGAAATTAGCAGGGTGAGGCGAGAAAGGTTCTGATCGGCGTTCGTTCGCGGAATTCAAAACCACAACAGTCCTTAAAAGATCTTCGCGTTCCGCAGTTTCAAGTCTATCGCGTAATGACGAATCTATTTTTGCTGCCTGTTGATCTGAAAGGGTCATTGATACAATGGTTTAGCCTGAATAAGTCCACTACCTTGTCGCTCGGGTGGGTAATTTAGCGTTTTCTTACTTACAATGTTCTTATAGGCCAGGTTTTTGCATGAGGTAACGATTCCTTCAATTAGATCAGTCACGGTGATTTCCGGGTATTTTTCCAGAATCAGCGCTGCAACGCCGGATACGATGGGTGTTGCCATGGATGTTCCGTCCCACGCTTCATAGCCACCGCCCATCACGGAGGACCATACTTGCTCTCCCGGCGCGACCACATCCGGAACTTCATAGCGGTGATTGTCAGCTACCAAAACACCCCCGCTGCTGAAGCTGGATACTTTATTTTCCTGATTGGATGCGCCTACGGAAAGTGAATCGACATAATTTCCCGGGCTTCTGGTTTTATTCCTTCCTTCATTTCCGGCTGCAATGACCGGCAGAATTCCTATTCCCAACAAAGCTGCAACCGATGACATCATGTCCGGTACATTACCCGGGATGCCAGCAGAAATGTTTACAATCGAAATAGTCGGATCGGAAGCGGCCCATTCCAACGCAAGAATGAAGTCCGAAATATTGCCTCTTCCCCCCGGTAGCATAGTTCCACTCACAACTTTTGCCTCGGGAGCTACACCGACATTTTTACCGCATATCAGACCGGCCACATGCGTTCCGTGCCCCTGCGTATCAATGGAAGTGCCATTGAAACTGGTTTGCCAGGTATTTACATTGAACGTATAGGCGCCCATCACTTTACCACTCAATTCAGGGTGGGTAGCATCAATGCCCGTATCCAAAACAGCAATAGTTACTCCTTTTCCGGTGCCGGTGAACCCGCGTTTCTTTATGTCGGTCAGGCCAATGGCGTCTAAATGCCACAGGTCCTTCTTCAGTACCCTGGTTTTCGTTGTGCTATTAGTTTTTGCCGGTTCGATAAGCCCAACAGGGCGATCCCGCATGATTACCAGGTCGGGCAGATCTTGTCTCAGTTTGGTAGCCTCTTCTTCGGACATATCAACAATCTTGGTGCCAGTTACGGGCGTTCTTGCTTCCGGCGCTAATGAAGTTACAGATGCAGGGGACTGGTCTAGCCATCTGTTCAATTCCTTGTAACAGGGATCTTCGCTTCGGAGCCCGACTAATTCAGAAATTTGCCGTTGCCTATCCTCAGGTTTAAAATTTTTGGAAATCAATCCCACCGTGCGACTCCCGAGGGAGCTTTTGGGACGTACTATGAAAATTGCCATGATTTAGTTTTTTTCAGGTTAAGGTTTAAGACCAAAGAATGCTTATGCAGCCGCCACCGCTGACCCGAACCAGGATGTGGCAACGGCAGTCAGTTCAGGAATCTCATTTTTGATATTCCTACTAAAAAACAACGGTTACGGCTGCTATCCGGATGTCAGATAAACTGCAACGGACTGGCGGTCGCCAGAAGCCCTATTTGCAGCTGTCGGCGAACAGCATCGAGTGCATCAAGTGCATCGACCCGCAAATAGTCTACGCGGGTGGGAGTAACGTTATTCACTTCATCGTCGCCATCATGGATTTTTACGGCTCCGTTTCTCAGGCATTCAACCAGAAAATCGACCTCGGGTAGTTTGCGTGTCGTTTTGAGAAAATATTCTTGCATGAGCATTAATACGCCGCTTATCACCGGCGTCGCCTGGCTGGTGCCATCCTGAACGGACTCGCCCATATCGGAGGAAATGCCGCTTGAAGTGATGGGTGCGCCCGGAGCAAAAATGTCTGTCCGGCAGTGAGTGTGACTGGTTTGATGTAGCCTTTGTGAAAATGGCGTTATACAGTCGGCGGCCGTAGTTTCTGCTTGGGCACCGCTTTGATAACTTCTAGGTCCCACGTTGGCATCGTAAACCGCGCCAACGCTCACGCACTCGCGGATGATCGCCGGAAACGACATTCCCTGTTGTTGAAATCTGAAATATTCGTTTCCCGCAGCAATCACGACCGGAATACGTAGATTTTTCAATTGAAGTATACGCTCATGCAGGTCGCTGTTACGGAATTCTTCATCACCTGCGTAGTTCGCTGTGTTACCCAGCGAAAGGCTCACCACTGTGATATTGTATTTTAAATGGTTGTCCAAAACCCAGTCCAATGCATCGACAACTGCCTCGAACGAACCACCGCCATTATTGGAAAGGACTTTGAGCGGGATGACTGACGCCATGGGGGCAATGCCATTATGCAACCCACTGGCCACGATGATGCCCGCAACATTTGTACCGTGCCCGTTGCCATCGGATGCGTTGTTTGGATCTCCGTTATTGTCGGCGGTAAAATTTCGTTGGGTAGGTACGCGACCTGCGAAATCCTGATGCGTAACCCGTAAACCGGTATCGAGTACCGCGACAGTGAGCCCCGCGCCTGACACGCGGAATGCACGACGTGCTTCTACCGTACGGATAAGCGTGTCTACCTCCCGGTCGAGGATCAGAAGTTGGGGAATCTGGAATTGCACCGGCGGCACGGGCACCGGGATGAGATTTTCTGCGTCTGTTAAGGCCATTTTGTTTGTAGTCAAGTTTCATTACAAAACTATAAGGGCCTCGTTCGTGCGACAATGTGGTTTTCCCGGGTTTTCGCGGGGTAGATTTACGGTAATTGCGGAAGGTGGATAGACGGTGTTTATTGTTTTAGCTCAGCCTTAAACCGCTCAATATCCTCCAACCCTTTCTTCGTGGCATAAGGCCGCAACAAATGGGCCTTCATCCTCAAATAATGGGTCATCTGATTGGCGAGGTTTTGCCGCGATTCGGTGAGCACCGCTTCCGAAAGCCAGAAACGACTTTGGAGGCTATTGCTGGAAATAATGAGCAGCTTGTCGTCTTCGGATCCGAATTTCAAGTATTTGGTTTCTTCCAAGCGTTCAATGTCGTGCGTTAGCCCCGACATCCGGTTCCGCATTACATTGCCTTGGTAATTGGCGGCGATGCGGGTGTTTTGCTCCATTAAATGCACCATGCTTAGCAGCAAGCATTGGTATTTCAATCCGTTTTCAAACAGTAATTTGTTTTTGGTAAGAAAATCATATAAGCTATTAATAGGTAAGTCGCTGTGAATTTTGGAATTGGATTCGGTGTAGGCCTGGCTGAGGTTGAAGACAAGGTCGTCCTTGGTCGGAAAATAATAGGTGAGATTTCCGATCCGTATGCCCAGGTCGACAGCCAGTTCGCGCATACCCACATACTCGATGCCTTTAAGGTTGAAGAGCTCCAACGCCCGTTTACTAATTTTCTCCTGTGTTGCGTTCATCTGAATTTGGTCAATGTCCTAAATCGTTGTAATTTTAGGTCGTTGTCCAAAAATATAACATTCTGATCTTATGACGAAAACATTCCCGAATTTCCTGCACATTCTGGCATCGATTGCTTTTATTACGATCATCGGTGCCGCCATTTATGAACATGCTGCTGTGGTGCCCGCGTGGAGCGCCGCGCCGCCGCGATCGCTTTCGATGTTCCAGGGCGAGTATGGCTTGCAAGCCGTTAACTTTTGGAAACCGGTACATCCCGTGGCCATTTTATTGCTCGCGGCTGCATTGATCACCAACTGGCGGCAGCCTCGCCGCAAGCAATTGCTGATCGTAGTGGGCGGTTACGTGCTGGTACTTGTGATCACCGCGGCCTATTTTGTTCCCGAACTGGTCGCCATTACCAACTCGGCCTACTCGCCGGCTGTGAGCGACGACCTCGCCGGACGTGCCCAAACATGGGAGAAGCTCAGCCTCGCCCGTTTAAGCGGAATGCTCGTACTAGCCGTTATATTGTTGTATGGTTTTAAGTGTAAAACAGGCAGAAAACTAATGGGGACCCTCACAATGGAAAAAGTATATCCAATAACCATCGACAATGGTCACGGCGAACGGCTGACATTCCTTGGCCGTAAGCTCAGGGATGGCGTCGAATACATCCAGGTCGAAAACCAGGTAAGCCCCGGTGCCGGTCCGCCGATGCACGTGCATCACCAGCAACACGAGAGCCTGAATATCCTGGAAGGCAAAATGGGTGTGGAAGTGCTTGGTCAGAAACCGTACTATCTCCACAAAGGCGAATCGGCAACATTCGAGGCTGGGATAGCCCACCGGTTCTGGAATGCAGGTGACACCACGCTGTACTGTGATGGCGAAATCTGGCCACCGCATAATATCGAGTATTTCCTGTCGGAAATCTATCGCTCCGCACGCGAAAACGGAAATGGCCGGCCAGAGGCATTTGACGCCGCCTACCTGCTGCGAAAATACCGGACAGAATTCGATATGCTAGGCATTCCCGCCTTTGTGAAAAAGGTCATCTTTCCTTTCATATTGTTTTTAGGAAGAATCCAGGGAAAAAGCAAGCGGTTTAAAAACGCGCCGGAAGCACAACCGGCACGTTGACTTCCCGCCGTTACTTGCTCAGGTGTAGCAATTTTCTAAC
Source organism: Dyadobacter sp. CY261 (assembly GCF_021440085.1). Lineage (GTDB taxonomy): Bacteria > Bacteroidota > Bacteroidia > Cytophagales > Spirosomataceae > Dyadobacter. Next base: position 52,159 of record NZ_JAKCPW010000001.1, read on the forward strand.
CGTATAATTCTCATTGATTTTTAACCTACAATACAAAATTTCATTTACACTATCAGGCAGCTCTTTGATTTCGTATTGCCATTTTCCTTTTGCGTGAGGATTGTCGACTACGGTTTTCAGCACATTACCCTGGCAGTTGATAATGTCTAGTTTGACGTAACTATTTTCATTTGGGACATCAAATGTGATAGTAAAATTTGTTGTGTAGGGGTTGGGGTAGGCGTTGAGTTCAAAGCCCGGTTGTTCGTTTTCTTTCTCTTCCAAAACACCAGCCCCTTCACGCTGATTATCATACTTTCCGACATTAAGGGCTTGAGATATGTGCCAGTTTCCTGTCGCATCTTTCATGTAGCAGCGAATGCCGAGGTATTTGTCTTGTGTAGTGAGTGAATTCCCATTCCCTCCCGGCACGGGCGGACTGTTGATACCGATATTACTCCACGAGTACTGAACTGCATTGCCAAATACGGTGAGCGTTCGCCAATCGGCATTCTTCGAATAGGTTAGTTGCGGTACCCAGCTTGCTGCAACGGGATTAGCCAGACTTCCAATGGTGGGAAACCACTTGTTGGCAAGCCAGGTAAGCCCTTTAATCGATCCGGGTCCTTCGTAAAAATGGGTGGTATCAACTCTATATCTGTCAGCTCCAACGATGTCGGTTTTCGCCCCGGCGCTACCGTTAACATAGTCTGTATCGGGACCGCTGAGGTTTGGCGAGCCTGTCGCAACATTGCCTTGCCCCGTTCTGATCGTAGCGTTGAACGGCCCAAATTTGCTGATGGATGCTTTGGAAACATACCATGTAAGATTGGGTGACCCAAAATCAGTGCGGGATTTGGTGATCACAGCCAGTAATTTGGCTTGATAATCGGCGGCGCTGGTTGCTTTGTAGATCGGGCTGACATTCAAATCCGCATCGGCTTCTCCCTGATGCCAGAGCACAGCCCGGACGCCGAACAGCGACCCATAATAATTCAGGGCATTTTTCAATGTTGTGTACGGGAGGCCATAGTAATCCGAAGGAATTACAGATCCTCCCTGGTAACCCAAACACACTTGGGCTTCCGTGTAGGGATGTTTGGCTTCCACACCATCGACACCCTGTTTCCATTCCGTGATGCTGGACCCACCCGTAGCTGCATTAAAAAACGCCACAGGCATTCCTCCATTCGCATCAGAGATTAGCTTGCCCAATGTAGCATAAGCCCAAATTCCATTACCGGATGGCCCTAATTTACCATGCCGTTTTGCTTCATCGGGCGTATTTAACGAAAACATGCTCGTGAAAGATGCAGGAAAGGTTTTCGTGCAGGTCTTGTCTTCCGAGGTGCCAACAACCCATTCCGGAATGCCGGCACCGCTAGGTAGTAAGTAATTGAGCTTTTCAACTCCTTGCGCATTAGATTGGCCAGCAATGATGAAAACATCGCCTACCCCGAATTTAGCAGATGCGTATACGACGCCGTTAAAGAGAATTTCACACAAATACCAGCCTTTGCTAATCACCTGCGTAACGTAAAACATGCCATTGGCAGCCATACTAAGGTTGGTGGCCGGCCCGGGTGCGCTTGCAACCCCCGTAGCGCTGACCGACCTGATCCTGTAACTTAAAATAACGGCGAGCGTATTGTGGACAAGCTGGCCTGCGAAAGTTATTACTGCATTATTTGATGTGCCACGTTGGAGCACGGAATTATTGATCGGATAAGACAGCGACACTGTTTGTGCATCGCAAATATTTGCCCGGAAACAAGTGCATACGACTATGCACGCAATAAAAAATTTCATAATAAAGGAATAAATGTGTGTTGAAATTGGAGATAGGTAGCTATTAAGCTCAATTGGCCTTGACAAATCCGGCAACATCGATCAAAGGAATTTTGGCACCGTAATGCTGATTGATCGCCTTGATCACCTCGTTGGCGATAATCGCGTGTCCAAGCGGAGTAGGGTAAATTCCGTCCGACGAAAAGAAATTACCGTGCGCAGTCCCGTCGATTAAGATCCCATCATCCGTCTTATATCCTCCCAGGTGAATGCGCTGATAGAGGTCAAAGAGATCAACTACGGCCAGGTCTTTTTTCGCCGCATAATCCCTGATTTTCTGATTATAGTAGAGCTGGGGATCGGAGTGATAGGTTTCACCGTAGTCAATTACTTCAATATCTTCCAGATTAGCCGCAAAAGCGCCTCCTTTGAACCTCTCACATAGGGTATGTAATTTGGCTGTTGGGATTAACGAAAATGGTTTTGAAATGTTTATTACCCCATCCGCGATATCATTTCGATTAAAGGTTATGTACACGTTACCAAATTCTTTCATCGAATACCAATTCATATAAGGCAAATCTTGATACCGTGGAACTGTAAAAATTACCCCCTTTTTACCTCTTAAATGGTAATTGATGGCGTAGTCCGTAATTGTGCCTGAGTTCAATACTGAACCATTAAAGGTATCGTTCCAAAGCCCAATTTCCTTGGTTCTTTGAATCCCTGCCATCCAGCGGTCGAAAAATTCTTCGACAACTATAAAATTATAGGGAAGTTCAGCTGGTGAATTGCCCTTAAACCGTGATGCTAGGAGTGTGGGCAAGTCGCAGTATTCACAGCCCCAGCCAGGGACATACCATTCAATGCCTCCTTCGAACAGTCCGTAATTAGAAATCTTTCCCTGGTATGGGGGCATAGTCGGCGTACTGCCCGGAGCGAGCGAAATGGTATTGTTAGTAACGCGATCCCAGTTCGGATACCCACTTTCCGTACTACTACGGTATACGTAATAACCTGTACCATTGTAATGCTCTTTGTCGAAAAGCGGCATCGCAAAATTTTTGATACCCATTTGATGGGCCAGCAAGTTGGTGTAATTGGTTTGCTGGCTTTCTCTGGTAATGCCGCCGTTCATGACGCCGGCCGTTAATCCGCCTCCGAATGCGACCATTTCCATTTCCTGCCCCGGTTTGAGGGCTCGCCCAAAATCGGCCAGCGGGACCGGTGTGGATAGCCATTCTTCAATTTTGAGGCCCGGCTGCCGGTCGAGGTTGTCATGAATCAACTCAGGGAATCGCCCCATCGGGTGAATGCGCATAAAAGGCCCGTTCGTTTTGGCCGAGTCTTCGGCTGTCGGTATATAGATCGGCTTAATAGGCTTAGGATCGGGCCAGCCGGTTGTGGGCTGATTGCATGCGGCCAGGGCGAATAACAATAACATTTTCTTCATAGTAAGTTTGTTTTAAGTGGAACATACATGCAAAAGGATGGAACATGGGTGACAGAAACCCGGACGCGGCAACACCTGGCTGCCGCCAAAACAGATTAGCGCTTCCTCTTTTGGCTGTTACAAGTACTAGAAGATGATGTTGAGTCCTGACCGGTCGAATTACTGCTTCGTCAGGTGTGATGCAATAGAAGATAATTTGGATTGAAAGTCAAGAGTATGTCGTCACGCAATGTACAAGCGGAAGTGGGGCGATGATCAAGCGGATCTTGATATCAGCTTCATCCTGGAAATCCATCGGACGGCTTTTGGGGAATTGTATAGTTGGGCGGGTAAAGGGCGTACTATTGACGTTCAGGTTGGAAAGCTCTCTCCACCCCATCCGTCACAGGTTCCGGCGCTGATGTATCAGTACGCCGATGATGTCAATTATAGGTTGAAATGGGTGGAGGAAAAGCAGGCAGATGCGGGGGCTCCTCTTCCTTATCTCGCATTGCCCTGTACTGATATATTAGTGCCCTGATTTTTATTTCCGCTCGTCAGATTGAATGTAAAACTTACGAATGCACCGGCGCGCCAGGCGGGGGTAAGGGAGACGGCGCGGGTGACGGGGTAGTCGGCGGCGTTGAATTCCTTACCCAGGGATTGTGATTGCACCGGCACTTGCAGTTGCGTGCCGGCAAGTCCGGCGGTGATAATCACGCGCTGGCTTCTTCCTTGCATGGTCGAAATGCCGATATAGTATTTGAGGGATTTTCCGTCAAGACCGGTGCTGGCGCCGAGGGAGCCGCCCAATTTCGAGCCCCTCGAATAGAAATGGAAGAGGTAACCGATCGTGGGTACGTACCGGTTTGGGTCGCGGCGCTTGCCTACTTTGACGGTATTTTGAGAAATTTGTTCGAAGAAATACTCGGATTGTGGTAAAAAATTGACGAATAACCCCGTGCTAAAATCGACTTTCAAACCCCGTTTAAGTGGAAGGGAAAAAGGCACATTAATCGGTTTGGCAGACATGGAGTAAACCGAATTCTGTACAGGTTCGCCTGTAATAACGAAATTGACTTCGGTAGCTTCGTCGTCGAACTGATGGCTCTGATGGGTAATGGTAAAATTCTGTTCGTTGATTGCGTCATACAGTTTGACGGTATTCTCAATGCACGTTTTAAGGGTCTGGTAATCAATCTGCTTGTGATATTCCTTGATCTTCGTTTCCTGATTCTCCGCAGTTTGCTTGTAAAGCCTAAATGCTTCCTGACGAAGTTTGATATCCTCGCTTTTAGGAATCTTTGGCTCAGTTTCATAGGTAGCAGCCCTGCCGTTTACAAAATAGATCAGATCTTGGGAGCCATCTAGATACTGCCCGAATTTGTTTTCGAGATTTCGTTTTCGGTCGTTCAGTATGCGTATCAGTTCCGTTTTGTCGGTAGTACCAAAGCTCTTAAGTGCCAAGTTGTTTTTCAAAAGTGGCATTGATTCAGGGTTGGTGCTTTGTGAATAGACAATGGATAACAGCTGTTGGTAAAACAATTCTATTTCCTGCAACTCATACACCGATTTCTTGTATTCATTCAACAGCAACGCGACGGATTCTACTTTAAACTTTAAATCAGAACTTGATTCCGCAGCTTCCTTGTAACTTTTTTCTGCTGCATCGAGCGCTGTTTTGTTTTCTTTGATTTTGGTCGTCAGTTGGTCAATTTCTTTGGTTGAAGCCGTTATTTTATCATCTATCAAAAGGATTTCTTTATCTATCAAAGTCTTCTGTTGCGTTGCGCCGGTATCAGGTAGAGCACTTTTGTTGTTTTGTAGGAGCAATTTGCCTGGCAGGATTTTGGCGATTTCCAGCCTTTTGTTTCTTAATTCGGTAGTATCAGCAATGTAGGTATTTCGGGCATTCTGCAAATTCTCGTCCGCCTTTTGTACCGTGGCATCGGTTCTAGTCAGCTTTGGGATGTCGGCGGATAGATAATTGAGGTTAGAGAGTCGCCCAAAATCGATCTGGGGCTGATTCTGGCCGAATGTCGTGAGGGGGTCGTTTTTCCCCTGAGCTTCGTTGGAGATCAGAATGGTGTTCTTGTGCTGTTCCTTAATGGAAATTTTGTAAAGAAATGGGTTGACGTTCTTCAAGACGATCATTGCGCCATGTTTCCAATCGATGGAACGTCCGAAAGGAGGCCGGTTCAGGAATTGGCTGGTGAAGCAGTCGTAGGTAATGAACACTTGTTTGGCTCCATCGTTGGACTGTCCGTCTTTCTTATCAGACTGTTGGGCGGAGGATTGGGCAGGTGCAAAAAGTGTTAAAAGTAGGCAGGGCAGAAGTGCTTTCATGCTGTGAAACAGGGGAGGTGGATGAGTTTTTGATAATCATAATTTTGCCAAACGCCCGTGCATGGCCTAATTTGTGAGTATGTTTCAAGAGAAAATCTTATTAAGCGGCTTGTATTCCCTTGATTATCAAAAAAATAATCTGCAATTCCTGCACTTTCTGTCCAGCTTTTAAAATTTTGGAACTATTAATTCGCCCCGTCAATCTCTGATTTCGAAGTTTTAACTTCCTTCACCTCCTTAAACTTCGCCCCCGAAATCTTCAAAACCACGGCGTTAGGCCACGTCCGGTTCGTATAAAACCGCTGCCCATTCACCGCGCTCACAGCCAATCCGAGCGGAGTGGTAGCAGACCGTATCGAAGCATCAAAGTTATTGACATACTCCACCAGCTCGCTCCCATAACCCAGCACCTCCACCTTGGTGGCAGCGGTTCCTTCGATCATCGGAAAAAGGAATTCGCGGCGTTGGCCGTATTTCCATTCGTCGTCGCGCTTTTTGGTGATAAAGGCGTAGATGGCCTTTTCGTCGTTGGACTGCGTGAACCAGATGCCCTTATCGCGGATGACGGGCAATGGTTTGACCGCGTATATGGACTCGCCGTTAGCGAATTTCCACAATGCGATTTCGCGCAGGAGTGCTTCCTGCTCGATCTGGATCTCGCCGTTCGGTTTGGGACCGACGTTCAGGAGGAAGTTGCCGCCCTTGGCGCGGATCTCAATGAGCATGTTGATGATCTCGGTGCCCGATTTGTGCGGGTCGTTCGTCGGTTTGTATTGCCAGTCGGTGCCCATCGTGTAACAAGCTTCCCACGGACGCGGCGACGCTTTGTCGGGGATGTTCTGCTCGGGCGTGTTCATAGCGTCGCGTGTGATAATGAGCTCGGGTTGCAGGCTCCATGCGTACTCCCGCAGGCCATCGCCAGGACCGTCGAAAAACATAATGTCTATTTTGCCGTAATTGGTGAGCAGTTCCTTGATCTGTGCCTTGTCGTATTCCATCAGTTTGGGGTTGTTCATCGGGAACTGGCGCTTGTCCTGCAACCGGCCGAGCGGGATGTTGTTCTGGTGGAAAAACAGGAAATCTTCCGGTGAAAAATACAGTCCGATGGCAATGCCCTGCTTACGGAAAGCCTCGATGATCTCCCTGGTCACATCGCGCTTGAAGGGCGTATTCATGACATTGAAAGTCGTCGTTTTGGTATCGAACATGCAGAAACCGGCGTGGTGCTTGGTCGTGAAAACGACATATTTCATCCCTGCGAGCCGCGCAGCCGTCGCCCATTCGTCGGGATCGAACTTTTTGGGGTTGAAGAACGTCGGAAGCTCCTTCATATACCGGTTCACATAATCGTCCGAAGCCCCGGCCAGCGAATGGCTGATCACCGTCCCGAGTGACACGTCCACATTCCAGTGAATGAACATCCCGAAACCCAGGTCCTGGAACCATTTAACGCGGTCGGGATTGTTGGAGGTTTGCTGGGCTTGGCTGGCCGCTGCCAGAGTGATTAGCAGTAGAAGCGTGAGGAGTCTTGATCGCATTGTTTTGAAAGGTCTTTTTGGAAAGACTGTTTTTATCAACCGCGATACTCTGTTTTGGCGGTGGTTTTCGTAAATAGTTACAGGATCAGTGGTTATATAAGGGTTTTACAGGGCTTTTATGTTTCTACCACAGAACCTATCTTCACGTCGGACGGTCGGTATGCATTCATTGCTCTGTCAGTTTTTCTTACAGGCTACATTGAGATCGACGGTCGGACGTTTGACGATTTCGGCTCTGTGACGATCGTATATCAGAAGCAATCGACTGGTAAATGGATGAAATTTAAGAAGTATGATTATCTAATTTTGTAGACTAATCTCTCCGAGAATATTATTGAACCGATCATAGACATAGGCGCGGATAAAACAATGTTTATTCGCAGAAAATTAAAAGAATAATTATGTCAAACCTCTGTGCCTATTCCCTGGCAATCATGCCATCGCCTATTATCCATGAAGAAGTCAAAGGCTTCAAACAACTCCTCCGCGAGGCCATCGGTAAAAGCTACGGAAGCGCCAATGCCGACGCCCATATTTCGCTCGATGGCTTCGATGCTGCGGAGGCGGATTATCCGTTAATCCTGGCCGAATATACCAAACTAGTTTCCCCTTTAACCCCTTTCGAACTCAACTTTTCCGGCTTTGCCGACTTCGACCGGGCCAACTTCTCCGCATTCTACATCAAACCAACCGAAGAATCCTCCAACGCGATCCGCGAAAGGACCCAGATAATCATGAAAGCTTTCGACAAGAAATTCAAAAAGCAGTACATGCAAAAATGGGCGGACGAATCGAAGAACCCGCATATGTCCATAGGCCGCAGGCTTTCGCGGGAATGGATTGCGTTGGCTTATTCTCTTTTTACGGACTACGAAGCCGGCTTTCTTTGCGACTCCTTTTCAATCCGGAAGTACAATGAGAAACGGCGCCAGTATGAGGTGATCGATACGGTACCTTTGCTAGGGCAAAATGCGGCGGGATCCCAGATCAGTATGTTTTGATCGGTCGCCAATGCTTTGTCTCGCGACGGCGGAAGGTTCGGCCATTAACCACCTGCTGACCGTTTCTGACTAAATTTTGACAAAAACTTGCTATCTCTTGTCAGTTGCGATCTGAAATTCGTCGTCTACCCCAGTTAATCGACTGCGTATTTAACTTTGGAGAATTTGGACAGGACTACGGATGACAGCGCGCTTTGGCTGGCTTACCGTAATGGCGATAATGCGGCGCTTGGTGTGCTCGCGGAACGCTATTATGGTGCGTTGCGGCGGTATGGCATGAAGTTTCTGGTCGATGAAAGTATAGTCGAAGATTGCATTCAGGACCTGTTCCTGGATCTCTGGCAAAACCGTGAGCGGATCAGCCAGACGCCGTCGGTCAAATTCTACCTTTTCAAAGCAATCCGTCATAGTATTCTGGGGCATTTACGCTATCAGCAACGATTTACCAATGAGGAGTCGCTGGATTGGGACACTTCTTTACCCGAAACCTTCAATGCGGAATCACTGCTGATCGAGCAAGAGACGTTGAACGGCCTCGTTGCGCAAATGCATGCACAGATGGAAGCGTTGCCCAAGCGCGAGCGCGAGGCATTGTTCCTGCGCTATTACGAGAACATGAGCGTCGCGGATATTTCCGGGTTGATGGGCGTCAACCGGCAGTCGGTTTCCAATTTTCTTCAAAAAGGCATGACCAGGATCCGCACGAAGTGGTTTGTGACGATGGTATTAAACCTATTCTTTTTTTAAATTTTTTTCTTTGCCGAAGGGTATATCGCTTCCTGCCATTCATAATATCATAGAAATCATTCGAAAAATGAAGAATGGACAGCCCAGACTATGATTTGAATTCTCCGGAAGACTTTTTAAAAAACGAACATTTCCGTCGCTGGGTAAAATACCGGGGTGAGGATGACCGGTCTTTTTGGGAGGATTTCTTAAACCGATATCCCGAAAAGCGGCCCGCTTATGAGGAAGCCGTCGCAACATTGCTGGTCATTTTCGGAGACGATCCCGATGAAGAAAGCGATCTGGTGAGGGCGGGAAGGCTTCGTGCATTGCTGGATGCCGGTGCGGGCAAAGCCGAACCATTGCCATTGTGGCGCTGGCTGCGATGGATCGCGGCTGTATTGGTGATCGGGCTCGGTTTCTGGTGGAGTAAAGCAGGATACGAATCTCGGATCGCAGGATACAGGTTGGAGCATCCCATTGCATTGGAGGAGGAGGCATGGATTACGCGCCAGAATCAATCAAAGGAAGTTTTATTGGTGAATTTGCCCGACGGTTCTTCCGTGCTGCTGAGCAAAGCAAGCAGCATTCGCTTTGTCAAAAAAATGAATGGTGCGCGGCGGGATGTGTATCTGGACGGCGAGGGCTTTTTTGAAGTTGTCAAAAATCCCGCAAAACCTTTTTTGGTACACACCGACAAGCTGACGACGCGCGTACTGGGTACCAGCTTCCGGGTGAAGTCGTTCCCTGGCCAGGCAGAGGCGGAAGTGGTCGTCAAAACGGGTAAGGTGGCCGTGATGACCGGCGATAACGATGCCGCAGAACCGCTCATGCTTTATCCAAACCAACGCGTGAGCCTGATTCGTAAAAATGATAAGGTATTTCGGTCGGTTACGGGAGCAGTAAGTGCAGAAGCGGCTACGGCAATCGAGGCTGAACCGTTTGATTTCCAGTTTACACCTGTTTCCGAAGCATTTAAAACGCTCGAAATGCATTACGCGGTAAAAATCCATTTCGACCAGGAAAAAATGGGTCGCTGCACCGTTACCGCAGCATTGAAAGATGAACCGTTCCTCGAAAAAATAAGGCTGATATGCCTCGCCACCGAATCTTCTTTTGAGATAAAAGGAGACCAGGTATCGATCTCTGGAATTGGCTGCCCCTAGCTCCCTCATAAAATTCTCACTTAACTATCTACTTATGCAAAAACACAACTGCGCCCGATCGCTTACGCCCTGATTTTTAGAGTGCCCGTCAGGCACAATGCATTAATCCAGGCTGAGCAACGCTTATTCTAAACTTTAACCACTCATGAAATTCTTTAATCAATGAAATTGAACTCGACAGGTTCCAAACAATCCGTGCGCAGTTTGCTGGGTATCCAGACGCTGCTCATGCTACTGTTCATGCAATTTAGCTGGGCCAAAAACAGTGCAGCGCAGGAAATGCTCAACCAGCGTATCTCGATCTCGGTTGAAAATGAACGGATCGAATCCGTGATTTCCCAGCTCGAAAAATCGGCCAAAGTCAGTTTTTTATACAGCCGGGAAATAATTCAATCTCGGCGCAAGATCAGTTTTGAGGCAGAAAATAAGACGCTTTCGACGGTGCTTGACGGCATTCTCCAGCCGCTTGGATTGAAATATGAAGTTTCAGGGGACAAAATCATCCTGAAAAGACAGCTGAATACATCCGAAGCTCCTCCCAGCGAAGTAGTCGTTCCTCAAACCACTCAGGCCAACGCGGAAATTAGTATTGCCGGAACCGTGACCGACAATGCGGGCGTCGGTTTGCCAGGCGTGAGCATTCTGGTAAAAGGAACGCAAACCGGTACTACCACGGATGCTGACGGTAAGTATAAACTTTCCGTGCCTGATAATAATGCTGTATTGATTTTCAGTTTTGTAGGTTATGTATCGCAGGAAATCGCTGTCGGTGCTAAAACGGCGGTCGATGTACAATTGCTTTCCGACGACCGTGCATTGGAAGAAATCGTTGTCGTAGGTTACGGTACACAGAAAAAGGCAAACCTTACCGGAGCGGTCTCAACCATTGACTCCAAAGCCATTGAAAACCGCCCGTCGAGTAATCTCGCAACCGGTATGCAGGGTGTAACGCCGGGTTTGGTGGTGACGCGTCAGACGGGCCAGCCGGGTCGTGAAAACGTCAACATCCAGATCCGTGGCGCTACGTCGGCCAACGGAAATGTGAACCCGCTTGTTTTGCTTGATGGTGTCAGCGTACCTATCAGCACCATGCAAACCATGAACCCCAACGACGTAGAAAGCATCAGCGTTTTAAAAGATGCGGCGGCGGCGGCCATTTATGGTGCACAGGCTGCTGGTGGGGTGATTTTGATTACAACCAAAAAAGGAAAGTCGGGTAAAGTGACGTTCGATTATCTGGGTCAACAGGGTATCGACTGGTCGTTGAATGTGCCAGAACGGATGTCGCTGATGGACGAAGCATTGTTCTCCAACCTGGCGCGGCAGAACTCCGGAAGCAGCCCCGAATACACCGATGAGGAGATCCAGCGCATCCGCGATAGAGTCCCGTATGTGATAAATCCTGCTGACACATCTTCCTACCTGTTTTATAATCAGGACCCCATTGCAAACCAGATTTTGCGCAAGTACACCTCCATGAGCACGCACAATATCACCGCCCGCGGAGGTACCGAGAAGCTCAACTTCCTTATTTCGGGAGGCTACTATAACAAGCAGGGCGTTTTTAAAGTGGGGCCCGACAATTATAGCCGCTATAATGTGCGGATGAACATCGGCGCGCAGCTCACGAAACACCTTACGCTCGACAGCCGGTTGGCCTATACTAACGACAAGGCCAGAACCGCATCCGCAGAAGTGAATGGCGGCGGTTTGATCTATCAGGTATATCGTTTCCGTACCAGAAATCCGTTTTTTACACCGGAGGGCCGTTATAATTCGGCCAATAACACGTACGCAATCCTCGAATCGGGCGGGTATAACGAGAACCGCAGAAATTACTTTGATGGGGTATTCACATTGACGGCCGCCAATTTTATCAAAGGGTTACAGATTCGCGCCATTGCCGGAACTCAATACCGCCGTGGTGACCGCGAGCAGTTCAATCGTATGGTCCCGCTTTGGAGTAAATCCAAGGTAGCAGGTTATGTGAACCAGATCAATTCCTACAACATTACCGACGACCTGACGAAGAATATCAATCTGCAAGCATTGGTCAACTATGATCTTACTATTGGCAAAGACCACAACTTCGGTCTTTTCGGAGGATATCAATGGGAAGATTTTCGCACGGATACCCTTTTTACCGGTGCAAACAATCTTGTCAGCAACGATGTGCCGACACTTAACCTCGGCGATGACAAAACAAAGAGCAACCGCCAGATTATAGCCACCTATGCCTTCCAGTCGGTTTTTGGAAGATTTAATTATAACTACAAAAACAAATACCTGCTCGAAGCGACGATCCGTTTGGATGAAAGTTCTAAACTGGCACCTGGATTGAGGAAAAAAGTGTTCCCGGCAGCTTCGGTAGGGTGGAATGTGCACCAGGAAAACTGGTTTGCAACGCCTTTACCTTTTTTCTCTGAGTTTAAACTGCGTGGGTCCTGGGGCCGCCTTGGAGGTGCATTGGGCTCAAATATTGGTTATTATGATTACGTCAGCCAGTTGAGCAGGAATAATAACCTCGTACTGGGAGACTCCCGTACTTCTTACATTTACCAGGGCTCGATCCCGTCTGCGGCACTTTCCTGGGAAACTATCGAGACTACGAATGGCGGGATAGACATAGGCTTACTGCAAAACCGTTTGCAATTCAGCGGAGATTATTACGTGAAGTTCAACCGCAATATGCTCACACCACAGCAGTTGCCAGGTGTTATTGGGGTAGGCACGCCGAGAAAGAACAATGGTGAACTGAAATCGTGGGGCTGGGAAACCGAACTGCGCTTTCGCGACAAGATCGGCAAGGATTTTAACTATTCGGTGGCTATTAACTTCTCGGATAATAACAACAAGCTGATCAACTTCTCGGGCCGCACCGTCGTAAGCGCTGGTAAGAATGATCTGATCGAGGGTTATGCGTTGAATACGATCTGGGGATACCAGACAATGGGCTATTTCAACAATCCGGACGAGGTAAAAGAATGGGCGTTCCAGGACAACCGCACCGGTGCCGGCGATGTCAAATACGCAGACCTGAACAGCGATAAACGTCTTTCGGTAGGCAAGGGGACCGTGGCTGACCATGGTGACCTTGTGCTGCTCGGTACTACGGCTCCACGTTATCTGTTTGGCGTGAACGTGGGTGCAAGTTGGAAGGGCTTCGACTTCACCGCCTTCTTCCAGGGCGTGGGGAAACGCTCTTATCGTTCAACGGCCGAGTCCATTGCACCGCTACTTGTCACCTGGAAGCAGGCGATGGGCATACACAGCGATTATTGGACCCCTGAAAACACCGACGCATTGTTCCCAAGACCGTATACCGGTGCCACGCACAATTACCTGGCCTCGGATAAATGGACGCTGGACGCGAGCTACATTCGCCTGAAAAGCATCCAGTTTGGTTACACGATCCCCTCCCGCATTACGGAACGCATCAAGGTTTCTCGGGCGAGGCTGTTCTTCTCCGGCCAGGATATCCTGACATTCTCGGGACTAGGCAAGTTCCAGGGCTATTTCGACCCCGAAACACGCGATGGCGTGGAAAACGATTACCCGTTCTTCGCAACGGCTTCGGTGGGCATCAACGTGTCGTTCTAAAAATCTGACTGATCATGGCTTTCAATAAAATACCAATGAAAATTACTGTAAAAAGGGCAATTATAGGTCTTTCGCTATTGGCTGGACTGGCTTCGTGCGACGTCAACCGACTGCCTGAGACCAATATCAGCGACGACAGTTTCTGGACGTCCGAGTCGGATATTAAAACTGCCAACAACTACCTGTATACGTTCCTGCCGGGCTTTACTGTTCCTAACCAGGGTAATATTACCGAAGATATCTGGTCTGATGATGCATTTGGATTGGCATCGAATACGGTGAGCGATGGCTCACGATTGGCTCCTGCCACAGCGAGCGGTGACTACAATACACCTTACACGCTGATCCGCGCTGCCAATAATGTATTGGAAAAAGCACCACGAGCCGCGGTTACCCCGTCGATACTCGACCGTTATCTGGCCGAAGCGCGTTTTTTCCGCGCATGGGCATATTTTGGCCTTGTGCAAAAATATGGAAGCGTTCCTTTAATATTGAAAACGCTTGATGAAAGCAGCCCCGAGCTGCGCCAGCCGGCCGCTCCGCGCGAAACCATTATCGACCAGGTTTATTCCGACCTCGATTTCGCCATTGCTAACCTGCCGACAATCGCTTCGCTCGGCAATGCGGATTACGGCCGCATTTCCAAAACGGCCGCGCAGGCATTCAAGGCACGGGTAGCATTGTTTGAGGGGACTTTCGCGAAGTTTCATTCAAAAGGTGATGCTACTAAGCATCTCACCCTCGCGCTGGCAGCCAGTAAAGCGGTGATAGACAGCAAGGAGCACGCATTATTTGGTAACTATTTTGATCTCTTTCAGCTCGCCGGTGAAGGGCGTCAGAACAAGGAAAATATCATTGTGAAACAGTACGGAGTCTCTAATACAGAGCGCGTTCTGACGCATGCCTATTACCGTAGCTCGCTCGAAACCGGCAGTGTGAACCCGACCAAAGCCCTGGCCGATTCATACCTAATGAAAGACGGGCTTCCCATTACCAAATCGCCGCTCTGGACATTACCAGATTCTTCGCATAAAGTTTTCCGAAATCGCGACGTGCGTATGAGCGCCACTTTTATGAAGCGAGGCGATGCCATGATGACCACCAAGCCGATCTTCGACATTGCCAATCTGGTCTTCAACAAAACCGGCTACATGTTCCGCAAATTTGCCAATGTGGACGACTGGAACACGCAGGCATCGACGATCGACCGCCCATTGTTGCGCTATGCCGAGGTACTGCTGACTTTCGCCGAAGCAACTTACGAGTTAAACAATGCCATTACCGATGCAGAATTGGATATCTCCATTAACCTTTTGCGTGAGCGTGGCCAGATCGCAAAGCTGACCAATGCGTTTGCGAAGGCTAATGGCCTCGATTTACGGGAAGAGATCCGCCGCGAACGTCGCGTCGAACTCGCTCAGGAAGGTTTCCGCTACTGGGATATTATCCGCTGGAAAACCGCCGAGACGGAGCTCGTGAAGCCAGTTTTAGGCAATTTCTATTTCAAAGGTGAATTTGCCGCGGCAACCGTGAACCTGACACCGGACAATATCATTCTGGTGCAAGCCGCCAGCTTCCGCAAATTCGATCCTGCAAAAGATTACCTATGGCCATTGCCAATCAATGAAATTGCATTGAACCCCGAACTCGATCAGAATCCGGGCTGGTAGTTTAAGGGCAGGAAGGAAAGGGAGGAAGGAGGAAGGCTAATGTCCTCCATCCTCCCTTTCGTCCATCCCCAGTTCCGAAAAGTTTTCCCCGGTTACAACCGAATGGGCGGACTCTGCATCTAGCTTTTATAAACCACTAAACCTATGCAGACCAGATTTATCGCCATCCTGTTTTTAGCCACAGTCCTGTTCACTTCCTGCCTCCCGGAAAAGACTGATCCCATTACTACCGGCCCGGATCCGACCCCTTATCGCATCGAGCGCGACAGCATCGAAACCGGTAGTTATCTTGATATCGCCATTGGCGACGAAGCCGCGGCAGTTTATCCCAAAATCCAGGCACTTCAATCCAGCAAAGGCGTAACGGCCCTGCAGGTCGTGAGTAACACATTCTCTGACCTGGGCCCGCTCCGCGAAAAAATTCCGCTTTACGAATACATCCTGCTGGATCAGAACCAGGGGACCGATTCGGGGGTGCAGATCACTATTGAAGACGCGAAAGTGAAAGCTATTTACCTGAACAGTGGTAAAAAGCTGGATCAATGGCCGGAGAAAGAAAAGGCTTCATCGTCTGTCCGCATGGGTGACGAGGTGACGGCCCTTTATGGAAAATTCTCCAACATCCGAGGCAAGAAAAGCTATGCTTCTAAATTCGAACGCATTTTCCTGATGACTAAAAACCTGCAAACCGCCTACGATCCTGCCATGGGCCAGTCGCCGCAATGGTACTTCGGTTACACGACGGGGCAAGACATGATGGATCAGATCCAGGTGCATTTTGAGGCAGGAAAAGTGAAGAAGATCAGGATCGATCATTATTCGAAGTATTGATTTCTTCGGTAAGATCAAGGAAGCGAACTGCCTTTTTGGGTCGTTCGCTTCCTTGATTAAAAGCAAATAAAAACATTGCATTGGCCGGAATCCTTACGGAAACAGACGAAGGCTTATACACATTCACCTACGACCCGGATTATGTCCGCGAGGAAAAACCTCCTTGTGTCTTCCTTTGTCCCTTGCTTAACCCATCCGTTTCCTCCCTTCCTCCCCGTTTTTCCTTTAATTAATTCCCCCCATCCGTACGAAAACTAACTTTGTCGAAGAGCGGTATCCGTGATTGATTTAGCACAAATTCATTATCTCGTGCACTTCACATGCTCTTCAATTCCCTTCATTTCATCATCTTCTTCATTTTTGTCACGACCTGTTACTATTCTATTTCGTGGCGTTGGCGTTGGGCTTTGCTTCTGATTGCCAGCGCCTATTTTTATGCCTCTTTCATTCCTGCCTATCTTTTATTGCTGGGAATTTTTATCGGGTTCGACTATCTGGCTGGGATCTGTATCTCGCTGCTTACCGGTTGGCGTCGTAAGTGCATGCTGGTAATGAGCATTGTCGCCAATGTCGGGTTTCTTTCTTTTTTCAAATATTTCGATTTCCTGAATGCCAATATATCAGCGTTGCTTGGACCCCTGGGATGTGACTATCAACCCGAAACCATGGCCGCGCTGTATCCGGGCCTGGCGCTTCCGATCGGGCTGTCGTTTCATACTTTTCAATCAATGAGTTACACCATCGAGGTTTATCGTGGAAACCAGCAAGCGGAGCGGCACGTGGGTATTTACGCATTGTATGTGCTGTTTTATCCGCAATTGGTAGCCGGGCCGATCGAACGCCCGCAAAATGTGCTCTGGCAATTCCGGCAAAAGATGGATTTTGATTGGGATAACCTCAGGACGGGGCTGTGGTGGATCGCCTGGGGAATGTTCAAAAAGGTCGTGATCGCCGACCGTCTCGCACTGGTAACCGATCCGGTATTTGCAGATCCGGGTGCATGGAATGCGTCAAGCCTGGCCATTGCCGCCCTGTTTTACAGCATCCAGATCTATTGCGACTTTTCAGGTTATTCCGATATTGCATTAGGCACCGCCCGGACAATGGGCTTTCGGCTGATGGTGAACTTTCGCTCCCCTTATTTTGCTCAGACCATCACTGAATTCTGGCAGCGCTGGCATATTTCTCTCTCGACCTGGTTCCGCGATTACGTCTATATTCCTATGGGGGGAAACCGCCACGGCAGTTTTAGAACCTGTATTAACTTGCTGACTGTTTTTCTGCTAAGCGGCCTTTGGCATGGTGCCGACTGGAAATTTGTCATTTGGGGCGGAATACATGGCATTTATCTGATCATCACCCGCGTAGGCCATACAGGTACCCAACAGCTCTTGCGATTGCCTGGCCCGTTGCGGGCTGCATTTACATTCGTTTTAGTAACGTTGGCGTGGATATTCTTCCGCGCAGAGAGTTTGGGTGACGCGTTGGTAATCTTGCGTACATTGGCCATGCCCGCGCGCTGGGACCTGCCGGTGTTGCCGATCGCTGACGGTGAGTTCGTGCTGTGTATATTACTGATTTTGCTTTTGTTTTTAAAGGAATCTTACCTGCCCGATTACGTGCCTGCGCGGCGGTCTTTCTGGCCTTCGCTCGGGCTGGCCACTTTCTTGTGTTATCTGCTAGGCGTGTTCGGGAGCAACCAGTTTATCTATTTCCAGTTCTGAACCATGCAAACCTTCAACCTGATATTACGGCTGCTGTTATTACTGCTGTCCGGCGCACTGCTGTTCACTGGTTTGTCGGACCGGTTGCAGCGTAAACTCGATGCACATGGCCTTGTTCCGGACCAGTACCGGTTCGGCGATCTTTACAACATTTCCAATTTGCCCCGGTTCAAGGAATTACAATGGAGTGAAGCCGACGATCTTAAAGAAAGCGACAAGCCCGGCTATCGTTCCCCGAATGTAGACCTGTACACAATCGGCGATAGTTTCACGACTATGGACACGAGTTTCTACGCTGGTCGCCGCAACCATCATATCTGGCTCGGCACCCAAGTCGAAACGGTCGCCCTGGACCCAAAAGTGCGTTCAATTCTGGTGATTGAAGTGATCGAAAGGACAATCCAGGAACGGTTGCGCGAGGATTATGCAGACCTGTATATTCGCCGGGGATTTCAGGTCGAAGGTGCAAACCCTGTAACTCTTCCCGGGAAAACGGCACAGGAAGGATCATTTTGGGAAAATACGATAAACCGGGAAATCAATCAGCGGCTCGAATTCCTGTTGTTCAATTCCGATTTTGCATTGAAATGTAAGGAAATGAAGGCCCGGCTGATGCTGGGCTTGCTTGGCCGCACGCATCCCGGTGCGCTTATCTCACGTGATCGTCAGTTTCTTTTCTATGAAATCGAGGCCAGTCCGCGAAGTTTTCTTTCGCCATTCAGGCCGTTGGCCAGCTCGGACATCGACAGCGTCGTTTTCAATATGAATCGCATTCGCGAGCATTACCTGGCGGCCGGTTTTGCGGAAGTTTATTTTTGCCTTATTCCCAACAAAGTAACCGTCTGCGAGCCTGACCGTCATCCTCATAACAACCAGATCCCTCGCATCGAGCATAATGTACATTTAAAGGTCCCGTTACTTAAATTAAGCGGCCAAATACTCCGCCACCCTGAATGGTTCCACAAAAGCGACGGGCACTGGAATGTCGACGGCAAGCGATTATGGCTGAGCTATGTGAATCAGCTGGTGATGGAGTGGTCCGGGAGTAATCAATCATATAACCGTTGGCAACTCTCGCAGTAATAGCTTCGGCGCTTAGTCCGCCCCAGGTACTCCTTGTGAAACGGGATCTCGCACCTTGGGCAAATCTTTTTGGTATGCGCCAGCCAATGCCTTTTCAAAGTGCCCTCCTTTTTCCATTCCAGAAAGTCAAATGCATAGTTCCGTGTCTCTTTTATCATTTCTTTCAATTTCGCATCGGGAATTTCGGCGATCTTGCTTAGCGGGTGAATGCGGCAACGGAACAGCACCTCGTTTTTGATGATATTACCGCTTCCTGCGAAAATATTCTGGTCGAGTAAGGCGTCGCAGGCAAGCATTTTGGGGTTTTCTTTCAACTTCTTAAATGCGGCGGTCGACTGCCAGCTCTTGGACATAATATCGGCCGACCAGTCGTAGAGCTCCTCGGCGGGCTTGTCGAACAGCTTAATGGATGACGTATAAAAATTCAGTTCGTGTTTATCGAATATCAGGCTTAACATCGGTTTGGTCTTTTTCTGGTCATCGATCAGGTAAGAGCCGAAAAGCATGAAATGAATGCGGACGGTAAAGTCCTTGAAGCAGATCAGGAAATGTTTTCCCCACGACCTGAAATCCGTTACCTTTTGGTTAATGAGGCTGTCTTTATCGATTTTGGCATTGCCTTCGACATGGCGGACAGGCTTACCTTTCAAACCCAGATCTTCAATGGCTTCCCTTAAAATAACAATAGATGGTCCTTCGGGCATAGTGATGTTTTTCGATCGCTTGCTCTAAAAAATGTGCCAGAGGAGGAAGTGAGAAAAGGACAAAGGTCACTCCATCCTCCCTTTCCTCCATCCTCCCATCGTCCTCTGGCACTATTCTTGATACAACGTTAAAAACCAAAAAACACCATCATGCGGAATTTCATGATTACCGTTGCCTCTGCTTCCGGGGAGAATATACTGACGTTTGAACGTCACCTTATCGAATCGGAAACCTACCCAAGCCGGTCTTATGTCATCAACGTTATCAATCGCGGAGGGCCGGAGCAACCACGAGGAGAGGTGATTTCGATCGTCGAGCTGTCGGAACAGGATGTGCGAGAATATGAGGGCGTCGAATAACGTGAGACGCTGGGGCGGCCGGAACGACTACGTAAACCTAACTTTTCATATCTGACACCTATTCTATGGGACTAATTTTTAAAAGTCGCAAACATCAACCCGCCGCTGAGCAGCCCGAATGGCTCATGGCGCGCGATAGTTTTCCTTTTTATATCAAAGCCCCGATGGTAGTCATCGGACTCTATCTGTTCTTTTACATCCTCAATTTGTTGCAGGAGATCATTGTTCCGTTCGCATTCGCCGGACTGATTTCTATTCTGCTGAATCCAATCTATAACCGCTTTCAGAAATGGAAATTCAATAAGATCTTAGCCATCGTTATGACGATCTTTATCGCCATTCTTGTGGTGGCAGGGATCACGTTTTTCCTGTCGTCGCAGATCGCCCAGTTCGGTGATATGATTCCCCAACTGGAAAAAAAGACGATGAAACTGCTCGATAATTTACAGGTATGGCTGTCGTCCGCTTTTGGTATTTCGACGGAAAAGCAGATGAGCATGCTCGACGAAGCAGTCAACAACAGCAAGACGTATGTGGGTAAGACGGTCAATACTCTTTTCGGTATCATTAGCTACTTTATCCTGATACCGCTTTACGTCTTCCTTCTGTTATTTTATAAGCCATTGATACTCAATTTTATATTTGAGGTTTTCGACGAAGATAATTCCGAGCAGGTAGCCGAAATTTTGCAGGAAACCAAAGGTGCTGTGCAAAGCTATATTGTGGGTTTGATGATTGAAACGTCGATTATAGCTACGCTGAACTCCATTGCATTACTCATTCTTGGCGTGCAATATGCGGTACTATTGGGTGTGATAGGCGCTATTTTGAACCTTATTCCCTACATCGGCGGCATTATCGCCATCGCATTGCCGGTGCTGATATCGTTTATTACTAAAGAAGGGTATACTACACCGTTGCTGATCATCGCCTCTTACACGGTGATCCAGTTTTTGGACAATAATATCATTGTACCACGTGTGGTATCGTCGAAAGTGTCAGTCAACGCGTTGATTTCCATTTTGGTAGTGCTGCTCGGAGGCACATTGTGGGGCGTGAGCGGGATGTTCCTCTCGATTCCTTTTGTAGCCGTGCTGAAAATTATTTTCGACCGTATCGATGAACTGAAACCTTGGGGCAAGCTGCTGGGTGATAGCATGCCAGAGGATCCGCCAGAGAAGGTCGTGAATCCACGCGAGGCAGAAGAAAAACAGCAAACCTTATTCTAAAACGAAACCGGCAGGCATTCATAAGTGAATACCTGCCGGTTTGCATTTGATGTATTTCAAATCAGTAATCCAATCTTTTGATAGTACCGTCACCGAGGCTAAGCACGTAGAATGTGCGGTCGCCGTGGCGTTTGATGTCGGTTGGCCTGTCGAGCCCGCTCAGCAGTACCGTGCCATCTTCGTTGAGAATCGAACCGGTACCTGGCTTGAAGCCGGGAGGGTTGCCCGGACCGCCCGGAGGCATTACGAAGTCGGCGTAGTGGAGCAGGAGCGGCTTGCCATTAACGGTCAGTGTCAGGTGTGTAAGGGTTGTGAAGCCCGATTTGTACGGCACCAAAGCACCACTGGTATTAACCTTATAGACGTTTGCCGATCCTGGCGAGAATGGGAAGCCAGTCAGGCTGCTCAGAATGAAATGGCTTCCGTCGAATACAATGCCGGTAGGAACTGGGTCCCTGCCTGGGCCAACCGGTGGGAAAGTAGCGAACAGATCAAGTACATGGGTGTCTTTGTCGCGTTTGATGATGGCATTAGCTCCTGCGTCAACGATGTAAAGGTGTCCGTCCGGCCCTTTTGTCATCGCGAAAGCGTTGGAATTGTTGTCGAATGTTAGATTCTTGGTCACCACATACGCCTTGATGTTCTCAGTCGCCAGGTGATCCTTATGAAGTGGCAGGCTGCCTGCAAGCAGATCGGCCACATTGATAGTATATAGCAGCCCTTCCACACCATGCAGCAGGTAAAGGGTACCGTTATCGTAGTACAAATGGCTGATACCTTCCACATTACCTTGGTTGACCACGGATTTAAAGTTGGTAACAACCGTTGTTTTGACACCTTGGGGTGAGATCATCACCAGTGCACCATCGTCGGCACCGGTACCTCCTTCGGTAACCCAGAACCTGCCCTGGTCATCGGCAACGAGGCCAATGGGTGCGCGCAAGCCACTGGCAAACGGGGAAATCGAAAATTGAGTGGGTTCAGGGATCGGCTCGGCGTGGTCGGTACACGCATCCATGACTACCATGGCTACCATGAGGGTGAATGCAAGTAGGGAGAGGAAATGCTTTTTCATTGCGGTTGAGTTAGAGTGGAATAGATGTGAAACGAATCTTGGAGAACTGTGGGCAAAAGTAAAGCTTTGCGATTCTCTACTATTGTACAAAAGCGTCATTACCAGTGCAATTGATTAACCGGTAAAGTTTGTGACCCGATTCTTTTTTTTATCATTAAAACTTGATTTTTTGCAGGTCACAAATTCACCACCAAAACTATGAACCAGGACATCCGGCAGCGATTACCGGCCGCTTACCTTTCTATCGACGAAGCCACCAAAGCTTCCGGTTTCACAATGGCTTCTGACATCGACACCTGCTCGCTGCTCAAAACCCTGGCAGCCTCCAAGCGCGGCGGTAGGTTCCTCGAACTCGGGACAGGCACTGGTCTTTCAACGTCATGGATCCTTGATGGTATGGACGCGCATTCCACGCTCGTATCCATCGATAACGATGCCCGCTTTCTCGAAATCGCGCAGAGTCAGCTCGGCGGCGACTCGCGCCTCAGCCTTGTGCATACTGATGGCGAAGCCTGGGTGAATGCAAACCTCAATGAGAAATACGACTATATTTTTGCCGATACCTGGCACGGCAAATACCTTTTGCTGGATGAAGTGCTCAACATGCTCAATCCCGGCGCATTCTACATAATCGACGACATGCTCCCGCAACCCAACTGGCCCGAAGGGCACGACCTGAAAGCATTAAAACTGATCGACGACCTCGACAGTCGTACGGACCTCACCGTGACCAAACAGGTATGGGCTACGGGTATTATCCTGGCTGTGAAAGTTTAAGCGACCCCAGGATCGCCATTAATTTTCCAAAACCACCCTCTGGCACATTCGGAGGGTGGTTTGTTACTTTTTGTGGTTCTGATAGGAGTAAATAAAGGGTTTGCTCGGCTTGGATTTAATAATTGTAATATAATATTGTAATCATCGAAGATTTAGTACTAACCCTTAAATCTTAGCTTTATGTGCCAGAACCATGGAGTGGCTTACATTAAACCGGGCGAAGTGGAAATTCAGGAAATTGAATATCCCAAACTGGCCCTCGGCGACCGCAAGTGCGAGCACGGTGTCATCCTTAAAATCGTTTCCACCAACATTTGCGGCAGCGATCAGCACATGGTCCGCGGGCGCACTACGGCACCTGCCGGGCTCGTGCTCGGGCATGAAATCACCGGCATTGTGATCGAAGCCGGCCGGGATGTGGAATTCATTCAAGTCGGGGATCTCGTATCGGTGCCATTCAACATTGCCTGCGGGCGTTGCCGCAACTGCAAGGAAGGCAAAACCGGCATTTGCCTCAATGTAAACCCCTCACGCCCGGGCGCTGCGTATGGCTACGTGGACATGGGCGGCTGGGTAGGCGGCCAAGCCGAGTATGTAATGGTACCTTATGCCGATTTTAACCTCCTCAAATTCCCCGACAAGGACCAGGGAATGGCTTACATCAAAGACCTCACGCTACTTTCCGACATTTTCCCGACCGGTTATCACGGTGCCGTCACTGCCGGAGTAGGACCGGGCTCTATCGTATACGTGGCAGGTGCAGGACCTGTGGGCCTCGCCTGCGCAGCTTCCTGCCATTTGCTTGGGGCCGCCGTTGTGATCGTCGGCGACATGATCCCCGAACGCCTCGCCCAAGCCGCGAGCTTCGGCTGCGAAGTGATCGACCTCACCAAAGACACGCCCCTGGAACAAGCCATCGCCGAAATCATCGGCGTTCCCGAAGTAGACTGCTTCGTGGATTGCGTCGGCTTCGAAGCCCGCGGCCACGGCGCGCAAGCCGTCGAAGAGCGTCCCGCCACCGTGTTGAATACTGCGATGGCCGTCACCCGAGCCGGCGGGGCCATTGGTATCCCGGGCCTGTACGTTACAGGAGACCCCGGCGCAAAAGACAACGCTGCCAAGGAAGGCAGCCTGAGCATCCGCATCGGGCTGGGCTGGGCCAAGTCGCACTCATTCTACACGGGCCAATGCCCGGTAATGAAATACCATCGGAACCTGATGAATGCGATCCTCTACGACAAGATCAAGATTGCCAAGGCCGTGAATGTGGAGGTGATTACCCTACAGGACGCCCCAAGAGGGTATAGGGATTTTGATAAGGGCGCGGCTAAAAAATTTGTGATTGATCCGCACGGGATGATTGTGTGACGAGATTTTTAATGCGAATGGCAGCCGGTAACAGGCTGCCATTCTTCATTTTTGCAGTTGCTCTCTGATAATCTGTAACGCTTTCACTCAAAATGCTCCTCGACATTAGCTAGGATTTCACAATCGCAGTAACCTCCTTTCTCAGCCAGCCATTCTAAAACGGAATTAGTGTTGGTTATTCCATTGTCTTCAAGGAATTTCTTGCTTAATGTGTTTTGATTGTCGCATTCCTGTTTGTTCAACTTCTCATCCAGGTAATCAAAAAGCTCCCGAAACTCGGTTCGGGTCATGGGGAGACTATTTTCAAATGCGTCTCGTGCTTTTTGGCGGAAATCGTTTTTAAGCTGTTTGCGAATTTCGTTTTCTTTGTTCATTTCAATGTATTGATAAGCTTGCTGGGTAGTTAGTGGGCCAGTCCGCATGCTGAAGCCTGCGGCTGCATGGCTGCGTAGTCACAGCTTGCTAGCACGGAATTGTTGGATTATCTTCCTTAAACCCACTGAAACGGATCCCCGGACGCCACGTGCGTCACCTTCAATCCGCCAATCTTAGGCTGCAACCACTCCACAAAATACTCCATCCCCGGTTCCTCGCTCACGGCGTGGCCTAGTACGATCAATGCCATTTTTGAGCCCAGCAACCGCCCATCGCGTGCGTATTCGACACCTTCCCATTCGGGTGTTTCTCCTACGATGAGTACGTCGGGTTTTTCGGCTACCGCTACCGATACCTGCCGTTGGCCACCGGCTGCGCCGGGCATGATGGCGAGCTTGGAACATGGCTGACTCAGGTCGCCGACGACGCGGAGTTTTTGGATGCCGAGCTTGGTTTTGAGATGCTTCACCAGGTCGCCCAATGTGGTGGAGGGGATGGTTAATGCGGCAGTTTCATTTTTGTAGTACTGCGTCCAGCCCGCTTTTTTGACCACGCCGTAACGGATCGCGTCGGGTTTCAGCGAATGGCAATAGTCGTGGAAGCGCCAGAGGGCGATTTTGTGTTTTTCGAGCAATGCCTGCTTCTTTTTGACGACTTCGTTGCCTTTCACCCATTCCGGATCGTCGCGGTGATTATAGAAGGTCGGCTCGTGGGCGATAATGAAGTTGGCTTTCAGTTTCACGGCTTGTTCGATCACGTTTACCGTGGCGAACATAGTCGTGATAATGCCGGTTACGGTCTGGTCGGGGCTACCTGATTTGATGGTGTCGACGGTGTCCGGGATCGGTTTCAGGTTACCTTCTTTGAGAATCAGGTCGATGATCTGCTGGACCGTGTATGCCTTGGGCGCGGAGCCGAATAGCATATCCGGGGTTAGAAAGGTAAATGCAGTGGCGGATAATGCGGCCTGGTTGAGGAAGCGGCGGCGCGTAGTTTGGTTAGGTGTTATCATGTGTGGTCGGGTTTGGTCAGGTAAATAACGGTCGGCTTAGAA
Organism: Dyadobacter sp. CY261; assembly: GCF_021440085.1. GTDB lineage: Bacteria > Bacteroidota > Bacteroidia > Cytophagales > Spirosomataceae > Dyadobacter. Next base: position 77,985 of record NZ_JAKCPW010000001.1, read on the forward strand.
TATTTTAAATTAAGATCTCTCCCAATATAAAACATTAATGACTATTCCTGACTACGCCAGATCACACATGACAATACTTGACAACACCTGACAATACTGGCCACTTTTAAGCGCCCGCTATTCGCTTCGCAGCGACTTCACCGGACTCATCAACGCGGCGCGTACACTCTGAAAACTAACTGACGCAAAGGCAATCAATAGCGATACCGCCGCAGCAATAGCGAACATCCACCATTCGATGTCGATACGATAAGCAAAGTCACTAAGCCACTGGTTTACACCGTACCAAGCAATAGGCGCGCCGATGCCAATGGCGAAGAGTACGAGTTTAAGGAAATCCTTTGAAAGCAATGCCACAATGCCGGAAGTGGTGGCTCCGAGGACTTTGCGGACGCCAATTTCCTTGGTACGCTGCGAGATGGTATAGGATGACAATCCAAATATACCCAGCGAGGCAATCAGCACGGCGAGGAACGAGAAGAAGCTGGAAACCTTGCCGAAAGTTTGGTCGTCTTTGTATTGCTCGTTGAAGCGCTGGTCCATGAAGAAATAGTCGAAGTTATTCCCGGGAAAAAATGCGTTGTACTTTTCACGTATCCCGGCAATGGTGTTTGCAGGGTCGGCGGTATTGATTTTAATGGAAAAGAAACCAGCCAGGGTGTAAAATGGCGCAAATACGATTGGCTCAATGTTGCTTTTCAGCGATTGTTGATGGAAGTCGCTTACCACACCGACGATCTCCCATTCTTTGCCATTGACTACAAATTTCTGCCCGGCGGCTTCCCCGGCATTGGCAAAGCCGAGTAATTTGATCGCGGATTCGTTCAGGATTGCGGTTGTGACTTTTCGACTGTCCGGATTGGAGTCGGTGGGAAGGAAATTGCGGCCAGCGACAACCGGAATTTTATAGGTTTCAAAAAAGTCAGCGTCGACAGGCATACGGCTGAATGTGACGCCTTTTTCCTGGTTGGCACCGACTCTCCGGATGTTGAAACTGCGGCTCAGCCTGTTTCCAAATAAACTACCCGACGCACTTGCTATTTGCACGGAGGGAATGCGTTCAAGTTCGGTTTTGAAGCTGTTGATCCGGTCGATGGATGTTGAATCCCAAAGTGTAAGCTGTGGGCCGCGGATGACCAGCACCTGATCCATATTGAACCCCAGCTTCTCTTCGCGCATGAATTTTAATTGTTTGAACACGATAAATGTGCCTACTATAAGCACCATAGAAGCCGTATATTGGAATATCACCAGTGATTGCCGCACCCATGCCCCTTTGGCCGACCGTTTGAACGAACCTTTCAACACCTGCACCGCCTTGAATGAGGATAATGCAAATGCGGGATAAAAGCCGGAAAGCAGTATGCCCGATACAAAAACACCGCTGAGCATTAATGCAAGTTTTGGGCCCCCAAAGCCGGCGCCTGTCAGAAGCGCGAAGGAGAGTGGCTTATCGATTGCTTTGTTCAAAACCGGCTGAAATATCAATGCCAACACAATACCAAGCACCAGGGCCAGCGCATTGAGTACCACCGATTCGGACAGGAATTGCCCGATCAACTGGCCTGATGTGGCCCCCGCGACCTTGCGCACGCCTACTTCCCGGGCTCGTTCGAGCGAGCGGGCAGTGGCGAGGTTGATGTAGTTGATCCAGGCAATCAGCAAGATAAATGCGGCGATGATCAACATGGTCCACACGGCTTTTCCATTATTCACATTCCCGATTTCATATTCATAATCCGAAAAAAGGTGCGCTTTGCTTAGCGGTTGCAGGAAAAACTGCTCGACACTGCCGGAAACTTTATCGCCGCGGAAGTGCCGCTGGCTAAACGCCGGCAGCTTCTTTTCCAGCGATGCCGCATCGGTGCCTGGGCGGAGTTTGGCATAATGCCATACGTCCGAGCTTTCCCAGCTGTTTTTGATCCATTCGCCCCAGGTAAGCGCCAGGGTTTCGAAGGACATCAATGCACCGAATTGTAAATGTGATGTAGCAGGGAAGTCTTTCATAATGCCGGTGATCTGGTAAGGCTCCGTATCGACATCGACCTTGACCGTCTTCCCGATCAGGTTTGCATATTGGTCGGGACCAGCATTGAAAATCCGTTTGGCATTGGTTTCGGAGATGATAATGGAATGCGGTGCTTTCAATGCGGTTGCGCGGTCGCCTGCGAGGAGCGGGAATGTGAAAACCGACAGGAAGCGTTCATCGGTATAAGCCCCTTTTTCCTCGAATATCCGGCGGTCTTTTTGCAGACTGAATGTGCCCGGGTTGGCAAGCGTCGTATAAGTTTCGATTTCGTTAAAATCTTTTGCCATCGTCGGTGCTACCGCAGGATAGGTGATGGTGCCGTGCTGGATGAGCTTGCCTTGTTGGAAGCGGTCGTTGGTGATGCGGTAAATGCGGTCGAAGTCGTGGTGGAAGCGGTCGAAGCTGAGCTCGAAACTAACATATTGCAGGATCATCAGACAAGCGGTAATGCCGGTGACAAGCCCGGTGATATTGAGCGCAGAGAAGCCCTTGTTCTTCCACATATTGCGGAGCGCTATCTTGAAATAGTTTCGGATCATAGCAGATTGAAATGCTGATGGTTGTGGATATTTGGAAACTTCTCTCTTGAATGCGAACGGGCGCACCATACCGAACACGTCGCGTAGATAACGTGTGCGTGCTGCCTGTTCGCCATGCATGCGTAAGCGTTGCGCGAAGAGCTCTTGCAGGTCGCCTTCGAGTTCTTCCACCAGATGCGGCGCGCAGAAGAGCCGCAGAAAACGGCCCGGCCAACGGGGCGGCAGTGGGTTTTGTTTATTCGGCGGTTGGATAGGCTCTTTCATAGTTCAGGCTGGTTTTGGGATAGCGTTCCACATGCGATTACGCATTTCGCGGATATTGTCCAGTGCGTTGGTGCCTGCCATTGTCATAGTGAAGAACCGTTTGCTACGCCCGCCACGCTCGGCAGTAGCACCGCCCAGTCGTGACGACAGCAGGCCTTTTTCTTCCAGTCGGTGCAATGCGGCGTGCACAGCGCCCAGGTTGACGGAGCGTCCCATTTGCTGCTCGATTTCATGGGTAATCGCCGCTCCGTAAGCGTCCCCGGCCAGGATGGCAACGGCCAGTAACACCACCTCCTCAAATTCTCCCAGGTAGGTTCCTTTCATAAGGGTTTTATTATTTCTTTAAATGTATAACAAATGGCGTGCCGATGCTGAAAGTGGCTATATTGTGCTGTAAATGCAGTTTTTACGAACTACACCTGTCCGAAACCGGACAGTACGTGCAAATGCCGGACAATGCCTGCGGTCGTTTGTGGCGAAACCCGTTTCTTTGTTTCCATTATTCACAGAACTGCCTGTTCATGGTTTTCGATTTTCGGTTACAAGTTTTCCAAACTGTCGCCCGTCGCCTCAGCTTCACAAGGGCGGCTGCCGAATTATTTATCAGCCAACCTGCGGTGACGAAGCATATCCACGAGCTGGAAAATCAGTTGAAAACCAAACTATTCGACCGGGCGGGCTCTAAGATCAGTCTGACGCCCGCGGGGGAGATATTGCTGCATCATGCCGAACAGATTTTTGATATTTACCGCAACATAGAATTCGAGATTAGCAGTTTGTCGCAGCGTAGCAGCGGTAAATTGCGGCTAGGGGCGAGCACCACGGCGGCGCAATACATCCTGCCGCCGATTCTGGCCGCTTTCCACAGGAAGTTTCACAACATAGAGGTCACACTTACGACCAAAAATACGGAGGAGATCGAGCAGGCATTACAGCATAAGGAGATCGATCTCGGTGTAATTGAAGGTTTTTCCAAGAATACCTCCATTAAATACACCGAATTCCTGAATGACGAGATCGTGCTGGTGGCGAATAACAAAAACCCGTTGGGCGCGACAGGAACGATCGGGGCCGATGAACTTCGCCAAATCCCGCTACTGCTTCGTGAGCCGGGATCGGGTACGCTGGAAGTGATCGCGCATGCATTAAAGTCGGTAGGGCTGGGATTAGGCGATTTGAATGTGGAAATGCAGCTGAGCAGCAGTGAGAGTATGAAACTGTACTTACTTCATTCGGACGCCATGGCGTTTATTTCGGTACAAGCGGTTTTAAAGGAGTTGCAAAACAAAGAGTGCCGCATTGTGGACGTGGAAGGGCTTTCTATTGACCGCCATTTTTATTTTACATCCCTTCACGGCCAGCAGGAGGCACTGCCGGAGCTTTTCATGCGGTTTGCGTTGTACCAACGAAAATAAACTTCGTTTCCAAACAGGATGATCGACGTACAAATTATCTTTTCTTTATAATGAGAAGGTGTTTGATAGAGTAGTTCTGGCGATGATCCTATTTTATTAGACCGTGTACTGTACAATCAACTCTGCTCGAAAGGGTTGAATTATTTTTGTTAAACTATCTATGTTAAAAATCACATTAAGCGTATCGGCCTTCCTGCTTTTGCTGTGGAGTTGGTCAGGCTTCCCCGACAAAGAAGAAAGGACTGAAACGCGCACGCTTACCCGAATCGACTCTCTCCCCAATGCTGCCGCCTGGCCGGCAGAACTCGACGTAACGCATTTTGCGGGGCATGACCTAACGCCAAGTCCGGCATGTCTCGCGGTAGCACCAACAGGTGAAGTCTTCGTGGGTGTCGATATGATCGGCTCACTGGGCAAGACACCCGGAAAAGGCAGCATCGTCAGGCTCGTGGATACCAATAACGATGGCAAAGTAGACCAGCACACGACGTTTGCGATGCTGGATAACCCGCGCGGGATCATTTCTCAGGGTGATCAGGTTTTCGTTTTACACACCACTTTTTCACAAGAAACCGGTAAGGCTTCCGGCATGGACCTGGTAGTTCTGGAAGATAAAAACCACGATGGCGTGGCTGACGGCCCGGCCAAACCGCTTGTCCGGAATGTGTGTTCCCCCAAATTCCTGCAAAGCCGCGGCACCGACCACGCTACCAACGGTATCCGAATGGGTATCGACGGATGGATCTACATTGCGGTGGGCGACTTTGGTTTCCACGATGCAGTGGACGCTTCCGGTAAGAAAATGACGCAACTGGGCGGCGGTATTGTGCGTGTTCGTCCCGATGGGACCGAAATGGAAGTTTACACGCACGGCCTGCGCAATATATATGACGTGGCCATTGATCCCTACATGAACGTTTTTACCCGCGATAATACGAACGATGGTGGAGGCTGGAACATCCGTTTTAGTAACCAGATCCAGACGGGCGAATATGGGTATCCGGTGCTTTTCAAGCATTTTACAGAAGAAATTATTCCCGCATTGATCGACCTTGGCGGCGGTTCGGGAACCGGCTCGTTGTTTATAGACGATCCTACCTGGCCGGCCAAATATAACCGGGTGCCAATGATGGCCGACTGGGGCCGTAGCCAGGTATATGTGCATCGCATCACGCCTGATGGTCCTACATTTCAGCAAAAGGAAGAGGAATTTATTAAGCTCTCGCAAGTTACAGATCTGGACATCGATGCCTCGGGACGTGTTTATCTGGCAGCCTGGGACGGTGCCGGTTATTCTGGTAATCCTGGTAAAGGGTTCATCGTACGCACTGTGCCCAAGGGATGGCAATACAAGGCATTCAAAGACATTAGCAAGTCGTCGGTGAAGCAGCTTGCCGCATTGTTGCGGTCGGAAAGTGCAGTACAACGGCTGGCGGCGCAGCAGGAGTTGCTCAAACGTCCTGCCAAAGAGGCTACGAAAGCGGCGTGGGCCGTTGCGGTAGATAAAAAAGCGCCTTTGTACGTGCGCGTTGCTGGTATGTATACATATGCGCAGGCGGCAGGAGCGGACGGTATCGATGACCTCTCGAAACTGGCTTCGGAAGACGAAATGCGCGAATATGCATTACGTGCGCTGTCCGATCGCAAGCCGTTTGCGTCGAAAGTGGCCGTCGAGCCTTTCCTAAAAGCGGTTGAAACAGGCAATGCCCGGGAAAAAGTGGCCGCTGCAATCGGATTGGGCCGTTTGGGCAAACCAGAGGCTGCACAAGCATTGCTGAAAATAAAGGTTCCAGCTTCATTCGTTGCTCCTGCAAAAGGCACTGAAGGTCCGCATGCTACGCCGAATTCGACCATCGTAACCCCGCACATCGCGGTACGCGCATTGGTAGCATTGAATGCGGTGGATGCCTGTGTAAACGCGATTGGCACCGAAAATTCGACCATCGCATTGTGGGCATTGCGTTATATGCATGACCCCAAGGCAGTCGAAGGACTAATCGCCGCATATGGAAAAACCAGCGACAAGGTATTGAAAGACCAGATCATGACCACTTTGGGAAGGATTTATAAGAAAGAGGCCGACAACGACGGTTCATGGTGGTGGAGCACGCGCCCGGATACGCACGGGCCGTACTATAAAGCGGTGGAATGGGAATCGTCGTCGAAAGTGAAAGATTTCCTGTTGAAAGAATGGAATAGCGCCGGCGATAAGCAATTCTTTGCCGATCTGAATGCGCGAAACCGTATGGGTATTACCGAATTTGGGGGAGAGGAAGTTGTTGCGGCGAAAGAGGAAGTGAAGGTCGATCTGGAAAAAATTCGTAATAAAAAGGGTCAGGTTGGAGAGTCGTCGATCGAGGATGTGATGCTGGCGATGGCGAAAATCCAGGGTGATCCGGCGGTGGGTAGGAAGCTGTTTACCAAGCAGGGATGTGTCGCTTGCCACAGCCTTAGCCGCAGTGAAGTGATGAAAGGACCATTTATGGGCCAGGTCGGTTCGATTATGAACCGCGAACAGATCGCCGAGTCGATCCTAAAACCGAATGCGTCTATTTCGCAGGGCTTTGCTTCGGTGCTGATTACGACCAAAGGCGATAAAAGCTTTATGGGCTTCGTTTCGGAAGAATCGGCGGAAAAGCTGGTGATCCGCGACATTACCGGGCAGGTAAACACCATCAAGGTTGCCGATATCGCATCGCGCAAAGAAATGGAAACCTCGATGATGCCGCCGGGCTTGGCCAATGAGCTATCTTACGAGGAGTTTGCATCCTTAATCACATTCCTGTCACAGCAGAAAAAATAATGCGAAGTTTTTGTAGACAGACAGCCAACCCGAAAATGGCAGATGGTTGCTTTTTAGTATTCAATTTTAGTAAAATGGTAGCCTTAAATTGAGAAATCGCCATATTTCGACGATTTTTTGCGGTAAATCGGTCATTTTTTTGCTCAAAGTGCAAATTTAGCCTTAATTTAGTCGTCTGATAGAAGTAGTTTGAAGTTGTTGAGTTTAAGTACCCGTTGCGCTCATTGTCTATTACTCAACGTTACATATATATCATCCCCGGCCAGCACAATTCGCCGGGGTATTTTTTTTATTCGGTAATATCGCTAATCCGGTACTTGCGCATTCTACTTCCAGTAACCGTGGCATTTTACAACCTGGCGAAATCCGAGTGAACTCAGTATGTAACTAGGATCGGTCGTGACATTCAGGATGCCTGCCGATGCTAGGTGCGTTTTTAGATTTGAATATGGCTAACTCTGAAAAAAACCTAAGGATCTGTCCGAACGGGCACCGGTACTATAAAAGCAGCGATTGCCCGACTTGCCCTGTCTGTGAGGCGGAAAAAAATCCAACAAGCGGTTTTACGGTGCTCATTAGTGCTCCCGCGCGAAGGGCACTTGAAAACAACGGCATTCATACGATGGAAGAATTGGCTGCAAAAACGGAAAAGGAATTGCTCGGTTATCACGGGATCGGTCCAAATGCGATAAGCAAACTCAAAACGGCACTGGAAGAAAATGGAATGTCTTTTTTGAAATCCTGACTTTAAACAAAGAATATGGAGTCCCCGGAAGTGTGGAGGCAAAACGAACAACCTCCGCCAAATGCGGGGGATAGTGACCAAAATGACCATGAATGCCTCTTCATCCGGCACATTTGTTACGGCTTCCGGCGCGTCCCTGTTGTATCACGCGGCGGATTATAGCCGCTTCGAATAACTGTCTTCTTACGTTTGACCGTGTAAGAAGTTGTATCGGCGTCGGGGCGGCCCGTGCTGCTGCGGCTACCATCGATGCTGCCTGTTGAATTGACGGCACCATTATCGTTCAGAATCGGGCCGGTTTCGGCGTTGGCGGAGTCTTTCAGGATGGCGTTAAGGTCGGACGAGTCGGCTGTTTTGACCTGATGCCTTTTTGTTTTGCGTTGATAACGGTGTTCCTGTGTCGAAGACTTTGACCGGCTATCGCCCGATTGTGCTTGCGCACAGAACGGGATAGTGAATGCCAAGGCCAAAATATAAAAGATGAGCGATTTCATAAGAATGATTTTTAGTCTGCTAATTCTGAATCTCTTAAAATACCATTCCAGCACGAAACTTAACCTGCAACCGAGATGCGGTGTTTACGGCGGTATTCTCCCAAACTCATTCCTTTACCTTTTTTAAAAAAGCGGTTCAAATGGCTTTCGTCGGTAAATGAAAGCTCGGTAGCAATTTCATTCATTCGCATATTGCTGTGTAGCAGCCTGGTTTCCACCAGTTTTAATCTCGAATTCACAATGTATTGCTGCATGGTTTCATTGGTGTGTTTCTTAAAATACCGCCCGAGGTATGATTCGGATATACCGAAGTGGCCGCTGATCTGTGCGGCTTTGATCTTTTCGGGGTGGTAAATGTTTTCCTGAATGTATTGCAGGATATCGACCGCTTTCTCCTCGCTGCATTCGGTGATTTTTTCGGGCAGGAACATGGCAATATTCCGCGCGACAAGGATGATCATCGTATTGATATATTGCCGGATTAAATCCTGGTTGTACATGTCCCGGTTGACATACTCACGGATAATCGCTTCCACCAGCGGCTTGATGATACTCTTGTCCGTCTGGTTTTTAAGAATACATCCGGGCTGGTGGCTGGCATTTTGCAAGATGAATTCCAGCCTTTGCAGCAAGTCTTCCCGTTGCGACGCGCTCACAAGCGACGAGTTCCGTTTGATATACACATCATTGAATCGTATGAAAACAAACTTGGTGGTGGTTTCGATGTCAAAAGAATGTGAATCCTCGGGTGTGAGCAGGAACATGTGGCCGGCATTGTACCGGAAAGTGTGCTGGTTGATGATCTGAATCCCGGTGCCGCCAAGAATGTAGATCAGTTCAAAAAAATTATGCTGGTGCGTGGGTTTGGGACATTCGTCGAGCTCCTTGCAGATAATCTCGAAGGGTTCATGCAGGTTTTCTTTCATTGTTGCTGAGAGTATACCGGATTTTGGAAAGTTTGTACCGTGAAACTACCGAAAATGCGGTACAAATTTGTATTGTCAAACACAAAATCTCTAATATCATGAAAGCAACATTTTTGATTGATACGAATCAACCACTCATTATCAAGGAAGTGGAAACGCCTGTTCCGACCGCTAACCAGGTGTTGATCAAACTTGCCTACTCAGCATTGAACCACCGGGATGTGTGGATCCAGAAAGGCCAATATGCAGGCCCAAAGGCCGGCCTGATCCTCGGGTCCGACGGCTTTGGGACTGTAACCGAAATCGGCAGCAATGTCGACCCTGCCTGGATGGGAAAGGCGGTGATCATCAATCCAAGCCACGACTGGGGAGATAATCCAGCTGCATTTGGAGATCAGTTCAAAATTCTGGGTAATCCCGAGCCTGGCACTTTTGCCGAGTACATTGCGATGGATGTGAAATATGTACATGAAAAGCCAGTGCATCTTACCGATGTAGAAGCAGCTGCATTGCCATTGGCAGGAGTCACCACTTATCGCGCGTTATTTACAAGGGCCGCGCTCAAAGCGGGCGAGCAGATATTGATTACCGGTATCGGTGCAGGAACAGCACTGCTTGCCCTGCAATACGCAATCGCGGCCGGGGCGAAGGTTTATGTTACCTCAGGCTCTCAGGATAAGATCGACAAAGCCAAGACGCTAGGGGCGACGGATGGCTTCAACTACAAAGAAGCGGACTGGTTCCTGAAAGCCAGAGAAGCGACCGGCGGTTTCGACGTTGTGCTCGACAGCGCGTCCGGGAAAGGATTCGGTAGCCTGATCGAAGTGGCTAAGCCGGGTGGGCGAATTGTATTCTTTGGCGGAACCGATGGCCCCATCGGCAATATCATTCCGAATAAAGTGTATTGGAGAAACCTTTCAATACTTGGCACTACAATGGGAACCTTGGCGGAGTTTAAGGATATGCTAGCCTTTACGGAGAAACATAATATCAAACCGATCGTCGATAAAGTGTATCCGGCCCTGGCCGACACCCAGCAAGCCTTCGATTACATGCATGAAGGCAAGCAGTTTGGGAAGATCGTTTTGACGAACCAATAGTCAATTCACAGGTGGCCGTCGGCTTCGGACAGCCACCTGTGCAGACCTATTCTAATGTAATACCATCCAAATCTTCCAGCCGTGCAATGAGCGCCCAGCCGTAAAAGTCATTGGCCAGGGCAATCATCAATTCATTTTTTCCCGCTTTAAAGGGTATTATAAAAGAAGTATTTTCAATAGAACACCGGCCCGCGGGTTCTTTCATGATCGGGGATCCGAAAGAATTCTTGTCGACATATAGATAACGCCCGTTCAAAAACACCCACACATCGTCGCTGAAACCCATCGCTATTTTCTTTTTCTGATCGGTTTTGGATTGGATATTCACCTTCATCCACACGATCCTACGCTCTTTACTCATCCCGAATTTGCGGGTGAGGTTGATCATACCTCTTCTTTCGGCCCAGATCGGCTCCCAGACCGTTTCGTTTTTTGGGGCGTAGTCAATGCTGAAATCCACATTTTTGGGCAATGCCGCCGGTTCGGTCACTTGCCACTTCCGCAGGTAACGCGGGTCGTGTGAAACCGGGTCGGGACCAGCATAGGAGGGCAGGCTCTCGGTCTGTCCGGGCTTGATCACCAGGTTGGAAACAATTCCTTCGCCTTCGAACGCAAAGGTGCCTTCCTTCACATTGCCTTCCAGGCATGGTACCTCCATGGTCGGTTGCTGCATGTCATTGACGTATACCCTAAGCTGAAGACCCGACACAACCAGTTTTACGTGGTTCCAGGTTTTGTTCTGAAAGTTGGCCTTGCCTTGAAATTGAGGAAGAAGGTCCCAAAGATTAACGCCATCGATATTGGGGGCATATTGAACGGCTTCGATGCCGGTAGTGTCGCCAGCACGGTGTGTCCGGAAGTAGAACAGCTCATTTTCCTTAGCGTCTTTATATCGAAAATAAAAAGAAGCAAATCGTTGATCCGTAGGGATATAGTCAAATTCGATAGTACCGTTCGAGAACACGGTGTTCTTTAAAATTACCTGGCCTTGCTTGGGCAGGATTTTCAGCGCTGGGCGGCCGTCATGGGTTGTGAATTCGGCATTAGCTCCCGGCGCGTCCCAGTTTTCGGCTGTGAGCGGTACGTTGATGACCGTGGAAGTGTAAGTTGACGGAGTTTTTGCAGCTTTTTTTTGTGCAAATGACGGCGCAGCAAAACAGGTGAGCGCGGCAATAATAAGGGTCTTTTTCATGGCCTTTTTGATGTAGATAATAATGATGTTAAGTTATCGAGCAGTTTTCTTGAATATCCCCGCGCGGAGTTGCGTTCCTTCCGAACCGGATATGGGGTTTAGATAATCCTTGGGCAGGCCGTTTACGCCCACTTCGCTGAGCAGCAGTTTGCCCGTTTTCCCGACATTACGTTCGGTATGCCCGTTCCGCTCCGCTGGTACTGCGCCATTTCCGGCATAGTAGCCCATGTAGTGCTTCAATCCCGTAAAAAGACAGTCGGAGAACTCGTATTTGGGGAAGGTGTTCTCTTGCCGCAGCCACAGGTATTCGCTGTCGGCGACGATGTTGTTTTGGAATATGAACGGATGATTGAATGGTCCATACCAGACAGCCGCTTCGTAGGCTCCGGAAATAATGGAGTATGTCAGCGAGAAATCTTTGATGCCTTTGAAGAGAAGCAATGCATTCTTAATCCCGAAGAAAATACAATGATCTACATGCGTTGCCGCGCCGTGCGCCCAGATGCTTCCTTGTATGGGTGCGGAGTTTTTTTCGCCAATAAAATAGCATTGCGATACGTTCAGGCCGGTGAGTGTTGAGTCCTCGCGGTTAATGGGGTAATAATATTTGACATTTGGGTTGGGATTACCGAGGAATTTCAGCCCACGGATACTGACATGGCCGGTGGCGATAAGCAAGCCAATTGCGTGCGGAAACTGGGTGGTGGAATTGTTAGAGGAAATAGATTGGATCACGGGCATTTGGGTAGGTGTCCAATCCGCATCGTCGGGCATAATGGCTGCTTCGATCGTCAGCCACGCCTCTTCCGTATTCGGCTTGTCGATGGTGACTTTATCATTTAACACATACAATCCCGGTAACACTTTAATCGTGACATTTTCATTCTTATTGATGACTCGTGCATGCTCCATTGCTTTCGTGAGGGTGGCTAGCGGAGCGTCCTGGCTGCCAGGGTTCAAGTCGCTCCCCTTTTGTACATCTACGAAAATGTTCTGAGCAGACAAATGGTACCTGGCAAGCAGCAGTATAATGCATAATAAATAGCGTAATTTGCACATGTCTTTGATGTTTGTAGGTTGGAGTTCAAAGCAGCCATTGTCGGCTACATTTGCAAACATAGCGTGGCGTCCCTCGGAAGACGTTTCAAATGCAGATCAAGTTTTGTCAAGTTGTATCATATTCATTTTCAATGATTTCTGAACTGAGTGAATTGCAGCGGTGTAAGGGCATCATCGAGCGAAAACTGGATTGGGGACCGGCAGATGCCTGGCAGACGACCGATTTCGAAAACCTCAGTGAGTTGATTTTGACAGAAACCGGCGTATCGCTCAGCACAAGCACGCTTCGCAGGATTTGGGGCAGGGTGGAGTATAACCATCTGCCGAGTACCACTACTCTGAATACACTGGCGCACTTCGCGGGCGGCGGTGACTGGCGGACATTTGTGAGGCAAAACAAAACCAGCACAACGCAACCGGAACCGGAACCGGAAGCGATAGCATCACAGCAAAAGCCCAGAAGCTGGAAACAGCTTGCCTGGATCGCAACGGTCGTGCTCGGGATCATTGTCGCGAGTATGCTAGCGTTTGATAAGGGAGAACCGCAGTTGGAAAAGAATACATTTAGGTTCGGGAGTCAGCCGGTAACCCGCGGTATTCCGAATTCGGTCATTTTTACATACGATGCGTCCGCCTCACCGACGGATTCGGTGTCTATCCAACAATCGTGGGATAACAGCAAAAGGGTGCTGGTTGATAAAAACCTGCACAAGCACACGTCGGTATATTATGAGCCGGGTGCGTATGAGGCCAAGTTACTCATCGGAGATCAGGTTGTGCAGCACCATAAGTTAATTGTCGGTACCGATGGTTGGGCGGGGTTGATAGACCGACCGAAAATGCCGGTTTACCTAAAAAGAAATGAGTTCCTGCATTCCGATCACCTTGGGACCAACATGAAGGTCATTGAGCAAAAAAACATCCCAATGCAACCGGACCCGCCGTTAATCAAGTATTTCAATGTGGGTAATTTTGAGCCTGTGGCGCTTCAAAAGTTCTCGTTCTCCTCTGAAGTCAAAAGTGAATATAGCGAAGGGGCAGCCGCTTGTCAGTTGACCTACATTTCGCTGATGACCGATGATACGCCCATTGTTATTCCGCTTTCGGTCAAAGGATGCGTTTCCGATCTCAATTTGCTGAGCGTGGATGATTATGTTTCCGGTAAAAAAGCGGATTTGTCGGCATTAGGTGTCGATTTTTCTAACTGGGTCCGTGTTTCCTGCGAAAGTTCAGGCGGAAAAATAAGGTATTCGATCAATGGCCGGCAAGCATTTGAATTTCCCCTTCCCAGCCGTCCGATTCGGATAATTGGTGTAGCATTTGGTTTTCGCGGCACCGGGTCTATCCGTGGCGTAAGCCTGAAATCGGGCGAAAAGCTCGTTTTTGAGGCCATGTAAAATCGGTTTCGGATGTGCCGTAGGCTGATTTCACACATGCATTAACTTAAAATCTTCTCAGGTCCGTTGACACGATGTGCGGCTAGGTCCGCCGAGCGGGTTAGGATACACCTTCGGCCCCTGCAAACCACGGAAATGCAACGAACGGACGCAGCTATATGCAACCGATTCGACCTTGATAAGACACGTTCTTACGCTGCCTGGCGATTAGCCAACCGAATAATTTTTTTCAAAATCACTATCTTCGGCGTTTCAAACGATTTGCTGTTACGATGGACAACAATCCTGTCAGCCTTAGAACTGTTCATGTGCTCCGTTATTTGACCCCGCTTCGGGAGGGCGGTTCGCTGCCTGCAATTACAGAGGCGGATGATGATTTTTTATATGTGCTGAAATTCAGGGGGGCCGGTCAGGGAACGAAAGCGCTGATCTCCGAGCTGATAGGAGGTGAGCTGGCGCGATTTCTCGGACTGAGGGTTCCTGAAATTGTGTTCGCCAATCTCGATGAAGCATTCGGGCGAACCGAGCCTGATGAAGAAATTCAGGATCTGCTTAAAGCCAGCACGGGTATTAACCTGGGTATGCATTATCTGTCGGGTGCTATTACTTTCGACCCGGTTGTGACGAAAATAGAGCCGCGGCTCGCTTCCGAAATCGTGTGGCTGGATAGTTTTCTGACGAACGTAGACCGTACCGCCCGCAATACGAACATGTTGATGTGGCACAAGGAATTGTGGCTGATCGATCACGGCGCTGCATTGTATTTTCACCACTCATGGCAGAATTGGGAGGAACAGGCCAGGAGGCCATTCGTCCAGATCAAAGATCATGTGTTAGTGCGCAATGCGACCTTGCTGGATGAAGTGAATGCCGAATTTCGGGAACGGCTCGCCGGTGGCATCATACCGGAGATCGTGGCACTTATTCCCGATGACTGGCTGTTGAGGGACGCTCCTTTTGAATCCGCCGATGAGCACAGGCAGGCTTACGTCACGTATCTGCAAGCCCGCCTGGCAGCATCCGAAATCTTTGTGAAAGGAGCGCAGGATGTCAGATAATTTTCTCTATGAGTATGCGGTTCTTCGCATCGTGCCCCGTATGGAGCGCGAGGAATTTATTAACGTTGGAGTTGTACTGTATTGTCCTTCGCGTGGTTTTCTTGCATGTTGTTCCGAAATTGATCCTACCCGCCTGAATGCATTAGCCCCCGACACCGATCCATCGGAGATTGAGGGCTATCTTCATGCATTCAAACTCATTTGCGACGGGAACCGGCAAATCGGCGGCCCTATTGCTGCGCTGCCCGTGGCATCCAGGTTTCGATGGCTTACTGCTACCCGCAGTACCGTTTTGCAATCCTCCAAGGTTCATCCGGGTTTCTGCAATGATCCGGAAACGACATTAAAGCGCCTTTTTGAGCAACAGGTCAGGTGATCTGTTACTTCAACTTCAGGTATTGTTGTACCAGCTCCTTTTTTCGTCGCGAAATCTCGATCCGTGAGCCGTCAGATAAAAGCAGGAACTGATTATTGTGAGTCACCTGCTTGATATACTTCGGATTAACAAGGTGCGATTTATGTGTGCGGATGAAATTGAATTCGCACAGCATTTCGTCAAAATGTTTTAGTGTCTTGCTAGCCAGAAAGGGCCGCTTTCCGATCAGGTGAATGGACGTATAGTTTTTGTCTGCTTCGAGCCTTAGGATTTCATCCAACGTAAAAAAGAACACTCCCTCACTCGATGGTACCGCCAGCCTGAACTCACGGATGTTTTTCTTCTCGATATTGTGGACCAGATTGTCGTATAACTGTTGGGTTTGCTGTTTGGATTTTTCCTTCGCTTTTTCCAGATGGCGGTCAATGGCAGATTGCAGTTCTTCGGGATCGACCGGTTTAAGCAGATAATCTAATGCGCTGAATCGGATGGCCTGGATTGCGTATTGGTTGAAGGCAGTAGTAAATACAATGTCATAGGCGGGATTTTTGCGTGCTAGTAAAAACTCGAACCCGTTTTGGTGCGGCATTTCTACGTCAAGAAAGACGATGTCTGGCTGAAAATCTTCGAGCACTTTTAAAGCTTCTTCAACCGATTCGGCATGCCGGGCCTCAACCTCCTGCGAAACCGAATTGCTCAGATAATGATTCAGGACATTGCGTGCTTTCTGTTCGTCATCGATAATTAATGTTTTTAGCATAACGTATAGGGTATTTTAGTGTATAAATGGGTGCGTTTGTGTAAAATCAGACATTATCCAATGACGTAGAGAGCTCTACGATCACGGTGGTTCCTGTGGCATTTTCTTCATCGTCGTATTTGTCGACAAACTTCACAGAGGCATGCCTGCCTTGCCGGGAGATCAGATCGAGGCGATCTTTTGCAATTTGTAAACCTTTGGACTGGTGTTTTTTGGTGAGTGCATTCCTTGCCTTGATCTCAAACGACTTCTTCCGTCCGATACCGTTGTCTTCGATAACACATTGAAAGACTTCGTCACTGATCCTGCTGAATGAAATTTTGAGTTCACGATTGCCGTTTTTATGCATCAAGCCATGCCAGATGGCATTCTCTACGTAGGGTTGAAGCAACATTGATGGCAGGAGAATATCATCGGCTTCCAGGTCTTCGTCGACCTCGATACTGTACACAAAGCTTTGTTCGAACCGCATTTGTTCTAGTTCGAGATAGAGTTGTAGCACATTTTTCTCCTCCTCCACCGTCACAAGATTTCTGTCGGAGTTGTTGAGAACCATCCGGAACAGTTTCGAAAATTTGTTGAGATACTTGCTTGCCTCCCCATATTTCTCGGTAACAATGCATTCCTGGATGCTATTAAGGCAATTGAACACAAAATGGGGGTTCATCTGCGCGCGCAACGCCATTAGCTGGCTTTCCGCAAGCATGCGATTGATTTCGAACAGCATGATTTCCTTTTGAGCGGTGGCTTCCTCGGCCTGTGCCTCGGCTATTTTACTACCGCTTATGGAGGCAATCGTTGTCAGCGCACGGGCATGCTCTTCATTGAAAAAATTCCCTTTGCTGTGTTTTGAGTCCAGTACGCCTATTACCTTTCCATCATGCATAATGGGCACGGCTATCTCGGACAGTTTCTTCGTATCTACCGGAATATACCTGCCATCTTTCAAGGTGTCAGGAATAACGACCGTCCTTTTGTTTTCGGCAGCGAAGCCCACTATGCCTTCTCCGAGTGAAAGCTCCAGCGGATATTCGATTTCCTTTTCGATAGCGTCCTTCGAAGTGTAGGTTGCCTTTTGTACTAACTTCTGACGTTGTTCGTCCCATAAGAACACCGTGCAATCTTCAAAGTGTAGTTGTGAAGTACAGTTACGGGCGATGTCCCAGCAGATTTCATTGACTGCATTTTCCCCGTAAACTGAATTAGCGAAATATTCGATGGTTTTGGAAAGCTCTTTTTTCTGTTTTCGGCCGATGTATCCACTGTAAGCCATGTATAAAAACAAGAATGAGAGGCAACCTACAAGCATCAGGAACCACCATGTTTGCCACCAGCTGGGCAGGATGTGAACCTTTATCGCCGTAATCTGCTGCATCCATCGCCCGTTTTCGTCTGTGCTTCTAACTTTGAAAGTATACCATCCCGGTTCCAGACTATTGTAGCTTACCCTAAGATTTCGTCCTGCGTTCACCCAGCTTTCATCTATCCCAACCAGTTGATAACTGTATTGCAGAGAGGGAATGTCGCGGTGGTAGAGGGAAGTATATTGGAACGTTATAAAATCCTGGTCCGCCCTCAACTCAATAGTAGATCGTGAAAAATCGGATATTTCGTGTCCAAATACGCGTAACGATGTGATAAGCGGAGGCCGTTGTACATGTGTGATGGAAAATTTGAACGGGTCTATCTCTACAATGTGATCAAGCATTACAGCATAGACCCTGTCCCGATCTACGGTGAGATGGTTCCAATAATCCTGGAGCGTTTTGCCCAATTCTATTTTCACCCTGGTGACTTCGTGACTGCCTGGGTAAGTAAAGAACAGTCCGTCTGCGCTGCCTCCCCAGAGCGCGCCACGGGCATCTATTGCAAGATTGACTGAAAGGGCAAAAGAAAAATCGAGGTTATAATTAATACTGTCTAAAAGTTCACCACGACGATTCATTTTATAGACCCCCCTGTTCAGCATCGATACCCACATGTCGCCATTTTTATCTTCAATGATTTTTCCAGGCCTGAAATTTTTGGGATCTTCTACGTTGATGAGCGAAAATTTATCATTTCGAATATCGAAATTCAGCAGCCCTACATGATCCATTCCAAAAACTATGTTGCCATTTCTCAGCTTGGCAAAGCATGATACGTTAGTGTATTGGAATGGCCCATTTTTCGAGCTTTTCCCGTCAAAATGCTCGCATAGGTTAGTTTTCTGATTGAAGCGGTAAAGGCCGGAGTCTTCGACATGAAACCAGATTTTTCCTTCCTGATCAACAAAAATCAAGTTGGTGAAACCCGATCTGGCTTTTCTTTCGATCTGAGTACAATGTTCGATTTTGTCAGATTTTTTTGGTATAATGAAAACTCCTGCTGCCCCGCATACCCACCAGTCTTCACCTACTTTTGCGGCCATGAGGAACTCATTCTTTCGGAGGCTGTCATTACTGATGATGTACCTTTTGAAATCCTGTCGTCCTCTTTGGAGCTTTATAATTCCATCTTCCTTTGAAACCATGATCAGGGAGTCTTCAATGACCATATGGTTTACCTGCGCGAATCCGGTTTCCAAAAAGAAGGGGAAGCTAGGTAGCTTGTAGATCTTTTGAAACGGCGAATTGCTCGGTAATTTACTCACGCCGTTCAGTGTAGCAAACCAAAGATTTCCTTCTGAATCTTCAATGACATCGTAAAATCTCCTGTATGCAATGGAATATGGGGCGTCTTGGCTATATGGAATCGGCAAGATCGGTTTCCCAGGTTCTTTAAAGTATTCAGCGTAATTCAGCGTTGAGATCCACAACCGATCCCGTTTGTCAATGAATAGTAAGTTGCTGGCAGCGGCAATTTTCTTGCCCTGCACTTCGGGATAAGTTGTGACTTGCTTGCGCTTAAAATCGACATAATTGAGCGCAGGGTCCGTGTGTGTCGAATACCACATATTATTCCTGGAATCAAGTGCGATGGCGGTTACAGATCTTTCTGACAAAAGGGGCGCGTAAAAAGGACAGTTAGTGCTGTCATAGACTACGTTCTTAACGCAGTCAATAAAATAACTCTGCGTGCCGCCAACCCAGAATCCGTTTCTGTAGGAATCCCAGCAAAACGTACCCCGGTTGAAAAGGTATGGTTCAAATTCGGATAGTCGACCGGCACCTGGTATAACTTGGTCGATAGATGTGACTTTGTTGTTACTGAACAGGAAAATTTTTCTGTCGCACAGGATCCATAGACGTCCATAGCCATCCGGCTTAATACCAATGATATTGTCTTTCGATAATTCGGCAAAACGTGCGTCCGTTTTGTAACTACTACTTTCTTTATTAAATACTTTAATACCGTTGGTGGTGCCTAACAACAGGCTACTTTCACCATCTATCGGTTCAATTGCTGTCGTTACAACTCTTCCATTTTTCTGGCCTTCATATCGTTTTACAAAATTCCCATCGTACCTGTACAGACCATTTGCGGAGCCGATCCACAAGAATCCTTGTTTGTCCTTATATAAGCATCGTGAAAATTTGGTCAGCAACCCGTCAGACTCATTTAGATTCTGAAATATAAACTGCGCAGACAAGTTACCGGTGGATATCAAAAATAGCCAGAGCCAGAGCGTCAAGCGTAGATGCATGCAGAATGATATTTTTTCTTTGAATACGTAAAGTAGGGATATCTTGACTCAAAGTAAATACTAATGACCGAAAGGTGGTTGTGGATTTGTAAACGGTCTGTCGCGGACGATGTGAGAGTTGTAAAAGTGAAAATGGTGCAGCTCAACCTAACTAATTTGACCATTGGTTAACTGATATTTTACCGTTCAATCATCCAATTTTTATTCCCTGGCAGTCTCAATAAACTTGCTTAAGACACCACTGGTAACCTGCTATTCATCAAAAACTGGTCAATTGTTTATGACTCTCTATCTAACAGGAATTTTAATCGACTGCACGGCCATCCTCGCAACGGGAGGCTACTACATATACTGTATCGTAAAAAGTAAGGAGTTAGACGAGCCGAGGCATTACTACTGGATTATAATCGTATCCATTGGCGGAGTTCTCGCAGCATCGTTGTATTACGTTTGCATGAGTGATTTGACCACCGCCTCTATTCTGGCATGGGTAATGGCGGTGCCTGTAACGGTCACGACCCTGTTCATTCTGCTAATCATCATTTTTCGCCCTGACTGGAAATGAGCCCGCTCTGACAATCAATGGATTTGCAGTTAGTATCTTACCATTCCACTATTTTCCGATTACTCTCCAATTTGTGCCTGCTGATCATCGGATTTGTTAAGATCCAACCCGAATAAGTAAATTATACGGTGGGGCTGGTTCAACCCATTCAAAAGCCTTTTTACCAGGTCAAACTGTAAAGAAAAGATTAAATCAATAACAACAGAAACAACGGATTCTATGAAACGATTTGTTCAGCGTTGGTTTGGGCTGTTCTATCTGGTCATTCTAAAAAACAAAATCAAATACTTCTGATGATCAAAGAAGCCAGCATTTAGTGTGTGTATTGTGTGAATTCCGGAACCATTCTTGCGCGTCCGGAATTTTTTATGCCCAATCGAATGCGCGCTCATACTTAAGAACGATGATCGCCAATGGTGGTAAAGTCAATGGTATAGACTCTATCCGGTCATGTTTAGGGATGGGGTAGCTTTCGATTGCCTCCCGGCATGTGATGTCGGCGCCGCCGTAACGGAGATTGTCACTGTTTAAAATTTCCTGATAGTAACCCGGCCTGGATACCCCTATTCTATAATTTTCCCGCACCACGGGAGTGAAATTGGCTACAAACAAGAGTTGATCTGCTTCCGAAGATCCCTTTCGAATCCACGAGAGGACACTATTGGTAGCGTCCTGGTTATCGACCCATTCAAAGCCGTCACTAGAAAAGTTGCGCTCGTAAAGCGCTGGTTCACTGCGGTAAAGTTCGTTGAGGTCCCGGATGAGCTTTTGAATTCCCTGCTGTGCAGCATGCTGGTTTTCGTTCCAGTCGAGGCTGTAATCATGACGCCATTCGTGATTTTGCCCGAATTCACCTCCCATGAACAGCAGTTTCCCACCCGGATGCCCGAACATATATGCATACAATAAACGCAAGTTGGCAAAACGCTGCCAATCATCACCGGGCATTTTGTTCAAGAGTGAATATTTGCCATGTACGACCTCATCATGAGAAAGCGGCAATACGAAGCGCTCTGAGAATGCATAATTTAAACTAAATGAAATCTGGCTCTGGTGATGGGAGCGATACACCGTGTCCTTTTGGAAATAGGACAGGGTATCATGCATCCAGCCCATCATCCATTTCATGTCAAAACCTAACCCACCGTTACTGGCAGGATGTGTAACACCCGGCCACGCGGTAGATTCCTCCGCAATGGTAAGCACGTCGGGAAACGATTGGTGAACGGCCGAATTAAATTCCTGGAGAAACTCAATCGCTTCCAGATTCTCGCGGCCGCCATAGCGGTTAGGTATCCATTCGTTTTCTTTCCGGGAATAGTCAAGGTAAAGCATAGATGCCACGGCATCTACGCGCAGGCCGTCGATATGAAATTTGTCCAGCCAGTAAATAGCATTGGAGATCAGAAAGCTTTTCACCTCATGCCTGCCGTAGTTGAAAATAGCACTTTTCCAATCGGGATGAAAACCCTGCCGGGGATCGGAATGTTCATATAAATGTGAGCCATCGAAATAGCTCAGGCCAAATTCGTCGGTTGGGAAGTGGGAAGGTACCCAATCGAGGATCACGCCGATTCCGGCTTCGTGCAGGGCATTAATGAGGAACATAAAGTCTTGCGGCGTTCCATACCGGCTGCTCGGAGCAAAAAAGCCGGTGATTTGGTAGCCCCAGGAACCGTAAAACGGGTGCTCCATAATCGGGAGAAATTCCACGTGCGTAAAGCCCATAAACCGGCAATATTCAGGAAGCTCTGCCGCCAGTTCACGATAAGTCATCAGCCTGCCTTCCTCTTCGTGGATCCTTCGCCAGGAACCCAAATGGATTTCATAGATGGATAATGGAGCATTCAGCGAGAGTCCCTTCCGTTTTGCTAGCCATTCCTGATCGCTCCATTCGAAATGCAGATCCCATACGATCGATGCTGTTTTCGGAGGCGTTTCCCAATAAATGGCATACGGGTCGCCTTTTTCCACCTCGTAACCATTGGCTGATCGGATAAAGTATTTATAACGTTCGCCTTTTTCGACACCTGGAACAAATCCTTCCCAGATCCCGGACCCATCATCTCGTACCGAAAGTGAATGTGCGCCACGGTTCCAGCCGTTGAAATCTCCGATTACAGCAACCTCAATCGCACTGGGAGCCCAGACTGCGAAATGCGTTCCTTGTGCGCCATCCTCGATTCGGATATGTGCGCCAAGCTTATTGTAGATATGATAATGATTACCGGATCGGAAAAGATCGGCATCGTAGCCGGTAAGCATCGGTTTTACTTCCTTTTGTTCTGTCATAACTCATTTATTAAACAATCACGCCGGCCTCATTTTTATCCAGGATGGCCCTAATGCCTCTCATTGGCACCATCACCCATGATGGTCTGTTATTGACTTCATAATTCAGCTCGTAAATGGCCTTTTGAAGCAGGAATGTCTTCAGCAAGATTTGCAGGTCACCTTTCTGATGAGGAATAATAGGGCTGTCGCCGACTGTCTCAAGGTAAGCCTTCAGAAAGAAGCCGCTCATGTAATGGTACCATTGCTCCACAAATGGCAGCAGCTTGCCTACATCTTCGGGCCTGATTTGATTGTCGAGATACAGACTGCTATGCGCAGCATAATGAAACGACCGGAGCATGCCTGCAACGTCGCGCAGGGCCGAGCGTTTCAGTCGGCGTTCGCTATAACTGCGGGCAGGTTCTCCCTCAAAATCTAATAGCACGAAATCTTTGCCGGTAAAGAGCACCTGGCCTAAATGATAATCACCGTGAATACGGATTTTGGCCGTGTCGATCTTGTGGCTATATACCTTTTTAAGCTCGGTGAGAATTTCCTCTTTTAGCTGCATGGTTTCCTCTGCCACTTTCCGGATTTCCGGACCTAGTTTTTTCAAATTGCGGTTCAAGCTTTGGAATGCTACCCGCACAAGCGATTGCAGGGACGAATATACCGATCGCTGGTAGTGAAGCGAAAAGTCTTCCGGTTTGAAGTCCGGATGCTCTTTTTCTCCGGCTAATGCCAGATGCATTTCCGCGGTTCGTACTCCCAGCAGCCGCGCTTGTTCGGCTGCATGCACATCCAGCAGTTCTTTCAACATCTCGGGAATATCTTCGAATGCAACCGGATCGGTAAGCGTGCCACGGAGTTCAGTTGGAAGTTCCAGGCCGATCGTCGATAGGATTTTTTCATTGAAGCTATCCAGGCGGTCGAGCATATTGGCCCACGCATCGGTAGCATTGCTAACCATTTCCTGCATCATGCCAAGCACCATCGAATCCTTTTTGTATTTCCATTCTATCGCGCCAATGTAAGCCGGGATATTCTTGAAGCGCGCCTTATTGGTCAGGTATTGCGTGATTTCTACATCCGGATTTATTGCCCTGTCCACTTTTCGGTAGAGTTTGAAGAAATACCTTCCGTCATAAGTGATGGAAGTATTGCTTTGTTCTCCCGAGAGTACACGTGGTTTGATCCGCTCGGTTTCCTTCAAATGCTGCGCAAGCTGGCGGCTTGCCGAGAAGTGGATTTGGCTGTTTTTAGCATTTAATTTCTCATTCCCGGCCATATTCTGGATGAGTGCTTGTTGCAGCTCAAGTCCGTATATGGCGTCAAAAAGTACCGCTTCTTCCTCCCCTTTAATCTTTATCCTAGCCAAAACAGCCTGTGGACAGTTTTCCCGGACACTGACCGCGAATGGCTCCTTGCCCCAGGCAACAGGAAGCTGGTACATTTCCGGCAAGTCATTCTGATACGAAATTTCCAACAGCAGCAGGTAGCAAGGCGGATTATCACCGAGAGGAATAGCGGCGTGCGATATGATAGCAACCCTGTCGAGTCCTTTCCCCTTACCGCCAAACCATCTCATCTTCATCAGGTAGGATGGAAGAACACTGGTTTCCAGTTTTTCAAGCACTTCCGGTTCCACCAGGTCTTTCCATTTGTCGAGATTGATTAATGGAAGTTCTTCGTTCTCATCTATTTCCGGGTGTGTTTTTTGCATTAAAAAGCATTGACAGCCATAAGCTTCCAGTGTGAAGAAATAGGGTGTGTTATCTTTCACACCAGGAAACTTGTTTCTACTGTAAATTTCCACCGGCTGAAACCCCTTGTATTGATCCAGGTCCAGCTCAACGGGCTGCGGGAATCTCGACAGGTTGGCAATCACCAGCATAGTCTCGTCCTCGAAAGTCCTGGTATATGCCAGTACTTTTGAATTTTCGTGGTTCAAAAACTTAATGTCACCCCGACTAAATGCCTTGTACTTTTTACGTGTACTAATGGCGCGCCGCATCCACCACAGCAACGATGACGAATTGCGTGACTGCAATTCCACATTGACGGATTCATAGTGATACTGAGGATCGAGAATCAGCGGCAGGTACAGCCGTTGGGGATTGGCCTGCGAAAAGCCCGCATTGCGATCCGGAGTCCACTGCATGGGTGTGCGTACGCCATCACGGTCGCCAAGGTAAAAGTTATCGCCCATCCCGATCTCATCGCCGTAATAAATGATCGGCGTTCCAGGAAAAGTGAATAGCAAGCTGTTAAGCAATTCAATTTTCTTGCGGTTGTTTTCCATCAAAGGTGCAAGCCGGTGCCGGATTCCCAGATTGATACGGGCTTTTGGATCTTTGACATACACTTTATACATATAATCCCGCTCCTCGTCGGTAACCATTTCCAACGTGAGCTCGTCATGGTTGCGGAGGAAAATTCCCCACTGGCAATTGTCCGGAATGGCAGGCGTCTGATCGAAAATGTCGGTTATTGGATATCTGTCTTCCATTTGCAGCGACATAAACATGCGCGGCATGATCGGAAAATGGTAGTTCATCTGGCATTCGTCGCCATCGCCAAAATAGGCGGCCGAATCTTCAGGCCACATATTGGCTTCGGCCAGCAATAAGGTGCCCGGATAGCGATCGTCGACGTATTTTCTGAGTTTTTTCAAATAGGCGTGTGTTTCCGGCAGGTTTTCGCAGTTGGTACCATCCCGCTCAAACAAGTACGGCACAGCATCCAGCCTAAACCCGTCGACACCCATTTTACACCAGAAATTGATGATCTTGAAAATTTCCTCCTGCACATCCAGGCTGTCGTAGTTCAAATCAGGCTGGTGGTGGAAGAAACGGTGCCAATAATATTGCTCGGCCTCGTTATCCCATGTCCAGTTGGATTTTTCGTAATCCTGAAAAATAATGCGGGCATCTTTGAACTGTTTGGGGTCATCGGTCCAGACATAGAAATTGCGGTAGGCCGAGCCTTTTGGAGCACGTCGCGCACGTTGAAACCATGGGTGCTGGTCGGACGTGTGGTTGATCACTAGCTCTGTAATGACCTTCAAGCCACGCTTGTGAGCCTCGCGCAGGAAGGCTTTGAACTCTTGAATATCGCCATAAGAAGGGTTAATCGTGTAATAGTCGGCAATGTCATAGCCATCGTCACGAAGGGGCGACGGATAAAAGGGGAGGAGCCAGATAGCCGTAACACCGAGGTCCTGGAGATAGTCCAGTTGCTCCATAAGGCCCTGAAAATCGCCTATTCCGTCACAATTGCCATCCTTAAAGGCTTTGATATGTAGTTCATAAATGATTGCATCTTTATACCAATGCAAATTTTTGTCGAGAGTTCCTTTCTTGTATTCCATGTGTTGTGTCAGTTCAATCGTTCAATTTTCAGGATGTGTGCCGGCATTTCCCAGGGATTGAGCTGGATATAATTGTACTCGCCCTGCCACCTGTATTTTTCCCCGCTTAGCATATCGCGCACGAGGTAGGGTTGATTGGAGCCGATGCCAAAGCGGTGCAGCGGTACTCGGATGTGCGCACCTTGTGTATTAAAATAATCCAGGTTGACCGCAACTAGCAGCGATTCGCCATCGTCCGGCGCCACCTTCGTATAACTAATCACCCGGTCATTGTTCGTCTCGTTAAAATCGATATTCCACGTCGACTGCAAAGCCGGATGGGCGTTCCTGATGCGGTTTACGCGGGTGATGATCTCACGCGTGCGACTGTAACGTTCCCAGTCCCAATGCTTGATCTCATACTTTTCATTATCGGTATATTCCTCTTTACCCGGGTGCGGGGCGTTTATCCCGTATTCATAAACAGGTCCGTATAAGCCGTAATTGGAAGAAAGCGTGGCGGCCAGGATGAATCGGGTGATATGCGCATTTTCACCGCCTTCCACCAGGTGATGCGGCAGAATGTCCGGCGTGTTCGGCCAGAAATTAGGCCGGAAGTAATACTGCTGGTCTGTTTTGGTGAGCTCATACAGGTACTGTTCCAGCTCCCATTTGCTGTTCCGCCAGGTAAAATAGGTGTATGATTGGTTGAAACCGATTTTAGCCAGCCGCTCCATTACCCGCGGACGCGTAAATGCCTCGGCAAGAAAGATGACCTGTGGATTGACTTTTCGCACTTCCCCAATCGTCCATTCCCAAAAAGGGAATGCCTTAGTATGCGGGTTGTCGATCCGGAACACATTTACGCCCTGCTCTATCCAGAAATCGATGACGCTTTTGAGTTCATCCCACAGATTTTGCCAGTCTTGTGTTTCAAAATCAAACGGAAGAATGTCTTCATATTTCTTAGGCGGATTTTCGGCGTATTGCACCGTGCCGTCCGGGCGCCACTTGAACCATTGCGGATGTTCTTTCACATACGGATGGTCGGGTGCGCACTGATATGCGATGTCCATCGCGACTTCGATGCCCAATTCCTTCGCCTGGCTAACGAGTTCGGTAAAATCTTCAAGCGTACCCAGTTCGGGATGGATGGATTTGTGTCCGCCGAAGCGGTTACCGATTGCCCAGGGCGAACCGGGATCACTGGCAGATGGGACCAGCGAGTTGTTTTTGCCTTTGCGCTTCATTTCTCCGATCGGATGTATAGGAGGGAAGTAGAGCGTGTCGAAACCCATTTTGGCGACTTTCGGCAACAGCCTGAGTACATCCTGGAACGTACCATGCCGATCGGGCAACGCTGCGGCCGATCGCGGGAAAAGCTCGTACCATGCGCTGAACCCGGCTTTTTTACGTTCCACTTCCAGGCGAAAAGTGCGGTCGAAAACAGTGACCCGGTCGGTGTATCTGATTTTCGACATTGCCTCAGCCAGGGCGTCGCCCACGGCCAGATCAACGGCATCTTGTGGGTCGGATGCATTCTCCAATGCATTGATCCATGGTTCGAAAGCCGGTTTATCCTCTGCTGTTGCCAGTTCCGCTGCTTCACTCAGTATTCCCGCACCTATCTGCAATTCGACGGCGATGTCCTGATTGGCATCGAATTTCTTGACGAGACCCTTTTTCCAACTGGTGAAGTGATCCACCCAACCGGTAAAGCGATATTCGTAAAAACCTTCGTGGGGGGGTACCCATGTTGCGAACCAACGGTCGTTGCCGACATGAGAAAGTGGCACTTCCTGCCAATGCTGTTCTGATTCATGACGGCAGATCACACTTGCTGCCACGGCATCGTGACCATCCGCGATGATGTCTGCCGAGAATTCGACGTGCTCTCCGATAGCCCTGCGGGCCGGAGCCCGACCTTCATCGATTTGTGGCCTGACGTTGCTGATCACCGCCCGCGTCCTTCCATTCAGCCTGCTCATTGTCAATGATTTTTAGTGTTGTCTGATGAATGTCCAGAAACGGTAGTTAAAATCATGCCTGCAGACATTGTCCGGGAAGGAGGGGGAACGCGCTGAATTGAAATCCGTAATTTATCTTGAGAGTAAAAAAACTATTCAGTAACTTTTACAATCGATAGCCCACTTCTACCAGATCTTACCGCTCAACGATAGCCTTTCAACAGGCCCGAAAAGAACGAAGGCAGTGGCCGCTCATTGATTTTAGAAAATGACCGGACTGCCAGGCACCATTCATCACTTTCGTAAAAAATGGTGGTTTCGGAGTAGCAAATAGGCCCTTTTGCCAGATTTATCAGTTAGATTTTAAACTTTTGTAGCTTATTTGCGACAACTATTTCTACGATTTGAAAGTATGTAGAAGTGGGGTTATTCTCTTGTGATATGACGTGTGGCCGATTTGAATGTTTTGAACCCTTCCTCTAGCAAAATGGAATTTATTATCGTAGACGACAGTGTATTCGACCTTTTCACGCAGGAAAAGCTCTTGCTAAAAAGCGGTTTGACGGAAACGGTGAGGACGTTCAATTCGCCACAACAGGCGATAGAGCACCTCAGTAGTCAAGGGGCGGAAATTCCCGAGACGGTAATTCTGTTGGATCTTCAAATGCCCGGCATCAATGGTTTTGAATTTACCGAGCATTATGGATTGTTACCGGAGGCGGTCAGGAAACGCATCCGGTTGTTTATGATTTCATCGACGGTGGACATTTCCGATATTGAGCAGGCCGAATCCAATCCTTACATCATCCAGCTTTTATCCAAACCCCTTGAGATACCATTGCTGAGAGAACTGCTCGACCAATAAGCCCAGCTGTGCCGGATGCTGGCATAATATTTAACAGGCTGAGGATGCACTTATCATCGGCAACATGTATCATCCCGTTTCTACTTACCGGCTTCAATTTCATAAAGACTTTTCATTTCAGGAATTTGAACCCCTGATTCCCTACTTCCGCAAATTGGGGGTTGGGACAATTTATGCCTCACCCATTCTCGCGTCCACGACGGGGAGTACGCACGGATACGACGGCGTGGATCCCACCCGGATCGATCCGGAAATAGGCACGCTGAACAATCTCAAAAGCATTTCCGCAAATCTTCGCGAATCCGGAATTGGCTGGTTGCAGGATATCGTGCCCAATCATATGGCTTTCCACGCAGAAAACGACTGGCTGATGGATGTGCTGGAAAAAGGTAAGCAATCGGTATATGCTTCGTATTTCGATATTGCATGGAACAGCGCGCTTTTCCAGGGGAAGCTCATGGTCCCTTTCTTGTCAAAGGACCAGGATGAAATGATTGAAGCGCGGGAAGTAGGGGTCATTTACAACGATAACCGCTTTAAACTGGATTTTGGAGGACTTGCTTTCCCACTCAATTTGCGATCATACGGCGTAATCCTTGAAAACGTAAAAGATACTTCACAGGCACTTTCACAACTTCTGGTTCAGCTGAAAGAGATGAACCAGGTCGAAGACGCCTCTGCATTTTCCCAGCGCTGGAATGAATGGCTCTTACAGTTACGGGCCCTTTACACCGAGGAGCAACTCAGACCTGCAATCGACGAAGCGCTTAGCATTATGAATGCTGATGCGGCGCAGCTTCGCACCCTGGCTGACCAACAAAATTATGTGCTTTGCCATTGGCAGCGTACCGAGAAGCAGATCAACTTCCGCCGCTTTTTCACAGTAAATGGACTTATTTGTCTGAATATACAGGATGATGCGGTTTTTGAGAAATACCACGAATTCACCAGGCAATTAACTGAGGAGGGGATTTTTCAAGGGATTCGGATAGATCATATAGATGGACTTTTTGATCCCTCAGGTTATCTGGAAAAGTTGCGGGAGGAATTCGGAAACGAAACTTACATCGTAGCTGAAAAGATTCTGGGAGAAAACGAGGATCTGCCCGACCAATGGCCGATCCAGGGCACAACAGGCTACGAATTCCTCGCCGTGTTGAATAATTTGTTTACCAATCAATCCGCAGAAAAGCCTTTTACTGATTACTATAATGAGCTAACGGGTGACGACCGACCGGTGCGGGAGTTGTTGCTTAGTAAAAAGAACGATATACTTTACGAGCATATGGCAGGGGAGCTCGATAACCTTTTTCAACTCTTTATGAAGCTGGAACTTGCGGATAATGAGACCATCGAGCGCATTGGCGGGGAGTTGATCCGGCAAGTGATCGGCGAGTTTCTGATCCATTGTCCGGTTTACAGGTACTATGGAAAGGTGTTACCGCTTTCAGATGAGGAATCGCAGGCTGTAAAACACATATTTGTTGATATTAATAAGCATCATCTTGATCTTTCACCGGCTGTGGAGGTATTGGAGCAATGTTTCATCCATCGGCCGATACTCGGTGACGAAGATTATAACCGTCGCGCCGCCGAATTTTACCAGCGGTGCATGCAGTTCACCGGCCCACTGATGGCCAAGGGAGGTGAGGACACTTTGATGTATACCTATAACCGCTTCATAGGACACAATGATGTAGGGGACTTCCCCGACCGCTTTGGTATGAAAACAAGCGATTTTCACCAGTACATGAAGAAGCGTCGAAAATATTGGCCGATGGCCTTGAATGGGACATCAACGCACGATACCAAGCGTGGAGAGGATGTGCGTGCGAGGCTGAATGTGTTGACGGATTTATCTTCGGAGTGGATTGAGAAAGTGAAGGAATGGCAGCAGGCGAATGGAGGGCTCAAACAATCCGGCCAAGGTCCTGATGCCAATGACGAATACCTGATTTATCAAACCATCGCCGGTGCTTATCCGATGCCCGGCGAAGATGAGGATGACTTCCCCAAGCGCCTGGGAGAATACTTGCAAAAAGCATTGCGGGAGGCAAAAAACAACTCATCATGGTCGGCACCTAACGAGGCATATGAGAAAGAAACCAGTGATTTCGCTAGTAGTCTATTGAAGGAAGGCTCCGGATTTCCAGCTTCATTCCATGCGTTTCTTGAATCCCTCACCGATTTTGGTATCATCAACTCGCTTGCCCAGGTGGTGCTGAAATTCACTTGCCCTGGCGTGCCTGACGTATACCAGGGCTGCGAATTATGGGATTTGAGCCTTGTGGATCCTGATAACCGACGGAAAGTCGATTTTGTAAAAAGGAAACAATGGCTTGACGAGCTGGAAAGCTATGAGACGGACCGTTTGGTAGAAAAGCTTTGGAAAAGCCGCCATAACGGCGAGGTCAAACTCTGGCTCACGCAGCGTCTGTTCGCGTTGCGCCGGCAATATCCGTTGCTTTTCACGCAGGGGGAATACATTCCGTTAAAAGTCCGTGGCACTTATAAGGATAATTTGCTCGCATTTGCCAGGCGTTATAAACGTGACGTTTTTGTGACCGTCGTACCTTTGCACACCGTCGTGATGAGCCGGGAGCAGCAGAAAGAGTTTTTTGAACTGGATTGGCAGGATACGCACGTGGTGTTGCCTGAGAATCTGCTTCCGGAATGGGATAATGTACTCACAAACAGCCAGGCCGAGTTCCAGAAAAAACTGTCACCTGCGGATTTATTCGGCAGCCTGCCGCTGGCGATCCTTAAGGGTAAACGCGCCGAAAATGAACGGAATGCAGGCTTGCTGCTGCATATCACATCACTTCCGTCACCATTTGGTATCGGAGACATCGGCCCGGCAGCATTCGAATTTGCCGAATTCTTGGGAAAAGCAAACCAGAAAATATGGCAAATACTTCCCTTGAACCCTACAGAGGCCTCGCAGGGGAATTCGCCTTACAGCGCGATATCGAGCCGCGCAGGCAATCCTCTGCTAATCAGTCCGGAAGTCCTGGCCGAACAGGGGTTGCTGCCAGGGGAAGAATTGGCACAATACCATTTGCCTGAGTCATCGACAGTTGATTTCGCGGCTGCCTGGGACACGAAGCGGACATTGCTGAAAAAGGCATTCGAACATTACAATGATCATCCCGGAGAGGATGCAGCAGAATTGGATGTATTCACCGAAAAAAATGCGATTTGGCTTGACGATTTTGCGCTCTATATGGTTCTTAAAGACCGCTTCGATAACCAGCCCTGGTACACCTGGCCAGAAGAGTTTCGGCATAGGGAGCAGGAAGCGCTCGATGAGGTGCGGGAATCGGAAGTAGCGCAGATCCATTTTATAAAATGGCAGCAATTTGTTTTTGATAAACAATGGAAAAAGCTGCGGCAATATTGCAACGAGCGAGAGATCAAGTTTCTGGGAGACATTCCCTTTTACGTAAGCTACGATTCGGCCGATGTATGGGCTGACCGCGAGCTGTTTTGTGTGGATGATGACGGTAAGATCACAGGTATTGCCGGCGTGCCTCCGGATGCATTTTCGGAAGACGGACAGCTTTGGGGAATGCCCGTTTTCAACTGGGGTGCCCTTAAAGCACAAGACTACCAGTGGTGGGTCGACCGGCTTTCGCGCAATATGGAAATGTTCGACCTTGTGCGCCTAGACCATTTTCGTGCATTCGCTGATTACTGGGAAGTGCCGGGTGGAGAGGAAACCGCTATTAACGGAAGCTGGAAGATCGGTCCTGGTGAGGACTTTTTCCGAAAGATCGAAGCTGCATTGGGACAGTTGCCGTTCATTGCAGAAGATCTGGGTGAAATCAGTCCCGAAGTGTATGCGCTACGCGACAAGTTCAGCCTACCGGGAATGAAGGTATTACAATTTGCATTCGATGAACACATGGCGCAATCCGACCATATTCCGCATCATTTCAAACACAATTTCATCGGCTATACCGGCACGCACGATAACAATACAACCAAAGGCTGGTTCCGGGAACTGGCTGCCTCAGGAGTTCGGGAGCGACTCGAATCTTACCTGGGTAAGGAGATTTCGGAAGATAATGTTGCCAGGGAACTGGCCAGATCCGTTTTCAGTTCCGTTGCCAAAACGGCCATATTACCCATTCAGGACCTTTTGAACCTGGATGAATCCGCTAAAATGAACCTTCCTGGTTCAAATGAAAACAACTGGGCTTGGCGGTTGCAGCCTGGACAGATCGACGAAGAAGCGGCGGAGTTTCTGAGCACGATAACGCTGCTGTATAACCGCGAGTAGGCTTAAAATTCCTCCGGTTTATTTGGGAGGTCTGATCGGAGTTGTGGCTATATTTGCGCATAGCCACAACTCCGATTACCATGTATTTCAGAAGGACTTTCTTTTTTATCCTCACTTTCTTTGCATCCGCTTTGACGATTTCCTGTGACCGGACAGCCGGTACTCCACAGGAAGCGGCAGAATTGCTGACGGCCGCTCCCCAATGGAAGATAGAGGAAATCAGCGTCAACGATGCAGTAACTTTCAAAGACGGGAAAATGACCCAGCAGTTCGGCGGCATTGATTTCCAGCGGTATATGGAAACGGTTCAGGTAAAAAAGGATGGCGTTTTTTCAGGTGTCTTTAAAGGTGAAACCGCGCCGTTCCTGTTGAAATGGCAAATCAGCGATCAGAACATCACGATCGGCGCGGCCGATGGAGCCAGTAAGGGTGAATGGAGCGTCCGGCCAGACGACGTTCGCAAGGATTCCTTCATTATGAAAACGCAGAGCACCGCCTACGACTACCCGCGTATGACCACCATTGCCCTGAAATTCAAGGCAGCCCAATAAGCATTACTATACCAATTCACCATGAGCAAGCTCGATCAAGCTTTTGAACTTTTTGATGCCTATAACAAGCGTTCGCCGGAGCGGATTGTGTGGGAAGGCGTAGAATATCCGGTTGAATATTTTTATGCTATAAAACTGCACGAATGGGTCAGAAAGCTTGATCCCGAAACCGACGAAAGTCTGCTGCTCGCATCGCGCTGCCAGCACATCGGACGTTGGGAGATTGCCCGCAAAAGTTATCCCGACGGCCGGGTTGGCTACCTCAAATGGCGCAGTGACCTTTCCAAATACCATGCAGGCATTGCCGTGGCAATTTTATCAGAAGTCGGTTATGATGAGGATACGATCACCCGCGTGAAGCAGATCGTTCTCAAACAGCGCCTCAAAACTGACCCCGCCGTACAAACCATGGAAAATGCCTTGTGCCTTGTTTTCCTGCAATACCAGTACGACGATCTTATCGCTAAAACGACCGAAGAAAAAATGATTGATATCCTGCGAAAAACGTGGGCCAAAATGAGCGCACCCGGACAAGACATGGCGTTATCTTTGAATTACAGTGACAAGGGAAGGGATTTGATTTTAAAGGCTTTGAAAGAAGATTAATGCCAAATCTTTACATTATAGCGGGATGCAATGGCGCTGGCAAGACAACGGCCAGTTACACGATTTTGCCCGAGATTTTGGATTGTAAGGAGTTTGTGAATGCGGATAAAATCGCGGAAGGTATTTCACCATTTAATGCCGAAAAAATAGCATTAGAGGCCGGTAGAATAATGCTCAACAGGGTGAGAGATTTGATGCAGCGTGGAGAGGATTTCGCATTTGAAACCACTCTGTCAACTAAAAGCTACGCCGCACTTATTCGGGACGCTAAGGCGATGGGTTACACCGTCTCCTTGTTGTATTTTTGGTTAGCAACCCCTTACGTTGCAATCGAGCGCGTGCATGATCGTGTAAGGAGAGGTGGCCATTCCATTCCTGATGAGACCGTCATAAGGCGATACCAGGGAGGATTAAAAAACTTTTTCAGTATCTATCAGCCTATTTGTGATAGTTGGATTATGATCAACAATATGTACCCCAGCCCGATTGTCATTGCAGAAGGAAATCTAGGTGTCGAACAGAACGTGTTGGATAAGGTACTTTGGAACAAAATTAGAACGCGATGGAAATGAAAGCGCAGGCTCAAAACTTGAATGATGTTTCGGAAAGAATCATTTTTGGCGTTAGAAAAGCAGTACGCAAAATGATAGAAGAACGAGCATTGACCGGGGATGTCGTAATGGTTGGAGATGGAGAGGATGGATTTAAATATGTTCCTGCCAAAGATGTACTGGAATCTTTGAATAAGGCCGATCAGGAATCAAAATAACTAGAATCCAGCCGGAGCGGGTCTGACTGGGTTCTAGTTATCCGAAACACCTTACTTCCGCGACATCTGCGAGCCGTCCAAACTTTGCGCCACCTTCACAAGTTGCACGAATTCAGAGCGGTAACCTTCTTCATCTTTGCCAAATGCGCTGCGGGCCCGTCGGATCACATCCGAATAAGTGGCGGCCCCCTTAAATTCGGAACCACGCAATAGCAGGCCAAATTCGGCTACGGCCGTAGCAAACCGCAGGTTTTCAGAACATTTATCGAAATCAACTGATGTGGCCTTCACCGGCAGGTCAAATAGCACGCTTTTTTCGCTGTCCGGTTTTTTGTACCGAACCTTGACGGTCATCATTTCATCGCTATCAGTGGTGGAGCCGCCGTTCTTCGACTGGTATTTCAACGCGTCGACTTTGCCGATGAATGTCGTAGTAACTCCTTTCGGTACAATTTCATAAATAGCCGTTACAGTGTGCCCTGAGCCCATATCGCCCGCATCTTTTTTATCGTCGTGGAATTCGTCATTCCGCAATGCCCGGTTCTCGTAACCGATAAGCCGGTAGGCCTGCACATGTGCCGGGTTGAACTCGATTTGGATTTTGACATCCTTGGCAATCGTGAACAATGTGCCACCAAACTCCTGCACAAATTCTTTTCGGGCTTCCTGAATGTTATCAATGTAGGCATAGTTGCCATTGCCTTTGTCGGCCAGGGTTTCGACGTGGCTGTCTTTGTAATTACCCATTCCAAAGCCCATTACGCTTAGGAAAATGCCAGCTTTTCGCTTCTCTTCAATCAGTTTCTGTAATTCGGATTCATTGGAAATGCCTACATTGAAGTCGCCGTCTGTAGCAAGAATGACTCGATTGTTGCCTTTCGAAAGGAAATTGTCTTTTGCCAGTTTATAGGCCAGTTCGATCCCCTCGCCACCGGCTGTTGAACCGCCTGCTTCGAGTTTGTCAAGTGCATCTTTAATTAATTTTTTCTCACTTCCGGATGTTGCCGGCAATACCAGGCCCGCTGAGCCTGCATAGGCAACAATAGAAATTTTATCCTCGGAACGTAGCTGATCGGCGAGCAGTTTAAATGCCTGTTTGAGCAGCGGAAGTTTGTTGGGATTGGCCATCGAGCCGGAGACGTCGATCAGGAAAACGAGGTTGGATGCCGGAAGGTTTTCTGTCGAAACGGTCTTGGCCTGCAAACCGATATGGACGAGTTTAAGCCCCTGATTCCAAGGTGAATCGGTGGTTTCGGCCGAAATCGAAATGGGATGTTCGCCGGCAGGTTGTGTGTAGTTATAGTCAAAATAGTTGATCATCTCTTCAATCCTGACGGCATCCGGGGGCGGCATTTGGCCATTGTTGAGAAAACGCCGGACATTACTATACGCGGCTCGATCGACGTCGACCGAGAAGGTAGTTACCGGCTGCTGACCAACCGATAAAAAGCCATTCTCATTGACAGGCTTATAACTTTCGGTTTCATGGGGCATTTGCATGACCATGCCCGAGAAAGTGGAAGGAGCGGAAGCAACCCTTTCAAATCCGACGGACATGTTCTTTTGGGGTAGTGATTGGCCTGTTACCGTTAATTCATCGAGCTCGTGCGCAGGTTGTATCAGCTTTACCCATAAAACAGAATCGGAAGCTACCGGTACCGTCAAAGCCTTGTACCCGATTTTCCTGAATACAAGTGCCCGCGCAACATTTGGAACGCGAATGGAGAAATGGCCTGTGCGGTCGGTAACAGTGCCGGTTACACCTCCTTGCAATGAAACGCTCACACCGGCAAGCGGTGCATTGGAGCCGTCGGTTACGGTGCCTTTGATAACGCGGTCGGGTATTAA
Source organism: Dyadobacter sp. CY261 (assembly GCF_021440085.1). GTDB lineage: Bacteria > Bacteroidota > Bacteroidia > Cytophagales > Spirosomataceae > Dyadobacter. Next base: position 114,843 of record NZ_JAKCPW010000001.1, read on the forward strand.
CGCGAATGCACTCAAAAATAGGGCTAATAGAATGAATACTCTGCTTTTCATGGTTTCCTGATTTAGTTAATTATCTGCTGGATGCGTGCCGCCGGGTAATTCCATAAAAGTTTTTAATTTTTTTTTATGGAATTTTGGTCAAACCGCATCCAGTATTCAGAAAGCTGGAAACCATTTCCACAGGCGCACGTGAAGTTTTTGAAACTCTTTCAAGGTAAGGGTAGGGAACCGGTCCCGGAGGCAGAAAGGCTTGCGGCATACCGGCGTTCGGGCGATATCGCCGTGCTCGGGGCATTGTATGCACCTTATATGGATATGGTTTTCGGTGTTTGTTTTCAATACCTGCGCAATGAGGATGATAGCAAGGACGCGGTGATGCAAATCTTTGAAAAACTGGTAGCTGATTTGAAACAACACGAAGTTTCGAACCTGAAAAGCTGGCTGCACAGCGTGGCGCGAAACTATTGTTTGATGAAAGTCAGGTCGGAGAGAGCCGCGGCGGGTACGGAGTCTTTGGACGACGGGGAACGGGAGTTTTACATTGAAATGCAACCGGGAGATAGCGCGCTTGTGCTCGACGGCCAACTTGATGCATTGGATGAATGTCTGCAAAAACTAGTGAGCGAGCAACGGATTAGCATTGAACTCTTCTACCTGCAAAACAAATGCTACCGGGATATTGCCGGCGAAACCGGCTTTGAAATGGGCAAAGTGAAGAGTTTTATCCAAAACGGAAAGCGTAACCTGAAAATCTGTATCGAAGGAAATGGCAACTACTAACGACCTCATACCGGATTTTGATGATTTCGAGCGCTATTATAGCGGGCGGATGCCATCGGCTCAACAGCGGTTGCTGGAAGGAAGAATGCTGGACGAGCCGCTGGTTGCCGGAGCATACGAAGGTTTCCTTCTCTGGCGTGCGGAGCATTTGGATGTTGCCGGCGTGCGGACGGACTTGTACAGGCGGTTGAATGAACGCGTCCCGGACTTACGCGTCCCGGACCTACGCGTCCCGGACTCACGCAGAAGAATTTTGCCACTCTGGATGTACGCCTCCGCGGCTTCGGTATGCCTCGCAATAATCTTTTACTGGCTTGTTTTTTTGAGAGACTACCAGGGTGATATGCGGCAACCCCCGGCTACTTTCACTCAAAAGAAAAGCGCTGTTTCTGAGCAAACACCTACCCTGAATTTGCCGGCACCCGCTCCGGCTGCGATAAAACCAACCGGAACTCCGACTACCGGAGCCCCGTCACGGCTTGTGTTGAAATCGATTCCCGGGTCGTTGCCCCCGGCGAACGTTCCAAGTGGAACGAAACAGTCCGCCGATGTTTCAGTAGAATCCCGTGCGGTGGCACCCGTCGTTTCCACTGAGGCAGAAGAGTCGGTAAGGAAGGACGAATTTGGCGTTGCGCTGGCTGATTCCGGATTGGCCCAGACAGCGCCTTCACAAGCAGCCATCGAGCCAGGCAAGGCGCTTGCCGTGCCCGGATCAGCGCAGGCGGTCGGTAAATCCCTGGCTGCGAGAGCGAAGGCGACGTCTTCACAGCCCCATTTGGTATCAAAGAAGGCTACGGATACCAATTCGAATGCATTACCTGAAACGCTGAACGAGGTGCTGATAGCAGGAACGTCAACCCAGGCGAAAAGAACGAATGTGCCTATCCCGTCGGATGTAGATCGTCCGGCCCCGGTTCCTGCCGGAGGCTGGGAGCCTTATCGCGCCTATCTTGACAGCAGCACTGGTTCCGCTATCGCAACAGGGCAGGTGGTGGTGACATTCGTGGTAAGTCCCACCGGGACGTTGATTGGCTTTACAGCCAAAGGCATCAGCGAACTTCAGAACGAGGCCATACAGATCATCAGGAAAGGTCCGGCATGGCTACCGGCACGTACAAAAGGGGGCCCCGTAGCTGCAATCGCTGAAATACGACTTCAATTCCGCCGAACTCATTAAGCTTATCCAAATCAGGCGGTTAGCTGGTTACTTGTAGAAGTAATTTTGAATTATTTCCAAAATAGAGCTTTAATTTTTTGTGTTGTACTTCCCAGTATTTAATTTTACTAAAAGCTCTTAACTACTCATTTTTTTGAATTCAGCAAACCTGGATTTGCAATTTCTCCCTCATAGTTGCGTACCGGTCGTTTTGCAAATGAGCCGGGTTGCCTAATGACGAGCGCTGCAATATTCTAGTCGAAATTTTGTTATGGCAACTATTATTACTAACTCTACGAAATAATTGATTGCCATTTCTCATCAACACAACACCCAAATTTGGCCCACTTATACCTAACCTATGGACAATAGAAAGAGTCTGTTGATTATAGATGACGAACCCAGTATCACGAAGATCCTGGAACATTTTCTAAAGAAGGACTTTAACGTAGTAATCAAAAGTGACGGTTCTGAAGGAATGCTCTGGCTTGAAGAAGGTAACCAGGTCGATCTGATTATTGCCGACCTCCATATGCCCAATCTGAGCGGAAAAGAGTTCCTTAAAGTGGCCAAGGCGAGTAACCTGTACGCCGAAATTCCGATTATCATTCTTTCAGGGTCCGACGAAAGCAGCGAGCGGATTCAGTGCCTCAACCTCGGTGCGGACGATTTTATGGTCAAGCCCTTCAACCCGATGGAAGTGCATGCCAAGATTAACGCCGTGCTGCGGCGCAGTAAACGCTTCTCTTAAACGACCGATATAATGGAACTGGCCGGCACAACCACAGACGCGGTAACGGCAGGTAAGACCTACGTTGCCCAGTTCAGGGTTATTTATCTCCACACCGATTTTCAGGAATATCTCCGATTTACTGAACGTTTCGCTGAGTATCTTCAGGTTGAATACTTTGATACGCCTGCGAGCGCTCTGGAAGCGTTAAGGGAGAATTATCCCGCAGACGTGATTATCGCGCATGACAGGAGTGGCGGATTGGAATTGCTGGACACCATCCGCAACAGTGCAGGCTTTGGTAACATACCATTTGTATTGCTCGTCGACCACCTCAATCGGGCGGCCATAGACATTGCTCGCAGCAAGCATGCCGATGATGTTTTTTCCGTTTGTTTTCAAGACGGTGACCTGATCACGCGCATCAGGTATTTCAGAAAACGGCAATGGTTCGTGGCCAACAAGGCCTCTCAAAAAATAGGCTCGCAAGGGCATAAGACGCCGTTCTGGAAGCGTGCGATCGACGTTGCCACAACAGGCACGGCGGTGATCCTGCTACTTCCGGTGTTTATTATCGTCGCGATCCTGATCAAACTAGATTCGAAGGGGCCGGTTTTCTATAAATCAAAAAGGGTAGGAAGTGGCTACAAAATCTTCGACCTGTATAAATTCAGGACAATGCGGACCGACGCCGACCAGTTGATCCGAAAAATGGCTGCATTGAACATGTATTCCAAAGCCGAACCGGCGTCACAAACCGACACTCAGGGACTTTGTGATGATTGTCTGGCCGGAGGCGCGTGTAAGAGCATGCTATTCCATGATGGCAAGGAGATCTGCGAGAAGCAATACCATTATCAGAAGGAGCAAAAAGCGGCATTTATGAAGTTCCAGAACGACCCGCGCATTACGCGCCTTGGAAGTTTCCTGCGGAATTCGAGTATCGATGAGCTTCCGCAGCTGCTCAACATCCTCAAAGGCGACATGTCGCTGGTGGGTAACCGCCCGCTGCCGTTGTACGAAGCGGAGAAAATGACCACCGACGATAAAATTCTGCGTTTTGCGGGTCCGGCCGGGCTTACTGGCCTGTGGCAGGTAACCAAGCGCGGCAAAGGCAAGGCCGATATGACGGAAGAGGAGCGGACGCTGCTAGATATTACCTACGCCAGGGAATTTTCCTTTAAAATGGATATGGAGATCATCCTGAAAACATTCCCGGCGCTGTTGCAGTCGGAGAATGTCTGACGGAACCAACGTTATGTCAGGAAGCTTTTACCCAGGTTTTGTATTCGGGATCGTATTTTTTGATAATGCGGGCGGGGTTTCCGACGGCGACCGAATAGGGAGGAATATCCTTCGTCACCACGGCCCCGGCGGCGACTACCGAATGCCTGCCTATGGTAACACCGGCGGTGATTACAGCATTAGCGCCAATCCAGCATTCGTCTTCGATAACGATCGAAGCAACGCTTACGCCCTGTTTGTGAATCGGTTGATGAATATCCTGATAATTGTGGTTCAGGCCGCTGGCAACAATGTGCTGCGCAAGGATCACATCGTTGCCGATCGTCACCGGACCGATAATGACATTTCCCAGGCCAACCAGCGAGTTGGCACCAATATACACTGCCCCCACGCCATTATTGATTGTGCTGAAATCCTCGATCATCGACCTGTCGCCGATAGAGAAGGGATTGAACGGCAATACATCCATCCTTACCCACCGGCGGATAATGACATCTTTGCCCCTTTTATGGAAAAAACGGTTCAAAAAAATCCGGACCCAGAGCCTTGGACGGGCTTGATTGGTTGGGAGCAGCATCCAGTGGACAAATTTTTTGAGTCCCGGACTGTTCCGGATTTGGTCTGAGAACGACATTTTACCTAGATTAGTGAAGATGTAGTAATATTTTTACCAAAAGTATTTTCTATTAGTTCAAAGTCAAACGAAAGTGATTTTTAAATAATTATTATACCCTAATATGCCGAAAAAATATGCCGCTCTCGGGCTCCTGCTCTTCTTTACAATCTATGGCGTCCGTGCCCAGGAATCTTTGAGCAAAGACGTAGACTATGCGTACCTCGATAAACTGATTACAATTTGCAAGACCAATTACCCCAAGTTCAAAATGTATCAGGCGCGGATCGACGCAACGGCTACGGGGATCAATAAAGCGAAGCTTTCCTACTTCGATATTTTTAATTTCTCTTACTTGTACAGCCCCAAGAGCTTTTCGGGACCTGTGTCTCCTTCATTTCCATTTACCTACCAGCTGGGCTTTTTCATTAATATCGGTACGATACTTCAAAAACCGGCGCAGGTGAAGCAGGCTAAAAGTGAATTGGCTGTGGCAGAATACGATAAACAGTCCTTTGACCTAAACATTGAAGCAGAGGTCAAGAAAAGATACTTTACGTTGATTCAGAAAAAGGCACTATACCGCATCCGTTCCAATGCTTCGCTGGATATAGAGAGCATGCTCGAAAATGTGAAGAAGCGCTTCGAAATGGGTCAGGAGACGTTAGAGAAATATAACCAGGTTTTGGTCATGCAAACCGACCACGCGCAAAACCTGCTGAATACTGAAAGCGAGGTTCTAATCGCAAAAGCCAGCTTGGAAGAATTGTTGGGGCAAAAACTAGAAGATATAAAATGACCGAAGTTGTACAATTTTTAAGATTACTGCAGAGGAATAAAATCACCCTCGTCCTGGTTCCGGTCATCACCGTAATCGTGTGCTATTTTCTGGTCAGAAGGTTGCCCGATACTTATGAATCGCACGCTCGGATCGCGACGGGCCTGGTAGACAAGACCGACCAGGTAGTAACGCGTGAGAAAGACGAGCAGGATCAGCAGATCGCGCGCAAATTTGAGAGTCTTATTCAGGTTATGCGGCTGAAACGGACGCTCGACCAGGTTTCGTACCGTTTGATTTTGAACGATTTGAAGGGGTTAAAGGATTCGACATGGCGGGAACCGGTGCGAGAGATTGAAGAAATGAGCAAAGCCAACAAAGCAAAGGCCATTGCCCTTATAACCCAAAAATATAAGAAGCACGAAGAGTTATTTTTGTGGAAACCCGAGGAGAGAAGGCTTAATGACCTTATCTCGGAAATGGGTTATAGCGCCAATGCTCTACGAGATAAACTTACGGTTTATCGTACCGGAGTCGGCGACTATATCGACATCGAATATGAGGCCGAGGATCCAGATCTGGCGGCATATGTACTCAATACGCTTGCACAGGAATTTATTGCTGACAACTCTTCACGCGTGGTTGGTAATAACAAAAAGACCATCGATTTCCTGGCGAGTTTTATGCAGCAAAAGCGGCAGGCGCTTGACGAGCGCATGAACACGTTGAGGAATTTCAAAATACGTAACCGCGTACTGAACCTCAATGAACAAGCCCGAGCCATGTACGGTCAGGTGGCCGACTTTGAAACCCGGCGCCAAATGGCGCAGAGGGACATCGCTGCCTATACAGCCGCAATCGGGAATATCGACCAGCGTTTTAACCCGACCGAGCGGAAATATTTCGAAAGTGCTTTGACCGAAATTAATCAGAAGATCATTGGTACAAAGAACAATTTGAAAGCTTTGAACGAGCGTTATATCCTGAGCAATTTCGATCCGAAACTAAAAATCAGCTTGGATTCGCTGCGAGGTCGTCTGACAGAGGAGATCAACGAAGCTACGGATAAATACGCGTACAATCCGATGGTGGTAAAGCAGGATCTGGTAACACAGAAGCTGAGCATGGAAATCTCGCTCGAACTAGCAAAAAACAGTGTGACATCGATTCAAGCCGAACTGGATCGCCTAAACCGCAAATTCGACGGATTAGTACCCAATGAGGCGACAATTCAGGAGTATGAGACCTCTATCGACATTGCCAGCAAGGAATATATTGAAGCATTGCAGCGCTATAATGAAGCTAGTCTGGAATTCAGCTTTCCTGTTTACCTGCGCCTGATTGAGCGTGCGATGCCGGGAGAAGTACAGGCTTCCAAGAAAATGGTGCTCGTAATCCTGTCGGGCGTTATCAGTTTCACTTTCTGCGTGTTCGTATTCTTTATACTTTTCTATCTCGACAAATCCATCCGTTATCCGCTGCAACTTGCAAACGAAACGAATACGCCGGTGCTAGGCTATTTGAATGCTTTGGATAAAGATTCGAACCTAAGCTTGTCCGGGATGAATGCCTCGGACGACAAGGCTGTGCGGCTTTATAAAAATCTTGTGCGGTCGATCCGTTATGAGCTGGATAGCGAAATGGGTGACCCTAAAATCATTGCCGTTACCAGTTTAGGGTATGGTGTGGGTAAAACACCTTTTGTGATTGCATTGGCCTGGGCATTTTCAAAGATCAACAAAACGGTCCTGATCATCGATGGCAACTTCGGGCAGCCCGATATTTCCAAGCTGAACCCGGACAGCGTGCCTTTCGATAGCTTCGTGAAATCCAATAATCTGCCGGAAGCAGCTGCGGGCCAGATCAGCATCCTGGGTGCCAAAGCCGGGGATTTTTCCGTACTCGAACTGGCCGACGAGAAGACGATCGGTGAGCGTTTGCAGGCGTTGAAAGCGCGTTTTGACATTATCCTGATCGAAACCGACTCGTTACGCGCCATGAACAGGGCAAAAGAATGGGTGACATTCTCGGACCTGGTGGTAGCGGTATTTGCCGCGGGGCACTCCATTGGTGCTGAAGATCAATCTAAAATCCAGTATCTGGACAGCCTGAACGGCAAATTTGCCGGGTGGGTGCTCACCAATGTCGAAAGTATTCCAGAGCAGGCCGGCAAGGTTGCTAAACTGTCGGAAGCATGAGAGTCCTGGAATGGATATGGTGGGCGATCCAGATCGCGATAGGGTACAACCTGGTGTTTCCGGTGTTTGTGCTGCTCGTTTATGGCATCCGGAAATCGATAAAAACCGCGTGGCCGGTGGCTGGCTCAGAGGAATTGCCTGATTATGCGATCATCGTGACCGCTTATGAATATACCGCCCAGCTACCCGCTGTTGTGAGCTCGCTGCTGGATTTGAATTACGAGCGCTATCATATTTACATAGTCGCCGATAAATGCGATATCCGTAACCTGCATTTTCCGGCCGATAAGGTGCTGTTGCTACGTCCTGAGCAGGTTCTGGGTGGCAACACCCGCTCACATTTCTATGCTATTCGCCGCTTTATCCGTCCACATTCGCATTTGACAATTATCGACAGCGATAACCTCACCGATCCTGAATACCTGAATGAATTGAATGTATATTTCAAACAGGGATTTGCGGCAGTGCAAGGTGTACGTGAAGCGAAAAATCTGGATACAACCTACGCCTGTCTGGACGCTGCCCGTGACATTTACTACCATTTCTACGATGGCAAAGTATTGTTCGGTGCGGGTTCTTCGGCAACATTGGCCGGGTCGGGAATGGCATTTACAACGGCATTGTACGAAAAAGTGCTGGGGCATCTGGATGTGACCGGTGCCGGTTTCGATAAAGTATTGCAGGAAGGCATCGTAGGCCGCGGCTACCGCATCGCGTTTGCCGACAAAGCCATTGTTTATGATGAAAAAACGACCGGCTCCGACCAGCTTGTGAAGCAGCGGGCACGATGGATCAATACCTGGTTCAAATATTTTGCCTTAGGTTTCGGGCTGGTTTTTAAAGGCACTACAAGGTTCAGTCTTAATCAGACATTGTTTGGATTGATACTTTTGCGGCCGCCGCTATTTATATTTTTAGTGCTCTCGGTGTTTTTTATGCTGGTAAATCTGCTGATCCTGCCGGTTTTGTCGCTGGTATGGCTTATCGCATTGCTCATCTTCGTGCTAGGTTTCTACATTTCACTAAGAAGCTCGCCAACCGATCCGAAAATTTATCAGTCGCTGGTCAACATTCCGAAATTCATGTTCTACCAGCTTACCGCGCTCGTGAACGCACGCAGGGCAAACCAGATATCGGTTGCCACGCGGCAGGAAAATAAGAGTACTCAGCGATAAACCTATTCGGTATGAAGATTTACCCGCAAAAAAAGGCCAGTAAGCAGAAAAAGGGTTTTGGCGAACTCACACCTCTGCAACAAAAGACACGCCAGGCGGCATTGTTGCTGGCATTGGTGAGCGTATTTATCTGGTTTTTCAAAATTCTGTTCTTTTAGTGCAAGACATTCAGATACACATTCCCGGAAAAAGCAGCCAGGGGCTGAGCCGCATCGAAAAGTTACGGGCGTTGTTTGACCGTAAGCTTGCCGGACTCTTTATTCTGCTGCTGATATCACTGGTTTTTGGTGCGCTCATCGCCTACAATGGGATCCTTGCAGGCGCGGCAATTCTAGGACTGATGGTCGGTCCACCGGTTGTTTATTCAATAGTAGCCTACCCGCAGTTTGGGATCACATTATTGCTATTGCTTGCTTATCTGCTTTTCTTTATAGGTAGGCAAGGTATCGACTTTCCACTCGGTACGGTCATGGATGCCACTCAAGGGCTACTTATACTAGGCTTTTTCATTCATCAAAGACGGCATCGAAATTGGGCGATTTTGAAGGGGCCGGTCAGCGTAGTGGTTTTGATCTGGATTGGGTTTAACATTCTTGAGGTTGCCAATCCCGCTGCCGAATCGCGCTTAGCTTGGGTTTATACGATAAGGTCTGTGGCCATCGTGATGCTGACGTATTTCGTATTCCTGTACCAGATCCGTAGCATCCGGTTCCTTCGATTTGTGATCAAATTGTGGCTCGGCCTCGCAGTTTTTGGGGCATTATATGCTTACAAACAAGAATATATCGGTTTCTCAGACGCAGAAAATGCCTGGCTGCAAGGTGAGGGTATTTCGGATTTGCTATTCATCGCGGGTCACTGGCGTAAGTTCTCGATTTTCGCTGATCCGGTCGCATTCTCATACAATATGGTGGTGGGATGCATTATTTGCATTGCCTTATTGACCTTCGTGAAAAATACTGGCAAAAAAATAGTGATTGCGCTGCTCGTTGCATTGTTTTTTTCGGCGATGCTTTTCTCGGGCACACGCGGTGCTTATGTGTTGATTCCGGCGGCAATGGTACTCTTTGTCATCTTGCGAATCAACAGGCAGGTAATGATTTTTTCGGGTATTGCCGGGGTGTTTTTCCTGTTCATGATTGTTGTGCCGACCGGAGACCCCAATATTGTGCGGTTCCAAACCGCCTTTAAGCCTAATGACGATCTGTCGTACAAAGTGCGGAAAGACAATCAGAAACGCATCCAGCCTTATATTCTCAGCCATCCGATCGGGGGGGGGCTCGGGGCTACGGGCGTATGGGGGGTACGTTTTGCGCCGCAATCCTATCTTGCCAATTTTCCGCCCGACAGCGGATATGTACGCGTGGCGGTTGAGCTGGGCTGGGTGGGATTGTCCCTTTTTTGTTTATTAATGTTCTTGATTTTACGTGACGGTATCAATAACTACTTTCTCATCAGAAATTCGGAATTGAAGACCTATTGCCTGGCTATGTTGCTTGTTGTATTTGCTTACAACATAGGTAACTACCCCCAAGAGGCACTTGTACAGTTTCCTTCAAACATTTATTTCTATCTCGCTGCTGCAATAATTAAGATCACTCGCGTGATCGATGAAAGTGAACAGCGGGAAGCAATTTCGTAAAATTGTTTTTACAAAAGCCGTAAATTATGTGCAGTTTGGGTCGGATAAAGCTGACCTGAATGCGTGATCTCAAACTATTATGTAATTCACTTTTCCGTCCTTCGCAGGTGAACGATAATTTGAGGTATATTGACTGATAGAAGACAGGCGTGTAGAAAATACGGGCAGACGAGAGGCTCGACCGGTTGTCGGATGTTGGAAACGCAAATCCAGGACATCAACTTAAGGAATCTCAACGAAGGTGGAGGTTTTAAAATCCACACATCAGTCACAGCTATATGGATATTGTCATTACAGGACAACAGGCCTGGGATGTAGAAATCGGAAGTAACTGCAAGAACATTGCTCTGGAATTCAGCAAGAACCACAGAGTACTATATGTTAATTCTCCGCTCGACCGCGGCAGCCTGCTTAAAGGCGGCAGCGATCCGAAGATTATTAAAAGAAAGGCGGTGGTGTACGGCAAAGCGGATGGCCTCGAACAAATACAGGAAAATCTTTGGGTATTCTATCCCGACAAGATGATCGAGTCGATCAACTGGATACCCGAGATGCTTTTCGATATTTTGAACAGAAGAAACAACCAGCTTTTGGCCGCGTCGATCGCCCGGGCTGTCAAACGACTGGGTTTTGCAGATTATGTCCATTTCAATGACAATGATATTTTCCGCAGCTTTTTCCTGAAAGATCTGCTCAAACCGGCGCTGTCCATCTACTATTCCCGCGATTATATGCTTGCCGTTGAGTACTGGCGGAAGCACGGAGGCCGGCTCGAACCCCGGCTGATCGCCAAAAGTGATCTCTGCGTGGCCAATTCTGTTTACCTGGCCAAGTATTGTGGCAAGTACAACAAGCAATCATACTATGTGGGGCAAGGCTGCGACCTGGATGTTTTCATGGCTGGTAACCGTTCCGAAGACCCCGCCGACGTTCGTGGCATTAGCCGCCCGCGCATTGGCTATGTAGGCGCATTGCAAAGTCTTCGCCTGGATATGGAGCTGCTCCAATACATTGCCGAAGTACGGCCCGACTGGAATATCGTGCTCGTGGGCCCGGAAGACAAAGAGTTTCTTCAGAGCAGCCTTCATAATTTACCCAATGTAACTTTTACGGGCTCACGGGATCTCGCTGATTTACCTGCTTACATCAACTCGTTCGATGTGTGCGTGAACCCGCAGTTGCTCAATGAGGTCACGATAGGGAACTACCCTCGCAAGATCGACGAATACCTGGCGGTGGGCAAGCCGGTTGTAGCGACAGCCACCGACGCGATGAGCGTTTTCGAAGAGCACGTTTACCTGGGAAAAAACAAAGAAGAATATGTTCGCCTGATTGAACGCGCCATTATCGAAAATTCCGACGAGCGCACTGCCGCGCGGCGGTTATTTGCCAGCTCGCATAGCTGGGAAAACAGTGTAGGGGAAATTTATAAAGCCATCAGTAAAGCCCAGGAGAGCCTGTGATGGCTTCTTTTTTCAGAGATTTTTTAACTGAGCTAATCCCATTTCTGATTCGGCTTTTAACGCTACCAGTTTCTGGTTCAGATCGCTCGTCCAATGGCCTTGTTTCAGAGCGGCCTCCAAGTCCTTATATTGGTTGGCGGTATTGAGCAGTCCCACTGAAAACAGCGACGACCGGAATTTATGTATGACCTGACGTAGTCTTTCCGAATCGTTGGCCAGAGAGGCCTCGGCAATGTTTCTGAGCTGCACCTGGCTGTCACTTTCGAAAAGTGCGATCAGCTCATCGCGAAGTTCACGGTCGCCCCCGGTGATTTCGGCCAGGTAGTCGAGATTTAGAATTGTATCTGTCATTTTAGTTAGAGGTGGCTGAGTAAAGTCTTTAGGTGTTTGTGTTTCGTAATTCTCTTTGTTTCCAAGGTGCGCAATGGTATATAAAAGTTCACTTTCCTTAAAAGGTTTCGAAATATAGCTGTTAGCACCGATACTCAGGCATTCTTCTTTTTCCCCGACCATCGCGTGGGCTGTCATGGTAATAATAGGAATGGTGCTCGATATAGTTCTTCTGATCTCCTTGATTGCCGTATAACCGTCCATCACCGGCATTTGAATGTCCATTAAAATCAAATCGAAAGCTTCTTTACGCAACTTGTCAAGCGCTTCCTGGCCATTGTTCACGATAGTCAACGGGATGTTGAGTCTTTCGAAAATAGCAGTCAATAGCTTCTGATTGAGAATATTGTCTTCGGCCGCCAGAATGCGTATCGAGGATATCAAAGCATTAATATCGATTTCTTTTTCAATTTCCTCGTGCAAATCGGCTTCCTGCACCACTTTGAAGGGAAAATCCATGGTGAACACAGAACCGTTGCCGAGTTCGCTTTCCAGCTTCAATGTGCCATCAAAAAGCTGAACGAGCGATTTTACAATGCTCAATCCCAGCCCGGTGCCGCCAAATACCCTCGTGGTACTTTCAGTAGCCTGTACAAACCGGTTGAACACCTCCTTGATTTTATCCTTCGGGATGCCTATGCCGGTATCCTGTACTTCAAAACGGATATTTTGAATATTGTTGACAGGTTCGCCCAGCGGCTCGATGCAAAGTCTGACACTGCCCTTTTCTGTGAATTTTACAGCGTTACCGCATACATTGAGCAAGATCTGTGTAAGCCGCAGCTTATCGGTTTCAATATATTCAGGCAGGCCGGCTTTGAGCAAAGCTTCATAGGTAATGCCTTTTTCCACCGCCCGGTGGTGCATGATGGCCGAAATCTCATCGGCAAGTTCACGGATCGGCACCGGTGTTTTTTCCAGATGCACCTGTCCTGCTTCTATTTTTGAAAAGTCCAGGATGTCGTTGATCAGTTCCAGCAGGTTTTTGCCGGCATATTGAATGTACCCCACATATTCCTGGCTTTTCTGATCGATTACTTCGCCCATCAGCAGGTTGGTGAACCCGATGATCGCGTTCAGTGGTGTCCTGATCTCATGACTGACATTGGAAAGGAAGATGTCCTTCACCCGGACCGATTTTTCCGCCAAAATACGCGCTTTTTCTAGCGTAGCTTCATAATTGGCTCGTTCGGTTATATCCCTGAAGACAGTAATGGCGCTGGTAATCTGCCCATCCAGGCCGATTACCGGTTGTACATTCGTTTCGAGGTGATAGATCTTGTCGTTTTTAACCAGGTCAATTTTGTTTCCCGTCAGTTTTTCACCCTGCAATGCGCGCGTAACCGGGAGCGTATCCACCGAAAAGCGCACGTGATAACGGGTGGGATCGAGGAGTTTGATATACTTTACCTGTTCTTCCAACGTTTCCGGGCGTTCGCCTGTAACACCGAGTATTTCCCTGCCCGACTCGTTCAATACCTCGATTTTCCGTTCATTATTGATAATCATCACTCCGTCCGGAATCGCTTCCAGGTATTGGCTCAATGTCCGCTCTTTTTCGTTGATCGCTTTTTGCATCAACCGTTGCTTGCGTTTATCGAGGTTCAGGAAAATAAAGGAAAGGATTGTGAGGACAAACCCGACTGCCCCGGTCACAAAAATGAACAGGATCGAGTTCTGTTGCGTGGCCGATACCAGCTTCCGCCGCTGGTCCAGGTTGTGGTTTTCGTAATCGTCGATCTCGTTGATCTTCGCAGTCAGCAGGTTGTTGAGCCGGATGCCTTCGCCCTCCTGCATTTTAGAAAATGCCTGCCCGGAGCCCTGAGTACGGTAAATACTGATCACATTTTGTGAGTAAGCAACGATCTGGCTAGAAATCTGTAGCAATTCTTTCACGCGCCGGGTCTGGACTTCGTCCGTCTTGACAAGGTTGAAAAGCGTGTCGGTAATGCCTATAAGCTGGATTTTCTTATTGTAGTTGTCGGTCAGCAGGTCATTGTCCTCGGTAATCAGGTATCCCCGCATATTCGACTGGAAATCCTTCGTTACCAAGCCGAAATTGGCCGCCTGGTTTAGGACGCCGATCGTCACATTGAGGCTTTCGTTGTTCAGTGAAAGATCCTTGACATTCTTATAAGTAAAATACTGTGAACCGAAGATCAGCGCCAGACCAAGGTAAATACTTGCATAATACCATCTGAATGAGTCATTTGTAACATTGGTCGGCATATTTCAGGGGGCAGAACATGGGTTTTTACAACACCAAGATCGTAATAAACGCAGACTAAATTCAGGTCAGGTAGTCAAAATTAAATTTCAGGTGGCGGTAAAGGTGCCGTATTTGAGTCAGCAGGAAGTTGTTGCTCTCGCGCCACATGTTTCTTTTCATTGTACTGGGCTCGGCTTCTGAATTTTGCTGAATAAATAACCCGGTAAAGTCTTTATAAAAGTATCCCGTCCCACGATTTTTCAAAAACGACATCATCATCCGATACTCTGTAACATCGCCCTTCTGGCCTTCGGTATACCTTCCGAATTTATCGAAGAAATTGATCCTGCGCAGGTGAGGATGATCACTATAGGCATAAAATTTGCGATAACCCGGCTTCCAAACGCTAAAATTCATTTCGTAATACCCATCCCGCGGGTTCCGCAGGTATGGATATTGAAAATAGGCATAAAATCGTACCACATCATTTCCCGGCTTGTCGTGCATGATAGCCAGAGCCTTGGTGAAGCTCTCCGGAAAGACGGTAGTGGGAGTGAAGTCTTCCTGAACGTAAAGCGTGAATGGGGTCTTGACAGCATCCTGACCTTTATTAATATTGTTACCCAAGCCTCTGTTCTTCGGAGTTGTAATAAGTCGGAATTCATGCTTTTTCTGCAATTCGAGCAGATAATCCACATGGTCAGGCTTGCTGCCATCGTCGGAAACGACAATATCGCCGAAAGTGCAGTTGAGCGCTTCGAATGAGAGTAGCAGCTGTTCAAGCGACTGGCTGCGATTATAATGGGTAATGAGCAGTGTTACTTCCTCGAAGAAATATTCCTTTGTCATGGGGGTGGTTATTTGAGGATCACGAGGTCGATGGTGTTTTTCAGCCATCGGTAGCGCAAATAGGCTAGCCGCGCCAGCTTAACAAGCGGGTTTGGGCTCTGTTTCCAGTCCGCACGTTGCATGGTACTGGGCTCGTTCGAAGAATTTTTCTGATAAAACAGCTTGGTAAAATCATCGAAAAATAGCCCTTTGCCTTTTTTCTGCAAAAAACTTACGGCCATCCTGTACTCCGTCAGATCGCCTTTGATGCCCTCTGGGTATCGTCCGAATTTTTGCAGGAAGGTGCTACGCCGCAAGTGCGGGTGATCGCTGTAATAATAGAATTTCAAATGGTTCAGGTCCCAGAAACGGTAAACCATTTCCGAATATCCCTTTTTGAACGGGCGCAGGGTAGGGTACGCAAAGTATGCGTAAAAACGAATGATATCCCATTTAAAATCCTCACGCATAAAGGTAAGGGCATCGGCAAAATGCTTAGGGAAAACGTCGGAAGGTTGAAAATCTTCCTGCACATATAAGGTATATTCGGTTTGCACCGCATCCTGCCCTTTGTTGATGTTATTACCAAGGCCGCGGTTTGTCGGAGTGGTGACCAGGCGGAAATGGAAACGATCTGCCAAGGCTTTGACCTTGCTCAGGTGCTCAGCTTTACTACCGTCGTCCGACACAACGATGTCGGCAAACTGGCAGCCGAGCGACTCGAAAGTTGACAGCAGCCGTTCCAACGAGCCACTGCGATTGTAATGGGTGATCAGTAACGTTGTATCCGGGAATTGATGCTGCATAAGGCCTTAGTGTCACAAAATAATCACGGCGCGGACAGATTCAATTGGATCGTTCCAATCAATGTATAGCCGGTAATTAACAGATTTTTAAGATGTTACAAGTGTCTTCCCTTTTGAGGAGGGAGAGTCAGTAAGAAAGTTAAAACTTTATTCCTGCATTGCACAAAAATATTGTAAAATTACTTCGCATATTGCGTTGCCTCCCAACTTCGATAATAGTTTCGCTAAATTGCGGAAATACTTGGAGTTGACCACCATATCTTGCATTAAGTCTGATGGCCTTTCACTTATTACAGAAATTAAAGAATAGACATTTTCTTTCGTTGGCTGGTAATGGGATTATGTCTGTGCTGGGGATGCTCAACATGGTTATTCTTTATCGTGCGCTTTCTGTGGATAGCATTGGAATGTGGGTATTCTTTTTGTCCATCCTGCTGCTGGTGGACACGTTCAGGTCAGGATTTCTCACAACCGCATTCATCAAATTTTATGCAGGTGCCGCCGAGCAACGTAAACGGGATGTTATCGGGTCAGCATGGCTTATAGGTGGCGCTATAACTGG
This sequence comes from Dyadobacter sp. CY261, assembly GCF_021440085.1. Lineage (GTDB taxonomy): Bacteria > Bacteroidota > Bacteroidia > Cytophagales > Spirosomataceae > Dyadobacter. The sequence continues at coordinate 131,418 of NZ_JAKCPW010000001.1, forward strand.
CCTCCTTGTGCTGATCAACATTCCGGCGTATATATTTTCGGGCTATTTTAAGAATCCTTCTGTCGTATTATTCGTGGAATGGTTTGGGATAATCTACATTGCCTCGCTCCCTTACTTCATCGCTTCCTGCGTAGTCCAGGCAGAACAGCGTTTCGACCAATTGCTTTGCATTCGGTTTTTCAGCCAGGTTTTTTTTATCGTGTTCGTAATGATAATGGCGCTCACCCACACGGCTACCCTGCAAAATATCGTCTATGCTTATCTTGCCGGCGCAGCGTTGACCAGTGTTTTTACCATTGTAATGGGCTGGGCCAGGATCGACAATTTTAAAGATCGCACCAGAGAATGTGTCAAAGAAATTTTTCATTTTGGCAAATTTTCAGTTGGCACCACGTTAAGTTCGAACCTTTTTGGTGCATCCAACACGATGATTATCAACTTCATGCTTGGCCCGGCCGCGCTGGCCGTGTTTAACCTCGGGCAGCGTTTGATGGAGATTATTGAAATTCCATTGAGAAGCTTTGCGGCCACAGGCATGCCTGAACTTTCTGCGGCTCACAATGCAGGTGACCGTGCGAAAGTGATAGAAACAATGAAACGTTATGCCGGACTCATAACAATAGCTTTGCTGCCTGCGTGCGCAGGAGCGGTATTGCTGGCTGATGTAGCTATTTATATTATCGGCGGCCAGAAATACATTGACTCCGAAGCCGCCAACATCCTGCGCTTATACATGACCTTTGCACTGCTTTACCCACTTGACCGCTTCTTTGCATTGACGCTCGATGTAATCCATCAGCCCCAGATCAACTTTGTCAAAGTTCTGATCATGCTTGCAGCCAGTGTAATCGCTTCCATGACAGGCATATACTTAACCGGCAACATATATGGTGTAGCCGTCGCAGGTATCGTTCCAACGGCGATCGGGACAGCGATCGGGTATTGGGCGTTGAATCGCTTTTATCCGTTTGGTATATTGAGCGTCGTAACCACTGGATATGCCGAAGCGCTTAACCTGATCAGGTTGTGGTGGGGAAAATTGATGGTTGATAAAGTACACTAACCTATTATGCTTAATAAAATTCTTAGTTTGATAGTGTGCCTACGCTACGGGAAGTTGCCAGCCGAGATACGGTATTTTTACAGGGATACGCTGAGGTGCCAGGTGCAGCAGTGGAAGTATTTATGGAATGATTACGTCAGCCGTAAGAAATACAAGGCACTTGAATTTAGCGGCGAGTTTGCTCCGGAGTTGCAATTTGCGCTGCCGTTCGCCTATTGGCACTATAAAAATGGCACGCTGAAATCAACTACCTCTTCAAAATACACCAAAGAACTATACTTTTTTTCCCCTGATCATACGGAGCAGTTCGATACCCGGTCTAATGAAGGAAACTATAATTTTGAGATGCCTCGCATTCTGTATAGCCAGGATTACGATATGTCAAAATGGATTCCGGCACCGCTTAAGGAAAAGTACAGGAACGATGTATACGTCTATGATAAGCCCATTCTGATTATCGCTAACCGGTATAATATGGAATGGGATGGGCCGCCTGTCAGCTATTACAGCATCGAAATGCTGGCCTTAATCCTTGACAAGCTTAAAAAGCGCTACACGGTGATCTATAACCGGCCGCGCCCACAGCATATCACGATGGATAACTCCGATATTTATGACATGGACGAATTCAGCTGGCTTTCCAGTGAGCATCCGGACGTAATTCTGATGGAAGACCTGTTCACAGAAAATAAGGCAGGTGCCAATAATTTCAACCATTTGCAACTGATGGTGTATGCCAACGCCAGCAAGTTCATATCCATTCATGGCGGGACGGCTACGCTTGCGAGCTATTTCGGGGGCACGAACCTGATTCTCTCCAAGAAGGGTCCAGAGCATCATTTCAGATGCTTTCAAAAGCTCTATCCGCAATTTTCTGGTGCTAAGATATTGCACGCCAAAACAGACGATGAGGTTAAACAATTCGTCGAAGCGCATTTCTGAGTCATGGAGGGAAAAAAGGACTATTGGCTCAAATCAGGGTTAATCAATATTATCCAGAATTTTTCGGGCGTTTTATTCGGCTTTGCGGGTTTCTACTTGTTAGTCAGGATTCTTTCCAAGCATGATTTTGGTGTTTGGACCCTTTTCATTTCAACTACCACGATCCTTGAAGCCATTCGCAGTGGCCTGCTGCAAAACGCACTCATCAAATACATTTCATCCAGCGATTCAAAAGAGCACCCCGACATTGTGACGGCCTCTTTCGCGATTAATACTGTCGTTCAGCTGTTTTGCATTGTTTTGATCCTGGTGTTTGCACCTTACCTAAGCCGACTTTGGGAGGCAACCCAGTTGGTGGAAATGATGTACTATTATATCGCTATTTATTTCCTTTCAGGTTTTCAGGCACAGTTTAACGGAATCGAGCAGGCCCACCTGCGGTTTAGCGGGACTTTTGTCACGACGACTGTACGACAGGGCATATTTTTCGCGGTTGTTCTCGGTTGCTATCTGTTAGGTTTTTCGGTGGACCTGATTTTTCTGGTGTGGGTACAAATTGTTTGTGCATTAGCTGGTATGCTCATTGCGTACAGTCATGCCCGCCCACGGTTGGCACTCTCGGCGAAGATTAGCCGAATATGGGTTGGAAAACTGTTCGGCTACGGGAAATATGCCTTCGGAACGCTGATCAGCTCATTGCTTTCCAATACAATTGACCAAATGATGATTGGTGCGATGCTGTCGCCGGCAGCATCAGGAGCATTCAATATTGCAGTGCGGATCACAAACCTCATTGATATACCCGGTAATGCAGTGGCAATTATTGTTTTTCCACAAAGTGCAAAAAGAATGGAGTCGGAGGGAGCGGCAGCGATCAAATATTTGTACGAAAAGTCGGTAGGAACTACGCTTGCCCTTGTGGTGCCGGTTGTGATCTTCCTCTATCTTTTTTCTGGTATCGTCATCACGCTCGTCGCAGGAGAAAAGTACGCCGATTCGATTCCTTTGCTACAAATCACACTGCTGTATTGCCTGCTGATCCCGTATGGCCGACAGTTTGGAACTATCCTGGACTCGATCGGAAAGACGCGGATAACTTTTTTCGTAGTCATCGGTACGGCGACGCTTAACCTTTGTCTTAACTACTTTTTTATCCGGCGGTTCGGGGTTGTTGGAGCGGCATATGCAACCTTGTGCTCGAACATTGTTGGTTTCTTGATTGCACAAGCCATTCTAAAAAAGGAAATTGGTGTGAACCTTTTCAATACGTTTGTCTATATGTATAAGTTTTACCCCGAATTTTTCGGCCAGTATGTCCGTCCGATGTTGAATGCAAAGTCCAAAAAGAGCAGCGGAGAGTAAGTAACCGGGAGGCGGATTATCCCAACAGAAGGTGCTTTCACCTTCGAATCTGCGGTGATCATCCCAAAGGTGTCATTACAAGAAGTTTACCGTGGGGGATGTATTATAAAATTTTTTAATTTACGGATTAATTGAAAAACGCGAACCCGATCTGATGTGAATCTATCGAATATCCATTGCTAATGAAACTGAAAGGACATCAGATCTTAATTTTTGGCTTACCTCGTTTCGACGCACCCATTGAGTCCACCAATTACACGACAGCAAAATTGCTGGCACGTGAAAACGAGGTCTACTATATTGAAAATCCGTTCACCCTGCGAGATTTTTTTTGGATGCGAAAATCCGCTGAATATCAGCGGAGAAGACGATATTTCTCGCTGTTAGGTCACTCGATCATTCAAACGGAGATACCGAATCTGAAAGTAATTGTCCCACCTTTTTTGCTATCGATTAATTTCCTGCCGGAGAACAGATTGTTTCGTGCAGCATTGAAATTGAACGAGCTGCTTATCCGAACCAAGCTCAAAAGCATTCTAAGAGCCTACAAGATCAGGGACTACATTTTTATCAATTCGTTCAATTTTCACTACCCCACACTCTCCGACGGCCTTGCACCCAAGTTGACAGTGTATCATTGCCTGGATCCCATGGTTTTGCCGTTCAATCGCCGTCACGGGATCGTATCGGAGGAAATTCTTGTGAAGGGGAGCGACGTTGTCATTTGTAGCAGCAAGCGGCTTTATGAAGAAAAGAAAAAGCAAAACCCGCAAAGTTATTTTGTGGCTAATGCAGCAGACCTCGGTCATAGTAGCAAAGCGCTGAACGAGGATTTGCCCATATCACCGGTTATCTCCGATCTGAAACGACCGGTGATAGGTTATCTTGGTACGATAGAGCGTCGGATCGACTACGATTTACTTAAAGAAGTCATTCTCTCCAACCCGGACAAGAATTTCATTTTTGTGGGACCGGTTTCGAAGGAATTTGTCCCGGAATGGTTTAACACTGCAAACAATGTTCACTTTCCTGGTCCCATAGGCTATGACGAGATGCCAGCAGTTATCAAAGGATTCGATGTTGCCTTGATACCATTCAAAAAAGACGAAGTGAGCAGCAGCATCTTTCCACTTAAATTATTCGAGTATCTTGGAGCTGGCAAGCCGGTTGTTGCGATTGACTTTAATCCGGATTTGAAAGACTTTACTAAAGGTATGGTTGCCTTTTGCGAGGATGCTAAAAGCTTTTCGGACGCTATCAATTACGCACTTGAAACGGATAATGATGAGTTAAGGAGAAACCGTGTAAAACTTGCTGCCGAAAATACTTGGGAAAATCGGGTGCAGGTAATCGCTGACATCATTCATCACCACCTCGAACAGGTTATCGAACCATAAATAACCTTTCAATGAAAAAGATCAAAGACTACATTTCATTGTTGCGAATTCACCAGTGGGTAAAAAATACGTTTATTTTTTTACCCGCTTTTTTTGGGTTCCAAATCACAGATGCTGATGTTTCCAGGCAGTTGATATTTTGTTTTTTCGCTTTTTCCTTTCTAGCCAGCAGTATATATATATTCAATGATATGCTTGATGTTGAGAGTGATAAACTCCACAAGACCAAGCGCAACAGACCCCTGGCTTCCGGTGCGGTATCCAAAGTAGAGGGCATTATATTGATGATCGCTGTCTGCACATTAAGTATTTTAATATTTATCTTTTTTATTCCGAAGGCCTCCGTTTGGTTTTTTGCGGGCGTCTATTTCGTACAAAACATATTGTACACGATTATCCTGAAACACATATCCTTGATAGATGTGGTTTTGATATCATTGGGGTTTGTCCTGCGGATAATTATTGGAGGGGCGGCCTCCGGCACCATACTCTCTCATTGGATTATCCTGATGACATTCGTTTTGGCTTTGTTTCTTGCATTGGCGAAGCGAAGAGACGACGTTTCCAGTTATATGCAAACGGGCGTTAAGGCCCGGAAAAATATTCAGGGTTATAATCTGATATTCCTGGACGTATCGATTACCATCATGGCGACTGTCGTAATAATATGTTACATTATGTACTGCACGTCCGAGGAAGTTGTTAGCCGCTTGCATCCATTCGTTTATTTCACATCGTTGTTTGTTATACTGGGGGTGCTAAGGTATTTGCAACTCACATTTGTTTGGCTGATCAGCGGTAATCCCACTATGGTTTTGTTGAAGAACCGTTTTTTGCAGGTCGTACTGCTATTATGGATACTCTCTTTTGCTGCCTTGATTTATTTCAAAGATTTCTTTAGCCAACTTTTCCTATGAGCAAAAGGTTTACTAACCTTACCTATCTGACTGGTTATGTACTCACTGCGGAAGTTGCGTTAACACTTGTTATTTCGACGGTATGTTTCGCTTTGGGGATAGTTATGTCCGCCTGGCAGTTTCCGGTTGCGTTTGCATGCGCAGGGTTGCTGGCTTTTCCAATTGCAAAGCTGCATGAAAACTCGTTAGCGTTATTTGTTGCATCGCTTCTGACAAGTGGATTCCTGATTATACTATCCATTCTTGTGGCTGGACTTTTCTATGATGTGTCTTACGATGGGCAAGCTTACCACCAGGAAACCCTGATCCAGCTTAGAAATGGATGGAACCCATTTTACGAAAAGCTTTCGGATTCCGTGAACCAAAGCTTGTATATAAATCATTATGCAAAAGCAGGTGAATTTGTTGCTGCATCGATTTATGTGCTGATGGGTTCCATTGAATCTGGAAAAGCCGTCAATCTTATTATGTTGCTCGCTGCCTTTTGCCTGACCTCATCGACGTTGTCCCGGGTTGTTACAATTGGGGTGGTCAAGACGACGGTAGTTTCCGCATTCATTTGCTTGAGTCCAATATGCGTCAACCAACTTTTGACCTATTATGTGGACGGGTTGATCGCAAGTTCCTTCGTATGTTTGTTTTGCTGTTTTGCGCTTATAGTCGTGGCGCCCAATCGTTATAATTTAGTGTTGCTGGGTCTGGTACAACTAATTATGGGCAATATTAAATTCTCGTCGCTCGTCTATTGTGTTCTTTTCGGGGGTATATTCCTGGTTTGGCTTTTCTTTTTTAACAGGCGACAACTGCTCGCGGTTTTCAACACGTTCGCTGTTGCAGCAATCTTTACGGTATTTCTGGTAGGCTTTAACCCGTACGTAATTAACACCACCAAATACGGTCATCCGCTATATCCCGTAATGGGGGCAAAAAAAGCCGACATTTTTACATATAACTATCCGAAAGGATTCGAGCATAAAGGCGCATTCGATAAGTTTTTTTCATCGTTGTTTGCTCATACCAGTAATCCAACGCTCACCAATGGTGGGAAAGTCGAATTAAAAATACCTTTCACTTTCAATAGGGCAGACATTGTAAATGCGCCCAAAGTTGACCCCAGGATAGGCGGTTTAGGGCCCTTGTTTAGCGGTATTTTATTGGTTTCTTTTATTTTGCTTTTTATCTACATCGGCAAGCGTGGCCTGGATCGCAATGCCCTGTTCGTTTTGTATTGGGGAGTATGCCTGATGTTGTCAGCAATCTTACTTCCGGAATCCTGGTGGGCAAGATATATACCCCAATTGTGGCTTCTGCCGAGCCTGATTCTGTTGTTGTATGAAGCACAGCCTTTCAAATCTGCCCGCCTGCCGGCCATTGTCTTGTATGTAGCGATGTTGATTAATATATCATTTTCCGCGACTAATTTTGCCTGGAATTTCCTGATATCAAAAGTGGTGGACTATCAGATGGACACCTTAGCCGAATCGCCTAAGCCAGTTATCGTTCAATGGGGGAGTGCAGCGGCAAACCGGATTCGTTTTCAGGAAAGGGGTATTACCTACTCCGAGGAAAACTTAGATGGCAAATCCACAGAAAACATTATCCGTTCGGATTCCAAGTTTTTATTGCCCGAAACGCAAAGACCTTTAAAAGAGAAACCTATATGGGTAGTATGGGGGGAGAAGTTCGTGACAGCAGAAAAGTAATTGCCGTCTTTGATTTCGACGGGACAATTACAAACAGAGATAGCTTTTTTCTCTTCCTGTGGTATTCGCAGGGGCTCATGTCTTTGCTGTTGAAATCGATCTTATCGATTCCCACCCTGACTTTGTACGCAACCAAAGCAATGCCAAATTACCAGGCGAAGGAGCGAATATTCTCAATCTTTTTCGGCAACCTCGAAATGGAAAAATTCGAGCGCTGTTGCGAATCCTTTCGCAGCATTTTGAATTCTGTAATAAAACCTAATGCCATTCAAAAAATAAAATGGCATCAGGAAATGGGACATGAAGTGGTCATACTCAGCGCGTCGGCCGAAAACTGGATTATCCCATGGGCGAAGGGAAATGGGATTTATATCGTCTTGGCTACCCAATTGCAGGTGAAAGACAGTCGATTGACAGGAAAATTTAAATCCAGGAATTGTTACGGTGCCGAGAAGGTTGCACGGCTTCTTAACCATTTTCCCGGAAGGCAGAATTATGAGCTTTACGCATATGGTGACAGCCGTGGAGACAAAGAACTATTAGAAATAGCAGATCATAGTTTTTACAGAAAGTTTATGTAACCGGGAGCTGCTTCCAATAGTCGTTTGTGATATTGGCTTGTCTAAGATTCAGCAAGTTGAAATGGAAAGTGCTTGACTCTATCAGTTAATTGAGTGTTTTCACTTGATGTTTAAATCGCTTAACGAATGCATTGAAGATACTGCCATCGTCCATTAATCTTCTCGGCGAAGTGAATACGATCGCTTTTTGAGACGCGACCCGCCGGAGTTTTCCCACGGACATCAGATTCACGGCCATTTTGCCATCTTCACTTTCGTTTTGAAAATCTGCCCCCTTAGCATTGGCATAAATACGTTTGTTGTTTATCTTAAAACCGCCCGTCTCTAAGCCGTTTTTTGTTTCAAAACCCATATTATAACCGTAGACATTGATGTACTCTTTGTTCTGACGCGTCCGCATACCGACCGCAATTTCACCCAAAAGCTCATAGACGGCCAAACCGAAGCGACTCTGACCTTTCGGAGGCACAAATGAATGTCTGCCATAAACACAGGAAACATTCGGATCTTTCATTAATGGCTCAACCATTAAGTCGATCCAGTCGGGGGGATACAGTGTATCGGAATCTGCACATAGAAAGTATTTTCCCCGGGCTTTTTCCAGACCCATTTGCCGAGCAAACTGTGTTCCCTGAATTGTCTGAATGAATGTTTTCACACCAAGCGTGTCCAGAATTCCCCGCGTACTATCCGTCGAATTGTTGTCGATCACAATGATTTCCGTGCGGTGTTTGGTATTGTTGCTCGCAAGGGACGACAGCATTCTAAAGATGTTGTTTTCTTCATTCCAGGCAGGTATTGCAACAGTGATTTCAGGATCGCTTACATTAAAATGGGCGAGGCGCTCTCGAAGTTGCGTTACCTCGGTCTGGGAAAGTTCAGCAAATTTGCGATCATTAAATAAGTGAGGCGTAGACCACTTAGGAAGTCCGAAAAAATTCATAATCTCAGAAATAGCAGGGAAAACGAAAAGTAACAAAGTTCCTCCTGAACCCACCGCCCTACTTAAATCCGAAACTGGGTAATTGGCCTGGTTTTGTAATTTTCAGCAGGCCAGGATTTTAACCCGAGACAGATCGATGTATGGTATGCATTGAGCTTAGAGTATGGCTAAATTTAAGTTTTTTTTGTGGATTGAAGCGTATGTGTACAAAATAGTTTTACAAAACTGATCTGTTACAGAATGGATATTCAGAACAGCTAGCTCAACCGTAAAGTCAATTATAGATCCACAGCAGGCCAAAAAAAAATTTCGGCGCTCTGATTCGGAGCGCTTTTGATGTTGGATTTATATTGGCGACTACCTATATTTGGGAGAACTACTACGACATGGCCACTACTAAAAACTCTCTTAAATATCTCCTGCAGCGGATATTTGGTTTTCGGAACTATCTATACTGCTTTTCATTGTATAAAATTCGGACGCTGGCAAGCGATGAGAATGAGAAAGTTATCTTCCGCTTTTTAGAGCTGGTCCCGGAAGATTCCATTATACTGGATATCGGAGCCAATTTGGGCTTCATCAGTTTCCATCTGGCCCAGCGGCGTGGCTGTCAAGTATTGGCGTTTGAGCCCATGCCCGATAACATCGCTACCATTAATCGCGTTATCGCGTCCCAAAAGCTGACCAACGTTACTTTATGTCCGATTGCGTTGGGGGACAGCGAGGGAAGTTTAACAATGGTTATGCCCCTGAATGGTAAAATTCCTATGCAAGGACTTAGCCACGTAGCCCAGGAATCGGACCTCTCAAGTGGGTTGACTTTTACAGTTCCTGTTAAGAGGCTGGACGATTTGCCGGAAATCAATAACGCCTCGAAGCGGGTAGGAGGGATTAAGATCGATGTGGAAGATTACGAATACTTTGTGCTAAAAGGAGGCAACGCCCTTCTGGAACGTGATCACCCTGTGATTTGTATCGAGCTTTGGGAGAATGAAAACCGTCCCAAAGTTTTGAATTACCTGACAGGTCTCGGCTATGTTCCTCACATACTCGACAACAACCAGCTGCGCCCGTTTACTGACATGAATGAAAAGATCAATACAAACAACTTCATTTGTATAGCGACAAACGCTTAACAATGTCCCATTGAACGACGTTGACAATGCGTCATTCGATCAGGTTAAACGTGCAGATAAAGCTGTTTAGGCCTGTGTCGGGATCGTGCTCGTAGGCAAATTCATCGGAAGCTTTGGTCATGATCAACAGCCCGAAATGCTCGCTGGTATCGGATAGCAGGGCAGGCATTTCCATTTCGGCGAGCGCTTCTATAAAAAAAGTAGCCTTGCCCGATTCGTCGGTGCGCACGCATAGCGAGTCCATTCCATTGTGGTAGATCGGGAAGCCCATGGGCCTCACCAGTTTTTCGAGTGGCCACATAATCTTCTTTTTGTCCTGACCCACCAGCATCAATGGTGTACCGTAATCCTCTTTTTTAAGTACAACCATTTTCGGCGAAACGCCGATCTTAAGCACAGATTGCCTTTCCCCGGAGTGCTTAACGGCATTGGTAAGCAATTCCATGATCACCCACTTGATTTTGGCAAGTAAGGCATCGTCCGCCCGAGATGAACCGGCTTTATTCCGGATATGGGTCAGGCACACGTTCAATGTACCTGGAATACCCTCCCGGTTGCAATCGAAAACTATTTTGATCTGATCCGAAAATTCCTTCATAACTAAGCTAATGTGCCCATCGCCGCTTCGAAACTGTCGAATATCCGAAACACCTTGTCCATCCGGATAAGCGTGAGCAGGTTCTTCACATCCGGTTTCAGAGATACCAGGTAAATATCGACATTGCGTGGCATGGCGTATTTTAGCGCCACCACCAAACTACCCAGAAACGAGCTGTCGATGTAGTTGACGTTTTCAAAACTCACTATCACCAACCGGACACCCTGTCCGAGGATCGTGATCATTTCTTCCTTGAATAAATCGGCATTGGAAAGACTTGCTTCTTCGGGTAAAATCGTGGCCTGCACCACGCGGTTGATCTCCTCGACTTTCAGTATCATATAAGGGTTGTTGTTTTTTCTATAAAAATGATGCTCGCGTCGTCCATCTGGTTACTGTCGTCGATGCGGTCAAGAACATGCTTCCGGATCAGCTCAAAACTGTCGGCCTGTCCGAGATAGGGGGTTACTTTTTCCACAAAAAACGGATAGTCGCTCTTCTTGGAGCCATCGGAAGGAATGTCGATCATGCCATCGGTAAAAATCGCGAGCTGGTCGCCTGGCTCCATCGTAATTACACGGTTGTCGTAAAACCCGTCTTCCAGCAAGCCGAGCAGCAGTCCCGACGACTGCACGGTCGATGTAGTGCCAGTTTGGGCTGAGTAACTGATCAGCGGAAGGTCGCCCGCACCTGTGTAATGCACATTGCCTGTGTGAGTGTCTAGCAGTACGATGGAAAGGCTCGACAAGATATTTTGCAGACTTTCGTCCAGGTAAATCAGCTTGTTGATCTTCTGAACGATGGTGGCAAGGTCGAGTTCCTGATCGAGCACGCAAAAGCGGATCGCCGCACGGATATAGCTCAGAAAACCGAAGGTAAAAAACCAGGCTTTCCATTTTTTCCCCATAATATCACCCAGAAACGCGAAGCAGAAGCGGCTGTCGACCTGCACAAAATCAATAAAATCGCCGCCCGGATATCCCATGTACCCTTTGTGCCAATAGAAAATGCGGTAACCATTCACAATGGGCGCATGCGTGGGAATGGATTTCACATTCAGCGTTTCCGCCGCCACTTTCAATTCCCTGACCGATCGTACGTGCTCATTTGCAAGCGTTTTGATGATGTTGTTCAGCTTGCTAATGATAACCGGGATCGGCGTTTCCTTATTAATGAAGTCCAACGCCGACATATTCAGTCCTTCGAGCACTAGCTTGTTGTCGGTAAACGAGGTCAGAAATACGAACGGAATATCACTAATGCTCGGATTCAGGAGCACCGCCTGGCGGAAATCGAAACCATTCATTTCGGGCATGTCATAGTCCGAGAGAATCAAATCGGGCGTTTCAATAAGCAACATTTGGAGGGCTTCTGTTGCCGACTCGCACGGTACACAGTTATATCCCGCTTTTAAAAGCGCCATTTCGATAACACGCCTGAAGAGCAGGTTATCTTCCACAAGCATAATTTTCTTGACAGTGGTTGGCGGGTCGGGGAAGCTGATCATTTTTTGTTAAAGTTTAGCACAAACATCAGTACTCCTCCGAATATAATCAGCAGTGACACCAAATCCATGATCGTGACCCCATCATTGATATTAAAATAATACACTGTGAAAAGCTCGAAACTGGGCGGAGCGGGCATAATGATCATGGCGAATCCAACAACGATCAGCAAAATCGCCAGGATGAACATCAACCCTTTCTGCACCACTTTGCCGCCGCGCTTGGGCGCGTTCATGCGGCTGTCGATCTGGTTCTCGGCAAGAAGCTTCTCTAATCCCTCCAATAATTCCTCGCGGGAAAGGTTATTGTCCTGGTCAAGCTCCCTGAAAGGGGCGATCCGCTTTTGTGTTGAGGCTGACCGCTCGAATGCATCGGCGATCTGTTTCTGGTATTCCTTGGAATGCTGCGCGTCGATATCCGTCTGCTCGATCGCCTTGATGAGCTCGGCCAACTGTTTTTCAATCCGTACCGTATCGCTACCTTTTTGCCCGGAAGAATTTGGTTGGGACTCTTGATCGTCGGGCAGTCGGTTGAATTTCACGCTATGTAAGATTTTGTCGCAATAAGGCGCTTTGAAATGCTTAATGGGTGTTTTTGCCAAAAACCGGCGATCATTTCCGGATTTTGGTTAAAGCTATGTTTTTATTATTAAATTTGAAATAGTTCTACAAATCAATAAAAATATTCCTCCGTTTTAGCCTCCTCATCGGTCTAGTTTTGCGCATGAAAAAAGTTTCCATCGTAACGGTGAATTTCAATCAGCCGAAGATTACCGAAGATTTACTGAAATCACTTGCAGAGGTCAATAACTACCCCAATCTTGAAATCATCGTCGTCGACAACGGAAGCAAAGCCAACCCTGTGCCCGAGTGGAAGGAGCGTTATCCGGGGACTATCTTTGTCCGCTCGGACCTGAATACGGGTTTTGCGGGCGGTAATAACATAGGTATGGCTTATGCCACAGGCGACTATCTGTTTTTAATCAACAATGATACCGAAGTAACCGCCGGGCTTATCGGTAAGCTGGTGGACTCGATGGAAGCCAACCCGAAAATCGGTATGATCTCCCCCAAGATCCATTACTTCGACCAGCCGGGCATACTTCAATACACCGGCTATACCCCAATGAATTATTACACCGCGCGCAATGCATGTATCGGGCAGTTTGAGCAGGACCGCGGGCAATATGACTTTCTAACAGGCCCCACGGGCTATGTGCACGGGGCAGCGATGATGGTCAGCCGCCAGGCCTGGCAAAAAGCCGGGGGAATGGCTGAAAACTACTTTCTCTACTATGAGGAACTGGATTGGTGTGAGCGGGTTAAAAAAGCGGGTTACGAAATCCACGTCAACCTCGATGCATTGATTTACCATAAAGAATCGGTATCGGTAGGCAAGCGCACAACTTTAAAGGAGTTTTTCATGAACCGTAACCGCATTTTGTTTATCCGCAGAAATGCGCCGGGACTTCGGTTTTTTCTGTTCTGCTGTTATTTCACGATCGCCGTGGTGCCGCGTAATTTTATTCAATATATCAAAAACAAAGAATACAACTTTATTCCCGTGTTCTGGAGCGCCATTACCTGGCATTTCAACAATAAACCCGATAGCGAAAATCTTGGCTTCCCACTGACGCGCTAACTTATGAAGATACTTTTCTGGCTCAGTCTGTTCATCGTTTTCTACACTTTCCTCGGCTACGGCATTTTGCTGTACGTTTTAGTCCGCATTCGCCGTGCATTCAAAGGTAAAAGGCTCGCACCGGGCCTCGACCAGGATTTCCCCACACTCACGCTTGTGATTGCGGCCTATAATGAAGAAAGCATTATCGAGGAAAAGATCGCAAACACGCTGGGACTTTCGTATCCCGCCGAAAAACTGAAACTGGTTTTCGTTACAGACGGATCTTCTGACCGAACGCCCGAACTGGTTGCCCGATATCCGCAGATTAAACTCATGCACACGCCCCTGCGCAGCGGGAAGATACTGGCCATGCACCGGGCCATGGACGAGGTCGATACCGAAGTGGTGGTTTTCACCGATGCCAATACCTTTATGAATAAGGATGCCCTGTTACTGATTGCAAGGCATTATGCGGATTCCAGAGTAGGGGCGGTGTCTGGTGAGAAGAGGGTCATGCAGGATGCGCTTTCCGACGCAACTGCCGGGGAAGGTTTTTACTGGAAATACGAGTCGACGCTCAAAAAGTGGGATTCAGAGCTTTATTCGGTAGTGGGAGCGGCAGGTGAGCTTTTCAGTGTGCGGCGGTCGCTGTACCGCTCGGTGCAGCCCGACACGATCCTGGACGACTTTATGATCTCGATGCAAATTGCAGAAAAGGGCTACCGCATTGTGTATGAGCCGGATGCCTATGCGTCGGAGCTTTCTTCGGAGAATATCAAGGAAGAGTTGAAACGCAAGGTGCGCATTGCGGCAGGCGGCATTCAATCCATCCTTCGTTTGAAAAAACTTATGAACCCGTTTCATGACCCGCTGCTTTCATTTCAATACATCAGCCACCGCGTGCTGCGTTGGACGGTGACGCCATTCATGATGATCCTGGCGTTGGTGCTTAATATCGTTATCGTTGCCCGGTCGGGTGGCGTGCTTTACCAGCTTTTGCTACTAGGGCAGGTGGTATTTTATGTGCTGGCTCTGTCGGGATGGGTGCTCGAAAGGCAGAAAATCAAAGTCAAGGCACTTTTTGTACCTTATTATTTCTGCATGATGAACTACGCGGTGCTGGCAGGTATTAAAAGGTATTTAAAAGGCTCGCAGAGTGCTGCCTGGGAGAAGGCCAAAAGAAAGAGCGCATAGCCTTCCGGCCATGCGCTCTTTCTTTTGAACATCGCTTACAGCTGTTTCAAACGCTCGGATTCCGATTCCAGGACGGGGATCAGTTCTTCGATTTCCGTCGAAATGCGTAGGTACATATCCAGAAGCTTTTCTTCCGATTCATTTTCCTTAATGGCTTTTTCGAGCACTTCCACCTTCGGCCTGATGTGCGTCAGGCCGGTCATAGTAAACGAAGGTTTCAGTCCGTGAACGATACTGGCCGATTCTTTGAGGTCGCCTGAGCCGAGTGCCCTTTGCAATGACTGCCAGCGAGGAATAGAATCACTTAGGAACGCGTCAAAAATCATGTACAGGATTACAGGATCTTCTCCGTAGGCCTGGTCGATGTACGCAAGGTCCAGGGCGGGGTTGAGTTGTAAGGCCATCGGTTGTGTTAAGTTTTTCAGAGGTCTGTTAGTGGATTGGGTAAGGTATTATTCGAAGAAATACTTCGACAATATAAATGGTTTCTGCAAAACTATCACTTTATTGTTGGTTCTCCTGCGGCTTTACTTCTTCCTTAGCCGGCTGTTTGGCATCTTCCTTGGCCTTTTTTCGGAAGTATCTGCGAAAAAGAAAGTTGGAACGCAGCGCTGTCATGTTTTCATCCAGCTTTTCGGTGGTACTTTCCAGATTTTTCAGCGTTTCTTTCAAGTTTCCTGCTGTGGCTTCGTCATGCAGTAAGACGCCTAACGGGCTGGTTTTGTTGGAGTTCAGCTCGGCACTGGCGGTTTTTAGATTATTTACCATCACATTGGCCGACGACACCGTTTCGTTCAGGCGCGCAATGCTCCCGCGGAGGTCTTTCATGATGACTGTGTCGGTGGCGAAGTCATTGGCGAGCCCGCCTTTTTCATTCAGTTTGGCAGTATATCCGGCCAACGATGCGGTGAGTGACTGCGCATTCACCGATGCTTTTTTCATAGCGCCCAGCGTCTGGTCGAGATCGTTATAAAGTCGCTCATCGTTCAACAGCATACCCACTGTACCTTTTCCGGCGAGGATGTTCTTGCTGATCGTCTTGAATGCACTCGTAATGCCCAGCAGGTTCTTGTTGTTTTCTGAAAGGACAGCGAGCATTTCTTCGGTGCTTTCGATCTTTTCGACTACCAGCTCGTCACCGTTTTCAATAGAAGGCACTTTTTGTGTACCGCCGTAAAGCACGATGATCTTGTTTCCGATCAGACCGTCGGTACTCACTTTCGCCTTGGCATTCTTTCGGATAAATTCCTGCGACTTTTCCTCGATATTGAGCATTACCTCCACCTTGGAATTGGCCAGAAATCGGATACTTTTTACTGTCCCGATCTTGACACCGGAATACCAGATGTTGTTACCGATTTTAAGCCCGTTCACATCATCAAAAATGGTTTTGACGGTAATGGTGGAAGAAAACGCCTTTCTCATACTACCGATGGTGAGAATCCCTACCACGAAAATGAGAATGCCGATCACGACGAATAGGCCTACGTTAATGGATCGTTTGGTTGATGTTGCCATTACTACTGGATAAAATTATAATCGTAAAAACTTTTAATCCGCTCTTCGTCGGTATCAAATACTTCTTCAAACGTGCCGGTTTTCAGGAATTGGCCATCGAGGAGCATCGCAATGCGGTCGCCGGTTTCCCTCGCGCAGGTAAGGTCGTGTGTGATGATGATCGAGGTGGTCTGATATTTCTCTTTCACCTCGTTGATCAGCTCGTTGATTTCCAGACACGTGATAGGGTCTAAGCCGGCCGTCGGTTCGTCATAAAGCATGATTTCAGGTTTCAGGATCAGCGTACGGGCGATACCAATCCGCTTGCGCTGCCCACCCGAAAGCTCCGCAGGCACCTGATTAATCGTTTGAAGTAATCCGACCGCATCCAGTACATATTCGACCTGCTCATCAATATCGGCTCTGGTGAGATTGGGGATATTCCTGACGAGCGGGAATTCCAGGTTCTCGCGCACCGTCATACTGTCGTATAATGCGCTGTTCTGGAAAGAAAACCCAATTTTCAGGCGCAGATCGCGCAAATCGTTTCCGGTCAGGTTGGAGACTTCTTTCCCCAAAACGATGCAATCACCACGGTCCTGTTTGAGCAGGCCTATCATAATTTTGATCAATACGGACTTTCCCGTTCCCGACCGACCTAGGACAACCATATTTTCACCCTTATGGACCGTCAGGTTCACGCCCTGCAAAACATGCAGGCTCCCGAAAGACTTGTACAGGTCGCGTACTTCGATAACCGGCTCGCCGGGTTTAAAATCTTCTTCCATTTTAAGCTCTGAAATAATTGGATACCTGTACGATGATCACCTCCTCTATAAAGATGAGGAACATGGAGGTTACCACGGCGGAGTTGGCGGCTTTACCGACGCCCTCCGTTCCCTTGCTGGCATTATAACCCTGGTAACTGCCCACAATACCGATCGTGAAACCGTAGGCGATCGCCTTTGCGACCGACGTCCAGATGTCGAGGAACGTAATCTGCTCGAACGCATTCTCGAAAAAGGCGATGAAACTGGTGCCTTCATTGAGTGTTACGTTAAGATAGGCTCCGAACAAACTGACCATCGAGCAATAGAACATCAATACCGGAATGGCGATGGTACAGGCGATTACACGCGTCACTACCAGGAATTTAAATGGATTCACCGCCGAAACTTCCATGGCGTCGATCTGCTCGGTAACGCGCATGGAACCCAGTTCGGCGCCAATGCTGGAACCGATCTTGCCCGCACTGATCAGTGCGGTAACCAGTGGCGCAAGTGCCCGCACAATGGCGATGGCAACGAGGGAAGGCAGCCAGGATGTGGCTCCGAATTCGGATAGCGACGGCCGCGACTGCTTCGTGAAAACCATTCCGGTAATGAAGCCCGTAAGGCTGATCAGCAGCAGCGATTTGTTTCCAATCGCATAGCATTGTTTAACAATTTCCTGGAATTCCATTCTCCCGCGAAAAATTTCACGGAAAAAGCGGATAAAGAAAACATATGCATCATAAACCGCAAGTAAGGCATTGTCCAGGCCTTTGCTGTATACAAATTGCTTTTTTTTAGCGCTCATTCAATCGGTACAAATTGTATTAGACTTTATTAATCAGGCTGTTGGGCAGCATTGTTTTCTCGCCTTCAAGCATCCGTTCCTCAAACCAGCGCATCCGGTAGGCGTTCATTGCGGTCTTTCCAAGCTGGTCGAGCAGGCGATAATTGACTATCAGTCCCACCGCTGCACCAATGCCGGGAATCAACTGCGCCATTTTAGCGAGGTCGATATAGTCGCGGTATTCTTGCTGGAATGTCTTCCAGTTAAACTGGTGGATATCGTCAGGAAGGTGTTGACTGTGCTGGTCCCAATGGACCATTTGTGAAAACACTTCCTGTCGCCCTTTCTGGCTCGAGAACGTCAATTGAAAAATATGGAGTATAAAAAGCCGTTCCCGGTAGTCGTCGATGGGCCTGCCGTACAACGCTGCTATTTCAAAAAGCAGTTTGATTTTGATGCCAATCAAGATAGGGAATTCAGCTAATGCAAGCCAAAAACCACCTGCGCCAGTAATGCCGCCTTCCGCAGCGCCGGCCTTTTTATAAAAATCGATCTTTCTGCGAACGGCTGTCTCTATCTCTTCCAACGATGCGCCGGGAATGCTCTGACCCGTCGTGAATTCGGCACCGGTGAGTACGCCACGTACCATTTGCTTGATGGTGCCGGTGATTACCTGGTGTATTTTGTCGGGGATAATGTTGTTGATCTTGTCCTGAACTTTCTTGGAAGTCCTGTCGATAAAATTAGGCCGCTTTTGCATTTTAAGCTGCCACTTGGTGAGTTCAGGTTTTATTTGCTCTTCATAATTATTGATGTGCATATCGTTCAGGGCTATGTCGGACAGGATAGAGAAATGGTGGTTTTGCCATTGGTTAGCAAAAATCATTCCAATATCGTACAAAGTCATGAAACGGCCGTAAGAATTCCCGAGGATATGCAGGGGTTGCCGGTTTGAGAACTGTATTTTGGGCGCAACGCTCAATATTATATGTTAAACTATCTTATCCACAATTTCCTGCTAAAAATCCGCTTCCCGGATTTGAATTGTACCACATGGACACCCGAAACGCTGGGAGCGGTGACCGTCCCGACGTTGATTCCCGTTACTTTCCGGCCCCACAAATATTGCCCCCGCAGATTGAAAAGCCCAATATATCCGGTTTCCCGGCCCGAAAACCGGATCGTTACTTCCTCACCGGACTTTGCCGGATTGGGATACAAGGTAAAAAGCGCATCCGGCGTCTCTTCTGTGCCCAGAATGACGGAAGGTGCCACTTCCGCATAAGCCGGCTCGGCCGATTCGGATACCTCATTTACGGCCACAACGCGGTATATAATGTTCACCGGCGAGTTGCCGGGTGCATCGTTCCATTCTACGACATTGCCGGCCACACGGGCAAGGGGCGCAAAGGCGGCCGCATCGCCGAACTTGCGTTCTAAAATGTACGTGGTGGCATTAGGCACCGCTTTCCAGGAAAGGTTTACCTGGCCTTCGCCTACCGTTTTTGCGGTGAGGACGGTACCGGAGAGTGCCGCAGCGATGGGGAAATTGTAAAAAGTGAATGCACGCATGCCGCTGGCATTGGTAATGTTCGGCCCCATAAACGGATAGTTAGGAGTGCCCTGTTCGACGTAAAGCGGCAGGTAATTCAACGTGGATGCATTTTGGGGAGCATTTAGGTCCAGGATAATGCGGTTACCATCGGCCCGGCCCGCTGTGACGGCGCCGGACTGGCCGCCGAGGTAGAAGAAATCTTTCAGATCCAGCAGCGTGCCGTGCTGGTAGGGGTCGGGGTATTTCAATTGCTGTCCCTGGTCGAATACCAGCGTGAGCTGCTTATTTTCAGCCGTGCTGTAAAATGCTTTTCTAATGTTCGGCGAATTGATATTGAAGGTGTCGGCGGGAGCGTAAAAATCCCGCAGCATCAGTCGCGAAAGCTCCATGCCACTTTGCCGGTTGCCTTCACGGCTGTAATGCAAGCCATCGAAACCGGTGGTACCGACTGTCGCCAGGTTTGCAATATCGGGATACATCTCCGGTAGACGCCGTTGATATTCGCGCAGGACGGCACCTACCAGCGAAGGCCAGTAAATAATGTCGATCTGAAAAACATAGTATTTTTGCAGCCCGGGAAAATCTTGTTTGAGGTATTTATATAGAATATCAAAATTCTCTTCCCAGCCGCCGCCTTCGTGGTAGGCTTCGCTTTCGCCTTGTCTGAAAATGTATGCCTTCACCGCATGGGCGACGCCCGCCTTTTGCGCGCGGTAAAGCATTCTGCCGTAGCCGGTGGAAAAGTCGGTGGGATTGTTTTCCGTACGCCGTGAATGCGAATAGGCCGACGACCAATGGTAACCTGCATTGATCAGGCAATTGGGAATGCCCGATTTTTCCATCAGTTGCTTTTGAATTTCGAAGCCCATTGTGCCCACGCCATTGTTGTAGGAATGCATATTTGAGAGCGTCCAAAGCGTGTCGGCCGGGTTATAGGGCGCATTGTTGAGGTTATCGGTAATTTTCCCAAATGTCCTGCAAAACGTGCTGGTGTCCGATTCTCCAAAAAAGCCCGTCGAATTGGACTGCCCGGATAGGATATAAACATCGCCGCTGACGACCCGTGTGCGTGTCACCACAAGTGTAGAATCGCTGTCTTTGCAGAGGTAGACCCTGAAATCATAATTGGCAAGCTCTGCCTTGATCGTGGTTTCCAAGCTGAACGAGCCCGTCCCGTTATCACCATAGCGAATATCGCCTTTCCGGTATTGGAAAAGCTGATTATTACGCATCACCAGTACTGAAACATATTTCCACCCGCGCGTCTCCACGACTCCCGACAAGGGCACTTTCGCCTCATTGTTTTGATCACGGGGGAAAAGTTGGTAGTCCTGCGGCAGCCTGTCAAACTGCACTGCATTGAAACGCTGTGCATGACTATAAGTAACTGCTAGGAGCGTTAAAATCGACGACAACAAAAAGTTGGCAGCGGTTCTTTTAGAAAGAGAGCCGCTCGGATAGAGGAGTTTCAGCACAGGGTTTAGTTTAGTTATTTCAGCGGGACGGGCTTGACGCCCTCGCGCGTAATCTTGACAGGATTAATTAACCCTTTTTCGTCGAAAGACATCACATCGATGCAGGTTTCACGATGGTTACCATCGGTTTCAGTTAATGGGCGACGGTGATAAACGATGTACCACTCGTCTTTTCCCGGGATCTGGACCACCGAATGGTGCCCGGCACCGGTTGCCACTTTCGGGTCCTGTTGCAGGATTTTGCCTACACGTTCAAATGGTCCGAAGGGCGAATCGGCGATAGCATAGGCCACCGAATAATCAGGTCCGGTCCAGCCGCCTTCCGACCACATGAAGTAGTATTTGCCATTGCGGATAAACATGAATGGGCCTTCCACATAACCTTTTGGCGTGATTTCGCGGAATGTTTTGCCATCCTCGAAGGGGATGAAACCTGTGAAATCGCTTTTCAACTTGGCCACATTGCAATGACGCCATCCGCCGTAGAAAAGGTAGTATTGTCCGTCTTTGTCTTTAAACACAAACTGGTCAATTGGCTGAGCGCCGTTATGGAACTTGTCAATCAGCGGTTTGCCGAGGTAATCCTTAAATGGTCCTTCGGGACGATCTGCTACGGCTACACCGATCCCGCCTTTTTCATTGTCGTTCTGGATATCGTTGGCTCCGAAAAAGAGATAGTATTTCTTGTCCTTTTCGATGATCGACGGAGCCCACATCGCCCTTTTTGCCCATTTAATGGCAGATGTATCGATAATATTGGGGTGTTTGTTCCAGGTTACGAGATCTCTAGAAGAAAACGCATCCATATGCACCTGCTGATTGTAGGGAGCAGAAAAGGTAGGGTAAATCCAGAAAGTTTTGTTAAAAATGATTCCCTCCGGGTCGGCGTACCAGCCGGGGAATACCGGGTTTCCCGACGTCTGACCGCCAGCGGCCGTTTTGGGAGATTGTGCAAAGGTGTGGAGGCAAGAAAGGTTTAGTAGCGCTAGTCCAAGCAGTTTTTTCATGAATGTTTCGGTTATTGGCAAATGTCACCGCTGCAAGTTCCAAATTTTCGCGCAATTAATAAACCTCTCCAGCGCCTCCGCCGCCAAATGTACCACCACCAAATTCAAGTCCCGGTTCGGCTGGTGTGGCGCCGAGGTGCCGCGCGGTGATGAGCGCTTGCAGGTCGGCCAGATCGTTCTTGCGGTTCTGCTCGTCGGAGATGCCGTACCTGGGTGTGTGCAGATATTTGATCAGCAGCACCGAAACCAGGATCATAAGCGTCCCTGCGAGCGCCAGTCCCTGTGAGACAGTCAAGGCGACAAAGTAGTGTGAATAGGTATAAACCGAGAATGCAAATGCCAGCAAACCGATCACGAAAATAATGCGGTTCGCTTTTTTCAACCCGGCTGCTATGTAAGCCACCGGTATTGCCAGTGTAAAAAAGTAGAACACGGGTGCAAACGCGATTTGCGGGGCAATGGAAACATTCAAGCCACTAATGATTGCATTCAACTCCCTTACGACGAGGTAGTTGCCGCCCAGGTAAAAGGTGACAAGTGACAATGCTTCAAGTATCTGCCGACATTCCCGGTAGTAAATATCAGTGCTCTTTCTTGCGACAAGGTAAATGCCAGCCGAAATGAGCATGACGCCGAATGGCAGCAATGCTTTGCCGAGTGGGAATTTCATCATGAGGTCGGCGAGCAATGTAAATATCAGCCCGAAAATGGCCAGCGCGCCGAGCAGGTCGGCGTAACGCAATGTCGCTGGGATAACGATGGTAAGAGCGACCAGGCAATAGATCCATAACGGTGCATGCTCGAAAAGCAGGAAGACAGGTACGATAGCCGCCGTGACGGCCGAGTAGAGCAATGCATTGTCGACGCCGGAATGAAAGAGGTTTTTGGTTTTAATTAAATATTCTAGAAAAAACACGAAACAGCCGCAGCAGAGCAAACTAAGCGTTGAAAAGCCGATCTCAGACCCCGTATCATAAATAAAGAGCGACAAAAAGCCGACAAAAAACGAACACGCAACCACCGCGAAAATGAACAGGCCGATTTTGACAAATATGCCTGGCCGATAGAATTTTTCTTCAAACTGCGCTATTACTTCCTCTTCCTGCTCATCCGTAAGCAAGTTCTTTGATTTCCATTCCGCTGCCTGGTGCTGAATATGCAGGTTTTCAACCCAGGTTTCGTTGTATGCTTTTTTCATTTTTTGATCCCCAGGAATTTTTTAAAGTTTAGCAAAAAATAAATCACGCCGACACTCGAAAACAGAAAGTAAAAAATACCCAAACCGAAAGCTGCGTCAGGCCCGAGGTTGGTAAAAATGACGTAAGTGAGAATACAATAGCCATAAACAGTGCCCATTAGCAAAAACAGCAGTGATTGTGCATGACGCGCCCGCCAGATGAAAAAATAGCACAGTCCGATTCCGACCAAAAAGTAGAGGATTTTGGGCGCATGGCTGATCAACCCGATCTGCGCGGCAATGCAAGCGAGATTGCCGCCCATAAGCATGTAAGTGAATGCGAAATGCTTTTTTACTTTTTGCTCCTCCGAAATCCAGCCAACGGCGGTGAGTATGGAGCCGAGTGCAATGGCGGGGATTATCAACTTGCCATCGGAGAAATCATTATCCGAAATAACCGAAAGCGGCGCGATGGTGAGCCCGAGCCAGGACGCGAGGCCGGTTATGGCCATCGACAATGCCCCGCGGTGATCGAAACGGTAAGCGCAGAGAAAGAACAAGATTGTCGGGATTAGGACGGCCAGCCCGTATCGCGTGCCGAAAAGATTGTATTGATATTGCAGGTAACCCTCCAGACCCAGAAAAGTGGAACAGCCTAGCAGGAGTACGTAATCGATCAGCTTATTAGGATTCTCTACCTGTTCGTGGGAATATGGCAGGCTGTTTTTGTAGGTATAATAAAAACAGCCTATGGTAACGCCGGCTATTACGGCAATAATGGCCTGATGGCCGATGGTATCAATGTTTTCGTAGATCAGGATACCGGCGCCGGAGCTGAAAAGCAGGATGCCGAAGTATAAAATTGAGCGTAATTCCCAGTGAATGGAAAATGCTCTTTCACTCTCGAAAGTGGCCATCGAATCGGCCTGTTTTTTAGAAATTATCCCCTTGTTGATCAGGGAATTAAGGATGGAATGTGTAGTCATGGAAGTTGAGACGAGGGGTGTAAAAATAGCAAACTTTGCCATGAAACAGTTTCGCGCAACTTCTTGAATTATCTAACGGACATCCTTCGATATTGATCGGTATACTTTTAAAACCGGAGCGTGAAATCCTCTTTCACTTGCTCACTCCGGAAAAATACCAGGCCGATCCAGAACAGGTCGACAGTCGCCGTCACACGGGGATGCGCTTTGATGTATTCCCAGGCCTGCGTCATTTCCTTTGACCAGTATATATCGTCGAAAATAAACAGCGAGCCGTTCTGAATGTGAGGCAGGCATTGTTCGAAATACCTGACGGTTGGTTCGTAGCGATGATTGGCATCGAAGTACGCAAAATCAATCGGATGATCCAGCGTTTTGAGCCGGTTTGGCAGGGTTTCGTCAATGTTACCAAGCACAATTTCCACGTTCGCAGCCTCTTGCGATTCAAAATGCTGCTGTGCTTTTGCGGCGGTCTGCGGGCAGCCTTCGAAAGTGATCAATTGCGCTTCGGGATTGGCTTTTGACATATATAAAGTGGTCAACCCCAGTGAGGTACCTAGCTCGACGATTGTTGCCGGTTGAAAACGCCGGATTAGCCGATAAAAAAGTCGACCGAATTTGGCAGGTTTTTCCGCGTTTTTTGCAATTGTTTTAATCTTACGCAGGTTCGACTTGTTTATGCGAGAGCCGGCACCCAGGTCAAGGATCTCTATCTGTTCTTCGGACCGCAGCAATTCCCTGCGTAACAAACGGATCGCCTGATAGTCGGAATTGTCATCCCTGGGAACGGCAATCACACTATTATAAAGCTCAAACAGGAAAGGGGAGTGGATGGAATGCTCATTTCCTGAGCGTAAAAGGTACTTGATGTAAGCAGCAATCAATGCAGTGGAATTTTAGAATAGGCCGTCGCCCGGCTTATGGTTCAATTGAGGCGGTAGGGGGCTACGAGCGAAAATGCGGGAATTACCACCCGGAACTGCCGGCCATCGAGCACGCGTTCCATGAGATAGGTGCCAGCCATTTTGCCCATGTCGGTACGCAGGTTACAGCCGGAAACATAATCATGCACATCGCCTGGTTCCAGCACGGGTTGAAGCCCTACAATGCCGGCGCCTTCAACTTCACGTACCGTGCCGTTGGCGTCATAAATCAGCCAATGCCTTCTTAAAAGCTTAACTGTATGCTCGCTGTGGTTCTCGATCAGGATCTTGTAGGTAAACACAAAGTGATCCTGACCCGGATTGGAGTAATCTGGCTGATATTCCGTCAAAACGGTGACTTTGACACCATCCGTAACCTTGGAAACCATATAGATCGAGGGTGTTGTAAACGATTAGGACTAGTTGAGCAGCAGCAAATATACCGGTTTGCACCTCACTTTTAACGAAAATAGTAATCAATTGCTGATAAAACCAAATCAAAAAAGACATAATTTGGTTTTCCAAAATAAATCAACAGCATGGATGTAAAAATCGAGCAGTCGTGGAAAGAGCGGCTCGCACCTGAGTTTGAGAAGCCCTATTTCGCGTCGCTTACCGCTTTTGTGAGGGATGAGTATCAAAACAAACAGATATTCCCGCCCGCAAAGCAAATCTTCAATGCATTTAACTATTGCAGCTTTGATGACTGCAAAGTGGTGATACTCGGGCAGGACCCATACCACGGACCCGGCCAGGCCAATGGCCTCTGCTTTTCAGTAAACGATGGCATCCGGATGCCGCCTTCGCTGCTCAATATTTTCAAAGAAATCCAGCAGGACCTGGGCAAGCCATTCCCACCTACGGGCAACCTCGAACGCTGGGCTAAGCAGGGTGTGCTATTGTTGAATGCGACATTGACCGTCCAGGCCGCCGCCGCAGGTTCGCACCAGGGCAAAGGCTGGGAGCGCTTCACCGACGCGGTGATCAAATGCGTTTCCGATGAGAAAAGCAATGTCGTATTTATGCTCTGGGGCCGCTATGCGCAGGAAAAAGGTGCGGTGATCGACGCTTCGAAACATTATATCCTGAAAGCGAAGCATCCTTCACCCATGTCCGCCAACGGGGGTGGCTGGTTTGGGACAAAGCATTTCAGCAAAGCCAACGAATACCTGGAAAGCAAGGGCCTCGATCAGATCAACTGGTAGGAACACGAAAAAAGAGAGCCGGGATGCCCGGCTCTCTTTAAGATTTTCACTCCTATTACTATTATTAATTACTTCTCGATGTTGGAATTCATTTCCAACACTTTGTCCCATTGGCCTTCGTTGGTCTTCACAAATGCAAGTCTGTCGGCATTTGCGGTGTATTGCTGAGCAGCTTCTTTGGTACGGAAAGTCAGATAATGGATCACATCGAATTCTTCACCATTGTTGTCGGACTTCTGTACATGTCCTGCCGAATATGCTACGACATCTTTCACCGCTTTTTTCATTGTCGCGAAATCACGCATGTGTTTGTCAACTTCCTCAGGCGTAGTGCCCTGTTTAAACTTGATACAAACTACGCGTTGGATTTCAGCAGGTTTGTGAGGTACATAAGCACCATAGATAACCAGCATGAATACACAAAGCGCGAAAATGGGCACTAAATATCCTAATGTTTTATTTCTTGTTTTCATTATAGCAAATCGATAAATGCACTTGTTTATTTCCTTGCTACAAATGTAAAACATTATCTCTTTATTGCATTATTTGAATATTAAATATAAATTATTTTGAAAATTTGATATTTAAGAAAAGAAACAACCTTATTAAATCTACTTTTCAAAATTTTATTTGGGAACTAAATTTTTGCAAAAATGCCGCAGGATACTGCAAATCAGGTCGATAGAAAGGGTATGTGGCCGCAAATTTGGTAAGTCTGTAAAAAGTTGGTCTTAAAAACTGGTTAAAGCGTTACTTTTTTTGAAAAATGACGTCTCAACAGGTGTAAAATGATCGGGAACACCTTCCAAATATTGTATGGCGTCAATTTTCCATTCCGGGCAAAAAACATCGGAAAAAAATCAGTTTTTTTTCAAAAAAGTACTGACTTTCAGCTTGATTATCGGCTGTTTGCTGCTCCAAACTGCCTCCACACCCTACTGGGGCTTTTGGGCACACAAGCATATCAACCGTCTGGCGATATTCAGGCTGCCTCCTGAAATGCAGGTTTTCTTTAAAAAGTACATTGATTTCCTCACTGAAAATGCCGTAAACCCCGACAAGAGGCGGTATGCGGTGGTAGGAGAGGCAGAACGCCATTTCATCGATCTGGATGTTTACGGCGACAGGGCTCTTATGATGCTTCCAAAGCATTGGCCGGCGGCTGTGAGAAAAATGGGTGAGGATAGTTTGCGTAAACACGGCATTGTTCCGTGGCACGTGCAGGCGGCCGCTTCACAATTGACGGCTGCATTTCGGCAAAAAGATGCCCGCCGAATTCTGCGGATCTCCGCCGACCTCGGCCATTATATCGCCGACGCCCATGTGCCTTTACATACCACACGCAATTACAATGGTCAACTTACGGGCCAGGACGGCATTCATGGTTTCTGGGAGTCGAGATTGCCCGAGCTTTTTGCTAACCATTACGATATGTGGCTAGGTCCTGCCAGTTATCGGAAGGATATTGCCGTGGATATTTGGAAGGTAATCGAGAGCTCGCACGCGGCGATGGATTCGGTATTGTTGTTTGAAAGACAGCTCACCGCTGGCTTCAAACCCGACCAAAAGTATAGCTTCGAGCTGCGGAACAATGTACTCACCAGAACGCAGTCCCGCGAGTTTTCAGAAAAATATCACCGGATGTTGGCAGGCCAGGTGGAAAGGCGAATGGCGGCGTCGGTACAAATGGTAAGCGATATCTGGTACACTTGTTGGGTGAATGCAGGACAGCCGAATTTGTCACTGCTTGCGGGAAATGCAGGGGAAGTACAAGAAGGAAAAGCGGAAGCCGCTGAACATCAAAGCTGGTTACAGCGGCTCCTGCATGTCAGGCCTGAATCAGACAATTAGTTATCAAGGCTTGCAACCAACACTTTTGCAGTCACCAATAACTGGCCCACGTGACGTTGCGTATGTTCGGCAGCGTGAAAAAGCAATCCCAAATGCGTAGACGGAACCATAGCGCGGCCTACATAGCGTATCTCTGTCAAAGTCTCCGGATAGGTTTCACGGAGTTGTTTCAAGGCAATTTCAAGCTGGGTACTGAACTGATCGAGCAAATGATTATAAGTGCAATCCCCAAATGGCTCTTTTCCTTCACTTTTCAGAAAAGCCATTTGGCTTTCACTCAGTGATTCCCCACGTGCATAGGTAAACAGGCGGTCGAGCACGCCTGCGAGATGCTGCAAATGGAAGCCGACGGACGCGACACCGGACGGTTTGTCCCAAAGTAGTTTTGTAGGGAATATATTAGCAAATATTTCCAGCTCTTCCCGCGCCTGTAATAATGCATGCGCAACGGGTTGAAGCAGATCGGGTATTTCCGGAAGCGGCCCGCGGAGCCATACTTCCAATTGTTCTTTGTTTTGCATGCCGGGAAATAAACGAAAAAGGGACCCTTTTACAAGTCCCTTTTCGCACTAATTGTTGTCAGAATTTATTTTGCAATGTCGATCTGCACCGGCTTGCCTTTGATGGTGTTTCCATCCATCGCACGCAATACTGCACGCGCATCGCGCTCAGGTACGTCTACAAAGGTGAATTTATCATAAATGTCGATCGCACCGATGGTTTTGCCTGGGATATTTGCTTCACCAGCAATAGCTCCGACGATGTCTTTCGGCATAATGTGGTCTTTGCGGCCAAGGCTCAAAAACAAACGGGTCATGCCAGCCTCGGGGGCCGACGGACGGCGCTCGCCGCCTGCATCACGGCCGCCTTCACGACGCTCACCTTTACCGAAGCGGTCGCCACCACGATCTCCACCAAAACGGCTTCCGCCATCACGACGCTCTCCGCCTCTTTCGAAGCGGCTTCCGCCTTCGCGGCGATCAGTTTTTGCGTAACGGTCTACACTGCCTTCACGGCGGTCGCCGCGACGCTCTTCCCATGCCAGGTTGCCGTCAGCATATTCGTTTTTCTGAACGCCCATGATCTGCTTCGCCATCGCGCCTACGATTTGTTCAGTCGTAAAGCCGCTGTGGTGCAGCATTTCAAGTACGTCGGCGTACAAGCCTTCGTCTTCGCTGTCCTTAATCAAAGCCGCGATCGTTTCTACAAAACGGGCCTTGCGAACGCCAACGATGTCCTCGTAGGAAGGAATAACCCCCTTTTCGATTTTAACTTTGGTATAGCCTTCAATGGATTTCAAACGGTATTTTTCGTCACGGGCAACGAGTGAGAATGCCTTTCCGGACATTCCTGCGCGGCCCGTACGACCGATCCGGTGTACGTAATATTCTTCATCCATCGGAATGTCGTAGTTAATCACGCCGTCCAGTCCGCTCACGTCGATACCACGCGCTGCCACGTCAGTCGCAACAAGGATTGTAGTAACGCCAGCCTTGAATTTGCTCATAACATTGCTACGTTGCTGCTGGCGAAGGTCACCGTGGATACCTTCTGAGGCATATCCCCGCAATTGCAGGTCTTCCACGATCTCGTCCACCTTACGTTTGGTATTACAAAACACCAAAAGGGATTTGATGTGGTGCATATCGATCAGACGGGTCATTACTTCCACTTTCGCCTGTGGTTTTACTTCAAAATAAACCTGTTCGATATTCTGGTTAGTCAGCTCGTTGCGAACAACCTTGATCAACACGGGGTCATTCAGGAAGCGCTTGGTGATCGACATGATCGGCTTCGACATGGTTGCCGAGAAAAGGATCGTCTGGCGATCTTCCGGCATATCGGCCAGAATGCTTTCGATGTCCTCACGGAAGCCCATATCGAGCATTTCGTCGGCTTCGTCAAGCACCATCATACGGACTTCGTTGAATTTCAGTGTTTTGCGCTCCATGTGGTCCATAACACGGCCCGGAGTTCCTACTACTATATGTACTCCTTTTTTCAAAGAGCGGATCTGACGGTCGATGGAGTCACCACCATAAATCGCTTCAATGCGCACACCGCGCATGTATTTGGCCAGGCGGCCGAGTTCTTCGGATACTTGAACCGCCAATTCACGGGTAGGGCAAAGGATCAGGGCTTGAACTGCATTACTGGAAACGTCTATTCTCTCCAGCACGGGAATTCCGAATGCAGCCGTTTTACCGGTACCAGTCTGGGCCTGACCAATTACGTCAGAACCCTGCATTACTGCGGGAATTCCCTGTGCCTGTATCGGTGAGGGTTTAGTGAAACCCATTTCTAGCACGGCTTTCAGGATGTCTTCGTTGAGTCCGAGCTCTTCGAATGTTTCAAAACTTTCAGTAGTCATTATATTGCTTTTAGTATTAATTCTTGAGTTGAACGGTTGTTCCGGAGGGAAGGGCGATGATGGCAGGCTATAACACAACAATCCTGAGGGCAAAGCCCAACATATGCGTTAGTTCCAATGAAATTGGACCATATCTCCGGTATTCCGGTTGTAATCGGTAAATAATTGAAAGGGATCGCGCAAAGCCCACCACAAACCATCCGTGGGGCTCTGCATGTGAACGGTAGGTCCAGCCGGGACAAATTTTTGAGGCTGGCAGGTGATCTAAAATGTACTAGACCGTTTATGAAGCAGAGAAGCGAACGGATGTTCCTTCAAATTTGATGCAAAAGTAGGAAAATAATCCGGAACTGCAATGTAATCGAAAAAATAATTGTAATATTTTTAGAAAGCAAAAACCCGGCGCACTTAATGTGGCCGGGTTTGTCTAGTCAGGTTTGCTGATTCAGAATAATTCTTTTACGTCCGTATAAGGTAAGTGCCAGGCTTCGGCTACACCTTTAAATACCACTTTTCCGTGAACGACATTCAATCCTTTGCGCAGCTCTTCGTTAGTTGAACAAGCGTGCTTCCAGCCATGATTCGCGAGTTGTAATGCGTAGGGGAGCGTTGCGTTCGTCAATGCTAATGTGGAGGTATAAGGCACCGCGCCAGGCATGTTGGCTACGCAATAATGTACAACACCATCCACTTCGTAGATCGGGTCTTCGTGCGTAGTGGCTTTCGACGTTTCAAAACATCCACCCTGGTCGATCGCCACGTCCACCATGACTGTTCCCGGTTTCATAAGTTTGAGCATATCGCGGGTAATCAGCGAAGGCGCCTTTGCGCCAGGGATTAGTACGCCACCTATAATAAGATTGGTGCTCTGGATCAGTTCTCGGATGTTGTATTCATTGGACATCACCGTGTCCACATTCGCCGGCATAATGTCTTCCAGGTAACGCAATCTCGCCAGGCTGATATCGACGATGGTCACATTCGCTCCTAATCCAGCCGCCATTTTTGCAGCCTGTGTTCCTACGATGCCGCCGCCGAGTACCAGCACATTGGCGGGTTTCACACCCGCCACACCGCCGAGGAGGATCCCGAACCCACCCATGGGTTTTTCGAGGTATTTGGCGCCTTCCTGGATCGCCATCCGGCCTGCTACTTCGCTCATTGGGACAAGCAATGGCAAGCTTCTGTCTGTTTTTTCCACCGTTTCGTAAGCGAGGCAAACGGCCTTGCGTTCGATCATGGCGTGGGTGAGTGGCTCGGAGGAAGCGAAGTGGAAATAAGTGAAGAGGAGCTGGTTTTCTTTAATTAGTGGGTATTCACTTGCAATGGGTTCTTTTACCTTGATGATCATCTCGGCGATGCCGTAAACTTCTTCGATCGTAGTAAGAATGACCGCGCCGGCCTGTGTGTATTGTTCGTCGGAAAAGCCGCTGCCTTTGCCTGCTTCGGCTTGCACGTACACCGCGTGTCCGTGCTTACGTAGCTCTGTGACTCCTGCGGGCGTTAGTGCTACCCGGTTTTCGTTGTTTTTGATTTCTTTGGGGACACCAATGATCATCGGTAGTAGTGTTATACAGTTTAGATTAATGACCAAAATTAATTTCCGGCAGAAAAACATACTATAAGCGCCGAAAAAGACAGAAAAGAAAACTATTTTTGAGCTCGTTGGTAAGAAAAAAATCTTCCGGGAACGTTCACAGCTTATACCAGCCAGAAAAAATACTTTATGCAACCCGACCTGACCGATCGCAAAATCCTAGGCTTGTTACAAAACAATGCGCAAATGACGATCAAGGAAATCGCGAGTAAGATCAACTTGTCGGTCACGCCGGTGCATGAACGTATCCGCAAGCTTGAAAAAGAGGGTTTTATCGATAAATATGTGTGTCTGCTCAACCGCCGGAAGCTCGGGAAGAGCCTGGTCGTTTATTGTAATGTCACCTTGGACAAGCAGCGCAAAGAGAGCTTCGAAGACTTCAACCAGGCTATTGTGCAAATGCCCGAGGTGCTGGAATGCTCGGTTGTTTCCGGCAACTTCGATTACATGCTGAAAGTGATCGTCGAGGACGGGGAGGCCTACAATCAGTTTTACCAGCATAAACTTTCTGCCCTGTCGAGCGTGTTACACATCAGCAGTTATTTCGTAATTTCCGAAATCAAGTACACCACCGGAATCGCTGTATTGTAATTAGCAACGATATTTAAATGATCATCAGGCCGGTAGGCGCGAGCTGATCGCTTAATGCCCAGCATATGAACAAGAATTTTAAGGATGGCCTGAACCTGATATCGAAAGTGACGCCGAAGCGCGCCTGGAATGCCATGCAGATATTGGGAAGTTATTTTTATTCCAAAATGACGGGTAACCCGGTGCATTGGGGAATGCCGATTGCCATTTCTTTTGAACCTACCACCTCCTGCAACCTTCGCTGCCCCGAATGCCCCAGCGGCCTCCGATCATTCACCCGCCCGACGGGTATGATGGAGGAAAAGTTGTACAAGAGGACCATTGACGAACTCGGCGATACCTTATTATACCTGATATTCTACTTTCAGGGCGAGCCCTATTTACATCCGAAATTTTTCGAGCTTGTCAAATACGCACACGACAAAGGTATCTACACCGCTACTTCCACCAATGCACATTACCTGACCGACGAGAAGGCGCGCAGAACCGTAGAATCGGGCCTCGACCGTTTGATCATTTCTATTGACGGTACCACGCAGGACGTTTACCAGCAATACCGCGTGGGAGGTAATCTCGAGAAAGTGCTGGAAGGTACGCGCAACATCATTAAATGGAAACGCGAGCTGAAATCTGCAACGCCACATGTGATATTCCAGTTTCTGGTCGTGAAGCCGAACGAGCATCAGATCGCGGATGTAAAAAGGCTGGCGGAGGAAATGGGAGTGGATGAAGTGGGTCTGAAAACCGCCCAGATTTACGACTACGAGGAAGGCTCGGACCTTATTCCTACCATTGAAAAGTACTCGCGCTACCAGGTGCAGGAGAATGGAAAGTATTCCATTAAAAATAAGTTTGTAGACCACTGCTGGAAGATGTGGCATTCGTGCGTGATTACCTGGGATGGGGCCGTGGTGCCTTGCTGTTTCGACAAAGATGCCGAGTACAAGCTCGGCGATATGAAAACTTCGACCTTCCGCCAGCTCTGGAAGGGTAAAAAGTACACTGACTTCCGTGCTTCGCTGATCCGATCGCGCTCAGAGATAGAGATGTGCAAAAATTGTACGGAAGGCACGCAGGTGTGGGCGTGAAACATTTTGCTGATTTTTCGTCCAAGTTATTTTAATTAAATAATAATATGATTTAAGTAATTGAAAATAAATAGCTTGAATGTTTTCTTGAAAACTCCGTGGAACATTTCTTGGTAGATTGCCCCGAATAACAGAAATTTGACATTGGTAACTCAAATGAATACATGGGCAAAGTAATTGCAATTGCAAACCAAAAGGGAGGAGTAGGGAAAACTACCACTGCTATTAACCTGGCGGCCAGTTTGGCTGCGCTTGAATTTAGCACACTGATCATCGACGCTGACCCTCAGGCTAACTCAACGTCCGGCCTCGGATTTAATCCGCAGGAAATGGAAAACAGCATTTACGAATGCATGGTGGAGCAGGCGAGAACATCAGAAATTATCCTGCAAACCGATTTTCCGAACCTGCACCTGCTACCGTCTCATATTGACCTCGTGGGCGCAGAGATCGAGATGATCAATCTTAAAAACCGGGAACACCGGATGAAAGAAGCCATTGCGGAAGTACGCGACGATTACGACTTTATCATCATCGACTGTTCCCCTTCATTGGGCCTTATCACGATCAACAGCCTTACCGCCGCCGACTCGGTGATCATTCCTGTTCAGTGCGAATACTTTGCACTGGAAGGTCTTGGTAAACTGTTGAATACCATTACGATCATTCAGTCGAGACTGAACACCGACCTTATCATCGAGGGCATTCTGCTCACGATGTATGACCTCCGCCTGCGTCTGTCCAACCAGGTGGTGTCCGAGGTTACCAATCACTTCGAATCTCTTGTTTTTAATACCATTATTCCTCGTAACGTACGTATCAGTGAGGCGCCTAGCTTCGGGATCCCTGTCATGGCACAGGATTCGGACAGCAAGGGGGCTGTCAGCTACCTGAACCTTGCAAGAGAAATTCTCACAAAAAATGGTTTGCTCTCTTCCGACAGGGTGAACTGATAACGACAGTACGAACAGGCGATGGATAATAGCAGCAAGACGAAAAAAATGACCGGACTGGGAAGGGGATTGGGTGCTCTTCTGCAAGACTCTGAGAAAATCAACACACCCAGGACGAGTACGCGTCTTTCTTCGACGGAGGTCATCGGTTCGATGAATGAGATCGAGGTGAGCCAGATCGAGGCGAACCCCTACCAGCCGCGGACGAAGTTCGACCAGGAATCGCTCGATGAGCTCGCGGATTCTATTCGTGTGCAAGGCATCATCCAGCCTATTACGGTTCGCCAGCTTTCGGAGGACACTTACCAGTTAATTTCTGGTGAGCGCCGTTTGCAAGCTTCCCGCTCGCTGGGCATGACCACTATTCCTGCCTACATCCGTATGGCCAACGACCAGCAAATGCTGGAAATGGCGCTCATAGAAAACATTCAACGCGAAAACCTCAATGCGATCGAGATTGCATTGAGCTATCAACGGCTGATCCTCGAATGCAGCCTCAAACAAGAAGAGCTGGGCGCGCGCGTGGGTAAGAACAGAACGACCGTCAATAACTATATCCGGTTGCTCAAACTGCCTCCCGTCATACAGGCGTCGTTGCGCGATGACAAGATCAGCATGGGCCACGCCCGTGCGCTGATCACGATCAACAGCGACCAGAGCCAGCTCAAAATTTTTAACCAGACCATCGAAGAAGGATGGTCGGTGAGGAAGGTCGAAGACGAGGTCCGAAAGCTCGGAATGATGAGCAATACCCAGGTCGAGTCGAAAAAGCAGCCGACAATTAATCAGGAAATAAAGTCGTTACAGTTCCAGCTTTCGTCCTTCTTTGGGGCGAAGGTATCTGTTAAGAGTAATGAGGAGCACAAGGGTGAAATTAAGATCCCATTTGGCTCTCAGGACGAACTGAAAAAGATTTTAGAAACACTGAAATTTAAATAGACGTTGAAAAACTGGGTTTTAATAGGAATATTTTTGCTGGTCTCGGGACGGATCATAGCACAGACGGAAGGGAAGAAAGATAGTCTGAGAACCGAAAAATTACCGGCTGTCGCGTTGGACAGCACTGTTCTTGCCCAGGCAGATTCGTTAAAAAACGTTAAAAAGAAATGGATGCCGGTGCCAAAAACAGCTACCAGGCTCGCATTGATACCGGGCGCAGGACAGCTTTATAACCGGGATTACTGGAAGGCGCCGATCGTGTACCTGGCATTTGGAGGAGGACTTTATACCTATTACCTGAATACGATCAAGTATCATGATTTTCTGGATGCATACAAGTCCTTTTATATCATGGACAAAAACGATCCGAAGTACGGGCAGAAAAAACCGGAACTGGCAAGTGCCGACGCGAAGGTGAAGGTTAAAGTTCGAAACTTGCTGAATACCAGCAGCGAGGAGATTGACGCAACCGAAAGCCAGATTATCCGGCAAAAGAATTACTGGCGCCGCAACCGTGGTTTTGCGATTATTGTAACAGGCCTCATTTACACATTGTCTATTATCGAAGCCAATGTGGCGGCGCATTTAAAGACTTTTGACTTATCGGAGGATTTGAGTTTAAATGTCAGTCCTAAACTTAACCAGCCGTCTATGACAACCCCGACACCGGGTGTGAGATTGGTGTTTAATTTAAAATAATACAAATAGAATACTGATTTTCAAATATTTAATTAATGAGAATACTATTACTGGGGTACGGTAAGATGGGTAAGACGATCGAGCAGATCGCCGTTGACCGGGGGCATGCGATCGTGGGGAAAATTGATTTACAGAACCGTGCGGAAATGGAAGCGCTCGCCGCAGGCGATGTGGACGTAGCGATCGAGTTCAGCTCGCCGGAATCTGCCTTTGAAAACATCACCTATTGTTTAAAAAAAGGCTGGCCGATCGTGTGTGGAACCACCGGCTGGCTGGACCACAAAACCGAGGTGGAGGCCCTTTGCAAGTCGCAATCGGGTTCATTTTTCTACGCTTCCAATTATAGCATAGGCGTCAACCTGTTCTTTCGCCTGAACCGTATGCTGGCGCGGTTGATGAACGGCCATGAATACCAGACTTCTATGACCGAAGTGCACCATATACACAAACTGGACGCGCCCAGCGGTACTGCCATAACGCTCGCGGAAGGCATCATGGAGGAAACAGAAAATATCGATGGCTGGAAGCTTGCCCCCGAAAACGAGGAGGGTTATCTGCAAATCCTGGCAGAGCGCCGAGGTGAAGTGCCGGGAACCCACATCGTACGGTATGAATCGGAAGTAGATACCATTGAAATTTCCCACACGGCCCACAACCGTCAGGGTTTTGCATTGGGCGCTGTGGTGGCCGCAGAATGGCTTCCCGGCAAATTCGGAGTGTTCGGAATGAACGACCTCCTCAAAGTTTAAAGTATTCTAACTATCAATCATCGCATGGCTGTTAATAAAGAGTTGACTTCCAGTTCAGTTGAATCCAAGAAGAAAAAGTCACCGATCCGGGAGTGGTTCGACTCCATTTTGTTTGCGGTAGTAGCCGCTACACTGATCCGCTGGCTTTTTTTTGAAGCATTTACCATCCCAACGCCCTCCATGGAAAACAGCCTGCTTGTGGGCGATTTCCTTTTTGTGAGCAAGCTGCACTATGGTACCCGAACGCCCAAAACACCATTGCAGGTGCCGCTGACACACCAGACGATCTGGGGAACCAATATTCCTTCGTACACCAGCTTGATCCAATTACCGCAATACCGCCTGCCTGGGTTCAGTGAAGTAAAAAGGGGAGATGTGGTGGTATTCAACTATCCTCCGGAGTTACAGCATCCGGTTGATCTGAAGACCAATTATATCAAACGTTGTGTAGGTGTTCCAGGCGACAAGGTTGAGGTGAGGGATTTGCAGGTTTATGCCAACGGACAGGCAATGGAGAACCCGGCAAGAATGGAAAATGAATATTTTGTGGCCACTACTACGGCAGTGAATGAGGAAAAGGTGTTCAAGGAAAATGGTGTTTCAGAATTCAACTCTTACACCGAAGGCGATAACGACACAATCCGGGGCAATGAGCAAATGGGTTACCTGGTGTTCACCACCACGGAAATCGCAGCGAAACTCAAGACATATGATTTTGTAAAGAATATTACACTCGTCACATCGCCTAAGGACATCAGTGAGCCGATGTTATATCCGAATTCATCGCTTTTCAAATGGAACCGCGACAATTATGGCCCGATAACGGTTCCAAAGGAAGGGATGACCGTGCAACTGACACCCGAAAATATCGCAACCTATGGTCCCGTTATCAAGAATTACGAGGACAATGAGGATGTAGTAGTGGAGGAAAAGGCTGTCAAAATTGCAGGTAAAGCCATTACCAGCTATACATTTAAGCAGAATTACTACTTTATGATGGGGGATAACCGTCACAATTCGGCGGACTCGCGTTACTGGGGTTTTGTCCCGATGGACCACATTGTTGGTAAAGCGGTGTTTGTATGGATGTCCATCGATCCGAATCCGACAAGCTTTTTTAACAAGATCCGTTGGAGTCGCATATTCCGCACGATCAATTGATTATTTAACATATATAGTGCGGAGGGAGGAGCTTTTCGGCTACTCCCTTTATTTTTGCCATAATATATAAATTAATGTTATATGATAATTGTTAGTTTATGTGGATTCGTATTATATTGCTGGTGAAATGACCACCGACGACCGACTGCTGACCGCCGGTTGCATTTTATAAATGCAGTCATGCGATCGACGGTCGGTCGTCGGCGGCCGACAGTCAAAAAATAGCACTCCATGTCACTAGAAACAACAATTATCAAGCCCGCGAGTACGCCTAAAAAGAAATCGGCCGTCCGTGAATGGTTCGATTCGGTGCTATTTGCTGTGGTGGCAGCGACGCTTATCCGCTGGCTGTTTTTCAGCGCGTTTGTTATACCGACGCCTTCGATGGAAAACAGTCTGCTCGTGGGCGATTACCTTTTTGTGAGCCGCCTGCATTATGGCACTAGCACGCCTGTTACACCCCTGCAAATTCCGCTTACACATCAGACGATCTGGGGCACCAGCATTCCATCATATCTCGATTGGATCCAGCTTCCTCAATACCGGTTGCCGGGTTTTACCGAGGTAAGTAACGGTGATATTGTCGTATTTTATCTCCCGGTAGAACACCCCAACACTTACCAGAAATATAGCAATGTATTGCCGGACCTGCATCCGCATCCCACCGATTTACGCTCCAACTACATCAAACGCTGTGTAGGCATTCCGGGCGACAAG
This sequence comes from Dyadobacter sp. CY261, assembly GCF_021440085.1. Classification (GTDB taxonomy): domain Bacteria; phylum Bacteroidota; class Bacteroidia; order Cytophagales; family Spirosomataceae; genus Dyadobacter. Next base: position 170,480 of record NZ_JAKCPW010000001.1, read on the forward strand.
CTGGAAATCCGTAGCGGGCAGGTGTATGTGAACAGGCAGCCGCAAGCGCTGCCTCCACGAATGCAAAATGAATATTTCGTTTCGGTCACGACGGCAGTCAATGAAGAGAATGTTTTTCACAAAAATGGTATCACGGATTATTCGCAGTTTACCGAGACGTTCGGCGATAGCATTACGGCGAACGATCAGACGGGATACGTGGTGAAAACTACTGCGACGTTGGCAGAAAAGCTCAAAAATTATGATTTTGTCAAGCAGGTTCAACCGGTTTTTATGGAAAAAGGCCTGAAAGAGCCTTACCTCTTTCCCCGTGCCGATTTTCTGAACTGGAACAAAGACAATTACGGTCCTATTAATATTCCAAAAGAAGGAGTGACGGTGGCTCTGAACGAAACGAACATCGCATTGTACAGCGACATTATCCAAAATTATGAAGGGAATGAAAATGTAGTAATCAAAGATAATAAGGTCACGATCAATGGCAAAGCGATTACCAGCTACACCTTTAAGCAAGACTATTATTTCATGATGGGTGATAACCGCCATGATTCGGCGGATTCAAGATACTGGGGTTTTGTTCCGAAGGATCACATTGTTGGCAAAGCAGTTTTCGTATGGATGTCTATCGACCCCAACCCGATCAGTTTCCTAAAAAAGATTCGTTGGGACCGCATTTTCAGGATCATTCAGTAAGCAGGAAAGAGGCATTAGCCTCTTTCCTGCTTACTGAATGATCCTCCATCGTCCCTTTCCTCCTTTCTCCCATTTCACTACTCTTCCTGCGAAAATATAAGCGCCGAGTAAGGTGGAATCTGCAATGAGCCAAACTGTGGACAGTTATCCACCTCGCCTTCTATCGTTTCTATATCGAAAACACCCAGGTTGGAAAAATCGGCATCGTAGTTTTCATTATCGCTATTGAGCCGGAGGTACCATTTGCCGGCACGCGGGAATCCGACTTTGTAGTCCGAAAAAGTTTCGGTCGAAAAGTTGAATACCACTACAACACTGTCCTTGGGACCACCCTCGGCCCAGCGGTGCATAACAATGACCTTTTTCTCGTTATCCTGACGGATGATACCAACATTTTGGCCTTGCAGACCTTTTGTTACGCCAAACCAGTTTCTGCGGATATGAATCATATCACGATGTAGCTCCGCGAAACCACTGAATTTTTCCAGTCGTGACCAATCTATCGGGTCACTGTCAGAAAACCATTTGTCTTCCAGCAGCGGCTGGCCCTGGAAGATCATTGGGATACCGGGCGAGGTTAGTACCAATGCAACGCCTAATGCTGCCCTTTTTTTGGAATACCAGTTATCGACGTCCCCATCCGCGATTTCCTCTGCCACGCGCGCCTGGCCGTTTGCGACTTCGTCGTGTGATTCGGTGTAAATGATGCGTTGGAAGGAATCGTTGTTATACCGATTTATGATGGCTGCCACAACCTGATCCATGTCCCGGTCCTGATCATTGGCAGTAATGATCGCATCGCGCACAGAATGCACAAACTTGGCATCCCATTGGGAGCCATAACCGAGGCCGCCGTCTTCCACTGAACCTGTAATGAAGTCCAGCGAGTGCATATCTTCAGCGATAGTAATACAGTTTGGGCAGTTGTCGCGGATATCCTTATTGATCCATTGAATCAGAGTCGCCCCTTCGGCAATGTCATTTCCGGGATTTCCGTCGGCTTTGACATTACGAATGTACGGTACCATGTCCATTCGCAGGCCGTCGATGCGGTAGTCTTTGAGCCACATCATCGCATTGTCGTGGATATACTGCCGCACTTCACCACGGCCAAAATCAGGACGGGTGTTGCCCCAGGGGGTTTCCGAACGCCAGTCATTATAGAAATAAATGCCACCGCCATCATTTTCCTGCCAGCCGTCAAATTGCCAGAGATCCAGATCGGACGGGCCAAAGTGATTGTAAACGACATCCAGAATTACTGCAATACCGGCCTCGTGCGCAGCCTTTACAAATGCTTTCAGGCCATCGGGTCCGCCGTAATCGGACTCAATGGCAAATGGATTGGCGGGGTTGTAACCCCATGATCGTGAACCAGGAAACTCCGAGCAGGGCATCAGCTCCACCGCGTTGAAACCCATTTCTTTCAAATAGGGAATACGCTCGATCGCCGTGTAAAAAGTGCCGACTTCGTCGTTATTCTTGACATTGAATGTGCCCACATGCATTTCATAAATCACCACCTCATGCCAGCCGGGCAGTTGAAATGTCACTTCCTGCCAGTCGAACGACTCGTGGTTGTAAACGATGCAATTCCCCGCAGAATTGGTCACCTTAAGGGCATAGGGATCATTGCGGTGCAAATCGCCTGCCGGTGTTTTGAGGAAAAATTTGTATTCATCCCCTTCTTTTGAATTTTCGACCAGCGCTCCCCACACACCGTTTTCTTCCGGTTGTAACGGGTTGGCCGAGGTGTCCCAGTCATTGAAACTTCCTATTACCGAAACACTTTCTGCATGCGGGGCCCAAACGCGGTAGTAAACTCCTTCCGGATGGCACGTTGCGCCCATGCCCTCATAATGCTGCTCAGTTTCGGTCACTTCGGTTTCGAGGTTTTCCATATATGGTTCTTAGATAATTGTTTATTTTTGAAAAGTTCTGTCAACGTATATGCGAAATGCATGCCAGCGTTTATAGATAATTTTCAACTCAACCAGCACACTATATCATGCAACCCATTTCCGAAGCGGAGAAAATCTGCATTCTCGCCCTCATGCATACGCCCGGCATAGGGGCGGTAACCATCCGGCAGCTCGTCAGCTATTGTGGCAGCGCTACTAAGGTCTTTCAGGCGGACTATAAAAAACTAATCAAGATCCCTGGCATCGGAGATAAGATCGTGAAGGCAATTTTAGGGAAAAATACGCTGGAACTTGCTGAAAAAGAACTTGTCAACTGTCGGAAGACGGATTCTAAGCTACTTTTCTTCACTGATCAGGACTATCCCGCCCGGCTTCGCCCGCTTTATGATGCGCCCGTTGCATTATATGCCCAAGGCAATACCGATTTCAACTGGCCGCGAACCGTAGGCATTGTTGGCACTCGGAAAATCAGCGAATATGGGAAGGCGGTTACCGAACAAATTATCCGTGAGCTGGTGCCTTACCAGCCGCTCGTAGTGAGCGGGCTGGCTTATGGTGTGGATATCACTGCCCACAGGCATTGCTTACGCAACAACCTCGCCACACTGGGAGTTATGGCCAGCGGGCTCGATGTGATCTATCCAGCTGTACATCAGCGCACCGCCCTCGAAATGCAGGACAACGGCGGGATCGTCACCGAAAATGCGTGGGGCACTAAGCCCGATTTTATGAGATTTCCGGCGAGAAACCGAATTATTGCCGGCCTTAGCGATGTTACCATTGTGGTGGAGTCGGGACGCACCGGCGGGAGTTTGATTACCGTGGAATTTGCCCAGAACTATCACCGTGAAGTTTTCGCCGTGCCGGGAGCCATTACAGATTCCCAATCGGAGGGTTGTAACTTTCTGATCCGTGACAACAAGGCGGCGATCTTCACGTCGGTAGCTGACATGGCCGATGCCATGGGCTGGGCAGCAGGAGCACCGGAGATTGGCCAGAGCATCGACACTGAGCCATTACCGATGTCCTTCGAAGGTTTTACGCAGGATGAAGGGCAGGTGCTCTCACTGCTGAAACAGCGGGGCGCGATGCAAATTGACGAGTTGGCCTGGCAATCGGGTATTCACTTGAACCGGCTGGCGACGCTGTTGCTGAACCTGGAATTTCAAGGAATGGTGCGGTCGATGCCCGGTAAGAAATATGGGTTGATTTAAATGCATGAATAAAAGTATCATTCAATTAATTAAGGAAGGGGAGGGGCTTACTATCGAATTCAAAAGGACAGTGGACAGCCCATTCAAAATCGCCAAAACGATTGTTTCTTTTGCCAATACGTCGGGCGGGAACCTGCTCATAGGCGTGGCCGACAACAGTGGCATTCTGGGCGTGCAATCGGAACTGAGGGAGCTTCAAAAGCTCGAAAAGGCATTGGTGAAGCTTATCGAACCGGAGCTTACGGTTCAGATCAAGTCGGAAAACCTGGATGGTAAACTGATTTTGTGGGTTACCGTCGGTGAAAGCGAAGACAAGCCGCACCATGCATTGAACGAAAAAGGCGAACGGATCATTTACATCCGCGTCAAGGACAAAAGCATGCCTATCCCGAGGTTATTACTTTATAATGGTGCCGATGCCGAAACAGAGAAGTTACTAGGGACGCGTCATGTCAAAACATTGATCACCCACCTTAAAGAAACCGATTCGGTAACGGCTAAGGTGTTTTCGAAGATCATCAACATTTCCGAAAAAAGAGCGGAAAGGATGTTGCAGGATCTTGCGGCACGGCAGATTTTACTTAAAATATCAAAAGGCAAACCCGAAAGTTTCAGCCTTAAATGGACCGAATAAAAAACGGCTGGCATCAGGAGTCCTGGTCGCCAGCCGCTCATAAGAACTTATGGAATATTAGTTAATGCCTATCAGTTCCAGTTCAAATATAAGGTCCTGACCTGCCAACGGATGGTTTGCGTCCAATACCACGTAAGCGTCGGTAATCTCTCTCACAACAACCGGGATTACCTGGCCGCCGTCCTGATGCATATTCAATGTGCCGCCTACTTCCAAAGGAATGTCGGCAGGGATTTGCTCACGCTCAAATTGAATGATCATTTCTTCATTCACCGGGCCGTATGCCTCTGCATTCGGGATATTGATGGTTTTTTTGTCACCGATCACCATGCCGGTCACGCCATCATCAAATCCTTTGATTACCTGTCCGCTGCCCAAAGTGAAGCTCAAAGGCTCACGTCCCTCGGAGGAATCAAAAAGTTGTCCGTCCGGGAGGGTTCCCTTGTAATGTACCTGCACTTTGTCACCAGCCTTTGCTTGACTCATAGTTCTGTATTTAGATGGTTGGAAAAAGCATTCCCGAAGCTATTCGGGAATGTATGGAAATAAAAATTAATATGCCCGCGCAAAAACGACACGGCCTTTGGATGGTTTGCCCGAGTAAATGCAAACGCCCTCTTCCGCCTCCTGGTTCAGAGGGATGCAGCGGATCGTTGCCTTGGTTTCTTCCTTGATCTTCTCTTCGGTTTCGGAAGTACCATCCCAATGCGCAAGGATAAACCCGCCTTTGGTGTCCAGAATGTTGTTGAACTCTTCGAATGAATCCACCTTGTAAGTATTCTCGTCGCGGAGTGTTAACGCTTTATTGTAGATCGATTGCTGAATGTCTTCCAAAAGATTCTGAATGTATTCAGCAATGCCATCCGTCGAAACAGTTTCCTTGGTCCTCGTATCGCGACGAGCAACTTCCACAGTTCCATTTTCCAAATCGCGGCCACCCATTGCAAGTCTTACAGGAACGCCTTTCAGCTCATATTCTGCAAATTTGAAACCTGGTTTGGTGTTATCGCTGCTGTCATATTTTACACTAATGCCCAGCTTTTTAAGACTTTTCGTGATTTCTGCCACTTTTTCGGAGATCTGCTCAAGCTGCTCTTCACTGCGGTAAATGGGCACGATCACGACCTGGATCGGCGCCAACTTCGGAGGTAGTACCAGACCGGCGTCATCGGAATGTGCCATGATCAGCGCGCCCATCAAACGTGTACTGACGCCCCAGGAGGTTCCCCAGACGTAGTCCAACTTGCCTTCCTTATCCTGAAACTTCACATCGAAAGCATTCGCGAAGTTCTGGCCCAGGAAATGGGAGGTTCCTGCCTGAAGCGCCTTCCCGTCCTGCATCATTGCTTCGATACAATAGGTGTCTTCGGCCCCGGCAAAACGCTCATTAGCTGTCTTATAGCCTTTAATCACAGGCACGGCCATCCATTCCTCGGCAAATTGGGCGTACACTTCCAGCATTTGCTTTGTTTCTGCAATTGCCTCCTGGGCGGTGGCGTGTGCGGTGTGGCCTTCCTGCCATAGAAACTCCGTGGTGCGAAGAAACAAGCGTGTACGCATTTCCCAACGTACGACATTAGCCCATTGGTTAATGAGTAAAGGCAAGTCGCGATACGACTGGATCCAGTTCTTATATGTGCTCCAAATCACGGTTTCCGATGTAGGACGAACGATCAGCTCCTCTTCCAGTTTAGCATCCGGGTCCACGATCACACCTTTGCCGTCGGGATCATTTTTGAGGCGGTAATGCGTCACTACCGCACATTCCTTGGCAAAACCTTCCACGTGTGAGGCCTCCTTGCTCAGATACGATTTCGGTATGAAAAGCGGGAAGTAGGCATTGGTATGGCCTGTTTCCTTGAACATGTCATCGAGTGCACGTTGCATTTTTTCCCAGATCGAATACCCGTAGGGCTTGATCACCATACAGCCTCTCACCGCCGAGTTTTCGGCCAGGTCGGCGCGTTTCACTAATTCATTATACCATTCGGAGTAGTTTTCACTTCGTGTCGGCAAGGCTTTACTCATTACTTTGTATTATTTTGGAATTGAAATGGAGTATTACGGTAATTCAGACCTGTTTTTCAAGGGAGTTGCAAAGATAGTTTTTTATGTTAACTTTGGAATTAATGTATAGTTACGGTCGTTTACTTCATATCGGGTATACATTTTTTACCTATATTAGCAACAAACTTTTAATCCTTAAAAGCCATGAGTATGTTCAATAAAGCAAAATATTTGTCTTTGCTGGTGCTGTTGGGAGCTTGGGGATGTACTTCAAATCAATATGCATCACGCTCAGGTGACGGAAACGATGATCTCTACGGAGGAAGCTCTGGCGGGGGCCTCGTACTGGCTGACCGCGGTGCAGATCAGGAAGTATCCCGCCTCGATAACCCGGATTACGCTTATACAGGCAATTATCCGGAAAACGGCACAGCCGATTATTACGACGAAAACTACGTTTCGTCCAGAAGTGTAAAACGTCAGGTATCGACTGATGTAGGCTACAACGCCGGCTTTGTCGATGGTTATAATTCTGCCAGCCTGAACAATCCATATTACGGAGGTTTGGGTTCTTTCTGGCCCGGAAGCTACGCTGGCCTGTCGCTCAACTTTGGTTACGGCGGTTTCAGAATGCGTCCTTCTTTTGGATTTGGTTACGGATCAATGTTGGGTTATTCACCATGGGGCTATGGCAGCATGCTGGGTTACGGATATGATCCATTCGGTTACAGCCCATGGGGTTATAACAGCATGTACGGATGGGGCGGTGGCTACGGTGGTTATGGTGGCTACTATGATGGTTTCGGCGGTTACGGATACGGATATTCGCCATGGGCTTATAGCCGTCCGGTGATCGTAATCAATAACCCTGAAAGAGGTATTTCGAGGACTTACGGCCCACGTGTGGTGGATGCCAGCAGGACCCGAAACAACGAGCGTTATAATTCCAATTTTGTAAACTCGTCCCGTGATCGGTCGGCGGGCAGCACAAGAGGAAGCCGTGACGGAAATCGGGTGATTTCAGGTGATACTTATTCTTCACCAAGATCAACCAGAGGTTCGGGGCGTGGTAATGCAACTTCGGCAGGTGGAAGAACCAATGGAGAATCATACGGCTCGCGGGGCGTAGTGGATGGCGGAAATACCTACTATTCACGTCCGCGCTCTTCAAGTTCGGGTAGCTACTCATCTGAAAATGGTAATAGCAACGGCGCATCTTATTCATCGCCTCGCTCATCGAGAGGTTCATCCGGATCGCCTTCATACAGCGTTCCTTCGAGAAGCCAGTCTGATTACAGCGCGCCAACCAGAAGCTATTCAACACCAAGAAGTGAATCTTATAGCGCACCACAGCGTACTTACAGTGCACCTAGCACACCGTCATACAGCGCTCCTTCGAGAAGTTACAGCGCTCCGTCCAGCGGCGGAGGCGGTGGAAGTTCAAGCCGTTCTTCAAGAGGTCCAAGATAATTCACGATTGTCCTGAAAAAGAGATAGTCATGTCGAACCCTGCAAGATGTCATAATTTTGCAGGGTTTTCGTTTAAATTGTATTGAAATAAGTCTTAACTGCCATGTCGAAACCTTACTCCGGAATTGCGCTCCTTTTCTCGCTACTCACTTCATCAGCGGCATTTGCGCAATATGCTACCGATGCGCTGCGGTATTCCGAAATCAACCAGACCGGCTCTGCACGTTTTCAGGCGCTGGGAGGAAACCACGCTTCCATAGGCGGTGACGCCAGCTCTATTCATGGTAACCCCGCAGGTTTGGGTTTTTATACCCGCTCGGAGTTTACACTCAGTCCCGCCGTGACGATTGCGGGTACTAAAACCAATTATCTTGGCAATTCCACCAAGGAAAGCAATAGCCTGCTCAACATCCCGCAAGCTTCCGTAGTATTTGCCAGTCAGCCAGGCTTTCAGCGGAAATGGAAACGGTCTGCTTTTGGTGTTTCATTTTCCCGTCAGCAATCGTTTCAAAACGGTTACACGTACGGAGGGCGTAACAACAACAGCGCTTACATTGATAATGTGCTGGAGAATGTTAACAATGCAAATCCTCGTTATACCGTAAAGGAACTTGAAGACGGTTTCGACAGCGGAGCGGCGGGAGGCCCTATTGCCGCCTCATTGCCAGTGGCCTATTATCAAATGTACCTGATCAACCCTACGACAGAAGATGGGCCGCCCTACCGGGCCATCGATGCAAACAGCGTTGTAGATCAAACGGGAACATATACTTCCAAAGGTGCCGTCTCGCAATGGACATTCGCCTATGCCGGTAATTTGAACGACAAGTTTTACCTCGGTGGTAATGCCGGTTTTAGCAGGATCAGGTATGATTATTCTTCCACTTTCAGTGATGACTATATAGATAGTCCTGAGCTGACCTACATCGATCAGTTTGAAGATTTTACCGTCCGTGGGACTGGATTCAATTTCTCGCTCGGTGCCATCTACAAATTGAATCAAATGTTCCAAATCGGTGGAACGGTCATTAGTCCTACCTTTAGTGCCATTAAAGAAACATTTAGCCAGAGTGTGGCGGCTGGATATGTCGACGGGAAAGTAACCGGTCCGGATGGCAACCTTGTCACGCCGCCATATACATCGCTGCGTATTGCTCCCAATGACTTTGAATACAGCTTGATCGGCCCCTTGCGTGGCAACTTGGGGGCAACGGTGCTTTTTCAGAACAGAGGTTTTGTAACAGCGACGGTGGAATATGTAGGTTACAGCGGAATGCGTGCCAGAACCAGCTATCTTACCAGTGCCGATAACCAGGCTTTTAAGGACGATACGAAGGCCGAAGTCACTGACACATTCAGGAATACGGTCAACTTTCGGTTGGGCGGTGAAATCAGAGCCAATATTTTTCGTGCAAGAGTCGGCGGTGCCTATATCTCCGATCCTTATTTGAACCGCACAGATGGCGTCGATCGCAGCAAGTTGTCGCTTTCTGCCGGCGCAGGTGTTCGGACAAGCCGCTTTTTTCTCGATCTTACAGGGACATTCACCAGTTACAAATCGGCATATACGCCGTATTACCTGAATAATCCTGCCAACTATGCGTCGGCTGAAATCACCAATAAGCCGATAAATGTCATGGCCACTGCGGGGGTTTTCTTTTGATTGCAATGGAAATCATAAACACAAAAACCTGCCATTCGCAGGTTTTTGTGTTATAACAAAGGTGAGATCACTTCAAGTAAATGTCTGACGTCTATCTCTCCCTTTAACGTCAAATCAGCTTGTGTGTAGAACGGAAGTCGGTCGGTAATGCGGCTTTGCAGGGTGTCTACGAGCGAGGTGGTACCGGAAAGAATGGGGCGGTCGTCCTTTCCGTGGTTCTCGATCCGCCGGGCCAGGTCTGCGGCCGGGACGTCCAGGAAAATGCTGATACCCATATGCCTGATGATATCCATATTATCGAAGAAACAGGGGGTTCCGCCTCCGGAAGCAAGTACAATGCCTTTTTGGAGCGCTGTTTCTTTTAAAATCCGGCTTTCAACTTCCCGGAAATAAGCCTCTCCGTGTTGTACGAAAATTGCGGAAATTTCCATGCCCTGGTCTTTTTCGATCAGCTTATCGAGGTCAACAAACTGGTAATTCAGAGCGCGAGCAAGCTTTTTGCCCAGCGTCGTTTTGCCGGAAGACATCATTCCGACGAGGATAATATTTTTCATCAAATCTTCAAAATCGGATCACATTATTTGGCGAGCGCCACCACTTCTTGCGCTGTCGGAGTGTCGTTATAATGCCACTTGCCTTTTACAATGCCGTCTTTCAAAAGCCACAGACCGGGGTTCGATCTCGATATGGTCTTTAATACCGTCGCATCTACATAATAGTAAGGGGCGGTCAGTTGGTGTTGCAAAAGGAAATTCTCGATATCTGCGGAGTTGCCAGAAGTCAGGATAATCGGTTCGACACCCTGGCTCTTAACCGCATTGATCAGTTTGTTAATGTCAGGCAATGCGGCGGTGTTAATGTCCGTCAGACTTTTAATAATCAGAAAAAGCTTTTTACCCTGAAATGTGCCCTCTGTAAAATCCCCGGCATCATTCCAAACCTTGTAGTCAGTGATTTTGGGTTTTGCATCTTCATTCAGGATAACCATTTCTTTGAATTTGAGCATGGTATCGCTTGGGTACTGCTCATATTTCACCGTTTTTCCGTCTTTGTCAAAAATATACTGATACCGCAACGGCTCCAAAGGTTTCATCTGCGCCGGAATGCTCGCGCCGACCCGGTAGGGCAGCAAATCCATGATGGGGAGGTGACGCAGCGAATAAACGGCTATCCCCAGCGATATGAGCGTTGAAATAACCACGATAATGCCGGTAGGGTAGGATTTGAACCGCTTTCGGTAATATACGATCACCAGTATTAATATCAGCAAGAAAATATCTTTGCCAAACGAGGTCCAGGGCGTAAGCTTGATCGCCGCACCGAAACAGCCGCAGTCGGTTACCCTATTGAAATAAGCAGAATAGAATGTAAGGAATGTAAAAAAGACAATGATCACCAGCAAAAGCCAGGAAATGGTTTTGGGTTTATAGGCCACCAACAATGCGACCCCGAGCACGACCTCGGCCGTGCAAAGAAATACCGAAAAATAAAGCGCCAGCGGCACGAGTGCCATAAAGAAATCATGCAACGCGGGAAGGTCAGTCGCGAAAACCTCGAAGTATTCTTCCAGTTTGTACTGCGTCCCGATAGGGTCGTTCAGTTTAATGATTCCGGAGAAAATGAAGAGTAGTCCTACTACAACTCGTGAGATCTGGGCAAAGATTTTCATTGCAAACAGGGGATTGACGCGACGGTTTGGGGTGTTTTTCTAGTTGGTCTGTAAGGCATTCGATTTGATCAGGCAGAACACCGAATAGTTGATAATATCTTGGTATCCGGCTTTTACACCCTCTGAAACAAGTGTAAGTCCCTGATTGTCTTCAATTTGCTTGATCCTTAGCAGTTTCATGAGAATGATGTCGGTCATGGAGCTCACACGCATATCGCGCCACGCCTCGCCATAGTCATGGTTTTTATTAAACAACAATTCCTTCACTTCGTTCACCTGATTATTGTAAAGAATTGTTAACGCAGAATCGTCGATCGACAGCCTGCCTTCGACAGCCTCGATCTGGATCAGCGCCATGACGCAATAGTTGATAATCCCGATGAACTCGGAAGATACATCCTCATTTACTTTTTGCACGCCTTTGTCCTGGATGGTACGGATACGTTGGGCTTTGATGAAGATCTGATCGGTAATCGACGGAAGCCGAAGGATGCGCCAGGAAGTACCGTAGTCCTTGTTTTTTTTTGTGAAAAGATCTTGGCAATACTGAATGATTTCCTGATATTCCGATTCTGTGGATTTCACTGTTTCAAATGAGTTAGAGACTTTCAGACGGTAGGAAGAGAATGCTTTGATATTCATTCCATTGCCTGTTTTTGAAAAGAATTTATGTTGCAAGTTAGTAAAAAAACGCTCAATGTCAGGGGCCGGTTGCTCGATCTGTCGACCCCTGTGGTAATGGGTATTCTCAATATTACACCAGACTCGTTTTACTCCGGCAGCCGGGTCTCTTCGGTGGATCAGATCATCGAAAAGGCAGGCCAAATGCTGTCGGAAGGGGCGGTTATGATCGATATCGGCGGGTATTCTACGCGCCCGGGAGCACAAGAGGTGAGTGCTGAGGAGGAAGGCGACAGGATAGAGTCGGCGGTGGAGCCATTAGCTAAATATTTTCCCGAGCTCATCATTTCTGTTGATACCTTTCGGGCCGAAGTGGCAGAACGGGGCATCTGCAAGGGCGGACATATCGTCAACGATGTGGCCGGCGGGACACTCGACGACGCAATGTTTGACACGGTCGCCCGGTTGCGTGTTCCATACATATTAATGCACATGCGCGGAACGCCCCGGACCATGAACCAGCTTACGACTTATGAACGGCTGGTGCCTGACATCCTTCGCGATTTGAGGGGAAAAGTGATGGTGCTCCAAAGTAAAGGCGTGGCGGACCTGATCATCGATCCCGGTTTTGGTTTTGCAAAAACCATCGTGCAGAATTTCGAATTGATGCGTGAGCTGGCGCAGTTCAAGTTACTCGGTTATCCGGTGCTTGTGGGTATTTCAAGAAAGACGACGATCCATAAAACGTTGGATATTTCGCCCGAGGAAGCTTTAAACGGCACAACAGTGCTCAATACCCTGGCCCTGGAACGCGGCGCTTCGATCTTGCGTGTGCATGATGTAAAACCGGCCGTAGAAGCGGTAAAACTCTGGATGGCGGCCGGTAACTATCCAAATTAAAATAGTAATTTAGTCGCTCAAAAATATCACCTTTCTTATGCGTGTGGGTTTTCTGAACATCAATTGGGCTGATATCCTGGATGTTTTTTTAGTGTCCGTTCTTCTTTATCAGGTATATACCCTTGTTCGGGGAAGTATTGCAAGCAGGGTTTTTTTAGGGTATTTATTTGTTTACGTCTTTTATCTGGTAGTTAAAGGGCTCGGTTTGGGGTTGCTGACAGCCATCCTGCAATATTTTATGGGTGTCGGTGCCGTGGCATTAATCGTGATCTTCCAGCAGGAGATCCGGCGCTTTCTGCTCATTATCGGCAAATCGACCATCTATACCAATAATAGTTTTCTTAAAAAGTTTATGGGCAACTCGATGATGGATTTCAAGGTGAAGAACCTGAGAGAGGTCATCGACGCCAGCAAGACGATCGCGGCTAATTTTACAGGAGCTTTGATCGTGCTCAACAAACGGGATGATTTGGGCAAATATGTCGAAACCGGCGAGATGCTCGATGCCCGCGTATCGAAGCCGCTTCTGGTATCATTGTTCAACCAATACAGCGAGCTGCACGACGGCGCGGTGGTCATTGTGGACGGCGTTCTGAAAGCGGCGCGTTGCGTATTACCGGTTGCAGATGGTGTGGATGTGCCTTCATCGCTGGGTTTCCGCCACCGTGCAGCCATGGGAATGAGCGAGGCGACGGATGCGATTGTGATCGTTATTTCGGAGCAGACCGGCAAGATATCGCTGGCGGTCGAAGGGGAACTGCATAGTAATATCCCGTACAATGAACTGGAATCGCGGATCGAAGAGTATCTGGCGTCGGATGTACAGCGAATGCCTAAATAAGTTTATTAACAGCAAATATATTTTGAAAGGAAATTTGGCGCTTTGAGAAGCAATCTCTATTTTTGCAGACTGAAATGAGAAATAGAAAAATATTCATTACCAATGGCAAATCATAAATCAGCTTTAAAAAGAATCCGCGCTAACGAAACTAAGCGTTTGCGTAATCGTTACCAGCACAAAACTACACGTTCATACATTAAGAAATTGCGTGAAACGACTGACAAGGCAGTAGCTGTTGATGTTTACAAAACTGTATCTTCAATGTTGGATCGTTTGGCAAAGAAAAATATCATTCACAAGAAAAAAGCTTCCAACCAGAAGTCCAAATTGGCGAAATTCGTTAATGGACTGGCTGTTGCAGCGTAATTTTTTCTACCTGTGACCTTGAAACCCCGGCAAATGCTTGCCGGGGTTTTTCTTTTTATTGTATATTGCGAATTCTGAAAGGAACCTTGCACGCGTTTACTGCCATGCAAGGTTCCTTTTGATGTAAACTCAAATTGTTTAAACCACCTAAAACTTAAATTCTTTTCTATGAAAAAAGTTGCATTTTTTGCTGGTTTGGCCGCGTTGGGAAGCATCCCTGCGATGGCCCAATCGCCCATCAGTTTTAATGCCCGTGGCTTGGTTGTAGTTTCTGACGCCGACTTATCGGCATCCGCGTTGGTTGATGGAAAGCTATTAAGAGACAACACATCTAAAGATCAACTTACCACGATTAAATTTCCGGTAGAAAGAGGTAGTAAGGGGCTCGGAAGCGCTCTGGTTTCCAACTCGGCGCTCGGATTTTCCAAAACTTTGGCCGTGTCGCCCACGGGCAGCCTGGCATTTGTTCTCGAAAACCGGATCAGACCGGAGGATGGGGTAGGTGAATATAAGGATCTATCAAAAGAATTTCCGGCAGGCGAAAAGCTATTCGTTGTTGATATCAGCAACCTTGCGACACCGAAAGCGAAGTTCGGTTTCCCGGTGGGTAAAAGACCAACGTCTATCGACGTCAATAAAAACGAGCTTATCCTATCCACCGGCGATACCGGCAAGGAACTGGTATTTATTGAAGCAGGCCCGGACGGAAAGCCGGCACGTTTCCTGAACCTGCCTGCGGCACTGGATACAACCAGCCGAATTATCGATATTTCATGGCACCCGTCAGGTGATTTCATTGCATTTACACTCGATAATTCCAATGAAGTAGGCTTGTATAAAGTGATCCGCGAAGCCGGAAAGCTGAAAAATGTGGAGATGGTAGGAAAGCCGGTGAAAGTAGGCGTCGATCCGTCTTTTGGACGATTCACAGCCGACGGGAAGCATTACCTGGTCCTGGATGCCAAAGGTGCACAGGGCAAAGGCGCGGGAGAAGGTGAGGTTTTTGTGGTGGATTTCTCTATGGATGGAGCCGTTGAGCATAAGGTGGCAGGTCAGGCACCAGTAGGCCTTAATACCGGCTCATTCGCATTAAGCCCTGATGGTACATTGCTCGTAACTGCGAATGCAGGTAAAAGCGGCTCACCCTGGGCGGAAGCAGGTGCAGGAACAGGTGCTTCGCTAGCACTCTATAAAGTAGCAGCCACCGGTGCGTTGACCAAGGTGGCCGATTATCCCTTCGATGGTATTTACCCGCAAAGCGTAGCTTTCGATAAAGACGGCTCCAATCTGGCGGTTTCCGTTTTTGAATACCTCGAATACGGCAGCGGTAATGGAGGCGTAGAGTTCTGGTCGGTTACCAAAGGCGATACACCTTCACTGAAAAAGCAGGGCGCAAAAGTGAGCGTGGCCAAAGGTGCACATACTTTGCGTGTGATCCCCTGATCGATAAACACCACTGTTTTTAATACGCAGGCCGGCTTCCTACCGGCCTGTTTTGTTTGCATTTAGTTGGCGCAAGGATGCTAAATCAGGCCGATTTTTGTAATTTTGCGGTCTCATTCATAAATAATCAATTTACAGATGATTACGGTTCAGAACGTATCGCTGCGATACGGTAAAAGGGTATTGTTCGATGAAGTAAATATAAAGTTTGTCCCAGGTAACTGCTATGGCGTAATCGGCGCTAACGGAGCCGGGAAATCCACATTTTTGAAAATTCTTTCAGGTGAGATCGAACCGCAGACGGGCAATGTAAGCATGAACCCGGGCGAGCGGATGACGTTCCTGAAACAGGACCAGTTCGAGTTTGATGCCTATTCCGTCATGGATACGGTGATCCTCGGCCACGAGCGCCTTTACAAAATAATGAAGGAGCGTGAGGCGATTTATGAGAAAGAAGAATTTACAGACGCTGACGGCGAAAAAGCTGCCGAACTTGAAGCGGAGTTTGCCGATCTGAATGGCTGGGAAGCTGAAACCGAAGCCGCTCAGCTACTCAGCGGACTTGGGCTGGGTGAGGATTTGCATCACACGCTGATGAGCGATCTCAACGGGAACGATAAAGTACGCGTACTTTTGGCGCAGGCACTATTCGGTAACCCCGACGTGCTGCTCCTCGATGAACCTACCAACAACCTTGACGTGGAAACGGTGCTCTGGTTGGAAAACTTCCTTGCCGATTTTAAAAATACGGTAATCGTAGTTTCCCACGACCGTCACTTCCTCGACGAAGTATGTACGCACGTGGTCGACATCGATTTCAGCAAGGTTCAGATGTTCTCGGGTAATTATTCGTTCTGGTACCAGTCGAGCCAGCTGGCATTGAAGCAACGCCAGGATGCTAATAAGAAATCCGAAGACAAGCGAAAAGAATTGGAAGAATTCATCCGCCGTTTTAGCGCGAATGCTTCCAAATCCAAGCAGGCCACTTCGCGCGCCAAACTCCTTGAAAAATTGACGGTGGATGATATCAAGCCATCGTCCCGCAAATATCCCTACATCGCATTCAAATCGGAGCGCGAGGTGGGGGACCAGCTTTTGCGCGTAGAAGGTCTGTCGAAAACAGCGGAAGACGGCACGAAACTGTTTGAAAACCTAAGTTTTACAATCAACAAAGGTGATAAAGTTGCTTTTGTGAGTCGTAATGTATTGGCAATCAGTTCATTTTTTGACATTATCAGCGAAGTACAAAAAGCCGATAAGGGAAACTATACCTGGGGTGTTACGATTACCAAATCTTACTTTCCGAAAGATCCAGGCCAGTTTTTTGATGTGGACCTCAACCTGGTTGACTGGCTGCGCCAATATTCCGAAGAAAAAGACGAGAGCTTTATCCGAGGTTTCCTGGGGCGTATGTTGTTCTCCGGCGAAGAGTCGTTGAAAAAAGCCAAAGTTCTCTCCGGAGGTGAAAAAGTACGTTGTATGCTCTCGCGTACAATGCTATCGGGCGCGAATGCACTGGTGCTTGATGATCCGACCAACCACCTTGATCTCGAATCGATTACGGCATTGAACAACGGGCTGATCGATTTCACAGGCTGCCTGCTATTCTATTCTCACGATCACCAGTTTGTAGAGACCGTTGCGAACCGCATTATTGAAATCGGGCCGAAAGGGATCCTCGACAAGCTCATGAGCTACGACGAGTTCCTGACCGACGAGACCGTGAAACAGCAGCGTCAAAAGTTGTATTAAGAGTGACTATACCGTTAAAAGAACGGCCCCGTTTCAGATTGAGACGGGGCCGTTCTTTTAGAATGTGGATGGAATCCCGTAAAACCTACACTTAGAAAATGGAAAGTTGCTTATTCGTTTTCTCGGTTAGTACCGCATAAGAACTCGGTTTGATACCGCGCAAATACGGTACCATCCCCAGTATTGCGTGCTTAATTTTCGTGATGTAGTAAGCCGAATTTTTCTTTCCGAAAGTCAGCTTTAACACCTCCTCATCATATAAATAATTGATATCCTTTTTCACTTCAAAGTTTTCCGATTTCAGCAAAAACCTGAACAGCGACGGTGTGTAGATATTGATATGTCCGTACGAAAGGAAATGTGTCAATTTTCTGTCAACATAAAATGAAAAATCAATCGGCACTTCAAAAATCTGGTATTTCGACACGCGTTTGATCTCCCTTAACAATATCCTTTCGTACTCGACATGCTCTAATACGTGTGAGCAAATGACCAGATCAAAATGATCGTCGGGGTAAGGGATCTGATATCCGTCGAACAGGAGAACATCATTCAGATTCTTGATATTTTTCGACTTGATCAGCTCGATCCCGCTTTCAGAAATTTCAATACAATTCATGTCTTCGCAAAAATTACATTGGGACAGCCAGTTCAGGATACTTCCTTCGCCCGCACCCACTTCCAGGACATTGCGGAACTGGATCGATTTAGAGAGCTCAACGATGTTAAGCGCCTTGTAGCGAGCACCTGTGTTGCGCCACTTTACGGACTTTTCATCATATTGACTCGAATATGAGTCTTTTATATTGCCGGATATTTGCATGTAACCGAATGCGGATTTTATGTCGAATTGAGTAAAATAAGTGAATCGAGTGCAAAGGTGCGAATATCTATCGGATTTTGTGTTTTGAAATCATTGGGTTGCTGCTGGCTGTTAAAATCGGGCGCTGCGCAGGTCTGGGCATTTTTCTAATGGAATGAAATGCATTCGAAAAGTAGAAGCAGAAGTTTTTTCATAGCTTTTAAGAGATGAGTAGCCCGCTAAATACAGATTGCGCCGCTGACATCACAGCGGCGCAATCGATCATTTCTTATAACCACAAATAACTTTGATAATTCATTGCAAACCGATAGTTGCTTTGCGTTAACTCAGATCTTAGTCGTAGCTCAAACCGTATTGTTTCAAAACATCGGCCGGAACACCTTCCCAAACATTAGGCGTATTGCCTTTGTAATCGAGATCGGCGATGCCGATTTTGGAAGTGTAGAAACCGGAGGCTGTCAGGTTACGCATTAAATTGAAGAATGCAACGCCTTGGCTGTGAATGGGCTTGGCTTTTTCAGGATAAGCGATGTCATCCACGATCTGGATTTGCTGCGCTTTGGTAGCCAATACAAACCCTTTTCCAAAACGGTTAAGCGATTCTCTTTCCAGCCATCTCAAACCACCGCGCAATGGCGTCTGGTGTTGCGGCATGTCCTTGACAATAAAGTCGATAAATTCAACGACGCCTGCTTGTGAGGCACTGCCGGATTTATCGTCGGCCGGAATGATAATGTCTGCCAGAACTTTGATAGTTGCCAATTCCGGTGCCGTGAGAAATTTTTCTTTCGCTATTTTGGCATCACGGATAGCTTCCTCCTTCGTTCTTCCTCCTGGAATTTTGAGCGGGGTTTCAGGCGGGTTTTGCATTTCGAGCTCCCGCTGCTCGGCAAGGGCTACCTGCGGGTTCAATGCGGCGATGCCGAGCGAACTGAGCGTCAGTGCCTTTAATGAATCTCTGCGTTTCATATGCTTATGATTTGAACAGGGTTCAAATGTTAGATATTTTTCTGTTTAACCTGATTGACAATGTACTCCGACGCACGCATCGACAGGGCCAGGATAGTCCAGGTCGGGTTCTTGTCGGCCTGTGACACGAAGGAGCCACCATCTACTACGAACACGTTTTTGGCATCATGAGCCTGTGAGTATTTGTTCAAAGCGGAAGTTTTCGGATCGTCACCCATGCGTACGGTTCCAACTTCGTGGATGATCCGCCCGGGAGCGGCAAGGCCATAGTTGGTGTCTGCACCCGGTTTGGTACCGTTTGGAACACCACCCAATGCATGGATCATTTCTTCGAAAGTCTCATGCATGTGTTTCGCCTGTTTGATCTCGTAATCAGACCATTTGTAATGGAAGCGCAATACGGGAATACCGAATTTATCAACCACATTAGGATCGATCTCGCAGTAGTTGTTATAGTCAGGGACGGCCTCACCGCGACCAGCCATTCCGATATTGGCACCATAGAAACGACGGTAATCTTCTTTCAGCGAAGCGCCGTAACCGCCTGCTGCTTTTGTGACACCGTCTTTGGTAGGATATTTACCATTCAGGTTTTCGATTCCTGAACCGAATCCATAAGCCGGCATGCCCATACCGCCGCCGTATTCGATGTGGTAACCGCGTGGGAAATCGAGTTTTTTGTTGTCCAGCCACCACGGGGTGTATACGTGCATACCGCCAACGCCGTCTTCGTTATAACGCTTACGGTCCATTAAGTGCGGCATGAAGGCGCCACGGGAAGCACCGGTTGAATCATGCAGGTAACGGCCTACAACACCGCTTGAATTGGCCAGGCCATTTGGGTGACGTGGTGATTTTGAGTTTAATAACAAACGAGCGGACTCCGCGGCGCTGGCAGCAAGTACCACCACTTTGGCTTTCACGGTGTGCTCGGTCAGTTTCTCCCGGTCGATGTAGGAAACGCCAGTGGCAAGTCCTGTTGTAGGATCGGTAAGTACCTCGCGGCACATCGCATGGTTAATCAAGGTTACGTTACCGGTTTTGATCGCAGGAATACACAGTACCGACGACGACGAGAAGTCGGCATAGGCCTGGCAGGCGCGCGAGCATTGACTGCAGTAGAAACAAACCCCGCGCTGGTCGTTAATAGGCTTGGTAAGGATCGACAGACGTGATGGAATTACCGGAATGTTTGCTTTTTTACCGGCCTGTTTGAGGAAAAGTTCGTGCAAACGTGGCTTTGGAGGAGGAAGAAATATACCGTCCGGCTCATTGTCAAGACCTTCAATCGTCCCAAAAACTCCGATTAATTTATCAACCTGATCATAATAGGGTTTTACATCCTCGTAGCTGATCGGCCAGTCGTCGCCGAGGCCGTCGATGCTTTTTCTTTTGTAATCTTTTGGCCCGAAACGCAAGGAAATACGGCCCCAGTGGTTGGTACGGCCGCCCAGCATGCGTGACCTGAACCAGTCGAATTGCGTTCCGTTCTTGTGTGTATAGGGTTCTCCCTCGATTTCCCAGCCACCCCATGCAGCATCGAAGTCACCGAACGGGCGGTGGTTACCGGCTCCGCGACGGGGCGATTCGTAAGGCCATTTCAGCTGGGTAATGTATTTAGGATCAGCAGGGTCGAAATATCCACCTGCTTCCAAAAGAGCCACCTTGGCACCCGCTTTGGCAAGTTGATAAGCTGCCATTCCGCCTCCCGCGCCCGAGCCGATGATGGCGACGTCGAAAACGGTAGGTTGTTCTTTGATTTGAAACATAGTAAAGGGTTGTTTAGATAGTACTATTTAACCAATAAATATAAACAGGGATCAGGTAACAGCCTGCCAACTTTTATGTATTCAGGTTTATTTAAAAACAATCTAAATGCGAATATTCGGAATTGTTCCGCTCTGCCGTATTTTTGTGTTTTTCAAAACAGAATAATATTTTGGCAGTAACCGGCAGCGACCTCCTTGTCGCAAAAGAATTTCTGATAAAAGGCGAATTAGTAGCCATTCCTACCGAAACCGTATATGGGCTGGCAGGTAATGCATTGAACGAAAAGGCAGTACTTTCTATTTTCGAAGCCAAGAACAGGCCTGCGTTCGATCCGCTGATCATTCATACGGATTCCCTTGAAAAAGTGGCTATTTATGTGTCCGATATTCCTGAAAAAGCACGCATACTTGCCGAGAAGTTCTGGCCGGGACCACTGACCATGCTGCTGCTTAAAAAGGATATTGTGCCGGATCTGGTTACCTCAGGGCTCGATACGGTTGCCGTACGGATCCCTAACCATCCGCTGACGCTCGACCTGCTGAGCCAGCTGAGTTTTCCGCTTGCCGCACCGAGCGCGAACCCATTCGGGTACATTAGCCCAACCAAACCTGAACACGTCGATCAGCAGCTAGGCGATCGCATTCCTTACATTCTCGACGGCGGCGAGTGCGAAGTGGGTATTGAATCTACCATTGTGGGTTTTGAAAACGATGAAACGGTCGTGTATCGCCTTGGGGGATTGGACATCAACGAGATCGAATCGCTGATAGGGCCGGTGGTGCTGATGCCGCATTCCACGTCGGATCCTAAGGCACCGGGAATGCTAAAAAGCCATTACGCGCCGCGAAAGCCGTTGCATTTATATAGAAGGGAGGCAATTACAATGGGCGAAGCCGATACCGGCTACTTGATGTTCGATCGCTATCTCGAAGGTGCCGACCGGAAATATCAGCGCCTGCTGAGTCCACACCGTGACTTGAAAGAGGCTGCGCATAATCTTTTTGCATACCTGCGAGAGCTGGATGCATTGCCTGTCACCGAAATCAAAGCCGAGCTCGTTCCGGCAGGCGGACTAGGCCTAGCCATTAACGATCGCCTTCAGCGTGCTTCGGTGCCAGCCTGACGCTTTTCATTTGAAAAACTGCTGGTGAAAATTCATCAGGAAAACTTCATCCGTTGCGCGGGTAATGGCGGTGTAAAGCCACCTGACGAACTCCGTATTGATTTGCTCCTCAGGTAAATACCCCTGGTCGATAAATACGGCGCTCCATTGGCCGCCCTGCGCTTTGTGGCAGGTTAAGGCATAGGCGAATTTGACTTGCAATGCATTCAGAAATGGATCCTTCCGTAATGCTTCCACGCGGTCTTTTTTGGATTTGATATAAAAATAATCCTGCTGTACGCTCTCGTAAAGTTTTTTGTTGTCTTCAGATGACATGGAGGCCGACGGAGAATGCAATGTGTCTAGGAATATTTTGGCATCGAACTCTGGCTGCTTTTCATAGTCCGTCAGTCGTAATGTCACATCGGCAAAGCGGAAGCCGTGCATTTCCTCTGTTCTGCGGATTTTCAAAAGTTCCACAAAATCACCGTTGGCAATGAAGCCGGCAGGGGAGTCCTCGTCCAGAATGTTATAATTGTTCCTTACCACCATAAGCCTGTCACCGGCATCGAGCTCGTCCTCGGAAAAATTGATGACGCGCCGGATGTATTCATTGTATTGGACGGCCGATTTGTTCGAGCGTGTCAGGATAATGGAGTTTTCCGGGCCGTATTTGTCATAGGCATAGCGAAGCCCTTCTTCCAGCTTTTCGCCTGTCATTTTGAAAACGTCGCGGTAGGAGCGGGTAGTAATGTGAATTTCCGCTGCTTCCGCGCCGACTTGGTTGCGGAGCTGGGTTGCATTGAAGAGAATGCCCGACTGCTCGTCCTGCCGCATTACCTCTTTTAATTCTTCCTGAAAAACAGACATATAGAACGTCCTCTCCAGATAATCGCGGTCTAGTGCGGGGCTGAGGTCCTTGCCGACAGGAGGGAGCTGCGCGGTATCACCCACAAGCATTAATTTGTTTCCCGGGTTTTCAAATACGAATTCAATAAGGTCCGCGAGCAGGCTGCGGCTGCCAAAATCGGCTTCGTCGGTGATCATCGACGCTTCGTCGACGATGAACAGCGTGTTATCGTGGTAATTTTTTTGTCGCTGAAAGCTCAATGTGCCCGAGAATGCGTCGGCCGTTTGCTTGTAAATCTTCTTATGGATGGTGAGTGCGATCTTTTCGGAATACCCTGACATGACCTTTGCCGCACGACCCGTAGGTGCCAGCAGCACTGACTTATATCCAAAGTCTTTAAGCACCTTAATAAGTGTACTGATGATCGTCGTTTTTCCCGTTCCCGCATAACCTTTGAGCAAAAAACAATCCCGGTAACGTTCCAGCCCCTTTTCTTCAATCAGGAAGTCGTTGGTCTGGTCGAAGAAGCGAAGTTGTCCGTCGGTGGGTTTGAAGGGGAATTTTCTGCGCAGTAATTGGGAAGGCAAAAGTTTGTCGGTATCCATGGGAACGAATCTAACGCAAGGATTTTGAATATCAAAACCGCATTCTTTTACAAAAATATACTCAGAAGATATTGGATTTTAACAGGTCAAATGCCTATATTGGATTCCCTTTTATCTCGAAATCCCCAAAACCTAAACATCTATGCTGGTACAACATGTAATGGGCAACAAGCCTGTCAATGCGATTTGGTCGGTTACGCAGGACAACACAGTGTTTGAGGCCCTGGAACTCATGGCCGAGAAGAACATTGGGGCAGTTTTGGTTCTTGAAGATGGCGAATTGATCGGTATCTTTTCTGAACGCGACTATGCGCGGAAAGGGATATTGCAGGGACGTGCTTCGAAAGATACGCTTATCCGCGACGTAATGACCAGCAAGGTGATCACCGTTGAAACGGACGAAAAAATAGAGGCGTGTATGCAGATCATGTCGGACAAGCACATCCGGCATTTGCCCGTGAATCGTGACGGCAGGCTCATCGGCATCATCTCGATCAATGATATCGTATCGGCAATCATTCATGAGCAGAAAGAGCACATCAACACGCTCGAAAGCTATATTTCCGGAAGTCCCTATTCCTGATTGGTCCAATTCATTTTTGTAAAGATCTCGTTCATCCACCCGTAGCAGTGATGCCTCAGGCGGTAGGGAAGAATTATGTCTTGCCTATTCTGGCCGGATAGTTATATTTGCCGGTTCAAAAAACAGGTTTTGCAGACTTTAAACCCAGATATAGGCGCTTTATACGGCGGTTCCGTGCGCATACGTGTGTGTGGGATTTGCGTGCATGATGATGAGCTTCTGCTGGTTAACCACGCGCTTTATGGGCCTGACCGTATATTTTGGTCACCTCCGGGCGGTGGTGTCCGATTCGGAGAAACGGCGGAGTCTGCACTAGCCCGCGAGTTTCGCGAAGAAACAGGCCTGAAAGTGGAAGTAGGAGGGCTGCTGTTTATAAATGAGCATATCGCCCCACCGTTACATGCTGTGGAGTTGTTTTTTGAGATCAAATCCTTTATAGGTGAAGCGGCTTCCGGGCTCGATCCTGAGCTGGCGGGCGACAGGCAGATTATCCGTGGCGTCCAATTTATGACCTGGGACGAAATCCAGGCATTTGAACCGGCGCAACGCCACCGGATTCTGAACATGGCAGGCTCGCTGGCAGGGATTTTTAAATTGAACAAATATATTACCGGTGATTAAAGGCCGGTATGACCATTAAACCAACACGACCCCAAAGACGTGACAAATTCTGAAAACCAGTTAATAGAAGTTATTCCGACGCTGCTGGTAGGAGACAATTCATTCGATGCGGCCAGTATCCCGCTCTGTACGCTTTGTATCGAGCTCGATGAACGGCGTATCCGTTTCTGTATTGTGAGGGATGAAAATATGGAATGCATCTGGCTGGAAGATTACTTCTTCGAGAATGCACTCACGCCGGCAGAAATTTTCGAACGGTTGAAACGGATTTTCAGCGGGCATTTATCGTGGTCGTCAAACAACTGGAAGAACGTGCGTGTGACAGTGAACTCACATGCATTTACATTGGTGCCTAATCTGCTCTTCACCGCTGAATCCGCTTACGAATATCTGTCCTTCGCATTGGGGAGCCCTGTTTCGAAGCATGAAAAAGTGCTATGGCATGATTTGCCGCTCGTACATGCGCAGAATGTTTTTAGCATTCAGGAGCTTTGGTACGATTGGGTCGTCAACCATTTCAGCGCATCGACCGTCACTTTTTATCACCTCACGAGCGCCCTGGCGATCGGATCGCTGGTGAATCACGTGGAGCATCAGGAAATGCGGATGATGTCGCTCTATTTCGAAAAAGACCATTTCACGCTGGTGGTAAGCGAAAGCCAGCAATTGGTGCTTTGCAACCGTTTTAAATATAGCCAGACACAAGAGCTTGCCTATATTATCCTGTTCACATTGAATCAGCTCAATATCCTGCCGGAGGAGATTAAAGTGCTTTGTTACGGCGAAATTTTGCCTTCTGCGGATGCCTATCACGAATTATCGCGATTTTTTCCCAATTTACATATGGGCACCCGGCCAACGACATTGAAATACAGCCCGCAATGCGCGGAAGTGCCCGGGCACCGATATTTCGGTTTATTCAATACTTATCTCATTTCGTCCTAATACTGCCTTCTATGAACCGTGTCGCATTATTTCCGGGATCGTTCGATCCTTTTACCAGGGGTCACGAAGATATCGTCCTGCGCGGATTGCGGTTGTTTGATCAGGTTGTGATCGGTATCGGTAATAATGCGACCAAAAAGCGTTATTTCCCACTCGATGTGATGAAGGAAATGATTGAAAAGACGTTTGTCGACTATCCTAATGTAAAAGTGATCACTTACGACGATCTGACGGCTCACACCGCCAGGGAATTGGATGCAAGATTCTTGCTGAGAGGGCTCCGCAATACGACCGATTTCGAGTATGAGAATGGTATCTCGCAGGTAAACAGATATTTGTATGAAGAGATCGAAACAGTGTTCCTGATCACCTCACCGAGCCTTGCACCGATCAGTTCGAGCATTATCCGCGACCTACACCGTTATGGACAGGCCGTGGATAATTTTCTTCCTTATTCCCTTTCCGAACTCAAAAAGGCCGAACAGGATATTTAGACTGATTTTTTCAGGACTCTTTCAGATTATAGGCCCTTTTCAGGCTGTCGATAACGTATCGGATAGAGCTGTATGATTTGATCAGCAGCGGCTTTACTTCCGTCGGCTCATACCAATCCAACTTTTCGATCTGTTCCTCAGCCTGCGGCATCATTTTAGAATCATCCAGGCAATCGAAAAGATACCATTTAGTACGTTTGAGAATGCGGCTGTTGTTGAGCGTATAGGTATGCCACGTCGTGCATATTTTATCGCGGATGAGCGCTTTGACACCGGTTTCTTCTTCAATTTCGCGCGTGGCGGCGGTTTTGGAATTTTCGCCTTTGTCGAGTTTTCCTTTGGGTAAATCCCACATTTTGCGACGGTACATGAAGAGCCATTTGCCATCCTTTACTACCACTCCGCCGGCAGCCTTAATTACTTTATACTGAGCCTTAATCCTGTCCTCAATCTCCGTTTTTTCGCGGGTAGCCATTGTAATCGAGAGCATTTCTGTCGGAAATTCCTTTTCGAGCATCTGGATCACCTGAATGGCGCTTGTCGTTGTAGAATTCAGGAATAGGACATGGCCTGTGAGCATGCTTCTCTGCAGCTTTTCCAGCCGCAAATCTACAATGTGTTCAAAACGCGAAGTTTCGGCGGCAGACAACTGATTGGTCCGTACAATTCTGACAGGACGGTCGTCGAAAAAAATGGTCATTTTGCAGTGGGTACGTGAATGGTTAGCAAAATTAAGTAAAGAGTTTAGTTTAGGCAGAGATTATTATTGATAAATTTGTGGTTGTAACAACCCAACAGTTCTTGGAACTCCTGATAATTCTATTTCTGGTGCTGCTCAATGGCCTTTTTTCGATGTCGGAGATAGCACTGGTTTCCTCCCGGAAATCCCGTCTGGAAGCGGCAGCCAAGAATGGCGATTCGAGCGCCAAAGCCGCGTTGAACCTCGCCAACTCACCTACTAAATTTCTTTCCACCGTTCAAATAGGTATTACGCTCATCGGTTTGCTGACCGGTATGTACAGTGGCGACAATATTACTGCCGATTTTGAGCAAAATATTTCCCGCGTTCCTTCCTTAATGCCTTATGCCCACTCGCTGGCCGTAGGTACGGTGCTGGTTTTCATCACATACCTCTCGCTCGTGCTCGGTGAGCTCGTTCCGAAACGGATAGGGATGTCGAATCCGGAGGCGATTTCGAAGGTGATGGCCACGCCAATGAACGTGTTATCGAGGGCTACGGCACCTTTTATCGCGTTGTTAGGGTTTTCAAGTGATTTAATTATCAGGGTCTTAAATATAAAGCAATCCGAAAATGCTGTCACTGAGGAGGAGATCAAAAGTCTGATCCAGGAAGGGACTTCGGGTGGTGTTTTCGAAGAGATTGAACAGGAAATTGTACATAATGTGTTCCAGCTCGGCGATCGTAAGGTAACTTCGCTGATGACCAACCGGCAGGAGATCGTGTGGCTCGACCTCGAAGACACCGAAGAGGAGAATAAAGCGAAGATCCTGGATTCGAGACATTCCATTTATCCTATCTGCCGTGGCAATGTCGACGATGTAGTCGGGCTTGTGTATGTGAAAGACCTCATTGCGACCGATCTCGAAGTGCAAATGGCGCATTTGACTGCCATTATGCGTGATCCGGTTTATCTTCCGGAAAGTAACCGCGCTTACCAGGCGCTCGAAAAATTCAAGGAGCAGCGCGTGTATTTTGGCATAATCGTCGATGAATACGGCGGTACGTTGGGTGTGGTGACCATGCACGACATTATGGATGCATTGGTAGGAGATATTTCCGAAGATATCGAGGAAGCATCAGAGATCGTGAAACGCGAGGATGGCAGCTACCTCATCGATGCACAATTGCCTTTCGACGATTTCATTCAGTATTTCAATATCAATATACAGGAGAGCGAGCGACGGGAGCTGGTGGGCTTCAATACCCTCGGTGGTTTCGTTTTGCACATTCTTGAAAATATCCCCCAAACCGGCGAGAAATTTACCTGGCGACAGTTTGAGTTCGAGGTGATCGATATGGACCGTAGCCGGATAGACAAGCTTTTAGTAACCAATTATAATAAAAACGAAGAATCTGAAGATTAACCAATGCCGAACGATCTGGATATTACCAAACGAATCGCCGAGTTGCTGCTCGAAGCACAGGCCATCAAGCTCAGTCCTGAAAAGCCGTTCCAATGGAGCTCCGGCTGGTTATCGCCCATTTATTGTGACAACCGCGTGGCATTGTCGTATCCCGACACCCGTACATTCATCAAAAAAGCCCTGGCTGAGCTGATCCGTACCAAATATCCGAATGCGCACGCCATAGTAGGCGTAGCAACCGGTGGTATTGCACAAGGTGCACTGGTGGCTGACTTGCTGGAGCTGCCCTTCGCGTATGTACGTCCCGAGCCTAAAAAGCATGGAATGGGCAATCAGATAGAAGGCAGACTTGAAAAAGGGCAGTCAGTTGTGATCGTAGAAGACCTAATCTCGACCGGCGGAAGCTCGCTGAAAGTAGTGGACGCCCTCCGCGAAGCAGGCATCGAAGTAGCCGGAATGGTAGCGATATTCACCTACGGATTCGAAGTAGCAGCCAATAATTTCGCCGCAAAGAACGTACAGCTCGACACGATCAGTAACTACAATGCATTGATCCAGCTCGCATTGGAACATAACTACGTAAATAGCGAACAAGTCGAAAGCCTAGCAGCCTGGCGGGTAGCACCGGACAGTTGGGGGAAATAGGCAACCCTGGAAATATGAGCTCGGCGGTCTGCAGTCAGTCGTCTGCGGTCTAAGTTGACCACCGACGGCTGACCGCTGACCGCCGAGCTTATAACCCGCTATTCGCGGTGATTGTCCAAACTCTCATAAAGCCCGCCGAACGCCTCTTCTTTTACGCCGTCGGATTTTAGGAATTCGTGCGGAAAGCCGAGTTCTATTTTACTGACCTCATCCAGCTTTTGCAGCGCGGATTCCGTGAGACGGAAGTCGAGGCAGCCCAGCGAATCCTTCAACTGACTTTCTTTGGAAGCACCGATGATCGGGATCATGACCTGATTGCGGTGACGCGTCCAGTTAATGGCCACTTGTGCGGGTGTGACGCCCAGCT
This sequence comes from Dyadobacter sp. CY261, assembly GCF_021440085.1. Classification (GTDB taxonomy): domain Bacteria; phylum Bacteroidota; class Bacteroidia; order Cytophagales; family Spirosomataceae; genus Dyadobacter. The sequence continues at coordinate 199,555 of NZ_JAKCPW010000001.1, forward strand.
CCGCAGCCACCTCCACCACTGCCTGCGCAATGGTGGCGCTGTGCTCGTTTCTGCGGGTGCTATGGTCGGGTACGCGTCCTGATTCGCCTCTCAAATATTTGCCCGTCAACGCGCCGCCGCCGATGGCGCCCCACGGAGTGACGGCCAGGTCGAGCGCTTTGGCCATGGGCAGCAAATCCCGCTCGGGTGTGCGTTGGAGGAGGGAATATTCAAATTGAATGGCGGCAAATGCATTCCACCCACGGAAGTCGGCGATGGTGTTAGCTTGTGAGACGATCCACGCAGGCGTGTCCGAGATGCCGATGTAATGCACCAGGCCGCGCGTAACGAGGTCATCCAGGCCTCGCATTACCTCTTCGGCGGGCGTTGTGTTGTCCCACATATGCACCCACAGCAGATCGATGTATTCGGTATTGAGGCGTTTCAGGCTGGATGTTACCGAACGCATCATGTTTTTGCGGTGGTTACCGGCAAAGTTGAGATCGTCGTTCCTGTCTTTGAGCGTAAACTTGGTGGCCAGCACGAAATGGTCGCGGTCGGTTTCGACGAATTCGCCTACATATTTCTCCGAAGTGCCCTCGGTATACCGGTTCGCGGTATCGATAAAGTTGCCGCCGGCATTGGCAAAAGCCTCGAATATCTTGAAACTTTCGTGCTTATCCGCCCCCCATCCCCATTCTTTACCGAACGTCATGCCACCGAGACAAACTTCGGATACCCGTAAGCCCGAGCGGCCTAATAATTGATAACGCATATTATTTTATTGATGATTTTGAATGAAGATATCGCATTGTAAACTTATTCGACAACGATGATTTTTGTCCTACAAAGTTATATCCTTACCCACCAAATGTATTTATATTGTAGCAAATTTTGGATCTCTTACTACACCACACTCAATGATCGACGTTGCCTACCCCTACTTTGATACCAATCTTAGCTGGCTTTCGAATAATTACAGGTTGTTGCTGGAAGCAAACGACGAAACGGTACCGGTAAGGGAGCGATTGCGATTCCTGGGAATCTATGCATATCAGACAAAGGAGTTCTACCGGGTAAGGATCCCTAGTCTGCTGGCTATGGGAGAGGTGAGCAATGACATCCGTTCCAAACTGAATATTTTTCCTGAATCGCTGCTCGAACATGTGTACGAAACGGTCGAAAACCAGCTTCGTGAATTCAATGACATTCTGACCACAAGCATTCTTCCGGCGCTGCTGGATCAGGGTGTCCATCTCTATTACCGCGAGGCATTCATCCCCGAGCACGCAGCCTTTGCGAGGCGTTTTTTTATTGATAATCTTTTCCGTTATCTCCAACCTGTATTTCTGGACAGCCGCCGGACGCTCAAAACGCCTGCGTTTGAATCCAAGCAGTTGTACCTGATCGTGCGGATGCAGCATAAGCAGGAGGCCGATGAAGATTGGTACGCGTCCGTCAACATTCCGGCGGAACCACATGGGCGTTTTCTGGAATTGACGGAATCGGAGGGGAAACGGCACGTAGCCTTTATGGAGGATGTGATACGTGAAAACCTTCCATTACTTTTCCCGGGTTATAACATCCTGGAAAGTTACGCATTGCGTGTCGAACGGGAAACGGAGTTAGCGATCGAGGATGAATATCCGATGCAAGTGGCCCAGCGTATTCTCAAACAGCTCGAAAAACGGAATTTTGTACAGCCTTCCCAATATTTCTATGAATCGGGAATGCCGCTTTACATCCGTGAATATCTGGTGGGCAAAGTGGCCATACCGATGCAGGACTTCCATGAGCGCGGCGATTATTTGTGCTTGCAGGACCTTACCAAATTTCCCATTTTATCCAGGCGGCTTGACTACCCTTATCAACGACCGGTTCAGAACCCGGAGTTTGAGGAAACAAAATCCGTGTTCGAGACAATCCAGCAGGCGGATCAAATGCTGCATTTGCCTTACCAATCCTACGAACCCATTGTAAGATTCTTTAATGAGGCGGCTGTGGACCCGCATGTACGGGAGATTCATGTTTCATTGTATAAAATCAGCCATAATTCGTTTATACTCAATTCACTGATTAGTGCTTCCAAAAACGGAAAGCGTGTTACGACCTACGTGGAACTGAATGACAAGCTGGATATTCAGGAGAATTTGCGGTGGTCGAAGAAAATGCGGGATGCAGGGGTAAAGATACTTTTGAGCGTGCCGGGTTTGAAGGTACATGCTAAGATGGCGTTGGTAAAGCGGAAGGTGCAGAAGGGATGGGAGCGATATGCGTTTCTCGGAACGGGTGGTTTTTACCGGCTTACCAGTCGAGAAATCGTGGACCACGCATTGCTAACTTCTCATCGGGAACTTACCAACGAACTTGAACTGCTTTTTGGCTACCTGTCGACGCAAGATGAACCCAAAAAATACAAGTATCTACCTTTCAATACGCTATTTGTCACACAGTTCAATCTCCAAAAGCGATTGCTGGACTTGATAGACCGGGAAATAGCCAACTGCAATGCAGGATTGAAATCGTTTATTACAATTAAAATCAATCAGCTGCAGGACCATATCCTCATCGATAAGCTGTACCAGGCGGGGCAGGCGGGCGTGCCGGTTCAGGTGATTATCAGCGAGAGCTGCGGGCTGATTTCCGGGTTGCCATCAATCAGCGATAATGTGATCGTGAACAGGCATGTGGACCGTTACATTGAAAATACGCGGATATTCCATTTTGGCAACCGGGGCAATGATGAGATTTACCTCACATCTTGCGACTGGACCCACCGTAACCTGCACCGAAGGATTGATATCTGTTTTCCGGTACTCGACGAAACACTCAAAGGTCAGATGCGGACAGTACTGAGAAACTATGTCAACGACAATCAAAAATCGGTGAGGCTGGACTTGTACCAGAACAATTTACGCATTACAGACGAGTCGCGGGGGAAGGTGCGGGCGCAGGATGCAAACTACCGGCTGGTGGAGAAAGTCGAGCGCAACGGACTGGTGCGTCGTTCAGAAATATAACCTTTCCGCTGGCTTAAAAAAATTTTATCAGCATTAAATTTCTGAATCCCCTGTCAGATTTAATGGACGGGCTTTGTAGAAAAGCTAGAGAAATTTTCTGATGCTTTTTTCGTTGCGACGTCTTGAGTGGTCTTGAAGTGTACAGGGTATATCATTATATTTGAGAACATATCATTCTGAATCAATCCTAAAAGACACTTTTAAGCATGGGAATAGTAGAGCGAAGAGAGCGGCTTAGAATACAGGTACGCTCAGACATCGTGAAAACAGCCAAGGACATTGCCCGCGAGGACGGGTGGACGGCTGTTTCGATTCGCAAGATTGCTGATGTGATTGAGTACAGCCCGCCTATTCTCTATGAATATTTTGAAAGCAAGGACAAACTCCTGGAAGCCATTCGTCTGGAGGGTTTCGATTATTTGCAAACGGAGTTTGTAAAAATAAAGGGTCATTTCAGCAACCCGCAAAAACAACTGGTGGAGGTTGCGCAGACGATCTGGCATTTTGCCGTGGAGAACCCGGAGGTTTTTCAGGTCATGTTCAATCTGGAAGGGGCTTATTGCGATTCCAAGAAAGCGTATTCGCAGGCCATGAGCATCAAGGATAACCCGGTTTGGGAAATGATCGCAGGACTCCGCCCGAAATCGGGAGACCTGGTTACCAAGACTTACTATGAATGGTGGTGTCTAACCTTCGGGTTTATCAGCATTACCATGACCACCCAGCCCCGTTACGCATTTCCACAGGCCGAGCCTGTGTATATGGAAGGTATCCGGAGATTCATCCGGAGCATTATGTAACTGAGGGAGCTGAGTGTTGGCGTATCTCTATTTTGCTCTGGTGATAAACCAGCGAATATGGAGGTACGCTTTTCGTTAACCAGGCATTCCCGCCGATGATGGAATCGTGCCCGATTACAGTTTCTCCGCCAAGGATCGTAGCATTGGCATAAACCACTACATTATCTTCAATCGTCGGGTGCCGCTTGTGCGAAGCAAGCGATTTCGAGACGTGCGTTGCGCCCAATGTCACCCCCTGGTACAACTTCACATTATTGCCGATATAGGTCGTTTCGCCGATCACCACGCCAGTGCCATGGTCGATAAAGAATGAGTGGCCGATGGTCGCATTCGGGTGAATGTCGATGCCAGTCTGGCTGTGCGCAAATTCTGTAAGCATGCGCGGCAGCAAAGGAATGCCTGCTTTGGCAAAAGAATTTGCAAAACGGTAAGTTGCAATGGCCATAAAGCCGGGATACACCGAAATTACCTCCTCGATACTTACAGATGCGGGATCATTATCGGTAATGGATTTGGCATCTGCTAAAAGTGCCTCGTAGATGCCGGGAATCTGAGCAAAAACTTCATCCAGAATTTCCTCTTTGTCGCGTTCCAGCTGAGGCAGGAGTGGTTGCAGCATGCAATCCAGGTCATTGCGCAAATCGGCATATTTCATCGCCAAGTCCTTGGCCGGGCAGCTAGGGCAATCCTTGCTGATCGGGAAGAGAAAATTGATCAGGTTCTGGATAAATTTCCCTGCATCCTGCCTGGATGGCAACTTGTACCTATATTTTTCATTTTGCGCGTTAAGACGCTCAAAAAAAAGTGATTGCTGGGTGGCTGTCATTAAAAATAGGGGTTGAACTACCGTCAAACTATCGCTGGTATTGCTTTTGAACGTGCAACAACGAAATGCACTCAAAGATTTTGGTAAATATACTTTCTTTTTAAAGAGGGCGGAATTTGCCACATCTTATACGGACAAAATCGTATATTGGAATATCCTGTGAATTTAGAAAATAAGGTAGATTTTTCATGGCGTATGTTAAGTTTTAAATTGCTTCGTTCGGTTATCCTGCTGCTTTTTGTGTCCGCTTCGCTGAGTTCCTGTTTTTCCCGGTACATTATTTCAGCGAAGGATGTGCGGCGGCATTATGCGGATAAAAGGGTCAAACCGAGGGAAGTTTTCATCAGTAACGACACACTTTCGCTTTCCGTGGCAAGCATTGGGCCCGACACGCTTCCTATGCTACTTCTTATCCATGGTGCGCCAGGTTCGCTGTGGGGATATATGAATTTGATGGACGATGAGGATCTGCAAAAGCATTTCCATATTGTGTCGGTTGACAGGGTGGGCTATGGGAAATCGAGGCTCAAAAAGAGGCGTTACGTAACCTCGATCGAAACACAAGCTAATGCGCTTCTCCCCGTTTTCTCACTCAACAAGAGCGATCAGAAAGTGATCGTGCTCGGGCGCTCGTACGGCGCGCCAATCGCGGCTAAGCTGGCTTCTATGGCACCGGAGCAAGTTAAGGAACTCATTATGGTATCGCCGGTGATCGACCCGGAAACTGAGCGGTTTTTCTGGTTTTCGAAATGGGGCAGAATGAGCTTTGTACAGTTGTTCCTGCCAAAAGCATTCAATGTTGCAACTGCTGAAAAATACAGCCACGCCGCGGAACTGCGTAAACTACTGCCGGTCTGGGAAAAAATCAATATCCCGACTACCGTCATACAGGGAGGCAACGACTGGATCGCCGATCCGACGAATATCGATTTTGCCAAAAAACACATCAAGAGCAAACGTGCTCAATACATTTTTCTTTACAATGCGGGCCACATGATTACCTTCTCGCATGCATCAATGATCAAGGAAATGCTATTGAAAAGCCGCTTGTTTCAGGACAAGATCACGTCGTTGGGCGTTGAACCAAAGGGCGGGCAGATCGGTAATTGAAATGCCCTGGGTTATCGCAATACTTTCTGCGTTACAGAGTCCTTATCATTGCTTGCGCGGATGAGATAAACGCCTGGAACGAGGTTGCGCATATCAAATTCTTCCTGTATAGCAATTTCCGGTGCCTTACTGGCAATTTTACCTAGTATGCGGCCATTCATATCGATCAATTCAAGCCGAATAATCGCTCGCTGCTTGCTGTATGCCTTCACTGTCACAAAATTCTCCGTCGGTACCGGGTAGGCCTGGATAGCCATTGAAATTTCGGACGATGACACATTCGGTGTGGAGGTGATTGCACCGCCGTATTCGGAAGATTCATATGGTGGTATTTCAACCGTTTCACCCGGTTTGTCGATCACAGTAACCATTCCTTCTCGGTAACTTTCCGAAATCCTGAGGCCATCGCGCCATTCATTTACGACCATTGCAATAAGGTAATTACCCAAAACCTCAGGTGCAGTCCAGACAAGCTTTTTCTGAGCCGCATCCACTTTGAAAGTTCCTTTTGCGCTGATTTCGTTCGGGAAAAGGTAGGAGTGATCGAGCATTCTCACACCGCAAGTGCCGGGTGAGGGCTTACTAATCCGTGCTACCCTTACGGTAATGCTGTCGTTGTCCGTAACGGCCGGTTTGAGATCGATGGAGAACACCTGACGGGCACCGGCTTCAAATTCGAGCGGCGGAAGGACGGGTGTTGAATTGGAAAGCTGGGTATCGATCACAGTCCAGAGAAACTGCGAAGTATGTTCCGCATCTGGCAGATTCAGGATTTGCCCGCTGCGGTTTTCAAGTGCGGTCGATATCTGGTAAATGCCGTAAGCAGGGTAAGTGTGACTGGTCTGATATTCCGCGACCGATACATTTTTTGTAAGGGGTGTCAATGATATTCTTGATGCGTCTTTGACGCTTCCATCTCCCATACAAATCGTCACCGAACTCAGCACGTTGGCCGCTGCCTCACCGTTTTGGGTGTCAAGGTACAATTTGACTTTGATGTTGTAGCTCTGGACTGAAATGTGGCTGGCCAGGATTTCCCCGCCTCGCAGATGCGTCGCCTGTGCGTACGCAGAAAGCAGGATCAGTAAGAGAATGCCGTAAACTGATTTCATATGGAGGAAAAGAAGCCGTGAGGTTACAAACTATAAGTTCAAAACGTGCAAACGCTTCGATTTTGTATGGCTTCTTTTCAAAACAAATGCAAAAAATGCCGCGGCAAATCCAATGCTCAGCGCTGCGCCTGTTTAGTCCTTATATATCAGTATCTCGCGTTTTCCGTCGCTTTTGATGTAGCCGCGATACATACCTTCGCTATTGAACGGCATAGCGATATTGCCGTTCCGGTCAACGGCGATTATGCCGCCCTCACCACCTCTTTCGACGAGCTTTTTCATCACCACTTCATTCGCGGCATCGTTCAGGTTCACGCCTTTGTATTCCATCAATGCGGAGATATCGTGGGCTACCACGGAACGGATGAAATACTCGCCATGCCCAGTTGCAGAAACCGCGCAGGTCGCATTGTTGGCATAAGTTCCGGCCCGATAATCGGGGCATCGCCGATACGGCCGTAGCGTTTGTTCGTCATGCCGCCGGTGGATGTCCCGGCTGCAAGGTTGCCGAACTTGTCCAGCGCCACACAACCAACAGTCCCAAATTTTTTGCCCTCCGTAAAAATCAGATCCTCCCCAGAACGAAGTCCCGTTTTAGGTCCCTTCTTCATCTCCTTTTCTCCCTTCTCTCCATTCTCCACTTTCCCGTTGTGATCCAGCTCAGTCTTCTCCTGTTCTATGGCGCGCTGCAATGCCTTATACCGTGCTTCGGTGTAGAAATAAGATGGATCAACAATTTCCAGGCCTTTCTCTTTAGCGAACTGCTCCGCACCTTTTCCGGCCATCATCACGTGAGCAGACTGGTCCATTACCGCTATGGCAGCGGTAATCGGATTTTTAATGGTCGTCACGCCCGCCACCGCTCCGGCCTTCATCGTTTTGCCTTCCATGATTGCGGCGTCCATTTCGTTTTTACCTTCGTGGGTAAACACAGCGCCCTTGCCCGCATTGAATAAGGGCGAATCCTCCATTACATGGATCGCCGCTTCAACGGCTTGTACGCTCGTTCCGCCTTTTTTGAGCACCTGGTAGCCTTTTTCCAGTGCGGTGTTCAATGCCTCGCGGTACGCCTTTTCGCGCTCCGGGCTCATGTTAGCGCGCGTGATTGTGCCTGCACCCCCGTGTATTACGAGTGTGATTTTGTCGGAGAAATCCTGGGCAAATGCTGGAAAGCAGCATAAAGCGATCAGCAGCGTCAGGGAAAGTCTTTTCATGAAACAGTAATTTGAGTGAATATTTCAAATCTAGCAACTAAAAACCTTCATCCCTATTCGGTGGATATTCGGCTGGTTTTGGTGCAGCTGGCGGGAAAAGGACGTTATTTATTCAGTATAGCCTATTCTAATGCTACTTTTGATAGTTCTGACTCAAAATTTAATCAAAAAACCGAAACATCTGATGAAGAAAGTAGTGCTTAGCCTGGGCGTTCTCCTGGGTAGCCTGTATGATCCGGCTTTTGCGCAGCAATCCGCTGAATGGAAGTATGTGCAAGGCAAGATCATAACGCCATGGGCAGAGAAAGTGGTTGCGCAAAACGCACATCCTGAATATCCCCGTCCGCAAATGGTTCGCCAGAACTGGCAGAATATCAATGGTCTTTGGAACTACGCCGTTGTGCCTCAAAGCGCGGGAGATGTCAAACCAGCGGCATTTGATGGCAAAATATTGGTCCCGTTCGCAATCGAGTCGGCATTGTCGGGCGTGCGAAGAACGGTGGGTAAGGATAGCATTTTATGGTACCAACGCCTGATCGACTTCGCTCCGAAATTAAAAGACCAGCGTGTGCTAATCCATTTCGGGGCTGTCGACTGGAAATGCGAAGTTTTTGTCAATGGCAAACCTGCGGGAAGCCACCAGGGGGGCTATGATCCGTTTTCATTTGATATTACCGAACTGCTCGTCAAGAAAAAGCAGCAGGAAGTCACTGTAAAAGTCTGGGATCCGAGCAGCGACGGCCCACAGCCGCGCGGGAAGCAAATCAAAAATCCGCATGGTATCTGGTATACACCGGTAACCGGCATCTGGCAGACGGTTTGGCTCGAAACAGTTGCTACCAGCCACATTGTCAACGTTATCCCGGTAGCAGATATTGACAAGCAGACATTGACCGTCAATGCAGAAGTAGCAGCAGCGGGTTCAACCGACAAGGTTAGAATCACAGCCTGGGATGGAACCACAAAGGTTGGAGAGCAGGAAGTTGCTCCAAACCAGCCTGCAACTTTGACGATCAGCAATGCGAAACTCTGGTCACCTGACACACCATTCCTGTACGATCTGACGGTTGCTCTTATCCGCAACGGGAAAGTTGTCGACGAGGTGAAAAGCTATTCGGCCATGCGTAAGATCGGCGTGCAGGTGGATGAAAATGGCATCCAGCGCATGACGTTGAACAACAAATTCCTTTTCCAATATGGCCCGCTCGACCAAGGCTGGTGGCCCGATGGCCTCTACACCGCGCCCACCGACGAGGCATTGAAGTTTGATATCCTGAAAACCAAGGAAATGGGCTTCAACATGATCCGCAAGCACGTGAAAGTGGAGCCAGCCAGATGGTACCGCTATTGCGACGAGCTGGGTATGCTGGTGTGGCAGGATATGCCAAGCGGAGACCTCGGTAACAATTGGGAAATGCGGCCGGGAATTACCGGCAACGAAACCGACAAAGCGCGTACGCCCGAATCCGAAAACATTTACAAAACGGAATGGAAGGCCATCATGGACGCTAACCGTTTCTTTCCTTCAATCGTAGTTTGGGTGCCATTCAACGAGGCCTGGGGCCAGTTCAAAACCGCCGAAATAACCAATTGGACGATGCAGTACGATCCCTCACGACTGGTGAACAGCGCCAGCGGCGGCAACTTCGAACCGGTAGGCCATATTATCGATTTGCACAATTACCCAGCGCCGGTCATGCCTCGCCCTGATCTGTTTGGACAAAAGCAAATCATTGTTTTGGGTGAATTCGGCGGGTTGGGGTTACCTGTTGATCAGCATGTCTGGCAGCAAAAGGATAACTGGGGTTACCAAAGTTTTAAAAATCAGGAAGAACTCTATAACCGGTACGAAACGTTCGTTAACCGCTTCGAGCCTTTGATCAGAAAAGGACTTTCTGCGGCGGTTTACACGCAAACAACCGATGTAGAAGTGGAGACCAATGGTTTGATGACTTACGACCGGAAAGTGATCAAATTCCCTGAGGCGAAACTGAAACAGATCCATTCCAAACTTTACGATCCTTCGTTTGTGAAGTTGAAACCATAAGTAATGAATTGCTTCAAATGAAAATAGCCCGGGAGGATTCCGGGCTATTTTCATTTGAAATAACATCAAGAATACTATTTGCCTTTCATTTGCGCTTCCACAACAGCAATGGCTACCATATTCACAATCTCCCGCACGGAGCTACCTAGTTGCAGCACGTGTACCGGTTTTTTTAGCCCTAACAGGATTGGCCCGATGGTTTCGAGTTCGGCCGCTTCTTTCAGCAGGTTGTATGCAATATTGCTGGCCGAAAGGTTCGGGAAAATCAATGTATTCGCACCGCCATCCACGAGGTCGCTGAATGGATGGTTTTCTTTCAATAATGTGGTATTGAATGCAAGGTGCGCCTGCAATTCGCCTTCCACGATCATCGACGGATTTCGTTTTTTCAGGATGGCGGTCGCATCTCGCATTTTCTCGGCGTCCGCACCTTTGGCGCTGCCGTAGTTGGCATATGTTACCAGGGCAATGCGCGGCTGAATATTGAATTGTTCCACAGCCTTAGCGGTCAGTTCGGTGATTTCTACGATGTCGTCGACCGTCGGATCCAGATTCACAGTCGTATCGGAAAAGAACAGCGGACCTTTTGGCGTGAGCAGAATGTACATACCCGCCACCTTGTTGACGCCTTCCTGCTTACCTATCACGTGCAATGCCGGGCGAATGGTATCGGGATAGGTCCTTGTCAAACCGGAAATGAATGCATCCGCTTCTCCGTTTTCGACCATCATCGAGCCAAAATAGCTTTTGAAATACATCGAACGGCGCGCTTCGATCGGTGTAAGGCCTTTTCTCTTGCGTTTGTCGTACAATTTGGCTGCATATTTCTCGATCATCGGTTCGCTTTCTTCCGCCCGCGGATCGATAATCGATACGTCGGCCAGGTCGAGCTTGCTTTCATGGATCAGATGCAGTATGGTTTCCTTATTGCCCAAAAGGATCGGTGTGGCAATGCCTTCGTCGCGTACTTGTTGTGCCGCTCGGAGTACCTGAATGTTCTCAGCATCGGCAAAAACGACTTTTTTAGGCAAAAGCTTCGCTTTATTGAGGATCACGCGGGAGATTTGCTCATTGCGGCCCAAACGGCTTGACAGTTCCTGTTCGTAGGCATCCCAATCGGTAATTACCTTGCGGGCGACACCGGTTTCGATGGCGGCCTTCGCCACGGCGGGAGCGACGGTTGTCAGCAGGCGTGGGTCTACCGGTTTCGGAATAATATAATTTTTACCAAAAACGATATTCGTTTCATTGTAAGCCAGGTTCACGATATCGGGCACGGGCTTGGTAGCCAGGTCGGCCAATGCATGCACGGCCGCGAGTTTCATTTCCTCATTGATCTCCGTCGCACGCACATCCAGCGCACCCCTGAATATGTACGGGAAGCCAAGGACATTGTTTACCTGATTAGGATAGTCGGAGCGGCCGGTAGCCATGATCACGTCTTCCCGCGCTTCAACAGCGTCAGGATAAGGGATTTCCGGGTTTGGATTTGCCATCGCGAGCACGATCGGATCTTTGGCCATGGATTTGACCATTTCCTTGGAGACGATATCGGCTGTTGAAAGACCGAGGAAAAGATCGGCGCCCACCATTGCTTCTTCGAGCGATTCGTAAGCCTTGTCCGTAGCAAACTGCTTTTTCATATCGCTCAGGTCGGTCCGGCCATTATGGATGTGGCCTTTGGTATCGAACATGGCAATATTCTCCGGATTGGCACCCAGAGAGAGATAAAGCTTGGTACACGAAACAGCGGATGCGCCGGCGCCGGAAACCACAACACGAATGTCTTCAATATCCTTGTTTACCAACTTCAATGCATTAAGCATCGCCGCCGCGCTGATGATCGCCGTACCGTGCTGGTCATCGTGCATAACGGGGATGTTCAGCTCTTGCTTTAGCCGTGACTCTATTTCAAAGCATTCGGGGGCTTTAATGTCTTCAAGATTGACGCCGCCGAAGGTAGGTTCGAGGATTTTGACGGTCCTCACAAATTCATCGACATCCTTGGTATTGAGTTCTATGTCAAAAACGTCGATATCCGCATAAATTTTGAACAGTAACCCTTTGCCTTCCATCACGGGTTTGGAAGCTTCGGGGCCGATATCGCCCAGGCCCAGTACTGCGGTACCATTGCTGATAACCGCTACCAGATTGCCCTTGGCAGTGTATAGATAAGCATTTTCTACGTTCTCGGCGATTTCAAGACAAGGCTCCGCTACGCCGGGCGAATAGGCAAGCGAAAGGTCGCGTTGGGTACTCGTTTCTTTGGTGGGGATTACCTCTATTTTTCCTGGCCTACCCTTAGAATGGTAGTATAGCGCGTCTTCTTTTCTGATCTTTTTGTTCATACCTAAATGGACGATGTTTCGTGCAAGGTACAAACATTCGTCAGACGGCAATGAATATTCAGGAAGGTATTCGCAAGAATTTCATGCGCGTTTTAGGGCTGCTACACAAGGTCGTTATTGGAATGTAGAAAGGTCGTCGTCGCTGAATGACGGGCTTTTGACCAATTTTTTCCGAGCCTTTACCGTGGCAATGCGTTTCTTGAGAAAATAGGCAAAGATCATGTAAGCTCCGAACATTCCAATGTAAACATAGAGCGACGCGGTGTTGGTAATGTCGCCGTGGAAAGTGAAGAACAGGGCGGTATTGACGATCGTCACCATCCAGAGTGTGAATGACGCCCAGAAGTGGTTGAGGCCATTGTCGATCAGGATATGGTGCATGTGGTTACGGTCGGCCACAAAGGGGGAGCCGCCTTTGAAAATACGTACGATGAAAACCCTGAGCGTGTCGAATATCGGGACAATCAGTAGCACCATCACGATAATAGGCGCATTGAAATAAGCATTCGGATCGTGCAGATAACCCACGTTGAGCGAAAGGAACTCGACCGAGAAAATCGACAGCAGGTAGCCAACGATCAGCGAGCCGGTGTCACCCATGAAGATCTTACTGGTTTTCGAGAAGTTGAAACGCAGGAAACCCAGCAACGAACCCGACATGGCGAATGCCAGACAGCCGAAAGAGAAATGGTCATTAGCGATGAACCAGATACCAAAACCAAGGCCTGCGATCAAACTGATGCCACCAGCAAGACCATCGATACCGTCAATGAGGTTGATCGCATTGATGATCGCGATGAATATAAAGACTGTCAAAGGAATGCTGATAAAATCCGAAACGCCGTGAATGCCAAATATGCCATAGAAGTTATCTACTTTGAAATTGCCCATTGCCACGAGGATCAATGAGGCGAAAATCTGGATAATAAGCTTTTTGGTGGGATCTACCGCGAGGATATCGTCCTTGATCCCAAGAAAAAACAGGATAATGACGCCCGTCATTGCCAGGCTGATCAAATTGGAATCAAGGATGTTTTCCGAGTGTGGCCACAGGAAGTAGGCTATCAAAGTGGCTGCGAATATGGCTATTCCGCCCAAAGTTGGTGTTTCCGTTTCGTGTGAACTTCTAAACCCTGGTTTTGCAGTCAGGTGCAGCAAATTCGAAAGGTTAATGATAATTGGTATTGAAATGATGGATAAGAAACAACCGATTAAAAATGAAAGAAGGCACTGATAGATGTCATGATGGACGAGGGTGTTCACGTTCCCTTCCGTTAGTATTTGCAGGGGTAATTGTAATTCCATAGTGTCTGTCAAATTAGTGAAGTGCGTTGAGGGGATATGAAAAAACCTGAATCAAATGTCGAAATATAAACCAATAATTGAAATATGCAAATAGCTGAATATCAAAATATTTACTCTGTGGTTTAAGGCACTCAAGGTCACTTCGCGTGCTTAGATAAATTGTATAATTTTTCTCAGAGGTTTCAACCACAATGTATAGAACCTCGGTTCCAGATTGTTGATCTTCCACGCCAGCCGGTCGTTGCGGTTAGCGGCGATCCGGTTCTTAAACGTACTGTTGCTGACTCCGCCTGCCCGCATTTTTACAAGGACTTTCGGGACATACGCCAGCTTGATGTTCTCCCGATGCACAAAGCGGAGCATCAACTCATAGTCCGCTGCGCTTCCCAGATCGAGACGAAAGTCACCATGTGCATTGTAAACCTTCCTTTTGACAAAAAAAGTTGGGTGAGGCGGCATCCAACCGTTCAGAAATGCACCGATCTTATATGCACCTGAGACCCATCTTCTCCTTACAATCGTTGCATCGTTCGCATCAACATATTCAAGATCTCCATAAGAAGCGTCGAAATCGCTGGAAGCCAGCTCCCCGGCTACATCGCTGATAACCGACGGATAGGCGTAAAAATCATCCGCATTCAGTATTCCAATGACTTCACCGGTTGCCAATTGTATGCCTTTGTTCATGGCATCGTAAATTCCACCATCCCTTTCGCTTACAAAATGGGTGATTTTGTTGCCATAGGATCGCACGATTTCCTGCGTACCGTCCTTGGAGTTGCCGTCCACAACGATGTATTCAACGTTCGGATAATCCTGCCCAAGCACGGATTCGATGCAATGACGAATCGTCGCCGCACCATTATAAACTACCGTGAGAATACTTACTTTCAACTGGTTATAGTTCTTGTTTTGATAAATTTCGCAGGATTTCCCTGGTAAATCCCGTAAGCTTCCAAATGACTTGTCGCTACCGAGCCCACTGTCAGTAATGCGTGCGACCCTACTTGTACACCCGGACAAACCGTAGCCTTTGCACCGATCCAGGAACCCGGCCCGAGCGTTATAGGCTTGACAATTAGGTCAAAAGCACTTTTTCGATAATTATGATTACCCGTCAGCAGCATCGCTCCTTGTGATAAACAGGCGTTTGATTCAACTGTCACCAAAGTGAGGTTGTCGATCCACACCTCCTCGCCAATCCATACATGGTTACCGATATGCAGGAACCAGGGGTATTTGATATTCACTTTGGGTTTGATCACAACGCCCCGGCCGATTTTAGCTCCAAACACCCGAAGGAGCGCGACCTTGAATGCGGACGGGTAAGGTATATGTGTGTAAATGAACAGGCGGTTCAGCACGTACCAAATCGCCTGCTTTGTATAACTGCCCGGCTGATACCAGTCGTTGTTATAGGCGGACAGATTGGTTTGGGCTCCTGAGGTCTTTTCCATATTCTGTCCTGAAATGTGATATAATCGCTTGCTTGTCCCTGCCTACCCGGTGATACACTTCATATATCTTTGCGTCCACCAGAAACCGGTACCAAAACCCTTGCAGAACGTGCCAGATCAATCCCTTTGTTCCATCCAAAAATCCAAGTTTAATGAAGTACCTGAATGTGAAATAGATAAATGGCCTTGTAAAGAGGGGAAGATTGGCATATTTGATTTTCAGGTAACGCGTCCGCTGTTCCTGGCTTCCCCATAAACTAGGTACTACTGTCTCTTTATTATCAAAATTATATTTAATGTTCAACAGGTCAATGACCTCCCGGATTGCATAATTGTTATGCTTTTGTGTCCACCAGGTGAGATTGTTAAGGTTATGATCGACGATATCGTGCTGCAACTGTGCCGTTGTGCCGCTACTGAGCTTGATATGCTCATCCATCCAGAGCTCTTCGCAAATCCCCAACCCACGTCGCCAGAAACGTAGCAGCCAGATCGGATAGTAGTCTCCCCGGCGGATCCATTTTTCCATGAACAGAACCCGTCTCTTAACATACAGCCCGGAAACCGTCTCGGGTACCTGGCCGAGCGTGCTATTCAGTTCGGCGGCAAGATCACTTGAAATGTATTCATCGGCGTCTATCCGCATGAGCCATTTCGTCTGGAATGGGTTGTTGCGAATGCCGAAATTGAACTGGAATGCATATGAAATCCAGGGATTTTGTACTACTGTGGCGCCCAGGCTTTCGGCGATGGCAACCGTGTCGTCGGTTGAGAAGGAGTCTACGATGAAAATTTTATCCGTAACCTGCAAAAGGCTTTGAATGCATCGGCCGATGTGCTTGGATTCGTTGTGTGTTAAAATGATGACGGATAGATCGATCATACTGGCTTGAAAACAGAACCCGGCGTCGTTCGTCGAACGAACGTTGCCAGGCACCGGTTAGCGGTTACTTGCGCCGCAAATGTAATTACTTTTTTTGAACCTTCTTGTATTCTTCCAATAACTGATTGGCGACCACCCTGATGTCAAAGTTTTCGGTTACCATCTTGTGGGCTCGATTTGCGATGCCTTCGGCGTAGTTCTTGTCTTGTAATATTTTAAGAAGACCTTCCGCAACTCCGTCGCTCGAGAGCGGCGTGAGGAATGCCGCGTCGTAGCGTGCGATGTAGTCGCCAAAGCCCACGCGGTCGGAGACGAGAGCGGGTACACCGGAGGTCATGGCTTCGAGTACTGCGATCGAAAACCCTTCCGAGTAGGAGGGCGATACAAAGAGGTCGGCGTCGGCTAGCGCTTCTTTTTTAATGGTGTCGGTAAGCATTCCTACCAGTTTTACACGCCTTTCGAGGTTGTGCTTGCGGATGAATTGTTCCGTTTCGGCCTGATAGCCATCGTCCGGGCCAGCAAGGATCAGCTGGGCGTCAGGTATTTGCTCGTGTACTTTTTGGAATGCGGGTAAAAGGAGGTCGAGTCCCTTTTTGATATTAAGCCTCGCCATGAAAAGCACCATTTGCTGGTCAGGCGAAATGCCGTACCTGGCCCTGAATGTTCCTTTTGCAGGCAAATGCGCACGGGTGTACTCGTCGAGTTTCATGCCGTTCGGTACGATTACCATGTTTTTGGGACGATAACCCAGGTAACGGATTACATCCTCTTCCTCGTCAGTATTGTTGATCTGGATCAGGTCGGCCTGGCCGAGAAGCTTTTTTTGGTACAAGAACGTCACCAGGTCTTTTTTCCATTTGCTATGCGCCACTGCCCATTTGTCGAGCAAACCGTGGATTGTGATGACCTTTACGGCCTTGGAAGGGATCAGGAACGGCGCCAGACTACCGAAATGCCAGATGCCATGCATATGCACCACGTCGTACTCGTGGATGTGTTTTTTTAAGTATTTGTACAAATCAATGGAAAACTCCCGATAGAAGTTGCTCAGTGGCGTTGTACGCGCCACCTCGATCAGGCGCGCACCTTCGGGTACAGGATACATTTTTTCGCCTGGCGTCATCGGGCTCAGAATGTCGACCTGGTGGCCTTGCTTTACGACTTCCGTCGTGTGGTCGTAAATAATGCGGGCCGGGCCTCCAATTGCCCATGTATATGCACAAATATTCAGTATTCGCATGCTTTCGTTCAGTGTATAGTTGTGTTATGCCCCTTTCCAGATGGCCGGGCCGCGGCAGCCAGACTTCGGTAGTTGTCGGCCATTTGTATGGCTACGGGTCCGGAGGCAAAAGGTGCGACTAATTTCAAAGATTCTATTCCCATTCCGATTATCTGGTCGGGATTCTGGATAAAAAAGCCGAGGTGCTTTTCCAGGTCGGCCTGTTGGCTGTGATCGAATGTAAAACCATTGAGACCGTCGCGTACAAGATCGGCTGCGCAGCCACAGGTTTTTGAAACAATCACGGGCATTCCGCAAACCATTGCTTCATTCACCACTAATCCCCACGGCTCCGATTGGCTGGGTAGTACGAGCACATCACTTTTGGCGAGCCAGACGGGTACCTGATACCATGGAAAACCACCCGCAAAAATGACCCGATCGGTAATTCCTTGCTCGGCGGTAAGCCTTTCAAGAGCGGAACGCTCCGGACCGTCGCCGACGATAAGAAGTTCCCAATTTGACCCTGAATATTTAACCACATTGGCGAATGCGCGTATCAGGGTCGGTAAATTCTTTTCTGGTGCCAGCCGCCCGACGTATACAAATTTACGGGTAAGGGGGTTGTCAATCGCATCCGCCGACAATGCATTTTTTGCTTCATCAAACCGCTGCCTGATCACTTGCTCGTCGATCACCGCAGCATTTCTGACCCTGATCGCGCTTTTGGCGACGCCCAGGCTTTCCAAATATTCCGCCGAAGTTATGCCAAAACAGAAAAAGGCATTGGCACGGTTAATAATCATCTTTTTGATCCGCTCCTTCCATGCCGACCGATTATTATCCGCAGAGGAAGATTCGGAAGAAATCACAACGGGAATGCCTTTCCGGCGCGCATAAAACATCAGTAACAGTTGTGCCCAATCGAAATAGCCGGTGATATTGAGCACGTCGGGACGGTATTCGTTAAATATCCGGAACAAGGCCTCTCTTCTTTCTCCGAAGGTTATCTGATCGAGGCTGCGCTCGAAGAGTAATCGATAAGGATATTTGTAAACGATTGTGTCATCGGCTTGCATCACTTTCCTGCTTGCCTCATACAAACCGATCTGCGCTACCAGCAGCTCGTCGGCGGGGTTTGCCTGTCTGATGGCCCGATCGATCTCACTGAACAGTTTCGATTTGTAATGCGCCCATAATTGGTTGTGGACAATCAATACACGCATCATTGATGAAGGTTAAGGTATTCCAGGAACAATGGGTAAAGGTTATTGGCAAGAAATTCCTGCCCGCGGCTGTTGAAGTGGACGACATCCATTTTCCGGTAATTCGTTTTGGAAACGCCGAACTGGAACTCGTTGATAAGCCTGATATCCTTTTCTTTGGCAAATGCGATGATCTGCTGGCCCTGATCGTTGAAATGTCCCAGGTCGATCTCGGAGATTTCAGGGTGCAGGTAAATGAACATCGGAATATTGCCCGCTTTTGCGATCTCGTAGATTTGCTCGTAACCCGGGTTGAAGATCAGTCCGGGCTTGCGGATGCCGGCATTATTAAGCCTTTGGGCTTCAACGGTATCTTCCACAGCCTTCGCATCCGTGGCCACGTGCGCGCTGTCTGTCACATCCGGCTTGACAATCGCGATTTTGTCTTCCTTTTTCTGCGGTTCGGGTGAGAGGAATAGCGTATCTAAGTAATAGAAGAAAATCCAGCGGTAACGGTCCCACAGTTCATAAAGGGCCACTTTATATTGCTTATTAGGCCATCCCGGATCGACTCCGACCGGACTTTGGGGCGACATGATGTCAAACGCATCGTGGCTGCTCGTAACAAGGCAGATCAGCTTGGCTTTGAATGTTCCATATTTTTTAAGGTAAGCGGCGATATTGTCGGGTCCCCATGACCCTGCTGAGATGTTCAAAACGCGCACCCGCTTGTTGAAAGATTTCAAAAAGCGCTTTTCCAGCAATGTCGATGCGATGCTGTCCTGATCGGTTAGGCTACCACCGTTCACAACCGAGTCACCGATCAGCAATATCACAAGGCTGTCGGTGGGTTGTATTTCGTCGTTTCGCATCGAAAAGCTATTGGTACGGAGCACCTGCCCGAACCGTTTAACGTCCTGGTTGGGCGCATATATATATTCAAAATCGGGGTCTGATACGTAGAGCGGTGAATTACAAAAGCCATATTTTACCCTCAATACCACCTCGGTTATCCCCGCAAGAATGACAATAGCAATTAAAAACCTGTAAACAAATTTTAACATCAAGTGAACGTCGTCTGCGTCGAAACTGACTACAAATTTAGGATTACTTTTTCCAATTTTGGCCATTTCGGCTTTCGTTAACTAAATATGTCGGCTTTTCCACCTGTCCTGGGAAGCTGATGAGCTGACGACCGTTGTTCGGGTAGTGGTGAGGATTACTACCCGAACAACGGATATGGTAGCGTAGGCGGGAAGAGGGAATTGGTTTATCGGTTTGCAGGAAACAGGTGCCATCGGGTGCTGCCGCCGCTTTTTTATGCAATCATTTCAATCAGCTCGATCCGGTTGCCAAACGGATCGCGGAACGAAAAGCGGTTGCGATCAGGGATCTTGCTGTCGTTTCTCAGAGGAATCCCATGCTGTTCCAACACAGCCCGCGCCGCTTCCAGATCTGCCACTTCAAATGCGGGGTGCCGCTGCGAGAGGTCGTGCACATCTTCTGCCCTGATATGCAATTGGATATCGCCCATTTGAAACCAGATCGCTCCGTTCGGCAGGGGGTAACCGAGATCGGTCAACTCTTCGAGTCCCAACACTCCGCCGTAGAAATCCCGGGCCTGTTGTTCGGCCCCTGGCGGAATGCAAAGCATGATATGATCGAGTTTTTTAAATATAATTTTCATGATCAGGAGTGATTTTGGGCATTAAAACTACTTCCATATTTCGGATAATCCCTTATCCGCACCCCAAATCGGGTCAAGACGGGGGATGGGAACCTTGCTGATATTTTCCAGTGCCCGCGGACGATCGCCTGGTTCGCCCCGCAAAATATCGTAGTCACGTCCGTCCGGATAAGCGCCTACTACTGCAAAGTCTGACGAGGCTTCAAGCTTCCTATGCCCTACGCCGGCCGGTATCACCAGCACATCTCCCGCAACGACTTGGAGCTTTTCCCCATGCTCGCCACCCATATGCAGCACTGCATTACCAGCATAAACGCCCAGTACCTCATGAGTGATGCTATGGTAATGGTGGTACGAAAACACGCCATTGCGCCAGGAATTTGTCCAGCTATTCTCCGCAAACCGCTTTTCCAGCCACTCGGCACCTTCCCGACCAGTCACCTGAAATGCATCGTGGTACACAAGCAGCGGAAATTTGTTATTTGGAATACTGCCGTCGTCTTTGAAGAAGTATGTTTGGGGTTGGCTGATGTTCATAGGATGCTGTTGGTATAACTTCTCATATGGTAGCGCAAACTCGCTTTGACTTCGGCCAGGTGATTTTTAGTAAATCGATCGGCTCTGGCTGTGGGTCGGCGTCGGCAAAATAAACAAGGTAGCGAACCACCTGGCAAGGATCACTGGCTGGATAATTCGTTTGGTAACATCCCAACATGGTAGCCAGGTCGAAATGCAGTAGTAATGCGTGGATATCCCAAAAATATTGCGGTTTATCTGGTGACGGGTTTTCCATTTTACTTCGCTATTGGCCCTTTACTGACTTCTTTCCCTTCTTTCCAAACAGATTCGATCTTCCGCGTGTTCTTGATGTCGTCCATAGGGTTGGCGGTGAGAATTAGCAGGTCGGCCTTCTTGCCTTGTTCTAAGGTACCTTTTTCACTGGCGATGCGCAACGCTTCGGCGGCATTGCGGGTGCTGATGGTGATGGCCTGGGCGGGTGTGAGGCCTGCTTTCACCATCAGTTCCATTTCCAGATGCTCGGTGAAGCCTTGCGTGCGGACGGGGAATGCGCCGGAATCGGTACCTAGCGCGACCCTAATGCCCGCGTCGTAGATTTTTTTCAGATTGATCATCGCAGTTTTAAATGCGGATATATTGCGCTGATA
Organism: Dyadobacter sp. CY261; assembly: GCF_021440085.1. Classification (GTDB taxonomy): domain Bacteria; phylum Bacteroidota; class Bacteroidia; order Cytophagales; family Spirosomataceae; genus Dyadobacter. Next base: position 220,933 of record NZ_JAKCPW010000001.1, read on the forward strand.
ATCCGGAGAGTTTTTAATCTTTTCACCGTAGGCTTTATTGGTAATCATTTCAAAAACGCCTGGTTCCAGCGAAGCTTTAAAGAATGCGTCGTTGATCCAGTCAGGATTGCCAGCGTAAACGAATTGGTATTCATCGAGCGATAACGTCGGAATATAGGTCACATTTTTCTCCTTCATTTTGGTCAAAAGGTCTTCGTCCACTTCCTTGTCACGGATACTATGGGCGATGACGTCAATACCGGCTTCGGTCAGTTTACGGGCATCCTCGACGTAGAAAAGGTGTGCTGCTATCCGAATGTTATGTTTATGCGCCTCACGGATGATCGCCTGGTAAATTTCCGGCTTCATTTTCTGCGCATTTCCGCCGTGGTCGTCTACCCAGATTTTCACAACGGTCGGTTTTACAATCGCCAGTTTCTCCATCATTGCAGGCACTTCTTCGGGTGAATCAGGCCGCAACAGCAGATTCATCCACGAGCCCGGATTCGGGTCGGGGGTATTAAAACCATATCCTGCCGAATACAACATGGCACCTGGCAGTAATCCATTCTGGGTAGAGTCGATAAGGCCGTTGAAAATGAGCGGACGGTCCGTACCCATGGACAATATCGCGCTTACGCCGTAATCTTCATATTTTTTAAGATGCCGGAGCAGGTTGTCACGGGTGTAGTTGTCGGCGGAGGACGTGGTTCCTTTTAGCGTGCCAACGTGCGCATGCGCACAAATGAGCGATGGCATGACGGTCTTTCCGGTCAAATCGATTTCGCGGGCGCCGCTGGCCTTTATATCCTTTTGAATAGCGGAAATCTGCCCGCCGGCGATCAGAATGTCAGTATTTTTTTTCGGTGCTGCTCCAGTGCCGTCGATTACAGTCGCATTTTTCAATAGCACCAAGCTGGTGGTTTGTGCCACGGCATCGGCGTAGATCAGCGAACCGATTAACGCCAACGCCAAAATTCGATTTTTCATAAAAATGGTGAGTTTGGGATCGGTTGGCAAGAAGGGTGATTTTTTCAATTTTACGAAAAAAGGGCCATCTTTTAAAAAAGGGAAAGTGAATTGGATAAATGTAGAATTTGTTTTAGAAAATTATAAAATTAGCTCAGGTATTCCTTTACACGTCCCGATTCACTGGAATAAGGACTATATTGTACGGATGGATGGAATCCACTGCTGACGTTTCCTATTGTAAGTTTTCCAAAAATGAATGATCACCAATACCGAACTCTACAAGTCCTTTCTGCATAGCAATGCTTTTTACGTAACAGGCATCGATCTGGAAGGGAATTACAAATATGTAAATGACCATTTCTGCGAGTTTTATGGGTTGGACAGAGACGAAATCATCGGCAGGTCGTCGCTTGCCGGTGTGGTGCCCGAAGATATAGCGAAATGTCTGCAAGTTGGAGAGCAATGCTTTGTTAACCCCGGAACCCCCAACCCTGTTGTGCTGCGAAAGTACTCGTCGCGCAACGGCGTCAAAACGACCCAATGGGAATTCACAGGCATTGCCGATGAATACGGCGTGGTTACTGAAATTTTTTGCATCGGCTACGACATTACCCAGCAGCTCAAAGTGCAAGAGGACCTTTCCGTGTTGGTCTCCAATATGCAGGACGTCTTGTTCACCATTTCGGCGGGAGGGATTTTTACATATGTGTCCCCCAGCTGGACCTCTATGTACGGGCATTCGGTGGAAGAAACAGTTGGCAGGTCTTTCACCGAATTTATCCATCCGGACGACTTCCACGTTTGCTTCGAAGCCTTGCGCATTACCACCGAAACAGGTGTAGCTGTGCCAGGCGGCGTGGAGCACAGGATCAAGCACGCGGACGGTTCCTGGTCGTGGAGCAACACTTCTGCGAATATAGATCCGGTTAGTAGGGAGATTATCCTCACCAGTCACGACATCACCGAGCTTCGCAACTCCCGCGAACGGCTGAAAGAACTGGCGATCGTGGCATCAAACACGACCGACTACATCGTAATTACCGATAGCAAGGGCGACATAACCTGGGTTAACAAGGCTTATGAAATACATACAGGCTACAATAGAAAAGAAGTAAAAGGAAAGGCTCCCGTTCAGCTGATCAGTGGGCCGGAGACTGATCGCGACACGCTCGACCGGATCTTATTGCACTGCAAGGAGAAAAAGATGGTACGGGAAGAAGTTCTCTGTTACACTAAAACAGGCAAAAGTTATTGGGTCGATCTCAGGATCACGCCGGTATTTGACGATTACGGCAATTGTACCCATTTCATAGCCGTCGAAAGAGATATCACTGCCCGCAAAGAGGCCGACCAGGAACTCAGGCGTATTAAAGATATTCAGGAGCAGACCAACAGTGTGGCCAGGGTAGGCGGATGGGAATTGTATACGCGCACGGGGCAGCTTTACTGGTCGTCAACGACTAAGGAAATCCACGAAGTGGACCCGGACTATGTTCCTGAAACAGAAACAGCCATCAACTTTTACAAAGAAGGCGCTGACAGGGAGATGATCACACAGGTCCTGGCGGAGGGGCTCGCTCATGGTACGCCCTGGGATAATGAACTGCAACTGGTAACTGCAAAAGGCAAAGAATTGTGGGTCAGGACCATCGGAAATGCAGAAATAGTCGATGGCGTATGCGTGCGGCTTTACGGCGCATTTCAGGACATTACGCACCGAAAGCAGGCTGAGGTGGACATTATGAACTCGGAGGCGAAATTTCGTAGTCTCTATGACTCAACGAGCGACGCGGTGATCTTGTTTGACCATACCGGATACCTGGATTGTAACGGAGCCGCACTGAAAATGTTTGGGATCGACTCGGTGGAAATGCTGCTGGAAATGCCGATGGGCGAGCTGTCGGGGCTCAATGAGTTGAATATGGAAGAATCGAAGGGCGATGTGAACCGGCATGTGAAGGAGGTTTATGAAAAAGGAACCCACAGTTTCGAATGGAAATACAGGCGGTTCGGTGAATCGAAGGAGTCTTTTATTGCAGAAGTGCTGCTAAACCTGATCAAGATCAACGATACCCAGATTATTCAGGCGGTAATCCGCGACATTACGATCCGGAAGCGAGCGGAACTAGATTTACTCGAAGCCCGCGAACATGCAGAGGCAGCCAGCAAGCTGAAATCGGAGTTTCTTGCTAATATGAGCCATGAAATCCGGACGCCGCTGAATGGCGTGGTTGGTTTTACCGATTTGCTGATGAAAACCAACCTCGATGAAACCCAGCAGCAATATATGTCCATGGTTTTCCAATCGGCTAATTCGCTGATGGACATCATCAATGACATTCTGGATTTCTCCAAAATCGAGGCCGGAAAGCTTGAACTTACTCCGGAAAAGACCGATCTGCTGGAAATTTGCAGCCAGGTTGCCGATATGGTCACCTACCAGGCACAGCAAAAATATTTAGAAATGCTGCTGAATATCCCCGCCGACATTCCAAAGGTTGTTTGGTGCGATTCGGTGCGGCTACGGCAAATCCTTGTGAACCTGCTGAGTAATGCGGTGAAATTCACGATCAAGGGAGAAATTGAATTAAAGATCGAACTGCTGAATAAGGTAAGCGGGCTGGATTATACGTTCCGCTTTTCGGTCCGCGACACGGGCATAGGCATAGACCCGCAAAATCAGCGCCGCATTTTCGAAGCGTTTTCACAGGAAGACTCTTCTACTACCAAACGTTTCGGCGGGACCGGCCTCGGACTAACTATTTCAAACAGCCTGCTTGGGTTGATGGACAGCCGGCTTCAACTGGTGAGCGAGCTGGAAATAGGTAGTACTTTCTTTTTTGATGTCAGGTTCAAAGCTGTGGAGGGTGAAGACCGGTTTGAATGGGTGAATGTGGAGCAGATCGAGAAAGTATTGATCGTAGACGATAATGCCCATAATGGACAGATTCTGAAAGATATGCTCGGCAACAAGCGTATTGCGGCAGATTACATCCGGAGCGGTGAAGAAGCCTACGAGCTGCTTCTGTCAGGAAAGCAATATGACGTCTTACTCATTGATTGCCAGATGCCCGGATGGGACGGGATTGAAACGATCCGGAAAATTAGGAAACTGGAGAACAGCGAGCCGAAGCAACCCGTGATATTATTGAATGATTCATTTGATGAAGAAGCGCTCAGTGTCCTGGGCAATGAGTTGAATATCAGCCACTTTTTGGTGAAGCCAGTTAAGATAAGACAGTTGTTTCATACGCTTTCGGATCTCGGGCTAAAAACCGGAAAGCCGGAATCCCGGATTTTACCTGTTGCTCCGAAAAATCAGCCCACGCAAATGCCTGAAACCGTCGAGGTAAAAATTCTTATTGCCGAGGATCACAAGATCAATATGCTACTGGTCAAATCGATGCTTTCCAAGATATTGCCGAATAGTCATTTGATTGAAGCGGCCAATGGAAAAGAGGCGATCGCCGCATTTCTTCAAAACCTTCCTGATCTGGTTTTTATGGATATACAAATGCCGGAAATGAATGGTTACGAGGCAACGCGGGAAATCAGGGAGGCGGAAACACGCACGCATGTACCGATCATCGCACTGACCGCCGGTACGGTCGTTGGTGAGCGAGAGAAATGTATAGAAGCAGGAATGGATGATTATTTAACCAAACCGGTTTTAAAAGACACCTTGGAAGCCGCTGTCCGCAAATGGCTTCGTTGAAATGCGGGGGGCGGAATGTTTCCGCCCCCCATTCCATTATCCGTTCACAACTTGCCCGCCATTCGGGTGCAGCACCTGTCCGCTCATGTAAGAGGCATCTTCGCTTGCCAGAAAAACGTAGCAGGTAGCAACCTCGCACGGCTGTCCCGGTCTTTTGAAAGGGGTATCTTTACCAAACTTTTCCACCCTCTCCGAATCAAAAGTAGAAGGGATGAGCGGCGTCCAGATGGGGCCCGGCGCTACCGCATTTACCCGGATGCTCTTTTCCGCCAGATTGCCGGCCAGCGAACGCGTGAAGGCGACAATAGCTCCTTTCGTCGAAGAATAATCCAGCAGCGACGGACTGCCATGGTAAGCAGTCACCGAAGTGGTATTGATGATGCTGTCTCCCTCGTTCAGATGTGGCAGTGCGGCCTGTGTGAAATAGAAAAATGAGAAGATATTAGTCTTAAAAGTGTCACTCAGCTGGCTGGAAGATATCTCGTCGACGTTCTCTTTGGGATGCTGCTCGGCGGCATTGTTAACAAGGATATTCAACTTCCCCAATTCGTTGACGACCTTGCTGACAGCCTCTTTACAAAAAGACTCGTCACGGATATCGCCCTGAATAAGCAGGCATGATTTTCCCTCAGCCTCCACCATGGCTTTGGTGTCGGCGGCATCCTGACTTTCATCCAGGTACACAATGGCGACGTCCGCACCTTCGCGTGCAAAATGCACTGCGACCGATCGGCCAATGCCACTGTCTCCGCCTGTAATCAGCGCCGTTTTACCTTGCAACTTGCCGCTTCCGCGATAATTTTCCCGGATCACGACTGGTGCCGGATCCATGATTTCTTCTATCCCGGGCCGTACATTTTGCGTCTGCCCGCGGGTATCGATGTCGAAATTCATAATGTCAATGGTTTTTAGATTCGCGCAATGGCAACAAAGCACATGCCAGTTGTTCAGATCAGGCGATCAGGCCGTGATAAGGGGTCTGACGCGCAAATGAGTAAAGAATTTCACAGTGCAGGGTGTGTGTTATAGCCTCAAAAGGTGCTTTTCCGGTTTGGGAAATTGTTCGGCATGGTTATTAATGCATTCACCCGATGCAATTATCGCCGGTCGCCAAACCGCCGGAGCGCCGGAACGCCGGATCGCCGGTCGCCGGATCTTCTGCAAACATAAAGCACTATGAATCAAAAGAAAGTAGTAATCGTAGGGGGAGGCTTCGCGGGCATTAATCTGGCCCAGAAGCTTTCCAGGAATAAAGCATTTCACATTGTGCTGGTAGACAAGAACAACTATAACTTCTTTCCGCCATTGCTCTACCAGGTTGCGACGGGCTTTCTGGAAGCCTCCAATATCAGCTATCCTTTTCGCAAATTTTTTCAGGATAAGGATAATCTCCGGTTCAGCCTCGGTGCATTTCAGGAGGTTTTTCCAAATGAGAAAAGGATAGCCACTGAAAGCGGCGACATTTACTATGACTATCTGGTTTTCGCCACCGGCACCGAAACCAATTATTTCGGTATGGAAAATGTCCGCAGAAATGCGGTTCCGATGAAAACCGTGCAGGATGCACTGGCGCTGCGAAACCATGTGCTCCGGTTGAAAGAGCTGGCGGTGAAGGAAACCGACCCGGCGACTCGGAGGAAGCTCCTTTCCATTGTTGTGGCAGGCGCAGGCCCCACGGGCGTTGAAGTATCAGGAATGCTGGCCGAAATGCATAAAGGTATTTTCAAAAAGGATTACCCCGAATTGAAAAGAGAAGAAGTGCAGATTTACCTCGTCGACGCCCTGCCCGTGGTGCTGAACCCGATGAGCAAAAAATCGCAGGATGAAACGCTGGCCGAGTTGCGCGGATTAGGCATTGAGGTGCTGCTCGATCATGCTGTAAAAGATTATGATAACGGCATCGTTTCATTTGCCAACGGGAAAACGATTAAAACCGAAACGCTGATTTGGACGTCGGGTGTGACTGCTACCGCACTGGCCGGGTTACCCCCGGAAGTGCTTGGCAAGGGTAAGCGAGTGCTGGTGGACCATTACAACAGAATTAACGGTTTTGACGACATTTTTGCCCTCGGCGATATCTGTTTCATGAGTTCGGACGAACGTTTCCCTGACGGGCATCCGCAATTGGCGCAGGTGGCCATTCAGCAGGCCCGTAATCTCGCACACAACCTGCCGTTGTGGCTGGAAGGTAAATCGCCCAGGCCGTTCAGCTACAAAGACAAAGGTACAATGGCGATAATCGGTATCAACAAGGCGGTGGCCGATTTGCCGGGCTTGCATTTCAAAGGCTTTATCGCTTTCTTTCTCTGGCTGGTGGTACATTTGTTTTCGCTGATCCGTTACCGCAACCAGGTCAAAACGTCCTACAACTGGTTGGTTGCGTTCATTTCCAAAGATCAGTCACTGCGGTTTATCCTCGATTCAAAACCAGAAAAGCCACTCCATTAACCAGAACATTTTTATTTAACATCGTAAAGCCCGTCCATTTATCATGATTAAGACCATTGCAGATTCTTCCCAATACCCGTTTAAATGGATTGATATAACAGATCCCGACGAGGAGGAACTCAAACAGGTCAGAGAGAAATATGCCTTGCACGAATCTTCCATCAGCGACTGGCTGCAGCCCGACCACCTTCCCAAATATGAGACTGTGGGTCAATATGTATTCATCATTTTCAGAATGCATTGTCAAACAGTGGGGGCGGAGGCAGACACCGTGGGTGAGCTGACCGACAAGCTGGCTATTTTTATGACCAAAGACAGCGTTATCACCATGCACAAACAACCGTGGAACGAGGCTGAGCCTATCCTAAAAGACCAGGTCGACCAGCACGACTGCGACAACACGGTACATCTTGTGAATGAGATTATAAAAAGCTGCATTGCCACCTACGAAGCGCCCTCGCTGAAATTGACCAAGGACATCGAGTATTACGAAGAGAACATGTTCCTGAAAAACCGAAAAGCATCGCTTCTCAAAGGGCTATATTATTTGAGGCGAAGGGTAGAGGTGACGCGCCGCATTCTGATGCTCTCGCACGACATTGTCGAGAAAATGGATATGCCGGATCACTCCAACACCTACACCCGCGACACCCGCGACCTGTATGTGAAGCTGCATAATATTTATGACACGTTATTCGAAAACATGAACCACCTTGTCATGGTCTATTTCTCGATTTCCTCACAACGCACCAATGAGATCGTGCGCGTGCTCACGGTTTTTTCGGTGTTCTTTATGCCGCTTACTTTTATAGTCGGTATTTACGGGATGAACTTCGATTTTATGCCGGAACTGCGCCTTAAATGGGGTTACCCCGGCGTAATGATCCTCATGGGAGTGATTACATTTGGTATTTATGTGTGGTTTAAACGGCGCGGGTGGTTGTGATGCGTGGCATAAAAGCTTTTAACCTCTATTTTTGCCTCCCTATCGTCCAGGATCTATGAACAGTACCTTTACCCGTCGTCTTCTATCGTTTGTTGTACTCCATTGCCTTGTTTTCGCTACACCCTGCTGCCTGTGGGCTGCCATTCCGAAAGCGCCCGCCACACTGACAGCGGTGGCTTTCTCATCCAGCCAGATCAATTTGGCCTGGGCAGACGCGTCGGCAGACGAGACTGGTTTTGAAGTAGAGCAATCCACCGACGGGATAAAATTCACGCGTATTGCCGACTTGCCTGCCAACACGGTCATTTACCTGGACAAACCCCTGAAACCTGCCACCAGATACTGGTACCGCGCCCGCGCGAAAAATGCATCAGGCGCATCGGCCTATTCGAATATTGCTAATGCTACCACGCAGCAGGTTGCCCCTGTTGCTCCCTCAAACCTGACTGCGACTGCCGTTTCGACTTCACAAATCGACCTTAAATGGACAGATAATGCCAGTAATGAAACCGGCTACCAAATAGAACGCTCGCTGAACGGAACGACATTTCTCAAAATTGCCGACCTGACGGCCAACGTAACGACTTACGAAAGCACCGGACTTACCCCGGCGACGGATTACCATTTCCGGGTACGGGCAGTGAACGCTATGGGTGCGTCGGCATATAGTAATGTAAGTTCAGTTAAAACGCAGAACATTCCGGTGCCGGACGTGCCTACTAACTTAACTGCCGTCCCTACCGCCCCGGACCTGATCAAGCTTCGCTGGGCCAAGCTGGCCGGCAATGCGACCGAAGTGATGATCGAACGGGCAAAAGGCGAGGAGGAATTTGTACAGATCGCGAAATTGCAGGCTTCGGTGTTGCAATACGAAGACAAATCGGAGCTGGAAAATGCAGACTACTTTTACCGCATTAAGGCCAGAAATGCAGGTGGGGATTCGCCTTACAGCTTGATTGCCATCGTGCGCGCGGCTTCCATTATTACTGCGGCAGAATTACCGAACGATCAGCATCGGATTTACGCGGCCGGGCGGACACTGATCGTAAGTCTGAACCGCGTGACGAATGCCGATGTGTGGGTTTACGATATGGCTGGAAGGCTTCATAAAGAGCAGATAATCGGGCAAACGGCACATATTGACCTGGCCGCCTTACCAACAGGACTTTACATTGTTGTTACCGACACAGGTAAAGAAGTAACATCAAAGCGTATATTGCTTTATTAATATATCCTAAACCTAAATTTCCTAATCCTATGAGACCTAATCTCTGGAACTGCCTTTCCGGCTCCTGGCTGCTGGCATTGTTGCTGTGCCTGTTTATTTCCGGCACCGTTTCAGCCCAAAAGAAGAAAAAATACATTGTCAACGGTTACGTAGGCGGCTTCCGTGGCCTGGCCAATATCGAGGAGATCGATGCAGAGAAGCTGACGCACATCAATTATGCGTTTGTGAACGTGCAGGACAGCATGGCCGTGCTGACCAATCTCGCGACCGATTCCACCAACTTCCGGAAATTGAATTTGCTCAAGCAAAAAAATCCTGACCTGAAAATCGTGATCTCGATCGGCGGCTGGGCATGGAGCGAGAACTTCTCGGATGCGGTGCTGACCGAGTCGTCACGGGTGAAATTTGCCAAATCCAGCGTGGACATCGTCCGCCAATTCGACCTCGACGGCGTGGATATCGACTGGGAATATCCCGGCATGCGTGGTGAGGAAGGCAATATTTTCCGCCCCGAGGATAAGCAGAACTTCACGCTGATGTTTAAAGCGCTGCGTGATGAGCTAAATATCCTGGAAAAGGAAAAAGGAAAGAAATACCTGCTTACCACCGCTGTGGGAGGCTCCAAATCCTTCATCGAGCACACCGAAATGGGCCTGGCGCAAGCCTATCTGGATTACATTCTGATCATGACCTACGACTACGGTGGCCGTAATGGCACAGTAGGGCACCACACCAACCTCTATGACAACGATCCTTCCGGCGAAGGTTCCTCAGCCGATCGTTCGGTGAAGAATTTCATCGCGGCAGGGGTACCGGCAAGCAAGATCGGCCTGGGCGCAGCATTTTACGGCAAAGGCTGGGAAGCAGAAACGGCCGATAACCATGGGTTGGGAGCGAAGCGGGTGAAATCGGTGCAGGGCGGCGGTTATACCAAGCTGAAAGACACGATGATGGACCAAAATGGTTACAAAAAATATTATGACAAAAAGGCGAAGGCACCTTATCTTTTCAATGACTCGACCAAAGTACTCATCACCTACGAGGACGAAAAATCGATTAAAGAAAAATGCAAATATGTGAAAAAGAACAAGCTGGCCGGGATATTTTTTTGGGAGTATTTCAATGACCCCAAGGAATACCTGATCAACGAGATCCACAAAAATCTGGACTAGCGCGACACCAGCGCCATTAAATCGGCCCTGGTCAATGATTTCAGCACATCGGTATCGGTTTTGATGAGGTCATTGGCCAGGTCTTTTTTTGTCTCCTGTAATTCCATCACTTTTTCTTCGATCGTCCCGGGGCAAATCAGCCGTACCGCGATCACATTTTTATGCTGCCCAATGCGGTGGCTACGGTCGATGGCCTGGTTTTCTACGGCCGGGTTCCACCACGGATCGATCAGATAGACATAATCTGCTTCTGTCAGGTTTAACCCGGTTCCCCCCGCTTTCAGACTGATCAGGAACACACGCACCTGCTCGTTCGTCTGGAAATTCTCGACGCGAGCGCCCCGGTCGCGTGTCCGGCCGGTGAGGTATTCGTAACCGATGCCGCGTTCTTCCAGTTGAGGGCGGATGAGGTCGAGCATGGAAGTGAACTGTGAGAATATCAGTATTTTATGCCACGGTGCAGTATCCTCGATCTGCTCCATTAACACGTCGATTTTAGCCGATGCGTTTCCGTAGTAAAGGTCGTCGCGCAGCAGCGCAGGTGAGTTGCAGATCTGTCGCAACTTGGTAAGTCCTTGTAAAACATGCAGCCTGCTTCGTTCGATATCGCCGTCGTTTCGGGTATTCAGATAGTTGTAAAATTCCAGTTCGTAGGCATTGTAAACCTTGCGTTGTTCTTCGCCCATTTCGCAGTAGATCACCATTTCTGTTTTCTCGGGAAGCTCGGAGGCGACCTGTTGCTTGGTACGGCGCAAAATGAATGGGTTGATCCGCCTTTGAAGCTCCACGGCCCGCTCACTATCCTTGAAGCGGTCGATGGGGATCGAGAAATGGTTGCGGAACTGTGTTTTGTTCCCCAGCAAGCCCGGGCAGGCAAAGGAAAGCTGGCCGAAAAGGTCGAATGTATTGTTCTCAACAGGTGTTCCTGTCAGTACCAGTTTGTTGCGCGATTGTAACAGTCTTGCCGCTTTGTATCGCTGCGATTCCGGATTTTTAATAGCTTGTGATTCGTCCAGAATAATGTAGTTGAACTCGTATTTTTTAAGAAAATTGATGTCCGACAGCAACGTGCCGTACGACGTGAGAATGACCTCGTAGCGATCGAAGTCGGTGACGTCTTTTGCTCGGTCTAAGCCGTAAATGGTGAGGATTTTAATGCTTGGCGCAAATTTTTCAATTTCGGCTTGCCAATTGAAGATCAGCGAAGTTGGAACGATGACCAGATTGGTGTTCCGCACCTGTTTTTTTCTTTGTAATAATATAAATGCGATGACTTGCAGGGTTTTACCCAAACCCATATCGTCGGCCAAACAGCCGCCGAAATTGTATTCATCCAGGAAATTCAGCCAGTTGAGCCCTTGTTTCTGATAGTTGCGCAAGCTCGCTTTCAATGTCCGCGGAACCGGCACCGGCTTTATGTTTTCAAAATCCTGGACGCGGGATTGATAGAATGAGATCTGCTCCTTGACTTCGCGGTCGAGCATTTCACCCTCATACATTTCTTCTACCGAAGCGAAACGGATCTTGGGTGTCTGGATAATCTCGCCCGCGATCTCGCCGGCATCGAAAAACTTGGCGAACTTCTCCACCCATTGCTCCGGCAGGATGCCCAGCGTCCCGTCCCCAAGTTCCACATATTTGCTTCGGTTCTTAACTGCTTTGTGCAGATGTTTTAGCGTAACCTTCTGTTTGCCAAAGGCCACATTGGCTGTGGTATTGAACCAGTTGATGCCGCTGTTCACATGCACGGAGATTTTGGCTTTATTCTGATTTAACCGGTTTTTGGTCAGCTTATTAAAGCCTAATATGGTAACACCCTGGTTCTGCCATTCTTCGAAAGCATTCGGGAACCAGTCTTCATTCAGAAAGCTGCCGCGGTGCAGATAGAAGAATTCCCTGCCCAGCTGCTCCTCAAAATCTGGATGTTGCCGCATCACCGCGCTGCCAAAACGCAGCTCCGCCTCTTCATCGCGCTTGACCATGAACGGATTGCCGTGGTTATCCACCGCGTAGATATCGTTTCTCGAAAACAGCGGGACTTCCACGTTGCCATATTTAAGCACCGGCGTGATCATCACATAATTACCGACGTCTTCCAGGTAAATAATCTTCTCGACACCCGTGTCAAAACCTTGTTCTTCCCGCTGCGCCTGAGTGGCCGGTTTCACGTACGTATAATTAATGCGAATGCTGTTTCCAAGTTTTGAAAGCAGATTGACCCTGAACGCCTCAAACTTGGATTCGTGAATATAAATGCGCTGATTATGCTGCCTGAAAAATTGAAGTGTTCGCAGGATATCCTGGCTTTCGATCAGATGCAGCGAATCTTTGTACAAGACAAAGTAATCGTATCGGAACTGCACACTTTCCAGGTCGAGGTGTACGCTGTCGAGCACCAATTCGCCACGAACCTGGAAAAACGGATCTTTTTTATCGATGGTCAGTACCAGGTCGGCCGGCGTTGCGGCCAGCTTCACGGGCAGCAGAGAGCCAGCATTGATATTCTCCGAAACAGAAGGATTATGGTAATAAAAGTCAATATTCAAAGGATTTTGAACGACCGAATGCAATCTCGGAATATCGGTTTCCGGGTTCTTTTTCCTGAAATTGTTCTGGAACGAGGCTACTGCTGTGTAAAATTTGATGCCCTCGGGATGCTGCGTCTTCCAGATCTGTTCGAATGGGTTCAGTGCCGTGAAGGGGTTTTTCAACTTGCCCTGACGCGTCACCGGCGCCTCGTACATCTCCATATAAAAATGGTCATAATACTTGTTCAGGCCGATTGCGACAATGGGTTTGGAGTCGGTCGCCTGCGATTGGGGAACCGGCAGGTTGGGCGCCTGGCCGATTAACAGTTGTTCCTGCATTGCCTCCACCGACAATGTATCCAGCGGGATCAATTCCTTCAACCTGGGTTTGACATGCAGCTCGCGACCTGCATATTGAAGCTGAAAATACTGATCGAGATCCTGTTCGTTTTCAAGACCGTAAAGCACGGCGGTTTCGCGGATCTTTTCCTGCCGGATTTTTTTATCAAAGAATGCCCGCAGGTCCCTTTTGTTGAGTAGGTTATATAAAACCTGGCCCTGGTGCTCGCATAGCTTTGTCTTCGGGCGCGTGCATTCACAATATAGGTTTACTGCTTTGTGATCCTGCTTTAATACGACTTTAAATGTTTCTGTCAATGAAGTGGCAATGCGGAAAGCGGCATAATCAACATCGATTTCATAGGGCTGAATGTCGAAAAAGCCTCTTTTTTCGGTCGATGGCATTTGGGAACTGTTGTTCAGGATGTGCGAGACCGACAGTTCGGAAATATTGAAATCGAGTAAAATAAAGTTATGCAAGCCAGGCGCGGGTGCTCCGTCGGGATCATTCTTTTTCATAGGGCAAATTAACCAACTGATGCTATTTTTGGCACCATTATTTTGCAAAATTGCCGTGATGAAAAAATTGACCTGCTACCGTTTCTTTAAGCTTTTCGCTTTTCTGATTTCCCTGATATCCATTCCAGCGCTGGCACAGGACGCAAAACCGGATACAACCAAGTTAAAATTGGTGCCGGCCGATTCGCTCATAGCCCCAAAGCCCGACACCGCTACGAAGCCACCACGCGTGCTGATCGACACCATCCGTTACCGCTTCGCTGGCGACGGCAATTTTACCAGGGGAAATGTGAACCGTAGCCTGATGGTGCTTCGTGCCGAGCTTATTTTCGGCGGGCCATTAATCAACATTGCTACCAATCCCAGATTCACCTACGGCGAGCAAAACGGTATACTGGCCGAGCGAGACAGTTACGTCGATCTCTTTGTGGATGTTTTTAAAAAGCACAAGACCTATGTATTTGGGCTGGCTGTATTGGAAACCAGTAATTTGCGCCGTATAGACATCCGGCAAATGGCAGGAGCGGGCATTGGCTACCGCGTTTTCCGGACCAAATCGCACGACCTCACGCTTACCAATGCAATCCTGTACGAGTCCACCAACTTTTTTGAGAAATCGACCGTTACGACGGTTCGTAACTCGTTTCGTGTCAAGGGAAAGCATTCGTTTTTGTCCGATAAATTCAGGTTTAATCACCTCACATTCATCCAGCCCGCATTGAACGATCTTTCCAATACACGCTGGAACACTATTCTTTCAGTAGAGCTACCGCTCAACAAATGGATGGCGCTTAGGACGAGCTTTGAAAACTCCTATGAAAGCGTGGTGGAAACAGGCCGTAAACGCAACGACTCCCGTATTACCTTTGGGATTTCAGTAGGAAATAAATAGACGATTCCGGGCCGCAGGTTGTCAGGGAAAAAGGCAGAGAACACTGTCCTTGTGAACAGCACATTATATCTGCCGGAAATGTGCTTTACTAAGTATTCACTACATTCCAATCGAGCAATGAAAGACCAACAGGACAATCGTCGTGACTTCCTGCGCAATTCGCTTTATTCCGCCGCCGGGCTGGCCGTGTTTCCGCAGCTGACCCCGAATGCCTACGGCTCTGTCAGAACCGTCGTGGCTGAGGGCCATTTTGTACCGGTAATGCCGCCGCGGATCAAGTTTGCGGTGATCGGGATTAATCACGGGCACATTTACGGGCAAGTGGAGGCAGTAACGCGCGGCGGTGGCGAGTTGGTTTCTTTCTATGCAAAAGAGGCCGATCTTTCAGAGGCATTTGCAAAACGCTATCCCAATGTAAAGCAGGCCAAATCGGAAGCCGAAATCCTGGACGATAAATCAATTCAGCTTGTATTGAGCTCGGGTATCCCCGATGAGCGTGGTCCGCTGGGAGTACGTGTCATGAAAGCCGGGAAAGATTATATGGTAGATAAACCGGGGCTCACAACGCTCGAACAATTGGCCGAGGTGCGCAAAGTGCAGAAGGAGACGAAGCGTATCTACTCAATCATGTACAGTGAGCGCCTGGAAAACCGCGCTACTGTGAAGGCCGGGGAGTTGATCAGGGAAGGCGCTATTGGCAAAGTAGTACAAACAATTGGACTTGGCCCGCACCGGATGAATGCAAATACCCGTCCCGATTGGTTTTTTGATAAAAAGCGCTACGGTGGCATCATTTGCGACATTGCTTCCCACCAGTTTGATCAATATCTGTTTTTTACAAACTCTACCAAAGCGCAGGTTGTCGCCTCGCAGGTAGGCAATGTAAACCATCCGCAATATCCTAAATTCGAGGATTTCGGTGATGCTATGCTACGTGGCAATGGCGGTTCGGGTTACATCCGTGTCGATTGGTTCACCCCCGACGGCCTGAAAACCTGGGGCGACGGACGCCTCACAGTGCTTGGTACCGAAGGATTCATTGAAATTCGTAAAAATATCGATATCGGTGGGCGCGAGGGCGGAAACCACCTTTTTGTTGTCAATAACAAAGAAACGACCTACGTCGATTGCAGCAAGGTGGAATTGCCTTATGGCCGCCAGCTGGTGGATGACGTTTTGAACCGCACCGAAACGGCAATGTCGCAGGAGCATTGCTTCCTGGCGACCGAGCTATGCCTGAAAGCGCAGAAAAATGCGCAGAATGTCGCGGTAGTGAGTTAATACCATTATCCTGTTCCTGACCATTCAAAACACATCACAGCTATGATACGCAGACTGATTTTCATTTTCGGATTAATGAGTGCCCAGGCTGGCTTCGCGCAAGGGCCTGTAAGTAATGTCGATCGTGATATTGTCTTCAAATCGGTAAACATCATCCCGATGGACCGTGAGACGGTGTTGAAGGACCAGACGGTGGTGGTCAGGAACGGTAAAATTGTTTCGATAGGAGCTAACGCCAAATCCGGCAGCAATGCACTGGTGGTCGATGCCAAAGGCAAGTATCTCGTACCTGGCTGGTCGGAAATGCATGCCCATGTGCCGGCGATTGACGACTTCGGGCCGATGAAGGATGTGCTGACGCTCTATCTCGCCAACGGCATCACCACGATCCGCGGCATGCTCGGCAATGCCAAGCATCTGGAACTCCGAGAAAAAGTGCTGAGCGGGGAAGTGCTGGGACCGAATTTTTACACGACCGGGCCGGCATTTAGCGGACAAACCGTAAAAACCGCAGCCCGCGGTATTGAAATGGTGAAAGAGGAAAAAGCAGCAGGTTACGATTATCTGAAACTGCTTCCGGGATTAACCAAAGAAACGTTTCCTGGCATTGCCAAAACTTCGAAAGAACTCGGTATCGGCATGGTTGGCCACGTTTCATTCGCCGTTGGCGTTTGGGCGGCTATCGATGCAGGTTATTCTTCCATTGACCATCTCGACGGATTTGTGGAAGCCATCGTGCCTGGCACCGATACGCTTGCCGAGCAGGAAACCGGTCTTTTTGGCAACGGGATCGCCTATGCCGCCGATACGGCGCGTATTCCGAAGCTGATCAGAAGTTTAAGAGACAAAAACATACGGGTAGTGCCGACACAAGCCATTGCCGAGCGCTGGCTGTCGCCATTACCGGCTTCGGCTTATGAGAATGATCCGGAATTGAAATACGTGACTGCCGATGAAAAGAAAAACTGGCTGAATGCGAAAAGCAGTTATGTCAACAATCCCAAATTCAACAGGGAGCGGGCGGAAGCATTTGTGAATATCCGCCGGAAATTGATCCTGGCCTGCCAGAAGGGCGGCGTGCAGCTGATGCTCGGCTGCGATGCGCCGCAGGTGTTAAATGTACCTGGTTTTGCAATACACCATGAATTAAAGTACCTCGTAGACGCTGGTCTGACGCCCTATGAGGCATTGAAAACCGGGACGGTGAATGTCGCCAGTTATTTGGATAAAAAGGATTCAGGCACGATCAAAGCGGGTAATGTTTCCGATCTGGTGTTGCTTTCGGCTAATCCATTGGAAAACATTGGTAACACCAAAACCATCGAAGGTGTGATGATCGGGACTAAATGGCTTCCTAAATCCTTTCTCGACAGTGAGCTCAAAAAGATAGAAAAACAGTAAATCTATTCTTCATATATCATTTTGCGTGTCATACCGCCGTCGATGATCAGATTGGCGCCGGTGATGAAATCATTCTCCGGATCTGTAAGGTACAGACATGCACGTGCAATGTCGTCGGGTTTTCCGACGCGGCCGGAGGGATGCTGGGCGTGATCTGAGGCTTTCAATTTGCTGTAATCGCCGGTTTCAATCCATCCTGGACTGATCGCATTGACGGTAATGTGATCGGGGCCCAATGAGATCGCCAGTGCGTGCGTCAATGCCAGTATTCCGCCTTTTGAAGCGGCATAGGCCTCGGTATTTGGTTCCGACATCAATGCACGTGTAGAAGCGATATTTACAATTGATCCTTTACCCTGGGCACGCATGACCCTCGCGGCCTCGCGTGCACACAGGAACGTGCCGCGCAGATTTGTGTTAAGCACATAGTCCCAATCGTCTAGCGTCAGCTCATAAGGCGATTTCGTTCGTCCCAGCCCCGCGTTGTTGATCAGCACGTCGATCCGTCCCAGCGCCTGCTGGTCTTCTTCAAAACCGGTAACGATCTCATGGGGATTGGTTAGATCAATCACACGCGAAATGGCTTTGAGGCCTTCTTTTTCCAATGCTATCCTGATCGTCTCGAGCCCGGTTGGGTCGCGGTCCCACAGCGCAACGGTAGCGCCCTGTCGCGCATAGTGGGTAGCAATGACGCTACCGATGCCGTTTCCGGCACCGGTGACGATCACTGTTTTGTTTTGGTAGCTTTGCATTTAGGCGAATTTTAAGTCGGTTAAGACAATGCATTAAAGTCTTCGTCGGACAGAGAAATACTACCTCCCTGCAAGTTCTCTTCAAGATGTTCCAGCGAGCTGGTACCCGGAATGAGCAGGATGTTCGGAGAGCGTTTCAGCAGCCAGGCCAATGCGATCTGTGCCGTGTTTGCATGATGTTTCTCCGCGATGCCGGAAATTTTGTTTTTAAGCTTTTCCGGACCTGATGCCAATGGATACCAGGGAATAAATGCCATTCCTCGCTCTACCGTGTAATCGAGTACATTTTCCCATTGCCGGTTACCCAGGTTATAAAGATTTTGAACCGAAACGATCGGTATTGTTTTCTCGGCCTGTTTAATTTGATCAACATCGACCTCCGATAACCCTACGTGCCGGATCTTGCCTGCTTTCACGGCATCCAGCACCGGTCCGAGTGTTTCTTCAACGGCATAGCGCGAATCTACGCGATGAAGTTGCCAGAGATCAATCACATCCTTCTTCAGCCTTTTGAGGCTTCCTTCGATTGCCTGCCTGATATGGTCGGGATGGCCGTTGACTCGCCACTGATTGGGGCCGGTTCGTTCAAAGCCGCCTTTGGTGGCGATCAGTAGCTGGTTTGGGTAAGGGTGGAGCGCATCGGCAATGAGCGTCTCGTTTGTGTGGGGGCCATAGGAATCGGCGGTGTCGATAAAATTGACGCCCGCGTCGACGGCAGCGCGAAGCACTTTTTTTGCATTCTCACGGTCGGGGGCGTCACCCCATACGCCTGAGCCCGTGAGTTGCATGCCTCCGTAGCCCAACCGGTTGATCTCGATGTCGCCGCCGATTTTGAATGTGCCGTCTTGTTGATGATAGTTATTCATTGGTTTGATTGTTAAAGGTTGTTTGGGTAAAACTGCTGAATAGCGGTTTTCATTCATTAAAACAGGGTTGTATTTACTCACTTTTAGCAAAGCAAATGTCAGGCCAATAGCATTTTTCACAGGAAGCGAGGGAGAAAGGTTGGCACGGTTTTGTTCTTTTCCCGGGCAAACCAAACATCATCAACAAATGGAAACGACAGTATTTGAATCCCGGGCCAAAGAATTGGTCGAGGATATTAAGGCAATAGTAAAAGTAAAAGGAATTAATCTGGAAGAGGAACTTGAAAAGGCCGGAGTTTCCCGAAATTCGTCTGACAGGATCCTGAGACAGGGCGCTATGCCGACCCTTTCGGAGTTCCTGGCGCTCTGCCAGATATCCGGGCTAACATTTCATTTACCTTATGTGGAAACCACCAACAGCCCGATGTAGCGATTACCCGACTTCAAAATTGAAGTCGCCGTTCATTACCAGACGTGCGTCGATGAGGTCGGGGCTACCGGGGATTTGAAGTCCTTTGATTTTCAGTGTCTTGCCTTTGCTTAGCAGATCGAATACGTGTTTATCCGTTAGTTTTTTGCCTAAAAACTCAAATGGAATCTTGAAGCCGCAAACCTGAAAGTTGCTGCACCCGTAGGCAGTTTTTCCTTTCTTTAACAAGTGCTCCTTGCATTTGGGGCAGTGAAGGGATTCGATCGTAACCTCTTCCTTCGGTTCGCACGGTTTGCGCTCTTTTTTTGGCTTTTCACCCTTTTCCACGACAACGGGAACCTCCTCGATGATGGTAATGGACCTTGCACGTTCATTCTTGACCTCATGCGTGAGTTTTACCACCATTTCAATCAATTCCTGCTTGAAGGTATCCATCGCATACTCCCCTTTTTCAATCAGGCGAAGCTTGCGTTCCCAATGCCCCGTGAGTTCTGCGCTTTTGAGAAGCTCATTCTGGATCGTATCGATGAGATCGATCCCGGTTTGCGTGGCGTGGACGTTCTTTTTCTTCTTTTCGATGTACTTACGTTTGAATAGTGTTTCGATGATATTAGCACGCGTCGACGGGCGGCCGATGCCGTTATCTTTCATCAATTCACGCACTTCCTCGTCTTCGACCTGCTTTCCGGCCGTTTCCATCGCCCGGAGCAACGTTGCTTCGGTGTAGGCCTTTGGCGGCGAGGTTTTACCATGATGAACGCGCGGTACGTGCGGCCCGCGTTCACCTACTTCGAATATCGGCATTACTTTTTCCTCTTCGCCCTCTTTTTTGGAATCCTTTTCATTTATATACAGCTCCCGCCAGCCCAGTTCGAGGATTTGCTTGCCCGTCGCTTTAAATTCCACCTGCCCTACCATCCCCAGAACGGTGGTGTTAGAAACCTTACATTCAGGGTAGAAAACGGCAATGAAGCGGCGTGTGATCAAATCGTAAATGCGTTTCTCGTCCTGACTGATATGACCTGGCAGTACGCCGGTCGGGATGATGGCGTGGTGGTCGGTTACCTTCTTGTCGTCGAAAACGTTTTTGGACTTCGGAATGGGCAAATTAGCCAGCAGCGGCATTGTATACTGACTGTAATAAGTGAGTTCGCGGAGAATTCCTTCGACTTTCGGATGCAAATCTTCTGAAAGATAAGTGGTGTCAACACGTGGGTAAGTAACAAACTTCTTTTCATAGAGGTTTTGAACGTGTTTTAAAGTGTCCTCCGCCGAATACCCATATTTTTTGTTGGCTTCTACTTGTAATGAAGTAAGATCAAAAAGCCGCGGATTGCCTTCTTTTCCTTCCTTTTTTTCAAACGCGGTTACTTCAAAATCGTGCTGTTGCAAATAGTCCAGGCCTTTATTGGCTTTTTCCACATTTTTGATTCGGTCAATCGTCGCCGTAAACTCCGTTTCGCGATAGATAGTTTTAAGCTCCCAATACTCTTCGGAGACGAATGCGTCGATCTCCTTTTGCCGCTGGACGATGAGCGCGAGGGTAGGGGTTTGTACCCTGCCGATGGACAGCACTGCTTTTCCTCCACCGAATTTTTTGGTAAAGAGCCGCGTGGCATTCATTCCCAGCAACCAATCGCCAATCGCCCGTGCGCTCCCGGCCGCATATAAATTGTCGTATTGGCTCCCTTCCCGCAGTTTATCGAACCCTTCGCGGATGGCCTGCTCGGTGAGGGATGAAATCCATAGCCTTTTTACAGGTGCAGTACATTTGGCTTTCAACAGCACCCATCGCTGTATCAGCTCACCTTCCTGGCCGGCATCACCGCAGTTGATCACTTCTTCGCAGTCACGCACCAGCGTTTCAATTATCCCGAATTGCCTTAATGCACCCTCGTTGTCGATAAGCTTGATCCCAAAACTCGATGGGATCATAGGCAGGTCTTCCAGCCGCCATGATTTCCACCGCTCGGTGTAGTCATGCGGCTCTTTCAATGTGCAGAAGTGGCCGAATGTCCAGGTTACCTGATAGCCATTGCCTTCAAAATAGCCATCGCGGCGCTGGCTGGCGCCGATAACAGTCGCAATATCCCTGGCTACGCTGGGCTTTTCCGCAATGCAAACTTTCATACGCTCTCCTGAGCCGGTCCGTCGATTTTGTGGCCGGCGTATCTGGTTCTCTCCTTTTGGAGGGGTGCAAAGATGGGCAATTTCGGCCAGACTTTCTTTGCGAAATCCGTGCGAAGTGTTCCCTTAAAGACCGCAGCGGACCTGTGAAACCGGTAAATTCCGACCGAATAATCAATCCCGGAAAAATATTTTAAAATTTTTTTGAAAAAATTTCGCGCTTTTAGGCATTTACGGGCCGATTCTTCCGTGAATTTGGGTGTTGGTATAATACACTCCAAATATTATTTGGCCTTGTGACGCATATGTGAAATAAATCGGCAGTGTTTAATATCGCTTAATAATAAGGTAATACTTCCGTCAGGCGTGGCAAAATCTTATGGGGTGACTTTTTTGAAAAATCAGCGGCTTTAAAATTTCAAATCTTTGAATAGTTATATATATTGAATTTAATAAACGGCTTTTTATGGCCTCTGACGAGATTGTGTTGTAATGTTGTCCAATTCGTTGAACGTTTGTTTTCAGATTATTGTATTATATTTGTACTCGAAACACGAAAGAGAACACAAGAAAAACTTAAAACACTATTTCCAATGAAAAATGCAAAAAATCTGTTGGCCATCGCTTTGGTAGCTTTGACTAGCGCTGCTTATGCAAATGTTAACTCTACATATACAGTTGAAGAAAAAATCAAAGTTGCAGTTGTAAGCAACGCGTTGCCGGCATCGGCTCCTGCAATCGAAACACCTGCTCCGCAAAAAGAGAAGCTTGCCAATGACACCAATAACCATAGCGCGGCTCAAAAAGCTGCTATCGTGGACCTCCAATTGAAAAGTGTAACTATGAAGTAAGTAATTGAACCTGAATGGGTTCGGTTAAGATTGATTGATGGTTTAAAAAGGGAGAAGTTTTTCTCCCTTTTTTTTGTTGCTAAGGCTTAATATCGGATAGGATTAAAAATCAAATAAGCCGATATTTGTGAATGTTTGACATTGATCTCACCGACATGGATTATCTGCGGTCTGTTTTTGACAGGCTGTATGAAAAACGTGAACAGATTAAAGCTAGCCGCCCCATTCCTGCTTCCGCTTTGGCGAAAATCAGGGATGGGCTTGCTTTGGAATGGACCTATAACAGTAATGGCATTGAGGGGAATACGCTGAATTTGCGTGAAACGCAGCTTGTGTTGCAGGAGGGGATTACTATTAAAGGGAAGTCGCTGCGGGAGCATTTTGAGGCGCATAATCACGAGAAAGCCATTCAATATCTTTATCGGCTGGTGAGTCCGGAATATGTGATGCGGAGCATCGATTTGTTGTCGCTGCATGGGCTGGTGCTGCGTTCTATCGAGGATGATTTCGCCGGGCGGATACGTGATGCGGGCGTCCGCATTGTGGGTGCGAATTTCACACCGCCGAATGCACGGAAGGTGCCCGATTTGCTGGATGAGCTGATTGCTTTTACCAATGACAATCCTTTGGGATTGAATGATATTTTGTTGGCTACGGTGTTCCATCATAAGTTGGTTTGGATACACCCGTTTTTTGATGGTAATGGCAGGACGGTGCGTTTGGCGATGAATTTACTGCTGATGCGAGCTGGTTTTCCACCGGCTATCATTCTTAAAAACGACCGGAAGAAATACTATGAGGCTTTGAATCAGGCTAATAGCGGTTCTTATAATAAACTGGGTGTCCTGATGGCGCAGGCTTTGGAGCGGAGCTTGAATATTTATTTGAATGCATTGCCAGGATATGGCTACGAATATGAGCCGATTGTGCGGATTGCGGAAGAGCCGGAAGTGCCTTATGGGCAGGAGTACATGAGCCTTCTGGCGCGCCAGGGGAAGATCGATGCCTACAAGGAAGGGAATGTTTGGTATACTACGCGGGAAGCAGTGCAGGAGTACATGCAGAATCGGAAGCGTAAACGATCTTAATAGCTGCGTGCGAAGGGCACCGGCCGGAGGCCTGCGAATAAGGCGCGAACCGGGAGGTTCGCGCTATCGTCTATCATTATTTGAAAAAGCTGCCTATGGAGATCATGAGAAGCAGCGACTCTTCCCTGGATGTTCCTGCGCTGATGTTGAATGCGAATTGTTCACGGAAAGGCGTGATGTAAAACCCGCCGCCGTAGCCCTGGTGCCAGTAGTCGGCATTGTCCGGATCGTTTTTAGCCCAAACTCTTCCTACATCATAAAATGCCCGCACACCCATTTTGAGTGGGATGAATGTGTTTTGGGTTTCGGTAAGCTGCCACCTCAGTTCGGTGTTCAGAAAGCCTTTCGATTCACCGGTAAAGCGGTTGCGCTTGAAACCGCGCAAATCATTGAGCTGGCCGAGGGAAAAGAGTTTGTAAAATGGCAATTTTCCTTTGGCGATACCGCCGCCCAGTCGCAGTCCCAGGGTGAGCGGGTTTTTGTTGTGGGTTGAAAGATATTGTTCCAGTTCCAGTTCTGAAATGGAAGCAAGGTCGTTTTTGGATTGCGAGACATGGCCTGCCTGCTGCGTAAGCTGAATGCGGAACCCACGCTCCGGCAATGCGGTTCGGTCACGGAAATCGAGATTGAGGATACCTTTTGCAAAAATGAGATGCAACTGCTCGACGCCGAAAACATCGGGATGGTCGGCCAGGTAACTGCTGTTTCTTCTGATACCTTCATCGAGCTCGTAGCTGGCCGTAACTTCGATTTTGCTTTGTTTCCAGAATTGGCGCAGCAATCCGGCAGATACTAAAAACGAATTGTACTGCGTGCGATAATAATCGGAATCCAGATCATCGTTTTTGGGCGTGTCGTTTCCAACGCCGAAAAAGAAGTTATAGTTAAGTGGCCTTGAGACGGTTATTTGTGAGATTCCATCCCATTTGCCTGCCAAGTACCTGAATTGGTTGGCATAAGTGAAATCATAATTTCCTTTCACACTTACCGACGCACTGAGCGAATGCTTGGACGCAAAATCGGGCTTGCCGAAGCGCTGGCGTGTGAACGTAACGCCTCCATGAACAGCAAAGCCGACGAAAGGGTTGTAGGTAAGCAATGCGATCGGCAGGTAAGTATTGTATTTGAATGCATTGCGGTCGTATTCATAGAAGCGCCCGTCCGCAGGTTTTATTTCCCTGGCCTCCGTGCCGAGTTGGTGATCCGGATTCCGGTCTTTTTCATAGACCAGCGTTTGTTTGCCACCTTTTGCTACCTCGGATTGATCCGAAACATGATCGTTTCCGTCACCGCTGATAATGCGCACAAGGATGGAACGGTCCGCTTTTCCCTCAACATCAAATACATCGTCGCCCCCCAGGCCATTTAGTCTGATCTCTCTGGTTTCGGCGGGGTCGAAAGTGCGCTGATAGTATATTTTTGAGGAATCGGGTAGGCGGTTCTGTTTGGAAACAGCGTACACACCCACGCGGACTTGTCCATTAGGTTCGCGGGTTATTTTGAAATATTCTGCTTTGTTCGAACCTACCACATCCACTTCCTTTGCCAACAGCGCATAATATTCTGCTGCATATTGTCGCAGGTCGCCGATGCGGATTTTCAATTTCCTTTCAATCACCTGGCCATCCTTGCTGTAAATTTCTTCGGGCATGTTATGCACGGCGGCGGTAATGTCCTTTTCGCTGATGGCGTCCTGGATTTCTTTGGCAGCTCTGACCCAGTCGGCTTTAGTCAGCTCACTGCCTACGAAACGGTCGAGGTGGCGGGCTTGCCACATGAGGCTGCGGAGGCCTTGAATACGCTCGCCGAAGTTTTCGCCGTTAGGGACACCCCATTCACGGTCGGCGAGCCATGGGATAATGCCGTCCCAACGTGAGAAGGCATGGTCACGGTCTCGTGGGATAGGGCGGTAGAGCTCGCCGTCGGCAGTTTTGTAGCCCGCCCACTTCCAATTGTCTTCATGCTTGCTCCAATCACCGATCCAGAGGTCAAACATCCGGGCGCGGGCAAATTCATATTTATCAACCCGGTTATCGTGGTCGTGGTAAAGCTTATTGAAGAGTTTGAAGCTTTTTTCAATGTCTTTGGCCCCGGCGAAGATTTTCGGTTTTTCCAGTTTGTCGGTAGGCCGTTCTTCGAGCATGCCGAAGAGATTGCCATATTTCGTCTCGAACGATCCGAGCTTTTTGTCTTTGGGCAAAACGTAAAGCTCCGGCGTGGCGTGCAGTATACCGATTTTATCGAGCAGCGGCGCTACGGCCATGGCTCCGTAGGGTTGCTGAGTCGAGGTCTGGTCTTTGAGGACCTGGGAAACGACCGTTCCGCGTAGCTCGTAGGCAAGCGCGCGGAAAGGATCTTTGTCAACCGACCGGAAAACGTATTCCTTTCCATTTCCCGCGATGAGTTTGAGTGAGGTTGTTTGGCGGCCACCGCCCTTTCCTCCGATTACCAGGCCACCGAATGTCGTGTCCATATCGAGGTAGGGCACTTTTACAGGCTGCGTCCAGGAATCGCGGTAATGTTTTCCAAACCATTTTTCCTTAAAGCGCCGGCTGCCGTATTCGCTTCCAGCAGCGACTGTCGCCGGATCGGGATGCGGCGCTTCCATTTTTTCGGAGGGTTTGATCACCGGGTTGCAGGGCTGAAAAAGCGTATTCATAAGGCTTCCCGCATTGGTTTGGCAAGCCGATGCGAAAAGCTGGCCATTTTCTTTTTTTACCAGTTGGTTTCCTTCAATATTCCATTGCTGGTAGCGGATTTCTCCATTATCCGAATAAATAATTTCAACTAAACCAGCCGAGGATGACGTTAACGTAGCCTTTTTGCTCCGCGCCACATATCTGCCATCTGCAATGCTGCCGCTGTTGATGAAATAGTTATTGTCCTTGCGCACGATGGATTGGTTGTTTTCATGGCCGGAAGCGAGGATCATGGAACCGTAGTCCTGCAAAACCCCACTTAGTTTGTAGCGAAACAATCCCAGATTGACATTCGAAATGTCATGGCTTGTGCCGATATTTTGCCGGAAACCGACGATCGCGCTACCTACCAGTGGTGGGGCCAGGTAGGAAACGGCCGAAAAGCGGCCGCCGAAATTTCCCAGCGATTCAATCGGAAAATGAGAAAGGAGTAAAACATTTTTGTCGGAGGTTTCGTCAAGAATCCCTTCCAGTTCTTCTATAAAATTATCGGTATCAGCAATAGTGCAGATGTCGGACGATGGTTTTGGCTTTTCATATGGATGGTTCCACCATTGCGAATTGATGACTACCACTTCCAGCGTAGGAAACGACACCGTCCACGGCCCGGGGCAGCCGTGGCCAAAAAATAGCTGGAATCGGGCATGTTTTTCCTGATCCAGGGCTTTTTCCAAAGCGAGTACCCGTTTCCAGCCATCTTTGCCGGAGTCGAGCCAATCGCGGTCGCCCTGGTTCATGATGATATGCAGCTCGGGATTGCGTTCGAGCAGTTCATTTGCCTTTTTCTTCCATTCGGTGACCTGTTCAATGGTCATCTGTTCGGGAAATGAGTCACCATTAAATACCCACAGCAGCGGACCTGGTTTCGTAGTAAGGTAATTTTCAATAATTGGAAAAATATCCGCCGCGTTTTCAAATTCGGCGGTGTTGCCGGTGAGGATTACTTTAAACTCGGCGGCATACACACTGAAAGCGGCCAAGAGAAGCAATGCTACGGACACGGAGAGACGTTGCATGCAGATTTTGAGGTAGTTCTGGGTCCGTGGTAAAAGTGTATTCAAAGCTTTGGGACGTTGCGGGTTAAATTATTTACAATTTAGAAGGATTACCTGCGATTTGGAATGGCCTAACCAACGTAAATGTTGGAAAAATACATTGCCAGCCGGTTTTTTCATACCTTACAGGATCAAAATAAGATTGCAATGCCGTTTTCTAAGCTCCCTATGAAGATTTTGCTCATCGAAGATGAGCCAAACGTATTATCCCTCATCCAGCGCAGTCTCGCCGCCAATGGCCATGAAATAACGATCGCCATGGATGGCCAGTCGGGTCTGCAAATGGTCTTGCAACATCAATTCGACGTCATTATTCTCGATCTCATGATCCCGGTCATGAACGGGATGGAGGTATGCCGTCGTGCCCGCACCGCGCAGATAACAACGCCGATATTGATGCTCACGGCACTGGGAACGACTGAGAATATCGTGTCCGGCCTCGATGCCGGTGCGGACGATTATATGACCAAACCTTTCAAGCTTGCGGAGCTCGAAGCGAGGCTGCGGACGCTGGTCCGAAGGGGTAAAGAGCCGGAAAAGGAAAAAAATGATAAAGTTCTGATCTTAGGAGACCTTGTACTCGATAAAGTAACGAAGACCGTCAAACGCGGCGGGCAGCCTATTGAGCTCACGGCGACGGAATTCCGCCTGTTGGAATATCTTCTATCGAACACCAATCGCGTTTTAAACAGGATGGAAATCCTTGAAAATGTGTGGGATATTAATTTTAATCTTGGTACAAATGTGGTGGATGTTTACATTAACTATCTCCGTAAGAAAATCGATAAAAACTACGATATCAAGCTGATACACACTGTTTTCGGTATGGGTTATGTGGTCCGTCAGTCGTATGAAGATACAAAGTAAGATAGCGCTGATATTCACGGCACTTTCGGCGGGAATCATCCTGGCATTGAGCATATTTGTGTACTTTTTTGCCTCCGAAAGTATCTCCGCAAGCTTTTTCCACCGGCTTGAAGTCCGCTCCGACATTGTCGGCCATGCCGCTTTGCAGCAAAACAAATCGCTGAGCTCCATTTACTACGACATCAAGGAGCGGCATCTTGGCAGCCTTCCTTATGAAAAACACCGCATCCTGCCCGACCCACAGGACGAAGCGACAAGGAAGCGGCTATCCCTGCCCTCATCGTTTTTTGAAAAGCCGCAAGGCGATATTCCCGCGCGTTTTTTCAATCACGATACATCTTATGTGGTGTTACGGATTGCCCGCAATAACCAGAAGATCCTGGTCGTGTCGTCGGCGCTGGATTCTTATGGGATGCAGGAAATGGCCAACCTGAAAAACCTGCTGACCATCGGGTTCCTTATCGCCATGATTTTTGTGTTTACGCTCGGGAAGCTGTTTTCCAGCGAAATTTTCAAGCCGATCCGCCGCATTATCAGGAATGTAAAAGGGATTAATGCGCACAATCTGCACCAGCGGCTGGTGGTAGATCCCACGGACGATGACGTGGAAGCGCTTTCACAGACCTTCAACGACATGCTCGACAGGCTGGAAGTTACTTTCGAAATGCAGAACAACTTTGTGAGCAATGCATCCCACGAATTCAGGACGCCGCTGACGGTCGTGAGCGGTGAAGCAGAGCTCGGCATGGCGATGCCGGGATTACCTGAGGGTGCGAAAGAGTCTTTTTTTAATATTTATAAAGAGGTTGAGAAGCTCGAACACCTGACCACCAGTATGCTTAGCCTCGCGCAGACGGGTTTTGATGGAAAGAAGGAAAACTGGGAGGAGGTGCGCATCGATGAGCTGATTCTTTCCGTAAAAGAGGCAGCCGACCGCATTATTCCCGACAACAAGGTGACGATCGATTTCAATCACCTGCCCGAAGACGAATGCAAGCTCACCGTGTTCGGAAACCTTGCCTTACTGAAAGCGGCATTTTCCAATATTGTTCTCAACAGTTGCAAATATTCAGACAACCAGCCCGTGCGCATCAAGATCACCGCGGACGACAAATACGTGATTGTGGAGATCACCGACCAGGGTATTGGTATTCCCGATCGCGAAATCGGGCAGATCTTTGTGCCTTTTTTCAGGGCTTCCAACACATCCAGATACAAAGGCTACGGAATCGGCTTGCCGCTCACGCACAATATCATCCGGATGCACCAGGGGAAAGTTGAGGTACATAGCCGTGTGGAAGAAGGAACAAGGTTCATAACCTACCTGCCATTCAAGTATTTCTGATATTCTCATCCCATTTTAATATTCTCATTTTATTCTAATAAATCTCTCACTGTATTATAATGTGGCTCTTAATCAGGGCTAATGTCTGCGCCGTAACATTGCATTACCAATTGAATATCAATGTTTTGTTAACTTAAAAGACAACATTATATGAGAACAGTAGTGATACCTACGGACTTCACAAATGAGGGTGTCCAGATTGCCGAGGCCATTGTACGTGACATTCAGGACGAAGTGCGGGTGGTGTTTACCCACCTCTTCCACGTCGCCGACGATATTCAGGATTTGCTTTTCTCGACATACCGTGAAAAGGAATATGAGCTTGTTCCGGAAGAGTTCTGGCATGAATGCAGAATGTTGAAAGACACTTACCCCGATCAACTGGCCAGTATCAAGATCGACTTCTTCTACGGCAATAAACTGGCGTTGCTGAAAAATTTTCTGGAATACTATGAAACCGATTTTATTGTGTATTCCGAGCAGTACGGTATTCCAAAACTGACTAAAAGTAGTCTGGATGCATTGCCTGTGCTGAAAAAGACGGGCATTACGATGATCAACGCGGATATGATCCGGGTGTCGTCGCTAGCTGACGTCGCCAGCTATCGCTGAGCGGCTGAATTTATAAACGACATTGTGAAAAAGGTAAAGACCGTTGAATTATGCTTCTCAAAAAGAACATCCCTATCGGATATATTTTCGGTAAAATCAAATACGAAATTCTGTTCGTGACCATTTACGGTATCGCGATCGAGGTGATCTATCAGAACTTTCATATCACCAACATTTCGATCCCCATGACGGTACATAGCGTGCTTGGTACCATCATTTCGCTGCTTCTGGCATTCCGTTCTAACCAGGCCTACGACCGTTGGTGGGAGGCCCGCATTATCTGGGGCGCCATCGTAAATGATTCGCGGACATTCGCGCGGCAGATCCTTTCCTTAGTAGAAGACCCGTTGGAACCCGAGCGTATCGACGGCTTTAAAAAACGGATGATCAAACGCCAGATCGCCTGGTGTTATGCCTTGGGTAAAGGCTTGCGCAAAGACGATCCGATGCCAATGATCAGCAAATTCGTTTCCGAAGATGAAGTGGAATATTTGAAGGATTACGACAACAAGCACGTGGGTATCATCCAGTTGCACGCCCGTGATCTGAACAATGCCTTGAAACAAGGTTGGGTAAATCCTTACCAGCAGGTGGAGCTCGATCAGACATTGACGCGCTTATGCGATCACATGGGTAAGTCGGAGCGGATCAAGAACACGGTATTCCCGGCGACTTACAGCCTGTATATTCATCTGGCGTTACACTTCTTCATCCTGTTGCTCCCATTTGGTTTGGTACAACTATTCGGGTTCCTGATGGTGCCTGTGCTCGTAGTGA
This sequence comes from Dyadobacter sp. CY261, assembly GCF_021440085.1. Classification (GTDB taxonomy): domain Bacteria; phylum Bacteroidota; class Bacteroidia; order Cytophagales; family Spirosomataceae; genus Dyadobacter. The sequence goes on from NZ_JAKCPW010000001.1 coordinate 251,822, forward strand.
TCACCGCATGTTTCTTCCTGATTGAAAAGATGGCAATCCATCTGCAGGATCCATTTGAAAACAAACCTACCGACACGCCTGTGCTGTCGATCTCGCGAAATATCGAGCGCGATTTAAAACAAATGATGAAGGACCAGCACGTGCCGCAGGTCTTCCAGCCCGAAACGTTCTATATTTTGTGATCGTACGAAGCTACCGTTGTGATCGTACGAAGCTCCCGCTTCGCACCACTTATTCGCAGGCCTCCGGCCGGTCAATACCGAGAAGCGATCTTCGTACGTACTAGCCGGCCGGAGGCCTGCGAATCGTTTGCACGAAGCCTGAGCTTCGAGCCAGCGGCGCTGCGGCGCCGCTATTTTTGTTTCATGCCGTTTTGAATATCAACCAGAATGTTATGGTCATCCCTGACCCAGTTGCCGCTTTCGTACCTTTTATGTTTTCCGGTAAAAAGGTAGTCCTCGAACATATCATAAGCTTTATGCGCCTCCTTAGCGGAATAAAAGGAGCCTAACCAGTTGGCCGGTATCTTGTCTTTTTTGACGACGCCTACCCCCACATTGTAAAGCTTCACAATGCCTTGTGAAAATTCCATCGAAATGTAGTCCTGTTCACGGATCTGCGCGCTTTTGAGAATGTAAGCCATGTGCGAGAGGTAATTCAGCAGCCTGGCACGGATCTGTGCTTCGTTTTCGGGTGCAGAGGGTTTAACCCGCCACCAATTATTCCCGGCAAAGTAGGGATCATCCTGATACCGCGACAGCTTGCTGCCGTACTCGGTTAGTGAGACACTTTGCTTCGGTGAAAACTCGAAGTTAATTAATCGTAAACCATTGTCGGCAAAAGAGAAGAAAACGCCCACTTCCTCGGTCCTGCGGTTTGAGGTGAGGAAAACGGTGTGTGCCGCGGTATCGAAATCCCATTGGCCTGTCGTGTATTCCCCATTAGTCGCGACCCTGGTAAATGTGCTGTCGGGGAAAAAGGAAATCAGGATATTATGCTTGTCACCGGCCTCATACTGCCGTACGGGCTGGCCATCAGGCTGTACGACACCGTCATTAGTGATGCTCACGCCCGAGATCCGCCATGTACCAAGCATATGGGCTGGCTTGGGTTTGGCAAAATCCTCCATCGATTTGCGTGTAGGTCCTGCAGGTCGTCGCGAACCTGTGCGATAAATGATCCCGTGATGCTGCATCATGGTGATCATCATGAAGAGGATGAATAGTTTAAGGGATGTCATGGCACGGCTGTTGATGCGGTAGTGTTACCCTAAAGTTAGGTATTAATGTTGAAATCCAAGTGAAGTAAACCGGGAGATACTTGAAAATTTGAGTAATTATCGGCCTCTTTTTACTTATTTCCGGGTGATGGGATGATCATACAATATCCGAAATTAATCCTAAACCCAGGAATACTGCCCATGAACTTGCTCAGGTTGCTACCGTTGCTGTTTGTTTTTGTATTGTTCCAATTTGATAACGACCCCAGTCGTCCCGTTTCAGCGTATTCGGCTGAGCTGGGAGCTGACGCCGCATTACGGGCAGTGCAGGACGCTAAGGGCGAAACCATCAGTATTTTCCGGGGCAACGAAACCAAGCCCATCCTGACCCAAAATGCGAAGGCCGATTTCCGGCCCTACCTGCATCCCATTTCCGCCCCGGACGGCAAGGGCGTTCTTACTGAATACAGCCCAGGCCATCATAAGCACCAAACCGGCATCTATTGGGGCTACACCCGTGTGAATGGCCGCGACTATTTCCATCATCCAGGTGATGGATACTGGAAAAAAGTTTCTGCCAAAGTCGTGGAGGCCAAAGGCGCCGAAGTAAAATGGCAAACGGTGTATAATCTGCTGGATTCAACCGGTAATGCCGTGCTGACCGAAACGCAGAACTGGTCGATGCGGGTGAAGGACGACAAATACCTGTTGGATTTAGAATGGAATGGCGAAGCACAAACAGACGTTACCATCGGCAAATATGATTATGGTGGCCTTTTTGTGCGCATGCCGTGGAAAGAGGGTATTAAAGGTGAAGTGGTCAATGCGGCCCGCCAGAAGAACGAAAAGGCAGAAGGGCAAGCCGCGATGTGGGTGGATATTGGCATGCAGGTCGAGGGGCGAAATGATCTCGCGCACATTGCCATTCTGGACCATCCTTCCAACAAAGGCTACCCGCAAATTTGGCGTGTGGACGGGCAGTTGGGCGCCGGTCCTGCACGGGCACGCAAAGGTGATTGGCATATCAAAAAGGGAGAAACAGAGATTATCAAGCATGAATTGGTGATTTACACAGGTGATTTTAAGGATGTCGAATTGAATAAAACATTCGGCGAATTCATTGGTAACACCGGTCAGTACAACACTACTGCGCTTTGGGCACTGGCTCAGAAGGAAGGTCGAGAGGCCAAGTTCCTCAGTGCGGAGGAAGCGGTGGCAGCTATGACGGTCAAAGATGGTTACCAGGTGAATGCATTCGCTTCTGAACCGATGATGACCCAGCCGATGGCATTCTGCTGGGACGACCGCGGCCGGATGTGGATTGCCGAAAATAAGGACTATGAATCCCGGGGAAAAGGTTTTTCCAATGCAGGTACCAGCCGCATTCTGATCATGGAAGACACCAATCACGACGGTGTGGCCGATAACAAAAAGGTATTTATGGAAGGCGTTGCTTTCCCTGCGGCATTGGCGGTTGGCTTTGGCGGAGTGTTCGTGGGGGCGCCTCCAAACCTGCTTTTTGTGCCTGATAAAAATGGCGATGACAAGGCTGATGTGGATGATATCGAAGTACTCCTCACTGGCTGGGGTATCCGCGACCGTCACGAAACGCTCAATAGCTTCCATTGGGGGCCGGACGGCTGGCTTTACGGATTGCAGGGTTTTGCTACGCCTTCCAAAGTGGGCAAGCCGGTGGGAAAAGGCAAGCTCTACAAACACAATGATACATTTCCCGAAAATATCGAAGTGGAAGACGGCGTTGATATCAATGGCGGCGTGTGGCGTTACCATCCCACAAAACGAAAATTTGAAGTAGTCGCGCACGGTTTCAGCAATCCCTGGGGTATTGATTATGATGCGAAAGGCCAGCTTTTTATTACCGCTTGCGTGATACCGCATCTGTGGCATGTGGTGCCGGGAGGCATTTACCATCGCCAGGGCGGGCAGCATTTCAATCCGTACGTGTATAATGATATCAAAACCATCGCCGACCATAGCCACCGGTCAGCGCACGGCGGCGCGCGAATCTATCTTTCTGACGCTTTCCCGGCCTCTGAACGCGGTAAGATTTTCATGGCCAACATTCATGAGCATGGTATTCTTTCCGACGAATTGATCCCGAAAGGCTCCGGCTTTTCCGGTAAGCACGGCGACGACTTCCTGATGGCCAACAATGCCCAATGGGTCGGTTTCAGCATGGAAATAGGGCCGGAGGGCGGCATGTACATCCTCGACTGGCACGACGCTGACATTTGCGGCTCCGACGTCCTCAACTCCGAAACCGGCCGGATTTTCAGGGTAATGCCCAAAAACTCCCTCGCCGAAAATTGGAAAGGCCGCTATGAAGATCTCAACAAACTCACCGACGTAGAACTCGCCGCATTACAAACCAGCAAAAGTGAATGGCATGCCCGCCGCGCCCGTGTAATTCTGCAAAGTCGGGCTGCGGGCAGTCCGACTGACCGTAGTCAGGCCGCGAGTGGCAAGATCTCACAGGAAGCCATTCAAAATTTAAATGCATTATATCAATCCAAAAGCAATGCCGACAACCGCCTCCGCGCGATGTGGGCATTAAAAGTGACCAATAACCTGAGCGCCGCGACATTGAAACAAGCGTTATCTGACACGGACGCACACGTTCGCGCCTGGGCAATCCAATTTCTTTGCGAAGATGCGCAGCCTGCTGCGGATATTGTTAGCCAGTTTGGGCAAATGGCCGTGAACGATCCTTCACCTGTTGTGCGGCTGTACCTGGCTTCTGCATTACAACGTCTTGATGCACCCGCCAAATGGCAAATCACCAAAGGGTTGCTCTCGCACGCGGACGACGCTCAGGATCATAACCTGCCTAAAATGATCTGGTTCGGCCTCGAACCATTGGTGAAGGATAACCCGGCCAAAGCGTTGGAATTGGCGGCAGGCAGCAAAATTCCTATGGTAACCGAGTTCATTGCCAGAAGGTTGGTCGATGCAGATCAGATCAACACGCTGGTCGCGACGGTAGGCAAATTCACCGCTAACCGCACCGATCTCCTCAGAGGCATGCGAGATGGACTCGAAGGCCGTACGGATATTAAAACACCTGAAGGCTGGAATGCGCTCTATGCGAAATTAAAACAAGCTGACAAGCCTACCGCCCAACTCGCCACAGACCTCGGTCGTCACTTCGGAGACACCGAATCCGCCAAAACTGCATTAGTGACCTTAAAAAACAAATCCGCCGTATTGGAAGAGCGTAAAAAGGCATTGCAATCCCTCTCCGCCCGCCAACGCCCGGAACTTGCCGCGGAACTTTCCGCATTGCTGAGCGATAATGCGTTACGCCTCGACGCTATCCGAGCCGTGGCAGGTTACGATAGCGAACCGTTGGCGAAACAGCTCATTGAAGCCTATCCGAAATTCAGCACCCAGGAAAAATCCGAAGCCGTGCAAACGCTGGCCTCCCGCCCAAAATCAGGCTGGCTGCTCACACAAGCCATTTCGAAGAACGTGATCCCTAAAAAGGACGTCCCGACCTACGTGGCCCGTCAACTCCGGCGCGTGGTCGGTAGCGGATTCGTGGAAGTGTGGGGCCCGATCGATCACGTCGCATTTGATGAAAAAGCTTACAAAAAATACCGTACCCTGCTCACGGACAAAGCGGTTGCCGACGCGAGCAAAGCCCAGGGTCGTCTCGTATTCCAACGCACCTGCGCACCCTGCCACAAACTTTACGGCGAAGGCGGCATCATCGGCCCCGAACTCACCGGCTCGAACCGCGCCAATCTCGACTACCTCCTCGGCAACATCCTAGACCCCAGCGGCGAAATCCAGGACGACTACAAAATGGTCGTCATTACCACACGGGATGGACGAACGTATGTAGGCAACGTCGCGAAAGAAACCGACCGGCAGCTGACTTTGCGTATTGTAGGCCAAGATGCTGTCGCGATCAATAAGTCAGACATTCAGACCCGGGAAGTAACGCCGTCATCGATGATGCCAACGGGGCTGTTGGATAACCTTTCGGAGAAGGAGGTTACGGAGCTGATTGCCTATTTGAGGACTACGGCGCAGGTGCCCTTGGGGAAGAAGTAGGAGGACTACCTGAGTCCAAACACTTCATCACCCAACTCTTGATGCGCGGACGCGTACTGCACTATAATGGATATTGGCGGTGAAGCCGTTGTAGGATAGCGAATTAATCATTTTTGATTTGTCCATTTTCTTTAAGTGTTGTGATGACCTGTTCGATCACGTAGAGTTTTACAATAGGAGTGGGGTGGGGTTTGTGCCATGATATGATCCGCTTTTGCCGGTCACATAACTTGATCCTGGAACCGCCGGTCTTTCCAGGCGGAAGCTCCTTATAGCCATAAAACCGAAGGAAAAGAACCAGCTCCTGCCAGATCAGGTCTTTGGGCCTGCATAAAAAACGGGCGATCAACTTTTCAATTTAACCCATAGTGTGTTGTGTGTAACTGAAAATTAGTTACAAAATCTAGCTTTGGTAGATTTCCAAAGTTTGGCGAGAATTTTAGTACGGAAATTTCGGTGGTTGCGCGCCCACATTCGAAGCGTAGGAGACGCGGCAAATCACAAATCCTCCTCATCCTCGACCCCCTCAAAATAATTCAAAACCGTCATCAAGGGCAAAGTCGTCTTATCAGCCGCGTTGGACATTTGTATCACCGCCCTATCAATGGAATTAGGATCAAATCCTAAGAAGTAGCCCTCAATAACCTCCCCAGGCCGCATTTGATAGGAAATGGCTTTGTTGATGTATTTCGATGCCCGCTTTTGCAGGCCGGTGAGTTGTGGCTCAGGCATGGTAAAATGGATTGCTTGGTCAAAAGAATGCCGGCATTCTTGCTAGCAAAGGTAACTATGGTCTGAAAAGTTTCCGCAAAAGAACGAAGTTTCAGAGTTTGGAAACCATCACATAGCGCCGGGAACCCGCTTTGTGGCGGTAATCAAAGCCCATTTTTTCGAATAAAGGTTTGAATCCCATGAAGCGGTAACTCGGGGAATCGGGGTCGACGGGGTAGGCTTCGACGTGCTTGGCGCCTTGTTTTTTGGCGTAACGGATGGCTTCGGTGATCATTTGCTCGGTGAGACGCTGCTTGCGGTGGTCTTTGCGAATGAAGAAGCAGGTGATCGACCATACTTCTTTGAGGTCGGCGTCGCCGCGGAGGTCGCGGAAGCTGTCGCGTGGGCCTACGGAGCACCAGGCCACTGGTTCGCCGTCGTGGTAGCCCACTAGGCCGATGGGGATTTTGTGGTCGACCTGACCTTTTAATGCATTTTTCTTGGCTTTGCTATCGTTGCGGTTGGCGGTTTCGAGCTCGCGCCAAGCCATGCACCAGCAGTATTTGGGCCCGCCTTTTTCCTCGAAAAGTTTTTCGAGGTCGGGCCAGGTTTTGCGGTCGACGGGTTTGAAATGATATGCTGATTTTGCCATGATTCCAATGTGTGCGTCAGCATTCGGAATTCCATTCAGCGCGGATGGTTGGCGCGTTCGTTCCGCGCGGCCATTTCCACCGACTGGGTAATGCGTTTCTGACGTGTTTCCGGTCTTTTCGCATTCAAAATCCATTCCAGGATAAGCCGTTTCGATGATGGTGCGAACTTGACGAAATACTCGAACGCAGCCGGATTGGCATCGAATGCTTCCTGCAAATCGTCGGGAATTACAGCATTACCGGCCTCTTCCAAAGCATCCCAGGCACCGGTTTCCTTCGCGAGGTCGATCATTGCCTGGCCTTCGGATCGCATCAGTCCGGCGGCGATCATACGCGCGGCGCGTTCCTTGTTCACGGTGCTCCATTTGCTTTTGGGATTGCGTTTCGTGAATGTGAGGTAAAAACTTTCCTCGTCGCGCTTCATCGCTTTGCTGTCGATCCAGCCATAGCACAATGCATGCTCAATGGATTCTTTGTAGCCGATGCTGGGTGTGGGGCTGTCCTTATGATAAATGATGAGAAAAACGGCGTCCTTCTTTGCGCCGTTCCTCGCCAGCCATGCGCGCCATTCTTTGTCGCTGGGCGCTTCGATGGCCTCGATGCCGTTTTTAGTTTCCATTTGCGATCGACAGATAATGTTGGTTGTACATCACACCCAAAATGTTGCCAAACGGATCCACCACCGAAGCGGTCACAAAACCCTCGCCGCGTGTAATTACAGGCTGATAACTGGTGGCACCAAGGTCGAGCAATCTTTGGTAAGCACCTTCGACGTCGTCGATATGCCAGTAAATAATCGCTCCCCCTGGGGTACCTCCCGCCGGCGTGTCCATGGTACCCGGAGGCGCCCATTTAGCATCGATAATGCCCATTTCATGCTCAAAGTCGCCTACACGGAACTCGATATAGCCCGGTTTTTCGAAATAGGGCTGGATTTCAAACACTTCGGAGTACCATTTCTTCGCAGCATCCAGGTCGGCTGCATAAAAATTTACGGTCGCGAATCCTCTGAGTGAAGTTGCTGTGGCCATGTTTGTTGAAGGTTTTGGTTTAAGGTTGATACAAAGCTAAACGGTCACTGTGACAACCCTGTGTCAGCAGGTTTTTGTCGTGGTTAAAAAAATCTTGCCCTACTGATTGATACCTTGATAGACGATTTCTGTAAAGCGAAACTATGCTGCATTGAATCTTTCTTCAAATAGTCAAATCACAAAAGAAAATTCTACCATTGAAAATTATTTCAAAATTTTTTACAGATCGGACTAGGGATTTTTGGGAGTTGTTTGCCTATCTATGCGCAACGTTATTCCTAAACCTATGTACCAACGCTTTGCCGACGAACAACTGGTAGAAATGCTCCAAGAAGGCAATGCCCGTGCCTTCGAGGAGATCTATGCCAGATATTGGTACCGGTTGTTCGGTATCGCGTTTCAGGAAACCGGCACAAGAGAGGAGGCTGAGGAGCTGGTGCAGGATGTGTTTGAAAACCTCTGGCACAAGCGCGAGGATTCTTTCATTCGCCACCTGAAAGCCTACCTGGTGGTTTCCATGAAACACCGCATCACCAATTACATCAAATCCTGCATTACCCAACGAAAATATCAGGAGTATTTGATCCTGAATGAGATACGTCAATCCTATGGCACGGAGGAAATCGTCCGTTTCGAGGACCTGTCGCGGGCGGTGGATGAGGTAATGAAAAAACTGCCCGAAAAGACTTGCGAGGTGTTCAGGCTCAGCCGGTTTGAGAACCAGTCGGTGAAGGACATTGCAGAGCGGCTCAGCTTGTCCGAGAAAGGGGTGGAATACCACATTACACAATCGCTCAAAGTCCTGAAAGATCAGCTCAGGGTTTATAATTCAGATCATTAGCCTGGAAACCACATCGATAATGAATCAACACGAGTTCGACATATTATTGCAAAAATACCTGGCTGGAACGTGCAGCCCCGACGAGGAGCAGCAGGTGCTCGAATGGTCGGAACGGGTGCATGCGCTTGCGCCGGAGCCGCTCACAGGTACGGATCAGAAGATCACGGAGCAGAGGATATGGAAGCAAATCCGGCAGAATGTATTACCTGTGCGAATGTTTAACCCGGTCATAAGAATAGCGGTGGGCATTGCAGCGGCCGTATTGCTGACGCTCGGTTTGTATATGCTGCGTCCCGGCATTTTTGACCGTTCCAAGGAGCATTCGGTTAATCAGCTGAAACCAGCAAGCAAGCCGTTGGCGCATTCCGGTGATTATCTGGTTTTTAAAAACACACTTGGCAATGCGTATACGCTGACGTTGGAGGACGGATCAGAAATCATTCTTGCCAAAGAGAGTACATTGCGCTATCCCCGCCATTTCGACCCCAAAAACCGGCAGGTGGAATTGGAAGGGGAGGCGGTGTTTAATATCAAACGCGACACTTCACGACCGTTTTTTGTGTACTCGGGCGAACTGGTGACGCAGGTGCTCGGGACGAGCTTCAAAGTGACGTCGTTTGGAAATGCGCGGACGATCGAGGTACAGGTGCTAAGCGGAAAGGTTTCGGTATATGAAAACCAGGAAAAATCACCCGAAAAGCGAAATGGGGTGATCCTGCGGCCTAATCAGAAGATTACATTCGATAAGGATGCCAAAAGGCTGGTTCCCGAGCTGGTGGCCGCGCCAATAATGGTCGAGCAGCTGTCGCTGAAACGCGAGCTTGCCTTTGAGGAATCGCCGTTACAAACTGTCCTTAATGCATTGCAAAAGGCTTACGATGTTGAGATTGTAGTTGAAAACCCCGCATTGAACAACTGTACTTTTACCGGAGATATTACCGACTTGCCGCTGTACACACAATTGCGATTCATTTGTAAGTCGGTGAATGCCAGTTACGAGCTGCGTGGAACAACCGTCTTCATGAATGGCGAAGGCTGCCCGAAATGATCCTAATTCAGAACAACACGGACTACACCCGACTATAACCAACTATTTTGATCACACCTGACCGCATTGACCTTTCCTAACCCCAAGCCCTCTTGCCTATGCCAAAACCCTGACCCACAAAAAAAGCCAATAATGTTACGAGCATTACTGGCCTTTAAAACATCCGACCGAAACGCCAATCCCGGACCGGATGCATTTGTTCCTGAGTCTCTTACAAATCAAAAACATTTTAAAATTATGCAAAAAACTATATCCGTCAAACGGTTATTGATTCGTGCTATGCAAATAACTGTGGTACAGCTGCTTTGTTCGGCGTTTTTCTGCGGGCTGTCCTTCGCGGCGGAAACGCGGGCGCAGGAAATCCTTCGGCAGGAGGTGTCGCTTACGATGCAGTCGGCGGAGGTCAAGAATGTCCTCGCGCGCCTGGAAAAGCAAACCAGCATTAAATTCATTTACAGCGGCAACAGCATCAATGCGCGGCAACGGGTGTCAGTGAATGCGGTCAACAGCCGGTTGTCCAAGGTGCTCGACGAACTGCTGACACCCCTGAGCGTAGGCTACGAGGTGGTGGATTCGCACATCCTGTTGCACCGGAAAGTTGCGGAACCCGTGCGCGAGCCTGAGGTGAAACCGTTGCTCCGCAAGTTTACCGGCTCGGTGTCCGACGAAAAGGGCGACCCATTGCCCGGCGTGAGCATTCTCGTAAAAGGTACGCAGACCGGTACCACCACCAATGCCGACGGTAAGTTTGCATTGGACGTCCAAAACGATGACGCGGTGCTGATTTTCAGCTTCGTAGGCTACATTGCGCAGGAAGTTCGGGCGGGGAGCCAGAGCGAAATTACTGTGAAAATGGCACCCGAGGCTAAGTCGCTAAACGAGGTGGTGGTGACCGCATTGGGGATTGCGAAAGATAAAAAGGCACTGACCTACGCGGTGACAGAGGTGAAAGGAAGTGAGTTCACCCAGGCGCGGGAGGCTAACCTGGGGAATGCATTGTCGGGAAAGATCGCGGGTGTGAATGCAACAAGCACAGCCAATGGCGCCGCCGGTTCGAGCCGGGTAATCATTCGTGGGAACGGTTCGCTCAGCGGCGATAACCAGCCGTTGTATGTAGTCAATGGTATTCCCATTAATAATGCAAACCAGGGCTCGCCCGGTACCTGGGGCGGAACCGATAATGGCGATGGATTGCTGAGTATCAATCCTGATGATATCGAAAGTATTTCGGTGCTCAAAGGCGGCACGGCAGCGGCCCTTTACGGCTCGCGCGCTTCGAACGGGGTGATTTTGATCACGACCAAATCGGGCAAGGGGCAGAAGGGACTGGGCGTTGAGTTCAATTCCAACTTTACTTTCGAACGTCCGCTGACTTTTTCCGATTGGCAATACGAGTACGGCGCGGGTGCGAGAGGTATAGCGCCTACTTCGCAGGCCGAGGCCATTTCCTATGGTCGCACGTCCTGGGGCGCGAAGCTCGACGGCTCGATGGTGATGCAGCCCGACGGCGCGGAGCGTCCCTATGTTGCGCAGAAAAACAACATTAAAAACTTTTACAATACGGGAAGCACGTTCAGCAACACGCTGGCGATCAATGGCGGGAATGAAACGACCAATTTTCGCTTCTCGGCTTCCAATATGGATAACAAGGGCGTCGTGCCCAACTCTGCGGTGAACCGCAAAACGTTCAATCTAAGCGCTTCGACAACATTGGCCAAGAAGATCGTTTTCGAGGGTAACGTGCAGTACAACATCGAGGATGTCAAAAACAGGACGTTTGTCGCCGATTTTACCAAAAACCCAAATGCATCGGTGCAGGTGGCGGCTACCAATCTCGACATCCGGACCTTGTCGCCCGGCTATGACGAGCGTGGCTACGAGAATCTTTGGAACGATTATGTGTTTGTCATGAACCCTTATTTTGCCGTCAACAAGGTGAAAAACGAGGATAACAAACGACGCGTAATCGGCTCTTTCAGCACGCGTTACAACTTTACCGATTATCTGTACGTGCGTGGGAGGCTGGGGATCGACCAGTTTTCGATCAATGGTGTGGACATTACACCTACCGGCACGGCTTACAACACGCAGGGCGAAATGTCGACCCGCCGCATTACGACCTACGAAACCAATGCAGAGGCCATTTTGGGCTTTAACAAAGAATTTGGCCGGTTTTCATTGAACGCGATTGCGGGTGGGAATAAAATGTACAACAATGCGAACGGCGTAAGTGCAACGAGTGGCCGGTTGAATGTGCCTTTTAACTACTTCATTACCAATGGTAGCAGCCAGGTCTACACCGAAACGGCACGCGAGTTCGGCATCAATTCTCTCTTTGCTTCGGCCGACATCGGTTTCAACAATTTACTGTATCTGACCCTTACCGGCCGTCAGGACTGGTTCTCGACGCTTTCGGCGGACAATAACACGCTGTTTTATCCATCGGTTGGTTTAAGTTATGTATTTTCAGATGGTTTCAAATCCAAACCCTCCTGGCTGGACTACGGGAAAGTGCGTACCTCGTGGGCGAAAGTGGGTGGCGGCGCGCCCGATCCCTACGGCCTATCGTTGGCCTATGCCGCACCTCCGCAGTCGCATTTGGGCCAGCCGCTGATGAATATTAATGGAGGTACTATTCCCAACGCGCAGTTGAAACCCTATACTTCCACGACCACTGAGTTCGGTATTGAAACCAAACTATTTGGAAACAGATTGGGCGCGGACATTACGCTCTACGATCGGACAACGACCGACGATATCGTGCGCGCAACGGTTCCTTTTTCAACGAGTTATACCAATGTGTCACTCAATGTGGGTAAGGTGCAGAACCGCGGGATTGAGCTCTTGCTGACAGGATCGCCGGTGAAATCGGCCAATGGTTTTGGTTGGGATGTGAGTTTTAATATGGCGTATAATAAAAACACGGTGGTCAAAATTGCGGACGGGCTTACCAGTCTGGCATTGCCGGGTGCTATCGCTCGTACACAGAATGGTTTTGTGTACCACTTTGAAGGCCAACCTTTTGGGATGATCTCGGGTTACCGTGCTAAAACCGACGAAAATGGCAATATAGTGTACAACCGCGACAGTGGCCTGCCTTTGCAAAGCGCATTCACTTCATTGGGCCGAGGCGTGCCTCCGTTGACCATCGGTCTCACGAATACTTTCAGATACAAAACCTTCTCCCTGGGCTTTTTGCTGGACGGAAAGTTTGGTTCCAAAATGTATGTCTCTACCAATGCCTACGCCACCAATTATGGTTTGCACAAGCAAACGGTGGAGAACAACGTCCGCGAAACCGGTGTGACAGTGACGGGTGTGGATCAGGAAGGGGCACCGTTTACCAAAAACATTCCCGCACAAAATTACTACCAGGGTATTGCTTTTTCCCTCACCGACCAGTTTGTATCCGATGCGGGTTTTGTCAAACTCCGCCAGTTGACGTTCGGCTATTCGCTGCCACAAAGCATTGTGGCGAAGACGCCTTTTCAATCGGCCAGCCTGTCGTTTGTGGCGCGTAACCTGTTGCTGATTTACAGCCAGGTAAAGAATGTCGATCCGGAATCGAATTACAGCAACGGGAATGCGCAGGGTTTGGAGAACTTCGGTGTGCCGCCGACCCGCAGCTTTGGTTTGAACCTGATGGTAAGGTTCTGATAGTTAGTAAAAATATGTTTGACCGACCAATTTTGACCTTGACTTATGATCTATAAAAATATCAGTCTGAAAGCATTCACGGCCCTGCTCGCGGGCAGCCTGTGCCTGACCGCCTGCGACAATGGTTTCGAGGAAATGAACACCAATCCGAATGCGTACACGGAGCCGGTAATAGGAAGCCTTTTTTCAAACAGCATTATCAAAACGGCGGGCGACGGTGATAATAACACGTTGTATGCCAATGATAAACTGTCCGGCTGCTTTGTCCAATACTTCGCTTCGCTTAATGCCTGGCAATGGACCGGCGACAAATATTTGTATAAGCAGGACTACAATAAAGGCCTTTTTGAAACCGCGTACAGCAGCGAGCTTAAAGAAACCGCTCAGATCATTTCACTCCTGAAAGACCAGCCCGACAAAAGCAATATGTATCATATTGCGCGAATCTGGCGCGTGTTCATCCTCCACCGCGTGACCGACATGTACGGTGACATTCCTTACGAGCAGGCCGGTTTGGGTTACATCGAATCGGTTTACAAGCCGGGCTACGATACGCAGGACCAGATATATGCCGCTATGCTTGCCGACCTGGAATCGAGCGCGCAGGCCTTAGATGCGTCAAAGGCTTCGTTCGGTGGCTCCGACTTCCTTTACGGTGGCGCCCCGGCGCAATGGAAGAAGTTTGCCTATTCGCTCATGCTCCGGCTTGGTATGCGTTTGACGAAGGTAGATGTGGCTATGGCAGAAACCTGGGCCAAAAAGGCGATCGCAGGCGGTGTAATGCAAAGCAATGCCGACATCGCCAAGCTCAATCATACCGGTGGTTCGGCCAATAACTGGAATGTGAACAGCTATCTTTTGCAGGGTGGGGAAGGGGTTCCGCCGTCGGCGCAGGGTAAGGGTTATTCCAAATTGAACAAAACCTTTATCGATTACCTCAAAACTACCAAAGACCCGCGACTGCCATTCTATTCTACATTGTGGCAAGGAAATGCCGATGCTGCTAAGCTACCGCAAACGAGCGCACCCGACGTTCAGAAGGGCCTTCCGGGCGGATACGACTACACGACGATCAAGGACCTGATCCCGAACTGGACCGATAATATGCAGGCAGAATATTCGGAGATCAATATCAACACCATCGCCGCGCTGGCCGCCCCGACGATCTTCCAGAGCTACTCGGAAGTGTCGCTGCTGCTGGCTGAGGCCGCATTGCGCAAATGGACTTCGGGGGATGTGAAGACCTATTATGACAACGCGGTGAAGGCTTCGATGGAATCCCAGACGTTGTACCCGGGAAACGTAACCGTCACGCCGGCGCAAATCCAGGCATATCTGACGGCAAACCCCTACACTGCGACGACATTTGAAGCGGGTATGAAGCAAATCCACACTCAGTTTTGGGCGTCGCAGTTTATGAATAACATTGAAGTATATGCCAACTGGCGCCGCACTGGATTCCCCGAACTTACACCAACTAATTACGCTGGTAATGAAACGGGCGGTACGATTCCAAGAAGACTAAGATACCCGGAATCAGAAGCCAGCCTGAACCGCGAAGCATACAGCGCCGCAGTAAGCAAGCAAGGACCCGATTTGTTCACGACACGCATTTGGTGGGATAAATAGGGAGGAAGGAGGACAGCAGGAGCTTGTCGCCCAGAGCGCAGTCGAAGGGCGACAAGCTCCTGCTGTCCTCCGTTTCCTTCCATTCCTCCTTTTCCTACCTTTTTAATGAGCAAAATTCGATGGTACTTAATCAGTATTTTATTGCAATGTGCCCGCTTTTGGTTTAAATTCATAACTCAACCAAAAATCAGGACTATGCGCGCATTTCATAAACTGCTATTCGCTATTGTATTGTTTGCCAATGCGTTCGGTTCGTTTGCGGCCGATCAGCCTGAAACGCTGAAAATCGGCGCCCAGGCTCCCGACTTTAACCTGCTCGGTGTGGATGGCAAACGATATTCGTTGAAAAGTTTTGCCGGTGCGGATATTCTCGCGATCGTATTTACCTGCAACCATTGTCCAACGGCACAAGCCTACGAGGAACGCATCAAGAAACTGACCTCCGATTATAAAGCGAAAAAAGTCGCATTGATCGCCATTTCGTCGAATGATCCCAAAGCCATTTTGCTCGATGAGCTCGGTTATACCGACATGAGTGACACTTATGACGAAATGAAACTTCGGGCGAAGGATATGGCTTACAATTTTCCCTATCTGTACGATGGCGATGATCAGAAGATCGCGTTAGCCTACGGCCCGGTTGCTACACCGCATATTTTTATTTTTGATAAAGCAAGAAAACTACAATATCATGGCCGGATCGACGATGTCGAGAAGCCGACCGGCACGCCGAAGAACATCGATGCACGCAATGCAATAGAAGCAATGCTGGCAGGAAAGCCGGTTCCGGTGCCTGCAACCAAAACCTTTGGCTGTTCCATGAAATGGGCGGCGAAAGAGGATAATGTCAAGAAGGAACAAACTGCCTGGGCAAAGGAGCCGGTTACTTTGGAAACCATCGACGAGGCAGGTTTGAAGGAGTTAATACAAAACAAATCGGACAAACTGCGGCTCATTAATGTATGGGCTACCTGGTGTGGTCCGTGCGTGACGGAGTTCCCAGATTTCATGGTAATGCACCATATGTACCGCCGGCGCGATTTTGAGTTTATCTCGATCAGTGCGGACAATCCCGACAAGAAGGACAAAGCCCTGAAATTTCTGCAAGGTAAGTTTGCTTCTAATAAGAACTATATTTTCAATGTGGAAGACAAATACAAGCTTATCGAAGCGGTAGATCCGAAGTGGCAGGGCGCTTTACCGTATACCATACTTGTGGAACCAGGCGGGAAGATCGTCTATTCGCAGCAAGGACCCATCGATCCCGCAAAAATGAAGAAGCTGATTGTCGAGAACAAGTATGTTGGACGGTACTACTAATCGAGATTTAAACAACCAACCTGACTTTATGGAAGACCAAGACTTTTCAAGACGCCGGTTCCTGGGTACCTCAGCCCTCGCGGCGGCGGGTTTCGTGATGGCGCGTACACCCATTTTCGGCGCACCGGCTTACATCAAAAACCTCGGCAAACCTAATTCGCTGTTCAACGGCGTGCAGGTGGGAGCCATTACCTATTCATGGAGGAGCCTGCCCGGCAGTGCGGAGGATATTTTGAAGTACTGCATTGAAACCAATATCAGCGCGATCGAGCTTATGGGTCCTACTGGCGAGTCGTTTGCCGGAGCTCCCGAAGCGCCGCCTCGCCCAAACCTGGCTCCCGGCCCGGACGGCAAGCGTCCGGAAATGACCGACGAGCAGAAAGCAGTTCAGAAAGAATATGCTACCAAGATGGCGGAGTGGCGCGCGAAGGTTTCAATGGACAAATTCGTGCAGTTGCGCAAAAAGTATAATGACGCAGGTGTAACCATTTATGCTTTCAAACCGAATGCATTGAATGCGAACAGCACCGATGCCGAAGTGGATTACGCATTCCGCGCAGCCAAAGCGCTAGGAGCCAACCAGGCTAATGTAGAGTTGCCGGGCGATGCGGCGCAGACAAAGCGCCTCGGCGATATTGCGGCTAAAAACAAAGTGTACTGCGGCTATCACGGTCACACCCAGCAGACACCAACCTGGTGGGATACCGCATTGAGCCAGTCGAAATACAATGCGATGAACTTCGATATGGGACATTACGTGGCGGCGGGCTTCGACCCGTTCCCATTGCTGGAAGCGAAGCACGACCATATCGTGAGCATGCACGTGAAAGACCGGAAAAACAAAGAGCACGGCGGCGCTAATGTGGTTTGGGGGCAAGGGGATACGCCTATTGTGGCGGTGCTGGAACTGATGCGCGCTAAGAAATATAAGTTCCCGGCTACAATTGAGCTGGAATATGAGATCCCGGCAGGTTCGGATGCATTGAAGGAAACAGCGAAATGCGTTGAATTCGCGCGGAAGGCGCTGGGGGCGTAAAATTTAACGAAGCATTTTTCTGGGTCGTGGAGTGCATTTACACATGCGCTTCGCGACCCAACGTTTTTATTACTGCCGTTGTTGCCGTTGTTGGTGTTATCACCAACAACATTCGTTGCCTAACACCACGATTGTCACGACTGCCGTTGTTGGTGTTATCACCAACAACATTGCTACGCGATACTGCGATTGACGCGACTACTAAGTTTCTACTGTAATTGACGTTGTAGTCAACAGCCTTACAAAGCGCGATGCGACAACATGCCGGTGATAACATCAGCCACGGCTTCAAGTTGGCGATATGTCGGTTGATGGTGATAACACCAACAATGGCTGACCTTTGTGATGCCCGAGTTACGTGGAATTCCCATATAAATCGGGCATTTTAAATATTCCCGCATCAAACCCTGTTACCAAATTCCCAAATCAACGTCTCAATAGAAACAAAAATCTATGAGACACGATGGAAACACATTACATTCAGTTTTTTACTGCGACAATTCTTTGGTGGAAATACTTATTGCAGGAAGACCGGTACAAGGACATCGTACTGCAAAGCATGAAATTTCTGGTTGACGACAATCGGGCACGGATTCATGGGTTTGTCATCATGCCAAATCACCTACATCTAATTTGGCGGATTAATAAGGAGAGGGCCCGCGCCGATGTACAACGTGACTTTTTGAAATATACCGCACAGCAGATTAAGTTTGACCTCATTGCAAATAATCCCGAGAAGCTTAGGGAGTTCGAAGTAAAAGCAAAGGATCGGCGCTATCAATTCTGGGAGCGAAATGCGCTTAGTATCGATCTGTATTCTGAAAAAGTTTTGCTTCAAAAACTGGACTACATTCATAGGAATCCTATTCAGAAGGCATGGAAGCTCGCGGAAGATGAGGCTGGATACAAGTACAGCTCGTATCGGTTTTACGATGGGCAAGGGGATGATTTCGGGTTTTTTCTCACTATATGGATTAATTGCCGCTGCTGGCGTATCAACCACACTCACGCCTTCCCACGCCATTGTAGGTGTTGTCCCACGCCATTGTTGGTGTTGTCCCGCGCCATTGTTGGTGTTGTCACCAACATGCCAGTGACATGTGCTGTTGCCGTTGTTGGTGTTATCACCGACAACGCTCCGGATGGTGCGATGGCAGTTTCCGGATGGTGCAATGGCAGTTACGTGTTCAGCATTGGAAGTTGGTGGTCGCACCAACTACGGCATTCATCAACTAGGGCTTGGGATGGTGCAATGGCAGTGTGCCTATTCAGTACCGGTTGTTGGTGACAACACCAACAACAGCATTGATAGTAACCGAAGTAGACTCTGGGGTGATAATTTTTGTGAACATGTCAGTGTGGTTTTGTCTAAACTAATCTAGAAAAATTCTCGTAAAAATTTTTTCGTACGAAATTTTTCCTACCTTTGGATTATTGATTGAAAAACCTACAAAATGGAACCTACCAAATCAGAATTGGAGATACTGCAAGTGCTTTGGGAATACGGGCCGTCGACGGTGCGGTTTGTGAACGATAAGCTCAATGAGGAAAAGCGGGCAGTGCAGTATTCTTCCACTTTGAAGCTGATGCAGATCATGGCCGAAAAAGGTATTGTGATCCGGGATGAAAGTAGTATGAAGCACGTATATAGTCCCGCGGAGCCGGAGAATAAGACAAAGTCGGCGTTGTTGGAGCGGTTTGTGGATTCGATGTATCGGGGTTCCGCTTCGAGCCTGGTGATGCAGCTTTTCGGGAATAAGAATACTTCTGCCGAAGAACTCAACGAGATCAAAGATTTTTTGAAAAAATTGGATCAGTAATTTCTAAACCATTTCAATCCGTTAGCCATGAATTGGAATATCATCGACCAGCCCGCCACCCACCTATGGATAGAGGCATTGTGTCTCACCCTCATGCATTCGCTCTGGCAAGGTCTTATTGCTGCTATTCTGGTGGGGGGAATTTTGCTTTCTACCCGTAAAAGTAAACCGGCGTTGCGCTACAATCTGCTCGCATTGGTCATGTTTCTATTTGTTTCGGTTGCGGTGCTGACTTTCGTGCTGATCATCGGCCAATCGGAGGGGGCCTCCCGGACAATGGCGGTTTTTTCCAGGGAATGGGTGGCCACAGCAGTCTTGCAGAATACCGGCAATGCGATGAGCGTGGCTGTGGAATCCGACTGGATGGCAAGTATCATCCATTTTTTTAGTCGGCATGCGCAGGTGATAGTAGCTGTGTGGTTTGTGATTTTTGCATTGAAATCTTTACAGGCAGCAAGCGGGTTACACTATCTTAACAAAGTGACAAGGTCCGTTGCGGAGCCACAAATGAAATGGATCGTCCGTTTCTACGAGCTCGCAGAAAGAATGCAGATTCGTGGAGAGATTGAACTCCGTGAGTCGGCGCAGGTGGCAGTGCCGATGGTGATCGGGTTTCTGAAACCGGTCGTGCTGGTGCCTTTGGGTATGCTGGCGAATCTGCCCGCAGGCCAAGTGGAAGCTATTTTGCTGCATGAGCTGGCGCATATCCGACGCCGAGATTACCTGGTGAACCTGTTACAAATCTTTTGTGAAAACGTATTCTTCTTCAATCCCGCAGTTTTGTGGGTTTCGAAACTGATCCGCGAGCAACGGGAGCATTGCTGCGACGATCTGGCTATCAGCGTCATGCAGAATAAAACCTCTTTCATTCATGCACTGGTGTCATTCCAGGAATACAACCAGTCGCGCCCTGCATTTGAAATGGCCTTTTCCAAAAAGCGTAATCATTTGCTCGACAGGATCAAACGCATTGTCAATAATAATAATAAACCACTTGATGCCATGGAAAAACTATTTGTTACATTCAGTCTGGCGGCAGCTATTGCATTGTCGGCCGCTACTGCGCCGGAAAAGGCGGTTAAATCGCGATTAATGCGGGTTCCGGGTGAAACTCAGTCCATTGAAAATATCCTATTGCCGGAAGGACACGAGGCGGTAATCCCGCAATCGGATACGCTTCCAAAGAAAAAGTTGAAGTCGGCTGATATGGAAATCCATTCCGCCAACGTGCATTCAGCACGGGAAGGGGTAAGTACTTACAGCGTGACGCGCAACAACAAACATTACGAGATCGTACAGCGGAATGGCAAAATGATTTCGTTGTGGATCGATGACCAGGAAATTCCGCAAAGCGAATATGGCAAGTATCAGCCTGAAATCGATAAGATTATGGTAGAGGTGAAGGTTCAGCATGAACGCGCGGAAAAAGAACGTGAAAAAGCGGAGGAAATGCGCATCGCGGCCGACGGACAGCGCCGCGAGGCCGATAAGCAACGCGAAGAGGCACATGCTATGCGGCTCGAAGCCGACAAACATCGCGAAGAGGCAAACGAAATACGGGTAAATACAAACAGTAATCGTGGTGAAGCCGAAAAATTGAGAGTTGAGGCGAACAAACACCGCGAAGCAGCAGAAGATATGCGTAAGCAAGCCGATGCGATGCGCCTGAATGCCGAAAAGCAGCGCAAAGAAGCGGACAATTTCCGAGCGGAAGCCGAAGTACACCGCAAGGAAGCGGAAGTACACCGGGCTCATGCGGACAAGGAAAGAGAGGCTTATGTCAAAATCCAGGAAGGCATTATTAACGAGCTTTCCAGCGCGGGTTTGGTAAAAGACAAGGAAAACTTGTCATATAAATTGTCAAATGAGGATCTGATCGTCAACGGTGAGAAGCAATCAGCGGATTTGCATCAGAAATTGAAAAACAAATACCTCAAAGATCTTGGCAATAAGAAATTTGAGTTGATGTACAACTACCGCAACCAGAACGGTCACATTAAAACTGGCGTCACCAGTCCCCGCGAAGAATAGGAGTAAAATCATCTTTGCGATGTGTTTAATAAGGAGTTACAACGATAACTTCTGAATCGCAATGCATCGCAGGACATTCATCAAAAACACATCGATTGCAGTAGCCGGGGCCTCATTAGCTTCCGGTTTTGCTGTTTCAAGCGGAGCCAATCCAGTCCAGGCCGTACAGAATAAGCTGCCGAAATGGAAAGGGTTTAACCTCCTCGACTTTTTCTCGCCCGATCCCACCAAAGGGAGGAAGGCAACGACCGAAGAACAATTCAAATGGATGAGTGATTGGGGTTTCGACTTTGTCCGAATACCAATGGCATACCCCGCTTACCTGAAATTCGACCGATCGAGGGATATTACACCCGAAGAGATTTATCAGATCGACGAGCAGGCCGTGGAGCGAATCGACAAATTGGTGGCTGCCGCGCATAAAAACAACATCCATGTAAGCCTGAACCTGCACCGCGCGCCGGGCTATTGTGTGAATGCGGGCTTCAATGAACCCTATAACCTCTGGACCGATCAGAAAGCGCTCGACGCATTCTGTTTCCACTGGAATATGTGGGCCAAAAGGTACAAAAGCACTTCTTCGAAACGCATTAGCTTCGACCTGCTCAACGAGCCCAGCATGCGTGCCGATATGAACGACCAACATTCCAAACGCTCGTCCGTTCCCGGTGAGGTCTACCGCAAGGTTGCTATTGCTGCCTCGGAAGCCATTCGGAAAGAAAACCCGGCGCATCTGATCATCGCGGATGGCAACGATGTAGGCTCCTCTGTAATTCCTGAACTGACAGACCTCGACATCGCCCAGAGCTGCCGAGGCTATCATCCGGGCATTATTTCACATTATAAAGCGCCGTGGGCGATGAAAGACCCGGACAATGCCCCCGAACCCAAATGGCCGGGACAGGTAGGAGACCAGTACCTCAGCCGCGCAATGCTCGAAAAATTCTACAAGCCCTGGATCGAATTGGTAGGTAAAGGCGTCGGTGTGCATTGCGGAGAGTGCGGCTGCTGGAATAAAACCCCGCATGACGTTTTCCTGGCCTGGTTCAACGACGTACTTGATATCCTTTCGTCCAACGGCATCGGCTTCTCACTTTGGGAATTCGTCGGCGATTTCGGAGTGCTCGACTCCCGCCGCGAAGATGTCGTCTATGAAGACTGGCACGGTCATAAACTGGACCGGAAGTTGCTGACTTTGATGATGAAGTATTGATCTTAACTGACGAATACCCTTTTGAATGGCACGGCAAGAAATATTAAATGTGAAAAAATGACACACATGAAAACAATAGCAGCAGAGCTTTCCGATTCCGATGTGAACTTTATCCGTTCGCTCCAACGAGCAGAGCGGGATTTTGCTATGGAGGCAATTGAGGAAAAAATCGCTCGTGAAAAGAGAAATTCGCTCAATGAACTCCTGGCGGAGGGTTATTAAATTTAATTCACCTGGATATTTTCTAACCGGTTATTTACTCAACTCACTCAGCAACCCCGGAATGTTCAAACTCTTCGTATACATCTCGATAGAACCATCGGGAAGATACTCCCATTGATCTTGCGGGCGGTCCCAGTAGAGTTCGACGCCGTTACCGTCGGGGTCATTGAGATATATCGCTTCAGAAACACCGTGATCACTGGCGCCGGTCAGCGGGTAACCTGCCTGGATAAGGCGGTTCAATGCAAATGCGAGATCCTTCCGGCTCGGAAATAGGATAGCGGTATGGAAGAGGCCGACGCCATTCGGAGATGCTGGCGGGGCACCTTTGCTGTACCAGGTATTGAGGCCAATGTGGTGGTGATAGCCACCGGCGGAAATGAATACGGCTTGGGTTCCGTAGCGAGTAGTGATTTCGAAGCCGAGCAGGCCACAATAAAAATCGATGGCACGGTCGAGGTCGGCTACTTTCAGGTGGACGTGGCCGATGCGGGTTTGTGCGGGTATGATATAGTTATCCGGTTCCATAAGAGCAGCAGGCATGGTGTAATTTGTGAACAATCAATTTACATGGATTTGCGGTAAAAAATTCCGGAAAGCGGCTTTACCTTTAAATCAGTTAACCTTTCATAACGCATTAATGAACCGCCGAGAAGCATTATCCTCGATCGCTGCCGTGAGCGCAGCAGGCATTGTTCCGGCCGAGGCCGCCAAAGCGAAAAACCAGCCTTTTATTTATTCCCTCAATATGAGCACCCTACGAGGCCAGAAGCTCGGCTTCCGGAAGGAGCTCGAAGTAGCTGCAAAGGCCGGTTATGGTTCGGTGGAAATCTGGATCAGCACTTTGCAGGATTATCTCAAAGGCGGCGGGACATTGCAGGAAGCCAAACGCATTGTCGGCGACCTGGGCCTGAAAGTGGAAGACGCAATCGGTTTTGCGACCTGGATTGTAGATGACGAAACGGCCCGTAACAAGGCATTGGACCAGTTGAAAGGCGAAATGGAACAACTGGCGGCCATTGGCTGTCCGCGTGTGGCTGCTCCGCCTATGGGCGCGACCACCGGTGCGTCGCTGGATTTAGCCAAGATGGCGGAACGCTACCGCGCTATCCTCGAACTGGGCGATAAAACAGGCGTCGTACCGCATCTGGAACTTTGGGGCTTTTCCAAAAACCTCAGCCGGGTAGGCGAGATACTCTACGTAGCAGTCGAATCCGGCCATCCTTCGGCCCGTTTGCTCATGGATGTTTACCACTTGCACAAAGGCGGTTCTGGGATGGAGGCGATTAAAGACGTGGGTAAGCCGCTGATCGAAATCTTTCACGTAAACGACTATCCCCAAACGCCTCCCCGCGAGACGATCACCGACGCCGATCGCGTTTACGTAGGCGATGGTGTTGCTCCGTGGAAAAGTGTGTTACAAAGCCTTATAAATCCCGAAAAACCTATTATTATTTCTTTTGAAGTCTTCAATAAAGATTACTGGGCACAGGATCCGCTGGTGGTCGCAAAGACCAGCCTGGTCAAAATGAAGAAAATTGTGGAAGCAGCAGTTTAGCGCATATCTGGCCGGTAGTAATGCCGGCCTTTTTCATATTTTGCCCAGAAACGCCAGAATGCTTAGTACCAGTCCCGCAATGGTGGCTATGGCGGAAACCAGGATGGCAAAAATCATCAGGAAGCCTTTCGCGCCTGTTTTCTTCATGATAATCAAACCATCCCCTTTTTTGATCTCAGGAAGCTGGTCGACGGTCAGCTGAAAAGTGCCGGGCGCGTCAATACTAAACTCAGCAACCGGCACAATGCGGCTACCCGACATATCTTTCCGCGATCCAAGGTGGTTGACGACATTCATCACGTCGAATTGCTTTCCGCCGGGTAAAGAGATTAATTGATACGACACTTTGGTTGGCATAATACCTAACATTGCCGGGCGGCGATAGGCGATTTCGTAGGTCCCAGGCTCAGGAAGGTGAAAATCCGGTAAGGGTCGACCGAGTGGAAGTGCTATCTTTTTGCCTCCATAAATTTCAACGATCCTGCCTATGCTGCGGATAAGTAACCACAGGCCTGTGATGAATAGTAACGGGAAAAGTATTTTGGTCATCCAATCAGTTGCTTACAATGCGCTGCAAGTAAACAATTATGAATTTTTGTTTGCGCCAAGTTGGTGATAATCAAAGTATTTTTTGAGTAAAAGGTTAATGAACCTTTTCAAATAGATCTCATTTAAAAACACGTTGGACCAGTTGTCGTACCGTTGCGACTGTATGCCCAAATAGAAGAAATACAAGCAAATGCCCAGCATCGGGATGAGCCGTTTTTCTTCATCGGAAATCGGACAAACGGATTCATAACCTTTGAAAAACTGCGCAGCTTTATGCTCCCGTTCGGAATCTTCTTTTTCGACGGAATGGATTTGAAGCACATAATAGGCCATATCAAGGCATAACCAGCCATTTCCACAAAAGTCAAAATCAAAAAATGTAATCTGGCCATCGGAGGTGACATTCATATTGTCGAACCACAGGTCGAGGTGCACGGCACCTTTTCGGATGTTGTCCGAATCGGCATTTCGGATTTCCTGAATCAGATACTCCTGCACGGTTTTCATGTACTGCATTTCTTGGGTGTCTTCGGCTAGGAATTGGCCAATTCGAGTAAGCGAATCAATAAGCAGTTCTTTTTCGGAATAGGTGACGCGTTTTAATGCAAAGTTTTCCGTCAGCAGATGCATCCGAGCCATCAATGTCCCGATCTGGAAATGGGTCTCTGCATCGAAATTAAACACTTTCTCTCCCTCGGCGAATGAGAATAATACACCGTATCGCTCACCTTCCGGCGCCGCGAACGTATGGATGAATGCACTTTCAAGATCCGCGATCGGGAATGAAACGGAGACGCCATTCGCACTGAGGTGATCTAAAAGACGCAACTCTTCCGAAATTTCCTCCATTGTCCTCCATTGGAAGCTATAAACGCGGAAAATGTACCGTTTTTCTGGGGTAGTTATAAGATATGTGTCGCTGATCCCTGTTTTCAGGATACGGCAGTCGACCTGCTGGCCGGGGAAGTAATGCTTTTGAACAAAGATGGCGAGATGAAACGGAGAAAGATTTGAATTGGAAACCGGGAAGACGTTCATAAGGAAAGGCGATTGGGGCGGCAAAATTATCATATATTTGCCCCGGACGTAACAGTGAACCAAAATTTTATGGCTGAGATCAAATTTCAACTCGATAACCGTCGGAGAGGCGCTTTTAAGGTAGAAGAGGACGGTAAGCAGGTAGGGGAGATGGTGATCGGGTTGAGTGAAACTACATTGACAGTATACCACACCGAAGTGGACCCCGAAAAGGAAGGCCGCGGATTGGCGCGCCAAATGCTGGATGCAATGGTCGCCTACGCACGTGAGCACGGGTTGCAGGTGCTGCCGCTATGCGAATATGTGCATGGGCAGTTCCGCCGGCATCCCGATGACTATGCCGACGTTTGGTCAAAATAATCCTGCCGCATCAGATTGGCTGCGGCAGGTATACGATGAAGGTTGCGCCTTTACCCGGCTGACTTTTAGCCGTAATATAACCATGGTGGTTCTGGACCACTTTTTTACATAACGCCAGACCAATGCCCGAACCTGAAAATTCGCTGCGCCCATGCAGTCGCTGGAACATTTGGAAAATTCGGTCGAGGTACATCTCGTCGAAACCAATGCCGTTGTCGCTCACTTCCAGACGAATATATCGGTGATCCGCTAAAAGTTTTGGCAAGGTTCTTTTCTCTGCATCGTCAACTGCCCGGTAGGATATCCGGATAACCGGTTCCTGATCCGGCTGTCGGTATTTGACAGCATTGCTGATCAGGTTCTGCATCAGTTGTGTCAACTGATGGCTGTTACCCCAAACTGGCGGCAGATCTTCCACGGTGATTTTGGCTTTTTGTTCCTGAATGGATATTTCAAGATCCGCCAGCACGGAGGTTACAGTATCGCTAAGCAGGACTTCCTTGAATTCGCCTTCACGGGTCGTCAGCCGGGAATAGGCGAGCAAATCGTCGATCATGGCTGACATCCTTTTGGATGCGTCCTGAATGCGGTTAAGCATGTATTTGCCTGTGTCATCAAGCTTATCGGTGTAGGTAGACTGCAGACGGGTGCTGAACGACTGGATTTTGCGCAAAGGCTCCTGCATGTCGTGGCTGGCCGCATAGGCAAATTGCTGGAGGTTATTGTTTGAATTCACGAGTTCGATATTGGCCTGGTGCAATTCGTCGGTGCGCTGCGTTACACGCTGTTCCAGTTCGTTGGCGAGCTGGCGGTAGCGCTCTTCGCTCTGTTCAAGCTCCTGCAATGAAATTACCTGGTCCGTCACGTCCACGGCCATATCAAGGATCGCATACACTTCCCCGTTTGCATTTGTGAGGGGTTTGTAGGTGTAGTCGTAATAGGAGGTCTGCAGCCTCCCGTCGACTACCAGATCAACCCTGGCCGCTTGTTCCGAATAAGCCTCACCTGTCCGGTAAATGCGGTCAAGGATTTCTAGAAATGGCTGACCTTTCAGTTCAGGCAATGCCTCCGCGAGCGGCTTACCGATGACCGCTTTCCCTTTCCCCCACACTTTGAGCATAGCTTCATTGGGAATGTCGATGATCATATCCCTCCCTACAAACAATGCCGTAGCTACCGGTGCCTGTTCAATCAGTGTCCGCAAATGTTCTTCATTCACTTTCAACCTCTGTTCCGATTCGATTCGGTCGCTGATGTCCATGACAATCCCTGATAACGAAACCGCCTCGCCCATGCTGTCGTATAAGTAACGGCCCAGCACGCGTATCCAATGCACCGTTCCGTCGTGCCAGATAAACCGCGCTTCGTAACGCAGCTCCCCGTTGGCGGAGGCTTCCGAGTAGGCCTCATCTCTGATCGGAACGTCATCGGGGTGCAGGCTCGCGAGTAATATGTCCCGCGTCATATGCGCATTTTCACTCCCGGTAATGATCTTCGCCATAGTAGGCGAATAGATAATCTCGTCATTCGCCAGTGTCACCAGAAACGAACCCGCGCCCGATCCTTCGATGGTCATCGCGGCTTGCTGATCGGCCCAGGCGATCTTTTCCTGACTGGTTATTTCCGAAGTAATCTCTCGGGATATGCCCGAAAACCGGTACGGGTTCCCCGAATGATCGAAATAGGCTTGACCTGTGCAGTGCAGCCAGCGGAGCTTGCGGTCGGTGGCACCTATTACCCGGTAACGGACGTCGTAGGAATGCCTTTGTGCCGGGTCGAGTGCGCGTTCGATCGCTTCGTTGACGCGGGCGCGGTCGTCGGGATGGACAAATTGTATCAGGCGCTCGTAATGCATGTCGGCTTGGTTGGGGAAGCCGTACAGTTCCAGGCAGCGATCGTTGAACCGGACCCATTTATCCGCTGGACTAAGGTTCCATGTTCCCAACTGGGCTGCCTGGATTGCAAATTTTAGATTTTCTTCACTTTCTTCCCTGGCCCTGACAGACAGTAATTGTTCAGAAATATCCATCATCGAACCAACCATCCGCACCGGCTTTCCTTCACTCTGAATCGTGTAACCACGGTCGTGCACCTGCGCATACGAACCATCCGCCCGTCGGAAACGGTAGAAATCCGACCAGTTACTATCGCCTTTGTCGATAATGCGGTAAATTTTTTTGACAACCTGCTCCTGGTCGTCGGGATGAATACGGTCGAACCACGAGTTCGGGCCGATTTCAATCTCTTCGGGTTTGTACCCGAAAATGAGTTGCATTCCCTCATTCCACCATAGTGTACCCTTTTGGAGATCCCAATCCCAGATCACATCGTGGGTAGCTTTTGCTACAAGTTCAAACCGCTCTATCGCGAGCAGCAGGTCGTCTTTACGCTCATTAAAGGTCTCAGTCATCGGTAATAGGTCTTCCTCAGGTTTACTTATGCAGCTTTTTCAACGCTGGCGCAATATGTAAAAATACGGATATTGGTAAAAAAGACATGGTTCGTTACTAAACCTCGGGTACATATGTGAAAATCGCACTTCCTGATTTCCTGTCCAAAGGCAGACAAAGTAAAATTTTCGCTGCAATCACTTTATTCATCGTAGGAAAAAAGTATACTAGCTCTTAACCGATTGAGCCATGAGGAAACTCCCAGTTTATTTGTCTGCCGTAGTTGCATTAGCATTTGCCGGTTGTATTATGATCCAGCCGTCCAAAAAGCCGGTATCGTTGTTTGATGGTAAAACATTTAATGGTTGGGAAGGGGACACTGTCAAAACCTGGAAAATCGAGAATGGAAGTCTTGCAGGCGGTTCACTGGAAGAAGCCGTTCCGCATAACGAGTTCCTGTGTACGCGTAAGGAATATTCCAATTTTAGGTTGAAAGTAAAATTTAAACTGACTGGTACGGAAGGATTTATTAATACCGGCGTGCAGTTTCACAGCGTGCGACTCACCAACCCGCCCTACGAAATGACCGGCTACCAGGCCGATCTGGGCGACAAATACTGGGCAAGCCTCTATGACGAATCCAGACGGAACAAGACACTGATCGCGCCGGATTCGGTACTGGTTGAAAAAATTGTGAAACGAAATGACTGGAATAATTATGAAGTGCACAGCCAGAATGGCCGTATTCAGCTGTTTTTGAATGGCACCAAAACAGTGGATTATACCGAGCTTGATAAATCTATTCCTCAAAAAGGGCTCATTGGCCTGCAAATCCACGGCGGTGGCAAGGCAAAGGTATTTTATAAGGATATTGTAATAGAAGAACTTTGATAGCAAGACAACACTGCCGGTTTTCTCGAAACCGGCAGTGTTGTCTTGCTTATTTCCAGATACCCAGCAGACGACGGGCTACGATGATCTCCGCAATGTGGTAAGAGTTGTGGTCGGCAATGAGCATGGCCTCGCGGACTATGTTTTGCCCGGTGCCCCACGCCAGCGGACTGAAAAGGTCGTTATCCTCATTTTCCAGCAATGTAAAGAAATGCTGCTGGTCGTCGGCGATTTCTTTGATGCTGTCCTCCCATTCTTCATCACTCACATGGTCGGTTGGCTTCGGCCAGTATTCATCGGGCCAAACAAGCGTTTTGTAATCTTTCGAAATCGAGAAATCGACAATGTCTTTCTGGGCTATCCGGATGTGTTGCAAGAGTTGCCAGATGCTGTATGGAAGATTGTCGGGAATCGTAGTCCGCAGGTTGGCCGGGATGCCAGTGATGGCTTCTTCAAGGGTCACGTGGGCATTCCCGCCTCTGATGAGGGCGGTCAATTCATTGATCAGTTTTTTTCGCTGGTCGGCATGCATTGGAACGTTAGTTAAATTAGTAGAGTGAGGAATAAGGTGGCAAAATGTACATATTTTCTTTTTACCGGCACAACAAATCGTGAATTGCTTAAATTAGGAGGATCATCATCTAAACCTTTTGAAAATCTGCAAATGAATCCTAACCGCCGTAGTTTTATCAAAAATGTAACAGCCGCTTCTGCACTGTTAGCCACGGAAGGCATTGCCAAACCTTTTCACATCATCAAAGACCTCAAAAAAATCAGTCCTAACGACAAGGTTCGCTTCGCGACGATCGGGATGGGGATTCAGGGGCATAGCGACACTAAGGCAGCGCTCCGCAGTTCCAAGGATGTAGAATTCGTTGCTGCGGCCGACTTGTACGACGGTCGTCTGACGCGTGTAAAAGAGCTTTATGGAAAGGATATTTTCACCACCCGCGACTACCGCCAGATCCTCGAACGCAAGGATATCGACGCAGTGCTCGTGGTCACACCCGACCATTGGCACGACCACATTACCAAAGCTGCACTGCAGGCGGGTAAGAATGTGTATTGCGAGAAGCCGATGGTGCACCATATCAATGAAGGCTTGTCGGTGATCGACGCCTGGAAGAAATCGGGCAAGACGATGCAGGTCGGCAGCCAGCGGATCAGCTCGGCCTCTTTCAAAGAAGCAAAGCGGTTATTCGCTGCTGGCGAAATAGGCGAGATTAATTATGTAGAATCCAATAACGATCGTTTCAATGCCATCGGTGCATGGAACTACTCCATTCCAACCGATGCCTCACCGAGCACTGTGGACTGGGACACCTACCTGGGCGATGCGCCCAAAAGGGAATTCGATGCCAAGCGCTTCTTCCGCTGGAGAAACTATCAGGACTACGGCACGGGCGTGGGCGGGGACCTTTTCGTACACCTCATTACGGGGGTGCATTTTGTAACCAACTCGCTCGGCCCGGAGCGTATCATGTCGTCAGGTGAGCTGAGTTACTGGAAAGATGGCCGTGACGTGCCCGATGTACTCGTATCGATCCTGGATTATCCAAAAACCGATATCCACGCCAACTTCCAGATGGTGCTCCGCGTGAACTTTGCGAATGCCGGGGCGATCGCGAACAACACCCGGATTATCGGCACCGAGGGCCAGATCGAATTTACAGAGAACAACCTGGTACTCACGAAAAAGAAACTGCCGAAAGCGCCGGGTATGGGAGGTTATGACAGCTTTAATACCTTCTCGGAAGCCGAGCAAAAAGAATTCAAGAAGCAATATGATGCACAATATCCGGAAGATACCCGGAAAGCAGAACCGGTCAAAGAGGTGCGGTTCGAGGCCCCGAAAGAGGATGATGCACATGCCAACCACTTCAGGGATTTCTTCGAGAATGTGAAAAAAGGCAGCGTGGGAACTGTGGAGGACGCAGTATTCGGCTTCCGCGCCGCGGCCCCCGTGCTGGCCTGCAACGAAAGCTATTTCAGTAAGAAAATTGTCCATTGGGACCCGGTGGCAATGAAAATGAAGAAGAAATAAACCTTCATACCAAGCGGGAGATGCACAGCGTCTCCCGCTTTTGTAACCATTCAATCCTAATCAAACTGTTCCTGGTATGAAGATCATTTTTACGATCGCCCTGGCCACGTTGATGGCCATTCCTGCGCTTGCCCAAACGGGTAAGGTGCTCGATAACCTGTCGTTACCCTCCAAACTCCTCAAATCCGAAAGGAAATTTGCTATCTACCTTCCGCCCGACTACGCAACGTCCGAGCGGAGCTACCCGGTCATGTACCTGCTGCATGGCGCTGGCGACGACCACACCGGCTGGGTGCAGTTCGGCGAGGTGTTGCACATTGCCGACCAGGCGATCCGTGAAGGCAAGGCGACACCCATGATCATCGTCATGCCAGATGCCAACACCGGTAGGAGGGGGTACTTCAATGATGTGAAAGGGGACTGGCCGTATGAGGACTTCTTCTTCACAGAGCTAATGCCCTATGTGGAAAAGAAATTCCGGGTAAAAGGCGACAAGCGTTTCCGTGCCATTGCAGGTCTTTCAATGGGCGGTGGAGGCAGTTTTATGTACGCATTACACCATCCTGAACTGTTTTCTTCGGCGTGTCCGCTGAGTGCCGCCACAGGGCCGATCACCTTGGAGGATGCCAAAAAGAACATGGTCAGGAACAACCCCAATATTGCCGATTCGACCGTTGAAAGGTATTATAACCGCCATAGCGCGTTGGCATTGATCAACAATATCCCCGACGATCAGAAAAAGGCTGTGCGTTGGTACATCGACTGCGGTGACGACGACTTTCTGTACGAAGGCAACAGCCTGGTGCACATTGCACTGCGGAAAAAAGAAGTGCCGCACGAGTTTCGTGTGCGTGAGGGAGGGCATACGTGGACGTACTGGCGCGAGTCGCTGCCGGAAGTGCTTGAATTTGTATCAAAGGCGTTTCATCAGTTCTAGGCGTTATGGTTCAGGATGTTTTACCGGGTATCAGGCAATTTGATCTGACCGGTAAGGTCGCTATTATCACGGGAGGTTCAAAGGGCCTTGGTTTGGCGATGGCGGCTGGCCTGGCCTCGGCCGGTTGCGATATTTTGCTGGTCAACCGGAGCGCGGTAGACGGTGAACGCAGCGCCGCGGAGCTATGCATATCGTTTGGCACTCGAGTACTTTCCTATGCGGCGGATATTACCAACGAAGAGCAGGTGGGTGCGATGGTAGCATTTGCCTTGGAGAGTTTCGGGAAAATCGACATTCTCGTGAACAGCGCGGGAATCAACATTCGCGGGCCTATTGATGAGCTTTCCTCTTCGGACTTCAAGCATGTCATGGACGTCAATGTAACCGGCTCCTGGCTTGCGTGCCGTGCCGTTACACCTCATATGAAAGCCCAGCAAGGCGGCAGGATCATCAACCTGGCCAGCACATTGGGATTGGTCGGGCTGGCTAACCGCACTCCCTACACGGCAAGCAAAGGAGCGATCGTGCAAATGACCCGCGCCCTGGCGCTGGAACTAGCCCCATTCAACATTATGGTGAATGCCATTTGCCCGGGGCCGTTTCTAACCGAAATGAATATTCCCATTGCGGAAAGCGACGACGCGCGCAACATCATCCTCGGGGCCACTGCACTTCGGCGATGGGGGCATTTGCGTGAGATTCAGGGAGCCGCGATTTTTTTGGCCAGCGATGCGGCCAGTTATATGGTCGGCTCCATTCTTACCGTCGATGGTGGCTGGACTGCCCGCTGATTACGGAGTGGTATTTGCAAAATATAATTTTTTTAATATTCAAACGTTTGCACAGCGGCTTCCCAGACCATTCCAGTTATTGTGTGCAAAAATCAGATTAGTTTCTGCAAAATTGATATAAGTATCTTTAAAAAAGCCGTTTCCAAGCAATGGGAACGGTTTTTTATTTGGCATACAACTAGTTGACGCGTATAGAGACCGGTTAGTGTTATACGTCAAGTAACTATTGGTTATTTTCTAAGAAAACATTGTCAGATTGCATGAATGCTTGTTTATGTGAATAATTTCATATCTTTTTGTACATCCGGTTATTCATAGCGCAAGCCTCGGCACTGCTGGATTACAAAATATAACATTTTCTAGTTTAGCCACTTTTTTTAGTATAATAAAATCGCTCTTCGGTTACGAATAGCAATTTTTAAATTGGATTTTTGAGATGTTTTGTAAGACAAATTGTGTATAGTAGACACTTCTCTGACTTGTTGAAAAACAAGGGCTTATGCATGTAAACCAAGTTGTAATATCTGTCCATTTTTTTATAATTTTTTAACTATTTACTATCTATCTATACTTAATCTATGAGGATTTCTGAACGGGAAAAGTACCGGAGCCTAACACGGTATTTTTATTCCCTTCTTTTGACCTTGCTGGTCATAACTGGTGCATACGCTCAAGATGTAACGGTGAAGGGAAAAGTGAATGATGAGCAGGGGCAGGGACTGCCTGGCGTGAGCATCCTGGTTAAAGGGACGTCGACCGGTACGGTAACGGACATCGAAGGGAACTACACGGTGAATGCTTCGGGTACGGCAACGCTCGTGTTTTCTTTTATCGGGTACATTACGCAGGAAATTCCAGTCGGCAATAAGACAAGCCTGGATGTAAAACTGGTGTCCGATACCAAAGCGCTGGATGAAGTGGTGGTAGTTGGTTATGGCACGGCCAAAAAGGCTACTTTGACCGGTTCGGTAACAGCCGTCAAAGGAGCTGAACTCCAAAAGGCACCTGCGGCCAACCTCTCCAACACATTGAGCGGCCGCTTGCCGGGTGTATCTGCCGTGCAAGCGAGCGGTGAGCCTGGTTATGACGGTTCGGCGATCCGTATCCGTGGTACCAACTCCCTCGGTAACAGCAATGCGCTGATTGTTGTAGATGGTGTGCCTAACCGTAGTGGTGGTTTGGACCGTATTAATCCTGCCGACATTGAGAGTATTTCGGTACTGAAAGACGCAGCGGCTGCGATTTACGGGTCACGTGCTGGTAACGGGGTTATCCTTATTACTACCAAACGCGGAAAAACCGGTAAACCACAACTTTCGTATGACCTGAACGTGGGTATGGGACAGCCAACGCGCACACCGACCATGTCGAATGCAGCGGAATATGCAACCATCCGCAACGAATTGCAGATCTATGATAACCTGCCAGTAAACCAATGGCCAGGTGCGCTGCAAGGGTTTAATACCAATGGCGCGTATACCCGTACCGATAACAACAATGTGCTGAGCGCCGTATTCACACCAAGCGACATTCAGAAGTTCCGTGACGGCTCGGATCCCCTGATCCACCCGAACACCGATTGGTATGGCTCGGTTATTCGCAAATGGTCGCCACAGCAGCGTCACAACCTGCAATTGACCGGTGGTAGCGAGAACATCAAGTACCTTGCTTCATTGGGTTATATCAACCAGGAAGGTAACTACGTGAACTCTGCGACAGGTTACAAGCAGTACGACATGCGTGTGAACCTTGACACGAAGATCAACAAATACGTAACCGCTACATTAGGTATTACGATGCGTGAAGAATTCCGTCGCTTCCCGAATGGTGGAGGTGCCGGTGACATTTTCCGTATGCTGATGCGCGGTAAGCCAACCGAAATCGCGATCTGGCCGGATGGACGTCCCGGACCCGATATCGAGAATGGCCAGAACCCGGCGGTCATTACAACCAACACAACCGGTTATAACAATGACAAGAGAGACTACATTCAAACGAATGGAGGTCTGGAAATCCTGGTTCCGGGTGTGCCTGGATTGAAAATTAATGCAATGGCTGCTATCGATAAGCAAATGCGTCGCCAGAAGTCATTCCAGAAGCCCTGGACGCTTTATTACTGGGATAAAAAGACCTATGAAGAGGATGGCGTATCTCCATTGCTGACCGGAACCGTGCGTTCGACTTTTAACGATCCGCGTTTGACCGAAACTTCTTCACAAGAGCTTTCTATCCAATTAACAGGACAAGCTTCGTACGAAAAGACGTTTGGTTCGCACAACTTCAATGCCATGGTGGGTATCCAGCGTGAAACGGTTGATGCTGATGGTTTCTTCGCGTACCGTCGTTACTTCATCTCTCCGGTTGTTGACCAGCTTTTCGCGGGTGGTACGCCTGAGCAAAACATTGGTAACTCAGGAACCAACAATGGTGATTTGTACAAACGCGCACGCTTAAGCTACTTCGGTCGTGTGGGTTACAACTACAAGGAAAAATACCTTGCCGAATTCCTGTGGCGTGCAGACGGTTCCTATGTATTCCCGAAAGATGGCCGTTTCGGTTTCTTCCCGGGTGTGTCTGCGGGCTGGCGTGTTTCAGAAGAGGATTTCTGGAAAAACAATATCCACTTCGTGAACAATGTGAAAATACGTGGATCGTGGGGCCAAATGGGTGCTGAGCCTTACCTGCTCGGAACAGAGACATTGGCGGAATACCAATATCTGAACACCATGGGTTTTGGAACCTACATCATCAACGATCAGGTAGCTAAAACTTTGCAGGAAACACGTGTCGCTAACAACACATTTACCTGGGAAGTGGCCAACAACATGAACTTTGGTATTGAAGGTACTTTGTGGAAAGACCGCATTGCATTCGAGTTCGACTACTTTGTCAATAACCGTTCGAAGATCCTAATCCCAAAAACAGGTTCTACACCTTCCAGCGCGGGTATCGATGGCAAGCTTCCTCCCCAAAACCTGGGTAAGCTTCAAAACAAAGGATGGGAATTCAAAGTGAGCTATGATGGTGCCATCGACAATTTTACCTATTCGGTAGGTGTGAATGGTGGTTATGCCAAAAACACGATCAAGTATTGGGACGAAACACCCGGCGCTCCTTCATACCAGCGCACAACCGGCAAGCCCTACAATGCATTCCTGGCTTATCAGTATGATGGTGTTTTCGCCGATCAGGCTTCCATTGATGCAAATACCCTGGATTACAAAGGTATTACCGGAACGCTTCGTCCTGGTGACATGAAGTTCAAGGATATCAACAACGATAACAAGATCACGGCTGACGATAAAGTTCGTTCGGATAAAACCAACCGCCCTCAGTTTACCGGTGGTATGAACATCAACCTCGGATACAAACAGTTTGACCTGTCTATCCTGTTCCAGGGAACGCTAGGTGGCTTGCAATACATCGGACAAACTGAATCGGGTGATATCGGTAACTACCTGAAATATGCTTACGACCACCGTTGGACGATCGACAATCCAAGCTCGACTGATCCTCGTCTGGCTAACCGTAACAACACCTATTATACCAACTTTGATAATGCAGGTGCCAACACTTACTATCTCAAAAACAATAATTATCTGCGTCTGAAAAATATTGAATTGGGCTACAACCTGCCTTCGGAAATCGGTTCGAAGATCGGTTTGGGCAACCTGCGCGTGTATGTGAACGGGTTGAACCTGTTTACCCTGGACAAAATAAAGATCTGGGATCCGGAAGCGACTTCTTCCAATGGACAATACTATCCGCAGTCGCGAGTTCTTAATGCAGGTGTACGTGTAACTTTCTAAGACTAAAAAAATGAAACTGAGTTATAAAAATTGGATTTTTCTAGCGGCGCTGGCTACAACCGGGCTGGTGTCTTGCGACACTGACTTTCTGGATGTAACGCCACCCACCGAAATTCCGACGGAAGAGGTCTGGAAGGAGGGTGCATTGGCCGAAGGTTTTGTGACAGGTATTTACCAGGGACTTCAACAAGGCGGTTTCAGCGAGCAGATGTTGGCGTCGCTGACCGATGAAGCGGTATTTACCCACACAGGCCGTAACATCAATACCGTGAATGAAGGTAGTTTGAGCCCTTCCAACCTGGGTTGGGTGGACGATACTTATGGCTGGGGACCTATGTACACCCGTATCCGTGCCGCCAACCAGGCGATTCAGGAGCTGCCGAAGTCTACTTTCACAGATCAGACTTTGAAAGACCGTCTCAAAGGCGAGGCGCACTTCCTGCGTGCTTATTATTACCAGCAATTGGTGCGTTACTACGGTTCGGCACCTATTATTACAAAAGTGTATGCGTTGAACGAAGATTACTCGGTAACACGGAACACTTATGAAGAATGCGTGAATTTCATCGTTGCGGATCTAGACAGCGCTGCTGCCTTGCTAAAAGGAAAAGCGGAACAAAAAGGCCGTGCAACCGAAGTGGCCGCTTTGGCGCTGAAATCACGGGTGTTGCTGTACGCTGCGAGTGACCTGCACGACATTCCAACCGCAAAAGCGAAATCGGCATTGATCGCGGCTTATCCAAACCCTGAGTTCCTGGGTTACACTTCGGGCGACCGCAAGGCTCGCTGGCAAGCTGCCCAAGCTGCCGCAAAAGCAGCTTTGGACGCGAAGCCAGGTTACAAGCTGAATCTCACTGCACCTGTCACCGGCGAGCAAGGTAAGATCAATTATATTTCTATCGCAATGGCTGGGTACAGCGCAGACAAATCCCTGGATGCAAGTGGTGGCGATGATATTATCTTCGGCCGCTATTTTACTGCCAGCCAGACTTCGGATGGTGCCCGTCAGACAGGTTTGAACAACGGTCCTAACGGCTATCACAACTGGGCAGGTAACACGCCGATCGGTTTGCTTGTGGATGACTATCAAATGATGGACGGAACTTCGTTCTCATGGACGAACCCGACTCACAAGGCAAGTCCCTACGTGAACCGTGATCCGCGTTTCTACGCCACGGTGATGTACGACGGCGCAACGTGGAAACCACGTCCTTCGGATGCGAAAGATCCCGCCAACCAGATCCAGACTGGTGCTTACGACTTGCTGGATGAAAAAGGCGCATTGTTCAACCGTAAAGGTCTGGACACCCGTAGCAGCAGCATCGAAGACTGGAATGGAAGCCGCACCGGTTATTACATGCGTAAGTTCATCGATCCAAACCCTGGATTGTACGACAACACCGATCGCCAGAATATCCCCTGGCCATTCATCCGCGTAACCGAGGCCGCATTCAACTACATCGAAGCAAGTATCGAGCTTGGTCAGGATGCGGTAGCGCTGGAATTGCTGAACAAAATCCGTTTTCGTGCCGGTATGCCTGCATTGAAAGCGTCGGGGGCAGCTTTGAGAGACGCATACCGTCATGAAAAACGCATTGAAATGGCTTTCGAAGAGCAACGTTACCACGATGCACGTCGCTGGATGATCGCCCCTACGACACTCGGCCGTTCTTTGCAGTTCATTACCGTGATTGGGAAGTTCAAAGCGGGTAAGTCGATGAAGGAGCCATATCACTACGATCCGACGGTGTACGATTACACTTATACGCCTACTGAGGACAAATCTCATGAAAACCGTACTTGGGTTGATAAGATGTATTTCCGTCCGTTCAGCCGCGATGAGATGAACCGTAATGCCAAACTCATCCAGAACCCTGGCTACGACAAGTAACAAGTTGAAAATGATATGACGAACGCCCGGGCTCTCAGAGTTCGGGCGTTCATTGTTTCGTGGGTTTTTGAAGACAATTCCTACAAATCGGGGAGCTCGGGAAACACTACTAGATGAATAGAATATATCTAATTGGTTGATTGTCAGATTATTGTAGTTTTTGGCACAATCCTGTTATAATAAAAGGCAACAGTGCGAATGCACGAGATCAAAACATTAATAGTTGTCTAAAAAACAAGGATTATGAAAAAGCTAATAGTATCGGCATTGGCCCTGACGCTTATCTCGTTTGCTTCTGTACAGGCTCAAACGGCCAATCAGACTACCGAGAAGCATGCGGAACATCAGCAGGCCCAGAAGGCTGCGAGTGAAGATAAGGAGGACAAAGTAGCCGTAAAACCGGAAGACTTGCCTGAGGGCATTAAAAAAACGATCAAAAGTGAAGAATTTAGCGGTTGGACCGTGAAGAAAGCATTTTTGGTGACAGAGACTGATAAAACACAATATTACGAGTTACAAGTAGCAAACGGCAAAGAAAGTGCACGTGTTAAACTTGATAAAGACGGAAGAAATGTAGGATAACCATAGTATTCCTTCATTGTTCAGTGATTGAAGCCGGAGCGATCCGGCTTTTTTTGTTTCCGGGTCGCTTGTTAACTTTAACGTCTCTTTTGATAATTCCTAACCCAACATTGAATGATCCTTATTCTACGTTCTTTATGCTGCATTGTGGCGGCATCATTTCTCTTATTTAACTGCGTCGGAAGAAAACAATTCACACCGACCGGAGGCCAGATGGCATTAGCCGATCCCCAAGGCAAAGAGCTGTTTACCACTCATTGTGTTTCCTGCCATGCGATGGAGCAGGAGGAAATCGGGCCGCGGCTCGGCGGAGTAACCAGCCTGCTTTCAGAAAAAGAACTGATCGCATTTATCAAAAATCCCAATCACGCAATAGAATCAGGTAATGTGCGGGCAGTAAGTCTCTCAAGGCGATACAAGATGATCATGCCGCCGTTTGACTTTTTGAAAGAGGAGGAAATGCGCTCGATCCTCGGTTACATTGCCTCCGAAACCAAACTACACAATATTGAACCGCTGGAGGTGAAGCCCGATACCGAGGCCTCCAATGCGCGGCTAGGCCAGCCAGTCATAAAAACCGACCTGAAAATCGAGTTAGAAGACTTTGTGACGATCCCGCCTTCCAGTGACAAAATGCCCCGGACCCGCATCGCGAACATGCGCCCGGGCCCGTCGCACGATGGCACGCTTTACGTGAGCGACCAGCGCGGACTTATTTATCAGGTTAGCGGCAAGGAGGTAACGACTTTCCTCGATCTGAGAAGCCAGGTGGAGAATTTTGTGAACGAGCCTGGCCTTGGTACCGGTCTAGGCAGTTTCGCGTTCCACCCGGAATACCTTCAAAATGGATTGATTTACATTACCCATACCGAGTCGGTTAAGGGAAAGCCTGCCGACTATTTCTACAATGATTCCATCAAAGTCGCATTGCAATGGGTAGTTTCTGAATGGAAGATAGACAATGTGAAAAGTGCCGTTTTCAAAGGAAGGAAAAGGGAATTGCTACGGATTAATGTGCCTAACGTCGTGCATGGAACGCAGGATATCGGTTTTAATCCGGAGGCCGTAAAAGGCGACAAAGATTACGGGCTGCTGTACATCGGTACCGGCGATGGCGGTTCCACGATCAGCAAACATCCCGAGCTTTGCCATAGCCTGCATTCATTGCTTGGCACTATCATCCGCATTGACCCGCTTGGGAATAACAGCAAAAATGGAAGCTACGGCATTCCGGCCGACAACCCATTTTTCAAAGAAACCGGCCATGTTTACAAAGAGATATATGCGTACGGTTTCCG
Organism: Dyadobacter sp. CY261; assembly: GCF_021440085.1. Classification (GTDB taxonomy): domain Bacteria; phylum Bacteroidota; class Bacteroidia; order Cytophagales; family Spirosomataceae; genus Dyadobacter. The sequence continues at coordinate 292,468 of NZ_JAKCPW010000001.1, forward strand.
TAATCCACATCGCCTGGCATGGCATAACGGAAAACTGTTCAGCGCCGAAGTAGGGGAATCAAATTTTGAGGAAGTGAATGTGATCGTAAAAGGCGGTGATTACGGCTGGAATGTACGCGAGGGAAATTTTGCGATTTCGTCCAAAGATCTTAAAAATGTATATCCGGTCCCCGAAATGGCGGACGGAAAATTTGAAAAGCCATTCCTGCAATATGACCACGTAGATGGCAATGCGATCAGCGGTGGCTACGTGTACGAGGGCGCGATCGAGGCTTTGAAGGACAAATACCTATTCGGGGACATTGTCAATGGTCGTATTTTTTATGCAAATATCGATGCAAAAATGAGTGACCAGTCAATTTATGAGTTAATGATCTCGCGCGGGGGTAAAGCTACCAACCTGATCGAAATGTCAGGATCAAAACGGGTCGATATCCGGATCGAATATGACCGCTATACAAAACAGATGTACATCATGACCAAAAGCGACGGCAAGATCCGCCGCATCACCAAGGCTTATACGGTAAATCAACCGTAAAGTCGCTAAATAGTTTTCGATAGCCGCTAAATAATTGAATTGTCCTGATTTTCAATGGGTGCCGTTTCTTTGCGACCCAATCAAAACGAAAATCAGGACAATCATTATGGCCAATGTCAAAACCATTCTCGACCAGTGGTCGGTAAAAGACCTGGAAGACAACTCCAACATCAACGTACTCGTAGAAAGCTGCACCGAACTGGGTAATAATGCGAAGCCCGGCATACAAATCATGTGTATGGGACATTTCATTACCTACGAACCCAACATTGTAGAGCAATGGGCTTATAAGGCTGGTAAACAGGGCGTTTCGGAATATCTGCTCGAGGACAAATCATGGACCTACCACGAAGATCAGTACGTAAAGTATTTTCTGGTACTCGATAGCCCGCTTAAAGCGCGCATTACAGTGAAAACGCGCAGCTCTAAGCCGAACACCAAAGATTACGAACTGCCTTTCGAAGTATAACCGGGTGCCGGAAACCAGAAACACTCATACACACCTATATCCCATGATTAAGCTTACCTACTTCGCCCTGCTGGGCATTTTTTCTATCATTCTTCTGATAGCGGCGGTCTACTATCTCGTGAAACCCGCGCCGACCGGTGATAGCTCGGTCGGGTGGGCGATCGGGATATTTTATCTGGCCGGTCTCCTCGGCATAATACTGCTCGCCTCTTTGTTCTGGAAAAACAAAACCATTGGTATCATCATTCTCTGTATTCCTGTGGGGTTCATTCTCTTTCCGATACTCAAAAGTAAGGCGAGAGATCTCTATGCCTGGCTACCTATGCAACGCAGCGCGGAACTTACATTACACATTGCCAACAATACACGGGCATTGGTAAATGTCAAACTGGAATGCTGGTTCGGTAATAAGGATGGGGAGCAGATGACACTATATAAAACACTGGAATTTACATCTAAGCCGCTTGCGGTTAATCAGCACTTGCTTTCCGACTACGATGCGCAGCTCCTTTCTGCCAAATCCGCTTTTGTCCGTCTTGTTTTCTATGAGTGCCTGCAAGAATCCGGAAATGGCTATTCCTACGTCCGCGAAATTCAGCCCTGTATGCAGTCTCAAGAAATACCAATTGAAGATTTCCTGGTAAAAGATTACCTCATTGCCATTGACGGCGAGAAAAATTCAGAAGCTTTTAAATCCGAGGTAAATCGGTTGAAACAGAGTGAAATGTATAAGAGTGGGGTATTTTAAAATCATTTATTATGCAGTTGACATTATCTCAAATTCTACCATCGCAATTAGGCAATCATTTAAGATTTATTTATGAACTCGAGAGTCAAAGTGCTTTCCTGCTCGGTGATAGTAACAAAGTAGTACTATTGAGAGCTGACGGTTCACTGGAACTTATCGCCAATCTGGACGGGGAGGATTATCAGTGGGAGGGTATTGGCGCCGATTTCCGCAGCGAAATAATGCAGAAAAGAGTTGATGGTTTCAAACAGCTTAGCAGAGACGAGCAAGTCCGGTTCACACAATCTGAAATTTACAGGTCGACACGGGATATACCAGTCGCTAACTATGCACATGACGGTGCCTTACTTTTCTTTTCCGGTAAAAGCATTGCGTTACTAAAATGGGAGGAAGAGCGGCTCGTCGAGTTGAAAAGAATCAAAACAAAAGGTCGAGACCCTATCAGAAGAGCATTGTCTCCGCAACAAAACCTGCTTCTTTACGGCACTAATTATGGCGAATTATATAGCCAGACATTTGACCGGGACCGTTTCCTTAAATCGAGTAAAATTGATCAACTACCGAATACCTGCTACCAGATCACTTTCTCGGCTGACGGCGGGCGGTTATTCGTAGGCGGTCTTGGCTTTATTAAATTTTATGATTTTGATGGTAAAACATTCAGCCCTGTTGTGTCCTTCACCACGGCCATGAGGTCATTCGAACTTGTTGAGGATTACCTCTTTGTCAACAAGGGCATGCACGGGCTGGATGTGATCCGAATGAGCGATAAGCCAGAAAGGGTAACTTCGCTTGACCTGCCGTTTACGATTGATAAAATGTATTATCTAGCGCCGCAAAAAACCTTCCTGTTGATCTCCGGCTCCACAAATGAGTGGGCTCTGTTAAAATGGACAGAATAATATTTATAAATAAATCTTCACCATTTCCCGCCAGTATCGTGGCCGGTGCGCCTCTTCTTCCCAGATAAAAAACTGATGCGGCACACTGATCTGATGGAGCGAATCGCTTAAATGGCGGTTGTTATCCAGAAATGTGTCTTCACGGCCGATGACGAGCGTGATTTCCAGATCACGGAGCTTTTTTAGAAGTTCAGGGTCCGAAATGCCGGGTACGAAATGGTTCGGCATGTTGAAGTAGATGTCCTCGTCGAAATACCCATCGAAAAGATCCGCGAAAAAGGGGAGAGGTTGTGTAAGATCGTAGCGGGCGCTCATCCCCACCACTTTGGTGAATAGCTGCGGATGCTTGAATGCAATATTCACCGCATGATACCCACCCAGGCTGCACCCCGCCGCTACCAGCTCCCGCTTTTTATTTTTACCACGGATAAACGGGATAACTTCTTCAAGAATGTACTTTTCATACTGAATATGGCGGGCAATGCGGCACGGCGGCGGCGCATCCGAGTAAAAACTCTCGCTATCGATACTATCGACGCAGTACACCTGAATTTCACCTGCTTCGATCTTACCCTTCATCGCATCGATGATCCGCCAGTTCTCAAAATCATAGAAATGGGCCGATCGGGTAGGGAAGAAAATCACCGGTGTGCCCGTGTGACCGAACACGAGCATTTCCATAAACTTGCCCAAACTCGGACTAAACCACTTGTGATACGTCCTTTCCATGACCAACAGGATTGTTAAGAGGTTTTTTGAACCGTTTCAAGAACATCGTGTATGCTATCATTGATCAATTTCTTCCAGATGGCATACCCGCCCGCACTCAAATGCAGGCCATCTTCCTCAAAAAGAGATTTTCTGGGGTAGCCCTGGTAGTTAACCATCATTGGAAAAACATCGATATAATGTTGCTGTGCGTCTTTTTCAATCTCCTCCAGAATCAGATCATTCGCCATTCTGATGGACCCGATGATTTCCCACCGCTGTATGCTTGGCTTGATAGAGACGAAAAAGCAGGGAACATCACCAAAACGTGCCCGGATCAGGCTTATCAGCTGGCGATAGAACAGCAATACTTCTGTGGGATGCCGGCCGTCGCCGAGGTCGTTGTCTCCCGCGTAGATCACAAATCGCCGGGGGGAGGTCACGGAAGTCATGATACGTTCAAAAAACCAGACGCAGGCCGCAAGCGTAGAACCGCCAAAACCGAGGTTGATAGGTTTAAGATCTTCGAAATCCTGGTACAGACCGGTCCACAATGTAAAGGTCGAACTTCCGTAAAAGATAGTTTCGGGTTCATAGTTTAATGTAGATCGTTCTTTTTCGACTCTCTGTACTTCCTCTTCGTACCAGACCATATTTCCTGATTTGCTGTACCCTGCTGATTAAGGTGTTCGACTGTAAAAGTAAGTATGCCAAATTAACATACCGTTAAATTACGGTCATTGGAATAAGAATAATTGTGATTTTCAGGGACTTTCTGGCTGGCATTACAGAAATACACCAATAAGTCTAATTTTTTATAGACTGGTTACAACCAATGTCTGCCATTCAGTTTCTCTGCATTATTATTCAAATATACAATTAGCATGAAAAAGACGATTTTACTCGCATTTCTCTGTATCGCAGCAATTGCCTGCGACAAAAAGGAAGACAGCACACCACAGCCGGAACTCAATTCGATCAGCGTCCCCTATCGCCAGGCCACCAAGGTTTCAGCTTCGGGAACCGATCTGAAGGTTGAACTGAAAGAAGTGAACGACAGCCGGTGCCCAGCTAACGCAACCTGCATTTCTATGGGAAGTGCGAAACTGGTACTTGCCGTTTCTGACACTTCAAATCAGGTGGATGTGAATCTGGAATTCAAGGGTGATTCGAAAGACAATGCACAGGAGTTTAAGCTCGGCGGTGTTACGTATTTGCTATCAGTCAGTGAAGTGCTTCCTTATCCAGAACTTCCAAAATCACCCAAGCTGGAAGATTACAAAATCGGAGTATCCATCGAAAAAAAGTAATAGATTCAGATTTGGTGTGAAGTGCAGCAAAAGGAGTCAGGGTTTATCCTGGCTCCTTTTCTCATTTTTGCCTCTTCCCATTCCTTCAACTCATTTTTGTTGTATCTTAATCGCCTTAAAACCCATTAATCAGGCAATGAAGCATATTTTTTCAAGACGGGAGGCATTAGCCGGTATGGCTGCTGCAGGTGCCGCTTTGGCATTGGATCCGTTAACTTCCTCGGCACAGGGCGACCTCAAAATGATATTGGAACGAAAAATCCCGTCAACAGGCGAGCGACTGCCGGTGATAGGCCTGGGTTCCTGGCAGCAGTTCGATATTGGAACAGGGGCTGCGGAACGGACGCCATTAAAAGAAGTTTTGCAAAAAATGCAGGAAATGGGCAGCAAAGTAATCGACGCCTCGCCTATGTATGGGCGCGCTGAGCAGGTAATTGGCGATCTGACCACCGAATTAAAACTCAACGACCGCTTCTTCTTCGCAACGAAAGTCTGGACTACCGGCAAACAGGAGGGGATTAATCAAATGAATGCTTCATTGCAGAAAATGAAGCGGAAAAAGATCGACCTGATGCAGGTTCATAACTTGCAGGATTGGGAAACGCACCTGAAAACGCTGAAAGACTGGAAAGCCGAAGGGAAGATCCGCCATATTGGTATAACCCATTACACCGACGCCTCCCATTCAAGATTGGAACAGATCGTGAAGTCGGAAAATATCGATTTTGTACAATTTAACTATTCCGTCCGTTCGCGGAATGCTGAAAAAAGTCTGCTGAAAGCTGCGAAGGACAAAGGAGTTGCCGTCATCATCAACGAACCCTTCGAGCAAGGCGCGTTGTTCAGGGCGGTGAAGGGCAAGGAATTGCCGGCCTGGGCGGGAGATTACGATATCAAAAGCTGGGCGCAGCTTTTTCTGAAATACATCATCAGCAACGACGCCGTCACCTGTGTGATACCAGGCACTTCGGATGTGAAGCACCTGGTCGATAACCTGGGGGCCGGAGAAGGGCGGTTGCCCGACGAGGCCGGCCGGAAAAAAATCCGCGAGTGGATCTCGGGTGTTTAGTTATTCCAACGCAAATGCAACATACTGGTTGCCCTTTTTCGTACCCAGCTTGGTTCCGCCGCAGGCGATCACCACGTATTGTTTCCCATTGGCTTCATAAGTAGCGGGCGTAGCGAACCCGGCAGCCGGCAATTGCGTTTCCCACAGCAATTTGCCGGTTTTTTTGTCAAACACTCTGAACTTCCCGTCTTTGGTAGCAGCGATAAAAAGCAATCCGCTTGCAGTGACCACCGGTCCGCCGTAATTTTCAGTGCCGGTAGTAGGTACACCTTTGGCTTTCAGCGATTCGACTTCGCCAAATGGTATTTTCCATAAAAACTGGCCTGTGTTCAGGTTAATGGCATTAAGCGTTCCCCACGGTGGTGAAATGGCGGGTAAGCCGTTAGCATCGAGGAATTTATTGTAACCGGTGCTTTGGTAAGGCAAATATACTTTCTTGGAAACGGGCGTTTCCGAAACCGCCTCCACTTTTTCATCACCAAACAGGAATGCAACCAACGCCTGCTTTTCAACGGCGGTCAACATCGTGAAACCAGGCATCATACCCTTGCCGGTTGTCAGCAACTGGTTTACAAATGGCCTATCGCGGCGCGCTCCAATGTCGATCAATGACGGGTAACCGCTTTTGGCGTTCCCTTTCCGCTGCGGGCCGTGGCAGGTAACGCAGTAAGCGGTGTAAACTTTTTCGCCCGGGCTGAGGCTCGAAAGCTCGCTTTCCTTCGGCGTATCCTTCATCGTCAGTATCCAGGCCATTTCGTTGCTGTTCACATACATAATGCCCTCGTCCGGGTCGGCAGCCGCACCGCCCCATTCTGCGCCGCCGTCGAAGCCGGGCAGGATCACAGTGCCTTCCTTGCTGGGGGCAGCGAAAAGTGCCTTTTTATAAGTTTTAAATTTGATTTTTAAGGAGTCCCTGTCCGGCGCGTGGACGCTGATGTCATTGTCGGTCAGGGGGTAGGCTTGCCGCGCAAATGGGGCCGGTTTGCTAGGAACCGGTTGCGTAGGCCAGGGATGTTCGCCCGGAAGCGCGGTCTGCGGTGCGGTCACTTCTTTAATCGGGAACAGCGGTTTGCCGGTAACGCGATCAAAAACAAATACATAACCCTGTTTGCTGACCTGGGCCACGGCATCCACCTTCCTCGGTTTGCCGTCAGGGCCATTCTGGGTAATAGTAATCAGGTTGGGAGGGGCGGGAAGGTCGCGGTCCCACATATCGTGGTGCATGGTCTGGTAATGCCAGAGACGCTTGCCGGTTCGGGCATCAAGTGCAAGCAGGCAGTTTGAAAATAGATTGGCACCCTTGCGTTTGCCACCATAAAAGTCATATCCTGCCGATCCGGTAGGGACGTACAAAATGCCACGTTTGCGATCGATGGCGGTACCGGCCCAATTGTTCGCAGCACCGGTATAGGTGTTTTTGTAGGCATCGGAAGGGAAAGTTTCGTAGCCGAATTCGCCCGGATATGGAATGGTATGAAACGTCCATACCAGCTTGCCGGTGCGCACATTGAATGCCCGCAAATCGCCAGGAGCAGCATCCGAATCCTCGGAGAGCCGCAGCGGCATGATTATCAAATCCTCGAAGATCGTTCCCGGTGTATTGGAAACCATGTATTTGTTTTTGGCGATCTCCGGCAGACCGGTATGCAAATCAATGCGCCCATTGTCTCCAAAGCTCTCAATGATTTTGCCTGTGCGTGCATCGAGCGCATACAGATATGCGCCCATGGCGTGCAGGATGCGCTTGTCGTCGCCATCCTCCCAGTAAGTAAGCCCGCGACTGGTATTCGATCCGTTTTTGGATTTATCACCGAATATCCAAAGCTGCTTGCCGGTAGCCGCATCGAGGGCAAATGCCTGCACGGTAGCCGTTACCCCATACAGCACGCCATTCACTACAATGGGATTCACCTGCGTTTGTCCCGAGTCGGGCATGGACCAGGTCCAGGCTACTTTTAGGTTTTTTACATTCTCCTTGTTGATTTGGGTCAAAGGAGAATAATGGTTTCGGTCGGGGCCGCCGAGGTACTCGCGCCATTCGCTGCCCGGGCCCGGGTTATTTTTATCTTTTTTGTCGGAAACACTCTGTGCACCTGCCAGTAGCATTGCAGCGCTGCCGATACACCATATGATGGGTTTTAGCATAAAAATCTAAACTCAAATGACGGAAGGAATTTATTCAAAACGGGCGTTGACGGTCATGCCCGGCCAGGAGTCGGTCCTGAATGCACTGGCGGGAAAACCGTCGGTACTGTACAGATTGGCATCTTCCGGCGCATCCGACCAGGCGTAACGCACAGCTACCGGTTTGCTCACTTTAGGGCTGGACACGATCACCTTATTACCCTGGATTTCTGCTTTGGCATAATGGAAAACTTTATCGTCACCTGCTACTTCGAAGCCTTTCAGGTAACCGTACCGGTCTTTGATCATCAATCCGTTTTCCGCGTTTTTAAAGGAAATCACAGCCTTGCTGCCATCGACCTGCATCTGATCGTAAAGCGGGGAGGCATAAGGGATATTCTGTCCATAATCTAATTTCAACGCATTGGTAGCCAGGCGGTGGGCCACATCCTGCTTGTTGGTGGGGTGGATGTCGTTGGGGTTGCCCACGTCGGTGCTCACAGCCATACCGGTTTTGGGTAGGCTCAATGTAAGGTTCTGCGCCTCGCGAAGCTCCGCCCAGTTGCTGCCTTTATTACTGTCGCGATCGGTGCCGTAGCTGGATAGTTGTACCCAGTAAAATGAAAACTCGTCGTTCCAAAGCTTGCGCCAGTCATTGATCATGAGCGGGAACGATTGACGGTACTGGTAAGCCCGGCCTGCATTGCTCTCGCCCTGGTACCAAAGCATGCCGCGAACGGCGAACGGGAGCAACGGAACGATCATCGCATTGTAAATCGTTGTGCCTACATTGTTCATCAAATGAGCATACTCGTGCTTTTCGGCAAATGCGGGCATAAGGAACCAGTCTTTCGATAGGTCGATCTTCCGGGTACCGTCGGCAATGTAGAGGTCACTGGCTGAACCCATCATTCCGGGACCAAACCAGGATGCGCCCACCATATTGCCCGTCTTGACGATCAGCACGTTCTTACCTTCTTTCCAAGTGTTGGCTGGCACATCGATTTTTCGCGGACCTTTGCTGGTGCCTTCATGAACCAGTTTGCCATTAATATAAACTTCAATCTGCCCATCGTTTTCGGCGAGCGATAGCATAGTCTGTTTGGAGACCAAATCTGCCGGGAAATTCACTTCTCTGGCCATATATCCTTTGCCACGGAAGCCCATCAGCCCTTTCCAATCCCACTGCCCGATCGGATCGGCGGTTTTTTGCCAGGCTGTAAAATCTACGTCAGGTGAAAGGTATTTCTTCTCATCCTCCCAGGTAGGATCGTAAGATGCTTTTTTGAAAAGTTGCTTTTTTAATTTTTTATCCATCACCAAATCTGCCTCTTCCCAGGTTTTAGGCATGTTTTGAGCATAGGAACGTAATTCATCGTTGCCAAGCATGGCTTCCTTACTGATCCAGCCTTCAATCTGAGATCCTCCCCAAGACGAATGCAGGATGCCGATAGGTACGTTCAATTTTTTATAAATTTCGCGGGCAAAGAAAAAACCAATTGCGGTAAATCCGCCAACCGTTTCGGCATTTGCTACTTTCCATTCGCCAGCTTTCAAATCCTGCTGAGGCTGCAATTCCACAACGTGGTCGACGCGGAAATGCCGGATCTGCGGATAATCCGCATTTTTTCGCTCTTCTTCGTAGTTTTTGGCGGCCGAAACGGGCCATTCCATATTCGATTGGCCTGAGCAAAGCCATACTTCGCCGATCAGGACGTCATTGGCCGTGGCATTGCCCGATTTGGCCGTAGCCGTCAGGATATGAGGGCCGCCTGCTTCCAGCGGTTTAAAACTAACTTTCCATTTGCCCTCTGCATCTGCTTTTACATCCAACGACTGCCCGGCAAGGGTAACCTTCACTTTTTCACCCGGCTTAGCCCAGCCCCACACAGGAACCGGTTTCTGACGTTGCAGCACGACATGGTCGGAAAAAAGACGGGCAAATTTGACTTGCGCGAATGCGGACGTTGCGCAGGTGAGGAGCAGCAGGATAAGTACTCGTTTCATGGAAAGGCAAATTGTTTTTGGTTACCTATAAATGCCGGAAGTGGCCATATTCTACTGGAATAATAGGTAAACGCATCCGGATTAGTGATTTTGGCGTTATTTTTAGCCCCAATTCAAGTATATGCCATGATCTCCATTATTATTTGCTCGGCTAACCAGGCTGAGCTGTCCAAAGTTTCTGAAAATATCCGCAATACAGTTGGTATACCCCACGAAATTATTGCCATTGATAATCGCATAGCGCGCCGGGGAATTTGTGAGGTTTACAATGAAGGTGCAAAGAGGGCCCGGTTCGATCTGGTGTGCTTCATGCACGAGGATGTTGAAATCAGAACAGGGAATTGGGGCAGTGTCGTTGCGGAAATTTTTGAGCGCGATCCGGAAATGGGTATTGTAGGCGTGGCAGGGGGCGGATACAAGTCGCTCTCGCCCTCTGGCTGGTACCAGCTGGAATTCCATTCGGAAGAAAGATCTTACCAGAATGTGCTCCAGGGCTACAAGTTTAACGAGAAGGATGAAATCCATGCCTATCATAACCCGCGTAACGAACGTCTTAGCCGGGTGGTGTGTGTGGATGGCCTCTGGTTTTGTACCCGGAGGGAGATAGCAGTCCGTTTTCCGTTCGATAGTAAAGTGCTGACAGCTTTCCACGGCTACGATCTCGATTTCTGTCTGAGCGTATTCCCGCACTACAAAATCGTGGTAACTTACGATGTGCTGATGACGCATGCTTCCGAAGGAAATTTCAATAAGCAATGGCTCGACCAAATCCTGAAACTGCACAAAAAGTGGAGTTACGCATTGCCGCTGACAACGTCGGAGATGACAGAAAGTGAAATTTACTTTACTGAAAAGAGGTCATTCAAAAAGCTCGTCGAGCAAATGATGCGCTGGAATTACAGCTACTGGCAAATCCAGACGATGCTCTGGCATAGCGCCAAAACGAAGCAAATGTCGACGCATGTGGTTTTCAAGGGTTTTCTGCATCTTTTAAAACTACATCTACATATTCTTCCTTTTCCGGACGAGCAAAGAGCCTAGCCCACAGCAGTTTGGCACGTAAACCCCAGATCTGCCTATACACGAAGCTCATTTTCTTAGACTTTTTATAGACAGGGATGTAGTACAACGTTTCGTAATTATCCCGGATCAGGCTGGCATACTCAAATGAAAAGAAGGTATCAAGCCTGTGTTCAAAAAGGCTCCTGAGTTGGTCAAGGAACGGCTGGTCTCGGTTTTTCTTGAACGAAGCGCATTGCTGAACCCATTTAAGGTCTTTTCTTAGCTTCTTGATATCCCGGTTTTCGTGATAGTTTTTCCGGATCTTCTTCCGTTTGTTGAGAATGTCGGTGGAAGTGCTGGTATGCTGCCGGTACCGAACAAGTGTTTCGGGAATGACCTCAATGGATCCAAGATTGGTCGCCACGTAAGCAATCCAGTGGTCGTGGAAGTGATCCGGATTGAATGGCAGGAATTCGTCACGCAGGTCGCGCTTGAACAGGATGCTATGCCCGGAAACGCAATTGAAATACAAGAAAATTTTCGGATCACTGCCGCTATACAGGTGAATGATGTCCGACATTTTCCGTTTCCAGGTCATCTGCCTACCTTGCTCATCCATGAAAGCCGAGTCGTGGTAAATGAGCAGATTGTCTCCAATGCCCCTCACTTGTTTTGAGATTTTTTCCAGGTCCCAAATGTCGTCCTGGTCGCATAGCGCTATAAACTGGCCTTCGCAAAGTGTGATCGCTTTTTCGAAGTTCTTCACATAGCCCAGGTTTACTTCGTTTTCGTAAATCCTGAAAAACGGATATTTCTCCTCGTAGCTACGCAGGATTTCGCGTGAGCGGTCCTTGCTGCCGTCGTCCACAACCACGATCTCAATGTTCGGATAAGTCTGGTTAACGAGCGTGTCAAGCTGCTCTTTGAGGTATTTTTCGCCGTTGTAAACACACAATGCAATCGAAACGAGGGGATCTTGCGTATTCTGATTTGCAGAGTCAGGTTGCTTATTCACTGTCCTATCAATTTAACTTTCGCGCCCCAGATTTTTCTGAGCGTATAAAAAAACTTGCTGGTATCCGATTTTTTCAGGATGCTGAGCAACGTGCCCCGGTTTTTCCAGATCAGCATGCCGTAAGCCATATTCAAAAAGCCGTCGTTGCGCGGGAGACTTTGCCTGTATAATGCGGTGATGAGGTTATTTGACCTGCCAGTGCATTGCCTTGCGCACAGTAAGAGCCATTCACTTTCCTTTCCCATCTCCGCTACTTTTTGAGCCGCTTTTTTCTCAACCTGTTTTGATGCCAGCAGATCGGTATTATTGGCCGAATGCTGGCGGTATTTCACCAGGGGTTCCGGAACGAAATCGATAGAGCCCAGGCACGCGGCATTGAATGCAAGCCAATGGTCGTAATGGAAACCGTGTGGGAAAGGCAGTGATTTTTGCAGCACACTCTTTTTCAAAAGAATGCTATGGCCAGATACACAGTTCAAAAACAAAAATACTTCCGGCTCATTACCGCGGTACAAGTTCAGTTTGTCGGAAATCCTCCGGTTCATGCTTTGGCCAGTGCTGTCTACGAATTCCGAATCGTGGTAAATCATTGTATGGCTGCCGATCAATGCTACCTGCTTTGCCAGTTTTTCAGGATGCCAGATATCGTCCTGATCACAAATAGCGATTAGCTCGCTTTGGCAAAGACCCAATGCTTTTTCAAAATTCTTATTATAGCCAAGGTTTCGGTGGTTATAATGCAGCGCAATGCGGGAGTCCTTTCCTGCATATTCCTGCAAAATATCCCTTGTTGAGTCCGTTGAGCAATCGTCTACCACTATTAACTCCCAGTGTGTATAACGCTGGTGGAGGATCGAATCCAGTTGCTCCCGGAGGAATGTACTGCCGTTATAAGTGCATAGGGCAATGGATATCAGCAGCCGGTTTTCCATTTAAACATCGGTAAATTGCTGCATGTCGATCAGCCGCTTGTACAGCCCGTCGTGCGCGATCAGTTTCGCATGGTTGCCTTGTTCGATGACCCTCCCGTCTTCCAACACCAGTATGATGTCCGCATTCTGGATGGTGCTCAACCGGTGGGCGATTACGAGCGACGTACGGTTTTTCATCAGGTTGTTCAATGCTTCCTGCACCAGTTTTTCCGACTCGGTATCGAGGGCGGAGGTCGCTTCATCGAGTAGCATGATCGGTGGGTTTTTCAAAACGGCGCGTGCAATGCAAATGCGCTGTTTTTGGCCTCCTGAAAGCTTCATCCCCCGGTCGCCGATGTTGCTGAAATAGCCTTCCTCGGTTTCCATGATAAACTCATGCGCATTGGCGATTCTCGCCGCAGCTTCGACTTGTTCCATAGTCGCGCCTGGACTTCCGAATGCGATATTCTGGTAAATGGAGTCGTTGAAAAGCATCGATTCCTGGTTTACGAGCCCGAACATCGACCAGAGAGATTCCTGTTTGATCTTTTTTACATTGATGCCATCGATCAGTACCTGGCCTGCTTCAGCGTCGATGAACCTGGGCAAGAGATCCATCATGGTCGATTTACCACCGCCTGATGGCCCGACCAATGCGACCGTCTTTCCTTTTGGAATAGTAATATTAATAGATTTGAGTACCGGCCGTGTCGGGTAGGAGAACGACACATTTTCCAATCGGATCGAATCGTTGAAATCTGTCATATCGATCGCATCCGGTGCATCGAGGATCTCAGGTTTTTCGTCGATCAGTTCCAGCACGCGCTCGCCGGAGGCAATACCCGCGTGAATGGAGCTAAACGAATCGGTAAGCGCTTTCGCGGGGCGCATTACCTGCGAAAATATACCGATGTAGGCGACAAACTTGGAAACATCGAGATCCGAATTGTTGTCGATGATCAGCGAGCCTCCGTACAAGACGATGATCGCGACCATAGTAACGCCAAGGAATTCGGAAACGGGCGAGCTCAACTGCTGCCGTTTCGCCATTTTCCGTCCCAAATCGGAATACCGGATATTTTCTGAATGAAACTTGGCTTTAATATTTTCGGTGGCATTAAAAGCCTTGATGATCTTAATGCCCGTCAGCGCCTCGTCGAGATAGCTGATCATCAGCCCGAAATAATGCTGGGCGAGCGCTGCCTGCTCTTTGAGCCTTTTTACGATCTTGGAAATCAGGAATGCCGAAACAGGGATTACCAGAATCGCGAAAAGCGTCAGCTTCACGGAGGTTGCAAAAAGCATGAACACATATGCGATCAATTGCAAGGGTTCCTTGAAAACTACCTGCAAAGTACTGGTTACGGAAAACTGTACGGCCTGTACGTCCGAGGCGATCTTTGCAATAATATCCCCCTTCCGCTGGTTGCTGAAATAGCCGACATGCATATTCATCACGTTGTCGAACACCCTTTTCCGAAGGTTCAGCAGCGTGTGGATCCGGAGGTTTTCCATGATCCGCTGCGAAAAGTATTTGAAAATATTGGAAAGCAATACCGACGACACGATCACTGCGCAAACAACCTGCAATGCCCCATGCGGCCCGAAGTGCAGGTTGGCCTGCTGGGCGTAGTAATTGAGCATTCCCGTAGGGTCCAGCCAGCCGTTTTCAGGTCTTGGCATCACATCGCCAGCCTGGTTATTGAACAACGTGATCAGGAGCGGCGCCAGAAGGGCCAGGTTCAACGTGTTGAAAATAACTCCCAGAACGGTGCAAAGAAGGTAAGGGATGGCAAATCGGGCAATCGGTTGTGCAAAAGATAATAATCTGAGGTACGTTTTCATTCTTTAATTATTGGCATACTCACCATATGCCGGAAGATAAAAAGCCGGAAGCCGGATTTTTGGATTAACGCGCAAATTAATGCTTATCTGGCGAAACAACTGCCGGGACCTTTAATTAATTCCCGCGCCTCCCCTGATGATACGATGCCCAGACAAACCGATTGGTTGGAAATTGAATGAGAGAAACAGGAAAAAAACAGACTGCGGGCACAAAACCCAACTTTTTGAAAGAAGTAGTTGTTCACAAAGAAACCGCCCAGAAATGATCCCGAATCCCGATATATTTTCTCTTGATACTGGCGAAGTGTCGCCTGCCATTACTTATAAGGCTGCCCGTTCGGTAGCCTCCCTGGTTGCCAGCCACTTCGAACGGCATCACGTTTCAGTTTCCCAATATTATCAGGAGGAACTTGCACCACGTCCCAATGCCCGGATCATCGAAGCCATTATCGACACGACGTTCTGGGCCAGCCTACGCCGGGAAGAAGGGCGCTCACCCAAGGTTTCAATCGCCTATCTGCCGCCGGAAGCTGCCGAGCATCCTTTGATATTTTCTGAAAAACTGGCATTGACCGCTAACACCCTTACAAAACTGGCACCCGCAGTCGAACGATCGGGCATTCACCTGGGCGTGTGGCCCGAGGACGGAGAGCTGCGGATATGGGGTACCACGCGGGTAATCCCCGGGCTTTGTTTTGTGTTGGAAGTGATCGAACCGGGAATGCTGGTGGTGAAACATCGCCGGGTGGAAGGTTTCGGCAAATTCGTGAATGTGGCTGTGTTGAAAGGGGATCAGGTAAAGATCATTAATGAAGAAAGCCGTAAAATGAAGGATTGCCCGTCGCTGATCAACTCTCTGATGGGTTTTTCTTCCACTACACTATGGAGCGATTATCCCAACCTGCTTGTCCAGTTGGCAGCCTCGATGCGGAATCATGAACGCGGTGGGATATTGTTGGTGGTGCCAAAGGGGAAAGAGCGCTGGCGGGAATCGATTATCCATCCGATCACATACGATGTGCAACCGCCTTTCTCCGAATTGGCCGACCTACACCGAAAATATGTGGAAGACCCCAACCCGATCACCTGGCAAAATCAGTTCAGCTCGGCAGTACATAATATGGCCGGGCTAACAGCCGTAGACGGTGCTACGATCATCAACGACCGCTACGAGCTGCTCGCTTTCGGCGCGAAGATCGGCCGCGCAGCCACCGGGAAGCCGGTAGAAGAGGTCCTGATCACCGAACCTATCATCGGCAACACGGCCATGGTGGTGCATCCGGTGCAAAACGGCGGCACGAGGCACTTATCGGCAGCACAATTTGTATACGATCAACGCGATTCCATTGCACTCGTAGCTTCTCAGGATGGGCGCTTTACCATATTCTCGTGGTCGAAATGTGAAAATATGGTGCAGGCGCACCGTGTGGATGCGTTGTTGCTATGATCCGAATGGAAATAGTTCGAGCTGCTCGGGGTCTTTGTATTTCCGCAGTCTGACTTCGGGTTCGTGAAAGTTGGAAAGCGAAATACCAAGGAGTCGAACAGGTTTTTCCTGCAAATCAAGCTTGTCCAGTAATTGCTTCGCTGTGTCCGTAATGGTATCGAGGTCGCCGATGGGGTGAGAAAATGAGTGGTTGCGGGTGATCTGGGTGAAGTCGCTGAATTTAACTTTCAGGGTAACGGTCCTGCCTTTTAGCTGGTTCTTTTCGAGCCGGTTAGCAACGGTTACACCAATCCGGTCCAGTTCCTTGTACATTTCGTCGGGCGTAGTGAGGTCGTAGGTAAATGTGTCTTCTGCTCCCAGGGATTTGGTTTCCCGGTGCGTTTGTACTTCTCGGTCATCGATGCCCCGCACAATCCTGTAAAAGAAATGGCCTGTTTTTCCAAAATGGACTACGAGCTCATCCTCCGACAGTTTTTTCAGATCTCCGCCGGTAAAAAGCTGCATAGCCTTCATTTTGTCGGCGGTAACCTTGCCCACGCCGTGAAATTTCTCCACGGGCAATTGGTCCATAAAGGCTTGTATTTTGGATGGACCGATGAACGTCAGGCCGTCCGGTTTGTTGAGGTCGGAGGCGATTTTGGCCACAAACTTGTTCACCGACACGCCGGCTGAGGCCGTCAGGTTCAATTCATCTTTAATGGATTTCTTGATTTGCCTTGCAATTTCCATCGCGGACCCTACACCCATTTTGTCTTCGCTGACGTCCAGGTACGCTTCGTCGAGCGAAAGCGGTTCAATAAGGTCGGTGTAGCGGGAAAAAATCTCGCGGATGCTTCTTGAAACAGCTTTGTAAACCTCAAACCGTGGATGGACGAAGATGATCTGCGGACAAAGCTGGATTGCCTGCCGCGAAGGCATCGCCGACCTTACCCCAAACTTACGGGCTTCATAACTGGCCGTTGCCACCACGCCCCGGCCTGTCGGAGAGCCACCCACGGCCAGTGGTTTACCGCGATACTCAGGGAAATCACGCTGCTCAACCGACGCGTAGAAGGCATCCATGTCAACATGGATAATCTTCCGGACGGGTTTGATATTTTGCGTTTCCTGCATGAAAATGGCGGTATTGAGACTTGTAGCTACTCCTGCCAATTAAAAACAAATTAAATGGTATTGCATTCGCATCACCAGGCACTTTTTTTTCGTAGTAGGTGAATAGATCCGCATACGGTTCATAACCAGCGGTCAAATCCTATTTACTCAGTTCCTTAGAAATATTCGATGCGACATATTATACCATCCATCAGATTCTTTGTTGCCATTTTATTAATCACTTACACCGGCTTTGCGCCCGCACATGCGCAGGACAGGTGTGCTTCGATGGAATTGCTCCAAAAAAGATTCACGGACCAGCCGGCCCTGCGCCAACTTTTTAACCAGCGTGACCTTCGGCTTAAACAGCTGGTCAATGAAAGGATTGCGTCTGGCAAAACGCTCCGGACGGCGGGCCCCGTTACAATTCCGGTAGTATTCCATGTCGTACTTAGCCGCCAGTCGATGGTGACCGACGCGCAGATCATGGCGCAGTTGGATACGATCAACAAAGATTATGCAGGGATCAATGCCGGGGCCGAAAAAATTCCTTCCTACTTCAAATCGCTTTTTGGCCAGTCGGGTATTCAGTTTTGTCTTGCGCAGCGGACACCGAACGACGCCCCCTCGACGGGAATTGAGCGCTACAATACCACGCGAAACTCATTCGACTATACGACCAACCAGGTTAAGCACGCCGAATCGGGTGGGGCGGATGCCTGGGATACGGACAAATACCTCAACATCTGGATCTGCGACCTTTCTGCAAGCACACTCGGCTATGCTACTTTTCCGGACGACGGCGTCAAAGATGAACAAGGCGTTGCCGTAGACTATGCTTCGCTACCCGGCGGAAGTGCTACCGGTTTCAACCAGGGCAAGACGCTCACGCATGAAATCGGCCACTATTTTAACCTGTACCACATTTGGGGAGACGACAATGGTGCCTGCACAGGGACCGACGAGGTGGACGATACCCCCAATCAGAGCAATAGCACTACTACATGCCAGACGGGCATCCTAACCGATCGTTGCACGACGACTTCTCCGGGCATCATGTATCAGAATTATATGGATTACACGCCCGACGCCTGCTTGTATATGTTTACCAAAATGCAGGTAGCGAGAATGGAAGCCGCATTTAGTACCTATCGTTCGCTGCTTTCACTTTCCAATGGCTGTACGCCGGTGGATGTGAAGAAAAAGGATGCATCGCTCAAAGCGATACGGCAGCCGGCGCAGCGGATTTGTGTTAACACACTCACACCACAAATAACGCTCGTGAACCGGGGTAGCGAGACGCTCATATCCGTAACCATTCACGCGGTGATCGATGATGGGACCGTACAGAACTACAACTGGACAGGCTCATTGGCCACATACGCCGAAACAACCGTGACCCTGCCGATCCTGACCACCGTGGAAGGCAATCATGTATTGAGTATTTACACATCCAATCCGAATGGAGGCACCGATGAGGATACTTCGAATGACTCGCTTAGCCTCGACTTCATCTATTATGAGCCAGTCGCCGCACCGGTGAGGGAAGGTTTCGAAGGGTTGTTCCCGCCGCAAGGCTGGGACATCGTGAACGAGGATGGTGGTTCTACATGGGAGAAAACCACTTCGGCGGCCAAAACAGGCAGTGCATCGGTAAAAATTGGCAACTTCGATAACCAGGTGGTCGGCCAGCGCGATTACCTGCGGTCACCTACCGTGAATATAGCAGGAACCGATTCGGCGTTCGTCTCCTTCCAGGTAGCGGCGGCGACTTATACCAATACATCGACCCAGGGCAATGTTTGGGATACCTTACAGGTGCTTATTAGTACAGATTGCGGACAGACTTACACAAGTGTCTACAAAAAATGGGGATCAAGCCTTATTACCCGTAGCGCGGCAACGAGGACTGCATTTACGCCGGGCGTCAATGAATGGAGAAGGGAAGAGATCAATATCGGCAGCTTTATTGGCCAGGGCGAAATATTGGTGGCATTCCTGAACACGAACGGCAACGAAAACGATATTTACCTCGATGACATTAATATCAGAACGGTCACCATCAATCCAAATCTGAAAGAAGCCGGGTTCCTTGTAACGCCTAATCCGACAAGTGGCCAGGTTTCGGTGCAGTTCTATCCGCATCCGGAAAAGCTGAAATCGGTCTCGATTTACAATGTAGCTGGACAAAAGGTAACGGAAACTGTCATTACCGGAGAAGTCAGCTCGAATATCTACAATTTCGATCTGACGACATTCCCATCCGGTTTATATGTGGTGAAAGCGGAGTTCGAAGACCAGGTACTGACGAAGAAGATTATTAAGAACTAATTGCGAATGAGTGAATGAATTTTGAATGACCGAATGATTGAATGACCGAATAGGTCGCTGTGTAATATGTATGATTAATCCTGAATTACTCGCTCATTTAAAATTCAGTCATTCAATCATTCAATCATTAAACTAAATTATCCTTTTCACAACCACCTTACTATTCGTTTGCGAGACGGCGAACTCCTTCGCGTTTTCGTTGGGTGGTGCTATGAATATCTGCCTTTTCTTTTTACCGTCGGTGTTCACCCAGTTAGCTGAATAAATTTCGGGAAACTGGCCGGCGTAAATAGGGTGGTGGTCGGAGAACATAAATACTTCTTCCAGCTCATAAGCCAATTCCAGGTCGCTTCCTTCGATCACGTCGCATATGATCTTCAAACCGCCTTTGTCATCGTCGACCAGGCCTTTGATACGGGCTTTACCATAAAAAGGGTCTTCTTCAAAATCCCATCGGATGTAGTACTCGATTACGTTTCCGATCTGAGACTCAATATAGTCGGCGGTTAGCAGTTGTTCCTGGCGCATGGTCGAAGTTGGTTTTTACACTCCTTTTAAACTAAGCAAAATTCAAACCCGCCCCTTGTGGGCGTTTTGACAAATGTAATCGGAAGCATGATGTTTCCAAAAATAATGAGATTCCTTTCATTGATATTTGACAAATTACGACTCTACGGCTGTTTGCCATCTTTTTTCTAAACTACTCGTGGAGCAGTCATATAGGTGTGTAGGTTAGTTGTGTAAATGTAGTTCGCAAAAATCCCGTCGAGCCGGTGAATAACCCGAACGCCCCAAATGTCAACGTCAGGGAACATGGCGGTATGGTTTTTGTCTGAAACAGGCTAAACAATCTTTTCTCGGGACGCTGTCCCGTCACTTAGCCAAGAATCATATGAGAAAAACTCAACGACTCGATGAGCCTGCACCGTGTTCGGTCCCGCTCATTTTCCTGAGGATCGGTTTCTTTCTGCTGCTGTTTTCGGGCCCGATTTTCCGAAGTACCGCGCAGCAGGCGAAGCCCGATTCAACCCGAAAGGCCAGGCCCGACACAATGGTAACCCCGGTTCCGAAACCCGATCCTGCATCAAACAAACCGGCCTCCGATACCCTCCCCAAGCCTCAAAATACAACCGATTCTGCATCCAAATCCTCGTCCTCACCATTGGTGAAGCCCACGCAGAACTTCGATCCCCTGGTAAAGCCAGCCCCTCAGAAAGATTCATTGAATAGCACGCCCGGAGTGGCCACGCCCGGCGCTCCTGCGGGCAACCAGGCAACGGTGCCGACCAATAAGCCCGACAGTGCCGCAACGTCGTCGCAAGCGGGCAATGCCAACGTGGCTCAGCCGGTGCAAAACGCCGCTCAGACACCGGATTCGGCGACTGCGCAAAAGCCAGCGCCGGGGGGCGCAACAGACGCCGGCCCTGATGGACGTGATATCAAAGGTATTGTGAAAGACGAAAAGGGTGTTGGAATGCCTGGTGTAGCAGTTCTGGTAAAGGGCACGCAAATCCAGTCCATTAGCGAGCCCGATGGTTCCTTCCAGATGAAAGTCCCTGCGAAAGGCGGCATTCTCGTTTTTAGCTTCATAGGTTTTGCAACCAAAGAAGTGGCTATTACCGGCATGACCAACTATGACACCCAGCTTGTCCCGGAAGCCAAATCGTTGAAGGAAGTGGTGGTGGTAGGATATGGTGCTCAAAGCAAGCGCGACCTGGCCAGCTCCACATCCAGGGTAGCTTCTCAGGATTATAAATCGGCCGTAATCAATACGATTGACCAGGCTATCCAGGGGCGCGCGACCGGCGTGCAAGTCACAGAAAGTTCCGGTGAACCCGGCGCTGCCGCAGTGGTGCGGATCAGGGGTAACAACTCGCTCAGCGGTAACAACGAGCCGCTTTACGTAATCGACGGCTTCCCGATGCCGCCCTACCGCGAGGCCGGGACCAGTTTCTATGGCTCCTCTTCGCAGAATGGACTCTACGGTGTTAACCCGAACGATATCGAAAGCATGGAAATCCTCAAAGACGCTTCCGCGACAGCCATCTACGGCTCGCGTGGCGCGAACGGCGTGATCCTGATCACCACCAAGTCGGGTAAGCGGGGTGAGGGGCGCGTGGAGCTCGTCAACAAAACCTCCTTTGGTAGCGTTGCCAACCCGATCCGGATGATGAATTCGCGGCAATATGCGGAAGTGATCAATGAAAGTTTCCGCGTCACCGACCGCAATCCACCCTTTGAAAATCTCGACAGTACCATGACTAATACCGACTGGGTCGAAGCTATAACGCAGCCCAGTTTCCGGCAGGACATTACGCTGAGTGTTTCAGGAGGTAGCCCCAAGTCATCGTACTATATTTCGGGTAATTATCTTAAAGACAAGGGCACGATCATCAATTCGAATAACGATCGGGCCAGTCTGCGCGTCAACCTGAATAACGAGGTCAACGACTGGTATACGGTCAAAGGCCAGCTTTCATTTACCCGGCAGAAAACCAACCGCGCTGTCACAGCCTCGCGCGCATGGCCGAGCTCGGGCGGGTTAATGGACGGACTGCGCGCTGCACCGACGCTGGAAATCGATTACCTGGGCAACAATAGCCTTGGCATTCCGAACTATCAGGGCTATTATTTTTCCAATCCCTACAATGAATTGACGGCAAAAACGGATGTTACTCAAAGCGATTACTCCATTCTCAATATTGAAAGTTATTTCAAAATAGCCAGTGGATTGCAACTGGTCGTGAGCCTTGCCGGTAATCAGAATCTCACGCGCCGGAAGGTGTTCCTGCCACCTTCAACAGCGGAGGGCAACCAGGTAAAAGGAAAGGGTAGCAACACGTCGGCCAATACGTATAGTTATAATTTCAACTCGTATTTGCAGTACGAAAAGACCTTCCGGAAGGATCATTACCTCAATACAACCCTGGGTGTGGAATATAACGACCAAACTGTTGAATTCCTCAGCACGAACTCATCGGGTTTCGATGTACCATTTTTCGGGGTCGATAACATTGGCAGCGCAAAGTCGCAGGTGATTGGTTCATTCAAGGAAAAACGTATTCTGCAATCGGGTTTCCTTCGTGCCAACTACTCTTTCAAAGGCAGGTACGTACTGAACGCCTCGATCCGTGCCGATGGTGCTTCGGCATTTGCCGCCAACAGGAAGTATGGGATCTTTCCCGCCGTAGCACTTGCGTGGAACCTCGATCAGGAGGAGTTTATGACAGGTGTTACTGCCATTTCAAATACGAAGTTCCGCGCGTCTTATGGTGAAACCGGCAGCCAGGCCATCGGACCATATTCGTCGCTGTCGTTATATAGCTCAGGTTTCTATGAAATGGGTCCGGGCGGTGACGGCTCGGTGATCAATACAGGCATATTCCCGAACACGATTGCCAACCCGAACCTCTCCTGGGAGCGCACCAGACAGTTTAATGTCGGGGTGGATTTCAATACGGCCAAAGACCGCATTGTATTGAGTTTCGATTATTACAACAAAGTAACTTCCGACTTGCTGCAACCCCGTAAAGTTCCTTCGCAAGCGGGTGTGGCCACGATCATCGACAACTATGGAACGATGCGAAACCGTGGCTTTGAAGTAAGTATCCAGGGGAACATTGTACAGAAAAAGAATGTGACCTACTCGACGCGCGTCAATATTTCGAGGAATATCAACACGCTCGTAGACTTGGGCGATCGTACACAGCCCGACTATGTGAATATCAATGGCAACTTACTTGGAGGCGTTTCGGGCATATTGATTCCGGGGCAGGAAGTAGGTCAGTTCTTTGGGTACCGTGTGGCCGGTTTGAGCCAAAAAAACGATTTCGATGCTGACGGCAATCCCACCTTCCCGACGTTCGAAGGCCCGCGACCTGCGGGTTCCAAAGGTACGCCGCTTTATGGTGCCTGGAAATATGCAGATACCAATGCCGACGGCATCATTACAGCCGATGACCGGGTTGTGCTCGGCAAATCTACCCCCGATTTTACCTTTGGATGGAGCCATGACCTGACCTGGAAAAACTTCTCCGTCAATGCATTATTCACTGGTTCGGTTGGAAATGATGTGCTCAACCTGACGCGCTTCTATATTACCAACGGCGTAGTCGATTACGGCGGGGTAGGGTTCAACCAGTCGGAAGATTGGTACCAGAAACGGTATACCGAGGCCAATCCGCATAACAACGTCAATTATCCCGGCGTGCAGCGTGGCATTGCGTCCGGCGATATCAACTCGGTGATGCTGGAAGACGGCAGTTTTGCGCGCCTGAAAATGCTCACCCTCTCCTACACATTCCCGAAACTCGGCCCGGTCCAAAACCCGCGCCTCTTTGTGACGGGCACCAACTTGTGGACATTGACAAACTATTCGGGCTTCGATCCGGAAGTGAGCTCCTACGGGCAGTCGCTGCTGCAACAGGGCATCGATTATGGTGCTTACCCGGCGCAACGTTCTTATACCATCGGGTTCTCCTGCAATTTTTAGTGTGACCAATGCATTCAAATATGAAAAAACATATCAAGTTATTCGTAATGCTGCTGGCAGCGCTGGCCATTACTTCCTGTAAGGATAATCTGGAAGAGTCGCCTTACTCCTCGCTGGGCAAAGACGTGGCGTTCACGGACGAGGACGGTCTCAACCAGGCGACGATCGGAGTGTATCAGGCCTGGACCACCACCGATCATTCCGATATTTATAACCGCTTTATCCTGGCCGAATCCGGGCACCGTTATGCGACGGCGGGTATTCTTGGGTCGGGCGCCGACCCTTACTATCGTTTTGCGCACACTTCCGTTTCGGGAGCCTTTGAATCGGTCTGGGCGCGGTTCTACAGAATCATATACCGAGCCAATACCGTGATCGACAATGCAAAAATGGCCGTTCCCGGTGAGGAAGAAGAGGCTGATCCCTACATTGCCGAGGCGCGTGTGCTGCGGGCTTATGCTTATTTCAACCTCGTGCGTCTGTTCGGCGGTGTGCCTTTGATTTTGAAAGAAATCAGTTCTTTCGGAGAGAAAGACCTGATTTTCGCTCCCCGCGCGACCGACACCGAAGTGTACGACGCCATTCTGGCCGACCTTGCATTTGCCGAAACCATCCTGCCCGATTCGCGGGGTGGTGCCGAGCTCGGACGTGTTTCCGCCGGAACCGTGAAGGCATTAATGGGCAAAGTTTATCTCACCATGGCAGGAAAGCCTCTAAATCGGACAGAGAATTACCAAAAGGCTGCCGAAAAGCTCAGCGAGTTGGTGGGGGCGGCCAATGAGGAGAAGTACGACATGGAACTGCTGCCCAACTTTGCCGATGTATTTGCATTGGCCAATGAGCGGAACCGCGAGATCGTGCTGTCGTTCGGCTATTTTGTCAATTCGTCCAACCAGAATGGCAACATATTGCCGTTCAATCTGTTCCCGTCCGGTTTGGTGAATGGCGATGAACAGACCAATTATGGTTTGACCTATGATTTTTACAAACTGTTTGAAAAAACCGACACCCGGCGAGACTTTACCCTGGTTTCAAAATATGTGTTTACGGGCGGTGCCAGGGCTGGGGCGGAGCCGGGGGACAGTATTATTTACGATGCTACCAGCGCCCATTACATAAACCAGCGAACGAAAGCGCCGTTTGGCCATGACGACTTCCGATATGGCATTGCCTATGGAAAGATCGCGCGTGCGGCACGTCCTGCGGGTGCGCCGGTGCAAGGTTACAGCGCTGACCTGATCGAAATGCGGTTTTCGGATGTGCTGCTGATGCTTGCAGAGGCATTGGTAGAAACCGGAAAACCGGCAGATGCATTGCCATTGCTCAACCGCGTGCGCGCCCGCGCCAAAGCGACACCTTCCAAAGCTATCGGTGCGCCTGCGTTGCGTGCGGCTATCCGCGCGGAACGCAGACTGGAACTAAGCGGGGAATTTACTACTGTGTTTGATATCCGCCGGTGGGGTACATTACAGGAGGAAATAGCTGCGATGTCCAATGATCAGATCGTCGACAATGTGCTGATTCCCTACACGCCGCGCCTGGAATTATACCCAATCCCTCAGTCGCAGCTCGACGCAAACCCCAATCTGCGGCAGAACGACGGCTGGTAGC
This sequence comes from Dyadobacter sp. CY261, assembly GCF_021440085.1. Lineage (GTDB taxonomy): Bacteria > Bacteroidota > Bacteroidia > Cytophagales > Spirosomataceae > Dyadobacter. The sequence continues at coordinate 318,089 of NZ_JAKCPW010000001.1, forward strand.
AGGAAATCCGGAGTTTCAGATGTAATTTTAGATTTCTAAAACTACGTTATGAGAACTTCTTTCCGATCGGCTTATGGTGCGATATTGCTTGCGGGCCTTGGCCTGATGGCCTCTTGCCAGAAGCACTTCGCTGTAACCAGAAACGAATACAAACAATACGGCATCGACCAGCAGGTCGGTGCCGATTCTGCTATTATCGGGTACTATCAGCCTTATAAGGACAAAATGCAGGCTGAAATGAACCGTGTCGTCGGACAGACTGAGGTGGCACTCACGAAACCTTCCGATCCTGAGACGCTCATGGGTAACTTCTTCGCTGACGCGATGCTTAAAGAAGGAATGAAAAAGGACCCAACCATTCAATTCACACTCGCTACCAAGGGCGGTTTGCGCACCACCTTCCCGAAAGGCAATATCACAGTCTCCCAGGTATTCGAGCTTATGCCATTTGAAAATGAAATGGTTGTTTTGAAGCTGTCGGGTGAAAATGTGCAGCGGGTGATCGATTTTATTGCAAAAAAAGACGGTGAACCTGTTGCCGGTATCCGCATGAAAATCAGGGATAACAAAGCCTATGACATTACCATTGCCGGGCAGCCCTTTAACATAAACAAAACTTATAACCTGCTTACTTACGACTATCTGGCCGATGGTGGCGACGAGCTCGAATGCCTGCGCAACCCGCTCGAACGCCGGGAGATCAATCAGAAAGTAAGGGAAGCATTATTTGAAAATATCAGTGACCTGACCCGCCAGGGTAAAAAAATAACCGCTCAGCTCGATGGAAGAATTGTTTCAGATAAATAGAAGGGATTTCCTAAAAAAAGGCGGAATGGTTACCGCCGCATTAGGTCTGAGCCCGCTTTCGGCATTCGCGAAGCGCGATTCGGTGGTGCAACTGACGATCCTGCACACCAACGACGTCCATAGCCGCATCGATCCGTTCCCGATGGACGGATCGCGAAATCAGGGGTTAGGAGGCGTCGCACGTCGGGCCGCATTGGTGAAAAAAATCCGAGCAGAGCAGCCAAATGTGCTGCTGCTGGATGCAGGCGATGTTTTCCAGGGTACACCGTATTTCAACCTGTACGGTGGCGAACTCGAATTCACGATCATGAGCCAGATGGGCTATGACGCATCGACGATGGGAAATCACGATTTCGACAACAGCATTGCCGGTTTTGTAAAGCAACTCCCGCATGCCAATTTCCCTTTTCTCGTCAGCAATTACGATTTCAGTAACACCGAGCTGAAAGGCCAAACGCAGCCCTACAAAATCTTCAAGAAACAAGGTATTAAGATTGGAGTATTTGGGATTTGTATTGAACTGGAAGGTTTGGTCAATAAGAAAAATTACCTCGAAACAGTCTATCTGGATCCCATTGCCAAAGCCAATGAAATGGCCTCATTGCTCAAAAACGAGCAGCATTGCGACTTTGTGATCTGCCTGTCGCATTTGGGATATAAATACAAGGAAAACAAGGTCTCTGACCAGGTCCTGGCTAAATCGACGCGTAACATCGACCTCATCATCGGCGGGCACACGCATACTTTTATGAAAGAGCCCGAAAACATCCTGAACCTCGATGGCAGGCTGACCACGATAAACCAGGTCGGATTTGCAGGCATCAATCTCGGCCGCCTCGACTATTTTTTCGATCGCGAAATCGGCAAGCAGAAAATGATGTCCGCCGTGTTGCCGGTGGATGCGGAGCAGTTGGCATGGGGAGTGAGCGAATGAGCCGCCGCGGAACGGGGAGTCATTCAATCATCACTCCATATGCAAAAATTGCTGCCTTACTTTTTCTTCTTCGAGATCGATCTGGGCGAGGTGCTGGCGGATGACATCTTCATCGTAAGTTTCCTTTTTATTGAATTGATGAAGTATGCTTCGCTTATGTTCCAGCAGTTCTTTGCTAATGTGCTGGTAACGTGCGATAAACTTATGGCTTGCTTCGTGGGCCTCGAATCCCTGTACATGGTCGAGAAACCCGATATCGCTTTCAAGCTTGAATTTCAAGCTTCGAAGCAGTTCGTGGCTGTCAATTTCCTCCGCATATTTTTTGTTGATGAAGTCCAGTGAGGCCCTGGCGAGCTCTCTTCGGATGATCACATCCTGCTCCTGCACAGGTAAGTCGTAATCATGGTCTTCGGCATGTGCCCACCGCGCGATGACTGGCAAAGTAAGTCCTTGAAAAACAAGGGTTACCAATATCACAATAAAGGTGATAAACAGGATCATATTCCGCTGCGGAAAAGGCAGGCCATTATCAAGCAAGATCGGAATGGACAATGCAGATGCCAGTGAAACCACCCCGCGCATGCCGGCCCAGCCAAAGATCAGCGGCATCCGGTAGCCCGGACTGCTATCGGCTGTGGTAATAAAACGGCTGATGAACACCGTGAAAACGGACGCGCCCAACGTGCTGGCAATGCGGGTGATAACGACCACCAGTGAAATAATCAGTCCGTATTTAATCGCTTCCCAAATCGAAGTCTCACCAAAGCCCTGTACAATCACCGGCAGTTCGAGGCCGATGAGCATGAACACAATGCCGTTCAGGACAAATCCAACTGTCGACCACACATTAATGCCCTGTATCCGGCTCAAATGGCTGAGGATGCTATGTTGATTGCGCGAAAGAAAAAGTCCGCCGGAAACGACCGCGATTACACCTGAAAAATGGAATTCTTCCGCGGTGATATACATCGCATAAGGCGCTACGAACGTCAGAATGGTATCAATGCTGGGCGTAGTGGGAAACCATCGGTGAATGGCGTAAAAAATCAGCGCAATGCCGATCCCCACCACAAAGCCCATCGTAATGACCAGGAAAAAGCTTCCTACCGCATCAGTAAGCACAAAACTGCCCGACGAAACGGCTACCAATGCAAACCGGAAGACGATCAGCGAGGAGGCGTCATTGAGCAGACTTTCGCCTTCGGTAATGGTAACTAGGCGTTTGGGGACCTTTACATTCTTTAAAATTGAAGTGGTGGCCACGGCATCGGGTGGCGAGATAATCCCGCCCAGCAGGAAACCCAACGCAAGGGTGAAGCCCGGAATGACCGCCTGCGAAACATAGGCGATGACGCAGGAGGTGAAAATCACGATAATGAAAGCAAACGAGCCGATAACCCGTCGCCACTTCCAAAAATCTTTCCACGACGTTTGCCACGCAGCTTCATACAGCAACGGCGGCAGGAATATCAGGAAAATAAGTTGCGGATCGATTTCGACGGATGGCAGGCCTGGGACGACACTGAGAGCCAGCCCGCCGAGTACTAGCACAATCGGGTAAGCAATTTTGATTCGCTGCGCCAGCATGACCAGGAACATGATGATCATGACCAGTGCGAGGTACAGGATAATGTTTTCGTGCATAGAATTCGTTCAGTATCGGCTTTATCGAAGATATAATTTAATACCGTTAGTGGATTTCAGAACAATCTGCGGGTGCAGTCCAACGAGGTATCCCGGCTCGCGGACGAAATCGAAGCGCTTGACGAGCGCTGCCAATACCAATTGCATTTCCATTAATGCGAACTGCTGCCCGATGCAAATCCTTGGTCCCGCCCCGAAAGGCAGGTAATTGAATTTCGCCCGGTTTTTCACCGTGTCCGCCTGGAAGTTTTCAGGATTGAATGCGTAGGGATTATCCCAAAGGCTCGGGTTCCGGTGCAGTTCAAAAATTGACATAAATACCGAACTGCCCTTTGGAATAGGATAACCTTCTATCTCCTGATCGACCGTGCTCTCGCGGGTCATCGTCCAGGCGGGCGGATACAGGCGAAGGCCTTCCTCCACCACCTGCCGCGTGTAAGGCATTTGAATGAGTTGTTCAAAGCCCGGTGTTTTCTCGAAAACATTCGCTTCCGCACGAATACGGGCCACGATCTCCGGTTGTGCCGAAAGCTCCCAAAGCAGCCAGCTCAGGCCGGTTGCGGAAGTTTCGTGCCCTGCGGCGAACATCGTAATGGCCTCGTCGCGGATCTGCTCGTCGTTCATCTGCTCGCCGGTTTCCTCGTCCGTGCTGTCGAGCAGGAGTTGGAGCAGGTCGTTGGGCGTTTCACCGGAGAGGCGACGCTTGCGGATGAAATCATAGACGAGGCTATTAAAATAGGTGAGATCAGATTTGAAACGGCGGTCTTCACCATTGATCGCCATCAGTGGAAGGCGGTATGGCTTACGTACGCGTGTAACGAGGTAGGTTTGTGTGCGGCTTACTTGTTTATAAATCTGCTCCTTATCTTCGGTATTCATGTTCCCGAAAAGTGTTTTGAGTGCGATATCGGAGGTGATGCCCATCATTTTAGCATCCACATCAATCGCCGCTTTGCCGCGGAATGATTCCAGTTCGTCCAGAAATGCAGCCGTAAGGTCGCCCATTGTTAGGTAAAGCTCCTGCAAGCGCTCGCGGTGAAATGCAGGCTGCACGAGTCTTCTTTGTCGTAACCAAAAATCGCCATCGCTGATCACCAGCCCATTACCTAGCACGGGACGCAGCATTTTGACCGAATTACCTTTCTTGAAATTCTTGTGATGCTGTTGTAGCACGTGGCGGAAAAAAGCAGGATCACGGGTAACGATGAATTCCCGGAACAGCCGGATTTTGAACGTATCCCCACATTCGTCGAATCCTTGCCGCAGAAAACGCAGCGGGTCGCGGGCAAAACGGATCGGAGCGAAAAGGGGAACTCGGCCGATTTTGAATTCGGGAATGGCGTGCATGGTTCAGGGGAACGGTAAGAATCAATGCAAATAAACCATTCCGGCCTAATAATAAAAAGGCCGCGCCTTTCGGACGGGGCGCGGCAACAGGTGTGCATAGCTTTTCTTTTCTATTTTTTTCCGGCAAACGACCGCAGCATCCAGGTATTTTTTTCCTTGAACTGCATGAAACGGTTCACCATATCATTGGTACCGTCGTCGCTGGCCTGTTCGGTGGCTTCCAGCAACTCGCGTTCCAGGCTGATGAGCTTGCTGAAATCGTCGAGCACGGCATCTACCATGTCGAGGTCCTTCATGCCAATGGTGTTAATCTCTTTGATCTCTGATTCGTTGATATAATCCGCAAAACGGCTGTGTGGCGGCTTGCCTAGCGTTAGCACCCGCTCGGCGATTTCGTCGATCGTTTCCTGCGCATTGGTGTACAATTCTTCGAATTTGACGTGGAGCGTAAAAAAGTTTTGTCCCTTGATGTTCCAGTGGCAGCCTCTCAGCTTCTGATAATGAATGTGATAGTTGGCGAGGTAGTCATTCAGCAGATCCACAACAGGTTTTACGTCGGTTTCGCTTAGACTGATTGCTTTGGCATCCATAGTAAGATTTGATTGGGGGTTGACATTGTTTCATGTAAATCTGTCATCAAAATCATACCAACTAATCAGAAATGTGCTTCTACTGCGTTAAAAGTTGCGGAACGGGTCTATCGGATGTCGATAGTTGGGTTCTTATTGTAAGAATGCGGCTTTCGGCAGCTGACAGGCACGATCCTTGAAGTACTTTTTTATACCTATTAATTTCAATATCCTATGTTCCTCGACAATTTGAAAACAGTGAAAATGCAGGCCATTCTTTTTTTGGGGCTTGCATTTTCGGCCCCTTCTTTCGCACAAAATAAAGAAGAAGATAAGATCAACGCCGCCACAGCAGTGCTTAGCGATTTTAACGGGATGGAAATCCCGCCGCAACTGGTGCAATCCGCAAAGGGTATCATTATCATTCCAAGAATGATCAACGGCGGTCTGATCGTAGGTGGAAAGCATGGCAGGGGTCTCGCGATGCTAAAAAGAGAAGACGGGAAATGGAGCGATCCTGTGTTTGTGACCATCACCGGTGGTAGCGTGGGTGCGCAAATAGGCGTGCAGGCGGTAGACCTGGTTCTGTTGTTTAAAAGCGACAAAACGCTGATGAACATTCAAAAAGGCGATTACACCCTCGGCAGCGATCTTTCGGTGGCAGCAGGCCCGGTGAGTAAAAACGCTTCTGTTACAACCGATTACAAATTGGAAGCTGAAGTGTATTCTTATTCGCGCTCAAAAGGCCTTTTCGCAGGAGTGACCGTTAACGGAGCTATACTGGATGTGGACGTCCGTGCTAACACAGGTCTATACGGCAGCAAAGCCACCGTCCAATCGATCTTCACGGATTCAAATATATCATCCAAGGCCGTCGACGAGCTGCGTGATACGCTGGATGATTTTAACTAAAAGCAGCATATGCCATCCACCGTCGTTGCGAAGATGATCTACAACGAAGAGAAACATACATTACGTATCGTATATGTTTCCGGGATGGTGTACGACTACAAAAACGTCCCCTGGGAACTGTATGAAGCCATGAAGGCATCAGGTTCCAAGGGGACGTTTTTGAATAAGCACATTAAGGGGAATTTCGAGTTTGAGAAGGTTGAGTGAGCATTGTTACCCTATTCACTCATTAAATATTTCCTTTCCGCATCGCGCCCACCGCATAATCCACCGCCCGTGCCGTCAGTGCCATGTAGGTCAGCGACGGGTTTTGTGTGGCCGTAGAGGTCATGCAGGCACCATCTGTTACGAATACATTCGGCACGTGGTGCATCTGGTTCCATTTGTTGAGTAACGAGGTTTTCGGGTCCTTACCCATGCGGGCACCGCCCATTTCGTGGTTTTCGCTACCGGGATTCCGCTGGGTGTCGCCTGTTTTGATGTTTTTAAAACCGGCCTTGTCGAGCATTTCGCTGAGTTCGGTGTAAAAATCCTTCACCATTTTCATGTCATTGTCGTCGAACGACACATTCATGCGCAATTGCGGAATACCCCAGTCGTCTTTCAGGTTCGGGTCGAGCGATATGAAGTTGGATTCTTTGGTTAACACTTCACCCATCATTTGCGCGCCGAGCGACCAGCCGCTTTCGTCGGCGGCAAACAGGTTTTCTTTCAGTGATTCGCCGAGACCTTCATTCGGATTTCCGACTTTCGAAGCCGAGAAAGATGTCGCATACCCACGCAAAAAGTCGGTTTCCTGTTTGAATACATTGCGGAAACGAGGGATGTAAGCGCCATTGGGGCGTCGGCCGTCGGTCGTGCGGTCATGATAACCATCAAAATCGGCGGTTACGCGGCCGCGGTAGTTGTGGAAACCGATGAATTTGCCCAGCACTCCGCTGTCATTGCCGAGGCCGTTGGGGAAACGGCTGGATTTGGAGTTCAGTAAAATCAAGTTTGAATTAATGGCCGAAGCATTGATGAATATGATTTTGGCATAATACTCCGTCATCTGCTTCGTAAGCGCATCCACGACGCGCACGCCTGTCGCACGCTTCTTTTTTTCGTCATAAATAACCGAATGAACGACTGAATGCGGCCGTAAGGTCAGGTTGCCGGTCTTTTCAGCCCAGGGCAGTGTCGCCGCATTCGTACTGAAATACCCGCCAAACGGACATCCGCGCTGGCACATATTACGGTGCTGGCATTTGGCACGTCCCTGCTGGGTATGAATGGGTTGCGGATCGGTAATATGCGCCGCCCGACCGATGATCACCGGACGCGTACCCTTATAGTTTTTGGCCGTCTGGTCACTGAAATGCTTTTCGACGCAGCTCATCTCGTGTGGCGGTAAAAACTCGCCGTCGGGAAGCTGCGGGAGTCCATCCTTATTCCCCGAAATTCCTGCAAATTTCTCCACGTAACTGTACCAGGGCGCAATATCCTTGTAGCGGATCGGCCAGTCGGTGGCGAAACCGTCCCGCGCCGGGCCTTCGAAATCGTAATCCGACCACCGCTGCGTTTGCCGCGCCCAGAGCAGCGATCGTCCGCCGACCTGGTAACCCCGCATCCAGCTGAACGGCTTGTCCTGCACATAAGGATGCTCATAATCTTTGACCACGAAATGCATCGCATCCTCCCTGAAAATATAATGCTTGCTGGCCATGGGGCTCGCCTCGCGAACGGCCAGGGGAGGTAATCCGCGGTGCTCGAATTCCCAGGGCATCATGTTTGTGGTGGGGTAATCGACGATGTGCTTCACATCCCGTCCGCGTTCGAGGACGAGCGTTTTCAATCCTTTTTCTGTTAGTTCTTTCGCAGCCCAGCCGCCGCTGATACCCGTCCCCACAACGATCGCGTCGAATGTCTGGGCTTTTGCTGCGTCAATATTGAAATAGCTCATGGGTGTGGTGTTCAATCATTCAAAATTCATTTAAAGAGATTCGGTAATAATTTCTCGTGCAGCAGCAACCGCCACGTGCCCCAGTCGTGGGCGCCGTCGCCGCCGATGAAGTATTCGTGTTTAACTCCGATCTTCTCTAATGCGGCGTGTATAGCGGCGGATCTTTTTCCGATCGCTTCCTGCTGCTCGTTGCCGCCCAGGCCCACAAGCAGATAATCGACTTTATCTTTGCTTTTAGGATTGCTGAAAAATGCCGGGTTGAGCTTCTCGGGTTCCAGGTCACCCGCGCTCAATATCCCGAACGAACTGAATAGATCGATCGCATTAAAGCCCACGGCTTCGGTATGCCTGCCACCCATCGAAAGCCCCGAAATAGCCCTGCCTTTTCGGTCTTTCACCGTGCTGTAATGCGCATCCACGAACGGCACGATCTGTTTCCGCAGCTCTTCTTCAAACAATTTATAGGTTTTTTGCAAATGATCGGGGTCATTACGGTGAACCACTTGGTTATTCGGCATGGCGATGATCATCGGCACTATTTTCCGCTCGGCCAGCAGATTGTCCGCGATATAGTTGGCCCGTCCATCCAGCATCCACCCCGAAGCCAGCTCGCCGCTGCCGCCTAGTAAATACAGCACCGGATATTTCTTTTTGGGATCATAACCGGGCGGGGTGTATACAAAAATTTCCCGCTCGCCATTCAGCACGTCGGAATGGTAAATATGCCTGGTAATGCTCCCATGCGGCACATTTTGGGCGTCATAGTACGCCGGTTTTTTGTCGTGGACTACCACATTGCTATATCCGGGTTGATTGGAAACGCCCGTCAACGTATTGTTGGGATCAGCTACCGCCACCCCGTCGATCAGGAGCCGGTACACATAGATGTCCGGCTTCACCGGGCCGACCGCCAGCGTCCAGGTGCCATCGGCCTCCTTAGTGAACGGAATATTGGTTTTACTCTTCAATGCCAACAGTATCGGCCCGCCCGTCAGCTCCACCTTGTGTGCATCCGGCGCTTTCACCCGAAACGTGATCGTATGATCGTCCTTCACCTCCGGGGAAATGACATTTCCGCCATAAGGCACCAATTGTTCGGTGTTTTTCTGCGGTGCCCAGTCGAGGTTCACATTGGCTTGCTGGGCGAGGGAGAATAGTGGGGTTATCGCTAGCAATGAGAATATGATGAGCTGGTTTTTCAAAGACTGCATTTGTAATGACCGTTTCCGAAACAAAGACGAGGAAACGGGCGGGATACCTATTATGGAATTGAAATAAATTACATTATCTCACTCGACCCCCTCAGCACCAGCGAACTCTCCAAAACCACCCGTTCGAATGCGAACCGCGTGCTGTTCAGTTCTTTAAAGACAAGCTCCATCGCTTTGACGCCCATTTCGTAGGCGGGTTGAGAGACGGAGCTAAGGGGTGGGTCGAGGAGCTCGTTGGTGGGCTCGTTGTAGAAGCCGATAATGGCGAGCTCTTGCGGGATGCGTATGCCGCGTTGTTTGGCGAGCACGAGCGCCCATTGAGCGATCTGATCGCTGTATGCGAGGATGGCATCGAAATGAACACCGGAATCGAATAGTTCGTTGATGGCGGCGATCATGGATTCCTTCTCCTGGTCGGCTACTTTGATAATGTGCTGGTCGAGCAGGATGCCGTGGTCCGAAAGGGCCTGAGAATAACCTTCGAAACGTTTCTGACTGATCTGCAGATGCTTTGGGCCGCGGAAGAAGGCGATCTTCTTCCTGCCCTGGACTATAAGCACCGATGTGGCTTCGTAGGCAGCACCATGATTGTCGATCAGCACTTTGGAGCAGGTTATTTCTTCACAATCGCGGTTGAAGAGCACCAGCGGCACGTTTTTGCGCTGAATTTTTAGCAAATGATCGTAATTGGTGGTGTTGGCCGACATCGAGAGCACCACGCCCGACGTCCGGGAGCTCAGCAGACTGTGGATTTGGCGTACTTCTTTTTCGTAACTGTCGTCGGTTTGGCAGATCAGTAGCTGATAACCGTGCCGCTCGGCCACTTCGGCCATGCCTGGAATGGCTTGCAGGTACAATGCATAACTGATTTTGGGTACCACCACACCGATGGTGTTACTTCGCCGGTTCAGCAGTTGAAATGCGAGCTGATTAGGCTCGTAGTCAAGCTGTTCGGCCAGTTCGTACACGGCTTTGCGTGTCGTTTCCTTAATGTCCGGGTGGTTTTTTAATGCCCTTGAAACGGTGGAAATGGAAATCCCGAGTTTCGTGGCGATGGTTTTCAGCGTGATATCCTCCATAGCGTTGTTGCGTGGCCGACTTGAAAAAATCTAAACGGCATTATTTCCTAAAAAAGCAGAAGAAATCCTTCTGAACCAAAAGATTACAGCCTCCAATTTTCCTGAAATTTTCCGCAAAGGTTTGCGGAAAGGTTTGCGGAAATTTTTTAAGCCTTTTGTTTGCAGGCACTTGGAGAAATTTCTTCCTTACCCGCAGATAGTGTTTTCCTGACACAATTAAGCTATTGTAAATCATGGTAAAATGCAACTTTTCCTAAACCCAAACTTATTTCTTGCTTTTGTTCCATTCCTAACCCGGCTTCTGCACCTGCAGAAGCCCATTCCCGTTTCACGCTATGAAGAAAAACTACAAACTGACAGGCAAGCTGCGGCTCTGCCTGTTGCTCGCCGGCTTGCTCCTTTGGCAAGCCAGCGCATGGGCCGCCTCCGTCCGCGGCCGGGTCATGTCCGAAAAGAACGACCCGCTTGTTGGGGTGAATGTGATTGTGAAGGGTACTTCCACAGGTACCAGCACTGATGGCGAGGGCCGTTTCAGCCTCAATGTACCCGATGGCGGCAGTACGCTCATTTTCTCGTTCATCGGTTATGTTTCAAAAGAGGTGCCTATCGGTAACGAGTCCGAAATCAATGTGCAGCTCGTAGCGGATACGAAAATCCTGAGCGAGGTGGTGGTGGTAGGCTATGGCACACAGCGTAAAAGCGATATTACAGGCTCGCTGAGCTCCATTTCTGCTGACCAGTTCAAAGAACAGCCCGTCAACCGCCTGGATCAGGTACTCCAAGGCCGGGCTGCGGGTGTGCAGGTAACCAACGCGTCGGGCTCGCCGGGCGGCGATGTGCGTATACGCATCAGAGGGGCGAACTCTATTAATGGCGATAACAGCCCGCTTTACGTGGTGGATGGCTTTGTGGGTGCAGATTTCAACAATATCAATCCCGACGATATTGCTTCGCTGGAAGTGCTGAAGGATGCTTCGGCAACGGCCATTTATGGCAGTCGCGGCTCCAATGGCGTCATTATTATTACCACCAAGACTGGTAAAAAAGGCTCGATGCAGGTCAATTTTGGAGCACGCTTCTCGTCTTCGGAAATATTAAAAAGAATGGATTTGCTCAATGCCGGGGACTATGCCGAGATGGTGAATGCCCGCGCAGCCGCAACCAATTCCAACCCGGTTTTCACGCAGGCGCAAGTTGATGACTACCGCCGTACGGGCGGTACCGACTGGCAGGATGAAATTTTGCGCAAAGCGGGAGGGCAGGAGTACCAGCTCGGGGTTTCAGGTGGTAATGATAAAACCACTTACCTGATTTCGGCCAACTATCTCAAACAAGATGGCATTATCAACAACTCCGATTTTCGCCGCTATTCCATTCGTTCGAATATCAGCTCGCAGGTTTCCGACAAGTTTTCGGTGCGGCTGAACTTCACGGGCACGCGCCGCGAGAACCACAATACCAGCGGCACAGGCGCACGTGGCAGCGCGCTCGGGCAGGCATTCGCATGGGCACCCACCACGCCTGTGTACGACGCCACCGGCAATTATACCTACCGTGACCCCACGGGCTCGATCTTCGAAAACCCGCTCGCATTGACGACCGACGCCGATTACCGCACCAACCGGAGCATTGTGAACCTGATTGGCGGATTGCGCTACGAATTTATTCCCGGGCTCGCCCTGGATGTGCAGTATGGGGTAAATTATATCAACCAGCAGGACAAGTCTTATGCCGGTCCGCTTATTTCTTCTTATTTGCCACGCGCAGGCCGCAGCTCGGGTGAGCAAGTTACGCTGCAAAATACCAACTCGTTGAACTACAAAAAGATATTCGGAAAGCACAGTCTCGACATTATCGGCGTTTTTGAAACCCAAAAACAGATTGGAGAATCGTTTTACGCGAACGCGACCAACCTGACTTACCCGGCGCAATCCTACAATAACCTGGCACTGGCGGCGTCCAATCTCATTGGCTCGGGGTATTCCAAATGGAGTCTGATGTCGTACCTCGGCCGCATTAACTATGCTTTCAACGACCGCTACCTGCTCTCTGCGACGATCCGCCGAGACGGGTCTTCCAAATTCCAGGGCGATAACAAGTGGAGCGTGTTCCCGTCGGTGGCTGCGGGCTGGAAGGTTACTGAGGAGGCCTTCATGAAAAGCCAGAACGTGTTCAGCAACCTGAAACTACGTGGGAGCTGGGGGCTTACCGGCAACCAGGCCATTAACCCTTACGGAACGCTTTCCAGCTACATTACCAATGTCGACGACGCGGGTGTGGCATTCACTTCCGGCTATTTTACCAATGGCATTACCAACGGAATCGTTCTTGGCAACCCGGGCAATCCCGATCTGAAATGGGAAACCACGGAGCAGGTGAATGTAGGGATGGATGCAGAAATCCTGCGCGGCAGGGTGTCGCTTTCGGTGGATTACTTTGTCAAAAACACGCGTGATCTGCTTTTGAGCCAGCCGCTGCCTGCTTATATCGGCGGTAATAATATTCTTAAAAACATCGGAGAGGTGCAAAATAGAGGATGGGAATTTTCGGTGGATGCGGATATTATCGAGTCGAAAGGATTCCGCTGGAACAGCAGTATCAATGCTACTTTTATCAAAAACAAAGTGGTAAAACTGGCTTCGGCAAGTGATACAATCTTTGCGGCCACTGAATTTGTCATGATCCCGGGCCAGCAAATGGCCGCATTCTGGGGCCTCAATTACCTCGGAACGTGGAAAGCTAACGAGGCCGACGAGGCAGCCATTTACAAGCAGAAACCCGGCGATGCGCATTATCAGGATCTCAACAATGATAAAGTCGTGGATTCCAAAGATTACCAGGTGATCGGCAACGGCATGCCTAAAACGACTTTGGGTTGGAACAACACATTTACCTATAAGGGTTTGTCGCTCAATGTGTTCTTTCAAGGGGTATTTGGTTTTGATAAACTGAATTACACCTACGCGAACGGCATAGTGGGCAGTACCGACGTGCGGCAGCCTACGTTCGCCGCGATCAAGGACCGCTACATTCCGGGTGTGAATGAGACCTCGGACATCCCGGCATTCAGCAGCGCGAAGGAGAATTTCTATACACAATCGACACGCTTTCTTGAAAGAGGAGATTTCCTGAGAATGAAGAACATCAGCCTGGGCTACGACATCCCGAAAGCGCTTGTGAAGAACGTCGCGGCGATCCGGGTATTCGTAAGTGGTACCAACCTTTTGACGTTCTCGAAATACAAGGGGATCGACCCAGAATCGACTTCCAACGGCGTGGGCGACATTGTTCAGAACATCGACCACGCTTCCTACCCCAACTCCAAAACCTACACTTTGGGCCTTAATGTGACATTCTAACCCATTTAGATACAAAATATCATGAAAAAGTTAGCTATCATTTTTCTCCTGATCGCGACTGCCGGCTGCAAGGATTTTCTGGAAGAAGATCCCAAAGGACAGGTGGTCGGCACCAATGCCATTTCCGATATTGCCGGGCTGGAATCGGCCCTAACCGGAAGCTATAAAGGATTGCTCAGAACCTGGGCGCGCGGTTTTCTCACCTCGGCCATTCAGGGTTATGGAATGGGCGCGGACGATATTTCGACCATTTCGGGCGGTAATAAGGCCGATTTCCGGGAGATAGACCAGTTAAATGTGACTTCGGCGAACCCGCGGCTGTTCCAGATCTGGAGCGGTTGCTACAAAACCATCCAGGGTGCCAACAATATCATTAATAACTATCAAAATGTGGCGGGCGATCCGGCGCGCATTAACGCGATCGTCGGCGAAGCGCATTTTCTGAGGGCGCTAGGTTACTATTGGCTAGTGCGGGGTTATGGCAATATTCCGCTCATTACCACAGCCGACTTTTCGGAGGATTTATTGACTATTCAAAAAAGTGCCCCGGCGGAGGTTTACAAGCTCATCGAAGCAGATTTGCAAAAAGCGGAAACCCTGCTGCCCGACAAAAAACGCGATCCGGGCCGGCCCAACAAAGGTTCTGCCAAAGCAATGCTTGCCGACGTGTATCTCACGGAAGGCGGCTGGCCGATGAAGGATGTTTCCAAATATCCGCTGGCAGCGGCCAAAGCCAAAGAAGTGATCGATAATAAGGATTTGTATGGTTTCGACCTCGTGCCTGACCTGGCCACATTATGGTCGGGCAGCGCGTCAGCGACTGGCACCAAAGAGGAGGTTTTTGCATTTCAGACTTCGGAAAACTTCGGCGGTTCTACCAACTCGTTTTATGGCCTGCCCGCCGTCCCGGGCGATGAAAATGGCTGGGACGATTACCTCGCCGAGATCACATTTTTTAACAATTTTCCGGCCGGGAAACGCAAGGATGTGACATTCCATACTGTTTTCACCAAACCCGACGGAAAGAAGGTTCCCTGGCAGCAAAGCCTTGCCAAGCACCCGTATTATGCCAAATTCAGGCTGGCCGACAATACTAAATTCACTTCATCCATGCCCGTACACATGATCCGTTACGCACACCTGCTGCTCGTATATGCAGAGGCGCAGGCCCGTACGGATGCAGCACCCAATGCGCAGGCATATGCGGCCGTGAATGCAGTGCGTAAGCGCGCTGGGTTGGCAGATTTAAGTGGTTTGTCCAAAACAGCATTCATCGACGCCATCGTGGACGAGCGTGCGTGGGAATTTGCCGGTGAATGGAACCGCTGGTTCGACTTGCTGCGCCTCGAAAAAGTGGCAGAAGCCAATGCAAACAAAGCCGCCGACGACCTCAAACCGATCGGTGACATTTCGAAGAGCAATTACTGGTACCCTGCCCCGATCGGCGATGCCAATATCAATCCTAATTTATAGTTCACTGTTCACCGTTCTATGATCCGCATTTTTAAAACGTTTCAGTTTTTATTAATCTTTTTATGTGTTTCAAATGCCGTTTCCACGGCGGCCGTCTCCACGGCGGCCGTCTCCGCCCGAGGTAATGCGGATGCACTGACGTGGGAATACTCCCGTGGCGGGCTGGTCCTGAAATGGGACCTGGCCAAAGATAAGGCTGTCCTGTCGCATCGGACCAAAGGTTCGGTGGTGTGGCAGGGCAGCCTGTTGCCTTCATTTTGGTATGAGAATGCGCAAAAACAAAGGAAGTATTCCAAAGCGGTGGCGCAATCGGCGGTCAATGAGGGCGGTAAGCTGGTGTTCTCGCTGCAATGGCCGGGCCTGGGTAAGGGACGGCTGGTAGTCGACAGGAATGCGACCGGCTGGCAGTTTACCGAGCTTTCGGTTGACTGGGCGGCATTTACCCCGAAAATCATTGAAATGTACCTCGGCACGTCAACCGTAGCGAACGGTGCCAATGTGCAGCCTACCTGGGACCGGCCGTTTATGCCCGACTGGCAGTCGTTTGGTTACTGCGTGCCGGGAGCGAAAGGCGGTACTGTTCAAAGCTACTTTCGGAGCTGGGATTTCGGGCATACTACCATTGCATTGGGCAATTTCGGGCCGTCGATGGGGACACCTTACGGCGCCGCATTTCCGAGACCGGTGCTTTTCGCAGGAATGGGTTCGGACGACGGCTGGCTCACGGTGGGCGCGGGGAGTGTGCCGGATGGCGCCATGTCGCTGAAAATCCAATCGACGCGGGGATGCTTGCAGTTTTTGTACCGCGAGGATCTTTGGGGTGCGCCAAAAGGCAAAGCCCGCATTTGGAAGGACCTGGCGCGGTTTGCGATCGACACGACCGCGCGAGAGAGTTTTGCGCAGTACTATGCGTCATTTCCGGAAGTTGCAAAGTCGGCGAGCGGTGAATCGCTGCGGCGGCAAACGGTGTCGATCTGGAACACCTGGGGCATGTGGCGTTTAAAAAAATACCCGATCCGGCCGATCGCCGATTTCATGGAGAAAATGCACAACGAGGTAATGGTGCTCGACGATCCCTGGGAATCCTCGCAAGGCTCAGGAGTGCCCGATTTGAAGCGGTTTCCTGATTTTTACAAAGACATTGAATACATCCGCAAAAAGGGCGTCGAGGTGGGCGTGTGGGAAACCATCGGGTGGATCAAGGACACGGCTGCGTGTGGTTTAAGTAAAAAAGATCTGATACTCGACAAAACCGGCAAGCCCTGCATGGCCAACTGGAATTTCGATCCGCAAGGCGATGCCTATTACTGCATGGATTTCAGTTCGGAGAAAACCCGAAAGTTTCTCTGGGACCGGACTGTCCGCATTATGAAGGAGATTAAACCACGGGTGATCAAGCTGGATTTCGGCTATGGCTTGCCCAGTCCGGATATGGGCACGCCGCGTGATCCGGCATTGCGGGGTGAGAAACACACATTTGCCTTGATGCAGCAAATCGTGAAGGCAGCCAAAAGCGTCGATCCCGATGTGGTGATCATGGGATACGCCATTAGCCCGCTCTGGGTGCCGCTTACCGATCTGGTTTCGCTCGACGATCAGGGTGATCTGTGGTTTGATCTGCACCGCGGGCACCAGGAATGGAGCGTCTGGGCATCGCTGCTGGCACCATATGGCGTGGCGATCAGTGGATCGTCCTGCTATGACTGGAAACTGGACGACGGCATACTGCTTAACTCGGCAATCCTGGGCTCACCCGGCGCAGTGCTACCCAGCGAAATGCAAGAGCCGGAACGGTCGACAGCCGGGTTTCAACCCGGCTTGCCCCCCCAACCCCGGTTTTTAAACCGGCGGCTGGCCATCAATCTCTGGCACCGACGCACGGCCAAGTGGCAGCCGCGCTGGTATAACAGCAACACGGGCAATATGCAAGGCCCGCCACAGCTGAAATGCTGGGGCAGAGATGAAGAGGGGACCCTCACCGCATTGGTACTTCGAGAACCCGACAATGCTGATCAAACCGTTGAAAACATCCGCTGGACCGGTAAATGGGCATTGATTTCACAAGATAATGCCCCCATTACGGCCCCGCGCACAGTGGCGGTGATCCCGTTCGCGCCGGGGCAGATCATTATTCCTATCCAAAACAGACCCAAACAAATCCTGCGACGGAATATCGAAGGTGAGGCTGCTACCGATCGATGGCAATGGCGGGACGGAAAGTTGTCGATTACGGTTAGCGAGGAAGAGTTTGAGAACATTGCAGGATTTTTAGTTCAAACACAATGATTTACTCAACGAAGCATTTACTAACGTTCGCAATTGTACTGTTCTTAGCTACGTCCGGTGCGTCGGCACAACCATTCAACCGGAATTTTATGGCGAAGTTCAGCCAGGGCGACATTGCCGCATCATTGATTCCGAGAGACCAATGGAGGCCATTTCCCAGAGCAAAAGCGGAATGGGAGCGGACGGTCCCCGAAGCCACCCGACAATTGTTGCTCGCAGAGGCGGAGCAGTATTTGAACAAGCCGTTCGCAGCATTGCCTGCATCCCTGATTCTCGAATACCAGCGCAGCGGCAATCGCACAGCTTATGAAGACGTTTCGTTTGCCAAGCGCGAGCAACTTTTTGCATTGGTGCTCGGGGAGACGCTCGAACAGAAAGGCCGGTTTTTGCCCGACATCGTGAACGGCATCTGGTCGACCTGTGAGGAAAGTTACTGGGGCATCCCCGCGCACTTGTATATGCAACGCGCCGGTGCGGGTATGCCCGATGTGCAGGACCCGTCAGTGGATATTTTTGCCGTGGAGGCATCGACGTTGCTTGCATTGACCGATTATTTCCTTGGTGAAAAGCTCGACAGCATTTCGCCATTGCTGCGAAAGCGCATTTACCACGAAGTCGACCGCCGCATTCTTACGCCGATGGAAAGTAGCAGCGCAGGTTACTGGTATATGCAAAAAGGCAGCAAAGCAGCACCCGTCAATAACTGGAATCCGTGGGTAGTGAGCTGCTGGATGGCCTCGCTGCTGCTCGTAGAGCCCGATCAGCAGCGACGCGTGCGGGAATTGCAGCATGCCATGCTAACCCTCGATAACTATTTGAACTGGCTGGGCGAAGACGGTGCCATCGACGAAGGCCCGAGCTACTGGTCGGGCGCGATAGGGCGCCTTTTCGATGCGTTGAATGTGCTGGAAAGCGCGTCGGGCGGGAAGTTGCAGATCTATGACCAGCCACTGGTGCAAATGGCCGAATCTTACATTTACAAGGTACATATTGCCGGTAACTACTTTATCAATACCGCGGATGCTTCGCCGACGATCAATCAGGATGGTCTGTTGCTCTACCGCATTGGCCGCTCGGTAAATGATACGACGATGCGGCAATTCGGGAGCTGGGCTTATCACTATCTCAATAAGGCCGAAAGGAATCCTGTACAAAAGGATTTTTCCAAAACCCGCCGGTTATGGAACCTGCTGGCGATCCGGGATTGCGCCGCAGAGAAGGGCGAATCTGCAGAACCCGCCGAGGTATGGCTCCCCGGCATTCAACTAATGGCCTCACGAACGCCAGAGGGGCTATTTGTGGCTTCGCACGGTGGGCATAATGCCGAAAGCCATAATCATAACGACGTGGGCGATGTCGTGCTGTATGCCGGTGGCGAGCCGGTCGTGATCGATGTAGGTTTTGGGACTTATACTGCGAAGACGTTCTCCAAAGAGCGTTACACGCTATGGTATAATAATTCAGCTTATCACAACCTGCCCGTTATCAATGGGTTTGCGCAGGAAGCAGGAGCGCATTATGAAGCGAGGGAAGTCGCATACCGCAAGTCTGCCAAGGTTAGCAGTCTGGAAATGGATATCGCAGCCGCCTATCCGGCAGAAGCCGGTATTTTGGCCTGGAAGCGGAATGTCAGTTTAGATAAATCCAGCAACAAACTCATCATCAATGATCAATACAATATTCAAGAAGTGACCAAACCGCTGACGCAGACTTTTATGACAGTCTGTAATGCACAGATCGATCAACCCGGCCGGGTGACGTTTGAAATACCCAACCAGAAACCCGTGACGCTGCATTACGACCCGGCCTTCTGGCAACTAACCAAGGAACAAATGCCCACCGATGCTCCCGACGAGAAGCGCTTGGCCGACAACTGGGGGCACAGGCCGGTGTGGCGCATCTTGCTGACAGCCCGAAACCGCAAGAAATCCGGCACGATCCGGTACATTTTTCAACAGTAGCATCACTCCAATCACCATGAACGCATCAAACCTGACAAAATTCCTTAAACTCCTCATTTACATCATGCTTGCGGGCACGACGCGCGTCTTTTCGCAGGCACCTTACCAGGATCTTACCCACGACAGCAAGGTTTTCGGGCATCAAAAGTATTACCGCTTGTATTTGCCGGAAGGTTACGCGCAGTCGGGTAAGCGGTACCCTGTGATCTACTTTTTTCACGGCTGGGGAGGGCGGCATTTCATGGATGACAATGCAAAGCTGGAATATGCCTTGCTGCAAAAGCTGGTGGACAAATATCAGACGATTCTGGTGATGTGGGACGGAAATGTCGACGAGAAAGAGCCGCGTCCGTATAATGTTGGAAATCATGAAGATGTGAAGTTCCAGGTGCAGATGAAGGATTACTTTCCGGAACTCGTGAGCTACATCGATCAGACTTACCGGACACTGCCCGATCGTGACAACCGGGGCATTATCGGGTTCAGTATGGGTGGTTTTATGTCGCTGTTTTTGTCGGGTAAATATCCCGATAGGGTTTGCGCGGGCGTGAGCATGATGGGTAGTCCCGAGTTTTTTGTGGGAACTCCTGAAAACCATACGCTCTACCCGGTGCGGTACACGTTCGAAAATTTGCAGGATGTGAAAATGCGCATTCATACCAGCCCGACTGACATTTTATATTTTCTCAATCAGGAGGTGAAAGCAGGCGCGGCCTGGGAAGGTAAGGAGGTTGAGATGGAGGAATTTCCCGGCGGGCATATGGTCGACGATCCGGGGCAGACATGGCGGTTTGAAAAAGCGATGGCTTTCGTCGCCAGTGAATTTGGTAAGAAGCGTCCCGCACCCCAAAAATGGTCACATTACGATGTGTACGGCGATTTCAGCCTTTGGGGATATGAGGTAACAAGTGGTAAAAATCAGCCGGGATTTATTTATCTGAAAGGCGTGACACCGCAGGGTTTAGGAGTTTATACACAAAAATGGCTGCCGCACGGACCGGTAGTGCCGATCTCGTATATCAAAGTAAAAACTGCCCCGGTTTATAAGGCGGGCGGAAATTATAAACGTGTTAGCTATTCTTTTAAAACACACAAAACCGAGATATCAGATGTTAAGGCCGATTCTACGGGCAGCATTACCCTTGATTTTGACGCCAATGGAAATGAAACGGGTGTTTACGCACCA
Source organism: Dyadobacter sp. CY261 (assembly GCF_021440085.1). Lineage (GTDB taxonomy): Bacteria > Bacteroidota > Bacteroidia > Cytophagales > Spirosomataceae > Dyadobacter. The sequence continues at coordinate 338,799 of NZ_JAKCPW010000001.1, forward strand.
GGTGAGAAACCGGCCTGGGGTTTCCTGGACTTCAATGTGAATGGAAAGAAGTGGTTGAAAAACAATAGTAATGCTTTGCAAATCAGGCTTTTCAATCGCGGTAGTGAGGGTGGCGGAAGTCTGAGAGTCGTCATCAGCTCGCCGGATAAGGATTTGGTGATCAAGGATTCTGTCAGGACGATGCAGGTGAAGGCGAGAGAAAGGATAGTGCAAGTCCCTGATATTGAAATGATCTGTAATAAAAAACCGTTGTTTCACGCTGAGCCTTCGGATATCAAATTAAAAATCACGGTTTACAATGGCAATGCGATGAATAGCACGGTTATGAATGTGCCGGTCGATTTCGATGTGCCCTATTTTACCAATATCAAAATCGATGACGGCAAACTGGTTCGGCAGGCCGCATTGGGTAAGGGAAATGGCGATGGAAAGGTGAATGCAGGCGAGGATGTCGTTTTATATGAGGGGGATAAAAGGTTGAAAATCAATCTTAGCAATGCTGGCATCGACGCAGCACGCGAGCAGCTTACCGATGAAATGATCCCCGCCCGCTGGCCGGATGGCTTTACGCAGCAATCCATCATCCACATCGCTCCCGGAGCGACAGAAATAGAATGCCTCGCGAGCTACGAGACCAAGAGCTTCAATCCCATCGAACGCAAGGTTATCTGGGGAAGGGTTAAATTAAGAGTCGAAAAATAAAGTGACTGACTAAGTTAACAGATCCTTTACCAGATTACCGTGTACGTCTGTCAACCTAAAACGCCTGCCCTGGAATTTGTAGGTCAGTCGCTCATGGTCGACGCCCATTAGATGCATTAACGTGGCGTGGAAATCGTGGACGTGGACAGGGTCTTTGATGATATTGTAGCTGAAATCGTCCGTTTCACCATAACTCATACCGGATTTGACACCCGCACCAGCCATCCACATCGTGAAACATCTTGGGTGGTGGTCGCGGCCATAGTCGGTGGCCGTAAGTTTTCCTTGTGAATACACCGTACGTCCGAATTCACCGCCCCAGATCACGAGCGTGTCGTCGAGCAAACCGCGGCGTTTCAGGTCCATGATCAAAGCGCCGGTGGCCTGGTCCGTGGCTTTGCATTGCTGGGCGATGGCCTTCGGTAAGCCGCCGTGCTGGTCCCAGCCCTGGTGGTAAAGCTGCACGAACTTGACGTCTTTTTCAAGCAGTTTGCGGGCCAGAAGGCAGTTAGCAGCATAAGTGCCGGGGTCACGACTGTCGGGGCCGTAGAGTTCGAAAACATCGTCGGGTTCGGTGGAGGTGTCCATTACATCGGGGACGGAAGTCTGCATCCGAAATGCCATTTCGTATTGCGCAATGCGGTTATTGATCTCCGGGTCGCCGTATGTCCCGTTTTGCAGTTGGTTGAGTTTGGACAAATAATCCAGCATCTCCTTCCGGTCGTGGCCGTCGTAGCCTTCGGGGTTGTTCAGGAAAAGCACCGGGTCTTTGCCCGAGCGGAACTGCACGCCCTGGTGCCGCGATTCGAGAAAGCCATTTCCCCACAAGCGGGCGTATAACGGCTGATCTTTCGGGGCATTCTTAGAAACCAGGACAATGAATGTCGGCAGGTTGTTATTATCCGAACCCAATCCGTAACTCACCCAGGATCCGATCGAAGGCCTGCCGGGAAGCTGGTTGCCGGTTTGGAAAAATGTAATGGCCGGGTCGTGGTTAATGGCCTCGGAGTAGATGGATTTAACAATGCAGAGGTCGTCGACTACCTTGGCTGTGTAAGGCAACAGCTCGCTCACCCAGGTTTTGTTTTTGCCATGCTGGTTGAATCCATAAATGGACGGAGCCATGGGCAGCACGCTCTGGCTCGCGCTCATACCTGTCAGCCGCTGGCCCTTCCTGACCGAATCGGGCAGGTTTTGGCCGGCCATTTGGATCAGTTTGGGCTTGTAATCGAATGTCTCGAACTGCGACGGGCCGCCAGCCATGAAAAGGTAAACCACGCGCTTGGCTTTCGGCGCAATATGCGGCAATGCCTTCAAAATTTCCGCTTCGAGGTCGGCAGCCGATGCTGAGGGCGTCGCAACAGATCGCGATGCGGATCCGTAAAGTTTATCAATCCCAAAAAGTGACCCTACGGCCAGCGCGCCGATCCCGAGCGATGTCTGGGTGAGGAACCGTCGCCGGTCCAGTTTCCGATGCAGTTCGTTGAACTCGGGCGTATGCATGCGGAACTCTTCGTCGTGATGGTGCTGCATGATTATCTCTTGGTTAAGCTGGCGTCTGAGTTGAGAATGGTGCTGGCTACAACAGTATTGGCGGCGAGTAATGCAGGATCGAGCATTTTATCGGGCTTGTGCTGGCCGGTATGCAGCCATCCCGCCGTCTTTTTCGGGTCTTTCCGGAATTTGTCTTCTTCCGTTTTCCGCAATGCGAGCAGCAGGTCGACTTCTGTTACCGGCGGTTTGCGGCCCGTAAGTTTGCGGTAGGCCGTAGTAACCGACTGCCGCTCGTCGGGTATGCGGGTCATTTGTTCGCCCAGCACGGCCATGGCCTCTACAAATGTCGGGTCATTGAGCGTCACGAGGGCTTGCAATGGTGTATTTGTTTTTTGTCGGCGCACCACACAAAAGCTGCGTGAGGTGGCGTCGAATGTCGAGAGCGTCGGGTTTGGTACCGAGCGTTTTACGATCACATAAAGGCTCCGGCGATATACCGCAATACCCGAATCAGGCGTGTAATTGGTATTGTTAATCGACCACAATCCTTCTGGCTGGTAGGGTTTTACACTCACGCCACCGATTTTTTTATTCATTAACCCACTTGCTAGCAATGCATTATCGCGGATCATTTCGGCAGACATCCGGTTAGCTGGCCCACGCGCATACAGCCGGTTCTCCGGATCGCGCTCACGCACGTCGCGGTTTGTGCGGGAATCCTGCCGGTAGGTGGCCGACATTACGATCACCTTGTTCAGTTTTTTGATATCCCAACCGGATTCGCGGAAAGTGACAGCTAGCCAGTCGAGAAGCTCCGGGTGGGTTGGTAACTCGCCCTGGTTACCAAAATCTTCGGTTGTTTTTACAAGGCCGGTGCCGAAAAAGTTTTGCCAGAAGCGGTTTGCCGCCACGCGCGCTGTGAGCGGGTTGTCGGGGTGAGTTAGCCATTGAGCCAATCCATAGCGGTTTTTAGGTAAATTTTTGGAAAATGCAAGGATGGAGGCGGGTGTCGATGGGAATACTTTTTCGCCCAGCGCATCATAGTTGCCACGGATCAGCACGTGTGCCTGTTTTGGTTTGGGCATTTCCTGCATGACCATCAGCTCACGAATATGTTCGGTCGAGTCCGCCAGTTGCGTGCGCGTTGTTTGCAATGCATACCGTGCTTTTGCGGACGACGGATCAATGGCGGAAATATAGTAGCTTTTCAATGCGGCCGTTTCGGCAGATGAGAGTTGAGCCCCGTTTTTAGAAGCGACATTTGACCAGGATGATTTTCCAGCTAAAATACCGGTTTCAAATGGCGTCAGTTCACGATTATAAACCACAATGTCATCGACTTTCGCATTCTTTAATCCAAAACCCCGCCACCAGGCACCGACCTGTAAACCGGGCTGCACGGACGACTTGAAGAGAATATCCTTCGTCAACTGATCCATCGTAGTCTCCATTTCAGCCTGTTGTCCATTGACGTACAAGTTGAAGCCGGCAGCTTTGGAAGAACCGTCATAGGTAACAGTCAATTGGACCCATTGATCTTTTGGCACCGTCCGCTTGCTGGTCCGCGTGATCGCGTCCGACGGTGCCGTATGCGCCATATTGAGTTCCAGGTGATCGTTTTTAAGGTATAAATGATAGCCGCGGAAATTATAGAGCCGTTCCGCCTGGCTTTTGTGCAGGATGACGCCCTCTTTCAGCTCTTTTGGAATATTTACCCAGATCCCCACGCTAAATGGCTCCGATTTACGGAAAACGCCGTTCTGGCCCAGGTCTAGAAATACATCACCATCTAGTGCCAAAGCTTTGCCGCCTGCTTTTTCGGCAAATACCGGATCACCACCCGGACCGCCCGATTCGCGCTTCATGACACCCGTTTCCTTCGGATTGACCGTATTGCGCAGCATGCTATTTTCGAAGTTGTAGAATGCCTGCAAGCCTGTTTTCGGAAGCGGTTCTGTAGCCAGATTCCGGTAGCCGCCTCTGCTCATCCACTGGTGAAAACCAGCTTCCGCATTGCGCTGGCTGGCTGCAAGCTGTTCTTCTTCGGTTTTAATTTTCGTTTGAATAAAACGTAATGTTTGTTCCTGTGCGGGCGTGGGAAGGAGCATTGTCGGGGTGGGTAGGGCGTCGTCCCAGGATATCTGTCCGGCCTCTTTTACATTATTGAAAAAGCTGTATAGCTCGTAATAGTTCTTTTGGGAAACGGGATCATACTTATGGTCATGGCATTTGGCGCAGCCTACGGAAAGGCCCAGAAAAGCATCTCCAAAAGTGTTGGTGCGGTCTACGACATACTCGGTCTGAAATTCTTCCTCGATCACGCCGCCTTCCATATTTTGCTGATGATTGCGGTTGAATGCGGTCGCGATACGCATTTCTTTGGTCGGATTGGGCATCAGGTCGCCCGCCAGCTGCCAGTGTACGAACTGGTCGTAGCGCATGTTTTTGTTGAATGCATTGATCACCCAGTCGCGGTAGGGCGACATATCCCTGAGCCTGTCTACGGTGTAGCCGTGCGAGTCCGCAAAACGCGCCAGGTCCAACCAGTCGACCGCCATTTTCTCGCCGTAATGTGGCGATGCAAGCAGCCTGTCGACTTGCTTTTCGTAGGCATTAGCTGAATTATCTTTTAAAAATGCATCGGTTTCGGCCAGGGTAGGGGGTAGGCCGGTGAGATCAAGGGACACGCGCCGCAGCAAAATTTCTTTTTCAGCTTGTGCCGAAGGTTGCAGCTTTTCTTCTTCAAGTTTTTTAAATACAAAATGGTCGATCGCATTGACAGCCAGTTCTTCGTGTCGGGTATCGGGTACTTCCGGTTTTTCGGGTTTTACAAATGCCCAATGCGGCTTGTACTCAGCGCCATCCTCAACCCATTTAATGAGAATCGCCTTTTCCCGGGCCGACAGGCTCAGATGCGACTCGGGTGTAGGCATTACAAAATCGGGATCGGAGGAGACTATACGATGGAAAAATTCGCTGTCGGCCAGGTCACCTGGATCGATCGCCGTTCTGCCCGAGTTTTTAGAAATCTTATGAAATGCGGATTCGGCCATGTCCAGCCTCAGGCCACCTTTTTGCTTCGCTTTGTCGGGGCCGTGGCATGCAAAACACTTGTCGGAAAGCACCGGTTTGACGTGCTGGTTATAATCGAGCTTCTCGGGGAGCTCCTTCATCGCAACCTCCACATCTTCTGGCAATTCGGGCGAACAGGAAAAGAAATGCCCGGCAACCAACACCCACAGAAAAAAAACTTTAACTTGTTTCATACCACCCGAAAAGCCCGCCCTGGTGAAAATATAATTAAAAATAATGCAAAAAGGCGGTAAAGCCGAGCGCGCGGCTGGATTTCGGTGATAATCAATAAAATGAGAGGAACGTGAGAGATTGGGGTGGCAGCTACTGGTTTACTACTGCCAGGAAGGCGAATCGTTGTTTCTGATGGAAACGCGGATGTCCTCGATCTTGTGGTGGTTGAGCCAGCGCTGAAAATCCAGTGCGTGTTCAGGCTGGTGGTGGATAATCGCTCCGTTCGTCAACATGAGTGTGAACGTACTGTACGTCTGTAGAAATTTGCAGACTTCTGTGGAGTGATAATCAAATCCTGCGAAATAAGATGTTGTGAGAGGCATAGGCTGATGATACTTTAATTAACTTCAGTTGCCTGAATTTAGTACATCATGGATTTGCCGAAGAATTTATTGAGCGATGTTTCTGAATTACTTATTTAACGGTTTTAAAAGTTATTGTATGGAATTAATCCTTTACCGTGTTTACAAATGTAGAGCACCTCTACATTATTTGTACTCCCGGCATGCGGTTGTAAAATTATCACCGCAGCCCTGGTTTGATGCTTGTCATTATTTCTATATTTGAAGGCGGCAGGTTCGAACGGGCTGCCGCATTAACTTTTATCATTAACCTAAAATACATCAACATGCGCTGGCAGGATTTACGCAGAAGCAGTAACGTCGAAGACCGTCGCGGAATGTCCGGTGGCGGTAAGGTTGCGCTCGGAGGAATTGGGGTGATCATTGTCGTTGCGATCGGGTTGCTGACAGGGCAGGATCCGCAGGAGATCCTCTCCAATATACAGGGCACACAAACGGGACAGGCCGAAACCCGGCCGGCGGGACCTCGCCCCGACGATAAAACGGCAGAATTCGTATCGGCGGTGCTGGGCAGTACGGAGGATGTGTGGACGAAGATATATACGCAAAACGACGCTGAGTACGAAAAGCCGGTGTTACAGATGTTCTCCGATGCTACGCAGAGCGGCTGCGGAGGTGCTTCATCCGCAATGGGGCCATTCTATTGCCCGGCGGATCACAAAGTGTATATAGACCTTTCCTTCTGCAACGAGCTTCGAGACCGTTTCAAGGCGCCGGGCGAATTTGCCATCGCATACGTGGTGGCACATGAAGTAGGGCATCATGTACAGAACCTGATGGGTATTTCGCAGCAGGTTCAGGATCAACGTGGCAAGCTGAGCGAGGCCGAATACAATAAACTGTCGGTGAAGCTGGAACTGCAGGCCGACTTTCTGGCCGGGGTATGGGCCAATCATGCCAACCAAATGGAAAATATCCTTGAACCGGGTGACCTGGAAGCCGCATTGACGGCCGCCAATGCCATCGGCGACGACAAGCTGCAGAAAGAATCGCAGGGACATGTCGTTCCCGATGCGTTCACCCACGGCACCTCGCAGCAGCGGATGTACTGGTTCAAGAAAGGTTTTGAAACCGGCGATCTGAATCAGGGCCGTTACGAGGACATCCGCTAGCCAAGCCGGACTGCCGGGGGTTTCTAATCGCTGTTCTCGTCCTTAATACCTTTCAGCAGAGCATAAATAGCCATGGCGTGTCCCTGGCCCAGATCGTAGTCGGTTTTTAACCACTGAACAATATCGCCAGCCTTCGTGCTCGCTTTTAATTGACCCCCAGTGGTGAAGCCCTGGGCCTCGGCGAGCTTCCTGAAATCGTCGGGGCCCTTGCCTGTTTTGGCCAGAATGGTTTTGAGGTATCCCTGAAAAGACATATTGCTGTGGTTTGTTTTTTGGATTCGAAATTGCAAAATATAGCGTAAAATCGAATTTCTTGGTAAAGGTTCACTTGATTTAGGAACCGTTCTAGTATAATTTGCGCCCGGATTTTTTACACCCCTCTGTTAATGCTCTATCAAAATATCCTCCTCATCGATGATGATGAAGATGATCAGGAAATTTTCCTGACCGCGTTGGAATGTACCGGAAAACCTGTTCAATGCACCGTGTTGGATAGTGCAAGGAAAGCTTTTAACCAAATTACCAAAGGCGAACTCGAAACGGACCTTATTTTTCTGGATCTCAATATGCCGCTCATGAACGGGCAGCAGTTTTTGGCGGAGATCAAAAAAGATGAGAAGCTTCGCAAAATTCCCATAGTTATCCTCTCAACTTCTTCGAATGCCGCAACGATCGAGCAGGTAAAACAGTTGGGCGCAGGCCAATTTTTTACCAAGCCCGGGCGGTTTGAAGACCTGGTGGCCATACTCGACGAAGTACTGGCCTAGCGGCGGAGCCTGGCGCTAAACCAAGCCACATTTACGGAACACCCATCGGGGGCATCAGGACAAACGGGAAACCGGTGTATCTGAATAACCCGACTCAGGTTACGATTCGTCGACGCTTAGCGGTGAGCCATCGATTTCCATTCCTAAATTCAAGTAAACGGTAGTAAACGTATTTTGATTTCGCCTTTAAAGAATATTTAATCTTTAAATTCTACAAACATGGCGCAATCAATACGAAGTTGTTTATCGGTCTTGCTGGCCGTGCTGTTTTGTGTAAATCAGGCGGCGGGCCAGGACAGGCGGATTAAGGGAAAAGTGGTGGATGAATCGAGCGCCGGTATTCCCGGTGTAAGTGTGCTTGTGAAGGGTACCAGCAACGGCACCAATACCGACGCTGAGGGTAATTTCAGCCTATTGCTTCCCGCAGGCAGCCATGTACTCACCGTTTCATCGATCGGGCATGTGACGCAGGACGTGAATGTTTCGTCCGCCGCGACGGAGGTGACTGTCAAGCTCAAAGCGGATGTAAAAAGCCTCGGCGAAGTGGTAGTGACGGCACTGGGTGTTCAGCGCAGCACGCGGAATGTGGGTTATGCTGTGCAGCAGATCGACGGCGGCGGTATCCAGGAGGCGAGGGAGGTTAATTATATCAATTCATTGCAGGGGAAACTGGCCGGCGTCCAGATCGGCGGGAATAGCGGCTCGATGGGCGGCTCGTCGCGTGTGACGATCAGGGGCTTGAAATCTATTTCCGGCAACAACAATGCGCTGTTTATCGTCGACGGCGTGCCCATGGCCAATATGAACCTGAATTCCTACGGCGTGACCGGCGGGCAGGGGACAGGCGGCGGAGGTTATGATTACGGTAACCCGGCCCAACTGATCAACCCGAATGATGTCGAAAACATTTCAGTACTGAAAGGAGCTGCCGCGACGGCGCTTTATGGCAGTCGCGGGCAGAATGGCGTGATTTATATTACTACCAAAACCGGTAAGGGTTCGGGTAAGCTTTCGCTGAATTACGATCTGAACATCCAGGCTGACCAGGTTTCGCTTCTGCCGAAGTTTCAGAACCTTTACGGTGGCGGCGGTAGTTCAAATTTTACGAAGTTGTATGTAGATCAGAATCCGTCGGGCTTCCTTCCAGGCGGTGGCACCTACGACGATAACGATGGCAAAGGCCGTTATGACCTCATTCCGGATTACGGAACAGACGAATCGTGGGGACCGAAAATGGATGGCCAGTTGGTACGCCATTACTGGTCGTGGGACCAGGACAGGAATAATCCCAATTTTGGCAAAACGGCCCCGTGGAGCGCCCATCCAGATAATGCGAAGGATTTTTTCAAAACGGGCGTGACTTTCTCCAACAACCTGTCGGTAGCCAGTAGCGGCGATAACGGCTCGATCCGTTTTTCGGCTGGACAGACGAAACAGAATTTCATTTATCCCGGAAGTAGCCTCAGCCGCTTTTTTATCAGTTTGAATACGGTTTATAAATTGAATGAGAAATTTACATTTAGCGGCGGCATCAACTACATTAATGACCATTCCAAAGGTCGGCCTGGAACAGGCTTCTTTGGGAATAATCCAATGCTATTCTATGTGATGTTCGGCCAGCGGCAGATCGACGATACTTACCTGCGAAACTACAAATACGCCGACGGCACCGAGCAATCGTGGAACCGAACGGCCTGGAACATACAGAAACCTGCATTTACCCAAAATCCTTACTGGAACCAGTATGAGAATTACAATACCGACCAGAACAACCGTTACTTTGGAAATGCGGGGCTTACCTACAAGCTCACCGACTGGCTCTCTGCCGACGTGCGCGTTTTCTCGGATTATCTGAACCACCTTGACGAAGTACGGTCTGCAAAAGGTTTTTTTGTAGGTTCCTATGCCAGACGGGCGGTGATCAACAACGAAAACAACTACCAGGCGACACTGAATGTTAATAAGGTACTCGGCGATTCGAAGCTGACGCTTGAAGCGGTAGCAGGGGGGAATATTTTGAGGATCAAGTCAACCATCGATGCCGGTAATACCAACGGTGGGCTGCAAAATCCGAATGTGTATGTGCTGCAAAACTCGGCAACGCCGGCTACGGTCTCTAATTCGTATGGAAACAAGCAGATCAATTCGTTCTTTGGTTCGGTAACATTAGGATATAACAAGTTTCTGTACCTCACCGCTACCGGTCGTAACGACTGGGCCTCGACTTTGAAACAGACGGGCAACTACTCTTACTTTTACCCCTCGGTTGCCGGGTCATTTATTTTTTCCGATCTGATCACTGGCGCCAAATGGCTCACGCTGGGCAAGGCACGCCTGTCGTACGCACGGGTGGGGAACGACGCCGATCCGTACTCCGTTTCGCGCTATTATGATTACGTCGCCCCATTCGATACGTATCCATTGCAAAGCACATCCGACAAGCTCTTCAACAGCCGCTTGAAACCGGAATTGTCCTCTGAAATTGAAAGTGGTGTCGATTTTAAGTTCTTCAATGATAGGCTGGGAGCCAATTTTACCTATTATGACCGCAAGACTAAAAACCAGATCTGGAATGTGCAGATTCCGTCCGAAAGCGGGTTTACGACCAAAGTGGTCAATGGCGGTACTGTGCAGAACAAGGGCATTGAGCTGACTCTTTCGGTTACGCCCGTGATGACAACTAATTTCAGCTGGCGTGTAGGTCTTAACTTCTCCAAAAACAAAAATACTGTAGTCGACCTGAACAGCACCGGCGACAATATCCAGGGAATAGAGCGGTTCATTATCGGTACCGAGCGCCGTACGAACAAGGTCTCGATGGTAGCGCAGAAAGGAAAGTCGCTGGGCACAATGCTGGGGACAGATTATGTATACGATTCAAAAGGCAACAAGACGGTTGCCGACAATGGGACATACAATGTGACCGCTACACCGGTCATCATCGGAGATGCCAACCCGGATTATATTGGTGGTTTGTCCAACACGCTGAGTTACAAGAATTTTTATCTTTCCGCACTCGTCGACTTTCAGAAAGGCGGTGATTTCTTTTCCTACACCAATTTGTACGGGAACAAATCAGGCATGTTTAAGGAGACAGCCGAAAACGGTATTCGGGAAAATGGCGTGGTCAATCCCGGGGTAAAGGCCGATGGTTCGCCGAGCGATATCGCCGTGCCGGCGCGTACGCATTTCAATGCCGATGGTGGTAACCGGATCAGCAAAGCTAATCTGTACGACGGCAGCTACATTTATCTGCGAGAGGTGCGGCTTGGCTGGTACCTGCCTGATAGCTGGGCGCAGAAGATCCGGATGCAGGCATTGCGCGTGACACTCACCGGAAGGAACCTCTGGCTGATCAAAAGCAATGCGCCGAACGTCGACCCGGCGAACATTACGAATTCCATCGGCAACCAGATCGGTTTCGAAGGCGGTGCACTGCCGCCGGTGCGTAGTTATGGCGTCAATCTGAATATCACTTTCTGATCCGGTTCTAAAATTGAATACTATGAAAAGCAAAATATTATTACTGCTGACGTTCCTAGTGGCATTTACAGCGTGCGACAACTTCGACTCGCTCAATACCGACCCGGCGCGGTCGAGCGAAACCCAGCCCGAGTTCCTACTCTCGAATGCCGAAAAGCGGGCCTGCGACCTGATGTACGATACCTATTTCAACGGTCGGATCGGCATGGAGCTTTCGCAGTACTGGATGGGGACCGATAAAACCTCCGACGGACGCTTCCTGTTTACCAATGATGGTCTTTGGGCAGGCTTATATGCAGGCCCTTTGATGGACCTGAAAGAAATCAGCAACTATTACGACCGCCATCCCGCCGAAAAAAGCGAATACACACTGGCCGTCGCCGAAATCCTGAAAGCATGGATTTTTCACGTGCTCACTGACGTGTACGTTGATGTTCCGTATACGCAGGCATTGCAGGGGGAGGACATTCCGCAGCCGGTTTTCGATCAGGGAAAAGATGTGTATGCCGCATTGCTGGCTTCTCTGAAAACACAGATTGATGTACTTTCCGGAACATCTTCGGGGGTTATCCGGGGTGATATTATTGCTAAGGGTGATACGCAGCAGTGGATCCGGATCGCGAATGCGTTGCGGCTGCGGATCGCGATGCGGATGGCGGATGCGCAGCCCGCCGAGGCAAAGGCAATTATCGAGGAGGCCGTCAAAAATACGCTGACGGGCACTACGCAGGATGTTTACTTTCCGTACAATGTCGCTACGGCAACCAATCGTTTTCCTTACAATGATGTGGAACGCCCGCTGGTGGAATTTGCTGTGACCTCGACGCTGGTGGAATACCTGCAATCGGTGAATGATCCGCGGTTGCCCATTTTTGCCCGTCCCGACGATACTAATGGCAAATACGTGGGCAAAGTGTACGGTACAGAAGCCAATTCTCCGACCATGATCGGGCTTTCTAAACCGGGTGTGATTGCTTACAGCGGTTCGGCCAAGGGTTATGTGATTACCTATGCCGAGATTGCGTTCATCAAAGCCGAGGCGGCTGCTCGTGGTATGAATGTGGGTAATGCGACGGCTGAAACGCTGTACAATGAGGCTGTTGCCGCATCGATGGCGCAATGGGGCGTTACGGACGCGAAGGCGATCGAAGCCTATTTGAAAACAGTTCCCTATAAGGCGGGCAGCTGGAAGAATGTGATCGGGACGCAAAAGTGGGTTGCAATGTACATGCAGGGGCTGCAATCGTGGCTCGAACGGCTGCGGCTCGATCCCAAAAAGCCAGACGGCACCGTGTTGTTCATTCCCCCGGCATCAGGTAGCCTTGATCCCGATGTTACCGACGTGCCCAAACGGTTGAAATACCCCAGCAACACCCGCGCCAGCAACGCTACCAACAGCGAGCTGGCAGCCAAGAGAATAGGCGGCGACACCCAGGCGGTAAAGAACTGGTGGGACGTCAACTAAGATTAAGATATTGTTAAAGCATTCTGTGTTTTGATTCGGCTCCTTACCTTTGGCGCCGAATTAAGATACAGGATGTGAGATGACGTACGAAAAAATATTTGTTTTAGAAACCGGAAGAGCCGTGAAAGTAATGGCAGAGGGCGTTTTAGCCAACGACCTCTCCAAAGTGAGCATCCAGGTGGATGTTTTGATGAAGGACCCGAAAGATGAGGATTTCAGACCGCCCATCGGGCCGACGCACCCTAAATACTGGAAGCTGAAAAGCCTGGACCCGGAAAAGGCGAGGCGTTTGCAGATCCAGTACAGTGGTGTGCACAGAAAGCAAATCAGAAAGACAATCCGGGAATTTGATAAATTACATGCATTGGAAATCCAGCATTAAACCCTTTTCGATTATGAAATACACCACTATCATGAAAGCAAGCCTGCTCGCACTTTGCCTGGGCATGAACGCGACTTACTCCAATGCGCAGGTGGTAGGCCAACCGCTTCCCGCCTGGCAGGAAGGTGGAATGGATATTCACCACATCAGTACCGGAATGGGTAATGCTACATTCCTGATCCTACCCGATGGTACCACGATGCTCGTCGACGCCGGCGCGCTCGACCCCACGGAGGAGCGTACGAAAAGCGCACGTAATACGAGTGCCAGGCCCAATGCGGATAGGCAGCCCGGCGAGTGGATCGCACGGTATATCCACAAAGTAGCCAGTAAGGCGGTTGTGGATTATGCGCTTATCACGCATTTTCACGACGACCACATGGGCACCCCGACCTCGATTTCCAGGAAATCGGAGCAAGGCAAGTATGTACTCGCGGGTATTACGGAAGTTGCCGAATTTGTCCCGGTGAAAAAAATCATCGACCGTGGCTGGCCTGATTATGCTTACCCGAGGCCTTCGAAAGACAGCATGATGCTGAACTACCGTCGCTTTCTCGACTGGCAGGTTAAGAACAAAGGGTTACGTGTAGAGACAAGCGTTCCGGGTCGTCATGATCAGATCGTGTTGCTGCACGATCCGCAGAAATATAAGAACCTCTTTGAAATCCGCAATATTTCGGCCAATGGTGAAATCTGGACCGGTGTGAGCGGCATTACCCGCAGGCATTTTCCGGAGCTCAAAGATCTGAAACCGGAACAATATCCGAGCGAGAACATGTGCAGCATTGCCACCAGGATCAGCTATGGCAAATTCGACTACTTCACGGGCGGCGATACACCTGGCGTACTACAACCGGGTGTTCCGCTCTGGCACGATGTGGAAACGCCGGTTGCAAAGGCTGTTGGTCCGGTGGACGTCCATATTCTCGACCATCACGGTAACCGCGACTCTCAGAATGACTTCCTTCTCGGCGCATTGCGCCCACGTGTGTTGGTAATTCCCGTCTGGTCATCGGATCATCCCGGTCAAGACGTCCTCGATCGCATTTATTCGCAGCGCATTTACCAGGGCGACCGCGACGTATTCGCTACTGGAATGCTGGAAGCGAACAAGCTGGTTATCGGGGAGATGCTGAACCGGTTGAAAAGTGACAGTGGTCACGTGGTGATACGGGTTGCCAAAGGTGGAGAGACGTATCAGGTTTTGGTGCTGGATGACAGTGACGAGAGGTTGACAATCAAGGCTGTGCACGGACCGTATACTTCGCGGTAATTCTATGGCAAATCTGCTAAGTATTTTGCCGACTATATATCGGTGAAGACGAAATATTGCTTATTTACTGAAACTTAGTTTACCGAAGGATCATCGGTGGTTGAAATGTGATGGAAGCGTGAATGGATAGTCTACATTTTTTTGAATCCTGAATCAATCAAATAACCCCGGCACCAGTTACCGGCACCGGGGCAAAACGAATCACAAAGTCGCCATATCAATCACAAACCGGTACCGCACGTCGCCTTTCAGCATCCGCTCGTATGATTGGGAAATGTCTTTGATATCGATCAGCTCAATATCGGAAACGATGTTGTGTTCCGCACAGAAGTCCAGCATTTCCTGAGTTTCAGCAATACCGCCGATGCCGGAGCCAGCCATGCTTTTACGCCCTGTCAACAACGAGAATGGTCTCACAGAATAGGGCTCGGTAGGAACACCGACATTGATGAGCGTCCCGTTGGTGCGGAGCAGCGAAAGGTATAGATCCATATCATGCACGGCTGAGACGGTATCAAGAATGAAATCGAAGCTGCCTTTCACGGCATCAACCTGCTCAGGATCGGAGGTAACCACAAAATGGTGGGCGCCAAGGTCTTTCGCGGCTTGTTCCTTAGAAGCGGAAGTGCTTAAAACAGTTACGTCTGCGCCAAATGCAACGCCGAATTTTACACCCATGTGCCCAAGGCCACCGAGGCCGAGAACAGCGAGTTTATGGCCTTTACCCACTTTCCAATGGCGGAGTGGCGAGTAGGTTGTGATTCCTGCGCAAAGTAATGGTGCGGTTGCTGCCAGCGACAATTTGTCGGAAACACTCAATACAAATTCCTCACGCACAACGATCGTATTGGAATAGCCGCCATACGTCGGTACGCCGCTACGGTCGAGGTTGTTGTAGGTTTGGGTGTTACCGTCGAGGCAATATTGTTCCAGCCCGTCCTTACAGTTCTCGCATTCCTGACAGGAGTCCACCATGCAGCCGACACCGGCCAGGTCGCCAGCTTTAAATTTCTTTACATGCGCACCAGTCTGCACCACTTTCCCTACAATTTCATGTCCGGGTACCATCGGAAAAACGCCGGGAAACCATTCGTCTTTGATCTGATGCAGATCGGAGTGGCAAACGCCGCAATAGTGAATTTCGATCTGGACATCGTGCGGGCCGACCTCCCTTCTTTCAAAGTCCCACGGTGCGAGATCCGTCTCGGGTGTCTGGGCTGCGTAAGCTTTTGCTTGTATCATATCCGAATAAGGGGTTTAAAGTGATACAAAAGTAACAACCTGCTTTTCATCAAAATTAATGGATTCAAAACATTCATTATAGATTTCAAATAATCCCTTTTCCGGTGCAGATTGGCACTCTTTCTTTTTTATGAGCAGGAGCATTTCGATGTTTACTTAAAAAAATATGGAGAATGTTATCCGAAACAGCAATCTATATCGTTTATTAATCCATAATGGCCGACGTATAACCCTCCATCGTTCTCTTACCCGATTATTGGTCCGGAACTTAATTTGTGCGGTGCTGCGTTACGCCGTCATTACAAGTGTTATTGCGGTTAGAACGATTTTAATCATTTATAGGCAAAGTATGCAATTTCGGAAGCCGGAAGCGTTTGCAATTTTCTTATCCTTGTTGGGCATAAGCACGTTTTGCTGTGCCCAAAAGCCGGGCTTGCCCGGTTCCGCTCCCTCGAAGTGGATCACCTTCAAAACCACCCATGCACCCGGGAAGGTATATCGTTTTGCCAATGGCGATAACAAGACTTTTACCAACGAAGAAATGTTCGTTCGGGCGTGGATTCCAGTGCTTCACAAGAAGAATGTAGGTATTGTACTCGGCCCGAATTATCGTACGGAACAGCTGGAATTTAAAGGTAGAGGTGAAAATCCGGCGAAAAAATTCGAAGGGTGGAACTTGCGCACTTTCGGGCTGGACATGAATTCTTTTGTATGCCTTGATAGCACTTCATGGCTGCTTTTAACCTCTCACATCAATAAAACCGGCAACTTCGCAATGCTTTCCGCGAAGGAAATCCCATTCAATTACACTGTTTCGGCATCGTATCTCAAAAGATTGTCGCCCAACAAGGAAATCGGGGCGGGCGTTATCTTTAACAGAAGCTTTAAATCGACTTTCCTTCCCGTTTTTCTCTTCAACTACAATTTATCTGAAAAGGAAGGGGTGGAAATCATGCTACCTAAAAAGATTGCCTGGCGGCATAATCTTTCGCCCAATGACTTACTATATTTCAAAGCCGAGGCAGTTACGCGGACGTATTATCTCAACCGTGTTGCAGAAGGAACGCCGGACGTCTGCCGCCGGATCGATGTTGATATGGGGATTTCCTACAACCGTCGGTTCGGGAATTTCGGCGGGGTAGAGCTCTTTGGTGGCTACCGTAAAAATCTTTCCAATAAAATGGTGCATGACGCTGTGCCGGTACGTACCTCCGGGCTTGCCGCAACGGTGGAATTCTACATTCAGCCGCCCAGTTTCCGGGGCAAGGGGAGGAAGTAAGGTTTTTAACAATATGTTGATTTCGGGGCTTGTAAATTAACTTTCAGGTAAAATGGGCCAGTGTAGTTTTACGCAAACTAATCTGGATATAGATGAAACCCTTTTTACTTTCCCTCATTTCTACGGCGGCTGCCGTGGCAGTATTGAATAGCTGTACCGACCATGGCCTGCCTTCCGATAGTTATCCTGCCAGGGCCGAAGCCCAGAACCCAAAGATCATCACGGAAGTCGGTAATGTGAAAGTCTACAACGGCGGCTTCGGATCTGCTTTGGTGCAGGATCCAAACGACCACATGGCATTTTACCTTCTGACCGACCGCGGTTCCAATATCGACGGCAAGGTGGCGGATTCCAAAGTCTTCGCCGATCCGAGCTTCGCTCCGCAAATCGGCAGGTTCAGGTTGCAAGGCGACCAACTGATTCTGGATAAAATCATTGAACTGAAAAACGAGAAAGGGGAAAAGTTAAATGGCCTCCCTAATCCTCCGGGATTTGGTTATAGTGGCGAGCTGGCGCTGGATGTGCTTAACAACACATTACCGAACAACATCGATGGCCTGGATTCCGAGGGTATGGCGCTTGCCAAGGATGGCACATTCTGGGTGAGCGACGAGTACGGCCCGCATCTTGTGCATTTCGACAAAGATGGAAATACGCTTGAACGTATCAATCCATTCGGTAACGGTTTCGGAAACCGCAGAATTCCGCTGGTTTTTGCCAAAAGACGTCCTAACCGTGGAATGGAGGGCCTTACGATCACGCCAGATGGTAAAACGCTGGTGGGCATCATGCAATTCCCGCTGTACAACCCCTCCGCCGCAGATATTTCGGGCTCATTGGTGACGCGTATCCTTGTTTTTGACATTGTTACCGGCGTTAGCAAAGAATATGTGTATCTCATCGACCGCGCTAATTTGCAGGCTAACAGCGAAATCGTTGCGGTTGACAATACAACCTTCCTTGTCCTCGAACGCGATGGTGAATATGCCACCGACGCGAACCGGGCAACGGTGATCAAAAAGGTGTACAAGGTGGATATCGGAAATGCTACTGACATTACCGATCCAGCCAACGGCGTGAATGGCAAACTGTTTGGTGGCCTTACCGTGGAGCAGCTGAAAACGGCGGCGAACCTGACTGCTAATGGTATCAAGCCGGTAACAAAGACGCTCGTTGCTGACCTGATGACCGATATCCCGACCCTTTACCCACATGACAAGGCCGAAGGTATTGCGATCATTAACTCAACCACCATTGCGATTTCGAACGATGATGACTTTGGCGTAGTGGGAAGCGGCGGTATCTACACCCAGAAGATCCTGCAAGGCACCGGTCTCGTCGACCGCAATACCATTTACTTCGTGAAACTGAAACAACCTCTTTGGTAAGTAGTTAACATTTTTTGTACGGGTGCAGGGCTTCGCTCTGCACTCTTTTTTATTAATAGTAAATTGATTATGAGATTATTGAAATTACTGGCTGTCGCAGCAATTCCCGCATTCATCGTTCCCGGCAAGCCGGATGTATCGCTGGTTTCGTCCCGCACGATCGATTCGTTGGGCGCCTGCCAGGGTGCGTCTTTTATGGATGGCAAGGTTTACCTCTACGGTGACCGGGAGGTGGGTATGATTCGAGAATACCACCCAGAGGCCGACTCATTGCATTACACAGGCAAGGAAGTGAAGCTGACTGTTGCAGGCAAGGATGTGATCAACCATCCGACGGGCATTGCGCGCCACGGAAAGTTGCCGGTTTTTGTGGGTAACAGCATTCGCCTCAATACGGAAGGGACGTTATGGAAAGCGGAGATTTACGAGGTGGATTGGAAGGGGATGCTCAAAGCCGGCAATCTCGATGGCCACCTGATCCGGACGATCGAGGATGATGCCTGCATTCAGGGGACGCGTCCGGAATATGTTGAATATAATGGCAAATGGTATGTAGCCACAGCCGATTACGGCGACAAGCGCAATGAGGTGCGTTTGTATGACCCCGCGGTTTTGCAAAAAGTAGATAAAACGAGCGCTCCTGGCGTGCTGGTAAAGAAGTTTAGTTGCGGGCCTTGGGTACAGAACCTGCATTGGGTGCCGGAGAAGGGTATTTTAGTATTAATCCAAAACCAGATCGAGGGGCGCAGGTGGCGCTTTACGTTTGTCGATTTGAAAAAATCACTGGAAAAGGGAGAGCAGGTCGTGCTGAGTTCGGTGGATATCGACAAGGCCGATGAACTCGAAGGTTTCACATTCACCGGTTCGGCATCCAAGGGGATAGCCGTGACTTCTTCGCGTAAAAGTAACGTTCATCAAGTACATGTGAGCTGGTAGTCGGTTACTTCCGTTTCTTTAAAATTTTACATTTTCATAATAAACACGTTCTATTCACTTAATAGTCAAAAAATACCTTTACGCTCGATTTTTGAGCACGAAGCGTAGGGCTGTTAAAGTGATTTGTAACGTGTTTTCTTGTTTTTGTTAAATTTTTTAAAATTATTATGAAGAAACTGATACTGCCAATTGTTCCGTTGGTTTTGACAGGGATCCTGGTTTTTAGTCCGGGCAGGCATGCAGTGGCTTCCGGTAAAAAAGGCCGGATGATGATGGAGAGGCCGACGCGCGTATTAAATGTGACGGGTAAAGTGGTGGACGAAACCGGACAACCGTTGCTGGGTGTGACGGTTTTAGAAAAAGGAACCAACAAAGGTACAGTTACCGATGCCGCGGGCAGTTTCTCGCTGGAAACTGCATCGGGTTCAACGCTTGTGTTTTCTTTTGTAGGGTTTATTGCCCAGGAAGTAGTGGTTTCAGGTAATGCGCCATTGGCCATTACTTTGAAACAGGACGCCATGATGCTCAACGAGTTTGTGGCGGTAGGTTATTCGACCATGCGCAAAAGCGACCTTACCGGCGCAATTTCCAGCGTGAAGGCAAAAGAACTGAACCTGACGACGCCGACGATCGGTCAGGCATTGGTAGGTAAAGTGGCCGGGGTGCAGATCTCGCAGGTCAGCGGCGCGCCTTACGTGGGCACGAAGATACGTGTACGTGGCGTAGGCTCCGTGAACGCAAGTTCCGATCCTTTGTATGTGGTCGACGGTTACCCGGCTGGTAACGATGTTTTTATCAACCCGAATGACATTGAGTCGATTGACATCCTCAAAGACGCGGCTTCGGCGGCTATTTATGGTTCACGTGCGGCTGGTGGTGTTGTTTTGATCACCACAAAAAGAGGTAAGGAAGGAAAAGGAAGACTGGAATACGAATACCAATTTGGCATACATCAATTGAGCAAAAAGGTAGGTCTGTTGAATGCCTCAGAATTCGGTCAATTGGTGATCGATGGCCGGAATGCCAGCTACCGCGACCTGATGGTAAATGCCGGTAAAACATGGAGCGACGGCATGTATTCCGACGACAATGCTACCCGTATCAAAAACGTGGGTAATGCAGGTTCTGTCAGTATTCCAACGGATCTGTACGACTTTGCCAATCAGCAACTGATCACCCCCAAATACAATACCGACTGGCAGGATGAGCTTTACCGCAATGCACCTGTGCATCGTCATAACGTCTCGTTTTCAGGTGGCAAGAATGGCTTGCGCTATGCAATCAGCGGTGGGCAGCTCAACCAACAGGGGATTATCCTGAGCACCGGCCAGCAGCGTACGAATTTCCGTACCAACCTGGATGCCGATATCAACAAGAAGCTGAAAGTGGGTGCCAACCTCGCATTTACCTACAACACCAACCGCGAAGTGCAGGAAGGTCGTTTCGATAAAGGCCCCATTCTCGGAGCGTTAATTTACATGCCGATTTTCAAGGCTTACAATGAGGATGGAAGCCTTGCCAAAAACGAAGCAGCTGCACTGAGCTCGGCTTACGGTTATCAATCCATTGAAAACCCGGTGGCATTGGCGACCGAAACGCATATTAACCGCAAGGGCCAGCGTGGTACATTCAACGGTTTCGCAACCTATGAGATCATTCCGGATCTTAATTTTAAAGTCAACCTGGGTTTGCAGACTTATAATGAGAAATACGAGTTCTATGCTCCGACAAGTCTGAGTAGCGGTGCCAATCCTCCGGGATCACCGCAGGCGATCGCAGCAGCAAACGCGGTGGCCCAAAGCACGACCCAGATGGACAAGCTTGCTGAATTTACATTGAACTACAAAAAACAGCTTGGCAAGCATAGCATCGACGGATTGATCGGTTATACGGCCCAGGAAAATAACCGTGACATAATTTCGGTAACCGCACGCGGGTTCTCTAACGATCGCATTGAGGAAATTACCGGAAAAGGAGCAGATGCAACCCTTTTCGCGCTGAATACCGGAACCGATCAGACCGGCAAGGTGAACTGGACTTTGCTTTCTTACCTGGCACGCGCCGCGTATAACTATGACGGCAAGTATTACCTGACGGCCACTTTCCGCACCGATGGTTCGTCGCGCTTTGGGCCGAACAACCGCTGGGGTAATTTCCCGTCGGTTTCTGCCGGCTGGAACATTTCGAACGAGCAATTCTATAAGGATGCTTTGGGCGACAAATCGACAATGAAACTCCGCGCGAGCTGGGGATTGAGCGGTAACAATAACATTGGTAATTACAACTTCCTCCAAACGATGGCAACGCCGGGCGGGGTGGTTTACGGAAATGGTTCGGTAAATACGGCAATGTGGGCGACGGGTATCAAAGACCTGAACCTGGGTTGGGAATCGACTTCGCAGTACAACTTCGGTGCTGACCTTGGCCTGTTCAATGACCGTCTGTCGATCATGGCGAACTATTATATCAGCCGTTCTTTCAACCTGTTGTTCAACCAGCCATTGTCGGCCATCTCAGGCGCTTCGACGATCCTGACCAACCTGAGAAACTCGAAGGTGCAGAACAAAGGAATCGACTTGCAATTGGATGCCCGCGTGATCTCGACACAGGATTTTGACCTGAATGTGAGCGGTAATATCTCCGTGAACCGTAACAAAGTACTCGATATGGGTGGCGCGAGCACGATCATCACCAATGGGGCCGAGCGTTCGTACCTGACGCATATTACGCAGGAAGGCCAGCCGATCGGTATGTTTTATGGTTTTAAGGTGAAAGGCATGGTGCGTGAGTCGGATATGGAAAACCTGGCGGCTGATGCAGCAGCCTTCAACTCTTCGACACAATCGTACCCGGCCGGTTATCAGCTAAAAGGTCCTGCGCGCTCGACAGCTTCCACCAACCCGCTTCGTCCTGGCGACCTGTATTTCGAAGATGTCAATAATGACGGCGTGGTGAACGATGCCGACAAGCGTGTCATCGGTTCGCCGCATGCAAAATTCACATACGGCTTTGCCATTACCGCGAATTATAAAAACTTCGATTTCAGCTCTTCGTTCAACGGAACTTACGGTAATAAGGTGCTCGACGGCCAGGATTACTACGTCTACAATATGGAAGGCTCGGGTAACCAGTACAAAAAAGTGGCCAATCGCTACCGTTCGGAATCGCAACCGGGTGATGGTAAAGTGTATCGCGCCTCACGTGGAGGTACGCAAAGCAACAGCACACGTTTGTCGACCTTCTATTTGCAGGACGGCTCATTCCTGAGATGTACCAACCTGACATTGGGCTACAACATGGCCAGCATTGGCAGCCTGACCAACAATGCCATCAGCGCATTGCGCCTGTATGTGGGCGTGGACAATGCCTTTACTTTGACCAAATACTTGGGTTATAACCCCGAGGTGGATTACAACAACGGTGCTAACCTGACGCCGGGTGTCGATTACGGAAAATATCCGCTCGCACGTGCCTACAACATCGGTGCCCGTATTACATTTTAAGCAGTAGAGAGAGATGATCAAGCGCAAATACATATTCAATACCTTATTTTCCGCGTTCGGACTGGTGGCCTTCGCAGGTTGTTCCAATCATTTCCTGGATCAGGAAAACCCCAATGCGGTGTCTGCTCCGACCTTTTACCGCACGCCGGATGACGTGGCGCTGGCTGTAAACGGAATTTACAACTCGCTGCGCGACGGTACCGGTATCGGTGAGAATAGCGGGTTGTACAGCGAAGAACGTTCGGACAATACCGGTCGTAACGACAACCAGTCGAATGCCGGCGAGCCTTTCCAGTTCAACGACTTTTCGTTGCTGCCCAGCAATACTTACCTGAAATCGCACTGGCTGACGCTGTTCCAGATGGTGACGCGCTGTAACCAGGTGCTTTCGGGCATCGAACGCGTCACATTTGCGGATAACAACCTGAAAGAGCAATACAAGGCCGAAGCGAAGTTTGTGCGTGCATTGACTTACTTCCACCTCGTGCGTAAATGGGGCGATGTGCCTTTGGTAACCAAAGAACTCCTCAGCACCGACGAAGTGAATGCGGCTACTTTCCGTGAAAAACAGGATGTGGTTTACAATCAGATCGTGCAGGATTTGAAAGATGCCGTAGGCTCGACATTGCCGGATAGTCAGACAGCCAATACCAAAGGCAAGGCTACCAAAAGTGCTGCCAACGCATTGCTGGGCCAGGTGTACCTGACCATGGCAAGCACGCTCGACGCAGCCAACCGCACGGCCAACCTGAACGAAGCTAAAAAATACCTGATGGCTTCCTATAATTTGCGTTCTTTTGGCGCATTGAAGGAAATCCCTTACGCCGATGTGTTTGATGTGGCTAAAAAATCGACCAACGCCGAGATCATTTTCCAGATCGTGAACAAGCAGGGCGATATTACCTTCTCATCGTCGATCGCGCGTAATAACCAGGCGAAAGGCGAAACGATCAACTCTTTGTTCGCATCTTCGGGCTCTGGTGGTAATGTCACGCCGGACCTTGTGCAGGATTACGAAGCGGGCGATGGGAGAAAGGACTTCTCGATCAAGTACGCCAACGATCCGATCGTAAAGGATTATTTTATCACCAAATACCGCGACGCCAGCTCGGCAGCGAGTACCAATGGCTATGGAGGCAACGACTGGATCTTGCTCCGCTACGCCGACGTGATATTGATGCTTGCGGAGGTGAATATGCAATTGGGTGACGAACCAGCCGCTATCGCATTTCTGGATCAGGTACGTGAACGTGCAGGCTTGCCGACCTATGCAGTTTCCAAAGCCAACGCGGCCTATGCGGCGAATTATCCTACATTGAAACTCGCTATTCTGCACGAGCGCCGTGTGGAGCTGGCATTCGAAAACCACCGCTGGTTTGACCTGCTGCGTTTCTTCACGACCGATGAGCTGGTGGCTTATTTCAAAAGCAAAAAGCAGGAAAATTTCGGCATCGCAAAGCTCAGCAACTTTGGTAAAAAAGACCGGTATTATCCGATTCCGTTTGACGAAAACAAACTGAACCCGGAGAAAATGTACCAGAACGAAGGTTACTGACGACTAAACCGACTATACCATGCCCTGCGTCTTCAAAAGCGCAGGGTATTTTTTGTTGATAGAGGTTATTATATTTGAATACAATTCTAATGCAGATATCCGTGCCTCACCGATTTATTTCTTTTCTTCAACTTACCAAAGCCATCCCGCCGGCCGATCAGGCACTTATCCTGAATGCATTCAAAATACGGGACTTCCGGGAAGGCGATGTACTGTTCAAAGGCGGGAAAGTTTGCCAGGAAATGTTCTTTGTGCTGAATGGCGTGCTGCGTATCATGGTTACCAATGAAAAAGGCAACGAAATAACGCACTACTTCTTAAAGGAAAATCAGTTTTGCACGATCCTGAACAGTTTTAACAACCATATGATGGCCCACGAAAGCATCTGTGCGGCTTGCCCTGTGCAGGTTTTAAGCATTACAAGGGCTGAGCTGTTCACACTTTACACCCGTGTTCCCTATCTGAAAGCGATGATCGACATGATCAACCACCAGACATTGCTCGAAAAGATACAGGTCCGGAATGCGTATCTTGGGCAAGACTCGGCTATGCGTTACCAGCAGTTTCTGATACGGCAGTCGGATATTGCCACGCGGGTGCCGCTTTCTGATATCGCTTCCTACCTTGGCATTACGCCGCAATCGCTGAGCCGGATCCGGCGGAATCTGCGCTAAACCCGTTTTTACCATTTGTTAAGTGCTTTGGCTGCCCGACAGGGGAAATTTGTATTGTCAAAACATTTAAAACAATGGATAATTTGAATTTCTCACTAGAAGGTAAAAAAGTAGTGATCCTGGGCGGAAGTTCGGGAATAGGTTTGGCTGTGGCCCAAGCGGCGGCGGCGGAAGGCGCGCAGGTGATCATTGTGTCGAGCAATGCGGCGCGGGTGCAGCGTGCGGTGGCGGAATTACCCGGCACAGGCCTTGGAATGCAGGCCGACTTGTCGGACGAAGCATCCGTGAAACGGCTTTTTGAGGAAATAAGCACGCTGGATCATCTGGTTTTTACGGCGGGAGAAAATCTGCTGCTGGGGAATATCTCGGAAACGGAAATCGGAACGGCCCGTGAATTTTTCAATCTGCGTTACTGGGGTGCTTTTGCAGCGGTGAAATACGCGGCCCCGCGCATGAACGCGGGCGGCTCGTTCGTACTTACAGGCGGGATCGCAAGCCCGCGTCCGAATGCAGGCTGGGCGATAGGTGCAAGCATCTGCGCGGCCATGGAAGGATTTACCCGTGCCATGGCTGTCGAACTGGCACCCTTGCGGGTGAACCTCGTTTCGCCGGGCATTATCCGTACCAACTTGTGGTCGGGGATGGGAGACACTGAGCGTGATGCATTTTATGAAAATGTGGCCAATGCATTGCCGGTACGCCATGTAGGAGAAGCCGAACAGGTGGCGCAGGCTTATATATACCTGATGAAACAGCCGTTTAGCACGGGCCAGATCCTGGTCACCGACGGCGGCGCGGTGCTGGTTTAATTATTCCGCAACCTCCACATTTACACCTTGTTGTCGCAATGCATCGACCTTTTCAGAGTCGGAATCGGTGATGAGGGTATGGATCGCCGAAAGCTCCGCGAACTTCACATAACTATCCTTGCCGATCTTGGAAGCATCGCAAAGCAGCATTACCTGGCCGGCGTTGCGGATAAATGCCGTTGTAATGGTCGATTCGTGCTCGCTGTGTGCGGTAAGCCCGTTTTCAGCGGATAGCCCGTCCACGCCGATGAATGCTTTATGCGCATGATAGCCATTGATGTGCTGCACAGCCTTTTCTCCGTGGATGGCCTTCCGGGCCTTGTTTAGCTCTCCGCCGATGAGGTTGATCTGGATCGACGGTACGTCGATCAGCTCAGCCAGAATGGGCAAGGAGTTAGTAATGACGCGAATACTTTTCTTTTTAAGGAACCGGCACATTTGGAAAACGGTGCTGCCGCAGTCAAGAAAAATGATGTCGCCATCCTGCACGCAGGAGGCGGCATTTTCTGCGATACGTTCTTTGGTGGAATTATTCACCCCCGACTTTTCCTGAAACCCGGTTAATACCTGATTCTCCATTTTCATAGCGCCTCCATGTGTGCGCAGGAGGAGCCCCTCCTCGGCAATGTCACCCAGGTCGCGGCGGATCGTGGCCGGAGATGCCACCAGTATTTCTGCCAGTTCGAATACGCTCAGGCTCTCGGCCTGATCCAATGCGGCCAATATTTTCTTCTTTCTTTCTTGGAAGTTCATCTTAAATGATTAATTTTGATCAAAAATAATCAATACTGATTAAAATTAATCAAATCTATTAGCCATGATTGGTTCAATGCTCGCCAAAAGTAGCATATCTGATCATTTTAAATAAAAACAATCACTTAATTCAATTAGCCATGAGCAACTTAATGATCCTGGTGGCCGGTCCCTACCGATCGGGAACCAATGACGACCCCGCCTTAATGCAGAAAAACCTTGATTACCTTGAATCAGTAACGTTGCAACTCTTTCGTGCAGGGCATTTGCCGGTAATCGGGGAGTGGGTAGCATTGCCACTATTGAAACTTGCGGGATCTAAAGTGCCTGGTGATGGGCCTTATGAGGAAATTCTGTACCCGGTGGCCGAGCGCCTTTTGCATAAATGTGATGCAATCCTCCGGCTGGAAGGCGAATCCAAAGGTGCCGACGAAGATGTACGGATAGGGAAGGAGCGCGGCTTGCAGATCTTTTACCATCTCGCCGATGTGCCAGGTTGCGCGTAATCAGAGCAGGTTGCGCTGCCGGGCTTTGTTCTTGTCGAACATCGGCACCGAAATGTAGAAGCAACTACCCTGATCGGGTGTGCTTTCCAACCAAATCTTGCCATTCTGGGCCTTGATGAACTCCATACAGAGCATCAGGCCCAGACCAACACCTTTCTCATTGTCGGTCCCGAAGGTAGATTCCACATTCAGTGAAAAGATGGATTGCTGCTTTTCCGGGGACATTCCAATGCCGTCGTCTTTTACGGTAATGAGGCAATTGTTGCCTTGTACCTCGGCTTTTACCGTAATGTGCCCTCCCATGTGCGTGAATTTGATCGCATTACCGATGATGTTCCGCAGGATGAGCTGCATCATGTCGCTGTCGGCATAGATGGTTGCCGACGGATCGAAATAGTAAGCCAGACTGATATTTTTGCGGGCGGCAATATTGCGTTCGAGGGTCAGTGTTGGCTCAAAAAGCGCATGTACGTTCAGTTGTTCCATATGCGCCAGAACACCGTGCAATTGGGATTTCGACCAGTCGAGCAGCTTCGACAACATGGCCATGGTGTTCTTGGTAGAGTTGAGCAGGTCGTTCTCGATGTCAAGCTTTTGTTCTTCATCGAGCTCGTGCTGGGTGAGTAGTTCCAGGAAGTTCTGGATGCTGGCCAGGGGCGACCGCAGGTCGTGCGCAACGATGGACATCAATTTATTTTTCTCCGCATTCAGCTTTTCAAGTTCCTCATTCTGCCGCACGATCTGCCAGTTCTGCAGTTCGATCGCCTTTGAATTTTCAAGTGTCAATTCTTTTTCGCGCTCGTAACTGCCCCGGATGTAATGAATGCAGAAATACGTGATCGTGGCGACCACCACATAGGCGGACATATGGTCGACAAAACGGTTGGAGCGGGTGGTGTAGGTGTCGGGCACCAGGTGTGGGTAGTAGAACTCGACAAGGTTTAGAATGATCAGGATCGTGACGTTGACGGGAATCCAGACCTTATACTGATCTGCGGGACTGATCGCAATGCTGAGAAGCAGGAATAGCAGGAAAAAGAGGTCGGTAGGCCCGCGCATGCCGGCGTTCAGGAAATAATTGACAGTAAACAGTGAGAGACCAACCACGTTGCAAAGCAATGTGCTGACGTTCACCATGTGTTTAAACCTCGACGCATAGTAGAATCCCGCCGCGATGAGCAACACGACAAGGCTGACCAATGCAACTTTGGGCAATCCTATCGCGTAGTTAAATGGGATATTATAAATCAGTGCGAAAATTGAGATCAGGCATACCGAGTGGAATATCCGGGCGTTCAGGGGAAAGACTGACGGGTCACCGGATAGCTTAATCCAAGTTCGGTAGAGTGAATCTTTAAGAGGCAAGATGTGCAGGGTTTCGTTCCTGCAAATATAATATACGCATTTTCATTAAGCACAAGTAGAATTAATATTAATTAATCTGTGGAAAATCCCTAACCTTTGATGCGGTTCAATTCATCTTCCGACCCTGACCTGCGGTTACGCGCCGCTTTTATTTCCTTGCTTCCGAATCGGTAGTTGAAGTTTACACGCAGCATTTGTCCTTCAAATCGGAAGCGTAAACGCGTTTCTATTCCCGCATATGCAGAGGTGTAACCGCCACGGGCGGTATGGAAAACGTCGCTGAATGTCATTTTCAAACTGGCATTTTCCTTCCAGAACTTCTTCTGCACACCTACATCCACCATACCCATTTGCCAATTGTAGTCGATGCGGCGGTAAGGTGAGTTGTACCAGCCCGAGAGCTCTACCATCCAGTTGTTTTTGAGCTTGAATGTGTTCTGACCGTTCAGGTTGAATGCGGTTGTGCGGTTATTGACGACGATCCCATTATCGAGCGAGGCTTTCCAGAGGTTGTGGTATGCGCTCACGTTGAAATTAAACTCCCACCATTTGGTAATCGGCCTGGTAATGCTGACGTCGAGGCTGAACCCTTGCGAATAATCGAGGTTTTGGGTGATAAAGTAGGTGCGGCTACTGTCGTACGGAATGCGCAACCCTACGACCGGGAATTTTGTTCTGCGGTATCCAAGCGATGTTGTCAGTATTCCCTTGTAAACATGTGATAGCTTGAAACTATTCGCATATTCGGGTTTCAGGAACGGGTTGCCTTTTGAATACACCAGTTCGTCGATGCGGTATTCGAACGGATTGAGGTTCTGGTAACTTGGGCGGTTGATGCGCCGGCTGTAATTGAGATTCCAGGTGTGGTTTTTAGACGCGCGGAATGATATGGCACCGCTCGGAAAGAAGCTGAGGTAGGTTGTATCTACTTTATCGAGGTCGTTGTGCTTGTAGCTGGTCAGGTCGCCGAGTGATTTGGTCCGTTCGGCGCGCAGGCCAGCCTGAACGTCCCATTTTTTGCCAAGCGAAATATTGTAATTGATATAAGCCGCATAAACGCGTTCGAGGTATTTGAACCGGTTGCTTCGGTTGGTATCAATCACCTCCGTATTCTGCAATACGTTGTAGAAATTGAATGTGTTATCCGATTTGACATCCGACAGTTTAACCCCATAACCCAGTTTTCCCTTTTTAAATGGCTGCTCGTAATCAACCTTAAACGATTTGATCGTGATATCGACGGGCGTTTTGGTCACATAATTCCGCTCGATCGGCTCGTCGCTGGTGGTTTGGAACTGGTATTTATTGGGCTGGTAACTGATCCCGCGTGAGGAGAAAATGCCGTAGTCTGTGTCGATGTTCAGCTCGTGACCGGTAGTGTCGGCATAGCGGTAGTTCACATTCACATTCAGGTTCTTATTCTTCTCCGGGTTCGAAGTCCGTGACGACAGGATCAGCGAATCGGCTGTCAGATTGTTGCGTTTGCTAATGAATGTCTCGCTTTCCCCGCCACCGTTGTGGTTGCTAAGGCGTCCGTTCGCGCTGAAACCGAGGGTGTTTTTAGAATTAATAAAATAATCCGCCCCGATTTTGGCGCTGTGGGTGGTATCGCGCCAGATCCCTTTCCATAATTTGTTGTAGGCTACATTGTTCAGGATTTGGTCGTCGTAGGTGGTATTATGCCATGCGCCCTGGTTGAAGCCGTAGTTGCCGAAGATGTTGACCTTCTTGTCGCGGTGGTTTAGGTTGAGGGACGCGTTGTATTTTGGGGTTATACCAAACATGCCGCCCAGGCTGATATTGCCATTGGTACCAAGCTTCGCGTTCTTTTTCAGGCGAATATTGATAATGCCCAGGTCGCCGGCCGCATCGAATTTGGCAGATGGGTTCGTAATGATTTCGATCGCTTCGATATCGGCCGAATTCATGCTTTTGAGCGTCGATGCAAGGTCTTTTCCAGCAAGCGGCGACGGGCGTCCGTCGATGTAAATGCGGACACCGGTTTTGCCGCGTACCAGAATATTTTCGTCCCTGTCAACCTGCACGCCGGGCGACCTTTGCAGCAGATCGAGCGCGTTTGAACCGGTTGCATTGATGCTGGCCTCGACATTGAAGACCATTCGATCATTCTTGACTTCGATCAACGGCTTTGTGCCGGTTACTTTCACCTCATTCAACTGTTTGGCTTCCGGAGCCATTGTGATCGCAGGCAGATTCACATCCCGGCCAGACACATCGAACGTCGCGGAGTTGTGTAATTG
The DNA here is from genome assembly GCF_021440085.1 of Dyadobacter sp. CY261. Taxonomy (GTDB): domain Bacteria; phylum Bacteroidota; class Bacteroidia; order Cytophagales; family Spirosomataceae; genus Dyadobacter. The sequence goes on from NZ_JAKCPW010000001.1 coordinate 369,416, forward strand.
CTGACCTACGGCCGAAATACGAAGAAAATATTTGCCTTCGCTGACCCCGGTGATTTTAAATGCGCCCTGCTCATCGGCCACATCGGCCTTAACAAGTGTAGAATCTTTGGATTGATTGACAGAGACTGCCGCAAAGCCGACGGGTTCATTTTGCTGGTTTTTGACGAGGCCGGTTATAGTGAACGTCTGAGCGAAACTGGCTAAGGAAGTTCCGCAAATTAGCAGGCTGAGTAAAGTTTTTTTCATAGATGGCTAATATTCGTATAGGGCAAAGAGTAGGAATCACTTTTAATGTTGCATTAGGGCACATTTTTTCTACTTTTAACTAACGTTTCTATCTATCACTGAATGAAGTGCCCATGAAAGCTGTTCGCCTGGGAGCAGTTTTATTGCTCCTCTTATGCTTTCAAGCGATGTATGCGCAGGAAGTCGCGCTCAGGTTTCGCAGGCTGACCACCGATCAGGGATTATCGCAAAGCCATGTAAGTGCAATCCTGAAAGACAGCAGCGGTTTTATGTGGTTCGCCACAGAAGACGGGCTCAACCGGTTTGACGGATACAAATACACCCATTACAAGCACGATCCCGCCAATCCGAAATCGATCAACGATAGTTTTGTGTTGTCACTTCTCGACGACGAAAAAGGGCAAATGTGGGTGGGTACCTCCACCGGGCTCGACCGTTACGATCGCGACACCGATACTTTTATTCACCATCCCCATCCACGCAGGAGCCTGGCGATCAATACCATTTTTCGCGACAGCCGGAACCGCATGTGGCTTGGGACCGATCAGGGACTTTATCTGTTTGATCGTGATCGCGGCACTTATCAGCTCTATCGTTATCCGGGCAGGGACGCCCGGGTGGGTAGCGAATTTATAACGAGTATTGCCGAGGGAAAAGACTATGTGCTTTGGGTGGGCACTGAAAAGGGCTTGTTTAAGCTTGACGTGCAATCCGGGAATTATACTGCATATACTCATGGGGCCGGTACATCGGCCGGGCTAAAATCGGACTGGATAAAGGTCTTGAATTTTGACCGGAAAGGCGATCTCTGGGTGGGGACGCATGGTGGAGGAATTGCCCATCTCGACCCCGCCGGAACAATTGTCCATCAGTTTCTGCATGATCCTGCAAACCAGTGGAGTGTCGCACACAACGATATTCTTTCAATGATGGAAGATAAAGCGGGAAAAATCTGGATAGGCACCGAAAACGGCGGCATTAGTGTGTATGACCCGTCAACTGGCCGCTTTACAACGATCCGTAATGACCCCGACGACCGTTATTCGTTGAATAACAATTCGGTTTACGCGATCTATCGCGATAATGCGGAGAACATCTGGATCGGTACATATGCTGGCGGGGTTAATTTTCTTCCCAGATTTGGACCTAAGTTTGCCTCCTATCGCCAGAAACCTAACACGCCTAACAGTTTGAGTAACAATACTGTGCTGGCGATCTGCGGCGATAGCACGGGCAACGACATCTGGATCGGCACCGACGGCGGTGGGTTGAACCGGTTTAACCGGAAAACGAAGACTTTTACATTTTACCGGCACCGCCCAGGCGATCCACAGTCGATATCCAATGACTATGTGATCTCGGTGATCTGGGTGACGAAAGATGTACTCGGCCTCGGTTTCCATAATGGCGGCTTTGATTTTTTCAATGTCAATACCGGGCAGGTAGAGCACCATATTTCAGAAGAAAATAATCCGAACAGTCTGTCGATTTCAGACATCAACAACATGACCCGCGACCGCGACGGCAATATTTGGATTGGGACCTGGAAGGGAGGACTCAATTTTTATGATGTAAAGACAAAAAGATACAGTCATTACCGGCATAACACAGCTGATCCGGCAAGCCTCAGCGGCGATATTGTCACTAGTGTTTTTCAGGACAAAAAAGGAAATATCTGGGTAGGCACATTCAACGGCCTCGATCTGCTGCTGCCTGATCGCAGCGGTTTTCGGCATTATCGCAATAATCCCGAAGACGCCGGCAGCATTTCCCATAACAAAGTACAAACGATCATGGAAGCAGAGAGTGGGAATTTATGGATTGGAACAGTGGGAGGCGGGCTTTGTTATTTTGACAAGAAAAAGCAGGCATTCCAGTCCTACAATGAGAAGGATGGGCTAGCCAGCAGTGTGGTTTTTGCTATTCTGCAAGATCGTAATGAGAATCTCTGGCTGGGTACAAACAAGGGAATATCGAAATTTAATCCGAAGACCAAAACCTTCCGGAATTTCGGAATCGCGGACGGGTTACCCGGCAATGAATTCCGTGACAATTCGCGCTTCATGGCGGTGGACGGGCAGATGTATTTCGGTGGGATCAATGGTTTTATCAGCTTTCATCCCGACAGTCTCCGGTATAACGATTTCGTCCCGCCCGTATACATTACCGGTTTCCAAATATTCAATCAGCAGGTGAACACTGGTGGCAAGGACAATATCCTGAAACAGCAAGTCAGCGTCGCAAAAACCATTACAATAGGGTATGACCAGTCGGTACTTACCTTTGAATTTGCCGCATTGAGCTACACCGTTCCGGAGAAAAACCAATATGCATATTTGCTGGAAGGTTTTGACAAGCATTGGAACTATATAGGAAACAAACGTACCGCTACTTACACCAACCTGGATCCGGGAACATATATATTCAAAGTCAAAGCTTCCAATAATGATGGCTTGTGGAATGAAACCGGGGTATCCATTCAACTGATCATTACCCCGCCTTTCTGGCTCACATGGTGGTTTCGTTTGCTAGGCGTGCTGTTATTGATTGGATTGATCGTGGCTGTATATCGGATCAGGACTTACAGGATTCGAAAGCAAAAGCGCGTATTGGAGCATCAAATCCAGGAACGGACCAATGAGTTGGAACGTGCGATTGGCGAGCAACAGATTCTTGTGGAAAAGGCGGAGTTGGCCAATAGGGCTAAGAGTGCGTTCCTGGCTACGATGAGCCATGAAATTCGGACGCCTATGAACGGGGTGATTGGCCTCGCCTCCCTGCTCTCGGAAACTGATCTTACCGAAGAACAGCGCAATTTTACCAAGTTGATCCAGTCGTCCGGCGAAGACCTCCTGAACGTAATCAACGACATACTCGATATCTCGAAGATCGAATCGGGGAATATGGAGCTGGAAGAAAAGGAGTTTGCACTGAAAACCTATGTTGGCGAGGTAGTCGACTTGTTCAGGGCAAAAACCAATTCGCATCATTTAAACCTGACGTTGAAAATCGATGAAAATGTGCCTTCGCGGATTATTGGGGACCGATTACGGCTCGGACAGATCGTTACCAACCTTGTGGGCAACGCAATCAAGTTCACGCCAAAGGGTGAGGTAAGTGTGTTTGTCTACGTGATCGCGGAAGAGGGGGAAATCATCAAACTTGGATTTGAGATTGCCGACACCGGTATAGGTATTGCGGAGGACAAGCTCGATAAGCTATTCAAGCCCTTTTCACAGGTGGATTCGTCTACGACCCGAAAATACGGCGGCACGGGCCTTGGGCTGGTAATCTGTGAGAAACTGACGACGCTGATGCGAGGTAGCATTTCCGTCGAAAGTAGTTTGAACAAAGGCAGTACCTTCCGCTTTTCGATTACCGCCAAGGTGGCGACTGAGATTCGGGAAAAGATTGAGTCGGCTCGTCGGAAGGAAAATTCCCCTAAAAAGCTTCCCGCTGATTTTGCGGCCCGTTATCCGATGTCGATACTGGTGGCCGAAGACAACAAGGTGAACCAGATTGTGATCATGAACACGTTGAGCAAGCTTGGATACCGCGCCGACCTGGCCCAGAATGGTATGGAAGTGCTTGAACGCGTTTCGGAAATGAGTTATGATGTGATTCTCATGGATATGCAAATGCCGCAAATGGACGGCCTGGAAGCGACGCGGCAAATCAAGGCGAGGAATGTGGCAAATCCATTCATTATTGCCATGACTGCGAATGCATTGCAGCAGGACAAAGAAAAATGTTTCGAAGCCGGAATGGACGATTACCTGAGCAAACCGGTCATACTGGAAGACCTTGTTGACATACTTCAAAAATGGGCGGAAAAGCTGGAAACGCGGCCGTCCGACATGCCTTAATCCCTTGTTTGTATCTGATTTCGACCGCAATTTGTGTTAAACTCATCAGGCAATTGCCTGAAATCGGCAACTGGCTTAATGATACCCATAAAGGGGAATTTAGTGTACTGGAAATACAGGAAGCAAAAAGAGCAGCCGAAGCTGCTCTCTTGCGTTTGTATGATGATGAAGTGCTAGTAAGGCCTTGATTTTAGTTTGCTGTTTTGTATGCAGTTAAAAAATCCATTCCAACAACGTCGGATTCCTGTTCTTTTTGCATCCTTGCACGCTTGACAAAGGCAGCTGCATCATCAGCAAGCAGCTCCTTGAGGTGCTTTCCTCCGAACTCGTCAAAGTACCAAATCCATACCATTTTCTCGGAGATGATCGAATACTGCACGCCCGCCATAGCTTTTATTTGTTGATGCTTCAAATATAGTGGAATATTTCCATTAAAAAGGAAATATTCCAGAAAAAATTATTCACTCAATAGGGTGGTGCATCTGACATATTATGAATGGCTCGCTCAGTTCAATGCCGCGAGAGAGTCACGTAGCGAAATATCTTCGTGGGATGCGTCATAAATACATTCGCCATTCTTCACGACAAGGATCTGGGGAGATTCGTGCCCGATGCCAAAGCTACTGGCAATGGCGAGCGATTCCTTCCTGTTTTGAATCACATCAACAATGTAAATCGGGATCTTGACGTCGGAAGCAGCATTCACCTCAGATTTGAGCTGCCGGTAAGCCATCAGGCTCGTCATGCAGCGCGGGCTGTGTTTGTATATAATGGAGTAATCGGCGGATTTAGCTATTTGATCGACCTCTTCCTCACTATTGATGGTAATCCAGTTCATAACCTGTTCAATTTTATCAAACTACTTGTAACAGCCTAGACAACACATAAATGATGTTTTTTCATTCCATTCAATCATAAAAATGGCCAACGAGGCTCTTATTCAGTGATATTTTGTTGACGCATATTACTTTTTAAATAATTCTACTGCCGTAAAGAGATTTGGGTATATGCAACTTTTGTATACTTTGATAGAATCGCTATATTTAGATAGTCGCTGTCCTTCAATCTATTGACGCCGACCCAGCCGCACAGATATTTCCAGGTAGCCGCACTGCCACAACAAACCGTTCGGAGCTTTCGCTTTGAGCGCTTTTGTCCTGTAACCATTTCCCATCACTCCATTACTAAACTCGTTTTTTATGGTACAGAAAATCAACCGCCGCAGTTTGCTGAAATCGGGTTTCGCATCGCTGGGCGCTGTGGCCGCGGCTCCTTTCCTTGCCGAAGGGGCATTTGCTGGAACTCCGCTCCGGCTCGACAAGTCCAACCGGATCTTTTATAGTCCGATGGTGAGAGGTCATTATCTGGACATTCAGCCGGACATGAACAAAATGGTGGCCAGGATCGGTTCGAACGAAAATCCCTACGGCCCACCACCATTGGCCCGGAAAGCTATCGCCGAGGCTATTGAAAAGGGTAACCGCTATGGTCGGCAAGAGCTCAAAACGCTCACCGACAAGATCGCGGCTAAAGAGAGCTTGACGTCTGATTACATTATGATGGGCAACGGCTCGGGTGACCTGCTCGAAAAAACGGCACTTGCGCTGTTCAAAGAGGGTGGAAACATCGTTTCGGCTGACCCGACTTACATGTCGCTCATACGCGTAGCCGAGTCGATCGGTGCTACCTGGAAGCCGGTCCCTTGTAAATCGGATTGGTCGCACGATCTCGATGCCATGGAAAAAGCAATCGACAAAGACACAAAGTTGATTTATATCTGCAACCCAAACAACCCCATTGGTGCTGTAACTTCAACAAAGTCACTTACAGATTTTTGCGGCCGCGTTTCCGAAAAAGTACCTATTTTCATCGACGAAGCGTATATCGAGCTCGTGGAAGGTGCCGACAATACCAGCATGGTAGCCCTCTTAAAACAAAACAAAAATGTCATCATCGCCCGCACATTCTCTAAAATTATGGGGATGGCCGGTTTGCGGGTTGGCTACATTGCTGCAAAGCCATCCACACTGGACACAATCCGTAAAACTGCGAAAGGCGGAGGTGGTGGAATTGCTGTTACATCGGTAACAGCCGCGATCGGTGCGCTGGATGATATTGAATTTCAGAACAATACCCGGAAGCTGAACACCGAAGCGAAGACCTATTTGTACGAAAATCTGAAAGCAATGGGTTACAAATATGTACCGTCGTACACCAACTTCGTGATCTTCCCGATTAACATGCCCGGAAAGGAATTCCTGAAAAAGATGGTTGATAAGGGCATTATTATCAAAGCCCTGGACATTCAGAACAAGCCCTGGTGCCGGGTGAGTATCGGGACGAAGGATGAGATGAAGTTGTTTGTGAGTGCTTTGCAGGAGATTAGTTAACGATTCAAACATTTTTCATGGGAAAGCGGATGGCGGGAGCTGTCCGCTTTTTTGCTTGTAGAAGTCCGTTACCGAACGCAATTGTAACCGTATTATGAATAGACGTTAGGCGGAATAGTAAACCTATAAGTTTATTTCATGGAAATAATTACTATATTTGAAGTAGTTCCGGACAGCTTGTATTCGGTGCAATTTGAGGGTGAGGAAACCCACGAGTTTTCCAGGGTATTTCGGCTGTGGAAGGATGCAGTATATCTCCAGCCTTTCTTTGAGACGCATTATGAAGATTTGCTTGCATTTTGGGAATATATGTCGGTTGAGGAGGCTATGAATATTACAAGAAACGAAGCATCCAGTCTTTCAAATGCAATTTTGACCGTTGCGGATAAAGGTGTCAGAGGAAGTTTTGATAATTTATCCGGCATGTTCAAGCCATTGTATCCGGGGGCATGTAATATCAACAGTTTTGAAAAAAGTAAGGCAAGGGGATTTCGACGGCGCAGTTGGTTGCGCGTGTACGCTGTGAGATTGGGTGTTAACAAATTTGTTGTAACAGGAGGAGCAATTAAACTTACCCGTACGATGAATGAACGAATGCATTTGACTAAGGAATTGAAGAAATTGGAGGAGGTATCTCAATTTTTGAAAAAAGATCAGAAAGATGAATTTGGCTTGTTTGAACTGTTTTAAACTTCAAAAAATGGACGCAGTAACCAGATTAAAACTTATTGCGGTGCCTGACACCGAGTGGATAAAGGAAGCTCAATATCAACGAGACAATGATTATTGGTTGCAGATATCCTTTGAAATTGCAACGGCAGTTTTGAGTGCATTAGGAAAAAAAGATATGACCCAACGCGAGCTCGCAAAACTAATGGGCTGTTCGCCCCAATATGTGAATAAAATACTGAAAGGCTCGGAAAACCTTACATTAGAAACCATCTGTAAATTGGAAAAGGTGCTCCAAATCAAATTGATCGAAACACCTTACAGCCATTTACGAGAGGCTAATTCTTCTTCTCAACCGGCACAATGATAAAATTCAGCAACTCAGTATGCCGTATTACTGAAATGTCGGTAATGGTGAGAATATCCCGGGTTGTGAGTGCTTTGAAAAGCTCGTTTGAATTGCGCACGGGTTTGCCGTTGAATGAGACGATGATGTCGCCTTCTAAAAGCTGAGAGCGGGATGCGGGTGTGTTGGGCTCGATATGGGTGATGAAAATCCCCTCATGGTTAGGGAGTTTGTAATGCTGCCGCACGCGCTCATTGAGCGGCACATCCTGTAATTGTAACCCCAGGTAAGCCTTGAAGACTTTGCCGTCGCGGATCAGTTGCCGGGCGATCTCTTTCGCAGTATTGATATCTACTGAAAAGCTCAGCCCTTGCGCGCCTTGGATGACGGCCGTGTTGACGCCGACCACCTCACCATCGGTGTTGATCATCGGGCCACCTGAGTTACCGGGGTTGAGGGCCGCATCGGACTGGATCACATTGTCGACAAACCGGCCCGATTGTGTCTGTAAAGTCCTGCCAAGCGCGCTCACCACGCCCGTCGTGACGGTATGCTGATAGCCATACGGATTACCGAGCGCGATCAGGAATTGCCCGATTTGCAATGCGCTGGAATCGCCCAATTTGGCAACCGAATATCCCTGTGCATATATTTTTAGGATCGCCAGGTCGGTGTCCGGATCTTTTCCGACGAGCGTCGCCTCGATTTCGTTTTCATTTAACAGACTCACCATGATCTTTTCCGCGCCTTCCACCACATGGCTGTTGGTGAAAATAAGGCCGTCGGAAGAGAAGATAAAGCCTGAGCCGGATCCGGCCGACCGCATTTTCCCATTATCTGTCTTAAATATATCGATCTTTACAACGGCATTCTTGATCTGATCAACCGCGCCGATGATCATGCTTGAAAAGGTATCCATAGCTGCTGGGTCTTATTTTCAATCCACCTTTCAAAAAACTAACCAGCCGCCTATAAATGCCAAAGTGGCGCGGCGCGGGTGTGCAGTACGCCAAAAGGGCATGTTTTGGGTTAAGTTATTTCAGCAGAATGGTCTTGAAAACCGGGTCATGGTTGAGAAGATAATCTTTAGAATATACGTCGCCCTTTTCTTGCAGCCGTTGAACATACTGGGCAATGCTTAGTTCGACCGGCATTTCAACCGTATCATGGAAGACGTCTTCTGGCCGTTTAACATTCATGAAATCAATGACCGGCTCGATCCGGTACATTATCTTCGAGTGAGGCAATTCGAAAATAAGTGGGCTGATGCCCTTTCCTAAAAGTCGTCCGGTCGGTGACCCCACTGTGGTTATGTTATCTGCCAATGCGCCGATAGCTGAGAGGCTCCCCGCTGAGGAATATATGTTTTCATTTTGGATAACATAGATCGCACCGCTGAATTTCAGCGAATTGATATCGGGCTTTATTGTAGATTGGCCGGCAGCATAAACTGCATAATTTGATTCGGGAAAGACCGGGGATTGATATATTGTCCACCTTTTTGATGCTTCCGGAAACTTGCATTTCATGAGAGGAGAATTATTACACAAAATTAAGTTCTCTTGCCTGATCGGATCAGATATGATAGCGGAGAGCACTTTCATCCATGCAAAGTCGCTTCCGCCGGGATTATCTCGAATGTCAATTACAATCTTAAAAATTTCCCGATCTTTTGCTAGTTGCAGTATTTTCTCAGAATAAAATTCTCCTTCTTCCATTTCGGGCATTCTGATGTATAGTATTTTTTCTTGCTCAAAGTATTCAACCTTTTTAATAAGTGATACATTTTGGAGGCTTTTTTGAAAGTCGTTTTGCAGTTGGAGTGAATCTTTAAGGCAAAATCGCCCAGATATTGGCTTGTCGGTAAGGTCTAGAAATTCCAGCTTTAAAGAGTCCGATGCTTTAAGATCGTAACTATTGAAGAAGTCTTCGGAAAACCATTGGCTCTTCCTAAAATCCCATCGCAGCATTCGCTTCGAACTGCACAGGTTTTGCACAAATTCATTTATTTCAACACCGTTACAGCTAACTAGCTTATATCCTTGCTTAAGCAGTAGTCCGTGATGATAAAATGGATATAAATTATAATAATTTCCATCAATATACCTAAGGCGTAAATTGAATTTTTTAGCCTTCACGATTTTATCGAAAAGGCTGTCATATTTTGCTTGTAAGTTGATGGCAGTTTGAGATATTCCTAATTGGAGATATATAGAATCAGCCGGATAGTAGTCTTTTCTAATCAAACTGGTGTGACCGTCTTGACATAATGTGAGAGCCGCCCTGATGAGGATTGCGAATTCTTCGATAGTATTAAGTCGATCTATTTTCCTGCGATACTCTTCAAGTTTGCGAACGATATCAACGCCGGTTATCTTTTTACGAACTTCAATTTGCGGACTGATCTCCCTGATCGTTTTTGTTAAGGTGTCAAAATCGGCATACATTTCGGACTTTGACAAAGGCAAGAGAGGCAGAGGCTCGACTGACTGTCCGGATGCTGTATGAAAGAATATCATCATTAAGAATACTAAAACATTTGCCGGAGTCCACCATTTAATGCGCACCATAGTTTTGATCATTTAGGGTTTCCATTTTAATGGCAAATGTCGGGCAAGTGTTGAAAGATGGACAAAACGATTAGCGATCGGTAGTGCTGGCTTACCGAAGAAATGTTTATCAACTTCCTCTAAGGTCAGCTGAGTCTTGCCGTGCGTTTAAAGCGTGCGATATGCGTGTAAACAAGATAGCTGCCGACTGGTTTACAGACGACAGCCATCTCACCAAGATTTTCAAAAAGTACCATGGCCTTAGCCCGCTGGAATTCGGGAGATAGGCTTTGGTAGAAATGAAGACGTAGGTTACTTCACAATTTTAAGCTCCCGGCCATCGACAGAAACCACGTAAAGTCCCTTCGGCAAATCGGCAATATCGAGTTGCAATGTTTTTTCTGTGGTTTGAATGCTTCGCACAAGCTTGCCCGCACTGGTGAATACAGTAATGCGGTTCAACGCATGGGCTGATTCGACTGTGACCACATCGGTAGCCGGGTTCGGATAGATTTTTGCTGTTTCAGTGCCATCGACACGGATACTCACGATCCGCGTCAGTTCTGATTGGCCATCGGCATCAACTTCCTTCAACCGATAATAGTAAATTCCCTTGGGCAAATATTCGTCCTCGTAATGATAAGCAGAGATGATTTTTGAATTGCCGATAGCGCTTACCGTCTTGATTGTCGAAAAGTTGCGCGAATCCAGGCTCCGCTGGACTTCGAAGTATGAAGCATTGACTTCCGAGGCGGTAGACCAATCGAGGTTCACGCGCCCGGTGACGCCTACGCGAGCTACGAAGGATTGCCAGGTGACAGGCAATGCCGATCCGGGAACATTTAGCATTGGTGAAAAAACAGTGTTGCGATTAGCATCGACCACCTTCAATTTATACAATCCCGTGCCGATGGTCCATTGCTGGGCGGTACTCTGTACCTGGTTACAATTGTCGGCCGAGAGCCAGTTGTACTCAAAACCGCCGGGCAATGAAGGTCCGGTGAACGTAATTTGAGTCCCGCCCGATGCGTACACCGCACTGACTGATGGCGGCGGTGTGGCTGAGTAGGGGCTAGATTGGTTTAAAAAGTCGGTAGTGATCTTGTCGGCCCAAAAACCGGCGAGGTAGATCAGTCCCGAATAAATATGGCCGTCAGGTGAAGGCGTCACACCGTCACCGCGGAAATGAATCTCGTCTTGCCGATATTCGATGTTGTAATATGGGTCTGTTTCAGGCCCTTGAAACACATTCGGATAAAGTCCGTCGTTGTTGATCAGCTCATTTTGCGCATTCACCACATTACCGGAAACGCGGCTCAACCCATTGACTGTGAAACGTGACGCCCGCGCGACGACCCACGCCAGGTTCGGTTTACCCGAATAATTCCGGCTCGCATTCACGACATCCCATAGGGACGAAAGATAGCGGTTATATGTATTGTCGCCCGGCTGTTCGAGGAAGTTGTCGGTCTCACCCTGGTGCCAGAGCACGGCCCGGATACCCAGTTGGGCGATATAATTGTTTAGCGCGAGCCGCAAATGCCCGAAAGGGAGGCCGGCCGGAAATGTGTAGCCAAACGCACTTGTAGTCACGCCGTTCGGATCGGTGCTTTGCTTCCAGTTATCGATCCCGGTGCTCGACCAGCCACCATTGAAAATCATAACCGGCACATGGAACTTTTCATAAATTTTATCGCCAAATGAACCCCAGCACCATGCATAATTGCCAAACGGCGCTGTTTTGACGTTGGCATCAAGATGCACAAACTCAGGACATGGGAGCTGCACATTCGAATACGGGGCGATTGTAAGTGTCGAGGGATCGAAATTCTGAAAATTCACGCTGTTGACCTGGTCATGCGATGCACCCGGGCCGTTTGGGTTCGAGTCACCACCCGTAGAATTCGATTGGCCCGCGACAACAAAAACTTCGCCTACGCCTACACGTGAAACCGTAGCGGCAGCCGACGGCGTGGTGCCATTAACGCCGCGAACCTCCAACTGATACCAACCCCCCTTAATCTTTACAGACCCCAGGAACTGACCAGCCGAAAGCTGGTCGTCAATGGTGATCCAGCTGCCGTCGGAAGGCAAGGCTTGTCCCTCGCCCGCTACCCTGGGCGTCAGGCGCGCTTCTACCTTCTGGAAATATTGCGTAATGTACCCTCCTATATATACGTCAGCTTCGTTCGCGTTATTACGCTGGAAGACCGCGCGCTCTGTCGGAAATGATACTACAAGCTGAGGGTATGCGTACTGTGTGGTAAATAGAAGAAATAAGCAGAATAAGAGTGGTAGATTTCTTTTCATAAGAATGTTTTTTATAGATGGATAGAGTTTATTCGGGTAAGTGATTTTGGTCAAATGCCAAGGCGATCATGACGATCTCCGGAGAGTCGCTCGTGCCTGGATTTCTATATGACGTGGACGGGTATTTGGTCGGAAAGGTAGAGAATAGCCTTGGAAAAGCCTCACGCGTCGGCTTTCAATTTATTTTATGGTACCCGGTAGGAAAAAAGCTAATTTTGCCCCATGTCAAAAATGATACCGCAAAATCTGATCGAGATCATGATCCATAATGCGCAGGAGGTCCAAAACCAGCTGGCAAAAGACCATGCTCCTGTCGTTAAACTGCATTCTAAATACGGAAAGGCAATATGGCTGCTTTCTGAACTGGACCCGGTCAACAATATAGCTTTCGGCCTTTGTGATCTGGGGCAGGGTACGCCCGAGCTTAGTTACGTATCTCTCACAGACCTAGCGAGCCTGAAACATGCGCGATTGAAAGTGCCTATGGTAGAGGCTGATCTTGCATTTGAGGGAAAGTATGTGATGAGTGTGTATCTGAAAGCGGCGAAGGCGGCTGGAAGGGTGGTGGAGGACGTGGCCACACTGGCCCGGTTTGATACGCCCGTTTAATTTCGCAAATCCGTTTTTCTTGTCCTAGTTCAATGCCCTGGCCCTACCCGGGGATATACCTTTGTATCATCAAAAACAAAGAGACATCTTAACTGAACAAGACAATGGAAAATACAATCAACGGCATCCACCACATTACGGCTATCGCTGGTGACGCTAAAACCAACTACGATTTCTATACAAGGGTATTAGGCCTTAGAATGGTGAAAAAAACCGTCAATTTTGACGACCCTAATACTTACCATTTTTACTACGGTGATCAAAATGGCACGCCCGGCTCAATCCTAACCTTTTTTCCCTGGGGTAACCAGATCCCCGCAGGCCGCCGTGGTACACGTCAGGCAACCGAAATAGGGTACTCGGTACCGGAAGGGAGCCTGGATTTTTGGTTGAAAAGATTGGAAGCCAATAAAATCACCTACAACAAACCTGCTGAAAAATTCGGGGAACAATACCTGACTTTCCTCGATCCCGATGGTTTGAAATTCGAGTTGACTGTGCCCAAAATCACTGATAGCCGGACTCCATGGGAGACTTCGGAGGTCACGGCGGATTATGCAACTCGTGGTTTCCATAACATCACCATCACGACAAGCAATATCGAAGAAACTGCGAAAGTGCTGACTGACATCTTCGGATACCGTCTGGCCGAGCAGAACGTGAACCGCTTCCGTTTCGTGACCGATGCGGTTGAGAATGCCAACATCGTCGACCTGGTGGAAGCTCCCGGTGAAAGAGCAGGCCATGTGGCCAAAGGATCGGTTCACCACATTGCTTTCAGGGTTGCGAATGACGACATTCTGATGGAGTTCCGTAAAAAAGTGCTGGACGCCGGTTTGCAGATCACCGATAAAATTGACAGAAATTACTTCTACTCGCTTTATTTCCGCGAACCAGGCGGCGTGTTATTCGAGATTGCAAGTGATAACCCCGGCTTTGCAACCGACGAAACCGTTGAACAACTAGGTTCCGGTCTGATGCTACCTCCTCAATACGAGCCACGCAGAGAGCAGATCGTGAAAGTGTTGCCGGTACTTGGATAATTTTGAATGGGTGAATGACTGAATAGAGTCATTCACCCATTCACTCATTCACTCATTAATTCTCATCATGTACACTCATAGCAAACAATTCATCACAAGCGGAGTGCCTATTCAGCAGGCAAAAAAAGCAATTGTCATGTTGCATGGCCGGGGTGGGACTGCCGCTGATATAGTTTCGCTTCAAAAGGTTTTGAAACTGGAAGATTTCGCGATCTATGCGCCTCAGGCTACTGATAACAGCTGGTATCCTTACAGTTTTATGGCACCAGTCCAACAAAACCAACCGGCATTAGACTCTGCATTGGCATTGGTAGGAAGTGTCGTAGCGGAAATTGAGGCCGAAGGTATTGCCGTCGACCAGATCTATTTCGCAGGCTTCTCGCAGGGCGCTTGCCTCACATTGGAATATACTTCTCGTAATGCGCGGAAATATGGAGGCATTATTGCTTTTACCGGAGGGCTGATAGGGCAGGAGTTGGCGATTGGCAATTACAACGGCAATTTTAAACAGGCACCTGTATTCATTTCAACCGGTAATCCAGATCCCCATGTGCCTGTATCGCGCGTGCAGGAAAGCGTCACGATCCTGGAAGACATGAATGCTGTGGTTAATCAGGTTATTTATCCTGGACGGCCACATACCATTTCAGGAGACGAGATTCAATTGGTGAACAACACGATTTTGAAAAGATCATGAAAAACTCCGTACTGCATCCGGCAGCGTCCCGCTTTTATGCGGACCACGGATGGCTCCAAAGTGCCCAGACATTCAGCTTCCACGGAAATTATGACCCGCAACGCATCCAGTTCGGGGCATTGCGGGTGTTGAACGATGACACCGTCAATGGCGGTAAAGGCTTCGGCCGGCATCCGCACGACAATATGGAGATCATATCCATTCCGCTCGAGGGCACGCTGGAACACGAGGATAGCATGGGCAATGTTGCGGTGATCAGGCCGGGAGAAATTCAGGTTATGAGCGCCGGCACAGGCATTTATCACACAGAATTCAACAAGGATGCAGATGTGCCGGTTACCTTTTTGCAAATATGGTTGTACCCCGATAAACTGAATGTACCACCCAGGTACGACCAGAGGGAATATGCTTCCGGTGACAGACATAACCGGTTCCAGCAGATACTTTCACCGGATCCGGACGACGAGGGTGTGTGGATACAACAGAAAGCCTGGTTCCATCTCGCCGAGTTCGATATGGGTTTTGAAGCCAAATACGAATTGAAGATAGCAGGAAACGGGATGTATGTATTTGTGATTAAAGGAGATGTAGAGGTAGATGGGCAAACGTTATCAACCCGCGACGGTTACGGTATATGGCCGGAATCGACGGTTTCGATTACCGCGAAACAGAACAGTTCCTTACTGATCATTGAAGTCCCTGAAAAGTGGTAACAGTTTGAAATAGCCGGCTGTTGTGGAACCGCCGGGGTAAAGACTTTCGATATGTCTCAAATCAATATTCTGGCTATCGCCAACCATCCCGAGATTCTGGAAACGATCATCCGGTTGATCAACCAGCAGGAAACCTGGAACGGCATACCCGCGGGTTCCGCAGAAGAAGCCGAAACAGTGCTTCGCTTAAATTCGATCGATTTAGTACTTTTGGGCGTTGGCGTGGATGAGGAAATGGGGGAGCGGATTGTTTCGCTTTGCCAATCCATGGACCCTCGCATCGTTTGCCTGCGTCATTTCGGCGGCGGCAGCGGATTACTTTATTCTGAGATCCGGCACGCTTTGGCCGGAGGCTAACCCAAAAACCGGATTATGTTTGAAAAGATTAACAACTATGCGCTGAGGTGCTTGCCGTTTACTCCGCAAAACCTTGAATACTTTGATTCGTTACTTCAATTCAAAACATATCCGAAAAAGACATTCCTGTTGCAGCAAGGCGAGGTTTGCCAATTTGAGGCCTATATTCTAAAAGGTTGCATCCGTACTTATTACATTGATAGTACCGGGGCGGAAGTGACGCTGCAATTTGCGGTGGAGGACTGGTGGGTAAGCGATATCATTAGCTTTCAGAATCAGGCGCCTAGCCATGTATATATCGAAACATTGGAAGATTGCGAAGTGTTGATACTGACCCCTGAAACGAAGGAAAAGCTGCTTTCCAATGTGCCGGGGTTTGAGCGGATGTTCCGGTTAATGGTGCAGCGCAACCTCGCGCAAACGCAGGAGCGCCTGTTCAGGACTATTTCTACCAGTGCCGTTGAAAAATATCTCGATTTCCTGAACCGTTACCCTGCTATCCCTCAGCGCGTTCCGCAGCATTACATCGCTTCCTATCTGGGTTTTTCACCCGAATTTCTCAGCAAGGTCAGAAAGAAGCTAAGTGAAAAATAATGCGGCATCGCTATCAGCGGCTCATTGCCCGCATATACGGCGCAAAAACCTCCCCAAATATTCCGTCGAAACGAGCTAGAACGGCAGGTAAAGGCTTGGAACAGAAATTTTTGTATTTACTGCATAACCAAACATGAACAATCATGTCACGAAATACAGCAATCATAGAAATTCTGAATGACCTGATTTTGATTAACAATGACCGTATCGCGGGCTACGAAAAGGCTTATGAAGAAACGGAAACCAACGATACTGATTTGCGTTCATTGTACAACAGCCTCGCAAATCACAGCCGCGACAATGTACTGGAGTTGAGCAGCGAGATAAATGCATTGGGCGGAGAGCCAGCAACCGGTACGATGGTGTCAGGTAAATTATACAGGGTTTGGATGGATGTCAAGGCTACATTTAGCAGCGATGGCCGCAAAACATCCCTTGAAAATTCTGAATTTGGTGAAGACGCTGCACAAAAGGCATATGATACCGCGCTGGAATCGGATGAACTGACCCCCGAACTTCATGCGCTCGTTACCCGCCAGAAAGCAACGCTTAGAAGCGGACACGATACAATCAAGCGACTCCGCGATTCGGAGAAAGCTTATCACTGATAAATATTACATTTCGTCAATAAACAGCAAGAGGCCGGCATTCAACCGGCCTCTTTGCATAACTATTCATTTCTGGCAGGTTTTCCCACCTCGTCGTCGTGTTTTCTGCTGGTGGAATCGGCATTCAGGTTAGATTGGTTGCTGGGATATCCGAGCGAATCTTTCTGATTGTCTTCACCCACACCTATGTCCTTGCGGCTTTCCGCACCACTGCTATCATTTGGAGTAGTCTCTGAGGTGCTGCCTGAGCCTTCCACCGTTGTCTCCTGGTCGTTCGCTGTGCCGCACGAAGCGAGCAGAATGCCTGTTCCAAGGCATATTGCCGCCAAATTTGCTTTCAATCGTTTCATATCATTTTTGCTTGTTGATCAGGCGCTGATCTTTACAAAAATGATACCCGCTAAGTAGGGCCTTTGGCATCCCAGTGATCCTTGACCACTTTACCATTGCCGTCGCGAATTAGTATCCTGACAAACCGGTTGCCATTAATTTTGCCATCCACATCCCGGTTTCCTATAAAAAGCGTTACCGGATTGCCATCTGCATCCGTACGAAAAGTCAGATCGTATCTCCCAAATTTTTTATCGATCGTGCTGTCCGGTCCGTAACGTTTCGACAGCTCTTTCAACAGTTTATCTCCAATTTTCATAGTTGACCGCCCGTTATGGGTAATTCAGCCAGAATGAGCTCTGATATCTGGCTATGCACTACATTTCATTGCCATTGTTGACGGCATATTGGATAAAATCAGTTTTGGGCGCTAGTCAAAAACTTTGCCAGTCAGGGCAGGATTACCCTTTGTAGGTGGTAATTAAAATTTCCGAATCCGTCTGTGCCTTAATTGAGTGCGCAACGGCCGAGTGAAAGGACATCATCTGGCCGTTTGTCGTGTAGAATACCCGTCCTTCCGTTTCAACCTTCAATTCGCCTGACAGCACCTGAAATGTCAGACATTCATCTATCGAGTGATCATTTAGCGTCGCCCCCGATTTCAGGATCGCGACAAGGATCGTAATTTTCTCCGATTTGTAAACTGTAATCGCATTGCGGTCATTTTTTTCCCAGGATTTTTCTGATCTGAGTTGCTCCAAATAGATAGGGATATCCGTAAAGACATACGGAGCATCCAGGATTCGGTCTCCCTCAGGGCGGTTTCCGGTAGCGTGGTTCGATTTGATTTCCATTGCCATGGTGAATAAGGGTTGATCAATATGTTTCGGCATTCAGGAAAATCATGCCATTTGACTATCAAGTATATGTTGATATAATTTATAAAAAAAATCTTATTGAAGCAATGATCTTGTCACCACGACACAGCAACACAATGCCCACCCGAATTGCTTTTTGCCGGGAAATAGTTGGCTCAAACGAATGACTTTTACCATTTGATCACAAGATAGACCGTTTGATAAATGAAATAGTACTTTTTTTAGAGTTATTCCGCTATTTTTGGGTATCACACTCTTAACTTAATTTAGCTGTGGAATTCAATAACAGGGAAATCGGTGCTTCACTTATCCTGGTCTTCATGATTGCTTTTTGGACTTTATCGTCCATTCGCAAGCGGATCGCGGCAGAGAGAAAGAAAAAAATCCTTAAACAAGGCGTTCAAGCCAACGCTACTGTATTGGCGATCAAGCCGACAGGTGAATACCTCAATAATCTGCCCGAATTTCAGGTGCAGATTAAGGTAGAATCCAAGGCCGGCAATGATTTCGTGACGGAGATGAGGGAGGTGCTTCCTTATGCGAAATATGATTCGCTTCGCCAGGGTACGCAGGTTCTCGTTAAATATGATCCTGCTTATTACAAAAGGGCGATCTTCCTGCAAATGGCGGAGACGCTGGTTTAGACCTTGATCTTTAATAGTTTGTAAACACGGGCCGCATGGCCCTTTTTTATTGAAATAAGCCGTAGATCGTACACCCCAGGTTTCATTTTTGTCTTGAATATTTCGCAGCTAAACCCGTTCGAAGCAGGCCTTGTCAGCGTTGTGGAAAATCTTCGTAACGCGGGATCATAACCATTGGCGACTTTCATTAAGTAACGCGGCTGTAAATCGGTGTCATTCAATGCGACTACGTACAAGTGGTCATAACCCTCGCTTTCCTTGAAAATTCCGTTTCGCAGTTCTAAACTCTGTGTGTTGTCTTTGCATTCAACTGTGAGAGAATCAACTGTCCGTTGCCAATCAATTTGCAAAATCGGAGAATCGGTAGAAGGCAGGGAACCAATCAGATAAGTTTCCTGGGCCTCGGAAAAATAGTCGTTCAATACGATGTCGTGGAAAACCGGTGGATAGCAGACGAAATTATCCCAGTACCTATCATAAAATGCAGTCGCCAGGACGGCAAAAAGCGCTGCGTATATTTTGTACCGATCCATCTTGTAGCCGATATCATCCGGCTCTATGCCGCGCGCGAAGCAGATGAGAAAGGCAACGAAAAGCAAAGAACAGATGCCCGCGACGCATAGCCATTGCAAGTCTGTGATCCGTCGATGTTTTTGCCGCATCAATTGTACAAACACAATAAGCACAGGTAATAATATCGCAATGCCCAGCCATATGCTATAATTCTTATTGATCAGGTCCGTATCAGCCACTTGTCCGGCAAACGACAGCAAAAGGAATAGCTTGGGCCAAATGTTGCTGGTCGCCTTGGTAAGCATCGATCCCGGACCGAGGCTTAGGGTCGCAAGATGGATAGCTGTGGCTGCAATGAGCAGTATTGAAGGCGTCAGAACTTGTTTCCAATGGTTGGAAGTTGCCCAAACGATCATCAGCCAAATCACAACTGCTGCGAATCCATTAGCGCTGGTGAACAATGCGATAGCCGCGAGAAGCGCACTTAGGTGATACTTTTTTATCGTTATGGCCGTGTAAAACGACCACAGCGAAAAGGCAATGCACGGGGCGTGTTGCAGGCTGCAGGTAGCCCATAACACGGTGTCGGCGTAATGTTGAACTTGAAAAAGGAGGCAACAAATAGCCACCAGGGCGGGGAGTGACAATTGCTCTTTTCGATGAAACTGGTAGAAGATGACGGCTATGCCTAAAAGGCTTAAATCCCCCCAAATGATTAGCCATCGCATGTTGAGTTGCCTTGTCAACAGATATTGCAAGGTTGCGACGACTTTGGAGAATAGTAGCCGATGCTCAAAATTTTGATCAAAAAGCAAACCCACTGCGTCGACAGGGTTTTGACTGTGCTCAAATTTATAAATGAATTGGACGATGTTTTCAAAATCGTCATAGTAGGGAAAATTGAACGAAAGCCGGAAAACCGTAAACCAGAAAAAGGCGATTACTGTGAGGATGGTTGTCCAGAGAATGCGTGTGCAGAACTGAGAAAAAATGGTCATCGACAAGTAGCCCGGCAACTGCCGGATAAGCTAATTTTAGATATGCAGAGCGAATAGAAGAAAGTGAGTGTGTGCATAGTGAATGTCAAGAATAGTGTGTAGCCGTCTTATTTAAGCCTTTCACAAACAAACAGCGAAAACTTAGGTTTCCCAAAGTTGTTGAATGACGGGCCGGTTACAGTTAGCAAGCGGTTTAGTGTTTACCGTAATGTCTTTTTTTCGGCCGTTTTTATATTATTGTTAACTGCATTTTCGGAAAGTGATAGGGCCGTACTTTTACCTATCAAAAAAATGCATTTCCATGAAGCAACTTCCCGCGCTGATTTTCGCCTTTTACTATGTTTTGTGCCTCGCCAATGCCTCGGCACAGAACCGGAAGATTGATCTGATCGCACATAGGGGCGGGGTAGTGGATAGTACTTTTACGGAAAACGGATTACCAGCCTTGAAGGAGGCTGCCCGCCAAGGTTACGAAATGGTCGAAACGGATGTGCGTGCGACAGCCGACGGTGTTTTGATCGCCAATCACGATGCTGATTTTAACAGGTTTTACGGTGATCCCCGCAAGGTTACAGAAACGGAATGGGCCAATGCGCGCCAACTCACAAGCAAACTGGATGGAAGTAAACCGATGCTGCTCGACGATGTGCTGAAATTTTGCAGGAAACATGACATGGCCTTGATGCTCGACAACAAAATAACAGGCCTTGATTCTGCACTTTTTAACAAACTGATTGCATTGCTGGACCAATATCACCTCAGGAAAACGGCTCTCATGATAGGTACCGACGAATCTACCGAATTTTTTACCGGCAAGGTCCGGCTGAGCTGCTCACGAAAACAGTTGGAAGATAATATGCGAAAGACTGGCTACCAGGCCGATCATTATTATCTTTTCGAAAGGCCTGCCAACCTGACCCATGAGGACGTTGCATGGGCGCGAAAGAATCATATCCGCGTTGTGGCTGCGATCAACAAGTTTCACTACCGAAAATCGGCCGACATCATGGCTGATGCAAGGCGAGATTGTGAGAAGATGCTTGGCTACGGTGTCACGGAATTTCAGATCGATTCGGAGTTCCGGCGGTTCCTGCGGAATTAATTTCTGTAAAAATCCTATAAATCGCTTAGGGGTTTGCGGGAGTTGTTTGACTATACATACAGATCCGGATAATGGAGCACCCTCATGACTAAATTTCTAACCGATGAACAGCTGGTAACGCAGCTCCGCGAAGGCAATAAACGCGCTTTCGAGGAGATCTATGACCGTTACTGGTACAAATTGTTCTGCGTCTCCTATCATCAGGTAGGGTCGCGGGAGGAGTCGGAAGAACTGGTGCATGACATATTCGAAAGCCTCTGGAACAAGCGGCTGGAAACCGAAATTCGAAGCCTCGGAACCTACCTGGTGATCTCGATGAAATACAGGGTTACCAATTTTATCAAGTCCCAGATCACCTGGCGACGGTATCAGGAATATCTGATCCTCAACAAGATACAGGAAACGTATTCTACGGATGAGATCGTGCAGTTTTCGGATCTTTCGCGGGCTGTGGACGAAGTGATGAGGAAGCTTCCCGAAAAAACCAGCCGTATTTTTCATTTAAGCCGCTTCGAAAACCGTCCGGTAAAGGATATTGCCGAGGAGTTCAATATTTCCGAAAAGGCCGTTGAATACCATATTACCAAGTCACTCAAAGCACTAAAAGAAAATCTTTGGATGTATAATTCCAACAACTAAAACCTATACACGCCTCCGCAAATGACACCATATAGCTACGACGAACTGATTGAAAAATATATTGCCGGAACAACAACGGCAGACGAGGACCAATGGATGGAGCATTATTTACGCGACAATCCGGTCGATGACTCGGATATTTTTCAGTACGAAAAAGAGGAGATCGGGCAACGGATCAGGCAGAAACTCCTGGCCAATACAACACGTAAGCCGGTGAAAATTGGATGGTGGGCCGCGGTTGCTGCTTCCGTGACGTTTCTGGCTGGTATTTTCTGGTATAATGCACCGAAACAAAATACCTTTCTACCTACGCTGGCTTCTATCTGGAACGAGGATGGCGAAGGCTTTGCAGTGAGCAACACATCGCACAAGCCACAACGGCTCACATTGGAGGACGGCAGCGTGGTGATCCTGCAACCCAACAGCCGGATCAGTTATCCAGATCATTTCGGCGAGCGTAAAAGAATGGTATACCTGCACGGCGAAGCGTTTTTCGAGGTTAAGCGGGATGTGACAAAACCGTTTGTCGTTTCTACAGAAAACCTTGCAACGCAGGTGCTGGGGACAAGTTTTAATGTAAAATCGTATGACGGGTCCGGTTCGATAGAGGTCCAGGTGGCTACCGGAAGGGTGTCGGTATATGAGACTTCCGATAGCAAGACGTCGAGTAAAAACGGTTTCATTCTGACGCCTAACCAGAAGGTGGTATTTGACAAGGATTCCCGTAAGATGGAATTGGGGATTGTGCGGAACCCGGTGATAGTGAAGGCCGTGGAGTCGCGGATGCGGTTCGAGTTTGCTGAAACGCCGGCGACCGACGTTTTGGAGATACTGGAGAAGGCCTACGGCATCGATATTGTAGTGGAAGGCGATGTGTTGCGGAATTGTCTTTTTACGGGCGATATCAACGACCTGTCGATGTTCGATCAGCTGGATCTGATCTGTAAAGCGGTAAATGTCGAATACGAGCGCCGCGGCGCTTCGCTATTTATTTCGGGTGAAGGTTGTGGTAACTAATTGAAAAAAGGATAAGTGAAAATAACAAATGCCGGCCATGCGCTAACATGTCCGGCAGTTTGAACATCCTTCCTGGCAGAAGGATAGCAGTTTGTTTTTGAGTTGTTCAGTCCACAAAAACTTTTAAAATTATGCATAAAAAAATACCCTTCAAAAGGGCTGTTTACAAAGTCATGAGCGCTACGGCCAAACAACTTTTACTTGCTCTGATCTGCTGTGGGTTCTCCATGGCGCATGGCGTTTATAGCCAGGAGTTACTTAACAAAGAGATCTCTTTGAAAGTAGAAGCGCAGGAAATCCGCCAGGTTTTGCGGCAGATCGAGAAACAGGCCGATGTTAAATTTGTATACAGTTCGGGCAGCATTCAGGGCAGAAGCACTGTTGCGGCCAAACAACTGCAAGGCTCTCTCAGCCGCGTGCTCGACCAATTGCTGACACCCCTGAATGTTTCTTACGAGGTGGTGGGAACCTCTCGCATATTATTGCGAAAAAAGAGCGAGCCGCAGAGCACAGCCCCGTTTGGTGCCTCAGCCGCGGAAGTCGCAGCCGACAGGACTGTAACAGGAAAGGTCGTTGACGAGAAGGGCGACGGCCTGCCCGGCGTGAACATCCTGATAATAGGGAGTCAGCAGGGAACATCCTCCGATCAGAACGGCCAGTTTCAGCTGAGCGTGCCGGATGGCAGTGTAACGCTCCGCTTCTCTTTTATCGGTTATGTGAGTCAGGATGCGGTAGTGGGCAACAGTGCGGTGATCAATGTTACCATGGCACCCGATGTAAATGCCTTGCGGGAAGTGGTGGTGGTAGGTTACGGAACCCAGGAGAAAAAAGATGTGACAGGCGCCGTTTCCTCTGTGAAAGGGGCTGACTTTCAAAACCTTCCAACGGGTGGTGCACAGCAGGCTTTGCAAGGCCGTGCAGCGGGTGTGAACGTGATCCGCAACGGGGGAGCACCGGGTGATGCCGGTACGATCCAGATCCGGGGCTTCGGAACGGTCAACAATGCCGATCCGCTGGTGGTGATCGACGGGGTACCGGCCGGTTCGATGAACGACGTGAACCCCAATGACATCGAATCTATCGAGATACTGAAAGACGCTTCTGCATCAGCTATTTATGGTACTCGTGCTGCCAATGGCGTGGTAATTATCACTACCAAACGCGGTACGTTCGATAATCCGATCTCCGTGACGGTGAATGGATACGCAGGTGTCAGCAACCGCATCAAGATACTGGATATGCTCGAAGCTCGTGATCTGGCGGAATTGAAGCGGGAGGCTTACGACAATGACGGCCTGCCTATTCCGCCAATTTGGAAAGAAACTCAGTATCAGACCCAGAAAACCAACTGGCAGGATGCATTGCTCAAACAAGGTGTTACCCAGAACTACGATGCCGCGATCCGGGGCGGCGGTAAGTATTCGTCCTTCTCGATTTCGGGAGGTTATTATAATGAAAAGGGTATTATTGGTAAATCGTATTATAAACGATACACATTCCGTGTGAACTCGGACCATAAGATTGGGTCGAGGTTGAAAATCGGGCAAAATTTGCAATTCACCAATACCCATAATACGTCGCCGAATACAACCTCGTCACAAACCGGTTTGCTATGGAGCGCTATCCGCTTTCATCCCGGTCTGCCGATACGCAATGCCGACGGTTCATACAGTACTACCAAGGGAATCGGCGCATTCGGGGACATCAACAACCCGATTTTTACGGTCGATAACCAGGATCAGAACAATATCCGCAACCGTATCCTGGGTAGCCTCACCGGCGAACTCGAACTGTTGAAAGGCCTGAAATTGCGCGCTAACCTGGCGATGGACGCGACTTTTTCAGAAAATAACAATTTCGAGGTTAAAATTAACGACCAGTTCCGGACGAACTCTTATAATCAGCTCGATCTTACTCACGGCAAATACTGGTCGTTCTTGCAGGAATATTTTCTTTCCTATGACAAGAAATTCGGTGCGCATAGCCTGAACCTCGTTGGTGGTTACACTTCGCAAACATTCAACAGCATTTCTTCCAAACAGCGCGGCCGTGATTTCGCGAGCGAGGACCCCACTTTGCGTTACCTGCAATATGCTGGAACGATCGTTTCCGTGGCCGGGGAGGATGGCAACCGCAGCTACGATGCGCTGGCTTCCTGGTTTGGCCGGGCCAATTACTCGTTTATGGACCGCTACCTGCTCACGGCTACATTCCGTTCCGACGGTTCGTCGAAGTTCGCGTCGGGCAATCGCTGGGGTTATTTCCCTGCATTCTCGCTGGGGTGGAGGCTTTCGGAAGAGGCGTTTTTCAAAAACGCATTGCCCGTGTTCAGCAACTTCAAGCTTACCGGTGGCTGGGGACAGCTGGGTAACCAGAACGTGAACTCGCTGCAATACCTGGCTCTGATCAACTCGTCGTACCGCTATGCGTTAGGGGCTGGCGGAACGCAGAACCCAATTTCGGGCGCCGCGCAGAGCCGTCTGGCAAACCTGCAAATAGGCTGGGAGACGGCTGAGATGAGCAACTTCGGTGTGGAAGCCGGGCTTTGGAAAAATGCATTGTATGTCTCAGTCAACTACTTTGTCAAGGATACCAAAAAGATGCTGCTCGCGCCGCCTTCGGTCGGAACGATCGGAACGTCCATTATTCCGGACCAGAACATCGGACAACTGCGCAACAAGGGCGTGGAGATAGAGGCATCGTACCGTCATACTTTCGGCGGTCTTACCTTCAACGTAAGCGGAAACGCAACTTTAATTAGAAACCGAATTACCAAACTCGCTACGCCGGGCGGCTTCCTCGCTTCGCAGCTTTACGGACGCGGACAGCAGGAGATCGTGCGCACGTACGAGGGCAATCCTTACGGCACGTTTTATGGTTACAAAACGGACGGTCTGTATCAAAAGCAAAGTGATATCGACTCCGACCCTAACATTGCCAACGACTCCCGCAAAACGAACGGGCAGATTCACCCGGGCGACGTCCGTTTTGTGGACCTGACCGGCGACGGCATTGTGGACGATAAGGATAGGACCATTATAGGAAGCCCGCAGCCCAAGATCAATTACGGTGTAAATGCAGGCTTGAATTACAAAGGATTTGATTTCAACCTGTTCTTCGTAGGTGTAGGCGGCGTTTCGATTTTTAACGCCGACAGAATGCAGGGACTTGACGCGAGCTACTCGTTTAACTTATACCAGGAAGCCAATGAGCGCTGGCATGGCGAGGGCACGAGTAACACCGTACCAAGGCTGAGCATCGATAACCCGAACCGCAACTTCCGTCCTTCCGACCTGTTTATCGAGAAAGGGGATTTCTTCCGATTGAAAAACTTCACATTGGGTTACACCATTCCCAAAACGGTGATTGAAAAAGTGAAGTTATCACAAGCGAGATTTTACATTACCGGGCAAAACGTGTTCACGTTTACCAAATACAACGGTCTGAACCCCGAGCTTGGCTATGTTGGCGGTGATAAAGCGGCCGGGTTGTACAACCAGCTGAATGTAGACTACGCGCAATATCCGCAGGCACGCACGTGGACCATCGGAGCAACTTTGTCATTCTAACCAGGACGGGAAATAACCCTAATTGATATTAAGATATAACCGACATGAAAAAGATATATGTACTGGCCGGATGGGTCTTTCTGATGGCCGCAACCAGTTGTAACGACGATCTGCTCGAAAGTACGCCTTACGGACAGGTGACCTCCCAGCAGTTCTGGCGCAATGGCGATGACGTGGTGGCTGCCACCAATGCGATTTATGCACCGCTGCTGAATGAAGACGGCTTCGCGCACACCGAATATACTTTCGATAACTGCTCCGACGATATGAACCGCGCCGGCGACCACTCCGATGAAACTTCGTTGGAAATGTTCACATTTGATGCCTCCAATTCGCATATCCTCGCTACCTGGTCGACTAAATATGAGGTGATCTCGCGGGCCAATGCGGTGCTGATCAACGCGCCAAAGGTGACAATGGATGAGGCATTACGGAACCGGAGCATGGGGGAGGCCTATTTCCTGAGGGGATTCATCTACTGGCGTCTCTCGCTTATTTACGGCGAAGTGCCCATTATCCTCGAAGGCGACGCACTGGATAACAACTACAACAAAGCCAAAGCCAGCCTTGCGGAAGTACGTGCGCAGGCAGAATCCGATTTTACGAAGGCAGCTAGTCTGTTGCCGGTAAGCTACGATGCAGGCGAGGCAGGCCGGGTGACACAAGGCTCTGCCAATGGTTTTTTAGCTAAATTATACGTGTACCAGGAAAATTGGGCGAAAGCTATCGAGGCAGGCCAGAAAGTGATCAGCAATGCCGCTTACAAGCTTGCGGACAACTATGACGAGAATTTTCAGCTTGCCACTGAGAATAATCCGGAAATCCTCTTTTCACTGCAATACGAAACGGGTTGGACCACCGATAATTCACCGACCTTCTACCACACGCCACAGGCATTCGGTGGCTGGGGTTTCCACGAGCCGATCGAGGACCTTGTGCAGGAATTTGAAAAAGGTGACCCCCGGCGGTCATATTCGATTTACAGCCCTGGTGATAAAGTGAACCGGGGGAGCGCCGGAACAACCACATTTGCAGCCAATATGACCCGGGTAACCGGTTATTCGTTCCGGAAATACACCGACTTTACCGATGCCGGTGACATGAGCCAGAGCCTTAATGCGCCATTCCTGCGTACAGCCGATGTGTACTTGCTCCTGGCGGAGGCTAAGATCCGCGGAGGACAAAGCGGCGACACGGAATTGAATGCAGTGCGCAAACGTGCCGGACTAGCCGCCAAAACCGGTGCAAAAATGACAGACATTATGCACGAACGACGTGTGGAGCTTGCCGGAGAAAATGAACGCCACCAGGATCTGTTGCGCTGGGATAAAGCGGGTCTGATCGACATCGCAGCGCATTACAAAATCGCCAGAGGGCCATTCAAGCCAAGCCGTAATTTCATCAAACCCAAGCATTACTATTTCCCTCTCCCGCAACGTGAGGTGGATTTGAGTAATGGAGTTTTGACGCAGAATGGGAATTATTAATAATTGAATGATAGGCTGTACTGTCACCCTGAGCGCAGTCGAAGGGTAAATGCATCATCGCTAGTATCCTTCGACTGCGCTCAGGATGACAGTACCGGTAAACCATAAATACAGTGACCCATTCCCAAAAACTACTGATCACCGTCTTGGCCCTAACGACCCTCACCCGCTGCAACACCCGCGAGCGTGAATTGCAAGGCGTTTGGCGTACGGACTCGATTAGCAATTTTGTGAATGGGTTTAGTTTTACCAATAATACTTTCGACGAGCATTGGTCGACGTTCGAGTATGGTGCCGATGGCGTGATGACGGAGCGGAAGAAGGAGAGATTCAAGACGTATCGTTACCAGCTTCCAGGTGCCGATTCGCTGGTTTATACCGATTCTACCGGGCATAAGCTGAGTGGTTTCCAGATCCTGAAACTGTCGGACGATCAGTTAATCCTGAAAAAAGCCCAGAAACCTTACCTTTCGGGAAAGAACCAGGAATTGTACGAAGTCAGGTTTTTTACCAAAATCCACGCAGGGAAATAACTGCATTTGCCCTATGACCCGTCCTTTGTCCCTGTTTCTTTGCATTGCCTCGCTACTCGCTGCCTGCAATTCGGGCAAAGACGATCAGAAGCTCTTCAAACTGCTTTCACCGGATGAAACAGGCATTCATTTTAAGAATCAACTCAAAGAGGATGATCAGCTTAACATTCTGACCTACGAGTATTTTTACAACGGCGGCGGTGTAGGTGCGGGTGATATCAATAATGATGGTCAGACAGACCTGATCTTTACCGGCAATATGACCGACAGTCGGTTGTATCTCAATAAAAATGAAGGGAAATCCATTCATTTCGAGGATATTACCAGTCAGTCAGGTATAGTAGTGCCTGGCGGCTGGGCGCGTGGTGTGGCTATGGTCGACATCAATGGCGACGGTTTTCTCGATATTTACATTTGCCGCGCAGGTCCGGCACAAGCAGGCCGGTTGCCCAATCTTCTGTTTATCAATCAAAAAAACAACACATTTAAAGAAGAAGCCAGGACCTATGGCCTGGATTACTCCGGTAATACCACGCAAGCGGCTTTCCTTGACTACGACCACGATGGTGATCTGGACGCTTATCTTGTCACTAATGTGATGAACATGCGCGGCCCGAACAACATTCGCCAAAAGGTGAGTGATGGCACATCGCCGAATGCCGATCGCCTTTTCCGGAACAATGGTAATGGTACCTTCACCGATGTTTCAAAGGAAGCGGGGATACTGGAAGAAGGTTATGGATTAGGTATTGCAGTTACGGATGTAAACAACGACGGCTGGCAGGATGTTTACATTTCCAACGACTACGTCTCGAATGACCTGCTTTATATCAATCAAAAAAACGGCACATTTAAAAACGAAATAGCGGCCTATTTCAAACACCAGAGTTATTCGGCGATGGGTAACGATGCGGCCGACATCGATAATGACGGTCTGGTCGATTTCATTACCGTGGATATGCTGCCCGAGGATCCCGTTAGGCAGAAGAACATGTTTGGGCTCATGAACTATGATCGGCATCTGTCAGAGCTGCGCATGGGCTATGAGCCGCAATTTATGCGCAATACTTTGCAGCACAACGCCGGCAATGCGCCGGGAACAAATCGGCCGGTTTTTAGCGAAATAGGCCGTTACGCCGGTGTGGAGGCGACCGATTGGAGCTGGGGCGCATTGTTTGCCGATTACGACAACGACGGTTTCCGCGACCTGATGATCACCAACGGTTACCCCAAAGACATTACCAACCGTGATTTCGTCATTTACCGCATGGCCGAGCACGAAATGCAGATGCGCACAGGCAATAACCGCAACCTCGTGGAAGCATTAAAAAAAGTAGAAGGAGCTCATGTCCCGAATTACCTGTTTGCCAACAACCACGACCTCACTTTTGCCAACAAATCGGCAGAATGGGGCTTCGATATTCCATCGTTTTCAAATGGTGCCGTATATGCCGACCTCGACAATGACGGCGAT
This sequence comes from Dyadobacter sp. CY261, assembly GCF_021440085.1. Taxonomy (GTDB): domain Bacteria; phylum Bacteroidota; class Bacteroidia; order Cytophagales; family Spirosomataceae; genus Dyadobacter. Next base: position 399,597 of record NZ_JAKCPW010000001.1, read on the forward strand.
CTTGATCTGGTTATGAATAATATCGACAAAGAGGCATTTGTATACGAGAACCATTTGGAACGGAAGCCGGATGTCCATTCGCTGACGGTGACGCTTAAAGGGCCTGCATTAAACCGGGACGGTTTCGGTGCTAAAATTTGGGTCTGGACAAAGCACGGCCAACAGTACGCCGAACATTCTCCTTATCGGGGCTATCAGTCGACAACCGAAACCAACCGCGTGCATTTTGGCATGGGTACTTCTTCCAAGGTCGACAGCCTGACGATCGTGTGGCCGGATGCGCGTAGGCAGGTTGTGAGGGATGTAAAGGCTGACAAGTCACTTGAACTGGATTACGAAAAAGCAACCAGTCAATATCAAACAAATGGGTCTCACGACAAACCCCTGTTCGGAACAGTAAAGAATATTGATTTTCAGCACACTGATGATCTCTATATAGATTTTAAAGTTCAGCCTCTGCTTCCTCATTTATTATCGCAAAACGGTCCGGGTATTGCGGTGGGCGATGTAAATGGGGACGGGCTGGATGATTTTTATGTCGGTGGGGCATTCAACCAGTCGGGGAGCGTCTTTGTACAGGACAAGCATCAGCATTTTAGCTCAAAAGCATTAGCAGCTGGGCAGAAGTATGAAGAGGACATGGGTTCTTTGTTTTTCGATTCGGAGGGCGATGGCGACCTCGATTTGTACGTCGTGAGTGGCAGCAATGAATTTGAAGCAGGTTCGAAGTATTATCAGGACCGGCTTTATGTCAATGACGGAAAGGGCAATTTGAAGGTCGATCCGCAAGCATTACCAGCACTTACCGGCAGCGGGTCGACGGTCAATGCGGCCGATTTCGACCGCGATGGCGACCTCGATCTTTTTGTCGGCGGCCGCCTCTCGCCTGGTGCTTATCCAATGCCTGGGGAAAGCTATATTCTTAGAAATGATCGTGGGAAGTTTACCGAAACTACGCAGGAAGTTTGCCCTGAAATCGCAAATATCGGTATGGTAACCAGTGCCTTATGGACTGATTTTGATCAGGACGGCTGGGTGGATCTGATCGTTGCCGGAGAATGGATGCCTATTATTTTTTATAAAAACAACCATGGTAAACTGGTCAATGCCAGCGCTCAAACTGGCTTAAAAAACACTACGGGCTGGTGGAACAGCATAGTATCCGGAGACTTCGACGAGGACGGTGATAACGACTATATTCTGGGTAATGTCGGTCTGAATGCAGAGGGCAAACCGTCGACTGACAAGCCACTCACGCTGTTAGCGAAAGACTTTGACCAAAGCGGGACGATGGATCCCGTTACGGCCCGCTACATCGGCAACGACCTGTACCCGATCCATCCGCGCGACGAGATGACAAGCCAGATGAACTTTCTTAAAAAGCGGTTTATCTATTATGCCGATTATTCCAAAGCGAAAATCACCGACGTTTTCAAGCCCGAGGAATTGAAAGATGCCCGCAAGCTGGTTTGTGAAACGATGCAGTCGGTCATGCTGGAAAACAAAGGCGGTGGGAAGTTTGTCATGAAAAACCTGCCAACAGCCGCACAGCTGGGTGCGGTGTACGGCTTGCTGGCCAACGATTTCAACCATGATGGCCACCTCGACTTGCTACTTTCCGGCAACACCTACGCAACAGAATCAATCAGCGGACGACTGGATGGCTTGAATGGCCTGCTGATGCTGGGTGACGGAAAGGGTGGTTTTAAGCCATTAAGCCCTGCTCAAAGTGGTATTCTGATTCCTGGTGATGCGAAAGGAATGGCCAATTTAATGCTTAGCAATGGGAGTCAAATGATATTAGCTGCGCAAAACAATGGGCCACTGCTGGCATTTTCGGATGGCTCAGATAGTAAAATGGTTTATATCAAACCGTTATCGCAGGATGTGCTAGTGGAAGCGACCTATGCCGATGGACGGAAAAGGCGTTTTGAACTGGCATATGGCGCTGGATATTTATCACAATCGGGGAGGGGTGTGGCTCTGGTGCGCGAGGGATTGATGAAGGTAGTGGTTGCCGATTTTCGTGGACGTTTGAGAGATGTTGCGTTTTAGTTGTTGTTACAGCCCTAACGGGATTTTGAGAAGATAATTAGATATTTTCTGCTACCGATATTACATGCCTAGCGGCATTTTTGCACGCTTTCTTGTTGCCGCAATTCCAAAACAAAAATCGCGTAGCGATATAATATCGGTAGCAAAAAACGTCACCGTGAGATGTAAACAAATGCCCTTGGGCATGCAACAACAAATACGAAACCTCAAAACGCTACCAAACAAACGTCCCAACCGATCCGGCTTTCAAACTTACATAGGCCGCATTCTCCCCGTCTTGAATGCTAAACTTCTTCTCCGCATCCGAATCGTTCAGAACAATCAAAACCTTCTTTCCCTCAGGTGTGACAAAGGCCACATTTGGCAATTTTTCATCCGGCTTATCCCCGACAGCGGCGCCCGAAGCGATCCGCACAGATCCGGGCCGCACAAACTTGGACGCGTGTGCGACCACGTAATACGCCGCATTGCGCGTGACTTTGTCGCCGTCGATGGTAACGCCACCCAGGCAGCGGTCGCAGCCGCCGCGATCGGTGAATGGACGATTTTCCGGGTTGCTGGTCAGGTTCCATTCCAGCACAGTGCGCGCCCAGTTTTGGGTGGCTCCTATGGTCAGGTTTTTGATGTGGTTTGGGAAATCCTTCCCGAAATTACCCGGCGCTCCCATCCATTGCTCGGTGAAATAGAGGTTTTTGTCGGGATGTGCATCGTGGACTTTGGATAATGCATCGATGGTTCCTCCGTACAGGTGGAATGCGGAACCATCTACATACTTTTTCGCTTCGGGATCGTCCAGGATCGAGATCGGGTATTCGGGCTTGTCGGCATTATGATCGTAAACGATGATCTTCGTGTCGATTTTCGCCTTTTCAAATGCAGGTCCCAGGTGGTTTTTGACAAAAACGGCCTGATCTTTTGCCAGCATCAGCAGGCTTGGGTTATTACCGGGGTGCAGCGGCTCGTTTTGCACGGTAATTGCATCAATGCGAATACCTTCTTTTTGCATATCCTGAATGTAGCGCACCAGATATTTGGCATAAGCATCATACCATTCGGGTTTCAGGCTTCCGCCGCGGGTATCGCCGTTGTCTTTCATCCACACTGGCGGCGACCAGGGAGAGCCGAGGATTTTCAGTTTCGGGTTAATGGACAGTATTTCCTTTAAAACCGGGATCACATCGTGGCGGTCGGGTCCGAGGTTGAAATGCTTCAATTCCGGGTCGGTCTGGCCCTGAGGCAGGTCGTTATAAGAAAAAACTCTTTCATTAAGGTCGGATGCGCCGATGCTTACACGCAAATAGCCCATGCCGATGCCATTACCGGCGGTAGAGAATAGCTCTTTCAATAATGCTGCGCGGGCGGTTTTGCTCATGGCCATCAGGTGCCCCGCGCTGCCGCCTGTGAGCGTGAAGCCGAAACCGTCGATCTCCTGGTATTTTCTTTTGGGATTGATGCTGATTACCGGCGATTCAATGGCCGGCGATGTCTTCGACATTTTCCGGAAAGTCAGTTCGGATTGCTTCTGGAAAAGCGCCGATTTATCGGAATTGGTCAGCCAGAATTCGATTTTGCTTTGCTTTGGCTGGCCGGTTACCCGCAGAAATGCCAACCAACAAAGGGCAGGAAGTAATGCGTATTTAAGAAATGAAGTTTTCATGCGTTTGCGGCAATTGAAAGGAGATGACTGGTAAACAAAGCAGCGCTATTCCATCTATTGAAATACACTGAAAATAATGTAATATATTGCGAGTTCAAATGTAGGGCAACCTGCACAACTTCGGGCAGACAGGACTACTACATTACTACAACAACCTGACGAAATTTGCGAAATAAATACCCTGGCGTGGTTTGTCACTACGTCAATTCCCTCATCGGTGTATTGCAGGTGCGAAATAGGATACAGGTCGCTGGTCTGCTGCTATTAATCCTGTTCGTTTCTCCGCTGCGCGCGCAGAATACCATTGGTTTGCCAGAGGTAGTCAATTACTCCAAACAGGTTTATCATGCGGGAACCCAAAACTGGGGCATTCGCCAGGGCAGCAACGGCGTCATGTATTTCGCCAACAATGAAGGGCTCCTCACTTTCGATGGCATTTACTGGCGCACTTATCCGTTGCCCAACAAGACCAAAGTACGCTCTCTGGAAATTGGTCCCGATAACCGCATTTACATTGGTGGGGAAAATGAATTCGGCTATTTCACACCGGACGAGCGCGGGATTTTGCATTATGTTTCCCTGCGCGACCTCGTCCATGAGCGCGACCGTGGCTTTGCCGATATCTGGAATGTGGCAGTACTCAAAGGCAGCGTATTTTTTCGGGCCAGTAATCGGATCTTTGTTTACGAAGACAAAGCTGTAAGCGTTTTCAGCGGCGGTTCCCACTGGCGGTTTCTGAGTGTCTCCAATGGCATCGCCGTTGCGCAGGATGCCGCAAGTGGTCTGCTTCGTTACGACAATGGCCGCTGGATACCCTGGATCACATCGGGCGATTTACCTGCCGACTACCTGGCTACCGCATTGTTATCTGTCAATAAGGAAACGTCGCTACTTGTAACAATGGACGCCGGCGTTTTCCGTCTTACGGGCGACCATGCGACACGCCTGCAATCCGCATTTATCGATCAGGTCAGGAAGGAACGCATTTACGCCGCCACGAGGGTGAACGATCAACTGATCGCGCTGGCGACGAGCCTCGGCGGATGTTATATCATCACCAATAAAGGCGAGTTTATACACCGATTCTCACGCGCCGACGGCTTGCAAAACAACAATGTACTGAGCGTCTTCCGCGATCGCGACAAAAATCTGTGGCTGGGTCTCGACAATGGGATTGACTTTGTGGCCTATGACAATGCGATCAAAACCATGTATCCCGCGACTACGAAGGACGAAGCGGGATATGCTTCGGTCATCTACAAGGGCCACCTGTATGTAGGCACGTCGAATGGCTTGTACTCGGTAGCGGTGGGGCAATTCAACGATTTGAGTTACGTGAAAGGCACTTTTGGTTATATCGAAAATTCACGGGGGCAGGTGTGGGGGCTCGCGGAGATCAACGGTAAGTTGCTGATGGCACACCATGAGGGTATCTTCGAAGTGGAAGGAAGCCAGGCTCGGCCCATTATGAAACGCAATGGTTTCTGGGGCTTTTTACCGCTTTCGAGGATTTATCCGGTCAAAACGGTGGCGGTAGGGAACTACAACGGCATCAACTTCCTGGAATATGATGGTGATGCGTTCAAACCGTCGGGTTCGGTACCTGGTTTCGATGTGGCGTCGCGCTTCCTGTGCACGGATGTGCGCGAGGAGAATGTGATCTGGACGTCGCATCCCTACCGTGGCGTGTACAAAGTGACATTGTCGCAGAATGGTAAATCGCAGGCGCGCTTGTACACGCACAGGAACGGATTACCGCTTTCGCTGAACAACAATTATATATACAAGGTCAGAAACAAAATCCTCGTCGCGACGGAAAAGGGGATTTACGAATACAATGCGGCCGGTGACCGGTTCGAAGCTGCCGGACATTATAACAGCATATTCAAAAACCTGGGGGTGCGCTATTTGAAAGAGGATCAGGCTGGGAACGTGTGGTTTGTGCGGGGCAAGGAACTTGGCGTGGTGGATATGAGCAGCGGCAATCCAAAGATTATTTTCCTGCCGGAAATCAATCATAAAATGGTCTCCGGTTTCGAATACATTCAGCCTTTAAATGAAGAAAATATCCTGATCGGTGGCGAAAAGGGTATTTATCATATCAATTACAAGAAATACAAAGAGAACAAGAGCCATATCGATGTGCAGGTGCGGGCAATGCGATCGTCCGGAAAGACCGACTCCCTGCTCTTCGGCGGCTATTTTGGGGAGGTCAATGAGCTTAAAAGGCAGTCGGAGGAGCAAATACCACAGATAGCCAACCGACTGAATTCAGTAGGTTTCGAATTCTCTTCCACGCTTTTCAGCCAGCAATCCAGTATCGAATATGCCTATTTTCTCGAAGGATTTGACAACAACTGGTCGAACTGGTCGCCGCGGAGTGCGAAAGAATATACGCATTTGCCGCCGGGGCATTATACATTCAGGGTGAAGGCGCGGAATAATTTCGGAAATGAATCAGAGGTGGCTGGTTACTCGTTTGTGATCCTGCCGCCATGGTATCAGACGATCTGGGCGTACCTGGGTTATGTTATATTGGTTCTGGGGCTGGCCTGGCTGTTTTACAAATGGCAGGAAAGGCGCTTTCTGCACCAGCAACAGCAGCATTTGGAAGAACAGAAACGCCTGCAATACCTGCATCAGCTCGAACTGGAAAAGAGTGAAAAGGAGATCATCAAGCTCAAAAACGAAAAGCTCGAAGCCGAGATTTCGCACAAAAACACCGATCTGGCCACGTCAGCCATGCATTTAGTCCAAAAAGCGGAATTATTGTCTAAGCTCAAAACCGATCTCGTCAAAATCACCAAAAGCGCCGAGGACGACAAGATCAACGACGACCTCAAAAAGATGATCAAGGTGGTAGCCGATGAGAACAAGGTCGATAAGGACTGGGGCCAGTTCTCCCGGCATTTTGATAGCGTGCACAGCAATTTCCTGATCGCATTGAAAGAGAAATATCCAAACTTGACCGCCAATGAGTTGAAAATGAGCGCCTATTTGCGGATGAACCTTTCAAGCAAGGAGATCGCACAGCTCATGAATATTTCATTGAGAGGGGTGGAAGTAAGCCGCTACCGCCTGCGCAAGAAGTTGCAACTGCCCACGGAAGTGAATATGTTCAACTTTTTCCTGGGTTTTCATTTCGACGAATCAAAAGAAAAGGCTTAGAGCAATGCTCCAAGCCTTTCTGATCTGGGTATGGAACACGCTACTTAGTTCCGCCCCATTCTTTACTCTGCTCGATTTTCGTGTTTTCTAGTTCCAGCAATGGAATCGGAAGAATTTCGTGCTTGCCTGCGACGAAACCTTTCGGTCCCAGCACGGCAGGCGCATCGCCCCAGCGCACGAGATCCATCCAACGGTGGCCTTCGCCAGCGAGTTCAAGGCGGCGTTCTTTTTTGATGTTTTCAAATGTGGCTGCTACCGGTTTCAGTCCCACACGGGCGCGTACCGCGTTCAGGAGCGCGGCTGCGCGGGTGAGGTCGCCTGAACCGCGTACGAGGGCTTCGGCTTCCAGCAGGTAGGTGTCGGCCAGGCGGGTATCATACATGTTTTGCGGGAAGTTCAGTTCGGGTGCACCGGCGCCCGTCCAGCGGTCGGATTGCCGCCCTGCGAATTTTTCGAGGAAATAGCCGGTATTCATATAACCCTTTTCGTAGGCTACCGCACCCGCTTTTTCAAGGCTGTCGAGGTTGGCGATCGTCGCTTTGTAGCGCGGGTCCGAATGGATCGCGTCGAACAACGACGGCGTTACCGGAAGGAAGCTCCATCCAGAAACATAATCCGGCGCGGCATCCGACTTGCGGTTATAGCCACGCGGACCGGTGATAATGTTCATCACATTCCCTTCGGTACACGACACGCAGCTCCATCCGCCCGCAGAAGTATTGGTATAGGAAAGCTCGAAAATCGACTCGCTGTTAAACTTGCTACTCGTCTTGAAAAGGTCGCCGAACTTTTCGAGCAACTTATAGCCGTATGGGTTGTTGCCGCCCGGTGTGCCATTCACTTTGGACAGTTCCTGTGCAGCCTGCGGGAATTTTTGTTGGTACAAATACACTTTGCCCAAAATCGCATGCGCAGCGCCTTGTCCTACACGGCCGCCTTCGGTGGCGACATTGATCGTAACCGGCAAATCCGCAACCGATTCTGACAAATCCTTCTCGATTTGAGCATATACCTCAGCCGGGGCCGCCTGCACCACGTCGTACATTTCCTGGGTAGAAATGGTGCGGGTAAACAGGGGTACGTTTTTGAACAACCGCACTAGCTCGAAATAGAAATACCCGCGCAGGAATTTCGCTTCCGCGGTGTAGCGCTTTTTCAGTGTTTCATCCATCGGCACCCCAGGGAGCTTTTCGAGAATGGAATTCGCGCGGAATACGCCCGAGAAACCTTTTCTCCATAATTCCCCCTGAGGTCCTGTGGTCGGGTTTAGGGTATAGTTGGAAATGACCTGGAAATCCATAATATCGCTTGGTCCGCCGCCGCCTGCATAATGGTCGTCGGAAGCTGCATTCATGGTGGCGATGGTGGACACGTAGCCGTTACCCTGCCAGCCCACCACATCGTAGGCGGCTACGAGACCATTAAATGCCTCTTCCTGGTTGCGGTAATAGTTTGCTTCGAGGTTAAGCCCTTTGGGTTTCACATCGAGGAAGCTGTCGGAGCAGGACATGAGCTGCAAGCCGGCGGTAAATGCCAGGGCAGTCACGAATTTGTTATATCTCAATTTCATATTATTCGTATTAATCAATTAAAAACCAATGTTCAAACCAACCATGAAGGAGCGTGCCTGCGGGTAAATGCCCTTGTCGATGCTCAGCACGCTGCCGCCGATCTCGGGATCATAGCCGGTGTATTTGGTGATTGTGAACAGGTTCTGGCTCATTACATACACACGGGCCTTTTTCATCGCCAATTTGCTGATGATCGAGTTCGGCAGCGAGTAGCCGATTTGCAGGGTTTTCAGGCGGAAGAAGTCGCCTTTTTCCAGATAGAAGCTCGACGGGTTCTGGAAGTTCTTGTTAGGATCGCCGTTCACGAGACGTGGAAAGGTGGTCGAAGTTCCCGGTCCGGTCCAGCGGTCGAGTGCGTCGGTTTGCCAGTTGGCATTGGCGATATCGAGGCGGCGGAGGCCCTGAAAGATCTGGTTACCGGCCACGCCTTGCCCAAATACCACGACGTCGAAGCCTTTGTAACCTGCACTCAGCGTGAGGCCATAGTTCCATTTCGGGGTAGGGTTACCGATGAACGTACGGTCGGTTTCAGTGATCGTGCCGTCGCCATTGAGGTCCTGCCATTTGAAATCGCCGGGTTTTGCATTGGGCTGGATCTTCTTGCCATCGGCGGCAACATGTGAATCCACTTCCTCCTGTGTTTGAAAAATACCCTGATTTACATAACCGAAGAACGAGTTGATCGGCTGTCCTACCTGCGTGCGGGTGATCGGCGGTGCGCCCTGGAAGCTCTGGCCGCCTGAAAGGTACTCCACGCCATTGCCCAGGTAGGTCACTTCATTTTTAATGTAGGAAACGTTTCCGTTCACCGAGAAATCAACCTGGCCTAAACGTTTGCGGAAGCCGAGTTCGAGTTCCACACCTGTGTTTTCCATATCCGCAATGTTGGCTGCTGGGTTCGAGATAGCCCCTACATAGCCTGGAATGCGCGGGTTCTGCAGAATATCCTTCGTTGCTTTCTTAAACCATTCGAAGGTCACATTCACATTGTTAAAGATCGTCGCGTCTAAACCGATGTTGGTTTGGCTGGTCTGTTCCCATTTCAAATCGGGGTTGGCAGGGGCGTTCGGGCTGTAACCGATAATGTAGCTGCCTGATGTTCCGATGGTGTAATTGCGGCCGCTTCCGATGGTCGAGAGGTATGCGAAATCGCCGATGCCGTCGTTACCCACCACGCCGTAGCCTCCGCGGAATTTCAGAAAGTTTACCGCATTGCTGGTAGGGAAGAAATCTTCCCGCGAAAGTACCCAGCCCAATGAGAATGAGGGGAATACACCGTATTTGTGATTCGAGCCGAAGCGGGAAGAACCATCGCGGCGGACGAGAGCCTGCACGAGGTATTTCTCATCAAAATCATAGTTCAGACGGGCGAAAAGCGAGCTTACCGTGTGGTTTGCACCTTCGGAGCCATCCGAGTTACGCTGGTCGGCAGGGACTTTGAAGTTCAGGGACGCATCGTCGAAATTGGTCGCAGGTACGTTGAAGAACGTCACGCTCGTCATGCGGGTGTTGTTGTCCAGGTATGCGCCTTGTCCGAGCAACACATTCACATTGTGCAGGCCGAATGGGCGGGAGTAGGAAATGGTATTTTCCAGGTTGTAGTCAAAACGGCGGTTGTTGGTGCGGTTGAAGTTGGTTTGCGAGGTTATGGAAGCTGCATTCAGCCATGAAATGGGGGTGAAGCTCTCATTACCCCAGAACGCAAGCTTGCTACCAATCGTAGATTTCAGTTGCAGGCCTTTAATAGGCTCGGCCATCAGATAGGCATTGCCCACGATATTATCCGACCAGCTGTAATTACCCAAACGTGTACTGATATACGCAAGCGGGTTGCTCATTTCCTGACCTACGGCCTGCGAAATGCCATAGGGGTTGCCATTCTCGTCCCGTACTATGCCCTTGTTGGTATAAGGCGCCGCATTCGCTACTGCCGGGTCAGTTATTACTGCGGGCGTAATTGGGTCGAGGTTAATAGCCGAACTCAACGGGCCGCCGAATTCACTGTTTGTATTACCTAAACCAACCGATTTGTCATGTGAATAACCCAGGTTCTGGCCAAATGTGAGCCATTTCGCCAGTTTATGCTCTGAGTTCAGACGGATGCTGGTTCTTTTGTATTTCGAAATATCGGTTGCAACAATCCCTTCCTGATCGAGATAACCTAATGAAAGATAGAACGTTGATTTCTCCGACCCGCCGCTTACGCTTAGTTCGTGGTTCTGGCGTTTGGCACTGTTGTTGAAGATCAATGATTGCCAGTCGGTACCTTTCCCGAATGCTGCCGGATTGGCGTAAGGCGCAGCTTGTCCCGCATTGACAGCCGCTTCGTTGCGGATCGTCGCATATTGGGTAGCGTCCAGCAGGTCGAGCTTTCTGGCCGGTCCCTGCACGCCGATGAAGCCGTTGTAATTCACGCGAATACCGCCCGCTTTTCCTTTTTTAGTAGTAACCAAAATAACCCCGGCAGCCGCCCGTGCACCGTAAATGGCCTGCGAAGCGGCATCTTTCAGTACTTCAATGGATTCGATATCGGACTGGTTAAGGTAGCCGATCCCGCCATTGTCAACCACCACACCGTCCACCACATACAACGGATCGTTGTTGTTTAGCGTAGTGATCCCGCGAACACGCACGGTTGCAGCCGAGCCGGGCTGGCCGGAATTGGAAGCGATCGTCAAACCTGACGTGCGGCCTTGCAATGCTTCTTCAAGCCGGTTAATGGGCATCGATTGCAGGTCGGAAGCTTTTACACTCGAAATAGCGCCGGTAACAACACTTTTCTTTTGCGCACCATAACCGACCACGACCACCTCCGAAAGATTGTCGACGGATTCCTCCAATGCGAAATTGATTTCGGACTGGTTACCTACGGGGACCTTTTGGGTATTCATTCCGATGAAACTGGCCACGAGGATGGCGTTGGGTTGCACCTCAATGGAATAATTGCCGGTGGCATCGGTAATCGTCGCATAATTGGTGCCTTCTACTACCACGGTAGCGCCTACCAGCTCTTCGCCCTTCGTTTTGACCGTCACCTTGCCTTTCACGACACGGCTTTGGGCAAGGGCGGTCTGTACGAGGCCATACAGCATTAGCACACTACATAATAGTACAATTTTTTTGCTCATAAATGTTAGTATTAAAATTTAGTAGATGCGGCAAATGGACTTTGCCCAATTAAATATTGAAAAAGTAATACTTGTGTATTATCAGCAAAGGTATAGGCACAATCAGGCCGCCGGGTAGCAATGCATTACTACATTACTACCTCATATTGCACAAGTGAAATGTTTTCACAGAAAAATCACCACTACATTACTACTACAATGCGGGTTGAGCTGGTTATTTATTAACAAAAAGTAGGAAAATTTTGACTTTTCACCCCGCCGCGACATCCAGTTTGCCGATCACTTTTTCCAGGTCGATCCCCTCGCCCAGAACAGGTTTGAAGAGGTCACCTTCGCGCTGGATACGTTCGATGGAATTGTAAATTGTGAAGTCTTTCAGTTGAAGCCCCTTCTTGACCTCGTTCCAGTGCAATGGCATGGACACGGTCGCGCCGGGTTTGGGCCGAACGGAGTATGGTGCAGCGAGCGTCGCCTTAGGGCGGTTCTGCAGGTAATCAATATAGAGCTTGCCCTTGCGGTTTTTGGTCATGCGTTCTACGCTGGTAAAATCAGCGAGCTGGTGCTGCACTTGCCCTGCCACCCATTCGGCGAAAAGCTGACATTGGTCGTAGCTGTATTTGGCACCGAGCGGGATGTAGATATGCAGCCCGGTGGAGCCGGAAGTTTTGCAATAGGAGGGCACCGACAGCGAGTCGAGCAGGCCTTTAATGACTTGCGCTGTTTCGATCACCTGCTCGAATGTATTGGTGGTGTCGGGGTCCAGGTCGAGCAGGCACCAGTCGGGGTTATCGGGTGTTTCGACGCGGCTGTTCCAGGGATTTACATCGATGGCACCGAGATTGGCCATGTATAGCAACGCAGCCTCGTCATTACAAAGCATGAAGTTCTTATGCTCGCCTTCCGAAGTGTAAGGTGTTGTTTCAATCCAGTCGGGCACTTTGCCGGTAACATCTTTTTGGTAAAAACTCTTTCCCTGAATGCCATTCGGAAAGCGATTGAGTGAAAGCGGCCGGTTTTCGAGGTAGGGTAAAATAAATGGCGCGACCTGATAGTAATAATTGATCAGCTCGCGTTTCTGGATTTTGTCGTCCGGCCAATAAAGTTTATTCAAATTGGAAAACTTCACTTCATGCCCACTGATTTTCCGGACCTGGGTGTCTTCTTTCGGGTTCAAAAGCGTTTTTCGTTTTGCCTTAACGGGCTTTTTGATAATGGTTTCGTTATCGTTATTGGCTACGTCGACTATTTCTTCTGCCGGTTTTTCCACTTCGCGCACCACTTCCTTAGCCGATTTGTCCTCGCGCATTCCTTCAAACGAAGGGTGACGAAAAACGCCGTCTGCCGTGATTTCGGCAAAACTGATCTCACAAACCAGTTCCGGTTTCAACCATGTCGCATGGGCGTGTGGCGGGTTCGGGCGGAAGCGTGACGGTTTGTTGTAATCCGGTGTTTCTTTGAACGGGCTCTTTTTGGTAACTAATGGCTTAAAGAGCGCCAGCATTTCCTTTTGCTGTTTTTCCTTGAACCCCGTTCCAACCTTGCCTACGTAATGCAGTTCGCCGTCCTCGTAAGCGGCAAGCAGCAACGCGCTGAACAATTTGGAAGAGCCGTCATTTAACGTATAACCCGCTATAATGACCTCTTGCCGTTTGTTGATCTTGACTTTGAGCCAGTCTCGGGTGCGGATCCCTGGGTAATATTCGCTATCCGATTTTTTCGCGATAATGCCTTCCAGCCCCATTTTTTGGGCTGCTTCAAAAAATGCATTGCCGTCGGCAGCGATGCTGTAACCGAGCTGTACAGGGCTGTTTTCGTCGACAATACTTTGAAGAACAGCTTTCCTTTCGGTTAATGGCAGATGTACCAGGCTTTTGCCTTCCAGCCAGAGGATGTCAAATGCATAGTAAACCAACTCGCCATCGGCTTCACTCCGCCAGTTTTGCAGGGCATTGAAGTCTGAAATGCCATTTTGGTTGATGACCACGATCTCGCCGTCGATCACGGCATTGATCTTCCATTCTCCCAATTGCTGGTAAACCGGATAGAACTTGTCGTTGAACGACTTCCGGTTCCGCGACTGCAGGCTCACCTCACCCTTATTCAGGTAAGCCAATGCGCGGTAACCGTCCCATTTAACCTCATATTCCCAACCCGGATCGTCGAATGGCCTGTCCACCAGCGTAGCAAGCATCGGTTGCAGGTCAGTCGGAAGCGCTTGCTTTTTACCCTTTTTCAGGATCGCCGGTACGTTTACGTCCGGGCTTTTTTTTTCAATCGCAGCTTCTTCCGCCGGATCTTTGGCCTCGGTTTTCGAAGCTTTGGTGGTTTTTGTTTTGCTGGTTGATTTTGTTGTGGAAGATTTCTTCTCTTCGTGATCGCTTTCCCAAACCGCGTCACCATCTTTCTCAATGCCTTTCAGTGTCCTGCGTGAAATGGCCGAACGGTCTTTTTCGGTGATATCATCTTCCGAAGCGAATTTATCGCGATGCTTGATCAGCAGCCAGGCATTTTCGGCCATCCCTTTTGTTTTTACCAAAGCAAATTCCCCTTTCAGTTTTTGGCCGTTCAGCCGCACTTTCAATGAGCCTGCATGCAACTCTTTGAGCAAAAGTTTCTCCTTTGCCTTCTTGCCCTCTACCTCTTTCAATTTGCCGTCTACCTCTTCCAACGGCTCGTAAGTGCCAAAATCCCAAACCATTACGGTGCCCCCTCCGTAGTTACCTTCCGGAATAATGCCTTCAAAGTCCTTATAATCGTAGGGATGGTCTTCCACCATCATCGCCAGCCGCTTCACCGACGGGTCTGTCGAAGGGCCCTTCGGTACTGCCCAGCTTTTGAGCACACCGTCCATTTCCAGCCTGAAATCGTAATGAAGGCGAGAGGCGTCGTGTTTCTGGATCACAAAAATCAGCTCTTCCTGGTCGGCTTTGCCGCCTTTCGGTTCCGGTGTTTTGTCAAAGGAACGTTTTTCGTTGTATTTGGTAAGGCTCATGGGGGTAATGATTGAATGGTTGAATGACTGAATGACTGAATGTGTGTGAATAAGTCAGTCTGCGGGTATTTGGATTTTGGTGTTGACTAGCTCTTGCAATTTTCGTGCGTTGTTGAGTGCGTGTCCGCCAACATCATTATTAAAGAAGGCCCAGACGTGATGTCCCTGGTCGGCCCATTCGGTGAACTTTTCGGCATATTCCTCCAAAACTTCGTCGGAATAAGGCGAGCTATAAAGAGACGATGGGCCGTGAAAGCGCAGGTAGATGTCTTTGGCGGTAATTTCCTCGTGATAGGGAAATGTTTCGGCTTGCGAAAACACCAGCGTAATGCCATGTTTTTTCATTAAGGCGATACTTTCTTCCGAAAACCACGACGGGTGGCGTACTTCCAGCGCAAATCGAAAGCCTTTGTACCGATCCGTTTCCTCATAAAACGGGCCGGCCACGCCGGAACTGAAGCGCGAATTAGCCGGTAGCTGGATCAGTATGGGCCCGAGATGCTTTTTAAGTGGACCAAAAATCCCGAAAAAGCGCTCCAATGGCTCCTGTGGGTCGTGGAGTTTCTTCAGATGGCTTAGATAGCGACTCATTTTAGGACAAAACAGAAAGCCATCCGGCACCGATTCTACCCACTTTTCGGCTATGTCCTTCGTAGGCAGCTTGTAAAAGCTGTTATTGATCTCTGAAACGGGGAAATGTCGGGCATAAAATGTCAGGTATTCCGCAGATTTCATATTGTTCGGGTAAAATATACCTTTCCAGTGTTTGTAACTCCATCCCGACGTGCCGATGTGTATATTTCGCTCCACTTTCATTTTCAGTTTGTTGCGGAGCTATTAAAAGCAATAATCGTACCGAGATGCAGCCAGTGCCGCCCGGATCGTAATAGGAACGATTTTTGAAATTTGCAGACGAAACGCAAAACGGAACATAATGACAACTATTGATATTCTGGGCGACCAGGAGGAAACTTTGGGTACGGCCGAGGACCTGCGCGAGGAAGTGGTGCTCGACATCATGCAGCAGGAAATCGTGGGTAGCATGGTGAAAATTGAATTTGAGACGTCATTGGGGCTCTGCACAGGGTACTACTTGTCCAGCGAGCTGGGCCACGAGGAGATTAACCTCGAGGAAGCGTCATTGGAACGGTTGAAACGGCTTTTTCCGGCATGTAATGGTGCATTCATACACCCGGCTAACCGCGACTGGGTGGAAATAAGCCTGGCGGAGGCGATAAGCGGGCTGCCTGAGTATAAGATATACAGTCGAATTGTGACCGGCGGAATTGTGTAAAGTGAGGGTATTGTTGTCCATTTTGGCCTTCATGACAAAAAAAGCCGCTCAAATGCCGATTTATTTCGAAATTGGGTGTTTCGATTATATCATTACCGCATTCGCCCATGAAGGATATCACTGTCAACGATCTGCTGGCTATCGACGTTTTCAAGGATGTTCCTGAAAACCAGCTGCAATGGATGATCGACCGCAGTTCGCATTACGAGTTGCAGGAGGGCGACGTAATGACCCGGCCCGGCGAACCACTTTTAGGCACGGCCGTTGTTTTTTCGGGCCGTATCGAACTGTACCGCGTTCAGAACAATACCAAAAGCATTATTGCCCAGCTTGTAGCGGGTGCGGTGACCGGTATGTTGCCGTTCTCGAGGGGCAAAATCGCCATCGCCTATGGTGTGTGCCTGGAAACATCGCAATTAATGATGTTCCCAAAGGAATTGATGCGCGAATTGATCACTTCCCATTACGAGCTCACGCAGGCGCTCGTCATCGTGATGACGTCGCGCGTGCGGGAATTCACCGAACTTGAACAGCAGAATGAGAAAATGATGGCGCTCGGAAAGCTTTCTGCAGGACTGGCGCATGAGCTGAATAACCCCGCCGCTGCGATCGTGCGGAGTTCGGCATCTTTAAAAGAACATTTGCTGATGCAGCCGGATGCATTCAAATCGCTGTTGTCAATCCATTTGTCGCACGAGGAAATCGACCTGATTAATAATAAAATGGTGCGTTTGCTCGGTAATATCAACCGTCCGATGCTATCGATGATGAAACGGTCTGAAAAAGAGGACGAAATACTCGATTGGCTCGATCGTAACAATATCGATGGCTGCGAGGACATTGCCGATAATCTCGTTGAATTCGGAGTGGGTGAAGATGATCTGGAAGAGTTGAAAAGCAGGATTAACCATCAGGACCTGTCGCCGGTGTTCACCTGGATCAATAATAGCCTTACGACCGAGCGGATGGTCGCCGATATCGAGGAGTCGTCCAAACGCATTGCGCAACTGGTAGGCTCGGTGAAATCATTCACGCATATGGACCGGGGCGGGGAGCGCGAATTCATCGATATTCATGTGGGTATCAAGAATACCCTCATCATGTTGAATTACAAGCTGAAAAAGGGCAATATCAAGGTGACTGAGGATTTTGATCTCGAATTGCCGCCCGTGAAGGCAATGGTAGGCGAGCTCAACCAGGTATGGACGAACCTGATCGACAATGCGATCGATGCACTTGATAACCAGCCGGCTGCGGAGCTGACGATCATTACGCGCCGCGATAAGGAGTTTGTAAAAGTGACTATTTGTGATAATGGTCCGGGCGTGCCGGCCGACATCCGTTCCAAAGTTTTCGATCCGTTTTTTACCACCAAATCAGTGGGAAAAGGCACTGGTCTTGGACTGGATGTGGTAAGCCGGATCGTGCGGCAACACCACGGGACGGTCACCCTGCACTCAAACCCGGGCCGCACCGAATTTGTGGTTTGCTTCCCGTTTAATGCATAATTTTAATTCAACACTTAACAAAAGCTGCCATGGCTTTGCCCATTATCTTTTCGATTGACGACGATCCGCAGGTACTGCGCGCGATTAGTCGTGACCTGAAATCCCACTATCGTGAAAAATATCGCATATTAAGTACCACTTCCGTAGCTGAGGCTATGGAGAGCCTGCTCGAATTGCAGAACCGCGGCGATGAGGTGGCCATGTTTATTTCCGACCAGCGGATGCCCGAAATGCAGGGCGTGGATTTCCTGCAAAAGGCAATGAAGATGTTCCCGTTCGCTAAGCGGGTGCTGCTTACGGCCTATTCGGATACGGAGGCGGCAATCAAGGCCATCAACGACGTCCAGCTCGACTATTACCTCATGAAACCCTGGGACCCGCCGGAGGAAAAACTATTTCCGCCAATCGACGAACTGCTCCGCGACTGGCAGGGCAACTACCGCCCCGAATTCAAGGGTATTAAAGTGATAGGTTATCAATTCTCTCCTAAGGCACACGAAATCAAAGACTTTCTAGCCGGCAATCTGGTGCCTTATTTATGGTTCGATGCGGAATCGAATGAAACCGGCAAGCAGATTTCACAAAATAACAACCTGTGTCCCGTTGACTTCCCTGTTGTGATATTCGAAGATGGCTCTTTGCTCAAAACACCGTCATTAATCGACATTGCAGGACGTATCGGATTGAATCCCAAAACAAAACAACAGATTTACGACGTCGTGATCATTGGCGCGGGGCCTGCCGGACTGGCGGCTTCGGTGTATGGTGCTTCGGAAGGTTTAAGTACTTTATTGATCGAGCGAAAAGCACCTGGCGGACAGGCTGGTACGAGTTCTAGGATCGAAAATTATCTCGGTTTTCCGACGGGCCTGAGCGGCTCGGAGCTAACGCGGCGGGCCATTACACAGGCGACGCGATTCGGGACGGAGTTTCTTTCGCCGCAGTTTGTGAAGGAGATCAAGTTGAAGGATAAATATAAAACCGTAGTGCTGGGCGACGGCAATGAAGTGAATGCCAAGGCTGTGGTGATCACCACCGGCGTGGACTACAGAAAACTGGAAACCCAAGGAATAGATGACTTTACCGGTAAAGGAATTTATTACGGCGCGGCGAGTACTGAGGCGAGTTCTTGCGGAAATAAGGATGTATATGTATTGGGCGGCGGCAACTCCGCCGGGCAGGCAGCGATGTATCTGTCGAAATTCGCGCGGAATGTATACATCCTGATCCGGCGGAACGACCTGACGTCGTCGATGTCGTCCTATTTGATCGACCAGATCGCCGGGACTGAAAATATTACCGTACTAGGCTGCACGGAGATCGTGGAGGCTCAGGGCGGTGATCATTTGGAACAACTCAAATTGGTTGAATTAAATACAAGCGAAGAGCGGACGGTGCCCGCCGACGCATTGTTTATCTTCATTGGTGCTAAGCCGTTTACGGAATGGGTAGGCCTGGAAATCATCAAAAACAAGAAGGGCTTCATCGAAACCGGTCGTGAAATGAAAAACTATGACAATTTTAAGGGAATCTGGAAGGTAAATCGTGACCCTTATTTGCTCGAAACGAGCTCGCCGGGCATTTTTGCCGCAGGCGACGTGCGCGCCGGTGCCATGAACCGCGTTACATCGGCGGTAGGCGAGGGGTCAATGGCTATCAGTTTTGTTCACCAATATTTAAGCGAGGTATAATGGATCAGGTTTGTAAACATATCGCCGACATTCAGGAAATCAAGGTTGCGGATGAGCTAGCTTGCGAGGAGTGCAAAAAAGTCGATGGCTGGTGGGTGCATTTAAGAACTTGCCAGACCTGTGGGGCTACGCTTTGCTGCGACAGTTCACCTTCAAAGCACATGACGAAACACTATCACCACACCGGGCATCCCGTGGCCTCTTCGGCTGAGCCCGGCGAAAAGTGGCTATGGTGTTATGAGGATGAGTCGTTTGTGGAGTATGATTGAAATTCGTAACTTCGGGTTATGATGAAATCTGATAGTATCGAGCAGTTCTACAAGGATACTTCCCAATTAATCCCTAAGCCTGTTCAGAAGGAGGTGGGGCATTTTAATATTTTCAAAACAGACGAATTGTATCGTTTGTCTGCGAAAAGCCGTACAATGCCTTACAACCGCCGGGCTTATTATAAGATCAGTTTGATTATCGGGAGGAACCGTGCGGAGTATGCCGATAAAGTAATTGATATAGCGCATAATGCGTTGCTTTTTGCGACGCCGCTGATCCCTTATCATTATGTTCCGCAGGACGATGACCAGGCGGGTTTCTTTTGTATTTTCTCGGAGGATTTCCTTACGCAGAACAACAGTGGCGTGCGTTTGCGCGAACTGCCTGTGTTCAAGCCTGGCGGCAACCCGATTTTCTTTCTTAATGATGAGCAGATCGAGGAAATCAAATACATTTTCAGGAAGATGTTCCTGGAAATAGAATCGGATTATGCCTACAAGTATGATTTACTGCGGAATTATGTCATCGAGCTGATCCATTTCGGGCAGAAGTTGCAGCCGGCGACGTCGCTTTTTACCGAAACAAATGCGTACAAGCGTGTTTCTTCTCTCTTTATCGAGCTGCTCGAACGGCAATTCCCGGTGGAGCCGCCGCATCAGAAGCTAGGTCTTCGTTCGGCCAAGGATTATGCCGAGCAACTTTCCATTCATGTCAACTACCTCAATAAAGTCTTAAAAGAGATCACCGGTAAAACGACCACCGAGCTGATTACCGAGCGCATTATTAAGGAATCCAAAATCCTTTTGAAACATACCGATTGGAATGTGTCGGAAATCGCATACAGTCTGGGTTTCGACGAGCCATCCCATTTCAACAACCTTTTCAAGAAGCACACGACGCTCAGTCCGCGGGCATTTCGGGCTTAGATTTGAATTTCGTAAGTTTCGGTTTGAAACCCGCAAATCGGTGCTGCTGACGGCTGGTACCTTTGTTCCATCAATTTTAAACAACAAAAGAGATGGACTCAGTCAATAAAATAGCATTGGTTACCGGCGGCAGCCGTGGTTTGGGGAAAAATATGGCGCTTAGCCTGGCAGAAAAAGGAAATGACGTGATCGTCGTCTATCGCAGCCAGGAGCGGGAAGCGGCCGAAGTTGTTTCGGCGATCGAAGCGCTTGGGCAAAAGGCCGTCGCTGTCCAATTTGATACTTCGGATGTAAAGGCATTCGACAGCTTTTTCGCCACGTTATCTGAGATTTTGAAAGACAAATGGGGCCGCTCTTCCTTTGATTTTCTGATAAATAATGCAGGCAT
Organism: Dyadobacter sp. CY261; assembly: GCF_021440085.1. Lineage (GTDB taxonomy): Bacteria > Bacteroidota > Bacteroidia > Cytophagales > Spirosomataceae > Dyadobacter. The sequence goes on from NZ_JAKCPW010000001.1 coordinate 420,245, forward strand.
TAACCGGCCTTCGGCATTTGGACAAACAACCGAGGGAGATTTCGACGAGCTTATGAATGTGCATTTTAAAGGGGTGTATTTCCTCTCGCAAAAGGCATTACCGTTTATCGCCAACGGTGGCCGGATCGTTAACCTCTCGACTGGACTGGCCCGTTTTTCGACACCCGGATATGCGGCCTATGCATCCATGAAAGGTGCGATTGACACGCTCACACGCTACATGGCGAAAGAGCTCGGCGGAAGAGGTATTGCCGTCAATACAGTAGCGCCGGGCGCGATCAATACTGATTTTACATCATTTGATAACCATCCGGGCGCTGCTGATTTCATCGCGAGTGTCACGGCACTGGGGCGTGTAGGCGAGCCCGACGACATTGGCGGCGTGGTAGCATTCCTCTGTTCCGACGACGCTCGCTGGATTACCGGTCAGCGGATCGAAGTTTCGGGCGGAATGTTTCTATAAGAAATTAACCTCTGCCAGGCTCGCCCGGCAGAGGTTTCTAATGACCGACCCGGTCCAAGGCTACATTTTTTTGCCTGACAGTTTTAGGTGCACATCGATACCCGGCTTAATGGACGCATCGTCCGGCAAGCCGGGTTCTGTTCCGTAGTTCATACCCCATAAGGTGCGGTCGAACTGCGTTAATGCCTCCAACTTGAACGAATCGCCGTTCAGGTCGATACGAGCGGGAAATGTGATTGGATTGCTTTTGCCTAACAGTGTTAAATGTCCTGTCACCTCGTAATTTGCGCCCGAAACTACACCTGCGGCACTTCCTGAATAGGATGATACGCTCATGATTTCGAAGGTTACGTTGGGATGCAGCGCCATATTGAAGAAATCGGCGCTTTGCAGATGGTGGATCAACTGGTGCTTCACTTCATCGGGCAAGTTGAAATTTACGATCGACGCGAGTGGCAGCGTAAACGACCCGCTTTTGACTTTCCCTCCCTCGATCACGAGGCTGTTACTTTCCACTTCCATGGAACCTTCATTGAAGTAACCGGTTTTAAGATAACCCTTCCACTCGGCAACGGACGTTTCATCGAGGTGGTAATTGGTTGCTGTCGGCACTTCGTGGTCGGTGCATGCGGTGAATAGTGTGGCAAGTGTTAACAGTGATAGAAATTGCTTTTTCATGGTTGGATGTGTTTTCATGGCTGATAATGTTGTTGATGCAAAAGTAAAGGCGTCGTCGTCGGTACCGGCTACGCAGGGCGGATGAAAAACTACGCGGAACGGATTTACACAGGAAAATACGCCGATTGGTATTCGAACCATTTATTGCGTTATTTGTAACCAGAATTCTGTCATAATCCGAAGTGACAATGTCAATGAAAGGACCTATTATTTCTATTGAGGACGACGTCGATGACCAGTTCCTGATCAAAAGCGTTATGGAGGAGCTTGACATACCCAACGAGCTTTTGTTTTTTAGTAACGGCGTCGATGCGTTACTTTATCTTGAAACCACGCAGGATCAGCCGTTCCTGATCATGTGCGATATCAATATGCCGGTCATGAATGGGCTGGAATTGCGCGAGCGCATCGACAAGAATGAATACCTGCGCAAGAAATCGATCCCGTTTGTGTTTGTGAGCACCGCCGATAACCCGGTGGTGATCGAGACGGCCTACGACTCCACGATACAGGGTTTTTTTAAAAAGGAGAACAATTTTGAAGATCTTAAAAACCGGATCATGGTCATCTACAATTATTGGTCTTACTGCCTGCATCCCAATCATTATAAACCCGGGGCAAGGCGTGCATGAAGAAAATTCTGATAATAGATGACGAGGAAAAGCTGAGAGGGCTGATGGGCCGGGTGATCAAGCTGGAAGGCTTCGAGGTGATAGAAGCAGGGGATATCAAAACGGCCTGGAAAAAGCTGGAACAATCGGATGTGGACGTGGCACTTTGCGATGTGAAACTCCCGGACGGTAACGGCGTCGACTTTGCGAAGGTTTTAAAAGAGAAATATCCGACCATCGAGGTAATCCTGCTGACCGCCTATGGCAATATTCCCGATGGCGTCCAGGCGATCAAAAACGGCGCATTCGATTACATTACCAAAGGTGACGACAATAATAGGATCATTCCATTGCTTTATAAGGCCCTTGAAAAAGGGGAGCTGAACCGGCGGGTCGTGAGCCTCGAAAAGCAATTGGGTGAGCGGCACTCGTTCGATGCCATTATAGGTAAATCCAAAAAATTGCAAGCCAGTATCGACCTTGCGCGCCGCGTTGCGCCTACGGACACTACCGTACTTCTGCTCGGCGAAACGGGTACCGGCAAGGAAGTTTTTGCCCAGTCTATTCACCAGGCCAGTAACCGCGCCAAGAAATCATTTGTGGCGGTCAACTGCTCCGCATTCGGGAAGGATTTGCTTGAAAGCGAAATGTTCGGACATAAGTCGGGGGCATTCACAGGTGCGGTGCGAGACAAGAAAGGGCTCTTCGAGGAAGCGAATAACGGTACCATTTTCCTGGACGAGATCGGCGAGCTGGCGCCTGAATTGCAGGCGAAGTTGCTGCGCGTGCTGGAATCGGGCGAATTTATCAAGATAGGGGAAACGCATCCTACCAAAGTGAATGTCCGCGTGATAGCCGCCACACACCGCGATTTACCCAAGCAAATCGAAGCCGGGGAGTTTCGAAGTGACTTGTATTATCGCCTTTCTGTATTTCAAATTACGCTACCTGCCTTGCGTGAACGCGCTTCGGATGTGGGTGCACTGGCAAACAGTTTTGCCATGCAATTTGCATTGAAGACCAACAAGAAGATCACCTCGTTGTCCCCCGATTTTATCAATATATTGGAGAAAAACCCTTGGAATGGCAACATCAGGGAACTCAAAAACGTGATCGAACGCAGCGTCATTCTCACCGACGGCCCGGTGCTCGACATTGAAAGCCTGCCCTTCGAAATGCAGCATCCAAGACAGGAAGGAGGCAAAAATTTGTCCGCATTTTCACTGGCAAGCTCCGAAAAGCTCCATTTGCAAAAAGTCCTTAATTACACCAATGGCAACAAAGCCGAAGCCGCAAGGCTGTTGGAGATCGGTATCGCTACACTATATCGCAAAATCGACGAGTACAAGCTGTAATTCCCATTCTGATAAAGAAGCTTATCATTTTGATAGGCTTTTTTGTGTCCAAAATATTATTTAGCCGGACAACGTGTTAAAAGTCAATCAATTGCCGCCGACTTCGGTCGGCGGGTACAGGAGTGGATAACACCAGCAGCGGCATTAGAAGCGGCTTCTGTATTCTGTGGAGTATAGCCACTACCGTTTAACGGCATTAACACGACGTTTTTCACTCAACCAACAATCAGCCATGTTTACCCAGTTACAAATCATTAACCTGCTCAAAAATGAACTTCCTGTTCTGGCGGGAGCAGATTGCGCGACAGTATCCTCGCATACTTTCACTTCTATTCATTCATCAATCCATTACCTGTCGGCATGCACGAAGAACACCGTGGAACACAGGCATTTCACAGCGGCGCATAAGTGCTTCACCCTCGCGGAACAGGTCTACCGGGAAGGCGACGCGATGGTGAAGTTATTAATCGAGAATGTATTCGTTTACGCCAATGTCTGGACGAAAAGCCGCAATGCGGTATCAACATTGCCAGGAAACATCATTCCCGAGGTCTTGTACAAAGTACATTTAAAGCAACTGAACGACAGCGGTTGCTGATGACCTTTTTTAAAGTCGTTATGGCAACGAATGTGTCAAATGGGCTTTTAAATAAAATGTCTTCTTCCGACATTGGGCTCGTAACACTTTCCTGAAATGAAAATCAAAACCAAATTACGACTGGGTATCGGCCTGCTTTTCGCGATGATCACAGTGCTGGCGGTTGTCGGCATCCGGCAGGTGGGCCTGCTTTCTGCCGATTCGCGGAATATCCTTGTCGCCAATCATAACTCGCTCGAATACACTCGCCAGATGCTGCGGGCACTCGACGACCTAGAAGTGCACGCGGGCGCGCTCGACGTTTTTAAAAAGAATCTCCAAGCACAACAAAAGAACGTCACGGAGGTCGGTGAACGGGAACTGACTGAACAACTGGTCGGCCATTTTGAAAAACTCCGGATGAATATCCGCGATAAGGAGACGATTGCGCTTATCCGCACCGACGCCCTCGAAATAATGAGCATCAACCTCGATGCTATCAACCATAAAAGCCACATCGCCAGCCAGACAGCCAAAAGTTCGATGGTCTGGATCGGCATCACCGGCACGTTATGCTTCATAATTGCATTCACATTGTTTGTGAACCTGCCGGGAAACATCGCCAATCCCATCCGCGAGCTGACAGAAAGCATTCGCCAGATTGCCAACGAGAACTACACCGAGCGTGTGCATTTTGGCAGCCGTGATGAGTACGGGCAACTTGCGCAGTCGTTCAATACAATGGCCGAAAAATTGGAAGAATATAACAGCAGCAATCTGGCGAAGCTGATGATCGAAAAAAAGCGGGTGGAAACGCTGATCGACAATATGCATGACCCGGTGATAGGCCTGGATGAAAGCCGGAAGGTGATTTTTGCCAATGAAGAAGCTAGGAAGGTGACTGGCTTGCAAGTGTCGGAGCTGGTTGGCCGTAATGCGACGGATGTCGCATTACATAATGATCTGATCCGTTCGCTGGTAAAGGATATTGCGGAACCACAACCCAAAAACAATGCTCAGGCAGCGCCGGTGAAGATTTATGCCGATGATAAGGAAAGTTATTTTGAAAAGGAGTACGTCGATATTTCCATTGTGCCGACGGGCGAGCAACAACCGCGTTCGATCGGCCATGTGATCATTCTGCGGAATGTTACACCCTATAAGGAGTTGGATTTTGCAAAAACCAATTTTATCGCCAACGTTTCCCACGAATTCAAAACACCGATCTCTTCCATCAAAATCACCCTGGACCTGCTGCGTAACGAGCGTGTCGGCGAGACCAACGAAGAGCAGCGCAACCTGCTCGACAGCATCCGGGAGGATGCCGACAGGCTTCTCAAAATTACCGGCGAACTGTTAAACATCACCCAGGTGGAAAGCGGTAAGATCCAACTCAATATTTCAGGTACATCGCCCCGCGAGATTGTCCGGTACGCTATCGCCGCGAATGAAACCCAGGCCGAAAGCCGGGATATCCGCCTGCAGGTGGAAGATAATGGTGTAAATGCCGCTGTCCTGGCAGATTCCGAGAAAACAGAATGGGTGCTTACTAACCTCATTTCCAATGCAATCCGCTATTCGTATGACCATTCAAGAATCCTCATAGCATTGGAAGAAGGCTCTGACGACGTACGCATTTCCGTCAGGGATAATGGGCAGGGTATTTCGCAGGAGTACAGGGACAAGATTTTTGACCGCTATTTCCGGGTTCCCGGTTCCACCAGGGAAGGTACCGGCCTGGGCCTTGCCATCAGCCGCGAATTCATCGAAGCCCAGGACGGTACGCTTACAGTAGAGAGTGAGCTGGGCACAGGAAGTACATTTACGATCGGGTTGAAAAAGCTGGCGTAAACGCCCCACGCTATTCCACAACCCGCACGCCCACGTACGAAGAAGTCTCTCCCGACAAATAGACCCTGTGTTCCGCTTTCTGAAAATCAGCTTCCGTGGCTTTATATATGTTTACAAATTTCTGCGGATTGCGGTCTACGAGCGGGAACCACGAGCTTTGAACCTGCACCATGATCTTATGGCCTTTTTTGAAACGATGCGCCGCATCCTGCATATCGAATTTCACATTTTCGATCATGCCGGGCGTCATCGGTTCGGGTTTGGAGAAACTTTTGCGGAATTTGGAGCGCATCACTTCGCCACGGATCAATAGCTGAAAACCACCCATTTTCATGTTGGGGTTAATAGGACTGTCATTGGGGGCATCTCCGGGGTAAACGTCTATGAGTTTAACCACAAAATCGGCATCGGTGCCGGTGGTGGATACAAAAAGGTCGGCAAAGACATTGCCGGAAATCGTAATATCTTCTTTCAATACCTCGGATTCGTAAACAAGGACATCGGGTCGGCTGGCGGCGAAACGCTGATCTTCATACATGTAATCGCTCCCGCGGATAATGCGGATCTCGGACGTGTAAGGCACCGGCTTTTTCGGGTCACTGATATACTCGTGGAACGACGGTTTAACACCAGTTTGCATGGTGGCCATCGTCGGTGAAAACGATAACGTGCCATCCGGATGCAGGTAGAGCCTTTTCTCAACGGTGTTTTTCGGCGGCCATTGATCGTACTTACGCCATTCGTTTGTTCCCGTTTCGAAAACATAAGCTTTCGGCAGCTTCGGATCAGGTTGGTCTTTCAGGTAATGGTTAAAGACAGGCAATTCGATCTCTTTTTGATAGAATGTACTCGTTTGTGCTCCAAACCGGATGTGCCCCAGCGACTCGCCGCTCCCGCGCGCCCAGCCTCCATGGATCCAAGGACCCATCACAAGCCAGTTGGGGGTCTGGGGGTTGTTGCTTGAAACAGCCTGATAGGTTTTCAATGGCCCGTACAGATCCTCCTGGTCAAACCAGCCGCCGACTACCATAACTGCCGGTTTGATGTTTTTTAAATGAGGCACCGGTGTGCGTGCTTTCCAGAAATCGTTGTAGGTCTCATTCTCCATCATCTGGTTCCAGATGCGGTTTTGGCCCTTGAAAATCTGTTCATTAAAGTTTTTGAGAGGCCCCATTTTCTTGTAAAACTCGTAGGAATCGGGCGTGCCGTAAGCGGTGTATTGTGGCGTTCCTTTCGCAGTCGGCACCGGACGAGGGGCACCGTAAGACGACAGGAATGCAAATGTTCCCATCAGGAAAAATGCACCGTTGTGATGGCGGTCGTCACCCATAAACCAATCAGTAACCGGCGCCTGTGGCGATGCGATCTTCAATGCGGGGTGTGCCTCTACGGCCGTCATCGTGGTATAATATCCGGGCGCCGAAATGCCCCAGGTACCTACCTTACCATTATTACCTGCAATATTTTTTAGCAGCCACTCGATGGTATCGTACGTGTCGGAGCTCTCGTCTATGTCGGTTTTGGTCTTTTTGGCCGGGATGAAAGGGCGGTAAGCCTCAAAATCACCTTCGGACATGAACTTCCCACGAACATCTTGATAAACAATAACATATCCATCCTTTGCGAACAACATACTTGGCCCCAGCGATGTTTTGTACAAATCCTCACCATATGGAGCAACATTGTAAGGTGTGCGATTCAGCAGGATGGGGTAGGTTTTGTTTTTTGAAATGTCTTTGGGCAAATAAATGGAAGTAAAGAGCTTGACGCCGTCGCGCATCGGCACCTGCCGCTCTATTTTGGTGTAATGCTGGCGGATGAAGAGGGAGTCTTCGCTGGGTTTGGTTTGGGCTAGACTCTTTTGTACAAAAAATAAGATTGCCAAAACCGACAAAAATATTCTCAGGGCTGATAAGGAATGTTTCTGTCTAAGTGGGCGGAAGTGACGTGTAGCAGTGGTCAAAGCGATATTTGAAAGGTTAGTTTAAGCCAATTTAAACATAAATGCATTAGCTCAGCCAACTACGCATTGGAATGACTACAATCCGCTGGGTAAGTCATCCTGGCGGCAGTGGTGTTTCAATCAGAAACGGATTCGTCGGAGTTAAACCTTCCCAATCTTAAAACAGGTTCTTACTGCCTTGTTTTACAACTGGCGGACGGGTCGTGCCATAGCCAGTCAATTGTGGTAAGCCATTAAACATTCAGGGTCTGTGAGTCCGACCCGCGCCATTCGATAAACCATATGGTCAGGACGGACATCGTAGTTCTCATTCAGACTGATAGGATCTATTTTCATTTATTTCGCACTTAAACAATAAAGGAAATGAGACCGTACTTTTTGATCTGCCTTTTCAGTTTGTTGAGTTTAATGACCCATGCCCAACCCGGTTCGCTCGATGCCAGTTTTGGCAATGGCGGAAAAGTGCTAACTAATGTGGATCAAACCAGAAATGTAACCAATTCCGTGTTGGTGCAGCCTGATGGAAAAATTGTGGTGGTGGGGTATTGCCGACCCGTAGACTATGAGGGGTATTTTGCGCTGGCCCGATACAATCAAAACGGCACAATAGACAAAGATTTTGGCCTGGATGGGATAGTTACAACTATTATTAACGGGGATGAAGATATCGCCCTCTCAGGAACACTGCAAGCGGATGGTAAGATTATTGCTGCGGGGTATAGTTGGACCGGGATGGACTATGATTTTGCGATGGTAAGATACAATGCTGACGGAACCAGAGATATGTCGTTTGGGTCGAATGGCATAGTAACGACAGATTTTGAAGGGAATAACGATAAAGCGAATCAGGTTGTCATTGCTCCGGACGGATCAATATTTCTCGTTGGTTTTGCCGGAAATGGCAATTATTTGCAAATGGATATGGCTTCTGCCCGATATGATACGAACGGTTCACCAATGTTAACTTTTGGTACAAATGGCAAATCAATTGTAGCTGTTAGCGAAGATTTAAGGGATGCGGCGCGAGGAGCTGTGTTACAGGATGACGGGAAGCTTATTATTGTGGGATCTGCTGCAATTGGAGGCGTTTTAGATGAATATGTCAATGAGGTAATCGTAGTGTTGAGGCTAAATACAAACGGCTCGTTGGACAGCTCCTTTGGAGATCTTGGAATAGTAAAACGGTCTATTGGCAAAATCGATATCGGGACTTCAATTACTTTACAAGAAAATGGACAAATAGTCGTGTTAGCTGAATCTATTTCAGTTGAATACAATGGCTATTCAGACTTTGCGGTATTAAGGTTGGATCATAATGGTAATCTCGACAACAGTTTTGGAATAAACGGCGCCTCTATCTTTTCATTTGATAATACCAACGACACGGGTTATGCACTGTGCCTGCAACCCGACCAGAAGATACTTGCCGCCGGCTACACCGCGGTCAACAACGGCTCGACAGTGGATTTTGCACTCGCCCGGTTTAATCCGAATGGAACGCTGGACAATACGTTTGGCAACGGAGGAAAAGTAACCGTCGACTTTCAGGGTGGATTGGATTTTGGAGCTTCAATCGCTTTGCAGAAAGACGGGAAGATCGTCATGGCAGGGGCGGCCAGGGTGGGCAATGACTTTGACTTCGGATTGGTGCGGTTTGAAAATGACATCGCTTTACCTGTTAAACTCATCCGTTTTGACGCGACCCGGCAGGAAAAACAGGTTCATCTGAAGTGGCAAACGTCGGAGGAAATGAACAGCAATTATTTTGAGATACAAAAAAGCCCGGATGGTATTAAATGGGCGGCCATTGGGACGGTCGGCGCAGCCGAAAATTCGGTAATTGGAAGAGAATACTATTTTGTAGACGAAAACCCGCAGCCAGGTCAAAACTACTATCGTTTGAAAATGGTGGATAAGGACGAATCTTTTGCTTTTAGCAGTGTTAAAGTAATCCTTCTTGATTTAATGTCTGCAAAAAATGAGTTAGTTGTATATCCTAATCCGGTAAAGGGAAAATTGTACGTCTCGCTTGGGAAAAGCGAAACACTTCAACTTGTGCAGCTCTATCATCTGAACGGTGTGCTGGCATTTCAATCGGAATCACACTCCCCCGAGATAGCGCTTCCCGATCTCGAAGCCGGACAATATTGTCTGATTTTACAACTGGCGGACGGGTCGACAAAAAGTCAGACGATTTTTATCAGCCGGTAGGAAGTTGAGTAGAAGAACTATAACATAGAAATGCTGCCATCCTCAGAGATTAAATCGGAGCATTTGTAATTTATTGTCAAGTACTGTATATTGCATAGTACCTTGTAAAACAATTTTTGGCTATGAAAATGAAATACCTGATCACCGTGCTCGCTATTGCTGCACTGTTTTCCTCTTGCCACCGTTCCGGTGAAACGAATGTCAAAGTAAAGGATACCGATGACTACTACCGTTTTTCCGCGGTTTTCGATGAGAGTTTGTCGTCGCGTATCAGCAAGTTTATCGGCGAGGAAGTTTCGCCCGTACATATCAATCCGGATATTGATTCAAAGGTAATCACGGTTTTAAGCGATAACACCAAGTTGACGGTGGAGACGTCGCCAGGGGAGGTGATGGTGTACCTCGACAAAGACGAGAATGGCCCTGCTTCGTACCATCGTGTCAAGAACATGTGCGAAGGGATCAAGGACATTATCGTTGGGAAATAACGCTTAACAATGCCTTCAGATAACCACGGCCCAATGACCAAAAATTTCTATTTTTGGCTACCCAACGGACTGGTTACAAATGGCTTCGAACGCACTCAGCGGTTTTTACCACAAGCACAGGCAAGAGATCCTCTATGGGATTTCTCTTGCCTTGTTGCTTTTTTTGCTCAAATGGCTTGAATTGCGGTTCCTCATCATCGACCATATCATTGAAATTTATGTCGGCGCCATTGCTCTGGTGTTCACCGGGCTCGGAATATGGCTGGCGCAAAAGCTCACGACGCCGAAAGTCGAAACGCGGATCGTCGAACGCGAAGTGTATGTGATGGCGGAGGACGAGTTTGCGGTTAACGAGGCGGAGCGGCAGCGGCTTGGCATCAGCCATCGAGAGCTGGAAGTGCTGCAACTCGTTGCGGAGGGGCTAAGCAACCAGGAGGTCGCGGAGCGGCTTTTTGTTTCCCTGAACACCGTGAAAACGCATTCGTCCCGGATCTTTGAAAAGCTGGAAGTGCGCAACCGCACGCAGGCGGTGGAACGAGCCAGGCGGCTCAGGCTGATTGCGTGAAATTTCCGCGCTGCGTCGCAAAATCACCCGAAAGTATGAAGCGGAAACGACCATTACGTGTCAATTTTGCAGCATTATCAGACATCTAAATCATAAGTATATGAACAGGATTATCGTGATCTGCGGGATCATTTCGGGTGTGATTGTTTCTACTTTCATGGTTGTATCGGTTGGCGCGTGTTACAAGCAGGGCAATTTCGAAGGTAATATGCTGCTCGGCTATGCGGCCATGCTGCTGGCGTTCTCAATGGTTTTCGTAGGCATCAAAAATTACCGCGACAAGTATAGTCAGGGCGTAGTTTCGTTTGGCAAGGCATTTAAAATCGGGTTGTATATCACGCTTGTCGCGTCGACGGTGTATGTGATCGTCTGGTTATTTGACTACTATTTTTTCATTCCCGATTTTATGGACAAATACACGGCGCACCTCCTAAGGCAGTTTAAGGCTGAGGGGCCGACCCAGGCGGAACTTGACAAGAAAATGGTTGAGCTTGCCGGATACAAGGATATGTACAAAAGCCCGCTGATGGTCATTTTATGGACTTATGCCGAAATCCTGCCAGTCGGCCTGGTTGTCTCCCTGATTTCTGCATTGATCCTCAAGAGGCCGGGCGCACAAGTGCGGTCAGTATAACTGCAACCGAATAATTAGTTTTTACAGGTATTTAATAATAATTAAAACTATTACTACGGTCAGAAGGGTTGCGTCCGAAGATTTTAGGTATAATTGCTTGAAAATCTTTGATTAAACGCAAACCCTTCATTTCTGTGAAAAAACTCTACTTTCTGTTGGCAGTGCTGCTTTCGGTTACTGCAAAGGCGCAATGCCCAACCGACCTCATTATTTCCGATCAGGCGACGCTGGATGATTTCGTAACTAATAATGCGGGTTGCGTAAACCTGCCTGGCGATCTCATCATAGAAGGTGCAGACATTGTAGACCTTAGCCCTCTCAGCACGCTAACGAGCGTAGGAGGTATCATTTCGATCCGTAACAATCCGTTGCTGACGAGCCTTGCCGGGCTTGACAATATCGTTTCGATCGATTCTTTGCTGGAAGTACATGATAATCCGTCACTATTGGGCCTGGCAGGACTCGAAGGCATTACAGCGGTGAACGGCGACCTCATCATCGATAATAATATAGTGCTCAAAAACCTCGCGGGGATCAAAAACATTGTATCCGTGGCCGGTTCGCTGGTGATAGGGACCAGTGATTCGTTGAAATCGATCAGTGATCTCACGATTGCCTCCGTGGACAGTTCAATTCATATCGGATTTAATGGGGCGCTGGCGTCGTTGGCCGGACTTGAAAATATTACGCAAATCAACGGTAACCTGGAAATTACAAATAACCTGTCGATCAAGGATTTGACGGGTCTTAGCGGGCTGATGTCCGTTGGAGGCAGCGCTTACGTGGATTTTAACGATAGCCTTGTAAACCTGCAAGGCCTTAACCAGCTCACCTCAATTGGTGGCGAGCTTTTTCTGGATTTTAATTTTTTGCTCGAAAACCTCGGCGGACTCGAACAGCTTACCTCGATCGGCAGCCACCTCACGATTGCCGACACCGATACCCTGACGGACATTTCGGCACTGGGTAACCTTTCTTTCATCGGTGGTGCCTTCTATTTGTTTAATAATGTGGAGCTGAAAACATTGAACGGGTTGGAGAGTCTATCTTCTTTGGGCAAAGAACTGGTCATTACGCTCAATCCGTTGCTGGAAAATCTGGACGGTCTTAGCGGGCTGACGACCACTGGGGATCTCGGGGTGCAGATCGCCGCCAACTTTTCACTAAAAAATGTAGATGGATTGTCCTCACTGACATCGACTGGCGGTGACCTGCAATTGATTTTTAACCCTTCGTTGCAAAATCTTTCCGGTCTGGGAAATCTGCAAACGCTTGGACCCTTGGGCGCGCTGGTGGTTTTTGCCAATGATTCTCTGACTGATTTGCAAGGACTTAACGGCCTGACGACTGTCGACCAGCTTTTTATAGAATCGAATTGGGGCCTCAAATCGCTGGCCGGACTCGATAATCTTGTTTCTGTAACCGATTCAGTTTCTATTTCATTTAACGACAGCCTGACAAACCTTGATGGCCTTGCTGCATTGCAGAGCATCGGGGGTGGCTTGCTGATGATGGATGATTTGCTACTAACAAGCCTGGATGGTCTCAGTAGTCTGTTATCGATAAGCGGCACGATTACCATCGTCGATAATCCGGTTCTTGAAACCTGCGCTACCGCGAGATTCTGTGCAATTCTTAAAACCAAATCGGTTGACGAAGTTTTGATTGAAAATAACCTCGGAGATTGCGAAACCCGAGAAGCGGTGGATCTCGCCTGCGTGCAGTTGCCGGTTACATTGATCCGTTTTACAGCCCAAAAAGAGGAGAGAACTGCATTGCTGGAATGGGCAACCAGCTCGGAGTCGAATAGTGACTATTTTGAAATACAACACAGCACAGCCGATGGAAAAACATGGGTTGCTTTGGGAAAAGTTAGTGCGAATGGGGAGAGTGCCACCACAAAACAATACAAATTTGTTCATGCGCAGCCGCTGGCCGGAAGCAATCTCTACCGCCTCAAAATGGTCGACCGCGCGGCGGACCGTAAGGAAGGAAGTTATGCTTTTAGCAGTATTCAGGCGGTCCGGTTCGACAGCGAATTGTCGATTGAAGTTTATCCCAATCCGGTTGCTACAAGCCTGATGATCCGGTCAGGAAATGCTCATGTTCAGCAAATTGCATTGTATAATGCTGCTGGTAAGCGTATTGCGTTCAAAACACTGGATAGCAGGTTGGCACCCGGAATAACGACCATCGACACCAGCCAATTACCGGCAGGCTTGTACATTGCCAAAGTCGCTTATGCAAACGGATCGACGGAAACTGGCAGATTTGTCAAGAAATAGGTTAATAGATTGCCAGTTTCTTAACAATGCTTCTTCCATTAACATCAACCTTCAACAAATAGATACCCGCGGCAAGTTGATTGGGCAGGAAAGCCGCAGGTGTTTGGCTGATAGTCATTTTCCGCGTATCCAATACTCTGCCCGAAACATCGGTGAGGGTCAGTTCCGCAATTTGCGTGGTCTGTCCGGCAGTGCGGATCTGCATGAGATTTGCGGATGAAGGGTTCGGAATAATATCGATGTCGAGAGCAACGTTCGGATCTGCCGAAAGGATAATGTCGCGCAGCGTTACACTTCGGATGGGCGTGTAAAGCAACCGCCCGTCCGTGGCTGTCGCAACGAGGCGGTAGTAGTAAGCGGTATTCAATGGTAGAGTGGTGCTTTCGGTGTCTGTGAAGGTGTAATCCTTATTCTGCTGTGAATTTGGCCCACCATTCACGTTGCCAATTTGTGTAAAATTGGTTCCATTGGTCGACCGTTGGACAGCGAAATAGGACAGTTCGTTTTCGGCACTCGTAGTCCAGGTTAACGTCACCAAATTCTTCTCGTCCTTATTAGTCGAAAATGCGATGAATGTAGCGGGATCGGCTTTCGGGACTTTAACATGGAAAACATCCTGGACGCAGTTCTTGTCGTCCCTCACCGTGTAATCGGTGGTTTCGGTAGGCTGGACTGTAATAGTTCTCGAATTTTGTCCGGTATTCCAAACGTAATCTCCTACAAATGAAGCTCTAAGTTCCACCGAGGCATTTCTGGCGATATCGTGCGTGGTTTCCTTATTTACCTCTTTTTCCATCGTGAACTTGTCGCGGATGGTACCGTCGGAAGTTATCCATTTCATATCGAGCCGGTTGCCCTCCACTTCCATCATGAGTGCACCGCCAACTTCAGCATCCGAATAGTACATGGCCTTATGGGGGAAATCAGCTTTCGGGTTGCCTAACTGGCCACTCGAACCAGCAACGACATACACTGTACCGCGACTTTGGGGAGTGATTTTAATGTAGGGGCAGGAATTGTCGCTTCCGTCGTATTTTGCCGTCGACGCGTCTATCACATGCTTGGTCGCATCGAAGGTATTGCTGTACCCATAATGCCCACCCATGAGCCGCGACCGCTCGTAAACGTGGCTATGCCCGCAGAGGATCAGATCCACGCCATAGCGTTCGAGGATGCGGATGAAATTCTGGCGTATTCCCGTCATTTCCGGGTCGCCGTCAGACTCACGTGAACCTTTCGAGTAGGGCGGGTGATGCCAGTATGCGACTACCCAATCCTTGTTCTGATTCGCTGCGAGATCTTTTTTGATCCATTGCACCTGTCTGCCGAGCGTATCGTACAGCCTCGTTGTATTATCCTCGCGACCGTAGGAATCGATGGAGAGGAAATGGACGTTCCCGTAATCAAATGAGTAAAACGACTCCGTCCCTGATGGTTCACCACCTGCTTCGCCTTGGGTAGGCATCGTGAAAACGTCGTAATAAGGTACCTTATGGTCGTTCTGCCGGGCCGGATTGTCGTTGTCGTAGTCGTGATTGCCCGGCGAGGGGAACATCGGGTTCTTTTTAAGAAAGCCATCCTTGTAATGGGCAAAGAAATTGGACTGATACTCGGCATCGCGCCCGAACGAATAGGCATTGTCGCCCATGAGCAGCCAGGCATTCATATAATTACTGCCAAGGTATTCGGTCACTTTATCCCTCACCTGATGCTGTATGATAGAACTGGTGCCGCAATCGCCGAATATGCCGAAACGATACTTGCCAGGTTTGCCCGCCACGGCCGACGTCTCAAAATAATTATCATCACTTCCCTGCAAAACACCCGTTTGTGAGCCAATGGAATAATAATAGCGGGTTTCGGCTTGCAAGCCGGTGATCTTAATTTCGTGTTCGTTGGTAAGTGTGTTATCGGCAACGGTACGGTCGAGAGCTTGCGGACCTGGCCCGATTTTAACCACTGAACCGGCAGGCAGGTCGGTGCGCCAGCGGATGACAATGCTCGTAGGTGTAACCGTTTGCAGGTAAGGTCCACGCAGGAGTGCGCCCTGGCCATAAGTGGTAACAGCCGTAATGCATAGCAGCAACGAGAGTAAATACTGTTTCATAGACGATCTGTAAGCGTATGTAAAAAAGCAATAATGTCGGATTTCTCCTGATCGGTGAGGTTGAGCGGGGAAGGGGAGAGCGTCTGATCGGGAATATTGAGGCCTAATCCCGCGCCGCCGCCTTTATCGTAAAAATCGATCACAGTTTCTAAACTTCCAAACGTTCCGTTGTGCATATACGGCGCCGTCACCGCAGCGTTGCGAACGGTAGGGGTTTTGAATGCACCCCGGTAATAAGGTGTCGGCCGGGTTTCGAAGCGGCCTTCGTCCTCGTCGGCTTTAGGTCGTTTGAAATCGTCGGAGCTGGTGGTGCCGAGTATTTCAAATTCTGTGAGCGTGTACAATGGGGGAATGAGGCCATTGAAAAGCGGTGCGAAATGGCAGGTGCCGCATTGGGCTTTACCCATAAAAAGGTTGAAACCGTTGATCTGGTTTTCCGTTATCGCGACCTTGTCACCCGCCATATAGCGGTCAAAATCCGAATTGAAGGGTTGCAGCGTGCGGACATAGGCTGCGATGGCGTTGTAAATGACGGAATCGCTCAACGATTTGCGGTTGGGAAAAACTTCCCGGATCAGGCGACGGTATTCGCGTTTTCTGGCCAGTTTCCGGATCAACTCCATGGGCTTGCCATCCATTTCCAGCGTATCATGGATCACGACTTTGATCTGTTCTTCCAGGCTTTTCGCTCGTCCGTCCCAGAACTGTGCGTGTTGAAATGTACCGTATAGCAGTGACGGGGCATTGCGCCTCACCATCGTGCCGGGATGGATACCGATGCTCCTTGGCAGTCCATCGGTGAAGTGCAATGCCGGATTATGGCAGGAAGCACAGCTCCGTGTGCCAGTGCCGGAAAGGCGCGTTTCGAAAAACAGTTTTTTGCCCAGATCAACTAATGCGGGGTTTGAGTTTCCGGTATTGCCAAATGCAGTTTGAGTAAATGCATCGGGACTGAAAAGGTTTTTTGCATTGTAATTCAAAACACCTTTTTCATTCACCTCCAATCCCATTGCGCGGATCATCCGGCCCAGTTGCTCCTGCAATGGCAATGCGTAATGGGTAAGAAAATATAACCGGTCGAAAGTGTCAAAATTGTTGCTTTTCCTAAGCGACACCTCGCAAGAAACCAATAATCTCCATATAGTATCGTCGTTTGCGTGTTTCATGTAAGGTTTTAAGACCCCATTCATTGTTTCCAGCGAAACAAGGGCCTCTTTAAGTCCGCTTTTGAGCAGAGGTGCGTCAAAACCCGTAATGCTGAGTGTCATCACACGGATCAACTCAATGCGGATGCTTTCGAGAACCTGCGCATCGGTCGCTTTAAAATTGTATAGCAATGCGGGCAGGTCGTCGGCTGCCGTTTCCAGCAGGCGGCATTGGGCAAGCATTTCGGTCTTATTCCCGACGGGATCATCGAACAGCAGCGCTTCCAGGTATTGCAGGCCGGCTGGCTCCATGTATTCCAGATGCGGCTCCTCGATCTCATTTTTGGGTGGCCGATTGTACATGCGGGACGAGGTAAAAAAGAAGTATTCAAGAAAGTACCCGATCCGTTTGTAGGCCAGGCGAGTTTCTTTGAGACTTTCTTTGGCGGTAGCTACGCTTTGCCTGTCTGTCGTATCCGCTTTTTCAATGGCGGTTCTCATGTCCCTTACCCGCTCTGCAAATAACTTCGCATCCGTCCGAAACCGCGCTGTGCAGTGATCGACGCCGATCGTTCCCTGCCGGGCAGAGACCAGGACGAGGAGCAAAGCGAAAGTGAGCGTAAAGGCTCTCAACATTGTCGGGAATGGATTAAGGGATCGGTCCCGCAAGATACGAAACAGGCGTCAAATGGTTAGGAGTAACTATTGCTTTGAGGATCAATGAAATAGAAATTTGTTTAAACCTAAAATCAATTCCTATGACCCGGAAACTCATTTCCCTCCTCATTGGCATCGTATTATTAAATGGCTGTAAAAAGGACGATGCGGAGCCTGTCGAAACGCTGACTGCCCGTGTGGCCGGCAAAACCTGGACGGCCAATATCAGCAACAACCAGAATACGACCGTCGGTGCTGCTATTGTGCAGGGAATGGTGGCCGTTGTGGCTTTGCAGGACGCCGACAATGCGAAAACAGCTTTCGGGATTCAATTCCCGGAGAACATTAAAGTAGGAGAGGAAGTTGAGATCGACCGGGCAGAGGGGATTGTAATAGCCTACGCGATCAGCAACTCGGAAGGGTACGTGATAGACCCTGCGAAAGGCGGCTCCGGGAGGTTAAAGGTCATGTTGTTCGATCGCGAAAATAAGATTGTGGAAGGATCGTTTACCGGTGAAGGTGTTCATAACCAGAATGGTAGCAAAGTTGGGATTTCAAATGGGTACTTTCGTTCCAGAATATTCGACACGCAGGTCGTGACCACCTCGCCGGGCAAAAAGTAATCTAAGGTGCCCGGATTAGGGGCTGCACCGTGCATCATATGATGAATAAACCCTAAATTGCCGGCTCTGACCCAATTCAGGATATCCATGCACGGTTCATTTCCCCGGCTCGACATCGGCCCGCTTTCCGAATACCGCGAAGATCACATTATGATCGCCCGGTTCTCGGATTATTTGCATGAGCACCAAAGTCTGGTTTTTCCGCATCGCCACAGCTTCTATCATCTGGTACTTTTTACCGAAGGCAGTGGTCGGCATACCATTGATTTCCACCATTTCCAGGCCCAGCCTTACCAGATCTATTTTATGATCCCCGGCCAGATCCATTCATGGGATTTCAAAGGCAAAATGGAGGGATATGTTGTCAATTTTTCGGAATCGTTTTTCAAATCTTTCTTATTGCAACCCGATTACCTCGATTCATTTTCGTTTTTTGACCAGGATAGTAGCAACAATGTGCTGATCCTTGCTGAAAATATCAGGGAATCTGTTGGCAGGCTGTTTCAGGAATTATTGTTGCTTAACCACCGCACGACAAATCTCCGCGACGATATGGTGCGTGTTTTGCTCCTGCAAATTTTCCTGACTATCGAGCAAAGTGATTCGGTAGACCGAAAGAAGGGAGCCGAGAAAGGCAAAAATGCGATTGTGAAAAGTTTTATCCGACTGATCGATAAGCACTACGACCGCGTCAGGCTGCCTGGGCATTATGCCGAAATGCTGAATGTGACCCCCAATCACCTCAATGCATTGTGCAAGGAACACCTGGGCATGCAGGCCGGAGAACTGATCAGGAACCGGATCGTTTTAGAGGCAAGAAGGTTATTAATTAATCTGGACCTGACCGTCTCCGAAATCGCCTACAAGCTTAATTTCAATGATAATTCGTATTTCACCAAGTTCTTCAGGAAAGAAACCGGCATGACGCCGGAAGATTTCAGAAAGAGCCCTGCTTTATAAAGGCATTAGGCCGACCGTTCCTCAGAAGAAGCCGGTTTGATGAACAACGCGAGCCAGGTCCGGCGAGCGATGCGGTAGAAAAGCGGCGTCAGGATAATGAGGACGGGGATAATGCTAACCAGAAAATAATCGAGGTATTGTTTAAAAAAGTTGACGAAAACCAGGAAGTACATCACCATAAACGCCACGTACAATGCATAGCTGATGTACAGTGCTCCCTGGTAAAAACCGGGCTCGGGTACAAAATCGGCACCGCAATTTGAGCAATAGCGGTTCATTTTGTCAAAATTGCGGAGGCTGTAAGCACTTTTGCTGATAAAAAAATCGCCTTTACCACATCGGGGGCATTTATTGAATAAAACGCTGTATATTTTGCTGGGCTTTGCCATGGTCTTACTGTTTTAAACTCTTCACAAATCTCCTCATAAACCAGTTTAAAAAGAAAGACTGAATCTCGCTTTTATGGTAAAAATCAACGATTGATAGTAAATACTATGCCAGGCTGTTGATGAAAGCCGCCATTTGCATGGTATCAAAAACATGATCGACCTGTGAATGCATCATGGCGTTATGTGGCATAAAAGGCATTTGGGCGGTTTCAGGATTTTGTACCACAGCTGTACCCCCCACCTGTTTTACGGCCACCAGGCCACTGGTACCATCCTCATTCGCACCAGAAAGGAGGATGGCCACTAGTTTTGAGCCATACACTTCGGCCGCCGACTCGAACGTGACGTCGATACTGGGGCGGCTGAAATGTACCTTTTCGGAGTAATCGAGAGAAAATGTACGGTCGTGTTCGATCAGCAGATGGTAGTCTGCCGGGGTAAGATATATTGTTCCCGGTACGATTGCCTCCTTGTCTTCGACTTCATGCGTAGGGTTCAATGTCTTGGAAGCCAGTAGGTTAGATAATGATGAATCGGCTGAATTTCGCCGGTGTAATACGAGTGCAACGGGGAACGGAAGGTCTGCCCGCAGCAGAGGAAGCAGCTTGAACAACACTTCGAGGCTGCCCGCGGAACCACCAATAAGAAGTAATTCACAAACTTTGTTCATGAGATTTTCTTCCATATTTTTTCCCGGTTCAGTTGTTTGAACTTGTTTTGTACACCCGAGAATTTCAACGTTTCCTTAGTCCCTAATGCAAGATAACCAAGAGTCCCCAGGCTTGCGTCGAATAGTTTTAACACTCTGTCCTGTAACTCTTTATCGAAGTATATCAGCACATTGCGGCACAGGATCAAATCAAACTCATTGAAGGAACTGTCAGAAACGAGGTTATGGGTCGAAATGATGATTTTCTCTGATAGCTCCGCATTGAACTTGGCCTGGCCGTACTGGGCCGTGTAATAGCTCGAAAAATCGTTTGTCCCACCCGAGGTAATGTAGCTTTCGGAATATTGCTTCATCAATGCCAGTGGAAATATACCTTTTCTGACTTTTTCCAAAACGCTCGGATTGAGGTCTGTCGCATACAGTAAGGAGCGGCGCAGCAAGTTTGCCTCCCTGAGCAAAATCGCCATTGAGTATACTTCTTCCCCGGTAGAGCAGCCCGCATGCCACACCCTGATAAACGGTTTGGTACCGAGTACAGGAAGGACCTCCTCGCGAAGGGATTTGTAAAATGAAGGATCCCGGAACATTTCGGTAACATTCACGGTGACTTCTTCAACAAACCGTTTAAGATACGATGGATCGTTGCGTACACGGTAGCGCAATTCCGCGAAGCTTGGGAATTTGTCGAGCGAACACAACCGTACCACGCGGCGTTTCAGGGAAGCGCGTGAATACCGCGTGAAATCGTATCCGTAAAGATCGAACAGATCGTTCAGCAAAAGATCGATGTCTTCCTCCTCTATCATGAGCTCAGATAGCGCTTAGTATCCGTAAAAGTTTGTCGACATCGATGGGTTTGGAAATGTAGTCGTCGGCACCGGCTTCGAAGCACTTTTCGCGGTCGCCTACCATAGCCTGTGCGGTAACAGCAATTACTGGAACCGACTGTCTGGTGTCGAGCTCCTTAATGAGCGGTATGGCTTCGTAGCCATCCATTTCGGGCATCATCATGTCGATCAGCACGGCATCCACGAGCTGCTCCGTCCGGAGTATTTCCAGCGCTTCCGATGCACCGGTACACGCAATGCAGTCGAATCCCTTGGATTTGAGGGTCGCTTTGAGCGCGAAGATGTTGCGGGCGTCGTCATCAACGATCATAATTTTTTTCTTTTCCATTGTGAGGGTCAGGATTTTTCGTAAAGCCACACCCGCAGCAGCGACATCAACTGGTCGATATCCACAGGTTTGGTAATATAATCTGAAGCACCGGCATTGATGCATTTTTCCCGGTCGCCGGTCATTGCTTTGGCTGTCACGGCAATCACCGGCAGATTACGCCATTGCGGGTTTTTGCGAATGCGCTTGGCTGTTTCGTAACCGTCCATATGCGGCATCATCATGTCGAGCAGAACCACATCCACGTTGGGGTTTTCTTGCAGTTTCTGCAATGCTTCGTTGCCATCCAACGCAGTAAGGACGTTCATTTTATAATTTTCCAATGATTTTGAAAGCGAAAAAATATTCCGCACATCGTCATCGGCAATGAGTACCGTTTTGTTGTTTAAAATCTCACCCAATCCGCCGAGTTTACGGGAATCGGAGATTTGGCTGGCATTTTTCTTGTTCTCTTCGACTACATGCAGGAAAAGCGACACTTCATCGAGCATGCGCTGGTAAGAATGTGCTGTTTTGATGATGATTGAGTCTGCATACTGCTTGATACGCAGTTCCTCGGTCATCGACAGGCTTTTCCCGGTGAAGATAATGATAGGGATATGCTCGAATTCGGGGTTCTTTTTGGCCTCTTCCAGCATATCGTAGGCTTTTTTATCAGGAATACCCATATCGAGGATCACGCAGTCGACCTCATTGTTGGATAGCGCACTGATTCCCTCATGAATATCGCTTTTGAGCTCCGAGTGGATTTCAAATGTGCCGAGGAAATAAGCCAATGCTTTGGCATGCATGGAATTATCCTCCACGATCAGTACTTTCTTAGATTTTTTACTGATGACATATTCAATCTTTTTGAAAATCTCGTCCATTTTCTCGATCGCCACCGGCTTGTCGATAAAATCCACCGCGCCTTTTTGCAAGCTCTCGTTTTTCATCCGGTGCGACGACATAATATGCACCGGAATATGCCGCGTTTCAGGATCGTTTTTCAGTTGGTCCATCACCGCCCAGCCGCTTAATACCGGCAGCTGGATGTCGAGCAAGATACCCATTGGTTTGAAAGTCCGCGCCAGTTCCAGCCCTTCGTCGCCCCGCACACCCACAATGCCTTTGTACCCTTGTTTACGAGTATAATCGAGGAGTGATTTGGCAAATAGCGTGTCGTCTTCAACGATCAGGATTGTTTTGTCGGCCTCGCTGACAGTCGCCCGGTCGTCTGGAATGCTTTCAGGAATGACAGTGCTGATAAACTGGTTTTCAGCCTTCGGCGCAGATTTTGCAGGCGTTTCCTCCTGATGGTGCACGAAGAAATTACCCGTTTCAGGCAAAGCAATGCCATATTGCGGTCCGATGGGCACAAAAAATTTGAATTCGCTGCCTTGGTCCACAACACTGGTGAGCGATATTTCCCCGCCCAGCAATTTAGCCAGCTCACGACTGATCGACAAGCCCAGCCCGGTGCCGCCATATTTGCGTTTGGTAGAACCATCAGCCTGCTGAAATGCTTCAAAAATATGCTGTTGTTTCTCAGGTGCTACACCAATGCCCGTGTCACGTACGGCAAAGCACACCATTTTATCATTGCCATCTTGAAGCCCTATTGTAATATTGACGGATCCCCGGGCAGTAAACTTCAATGCGTTGGATACGAGGTTTTTCAGGACTTGCTCCATACGCATTTTATCCGTTTCGATCACCGGCGGAACACCGCTTGCGACCGTCACTGAAAAATCAAGCCCTTTTTCTCTTGCAATTGGCGAGAAAAGTCCCTTTAAATCGTCGCTGATTTCTCTGATTGAAACAGTTACATATTCCAGCTCCATTTTTCCGGCCTCGATCTTCGACAGGTCCAGGATTTCATCGATTAGCCCCAGCAAACCATTACCGGACGACTGAATGACGGTCGCGTATTCGATTTGTTCTCCGGTCAGATTTTGCTCGTCGTTTTCAGCAAGTAACCTGCTCAGCAACAGGATTGAATTCAGTGGCGTCCGCAATTCGTGCGACATATTGGCCAGAAACTCGGATTTGTACCGCGTCGTCGTTTCCAGCTCTTCGGCTTTTTTTTGTATTTCAACATTTTTTTCTTCCAGCAGGCCGCTTCGTTCTTCCAGTTCCTGGTTGGTCTGCTGCAATTCTTCCTGCTGCACGCGAAGTTCTTCTTCCGAAGCCTGCAATTTCTGCGATTGAGCTTCGAGCTCTGCATTCAGGTTTTCGAGCTCATTGTGCTGCGTTTGCAGTTCTTCCGATTGTGCCTGGGTTTCTTCCAGGAAGTTTTGGAGTTTCAAGTAATCCAATGCCGAGTTTACCCCGCTGGCGATGGTTTCCAGGTTGTCTTCGAGGAACTGTATCGCCAGGTCTTCGGGGGCTTTGAGAAAACCCAGCTCGATCACCCCGATACAATCGTAAGAATAAACGAGGGGGAGGATCACCAGCGCCGCCGGACTGGCTTCGCCAAGACTGGATGTCACTTTCAGATAATTTTCGGGAACATCGCGTACAATCAGCGTTTTCTTAGTCTCAATAACCTGGCCCGGCAGACCCTGGCCTGCTGCCACCGATTCGGGCGCATTGTGGGCGGCAAAACTGCCGGTGAGCCGGAAATTCCAGTCGGTATCGAGGATATAAACCGTACCAAGGTTGGCACCGGAGTAGGCTGTGAGGGTGTTGATGAGGTTGGCAGACAGTTTTTTGAGTACACGCTCACCGCGGATCGCGTCGTTGACCTGCACTTCACCGGCCTGCAACCAATTCTTGGTACTCAGGTCGCTGAATGTCTGTTCAAGCGAAACGGTCATTGCGTTCAGTGCGGTTGAAATCCGGCCCAGTTCGTCTTCGCTAACATCCTGGCTTCGAGCCGTATAATCTCCCTCAGACACCCGCTGCGCAATCTGTTCAACATGACTAATGCGGCGGTTGGTCTCGGCATACTTTTCTTCGTCGAGGAGTTGCTGTGCAATGCGCTTACCCATGTCCGCCCGGATACGCAGGTACGAAGAAACGGTGATCAGGATAGATATCAATGCTGCGGCAACCAGCAGAAGAGGGGTATATTTAATGTAAACTTGTTGTTGTTCCAGGCGCTTCGTCAAATTTGAACTTTCCTCTTGCTTGATACGCTGGGTAGCAAGCCGCAGGTCGTCCATAATCTTTTTGCCCCGCACCATTTCCCGCAACCGGCCCTCGGTGTCATCGATGAAGTTGGAATTTTTCTTCGCCATATCGATGATGTTCTGCATCTGGCCAAATTTGGCTTCGTATAGGGCTTTTACCTCGCGTAAATTCTTTTGCTGTACCGGATTATCGGCCGTCAGTTCCAGTAGGTTGTTGTAGCTCTCGGTGGTTTTTTCGTATGCGCCTTCATACGGCTCGAGAAATTGCGCTTCGGTAGTGATTAGGAATCCGCGCTGGCCGGTTTCGGCATCCTTCATATGCGAAATGATAGCCTCCGCTTCGATAAGTACCTCGTTGGTGTGATTGACGAGCTCCGAGTTGTTGATCAATTTCTGGGTGCTGTAATACGATGCCAGAAGACTGAAAAAAAGGAGCAGGATGGAGAAGGAAAATACGATCTGTAACTGCTGGATAATAGAACTGGAAACTTTCTTCATATAATAAACATCAGCTAATTTTCAATATTAATGGGGGCCAATGTGCGTTCCTGGACGAGCGGCAGCACGATGATGAACTCGGATCCTTCATTTTCGACGCTCCGGGCGGAGATCAGGCCGTTATGTTTATCCATGATCTTTTTGGCAATGGCCAACCCTATGCCTGTCCCTTCATAGGCATTGAGATTGTTGAGACGCTGAAAAATAACAAAGATCCGGTCGAGGAATTTCTCATCAAAGCCGATCCCATTATCGGAAATACTGATCCTGCAAAAATGACCTTCGGGGGATGCGGGCCCGGTGGGCTCCTTTCGCTCGATGATCTCGTAACGGATATCGATGACGGGTGCCACTTCGGGCCTTGAAAACTTCAGTGCATTGCTGATCAGGTTCTGAAACACTTGCCGGATCTGGCTCGGGATCGTCTCAATGAACGGAAGGTGGTCTTTGCGGATGCTGGCTTTTTTCTCACGGATGATTTCGTCAAAATCGCCGAGCAGTTCTTCTACCAACGCATTCAGATCGGTCGGCTGGAAATAGGAGGTTACCGAAAGGCGCGAGTAGTCGAGTAAATCGCTGATAAGGCGCGACATCCGTGCCGAAGAACTGATCGATCTGTTGAGATAAGAAATGGCCTCCTCATTGCCCGAGAGGTATTTGTCTTTAATCAAATGGTTGAACGTCTGTATTTTGCGTAGCGGCTCTTTTAAATCGTGCGACACTACCCACGCAAATTGTTGCAGTTCATGGTTGGTCGTTTCGAGTTCCTGGTTTTTATCCACGAGCTCCTTCGTCCGCAGGTCAACTTTGTGTTCCAGCACTTCATTAGCCACCTTTTGCTGATGAATGTCCGTGAATGTGCCTACCCACCGAACGGTTACGCCATGCTGCCGCACTGGGATGATTTTAAGCAGGAAATATTTAAAGTCGCCGGTTTCAAGATGTTTCAAGCGGGTTTCGCCCGAAAATTCGATCCCATGCTCGAAATGTTGCCGCCATTGCTCCCAAATAGGGTCATCGGGATGGATGTCAGGAAATACCTGGGCGTCGGCGGAATACTGGAACCAATGCTTGTTTACATACTCGATCTTTCCGTCGGTACGAATGGTGAACGCAATCTGCGGCAACGATTCGAGTATAAATTGCAACTCGTCCATTCGCGCCGCTAGTTCTTCCTGGGCATGCTTCCGGATGTCGATCTCCTGCCGGAGCGACTCCTGGATGGCTTTCAACTCCTGTTGTTGTTCGAAGAGCCTGTAAAATGTCTTCACTTTCAACAGCAGGATGTCGGGATCGACGGGCTTGGTCAGGTAATCGATACCACCTGAGGAGTAACCTCTGGTAATGAATTTTTTTTCGGTATTAACCGCGGAAAGGAAAATAATCGGGGTGTCGCGCGCCTTACCGAACCCTGCAATGGCCTCTGCCACCTCAAAGCCATCCATGCCTGGCATTTGGACGTCCAGAATGATTACCGAGTAGGTCGTATTAAGGACTTTTTTCAATGCTTCTTCGCCCGACTCTGCCGTGTCGGTCCTAAAATTGTGGAGTTCCAGGATTTTTTTGAGCGGTAAAATATTTTCCGGCCTGTCGTCGACAATAAGGATCATGGTCTTGGGTAAAATGGGCACTAATTGTAAGCTTCTAAGCTCGGGGTGCGTTGCACCGGGTGTCTATACGATTGGCTCGCTCTGACACAAATAACGAAGTGTGTGTATCAGCGTTGCGGTATGCGTATCCTTGCATGCGCTGTAAAAATTATACCACAAGATACAAACTGGCATCGTTTCCTCCTAAGATATCACCCGGGATCTGCCTGCCGGTCGAGCAATTCCAGCCTTACCAGCTCCTTCAACTCGTCGACATGCTGCTGAATTGTCACCATAGGGTGAAGAAAGGGTTTGTTAAACTCCTCGACAATAGCTTTTTGGTCTCTCGATTCCGCCAGGTTACGCAGTGCGTCAATATGTGGCTGGTCGGCTGGGTCGTATTCGGTGTCCTCGTTGAAACCCGATACTTTTTCGAGAAAATGGTAGGTATCCAATAACTGTGATTTGTACATAGCATTGCTGAATCTGATAAAACCCTGGCCCTGTTGTGGAATTTCTTCCCGGATGTGTTCGGGCTGCATTGGCATAATTTTGTATCAAAAGCTGTACTAACGCCAAATCTTGTTGTCAAATACCTCAGCGAAACGCATGAAGCTGCATGATGGAGAATGAGGTGGGGAGCGGCGTGACGAGACTTAAATAAGCTGAATATGAAGAAGATTGCCAATAAGAAACTAGTTGATCAATCAGATCGAAGTAATGTTGAAGTATATCCTGGCGAGCCTTACCCGCTTGGGGCGACGTGGGATGGAAAAGGGGTGAATTTTGCGCTGTATTCTGAAAATGCCACAGGTGTGGAATTGTGCCTTTTTGATAGCCCCGATGCCAGATCCGAACAAATTAAAATACAAATCAAAGAAGTTTCACATTATGTCTGGCACGCCTACGTACCAGGCCTCAAACCCGGTCAACTTTACGGTTATCGGGTACACGGTCCTTATGAACCCACTGTTGGACTTCGTTTTAATCCAAACAAATTACTCATCGATCCCTACGCGAAGGCCATTTCCGGCACAGTGAAATGGCACGATGCATTATTTGGGTATAATATTGGCGACCCGGAAGAAGACCTGAGTTTCAGCGAGTCCGACAGTGCGCCATATATTCCCAAATCTGTCGTAGCCGATCAACTTTTCGACTGGGAAGGGGTGACTGCTCCTGAAATCCCCTATCACGATACGATCATTTATGAACTCCATGTGAAGGGTTTTAGCTGCCTTCATCCCGATATCCCCGAAGAAATACGTGGAACTTACGCCGGCTTGGCGCATCCAAGCAGCATTGCGTATCTAAAAAAACTCGGCGTCAATGCGGTGGAGCTCATGCCGGTGCATCACTTTATTTCTGACAGGCACTTGCAAGAACGCGGGCTGTCCAATTATTGGGGTTATAATTCCATTGGATTTTTCGCACCTGATGTCCGTTACAGCAGTTCCGGTACGCATGGAGAGCAGGTGAAGGAGTTCAAGCACATGGTGAAAGAGCTGCACAAAGCAGGAATTGAGGTGATCCTGGACGTGGTATACAATCATACTGGCGAAGGAAACCAGATGGGGCCGACACTTTCATTCAGGGGCATCGACAATATGGCTTACTATCGTCTGATGGATGGCCGTTACTACATGGACTATACCGGTACAGGCAATACGTTGAACGCCAGGCTTCCGAGTGTGCTGCGGCTCATCATGGACAGCCTGCGCTACTGGATCACCGAGATGCACGTCGACGGCTTTCGTTTCGATCTGGCCTCGACCCTGGCCCGAGAGCTGCACGAGGTCGACCGTCTGAGCGCGTTTTTCGATATTATTCACCAGGATCCGGTGATTTCGCAAGTAAAGTTGATCGCCGAACCGTGGGACATTGGCTTCGACGGTTATCAGGTCGGTAAATTTCCCATCGGTTGGGCGGAATGGAATGGTCGTTACCGCGATTGCATGCGCGATTACTGGCGCGGTGCCGATAGTATGCTGGCCGAATTTGCCGAGCGCTTCACAGGTAGTTCCGATCTGTACAAAGGAGAGGACCGCAGGCCAACTGCCAGTATCAATTTCATTACCGCACATGACGGCTTTACATTGAACGACCTTGTTTCGTATAATCATAAGCGTAATGATGAGAATGGGGAAGGAGGCCGCGACGGTGAGAGCCATAACAGCTCGTGGAACTGCGGGGCCGAGGGGCCTACGACGGATAAAGATGTTATTGAATTGCGGAACAAACAAAAACGTAATTTTCTGACTACCTTATTCCTTTCGCAGGGTGTACCCATGCTGGTGGCCGGAGACGAATGGGGACGTACGCAGCATGGTAATAACAATGCCTATTGCCAGGATAATGAGATTTCGTGGCTCAACTGGGATCAAGTGGACAAGAATTTGCTTGCATTTACGCAAAAGCTGATCGCGCTCTGTAAGGCTCATCCCACGTTCAGGCGCAAGCATTGGTTCCGTGGTCTGCCTATCAAAGGGATCGGCTCGGAAGACATAGCCTGGTTTTTACCAGACGGCCAGGAAATGCCCGACGAAAACTGGAACCATGATTATGCAAAATCGCTCGGTATATTTCTGAATGGTAAAGGGATCAGACACATGGATCCCAAAGGTAACCCGATTTACGACGACAGTTTTTATATCATATTTAATGCGCATTACGAACCGGTTGAATACACGCTTCCACACGAAAAGTACGGAAGCGAATGGCGAAAAGTGATCGATACCGCCGACTCCTGCGTGAGCAACGACGGTCAGGTGTTGACGCCGGGTGGCAGTTTTACGGTAGAAAGCCGTTCGGTAGTGGTATTCAGACATGCATTGGAGGAGCAAAAAATATGAGTTACGAAAGTTTAATGCAACAGCGACCGGGCGTAACTTTCAGTGAGCAGGGCGAAGCGCAGGTACTTGTGTGGGCTTCGAAGGCGGAAAAAGTTCAGATGGAATTTGGCGGATCAGCACAGCCGCTCGACCTTGAAAAAGGTGAATATGGGTTTTGGACCTTGGAAACGGGGAAGTTGTTGCCAGGAGACCGTTACAGTTTCCTGATCGACGGCCAGGGCCCGTACCCCGATCCCGCCACCCTCCACCAGCCAGATGATGTTCACGGCCCGTCCGAAGCCTTCGATTTGCAGAAATTCGAATGGACAGACCAGGATTGGAAGAATCCGAGCATGAAAGACTATATCATATATGAACTTCATGTCGGCACGTTTACAGACCAGGGTTCATTGGACGCCATACGGGCGAAGCTCGACTATCTGGTCCAGCTTGGCATTAATGCGATTGAAATCATGCCTTTATCACAGTTCGCAGGGAATCGCAACTGGGGCTACGATGGCGTTTTTCCGTATAGCGTGCAAAATTCTTATGGGGGCCCGGCGGCTTTACAGCGGCTGGTGAATGCCTGTCATGCAAAAGGGATTGCGGTGGTTCTGGACATGGTTTACAACCACCTCGGACCCGAGGGAAATATCCTGGGCACTTTCGGGCATTATTTCACGGATAAATACCACACGCCATGGGGAGACGCGATCAATTTCGATGATCAATGGTCGGATGCGGTGCGGCATTATTTCCTGCAAAATACGTTGATGTGGTTCCGTGATTTCCATATTGATGGGCTGCGCCTGGACGCCGTGCATGCGATTAAGGATTTTGGCCCGAAGCATATTTTGCGGGAGATCAGGGAAAGTGTGGATGCGCTTTCGCAGGAAACGGGCCGGGAGCATTATCTGATCGTCGAAATGGACTTGAACGACACGCGGTTTGTTGATCCCATTGAGAAGAACGGCTATGGCATGCATGCCCAATGGATCGATGAATTCCACCATGCGTTGCGGGTAAGCTCCGGACAGGAGCGGAGCGGTTATTATTCTGATTTTGACGGTGTTGTTGCACTTGCCAAGTCTTTTCGCGATGCTTATGTGTTCGACGGCATTTATTCGGAGCACCGGAAGAGAAAGTTCGGGATGAAGGCCGACGGTATACCGGGGCATCAGTTTATTGTGTTTTCCCAAAACCATGACCATGTCGGTAACCGTATGCTCGGCGAGCGCACGAGCCAACTAGTAAGTTTTGAAATGCAGAAATTACTTGCGGGAGCGGTTTTCATTAGTCCGTTTGTACCCCTGCTTTTCATGGGCGAAGAATGGTCGGAGACTAATCCGTTCCAGTATTTCGTAAGCCACACCGACCCCGAGCTGGCAGAAGCCGTACGGAAAGGCCGCAAAAGTGAATTTGCCGCTTTTCATCTGGAAGGCGAAGCACCGGATCCGGTTGCGGCCGAAACCTTCGAAAATTCGAAAATACAATGGAATTTACCCGATCAGGAACCGCACCAAAGTATGTTCCGGTACTACCAAAAGTGGATTGCCTTGCGCAAGACCGAACCTGTATTGAAGGAATGCGATCGCACAGGGCTGTCGGTGGAGGTTTTTGAAGAGAACAAGTTGATTATCGTCCAACGCGTATGGGAGCAACAACATTTGGTTGCGTTTTTGAATTTCTCGAAATCCTCTCAAAATGCGTCTTTGCCATCTGAACATTCGGCATGGCAGAAGCTGATCGCCTCGTCCGATCCCATTTGGAATGGGTCACAGGAATTGTCCGAACGGTTAGACGAGGGCGCATTGACTGTACCGGCCGAGTCAATTACCGTTTATACCAATATTATAAATTCCTGATTTTAATCCGGATCTCCTGAGGCGCGGCTTCGTCCCCGCCGAAATAGGGAAGTAACTTGTAAGCAATGCCGACGCCACCCGAACAGTGGCGCGGCATTGTTGTTTCTATACCGCGGTAGGTGAAAACATAGGAGTTATCGCGAATGTCGATGCGGAAGCTGGTGAGTTCATTGAGTTCAGCCGTGCCCAGTTCGCGTTCCTGGCGTACGCCATTGACATATATGTATGCATAAATGCGTAGCGCACCCTCCCGCCAGTTCCAGCCGATACGTGCGCTGTTGTTCTGGTGTTGCGAGCTGCAATCCGAAAAGCCATAGAGCTTATTGATATCGTTCTGATTCTCGGGGACAGCGTTTTTATAAACACAACTACTATCGAATATCGCTTGAAAACGCATTGAAGAGGCTGTAAACGGCGTGTTCAGGTTGCGGTCGACTTCATGATTGCCCGCCTGAATGGTGTACGTGATAAAATCATCCCCAAAACTGGGCGTGTTGCCAATCCATTCACAGGAAACGGCGCCGACCAGGAGGAAAAGCGCCACTATATATCGTTTCATCCGTTCTCGTTTTAGAGGTTTTGAGCTGCGCTGCGGCCGTGATCCAGCATAGGAACGTATTATCTGACTAAAAATTGAGGGACGGGCACCACAGTTCGTATTTCGACAAATGGTGTCAGTCTTACACATTTTTTGAGTAAGACGATGGAATTGCTGCTTTATTGAAAGGCAACAATTTTATAATGAACTATGGCAGAACAGCAAAGGTACAATCTTCGCATCGGCTTATTTGGCATTGGGCTGGAAGCTTATTGGGGACAATTCGAGGGGCTTGAAGTGAGGTTGAGAGGCTATGTCGATGTGGTGGAAGGGCGACTGGGTGGCTACGGAGCCGAGATTGTGAACCTCGGGCTGATCGACACCCCTGAAAAAGCACTGGCGGCAGGGCACCGTTTCCGGCAGGAAGATGTGGATCTGATTTTCCTATATGTAACGACTTACGCATTATCCTCGACCGTGCTGCCCGTTGTAGCCCGTGCCAAAGTGCCCGTGATTGTGCTGAACCTCTCACCCGCGCCAGCGATCGATTACAGCTGGTTCAATGCCCTCGGCGACCGCACGCGCATGACAGGGGAATGGCTTGCCTACTGTTCCGCATGCCCCGTGCCGGAGATAGCGAACGTGTTCCGGCGCTCCCGCATTCCGTTTTACCAGATCACCGGCACGCTGAATGACGACCCGGAGGTGTGGCGGGAAGTACGTGAGTGGATCGAGGCGGCAAAGGTGGCGCACACAATGTATCACAACCGCCTGGGTGTAATGGGTAACTATTATGGCGGGATGCTTGATATTTACTCCGACCTCACATTGCAATGTGCCACATTTGGCGGGCATGTCGAAATCATTGAAGTTGATGAATTGTCGGCCCTGCGCGAAGCCGTTTCGGAAGAGGAGACGGATGCCACGTTGCAAATCTTTGCCAGTACCTTCGACATACAACCCGATTGCTCCGATTACGAGTTGCGCCGCGCCGCACGCACTGCTTCCGCATTGGAAAAGCTTGTTGAAATACACCAGCTTGGCTCTATGGCCTATTACCACAAAGGAACCGGCAACCCCCTGAATGAGGACACCATGAGTTCGGTGATCCTCGGTAATTCGCTTCTTACAGCCCGCGGCATTCCGGTTGCGGGGGAATACGAGGTGAAGAATGCACAGGCAATGAAAATCATGGATGCTTTTGGTGTAGGGGGCTCTTTTACAGAATATTATGCCATGGATTTCAAAGACGATGTCGTGCTGATGGGGCACGATGGCCCCGGGCACATTGCCATTGCCCAAGGAAAAACCAAAGTGAAGCCTCTGTACGTATACCATGGTAAAGTGGGCAATGGCCTTTCGGTAGAAATGAGCGTCGCGCATGGTCCGGTGACGTTGCTGTCAGTGGTAGAGACGGTGGACGGAAAGGTGATGCTACTGGTCGCGGAGGGAGAATCAGTACCCGGGCCTGTTCTGGAAATCGGGAACACGAATAGTCGCTACCAGTTTTCGATCGGAGCCAAGCGGTTTGTGGAGCAATGGAACAGTCATGGACCTGCGCACCATTGCGCGGTGGGCATCGGGCACATTTCTTCGAAAATCGGTAAGCTGGGAAAACTGCTGGGAATTGAGACCGTGTCGGTGTGTTAGTCGCCTTATCGCTGAACGGGAATGGTAAGGGCATAAAAAAACGAAGTCCGGATGATCTTTCATGCGGACTTCGCTCAACTTAGGAACCATTTAATAAGGTGCTTCTATTGATGCTACCTCTGCTGTTTTCCCAGACTGTGACGTTGTTTTTGGTTACTGGTAAGATTATCACCTTTCACCATTTCTTCTTCACTACGCCTGCTGTCCAGATTGTCTTTGTTTTCAGGTCGGCTCTGGACCTGGCCTTTCGGCATGGTTCCTGAACTTTGTGATTGCTTCATGACAATTTTTCTAAATGGTTATGTCTTATATTATCTAAATATTGTGCCAAAGTTGGCAATAATTGTATGCCAAAAGTGATGGTGGATGCGGATAAAGTCTATCAAACCCTTCTTGAACCCTCGTAAAGTTCGTATTCCAGCAGCCTGCAATCGATTTTTCCTGAGTAAAACTCAATCCTGCGCTTGGCTTTCAGCCCGATTTTCTTGGCCAGATCCAGGTTGCCGGTAAACACGTACCCGAAATATCCCCCACATTTCTGTTTCATAAAATCACCAATCCGGGCATAAGTTTCTTCAAGTTCGCCGATTTCGCCAAGACGCTCTCCGTATTCGGGATTAATAAAAAAGACACCCTTATTATCCTGAGGCACTTCTGAATCTGCAAAATCACAAACGTCGAATTCGATCATATTGGCCACACCGGCGGCGATCGCATTCTTTCTGGCATTGGCAATTGCATTCAGGTCATGATCCGTAGCAATGATGCGTGCTTTTGGTGCTTCAATGATCTGTGCTTCCAGTTTGTCCTGTTCGGCATAATACACTTCCTGGTCATACCCAAGCAAATGCATGAACGAGTAATTATCCCTGAAAAGCCCCGGACGGCTATTAGTGGCGATCAATGCGGCCTCGATGGCGAGCGTGCCCGAACCGCACATCGGGTTGAGGAATGCTGAGTTCCGGTCCCACTGGCTGGCGAAAATGGTAGCGGAAGCCAGCGCTTCGAGCATGGGTGCTTTGCCTGGGATTTTGCGGTATCCATGTCGCGCCACCGATTCGCCTGAGGTATCGATGAAGGTCTCCGCCCGGTCGTCCTTCCAGAA
This sequence comes from Dyadobacter sp. CY261, assembly GCF_021440085.1. Taxonomy (GTDB): domain Bacteria; phylum Bacteroidota; class Bacteroidia; order Cytophagales; family Spirosomataceae; genus Dyadobacter. The sequence goes on from NZ_JAKCPW010000001.1 coordinate 454,842, forward strand.
CAGATGCACCACAGCCCCCTTCAACTCCGAGCCCGTCGATGGCCTTACGCCCTTCTTGTCGCGCAGCCTGTCGACAATCGCATCCTTCACACGCAGGTTCGCGAACATCGTGTTATTGACCGTATCGGTCATGACGTTGCTGGTGACCGAAAAATATGCATCCGCAGCCAGGATATCCTCCCATTGCATGTTCGAAAGGAAGCGGTAAACATCGTCAGGATGCCGCGCGCTGAATGTGCCGAGGCTATACAGCACCTGACTCGCGCAATAGAGATTGAGGTTCAGTTTGATGCAGTCATTGACTGTGCCGCGGAGCTGCACCCCCGTTGCGAAGGTCTCCGCTACCTGGTAACCAAGCGCTGTCACCTCTTTCTCAAGATATGGCGCAAGGCGTTTGTAGCAGGTGATGACAATGGGGGCGGTAGTATTAAATAGGGACATTGGATAAGAACTTTCAACTTTGTGCGCAAAACTACCGCATTACAGGAAGCAAATCAGTACTCTTCACCGATTAATTCATGATTGAGCCTCGCGCCGGCAGTGGTACCGGATGCCATTGCCCCTGTTAAACCCCTGAATGCACCACTGTTATCGCCCGCGGCGTAAATACCTGCAACGCTGGTTTTCTGTGCTTCATCGACTTTGATAAACCCTTGCGGCGTAAGTGCGCAACCCAGTTCTTCGGGTAATAAGGAATGCTGGACAAATGCGGGCCGATGGTACAATGCGGTGATTTCGCGACTGGAACCGTCGCTGAGGTGCAAAGTGTTGAGATATCCGTCCTCGTGAACCAACGAAGCAATAGGCGTCTCAACGATTTCCGCACCGAAAGCGAGCATTTTCTCCCGGGTTATTTCGTCAAATGTCGCAGCACCATTGGTATAAAGCGTAAGGGAAGCGGTCCAGTGTCGGATCATGCGCACGTATTCGAGCGCCATTTCACCGTTGATGAGCACGCCGGTGCGGGCGTCGCTGTATTCGTAGCCGTGACAATAGGGGCAATGGATGGCGCTGATGCCCCAACTTTCCGCAAAACCAGGGATTTCGGGTATCAGATCGCGGATGCCCGTCGCGAAAATGATTTTTTTAGCTTGTATTAAGAGGCCGTCGTCGGTACCAAGTAAAAATGCACCATCACTTCCTGATGCCGAGGTTATGAGCCCGGTGCGCAGGCTCACGGTCGGGTAGGCAAGTACCTGCTCGCGTGCGAGGGCGGATATTTCAGCAGGTGTTTTCCCGTCGTGGGTGATCAGGTTGTGCGAATGCGGCGTCTGGCGGTTGCAGGGTTTACCGCTGTCGATGATGGCCACCTTGCGTCGGGCACGGCCGAGCGTCATCGCCGCCGAAAGCCCAGCGTAGCTGCCGCCAATAATGGCAACGTCGAAATGTTGTTGATCAATCATATTGAATTTATACGAATGTCTCAAAAATGAGACATGGTTGGACAAAAAATTTTAAATACCTATCCCTTTACTGAAAGAAAACCAGGCAAGCTGCCGTGCTGCCGGGCGATCGATGGAGCCTTTTTGTTGGGAATTAATAAACACCACTACCACACTCTGAAAAAAGTTATGGATCCAGTCAACCGTCATGGTTTGATGAATAACCCCCTTTGCGAGCAATACCTGCAAATTTCCTTTCCAAAGCTCAAAAGTGTGATCGTACTCCGAGCATTGTTCATTGGCGGCCTGGTGTTTGTGGTCGTGGAGCGTGTGTAATTTATGTAAAAATGTGTTTTTCGAACCACAGTCCAGCCCGGCGTAAAACATGCCTTCCAGCCGTTCTAATGGGCTTTCCGAAGCGTAGTAAGCATTAGTTATCGCTATTTCACAAGCCCTGCGGATCTCCTTCTGACATTTATCCATCAGTTCCTTCCGGTCTTTGAAATACCGGTGCAAAGTCCTCCGCGTCACCTGCGCCTGATCCGCCACTTTTTCCAGCGGGGCAGACAGGTCTTCATTAAAAATCAGGATCGCAGCGTCAATAATGCTTTGCTCGGTGTCTCTCATGATGGGCAAATGTAAGTATTGTGTCTCAAATGTGTGACATATTGCTCAATTTTCTTTTTCAGGCATCATTTTCATTCTACGGGGCGGTCGGTAAGATTGGCTACCAATAAACGCGTTTGAACCATTTAAAAATTCTTCCATTGCCGTTTGAAAATGTTTCCCGGTTGGCTGCGTGCTCACTTGCTAAGGGTAATCTTTAAAAATTCATGACGAGAATGTGGAAAGGCATTCGGTTTCGAGTTTGCGTTTTCCTTGCTGCAATGCAGCATCATAAAATTATCAGTGGTCATAATCTTGATGGCATCCAACGGTATACTTGGAAACAATATGAAGTTAAAAAATGCTCTCGTTTACAAACCCAACACAGCTGGCTGGATTTTGACGATCTCCTTCATCTCGATGACTTTCATTCCCAGGTCGCTGGATGACACTATGTTCGTCGACGGCCTGGCTTATGCCGCCATTGCCAGGAACATGTCACACGGGCTGGGTTCATTCTGGCAACCGCACTTTGCTGACTCTTTCTGGTTAACTTTCAATAACCGATGTCCGTTCTTCTGTGAGCATCCGCCATTGATGTTTGGAATGCAGGCTGCGTTGTTTTGGCTATTCGGCGATACGACCTTTGTGGAGAATTTTTACAATCTTCTGGTGCTGGTGGCAACCGTGTTACTGCTATCCGGCGTATGGCGGTTATTGCTCAGAGACAACGATTTCGTACGGAAGCAAACATGGTTTCCGGTCATGATGTGGTATGGGCTTCGGGTTGTTTGGTGGAGCATGCCGAATAATTTGCTTGACTCCACAATGGCTGTTTTTTGCCTGGCATCCGTATGCTTGCAATTAAAGGCATTCGAAAAAAATCGGCAAACCTTTTATCTTTTGGTTTCAGCCGGGATGATTGTATGCGCTGGACTTACCAAAGGTCCGGTGGGTCTGTTTCCGATAGCATTCCCATTATTATACGGATTTGTCTACGAAAGGCGGGAGCTTATTACTGCACTTCTAAGATCGTTGGCCCTTTTTCTCACGGTCGCTTTGATCTTTTCGATGATCTTGCTGAACGCACCGGCCTGGGTTTTACTCAGTAACTATTTTGAAGGTCAGGTGGTTTCGGCCCTTTTAGGCCACAGAGAAAAAGTCAGTAATGATTGGACCGCCCATTTCTATCTGGCGCGATTACTATTCTTTAATATTGTTCCTCATCTCGCCATTTTGTTGGTATTGAAATTAATCGGAAAACGATTAAAGCTTGAAGGGACGATTCGGCAAAGTTCTAAGAAACTCGGTGCCCTCGCATTGTTAACCTCAGCCCTGATTGTTTTGCCTATGCTGGCGAGTGTGAAGCAGGGCGACTATTATTTAATGCCGGCCATGCCGTTTGTGGGGCTGTTTTTTGCGGCTATCACTGTTGATGTAGTCCAGGCAATATTTTCGAGAATCACCGTTGTGTCTTGGACTATCATGGTCGGGATGTCGGTGCTTTTGGTGTGTACTATGGCTTATAAATTGTTGCATCAGGACCGTGACCCTACGTTTGAAATAGCGAATGATCTTGCCCAAATCATTCCTTCGGGTTCCAAGATTTATTTGCCGGCCTCCATCTCCATGTGCTCGGAGATCCACACGCCATTCCAGAGATATGCGGGGCTTTCAATTGCCTTCAATGCCGGGGAAACGGATTATTCGTTTCTGGACAATCCCGAAAAGTGCGTGCTGGATTCTTTGCGCCGCACCGGTGAGTATCGGTTAACAGCGCTGCGACACGGTGCCTTTCTCGCAGTCAGGGGCCGTGAGCGTTAAAAATAAAGGCACCTCTCGCGAAGTGCCTTTATTTTAAAATTCAAAACATACATCAAATTCCATTCAGCTCGGCTTCGGTAAATGCTTTTTCCCGGCCTGTGAGTTTGGTGCGGACTTTGGTTACTTCTTCGGTGGTGACCTTGTCGGCATTGTTACGCCAAGAGCGGCGGATGAAGCTTAGCAACTGGGCGATGTCTTCACTGGGCATGTCTTTGTCGTAGCCGATGCCGGGCATGTCGCCACTCACTTCGGGCGTTTGGTACACGTGGCCATTCACTTTCACCGGGCCCGTTAGGCCGAAAAGGACAATGGAAATAAGTTTGTCTTTATCGCCCGTTACCCATTCCGACTGGTTCAGTGGTGGTGCGAGCGATTTCACGCCGCCGCCATCGGCACCGTGGCAAGTTTGGCACACGGAAGTAAATAGCGCTTCGCCTTTCGGAAATTCCTTTTTCAGCATTTCGGGATTCCGGTTTCCCTGTGCACTGCGGATGGCGGTTACGACGCGCGTCAGTTGCTTGTTGATTACGGCATTCTGGTCGGATACCGAGGCTGAAATGGCGCCGTGGAAGAGTTCTTCCACGTCCTGCAAGTTGCTGATCACCGCGTCGGAGACATAGCGGTTGTTAGGATATTTGAGCGCCAGCTTGTTCAGTAGCCCGCGGGATGCATTCTGGTCAAACTTTTCGATGCTTTTGCATAGCAATGCAATGTAGGGCGCTGCTAGCGTATCTCCGGAATCGACGATGCCGTCAAAGGCCGTTGCAAACTGCTGATAGGAGCCAGGTGTGATCACTGCCGCCGACGCGTAAAGTCCCTGTGCGCGGAAAATCCAGGCCGGCTGCCGGATCCAGCTCAATGCTTCCTCAGGTTTCAGGGAGTTCAAGCCTTCCAGCGTCCACATAGCGTGGATCGCCAGCAATGGGTTAGCGGTTTGTTTGATGGCTTCGCGCAATGCGGGTACCGTTTGGTTGTATTTGCCGTCGATCAGCTTTTGTTGTGCGCGGTCGCGTGCCCAGCCGTTGGGGTGGCCTAGCAGTTTCACCAATTCCTGTGCGCCGTCCGGAATGATTACCGGTTTGGGTTGCGAACCTTTTGGAACAATTTTATAAATACGGCCTGCCGAAAGAGGCTGCGTCAGATCGCGTTTACCTATCTGGCCTTTCAAATAGGGGGTCAGATAGGTTTTGTGTTGGATAATGCCCCGGTACATGTCGAGTACGAATATGCTGCCGTCGGGTGCGTTGTAGAGGCTTACCGGACGGAAGCGTTCGTCGGTGCTGGCGACGAATTCTTTGCCTTTGTAGGCAATATCACCTTTCACGACGTAGCCTTTTTCATTAAGCAGGTCGCGCTTGATCAGGTTTGCGGATGGCTCAGGTACAAATGCATTGAAATCGAAATTCTTACCAAACAAGTCGCCGCGGTAAATCACCGGACCTGCGGCGGCGGTGAATTCGTTGAGACGCAGGCTGTCGTCGAGGACGTTTTTCATGTAGCCGCGGTTTACGCCCGGCGTCGGATGAAGCGGATATACCTTGTTGTTGGCTACGGATTTCTCATTATAACCGGCCACGCCTTTCTGGTTTCTGTTCCAGGCACCGAAGCCGGCCGGGAAATAGTCACCAAGCAGGTTTTGGGAATTGTTGTTATAGTAAAGCCGACCGTAATTGTCCTGACAAATACCCCATTGCCCGCGGAAATGCGTATGTTCAATCACCCACTTACCGCCAATACGACGATAACGCTTATCGGATTTTGCATTGTAGATCCAGTTGTCCATCGCGCGGAGCAGGCCGTTGGGCTGGTGTTCTACGTTACCACCTTCGGTGTATTTGGGATCCACAAGTGTCTTTTTGACGACCTGGTCATTTTTCAATTCATAAAACCAGAGATTGGTTGGCTCGGCCACAAGGATGCCGTTGTCGATCAGGCATATCGCACGCGGGAGGATGAGCGAATCGATCACGATCTTGCGATCGTCGTACACGCCGTCCTTATTCTTATCGTCGAGGATCACGATGTTGCCGTTCGGAATGTCTTCGCCGGTGCCGATGGTATCGGGCATATAACCGACCATCTCAACGACCCACATGCGGGCCTTATCGTCGAACTGCATGGCCACAGGAGCACTCACAAGCGGCTCGGCAGCAACGAGTTTTACTTCGAACCCATCTTCGACCTGCATTTTGGCGATGGCTTCCGAAGCGGAAAGGAATGGCGATTTTCCGGCAGTTTGGGCCGGTTTTTCCTCCTTTGCAACAGTGGTTGCAGCGGAAGTCGAGCTTTGCTGGCTGGATTGTTTGTTGGTTTTGCAATAAACCAACATAAATGAAGCTGCCAGAAACAAGAGGGGATATTGGTACTTCTTCATCAGGATGCTGAACTAGCAAAATTAGTAGCTATGGTGATTTTTTGGCGAAAGCCGGGATTAGTTCTGTAACGATTCTTCGACCGGTTTCATTTTGGCAGTCAGGAAATGGATGATGAGCCATGCAATAATGTAGGCCAAACCACAGATTACGAACAGGATATTATACCCCGCGCCGATGTTACCGGTTCCTTTGTAATAATCGAGCAATGCACCAACGAGCAGCGGAAAGAAGGTCGAGCCCAGCGAGCCGGCCATTCCACCGATCCCTACGACTGAGCTTACGGCGCGTTTGGGGAAAATGTCGGAGACGATCGTAAAAATATTGGCGCTCCAAGCCTGGTGAGCAGCGGTAGCGATCGCGATAATGGCTACGACCGTCCAAATATCAGTCGCAAACTGCGCGAGGATGATCGGCATTACAGCAAACGCCACGATCAGTAACGTTGTTTTGCGGGCTCTGAGCGGCGCCCAGCCTTTTTTTATGAGGTAAGAGGACAAATAGCCGCCGCCGATACTCCCGAAAGTAGTTGCCGTGTAAACGATCGCTAAATGCAGGCTCGGTTTTTTCAAATCGAGTGCAAATGTGGTCGCGAAATAGGAGGGTAGCCAGAAAAGGAAGAACCACCAAACCGGGTCTGTCAGGAATTTACCGACGATAAACACCCATGTTTGCGGGAGCCTGACCAGTTTGGTCCAGTGAATGGGCTTTTGACTTTCACCGTCTCCGGCCTCATTGTCGCTGTGGATAAATGCATATTCTTCGGTACCGAGTTTCTTGTGGCGTGACGGGATTTCATACATGGACCACCAGAAAAACAACCAGATAAAGCCGAGTGCGCCGGTGATCAGGAATGCGCCCTGCCATCCGTAACTGCCCAGTAGCCAGGGGACAAGGATGGGCGCAGCTACGGCACCGATGCTCGTTCCCGAATTGAAAATACCCGTTGCCAGTGCGCGTTCTCGTTTAGGAAACCATTCGGCAGTGGCTTTTACCGCCGCCGGGAAGTTGCCCGCTTCGCCAAGACCCAGCACCGCGCGAACGGCCCCGAATCCGAAGGTGCTTTTGACAAACGCATGCGCTATCGCAGCAATGCTCCATATGATGATAGACACGGCGTAGCCAAGTTTGGAGCCGATCTTGTCGATGATATTACCGAAAACAATATAACCTGCCGCATAACATCCGGCGAAAACCATGACAATGTTGGCGTAATCACTTTCAGTCCAGTTGAATTCAGTTTCGAGGGTCGGTTTCAGGAGTCCAAGAATCTGTCTATCGATATAGTTGATGGTGGTTGCAAAGAAGAGTAATGCGCAAATAACCCAGCGATAATTGCCAATATTGGTTTGTTTCATGATGGGGAATAACTGATTTCTTGGATTCAGGAATGAACGAAAATACGTCTGTTTGGGGATAAGACTGCATTTTGTCCATTCTACCCCTTAACGATTTTGTAAAGACTTTCGCCAAAAAAATCCCGCACCTGATTGGGCGCGGGATAGAGGTACTCTGATGGAACGTCTCGTAAATAATTTAACATAACAAAATACAGCCCCAAGACGGTTCGGCTGCCGAAGCTACTTAGGTAATGGGGTAGGCAAGCTGCGCTTTTACGAGCTCGGCTTCGTTGGTCAGATCGAGGCGGAGAGGTGTAATGGAAACGTAATGGTTTTCAATGGCCCAGCGATCGGTACCTTCTTCGGCAGGTTCCAGGGGCACTACGGTAAACCAGTAATGCTTGCGGCCCATGGGGTCGAGGGCCGGGACAATGTTGTTGTCGTAGAGCCGCACCGACTGCCGCGTCCAGCGCACGCCCTGGGGGTTGTGCGGGAAGTTTACATTGACCAGATTTAAATGCGGATTTTTGAAAAGCAAGTCCAGCGCTCTTTCCACAAACGGATCGAGGGCGTCGAAATCGGGTTCAATATCCGTTGGCGTGCTTAATGCAATGCCTTTAATACCGAACAATACTGCTTGCTTGGCTGCGGCCAGCGTGCCCGAATGCCACATCGCATTCCCCAGATTTGGCCCCAGATTGATTCCCGAAAGCACCACATCGGGTTTGTCCCACAAATGTTGCCCAAGCGCCACGCAATCGGCTGGTGTTCCATTGACACGGTAGGCGTCGATGCCATTGAAATCAATGGGTGATTTTTTATAGGAAAGAGGTCGGGATGCCGTAATCGCATGGCCCATAGATGATTGTTCTACATCGGGGGCCACAATTTTAACCTCCCCGAACCGCGAGGCAATTTTGGCAAGCGCCGCAATACCCGGGCTGTATATTCCATCGTCGTTCGTTACCAGAATTTTCATAACGTATAGCGTTTTCAGGTGAGTATTAATAAAATTATGCCTGGTATGTTTTTTATAAAATGGCATGTAGGCTATACATCCGGATATGAAACGAACAACCCTTTTACACAACCCCACAGCCGGGGATAACGACTTTTCCAAAAAGGAACTCGTCAGGCTCATCGAGAAAGAAGGCTTCGACTGCAATTATGCATCGGTGAAAGAGGAAGGATGGGATGAGTTTGAAAATGACATTGACTTCTTGATTATCGCAGGCGGCGACGGGACAGTACGGCGTGCAGCGAAGGCGCTGATGAAACGCAAGCGGCTCGACAAGCAATATCCTCTCGCGCTTCTGCCGCACGGCACCGCCAATAACATTGCGACGGCATTGCAGATCAATGGCCATCCCAAAGACATTATTCCGCATTGGCACCGTTACCACCTGCAACCGTTCGATATCGGCCGGGTCCATGGAATATGCGATGACCTTTTCTTCCTGGAAGCATTCGGTTATGGCATTTTTCCCCGACTCATGAAGGTGATGGACAAAATCGAGAGCGATATCGGCAATACGGCAGAAGAAAAATTGAAAGCCGCCCGCTCAGTGCTGCTGGAAATCGTCCAAAGCTACGAGGCCCGGCGATGTACGATCATAGCCGACGGTGTAGAGCATTCGGGGAATTACATTATGGTCGAAATCATGAATATCCGCTCTATGGGCCCGAACCTTGTGCTGGCGAGTAATGCGGAACCAGGCGATGGTTTCCTGGACGTGGTAATGGTGTCGGAAGCGAGCCGCAACAGGTTCGAATCGTTTTTGCAGAGCCGTATTAATGATGACGATAAAGAATTCAGCTTTTCGACCATCAGGGCCAAAAAGCTGAAAATCCTCTGGGAAGGCAAGGATGTTCATGCCGACGACGAACGGCTGAAAATGGAAAAGCCGCTCGAAGTGGAGATCGAAATACTTCCGGATATGATGCAATTTATGATCACCGAAATGTGATCTCATAACTTTTGGTTATATAGCATAACCATTTGTGATTGGCACCTGATGTGAATGAGCGGTACATTTGAATCATCAAAATTTCCAAAATTCTCAGTCACATCAGGTTATGATTCACACAGACATTTGCATTATCGGCGCGGGGCCAGTAGGGCTCTTCGCAGTATTCGAGGCAGGGTTGCTGAAAATGCGCTGCCACCTCATCGACGCCCTGCCGGTAGTGGGCGGGCAGCTTGCCGAAATTTATCCTCAAAAGCCTATTTACGACATTCCCGGAGCACCGGCCATTATCGCCGAAGACCTTGTGAACAACCTCATGCGGCAGATCGAGGAGTTCAAACCCGGTTTTACATTGGGCGAAAGGGTAGAGGCGCTCGAAAAGCAGGAAGATGGCAGTTATATTGTCCGTACCAACGAAGGCACCCACGTGCATTGCCAGGTGGTGGTGATTGCAGCCGGGCTCGGTAGCTTCGAACCGCGCAAGCCAGCCGTAGAGCAACTGGAATATTTCGAAGGCAGGGGCGTACACTACATGGTCAAAAAGCCGGAGCAATTCAGGGGACGCAAAGTCGTGCTCGCCGGTGGTGGTGATTCCGCGCTCGACTGGACAATCTTTTTGGCCGAAATCGCCGAACGTGTTACACTCGTGCACCGCGGCGATACTTTCCGCGGAGCGCCCGATTCTGCCGAAAAAGTGCATGATTTGGCTGGCAGGGGTAAAATTGACCTGATTCTACAAGCACAGGTGAGCAAACTGGGCGGTAACGGGGTGTTGAAAGAGGTTTCCATTTTAGGAAACGACAAGTCTGTCACCAGCATTCCTACCGATGATTTTATTCCGCTTTTTGGTCTCAGTCCTAAGCTCGGCCCCATAGCTGACTGGAACCTGGGCGTGGAAAAATCAGCCATCATTGTCGATACGGTGGATTACTCCACCAATGTCGAACGCATTTACGCCATAGGCGACATCAATACTTATCCGGGTAAGTTAAAATTAATCTTGTGCGGTTTCCATGAGGCCGCCATCATGATGCAGAGCGCATTCAAGTACGTTTACCCCGACCAGAAATTGAGTTTTAAATACACTACGGTTAACGGTGTAAACCCATTTTAGTCATGATCAATATATTCATAGAGAACGACTTAGGAGATCGTCAGGCATTGGAAGTACCTACCGATATGGGCTTCAACCTGATGGAGATCCTGAAAGCATACGAATACGACATACAAGCAACATGCGGGGGAATGGCGCTCTGCGCGACCTGCCATATTGAAGTGCTGGAAGGTAAGGACAAGCTGCCGGGATCCAACGACCAGGAGTTGGATACGCTGGACACGCTACCCAATGCGGACGCGAACAGCCGCCTATCGTGCCAGTTGCGGCCCTCGGATGCGATGGATGGGCTCGTTATCCGCCTCAAAGCATGGGAAGAAGCTTAGTTAAGGTTATTAGAATTTTGGAATAATAGTACATAAACCTCTGCTGGCCATCCAGCGGAGGTTTTTAGTTTAATCAAAATAGCTTCCTGACCTCTAAAATGACGTCATTGACCCACAATCTGTACATTTTACCGGAGAAATGGAGCTGGTCGCTGGCGATCATCGTGGGGTCATTCAATGCTTTTCGGGAAATGCCGGTAATGTCGATAAAAACAATTTTCAGCTTATCGCACTCGTCTTTGGCAATGGCGTTGAAGCTGTCTATTTCTGCGGCAATATGATCGCGGTTACCCTCGCCCATGGCTGTTACACCCCAGTCGGGAATGGAGAGGACGAATACATTCCCCGCGTCCCCGCCGGCATAAGTGATCGATTTCTGCAATAACTGTCGAAATTCGATGCGGTATTCTTCCTTATTCCTGCCCTGGTATTGGTTATTGACACCAATCAGGAGCGACACCAGATCGAATGTTCCTGTCGGTGGGCTTTGTTCCAATGCATCGAGCAGGTTACGCGTCGTCCAGCCGGTCCTTGCGACGATTTGTGGCGTAGCTATGGACTTTCCCCCATCTTCCAGCTCATTTGCTAATATTACCGGCCAGCGCTCGTCCGGCGCGACACTTTGCCCGATGGTATATGAATCGCCCAGTGCCAGGTATCGCGCTTTGCCACTTTCTTCCGGCTGGCTGGGCACCAACGGTGCAGGATTTTGTGTGCCGCCACAGGCCAGCATGCACAGTATGATCACAATTTGATATAGTTTCATGCCTCATATACTGTTTTCATGGCTGCTTTGGATCGAATAAAGGAATTTAACAGCGTTAGAAATTCGTATTTGCTTTGGGGTAAATGCATCCCGGACTTACCGCGATCAGGTTTAATGTGGTGCCGGCAAGTTCTTTGTTACCAGTTAAATGTATCCTTGCTGATGCTTCGTCCGGTTTAATGGCTGTGGTGAAAGCTTCCAGGTAGTGTCGGTGTCCAGGTCTTACCGGTGCGTTCGGCTCGCATACAAAAATGTCGGTGATGGTCCAGGGTGTGGCCACAATTAGGTGTTCGTCTCGCTCTGCTAAGTGGTGAACAGTGTGGATCATGGCGGTGGCGTGGATTAGTTTGTCTTAAATATCGATGAAAAAGGGAATTATTGCGGTGTTCATCGGGTGATTTGGTACTTTTAGGGTCAGTTTATTGAGTGTATAATGCCTGAAAACGTGCGAAATGCTGCATAAGGGCTGGTTTAAAGTGTAGTAAAATGACTTATTGTTTAGGAATAAAAGTAAAAGAAGGGCTTGTAGCGCTCGCCGACACGCGAATTACAGCTGGTACAAACACCACCACCAAAAAGAAGGTGTACATCAAGCAAAAGGACAATTATTCGATGTTTATCATGACAAGCGGATTGCGTTCGGTGCGTGACAAAGCAGTACATTATTTTGAAGAACTCATTAATGAGGGTGTCACCTACAATAAAATGTACAAGGCCGTGAATGCCTTTGGGGAGCAGATCAAACGGGTGGCCGAGGAAGACAAAGGGGCTTTGGATAGAGCAGGCTTCAAATTTAACCTGAACTCCATTGTAGGCGGCCAAATGAAGGATGACGAGGGCCATAAATTGTTCCTGCTCTATTCTGAGGGCAACTGGGTGGAACTCGATGAAGGGTCGCCTTATGTGATCATCGGCAACTCGGGTCAGGGAAAAGCGATCCTGAACCGCGTCCTGAATGAAGATTCTACTATGAAGCAGGCATTAAAAGCAGGCTTCCTGTCATTTGATTCGACACGTGTGAGCAACAATGACGTCGATTTTCCGATCGATGTTATTTTGTATAAAAAAGATAGTTTCTCGATTGTAGAGCATCGCTACGAGCAAAAGGATATGGAAGAAGTGTCGCGGTTGTGGGCCGAAAAGCTCAAGCAAGCGCTGGACGATATCCCGGAGGAGTGGATGGACAAGTCTTTTGAGAAAATCGAATAGCAAAGGTGGGGTAAGCCCCACCTTTGCCGTTTTATTCCAAACCGTACTTGTCGATCAGGTAGAGCATAGATGCCATCGCCGCAGCACCTAGTTCGAGTTCGCGCTTGCTGACGGCCTCGAACTTGTCGTTGGCGGCGTGGTGATAATCGAAGTAACGTTGCGTATCCGGCATCAGACCAAGCAATACCGTGCCTTGCTGTGCGAGTGGGCCGATATCCGCACCACCGCCACCTGGACCCAGCTCGTGAATGCCGTAGGGGATAAAAAGCTTCGTCCATTGTTGGATTTTAGCCTTTTGAGCAGGAGCTCCGACAATACCGAATCCCCGTGGCGAAAACCCGCCGTGATCCGACTCAATGGCTGCAAGGTGTAGTTCTTTTTTAGATTTGGCAGAATCCGCGTAGGTAATGCCGCCCCTCATACCATTCTCTTCATTCATAAACATCACAGCCCGAAGCGTATTGTGTGGTTGGTAGCCCAAGGCTTTCAGGATCCGAACGGCTTCGATGGATTGCACACAGCCTGAACCGTCATCGTGTGCGCCCTGTGCAAAGTCCCAGGAATCAAGGTGGCCACCGACCGCGATGAACTTGCCGGGGCTGGATGTACCCTTCAGTTCGCCGATCACATTATGGGAGGGCGCGTCGGGGAGTATTTCGCAGTTTTGTTCAAAATAGAATTCCGTTTCGGGATTTGCCTTTAATGCTTTACTGAGCAATTCCGCCCCGTTGGTGCTGATAGCCGCGGCCGGGATCATCGGAGCACCCGCGGCGTAACGCATGCTGCCTGTATGCGGGAAGTCGTCGAGGCGGGTTGTCATCGAACGGGTAATCGAACCGATCGCCCCCATTTTGGCGGCTTCACTAGCCCCCGCACCACGTTGTTCGACGGCCCCGGCGTATGCTTCGAATGTATTGATCTTGGTGGGGTCCATCGGACGGTTGAAGAACACAATTTTACCTTTCACCTTCTCGGTACCCAGCTCACGGAGCTGTTGGAAGGTGGTTACCTCAATCACTTTGGCCTTAATACCGCCTTTCGGCGTGGCAATCGAACCGCCCAATGCCGCGATCGGGACTTCTGTTTTTTGTTTACCACTGATGATCCGGGCTTTCTCTTTCGCACCACGTACCCAATGCAGTACCATCACATTTTGCAGAAAAACCCGATCGAAATGCTCACCTTTCATCACCGATTGGGTGTAAACTACGGCCTTGGCAGCCCCGTCTGAGCCGCTCAGCCTTGGTCCGACCTGCTGGGTCAGATGTCGTAGCCATTCATAGGACTTGCCTTCGGCCAGGGCAGCATTGTAAATTTTCCGGATGAAAATCGAGTCGGCCTGAAAATCGGTTTGGGCTGAAACAGGTAGCGCCATCCCTGCTATGGACATGGACAGCGCTGTAAAGAGTTTTTTCATTATGTGATAGGAGTTTTGGAGTTTATAAGCTCAAAGTTTACGAATGTTTACTTTAAACTCATAAACTCTAAACCCCATTTAGCTCGGCTTTACATTTTTACCCTGCCATTTGGCAATCGAGAGCAATAATGCGGGCAGAAGGATCAAGTTAGTACACATGGCTACTAGCAATGTGATTGACACCATTACACCCATCGCCGCTGTTCCCCCGAAACTCGACGCGGAGAAGATCGAGAAACCGCAAAACAGGATCACCGCGGTGTAAATCATACTCAAACCGGTTCCGAAAATGGATGCAGTAACCGCTTTGGAAGGTGTCAGGCCATTCTTGTGAAGCTCTTCGCGATAGCGTGTCAGAAAATATACCGTACCGTCTGAGGCGATCCCGAATGTAATGCTGAAAATCAGGATGGTCGTCGGTTTAAAATAAATATCGAAATAACCCATAATACCGGCTGTCAGTGCAAGTGGGATCAGACAGGGCAGTTTGGAAAGCAGGATGATGGGGACCGAGCGGAACAACACCATTCCTACGATCGCGATGAGGACAATGGCGATCAGCAGACTTTCATACAAGTTGCTGAGCAGGTAATCGTTGCTTTTCAGGAAAACCAGGCTGTGGCCGGTAAGGCTCACTTTGTATTGCCCGGGGCTGAAAATCGAATCTACCTTTGGGCGGATCCGGTTCATTAGCTCTTTGATCCGTTCCGAACCGACGTCGGCCATCTGGAAGCTCAGGCGGGTAACGCTTTTGTCATCGTTCAGGAACGACGAGAGTTGCTTCGCAGCGCCTTGCTGGCTTTGCAGGTAAGGTGTCATTTTATTCAGTTCCAAAACACCCGGCAATGCGTAATACTTGCTGTCTCCGCCACGGTAACCCTGGTATAGGAATTTAGACGCCTCCACAATCGAAACCGGCTTCGAGAACTCGGGAAATTTGGCCATTTCGTTTTGAAACGCCTTGATTTTATAAAGCGTCCTGGCCTGATCGGCAAAAACGCCGTTCGGCTGTTTGGTGTTGATCATTACCTCGAACGGCAATACACCATTGAAGTTCTTTTCGAAAAAACGTAAGTCGGTATACACAACGTCTTTCTTCGGCAGATCGTCCACCACGTAGCCGATGGTTTTGATTTTGGTCATCCCAATAGCCGAAACGATGATCATAACCACCATCGCAATGTAAATCTCCTTCCGGCGGTGATGTACGAGCCGGTCAATCATTTTCAGAAATCCGGAAGCCCACTTTCCGTCAAGGTGTTTCAAATGACGTGGTTTTGGTGCGCTCATGTAATGTAGCGTAATGGGCAAAAGCACCAGACAAAGCACATAGGTGACCATCACGCTGATGGCGGCCACCACACCGAATTCAACCAGGAGAATACTGTTTGTGAAATAAAATACCCCAAAACCGATAGCCGTGGTCATGTTGGCAAGGAACGTCGACAAGCCGATCTGCCGGATCATTTCGCGCAATGCTTCGTCCTTGTTGTTATGTAATACAAGCTCCGTCTGGTACTTGTTGATCAGGAACACGCAATTGGGCACACCGATTACGATCAGCAGGGGAGGGATTAGGCCAGTTAATGCGGTGATTTTGTAATTAAATAAATGCAATATCCCAACTGAGAACACCACGCCGATCAGCACTACAACGATCGACAGTAACGTGAGCCGGAAAGAACGGAAAAATGCCCAGAGAATGACTAATGTTACAAATACAGCCAGCCCCATAAACAACTCCATTTCACCGGAGATCTTTTTCATGTTCACGGTCCGGATGTAAGGCATCCCGGAATAATGCAAGTCAGTGTTGTATTTAACGGCGAACTCTTCCGCCATTTTTTCGATGTCGCCAACGATTGTCAATCGGCGCTTGGAGTTGAGTTCCTTGTCGTTGAAGGTGATGACGATAAGGGTCGCGTTGGTTTTGCTGTTTAGCACCAGCCCTTCGTAAATGGGTAGGTTGGTAATTTCTTTTTTGAGACTGTCGGCCTCCGTTTGTGTAGTGGGAATGTCGCGGATAACCGGAGTGAAGTCGAAACGGGTGAGACTGTCATTACGGGTAATCTTATAAACATTGGCGAGTGAGAGCACAGTTTTGATTCCTTCCGTTTCCTTGATTTGCTGCGAAAGCTTGCACCAGTCGCGGAATTTATTGATTTCGAACAGCTGTGGGTCTTGCCACCCGATGACCATTACGCTGCCGTCTTCGCCGAAAAGCTTGCGGAAGTCCTGATATTCTTTCTCCACAGGATCATTGGAAGGAAGAATTCGGGCGAAATTATAGGAGAGTTCAATCTTGCTGGCTTCATAGGCAATAAAGACCGTCGACACTAACACTAATGCAACCCACAGAAGCCGGTAGCGGATAATGTAAGCTGCTATTTTATTCCACATAATCAATTATTGAGTTCACAAAAAGTTGCAAATATAGCCACAGGAAAGAGAAAATGGGTTCATTTGACGACTTCAAATGCCTGCCAATCTTTCAAGGTGATGGTATTCAATGCCAAAAAACTGTTTGGCGTCCCTGATTTTTTCAAGCGTCGCGGCCTGTAATTTTTCGCTCCGGTTCCCTTTTGTTGCTACGATCAGCACGTTTTTGGGTGTATGTGCGTCCGAAATGAATTCGAACACTTTTGTTTTATACCCAAAATATTCCAGCATCAGCGCGCGGATCCCGTCGGTTACCATTTCCGCCTGTCTTTCCAGGAAAATACCGTGCCGGGTGAGAAAGCTGACATCGTTTTCGGTCTTGTGCTTTTCGATCTGCCGACGGATTTGCTTGTGACAGCAGGGTGCGACAACAATGAGCTCTGAACCGGCCTGAATGCCTTTGAAAATGGCGTCATCGGTAGCCGTATCGCAGGCATGTAATGCGATGAGCATATCGGTGCCGGTAGCATCGAACTGTTCGATCGTGCCTTCCTGAAAGGTTAATCCGTCAAATTCCACGTTCTTGGCGATCTGGTTGCACAATGTCACCAGATCCTCGCGAAACTCGATTCCGACGACTTCCGGATCGAGGCCCAGCACGTTTTTGAGGTAATCGTACAACGCGAATGTGAGGTATCCTTTACCCGAACCCATATCAGCAACCTTGATCTGGCCATCCGGAGCAATTTCCTTGATCAGGTTGCTCAGGACCTCGATATAGTGGTTGATCTGCCTGAATTTATCCTGCGCATTGTGATAGACATTTCCCTGCTGATCGGTGATTTTCAGATCGAACAGGTAGCCTTTGTTGGTGGGAGAAATGAGCCTGTTTTTGTTTTTGTCGTGCGTCAGCGATGGCATTTCCCGCTCAACAATGGCCTTTTTCTTTAAGGTCGTTTTTCCGCTGGGATGTATTTCGAAATAAATGTCCGCCGAAACTGTCTGCAAAGTAGCCACCCGGAAGTCGGTGCCCAGCCATTGCTCCAGCATTCCCAAAAATTCTTCCAACGTATGGTTTTTGGTAATGTCACGCGTCTTATAGCGGTATGTGAGACTAAGACGGGGCTCTTTTTTGATGAGGACTTTTTTAATATAGATGTTTTTCAGGCTCTCATCTGATCCGTGGTAGTTCCCGAGCGAAAGTTTGACGAGCGAGTCATTTTGGAAACTGTTCTTGAATTCGGTGATGAATTCGGTTGATTTTTCGGTAACATTCATGAGGGTGCTTCAACTATTCTATAAGTGGTAACGATCAAAAGTGCCGTTACAGTCTTGATGAGCAGGAATAATCACTTAATGACTACCTTTGGGATCTCAATTTCGACACGGATCCCGTTCTTTATCTGGCTATGGATCTGGATTTTACCATGCAGGCTTTCCACACGGCTTTTGATATTCCGAAGGCCGACGCCTTGTCGGTCGGGTTCAATCATTCCTGTACCGTCGTCACTCACAATCAATACAATTGTCTTAACGTTTTCGGTCAGTTCAACCAACGCCTCTGTGGCACCGGAGTGTTTGATAATGTTATTGGTTAATTCCAAAACAATGCTATACAGCTCAAACTCAATCTTGTTGTTGAGTCGGCTATTCATTCCTTTCAGGTTAAAAGTGAATGCAATTTTCTTGTTCTCGTTCAGTTTGTTGATCAGCCGGTGCAAAGCCATAGTCAGCCCGTGCTCTTCCAGCTCTGCGGGCATCAGGTTGTGCGAAAGGCTCCGAACCTCTCGGTAAGCTGCGCCAACCATCTGATGCACGCTGTCGTATATCTTTTGCTCTTCTTCCGAAAGAACCTTTTTATCAATCCCGTACAAATACCAGTTGAGCGATGCCAATGTACCCCCCAGGTGATCGTGTAGTTCGGCTGCTACGCGCTTGCGCTCGATGGTCTGCCCCTCGATGAGTGCAGCCTCTATTTCGGCGTTCTTGGCCCGGAGCTTTTTGTTATTAAACCACAGGAAAATCGCGGAAAGTATAACTACACAGGTAAATGCAATCAGGATACGTTGCTGTACCCGCTGCTCGTTGATGATCTTCTGCTGGATCTCAGTATCCATCAGTTTGTTGTCGTACATAAGCTGGTACATCGTGTACTGCCGCTTAATTGACTCGTCGTGGATCATACGCCGTACGAAATTGACCTCCTGACTGTAATCCAGTGCCACATCGTACTTTCCTATGGCTTTGTAAGAGCGCGCAAGCGTCACCAGCGCCCAGTTGGTCTGTTGCGAGGAATGGTAGATTTTCGCATATTCAAATGCCTTTAATCCTGCCTCTATGGATTGGTCGTACTTTTTCAGGTAAAAATAGGTATTGCTGAGATCGTTCAGACAGTTCAGTTGGCCGTAACGGTTATCGATTTTGCGAAACAACGCGATGCTTCTTAAAAAGTACTGCTCCGCTTCCGTGTAATGAGCGAGGCGTACATGCATGTAGCCGATACTTTGCAGCACCGTGGCGCGGCCCCAGTCGGAATTCATCTTATCGAACATCTTATATGACTGGTCGTAAAGCTTCACGGCTACGTCATACATACTTTTTTCACGGTAACAGTTACCCAGGTTTTCAATGCTTAATGCAAGCGAGCTGTCGGCTTTCAGGCGGGTGAACATCTGCACCGCATGTTCGTAATTGATCCGTGAAGAATCCCACTGACGATATTCGGAATAGCTTTCGCCGAGAAACCGTTTGCCGTGCGCGGTGAAAGTCGGCAGATTGAGCTGCCTTGAAAGGGTAATCGTTTCGTTGGAGAGCTCCCTTAAGATATCGTAGCTGCCGTCAAGCAGGTAATAGGTGCTCAAAAGATTGTAGGCCAGAAGCTTTCCCACTCCCCATTGGTGCTTTTGCGAAAGCCGCAGCACATGTTTTGCGTAAAACATGGATTTTTCGGCATCCAGGAACAGATATTCGGAACCCAACTTGTAGTACTTGCGGATCAGAGCGGTATCTTCAGCGAAACCCTCTTGTGGCTTGGCTTCCACAACTTCCACGGCTTTTTCCTGCCCGTTCTGTCCAATAGAGGTACACTGTGCGGCGAAAAGAATGCATCCAAAAGAAAAGAAGAGAATTAGTTTGTAGAATTCATTCATATATTGTTGATACCATGCCAGTTAGGCGGTAATAGCGGGTTGTCGAGGTTGATGTAATAAGGCGCGCTTAGTTAACCTTTACTTACAAAAATATTGTCTTTTATGTAATATCTGTAAGGAAGTTCACGACCAACATTAATGCCAATACGCGGTCCCGCCACGATGTCGCTCGGCTCGAAGTTTGCCGCGCGCAGATATAGATTTCCTTCGGTCAAAAGTGTAGTATTATGAAGATCACGCTCGATCCCCATCGCGCGAACTAGTTTGCCAGGGCCGCGACAAAGTTCCTTCAATGCGATTTTGGCGGACGATAGTGTCGGTACTTTTCCAGGCCGGAATTGCCTTCTCAGTTCCATAAGCTCCATGCCGGCAGTAGGCTGTAATGCGCGGATCAGCACCGCTTCGCCAATACCTTCGGCTTCACTCACCACGTTGAAGCATTGGTACATCCCATAGATCAGGTACACATATACCGTACCCGCAGCGCCGAACATCGGTTCGGTGCGCATGGTACGGCGGTTGAATGAAGCATGGCAGGCGGGATCGTCCTGTAAATAGGCTTCGGTTTCGACAATAATACCGCTTGTGAGACCGTCGGGGCTCTCGTGCACGAGCTCGCAGCCGAGCAGCTTTTTCGCGAGCGTTCGGGTGTCGTAGGCGGAATAGAACGAAAGAGGAAGCCTTTCTTCGGGCATCAGATAATGTTCATCGTTTGCTCCTTGATCTTCTCCAACTCGTCCTTCATCTGCACCACAAGATGCTGGATCGAGGCGTCATTGGCTTTCGAGCCGATGGTGTTGATCTCCCGACCGATTTCCTGGGCAATGAAGTTCAGCTTCTTGCCATTGCTTTCGGAAGCCTTCATCGTTTCAAGGAAATAGTCGAGGTGGTTGGCCAGCCGGATCTTTTCTTCGGAAATATCGAATTTCTCGACGTAATAGATCAGTTCCTGCTCGAATCGGTTAGGATCGAAATTATCGTCGGATAAGAAATCCCTTACCTGTTTTTCCAGCCGTTCGCGTACGGCGGGGATTCTTGCCTTGTCTTGTTCAGCAACCTGATCCAGCAATGTTTGGATTGTTTTGATGTATTCCGCGAATTTTTCAGCCGTCATGCGGCCCTCCTGTTCGCGGAAAACGGAGCATTTGCGCAACGCTTCCAATATCGCAACCTTGATCTGTGCCCAGTCATCCTCTTTGCTCGTCTCGTCCACGGTTTCGTTATTGTAAGCATTCGGTAGTTGCAGCGCAATGCGCAGTAGTTCGGTGCCGTCGTGCGAGAAGCCCAGGCTGGTAGCTGTTTCCGACAAATCCTGATAATACGCACTCACCAATGCACGGTTTACAGAAGTGGAGGCGACCGTCTTTCCCACCGGCTGGATGGTGAGCGTAAACTCCACCTTGCCACGTTCGAGCGATTGGGTGATGAGGTTCCGTATTTCAATTTCCCTCTCGGAGTAGTTGCGCGGTATACGGCAGTAAATATCCAGGAATTTGGAATTCAATGTCTTGATTTCAACTGTGACATTGATCGATTCGGATTCGATGTTGGATACACCGTATCCGGTCATTGATTTGAGCATATGGATGTGCGTTAATTCCTTGTTGGGAACTGGTTGATGCTTTTTTTGATTTTGACCGCCGACCGCCGACCGCCGACCGCCGACCGCCGACCGCCGACCGCCGACCGCCGACCGCCGACCATAGACCGTGGAATGATAATCGTAAGACTATGGTCGGCGGTCCATGGTCGGGCCGTCAGGCCTAATTAAACCGTTGCTTCCCCCCGGATTTTGCGGGGTGTTGACTTTCAGATGGTTGTGGTTTCGATATCAATGCATTCTTTTCCATATCAGCGTTGAAAATGCGGAATCTGTACACGTCGCATGCCAGGTATAGTGCTTGCAGTAGCGAACCCGGTTCGGCGAGGTTTTGCCCAGCAATATTGTAGGCCGTACCATGGTCGGGCGAGGTGCGGACTGCGGAAAGCCCGGCTGTAAAGTTCACACCTTCATTGAATGCCAGCGTTTTGAACGGAATCAACCCCTGGTCGTGGTACATGGCCAAAACGGCGTCGTATTGCCGGTAGGTACCCGCGGCAAAAAAGCCGTCGGCTGGGAATGCACCTACCACAAGGTGTCCTTTCTCCTTAAACTGATTAATCACGGGCTGAATAACGTCGATTTCCTCGGTACCGAGCAGGCCATTCTCGCCCGCGTGCGGGTTCAGACCTAACACCGCCAGTTTTGGCTTTTTTATACCAAAATCACCTTTCAAGGATTCCAGCATCTGCTCGATTTTGGCGGAGAGCTTTTCAGCGGTAATATGTTCGCGTACATTTTGCAGGGGAATATGGCCCGTAAGTACGCCCACACGCAGATCACCTGCTACCATAAACATCAATGCATCATCCTTTCCGAACGACTGCGCGAGAAATTCGGTATGGCCGGGGAATGTGAAATCCTCATTCTGGATATTATCCTTATTGATTGGGCCGGTAACAAGCGCGTGTAACTTTCCTTCTTTCAAGTCTTCGACTGCTCTTTTCAATGCGGCAAATGAGCCCTGTCCCGCTTCGGCAGTTATTTTTCCGGGTTGTATTTCTGTCTGATGGTCGTGCCAGCAAGTGATAACGTTCGTGAGTTTTTGATTGGCCTGCTCTGGTTTCTGGATACCGTGTAAGGCCCATTCCTTCATTTCAAAAAGGTTGCGGTATTGGTTTAATACTCTGAGGGAGCCGTAGATGATTGGTGTGCACAATTTCGCTAACTGGTTTCCCTCTAATGCTTTAAGGATTACTTCCGGGCCAATGCCGTTATAATCGCCTATTGTGATTCCGATAACCGGTTTATCACTGTGTTGTTCGCTCATGTAGGTAAATGCTGTTGTATGTGTTCTCCTGCGTAATTCTGTATTACTTTTGCCGAACGGTTCAACCGGCAAGTTACAAAAAATCCCGTGCTACTATGAAAATCCTGATCGCAGACTCCATGCATACCTCATTATTCGGGATGCTGGACGAGCAAAAATGGGACTATGATTACCATCCTGAATTCAAAAGAGAAGATATTAAAGATGCATTGCCTGCATACGATGGGCTGATTATCCGCAGTAAGACGTTCATCGATCGCGACATGCTCGAAAATGCTTCGAAATTGCGCTTCATCGCCCGTGCCGGAGCCGGACTCGACCTGATCGACCTGGATGTGGCGGAAGAGTTGAATATCGAGGTTTTCCACGCGGGTACCGGCAATCGTGATGCCGTTGCCGAACATGCATTAGGCATGTTATTAGCGCTTTTTAACAATATCCTGCGTGCCGACCAGCAAGTCCGTAATGGAATCTGGGACCGCGAAGGCAATAGGGGGGTGGAGTTGATGGGTAAAACCGTCGGCCTGATCGGCTATGGGAACAACGGCTCGGCTACTGCAAAGCGTCTGAGCGGTTTTGGCTGCAAGGTGCTTGCGTATGACAAATACCGTAACAATTACGGCGATGTGTTCGCACAGGAGTCATCGATAGAAGAGATTATGCGTGAAGCCGATGTTCTGAGCCTCCACGTTCCGCTGACGGAGGTCACCCGCCATTGGGTGAATGAAGAATTAATTGAAGGTTTTGCCAAACCATTTTACCTGTTGAACTTATCCAGAGGCGAGGTGGTGAAATTAAAGGCGGTTACCGAGGCATTGGAAAGCGGCAAAATCAAAGGCGCCTGCCTGGATGTGTTGGAAAATGAAAAGATTGGAAAACTGACACCGGAACAGCAGCAGACTTTCGACTATTTGCGTGCTTCGGACCGCGTTGTGTTTACCCCGCATATCGGCGGCTGGACACATGAAAGTTACGTCCGTATCAATGAAGTCTTGGTTGAACAAATACGGAACTGGCTATAAACAAATATGCCGACCAATGGTCGGCACGTTTGCATCTATTAGCCATGAAAAATAAAATACTTACTTGCCAAGTGTACCGCGAAGCGCACGTGGGATTTCAACAGATGCGATCGGATTACTTGTCGCTGTTAATATAACAAAATTTTCAGCTTTCAGTGCACCAACTTTAACAGATTTTCCTAAATCCAGGTCTGTTACATCAACATCTACATAGTCAGGGATGTTCTCCGCAAGACCTTGTACGCGCAATTTACGCAATTTTTGGTTCATTTTACCACCTTTCATAACACCGGTGGATGTACCTGTCAATTTAACAGGAACTTCAACTTTAATTTCCTTTCCAGGAATAATTTGCAGAAAATCCGCGTGGATCAACGCATCGTTCACCGGATGGTATTGTGTTTCCTGAAGAATCGCATTGTACTCAGTACCTTCGATGTTCAGGGTAACGTTAAAAATATCTGGTGTGAAAAGCAATTCACGGAACAACATGGTTGGCGCATAAAAATGCACTTGCTCGTCGCCTCCGTACAGCACAGATGGAACATATCCTTGAGCGCGCAAGTTCTGTGATTCCACCTTGCCGAGATTCGCTCTTTTAAACCCTACAATCTCAATACTTTTCATAAGAATTTTAATAAGAAAGTTAAATAAAAGAAAATTTTACTGATAATTTATAAACAATGAACTAATAGATTCGTGATCGCGGATCCTACCTATTGCCTTTGCAAAAATTTCTGCAACCGACAGTACGCGGATTTTTTCATTCTGTTGCTTAAGAGGGATAGTATCTGTTACAATCAGCTCTTCCAGCACTGAACTGGCAATATTTTCATGCGCCTTACCCGACATGATTGCATGCGTGCTGATCGCCCTTACGGACGTCGCGCCTTTTTCCATGATAATCTCGGCCGCTTTGCAAAGCGTTCCTCCAGTGTCGATCAAGTCATCTACGAGCACTACATCCATTCCCTCCACATCTCCGATCACCTGCATGCTCGCAATTTCGTTGGCGCGTTTCCGGTGCTTGTCACAAAGGATCATGTCCGCGTTCAGGAATTTGGCAAAATTCCGTGCCCGAGCGGCGCCGCCCACGTCAGGGGATGCGATCAGGAGATTTTTAAGGTTCAGGGATTTAATATAAGGAACAAAAATCGATGTTCCTTCGAGGTGGTCCACAGGCAGATCCAGGAAACCCTGAATTTGGCCGGCGTGTAAATCTATGGTCATCACGCGGTCAACCCCCACGGCAGTCAGCAGGTTAGCAACAACTTTTGCAGCAATTGCCACACGTGGCTTATCTTTTCTATCTTGTCTGGCGTAGCCAAAATAGGGGATTACTACCGTAACATAATGTGCCGAGGCACGACGGGCCGCATCCACCATGAGCAGCAATTCCATCAGGTTATCGGCAGGAGGCATGGTAGATTGGATGAGAAAAACATCACAACCCCTGATCGACTCCTCGAAACTTGGGGACAATTCGCCATCGCTGAATTTGCGTAACGTGTAGCCTCCCAGCTCCTTACCATAATACCTGGCAATGTCTTTGGCCAAATATTCGGACTGACTCCCCGAAAATATTTTTACTGTATTGAATGAACCCATGGCCAAACTAAAATTTGCGCAAAATTAAGCAAAAGCAGTTAATTAAGATAGTATCTTTTTAAAAAAATATAATAAAGCTGCACAAAGCAATAGCCCGTGAGTAGCCCGACGAGCGCGCCCACGAGAATGTCGAGCGGGAAATGCACGCCTACATATATGCGGCTATATGCATAAATTGAGGCCCAGAGATACAGCAACCACATATTTCGCACTTTCACGTGAAGCAAGCCGAACCAGCTAATCGCCAACGCGAAGCTTGTCGACGCGTGTGAAGAAGCAAAGCCATACATCCCGCCGCAATCCGTAACGCTATGCATTAACCCTTGCAGCGACGGATCATGGCATGGTCTCAGTCTCAGAAAGTAGGGCTTCATGAACCCGGATGTGATTTTGTCGGCTACTGCAACGGCCAGTACCACCGCGACTATTATGAATGCGCCCTTTTTCCAACCTTCCGCCCTTATCGTCAATGTGATTAGCAGAATATAGAGCGGGACCCAGGTAAATTTATAGGTAATCCAGTACATCACCGTGTCGAGCCAGGGCGTATGTAGCCCATTGAGCCATAAAAATAGCTCGTGGTCGGTTCGGGTCAGCGTTTCTACCGCCTCTGTCATGAACTGAAACCGAGTACTTTCCTAACCTTGCCGATCGTATCCTGCGCGATTTCGCGTGCTTTGGCCTCACCTTCCACCAGAATGCCTTCCAGCTCTTCCGCATTTTCCATATAATAATTGAAAATGCGCCTTGGCTCAGCGAATACCTCAATAAAACATTCAAAAAGTGCCTGTTTGGCATGGCCGTAGCCGTAACCGCCATTCAGGTAATTCTGCCTCATCGTTTCGACCTCTGATTCCTTAGCCACCAGGCTGTAAAGCTGGAACGTAATGTCGGCATCCGGGTCTTTGGGTTCTTCCAGTTGCTTCGAATCGGAAAGGATCTTTTTGGTGATCTTTTTCAGCTCGTTTTCAGGGAGGAAAATGTCGATATAATTATGGTATGACTTGCTCATTTTCTGTCCGTCGAGCCCCGGAATCGTCATGATACGCTCGTCGATCTGCGGTTCGGGCAATACCAGAATCTCCTCGCCGGCCATGATGTTGAACCGGTTCGCAATGTCCTTAGACATTTCCAAATGCTGTTTCTGGTCTTTACCCACCGGAATAATGTTGGCATTATAAAGCAGAATGTCAGCCGCTTGTAAAACGGGATATGTAAAAAGCCCCGCGTTCACATCGGCCAGTTTCTCCGATTTGTCTTTAAATGAAGTCGCATTTGCCAGCATGGGGAACGGCGTGAAGCAATTCAGGTACCAGCCAAGCTCGGTATGCTCCTGCACGCGTGATTGGCGCCAGAATACATTTTTTTTGTAGTCGAATCCGAATGCGAGCCAGGTCGCTGCGATGGCGCGGACATATTCGCCACGTTCAACGCCATTTTTCAGGGTCGTAAGCGAATGGAGGTCGGCGATGAAAAAAAAAGATTCGTTCTGCGGGTTTTTAGAGAGTTCGATCGCAGGTTTGATGGCTCCCAGGATGTTACCCAGGTGTGGTCGCCCGCTGCTTTGAATGCCTGTTAGGATTCTGGCCATTTATTGTTTTTAATACTTAGTTGCCTGGTTTGGTTTCGCGGCGATTGTCCCAGAAGTAGAGCAAAACGATATGGTCTTCATTTACTTCATAAAACAACGAGCATTGCTTGGTGACAAACCCCTTTCGCACTTCCGGCTTCGATGGGGAAGCTTCGTACATTAAGGGAAACGCCGCTATCTGTTTCAGAACATCCTTGGTGATTCAGATGAATTTACTGATCTCTTTTTCTGTCCAATTCAATTCTAAGTGTGTGATAATGTCAGCAAAGGTGTTTTCTGCTTCGGCCGACCAGAGAATAGGTAAGCTCATAGATACTTGCTATACTTTTCCATTACTTCGTCGTGAGATTTGGTCTGGCCTGTCATCGCCTGTTTTTGACCGCGTTCAATGCCATCCTTCACGTGACCGGGTAACTCGTCCCAGAAATCAGTCTGTTCCAGCTGTTCCAGTTTTCTTTGAATATCCTCCCACTCCTTCATGGAGATATAAACACCAGTCCTTTCTCCTTCTTCATTCGACAAATACTGAACATTCATAGCTTTCAACAGTTTAGCGTTTTCAGGTAAACATTAGCCTTTTCTTAATCCCAAAATTCGGTAAATTGAATCAGAAAACGTAGTAAATTTGAATTTTATACCTTCACCAACGCGACATGGATTCTAAAACGCTGCACTTTCTCAGTCAATTAGCCGAAAACAATAACAGGGAGTGGTTTCAGGAAAATAAGAAACTTTTTGAAGCCGCGAAGGCGGATATGGAAAAGCTGGTCGGCTACCTGATCGAAGAAGTGGGTAAGTTTGAGGACCTCGGGAATGTGCAAGTAAAGGATTGTATGCTGCGCATTTACCGCGACGTCCGTTTTTCGAAAAACAAAGCTCCTTACAAAACTAATCTGGCAGCCGGCATCGGTCCGGGCGGTAAAAGCTCGGGCAAGATCGATTACTACCTGCAAGTCCAGCCCGGTGACCAGACCTTCCTCGGAGGTGGCATGTGGGAAGTAACCACGGAGCAACTGGCGCGCTTTCGTCAGGAGATCGATTATAATGCGAATGAGCTGAAAACAATTATTAATGAAGAAGAATTTCACAGTTATTTCCCTGAAATACATGGCGAGACTTTAAAGACGACCCCGAAAGGTTATGCGAAGGATCACCCGGAAATTGATCTGCTGAAACGTAAACAGCTATTTTTTATGCACCGATACACCGATAAAGAGGTGGCTTCCAAAGACTTCGGTAGCTTGGTTTTGAAAGGCATTCAATTGCTGAAACCCTTTACCGATTATATGAATTATGTATTGTACGAAGAAGCGGAGGAAATGTAATCCGTAAAGCTAATTCGAGATTGAGCTGCCTGCAATACCCATTACAACCCTATTAATATGCAATTTTCCCATTTGCACTGTCACACCCAATTTTCGCTGCTCGACGGTGCTGCCGATATTAAAAAGCTTTTCAAAAAGGCTAAGGAGGACAATATGCCTGCCGTTGCCATCACCGACCATGGTAACATGTTCGGGGTGTTCGAGTTTGTGGCCGAGGGGAACAAGCAGGGCATTAAGCCGATCGTCGGTTGCGAATTTTATGTGGTGGAAGACCGGCACGTGCGGCAGTTTACCAAGGACAAAAAGGACGTTCGTCACCATCAATTGTTATTGGCCAAAGATGAAATTGGTTACAAAAACCTGGTGAAGATGTGCTCGCTGGGCTTTATGGAGGGGATGTATGGTAAATATCCACGGATCGATAAGGAACTGATCGTGAAATATCACCGCGGGCTGATTGCGACAACTTGTTGCATCGGTGCCATTATCCCGAAAACCATTATCCGCCAGGGAGAGGAAGCGGCTGAACGCGAGTTTCGCTGGTGGCTCGATTTGTTTGGCGACGACTTTTATGTGGAATTACAGCGTCACGACATCCGCGATCAATATATTGTGAATGAGGTGCTTCTGAAGTTTGCCAAAAAGTATAATGTAAAAGTTATCTGCTCCAACGACTCACATTATGTAGACCGCGACGATTGGAATGCGCACGATATCTTGCTGTGTATCAATACCGGAGATAAGCAGAGCACGCCATCGGCCAAGGATTTCGATGACGAAAAGGGTATTCCGAAAGGCTCGCGCTTTGCATTCTATAACGACCAGTTTTATTTCAAAAAAACCAGCGAAATGCTGCAACTGTTCAACGACTTGCCCGAGTCGCTGGACAATACGAATGAGATTGTAGATAAGATTAAAACGCTCGATCTCCGGAAAGATATTTTACTCCCCAACTTCCCGATCCCCGACGAGTTCAAGACCCATACATTGTCGGAAATGGTGGGAAAGAAGGAGCTCACCGCCGACGTTTTGAACCAATGGGAGTACCTGCGGCATCTTACATTCGCAGGGGCAAGAAAGAAATACAACGCTGTAACACCCGAAATCGAGGAGCGTCTCAACTTCGAGCTGCAGACGATCAGGAACATGGGTTTTCCAGGGTACTTCCTTATTGTGGCAGACTTTATTGAAGCAGGGCGTAATATGGGTGTGTTTATTGGCCCTGGCCGTGGCTCTGCGGCAGGTTCGGCGGTGGCATATGCCATTGGTATCACAAATATTGACCCTATCAAGTACGATCTTCTTTTTGAGCGTTTCCTCAATCCTGACCGTATTTCCATGCCCGATATCGATACCGATTTTGACGACGACGGTCGCCAGAAGGTGATCGATTATGTGGTAAAAAAATATGGGTACAATCAGGTTGCACAGATTGTAACTTATGGTACAATGGCCGCAAAATCGGCAATTAAAGATGTTTCGCGCGTAATGGACCTGCCATTGCAGGATGCGAACATGCTGGCGAAGCTCGTTCCGGATAAGCCGACTTATAACATGACGCTGAACCGGATCTTCACAGCACCGCTCGAAGGAGAAGGTAGCCTTATGAAAAAGGAAGGCATCTCGCCCGATGAACTGGAAAATGTGAAGCGAATGCGGGCCATTGCACAGGGGAACGATTTGCAGGCCAGCGTTCTGCAAGAAGCCCGCAGGCTCGAAGGAACGGTGCGAAATACAGGTATCCATGCAGCTGGTATCATTATCGCGCCAAGCGATCTGACCGAAATCATCCCGGTAAGTACTTCTAAAGATTCCGACTTTCTGATTACCCAATACCAGGGAAAGATTATCGAGGACGCGGGGGTTATCAAGATGGACTTTCTGGGGCTTCGAAACCTTTCCATTATCAAGGAAGCGCTGCGGATGATTAAGAACAATTATGGGGTAGAAATTGTCATCGACGATGTTCCGCTGGACGATCCGAAAGTTTTTGAACTTTTCCAGAGAGGCGATACCAACGCGATATTCCAGTTCGAATCCGACGGGATGAAGAAGTACATGCGCGACCTCATCCCTGACCGTTTCGAGCACCTTATCGCTATGAACGCATTATACCGCCCCGGTCCGATCGCTTACATTCCGAACTTTATCCGCCGGAAGAATGGGCAGGAAGAAGTGACTTACGATTTGCCCGAGTTGGAAGAGTATCTGGCCGATACTTATGGTATTACAGTTTACCAGGAGCAGGTGATGCTTTTGTCGCAAAAGCTGGCGGGTTTTACAAAAGGTCAGGCGGATACGTTGCGTAAGGCGATGGGTAAGAAGCAGATCGAGACGCTGAACAAGCTCAAAGGCGATTTCATGAAAGGTGGCACCGACAAGGGGCTGGATGCTAAAAAGCTGGAAAAGATCTGGACGGACTGGGAGGCATTTGCATCCTACGCATTTAACAAATCCCACTCGACGTGCTACGCATTTGTTGCGTATCAGACAGCATATTTAAAAGCGCATTACCAATCGGAATACATGGCGTCGGTTTTGACCAGCTCTCTGGGTAGTATCGACAAGATCACATTCTTCATGGAAGAATGTAAGAACTTGGGTATCACCGTTCTGGGGCCGGATATTAATGAATCGGAGCGGCAGTTTGGTGTGAACAAGAAGAAGGAGATCCGTTTCGGGCTGGCTGGTGTAAAGGGAAGCGGTGATGCGGCTGTCGAATCGATCATCGAAGAGCGGACTAATAATGGCCCATTTAAGGATGTGTTCGATTTTATGACACGTGTCAACCTTCGTACTGTTAATAAAAAGACATTGGAAAGCCTCGCATATGCTGGTGCATTCGACTGTTTTACAGACTACCACCGTGCACAATACTTTGCGGTAGAGCAGGGGGAAACCGGCACGTTTATCGAGAAATTGATCCGCTATGCGAACAATTATCATGCGGAAAAATCATCAGCCCAGGCATCACTGTTCGGTATGCTTGGCGATAGCGGCTCTACGTTGGCCAAGCCGAAACCAGCGGAAGTTGGTGAATGGGACGATCTTGCCAAACTGCGTTACGAACAGGAAGTTGTAGGTTTCTACATTTCCGGCCATCCGCTCGATACTTTCCGCACAGAATTGGATAATTTCTGTAACTGTACGGTCGACAAAGTGATGGAAATCCAGGAAGGTGAGCGCGCGCCGAAATATTATGGTAAGGAAATCAACATCGCTGGTATCGTCACGAGCGCGCAGGAGAGGATGTCCAAAAATGGTAGCCTGTTCATGATCTTTAAAATTGAAGATTATCAGGGCACGATGGAAATGTTGATCGGAGGGGAGGACTACATCCGCTTTAAAAACTATTTACAAGTCGGCCAGTTTTTGTATATCAAAGGCAAAGTCCAGAACCGCTGGAAGCAGGAAGACCAGTTCGAGTTCAAGATCTCTCAAATCCAGTTACTGCCCGAGATCATGGATAAAATGTGCAAGAAAATTAAGATTAACCTCACGCTGGATCAGATAGACGCGCAGTTCATTCAGGTACTTAATGATACGTTCGGAAGCTACCCCGGCGGATGCCAGGTAAGCATGACAGTTAAGGACCCTGAGACGCATCTGGAAGTGGAAATGTTGTCACGTGGTTACCGCGTATCGCCTAGTAATGAGCTCTTTAAAGTGCTGCGAGGTTCCTTAGGCGTGAAATTCTTTTTAAACTGATTTGTATTGATCTGAATGAGGAACTTTTAGATATTAATAATCCTTATTAAGCCAGATTGATAAATAACATTTAGACACTTAAAACATGGGAAAAGCACTTGAAATTACCGATAGCACCTTCGAAGATCTGATCAAAGGTGATAAACCTGTACTTGTTGACTTCTGGGCAGAATGGTGTGGGCCTTGTAAGATGATCGGTCCGGTTGTCGAGCAGCTTGCAGGAGAGTATGACGGCAAGGCAGTTATCGGTAAAATGGATGTGGATATGAATTCTTCGGTACCTGCAAAATTCGGTATCCGTAGTATCCCTACGCTGATGATTTTCAAAGGCGGCCAACTGGTAGATAAAGTAGTGGGCGTTGTTCCCAAAACAACCCTGGAAGATAAATTGAATGCCCAGATCGAAGCGACCGTTTGATAATTGCTGATTTGTGAAAGACTTATAAGCCCCGGTTTCGGGGCTTTTTTGTTTGTATACTGTTTTGTTAATGGTATATAATGCCCGACTGACTGGAATTCATGAAAAACAACTCAATCACTACGCATCCGGCCTCAAAAAGCCACGTCCTGCGCAGGTGAAAAAGATAGAGAATGCATTACACAGATTGGGTGGAGAACTGCTTGCTATTGAATTGTAATGGATTAGGTTGTTAGGAGTATTGTCGTTGGTCATGGTATTTGTTGTACATGCCTAAGGCATTTCCGAACATTCTGGTGTGACTTGTTGCTACCGATATTACATGCCTAGCGGCATTTGAATAAGCGGAAACTTGGATTTGGGGCTTAGACAATTCCGCGCTAAGTCGCGTAGCGACGTAAGATTAGTAGTGAATCGAAAAGCAACCCATTTACCGTAAATCCCGTACGGATGTAACATTACCGTCAACTAATTTCAAAATTGCTGCAACATGCGCAAACATTACTGCCGGCACCACGAAAGCCGGCAGTAGCACAAATGGTGCTTTTAGCAAAGCAACATTGGGCTGGTCGAATGCGAATTGCTGGAATGGGAGCGGGGCTGAGAGGATGGCGCGAATAACAATGTTTAACAGCAAACCGAGACATGCGAAATTCCAGAGCAGCAATGCTTTGTTGCCGAGAATACCCTTGCGATAACCCCACCAGACAAGCGGCGCGGTGATGCCGGACAGAATGTCGGGATTGCTTCCTTCGAAAGTCATTAATTTCGGCACCTCGCCTGTCAGAAAAAGGCCCAGCAGTACAAGCTCCACAGCTATTCGGACCATATGGAGCAACGTAAGGTGTTTCAGAGACGTGTTTTCAAGTAAATACTTGTGTTTAAAAATTGTAATGAATGCGATTAAAAGTAACGGCGGCCCGATTGTCAATAAAAAATGCGGCGGCATGGTCCTGGTGTCCAGGTAAAAGCCTTTAATGCCAACCAGGAGTTGAGCAGGTATCCAGATTAATGCCACAAACCACATGAATTTTGCACCTTTCAGGGCTTTGTACAGGATTATCCAAGTTGCGACAACTGTTAAAAGAAAAAGTGAGGAGAGAAGTAATTGATTGGTTTCCATGTCGATTGATTTATTTAATGCAAATAAAATCAATCGTTTTGCGAAGAATCTTGCCAAATGGCAACTAATGGCACACGCTGCTATTTCCCCGAAATTTCTTTCCTGATTCGGCTCAGCGAAGTATCCGTAATGCCCAAAAAAGATGCGACGGTGCGTAAAGGCGCGTGGTAAAAAATGTCCGGACTGGTTTGGAGCAGTTGGAGATAGCGTGCTTCGGCAGTCTCAGTAATCGTTGATAGCATCCGGGATTTAAGATTGGAAAAACCTCGGACCAAAATACTTCTTCCGAACTCACGGAATTCAGGCAATGCGTGAAAAAGCTCGTTGAGGGTGGCATAAGTAATCGCGAGACCAGCGCCGGGCGTGAGCACCTGGATGTTCTCGCGGGATGGGATGCGATGAAAGAAAGACGATACTTCAAAAACGACCTGTTTTTGACCGTAAAAGCCAGTTGTAATGTCGTTACCGTCCGGATCCATAGCAAAGGAGCGCATGAAACCATCGGTAACGAAAAGGTATTCATTTGATACCGAGCCTTCTTTAAGCAAAAAGTCTCCTTTGTTCAACTGCACATGGTAAAACCGCTCAGCGATTGCCGATGCCGTTTTGACCGGCATTGGAGAGGCTTCGATAATAAAATCAACCAGCAGCAAACGTTCGGCCGCCAGGCTATTCATAAATCTCAATAGTAAAGCTGGCGGTAAAGACGCCTCCCGCTTCCAGTTTCAATATACCTTCTTTCGTCTCAAAATTCTGATCAGAATCGGCGTTATCGGCGATGCCGAGCCAGGGCTCGATGCAGACGAAATGGCCGCCCGGCTTTGCCCAGACACCGAGGTAGGGGAAATCATTGTAATGAACGGTGATTACCTGCCCTGATTTGGTGCTTCTGAGACTAACTTGTTTGGATATTAAATGCTTGAAAATCAATGCGTCATTATCAAACAAATGGCTGTTCAAATGCAGCACATTGGTGTGCTCCAGAACCGGTTTGGTTGTGTTTCCTACCAAACCGTTCTTTTCAAGTATCCAGGTCGAGTCGTTTTCGATGGCTTCAAATTCGAGATAGTAATCTTCATAAACCTCGCCTTCGTGCAGCGGGCATTTGAACGCAGGGTGGCCGCCAAGAGAGAAAAGCATTTCCACGCTGCCATGGTTGATTACTTTATGATCGACAATTATCCTTTTACCATCGAGCCTATATGTGATCTGAAACTCGAATTCAAAAGGATAAATCGCTAACGTTTCTTGGCTGTATATTAATGTAAATGTAAGACTGTCAGGGGTTTGAGTTGTAAGCTTTACATTCGCATTATTCCGCACGATTCCGTGACGGGGCACAGCATATTCCTGCCCGTTGTATTTGACAAAACCATTCTTGATCGCGCCAATCACAGGAAAAAGTACCGGCGCATGGCTGGCCCAAACATTTGGGTCAGCATTCCAAAGGAAATCGGCACCTGTTAGGGTGGATCGGATCTGGCAAAGTTCAGCACCGGTTTCCTGCACGGAAATTTTCAGGTGGTCATTTTGAATGGAATAGTTCATATCGATCAGGAATTCAGGACTTTTAGAATAATTGAGCAAGCCTCGCGGATTTGCTCTTCTGCAATAGTCAATGGAGGTGCAATGCGCATGGAGTTGTCGCAGAACAGGAACCAGTCGGTCACGACGCCCTGTGCAATGCACCGGTCGATGGTATCTTTTAGTTTATCAAAGGATTCCATTTCCGCCGCAAGCATAAGGCCTTTTCCCCGGATTTCCCGGATTTTCGGGTGAATTAATAGCGATCTAAACAAGTCGCCTTTGCCGATAGCTGCCTCGGAAAGGTTTTCATCGATGGTTACACGAAGGGCAGCCAACGAAGCCGCACAGCTCACGGGATGCCCGCCAAAAGTGGTAATATGTCCCAGTATCGGATTGGTTTTCAGTACTTTCATAATCTGTTGTGAAGCCATGAAAGCACCGATCGGCATGCCCCCGCCCATTCCCTTGGCGCTGAGCAGGATGTCGGGGTAAATGCCATATTGTTCGAAAGCCCAGAAGCTCCCCGTGCGGCCAAAGCCAGTCTGGATCTCATCCAGGATCAGCAACGTGCCAGTTTCCGAGCATTTTTCCCGCAAGGCGGCAAGGTACCCCACCTCAGGGACGCGTACGCCGGATTCACCGCCAATGACTTCAATAATAACAGCGGCAGTTTGCTCAGAAATCTTATCCAGATCAGCCAGATAACCGTGTTGAATATGTTTTATGCCGGGTAAGAGCGGACGAAAATTTCGTTTAAAAAATTCAGCCCCGGCGAGACTCAATGCGCCCTGCGTGGCTCCGTGATAGGCGTTGTAGCAGGAAATAAACTCCTTTCGTTTGGTGAACCGTTTGGCCAGTTTCATCGCACCCTCTACCGCCTCGGTACCCGAATTGGTGAAATACACATTATCGATCAGCCCGAATGGGGAAGGGTGAGGCATTTCGATATCCAATGTGTCGGTCAAGGCTTTCGCAAGTTGCACCTGGCTGCTTTGTACGTATTCGCCGTACACAAGCAGGTGCATGTGCTTATCGAGTTGCGCGTGGATGGCCGCGAGTACCTGCGGGTGCCGATGGCCGACGTTGCTGACGCCAATGCCGGAAATCAGGTCCATGTACGATTTGCCGTCAGGCCCGTACATATAAATGCCCTCGGCTTTTTCAATTTCAAGGGCAAGAGGAAAATCGGAAGTCTGCGCCAGGTTGTCGAAAAAGTGCTGGCGATGTGAGATATGCATTCTAATGTTCAAAAAAACTGGCACTACCGCCTACCCAGGTGAAATCCTTGTTATACCGGACGCCGATCATTTCGCCCCGGCTCAATCGGCTCAGGCTGATCAACAACTCCGGTTTTTCGGCATTGTCCGGCCAGCCGTACATCATGCGGATTTCGCATTTCACCAGCCCGTCGGGTGCCTGGATCACAGGTTCGTAGACGACTTTTCGCTGCAAGATATAATTTTCCGGGTCGCCAATAGCCTCCAGATCCGGTTTTGTAAGATGTAATTGCACGCCGGAGCCCGCAAAGGAGAACAGGGGTTTTAATACAAAATTTTCAAGATCAGCGGGAAAGATGCCATTGTATTCGCTCAAAAAATGTGTTTCCGGCACGAATTCCCCCTTCAGAAAAGGCATAGCAAACTTACTGATCCTGAAAAACCAGTTGGGATGGCCTACCCATTGTACATCAACTTCATCGGTGAAATGATAGCTGGTTTGCAGGTCGGGATAGGTGAAAAGATCGTCGAAGATAAGGCGGTTGTAAATCCGCTTGACCTGGATTTTTCGACCGTCTTTTTCATAAAAAAGCTGACGGCCTTCACGGATAAGCTTGGTATAGCAAACCGGTTCTATGCCCAGCATTTGCCCGGTTACAGCAAAATCGATCCGCGTTTTTTGCTTTTCCGGGAAAATTTCAAGAAGAATTACATTTTCCGGCAGCTCATCGCCAAGGATCAGCGCTTTCAATTTAGCTACATATTCATTGTAAAAACTGGCACCAAACAGGTAACCGAAGTTTTGAGGAACATTAAAAAACTTCTTGAAAGACTCGGATAGAAAAGCCTGATAGCCGAATATTGATGGAAATCCCTGTAATTCTATGAGCTGGGGTACCAGCTCGCCATTTGTATTCCGGCAAATAGCATAATCGATAGCCAGGAACGAGGTGTGTGCATTTTCCCCGGGTACGTGCTGGTTGGAAGGGACGGCGCGGTCTGTTTTCTTTCGAAAATCGGGTGATAGCAGCGTAGCGATAATTTCATCGGATGCCTGCCTGATCTTCTCTGTCAGTTCCCTCGGCACAAAGACAGGCGTTTCTGCAACCCTGAAATCCAGCTGACCGGGAAACGCCGAATTCAGTGAATCGACAAACTCATTATATCCATTCTCGGTAAAAGAGTTGTTGAACGCTTCCCTCGCTTGCTTATGCATAGGCTGGCTGGAAACTTTTGTTGAATGCGTTTTTCAAAAATGTCGGAATAATGACGGCTTCGGTCATCGAAATTTTGTCGGGATCGTTCAAATGTGCGATCATGTCGTTGTATTTCTGCTCTCCATGCGCTTTGATGATCGCTTCCTTTTTGTCTTCATTTAGGAAATAGCGTAGCATTCCTTCCGCATCGGCTTCCGGGTGAAACTGGGTACCTACAATCTCATTCGAAAAGCGAATAGCCATCACAGCGCGTTCCAATGGTACGTGCGGTCGCATTTTTTCAAGACAAAGCAGTTTTGCCCCCAGATTGTCAAATGCGAACTGATTCGGCATTGTAAGCTGGAAGTCCCGCGAATCGACGATCCAGAATGGGTCGTGCAATGCATTCAGCAGTGGATCTTTACGACCTGACGAAGTTATATGAACCGGAAACGTTCCAAATGAAGTTTTTCGCCTTTTACTTACGGCCGCCAGCTCCCAGTGAATGCAAGCCATTTGAAAAGAATGGCAAATCAGGAACAAATGCTTTTTAACACGATTCTGCCGTTTCGAGTTGTAAGCCAACATTTTATCAAGAAAACCAAAGAATTTCTTTTCCCACGCCTCTCCAGCCGGTGCGGGATTGCCCGGTCCGCCTGTGGAAATATAAGCGTCGAAATCCATTCCCGGAACTTCGAGCCTTTGTCTCACATCAAAAACAGTAAATTCGACGGGCACATGCTCGTGCTCTCCGAATGCGGTGATGATCTTTTTAATGCATCGCATTCCTTCGTTTGGATGTCCGTCGTACATATCAAGGATCGCGATCCGGAAATGCTTTTCATTGGTCGTCATTTCAGCGGGTGGCCGACCCGTGTCAGTGGATCAGCCGTTTAAGTTATAAGTTGGGTAATCCATTTTTAACAATTGTCTTCCTGATTAGTTCGGATTTTACGCTGGAAGTGTAATTTAGTTCTCAGCCAATCCCAATTTTGGTCTCAGAAACGATATAATCTACTACCGCATTCAAACTACCTGTTTGCTCGAAAACGGCCAACTGGCGGTCTGCACCGGTACCCATTTCGAGGATCTGATGAATGTAATCGATCTCGTGGCGGCTACCCAGGCCGTCTACTACATCGTCGATAAATTCGAGGAGCTCGTGGATCAGGATTTTGTACTCCACCTCTTCCTGCTTTCCGAAGTCAATTAGCTTGCTGCTAATTCCGTATCTGGCCGCGCGCCATTTGTTTTCGTTGATGAGCATCCGGTGATAGGGCCGGAAGCTCAGGTTTTGGCTGTGCAGCTTGTGGATCTTCGCGACGAGTGCTTGCATGATCGCAGCCAGGCATATGGTCTCGTCTGTACGCATGGGCACGTCGCACATACGGAACTCGATCGTATTGAAGAACGGGTGAACGCGAATGTCCCACCAGATTTTCTTGCCATTGTCGATGCAATTCGTCTTGACCAGCAGCTCCACGTACTCATCATACTCTGCCGCGCTCGAAAAGAAATCGGGGATGCCGGTTCTGGGAAATTTATCAAAAACCTTAGAGCGGTAAGATTTGAAGCCAGTGTTCCGCCCGCACCAGAACGGGGAGTTAGTTGATAATGCGTAAATGTGCGGCAGAAAATACCTCACCGCATTCATGATCTGGATTCCCTCGTTCCGGCTCTCGATGCCAACGTGCACGTGCAACCCGAAAATGAGGTTGCCACGAGCCACATCCCTCATTTCATCTATAATCTGGTCGTAGCGTGGGTCGGCCGTGATGAGCTGGTCTACCCAGTCGGCAAACGGGTGCGTGCCTGCGGCAGCCACGTGCAGGTCTTGTTTCTCGGCCAGGTCAAGGATCATTTTGCGCAGGTAGGTCACTTCTTCCCGTGCCTCCTGGATATTGTGGCAGATATTGGTACCTACTTCCACGACTGCCTGGTGCATTTCCGCCTTCACACGTTCCTTCAATGTGATTTTTCCATCTTCAACCAGCTTCGACATATGCGACCGCAGGTTTCGCGTAATGGGGTCGATGGTCTGAAACTCTTCTTCAATTCCCAGGGTGAATGTTGCCATAATGCAAAGGCGGCTGATTTTAGTTTGTCAGGATTTTTTCAGTTTGGAGTTTTTCGCGGGTGCTTTGGTGGCGGCCGCTTTGGTGGTCGGTATTTTGGGTTCCGCTTCGGCGATTGGACCTTTAACAATAGCACCCAGGGATTTGGCGGGCTTTTTCGGCGCTGCGGTTTTTACTTTTACTTCTGTGGCTGACGGGGTAGATGGTGTATTTTTAACCTCTGTGATAGACGGAGTAGCTTCTGCGGCCTCGACCGGTTTTGCGGCGGGCTTTGTTGCCTTTGTAGGTGTCGTCGCGTTTGTAACTGGTTTCGCCGCCGGAGTTGCGACTTTGGCCGACTTAGCTGGTGCTTTTGGTTTCACAGGCTCGGTATCTGCCGGCGTTGTGACTTCGGCTATTGCCGGGGTTGGAACACTACTCACAGCTTGGTTTATAAATGTACCCCAGGTAAGATTAATCTGTCCGGGAGCCTGCTTTTTTGCCCTTTCGATGGCCATGTTCGCGGCTGCTTCTACCACCCATTCAAAATTATCGCGCCCTACCGAGTAGATATCTGCATCCGGCGCAGGGTTGCAGAAATCGATCGCATAGGGAATGCCGTCGCGCACTGC
Organism: Dyadobacter sp. CY261; assembly: GCF_021440085.1. GTDB lineage: Bacteria > Bacteroidota > Bacteroidia > Cytophagales > Spirosomataceae > Dyadobacter. Next base: position 494,984 of record NZ_JAKCPW010000001.1, read on the forward strand.
GAATTCGACGGTGTTAAAGTCGTAACCCAATGCAATATTGAGTTTCAATGTATAATCTTTGATCGTTTCAAGCAGCTTCTCGCGCTCTTCGCCTTGTGCTTTCAAATCGGCAGCGTAGCGTAAATGGTGCGGGTTGCGCGGTTCGTAAGGCATTACCAGCACGTCTTTCTGCCCAATGCAATAGCAGCGCACATAATCGTCAAACACGATTTCCTCCTGCAACATCATCACCAGTTGGCCTGTTTCCTCATGTTTCATCCACATATCCTGCGGGTTCACCACGCGGTAGACGCTCTTCCAGCCGCCACCATCATGCGGTTTCATGTAAGCCGGAAAGCCCACATACTGAAATATCTCTTCCCACGCCATCGGAAATGCAAGGTTTCGGAACGACGTTTCGGAAGTGTTTTCTGGCCGTTGTTTGGATGGAAGCAATACCGTTTTTGGTACAGGTATGCCAATTTTCTCTGCCAGCGCATTGTTAAAGAACTTCTCATCTGCGCTCCACCAGAACGGGTTGTTGATCACCGCCGTGCCCGCAATCGCAGCGTTTTTGAGATAGGAACGGTAGAATGGTACATCCTGCGAGATGCGGTCGATAATCACGGCATATTCATTAGGTGCGGCTTGTATGACCTTATCGATGGTAACGGCTTCCGCCACAATGCCGTCCTCACTCTTACTATTGACTCTTTCGATAAACGCGTTCGGGAAGGTATTTTCCATTCCGAACAGGATTCCAATCTTTTTCATATCAAGGTTTTTGAGTTGTGTTTTTGATTACTGCAAAACAAGGCGTGAGAGATAGTCGGGAAACATCTTGTTCCAGAGAGGCCAGTCGTGCTTCTCCCAGCCGCGGATATCCAGCCAGTGTTCGATGCCATTGTTGTTGAGGACGGACGACATCCGGATATTGCTATCGAGGCAAATGTCCCAGTCGGACGTGCCGAGAACGATCTTCATATGGCCGAAGCGCCAGCCCTGTTCGTTAGGCATAAAATCGACGGGATTGTTGAAATACACGGCGTCGTCATAGTAGCCGTCCAAAAAGCCACGGATATCGAATGCGCCACTCATGCTGACCAGATAGGCGACCAAATCGGGGTGGCGGAAGGCGAAATTGGCGGCATGAAACCCGCCGAAACTGCAACCCGCGACGCCGATTTTACCTACATTACATTGCGTTTTAATGTAGGGAACGAGCTCGTTTTTGAGGAATTTATCATACTGTATGTGGTTTAGCACCCGGTGTTCCGGGTTGAGGTGCTTGCCGTACCAGGAATCGGCATCGATGCTGTCGACACAGTAAATCTTGTATTTGCCCGACTCCACAAGCCACCGCACCGACTCGATCAATCCCATGTCTTTGGCCTGGTAATATCTGCCAAGCGTTGTCGGAAAAAGCAAAATAGGGTAGCCCCAATTGCCGAAAACGAGCATCTCCACGTCTTTGCCGAGATGATGAGAATAGTATTTAATGTGCTTCTCTTCCAAACAAAGACGGGTTATAGATGATAATTGAAATATACAAAACAAATCATAGCATGCAAATTATTACCTTTCGGGTTTAACATCCATCCGAAGTCGCGCTTTGCATTGAGTTCAGCCGCTTCTCTCAAAAAATAATGCCCGAAAATATAGTTCTGCGTTCCACTTACCTTGAAAGGGAAGTAGCTGTTTCCGTATTACTGCCGATCGGTTTCGAAAGGTCCGCGACTTATCCGTTGGTTCTCTTCAACGATGGACAGGATTTCCAAGATTTACGAATGGAAGGAGCTGCGGAAGCATTGCAATTGGAGAAAAAAATGATCCCGTGCGTGATAGCAGGTATTCATGCGAATGGTGCCCGCGTGCAAGAGTACGGTATTGCGCACCAGCCCGACTACGCAGGCCGGGGTGACAAAGCCGGTCTAACCACATCTTTTGTATTATATGAACTCATCCCGCATTTGGCCGAAAAATATAATACTGCCACAACAGGCATTACCTATGCCGGCTGCTCGTTGGGCGGGTTAATGGCGCTGGACGCGGTCTGGAACCATCCCGAGGTGTTTGCTACCGCAGGTGTGTTCTCGGGCTCGCTTTGGTGGCGGCAGAAAGCGCTGGATGAAGGTTATTCCGAAACGGACCGCATTATGCACCGGCACATCCGCGAAACGCAAAGGCGGTCTGATCTGAGGTTCTGGTTTCAGTGCGGCACCTGGGACGAGTACGACGACCGTGATGACGACGGGGTGATCGATTCGATTCAGGATACGCTTGAATGCATAGCCGAACTCGAAAGGAAAAGTTATCGGTGGGGACGGGATATCCGATATGTGGAGGTAAAAGAAGGGATGCACAACCCTGAAACGTGGGCAAAAGCCCTTCCTGACTTCCTAGAATGGGCGTCAGGAAGGCGATAGCAAAACTACAATTCTGACAAAAAGGCCATTGTGTCTACCGAATCGGCATAATCGCTCAATGCTGGTAGCTGGGCAACACCAAAAGGGATAATACCCGGAATGCCGGTCGATTCGCTGCCGACTATGCATTGAATTTTTTCCTCCGATTCCGAAAGCACCTGCTGCGCCTCTTTCAGCGAGTTGTATGTTTCGTAATGCAATACACTGATCGCCGACACCAAAGTAGGGCTTTCGGTAATCAGCAGGAAGTTATTATCGAAATGCGGGACCCTGTTTACGAGGAATATCGACTTGTTGTATTCGTAATTGTTAAAATACTTGTGGTGATTGATGTAGTCCGGCGCCATATCCTCAATCGCTTCGTAAAACTTGGTAAAATCATATCCTGCGGGAACCATAAGTTTGGAAACATTCCGGCAGCCAAGGCCAAAGTATTGTAGTATATCGCTACCCAGTGCCTTCAATTCTTCGGTAGTTTCGGCGCCCGTCAGCACGGCGACCGATGTCCGGTTCTTACGAATAATATGCGGTTTCTTGGCAAAATAGTAATGGAAGTAACGGGCGGTGTTGTCGCTTCCGGTAGCAATGTAGGCGTCGGAATCGTTAAGGCGCTCCACAAAACGGATGGAATCGGCAAGCTCAGGTTCGATTTCGATCAGTTTATCCAACATCGCATGGATCAGCACCTGGTCGTCCGAGCTGGGTTTGGCCATCAGTGTGTGGCCGCTGATGAGGACACACAACGCATCATGAAAGCCTACCGCGGGGATGTTGCCTGCCATTACTACGCCCACTTTCTGCGGATTGGTGGGTTCAGGGTACTTTCCAGTCCATTTTTCGAGCTCGGCGGCGTCGAGGTACCTTGTCGCGATCGCATGCAGGGAGCGGGACACATTGGCGGGGATAAACCAGTTGTTTTTACTTTTCGCTCCCGCAACCCATTCTTCTATGACCGTTTCGTTCTGTTTTTCATTGATGAACTGGCCTAATCTGGCGAACGCATTTATCCTCCGAATTCTTGATATCATTCTACTCTGACTCTAAAAAGTTTAATGGCAAGTGCCGTTTTTATTTTTCTGATTGTCGGGAAACTATAAATAGTTATATTTGTTACCTTAAACAGAAGAATAGCAACAAATATAAACAATCCGGCGACTATGGCTATAATGATAACCGATGAATGCATAAATTGTGGGGCGTGTGAGCCAGAATGCCCAAATACAGCAATTTATGAAGGAGGTGTAGAATGGACTTGGGGAGATGGTACGAATTTAGATGAGGTTGACTTTGGCGATGGCACTATCGTGAGCGGCAAAGAAAAGCAGTCGCCCGTATCCGATGAATTTTATTATATAGTAACCGACAAATGTACAGAGTGCGTTGGCTTTCATGAAGAGCCACAATGCGCTGCCGTTTGTCCCGTAGATTGCTGTATTCCCGACCCGGACAACGAAGAGGAAGAAGAAACTTTGCTTGCTAAAAAAGCATGGATGCATGGTGAGTAAGACCTACTGATCATAAAAAATACGAAGCCCGCTACACAGCGGGCTTTTTTTGTGCCTTTACTATTCTGGAAATGTCATTATAATAATAAAATTTCTTAATAATTACAATCACTTGTTTTAGAGAAAATTTTGTTTTCTTATCAATGTGCAGAATATTCGTTTTTTCTAAAAAAATGTGTTTTTCGTGATTTTGTGTTTCTAAAACGATAAAAAACATGATAAAAATTAGAAAATTGGATTTTTTGATATAAATTTCACTTAGATTATTTGATAAATATAATTTAAGTACAATATTTGATCCAGTAATGTAGCCGGAGAGTAATATTAACTTAAACAGAATATAATTATGAAAAAAGTCTATTGCACAGTATTATCTTTGATGGTTCCTTTTTTGGGTTTTGCGAAGTCGGAAGAAGATAAAAAGGCGGTGAAGGCCGATACTGCGGTGGTAACGGAAGCCAAGGACGAGGAGGAAGCCAAAGGAGCATTCGCTTTCTCCGGCTATCTGGATTCCTATTACATGGCTAATTTCAACAAACCCGTATCCCGCTCAAACATGGGTGCGAGCAACGCACGTGTATTCGATCAGAAATCGGGTCAGTTCTCGCTCGGTCTGGTTCAGACGAAGGTTGCCTACACCAATGCGAAATCGGAAGCGGTAGTCGACCTGACTTTCGGTCCTAACGCCAACTTAGGTAACTACGGTAACGCACTGTTCAGCACTGCGCTGGCCATCAAGCAAGCATACTTTACATACAAATTTACCGACAAGTTCTCGATGACGGCGGGACAGTTCGGTACGCACATCGGGTACGAAGTGATCGACGCACCGGCCAACTTCAACTACTCGCTTTCAAACCTGTTCAACAACGGTCCATTCTACCACACCGGTTTGAAAGCCACCTACGCATTCTCTGACAAGGCATCGTTGATGGTGGGTGTTGTAAACAATGTGGATGGTTTGGGAGACAACAACCGCGCGAAAGGCATCATCAGCCAATTGTACTTCAAGCCGGTTGAAAACTGGAACGTTTATGTGAACTACATCGGAAGCAATGAGGCAAATACCGATTCATTGGGCAAACAGCCGGATGGTTTCTACCAGGTATTCGACCTTACGACCAGCTTCCAGATAACTGAGAAATTCCTCCTGGGTCTGAACGCCGCGTACGGATCGCAAAAAGGAGATTATCAGGGAGCAGGTGGTCCGGTTGACTCTGAGTCATGGGGTGGCTTCGCAGTATATGCCAACACAGCCATCACAGATAACTTCGGAATCGGAGCCCGTTACGAATATTTCAATAATGATAAAGGTGTACGCGGTTTGCTGACTCCTGCTGGAACAGGTACAAAAGTTAACTCGGTAACATTGACCGGTAACATCAGCCTGGCCGACGGACACATTCTCGTAAAACCGGAGTTCCGTCTGGACGCATATCCTAAGCAAAGCGGCGGCGAAGCGCAGCAGTTCCAGGATTCAGATGGAGAGTGGACCAAAAACAGCCAAACTACTTTCGGACTCGCATTTATTTACAAATTTTAACAGTCATCGCATTTCACACGAATACCTTCTTAATCTAATAAAAACAATAATTTACAACAATGGAAAAACGTAATTTTATCCCACTGATTATTCTCCTGGTAATCAGCATCCTCGGTGCCTTCGTCCCCAATGTTCCGACACAGATCGTGACGGAGGGCATCAATTCGGGCGACACGGCGTGGATGCTCGTATCTGCCGCGCTGGTATTGCTCATGACCCCGGGTCTGGCTTACTTCTACGGGGGAATGGTTAACACCAAAAACGTCATTTCCACAATGCTCCAGAGCTTTATCGCAATGGGTGTAATCAGTGTGGTATGGATAGTTTTCGGTTTCAGCCTTGCATTTGGTGAAGACATGGGTGGTTTCGTTGGAAACCCCATGACGCACTTCATGTTCAAAGGTGTATTGGATGGCCCGGTTTGGGGTACTATTCCTTTCGCCTTGTTCGCAATGTTCCAATTGAAGTTTGCGGTGATCACTCCTGCGCTTGTAACTGGCTCGATGGCTGAGCGAATCAACTTCCGTTCTTACGTTCTTTTCATTATTCTGTTCTGCGTGTTCATCTATTCTCCGCTTGCCCACATGACATGGCATGCAGACGGTCTGCTTTTCAAAATGGGTGTTCTTGACTTCGCTGGTGGAACTGTGGTTCACATGTCTGCTGGTTGGGCTGCTTTGGCTGGTGCACTTTATCTGAAACGTCGCAAGTCGCTCCTCGAAGATCACGTACTTCCTCCTGCTAACATTCCATTTGTATTGTTAGGAACTGGTTTGCTGTGGTTCGGATGGTTCGGTTTCAACGCCGGTTCTGCTCTGACAGCTTCTCCATTGGCGGTTTCAGCTTTCGCTACTACCAACACTGCCGCTGGTGCTGCTGGTCTTGCATGGGTTCTTTTCGATGCTGCGAAAGGCAAAAAAGTATCTGCACTTGGTTTCTGTATCGGTGCGGTTGTAGGTCTGGTTGCTATTACGCCGGCTGCTGGTTTCGTAACTGTTCCTGCTTCTCTGTTCATCGGTACTGTGGCTGCGATCATCTCTAACTATGTAGCTCACCTGCGTACACGTTCTACTTTGGACGATACATTGGATGTATTTCCTTGCCACGGTGTAGGTGGTATGGTAGGTATGCTGATGACCGGTATCTTCGCAACGAGCGGTGTTAACTCATTGGTAGTAGACCAAGGTCTGGCATTCGGAGAAACCAAGTTGTTCATCAATCACGTGATCGCCCTGGTAGGTGTATCAGTATTCGCATTCGGTGGTTCATTCCTGTTGCTGAAACTGGTTGACCTCGTATTGCCACTCCGCGTATCTGAATCTGACGAAAAAACAGGTCTGGATATCAGCCAGCACGACGAATTCCTTGTAGAAGCTTAATCTAAACTATAAGAGTAAAAAGGGAAAGCCCGGCCAATTTGGTCGGGCTTTCTTTGTTATTCCTTTTCTTGATTCCTTTCATTTTAAAATCCCCGGGTCAAAACCCGGGCAATGGATATGCTCTCTATGGTTCCTTGCCGTCGACTTAAGTCGACGGTACTAGATAAAAAGAGCTAGCGCCTTAATGCACTAAAATCTCCTCCTGAATCTCAGTAACTTCCATTAGGTTTTCGGCATTAATATGATCATACCGCACTTCCTTGGTTTCATTGATCAGCAGCGGGTCATATTTTACAGCTACGCGAACGTAGTTGCCGGTAAAGCCCAGCATTTGCCCGTTTTGAATTTCATCTTCAAACAATACTTTGCCTTCCTTGCCAATCTGGCTTTCGTAGAAAAAGCGTTTCTTTTTATCTGAAAGAATATGCAGCATTTTGGAACGCTCGGCTCTTTCGCCTTTGTTGACAATTGGCCGAATGGCTAACGCAGCAGTATTTTCCCTTTCGGAATAAGTGAAAACGTGCAAATAAGAAACTTCCAACTCATTCAAAAAGTGATAGGTTTCTTCGAATAGCTCCCTGGTTTCACCGGGATGGCCCACGATCACGTCCACGCCAATGCAGCAATCCGGCATCAGCGATTTGATCTTCGCCACGCGTTCGGTATAAAGTTCGCGTTTGTAGCGACGCTTCATCAGGCCCAAAACCTTATTGGATCCAGATTGTAATGGGATATGGAAATGCGGCGCGAAGCGTTTCGACTGAGCCACAAATTCAATGATCTCATCGGTCAGAAGATTTGGTTCGATGGAGGAAATGCGGAAACGTTCGATGCCTTCCACCTCGTCCAATGCTTTGACCAAATCCAGGAAAGTTTCATCACGGACACCATTGCGCAAACCGAAATCGCCGATATTAACACCTGTGAGTACGATTTCCTTTACGTCGCGCGCTGCAATGTCACGCGCGGCTTTCACAATGTTTTCGATGCTGTCCGACCGGCTCTTTCCACGTGCGAGCGGGATCGTGCAGTATGCGCATGGGTAGTCGCAACCGTCCTGCACTTTCAGGAACGTACGCGTGCGATCGTTGAGCGAGTAGGAGGTATGGTATTCAACGGCATGGTCGATGCTGGAAGCAATAACCTGAGCAGGCTGGCCGGATGGGGCTTTTTCAAAGGTATCGATCAACTCCACCAGACGAAATTTTTCAGCGGCACCCAAAACAGCGTCTACACCTGGAATTTCAGAGATTTCTTTGGGTTTCAGCTGTGCATAACACCCGATGATCGCTATATAACCGTCCGCATTGATCTTTTGCGCCTCGCGAACGATCTTCCGGCATTTCTTGTCGGCATTCTCGGTAACAGAGCAGGTATTGATGATAAATATGTCGGGATTTTCATTGAATTCCACTTTGCGATAACCCTTATCCTCGAACATCCGTCCGATAGAAGAGCTCTCAGAGTAATTCAGCTTGCACCCTAATGTGTAAAAAGCGACTTTCTTCATTGTTTTGAAATATCCTGCAAAATTACACCTTTATTATCAACGCCTTAAATAATCTCCAAAAGAAGATTGCAGGTAAGCCTTCGAAAGCGGTTCTTCCTGCCTGGGCAAAGCGCCGTTTTTCTCGGTGATATTCCCCCCGATGTTGTCCCTTACCAGGAACCCGTCGGGACGCATCCAGCCAAGGCCATTGTTGAATGCGAAATAGGCAAAATCCTTACGGCCTTTCTTGAAAATGTCGTTACTCCATGCAAAAGTTCCGGAGGGGATGCGCATTTGGTTTAATAGCGTGGCGGCCAGGTCGGTTTGCGACGCGAGGGTGTCTACGTGCGAGGGGGCTGCTTTTAATGCGCCGCCAAGCCACAGCATCGGAATGTGGAATTCGGCCGGCTTGTCTTTCCGTGTTTCTGGCAATGGATGGCCGTGGTCGGCGATGATGACTACGAGCGTATTTTTCCACCAGGACTTTGTCTTGGCTTCTCGGAGAAATGTTCCGAGAGATTCGTCGGTATAATGCAACGCGTTCAGGAACAGGTGCTCGGGATCGGTGCCTGGGATCGCGGTTTTGGTGGGCACCTCGAATGGCTCGTGGCTGCTTAATGTAAATAGGGTCGAGAAGAATGGCTGCTTTTCCTTATCCAGGTCATTTAAAAGTCGGCTGAAGACCACATGATCGTGAGCACCCCACTTAGAGTTCATGTCTTTAGAATCGAAATTGTCCCTGTCGATGATCCGGTCGAAACCCTGTTGAAGGAAATAGGATTTCATGTTTGCAAATTCTGTCTCGCCTCCGTAATAGAATGAAGTTTGCCAGCCCCGTTCTTTGAAAATTGTGGGCAATGAGGAAAGAGACGCCGTTTTTTTGGGTATTTTAATGATAGAAGTGGTTGGCTGGGCAGGGTAACCGCTCAAAATGGCTACCATTCCCTTGTCGCTCCGGTTACCGCTTGCATATATATGGGTAAACAGCAGCCCTTCTTTGGCAATTTGATCAAACTGCGGGGTAACGTCTTTTACGCCGCCTAACGAACCGACCGCTTTGGCCGTAAAACTTTCCCAGATGATCACCAGCACATTCTTTTTGCCGACCGAGTCGATAACCTGCTCGGTTTCGCCAATTGACTGATATAAGTTTGCCACAGTTTTATCAGCCTCGACATCTTCTGTGTATTTGAATGGGTTTTCATTAGAATAGCTTTCATTCAAAAGGGACCGCACATAATTCCACGGCACATTGACGGCGGCGTAATTGGCAAATGCCTTGTCGCTGAAAAACACAGCGCTTTCGTTCATCGGGGCCAGCTGAAAACCACCGCGAATGGGGATGATAAGGCTTCCGGCGACAATCAGGAATGTGGGTATTGTGTATAAATGCGATGTTCTGCTGAAAGAGCTGGTAATACGCCGGATGATGGTTTGCAAAACGCGGTTGACAAGAAAGATAAGCCCTATCAGCAGCAGCACCAGCGGAACTACCGGCGCGGCGCCCATGGAAGCGAAGGCCTCGGCAGGCGTTTCGAGGTAATGCAGCGAGCTTGCGTCGATGCGGAAACCCCAGGCCCTGAATAATTCGAGATCTACTACCGTGAGCAGGGTGATCAGCAATACTATAATGGCGGTGTAAATGGACAACGTTTTGCGGTACCAGTTCCAGCGCTGACCGGTGAAAATCATTAATAATGTCGGGATCGCGAGTATATAGGCCGCGAAGGAAATGTCCATCGGCAAGCCGTGGCCCGCGCTGGCAACCCATAGGGAAGACGGCAATTCCAACGCCTTTTTATAATGATATGCCAGGAAAATAATCCGGAAAAACTGGAAGATAACCACCCAGGCCAGCCAGTACAAGGCAACGAATTCAAGTCTTTTACGCATTGGTGTCTTTGAACAATTTGCAAAGTTCTTAAAAATGCGCTAACCTGTGGTAACCGTTGGACAGCTATTATGAAAATGTCCGGGCGAATTGTTGTTCGTATCGGTAAATAGATAATTTTGGGGAGAATTAATATAAATCAATAAATACATGACGTTTCGTTCCAAAGCTTTTGAGATTGCGCAGGGCCGTGTCTCTCCTGTTTTGACCCCTCCCACAGAAAAAGTAGCCGACCTTTACGGTAGCAATACATTCAGTGATGATGTGATGAAGACCCTGCTTTCGGCAGAGGCATATACCAAGGTTTCCAATGCGATCCGCTCCGGCTCGACGATCGACCGCGAGGTGGCCGAAGAGGTGGCTGCTGCGATGAAATCATGGGCAATTTCGAAAGGTGCAACGCATTATACGCACTGGTTCCAGCCATTGACCGGGACTACTGCCGAAAAGCATGATTCTTTTTTCGATTTAACCATCGATGGAAAAGCGGTCGAGAAATTCAAAGGCAGCGCATTGGTACAACAGGAGCCGGATGCATCCTCCTTTCCAAGCGGAGGTCTGCGTGCGACATTCGAAGCACGGGGATATACAGGCTGGGACCCCAGCTCTCCCGCGTTTTTGATGGATAACGGCGCCGGGGGAAAGACATTATGCATCCCCTCCGTATTCATTTCATACAACGGTGAGGCACTGGACTACAAAGCGCCGCTTCTGCGCTCGCTGGTTATGCTCGACAAGGCCGCGACGGGTGTTTGCCAGTTCTTCAACCGCGATGTGTCGAAAGTGACACCGACACTGGGGATCGAGCAGGAGTATTTTCTGGTGGATAAGGCATTGTACTATGCCCGTCCCGATTTGCTAATGGCCGGTCGGACCGTTTTCGGGCATAACCCTGCACGTGGTCAGCAGCTCGACGATCATTATTTCGGTTCGATATCGCCGCGGGTGAACGCATTCATGGTGGATTTCGAGTTTGAAGCACTGAAATTAGGCATTCCGGTAAGGACACGGCACAACGAAGTGGCACCAGGCCAATTCGAATGCGCCCCGACTTTTGAAGAGGTTAACCTGGCCATCGATCATAATGCATTACTGATGGATTTAATGCAGAAGATCGGTGACAAGCATAATTTCCAGGTGTTGTTCCATGAGAAGCCATTTGCTGGCATTAATGGCAGCGGAAAGCACAATAACTGGTCACTTTCGACGGATACGGGCATTAACCTACTCGCGCCGACTTCCAAACCAAAAGAAAACCTACGCTTCCTCACGTTCCTGATGAACGTTGTAAAAGCTGTTCATGATCATGCGGACCTGCTACGTGCGTCCATTTCATCGGCAGGCAACGAGCATCGCCTCGGAGCCAACGAGGCACCGCCATCGATCGTTTCTGTTTTCCTTGGTGGAGAATTGACGTCAATGCTCGAAGAACTCGTGAATAAAGGCGAAATCACGCTCGAAAAAGGGGAGAACTTCTACTATAAACTGGGCATTACCCGCATTCCGAACCTGCAACGCGACAATACCGACCGTAACCGGACATCGCCGTTCTGTTTTACAGGCAATAAATTCGAATACCGCGCGGTGGGAAGCTCGCAGAACAGCGCGTCGCCGATGATCATACTGAACACGATCGTCGCCAATCAGTTGCTGGATTTCAAACGCGAAATGGACGAGCGACTGGCGGCAGGCGAGGAGAAAAAGGTGGCGACCGTGGAGATACTGAAACGCTACTTCCTTGAATCTAAAAACATCCTTTTCGAAGGAAACGGCTATTCGGATGAATGGATCGAAGAGGCTGCACAGCGCGGGTTGAGCAATATCCGCGAGACTTTCGATGCATTGTATGCCTACAAAACAGATAAGACCATTGCTGTTTTTGAACGGACAGGCGTTTTAAGCTCGCGTGAGCTGCATGCGCGCTATGAGATCGAGCTGGAAAATTATGTGAAGAAATTGCAGATCGAGTCACGCGTGATTGGCGATCTGGCATTGAACCATATCGTGTCGACAGTGGTGAAGTATCAGTTCAAACTCGCGCAAACTGCCCGCTCGCTGACAGACCTCGAAATGCTGGAAGAGGCCGAGCCGATTAAGGAGATTATCCGTGATATTTCTTCGCACGTGGTGGTAATTAAGAAATTGGTGCATGAGATGACCGAAAGCCGGAAGAAGGCCAACAATATCGATGACCTTTTTGAACGCGCCAAATGCTACGGTTCGGAGGTGAAAGGGTTTTTTGATCAAATACGGTATCACGTCGATAAGCTGGAATTACTGATCGACGATGAGGATTGGCCGCTTGCAAAGTACCGTGAAATGCTATTTTTGGAGTAGTTTTGCATTTGAAACAAACAATAGAGCATATGAATCCCGGATTTGATCCAGAAGAAATCGCGCAACTCAAAGAGGAATGTAATGCTGAGAATTCCAACTTTATATATGTAGAGGACGAATTCGAGGGCGACGACGATAATAATGAGCATGCGCACGTACAGTTTGTAGGCACTTATAAAGACCAGGAGGTGATTTATGACGCACTGATCTTCACATTGCGCCTGCACCACTCGACGCTCGTGTACGACGAGGCGCTGGAAAGGCTCAAAAAGGAAATGCCTAAGTATATCTCACCCGACGAACGTCCGGCGAATTACGAGATTAGTGACGAACAGGAAGACGAAGCCGAACTGTTGCTGACCGAATTTATTGAGGAAATCGAAGAGGGCGAAGAAATTACCGTCCGCGAGCATGTCGAAATCGACGATCAGTTTGAATATGGCGTTGGCCTGGAAGTAGGTCTGAACAAAACAGAGATTAATGATAAGATCATCAGCGACTTCGTGAAGGCTTTCAATGCAGGCACTGTCGAACTTGATCCCACGCTTTATTCATTCACCGGCAGCGAGGACGAGGATTGATCCAGTATTAAATAAGGCTCTGAGTGCTTTTCAAAATCAGAGGCCAACAAAAAAACCACCTTTTTGAGGTGGTTTTTTTGTCACTATATGTTTTGCTCTGCGAATTAGATAGCAGATTTAACAGTCTTGATAATACGAGCTGCCACTTTGTAAGGATCAGCAGCTGAGTTCGGGCGACGGTCTTCCAGGTATCCGTTCCATCCTTTTGCAGGAACAGTAACAGGGATGCGGATAGAAGCACCACGGTCAGAAACACCGTAGCTGAAATCGTGGATAGAAGCCGTTTCGTGCTTGCCAGTCAGGCGGAGGTGGTTATCAGCGCCATAAACTTCAATGTGTTCTTTCACCACAGGACGGAATGCTTCGCAAATTTTGTCGAAAGTTTCTTTGCTTCCGGCAGTTCTCAAAGTTGTGTTAGAGAAGTTAGCGTGCATGCCGCTTCCGTTCCAGTCAAGCGCGCCCAGAGGCTTGCAGTGCCAGTTGATAGCAACACCGTATTTTTCACCGATTCTTTCCAGAAGGTAACGACCAAGCCAGATCTGGTCACCAGCTTCCTGCGCACCTTTTGCGAAGATCTGGAATTCCCACTGTCCTGCTGCTACTTCCGCATTGATACCTTCAACGTTCAAACCTGCTTCGAGGCAAGCGTCGAGGTGCTCTTCTACGATCTCGCGGCCGTATGCGTTGGCTGCTCCAACAGAGCAGTAGTATGGGCCTTGCGGCGCCGGGTAACCGTTAGCCGGGAAGCCAAGCGGTTTGTTGGTTTCAATATCCCAAAGGAAATATTCTTGCTCGAATCCGAACCAGAAATCGTTGTCACCATCTTCAATAGTAGCACGACCGTTTGACTCGTGAGCAGTTCCGTCAGCATTCAATACCTCACACATTACCAGGTATCCATTTTTACGCTGTGGATCAGGAATAATGTAAACAGGTTTTAGCAAACAGTCGGAAGAACCGCCTGGAGCCTGCTCAGTTGACGAGCCATCAAACGACCACATTGCGCAATCTTCCAGTTTTCCACTAAAATCGTTTTCAATTTTGGTTTTGCTGCGTAAACTTTGGGTCGGCTTGTAGCCATCCAACCAAATATATTCCAGCTTGGACTTTGACATAATAGTACTAGATAAAGTGGTGACGAATAATTATAACGGCACAATATTAATGCAAAAATGTATTTACAAAAAATAAATGTTAGGAAAAATTGAGCTTAGACAAAATAATATTGCGCCAGTGGTAGTATTGTCAGTAAAAAATGCACTATTCTAATAAAATAGTGAAGTTTCGAAAATAACGCTCTGGTTGAAAATTTCTGTAAAAGTGGGTAAAATGGGTGCAAAATATGCCTTAGAATATAAAAAATAGCAGTAATGTCCTAAAAAGTGCGATTTCGGTGACTTCGGAGCGATAGAATTCTGCGGGGATTGGAAATTTTGTGCAGTTGCCGATATTTTGTATATTTTTGGAAGTCCCCGGGGCATTTTGTTACATTAATACGATATTGGAAAAATGCATTTGTTTTACCAGCCTGACCCTCACATTTTTGAGCTCGACGAAGAGGAAGCCAGGCATAGTTCGAAAGTGTTGAGGCTGGGCTCCGGCGATATTATCCATGTTACCAACGGCAAAGGTCTTCTTCAAAAATGCCGGTTGAATATTCAGGGCAGGAAGGTAGGATATGAGGTAATCGAGTCTGAAACTGTGGAGCGCCGAAGTTTTGCGGTCAATATGGCTATCGCCTCCACCCGCAAGGCAGAGCGAAATGAATGGATGGTGGAGAAAATGACGGAAATAGGTGTGGAGCGAATTGATTTTATTGTGACCGAACACACCAATCCCGAAACCCTGAACCGCGTCGTGAACTTAACAAGGCTCAACCGCATTGCCGCATCCGCCATGAAGCAGTCTCAGCAATATTATATGCCAGCCATTACAGTAAACAACAAGTTTGAACCGTTTATTAAAAATGTGCGCGACGAAGTACGCCTGATCGCGTACGTGCCTGAACAAAATACTGTCGAGCACGTTTTTAGTAAAATAAAGAGGGGAAGCGATACCACATTGCTGATCGGCCCCGAAGGCGATTTCAGTCCGGCCGAAATAGAGTCGGCCCTTGAAAAGGGCTTTCAAACGGTATCATTGGGGCCAACAAGGCTAAGGACCGAAACAGCGGCGGTTACTGGTTGTCACGCTATTAACCTGGCGCAGTATTTGTAATGAGTGAATGAGTGAATGCTTACTCACTCAGTCAAATCCAGATATTCAATCATTCAATCATTCAATCATTCATTATTCACACATTCCAAACTCATGACTCCCCGCCTCGTCGTTATTACGCTATTGCTCTGCGCGGCCATCACATCGTATGGACAGTCATCCTTGAAGATCGCCAAGCTGAAATACGGCGGAGGCGGTGACTGGTATGCTAATAAAACCTCGCTTCCGAATTTGATCAAGTTTTGTAATACGGAGCTTAAGATGAATATCAATCCGGCCGAGGATGTGGTGGAAGTGGGAAGTCCGGACATTTTCTCTTACCCGTTCGTGCATATGACCGGACACGGTAACGTGGTTTTTTCGGATGCCGAAGCGCAGAATCTGCGGAATTATTTATTGTCTGGCGGTTTTTTGCACGTTGATGATAATTACGGGCTCGACGAGTTCATCCGCCGTGAAATGAAGAAGGTGTTTCCGGAACTGTCATTTGTGGAGCTGCCGTATGACCACCAGATCTATCGTGTCAAATACAATTTCCCGGATGGCTTGCCAAAGGTGCATGAGCACGACGGCAAGCAGCCCCAGGGTTTCGGGTTGATCTGGCAGGGACGGCTCATCTGCTATTACAGCTACGAAACCGATCTGGGTAATGGCTGGGAAGATCAGAGTGTGTACAATGATCCCGAGGAAATGCGCCGGAAGGCGTTGCAGATGGGAGCTAATTTACTGAGCTATGCATTTATGATCCAGTAGGATCTCGGTGCTATTCCAGGTCGAAGAGGTTATGGTTTTATTCCAAATTTGTTTTGGAATTTTCGGTTTTCTAACCTCCGGCACTTATTTTTGTACAAAGTTTAATATAATAAAATTTTACACCGTTCCATGTATATAGTCCTGATTGTATTTGTTGTACATTGGTATTTGTCACTATTTTGTCAAACCTTTTTCTTACACCGCTATTCCGCTCATAAGATGTTTATTATGAGCAAGCCGTGGGAACGGTTCTTCTATTTGCTCACCTATTTATCGCAAGGATCTTCTTACCTGAGTCCACGTGCTTATGCGATTCTGCACCGTATGCACCACGCGTTCAGTGATACCGATAAAGATCCACATTCCCCGCATCATACTAAAAATGTGTTTACGATGATGTGGGAGACTAAAAATATCTATAACGCCGTATTGAGCCGTAAACGGGCTATCGAAAACCGTTTCGAGCGTAATTATCCGGAATGGAGATTAATAGAAAAGCTCGGTGATTCCTGGATATCACGTGTAGGTTGGGCGCTTCTTTACTTGTCATTTTACGTGTTGGCCTACATTTACCTTGATATGCACTGGGTGTTCTTCTTCCTGCTGCCAATCCACTTCCTGATGGGCCCCATCCACGGCGCGATCGTCAATTGGAGCGGACACAAATACGGCTATCAGAACTTCGATAACGATGACAAATCCAAAAATTCCCTGATCTTCGATTTCCTGATGATGGGAGAGCTTTTCCAAAATAACCACCATAAACGGCCTAATTCGATTAACTTCGGTTCGAAGTGGTTCGAAATCGACCCGACTTACCCGGTGATCAAGCTGCTTAGCACATTGAAGATTATTGAGATCCGAAAGAAGCATTAATAGACAGAATAGAACTGAAAGCCCCTCGTCGATCCGGTGAGGGGCTTTTTTTGGGTACGGTCTTCGACTGCGCTCAGACTGACAATGCACCCATGTCAGTCTGAGCGAAGTGAATATGCCATGTCAGTCTGAGCGAAGTCAACGCGCCATGTCGGTCTGAGCGAAGTCAATATGCCATGTCAGTCTGAGTGAAGCCAATGTGCCATGTCAGTTTGAGCGAAGTGAATATGCCATGTCAGTCTGAGCGAAGCCAATGTGCCATGTCAGGGTGAGCGAAGTCAATGTGCTATATCAGTCTGAGCGAAGTGAATATGCCATGTCAGTCTGAGTGAAGTCAATGTGCTATGTCAGTCTGAGTGAAGCCAATGTGCCATGTCAGTTTAAGCGAAGTGAATATGCCATGTCAGTCTGAGCGAAGTGAATATGCCATGTCAGTCTGAGCGAAGTCGAAGACAACCCGAAAAAAGCTAGTGAAATACAGCCACAAAAAATTGGCAGGCGTGAGAGACGCCTGCCAATTTGCTTATTAACACCACAAAAAATGAAATCCTTTGAAATGCGACTAGCGAAAGTTGTCTCGCCCTGTCGACAATACAAATAAGCTGAACAATACTTAGAAAGGCGTTAATAATAAGTTAGAATTTCCTTAGAGCCGTAAAAAAGCTAGTCGGAACGTGGTGCCCTTCGGCATGTTTGATTGAATTGAAATATTCCCGTTATGCAACTTCACAATGCGCTCAACCAACGACAGGCCGATTCCGTAACCTTTGATGTTTGCGGTATTCTCGCTGCGGTAAAACGGCTGAAAAACGAGACTTTTGTCCTTCTCCGGGATTCCCTTTCCATTATCTGAAAAAGTCAATCCAAGCTGCCCTCGCGATGGGTGCAGGCAGACGTTCACCGAATTATCGTCCGAAAACTTGCAGGCATTGTCCATCAGGTTCAGGAAGGCGGTTTTCAAAAGCGTGGAGTTTCCCGTGATTTCGAGCCAGGTATCGTCTTCCGGAAGTTCGTCGAAATTGAGTTGGATGTTATATAATGGATTCGCTTCGGCCAGGTTCATGCGGCAGTCGAGGAGCAGGTCGTCTACACGGATTACTTCCGTCAGGAGGTCGCGCTGGTCTTCGCTCACCTTTGCCAGTTCCAGCAAGGTATTCGAAAGCTGGCCGAGTTCCTGGATGTCTTCAAGCACAGAGCGGATCGTCATCTGGTACTCGTAGGCATTGCGCTCTTTGAGCATGCTCACTTCGAGCTGTGATTTGATCTTCGTCAATGGGTTCTTTAACTCGTGGGAGACGTTGGCGACAAAGATTTTCTGCATTTGAAAGGCCGTCTCGATCCGGTCAAGCAGCTTGTTGAACGTTACTGTCAATCGGCCGATTTCATCTTTCTGGTTCGGTACATTTAGTCTGGTGTCGAGCTTTTGGGGAAGGATGCCTTCCACCGCATTCATTACCTTTGAAATAGGTCTTAATGCGCGCTTCGAAAATATCCAGCCGACGATCGCCACTACAAACGTAACGATAAGGTACAGCGCCGTCAGCAGCGTTTTCAGGTTCGAAAGGTTCGCCTGGCCATACAAATCCTTTGCGCCGAGCATCACTACGGCCCTGTTGAACGGATATTTGTAATATAGACCCACCACCTTGTAATCGCCATCGTCGTAACGGATCTGACCGGCTTTGCGGATTTCGTCGAGCCAGTAGTTGGATACATGTAATGCTTTGAGCTGCGGGGTCGTGGAGTTACTGTAAATGAGGCGGTTCTTTTCGTCGAAAATGAAGATGTTTTCGTCGTAGATCAGGTCGCGGTTGGTTTCGTCCAGCGCTTTCAAAACCTCCGCATTAATGAGCGGTACCTGAACTTTAAGTAACAACTCAGCCTGCGACTTTGCTTTCGAGCGCAGACGGTCGTAAAAGTCTTCGTTGACGTTGTAATAAGTGAAAAAGTAGACAGCCAGGAAGGTGATGAGCAAAATACCGCTTACCAGCAAGGAAAACTGAACCGTAAGTCGGGTGCGGATTTGCATAAATTATTCAACTTTGAGCACATAACCCATTCCGAACTGCGTGTGGATGAGTTTGACAGGGTAATCTTTATCGATCTTTTTACGGAGGTAATTTACATATACTTCAATCACATTGGTACCGGTGTCGAACCCGATGTCCCAAACCTGTTCGGCGATCTCGACCTTTGAAATAACCCGCCCCTGGTTGCGGATCAGATAAACCAACAGGTTGAATTCTCTCGCCGTCAGATTAATCTTATTACCGGAACGATGAACGGTCTTAGCATCAAGCGATATTTCCAGATCCGCGAAACGCAGCACCTGCGCAGTATGTGACACGGTTGAGCCGCGCTTTGTAAGCGCCCGTACACGCGCAAGTAGCTCTTTGAATTCAAACGGTTTGACCAAATAATCATCCGCACCAGCGTCAAGGCCGGTTACCTTGTCGTCGGTAGTTCCGAGGGCAGTCAACATCAGAATCGGCGTTTCGTCGCCCCAGCTGCGGATTTCGCGACAAAGTTCGATTCCGTTGATCCCCGGAATGATAATGTCACTGATAATCAGTTGATACACATTGCTGCGCGCCAATTGTTTCCCAATGAGCCCGTCGTAGGCAATATCGACTTCATAGCCGTTCTCTTCCAGACCTTGCCGTATAGACTGCAAGGTTTTGGGTTCGTCCTCTATCAATAACAGTTTCATATGCTATGTAGAAATAGTTCTGACACTTCTTTCCAGCTTGACACGCGCTTGTAAGCCGTTTCCCGGAGGTTGTGTGGGGATGAAAACAGAATACCCTTGCCTTTGAACACCGCCAGGTTGCGGACATGGTCGTCGATCAGGTAGTCCGACTGGATAATGCTTTTATACCCACAGAAAACGACATTGGTCCATGGAATAAACGGAAAATGCCTTTTGAGCCAGTCAAACTTGTCCCTGAACGAGTTTGGAAATTCCATGCATGCGGTTGCCACAAACAGCTCATAATATTTAGAAAGCTGGTGGACGGTTTCGATGGCACCTTCTTTTGCTTCGATGTCGGCGAAAAAACCCGGCGAATCCATGATCTTGTGCAGTTTCGACAACTGCTTTGGATGCAGCAATTCCCTCAATCCCTTCTTTTGGAAATCCTCCCGGTTCAATATGGTCGAAAAGTCGGCAAGGACAATATCAACGAGCTTTTCATGGGTATTGGCCAGCACGTCGTCCATGTCGAGGGTCAATCTCAGCATCAGATTATAGTTCGGTGAATGTCGAAGTTTTCGAGATAATCATTGACGCGTTTCAGGAATAAACCGCCCAATGAGCCGTCCACCACGCGGTGGTCGTATGAATGCGAGACGAACATCATGCTGCGGATACCGATCAGATCGCCCTGCGCCGTTTCAATCACGGCAGGTTTCTTCTTGATGGCGCCAAATGCCATGATAGCCACTTGCGGCTGCACGATAATCGGCGTGCCCATCAGGTTTGCGAATGCGCCGATGTTTGAAACGGTGTAGGTGCCGCCAGCGAGATCGTCAGCTTTTAACCGGTTTTCACGCGCCCGTTTGGCGAGGTCGTTCACTTTCCGTGCCAGGCCAGGCAAGTCATACCGGTCGGCATTGTGAATGACCGGCACGATCAGGTTTCCGTCCGGCAATGCTACGGCCATTCCGATATTGATATCTTTCTTTTTAATGATCTTATCGCCTTCCACCGAAATATTGATCATCGGATAGTCCTTAATGGCTTTTGCAACAGCTTCGATCAAGATCGGTGTGAATGTAATGCTGTCCCCGGTTTTCTTGCGGTACTCACTCTTCACATGTTCACGCCAGTTGACCACCGGTGTCATGTCGGTTTCGATAAACGACGTAACGTGTGCGGAGATCCGCTTTGAATCGACCATGCGCTGCGAAATCATTTTCCGCATGCGGTCCATTTCGATGATCTCGTTGCTGCCATTCAACGATGTGGCAGGCGACGCGGCAGGCGCAGGGGCAATGGTCTTTCCTTTTTTGCGCCGGTGCTCCACGTAGGTCAGGATATCGTCTTTGGTGACCCTGTTTTCAATTCCTGATCCCTTGATCACTTTTAGCTCTTCAACGGGAATTTGCTCTTTGGTGGCAATGCTCAATACAAGCGGCGAGTAAAAGGAATTGACCTCCGCACCGGCAGAAGCATATTCATAGGCGGGTTCTGGTTTTCGGGTAACGGCCGTTTGTAAGTCCTTTTCAAGCAATGCGGCGGTAGCGGCTACATCGGCTTCTTCTTCCACAGCTACCAGCTGTGAGGAATCTGCTTCAAGGGCGACCACATTGTCTTCCACCTCTATTTGCGCCACAGCGCTGCCAATGGGCACTATGTCGTCGACTTTTACCAGCCATTTGGTAATCGTTCCTTCGTAAGGGCAGGGGACTTCGGTATCCACTTTGTCGGTAGCCACTTCCAGAATGGAGTCATCGATACTCACCTTGGCACCTTCTTCCGCAAGCAGGTGAAGCACAGTGCATTCCATGATGCTTTCCCCCATCGGAGGCATTACCATTTCAACTATTTTCATAAATGGTGTTTTTTTGAAGGTAAGGAAAACATATTTCCGTTACCTCCATGTTTCCCGGTCTTGGTTTAACCTTTAATTGCGAGAGAAGTTTTTAAAATAGTTTTCCTCAATAGGTTAAGGGCGTAAGAGCAGGTTAGTTCTATATTGATTTTTCTGTTGTTCCTTAATGTCAGCAATTGGGTAAATGTCTCCTCGGGCGTTGCGCAGGCGATCCATACCGTGCCAACCGGTTTTTCCGGCGTGCCGCCGTCGGGGCCTGCTATGCCAGTGGTTGAAATGGCAAATGTTGTGTTAAGCACTTTGCGGGCGCCTTCGGCCATTTCGCGGGCAGTTTGCTCACTGACTGCGCCATATGCTTCCAGCGTCTCCCGCGACACGCCCAGCACATTCGTTTTAATATCATTACTATAACTTACCACAGAGCCTTGGTAATAGCGCGAAGAGCCGGGAATACTTGTGATCTGATTGGCTACATAACCTCCCGTACAACTTTCAGCCGTGCCAACGGTAGCATTGTTATTCATCAATAACGTCCCGATTACCGTTTCCAGTTCATCCGAATCGTACCCAAAAACGTGCTCTTCGATGAGCGGAAGTACCAATGCAACCTGTTCATTCAGTTCTTTTTCTAAAACCATCTGATCTGTTCCCGTACCGGTCAACCGCAGCCTTACCTGACCGAAATGAGGCAAGTAGGCCAGTTTGATATGTTCCGGCAGGGCGTCTTCCCAAGGTGAGATTTTCTCCGCCAGAAAAGATTCCCCAATGCCGATCGTGCGAATGGATTTATGCTGAATGATGTGTGTAGAAAACCGCGCTTTGAGCCTGGGCAGGATTTCGTATTCCATCAGGCTCTTCATTTCATAAGGCACGCCGGGCAACGAAACATAGATTACTTCATCCTTTTCGAACCACATGCCCGGAGCAGTGCCCCAGAGGTTTGGGATGTAGGTACAGTTTTTGGGTAATGCTGCTTGCTGAATGTTCAGCTCGGTCATGGCGCGGCCGCGTTTGGCAAAAAATTCGGTAACGAGCGCCAATGCATCCTGATTAATTTCCAGCTCTGTGCCAAAATATTCGCAGAAGGTGTGTTTCGTAATGTCGTCACGCGTGGGTCCGAGCCCGCCTGTAACGATCACAACATTGACCCGCTGGCTGGCCTGTTTGAATGCGTCGAGGATATCCTCCTTGTTATCGCCAACAGACGTCTTTCTGGCCGGACGAATGCCGATGTCAGTCAGTTGCGTGCCAATCCATTGGGTGTTCGTATCGATGATCTGACCAAAAAGGATCTCGTCACCGATAGTGATTATTTCAGCCCTGGCAGAGGAAATCATAAGTTCGGAACAGGTTAAGTAAGACCGTTATTTTCCCAAAAATAAAGAAAATTAATCGTTATTGAGTACGTTTGAAACATAGTGAAATATTAACAAACTCTATTGTAATGAAATATAAAATCCTTTTGTTTACGCTGTTTTGGCTTATTTTCGCACATGCTACACAAGCTCAGTTCAACCTTGGAAAGGTGCTGGACAAGGTAAGTGGCAAAAGTGGCGGACTCAGTGAAAATGAGATTGTTCAGGGCCTCAAGGAAGCTTTGAATGTAGGCATCAGCAATGGCTCCGACTCTGCTTCAAAAGTGGATGGTTTTTTTAAAAATGAGCTGATCAAAATTGCCGTGCCGCCGGAGGCGCAAAAAGTTGCGGAAACGCTTCGTAAGATGGGGCTGGGAGAGCAGGTCGATAAATTTACATTGTCGCTCAACCGTGCGGCGGAAGACGCAGCCAAGAAATCCAAACCGATTTTTTTCAAGGCCATTACTTCGATGACGGTACCCGATGCATTGGGCATTCTGAAAGGTCAGGACGATGCGGCTACCCAGTATTTGAAGAAAAGTACGAACGACGACCTTTTTAAGACCTTCTTTCCGGTGGTGGACAGCACGTTAAACCTCAACAAGGCGACGGAATATTATGCCGACATCGTAAATACTTACAACCAGATCCCCCTGGTGAAGAAAGTAAATCCCAATCTTAAAGAATACGCGACCCAGAAAACGATCGATGGTCTTTATGTGCTGATCGCACAGGAGGAGAAGAAAATTCGCGAGAATCCGGGTGCACGGGTAACTGATTTGCTTAAAAAGGTGTTCAGCCAGGCGGGGAAGTAAGTAAGCTACGCCCCGTTTAATCTCAAATGCATAGCTTTGTCAAAAATTAACACCGCAATAATGAAGAAGTCAGAAATCCATTTTACCGTTGAACTAGACGAAAAAAATATACCTGAAAAGATCTTTTGGGAGGCTACCGATAATCCAAATGAAGGGATTAACGATACGCGCGCAATCGCCATCGGCGTTTGGGACCATTACCACCGCGGCACACTGAAAATCGACCTTTGGACTAAAGATATGGAGGTTTTTGAAATGAAAAGATTCTATATCGAGCTGATGAGCGGCATTGCTGATACACTGTTGACAGCTACTAACGACCGCGGTATGGCCGATTTGATCGAGGGTGTTTGCGACACACTGAGCAAGCGGCTAGATGAGGAAATGAAGGCGGCGAAATAATTGTCATCCTGAGCGTAGTCGCAGGAGTGCAGTCGAAGCGCTCCTTCGACTGCGCTCAGGAGGACATTCAGACATTCACTCATTCAGACATTCACTCATTCACCCATTCAGTCATTCACAATTCTCAACTCCTCCTGCACTTTCTTCGGCAAACCTGCCACAATGAGATCATAAGAGTCTTTTACCCAGCTGAACAATTCTTCGCTTGGAATGCTCCCCGTCACATATACCGTGTTCCAATGCTTTTTGTTCATGTGATATCCGGGCTTCACGTCGGGATATTTCTCCCTTAACTCTTCCGCCTTTTCAGGATCGCATTTGGCATTAAAGGAATGCTGAGCCGTATCCAGCGGAGTGAGCAGGAAAACTTTCCCCATCACTTTGAAAACCAGTGTATCCGGCCCGAAAGGAAGTTCTTCCGTTACACCGGGCAATTTCAGGCAATAATCCCGCAGCGTTTCGAGGTTCATCGTGTTAAGGCTCTGACGATCATGACAATGACACAAATCAAAAACATGACGATCGAGATGCGATTGATCCCGTGCATCATGCGCAGGTTGAAGGAATCGGGGTTGTTCGGGTCGCGTTTTTTGAAAACGCGAAAGAAGTAGGAAAACACTTCGCCGAGTTGAAAGTATCTTTTCATTGTATTTGTTTAAACCAAAATTTCACGCTCCTCAGGTTCAATCCACCGGCCATCCTCCCGGATCAGTTCGATCAGTTCCTCCACCGCTTTGGACGAATGTACCGACCGCTTGATCACCTCTTGTCCGCGGTACAGCGCTATTTTATCCTTGCCCATACCTACATACCCATAATCGGCATCGGCCATTTCGCCCGGGCCGTTCACAATGCAGCCCATAATGCCTATTTTAACGCCTTTCAAATGCTCAGTATGCTTGCGGATCATCGCCGTGGTTTCCTGCAAATCGAACAGCGTGCGGCCGCAGGAAGGGCAGGATATATATTCCGTTTTGGACATCCGCGTGCGCGCCGCCTGCAATATGCCGAATGCAATGCTGTTATAGGAAGCGGCTGATTTCAGCTTGTCGGCATGTTGTGCGTCGGCCGCAAATGTCGGCGAAAGTAACGTTCCATCGCCAAAACCATCCACCAGCAAACCGCCAATGTCGGTTGCGGAATATAGCGTCAATTTATCTTCGAGATCCGTTCGATATGCGCGTTGAATAATGACTGGCACTTTGATCTGAAGTTCGGTTAGTTTATAAAAGAACCGGCGCATTTCGGGCATTGCGTGCGCATTATCCGTTTGCAGTACGAGTACAATGTTGTTTTTGCCGGAAAGCTGTTCCAGGAATGCTAAGTCGAACGTGTGTATATTGCCTTTGATAAAATTCAGTTGAGGCGAAATTTCAGTTGCTGCATTCCATTCTGCTACATCAAAAAGCGGGAATTTATTGTGTCTTTCAGCGTGCGTTTGCCATTGCTGTTGATCCAAAATCTCACGCAAGCCATTCGGTAACATAAAAGGTGCCGGTTGTTTTCCGGTATAAATAAAATCAGCACCCTGGTCGTTCATCGCCCATTTATCCGGCACGGGCAGGAAGAAGTGACCGATGCTTTTGAGGTCATCCAGTTGCTGAATAGCGATATTCGAATAGTCGGCAATCACACGCGGTACGTTCAGATGGCCGATGTTGTAGACTTCGCGCGTGTCGCGACGGGTGTATTGAAACGGATTAATGGGACAATGGTCGATCGGCTCGATAGGTGCGTGCTGCGTACGTGACGTGTAGCGTTCGATCAGCGCGCGCGCGACCGGTGCTTCTTTCTCCGGCGCCTCAGTCAGCGAAACACGGACGGTATCGCCCAAGCCATCTTCCAGCAATGTACCGATCCCGACCGCCGATTTGATCCGGCCATCTTCCGCCTCACCAGCCTCGGTCACACCCAAATGTAATGGGTAAGGTTTCAAACCTTCCTCATCCAGCCGTTGCACAAGCAAACGATAAGCTTCCACCATCACCTGTGTGTTGCTGGATTTCATCGACAATGCGATGTTGTAATAGTTGAATTCTTCGCAAATCCGCAGGAATTCCAGCGCCGACTCCACCATACCCAGCGGTGTATCACCGTAACGGCTCAAAATGCGGTCGGAAAGCGAACCGTGGTTCGTTCCAATGCGCATCGCAGTGCCATATTCCTTACAGATTCTGACCAACGGGATGAATTTGTCCCTGATCCTTTCTAGCTCGGCGGCGTAGGAGGCATCGGTGTAATCGATCACTTCAAAACGCTTGCGGTCGGCATAATTACCCGGATTAATGCGTACCTTTTCGACGATGCGCGCAGCCAGTTCGGCTGCATTGGGTGTAAAGTGGATATCGGCGATCAGCGGCACCTGAATGCCCAGCTTCCGTAATCCATTACGGATATTTTCAAGATTTTGAGCTTCCTTCACACTCGGTGCGGTAATGCGCACATACTCGCAGCCCGATTCTACCATCCGGATTACCTCATCGATCGAGCCCTGCGTATCCATCGTATCCACGGTCGTCATGGACTGCACGCGGATCGGGTAATCGGAGCCCATCGGCAGATCCCCGATGTTGATAGTGATCGTCCGACGCCGTTCATAGGCGGTCAGCGAGGGGCAGTATATATTGGTCTTTTGTTCAGAAGGTGTGATCACGGTCATTGAATGGGTCATATCGACAAAGGTCTTAAAACTAAAACACAATTGGAATCCCAATGGTGCATTTTTACCAATTTACGTCTGAGGCTTTGTAACCGACGCTTATTGAAGTGTAAATCCGTTGCATAATTGCCGTTCGTCGCTCTATTCCAGCCGCAGGATCATATCAAGCCGGAATGGTGATGTTTTGTATTTGAAAAGTTAAATATTTGTGACGCCCGCTGCTATCCGGCAACGGCCATCAATAGCTCAATGTTCCGGTTTCCCAATCGCCCAGTCGGGTGAGATGATGCATGTATTTGTCTACCATGTAAACCAGAGCTATATGAAGAAAACCGGTCTATGTTTAATCATCACATTATTTTCATTCGGCGCGCCAGGGCAAACCTTGCGATGGAATTATCCCTGCAAACCAGGCACCGAATGCTGGAATGCACTTACGTCCGTGGAAGAGCGGCAGAACGCCTGCCAGATCACGGGAATTGAACTCAACACTTTGAGTACAGAGGAATTGCTGTTGATCACGATGGAGCATCCGTTTTTTCGGAGTTACATCGCACATGACAGTCCGCTCGAAGGATTGGGCTTTGCATTAGAGGATTTCAATGGATATCTGGAATTCAAACGACGTCCTGACGCCATGAAAGCACTGCGCGAAGTCTATTTCAGGGAAGATTTCAGCAAACTCCAATCCATGCCAGACAGCGCTGAAATGGGGGCATACTCGCTCAAATGGATCGGCTTGGAGCTGATCATGAGTGACGAGGCACTTTTGACTCAGATGTCGTCACACGAGAAAATCGATTTCTTAAAACGTTGGCATCGGCAGTTACTCGTTAAACAGAATTATCGGGATGTGTTTGGAGGCATTTCGGACGCAACCAGCGCTTACATCTTTTACCAGTTGATGCGATCATTAGGTTTCGGAATATTAGAGAGCTATTTCAAACCGGAGAGCATTAAGCCGTTTCAAGACAGATTAGTAATGACGGATATAAGACAGGTTGAAATGCTGCTGGATAAGTTTGCAGAATACGTACGTAATCATTAAGGTGTATTAAACCAGAATCATGAAAACATCTACCCAAACAAACGGACGTCAAACCGTTCCTGTCAACAAGCTGCTGTCAATTCTGATAATAGCGGTCTTATTTTTTGGCGCGTCTTGCACGCAGACTGAAATAAAGGAGAATGAAGCCAGCGAACCTTGTTTCACCAAAGAATCTCTTCAAACTGTTCCGTGGATTAAAGATCAGTTGGCTTGGTTTCAGGTGCCAAAGGAGGGTGCATTACGCGTAGCTGTATATCGTTATCGCGGTCAGGATTTTCTTGCTTTTGAGAATCCATCATTGTCTTCACCCATGTCATATATATTTAACTGTGCTGGAAAGAAAATAGGCGAACTGGATATCAATTACAACGAGTTTTACGATCATGTGGAGTTAACCGCAATATTATTGGAAGGTAAATACTGACCCTATGAAACAGTTTATTGTGTATCTCTCGCTTATCGCGATGATGAATCAAGGTGCGTACGGGCAGGTCAACACGCCAAATGGCGTTGCGGTACCGGTTTCCGCTTTGTTTGTTTATCCCAATGCAGGTTCTACTTCGAATCCGCAACTGCAATCGCTGCAAAACGATATTCAGAATGGATTTTACGGCGCGAGTTGTGTGATTTTGGCAAATTATTCGAGACAGTATAATTGTCATGGCTATGCTTGGCATGTTTCAACCGGAGGTAATCAAATTTGTATAGATCAACCAATGCACAGTGGTGTGACGCCATATATTGCAGGAGTAAATCCAAGCTATTTTCAGACGAATTACAATGGCACGCAAGGCAAGCTTAGAGTTCGATATTCAGGAGATCACTCTGCGGTCACCACATATGAAGCAGGTAAGTATATTTCAAAGTTTGGCCCTGGACCGCTAGTAAAACATAATGCTAATGACGTTATACCTGGTTATGGCACCCCAGCTAGCTACTGGGCCTGCAACTATGCCCCGCCACTGACCAGTGTCTACCTGGATGGCAAGCTAATCTCCGGCAGCTTCCAAACTACAACATGGGGTGCGCACAATATGCAGATCTTCGCGGGGCTGGATCCGGATTCCGGGCCTGTTTTTAGTTCAACGGCAGGTAGTACCATCATTAATAATCAAGGTCTAGGCGTTGTAAACTTCACCTTTTCGGGTCCTTCGAACAATGGCGGTCTTTCGATTGCGTATTGCGGAGCGCCAAGGTATTCGTTCACATTCTTTAAGCTGAATGGTGCTAAAATGCAGGTTTATCCAAATCCTGTTCAAGATGAAGGTGTCATTTCCGTATCCGCTGAGGTTGATATCCGCGCGGTTAATCTGGATAATGCTGCCAATAAAATGGTCAAGTTGAACCTGCTTGACGAGCAGCAGCGGATTGTGGAGAATTATTTACCTGACGCTGAGGGAAATATGACAGCAATCAAGTTGAAAGCGGGTTTAAAAGGGACGTATTTTTTGAAAGCTACTTTCGCAGACGGTACGGTGGAAACAAAACGGGTGCTGGTTGAGTGACGAGGTGACTTCCAGCCTAAGGATCGGCATTCAATATGGTATTTTCAAGCCGGAATGGTGATGTTTTGTATTTGAAAAGTTAAATATTTGCAATGCCCGATGCTACTAAGTGTCGGCAATTCAATAGCTCAATGTTCCGGTTTACCAATCGCCCAGTCGGGTGAGATTCTGCATGATTATCAACCATGTAAACCAGAGCTATATGACGAAAGCCAGTCTTTGTTTAATCATCACTTTACTTTCATTCGGCGCAGCAGGGCAGACCTTGCGGTGGAACTATCCCTGCAAGCCGGGCACCGAATGCTGGAGTGCACTTACGTCCGTGGAAGAGCGGCAGAACGCCTGCCAGATCACGGGAATTGACCTCAACACTTTGAGTACGGAGGAATTGCTGCTGATCACGATGGAGCATCCGTTTTTTCGGAGTTATGTGCTTCACGACAGCCCGATTGACGGGATGGGTTTTTCGCTCGAGGGGTTCAACGGTTATGAAGCATTTGTTGCCCGAAAAGACGCTGTGGAAACGCTTGCCGAGGTTTATACCCGCGAAGATTTTACGAAAGTCAAACAGATGAGAGATTCCGTTCAAATAGGAAATTATACGCTAAAATGGACTGGACTGGAATTGCTGATGACGGATCAGAAACTTCTGAGCAAAATATCGGGAGAAGAGGGCACGATCTATTTGAAGCAAATCCATGACAAACTGCTGGTAAAAACACGTTTGACTGGCTTTTTCGGCGGCACCAGCTTTGCGACATCTGCACTCGTTTTTTATCGTTTGGCCAAGAACCTCGGCTATGAAATCCCACAAGATATCCTGAGCAAAGAAGGCATTGACCTCTTTGAAAAAAAGCTGATTGTGACTAATAGCAGCATTGTTACGTCGCTGCTGGCTCATTTCGATCGGTTCGTAGAAAGGCATTGACAAACTTTTACTAAAACTTAAATAGTCATGAATAGAAGGAAAATTCAGAGGACGCTTGGTATTACAACCTTGTTTGTTTTAAGCGTAATGGCTGCGTGCGTCGAAGATGGCGGCCTTGAAAATATTGATCAGCCTTGTTTTACTAAGGAATCATTGGAGACCGTCCCGTGGATCGTGGACGAACTTAAACTACATCAGGACCCGATGGGACATTATGTTGCTGTTTATATCTACGACGGCCAACAATTTCTGGGCATTTCACATCCAACGGACTGTACGCCCATCGGCCATGTCTTTAATTGCATGGGAGTTCCATTTGACTCATTGGGAATAGATTATAGGGATTTTCAGGATAACAGAAAGCTCGCCGCCGTATTGGCAACTCTCAAATATTAAACTATGAAACAGATTTTTACGATAATACTTGTGTGTTGTTTTTGGAATGGTGTTTCGGAAGCGCAAGTCTTCACACCAAATGGCGTCCAACTTCCTCCGGCCGCGGTGACCGTGTATCCTAATGCTTCACCGAATACCAATGTAGAATTACAAGCAGCACAAATCTCTGTTATGAACGGCTTGTATGGCCCAAGTTGCGAAGTTATCGGAAATTATTCGAGGCAATATAATTGCCATGGTTATGCCTGGCATGTCTCAACCGGTGGTAACCAGGTCGTAATTCTTGCGCCGGATGGTGGTGTTACCCCGTACGTGGGAGGTGGGAATCCTAGCTATGTGCAGGGAAATTACAGTGGATCTCAGGGGAAAATGCGAGTCCGGTATACGGGCGATCATTCGGCGGTGACAACCTACCAGGCAGGTAAATTTATTTCAAAATTTGGCCCGGGACCGTTGGTGAAGCATAATCCCGGCGACGTCCCACCTGGCTACGGACTTCCTTCCACTTACTGGACCTGTAACTACGCACCACCGCTGACAAGCGTTTATCTGGATGGCAAGCTGATCTCCGGCAGCTTTCAAACGACAACCTGGGGTGCGCATAATATGCAAATTTTCTGGGGACTCGACCCGGATACCGGCCCAACTTTCAGCCCCACAGCAGGAAGTACCATCATTAATAATCAGAATTCAGGAGTGGTGAATTTTACATTCAATGGCCCTACTAACAATGGAGGTCTTTCCATCAGTCTCTGTGGAACACCACGGTATTCGTTCACATTCTTTAAGCTAAATGGTGCCAAAATGCAGGTGTATCCAAATCCCGTTCGGGATGAAGGCGTCATTTCCATATCCGCTGAAGTTGGGGGTGATATCCGCGCGGTTAATCTGGATAATGCTGCCAACAAAATGGTCAAGTTGAACCTGCTTGACGAGCGGCAGCGGATTGTGGAGAATTATTTGCCTGACGCTGAGGGAAATATGACAGCAATTAAGTTGAAAGCGGGTTTAAAAGGGACGTATTTATTGAAAGCTACTTTCGCAGACGGTACGGTGGAAACGAAACGGGTGCTGGTTGAGTGACAAGGTGATAAAGCACCCGGATCGATCTATTATCCTTCGATCCGGGTGCCTTCGTCTACTGTAATGATATAACTCTTTCCACCTTCTCGCTCGATGGCTTCGGCCACTTCCTCCGCATGCGTAGGAGCATAGACGAACATGCAACCGCCTCCGCCCGAGCCGTTGATTTTCCCGCCCAATGCACCCGCATTTAGCGCTGCATTCATCATACGTTCGATTTTGGGGGTGGAAGTGCGCTTATGGTCGCGAAGGTTTTCGTAGTGTTTATAGAGCAGGCTTCCGAAATGTTTGTCGAAGTTCTGACTGATGTGGTTTTCCGCGCTGGCGATCAAAAGTGCTTTGCCCTCGACGAGAATGTCCCGGTCTTCGATATTTGCTTTGAGCAGGCCTAGCTGGTCAGTCGACAGAAACGACTTGTAGTCGGTCAATTTTTCGACCGGTGTCGTGAAAATGGAAAACGAAGGATCGCGATCTGTGACGATTTTGATGACCTCTTCCATTCCATAACGGCAACGGGCTATAATGCCCAACGTATCCTTCGGTTCCAGCGAATCGCCGAGAACGAATGTTCCCAGCTTGGGCGTCAACGCCTCCACTTTAATGACGGGCGTCGATTCGAGGTAGATGACATTTCCGATCGCGGTAGAATAGTTGTCCATCATCCCGCCCGGCTCGCCGAATTCGAGCACTTCGGCCGCGTTGGCGATTTCTCCTAGTTCTTTTTTGGAAAAATTGAGCGGATTATCGCTCAGCTTGTCCAGGAAATGTGCCCAGGAAACGATCAGCGCCGAGGAGCTGGATGTTCCCGAATTGATCGGAATATTGCCGTGGATCGTTACCTCGAAGCCTTTTGAGAATGTTAATCCCTTTCTTTTGACAACATTGATCGTGCTCCGGAAATAGTCGCGCTGCTTGACGTATGGGAAAGTTGTATCGAGCGAAAATTCTTCTTTCGAGCCCAGATCGGGGAGGTTTAGGTTTATTTTATTGTCATCACGATGAGCGCCTTCGACGCTAATCCTTCGTGATATGGCCGCCGCGATAACGGGGAGCCCCAGGTAATCCTGGTGTTCCCCGAAAAGGCAAATGCGGCCGGGAGTCGAAATCCTCATGAACTACCAGCTTTTCTTTTTGTGGCCTGCAAAGCCGAAATACAGCATGTAAATGTAAAGTGGAACCAAAATCCAGTAAGCTTTCTGCGTACTTCCGATCGAGTCGGCGATGCTTCCATATATCAAAGGTAGTACGGCGCCACCGGAAATACCCATTACAAGCAGTGCTGAGGCAATTTTTGTGAATTTACCCAAGCCGCTCAGAGCCAAAGGCCACAATGCAGGCCAGATCACCGCGTTGGCAAAACCAAGGATCGCGATACAAATGACGGAGGTGAAACCGGTAGAGTTGATAGCGACAACCGTCACAATCAGACCGAGAATGGCAGAGAATTTGAGATATGCCTGTTGTGATACATATTTGGGAATCAATACGATACCGAGCAAATAGCCAGTCATCATACCATATAGCGTGTAGGTACCGAAAAGCCTTGCTTCTTCCTCGGGAAAGCCCAGCGAAATGCCGTAGCTGATAATCGTATCACCCGCAATCACTTCCGCACCAACGTAGCAGAACAACGCCAGCACCCCGAGAACAAGGTTGGGGAATTGTAAAACGCTGGTTTTTTGAACGATCACCTGATTTGCAACAGAAGGCGCTTCTTCTTCTTCCTCGCTCACTTCTACCAAACCTTTCGACATCCTGATAACAAGTGCCAATACCACCAGCACCGCTGTCAGCACCAGGTATGGCATAGCCACTTTGTCGAGCTCCGACTTCGGATCGCCAGTAGATGCACCTGCAAGAAGCAGTTTACCAAAAATAATCTGGCTGAAAATACCGGCCGATTTGTTGGCGATACCCATGATACTGATCCGTTGCGCGGCACTTTCGCGCGGGCCGAGGATGGTAGCATAAGGATTGGAAGCCGTTTGGAGTACGGTAAGACCGATACCGATCGTGAACAAGCCTACCAGAAACAACGGATAAGAAGCCATTTCCGCTGCCGGGATGAATATCAGAGTTCCTATTGCCATCACGCCGAGAGCGAGCGACATACCATTTTTAAAACCTGTCTTTTTCAGAACCATCGAGCAAGGGATGGCCATGACCGTGTAGGAGATGAAAAAAGCGAAGGTTACCAGGTAAGAACTGGTGTTATCGAGTGAAAATGCTTTTTTGAAGAAGGTGATCAGTGTTCCGTTGACCCATGTGACGAAACCCATCACAAAGAAAAGAATGCCGATAATGAAGAGGGGACCCAGGTAATTGTTCTTTTTGCTCATTTAAGTCGAATTGGATTAGGTTGTCGGGTTATGGTGTTGGTTATATTTGGTTGTTATAATACTCAATATTCATCATTCAGGCCAGAGCCTCATAGATTTGTCTGCGATTTCCGCACATATTGTCTGGAACCTCATGGGAAAGTCATTGCAGATCGAATCTTTTCACAGAACCCAATTTCGGAATCTGATAAAACTCATCAAGTCAGAATGTAGAAGATTATTTGGTCTTCGGGACTTCCGGGTTGCAATTTACACGCAAAAGCCAGATTTTTAAATTTTTTTATTAATTAAAAATGACAGAACGAGTGCTTTGAAGAAACATGAAATAGCATCCTGTTGAACAATTTGCTAGCTTCCAGCGTTTACCCAAAGCAAGAGACTCCTGAGAGCGATTCACAGCAAGCTCGAACCGTTAGGTGTGTTGGACACAAACTTTGTAACGACACCTGAGGCAAATTAAAATTTAAGTGGTTTAAAATATGGTGCAAAAGGTGGCAGTGTTCCGTAAGGAGCACTTTAATGCGGCCCATCGTCTTCACAATCCGGAATGGTCGGAGGAAAGGAACGAGGAGGTTTTTGGGAAATGCAACAATCCCAGCTTTCACGGACATAATTACGAGCTGATTGTGCAAGTTACAGGCCCTCTGGACCCGAAAACAGGCTATGTGATGGATATGAAAGTCCTGAGCGCCATATTGAAGGAATCAGTCATCGACCGGTTTGATCACCGGAACCTGAATCTCGACGTTGAAGAATTCAAAGCCCTTAATCCGACCGCAGAAAACATTGCGATCGTCATTTATTCAATTTTAAGACCCAAAATTGATTCAGGCCTGGACCTGAAGATCAGATTGTATGAAACAGAACGGAATTTTGTCGAGTATCCAGTCCAGTGAAGCTTTGGACATCGAAGAGGTTGGTGACGACCATTTGTTTTCAGGTATAGAAACTCCTCTCCGCAAGGACGCCTTTGCCATGGAAGACGAGCTCAAAATGGAGCTTATCGAGAAGCATTTCCGTCATATCATGGAGATTATGGGTCTGGATATGACAGATGATAGTCTGAAAGGGACACCCAAGCGCGTTGCGAAAATGTATATTAAGGAGGTTTTCAGCGGCCTGGATCCCAAGAACAAGCCTGCGATTGCACTTTTTGATAATAAATATAAGTACAACCAAATGCTCGTAGAAAAAGATATTTCAGTATTCTCCAACTGCGAACATCATTTTGTACCCATTTACGGCAAGGCACACGTCGCTTATATTTCCAGCGGAAAAGTGATTGGTCTGTCGAAACTGAACCGGATTGTGGAGTATTATTCCAAACGTCCGCAAGTGCAGGAGCGACTTACCGTGCAGATTGCCAATGAATTGAAACAAGCATTGCAAACTGAGGATATTGCCGTGGTAATCGACGCACAGCACATGTGCGTCCAGTCACGCGGGATACGCGACTCCGGTAGCTCGACCGTAACGGCGTACTATGGCGGTAAGTTTGAGGAAGAGACCACGAAAAAGGAATTTTTGAGCTATTTGGGAATGTAGTAGGGAGTTAGGAGTAGTCGGAGACCGACGTCACTTGGACGTAGTCACAGACTACGCCTAACACGCTGCAAACTCCATACAACTTTTAAAAACCACATCTAAGATTTTCATCAAAACAGCTGACTATAAACTAACAATGCCTGACAAAAATCTTGTCAGGCGTTGTTAGTTATATCGGATCGAAAATATTAAACAGTCGGCCCCACACGCTCTAACAGTGCCTTTGTAGCCTTAATGCCCTCATATTCCGAAAGTTTGCTTCCTTCATATTCAATACCCGCAATACCTTTGAAACCGCTCGCTTTTACGATTTTCAGGATTTTAGTATAATCAGTCTCAATGCAGTTACCTTTCTCATCGAAATCATAAGTTTTCGCACTCACGCCTTTTGCGAAAGGCAGCAGCTCCTGCGTTCCCTGGTAACGGTCATACGACTCCTCGCAGCCGGTCGCAGAACGTTTGATACAGAAGTTGCCAAAATCAGGAAGAGTACCCACATTTTTCAGGTTCACCTGCTTCATCACACCCGACAACCATTTGCCGTTCGAAGACGAACCACCATGGTTTTCAACGATCACATTGATGCCAGTTTTCGCCGCAAACTCACCCAGCTTACCCAGACCATCTACCGCAGCTTTTGCGATTTCTTCGTCTGAACCTTTTCCGAATGCATTCACACGGATGGTTTTACAACCCAAATATTTCGCCGCTTCCACCCATTTGTAATGGTTTTCAACCGCTTTGTTACGTACCGCAGCGTCCAGCTCGCCCAGGCCACCTTCTCCGTCGATCATGATCAGGTGGTTGCTTACGCCATTGTCTTTTGCTCTTTTCAGTAACTCGGCCAGGTATGTTTTGTCTTCTGCTTTGTCTTTAAAGAACTGGTTTACGTATTCTACGATCGAGATACCGAACTCTTTTTTAGCCAGCTCAGGAAAATCGAGGTTGGTCAGTTTTTTCGCGAAAAGGGCCTTGTGCAGCGACCATTCGGCCAAAGATATGTCAAACCAGAGTTTTTTGGCTGCCGGTTCGGCAAACAGGTCTGAGAATGCAGTGGCAGCAAGCGCAGTAGCACCGGCTTGTTTAAGGAAATCGCGACGGGAAAAGTCCATGATTGGTTAGAATTTAGATTTGATTATTATTCCTGAATATTAATTCTGGCTTCGCGGTACAGCTTCTCGTTTTTGGTAAGCTTGGCTGCGTCCCATTCGATGTCCTGTACGAAAGTATGCTGGCGCACGGGACAATTGTCGATCCTGCAAAAGTAGCAACATTGGTACACGCATGGATCGGCGTGCACGAAAATTTCCGTTTCGCCCGGTTGGGAGCCTTTGAGGATGTTCTCGAAATCGTGGATTGTTTCGTGTACTTTTTGCAGCTCCCAATAGTAAGGTAATGTCAAATGGCAGTCGATATGCAGATCGGAACCGTATTGCTGCACGCGCAGGTTATGCACGTCGATCCATTCATCCTTTTTATTTTCATTCAAAACCTGGATCACCTTTTCCAACAGCGCTTCATCAGTGGCGTCCATCAGCCCGGCTACCGATTTGCTCACGAGATGGGAGCCGCTGTAAGCCAGAAAAACACCGAATAGGAGCGAAGCGACGCTATCAATCCAGGTATAGCCGGTTAACATGATCAATCCAACACTTAAAATCAAAACGACGCTGCTGATGCTGTCGGACATTAAATGTCGCCCATCGGCGACCAGCGCCAGCGAATTGACCCGGCGGCCTTCCGTAAGCAATTTGTAACCAATAGCAGTGTTTACAAAGATCGTAAAAAGAATGAAGCCGGAACCTGCCGCGAGATTCTGGATCGGAGCCGGTTCCATCAGCCTTTTGACCGCTTCCACGACAATGAATATCGATGCGATGATAATTAACGCCCCCTCGAAACCAGCCGAGAAAAACTCGACTTTGCCATGGCCATAAGGATGGTTCCGGTCTTTGGGTTGAGACGAAAGATAGACGCTGTAGAAAGCAAAACCGCTGGCGATTACATTGATAATCGATTCGAGCGCATCGCTGAGAATAGCGTTGGAGGAAGTAAGATAGAATGCAAAAAACTTCAATCCCGTCAACAGGATGCTGGCTACAAAAGACAGCATGATAAGACGTTGTTTAAGCTTATTTTGGTTTATTTGCATTTGAGATTTGTCAATGAGGTGTCAAAAATACTAAGAAAATGCGGGTTATATCCACTGAAAATAATTGGAAAACACTAACGTCTGAAACCGTTTATGAGAATGCCTGGCTGGAACTCAGTCACCGTGACGTGATTAACCCGTCGGGTAACAAAGGCATTTACGGTTTGGTCAAATTCAAAAACCAGGCAATAGGGGTGATCCCGGTGGACAACGACGACAACATTTATCTCGTGGGCCAATTTCGTTACGCCATCGACGAATATTCCTGGGAGATCCCGGAAGGTGGCGGGGTCCTGGGCGTCGATCCGCTCGAAGGCGCCAAACGCGAATTGAAAGAGGAGACCGGCCTTGTCGCAGCCAAATGGACCAAACTTGCCCGCATTCACACATCCAATTCAGCTACCAACGAGGAAGGGTTTCTCTACATTGCCGAAGATCTCATTCAGGACCAGGCCGAGCCGGAAGAAACCGAGGAGTTACAGGTATGGAAATTGCCTTTAAAAGAAGCAGTAGAAATGGTCATGCGGTCCGAAATCACCGATTCGCTTTCGGTAGCTGCCATTTTAATGACTGCCAGACTGAAAGGTATCTGATATGCTGCAAGCATTGTTTTACGGGACGCTGACAGGTGTAGCATTATGCCTTACTTTCGGGACTGTCTTCTTTTCACTAGTCCAAAACAGCGTCGATAATGGGTACCGCACCGGTATTAAAATCGCTCTGGGCGTGTTTGTATGCGACATTATCTTCGTTTTCTTCGCCATTTTCGGAACGGCATTATTGCCTGATATACCAAACTTCCAGAAATGGATGGCTGGCGCGGGTGTTATTTTCCTGATTGCATTAGGTTTAAGCAACATCATTAAAGGCCAACCCCAGATCGCCGAACCGCAGACACGTTTTGGAAACTTTCTGTACTATTTCACGACTGGTTTTTTGCTCAATGGCCTTAATCCGGTGAATTTCATTAGCTGGGTGACCATCGCTTCCTACATTCGCACGAATTTGCATTACAACCTGAACCAGGTGTTACTATTCTTCTCGGCGAGCGTGATTGCAGTATTTTTGGTAGAGAGTGCCATTGCGGTATTTGCACACCGCTTGAAACGTATTTTTACACCCAAAGTGGTGACCCTGTTTAACAAAGTGACAGGCGTGGTTTTTATTCTCATCGCCTGTCAGATTGCTTATACCAATTTTTTAAAATAGGAGTTATCCCTTGATGTACCCCTCGGCCTTTAGGAAACTCTTCCAGTCGCTAATCAGGTCTTTTTTGAAAACACGCGGAAATTTATTTTGTCCGCCGAGCTTTCCTTTGGATTCCATCCAGTCGTAGAATGCCTGGTTGGGCAATACGGTTACAAAAACTTCTTTTAATGCATGCCTGCGCTCAACGGCGTAGTCGTCGTTCAGCTCAGCGAGTTTGGCATCGAGTTTTTCTCTAAGCACTTGTGTATCTACATCGGATTCTTCCACACCCACATACCAATCATGGGCGAATAAGCTGCCGTGCTCGATGCCGCAAACGGTAAATTCTTTCACCGAAATACCCATTTCCCGAGAAACCAGGTCGATGGCCTTATTCATATTATCCACCGAAAGGTGCTCGCCGCAAAGGCTCAGGTAATGCTTGGTGCGGCCGGTGATCACGATTTCACCGCGCGTTTTGTCGACAAATTTTAGCGTGTCACCGATCAAATAACGCCAGGCGCCCGAGCAGGTCGAGAGTAGCAATGCATATTCTTTTCCTTCCTCCACCTGATCGATCATCATCGTTTCGGGATTTTCTAGCATAGTGCCGTCGGCATCGAAATTTTTCGGCGTGAATGGAATAAATTCGAAAAATATGCCATTATCACAAACCAGCTCC
This sequence comes from Dyadobacter sp. CY261, assembly GCF_021440085.1. Lineage (GTDB taxonomy): Bacteria > Bacteroidota > Bacteroidia > Cytophagales > Spirosomataceae > Dyadobacter. Next base: position 534,610 of record NZ_JAKCPW010000001.1, read on the forward strand.
ATTCCCTCCGCGCCGGGCCGCGTCTGATAGGCGATGAAGCCTTCGGAAGCCAGGTACGTGTTGATGTAATGCATCGGCTTGCCCAGCAGCTTCTCGAAACCTTTACGGTAAGGCTCAAAAGAAACGCCTCCATGCGCAAAGACCTGCAAATTCGGCCATATGTCGTGAATGTTGTCTACTTTATAATGTGCAATGATTTTTTCAAACAGCAACTGAATCCAGGCCGGCACACCCACTACGAAACCAATGTCCCATTCGCTCGCAACGCGGGTAATCTCTTCCAGCTTCAAACCCCAGTCACGCTGGGCTGCAATTTTTTGGCCGGGCTTGTAATAGGGCCGGAACCAACGCGGGATCTGCTGGATTTGTATACCGCTCAAATCACCTGCCAGGCTTCCGGTATCGTGCGGGTTGAGGTTGGTACTGCCGCTGAGCATCAGGAAGCCTTTTTCGTACAGATCCGGCGGGAGGTCTTTGTAATGGCCTAACGAAAGGATCTGACGGATACTCGTCTTCTGAATGGCCTTGGTCATCGCCTTCGTGACCGGAATCTGTTTTGAAGCAGATTCTGAGGTACCGGAGCTCAATGCATAGTATTTGATTGTTCCAGGCCAGCAAACGTCTTTCTCGCCTTCGAGCGATTTGTGCCACCACTCGTTGAATATCTTGTTGTAATCGTAGACTGGTACGGTACGCTTGTAGAGGTCATAGAATGCCCCTTTTTCGCCGAAGAGAATCGAGGAAAGCAGTTCGTCGAAATTATATTTCTCGCCGAACTCGGTATATCTGGCCTTGGCCAGAAGTTTGGCCAGGGTTTTCTTTTGCTGCTGGTGTAAACTTGCCTTGCGGCGGTTGGCAACGATGTTGCTGAAATGAATGCCTTTCTTTAATAAACTGCCTACTAATGCCATAGCTGTTGTTAAATTACAAATCCCAGGTCGATAGCTTTTTCAATGCTTCATACTCTGTCAGATCATATTGACATGGCACCACCGAGATATAGTTATTATCCAGTGCCCAGACATCGGTATCTTCTTTTTCAGTATCGAAATTGATAAACTCCCCGGCCATCCAAAGGTAGCCGCGACCATTAGGGTCGACACGGTAATCAAATTTCTCCTGCCATTTGGCATGTGCCTGACGGCAAACTTTTACTCCTTTGAGTGGTAAATCCGATTTGGCAGGAATGTTTACATTCAATGCAATGCCGTTTGGAATACCGTTCTTTAATGCAGCTTCTGTAATCGATTTGATAAAGGGTATGCCATGACTGAAATCCGCATCCTCCCTGAAATCACAAAGCGAAAAACCGATCGCCGGAATACCTTCTATTGCCGCTTCAATGGCCGCCGACATGGTGCCGGAGTACAATACACTGATAGAACTGTTGCTGCCGTGGTTGATGCCGCTCACGACAAGGTCGGGCTTGCGGTCCTGCAACACATAGTTTTTAGCCAGCTTCACACAGTCGGCGGGAGTCCCCGAGCATTCGTATTCTGTTACATCCTCAAAAATATGGGTGGAATACAGTCGAAGTGGTTCACCGATCGTAATAGCATGTCCCATCCCGGATTGCGGGCTGTTGGGCGCGACCACGATTACCTCGCCTAATGTTTGCATGATTTCAACGAGTGTCCGGATTCCTTTTGACGTTATTCCGTCGTCATTTGTAACTAAAATGAGGGGTTTCATATATTTCTACTTATCGGGTGCCTTTACGCTTTCCTGCCGTCGTTCTGCCGATGAAGTAACAAGGTTTTTATGTGAATAAATATTTACTTGCGCTTTTCAAGCTGCCAAATTTAAGCAATATGCCTTCATTCGCAACAATGCATGCCTCCGTTGAGGATATACCAACTATTATTACAATCCAGGAAAATACATGGGAACCCACTTACCGTGACATCCTTAGCAAGGAACAGATCGATTATATGTTCGAAAAAATATATTCGTCTGGCTCCCTGACAGAACAAATGCAAGACGGCCAGCATTTCCTGATCCTGACGAGCGATGGCGTGCCCGTCGGGTTTTCCGCCGTATCTGAGGAAAAGCCCGGAAAGTTTAAATTACATAAAATATATGTCCTCCCCGCGACGCAAGGCACAGGCGCGGGTAAATACCTTTTGCACGAGACTGAAAATTATGTGAAGTCGGTGGGAGGAACAGAGCTTTTGCTGAACGTGAACCGCTACAACAAGGCCAGGAGTTTCTACGAAAAAATGGGTTTCCAGGTAGTAGACGAACAGGATATTCCCATTGGGCCTTACTGGATGAACGATTACATCCTCGAAAAAATATTGAACTGAACCGGCTAAGCCGATTCAGTTTTCAATGCCAATTTCATTTTCCTGATATTCTTTTTCTGGCTTTTCAATCCCTGGCTCGGGTGGTAATTGTTGCTGTTGACGACATAGTAGCCGGTACCGTCATAAGTGCGTTTGCCGGGATGCGCCTTGCATTCAGCTGAACAGGTTCCTTCCATTTCCCATCCGCAGTTCTCGCAAATGGGAACGTGATTGTTGCATTCGGCGTTGGCGCAATTCACCATACGGTCGCAAGGTTCTTCGCAAATATGGCATTTGGAGATCACCGTCGGGTTTACACTATTGACATCGACGGTAATGCGGTTGTCGAATACATAGCATTTACCATCGAAATCCTCGCCGCCTTCTTCCAGTCCGTAGCGTATAATGCCGCCATGCAATTGATAAACATCCGTAAAGCCCTGATCCAGCAGGTAAGCGCTGGCTTTCTCGCATTTAATGCCGCCGGTGCAATAGGTAACCACCTTTTTGTCTTTCAAATGAGAGATCTCATGCACGTGGTCGGGCAACTCGCGCAGGTTATGCATATCGAATGTGATCGCACCCTTGAACTTGCCAACCTCATGTTCGTAATCCGAACGCATGTCTACCAGCACCACATCCGGGTCTTTCAGCATGGCCTTGAAATCCGCCGGTTCAAGGTGTTTGCCGGTACGCACGAGCGGGTTTACGGGTAGGTCCGAGTTCACGATCTCATCCTTCACGCGGACATGCAGCTTCTGAAATGCAACGCTGTCGTGCTCTTCCACTTTAAATTGAACACCTGCAAAGCGGGCGTCGGAACGCACGTAATTCATATAGGCCTCGCATTGCTCAGGCGTACCCGAAACCGTGCCGTTCAGGCCTTCCGGGGCGATGATGATGCGGCCCAGGAGGTTATTTTCAACGCAAAAGAGATGATGCTCATCGCGATAGCTGTCGGGATCGGCGATGGGTGTGTAATAATAATATAGGATAACCCTGTAAGGCTTCATTGATCATCAATTAATTAAATCCGAAGAGAAAAGGACAATGTAATGCGCCGGGCGCCGGAACGCTGCTCCTTTCACCAAATCAGCGGCAAATATACGAATAATGCAAGTTTTAAGAAAATGCCAAAAATCAGTTTTGCAACTGACCGCTTATTCGTTGAAATACATATTTTTGTAAGCACTCGTTCCTCAACTCAACCATCCTGATTCCTTATGCACATCGCTATCATCGGTAACATCGGCGCCGGCAAAACCACACTAACCCAAATGCTGGGTGACTATTTCAAATGGGAAGTCATGTATGAGGCCGTGGAAGGAAATCCCTATCTGGCTGATTTTTACCAGGATATGGAACGATGGGCGTTCAATTTGCAAGTATACTTCCTCAACAGCCGTTTCGCACAGGTCCAGACGATCCGGGAAACGACCTATTCTACCATTGTTCAGGACCGTACCATTTACGAGGATGCCTATATTTTTGCAAGAAACCTTTACGAGTCAGGCGTGCTCGTCGAGCGCGATTACAAAACGTACCTGCTGCTATTCGAATCCATTATCCGCACGGTATCGCAGCCCGACATTCTGATTTACCTCAAAGCCGATATTCCCAAGCTGGTTTCACAGATCAGAAAACGCGGACGTGACTTTGAAGCCGACATTTCAACAGACTATCTTACTAGCCTCAATAATTACTACGAAGATTTTGTCCGCAATTATGAGGACGGCAAGATTTTGGAAATAGACGTGAACAACATGGATTTCGCCTCCAATCCCGAGGACTTTAATCACATCGTGTCCCTGCTTAACAAGGAATTGTTTTATGTGTAAGGGTGGGTGACTTAGTGCATGCAGGCGATCGCCTTGTTCAGCAGCGCATTTTTCTGGGCATCAACACTGAACACTTTGGTGTCCTCGGTCAGCAGAACTTCAATTTTTGTTGTGGTTTTCATTTTGTCGAGCTCCTTCCGCGTTACTGGTGAAGCCAGGATGAAGATCCGTTGCCAATTACTACGGTCGTTGGCCGTGGAGTAAAGCGAAAACTTGCCCTGCGGCGTCCAAAAGCGTATTTCTGTGAACATTTCGGAATAGAACACCAGCCCGATGCGTTCGTTATGATAGCTCAAAACCATCTCCTCGCCTGTACGCGAAAGCGTCAGATACTCCTTTTTGTCCGCGAGCTGGATTTTGTGATAATGTACTTTCTTGTGATTGGACGGGCTGATTGTTTCCTTGCATTGGGCCATACACTCACCCTTGCCAGCTACCAGCAAACCGACCACACCAAGCAGGAAAGTAAACTTCATGCAGGGGGTGTAATTCAAAACTTTCTTGATTTTCGGGGTTATTCAAACGTTTGTAAAGATAGTCGCCTCATTTGTAGAATGCAACAGGATAATGGGAAATGCCTACTTAACCCTTCTTTCCTGCGCCAGTTGCTTGTAAACTTCCCCGAGCTCATCTTTCAGTTCCCTGATTCTGGCTTCCAGCTTCTCGACTTCGCTTTTATGGACGAGATCTTTCATGTACATAACCGTTTGCGGTTCACCTTCATAGCCAAAAAGCCAGTTGGGATGAATGCCCAGCTCCTTGATAAGAATTCCCAAGGCGTCGGAGGTGAATTTTTGATCTCCTGAAAGGACCTTTGATATTTTGGATGGGGATAGGCGCACAATCTCAGCTAGTTCGCTGGTATTCAAGTGGTGTGCTTTCATGAGTGCCGCGATTCTTGCAATTTCTATCATTGCCATTAGTTCGGTTGTGACACGCCATCCCAATCGGCCTTTTGAGAACCAAATGCAATGCTATGTTTACAAAGTGTCGAGGTTAAGCGCTTTATGTAAATATAGCAAAAGTCGGACCATTTCGGGAGAGAGGTTGGTGGGATCAGGCACAAAAAAATGCGTCTGGTGTACCAAACGCACTTTATACAATGTGACCAGAAGGAGAGTCGAACTCCTATACCCGAAGGCACTACCCCCTCAAAGTAGCGTGTCTACCAATTCCACCACCTGGCCGTCAATCGTGATGCAAAAGTAGTATTTAAATGATACGGTGCAAGAGCTACACCCCTATTTTTTTGCGGAAAAATCAACGCTATTATTAAAAAATCTTCACTTTTGTGCGTTTTGGTCGTAGTTTCACGGCTCCGAATGCGGGTTACCGCGCGGAAGATCAGACTGTTCAGCCGTGTCGATGACGGGCTTCACGATATTAAAATTTTTAGATTTAGTAATTAGCATAAAAGCCATGGCATGATCCATGGCTTTTTATGTTAATTACCGATTATGTCAAATCCATTGTGTCAAAACTGTCCTAAGTCGAGAGCGGGCGTCCGGCGGGGATGTTGATCCGCTGGCGGTTGTTCGGGAAGGTGGCGCGTTTGGCGGTGAATTTTGCATTCACGTATTCCACCATGTCGATTTCGCCGGTAATGGTGTTGGCAGCGAGCTTTCCGTAAAATGTCATCACTACATTATCACCCGGCACGCTGTAACGGCTCTGGAAACGTACTTCATCGCCGTCGATGTTGCCAAACAGTTCGCGCGTTGCAAACTCGCCCTTGTGCGTTCCGTAAAGGTAGTTGCCGTCCTGGCGCTCGATAATGAAGGAATGCTTGCTGGTGCTGGTGTAAAAATCGATGCTCACATCCCAGCGGCCGGCGATTTCGGCGGCAGGCGCTTTCATCACTGCTTCGGCCTTAGGCGCGCTGCGCTTGCGTGTAAGGACTTCAAAAATGCGGTCTGCCACGATTTTGTCGTTGCCAGGTCCCATCATATAAGCAGCCACCGTAATGGAGGTGGTAGGAGGGCCTGATTGTGCCTCCTGTCCTCTCCGGAAGCCGGTCCCTACCGCCACGCGTGGCTTGGTAGTTTGCAGTTCATCGGCTACTTCCTGTCCGGTAATGTTGAGTTTGGTAGGGTCCCAGGTAATCGTCAGGGTCGGTGTTGCATTGTCGAGCGCACCTTCTTTCGGTTCCCTGATTTCCAGTTTTGCGCTTGGTACGCTATTCAATTTTTTGGAGATCGTGTCGAGCCAAGAAACCCACATTTTCATTTCCGCTTTATGGTCGCGGGTTGCCCAGGCTTCTACGGCGGCGAGCATTCCCACCATTTCTTCACGGCCTACCTTGTTGTTACGGCAAGGCCCGTGGTGCGGTGCGCTGGCCTGCCATGCCGACATCAGGACGTCCTTGCTGCCCAGCATGAGGCCAGCACATTGCGGCCCGCGAATTACTTTACCACCACTGTAAGCCACCACAGATGCACCGGCCTGAAGGTGGATATTGGGGATCGTCAAACGCTCCGCGGCGGCGTCCACCAACACGGGTACACCAGCGGGTTTGGCGATATCTGCTACGGCTTTTACAGTCCACGGCTCATCGCCCGGCATCATATAGATCATCGCTGTGCGGGGAGTGATCGCCTTTTTCAGTTCTTCGATCGTTTCGACGGTAATAATCTTTACGCCCACATTGCGGATCGCGTGGTCATACACGTTGCGGGAAGATCTTGGGATGATAACCTCGGTTTTCTCGAAACCTTCCAGGTTGGGAATGCGGATCAGTTTTTCGGGGTTACCACCCGCGACAATGCCCGCTGTAACCTCATTCATACCGGCTGCACAGCCCGATGACACCATGCCCCATTCAGATCCGGTGATCTCGGACAAGCGCTGACCTACGCCGAATGCAAGTTCGTCGATCTGTACATTGTACTGGCAGGCATATTCCATCGCCTGACGAACTTCCGGCAATTCAATGGATGCCCCGATAATCGTAAATGTTCCCCGGCAGTTTATAATCGGCTCAACACCGATCGACTGATAGATTTGCGGTCCCGCTTTTAATGGTCCGGGTGCGGACACGGCGGCTGCGGCTTTCTGGAACCATTTGGGTTTGCTGCTCTCGGCGAATGCCGCCGATGTGCTTAAAACGCCCCCTGCAAGCGGAATCATAGAAAGGTCTTTGAGAAGTTCTCTGCGTTTCATTGGTGTTTAGGAATTGGATGTTTGGGTGATAAAAGGGTATTGCCGGGAAAGGCTGTATTTAGAAAAATGGTATTTTGGTTCATGCTTTGTCGCCCTGAGCGCAGTCGAATGGCGACAAAGCAACAGACACTTCATAAAGATGCAAAAATGCCTTTGCAATACTCCTTTTTTATTAAATGTCATTCGCTATCTTGGCGGGCCGCCTTGTCCTTGCTGTCCCTGGCCGCCACCCTGGCGTTCGGGACGGGGCAAATTAATGGGATCCACACGTGCGTTGAGCGTGTACACAATACTGCCCGCACGGATGGTTGCTTCGGTTTCGATCCGTTTTTTGCCGGTAATCTTGCCGTCGCGGGCGTAATAGCCGAAGTTCCCATCGCGTAGGTTGAGAATGGCAATGTCAGCCGGAGACCCTACTGAAAGGTTACCCAGCTCTTCACGGTGGATTTCCTGTGCAGGGTTCCAGGTGCTGGCTTTGATCACGCTTTTGAAATCCATACCCATGGCGAGAAACATCGACATGATGTTGTTCATATCCTTCATCGCATTGTTCATGCTGCTGGTATGCAAGTCGGTGCTGATGGAGTTTGGGTAAAAACCCTGTTTGATGGCAGGCTGGCCTTGGGAGAGCAGGAAGCTTGATCCACCAAAACCGACGTCGAAGATCACGCCGCGCTTTTGGGCTTCGATGGTATACGGTTTCACTTTGTTGGTCGAAACATCGACGATGGATTCCCGACCTCGGCCGCTATTGTTACTGTTACCACCAAAACAATGGGTGTAGATATCGCCCTTCCGGAATTTTTTAAGGTATAATTCCTCCAATGGCAAAACGGGATTCGCACTGCCGAAATCAACCATAATAGGAATATTGGCGAGTGTCCCCGCCTCCAGTGCGCGGTCAGTGGGAGTCCAGTCGTGGCCCACGTAATGCGCCAGCTTTACGCCGACGATGTCATTGGGATACTTTTTGGCCATTTCTGCCGTGGCTTTGGCATCCATTTCTTCAAGACTGTTCTCGAATTTGCCGCCGGCCATGCCCTCTCCAACGATGTTCAGCATTGCAAGAACACGCGTTTTGGAGAGGTCGATGGTCTGCTTTTTGAAAGTTTCGAAAGTTTTCCAGCCTGAGCTACCCGCATCTACCACGGTAGTCACGCCCGAACGAAAGGTGAAGCCATCCGCTTGCAGGCCGTTGGGGCCGTTTCGGTAAGTCCCTTTCAGGTCGGTACCCCAAAAGAAATGCACGTGGATGTCGATAATGCCGGGCGTCACATACAGGCCTTTGGCATCCACCACCTGGGCCGCAAGTGACGGGTCGATATTTTTAGCAACCAGCGCGATCTTACCGTCTTCGCCGCCCGGTGTGCCTTCTACGGCCACGTCCATTACGGCGTCGATGTTGTTTTTGGGATCGATCACGTGCCCTCCTTTGATGACAATGCTGTACTTCTTGGTCTGCGACCAAGCCGGATTGAACAACAGACCCAACAACAGGCAAGCTGCAAAGCTGAAAACTCTCATAATTGGTAAAGGGTTTAGGATAGTTAAATGCTTATTTACAATGCTTTTGTCATCAGGGTTGTATATGATGAGGACAGCCATTTGAATGCCGAACCCTCATCATATTGCCACAATTATTTTTTGTCCCACCATACGCGTCCGAGCAAGGCATCGCTTTGAACCACATTAAGTTGTTATAACCCACCGCTCCAAACTTACCGTCGAACAGCACATTCAGCGACAAATTCTTGTAATGGAAAGTATTGGTTAACCGATGATAGTGTGCGGCGGGTTGCCGACGCCGAATGCGATTTCTTCGGCTTTGGGATAATGGCTGATCGAATTGTAAACCGGTATGCCGTCGGGCAGGGTTGTGGGTTTGATCACCATTACGGTGCTACACGCCAGACCCGGGCCGCCTACCGATGGGTAGAATTTTGCCGTCGACCTGCATGTATTCGATCGAAGGACCGACTTTGGCGCCGTACGACAACCGCCCCGAAGCCTGCGCTTCCGCTACCGTTTCGGTAGCGGATAGACGACGCGGAATTGAGCCACAACTTGCTCCCGTCGGGCAAAACGAGGTGATATTGCTCTCCTCGCGGCGTAGATTATTCTTTTGTCTTAATTATGTCACACCTGATTTTAATATCGATGGAATTATAATGCTGTAAATTTTTAATATTCCGAATAAAGTAACAGAAAACCTACTTTTTTCGGAATTTCATGTATGCGTAAAAAGAACGGGTTTCTACGCAACGACCACGCTCCATCCGGCGTAAAACGTTCCAAAGAACCTCAGACCCTTATGAAGCATTTTCTACGTTTAATCATCATATTTTGCCTGTGCCTTAGAGCGTCCTACGCGCAGGTAGATTGCGCCAATATCGGTTTCGAACAAGGTAATGCCAATGGGTGGATCATGACCTACGGCACAGTCACCGACGCAAATCAGGAGACGGTTTTTCAAAACGAGCTGAGCGGCACGCACAACAACGAGCACTACATCACGGGCATTTCCGATGGCAATGATCCGAAGATACCGTCGATCCCGATGGTGGCACCAGGCAGCACGCGCTCCATGCGGATCGGGAATGTGAACGAGGGAGGGCATTTCAGCCGTATTCATACCAACTACACTGTCACAGCCGATAACACGCTATTTCAATACAAGTTTGCGGTGATTTTACAAAACACGGGCGCCGATGGCCGAGCCAATCACGAGCCTTTCCAGAAACCTGGTTTCAATATTCTCATATTCGACAGCAAGGGCGAGGAGCTGCCTTGCAGCAGTTACGACATTCAGCTCGAAGGCACTAATACCGTGGAGGGCTTCCAGGCGGTAGGCGACATTCAATATCGGAATTGGACGGTAGGGGCCATCGATCTGCGGAATTTTATCGGTAAAACCATCACCATTGTGGTCACGGCGCATGGCTGTACGCGCATGAGGCATTTCGGCTACGCCTATTTCGATGCAGAATGTCTTAAATCGGAGATCAGACAGGTTTCCGACTGCCCCGACGAGGACGGTTACCTGACGTTTGCGGCACCCGAAGGATTTGGGAAGTATACCTGGAACAATGGCGAAACCTCGCAGCAGATCCGCGTGAAAGCGAATGTGGGTGATCAATTCCACGTCGATATGGTGCCACGGGGAAGTCTGGACGAGTCGTGCGCGCTGGGCCTGGATTTTACGGTGAGTTTTAAAAAGAAGACTGCCACGATCGCGAATGCGATTTGCGACGGGAATGTATTTGCGTTGGGAGACACTTTGCTGAGAACGAGCGGGGTTTATGTCAGGAACGTGAGCAAAAGTAGTGTGTGCGATAGCACCGTCACGCTGACATTGACTGTCAACCCGGTGGGAAAGTTCACCCAAAACCTGCGGATTTGTGAAGGCGAACGGGTTGCGGTGGGCGACAGTACCTACACGCAACCCGGAACTTATATTCAAAATATCCCACAGGCAACCGGTTGTGATAGCGTAGTGACCACCGTCCTCGAAGTTGTGCGCATCGAGCTGTCGGTGACGCCTACGCTTTCGATCACGCAGGGTGATAGTGTGCATGTGGAGCCTATGGTTGAGCCTGCGGGTAGCTACGCCTATCATTGGGACCAGTCAGGGTTATCTTGTTCCGATTGCCCCGATCCCTGGGCGTCGCCACAGCAATCGACATTATATCAGCTCGAAGTTTCCGATCCCGACCAAATTTGCACGCGGCAGGCTCGGGTGCAGGTGTACGTAAAACCGTGCGGCATTGAAATCCCGGATGCGTTTTCACCTAATAATGACCAGTTGAACGAGGTTTTCTATGTGTATGGCAACTCGTGCGTGAAGCAAGTCCGGGAAATGTTCATTTATAACCGCTGGGGAGAAGTCATTTACCGGAAATCTAATTTTGCAGCATCGGACCCTCGCGCCGGCTGGGATGGGACTTACCACGGAGAAAGGACTTCGCCGGGTATTTATCCTTACAAAATCAGGGTAGAATTGAATAATGGTTCGTTTTTGAGTTACAAAGGCGTCGTTAATTTACTTCGTTGACAACCTTCATCTCAAAAGCAATGTATAATGGGAAAGCTTATTGCCTACAATTTTATCACACTCAACGGCTATTACAAAGGTCCGGATAACGACATTAGTTGGCACCGGCATGGCGAAGAAGAGAGCGGATTTGCATCCGAGAACATGGAAGCCAAAGCTACCTTGCTTTTTGGCAGGGTTACCTACGAAATGATGGCCAGTTTCTGGCCGACGCCGATGGCGCTTGAACAAATGCCCGACGTGGCCAAAGGCATGAATGAATCCGAGAAGATCGTTTTCTCCAGTACATTGGAAAGTGTGGATTGGGAAAATACCACGATCATCCAAAGCGATCTCGTGGAAGCCGTCCGGGAGCTCAAATCCGATCCCGACCGGGTGATGACCATTCTTGGCAGCGGCAGCATTATCGCCCAACTCGCCGAAGCCGGCCTCATCGATGAATATCAATACATGATCGATCCCGTCGCACTAGGAAGCGGCACGCCATCCTTCCAGGGCCTGACCCGCAAACTCGACCTGAAACTGACCGACAGCCGCATATTCAAAAGCGGGGTGGTGCTGCTGACTTACGAGCCTTTGTGAAGATGTCTGGATGATAACTGCCGGCCGTTGTGGTAAGGGACAGCTTTGATGAGCCTGATATTATTGTATTCAGGAATGGTCACTACATTCTCTTTCGGGATAATGCCCCTTTGAATCCAGGCAGCAACGGTTTGCGTATTTGGGATATTGAATCTCTTGCAATACTCAGTATCGTGACCCATTGATCCATCGGATATTGGATGCCCTTGTATTCACAATAGCCTTTCAGCGCTTCCCGACTATCAGCTAGAAGCTTTTCAAGTGCGGATTGATTTGTTTCTGTGGTCATGTTAATGAGTGTTTAGCAACTGCTTTAAGTATTTATCACCCGAATGCGGCGGTTGTCGTAAATAGGGCAGATTAAGATTTGTTATAGATGTTTAACAGCTATAGAGCCGTTTTGAACCTTCCCGAAAGCAAGTGGGAGGAATTTCAATGTTATTACAACCGGCTGGAAGTGCCAGCCCGCACAATTCTGTTGCAGGAGGGGGAGATTTCGAAACGTGCGTATCTGATCGAAAAGGGATGTGTGCGGGTTTGGTTCAATAACGATGGTATGGACACTACATTCCAGTTCTTTTTCGAGAACGAAAGCGTGTCCTCCGTCGAGAGCTTCCGGCGGCAGATACCAAGCCCGGTGACAGTCGAAACCGTGGAACCGTGTGTGTTGCATTGGATCCACAAAGACGATCTTGATCAGGTTTTTGGTGATATTTACAGCGATCCGGCCAACAGCGCGGCCCTTTCAGAAATGTTGTTCGAGCGGCAGCTGCATTATATGAAGCATTGCATTTCATTCATCAAACATTCACCTGCTGACCGGTATGTGCAGCTCTTGAGGGAAAGTCCGCACATCATTCAGCGCGTTCCTCAGCATTATATAGCATCTTACCTCGGTATTACACCGGTTTCGCTCAGCAGAATCCGCAAAAAGCTGATGCGCGAGGGAAAAATATAGCTTTCTGGATTTCTTATCTTTTGTTAACGTCCGGGGCGCCCGTGGTTGTCGAATTTTGGCATGACAAAACAAAACGACAACAGCTATGAAAGCAGCGATTTTAAATCAATTTGGCGCTTCTCCGGTTTATGGCGACTTTCCGGAACCGGCGCCGTCAAAAGGGCAGCAACTCATCCGGGTGAAGGCCGCATCCGTTAAAAATATCGACAAAGGCGTTGCCAGCGGCGCGCACTATTCCAGCCATGGGCAGTTGCCGGTTGTGATGGGTGTCGACGGGGTGGGCATGCTCGAAAATGGACAACGGGTATATGCCGGGGGTGGTTCGGGGATGATGGCCGAGTTTGCGACGATCCCGGCACGTTACGTGGCCGTTCCTGACGCAATCGATGATGTGACTGCCGCGGCACTGCCCAATCCGGCATTATCGGCGTGGTTTTCGCTGGTCAGCCGAGCGGGGATCCAGCCGGGGGATACGGTGTATGTCAATGGTGCTACCGGGGTGACCGGCAAAGTGGCTATTCAACTCGCGAGGCATTTGGGCGCGGGGCGGATTATCGCAGCCGGACGTAACGAGCACATTCTGAAATCGGTGCTCGAACTAGGTGCTGACGAAGTTGTGGTACTCAAAGAAGAGGAAGACAAACTTGCGAAACGCATTGCCGACCTGCACGAGGCGAGTCCCTTCGATATCGTGATCGACTATACCTGGGGAAAACCGGCTGAAATGCTCCTGAACGCGCTTGCGGGTAACGACCTGCATGCGGAAGCGCACCGCACGCGTTACGTAACGGTGGGAGAAATGGCGGGGCCAACGATCCAGCTGCCGTCGGCTTTTTTGAGGAGCTCGGCCATTGAACTTTACGGTGTCGGCGGAGGCAGCATTTCCAAGGAAGTTATGCAGCGCGTACCCGGGGAAATATTACCGATGTTATTTTCACTGGCAGCCGAAGGAAAGCTCAGAATTGACACAATTGTAATGCCGTTACAGGACGTTGCCAAAGCTTGGACACTCCAAACGCCCGGGAAACGGATCGTTCTCGTGCCTTGAAGCTATTTTTTGACCCTTCCCGCCAGGCGCCCTTTCAGCATTCGCTGGTAAAGCAAACTATTGAGCCAAATGAAGACCAGGAAGCCGATGATGATGAATACCGCATTCAGCTTGTAGGAAAAGCCGACTAATTGCTCCTTGCCATCCAACGAGAGTTCGAAACGGAGCCAGGAGCGCTCTACGGTCGTAGTTGCCTGGTCGAACGGAAGGGCTTCGTCGTAGATGATGTCGGTGATGAAACGGCCGGTGGTGTCCATATAACCATACTTGTCGTCTATGCGGATCATCGATATGCCGTGATTGTAGTAGGAAGCGAAATCATATTTCAATGGCGTGCGCACTTTGCCCGATTTATCGATATGCCCGAACTTCCCATTGATCGCAACCGCAGAACGGTTTTCGGCAGTGAAGCCGGTAGCTTCGTCGTACAAATGCTGAATGCGCAGCTTACCGGTTTTATCGATACAGCCCCATTTGCCATTCTTTTTAACCCAAAATAAGCCATTAGTAGGCTTGCGGGTGTCGGTGTATTCAAAAGGGACAAGCAGGTCGCCGGTGAACGGACTGATGTAGCCGTACTTGTCGCCATATTGCACGCGTTCCATTCCCTGGCCCGAGTATTTGTATTTCGGGTCGATATCGTCCAACGCCACCGGCACTTTCAGCACCATGTTTTTATCAATAATGCCGAATTTGCCCTGATATTTAAAGTGGTAAATAAATTTTGAGGCTTTAATTTCCTTTTCTATAAACCGGCTGAAATTGAAGTTCAGTGTAAAGAAATCCATAGGTCTTTTTATCCACCATAGCACATCTTCTTTGGTATCCTGGTTGCAAAGGAAATCGATGTCGGAGTCTTTAATAAGATAATCCTTCGAATAGTGCTCGATAGGGATTTTATAAATCTCCTTTCCGGTCACGTCGATGTAGGAAAGCCCATAATGCTCGCCTGCGGGGTAAATAACCCAGGTTTTGCCGTTACGATACCGGTCGGTAGAGATGTATTTAGGCTCGATCACGACTTTGCCGCGCTTGTCGATAAATCCGTGCAGGCCATGTCCCTCCGGGCTCAGTTCCGTGGGCACAAACTCCGCTAGCCCTTCGGCGAAGTCGCCGATATCCCGATAGGCGGGGGTAAGTTTTCGGCCGTTTTTGTCGGTAACGAAGGTTTCGTAGGAGCGGCAGGGAATATTGACTTTCTTGACAACGTAGACGTCGTCATATTCCCGGTAATCGTTGTATTCTTTCAACCAAGGCTTGTTGGGAGCTGGCTTGGTTTGGGCCATCGCCCAGGCTGATAGCAACAGTAGGAACAGGAGTGTAAGGTTACGAAAAGTCGGTCGAAGCATTCAAGACTAAGGTTTTGGGTTTGTCTGGGTCACCGCGAAGTGGCGCGCAGTGCGGCAGGCATTCATTTCTAACTTGCAAAAAACAAAAACTTGCCAGCATTACCGATTTCCGGGCAAGTAATATTTAAGAAAATTGGCTTAAATTCCGTGCCGGAACGCCTATTCCGTCACCGGTTTCAAACTCGAACTTGCAAGAGAACCATGTCGCTGGCCCCGAACGAACAGTTTTATTCGCGTTTGCCCGCCAACCATATTTCGCTGGGTGAACTGCTTACCGAGGAGCATCTCTTTTATAATGTCCCTGAATCGTGGCATGTAGTGATCACCGATATCAGGAACTCTACCAATGCCGTGAAGGGTGGATTGCACCAGACTGTGAACCTTATTGCGACGGGCAGCATTGTGAGCATTTTAAATATTGCATTCAAATCCGGAGTCGTGGTGCCGTTCTTTTTTGGCGGGGATGGCGCAACTTTCATCGTTCCGCCGACGATCATCGACGCGGCAATGGTGGCGCTGGCCGTATTTCGGAAAAATACCAAGGAAAGCTTTGGACTGGACCTCCGGATCGGGAAGGTCGCGGTGAGCGAAGTTTATGACCAGGGTTATGAACTGAAACTGAGCAAACTGAAATTGTCGGGAATTTTTACGATTCCTGTCGTGCTAGGTGACGGACTTCACTATGCCGAAAAGGTGATCAAAAATGAGCACTACCACTTCGATTATGAGCCCAAACCGGAAGACGTGCTGGATTTCAGCGGAATGCAATGCCGATGGGACAAGATCGGCCCGCCCGAAAATAATCAGGAAGTAGTCACACTGCTGGTGTGTGTACCGGCCGGAAAAAAGCAGTCCGCATTGTTTGCCCGGGTGATAGAACAGATTGATGCGATCTATGGGCCTTACGTCCGTCGCCAGCCTATTTCCGTCCCCCGATTGATCTGGAAGACCACTTTCAAGAAGATGGAAATGGAAATGCAGGTCAAGAAGGGTCGTACGAGCATCCTGGGCATGGCTGCATCGTGGATTGCGTGGTTTTCCGGTTACGTATATTTTCGCACGTCACAGGGCAGGAGTTACCTCAACAGCATGGTCGAAATGTCGGACACGCTGGTCATCGACGGGAAAATTAACACTGTTATCACAGGCACGCCGCGGCAGCGCGAGCAGCTTCAACAGGCCCTTGACGAGCTGGAAGCGGCCGCGCAAATACTGTACGGACTGCACGTTAGCAACGAATCGGTTATGTCGTGCTATGTCCGTGACCTCAAGGAAGGGCATATTCATTTCGTCGACGGAGCCGAGGGTGGCTATACCCAGGCGGCCGGCATGTTGAAACGGAAGTTGCGGGGCGGTGTTTGAATGTTGTTGGTTATATATAGTTGTTTATCGGAAGAGGTTCATTTGGTTGGTTTTGGCAATGTGGCTCCTTTGGTCAGGTCCCATTGCTGGTGGTAGGTTTTGCCTGAGCGGGCTGTTACCCAGATCAACCCGAGTTCCTGGCCGGGGTTGTTGAGCTCCGAAAGAAGCATTTGCCCCCATTCTTTGATCGGGTCTTCCAACTTCCACCAGCCCAGCGTGTTGCTGCCGTTCATACCGTCCTCATCGGCCGGGTAGCCGATCTGAAACGCGCAGGCAGTAGGAGCGAAGCGGTTGGCCCAGGCCGCAAAGCCTTTATTCAGTTCGTCGATCGTGGCTTCTGAAGCGTAATCGACAAAAATAAGATCGCCTTTGCCGCGGTAGGTGGGCGGCATAAAATCGGGGCTGTAATGCCTGATGAACATGCGGTATGCCGGGTTGTGCGATTTGATTTTCTCGTCCCAGATTCTGGCCGCCTCGTCACTGGCCTTTTCGTAATATTCCAGATCGATACCTATTCCGACCACCGAACGATGGTGTTTGAACTTGCCAAGCAACTTGTCTATTTCAGCGGGGACACTCGTTCCGGCTTTTTTCGAAGGGAAAATTTCTAAAAATACCTGCACACCCAGTTTATCCATATAACCCAGATATGCCTCATGCTCCTCATCGGTAAGACCCTTATGCGACGGGATCAAACCCGACATATCACTCACAGCCCAGGTCGACCATGGTTGCGAGCCGGGAAACCGGTTATTGACGTTGAAAATTACCTGCGCAAGTTGCTCCTTCGGCAAATTGATGAACTTCCCGATCTTGATATCTAGCGCCGTAATGCCATCGCCGGCACTGATGCGGGAAGGCTGCCATGCGCCAGTCCATTTGAAAGTGGTTTTGAAAGGTATTACAGGACGTTTTTCAACGCGGAATGCGCATATAACACATATTCCGAGTGCCATTGCCGCAGTGGCAATGGTGTATTTTGAGGTTTTCATAAATAGGGTTTAGGTGAGTGATTGTTTAAATGTAACTAATTTAAGTTGATTAGGTACTGTTGAAGAATCACTCATCCGTTGCCTTCATGATGACCAGGAGCTCCAACCGGTAGCATATTGTCCGCATTCACCGGGAAACTGTCATACTTTTGGTACAATTTGAGATACTTTGCGGCATCGATCACCGGGTCGGTCAATATGGATTGGAGACCACGGAAGAAGCCTTCTCTTTGCTGGCCGGGGTTGAAGATCAGATTAATGATGACTTCGTCGGCAGACTGATTGGAAAATCCGTGCGGCGTCATACGTGGCACGTACACCACGGCTCCCTCGTATGCCTGAATGGGCCCGTCGGCCAGATCTATCGTGAGCGTACCCCGGCGGACAATGAAAGTTTCGTCCATAAACCGGTGGTAATGTAGCTTCGCGCCGATGGTAGAAGGGGCCAGTTTTATTTCATATATACCCAGCTGGTCATTGGATAGGTCGCTGGTCACTTTGAAGGTAATGCTGTTGCCTCCCATGGCCAATAGTTCTCCCTCATTAGGAGCGAACATAATGGCTTTGTTTTCAAGTTGATCGGTCAGGAAATCGGTTTCGTTTTTCATAGCATTTGTCATTGTTTTGATTGGGATATGACAAATGTCGGTCGGGCGCTTGAGGAAAACATTTACAAATGTTGAGACCGTAAAAAATTCACATATCCGCGCGGATGCGACTGAGCTGCGTGGGTGTGATGCCGAGGTACGATGCGATTTCGTGCTGTTTGAGCCGAGGTTCCAGATTGGGATACTCTTTCAAGAAATTGAGATAGCGCTTTTTGGCATTGTCGTGACGAAAGGAGATTTCCAGTGGCTCCTTTTCGATGATCCAGTGCAGTTCCATATAGCGGATATAGAAAGCCGCCAGATCGCGATGCTTTTCGGTAAGGGCTTTGAAATCGTAAAAGTTGTATTCCAGAGTCTCCGTATGTTCAAGCGCCCTAATCGCGAATATGCTCGGTGAATGCGTCAGTAGGGCGGGAACTGAACCGGCGAAATGGTTCTCAGGAAAGAATTTTTTGATGACCATGTCGCCATCCGGTGAGGCATAATATTGGGAGAACAGGCCTTTTACAATGAATGCAATGTTCCGGGGCGTCTGTCCTTCACGGAGGAAATAATCCCCCCTGGCATAGAAATGCGGGCGGAGGAGTTGGGCCAAATCAGCCATTGTTTCTTCCGACAGCATACCATAAGCGCTTAATTTTGCGCGAAGTTGTTCCATCCATCCGTAATTCATCAGATCCCTTTTAACAAAATGGCCAACACAATTAACCGATAGAAAACCCAGCTGGCAGACATCAGATAGCCGAGCCCCAGCAGCTTACATCTGCGCAAATGTTCGAGGAGCATCAGGAAGACGACCGGCATAACGCATAAGCCGTATGTCATAAAACTGAGTTTAAGCCAAACGCCAATTATCAGGAGTGCATAAAGGACAAGCGCGCCGGCGAGTGAGACTGTCATCATGTTTCCGAGGTAATCCCATGCCACGCGACGTCGGTAAGCGAAAATGACGGCACCCTGAAACAGGATTTGTCCGCCGCAGATCAAATACTCCCGCCAAGCCTCGCCGGAAGGAATATAGCCATTCAATAATTTGGTGTAAGCGGTGAGAATGTAGGCGGTGAGTGCCCACGTAAATAGCAGCCAGGCCAGCCGGTACTGAATTTTGAAAGTCGGTTGAAAGCCAAAAGAATCCACCGAAACAGGCGCCGGAACGATCACGCGGCGATTATAAGAAATAAATGCATATGCCTTCCGTGCCAACCATAGCATGGGTTTCCAGCGGAAAAGGAAACCCAATGCTGGCGATGCATTCGCACATACTTTGAGCAGGCTTTCAATGCCGTAGCTCACCTCTCCGGTTGCCCGGTTGATGAGCGCAATTTCATTGACGGCACGCTGCCAATCCAGGTTAGGACAGGCTGCACCGGTAAATTGTTGGTATGATTCGCGCCCATCGGCACCTAGCATGCCGCTTCGCACAAAGGCTCCGGTGTACAGGTTGCACATCGGGCATTCCGCATCGTATAGAATGACATGGTTATGAAGTGTTTTCATAATATGATATATTTTGAATTTTCAGAAAAAATCGAAAGTTTAATTCAAAAATATTACTTGAATAATTTCAGAATGCCGCCCCAAAACCAACTCTCTTCCGCGGTAAGCATCGTTTCGATTGTCTTATCGACATTTTTTGCAAGCTTGTTAATGTCGTTCACCGATTTGTTGAACGTGCTGAATGCAGGGTCGTTGGGATCACCAGTCACTTTCGAAAGTTCATCCAGGATTTTTACGACGGGCTCCAGCTCGCGTTTGCGGCGTTCTTTGGCTACCTGCCTGGCAATGTTCCACACATCCTTGTCGGCGAAGAAGTATTCTTTTCGCTCACCAGGCTTGTGCTGCTTTTCGATCAATCCCCAGCCGATGAGGTCGCGGAGGGTCATGTTGGCGTTGCCACGTGAAATGCTTAAATTTTCCATGATTTCCTCGGTAGTAAGCGGGTCGGGCGAAATCAGCAGCAAGGCATGTACTTGCGCCATGGTGCGGTTAATGCCCCATTCCGAGCCCAGTTTACCCCAGGATTCAATAAATTTCCGTTTTGCTTCTTCAAGTTCCATGCCCAAAGGTAATGATGGAATTAAACTTTCAAAACTTTTTGAAAGTTTAATTATCGACAACTGGACTTTTTGGTGTGGAGTAAATCGGAAAAGCATTTGCCTTGTAAAACCGATGAGCTGCCTTAGGGTGGTCTGTCGTTAACCAAATCCGACAAGCCATGAAAAAGTTCTTCAAGAGCAGTCTTGCAGGCGTTGCTTTACTGATCATTTGCAATGCGTCGAAACCCTTCGAACACTGGCCTCGTGCGGAGCCGGTGAAAGTGGTGGAAGCCTTTCCCAGGCTGCATTTTGATTATCCGGTTGATTTCACCCATGCCAACGACGGCACCAATCGCTTGTTTGTGGTCGAACAGGAGGGGACAATCCGTATTTTTGAAAATGTAGCTTCGGCTGCCTCATCGAAGGAATTTCTCAATATCAAAAAGCTCGTCAGCTATGGCGGGGAGGCTGGTTTACTAGGCCTGGCTTTTCATCCCGATTATAAAAACAATGGTTATTTTTTCCTGAATTACACGACAAAGGTTTCAGGAAAGCTGGAAACTGCTATTGTTCGCTACAAGGTGTCTGAGAATGATCCCAATCGTGCGGATCCTGCCAGTGCAACAGTGCTTTTTACATTTGACCAACCTTTTGACAATCACAATGGCGGGGCGGTCAAATTCGGGAAGGACGGCTATCTCTACGTTTCAACCGGTGACGGTGGAAGCTGGGGTGACCCGAGCAATAACGGGCAAAACAAAAGTGCCTGGCTGGGCAAAATTTTGCGGGTGGATGTGAACAGCAAGACGAAAGGAAATTACGGCATTCCAGCCGATAATCCGTTCGCGGGAAACAAGGAAGGTTTCAGGGAAGAAATTTTTGCCTACGGCCTGCGTAATCCGTGGCGTATCAGTTTCGACGACCCAACCAATACCCTTTGGGCCGGGGATGTGGGCCAAAACAAGCGGGAGGAGATCAATATCATCGTCAAAGGTGGCAATTACGGCTGGCGGTTAAAAGAGAGCATTGATTGTTACAACCCCAAACGCGATTGCGAAACCGCCGGGCTGATCGATCCGGTACTCGATCTCCCGCAGGCCAATGGCGAGCATTCCATCACGGGTGGTTTTGTATACCGCGGAAAGGCGGTGCCGGCATTAGAAGGCAAATATGTTTTCGGCGATTATGTGAGCGGTCGGCTTTTTGCGCTGGAAACCAAGAATGGGAAGGCCGTGCAAAACAGCATTATCGCAGAAGGCGTGGGGCAAATATCCGCCTTCGGAACGGATGCCTCGGATGAGCTTTATATCTGCAATTATACCACGGGAAAGATCATGAAACTGGCTAAACCATAATGCATTAGTCGATAACGGAATTGCCCGTCACGGCTGATCTTGTTATTTGGCCGCGGTAGCGGATGTTTGGGTCAAGACCTTTTTCAAGAAACGCGAAACGGTTGCCAGGGTAGGTTCAAACCAGGGGTCGAAGAACATGAAAGTATGCGGTGCGTCGGGAAATGTATGCACTTCGCTGTATGTACCGAATGCATTCAGTTTTTTGATAAAATCTTCCCGTCCGGCATGCATCCGATCCACTGAGCTGTTGATGAACAGATAGGGAGGCGTTTGGGCGCTCACGTGTGTAAGCGGTGATGCCTCGTTCCAAAGATCGGGGCGTTCCGATTTGGGATAGCCAAACCAGTAAGTGGCAGCCGAAATCGATTTGGAATCGTTACCCTCGCCCGATTCCGGATGGATGAATGCGAGTATTCCGTCGATGTCGATCACGGCTTTTACGCTGCTTGACACCTCTTTTTGACCCGTTATGCCTTCAAATTTTGGGATGCCGTTGGTAGCGCCGATCAATGCGGCAAGTTCGCCACCGGCTGAGAATCCGAGAATGGCGATGCGGGCGGTATCGATGTCGTACGCACTACTCTGGGTCCTCATCCAGCGCAATGCAGCTTTCAGGTCGTGAACAGCGGCCGGGTAGAGGGCGTGGGTGGATAGGCTGTAATCGGCGGTAATGCAAACATATCCCTTGGCTGCGAGCTTGCGTGCGAGTGTGTTGTTATGCGTGCGGTCACCCGAGCGCCAGCCCCCGCCGTGCACCATCAGTACAGCGGGGTAGCGCGTCCTGCTTTTTCTCTTTGGTTTGTAAACGTCCAGTATCAGAGGCCTCCCCGTAGGCGTAACGCGGTATGTAACATTCCGGATCAGCTGCACCGGGCCGGGCATTGTGGAATCGGCGATCTGGATATTGGGATGCTGTCCGACCTCGTGCCGATACGAACCTTTGACGGAAAAACTGGTGTCGGCAACACCGGATGGCTGCAAACGCAGCTGTTGGCCTGGTACCCAGCCCGACAGGATATTGGACAGTGTATATTTTTCCCTATCCTGCGAAGTGAGCTGTTTCGACCATCCCACCCGCGCTGCCGCATTTGCGCCTGCACCGGTACTGTTGTATTCAGCATAGAATGCGGTCTTTTCCTTGTCGGGAAACATATTGTCGCCTTTCCACGGATCCCAACCATCCTTCACAATATGCCCGCCCATTTCGGTGTCGATGAAGACAGTTTTGGCAAAAGGCCGCCACGGCCGGCCGAGATATACTTCAGTCGCCTCGGCGGTGGCTGTCAGTTTGCAATTGAGAAAGACGTAACCATAATCCTGCTCTTTGGTCGTGGATGCTGCGGTAATGTAGGAATTGGCAAGGCTCTCGATCGTGCAGTTCAAGAAAAGGGCCGTAGCCTCGCCGAAAATGAAGTCTGTGGTGCCGTTAATGAAGCAGTCTTTGAAGAAGTTTCTGCCGTCCTTAGAGGTGTATAATGTATCCTGGTTGCCTAAAATGCGACAGTTGTAAACTTCAATCCTATCGCCTTCGGTTGCCAGTGCCACTGCCTGGCCGACTTTCCCGGCCCTATTTTCGATGGTGAGATTTTGAAGCGTACAATCATTGGCCTGCACGAGCACCGTATAGGAAGTGTAGGTGCTGAATTTTGCATTGCCAGTAAAATCTTGATTCGGGAAATCCTTGCCGGAATAATCACGGTGGGTAATGATGGTCCGCTCAGGGCTCTCGCCGGTCAGCGTGATGTTCTTTTTCCAGGCGGGTATCACGAGTTTTTCATGATAGGTGCCATTTTTCACGCTTATCGTAGCACGGATCTGTGAATGGTCACGTACGGCGTTGACGGCCTCCTGGATGCTTTTAAAATCGCCGCTTCCATCCTGGGCCACGATAAAGTGTTGTTCAATTGCCTGAACCTGTGCCTGGGCATAAAAATGAATTAGTAACCAGCCAAGCAGCAGACCGATTTTTTTTGACATAAAGTTCAACGGGTTTGCTTTTTAAACACAGTCAGGAAATGGGTAGGGGCACCGCAAAAAAATGTGATATATCTATCAGTGACAAATTTTCGAATGCGTTATTTTATGCTTATTTTTCATGTGTATTGTTATAAATGATGCGGAGTCGTTTAGCAACGCCATGGAAACCCTGATCGTTTTTGTTATCTATTGGTATTCGCAATTATGCCTGGACCTTCACAAAAAGCAGTATTATAGCTTGGAGGAGAGCCGTTTTTTCGCATTGCCGAAGTCGGAGCAATTAATCCCGCTGAATAATCCGGACACGCTTTTTCTCGATGCAGCCGTCTTTCATGCGAGTAATGAGGTGCGGAGGAAATACGGATTGCCCGCGTTCCGGTATGACCCCGGTTTGTATCTGGCATCGTCGGGGCATGCTACTTCAATGGTGTACCGTACGTTTTTCAACCACACTAACCCTTACAGTCCGTATGAGCGCACGGCGCAACGGCGTGTGGAACTGTACACGAAGCGTTTCATACGGATCGGAGAAAATATCGGTAAATATCAGACCCTTGTAAGCGGTGATTATATGGTGGCCCGCTGGAAACGTCAGGAGAACGAATTTGAGTTCTTAAATGAAAGCGATCGCCGACCTTGCGTACCTTTTACGTATGCCGCATATGCGAGGTTTGTAGTGGAGCAATGGATGGCGTCGCCACCGCATAGAAGTAACCTGATGAACCCTGCGTACGTCTATCTCGGATGCGCCGCCAGGTTATCACCCGAACCCTTCAAACATAAAAAAGTGCCCTACGCAAGCCTCGTCCAGAACTTTGGCGGAGAACAGTGACGACTGCCGCAACAGTTTTTGCGAATTGGGTGTCTCTCTAATAAAATGCACCGATCGACAAATTAATTATGCACTAAGTGGCGGAACCCCGTGATCAACTCCGTTATAGGTTTTAGTTTTCTCGGCATCAATCCCTTTTTTGTTTATTACTTTTAATGAGTTTTTTAATTTTTGTTGACTACTGTCAAACGTTTCGAGATAAACTTAAACATCCTTCTAGTAGATGATTGGAAATTTTACAAAAGCCAGGAATAAAGCTCCCGGGAAGATTGACCGTATTTTTGGATTGGACTTGATGCGGGCCTGTTCAATCCTGATGGTTTTCCTTTCTCATTCCACGCCATTGAACCCCTTTTCCGATTACTTCCCATTTGGCTGGCTAGGAATGGGTGTAGAAGCTTTTTTCGTCCTGAGCGGTTTCCTCATCGGCCGGATCATTTTGCGTACGGTATTGCAGCCGGGGATTAATTGGGAAGCCGTAAAAATCTTTTGGGTGAACCGCTGGCTGCGCACGCTGCCGGCTTATTGGGTAGCACTCGCAGCTTACTACTACTTTTATTCGGATATGCGCAACATTATTTTCTATGTCTTTTTTGCGCAAAATCTTCTCACGCCCGCCCAGGGCTTTTTTCCGCATTCGTGGAGCCTCGCCGTGGAAGAGTGGTTTTATCTCACTTTCCCGATTGCCTTGTTGGCTATCGCAGCAATATTGGGCAGCAAGGCGAGCCGCTACCGCATCTACCTGACGACCGTCGTGGTCTTCCTGGTCGTTGGTCTGATTACCAAGTCCGTCTATCATTGGATGTACCAGCACGACCTGTTTACGCATTTACTGAGTAAAAAACTGCTGATGCCCAGTTGGAAAATGTTCGTTCCGCCTTCGGGCGAATGGGACGGTATGCGCAAGATGGTGATGTTCCGCATCGACGCCATTGCATACGGATGTTTTGTAGCTTACATTCTGGAAAGGTACGATCTGTCACACAAGGTTCGCGTTTGGCTCTTGGCTCTGGGTGGAATGCTCCTGTTATTGTGTTTCCAGATTGTAGAACATACGATTGCCGGAGGTAAGATAAATTATTTTGTAGACGTGCTGTTACTTCCTCTCTTTTGCCTCACCTTTGCGCTGATGTTGCCATATGCGATTTCCTGCCCGCGCCCGGGGGACTGGCTGGTGAGAATTGTGACAAGTATTAGCCAGACCTCCTATTCGTTCTACCTGATGCATTTCCTGGTATTAGAATTGTTCATCAAATGGTATGAAGCAAACCCGGCCACCGTTTCCGGCCTGCAGGGAGCAATATTTTTGGGGATATATATTTTTATTTATTTAATAGCTTATTTCATGTACAAATTCGTAGAATTGCCGTTTATGAATTACAGAAAAAAACTATTTCCTAATTCTGTGCACGTTAGCAGATCATGAGACAATTGTTTACCACGCTGTTTGTTCTTACTACGGTTTTTTCTTGCGGACAAAAAAATACGCCTCAGCCATTGCCCGACGATCCTAACGACGGAGTCGATACCGGGTGTACCACTTGTATAGGCAAAGCTACGGAACTGGACTCTACACCTATTCCCATTGCGGACCGCGATATCAGGAGTATATTTTTTAAAGACGGTCAGGCTGGAAATTTGCCAGATGTTTCGCCTTTGAAGTATTGGAACCGGCTCGAATTCTATAAATTCCTGAGATCGCATGCGAAGGATTATGATAACGACCTGATGGTATACATCGGTCGCCGGGATACAACAGAATACTGTTTCAGGCAGGGCCAATACAATGCGGATACCAAGTTGCCGATCATGTCGGCATCCAAAGCCGTGACGGCTTCCGTGATCATGAGCATTATCGAATCGGGTAAGCTGAAACTCGACGATAAGGTGAGTAAGTACGTACCTTCCTTCAATAATGAGAAAAAGGACATTACCCTCCGGCAACTCATGTCGCACACCTCGGGTATTGTGGTAGAATCCCGTTTCGATAGTCGCAGCGACCTGACGCTCGCACAGAATGTCGACAGTATCGCGCTTCGTACCGCACTGCTTTTTACTCCCGGCAAGCAGGCGCTTTATGGAAGTGTGGCCTTTGCCGTCGCCTCCCGCATGGCCGAGGTGGTCGAAAAGAAACCCTGGGCACAGATCTTCCAGGAACGGATCGGCTCCAAAGTGGGTATGAAGGACGTCGTATACAGCCCCAACCATCCGGCCAATCCCGAGACAGGTTATGGGATCGTTTGTTCGATGAACGAATACCTGCGTTTTCTGACGATGATTTATAACAAAGGAACTTACAACGGCGTACGCGTGCTGAAAGAGGAGTCGATCGCCCTCATGGAGCAGGATAACACCAATAAGGTAGATCCGACTTACGGGCTGGGGCTTTTCAGATATGAAATCCAGAACGGCGTCGCCACGGAGGTTGCATGCCTGAGCGCAAAAGGTATTCATGCATGGATCAACCGATCTAAAAATTACTATGGTCTGATATTCACCCAGGCAGGTTTCGAGAAAACGATATTGACCAACCTGGCTTTCCGCGATTTGGTAAGGCAGAAACTGTGATGGTCGCGAGCCTCGAAGCGCATTTTGCCAGGCTGATTTCACTCACGCCGGCAGAACTTGAATATGTCAGCTCCCATTTCACGCTCCGCAAATTCCGGAAACATCAATTTCTTGTCCAGCAGGGTTCGCGGGTGATCAACGACTTTTTTGTTGTCAAAGGCTTGCTGAAATCATCCTTCGTCAATGATCAGGGGAAGGAGCACATTTTGCAACTGGCGATGGAAGACTGGTGGGTTTCCGACTATCAGGCTTATTTCAACCAAACCGACGCTACACTCGATATTACCTGCATTGAGGATGTGGAGGTGCTCTGCCTGCCGTTGGCCAGCCGTGAGCGACTTTGCAGCGAACTCCATCAGATCGAACATTTTTTC
The DNA here is from genome assembly GCF_021440085.1 of Dyadobacter sp. CY261. GTDB lineage: Bacteria > Bacteroidota > Bacteroidia > Cytophagales > Spirosomataceae > Dyadobacter. Next base: position 561,984 of record NZ_JAKCPW010000001.1, read on the forward strand.
AGAAAAAAATCTAATGCAGGCTACATTGCCCTTCAAAGGCGTATCCTTTCGTTTATGAACCAAAGCGCAGCCGAACGCTACAATGAGCTGCTGCAAATGTATCCCGCGCTGGCGCAACGCGTACCCAAAACCGTACTGGCATCCTACCTGGGCGTATCGCGCGAAACGCTCAGTCGCCTGTCTTCCTAGTGTGACATACATCACACCAAATTGGTGATGTAGTTCCTGTCGCTTCCGGTGTCACCGCTGCAATTTTGCATGGTCAAAACAATTCAAATGAACATGGCAAATGCATTGGTAAAACTGGCATTCGCAGCCGCTGTGATAGGTTCATACAGCGAGGCGAACGCTCAAAATGGACAAAAAATGGAAAAGAAAATTCTCTTCGTGGTGACCAGCCACGACACGAAAGGCAATACCGGACAGCCTACCGGCTATTATCTCGGTGAAGTGTCACATCCCTGGGACGTGCTCACGGAAGCTGGGTATGAGATCGATTTTGTAAGCCCAAAAGGAGGGAAGGCGCCCGTGGACGGTTTCGACCTCACTGACCCTGTCAACAAGAAGTTCTGGGAAGATGCGTCGGCCCGCGGGAAAGTGGAAAATACTATGACGCCGGACGCTGTAAACCCGGACGAGTATCGCGCGATCTTCTACGCAGGTGGCCACGGCGCCATGTGGGATTTGGCCGATAACGAAAAACTGGCGGCCATAGCAACCAAGATTTACGAAAAGAACGGCGTTGTAGGCGCTGTTTGCCACGGCCCGGCCGGTTTAGTGAATATTAAGCTCTCCGATGGCAGTTATTTGGTGAATGGCAAGAAAGTAAATGCGTTTACCAATGAGGAAGAGGCTGCGGTGGAAATGGAAAAGGTGGTACCATTTGCCCTCGAATCCAAACTGATCGAACGCGGTGTGAGATTTGAGAAGTCGGCACCCTGGCATACCCATGTTGTAAGCGACGAGCGGCTGGTTACCGGTCAAAACCCGCAATCGGCCAAAGCCGTGGGTGAGGCTATGCTTGAAATTTTGGGTAAATAAATTCTTACTTGAAAAAGAAACCGGCATTCAGGATTGTGACAGATCGGAATGCCGGTTTTTGTTTTAATGCCGCCAACGTTGCGATTTTCTTGTGAAATCTATTAATACTGTGGGATAGGTATGTAAATTGGCTGTCCCGCTTTTTCGTAAAATATTTAACAAGATCCGCTTTGAGAAGTTTTACAGGTCTGCGTTGGTTGTGGCTTATTACGCTGGCTGCGCCGTTGTTTATCCAATATATACCTGAAAAGCAGGCCCCCGAAAAACCTGCCGCAAAACCCAATATCCTTTTCATTTTCGCCGACGATCAGCGCGCCGATGCGCTTGGAATAGCAGGGAATGCGGTAGTGAAAACACCGAATATTGACCAGTTGGCAAGGTCGGGAACGCGGTTCGCGAACTGCTATGTCATGGGCGGGCACCATGGCGCCATTTGTGCACCCAGCCGGGCGATGCTTATGAGTGGCAGGAGCCTTTTCCATGTGTATGACGTGCTGGACGGCGTCCGCACCATGCCGCAGCACTTTGCCGAAAAGGGTTATGAAACCTTCGGAACTGGCAAGTGGCACAACGGGGCACAGGCATTCGAGGCTTCATTTCAAAAGGGTAAGGCAGTCATGTTGGGTGGCATGAGCGATCATTTTCAGGTGCCTGTACGGGATTTGGAGGCAAATGGGAAATTAGGCAAACCAGAGACAAAAGGCTTTTCAACTGATATTTTTACAGAAGCAGCCCTTTCCTATCTCGATGAATATGCCAAAGGCAAAAAGTCGAACCCTTTCTTCTGTTACATTGCCTACACCGCGCCCCACGACCCGCGCTCACCGAGGGAGGATTACATCGGCAAATATCCAGAAAAGGACATTCCACTCCCTGCGAACTTTAAGCCGGTGCACCCGTTCGACTACGGCGAGGCGCAGGTAAGGGACGAAAACCTGGCGCCATGGCCCCGCACGCCGGAAATTATCAAAGCAACATTATCGGACTACTATGGCCTGATCAGCCATTTGGATGCACGTGTGGGCGACCTCATTCAGTCGCTGAAATCAAAGGGGCTTTATGAAAATACGATCATTGTTTATGCGGCGGATAACGGACTGGCCGTGGGGAGCCATGGTTTGCTGGGAAAGCAGAGCCTGTATGAGCACAGTATGAAAGTACCATTTATCATTACCGGTCCGGGTATTCCCAAAAGTAAGGTGTCTGATGCGCTCGTATATCTCTACGATATCTTTCCGACATTGACGTCGGTCGCAGGCCTGCCCAAACCCGACGCCGTGGATGGCAAAAGCCTTGCCGAAGTGCTCAACGGAAAGGCGAATGGCGTGCGGGAGAGCAGTTTTACCGCATATCGGAACCTGATCCGGGCCGTTCGCGACCAGGAATGGAAGCTGATCCGCTATCCGAACCGCGACTATACCCAGCTTTTTAACCTGAAAAAGGACCCGTTTGAGCTGGAAAATCTCGCAGGCAAGCCAGCATACCAACAGAAGGAAGAAAGCTTGAAAAAGCTTTTGATCCAGTGGCAGGAGCAAACCGGCGATACGGTGGCCTACACGGCCAAAACGATCCTTCCGATGAAATATGAGCCCGAAAAGTTTGAAAGGACGATGGATAAGAACCAACCGAAATATACGCAGGATCGGTATTATAAGAAGTGACCTTACATGAGCAGCATGAAAAATTCGAGATATACGGTGGCGGTATTGTTTGTGGTGTTATTCAAAGCAATGCTGTTCCATGAAAGCGCCAATGCACAAACCCGGCCTAATATCGTTCTCATACTGGCCGACGACCAAGGCTGGGGTGATTTGAGCATTAACGGCAACACAAATGTCCGGACGCCCCATATCGATAAAATCGGGAAGGAGGGAGCAAGATTCGACAGGTTCTATGTGTCGCCCTTGTGTGCGCCGACCCGTGCGGGACTGCTTACCGGTCGTTACCATTATCGCGCGGGCGTTTGGGGTGTCTCCAATTCGAGGGAGTTTATGAACCTCAACGAGGCGACCCTGGCAGATTTACTCAAAAAGGCGGGTTATGCGACAGGCTGTTTTGGCAAATGGCACAATGGTAGTCAATATCCCTACCATCCCAACGGACGCGGGTTTGATGAGTTCTACGGAATGCTGAGCGGGCATTATGCCAATTACTTCAATACAACCGTCGACTATAATGGTGAGCCGGTGAAAAGTAAAGGATATATTACCGATGACCTGACGGACAAGGCCATCGATTTTATTGAAAAGAGTCGGAAGGCAAACAAGCCATTTCTCTGCTATTTGCCTTACAATACCCCACATTCCCCCTTCCAGGTCCCCGATGAAAATTACAACCGCGTAAAAGCGAGAGGGATCCGGCAGTTAAGCCATAACAAAGGCGAAGAAGATGAAGAGACGACTATCAGCGCACTGGCTATGTCCGAAAACATCGACGACAATGTTGGCCGTGTTCTGAAAAAGCTCGACGAACTGCAATTAACCAGCAACACGATCGTCATTTACCTAAGTGACAACGGCCCAAATTCGTGGCGTTGGAATGGTGATATGAAGGGGCGGAAGGGTGTTAATGGCGAAGGCGGCGTCCGCGTGCCGTTCCTGATCCGCTGGCCTGGCATGATTCCCGCAGGCAAGCTCGTAAAAGGCAATGCCGCATACATCGACTTGCTTCCTACATTGACCGAGCTGGCAGGCGTTTCAACACCCAAAGGAGGCAAGCCACTGGACGGTATTAGCCTTAAACCAGCACTACTAGGTGCCACCTCTGAAGTGCCGGAGCGGCTGTTATTTTTATCCATTAACAAAAATAACAGTGTAAGAAAAGGGCACTTTCTTTATCAGAACAATGCTTTATACGACCTTGCTGCGGATTCTACCCAGCAAACAAACATCGCGTCGAAACATCCGGCTGTGACCGACAGCCTTCGCACGGCATTTGACAAGTGGTACGCCGAAGTCTATAAAAACATTGATTCAGCACGTTCTATTCCAGTTGGTTATCGCCAATTTCCCAAAACCGTACTCCCGTCTCAGGATGCGATTTTGCACCCTTCGTCCAACGGCACACTTTCATACAGCGCCTCCGCTCCCAATTCGTCCTGGATTGCCAATTGGGCGGATACGGTGTCCTACGCGAGCTGGCATGTCGATGTGCATACACCAGGAAAATACCAGGTGAATGTGCGCTACACAAGTCCGGAATCAGGTGACACCTTCATAATTACGCTCGGTAAGAGCCATATTTCAGGAACAATTTCCGAGGCTTTTGATCCACCGTTGATACCCAGCCCAGACCGCGTGAAAAGAACGGCAGAATCTTATGAGAAGGAATTCAGGACGATGAAGGTGGGAGAATTGCAATTGTCAAAGGGCAAGGGCGAGCTGAAATTGATTGCCAGGAAGCTCATGGCCGATAAGTTTGCCGATATTGGGGCAGTGGAGCTGGTACTTTTGAAGTAGCCTTTATTACTTTTATTTTGCTGACATTCGAGTATTTTAAAGCAACCTTAGCAACCCTAAAACGGCCCCTTCAGATTAATCCTGTCGGCGTTTTTCGCCGCCCCCGGCATTTCGCCGCGCTTGTTGATGGCGGGTAATGCTTTGCCGGTTTCGCGGTCGTACCAATCGGGGGTGAGGTTTTCTGGGACGGTGTCGCCGGTTTCAGTTTGCCATTGCGCGAGGACTTTTCTGAGGGTCTGGATTTGACTGGCGTAAGTCTGGTCGCTCATGAGGTTGGTGACTTGCGAAGGGTCTTTGAAATTGTCGAAAAATTCTTCTGATGGCCTTGGCGTCTTGAATGCATCTTCTTGTAACGGGGTAAGCTTGCCGGTCCTTCTGGCCGTTTTTAATGCTTTGGCGGACGGGCTTTGATTGGCATCGATAGGGCCACCATTGTCCAGTTGAGGTCTTTTATTAATGATATACAGAAAGTCCTTGGTACGTACCGCACGCTCGTAAGCTTCGTAGTCGTGCCAGTTGTGTTCTGCAAAAATGTATTTCCTGAATTCTTTTGAAGGGTCTTTGAATAGCGCAGCGAAACTTCTTCCCTGAAACGTCGGGCCGGCATCGACACCCGCGACCGCGAGTAACGTCGGTGCAATGTCAATAGCGCTGATGAGGCTCTGGCATGTTTGTCCGGCCCCGATCCCGGCCGGCCATTTGACAAGGAACGGCGTCTTAATGCCTGCGTCGGTCAGCCGTGTTTTGCTGCCCGGGAACGGCCGCCCATTATCGGCGGTAAAGATGATCAGCGTATTTTCGGAAAGGCCCTGTGCGGCGAGCTCCTTTTCGAGCAGGCCCACATAATGGTCGAGGCGGGCGATTTCGTTGTAATAGGCCACCAGGTCTTGCCGGGTTTCGGACATATCCACGAGTGTAGGAGGTACATCCACGTCGCGGGCCGGATCGTGCTGTGGGCCATTGGTGGTTGCCGACCACGGCCGGTGCGCATCATAAGGTGAGAGCCAAAAAAAGAATGGTTTGTCTTTTGGTCTGGTTTTCAATAGGTTAATCCACTGTTCTTCGCCACCTTCTCCATTTAGCTTCTGGCTCACAAGCAATGTATCGTAGGCACGTTTCGTAACCGGCCCTTCATGCCATTTTCCCGCCAGTGCAGTGAAGTAACCTTTCTGACGCAGCATTTCGGGAAAGAATTTCAAATGCGACGGGAGGGGTGAATGCAGCTCTGCGGCACCGGTGTTGTGTGGATAACGCCCAGTGAGAATGCTCGTCCGGCTGGGGCTGCAAGAGCTGGCTGTCAGGAACATATTGGTGAATTTAATGCCCTCGAGCGCAAGCTTGTTCAGGTTGGGGGTCTTCACTTTTCCGTTTCCATATGCGCCGATATCGTCCCAGCTGATGTCGTCGCCGATGATGAATATGATGTTGACCGGCTGTGCCGCGCGCACGTTGGCCATGACGGCGAACAGGAATAAAGAAATCAGAAGGAAGAAGCGCCGCTCCATATTTTATAAAGATTTATCCTAAAAAGTCCAATACGCTCACAAAAAGCCATTTATCTGTTAATATTTCAAAAAAAGTCGGGAAAAATTTGCGTAGTTAAATGACTACATATAAATTAGTAGTCAAATAACTACGCAATGAACCTGAGACGAGATGTATTCCAAGCCATAGCAGACCCGACCCGACGGGCCATACTGCTTTTACTGGCATCGCAATCCCTGACAGCGGGCGCGATCGCCTCGAACTTCGATACGGCCAGGCCGACGGTTTCCAAACATTTGCAGATACTCACAGAATGTGAATTGCTGCAACAGGAACAGACCGGCCGGGAGATTTATTATCACTTAAACCCCGGCAAAATGAAAGAGATCGCCGATTTTATCGAACCATTCCGGCAAATGTGGGATGACCGGTTCAACAAACTGGAAGCTATTATGAAGAACTATCAATCCAAAAAAAGCTGATATGGAACGGAAAACGAAAATCAATGCCGAAAACGGAAAACAGGACCTGGTGATCACGAGGGAATTCGAATTGCCGCTGGAATTGCTCTTCAAAGCCTATGTAGAGCCTGAGATCGTAGAACAATGGATGGGTACCAAGGTGCTGAAACTCGAAAGTAAACCGCATGGAAGCTGGCAATTCGAGACATCCGATCCGCAGGGCAATGTGGTGTTCCGGGCTAATGGCGTGATCCACGAGTTCGTACCCGAGCAAAAGATCACCCGGACTTTCGAAATGGAGAATACGCCTTTTCCGGTCCAACTGGAATTTCTCGTATTTGAAAAACTCACGGATGACACGAGTAAACTCACGATGCAGATCGTGTACAAATCACCGGCCGACCGGGACGAAATGCTGAAACTGCCCTTCGCCCAGGGTATCAATATGGCGCACAACCGCTTACAGGAAGTTGTAAACAAATTGAAATAGATGGTTATGGAAAAGAGAAACAGGATCATTTACTGGATTTTTACCGCCTGGCTGGCGCTCGGGATGGCTTCGACTGGTATTGTTCAGCTCATGAAAATGAAAGAGGAAGTGGATATGTTCGCACATCTCGGCTATCCCGAATATTTATTGACCATGATCGGCGTCTGGAAAATTCTGGGCGTGGTAGCAGTACTTATCCCTAAATTTCCGCTTCTAAAAGAGTGGACCTACGCTGGTTTCTTCTTCTGCATGTCGGGTGCGATCGTGTCGCATATGGCGTTGGGAGATCCGATCGGGCAGGTGGCACCTCCATTACTGTTGCTGGTTCTGACGGTCATTTCCTGGTATTTCAGGCCTGCCGGCAGGCGGCTCATTCCGGTTCAGATTTAAAAAGAGTGCTTTATGAACACAAAGGTCGATGCATATGTGGCCCAATCAGGCAAATGGCGTGAGGTTATCGAACAACTTAGATCGATCGCACTGGATTGCGGGTTGGCCGAGGAGTTTAAGTGGGGCAAGCCTTGCTATGCGTTCGAAGGCACCAACATTGTGGTCATTCAGGGTTTTAAAGCCTATTGCGCGCTGTTGTTCATGAAAGGCTATCTGCTTACCGACCCTGAGAATGTGCTTGTCAAGACCGGGGAAAATACAAAGGTCGGGCGGCAGATCCGCTTTGAAACGCCAGAGGACGTTATCGGGCTGGGACCTGTCCTGAAGGCTTATATTCGGGAGGCTATTGCAGCCGAGCAATCAGGTTTGAAGGTGGAGATCGACAAAATGCCTTCTATACCACCGGAATTCCTGGAAAAACTGGATGAGATACCGGCGCTCGAAAAGGCATTCAGTGCATTGACACCCGGTCGGCAAAGAGCCTATCTCATTCATTTTTCAGCCCCGAAACAATCCACAACACGGGAAGGAAGGATCGAAAAACATATACCGCATATCATGAACGGCAAAGGTTTGAACGACTAGCGTTTTCGCAGAAGGTCCACATTATCAAGACATTTTATTAACATCATTCAGAAGAAATCACATGAGCGATAAAAAAGAACTGTCCGCCGAGGGTCGCGATCAGCTGCTCGGGACGCTGAAAACCCGTTTTGAGAAAAACAAAAGCCGCCATGAAGGCATTAAATGGGCCGATGTGCTGGCCCGATTAGAATCGAAAAGCGGGAAACTATGGTCGCTCGATCAAATGGAGCAGACCGAAGGCGAGCCGGACGTAATCGGGTTCGACCCAAAAACCGGTGAATTCATCTTCTGCGACTGCTCGCCTGAAAGTCCAAAAGGCCGCCGGAGCCTTTGCTATGACCGTGACGCCTGGAATTTCCGCAAAGAGAACAAGCCCGAAAATACCGCTCTGGACATTGCCGCCGAGATCGGGATCGAGATTTTGAACGAGGAAGAATACCGGCATTTACAAACGCTCGGGAAGTTCGACCTGAAAACATCGAGCTGGGTCGAGACGCCCGCGGACATCCGGAAACTAGGCGGGGCGGTGTTCTGCGACCGTCGCTATGATACCGTTTTCTATTATCACAATGGCGCGGAATCCTACTACGCCGCTCGTGGCTTCCGTGGGACGCTGAGGGTTTAGCATTAATTTTAATACAAAAACAGCCCGCGACAATCACTTGCGCGGGCTGTTTTTGTAAAAACGGATAGGTATTTATATAATGATAATGTTGCCCTATTCCTTAATGATCCGAAACACCTGCGATTTTCCTTTGTGTTCCATTTTCAGAAGGTATATCCCGGATGGATATTGCCTCATGTTAATCGTTTCCTCAATTTCGGCGCTGTTTTTCGTCCAGATACGCCTGCCATCGACTTGCAGCAATGTAAGCTCTTTTCTGGACGTGTCCGCAAACCGCACCGTCACCTGCTCGGCCGTCGGGTTCGGGCCGACCGAGATGAGGTTTTCTAAACTTCCGCTTTCTTCGTTGCCCAGCACCACTTCGACCCTGAGCGTGGTAGGCTCGATGAGCGTCCCATTGCCGCATGCGTTGGTAACCGACAGCAATTTGAAATAGGCAGAAGGCTCTTTGCTGGTAATCAGGATGGTGTCCGGTGAAATATCCGCATACCGGCTTAGCGAGCCAAGGTCGCTTCCATACGTGTATCGCCACGGCCCGGTTCCGCCAAGAAGCACTACGACATGCGCTTTGCCGCTTTCATCAAGTAGTGCGCTGCTGCTTGCGAACGATGCATTGGCTTTATCGCCAATCGGCATGATCTGTTGATAATCACTGGAAGCCGTGTAAGGGTCGGTAGCGGTTACCCTGATCCTGTAAAACATGGTGGTCGAGAGGCCAGCCGGGATAACGACTTTCAGCGGCGATTCTTTCGCGTTGCCGCCGAGGGATTTTGCCAGTTTGCCCTGGTCGTCAAAGAACTGTACTGAGAATTGATTGCCAGCTGAAAAGGTGCCGGATGTCACGAAATAGACCAGTATGGTATCGTTTTCGCAAACCGTACCATATTTGTTCAGTTCCGAGACCCTTACCTTGCGATCCGAGGGGGCATTAACATTCACAATGGCGCTACCAGAATATTTTACGGTTCCGCAACTGCTTCCCGCTGATGTGATGGTATAGGTGGTGGTCTTGGCAGGAAACACCATCACGTGGTAAATGTCTGTCGGACTGAGTAGTGCAAAATTCAGGGTAGTGCCGTCTGACAGCGTCACATTCAGCGATTGATTGCCCTCGCTTTTCGGGCGGATATGGATGTAGGTAAAGTCGCCGGGATTGATGGTCGTGTTACCACTTAACTCGATATCGGAAGCTTTGTTGATGGCGATCTGCTGCGAGAGCGAAATGTCGGAACCCGTAATGTAGCAGGTGAGGTCGTAACCACCGCCCGGTAATGCGGCAGGTATCGGCAGGGCAATAGTCCCCTTGGTCGCGGTAGTCGGTGGAAGTTCAAATCGCGTGCCTATTGCATTGGTCAGGTAAAAGCCAATTTTTTCTCCGGAGGAAATATCCCCGCCAATATGGTAAGTAACGCGAATGGCCGACCCACTGCAAACACTCGTTCTTTCGGGTTTGAAATTGACGATCTTCGGATTCACTTTCACCGTAACGTTGCCGGAAACCTGGCCAAATCCGCAGGAATTACTTACCGATTGTAACCTGAAATCGGCCGCTTTCGACAGCATATACCATTGTGTGAAATTCGCGTCCGATACGGCTATTTCTCCCTGCTCTGCCAGCGTCATCTTCCAGGGGCCGCCGCCGGTGAGCTGATAATTGATGATCACCGATTCGCCGTAGCTGACTTCGCCGGTTTGATTATCTGCGAGCGATACGGTCGCGGTCGGTTTTCTATTGACTTTGAAACTCTTGGTACGCGACTGATTGCCCGCATCGGAGGAAACCTGGATCGAATAGCTGCCTTCCATCGACTCAGGGATTACATATTTGAAATCAGCGCCTGTCGTATTCGACGCGACGGTCCGGAAAGGTTCCGCGTCCTTTGCGATCCTTAAAGAGTAGGTGGTACCCGCCGGAGCGGTGCCGTTTTCGACTTTGAACGACACGGCTATTTCTTCTCCGGCGCAATAAGTGTGGTTATCCGGGAAATAACCCATCGACAGCTTGTAAGCTTGCCAGTACAGGTACTCGGTGATATTCACGTCCACACTGCCGCAGACGTTACCTACTGATTTCAATGTGAACGGGGTCACTTTGGACCTGCTCATCGGCGGGTTGAAAGCGTCATATTGTAGTTTTTGCTCAAAATGATAGTTTTTGGTGCCGTCTGTGAACTCGGCGAAATAGGGCGTGGAGCCTATGAGTTGCATCCCGATTCTCGGCACCTGATCGATATCAAAAATAATGGGACTATCCGGTTTCGAGCGGCCCATATCTTCCGGGTACAACAGCGCCGGCTGACGATCGACCACGAGCCAGTTTCCAGCGCTGCCTATTACTTCCGGATTGGTGGATTTGACTTGCAAATAGGTGTAGCTATTCTTTTCAAATGCGGAGGCGGCCACCTTGAAGCGACCAGGTTTCCCAATTTTGATCCAATTCTCACCCGAGTGGGCGCGTGTGTTCAACATGAATTCATTCCCTGCGCCGAATGTGCCCAAAACTTCGAAGGAAACTTCCACACTATCCGTTTCGCAGTAATATTTCCGGGCCGGCGGGGCCACCACGATCACCGGTGCCTGGCTGGTATAGGGATTCACGGTAAAATTCATTTTGGCCAGGTCGCTGCTGGAATAGCAGCTGTTTTCTACGGTTTTGGGCCCGTAGGCACCGGATGCGGGAATGAAAATTCTTTGGGCCATTTCCGAATATTCCGCATAGCTTTTGTCACCCTTATCGTCGGTCATGCCAAACGGTGCGCCGCCGTAAACGATTAGCTTGTATTCATGATATTGCGGGTAGGGCAGTGTCCGCGAAAGGTAGGATTCATACCCGACCCTGGGTACCCCGCGCACAACCAGCGCATTCCAGTCCGCGGATGTGTAGGAAGGATTGGTGGTTTTGACACGGATTTTGGCAATGCTGAAATAGCCCTCGGTAGTCCAGGAGGCCGGTGAATGCGGAATGAAGAATTCGAGGGAATCACCTACCAGCTTCGCTTCGAACTGATAGGTAGTATTGTTCGCCGTAGTCCCTTCCACTATCAATTTCGTATTTGCATTCAACGCGACATTGCTCGCAAATGGCAGTCGGACGGTTTGGTTTTCGCATACCGGCCATTTTTTGTATTGAGACGCATTGATCACGATCCCGTCCGGAACATTTGCTACCACTGTTTGCTTGGGAAGGTCTGTTGTAACGCCACAGGCTGTTTTCAGCGAGCGGATCGCAAAGGTTTCAGTTTTTAGCGGATTAAGTGTGAGGCTAAGATTTTGATCCAGTGTATAAGAGCCTCCGTTGCTAAGCTCCACGGTGTGCGGTGCTGGCCCCGAAATCGCAAACTGCATCCAGAAACTTTCACCGATCTTCACGGTGGCGCTTTCACTGGAGAATGAGGCTGTTGGTTTCTCGTAAATGGTGAAGTAAGTGGAATAGGGGCTCACAAGTTTGGGCGCATCCACAACAATGGCGACCAGCACGGGCATGGAATAGGTCACAACATCATCCGGGAGTTTAGCAACGAGTATGCCTTCGGCTTTCTTTCTGGCGGGTATTTCAAAGGTGCGTTTTTCGTTCGGATCCGAATAGCTGCCTTTCAGAAAACGTAGCTTGAATGTGGCCGATTCGGGGATAGTTCCACCGGCGACCGCATAAGTCAGTTCCATTTCACTGCCTTCACAGAGTGCCGTATTGATTATTTTGCCTGGGACAATGGTTACCGGATTGATCGTCACCGAAACTTTTCCCGAAAATGGCACGGGCACTCCGCAAGTATTGATCGCCTTTACAATGAACAGCTCCCCGGACTTGGAAGCTGTAAGCGGGAGTATCGACGGGTAGTCGGATCGGATAACTTCATGAACCGAGCTATCGTTGAGGGTGATCGTCACGGTGTTATTCGCCGTGACGTTGGCAAAAAGCCCAAGGCCCGCTCCGGTGTTCAGCGTGTCGCCGACACTTACGCTGCGGGCCAGCGAAACCTGTCCGCGGTTGTAAAACGTTTTCGAGTAAACGGAGGATTGTATGGCCGGGCTGGTCGAAACGATCCTGAAATAGAGCCTGTTTTCCACGGCAGATTTATCATCATCAATCCTGAAAATCAGCGATCCTTCCCGGAATGTGGCCTCATAGCGGGCTGTGGGCCTGTTGTCGCTCTGGTTGAGCAGTTCGATAAAGAATTTGTTATCCGCATTGAATTTGCCGGAAATCTCGATCGGGATCCTCATCTCAGTAAATGAGCAAAGCGGAACTTCATTCTCGTTGGTAATCCAGATACTCGGTTGCTGTCCCTGGCCGAATGCGTAGTTGGCGAAAAGGCAAAATTGCACCGCAAATATTTTTAAAAACTTCATTTAAACAGGTTGCTGAATAGGGGTTATCAATATTTAATGACGCGATGGGTGGTTATAATGTCCTTTTTCCTTACCTGCAAAAAGTACAGACCCGCAGGTAGTTTGGAGAGATCAATGGATGCGTTTTGACCATTGGATTTACCTATATACACCTGATTTCCTGCTGCATTCAGGACTTCCAACTGGCGTGCGGAGGCGCTTTCAAACCGGACGGTTAGCACGCTCCCGGTCGGGTTGGGCCCAAATGTGATCAGCTCGCCCAGGGTAGTGGGCTCAGTAGCAGTGATGAGCTCGATCTTGAACGAAGCCGGATCACCGATTTTTCCCGGGCCGCATACATTGTTGAGCTGCAATATCCTGTACTCGGCAACCGGCGAGCTGCCATTGATGCGGATCGTGTCGGTGTAGCTCGCGGCGGACCGGTATTGTGAGAAGTTGCCGTCGCCAAAGCGGTAACTGAACGGGCTGCTTCCTTCCAGGCCGATCACCGCTTCGATAGGCTGACCGGCTTTGTAATAAACATCAGGGGTCAGCACCCGTGCAGTTGCATGTTCCCCGATTCTCAGACGTTCGGAATAGGTGCTTCCGCTGACCTGCGGATCTTTCGCAACAATTCTCAGTCTGTAAAAATCCGACTTTTTCAGCCCTGTCGGCACGATTGCCGACAATTGCGAATAGGAGCCGAATGTAGGAAGGAGAGCGAAGTTTTTTCCTGTACTGTCCGAAAGCTGGATTTCATACTCCGTGCTGCCCGCATTGCTGCCATTGTGATAAAAATTGACGATCAGTGTATCCGAATTGCATATCTGCGATTGCCGAAGGCCAGAAACGCTGTTGATAGAAAGCCATTGAGAGAGTTTTGGCTGCACCGTTATGGCGGCAGAGCCTGAGACCTTTCCGGTGCCGCAAACCGTGGCGGGTTCCTGTAATGTGTAGGTAGTAGTTGCGGAAGGTGTGATCTTCACTTCGGTGATGCCACCTTTGAATGGAGCGGTATGCGGATGGGACTTCCCGTCGGAAAGCTGAAACATTGTACCATATGGAAATGTGTTATTGGCACGTACAAACAGCGTCGTGGATTCTCCGGCGGTGATGATGTTGTCACCGAAAATGGTCATATCCGGAGATGCATATAGTTGGTAAACGACAGCTTTGGAAATTTCTAGTGCACGAAGGTCCGCACTGATCCTGAAAATCTGGCCGGTAAAACCCGCCGGTATAGCCAGCTCGATCCGCCCGGTTGTTTTGTTGACCGAATCGAGTTTGATTTGCTCCCCATTGTCGCCCCAAAGGCTGAATACAAGGTATTGGTTATTTTGCAGGGTAGCGCCTTTGACCTGATAATCCAGTTGGATTTTCTGACCGGCACATATGACCGGGTCCGCATTCTCGGGATACTTTTTCAGTTCCAGGATCGGTTTTATGCGAACCCTCACCGAGCTACCCGACTGACCGTAACCGCACGAATTCCAGACCTTGTTGATCGTGAACGTTTTTTCGCTGGTAACGATCGGCCCATAGGAGGTATAATTGGAATTAACTTGCTGTTGCTCGCCGTCGCTGTAAACGAGCCCCCAGGGCTGATCTCCTTCGACGTACGCCCTCAGGTAGGCCTGAGAACCGTATTCAACAGTAATAACCGAATCCTGCGAAGAATTTGCGCTTGAACCGACGAGAACGGCTGTGGGCACTCGCCCAATGCGTATGTTGATCGCGTCGGAATAAATATCGTCCGATGAACGTATCCTAAGATAATAGGAATCAGGTTCCAGGTTCGGTACTATAAAGCGGATCGCGCGATTGTCGGTGCTGGTGGCAAGGTCTGTATAGGAGTTCTGGTCGCCGGAAGGAGAAATCTGGAGTGTGAACCGGGTGCCTGCATTCGCCGCGCCGCTTTCAAATCCGAAAAGAGCCTCCGCGTCGCTGCCGACGCAATGCCATGTCGGGAATATTTCCCTTTCCATAACCAGCTTATAGCCAATGCCCCGAATATAGGTCTTAACGTCGCTGGTGATGCTTCCGCAGGTATTTGTGATGGAGTTAAGCCTGAATTCCGACACTTTATTATGCGTCAGATCAAGCGGCACCCACCGCATCCCGTTGTTATCTGCGAGAATCGAATTTTCTTTTCCATCCACCGAGTAGTTGATCGTACTGTAGCTGGTAGAATAGACGATCACGCTAGGCGAGTTGCCTACGTACATGCTTTCCGGATTTTCCTTGCTGGTGGCAGGAGATACCGAAGACGGCTGGGGTTTGGTTTCGACAAAGTAGTAGATTGTTGTGGAAGTGAGCCTGGGCAGGGTCGAGCTGAGTTCAAAGTAGGCGGTATACCGCGCGGTTTTTTCGGGAAGCTTAATTTTATAAATGCCCGGTTTGGTAATGGTTATGGGCGGCGAGGACTCGTTCTGTTCGGGGAAGGACAGGGTGAACTTGTTGCCTTCCTCAAACTTACCGCTAAACAAAACCTCCACCTCCGCGCTGTCACCGGCACAGTAGCTGTCCTTTTTGATAAACCGTGCCAGCATGGCGGGCGTTGTGTCCGTCGGCTTCGCGACTTTCAAGGGAAACGCAGTAAGATCGGAATTGGCCGCACAGGCGTTGGACAAAGACGCGAGTTTGAATGTAGTGTCTTTTTTGACATACACATATTCCCCAAAATAGCTCTGGTCGTAAATTTCTTTCCTGCCGTCCATCCGCTCCAGAACATAAGGCCGACCACCGTGCAGGTTGTACCCAACCCCTATGGGAGAAGGGTAGGGGACGCTTGTCTGGGCATTTTCGTTCTGTGTCATAAACGGCATGCCTTGTATGCGAATGCCGATGATCAGGGATGTCAGCGACGGGTTCGCGGATGTAACGCGGATGCCGTTGATGGCACCATAATCATGTTGGGCGTCCTGTATGGTGTTTTTAGGGATCCAAAACTCCAGCGAGTCGCCGAGCAGTTTGGCAGGAAAGCGGAATTTCTGGTTCGAGTTCGTAGAGCATTCCACTGTGTAGGTGGTTTGGGCTGTAACGCCTACCGCTCTCAGGCGCACACGGGCAGTTTGGCCTTCGCAAAATATCCTGGTGCTCGGCGTAACGCCACCATCGCCAACCAGAAGGCTGGGCTGTACACGGATCACCACCGGCGTTTGCGGCGGGTTTTCGATGATACCACATCCCGATTCGAATTTGCTGACCTGGTACTGGGTAGTTTGCAAAGGGTTTATGTACACACTGTTTTGAAAAACTTCCCCGGTCGTAAGTGTCAATTTGTAAGGCGGCCTGCCGGTCGGATTGCCGGAAATGTATACTTCGTCACCCAGATTAATATCTGTTTTACTGGGGACCAGCGAAAATGAGGGCTTTTCGTAGAAATAAACCTTCAATGCTTTATTGAGGGAAACGGCTACCGGGTTCTCCGTGACGATACCGATGTAAACGCCCTGGTTTCGCAGCGTATAACCGAGATCAGGCACCCGCGCTGTAAGCTCGTTTTTGCCTGTCAATGTAGCGGGGGCATCGATGTACCTGTAAGAATCGATATAGCTGTTGTCACTGGCGAACCGGACCCTGAATTTGGTGTTTGCATTAAATTCACCTCCCTGGGTATTAAAGGTCACTTTGATCTCGCTTCCCTCGCAGGGCCGCTCAGGGCTGACATCCACGGGAAGGAAATCCATGGCATTAACCTTAATTTTCACCTGTCCGCTCACATCCATAGGCCCGCAAACGCTGCTGGCTTCTTTGATAGAATAGGTGCCATCCCGGGTGCGGGGAAGTGTAGCGTTAGTAGCATACCCCGCTGTCCAGTCGTAATAGCTGTATTCCAGTTGGATCGTATCCCCGGTGGTCAGGACAACCTTTCCCGGGCTCATAGGTCTTGTCGTGAGCGCCAGCGCTATTTGGTCATTGGAATTGAGCGTGTCGGCTGTCAGGCCCCACCGGGTGGTTAAATGCACGGCTGATTTCGTCAGTGCTTTGAAGGGGCCGGATGCACTGACTTCGGTTTTCGGATTGGATGAAATGACCTTTATCTCAAAGCTCTCCGAACTGGCCAGTGAAAGCTCTTTCAGAACCGTAACCAACTGGTGGCCCCGTAATTCGGCCGGATATTCCCATTGCTTCGCAGATTCGTTCCAACCGCGGTAAGCAACGACCGTGAATTTGTTGTCGGCCGGAAAGGTACCGTCGATGGTTACGTCGATCTTTAATTCAGTACCGAGACAGTAGTTTTCAGAATAAACCCGCTCGATTCGGAGTGATGGAGTCTGGGAAAAAGAATGGAAAAAACTAAAACAAAGGGAGAGGAAAAGTAAATGTTTAAGCATAAAAGATACAAGAGGGAAATTTATGCAAGTTCCACGTTTATCCTTAGTTATGCAACTGCAAATTACAGACGGTTACATCCGCTCTTCAACCTCCGCTTTCATCGAGCCGTTTTCTGCCAGATTCAGGTACCATTGAAATGCTTCTTCCAGCAAATGCGGCGTCTGGCCGCCCCGGCGACAAGCCCTGATGAAGTAATCAGACAACGTTTCGCGGTATTCCGGATGAACGCAATGGTTGATGATAGCGACGGCCTTCTGTCGGGGTGCCAGTCCACGTAGGTCGGCCAGGCCTTGTTCTGTAACGATTATGTCGACGTCGTGTTCCGAATGGTCCACATGCGTCACCATCGGCACGATTCGCGATATGCTGCCTTGTTTTGCGATGGATTCGGTCACAAAAATGCTCAAATAGCTATTTTGAGCAAAATCCGCCGAGCCTCCTATACCATTGACAATATGGCTTCCCTGAATGTGGGACGAGTTCACATTTCCGTACAGATCGCATTCAAGCGCGGTATTGATGGCAATCACGCCCAGCCGCTGGATTACTTCCGCGGCATTGGTAATGTCCTGGGGGCGAAGCAGGATTTTGTGCCGGTAATTCTCCAGATCTTCAAAAATACGCTGGTAACATGCCTCCGACACGGTGAGCGAGCTGGCGGAAGCAAAGTCGAGCTTCCCGGCATCAAGCAGGTTGAATGCGCTGTCTTGCAATACTTCGGAATACATCGTCAGATGCTCGAAGTCACCGTCGGCCAGCCTGTTCAAAACGGCGTCGGCGATCTTGCCTATTCCGGCCTGAATGGGCCGGAGCGAGCGCGTGAGCCGCCCGGCTTGTATTTCTCTTTCAAAGAAGGTTAGTAAATGCCTGGCAATGGCTTGTGCGGCCGGGTTGGAAGTTGCAATTTCAGCCGGAGTGTCTTTGCGATTTGTAAAAACAATCGCCGCGATCTTTGCCGGATCACACGGAATGCTGTCCTGCCCGATCTTTTGCCATGGCTCGGTAACCGGCACGATGGCCCGGCCTGTTGCGTCTTCGGGAAGGAATATGTCGTGAATGCCCCGGATCGAGGTCGGGATAATTTCGTTGATTTCAATGATTACTTGCTGTGCCTGTGCCACGAAGATCGCCGAGTTGCCGACAGAAGTAGTGGGGATAATGCTGCCATCATCTTCGACCAGGGCCGCTTCGATGATAGCGACATCAATGGGCGGCAAGAAGCCATTGCGGATGTGTTCGGCCGTTTCGCTCAGGTTTTGATCTATGTACATTAAGCCACCATCATTAATGATCTTTCGCATTACCGGATCGGATTGGAAGGGGAGGCGCATGGCTAATGCACCGGAAGCCGCAAGTGCGCCATCGGTGCTATGTCCCAGGGAAGCTCCGGTGATGAGCGTTATCTGGTATTGTTCGGTCTCGCCCCTTTCGGCCAGGGCGGGTAGTACCTCCTTGCTGTCGCCGGAACGTGTGAATCCGCTGGAAGCAACTACCATACCGTCCCGGATGAGCAGTGCGGCCTGGCTGGCGGACATTATTTTATTGTTGAGTTCGGGTCTTTTAATTCTGTTTATATCGGGTATCATGTTCGTTGCCTGTATGCTGAATACTTCAATTTGTACTTCAAAATAACCACTTGACGTCCGTAAAAAGCTTGATGCGGGTTGGTTATCAGTATGATCTGCGTCAGTGTTTGAGGTTACCGCTATTGGCAATGATTGTTGCTTCATAAAACCGATCGCCGCGTGGCCAGTCCGCTTTTATTAGTCTCAAAGTTACATCTGGTAAATTTTATATTTCCAGTCTGACCATTTCGCTCTATATTTGCAATGTTTTATTTAAACTAATTATAAATAAACGATTTCAAATTATTCATATCTCTAAACGAAGGCAAGCCGCTCCGCTGCGGCGCCTTGCAGTATTACCTTATGATCAGTACGATTTGCCTCCTGTTCTTTGTCGGGTTCATGTTCTGGATGAACACCTCCACGCGTATTTCCTGGTCGGATAAAAACCGTGTGATGGCCTTTATGGCTTCCAATATATGGTACAGCAGGGCTGCCGCCGGTGCGCTGTTTTTGGTGGGAACGGCTTGGTGCGTAGCCTTCCTGGGGCTGGGGAGCGGCCTGTTTGCGGCCATTGTGATCCTCATGATGGCTGGTTCGGTGTCGGTGCTTTTTTTTCCGTTCCGCTACTTCGGCCCGGGCGCAGTTGCGATACTATACCTGTGTGCAGTAACCCTTGAACTTGTCATTAAATAAGATATGCCTGCCAATAAAAAGTACCTCACCAAATCGCCCTGGCTGAGACTGAGCAAGATCCTGGCCGGAATGGTCGGCGGATATGCCGTTACCATGAGCCTCCATCTGTTCTTCACGGCTTTCCTGCCCCAAGAAAATGTCATCATCACCGCGTATTTCACGGGTTATATCCTTTGGGCGTTCCTGCTCCTGTACGCATTCATAGCGCAGAACGTGTGGCGCGTGTGGGGGCTGTATATCCTGCTTACCATCGTGTTCTCCCTGCCTTATCTGCTGAAATTCAACCTTAATCATGGATACTAGGAAGTACAATATCTATTTTCATACCCACACGATCAGCGGGATCTTCATTGCCGCATTGTTGTACGTCATTTTCTTCGCAGGCTCCTTTTCCTTTTTTAAAGACGATATCGCAGCCTGGCAGAGGGGGAAATCCGAGGTAGGGCACCATTTTGACCCACCTTATAACCACCTGCTGGATTCGCTTTCCCGGCATTACGACCTCCGTGGCCGGAACTTCAACTTTTACCTGCTTCGCCAGGGGCAAGGGGCTTACGTCGACATGACGGCCTCCCAGGATACGACCGTTAGCAAACCCAAGCCGAAGCTCAAAAAGGAAGGAAAGAGAAGGGGGAGAGGAAGAGCGGAGAATGGCGATTCAGCGTATTTCCGGTACCATTTTGCCGACCAGAAGGCAGGTGATTACAGCGATAGCTACGACATGGCCGAATTCCTGTACCGTCTGCACTTCCTTGCACAGCTCAACCAGGTAGGTATCAATATCGGTACGCCGTTCGGCTATCTCGTCGCAGGTATTGTGGCTTTCCTTTTCCTGTTCGCGCTGATTACCGGCTTGCTGCTGCATTGGGATAAAATAAAGTCCAACTTCTTTTTGTTCAGGCCGATGAGTAAATGGAAGACGGTATGGACGGACATGCATACCGTGCTAGGCGTAATTGGTTTCCCGTTCCAGTTTGTATTTGCCGTCACAGGCGTGGTGTTGATCGTGAACTTTGTGATACTCGCGCCATTTGCCAGCCTGCTTTACAATGGCGACTCCGACAAGCTGTATGAAAGCCTGGAATACAACCGAACCGTCAAAGTAGATTACACCTACAAACCGATGAAGGCCGGTTTTGATATGGACGCATTGGTAGGCAAATGGCAAAGCACGTGGAAGGAGGGCCAGATTTCCCGAATTTACATCCGAAATTATATGGACGAAAGTATGCAGGTGAGCCTGGAAGCCAAGCCAAATCCGAATGCAAACTTTGCAGGGTCCGGCTACGTGACGGTACACGTGCCCACTGGAAAGGTATTGGAACAGAAATCCCCCAATTCTGGCGGCAGTTACATTGATTCCGTTAAAAGCTTGGTTTATCACTTGCATTTCGGCGATTTTGGCGGTAAACCTTTGCGCATTGTATTCTTTTTGCTGGGGTTAATGGGCTGTGCGGTTATCATGTCGGGGATTATGATCTGGCTGGTAGCACGGGATAAGGTTGCGACCGAGCTGCGTAAACGGCGGTTCAATTTCTGGGCGAGCAACTTCTTTTTAGCGGCTTGTCTGAGCATGTTGCCTGTGACAGCTTTCACCTTCATTATGGTAAAAACACTCGATCAGGTCAATCAGTCGGTGATATACAATGTGTACTTTTATAGCTGGCTCGCGCTGGGTGTTTACCTGATGGCACTGCGCAACCTCCCCCGGATAAACCGGCAAACGCTTTTGCTTTCGGCAGTGCTCTGTTTGGGCGTGCCTGTTGCAAACGGCATTGCTACCGGGATGTGGTTATGGAATACCTGTCAACAGGGTGCATTCGACATTTTCTTCATCGACGCATTATTCCTGGTCATCGCGGGCTCGTGTATGTACGCGTACATTAAAGTAAGCGCACAGGCAAAACCTTTTAACATGCTGGCGGGCATGAAGCAGCCAGGTAAACTGGCCAAAGCGGATGCATTGAAGGGATGATCATCGGCTTAACTCATTTGTCGATCCAGACTTCGAATTGGCCTATCGGTACTTTGTCATTCGCCAGATAGCGGACGGGAACTCTGGCCTGGATTGCCTTCGTGCCAAGGATCAGGTCCAGTTGACCTTTCAGCGTTTCCGCAGTCTGATTTTCATTCTTGTGAAAATACTTGACCGCGTTGCCGAACTTCATCGTGTTGCCGATATGCTGGATGGAGGGGACGATAGCACCTTTTTCGAGTAGCGCTGCTTTTAATGTGTCCGAAACCTGGCTGCCCTTGCGATCGTGTATGTAAACGATCAGCCCCAGAAAGGGCTTAGGAGGCTCCGCAATGGCACTGGGATCGGGCAGCAGTTGACCTGCCGAAATGTGTGGCCTGGACGGATTGGCCTTTACGGCAGGCTCCTCCGGCTCCTTGGTGATCAGCGAAACCCGCCAGGTATTCAGTTGTTTGTTAAGATCCTGGATGCTGTCATTCATTACTTTAAGCCTGTCTTCGGAAACTTTAAGTTGTTTGTTTGCGTCCTTCACCTGGATCATTAAAACAATGGTCGAGATAATGAATACAACAGCCAGTGCAAGCGCCAGTACGCTCTGCTTTTTAAGGGATGTAATTTCTTGGCTCAGGCGGCTTTGCGCATTTTCAAAATCATCAAGAGTGCTCATAGGGTCTGAAGAGGATTATAAGAGTCGGAGTTTTTTGCGCATCGAATCATCGATCAACTCGGGATTTAATTCGGCTGTTACGTACCGCTGCTGGTTTTTAAAACCAAAAACGCCGACACAGCAGGAAGCAACGCCGATGCCGGCTACCTTTATATCGCCCTGAAAGAAAATCCCGTATGTGATAATCGCCAGCCCAAGCGCGAAGAGCAAAGCCGACAGCCAGATCTGCCCACGGTCCCAGAATGAGCCGCCTGATATTAATTCTTTCCGCCCGGGTGTAATGACCCCGATTTTCCACCAGTCCTTGCTGTCGAGTTCCGAAAAACCTTCCCTGACAAACAACTCCCACCGGTCCTTATCGTCGTTAGTTTCCGTTACAAGGCCGCGCCAGCTGATTAATGCTGTGGAAGTTTCCGGCGCGATCCGTCCATCCTTGATCATGGTGTTGACGGCGTGTTCGAATGCTTCCCTGATCGTGTAATCGGTTGAAGATACGGCTTCGTAAAAATTTTCCGAAAAGTCTTTGGCAACGCCGTCATTGACCTTCCCCCGGGTGGCGATCACGGCCTTTACGTTTTTCTCGAACAGCAGGTTAACCTGATCGTGGGTCGCACAGCCATTCAAAAAGACGACTTTCAGGTTTTGCGCTTCACCCAGCAGGCCGGCAAGGCCTCTGGCATAGGCGGAGCCATCCTTGAAAAGCAACTGCTGCGAACCGGCGTGGCCGCTGAAATGAAAGAGGATGATCCGGTGCTTGAATGCGCGGATGTCGTCGTCGATCTGCCCCGCGTCAGCTGCGCCACGCGCCGGATATAGCACGTTAATGCTTTTTGGTGAGGCTGTTTGCTGGTATTTCTCCCAGGAATCGGTGATGGCGCGGTACTCGTCCTGTAAAAAGTCCAGATAAGGATCGTTTGGATCTCCGCTTTGCGAAAAGTAAGATAACACGACAGGCGTGTTAATGGGGTTGCTGTTAGACGTACTGGCAGACATACCTTTTACTGACTGGTTTCTACTCTTATAAATATACCTTCAATTTGCTGTATGCGTACACATTGCTGGCTTGTATTGTTTTTTTTAATCATATAGCCTTCTCATTCAGCATTTTGTTGACCTCCTCGAAGTTAGAAAGATCTGGCCCGATCTCGTTTTTGAAGATTAATAGCTCATTATTCCGGATTATGTAAAAATTCTCTCCGTTTTTTGAGAATGCATAAGTGTCATTGGGCGTGATGTAGTAGGAGGCTTTTAATGACAGGCGATTGTCGTATAGGTATAACAATTGTACAGAGCTTCCTTGCGATTGCTTTGTTTTGACTAATATACATCCCGACTGCGGATTGAATTTAGTGCTTTCTATTCCCCCTTTTATTTTGATTTCCTGTCGAACCGCCGTGTTACCGAAATCCTTGGCCAGGAGGCGGGAAATCTCGCTGCTGTCTCCTTGCAATATCCTTTCGTGCAAAATGAAAGTCTGAGACTTGAAATCGTAACCTGTAATTGTTGCCTTCGAGCGATTGGCGGTCGCATTCCCGCGGTAGTCGATCAGATACGTGTATTCGTCATCAATATCCGTGGCGAGCAAATAGTTTGAGTGGCGCCCGCTATACACCGTGGTCAGGGGAGTTGGCGCTGTGTAGTCCTTTATCTTTCCGTTTATTTGCAGATGCAGGGTGTTGCTCCGGCTGAATACCAACGAATTCTCCTCCGTGAAATCCGCAAATATTCCAACGCCCGGTTGCCTGAAGGAAGATTCCGGAATCAACATAAAGAGACTGTCGTCTTTAATTTTGTTATCGTCATATATCCTGAATTCGAAGTTCTTTTTCCTCTCGACACAATACATGAATCTGGTATTGTTCGGCGCTGTGCTGATCGAATACTGCGCATTGATGACGAGCACGAGTCGATTGGTCGTCCTTATGTCAAAGTCGCTTAGCCCATTCTCTTTGACCTTCGAGTTGTTTAGACAAGGGACAACCAGCTTCCCGGATGCAAGCCGTCGTATTTTGTACGAATCTCGATTCGAGTAGGTGTATTTATGAAGAAATTCTTTATTGTAGAGCAAATATTTTACGTAGCCGGACTGATTCAGATTGACTGTGTCTATCAGTACATTTCTCTTACAGTCGTATAAGATGAAGCGACTTGGGAGATCGGCGAGCACTTTTGATGCGCTGTTCGTTAAGGCTAACAATAATGTATCCGAACTGTTTAAAAAATACGCATACTTTATGTCTTCGAAACTTGTTATGACGGTTTCATCCCGTGTCATGTCAAGCAAGCTGAATTTGTCTTTTTTGCCTCCTTCCGAGACATCGTCATTTTTTATTGAAACATACTTTCCATCCGCTGAGATGTCTACATCGAGTCCTTCCCAAAGTTCTGCGGTGGATTCGATAGTAAAGTTTTTGGAGGCTGTCCGACTGGCATACTGCGCGCTTTGAACGACCCTCAGAATTGCATTTTCCAGTGCTTTCGTAGTAACCGAATCGTAACTACCATTGTCATATTCGTTTTTTAAAATAATAAGTTGTTCTTTGTCATCGGAATAGTCGCTGGATATTATTTTATTGATTCGCTCATTTTTATTCAACTCGCTTTTTACATAAATCGAATAAAATGAAATTAGGGCTGCTACAATTGCGAGCACGATGAGTATGGCATTTCTCTTCTTTTTGTCGGCAGCCCAGAAATTCTTACTCTTCAGATACCATTCATTGTCCTCTTTCCTGAGCTGAATTTCATTGTCATATCTTTCCCAATCCTTGATTATTTCGTGGGGAATGTATTTGTTTTCCTGTCTGTAATACTGGACCATCACCGGAATGCCATTTAGCTTTTGTATTTTGGCATCCCGCTGTCTGTCGATCAGTTTTGCGAGTATATCGTGACCAAGCTCGAAACTATTTCCTTCATTTCTCAGGATTTGTGAGTTTTGGAGAAAGTCCAGAGTAAATTTTAGCAGCTCTTTATCCGTTTCATGGAATAGGCGAGGCGCTTGTGTTGTAAAAATATAGTAGCCATTGACGGCCTCAAACACGTGGGGGCGTTTTGTTCCCTGCTCATTGACAAAAGAATCCAACAACCTATTGATAAATTGGACAGGGACGTTTTCGAAATCTTCCAGCTCCGTTTGTAGTTCTTTTTTTCGTTCCTGAAGGAATCTTTGCAGCACATCCTTCATTTCACCGAACTGGGTGATTTCTTCGTTTGTAAATTCCAAAGGAGGAGGCAGGGCAGTGCCAACATAACCCTGTGGGTAAGTGCGCTGGTAATCTATCCGCCAGAGCTGATCGAGGTATACCTGAAGGTATGGTAGGGAAACTTCCGAACTTCGTTCTGAAAGGGCCCCGATGATCTGTTCGGCGTCTCTGTCAGGATCAACGAGTGTAATGTTGAAATTCTGGCAGGATTCGGTGATAACATTCTTGATTTCGGCCCTGCGCATAGGCTCGATCCGCAACCGGCGGTCGGAGAGGCCGGGGATATCCTTTTCGAAAGTATCAAGCCAAGCAAAGTATTCTTCCCGCATGACGATAATGATGTGGCAATCCACCATGGCATTGGGCCCAAGGAGTATTTTCAGCATCTTGATAAACAACTTCTTTTCATCATCAGGGGCCAGGATCAATAATTCTTCAAACTGATCAAAAATGAGATACACTGGTCTGAGATATAGCTCCGTTAGTTTCCTGATATTGTAAATCAATCCGGTGATGTAAGCCTTTTCCATTTCTGAATAGGTGGCACCTTTTTGGGAATTAGCTCCTTCATCAAAAAGTATTTCCTTCAAACCTGCTATCTGACCAGAATCTGGTGTTTCACTGTATTTATGATGAATGCAGTGATTGATAGAATTGTTAAGGTCACCACCTCTTCTGATATAAACAGGCATCCAGTCGGTTACTTCAAATTCATTTGCAAGGCCGCATTGGATAATACTCGTTTTGCCTGTGCCCGATTGCCCATAAATTAAGACGACACGATTTTTATTGACAAAATCGTACAATGTTTGAATTTCTTTGTCCCTTCCAAAGAAAAATGAACGATCAGCTTTTGTGTAGTGATCAAGAAATTTGAACGGGCTCTTCTTTTCGGATTCGACCATCTTATTTGCTTTATGAGTTTACGCGATGAATCTCTTGAATGCATTAAATTGTTCGCGAATAGGATAAAAATTATCGCTGTCGTCTTCCAGCTTTGGCACAGACATTTCATCGCGCTTGCTCAAAGGTTCTTTCACTCTCTTGAAAGTTATTTCAGCTTCATTTTCTCCTTTGAAGAACATAATATAAGATAGATCCGCTTTTTCAACAAATGAATTATAATCGATCACAAATGGCGAAAGGTTTAAATAATCGATCACCTGCACATCATATTGAATGGTTGATTTGTATTTCACTTTTGCCGCAACCATCTTGCATTTCAGAAGTATTACTCCCCAATTGTCGAGAAAACTGTTTATGTTATAGTAATTCCTTTCATTTGTGCCCAGAGCCTGCATGAATTTGATGATGCGGTGCCGGAAAACCAGATCCTTGGTGATATGTCGTAATTTGAGAACGTCGATACTCTGTACGCTTGTGAGATGATAGCGATGAACGAAACCCAGCGGGCGCAGAAAATTACACAGGTATTCCTCGGCGGATACACAGAGCTCAATCACCCTGTCGGGATTGGCCTTCTTGCTGAATACAATCTTTCGTAAATCGCGGAGCCGCTCACAGGAATTGCGGAAGTTTTCATCAAGCAGGAAAAGATCTGTCAAGATGTTCTGTTCATCTATAAAGAGCTCGTATTCAGAATTTGCCGCCGCCAGGTTGTCCAGATAGGCCCTTACCTGCTGTATGAGTGGTGTGAAGTCATAAACCTCACGGCTCTCGGACGTGAGCGAGAGATATTCCCTCAGTTTGTCTTTCAATGAATGATCTAACTCGAAGGTGTTTGGAAAGCGAACGTACACTTCCCAAATCTGTGCGATCATGATGATACCCAGAAATTCCGTAGTGATCTGGTATACTTGTGTGATCTGGGTAAGCCTTTTAAGGTCGTAGTCATCATATCCTTCCTCGTTTGAAGCCGTTGATGCGATCAGTTTCTGAAGATGGATACCAATCGGGAAAGGTATGGTATTCAGAATGGCGATCTGCTTTTCGGTTTTCGAGACAGGTTCCGGATCAGTTTCCCTTGTTTCCCGTTTATGCAGCTCGACGATTTTGGGATTTCCGGCAAGATGGAACGAGTTATAAAGCGTATCAATCAGTTTTTCATTCGGTTTTGGAAGCTCCTGCCGGGTGAGGCTTTTGTATGGGACGGGGTTGGAAGCCAGGATATTCGGATCACCGTCTAGTCGCCAAAGCGCTTTTCCGGCTGGATTTTGGGCATCCTGCAACAGAAGTCCCCGCACACTCACCGGGCCGATATCACCATTCGCGACCGTTTTGGCGGGTCCGAGTGCTTCGAGGAATGCTTTTTCGATGGTGGATTGCGTCCTTACAAGCAGTTCCCAGAACCGGACAGAGAACGCCTTGGCACTTTTGTCGTTGACAGGCGCACTCGTGGATACCACCACCGGTACACCGCATTTCAACAAATCTTCTACCTGTCCGCCGGTCGAGCAGCCATTCAGGACTACCATTTTCAGCACCCCGTTTCGGGCGCAATACTGTAATTGATGCGCTATTCCGGAAGAATTCGCGACCTCGTCGGAAAGGAACAGTTTGTCGCGGTCGGCATGTCCGCTGAAATGAAAAATCGCCAGGTCGTCCTGGTACTGAGCCAGGCACCGGTTGAGATCGTCGGGCGTTGCGAAAGATTCTTTGTGCACAATATAGTCTGAGAGGTAGTGTCTCTCATTCAAAATGGTGTACACTTCTTTATCCTCCGCGGTCAGATGTTCGAGTGGAGCATTGGCGCTGTTAGCGAATGCCAGTAAGATCACTTTCATACATCGGGATGTTTGGAACTATGGCTGATGGCAACATGACAAACACTAATTCATTCCCATCCTGTTTGTACGAATGGGAAGGCGATGATTTCCTTTCGGGAACTGGCTTTCAGTTTTTTATTCGGTTGATTAACCGTTTCGGAATTAGCGGGGCAGGTGAATATTCTGAATAGTTAGGGAATTTATCCAGAAATACTTTGACTTGATAATGTTTTGTTTCAGACTTATTAACCGGCAAAACTGTTTGTAAATGAGCGGGTTCTCTTTCCGCCGTTGTTGGTGTTATCACCAACAATACTGCTTCCTCCCGCAGTTGTTGATTATCACCATTAATACTGCTTCCTCCGGCAGTTGTTGATTTATCACCAATAAATCCGCCATGGGTGGCGTTCCTGCGGTTTGTTGGTGACAACACCAACAATGGCGGGGATGGCCAGGTCAACCCCTGGCATTCGCCCAGGTTACCTCGTCGCTGTCGCTGAAAATTGCGCCATAAGTTTGCAGGTTTTTCTTTACAGCGTCGGAAATGTTCGAAGCCGGGCTGATATGTCTGAAATCGCAACCCTGCACCAGCAATCCCGAGACGTTATTGAATGTCATAACAAGTTGGGAGGTGGCGTCTTTCACAGTGATTCCTGCAAACCTGCTCTTCACTTGATAGGGTTTGGCAGCTGCTGCTATGAGCTGTTCCATTTCAGAACGAAGTAGCGCGGTTTTAGCAGGGTCGTTGGTAATTTCCAGGCAGGTTCCTGTTTCGGTAGACCATACGCCATAGCTGTCACCGAAATCGCGAGAAATGATCCTGGTGCCGTCGGCATTGAAAACCGCGTCTTCCACACTCAAAAGGTGTCCAGGGTAAATGCGGATGCATTCACCGGTTTCGACCAGCCATTCCCTGATCGTCAGATCGTCCGATGAAGAGACTATTTTGGTGCCATCGGGACTATATCTCGCTCTTTGCAGCCATTTGTCATGTCCGCGGAAAGTCTGTAAAGAGATGCCTGTTGCAATGTCGACCTCACCGAAAGTCCTGTCGTAGTTCACCGTCAGTAACTTTTTTCCATCCGGGCTAAAAGCACATTTGCCAGTCACCCAATCCGATTGTCCTTTGATCGCGGAAAGCTGTATACCGGTTTCCACATTCCACTCACGGATAGATTTATCGTCGGAGGCGGATATTATCCGGGGCTTATCGGGGCAAAAGGCGAGAAAGTTCACCTTATCGGTATGCCCGGGATACGTGCGGGTTTCATTGCCGCTTTGGCTAGACCATTCCCGTATCGTCTTATCCTTCGAAGCTGAAAATATCCGCTGGCCATCGGAGCTGTAAATCGCACTTGTTACCTGGGCCGAATGGCCTTTGAAGTGATTCATCGGTAGCCCAGTGTCCACATTCCATTCGATGATGGTGTTGTCTTCGGACGTGGAAAGTATCCTCGTTTCATCTGGGCTGTAACAAGCGCTGTTGACTTTCTTGATATGGGCTGTGAGTGTTCTCAGGCATTCGCCGGTACCAACAGACCATTCTCTGATCGTCGCGTCGGCCGAGGCGGAGAGGATTTTAAGCCCGTCTTTGCTGTAACTAGCCGAGGAGACATTCTTTGTATGGCCGACGTACGTTTTGATGCATTGCCCGGTTGCAATGTCCCATTCCCGCACGAGTTTATCGTCTGCACAGGAAAGGATTTTGGTAGCGTCGGGCGAATATATGGCATTGTTGACTTTTATAAGTAGGTGATCATAGGTCGCCAGGCAAGCCCCGGTTTTCTGGGACCATTCCCTTACCTCTCCGTCAAACGATGCGGAAAGTACTTTTTCGCCATCGGCGCTGTAACAGGCCGAAGCGACCTTGTTCGCGTGCCCGGAAAAGGTTTGTAAGAGCTTACAGGTTGAGATAAGCCACTCTTTGACAGTACGGTCGTCCGACGCGCTTAATAACTTTTTGCCGTCGGGGCTGTATTGCACCTGGTTAATTTGTCCGTAATGTCCATCAAAAGCAAAGGCCTGTCCGTCCAGAATGCTGCCTCTGAATCGGGCGGGAAGGTAAACACTACCATGGTGCTGCGTCAACGGTAACCCATTGAACTGAATTTGGCGGAGATCCAGATCCGTAAAATCCGCACCGGCCAGGGTTCGGCGCAAATCCAGCCAGATGGCGAGAATGTTGCGAACCACCGACGCCCGCTCCATTTCGCTGGCAGCAATGCCCGTGGTAGTCCTGCACAAGGCCATCAGGCGTGACAATAGATTTTGTCGTTCAGGAAGTTCAAGACGCTGCTTTTCCAGGTTCCAGAAAGGAACCACATGATGTTCGCCTTCGATTTCGCCAAGCATCCGGCGCAGGTAAACGGGTATGTCATTTTTGATGAACACCGCTGGAAGGGACTTTTTCATCAATGCGATTTCAGTCATATTACGTATATGGCATACCGCAAAGAAGTCACGGAAATTTTGGTGTAGAAAGCGGAGATCATCGCCTTCCATGACCAATACGCGAAGGCGTTCGATCAAAAATTGCGTTACTCTGGCTGCACGTTGCTCCTTTTGATCCAGATCCTCCAAAATACCCAGTCCCAGGTTTTTTCTGTTTCCCGCAAAAGCAGGATAGATTTCGGCAAGGTCTTCTGTGTTCAGGTCGGCAAAGGCCTCGTCAAGTATGAGTTTGAAATTGAAAGCGGGATCTGCCAGCTTGCGGATCGTTATAGCATATCTTCCTTTGTCCTCCATCCGGTATGCGATGTATGGGACCAGCACACGAAGGAGAAAAGTTTGGTAAAGAACGTCGGCATCATTGGCCGATTCGGAAAGTTGTGCGAGCTGGGCTTCATTGAAGTTCCACATGAGCTCACCGTATGCGGTCACTTTTTTGAATTGGAAATGATCGTCGTGCCTGTACTTCGTTGCGATGCTGTTGGCTCCCGCATATAGGGTAAGCATCATCGGGTTAGCAAACAGCCGGATCAAATCTTCGTTTTTCGGCAATGAGAGCCCGTTTTGGCTGAGATATGTTTCAATAACTTCTTTCGGCAACGGAAGTATTTCTGCGATTGAAAACCGGTCGAACACCCGGTCGAGTTTTTCGATTTGCTTATATCTAGATGATAAAACAATTTGCATACTCTCTGCCCGCAATGCGAGGTCGTTCAGGCTTTTCATTAACAACTTTTTTGGGGCTGTTACTTCATTCAACCCGTCTAGAAGCAGGATGATAGTTGGGGATTTATCGCTAGGAGTTTTGAAGAGCTTCCAAAGTGCTTTGATAGTTTCCGAAAGTGCCCCCATTGCATCAATATTCTCTGTAGCGGTTTCTAAGTAGTCAATGACTTGTGGAGGCGATTCGGTTATGTTGAGATGATTTCTGCAGATATACCGGAGGATAAAATCCTCACGCTCTGACTCAGATACCGAGTTATAGTCATTTAACGGGATGAAAATTGGGATCGGGCCATCTTTGTGTGACAATAGTTCTTGCCACAGTAAAAGCAGGGACATCGTTTTACCCATTCCTCCGTTGCCAAAAAGAATCGTATGCGGTTTTGTGGTTTTCCACAAAGTAGTGAGGGTCTGTGCAAGGGATGTAACTTGATCTTCTGTTCTTACCTGAACATCTAAATATCTCTGGTTTCCCATGTGAGCGGTAAAATTTTCTGGATTTATAAATATTTAAAACGGCCTGTCTGCAATAGATCAAAGTGCTTATTTGTTCCAGACCTAAGTGCGTTAAGAAGGGATTTTAAATCAAGTCCGACCGATTTTTGCGACTGATTGACCACGCGATGAAAGAAAAATTCACCCGGCTTATTTGTGTTTACCAAACTTTTGCACATAGGCTCAATGATGAGATTGCTTTTGGGAACCGGTTGGTTTGCATTTCGTACTGCGTGAGTCAATTGCGCCCCCAACAAATTGATTGAAATGTGGTTGCTCTGATTCTGGCTTAGGATCGTAACCAAAGCATTAGCGAACGGACTTGGGTCTGGAACTAGACCGTGGCGGCCAGCGGTAAGCACCCATCTGGAAGGGATATCCTCGGCATTCGCGATTTGACTTTGCTGTGGCATGTCGACTTCCATTTCAGTAAAACTCTCCGAGAAGCACGCGTCTACAATAAGGACAATATGATGGGCTTTGATAGTAGAAAGAATCTTGATCACCTCGCTGACAGAAATTAGAGTTTGCTTGATCACATATGGTGTGCAGTTCAAAGGATCCGGGGCATCGAAAGGAATCCAATATCCTTCATTATTGCTAAAGTGGCCATGACCGGAAAAGTAGATGATCAGGTTTTCGTCCGACTTAACCCTTGCTTCTCCTTTTTCATTTTTTCCTCCCAGGTAGGAAATTTCATCAAAGAGAAAAGCAACAGATGCATCTTTGTTGAATAATGGCTTAATAATAAGGTCGTTATCTGAAAATCCATAAAAATTTTTCAGAACCGAATAAAACCGTTGGCAATCTGATACGGGAAATGTCAGCGGAGATAAATTTTCGTATTTATCAATGCCGATCAGAACAAGGTGGTTCCGTCTCTTTTTCTTCTCCGTGAGGGTAGTAATGCCGAGGCCCATAGTAATGAGAATTGCTTTGACTAATGATTCAAGATCGCCAATTTTCTGAGCTGATTATTGATGATAATCTAGAACTTATTAAGCGGCTTTCTGCGGCATTAGCAGTATTAAGCACGTTATTTACGTTCAATAAGTAAGAAATAAAGAAGTTAGATTTTGATAGCGTAGAAAGGTAATTTCAGGGGAAATGCACCTACCTTGTACATTTGGCGGCAGCAGTCATATTTAGCAATCCTTCTTCAATCCCTCAACCAAAGATCCTATGAAAATTTTTGCATTGTTGATAGGCATTAATGAGTACAGTCCCTCTTCCAGCCCGTCGATCAGAGCCTTAAACGGATGTGTGAATGATGTGGCTGATTTCGGGAAATTTCTCACCGAAAACTATGGAGATCTTATTCCTGATAGCAAGCAGGTCCTTGTGCTCACGAACGCCGACGCCTCGCGCGCTAATGTAGTTAAGGGGTTCAGGGAACATTTGGCACAGGCCGGCCCCGACGATATTGCGGTGGTGTACTACTCAGGGCACGGGTCAACGGGCATTACCGCCGCCGAGTTCCAGGCAGAAACAATCGACGGAGAAGAACAGACCTGGGTGCTCTACGACA
Source organism: Dyadobacter sp. CY261 (assembly GCF_021440085.1). Classification (GTDB taxonomy): domain Bacteria; phylum Bacteroidota; class Bacteroidia; order Cytophagales; family Spirosomataceae; genus Dyadobacter. Next base: position 595,215 of record NZ_JAKCPW010000001.1, read on the forward strand.
GCCGGGAGCCCGGAAAATACGACCTGGCGGATAAGGAAATTGCGCTACTTCTGGAAGAGGTAAGTGCGAAAAACCCGAAGATCGTGGTGATTGCGGATTCATGCCATTCCGGGTCTGTGACGAGAGAGGTAGAGCAGTTTCTTCAAATGCAGGCCCGTTTCGAGAAAGGGACTACCGAAACCCGAAATCTTGGATCTTACCTGGACGGGGCATACTTGCGACGAGGTAATCTCAAGGTACCTTCCTCGGATCACCTATTGCTGGCCGCATGCGACCGCATTGAACGTGCCTGGGAATCTAACGGACACGGACAGTTTACTCAATCATTGATCTCCGTGCTCAGTAAAAGCGGTGGCCAGGTTACCTATGCCGATCTTTTTGTACAGGTCCGGGCCTTCATCAAGGAAGCTTTGAAAAACCAGACGCCACAAATGGAGGCTCTTGGGATCTTCGATTTGAGGCAGGGCTTTCTTGGCAGAAACGTCGAAAGCGGGCGGTTGGGAAGATACCGGGTATACCAGAAGGCGAATAACAAATGGACAATTGATCTCGGGGCCGGAATGGGGATAGAGGAGAAGGTTGGCGAGCCTATCGAAGTAAAAATCTACGACTCCGTAGTGGAAGGTCAGTTGGTTGGTGAGGCCAGTCTCGACGCCGTGAATGTGACGGAAAGCACATTACATACAGGAGCGCTTCCGCTGGATGCCGGCAAGACCTATTGGGGCGAGCCCGAATTTCTCAGATTGTCGCCATTTTTTGTTTATGGGGATGATGCGGTTAAGCAGGTGATGAACGACACTGTGACGGCGGCATCGGAGTCGGGCGTTTTGCTTACCGACATCCCGCAGGCCGCATTGTTTGAACTTAAAATCGAAAATGGGAACGTCGCCATCTATAAAACGGCGAACAGAGAGCGGGTTCAGACGGTAGCGGGAACCGATAAATTCTCCACGGCCCAGGTATTGAATGTGCTGCAAACGCTGGCCCGATGGCAACGTTTGATGGATTTGCATAATAAGCAATCCGGCATCAGACCGGACCAGATCAAATTCGAAGTGGAGGTTTCGGAGGGGGCACAGACCAACGCTTTTGAAGGGCCATTAATCACGCTTGACCACGATGGTACGAACATACCTTTTAAGGTCAATTTTACCAATAACGCGACCCAAAAGTTGTATGTCAGCCTGCTATATTTGTCGCCTGACTATGGTGTAATCGTTATTTTCAGGGACGCTCAGCCCGTTCCGCAAGGCGGCTCGGTGGTGCTAACGAACGATGTTTTTACATTGAATAGCGAGGAAGAAATCGATACATTGAAGCTGATCGTTTCTACCGAAGCCATAGATAGCAGCCTTTTTGTTCAGCAACCGCTGCAAATAGGAGCTGTCGTGACGCCTTCGGCAGGCAGAGGACTTCTCCAGGCGAAAGGAGTCGGAGCGACGAAATCGGACTGGCTCACGAAAGCTGTGACGATAAGGTTGGTTAAAAAGGCGGAAAAGGAGGTAGGCGCCCAGCCGCTGGTCATCGGCGGCGGCGTGACGATCGAACCACACCCTTCATTTCGCGGAAAACTGGGTTGGACCCCGCTAGTGTCCGGCACACGGGGTGTCGACAGGCCAGGCATCAATGAGGCATATGCTACAAATCCATGGTTTCAGATTGTGGACTTCGAAGAGGGCGCCAAAGGCGAAAGCCGGAGCGTCGCCGAGGTTGTTGATATCCGGAACACGTCGGATTTGAAAGACGAACCACTGGTTATCAATATCAAGCCCGAAAATGACGAGGAAATTGTATTGCCTTTCTTCTTCGACGGCGAGGACTTTGTGCCTATGGGTATTATTTCAATCAATGATCCTGGACTTTTACAAGTTCAGATACACTCGATTCCAGAGGAAATATCGGAAAAGACCAGAAGTCTTGGAGGAGCTTTCCGAATGGTATTCCTGAAATTTGCCGCCAAATTAGGTGTGAAAACCGACCCGAACCAGTTGAGATGGGTGGATTACGACGACGAGGCGACCCGCAAGGACGAAGGACTTGCTTCAAGAGTACAACAAGCAAAAAATGTATTGCTGCTCGTACATGGGATCATCGGCGACACGGAGGATATGGCTAAAACGTTCAAAATAGCATTTGACAGCGGTTATGACCTCGTATTGACCTATGACTATGAAAACCTGAACACGCCGATTGAAGAGATAGCCGGCATTCTGAAAGATAAATTGACCAATCTGGGATTCGGCGAAAACGATGACAAAAAGCTCGTTCTCGTGGCGCATTCGATGGGTGGCCTGGTTTCGCGGTACCTGATCGAAGACCTCGGCGGTAGCCAATTTATCGATAAGCTTATTATGGCGGGGACGCCCAACGGAGGAAGCAAATTTGGCAAAATTCCAGGTTACGTAAGCTGGACATCCGTTGCCCTGGCACTCGGGACCAAGTTTTTCCCACCACAGGTCGGTGCGGTAACAGGTTTCTTATCCTCTGTATTGAAAATGGGTAACAAGCAAGTTCTTTATACGCTGGAACAAATGGACAGCGGCAGTGAGTTTATTAAAAAGTTGAATCAAAAAAATGTGGCACCTATTCCCTACTTCATTGTGGGCGGCGACCTCGAAGCTTATCTGACCGCGAACGGGGGACTACCGTTGATGGAGAAGGTGGTGGGCCAGATCGGTACCTGGGTGTATCGGGACACGATCAACGACATTGCCGTCAGTATAGAAAGCATATTCGACGCTCACACCGCGGACAAGCCTCAGAAAATATCCTGTCACCACTTGAATTACTTCGTGAACGACGATGCCGTCAGCGCGCTGGCCAAGCTGTTGTAATATAAATCATCTTCGGTCGCTTAAAACCGGAGGGCGCATTATAGATTTCGACATTTATTCTTCGAAATCTATAATGCGCCCTCCGGCTAATGCAGCAGATCAATCCTTACAGCTAGGCTATTTCTTCCCGATCCGGTATAATTTTCCCTGATCGGTTACCGCGTACAGAGCACCGTCTTTGCCTTCGGTAATGTCGCGGAAACGTTGGTTCTCACTCGAAAGCAGTCTTTCTTCTCCAACCACTTTGTTGTCTTTGATGACCAGGCGGCAGATATGCATGCCGCTCAGGGAGGAGATAAACAGATTGTTTTTCCATTCCGGAATTAGCTTTCCATCATAGAATGTGATACCGCTCGGCGAAATAACCGGGTCCCAGTAGTAAACAGGCTGCTCCATTCCTTCTTTTTGCTGGATGACATCACCAATCTGCTTTCCACTATATTCAATGCCATAGGTGATCGTCGGCCAGCCGTAATTTTTGCCTGGCAAAACGCGGTTGACTTCATCACCACCTCTCGGGCCGAATTCTGTTTCCCACAAATCGCCGGTCTCCGGATTGATCGCAATGCCTTGCACGTTCCGGTGTCCGTATGAATACAGCTCGGGTCTTGCGTTGGCCTTGCCGGCGAATGGGTTACCCGCAGCCGGTTTTCCGTCGGTTGTAATACGAATAACTTTGCCCAGACCCGAGTTAATGTCTTGCGCCTGCGGGCGGGTTACCAGGTCGGACCGCTCGCCGGTAGATACAAAAAGATTGCCATCTTTTGCGAACTTCACCCGGCCTCCATAATGCAGATTGCCTTTGTATGCTGGCAATGCCTGGTAAATAACCGTCACGTTTTCAAGCTTGGATTCGTCTGCCGAAAGTTTCCCCTTGGCAACCGAAGTGACATTGCCGTCGGCCAGTGGCTCGGAAAAAGCCCAGTACACCATCCTGTTTTTGGCAAACGCTGGATCGAGGGTAATGCCCAGCAAACCTCCCTGGCCGTCGCTGTTCACTTTAGGAACGCCATCAATTGGTTTACCAACAGCCCCGGCGGTTGTAACAATGCGCATTGTACCGCCTTTCTCCGTAACAATAAAACGGCCATCGGGAAGCGATGCAATTCCCCACGGCCTTTCCAGAGAAGAGGTGAGGGCTTTACCTTCATAAGCAGCTTTGGTGGTAACGGCACCGATACGCGTTTGGCCTGCGAAAGCCGATTTGTACTCCGAATTGGGTTTTTTAGTTTCGACGGAAGCCTCCCCGGACGATTGCGCTTCTGAGCGAACTGGTGCAACGACCGCGGCTGCTCCTGCAAGAAGAATGTAGATTGCCTTTTTCATTTATGTGATTTTGGTTTAGCTCTGATTAAAAAATGCGGGTGTAACCATTGGGGTGCATTGTTAATCTTATCAAAAGTAGAAATTTATAACATCCCATGCATTCGCTCAGATATTTCAAAGGAGGTATTTTTATCAGTTTAATCGACTATGGCAGTATCCGGGTTCAAAATAGCGCATAGTATGGACGCCCGCTCATCATTTAAGTCGGTGCCATCACGTGATTTTATATTTTGCCGCCCGTTTCGTTTGTGATTCACCCGGCGTTACATCGCTTCCTTCGCCAGCTGCGCTTTTTCAAGGTCTTCACGAACTGCCGACAGCTTCCCCTTCGCCCAGTTTCTAACGGTAAGGTCATTACCCGACTGGATTTCAGTTTCATAGAGTGCGACCAATTGATAATGCGCGTCGACGGCCATGTCCATAAATGTGTAGTCAAAATCTTTGATGGATTTCGTCTGTAAACTGTCGATTTTTTGAGTGTTGGTTTCGGACAGGTCTTTGAGCTGTATCCCTTTTTGCCAGGCCAGCGAAATCAGTTCGCGGTTTGTTGTTTCTCCATTTGCAATGACCTCCTGCGCATATTGCCGGACACGTGTGGATGTAGCGGCGGTGAGGGCTGTCTGGCTGGCAGTGATACAAAAAAGATTCAGATCGGAAGCAGAATTAATAAACCGCTTATCGATTTCAGGTGTTACGGGCGATTCTTTCAATGAGCAGGATAGCGAAGATAAGCTCATGATTGTAATAACGAAATAGGCAGTGATTCGCATGGGACTTGAAGTGAACGTGAAATTTCGCACCCCTTGTAAAAAGGTATTCCAGCAGCGCCGTGGCGGGCAATGCACTTTGGCTTTCCGATTGGTTAGCTGTTACGTAGAGTTTATTGCCCAGGAACCAATTTCCGACCGTTCACCTTACTTGGGGTATGAATGAGCCAATACTACTTCCCATTGAATATTCGGGTACTACCCATGATCTTCCGGTCACGATTGTCCCGCTTGGATACACCTATCAACTACATGTCGACCTGGGTGGCAAAACATTGATTTTCGAAAAGGATGATCAGGACAAATACCGGGTGATCGATCAATCCGGCGAGCATTCCAGGATCGATAGAGGGTTTGTAGCTGCGATCGTTAACACGCTGGATGCACTGTAAAAAAGATAAACCATAAATGATTGGTGATTCCGTCCGTATGAAGGAATTCGACCGTTGGGTCGGGGCAGGTCGATATTCTGAGTAATGATAATGGGGGTGCAGCGATCGCATGCGGGCATGCTTTTTGTTAGTAGAGCGCACCATTGCTATTGAAATTCAGGCAATGGTGTTTTAATACCACTTAACAAACTAGCAGAAAATGAAAGCAACAACCACCTTACTCACATTCGCAACCGTCGCCATGCTATGGAGTTGCGGAAGTTCCAATTCGACAGACACAACCGAAATGGCCGACAGCACTAACGAAGCAATGGCCGATAGCGCCGAAACAACCGGAACCGGAACTGCGGCGGCAGAAGAGGATTCCGACTTTGCCATCGAAGCAGCTAATGGAGGCATGACCGAAGTACAGCTCGGCGAGGTCGCAAAACAAAAGGGTACCAACCCGAAAGTCAAAGAGTTTGGCGAAATGATGGTAACCGACCACACCAAAGCAAACAATGAGCTGAAAGCACTTGCGGCGAGTAAAAACATTACGCTGCCCGCCGCACCAAACGAAGAAATGCAGAAGGCCACTGCGGATATTTCATCGAAGAACGGCAAAGATTTTGACAAAGCTTACATCGATCAGATGGTAAAGGATCATCAAAAAACCGTCGAGCTTTTCGAAGACGGGCAAAAAAATGTAAAAGATCCCGAAATCAAAGCGTTTATCGACAAGACATTACCGGTGTTGAAATCGCACCTGGAACACGTCAAGACACTTGATAAGGCAAAATAATTTATAGTGGGTTTTTTGGGCTGGCGACTGTCAATGACGGTCGTCAGCTTTTTCGTTTTGTGTAGTCGATAAATCAGTCAGAAAGTCTTCCATAAGGAATTTTTCCAGTGTTCTCAGATTCTCAAGTGCGGCCCCCATCGTATTGTTAAAATACACATAAACAACCTTTCCTGCGGCCAGCCATTCTGCGATATAGCCGGCATATTCGAATAAAAGGCCTTGGTCGTAGCTGCCTTTGTAATTTCCGTCGGGCCCATGAAAACGCAGATAAATGTGCCCGGCATCCAATTCGGGTTGTGGCGACTCGCTACCTGCCTTGTCATGATAGACCATACCCATTTCATATTCATTCAGAAGCTCGTAAGTCTGCTCGCAGTACCAGGAATTATTTCTGAACTCCACCGCTACCGGCCAATTGCGGCTATTAGCCTGTTTTATTTCGGATAGCAGCAGATCGACTTTTTTTAATAACGGAAATTTTATGGATCCGGGAAACTGGACGAGGATGCAGCCTTCTTTATCCTGAGCTCCGTTGATAACCCCAAAGAACTTTTCCAGATCGGATGTGTCAAATTCCAGCGCCTTGTTGTGGGTGATCTGTTTCCATAGTTTAAATGTAAAACGGAAATCGTCGCCGACGGATGTTGCCCACTGCTCCACTGTGGACGCCTTAGGGAGTTTATAGAATATCGAATTGACTTCAATGGAATTAAACAATGCACCGTACACGCTGAGCCGGCTCCGCCCCTCAAACGATGCCGGATAGGCCTGTCTGTTTTTATAAGGCAAAACCAGACCGCTGGTTCCGAGGTATAATGAATGTCCGCTCATGCTTCACAATTTTTGAAATAGCGGTAATCAAATACTATTCCACACTGCATTTTGGACCGATACCTTATGGTTGCGCAGTGGTTTCGCCTACCATTCAATAAGTCATTATGAATATACTTTAACAAAGCCGGTCTTTTTTGTTAAACCACCTCTATATGAACTCCCTGACCAAACCCCGCATTGCATCTATCGACCTCCTGAAAGGGTTTGTGATGGTGCTGATGGCGCTTGACCATACGCGCGACTACTTCTACCAATCGGCGGCGTTTTTTGATGTCAGCAATCCGGCGCACGCTACGTTACCCGTGTACCTGACGCGCATTATGACGCACATCTGTGCGCCGACTTTCAGCTTTCTCGCCGGGGTTTCGGCATACATGTCGGGCAAGCGCCGGACGAAAGCGGATTTGTCTGTTTTTTTGATCAAGCGGGGGCTGTGGCTGATTTTTATGGAGCTGACGATCATTGCTTTCGCCTGGTACCTCAATGTGGAGTTTACCAACATCGACCTGGCGGTGATCTGGGTTTTGGGCGTGAGCATGATCGCCCTGGCCGGCTTTATTCATTTACCCCTAAATGCGATTCTCATGATTTCAATGTTGCTGATCGCCGGGCATAATTTGTTGGACAGTATTCATTTGAACACTGTCTGGTGGGGGATATTGCATGAGGTCTTTTCAACCAAGATCCTGGGCGGAAATATTACGCTCACCATTGTCTATCCCATCGTTCCCTGGATCGCCGTGATGTCTTTGGGCTACTATTTCGGACAGTTCTATCAGTCTTCTTTTGGAACGGAGCATCGGCAGAAGCTCTTTAACCTGATCGCGCTCGGCAGCATAGTTCTTTTTTTGCTGATCCGAGGTGCAAACGTTTATGGCGACCCGGTGCCTTGGATCCGTTTACATACGACCGGCAGGACAGTCATGTCGTTTTTCAATGTTAACAAATATCCGCCCTCGCTTTGCTATCTGCTGCTTACATTGACATTTACCTTTCTGTTTCTGGCCAATTCCGAAAAGTGGCGGGGCAAACTCGTCGACTTTTTTTGCGTTTTCGGCCGGGTACCTTTCTTTTATTATATCCTGCATCTTTACACCATCCGCATCCTGGGCATGATCCTCGCCCAATTAACGGGTTATGGCTGGGAATCGGCAATCCAGCACAATTTTGAAGTCGATTTGAAAGGCTTCGGTTTCAGTTTGCCGGTCGTCTACCTGATCTGGATCGCCATTATTCTTGCACTTTATCCACTTTGTAAAAAGTTCGACCGCTATAAACAAGGCCATCGCGAGCAATGGTGGCTAAGTTACCTGTAAGACAATCGGTGCGGACTTATTCGGAATGCATGCTGTCAACCGGGTTGGTAAGCGCGGCTTTGATACTTTGAAAGCTGACTGTGATAATGGCAATTAAAATGGAGAGGCTACCTGACAAAACGAAGATCCACCAATCGAGCGTGATTTTATAGGCAAAGTTTTGCAGCCAGATCTGCATCAGGTACAAGCCCGCAGGAATGGCGATAAGCGTTGCAACCATAACCAGTTTCAGGAAATCGATTGAAAGCAGCGACACGATGCTCGCAATCGAGGCTCCCAGCACCTTTCTGATGCCGATTTCCTTTCTGCGCTGTTCCGCCATAAACGTAGCAAGGCCGAAGAGCCCGAGGCAAGCAATGATGATTGCGATCACAGAAAACGCAAGGAACAATCGGCCTTTTTGCTCGTCAGAGCGATATTGCCTGGCAAACGCCTGGTCGAGAAAGTCGTATTCGAATGGCTGATCCGCATTCACTTCCCCGAATGTGCCTTTAATATCGTCTATTGTTTCGCTCAGGTTTGTGCCTGAAACCTTTACCAAGAGATTGTCCGCTTTTCCGGTTTTTAAAACCAGCACCAGCGGTTCGATCTGATTATGCAGTGAACGAAGATGAAAATCGCTGATAACGCCCGTAATGGCCACTTTTTCAGCATCGACTTCTACAAGTCCTTCCCGGTAGTTGTTCCATCCCAGCCGTTTCAGCATCGCCTGGTTTACCAGGATCGCGTGGGAACTGTCGGAATCCAGTTGGGCGGAAAAGTTTCTGCCATCTGCGATATTGATTTGCAGCACGCCGGTAAAGTCCGTGTCGACATCGAAGTATTCAGCGCTGACAGATTTTTCTACACCATTTTTATAGAAGCTGAAAGTAGTTTTATTATTCAGTTGATCGCCGATCGAGCCATTGGTCAGTGTTGCATTGCTGATCTGTGGATTTCGCAACAGCTTTTCCTTCAGCGTATTTGCATTCCGTGCCAGGAGCGGGCTTTGCAACGGTATTTTGATAACAAGCTCCTGGTTAAATCCCAGCTGACTGTTTCGCATGAAAATGAGTTGCCGGTACACCGTTATGGTCCCGATGATCATCACCATTGAAATAAAGAACTGGAAAACAACGAGGGATCGACGGAAGACCGTTCCCGAAGAACTTTTGAGCGGCATGCCTTTTAATACAAGCGCGGGGCGGAAACGCGATAGCATAAATGCAGGATACAGTCCGCTTATCACGCCGGTCAGCAATGCAAAAGCGGAGAAAAGTGCCAAAGTTTTAAAATCGAAAAACTCAATGCTCAGCGATTTGCCGGCAATTTCATTAAAAAACGGAAGGAGTACATGCAGGAGTACGGTGCTTATCAGAAGCGCCAGGAATACTACCAGCAACGACTCAGACAAAAACTGCGCTACCAGCTGCGACCATTGCGAGCCTACCGCTTTCCGAATCCCGATTTCCTTCGCCCTGCCCGTCGATCTGGCAGTGGCAAGATTCACGTAATTGACAATCGCGATCAGCAAAATGAAGAGCCCTATGATCGAAAACGTGTACACATAGCTCATATTACTCCCGTTTTCTTCACCCATTAAATGCGAGGAATGCAAGTGAATGTCTGTCAGAGCCTGCAAGCTGATGGCGAATTTTACCTTATTCTCGCCCGTATCGCCGATTTGCTCTGCGATGTATTTTTTGTAAAAAGCGGGTAATTTGCTTTCCAGTTTCGAAGCTGCTTCATTATTATTCAGCAAGATATAGGTCAGCGTATTGAACCCGTCCCATTTATCAAGCCGCACGCGGCTCACCTCCACGTTGGTGTACGGCAGAATCGCGTCGAATTTCAGATGGTGATTAGCGGGGATTTCCTTCACAATGCCTGAAACGACAAACGGGATGTTGTCCTTCACGGTCACAATGCGGCCAGTAACGCCCTTGGCTTTTCCAAAGAGGTTCATTGCCAGTTTTTCAGTAAGCACTACGCTATTTCCGTCTTTGAAAGCGCTTTCCGCATTGCCTTCGATAAAATGGTAGTCAAAGAACTTGAATAAGGTCGAGTCTGCGCATATGAGGTCTTTCACATTCAGCGATTTGTTTCCGACCTTGAATAGCTGAGCGCCTTTTTTTACCCGCAACGTGTTTTCAATTTCGGGATATTCTCGCTTTAATGCAGGCCCGAATGGTGCCGAAGCCATGCCCAGCTTATACTCGTTTTCACTCCATTTGATGTGCAGGTTGAGCCTGTAAATACGGTCGGCATGGCGGTGGTATCGATCAAAGCTCAGTTCATCGTTCACATAGAGCCACGAAGCGATTGCACAGGTCATCCCGGTCGCGAGGCCAGACAGGATCAGCAAGCTGTAAGTTTTATTGCGAACCAGATTTCTCCACGCAATTTTAACGTAGTTTTTAAGCATATAAGCGAGCGCTATTCAAAGGTGACCTATGATCAACCTGCATTCAAAATTAGTATGCCAATCCTGAATACAGGCCTTCTGTTTGGAAAAAGATCCGCTTCCTCCCGATAACGAACAAGTGCTGTTCACTTTCGCACAGCATTTGTTCGTTATTAATTCATTAAATATTTGATTTTTAAACGATTATCTATATACTCTATGCTGGCGGGATGTTTTTGGGATTCTGCAGACCACGATACATCCAAAGACAACGCAGCCCATATCTGGAATTCGAATATCTTGCTCCTTTTGATTTCAAGGTGCAAAACGATCCCGATGTGAGGGAATCCCAAACGCGATGGAACAACAGTTTTATCGGAACCGTCATCGAAGTACAAGAAGGTGTTTCGATGGAAGCGTTATCCCAAAAAATAGGCCCGATGCTCACTGGCAAGGATTCTTATATCAAAAGCCAGCATCTTTCGCTCTATCCTATGGGCAGATGGCATTTGTACGACGAGTTTAAAGACTGGGTGAATACCGGCGGGCAGATCCTGTTTGTGCGGCTGTTTGGTATTATCGGTGCTTTTGTGTTGCTGATCGCCTGCATCAACTTCATGAACCTGAGTACGGCAAGGTTCGAGAAACGCGCAAAAGAAGTGGGAATCCGTAAAGCAATCGGCTCGCAGCGCCGACAACTTATCATCCAGTTCCTGACCGAATCGCTATTAACCACCTTCCTGGCATTTTCACTTTCGCTGGTGCTGATATGGCTGTTGTTGCCTTCTCTGAAGGATATTGGGTTTGAGAATATCCCGTTTGATTTCACCGATGTGTCGCTTTGGGCCACGGTATCGGGCGTATGTCTGCTTACCGGCTTGCTGGCGGGCAGTTATCCGGCGCTTTACCTTTCTTCTTTTTTACCAGTCAAGGTATTAAAAGGAATACTTCAACAGGGAAGCGGTACCGTAAACTTTCGTAAAACACTGGTCGTCTCGCAGTTTTTTATATCCATTATGCTGATCATCGGTACGGTCGTTATTTTTCAACGGATCAATCACGTCAGAAACCGCTCCATTGGCTACAATCCCGATAACCTGATCACACTCGATGCAAGCGGAGACCTTGTGAAAAACTATGACGCGCTTAAATACGATCTTTTAAATACCGGCTACATTGCCTCCGTAGCCAAGGCGTCGAGTGCGATGACGTGGATTAATAACGATTTTACCCATTTCAGCTGGGAAGGAAAAGATCCTGGAAGTGCCGTGACGATCAATGTGGTGATGACAGACTGGGATTACGAAAAAGCGGTAGGATTAAAATTTATAGCAGGACGCCCTTTCGACAAACGGTATGCAACGGATTCGACTGCAGTAATTCTCAATGAATCAGCATTGAAATTAATCGGATATAAAGACCCTGTCGGCAGAACTATGAAGCTCGGCGATCAGGTTTTGACCATCATCGGTGTGACCAAAAATGTGCTGATGCAAAACCCGTTTAGCCATGTCAAGCCCGGGGTTATTCTCTTTAATGGAAGTAATGTAAATGCGATCCTGTTTGGCTGGTCGCAATAGCCTGCATTCTCGCGTCCCCATTAACCTTCTGGCTGATGACCAAATGGCTCCAAACGTACGAATACCGCATCGAGATCCAGTGGTGGGTTGTTCCTGCCGCAGCTTTGGCCGCCATATCTATCGCTTTGGCAACGGTAAGCTTTCAGGCGATCAAGGTCGCTTGCCTCAATCCGGCAAAGACCCTTCGTTCTGAATGAGAGACAAGTAGGGTTTTGAAAATTTGCGGGCGAATAGGAGACAGACGGAACTCAAAGGATAAAGTATATTTCTTTGCCAGGTATCTTAAAGTAACAGATAAAATAGGTGCACTGTTACTTGGAACAATTTTGACTATGAAATTGATACATGCTTTTTCGTTCATATTCGCTTTGGCTGCTTGCGGAAAGTCGGAAGAAAAAACGGCCGGAAATGAAATACTGCAATCGCAGGCCCAGGCTTACCTGGACACCTACAACAGCGATTATAAAGAGTTGGGTACTGCTTCCAATGAGGGCCAATGGCGGCTGAATACGCATATCGTGGTGGGTGATTCCACTGATTCAAAGGCCGCAGCGGCTTTTGATGAGGCAGTTGCAAAATTTACCGGCAGTACAGCGAATATAGATAGTGCAAAAAAATACCTGGCACTGAAAGAGGAACTTACTCCACTTCAGGTAAAACAGTTTGAATACATATTGTTCCTGGCCGGCAATAATCCCGAGACGGCTGGGGCGCTCGTGAAGGAAAGAATAGACGCTTCCAATGCACAATTGGAAAGGCTTTACGGGTTCAACTATTCTTTGAATGGAAAAAAGGTATCCACCAATGACCTGGACGCGATATTAAAAGGCGAGGGGCCGTTGAGTGAACATTCCAAGGCCTGGGCCGCCAGTAAGGAAGTAGGCAAGACCCTGAAAGACGGTTTGGTGAAATTACAAACCCTTCGTAATGGCTGCGTAACTCCACTGGGTTATACCGATTATTTTGCTTACCAGACGAGCGAGTATGGCATGAGCTCGAAGGAAATGATCGATCTGACACAAAATTTTATCAGGGATATATGGCCATTATACCGTGAATTGCACACCTGGACCAGGTATGAGCTCGCGAAAAAATACCATCAACCCGTGCCGCAATATTTGCCGGCGGACTGGTTACCCAACCGCTGGGGGCAAGACTGGAGTGCGCTGGTGAATGTGGAAGGATTGAATATCGACCCAGTGCTGAAAAAAAATGGTGCGGAATGGATTACGAAGAAGGGGGAGGAGTTCTGGACCAGCCTGGGATTCGCTAAACTGCCGCAATCGTTCTGGGATAAATCCTCACTTTATCCGCTGCCTGCAAACGCCAAGTATTCAAAAAACAATCACGCATCGGCATGGCATATAAACTATGACAAGGATGTGCGTTCATTGATGAGCGTCGAGCCGAATACGGAATGGTGGACAACCGTATTGCATGAGCTGGGACACATTTATTATTTTATGGAATATTCCAATCCGGAAGTTCCTGTTGTGTTGCGAAACGGTGCAAACCGCGGATTTCACGAAGCATTCGGAAGTATGATCGGGCTTGCTTCGCTGCAAAAGCCGCTTCTGGAAAATCAGGGGCTCATCGCAAACGGGGTTGCGACCAACGACACTTTGAAACTGTTGGGTGAAGCCCTGACTTATGTAGTCAACATCCCCTGGGGCAGTGGCGTGATGACCGGTTTTGAATACGAGCTCTATGCCAACCATCTGCCCAAAGACCAATACAATGCAAAGTGGTGGGAATTGGTAAAAAAATACCAGGGCATCGTGCCGCCGCATGAGCGCAAGGATGCAGACGGCTACTGTGATGCTGCAACCAAAACCCACATCAATGACGATCCGGCACAATACTATGACTACTCAATAAGCAATATCCTGTTGTTTCAGGTACATGATCACATTGCCAAAAATATCCTGCGACAGGACCCGCACGCTACCAACTATTGGGGTAGCAAACCAGCAGGAGATTTTTTACGAACACTAATGCGCCCGGGTGCCACGGTCGACTGGCGGGAACATTTGAAAAAATCTGTTGGTAGCGAGATGAGTGCCAAACCGATGGTTGAATACTTCGCACCGCTAATGGCCTATTTAAAAAAGCAAAATGCCGGAAGATCTTACAGTTTACCGGAGAAACTGTAAGATTGCAACTGACAAACATTCACGCTCATCATGCTCGGAGCCAGCCGCCACGGCCAGCAGCATCAGCATCCTGCGCTAACCGTCGAATACATTAGCAGTTTTATCGGGCACGCCCAAAGTAGACGTATATGGAGATCCGACACGATGCCACGCATGTTTCCGCTTTGTGACAGAAAAAACGTGGCTAAATAGTGTTAAATCCGGATGAATTCAGCCTTATTAGCAACGGCAAAGTAGCAATTGCACCGCCCTAACTTATACCCCTCAACTCTACCTCTATGTCAGTTTTTCGTAACCGCCATGCATTTTTGATAGCCGTAGAAAACTACAAAAGTGCAGACATTCCCTCCCTGAGCACACCTTCCAGGGATGCTGCCGACTTAGGTGCTGTCCTGCACGAACTTTGTGGTTTTGTTCTTCATCACTGTCCCGCCGACCCGACGGGGGAGGAGCTACTGTCCTTTCTTGATGAAATGGAACGGACATTGGCGAATGCCGACGAGACGGAAACGCAGGTAGTGATATACTACGCAGGCCATGGTGTGGCATTGGATAGCGAAACCGGAATGAGCGGATATATTCTGCCTGGCGATGCCGTGCACCGGGCAAACGGAATAAATACCTTGGCAGAGACGTCGATCAGTATGGAGAAGTTGCTTGGCACCATCGCGCGATTGCGCGCCAGGCAGGTGTTGCTGATCCTTGACTGCTGCTTTGCCGGAATGATCCGCTGGGCTGCGCAGAGTACCCATCGTGGGTTGGGAACCGACCAGGATGGAAAGCTGTTTCGGCAGCAATATGAATTTTACACCAGGCACAAGGTCCGTCAGGTTTTTACCTCATCTTCTCATGATCAGCAGGCCCTCGATATTCTTGGTTCCAGGGAAGAACGTCGCAGGAACTCGCCTTTTATACATTATTTCCTGCAAGCCTTGCAGGGAGAAGCTGACCTGAATGGTGACGGTATCACTGTACTGGAAGAAGTTCAAACGTATATCGTTCATCGGCTGGCGGAAGCGGCCGGGGGGGTAAACCACGATCAGACTTCGGGATTTTATCCATTGAATGGCCATGATAGCGGTTCATTTTTGTTTCTACCAAAAAACTTTAACCCAGCAAGCCTGAAAGAAAAGAAGGTCGCAAATCCATACAAAGGGCTGCGGACGTACGATGTAAAAGATGAAAAGTACTATTTTGGGAGGGGAGATGTGATCGATGGGCTGATCAATGAAATCGCTGGCGCATCGAATACCGGAATGAAGCTCATCGTGATATCAGGCGCCTCGGGCAGCGGGAAATCCTCCATGGTTCGTGCAGGGTTGATCCCGAAGTTGCCAGACTCGGCATTGATCCCGGTTGTCGTCCCGGGACGCGACCCGTTAGCCGTTTTGGATGTGGTGCTCTTGTCCGCGTCGGAAGTTATCGTCATAGATCAACTCGAACAACTTGTCACGCAAACCTCCGAGCAGAAGGGCTCGCAAACTCCCGAACAAGAGGAGCCGATTGCTGAGCAATTCATTCAAAGGCTGAGCGATTCCGGCAAAGTCGTGATTTGTACGATCAGGACGGATTTTGAAGTACAGGTTTTCAAGAATAGAAATCTGTCAGAAGCACCTTTTTCGGTGGTGAGGCTGGCAGGAATGCAAAGGGAAAATTTGCAGGACATTATCATAAAACCTGCTATGCAGGCGGGAAGATTTTTTTACCCTGCCCGGTTGATCGATACGATCATTGATGATTTCTTACATTACCCGAACGCATTGCCCCTGCTTTCGCTGGTGCTGTACGAGTTGTTCGAACTCTGCAAGCAAGATCCGTTTCATGAAATTACAGACAAAGAATACAGAAACGTAGGTGGTCTTTCCGGGGTACTCGGGCGAAAGCTGGATATGCTTTATGACAGTTTCCAGGAGGAGGATAAGCGGGAAATGCTGCAAAACATCCTCTTCCGTTTGACTTCAATTACCGCCGGTAAGTTGACATCGCGACGTGTATATCTGACCGAACTGGTTTTTGCCACATCGGAAATGAACAAGATCAAAAAAGATCTGATAGACGTGCTTGAAGGCGATGACTATCGATTGATAATATGTGGGAAGGAAACTGCTACCGAACAACACGAGGAGCGGGAGTTTATCGAGCCAGCGCATGATTATGTAATCCAGACCCTCGGTAACCGGAAAGAGTGGATTGCTGCCATTAACGACGGCAACCTGGTCAGAAGAAACAATCTGGCCGAGGCGGTTACCGAATATGATAAAGGTAGAAAAAGAGCGAATCTTTTGTGGTCAAATAACCACCGTTTATTGGGGGTCGGCGACCAGCCGGCAAAATCCTGGGAACAATTCATATGGGATTGGCAACCATTCGAATGGTCGTTTCGTAAGCAACTCCAATGGTTTACAAAAGCGGAAGGTGATTTTGTTAGGAGAAGCTTTCAGGCAAGGAAGCGAACCCGGTTTGTTGCGCAGGCTTTGAAGATTTCGATATGGATTGCGGTTATTGGAATAGCCTTATTGGCCAATAGACAGCTGGATGTAGTTCAGAAAAACCTGTTGAACCTCCAACTTGCAGATTTGTCTTTCAGAACACCAGATAAGACGCTGGCGGTCCAGGCGGCATACAAATTATTAAAAGCCAACCCGGAACATCCACAAGTGATTTCGCTGTTAAGCAATGCATTGAAGGAGAGGCATTACACGAAATCGTTTTCAAATATTGATACGGTGAAGGAGGTATTCTTTTCGAATAATGCGGAATTTCTGTTTGTTAGTGATGAAAGTCGTCGATTAAGGATATTGGATTGGAAGCATGAAAAGACATTCCGCATATTGGCTGGCAGGGACGACGATTTTTCGGTCGCGGCATTAATGCCGGATGATAAAAGCCTTTTCGCCGCCGGGCCGAACGGGGCCATTAGGGTATGGGACTGGCGTAAGGGCGTTCCGCTCAGGGCGCTTCCGGGACATCGGAGTAATGTTGTACAAATGGCTACTTCCGGAGATGGCAAATATCTCATATCGGCAGCTGTTAGTGGAGAGGTAAAGCTTTGGGATTTGAATAGCGATAAGGCAATATTTGAAACGAAAGTCAAACTGGCGGATGGCGGGATCATCAAAACCGGGATATCGGTTGATAACAAGTATATCTTTGTTATGACCGAAGACATCGCCCTCGTTTTTGAAAGGGACAGCCGTAAGTTGACATTCACCAGGAATTCCGTTGCCGAAGACGAGATTAATTACGAAAAATTTAAGGATATAGCCTTTCTTGACAATAATAGAATTTGTCTACTCGCATGGAGGTATGGCAACGCCCGGTTGGTGCATAATGCGGATCTATACCAGGATTTTACCACCATTGACTTGAATGATCAATCAGAATCGACGTTTTCGATTTTGGAGGAAGCGCGCGTACAGGAGCTGAGCTTTGATATAAGCGGGCGCAAGATGCTGATGCCCGGGGAAGGCAATGGTGCAGATTTAATAAATCTATATGATGGCGGAGGAAAGTTTATCGAACAGGAGCAGTTCCTCGACGGGACTTTTATCGAAAAAAACAGGGTATTATCCTTGAAGGGAAACACCAATGGGGTTTCCAAAGCCAGGTTTTCAAGAAACGGTAATTTTCTTTTAACAGTAAATGGATTAGATGAAATCCATATTTGGGATTTGTCGGCGAGTTACCTTGGCGAACGTGTAACGAAGGGACTGCCGCAGTCAACCAAAATGATCGCTGGTTCGATTGGGGTGGTTGACAGCTATAACTTTTTGAACAAATTCATTTTGTCAGGAAGCGATACCGTCTGGTTTGATTCCTTTGAAAATGGAGGTGAATACGTTAGCGCGGCTTTATCTCCCGATAGGTCATTCGTTGTGGCAGGTGGGTTGAGAGGTGATGATTCGCGGTATATTGATGTATGGGATTTGCGAACAGGGGAGAAGACATACACGCTTGAAGGAGATCACGATAAGTCGAAATTTTTTTCGCTATTTAATTACCAACTATCTCCTGATGGGAAATACTTTGTATCTGCCGATACGGATTCCGAAATCAAGGTTTTTGATTGGGGAACTCAAACTATTGTTCAGACCATCCCCGACCATGATTTTGATACCTTGTTCTTTTCTGACAATAGTATGCACATTTTCACAGCAAACGACTCATTGGTAAATAGTTGGGAGAGATTCGAGGCATATGTTGACAATCCAAAAAAGGTAATGCAGTTCACAAATGCCGATTATTACATTAACGGAGTCAGTGCCTATTTCACCCAAAAAGTCTTAGTCTCTGCAGAACACAACTATAATGATTTGATAAAACTCATTAAGTATTTCAGCACGCATCCAAGTATAGACAAAGCTGAAAGCCAGTATTTGCAACTCTGGTGCTATGAAAAGGCAATCAAAGCCGCTGATTATTTGCCGGAAAAGCAACATCTGACATATTTAAAAGATAAGCTCGAAAAAGAAACGATAGGGAGAAAGCCGCCCTTGCCCGTGCAAATTTGGTGGTGGATCCAACGGACCTGGTACCGGCTCGTTTTGAAGTGGCAGGAGCTTATTGGCTCCGGAATAAAAATGGGTGCCGATTCATGAAGTTATCTCATGTCTGCCGCATTTACACCAAAACAAAAATCGGGACTAACACTTCACGTCCATGACGTTCAGGATAAATGGTGATATATGTTGGCACAGGATTCGTCGGGTTTCAGATGAAAAACTGACATTTCAGGAATGAAAAATTGTCAGCAAAAAATGAAAAAATGTCATTTGCAGGATATGGAAGCACTTTATTGCCGCATTAGGCATCGGGTTTGATAGTCATGTTACAGACGGTAGATCCGTTATACTCAATAATTCATTGTTAAACTTTAAAAAGAAGGTTAATTATGTCACTCATCAAAAGGAACGGGCTACGGCCCGAAACATTCCCGGCGCTGTTCGACGATTTCTTTGGCCGCGAACTTTTTAACTGGGGCAACAACAATTATTCATCGACCAGTACCACAGTTCCTTCGGTCAACATCCGGGAAACTAATGATCATTTTGAAGTCGAGGTGGCCGCGCCCGGCATGCAAAAAAGCGATTTCCAAATCCGGCTCGACGGAAATACGTTGACGCTATCTTCGCAACGGCAGAACCGGGAGAAAAAAAGCGAGGAAGGCTACACCCGTCAGGAATTCAGCTATCAGTCATTCCAGCGGACTTTTTTATTACCCAAAGATGTCGTCAATGACGACGGCATTGTTGCCCGCTATGATAACGGCCTGCTTATGCTGACGATCCCGAAAAAAGAAGAAGTAAAACAGAAGCCACCAAGGATGATAGAAATAGGTTAACAAAGGGGCCTGCTTCGGCAGGCCCCTTTGTTTTAGCCCGTTCCAGCGGTTAAAGATCAATGCGGCTTATAGTCACCGACCGTGCGGAACACAGGCTAGTCTCATCTCCCCTCGGTCACCTGCCTTATCACCCGCAGCCAGTTTAGGCCAAGAATCTTTTTGATTCGCTGATCGGTGTAACCCAGTTTTTGCATTGCTATAGTGATCTGCGGAAAATCGCTGATGTCCTTGATTTCATGTGGCAATTCGGGGCCGCCGTCTAAATCGGAACCTAAGGCGATGTGGTCCTCGCCAACCAGTTTTACACCATAGTCGATCACCTTGGCAAGCTGATCGACGTGCATCCAATATTCGTCCGGAATGGTACCGTTGAAAGTAAATGGAAGCTCACGGGCGAACTCCTTGTCTACATCCTCAATGGTTTGCGTCGTTACCTGGGAGTTGAGGATCCGCGGCGTTTTGGGCTGAGGATTAGGTTGAACCCTGATTGGATTATTAGGTTTTTGCCACGCCCAGTATTTGGGGTTATTGAAGAGGCTGCCGAAATGGACACCAATAACGCCGCCCTTTGCAGCTATGGCTTTTGCGGCTTCGTCAGAAATGCAGCGCGGATGATCAACAATCTTGTAAAAGCCGCCGTGGCTGTAAATCACCGGGTGACGGCTGGCAGCCACCGACTGAAGTATGGCATCGTTGGACGCGTGAGCCACATTAATGACCATACCAAGATCGTTCATTTCTCTGATCACCGCTTTCCCGTGGTCGTTAATACCGCCCCAGGTATATACATCGTTGCAGGCATCGATAAAAGCATTCGTGGTACTGTGGGCGGTCAGTTGCATGGAGCGTAGGCCAAGCTTGTAAAGAGCACGCAGCAGGTCAAGATCGCCGTAAAGGTCATAACCGCCTTCCAGATCGAGAAAAGCGGCCATTTTGCCCTTTTTATTGATGCGTTCAATGTCAGAAGCCGTCAGGGCCAGCTCGATCATCGAATTATTCTTTCTGATCTGGTCTAATGCAAGGTTCACCACACGAAAAGTATTCTTAGTCTCAAACCTGCCTGGATAATAGTTTTCAGGCGTATAAACCGAGAAAAACATTGCGTCCACACCGCCTTCCTTTGCCCTTGGAAGATCCACGGTCCCATCCGGATAACGCTGGCCGATATCGGTTTTTAACACCAACTCACGGCTCATCACATGCGTATGCCCGTCCATGACAAATGCATTGCGATGAAGCGCAGGCATAGGTTTATCCCGCGGGGTCAAAAGGGATTGTTTTGAAATAATACTACCGGCTGCCGGTAAAAGGGTAAGGCTTTTAATAACGTCTCTGCGCTTCATGAATGAGTGAATGAGTCGATGAGTGAATGAGTCAATGAGTGAGTGAGTGAGTGAGTGAGTGAGTGGATGAATGGTCAGGTGTTGGCAGTTATTGTTCTGATAATGACAATCAATGATTACAAATGACAACATCTGACCATTATTCATTCAAAATCATTCCGCAAACCCCCGCATATAGGGCACGTTCGGCGGCCTTTCCCCTGTGCTGAATTGCGCTCCCCGCGTCGAGCGGTATTTCATGTTCATAAATGGAGTCTCGATGCGGCGACCGATAGGAGAATATTTGCCGTTTTCCCAGTTTGATTCCATGTTGTAGGCCGTAATGCCGGTGGATAGCAGTAGCCGCTCCGCATTGAATGGTTCCTTTCCGGTCACCATCAGTTCGGTAATCCAGTGCGGTTGGGAATTGGAGGCGTGGTATTGCGAGAACGGACCGGGCCAGTCAAGCATCGAGATGATCGCCGGGTCTTTACGCCCTTCGATTTCGCCGGCGTAGGTCCACCCCACATCCTGGCCCGAATACACCGCCGCTTTCGTTCCGTCATTATATTCTACAATGCAGACATTTGGTTTGCCGATCGCTTGAAAGTGTCCCGGTTTGAGGTTAAAACTGGTCCGCACGGATTCCAGTAACTTACCCGCCCAGGGATTGCGTTCGGTCCATTTCCATGTTTCCGGCCCCCGGATGCATTGCACCGACTTAACGCCCGTTTCACCGCCCTTGCGACGTTCCACAAAAGCTTGAAGAACATCGACACAATGGAAAAGAGCCCCTTCATCGGGCGCGCCACCCACCACGATAGATGCCTTGATGGGCGTATCGATATCGAGTTCTATCTCGGGCTTACGGAAGTAGACCGGGATGGAAGACCCGCCTGATAATGGAAAGTTCAGCTCACGCGATTTATCAAACATCCATTTGGCTTCGTCCCAGCTATACGAAAGATGCTTATCGTTAAAGATGGGCACCGAGCGTTTGCTCTGCTCGAAAACGCGGATCACTTTCTCGTAGATCCACCAGCGCGGCAAGAGCCACTGCCCTTTGAGATTGGTGGGATATTCCCCGTGTTCCCCGACTATGACGACACCATCCACGGCAAGTTCTTTCCCCCCAAGTGTGACGGCTTCACCAACTGTCTTAAAAATCGGAATGTTTTTCGACTTGCAAATTTTCTGGCCCAACAGGCTTGTTTCAAACTGATGAATGTAAACCGAGACTACGTCGACGCGCGAAGCGGTGTGGGCGCCCTGCCACCAATAACCGTCCAGGAGTTTGGTGACGATCCAGTCCGCGTGTGATCTCGTAGCACCCCAGTAGCTGACGAGGCAGGCGATACGCGGCCGTTTTGGTGCAGCCTGCGGAACAGGGGCCCCTGTAAAGCCAGTCAAGGCCGTTAGTCCGGCCATGCCCGTTACGCCGAGCATTTCACGCCGGGTCAGAAGCGGACCCGTTTCTTTTTTTGGTATCATCATGAAAGTTTCAGTGGTTTAGGATTGAATATGCAAAATAGTCACTGCATCGAACATTTCAGCGTCTATAAGCAATATCCTTTCTGAGCGACTTCACTCCGTCAACTTCTCCATCAGCGCCTGTCGTGCGGTTTTATCTATACCAAGCTTATTTTCAATGAAGGGTTCGATGCCGCCGTATGTACTGTCGATGGCGTTGAATGTGGCACTAATGAAACTTTCGTCGACCGTCGAGAGAACTTCTACGGCTTTCAAATTCAGTTTCGGTTTGATAACCCGGCCGAGTTTTGCTTTGCCAAGCGTCGCTTCGGCCCGTTCTCGCCGATAGTAGTTGGAAAGCATGTAGTCGTCGATGATCACCTGCCTGTCGACATTCACGATGGAGAGGATCAATGCGGATATAATGCCGGTCCGGTCTTTTCCTGCCGAGCAGTGGTAGAGTACCGGCTGGTCGGAGTTAATGATCTTTTTTATAATTTGCTTTACTGAGTCCGCATTTACGGTCACCGCGTCTGCGTAAAACTTCGCAGTCATATCCTTCGCCTGCTGGTCGGTGATTTCGCCATTGAGCACGCGTTTACGTAACCCCTTGATCTCGCCTGCGTTGTCCTGAACCACGGGCGTGTGCATATAGCGGACATTGGCAGGCAAATGATCCTCTTTGCCTTTGATTTCATGGTCGGTGCGAAGGTCGTAGACGGTGGCAATGCGCAATGCATTGAACTGGTCAAAATCGTCGCTTTCCAGCTTTGAGAGATTATCCGAACGATAGATGAGCCCTTTTCGCACCGTTCTGCCATCCTTGGTTTTAAGCCCACCCAAATCCCTGAAATTGATCGTGTTTTCTAAGCCAATGTAACGCGTGGCAACCGTAGCCGAGTCGCCGCCGCGGGATAGTAAGTCGGCATATGCCGATGTGCCATCATGTTCCGTTGGGACGCTTACTTTGCAGGAAAACGTCATGCTAGCCAGAGCTACAAAAGTACAGGTGGCAACGTGTCTTAGCCCCATTTTATTAGCGTATCTACCTAAATTCATAACAAACTGCTGATAGGAAAGCCGTTTCCGTTAAGGGGAAACGGCCTTTTAGTCACCAACAGAATACACGCGAATTAGGTTTAGCTACGAAAGTAGTTATCACTCCGAGCGTAACGACTTCACCGGATTGGCCAGCGCCGCTTTAAGGGACTGGTAAATGACCGTCAGCCAGCATATCAATAATGTTGCCACGCAAGAAGCGATAAATATCCATACATTCATCGCCGCGCCGATTGTGCGGTCGCGAGGTTCATATAATTGATACTGGCGATCAGGAGCATGAAAAAGGCCACAGCGCTGAACGTATACACATAGCCAATGTCGCCATTGGACTCGCCGTCGAATTTCGAATGTAAGTGGATGCTCGTTAGCGGTTGCATCTGATAGGTGATGTGAATGCCCATCCGTTTGAAAATACCCGACATATATTTTTCATATAGTCCGGGAAACCCAGCTTCCAGCTTTTTCAGGTCCGCATTTTTGGATAATAGCAAATAGCTATTGATGTAGAAATTACCCCAGCCATCGGCATTACGCTGGTTTTGGTTCAGTGAAAGCAATGCATTGAAGGTAAAATGCGAATTTTTGGGTACGTCCTGGATCACGCCAGTGACCTTATAGGATGTGGTGTCGTTGGTTTGAAGAACCTGACCAAGGGCAGGGGATTTGCCGAAGAAACGTTCTGCCACCCGCTGCGTCAGTACCACGCTGCCGGGCTGCTGTAAGGCCTGTTTGGGGTTTCCTTCTATAAATTTGTGTGTAAAAATGTCGAACACGGTGGAGTCGGCGGCGAAAATATCCTCCTCGTAAAAAAGGCGCTCGCCCTGACGGAACATCATCCGGCCGTTCGGATGTTGTTGAGTAACATGATGGTTGCGAGTAGTTGGGTAAAAATTCCACTAGCCCCTGACATTAAAGACGATCATTGACAACCTGACGGAGTGGGGAATAGCGCATCGCAGGAAGATCATCGGGGAATAGTTTTGAGGTGTTGCAATTACAGGGTATGTAATAAGTAGCGTAAGATAGTCCATCATTTCCATAAGATGGACTATTTTCATTTCAGGGCCAAACAGGCAATTTTGGTATCTGATTCAGCACTTTTTGAAGATTTTGTAAAACATTAATAATGGGTAAAAATCCTTTCCTTTTCAGAACGGCCCCGATTGCCACCTGGTTGTTCCTGAACCTGCTTTTGAATCCTTTCGCGTCTTTGGCCCAAAACCATTCAAAAGACGTGATCCGCATTGCTACCCGCGACAATTCGCTGGTGTTAGGTGTTGATAATCAAGGCCAGTTAAAACAAATATACTTCGGAAAGAGAATGGACGATTCTTTGCCCGAAAGCCTCACAGGGCAAGCAGCCAACGCATTTCCGGCCTACGGGACCAACGTTTCCGACGCAGCGCTTCGCGTTACCCACGCCGATGGTAACCTGACCACCCGCCTCGTTTATGAGCGAAATACCGTCACGAAAATCGATGCCAATGTGACCCAGACGACGGTGTTCCTGAAAGATTCCTATTACCCGCTGCAAGTAAGGCTTTGTTATAAAACTTACAAGGACCAGAATATCATCGAGCAATGGATGGAGCTGGAACACAGGGAAAAGACACCTGTCACACTCTATAATTTCGCCTCCGCTAGTTTCGCATTCCAGTCGCCCTTGCCGCATCTCAACTACTTTTATGGTGATTGGGCCAAAGAATTCAATGCGGTGGAAACGGCGTTGACGGAAGGTACCAAAGTCCTCGATTCCAAACTCGGCGTGCGCACCGACCAGATGACCAACCCATCATTCCTGCTCTCCCTGAATGGCAAAATGGATGAGGACAATGGCGAGGTTTTCGCCGGTGCACTGGCCTGGCCGGGTAACTGGCAGTTCCGGTTTGAAATGGATTACCAGAAACGCCTGCAAGTGACTGCGGGTATGAACCCTTTCGCGTCCCAATACCAGCTGGCTCCTAACACGGTTTTCAAAACCCCCGGGTTTCTTTTTACATTCAGCAACGAGGGCAGCGGCGAAGTATCCCGTCGTTTTCACCGCTGGGCAAGGAAGTATGGCATTAAAGACGGCTATGCTTCGCGGGATATTCTGCTCAATAATTGGGAAGCGACCTATTTCGATTTTGACGAGGCTAAACTTTCGACCATTATCAAAGATGCTTCGAGCATGGGCTTCGAGCTGTTCCTGCTCGATGACGGCTGGTTTGGCAACAAATATCCGCGCAATGGCGACAATGCGGGCCTTGGCGACTGGGAGGTGAATGCCAAAAAACTCCCGCACGGCATCCCTTACCTGATCGAACAGTGCAAACGGAACAACCTCAAATTTGGCCTTTGGGTGGAGCCTGAAATGGTAAACCCAAAGAGTGAGTTATACGAAAAACATCCCGAATGGGTGCTTACCGCGCCACACCGCGATATCGACCTCCAACGCAACCAACTGATCCTCGACCTGGCTAACCCCGCCGTGCAGGATTATGTATATGGGGTTTTGGAAAAAGTCGTGGCCGACAACAAAGGCATCAGCTACCTGAAATGGGATTGCAACCGCTACCTGACCAATCCAGGCTCAACTTATTTGCCCAAAGACCAGCAATCGCACATATTTATCGAGTATTCCCGCGGACTGCTGAAAGTCCTCGACCGTTTTCGTAAGAAATTTCCCGACGTGACCATGATGGTATGCTCCGGCGGAGGTGGCCGGATGGATTATGCGACGATGCCGTATTTCCAGGAATATTGGCCGAGCGACAACACCGACGCCCTCGACCGCATCAAAATCCAATGGGGTGCCAACCATTTTTATCCCGCTATCGGCCTTGCCTCGCACGTATCCGTAACGCCCAACCACATGACCGGCCGCACGACGCCTTTGAAATTCCGTTTCGACGTAGCGATGTCGGGTAAGCTCGGAATGGATTTGCAGCCGGGACAGATGACACCGGAAGAGAAGGAGTTTTCCAAAAAAGCCATTCAGACCTACAAGCAAGTCCGCAACGTGGTACTTCACGGAGACCTCTACCGACTTCAATCCCCTTATACACACGACCGTGCAGCCGTCGCATATGTAAGTGAGAAACAGGACAGTGTATTGGTTTTCAATTATCTGCAACAAAAATCGATCTACGGCGACAACGCGGTGATCAAACTAAAAGGCCTCAAAAAAGACGCCCGCTACAAACTGACCGAAATCAACAAAAGCACATTCAGCAGGCTGGAAGCCTACGAAGGCAAAACCTTCACCGGCGAGTTCCTGATGACCAGTGGCTTACAGTTCGTCATGTACAACGAATTCGAAAGCGCGGTCGCGTTGCTGACAATGACTGAATGACTGATGAGTGAATGAGTAAATGAGTGAATGAGTGAATGAGTGAATTTTTTGACGCGTGATGTCACCCTGAGCGGACGGCCCCGCCCGCTCAGGGCGACATTAACATTCACTCATTCAAAATTGAACCATTCAGTCATTCAGTCATTCAAATTTGAGCATTCACTCATTCAATCATTCAAAATTGAGCATTCACTCATTCACTCATTCAGTCATTCAAAATTAGACCATTCACTCATTCAAAATTAAAAATGAACGTATCAGCCTGGACCGAAAAGGTAACGATCCCGACTTACCGTGCGGGGGAACCCGAGAAAAACCCGATGTTCCTTGAGAAGAGGGTTTACCAGGGGAGCA
Source organism: Dyadobacter sp. CY261 (assembly GCF_021440085.1). Lineage (GTDB taxonomy): Bacteria > Bacteroidota > Bacteroidia > Cytophagales > Spirosomataceae > Dyadobacter. Next base: position 622,464 of record NZ_JAKCPW010000001.1, read on the forward strand.
GCGGGGTGGTGTATCCGCATCCGGTGATCGAAAAAATTTCCGACGAGAAAACCGAGCAGGAATACAATGCGGTTTTTCTGGAAAACGAATATCTGAAAATCATGATTCTGCCCGAGCTCGGCGGGCGTATCCAGCGCGCCTGGGATAAGGTGCAGCAACGTGATTTTGTATACTATAATCAGGTCGTTAAGCCTGCATTAGTGGGTTTGGCGGGACCGTGGATCTCGGGCGGGATCGAGTTCAACTGGCCGCAGCATCACCGGCCGAGTACGTTCAGCCCGGTCGATTTTTCCATTGCGGAAAATCCCGACGGCAGCAAAACGGTGTGGGTCAATGAAACGGAGATTATGTTCCGGACGAAAGGAATGGCTGGCTTTACATTGTATCCCGGCAAGGCCTACCTCGAAATCCAGGGCAAGCTATTTAACCCGACGCCCTTCCCACAAACGTTTTTGTGGTGGGCCAATCCGGCAGTGAAGGTGAATGATCACTACCAATCCGTGTTCCCACCCGATGTGTTCGCTGTTTTTGACCATGGTAAGCGGGATGTTTCTGACTTCCCCATTGCAACAGGCACTTATTATAAGGTCGATTACGCGCCAGGAACGGACATATCGCGCTATAAAAACATTCCTGTGCCGACTTCCTACATGGCCATCCAGTCACAATACGACTTTATGGGCTGCTATGAGCACGACACCCAGGCGGGTATGCTGCATGTGGCCGATCACCACGTATCGCCGGGTAAAAAGCAATGGACCTGGGGCAACGGTGATTTCGGCTTTGCCTGGGACCGCAACCTTACCGACGAGGATGGTCCGTACATCGAACTTATGACAGGCATGTTCACCGACAACCAGCCCGATTTCTCCTGGCTCCAACCCAACGAGGGCAAGACTTTCGAGCAGTATTTCATGCCTTATGCTAAAATCGGCGTCGTCAAAAATGCGAGTAAGGAAGCTGCATTGAATATGGAATTTGCTGATAATGAGGTGTATATAAAAGTTTACGCTACTGGTGTTTACGAAAGTGCTTCCATTGTTTTGCTTAAAAATGGCGAGCAAGTAGCAACTTTCACATCTACGATCTCACCGGCCGCCGTTTTCGAAACAACCGTAAAAGCTGACGATACATCCAAACCTGAGCTTTGGAAACTAATAGTCGCCGATAGGGAGGGCAACGAGCTGATCAGCTGGCAACCGGAAGCGGCTGGTATCGAACGGGAAATTCCCAAAGCGGCTACTGCCGCGAAAGCGCCTGCCGATGTGGAGCAAATGGAAGAACTTTTCCTGAACGGGCTACATCTGGAACAGTACCGGCATGCCACATTCCGGCCGGAGGATTATTATGAGGAAGGTTTGAGAAGAAGTCCCGAAGATGTACGCTGCAACAATGCCATGGGCCTTTTGCTGCTTCGTCGCGGGAAGTTTGCCAAGGCGCAACCCTTCTTCGAACGCGCCGTTGCAACCCTGCTGAAACGCAATCCAAACCCGTATGATGGTGAGCCGCATTATAACCTGGGGCTTTCGCTGTTTTTTCAACAAAAATACCAGGCCGCCTACGACACATTTTTTAAAGCCACCTGGAACGACGCTTTTCAGCACAGCGCATTTTTGTTTCTTGCCCGCATTGCTTCGCACCAGCAAAGGTGGGCAGAAGCATTGAAACTGGTGGAAAAATCGATAATACGAAACTATCACAGCCCGTCGGCGAGGCATTTGAAGACTGCTTTATTGCGCAAAACAGGCCAATATCACGAAGCCATTACATTAGCGAAGGAATCGCTTGACATCGACCGCTTTAATTTCGGGTGCCTGCTCGAATGGTATTGGATTGAAAAAGAGGAGAATGTCGAAAATGCAACACTGATCGACTTGCTGAAAGAAAGAATGCGCGGCGCATTGCAGAATTACCAGGAGTTGGCGCTAGCCTATGCCCACGCTGGCTTGTACACGGAGGCGGGAAAGGTTTTGGGGTATTATAAAAACAATGAAACCGAGGCTTCTCTGCTCGTTGATTACTATCTGGGTTGGTTCGCTATGCAAAGCGCTGATGCTGAGAAAGCAGTAATCCATTACAAAAATGCGGCGGCATCAAGCCCAGCATTCTGTTTCCCGAACAAGATAGAGGAAGTGACAATCCTGCAAAATGCGATCGCATTGAACCCCTCGGACGGTCATGCGCATTATCTGCTGGGGAATTTGTGGTATGATAAAAGACAATATCCCGAAGCCATCGCCGCCTGGGAAGCCGCTATTACGCTGTCGCCTAACTTTGCGACGCCTTATCGCAACCTTTCGCTGGCCTATTACAACAAATTGGGTAAAAAGCAGGAGGCATTAAGGTTACTCGAAAAGGCATTTGCATTGGACAACACCGATGCCCGCGTGCTGATGGAGCTCGATCAGCTTTATAAAATATTAAACAAAACGGCGGAGGAAAGGCTGGCATTGCTGAACCAGTACCGGGCGCTTGTGAATGACCGAGACGATTTGTACCTGGAACGCGTGACTTTGTTGAACAGTGTTTTCCAATATGAGGAAGCAAAGGTGCTACTGGCTGCCCGGAAATTCCATCCCTGGGAAGGCGGGGAAGGCAAAGTGCTCGGCCAGTTCCTGCTATGCCATATTGAGCTGGCGAAGCAGGCTATCGAAGCCCAGGAATTTGAAAGCGCATTGGCATTGCTGCATGCGACGAGAACTTATCCGGAAAACCTTGGAGAAGGCAAAATCTATGGCACGCAAGAGAATGACATTGATTACCTGAGTGGCCTGGCCTACGCTGGCTTGCAGGACGGAGAACAAGCCGTTGCATACTTCAAAAAGGCGACCGTGGGCATCAGCGAGCCGGTACAGGCGATTTACTACAACGACCAGCAGCCCGACAAGATATTTTACCAGGGCCTCGCATGGCTCAAACTCGACGCCCCGGAAAAGGCGCGCGCAAACTTCGAACGGTTCGTGCAGTTTGGTGATTCGCACCTCGGCGACCAGATCCGCATTGACTACTTCGCGGTTTCGTTGCCCGATATGCTCGTGTTCGATGCCGATCTTAACCTACGAAACCGGGTGCATTGCCTGTATTTGAAAGGACTGGGTTACCTTGGGCTTGGCGAGTACGAAACGGCCAGGGCATTGCTGGAAGAGGTGGTTGCATTGAATGCAAACCATCAGGCAGCGGCCTCGTACCTAAGAATGTGGTCATTTTTCGAGCCATTACATTTTATCTAAACCATGCACACCATTTCCAGGGACGATCTGACACAACTCTTTCAACCTGTTTTTGAAAGCACACCGGACCTGATCCTCCGGTCGCCGGGGCGGATGAACCTCATCGGTGGGCATACCGATTACAACAATGGCTTTGTACTCCCCGCAGCGATCACCAAAAGATGGACAAAATTATGGAAGCCTATCATGTTGTAGCCGACGATAGCACGTCGCTCTTGTGATGCTCAAAAGCCATTTGAAATACAAAACAAAACCTGACCCAGAAACCTTATGAATGAGGCTCCCGCATACAACAGTTCCTACATCCTGGGCATTTCCCTGATCTCCGCCCTGGGTGGTTATCTTTTTGGCTTCGATTTCGCGGTGATCGCCGGAGCGCTGCCGTTTTTGCAGCAGCAATTCGGGCTTACGGTCTACTGGGAAGGCTTCGCCACGGGTAGTCTCGCATTGGGCGCGATATTGGGCTGCATTGTCGCAGGTTCAGTATCGGAGCGTTACGGAAGGCGTCCGGGTTTGCTGCTGGCCGCAGCGATCTTTGGCATATCCTCCATCGCCATGGCCCTCGCGCCGGATCGGAATGCATTCATTGCATTCCGGTTTGTAGCCGGTATCGGTGTGGGGATGGCTTCGATGCTTTCGCCGGTTTACATTGCGGAAATCGCCCCGGCGCATCTGCGCGGGCGAATGGTTGCGATCAACCAGCTTACGGTTGTGATCGGTATCCTGGTCACTAACCTGGTCAATTACAGCCTTCGCAACCATGGCGACGATGCCTGGCGATGGATGTTCGGGCTGGGGGCCGTGCCGTCGCTGTTTTTTGTGATCGGCGCATTCTTTTTGCCCGAAAGTCCGAGGTGGCTGGCCATGGTAGGCCGGACGGAACAGGCGGCGAAAGTGCTTGGTAAAATCGGGAACAGAGCTTATATGGAGGAAGGTTTGGGTAAAATCCGTGAATCGATGGGAGGCAGTTCAGCGAAGGGCGGTACGCCGCGCGCAAGTTATGCGGATCTTTTCAAGAAAGCGATGCTACCGGTTGTGCTCACGGGCATTGTGCTGGCTGTTTTTCAGCAGCTTTGCGGGATTAACGTCGTTTTTAATTACACCCCTAAAATCTTCCAGAGCGTCGGTGTGTCGCAGGACGGCCAGCTTTTGCAGACGATTTTTATTGGTGGTATCAACCTCCTGTTCACCATTGCGGCGATGTTGCTCGTGGATAAACTGGGACGTAAGCCGCTGATGCTTATCGGTGCGGGCGGGCTGGCGGTGCTTTATATCGTGGTGGCTGTTATGCTCGGTAAAGGCTCGCCGGATGTGGCCTGGTTCCTGCTCGCGGCGATCGGCATTTACGCGATGACGCTCGCACCGGTTACCTGGGTTTTGATCTCCGAAATATTTCCCAACCAGATCCGTAGCCAGGCTTCAACAGTGGCGGTACTATGTCTCTGGGCGGCCTATTTCGTCCTCGTTTTTACATTCCCCATTCTTTTTGAAAAATTCAAGGACTACACGTTTTATATCTATTCGGCCATTTGCTTTGCGGGGCTTGCATTTACCTGGCTGAAAGTCAGGGAGACGAAGGGCAAAACGCTGGAAGAGATCGGTGACGTTTTTAGTGTACATTAATATGAATGTATTCGATCTGACTGAACATCCGCACAGACGGCACAACCCGCTTATCGGCGACTCGATACCGGTTTCGCCCCACCGTGCAAAACGACCCTGGCAGGCAACAGGGGAGCGTCCCGTGCTGCGGGCGGATGGCAAAACCTATCCCGGCTGGAATTCCATGTGCATTATTATCCACCGCTGCTGCGTTCTGCCACTGTTAAGAAATTTATGGTCGGTTACCAGCTCATGGGTAACCCGCAGCGTGGCATTACGCCTGAGGTAAGCGCGGAGCGTTTGCGGGCATTAGTTGCAAACCGGGAGCCGGTTGCTAAATTGGATTGAAAATCAACCGAAGCGGAGATCGCGGATGAAAGAAAAAGCAACAAGAAAGCGGGAAGGTTTTGAGGGACAGCGTCTTATCGTGCTGCCCCGGAAGGTTCAGAATGAGTTCCTGGTCGACGACCCGATCACCAGGCAGATCTACATTACCGATATAGGCTATTATCCTAAGGCGCAGTTTCATTATGTGGAGCGGCCGCAGGGGATCAGCCAGCATATCATCATTTACTGTATCAACGGCCACGGCTGGGTGGAGATCGATAAAAAGAAAATCGAGGTAGCTCCATCGCAGTTTATCGCCATTCCGGCTAACACCCCACACCGCTACGGCTCGGCCACAGACGATCCCTGGACCATTTACTGGATTCATTTCAAGGGCCAGACCGCCGGCTATATCGTGGACCTGATCCTCAAAAATGCCAAAAATTACAAGCCTACATTAGCCTATAATGCCAACAGGATTAAGCTGTTTGAAGAGATTTATACCAATCTTGAAAAGGGTTACAGCGCCGATACGCTACGGTACGTGAATATGACCTTTTCGCATTTCCTGTCCTCATTGCTTTACGAAGACAAGTTCAACAACCTCGAAGCGGCGCAGGAAAACCACGTCGTAGCACTTACCATCGACCTCATGCAAAAACGTATCGGCGACGTGATCAGTCTTAATGAATTCGCTTCCTTTGCGAACCTCTCAGTATCTCATTTCTCCGTCCTCTTCCGCAGCAAAACCGGCTATTCGCCCATTGAATATTTTAACCATCTGAAGATACAGAAAGCTTGTCAATACCTTACGTTTACTAAAATGAGTATCAAGGAAATGGCTATTATGCTGGGGGTAGAGGACCAATATTATTTTTCGAGGATGTTTTCGAAGCTGATGGATATTCCTCCGACGGAGTATCGGAAGCGGAATATGGTAAATGCGTAAGGGGGGGCGAGGGCTGTCAGTGACTTGAATGACTGGCGAGTTCGATACGGATTTGAATTAGTATTACGACGGTATTGATGGTCGAAAGTAATTCAAGTCGAAGTACATCAGCTTGGTGTCTTTGTCCGACTTGTCGTTTGACAACTCGACAAAACCGTTCTTGCTGTAAAAATTAACCGATTGCAAGTATGCGTCAACCAGCAGAAATCGGCACCCCGTCTTGTTATTTTTCAGAAATAGATATTTGATGTATTCGAGCATCCTGTTTCCAAAGCCACCCCGCTGAAACTTTTTATCAATTGCGAGCCGCCCAATTTTTACTGCGGGGTAACTATTCCTTCGTTTCGGATAAGGTACTGAATCTTTGATCTTCCTCCATTTGTCGGTATCGCCCTTACAAATGCGGTCATTGGAAACGCAGAAAAAGCCGACTATGTCTTCATCGACTTCCAGAAGGTAGCTTACAGCCAAAAGGTGAGTCTGATAGAGTTTTGCGTCACGGCGAATAAAGTCATTGAGATCATTATCAGCGCAATCAAACTAGTCCAAATTGTAATCGGGTCGTAGCCTAACAAATCTCTGATTCATTATTTGAGTTCCTAGTCATAAAGGGTGACGAGAAAGATTCGAAATTCTTTTTGAGGGCTTCCAGCTCCTCAGGTGTCGCCCTTTCATTCCTGTTTTCATACAACTGCGCCTCAAATTTCTTCCACTCGCGCTTGCTCAACACCGGGGTTTCTTCAATAGGTCTTGCCATGGTTTCCTTTGTTAATGTTGAACACAAATGTAACCCCGCGGCCGTTCTTATGGAAACTCCGAAGGTATGTTATTGTATCAACTGAACTGAAATTCAGGCAATAATGATCAATCGGTTCAATTTGGAAATAAACGGTTTGTCTAAAGTCGATTTGACACAAAAAAGGGCCATTAGGCCCTTTTTTGTTGTTACCTCAATACTCTTTTAAGGCAAATACCCCTGATTCTGATCTGCATCCGAGATATCCTCGTTCTGCAAAACCTCCGTCAGCGGGATCGGATATTTTTTGTGGAATTCCTGGATGGTGTTGCTTTCGGCGGCCCAGCGGTTGCGGGCTTTGATGAGGCTTACAAATTTGCCGGAGCGGATCAGGTCCATTCTGCGCCAGCCTTCGAAACAGAGTTCGCGCATGCGTTCGTCGAGCATTTTGGTGCGGAATTCATCCTGGCTGAGGCCTTCGTTCCATTTCATGGTTACTGGCAATGTGCCGCCGAATGCGCGGGTGCGTACCTGATTATTGACGATCCCTACGGCTTCCGGCGTGCGTTTCAACTCGTTGAGACATTCGGCGTAGCAGAGGAGAACGTCGGCGTAACGCATGTAAATGATGTTTTTACCCGAATACCAGAAACTCATCGTGCCTTGCGTGCGCGGGTCTTCGAACTTCTTTACGTGCGGGTCCAGCTCATCGCCGCCAAAGCCTGAAAGTAACTTAGGCGGCTGGCCGTTATAAATGAAATCATAGCGGATAGAAGCAGTTTTGCGGACATCGCCTGCTTCCCAAACGCCACCGTTCGTCGCGTCTTTGTAAGCGTATGCGGTAGGCACCATCAAATCGTAGCCGCCGAATGCGCAGTTACCATCGATGGAGGCCAGTGCCCGGGAGCCCATTTGCCACTGCGTCTGGTTGTTGTCCGGATAGGTGTTGGTGAATTGGAATTCGTACAGAGATTCAGTGGAATTGGGTTTTGACGGATCAAAAAGGTCGCCAAACTTAGGTAACAGGCTGTATTTACCCGATTTGATCACACCATCGAACATATCCGCAGCTTTCTGATAATCTCTTGCATTGGATTCCTGCGGAGCGTAAAGGTACACCTTCCCGAGGAGCGCCATCGCCGCATATTTCGTCACGCGGCGCTTGTCGGTTTGAGTTTCAGGCAAGTGATCGACAGCGAATTGCAGGTTTTTGATCAGGTATTCATACACTTGCGGCAACGGTTTGCGGCTAGTACCGAACTCGTTGAGCTTGCCCGCATCGATGATCGGTATTTCGCCCCAATATTGGGTCAGTTCAAAGGTAACCGCCGACCAGATGAACGACGCTTCGCCTAACAGCACGTTTCTTTTGGCCTCGTCTTCGGTATTGGTTTGCAATGCGAGAATGGCTTTTGCGGCTGCCGAAACGATCGGCCAGCGGAGGTCCCATTGCTGTGTCAATGCGTTGTTGCGCGGGGCCAGAAAGCCGTCATAACGGTCCAGACCGGCCTGATCGGCCTCCGAACGCACCTGGAACGCGCCTTGCTGGGATTCGTCACCACCGAGCTGGAACATAAAACCGCCGCGGTCCTTACGCGCATTGCGCCAGTTGGTGTAAAGCCCGGTGATGAGTGGATCAATGTTTTCGAGTTTCGCGAAAACCTGTTCCTGGGTGAGGGCCGTCTGTGGTTGCTGGTCGAGAAAGTCGGTACAGGACACGGTCGAAACCAGGATCATTACCGGAAGTATGCCTAATGCAGCTCTTCTTTTCATTTCAAATAGATGTTAATGCTAGAAAGTAAGGTTTAAACCGGCTGTGAGCATTTTTGAATTCGGGTAGCCATCGCCAGTCTCGGGATCGTAACCCCGGTCTTTGGTAAAACGGAGCATATTGGCGCCGGTAACGTAGAAACGCGTGTTTTCCAACCGCAGCATACTGGCCACCTTGCGGGGTAGAGTATAGGAAATCGTCAATGTCGAAAGGCGGAGGAAAGACGCGTTTTGCAGGCCCAGGTCGGTGTCTCCGTAGCTGTAACGCGGGATGCCATACAATGCGCGAGGCACGTTGGTATTGGTATGTTCTGGTGTCCAGCGGTCTTTCAGGTCCTCGTGCGCGGCGCTCACACCCGAAGAGGACATTAATCCCTCATAAAGTCCGCTCAGGCGTTTGAGGCCGTAGGAATAGTTGAAAAACATATTCAATCCAAAACCTTTATAAGTTACATCCGTGCCAAAACCGCCATAGAATTTGGGATTCAGTTTACCTACCACATAACGGTCGTCGTCGTTGATAACCCCGTTGCCGTCCTTATCAACTGGCATGATGTCACCAGGATGCACAGTACGGCCTGCGAAGTCCATATCCTTGATGCGGTCCATGTCCGACTGCTGCGCGATCTTGTCGAACTTATAGCTATATACGCTGTTCAAAGACTCGCCGAGGAACAGGTTGCCGGTGCGCTGGATTTCGACGCCGGTATAGCCACCTTTGTTGTAAATCGCCTTGGTGTCTCCGTAGAGCGCGGTTACTTTGTTCTGGTCGTGGGAAATGGTGAGGTTCACATTCCACTGGAAATCCTGCTTGCGGATCAATGCGCCGTTTATGGCAAATTCGATCCCTTTATTATTCAATGCGCCCACGTTGGATACGGTGTTCGTAAAGCCCGTCGTGGTCGATAATGTCTTCACCATTAGCAGGTCGTCATTATTTATATTGAAATAATCGGCTGTAATTGTCAACCGGCTATCGAACAAGCCGAGGTCTACACCCAGGTTGAGCTGCTTCTGGCGCTCCCAATGCAGGTTAGGGTTGCCCAAACGGCCATCTGAGACGTAGGTAACTGAGTTATTGGTATAATTCGGGCGATAAAGACTGGCAAATGCATAATTTGGGATATTCTGATTACCTGCGATACCGTAGCCCACGCGCCATTTCAGGCGACTAATCGGATGCAGATTGCTCATGAAACTTTCTTTCGACATATCGTAAGCCAATGCCAATGAGGGAAATGCACCCCATTTGTTGTTGGCGCCGAAGCGCGACGATCCGTCATAACGCAGGGTTGCTGTCACAAAATACTTATCGTTGTAGCTGTAATCCGCGCGGCCAAGGAATGAAAGCAGGGTAGTGGTGATAAAATCGGAGGAAAGACTGGTTTTGTCTTTGGAATAAGCCCCTCCAAGAAATTTGTACCCGAAATCATCATTGGGAAACCCGAATGCATCCACCTGATTGTAATTGTACTTATTCTTCTGCATAGAAGTCCCTGCTAGTATCGACAGATAATGCGGCCCGAAGCTCTTGTTATATGAAATCGTGTTATCCCATTGCAGGTTGTTGTACACATCCTTCCGTTGCGAGGCCTTTCCGTGGTTGCTGTTGCGGCGATCCTGACCGGTGGTCATCGGTGTGTACCAGAATGTCTGCTGGTTAGTCATGTCAAACGAGACCGTCGAGCGGATATTCAGGTCTTTGATGGGTGAAATATTAATATAATTCGCTGAAAGCAAACGGTTTGAAATATTGTCACCTGTAATGGAAAGGCTGCGCAACGGATTGTAAGCGTCCTGATTTTCAATATCGCCATATTTAAGGTAATAACTCGCCGTATCCACCGGGAGCAATGGGTTGGCTACCGCAGCCACCGAAAATACGCTGCCGTCCACATAATCATCCTTTGAATTCGTAAACGACGTATTTGTACCCACCTTCAACCACGGTTTGATAGCCTGTTCGAGGTTAACGCGGCCGCCGAGGCGTTTGTAGCCGGAGCTTTGAACAATGCCTTTCTGATCGGTGTAGTTGAAGCTTAGGAAATAGCTGCCTTTTTCGGTGCCGCCCGAGAAGTTCATAGTGTGGTTTTGCTGGAAACCTTTGCGGGTTACGGCATCGAGCCAGTCGTAGGACTTGCCCTGGCGGTAGGCGTCGAGTTCGTATTGTGCAAATGCCAGCGAGTTAGGGCCCATCAGCGAATCGGTGATGTATTGCTGCCGGTTGCCTTGCGGGTTTTTCTCGATAAATGCATTGGCATAAGCATCCACACGGAGATCAAAAAGATCTTTCCCTTTCATTAAGTCCACTTTCTTGCTAAAACTCTGAACACCGAACCATGCATTATAACTCACCTTTCCGGCACCATTCCGGCCCTTTTTAGTCGTCACCACCACCACACCATTTGCCCCGCGCGAGCCGTAAATAGCCGTCGAGGCCGCGTCTTTCAGCACATCGATGGACGCAATGTCGTCGGGGTTCAATGTGTTGAAGCCGCCGTCGATGATCACGCCATCTACCACAAAAATCGGGTTGGTGCCAAACTGGATCGAGTTGTTGCCGCGTATTTTAATGCTGGCATCGGATCCGGGTTGCGAGTTCGAAACAACGTAAGCACCCGCCACTTTGCCCTGCAATGCCTGGTTGATGTTATTGGTTGGGGTTTGGGAAATTTTGGCTGCATTAATGGTCGCTACCGAACCCGTCAGGCTTTCCCGGCGCACAACTGCACCCACTACCACGATTTCGTCGAGACCTTTGGCTTCTTCATCCAGCATTACTTCAAGGAATGTCTGGTTGCCGACCTGGACCTCAACATCCTGATAACCGAATGAGTGGATGATCACCTTCGCGTCCGGGCCGGATACTGTGAGCGTGAATTCCCCTGTATCGTTGGTGATGGTGGCTTTGGAGAGATCGGATTTCAACGCAACCGACGCACCAAAAACGGGTGCTTTGGTCACTTTGTCAGTCACGCGCCCTTTGATGGTCACGGTCTGCGCAAAGGCAGTGGTAGCGACCAGCCAAAGTAGCAGTACCTGTAAAATTTGATTTTTCATCGGGATACTAATGGTTTGGATAAGAAAGGAAACTGAGTAGATTTTGTTTTATTCCGCTAATAATTGTAATTAAACCTTGTGCAAGGTCGGAATAAAAAGAGCCCCCTTAAATGGTCAATTTTATGAACAAGATGGATTATATTACGTTATCTCTTCGCAAAGTGCAAAGCCTACGGATGGATCATCGCCACGGCCCCGCCGCCCTTTGCCAGCGGTAGTTTCAACCGTGTTTTCCGGGTTACCTGTATTGTTTTGAAGGTGTAGTGTGAAGCTTCAGTTCCGGCATCACTGGCGTCGGTGTAGAGGCTTACCTGATAGGTTTTTCGATCGGGCAGAAAAGAAAAGTCCAGCTCCACGGTGCGCGCGTCCCAATTGGTCATCGCGCCAATGTACCAGTTCCCCGCCTTCTTTTTCGCCATCACGGCATACTCGCCGACCTTGCCATCGAGCACCTTCGTCTCGTCAAATACGGTGGGCACGGCGGAGAGGAACTGCATTATATCCGGGTATTTGGTATACTCCGTCGGTGAATCGCAAAGCATCGCCAGCGGCTGGTTGAAGATCACAAACATCGCCAGTTCGTGGCAGCGGGTGCCTTGGGTCGATGGCAGACCGGGATCGACGGGCTTGAAAGTTTCTTTGGTCGTGTTGCGCATGGACCCGGGCGTATAGTCGAGCGGGCCTGCGACCATGCGGATGAAAGGTGTCAGCAAATGCTGGTCGGGATTGGCGGTGAGGTCCCATTTGGAGCATTCGGCACCGCGCACGGCCTCGTAGTTGACGATATTCGGGTATTTTCTCTCCAATCCGGTGGGTTTGGAGCAGCCGTGAAAATCGATCATTAAGTGCCGGTCGGCGGCGGCTTTGGCAATTTTTTCAAACCATTGAATCGCTAATTGGTCGTCGCGGTCGAAAAAATCGACCTTAATGCCCACTGCGCCGATGGAACGGATAAAATCGAGGTTGCCTTCCAGGTCGTTGAGCAATGTAGAAGCTACGCACCAGAGGAAGACATTCACATGCTTGCCCTTTGCATAACGCACGAGTTCGCGCACATCGGTTTCCGGTTTTACTTTTTTCAGATCATATACATCCGACCAACCAGCGTCGATCATCAGGTATTCGAGTTGACTGTCTGCGGCAAAATCAATATAACGTTTATACAATGCCGTCCCGCGGTTCTTCATGCCCGACGGCGTTTCGGACCCCGGGAGCATGGCATCGTGCCACCATTCCCAGGCAGCTTTTCCTGGTTTGACCCACGAAAAGTCCTGAATGGTGCCCGGCGTGACGACGCCCGGCGTGACGACGCCCGGCGTGGCGACGCCCGGCGTAGCGACGCCCGGCGCGGCGAGCTTATAAACTAACTGGTTGGTGAGCAATTCTTTTTCTTGTTCGGTGGCAATAATGATGCGCCACGGGTAGGAGCGTTTGCCTCCGGTTTCGGCCAGGTAATCCTTTCTTTCCTTCACCACCGAAACAAAGTTTCCCCAGCTACCCATTCCGGTTTTGGCCGGATAAGGTGCCCAGGTACCACGGATGGTTCCCTGGTTCTTTTGCAGGTACATGCCCGGATAGTCGAGCAGATCGGACTCGGCGATGACGATTTTCGCACCACCCGGCTGCCCGAACAATGCCGGTGAAATAGCCTTCTTTCCTTCGGCCATAGCCGACACACTTTTATACTTTATATACGGCACTTCCCAGGAAGTAAACACATCCGACTCTGGAAAAACAGCTTCCGGGTCGCCTGCCAGCCGGAAGGTAGCCAGTTCTGAAACGACCTTCACCGGTTCTGTAAAATCGGTCGAGAAACGATAAGCAATGCCCTCGTCATATGCCCGGAAGGTAATAGAGTAGTAGTTTTTAAATTGGATTTCCAGTTCATTATAATCATTACGCAACTTCGCGGACTGGCCGTAAGGCAGTGTAATCTCGCCACGAGCATTGTTTTTGCGGGTTGTGCTCACAACCGCATTATTACCGGCCTTTACCTGGCCAAAATCCATGGCAATGGCAGAAGGTAGCAATATGGCCTTGCCACCCAGCGTCACGGCGTAGGTCACGCTGTCTTGTACGGTGATGTCGATTTTTAGTTTTTTAAGGGGTGATTCGAGGTCGAATTTTTGCATCGCGGATTGCGGCCAGGCCTGCACCGCCGGAAGCAGCAGGACGAGGAGCATAATACGTGTTCGCATGGAATTGGGGTTTAGTCAAATAGGGTTAGGAAAATGAAAGGAGCGGGAGGGAAAAATTGGGTTCAGTTGAAATGGAACTGAATGGAATGGTCGTAAAACTCGCCCGGCCGTAAAATAGTATCCGGGAATGTGGCTTGGTTTGGACTGTCGGGGAAATACTGGCATTCGAGGCAAAGGCCTCCAAAGGGCTGGTGCGTTTCGCCGGTAATGTAGTCGCCTGTGTAGAGCAGTATTCCCGGATACGAGGTGTGTATCGTGAGGTTCCGGCCGGTTTTAGGGTCGGCTAGCTGGCAGGCCTGGTGTAGTTGAGTGTTTTGTTTGTTAAGCACATAACAAGTATTCAGCCCGGTACGCCTGCCGTCTTCTTCCGCAATTTTTTGACCAACATTACCTCCGTTAAAAGTCAGTGCACCAGCTGGCAGGATGAGGCCGGTCGGGATGTGGTGAGGATTTGCTTCAACGATGTTATCGGAATAAATGCGCAGCTTGTGATCGTCAATACCACTTTTTTCGCCTGACAGATTGAAATAAGCATGGTTCGTAAAGTTGGCGATTGTCGGCTGGTCGGTAGTAGCGTGGTAGCGGATCAGTAATGCATTGCCTTCCGTCCATTGATAAGTAACAGTGAGTTGGAGTGTGCCTGGGAACCCGCCTTCTCCATCCGGACTGATGTAGCGGAAAATGATGCTGTTCTCATCGATCTCATGGCTGAATACCTTGCCATGAAAACCACTGTGTCCGCCATGGTTGGTGTTGACGCCGTCGTTGGCTTCTAGCTGGTAAAAGCTGCCTTCCAGTTCGAAAGCGGCACCCGCGATGCGGTTGGCGAACCGTCCGATAGTCGCCCCCATATAATTAGTATCGGCCATATAGCCTTGCAGATTGTCGTAACCCAATATCACATTGCCAAGCCGCCCATTACGGTCATGTACGTGGATGGATACGATGGTGGCACCGTAATTGGTCAGTTCAACGAAAGCGCCGCTGGAATTGGTCAGCCGGAACAAGTATGCTGGTCCGTTTGCCATTTCTCCCCATGGCGTACAGTTAATCAGGGTCATGTATTGAAACAGAAAAGAGAATGGAATAAGCCATTTTCAGGAGCAAAACTAGCTAAAACGCGAAGTTGGATAAATGGATAATAGAAGCATATAAATGGACTAAATCGCGGAGGCTAATATTGAATAATCCATCTTTTTAAAGTTTTTATCCATTTCTGGCGAATGTTACAGGGTATAATTTTACCACCTGATCACTCAACTTAAACTTCAAAGTATGACCAGAATGTTTTACAATATTGGAAAAGCGCGAAGGAAAGCTTTGTTGCTGTCCGGAATGCTGGCTTTTGGACATTTTGCTTTTGCACAGACTTTCGAAGCCGAGTCGGGTACCCGGTCCGGTGGTGCCGATTTACAGGGATGCGCTTCGTGCTCGTCTGGCCAAATGGTGGGAGGGCTCGGTGCCGGTGCAGTGGAAATACCGGTTTCGGTAGCTGCTGCGGGTATTTACAACATTACTGTTACCTACTGCACGGGCGATCAGCGGACAATCAATGTTACGCCCAACGGTGGTAGCCTAGTGGCGGTAACCTGCCCTGTTTCCGGTGGCTGGGCCACGCCTGCGGCCATTAAAGTCATGGTTCCGCTGAATGCAGGCAGCAATACGATCCGGCTAGATAACCCGTCGAGCTACGGCCCGAATGTCGATAAGATCAGCCTGTCGCCGATCAGCACGCCAAATGTTCAATCCATTGCTTTTGGCAATAATAGTCATGTAAGTTATGATCTCGCAAACGGCGTTTACGATGTTTATTTCAATAACCAGAAAATCATTGGCGGCGCTTTTGCCAGCGCGAACTCCGATCAGGTTTACCGCAGTACCGACGGATATACCGCACGTTCATACAGCTCAGAGCCGGTGAATGATGCTTTTGGCGCGGGTACCAGGCATGTTATTACGATGACGGGCACGGGCCAGCTGGAAATGCAGCAGGTTTTTTACACCTATCCAACCCGCAATTACATTTTTACCGAGGTGGTTTTGAACGGCAATGGTTCGAACTCCTACCGCATGTCGCCATTGACTTCCAATTTTGTTGATATACAATCCAATACCGACAAACGCCAGTTGCTGGTGCCTTTTGACAATGACGCCTGGGTGCGCTATGAAGCCAAGGAAAGCCGCTATTCCACATTCACCGGCTCGGAAGTGGGTGCGGTTTATGATAACACCAGCCGCAAAGGTCTCACCGTAGGCTCGGTGGAGCATTCGGTTTGGAAAACGGGTGTGAACCAGGTAGGAGAGGGGCGTTCGGGAACTACATTTATCTCGGTCATTGCAGGTTGGACGCAGGAAAACCTTACACGTGACAAACGCGGACACGGCTGGGTGAATGTAGGAGGCACAAGCTGCCGCTCACCGCGCGTTATGATCAGCTACGACGCCGATTGGCGCAACGGGCTCGACGAATATGGCAAAGTAAATTCCCTTGCAGAGCCGCGTTATATCGAAGATTGGGCTGGTGGGACGCCATTCGGCTGGAATAGCTGGGGCGCTATCCAAACGGGCATCAATTTGCAAAACAGCAAAGCCGTGGTCGATTACTTCTCCACCGGGCTGCCCGCATTCCGAAATGCCGACAATACCTTATACATTGATCTGGATTCTTATTGGGACAATATGACACCTGGCTCCTGGACCGGCGATTTCAGCCAGCTCACCGAGTTTGCCAATTATTGCAAATCCAAAGGTTTCAAAGCGGGCATTTACTGGGCACCGTTTGTAGATTGGGGTAAATGGAGCCGTACTATGGAAGGAACGACATACAACTATGCCGATGCCTGGACGAAAGTAAATGGCAGCCCGATTGAACTGGATGGTGCCTATGCCCTCGACCCAACGCACCCGGGAACAAAAGAACGCATTGCTTACCTGATTGGTCGGTTCAAGGAAAGCGGTTTTGAAATGATCAAACTCGATTTCCTCGCCCATGCTTCGCTCGAAGCGGACGGTTTTTACCAGTCGGGCGTTTACACGGGAATGCAGGCTTACAAAGCAGGCATGGAATATCTGATCGACCAGATTGATGGTAAAATGCTCGTGTACGCGGCCATTTCGCCCAACCTCGCTACTGGTCGCTACGCTCATATGCGTAGGATCGCGTGCGACGCGTACAGCGACACGTGGGAATCGGCGTATACGCTTAATAGCACCAACTACGGCTGGTGGCAGGGGCATATTTACCAGTATATCGACGGTGATAATGTCGTTTTCGGTACACAGCCCGAGAATAAAAACAAGTTGCGCCTCGCATCATCCATTATCACAGGTACGCTCATGGTAGGGGACGATTATTCATCAGATGGCGCCTGGAAGGCCCGTGCGCAGGCATTACTTCAAAACACCGCATTAATGAACCTGGCCAAGGACGGCAAGGCATTCCATCCGGTGGAAGGAAATACGGGTTGGGACCCTAACAACCTGTTTGTCAAAACGATTGGCTCGCATACTTATCTCGCCGTGTGCAACTTTGGCGATTCGCCGCGGGCATTCAATATTGACCTCGTGCGGGCCGGTATGAGCGGCTCTGCGATTTACAATGTCAAGGAGCTTTTCAGCGGCGCGACTATCAATGCCAGAATCCAGGTCGCTACGGCACAGGGCACGCTAACCACGACAATCCCTGCGGCTGATGTAGCGATTTACGAACTGACAGATGCCGCATTACCGGTAACATTGGTCTATTTCAATGCAGAAAAATCAGGAAGCAGCGCATTACTATCCTGGCAAACCAGTTCCGAAACGAATCATAAAGAGTTCGTCGCAGAGCGTAGTACAGATGGAAAGGCTTGGAAGGCAATAGGTCTTGTGGAAGGCAATGGAGACTCAGGGCGAATCAAAAACTATCAATTTCCTGACGTTGCACCGGTAGCGGATTCCTTGAACTACTATCGCCTGCGCCAGGTGGATCTGGACGGCACCGTGAGCTATTCTCGGATTGCGGCCGTTAACTTTTCCCTGATCGATGACTTGGTATTGCTATATCCAAATCCGGCGAAAACGAAGCTCAAAGTGGAAGTGAAGGGTTTAAAAGATGGGTTAAATATATCTATTGCCAATTCACAGGGTACAGTGGTATTGGAACGCTCGTTCGCTAATCCGGGGGAGATATTACTCATTGATGGGCTGGACAAGCTCATTGAAGGCATTTATGTGCTCATGATTCGTGATAGCGCGGGTGAACTGCGGAGCACGAAGTTTATTAAGCAATAGAGGTCATCAGGCCACTAAGGAGCTTCAAAAATAAGGTTCTTTTCATTGAACCATGCATTTTTCAGCACCATTCGCTTATCAGTCAAAGAAATAAGCTCGGAAGTGTACAGCAGCCAGGCAAGATTTTCAGACTGTCGGTCAAAGTTGTAAATTGAAAAGACGTTTTTATGCAGTGACACGTTCATCGAGTTCTTATCGCTTACTTTAACAGAACCGGGTTGTTTTGTAACAATGCAATTCTGCAAGTCGATTTCATAAGGGGAACAAACGTTTTGACAGAGCCCTTCCCGCACCTCGGAGGCCCATAGTCCGCTCGCGCGGTTTTCAAAAGTTATCAGGCCGTTAGTCAAAGTCCACTCTGGAATTTTAACGTTTGTACATAAAAACCTCTCTTGAAAGCCAATTACTGGTCCGTTTTTCAGCTTCCAGGGATGGGATGTCAGTATTTTTATTGTGTCTATCTTCCAGTTCCCCTCTATTATTTTGAGGTCTAAGGGTGACCAGGTCGCGTCTAACACCGGCTGGTCTTTGATGAAGAATGGCAAGTAACCCTTAGCCCTCAATTGCGGTTTGTAGGAAAGTTTGTAGTTAGGTCGCAGAGCTGGCGGCTGAATATTGAGCTCAATCGTTTGTGGGGATGATATCGAGACCTTCATTATTTTTTCACTGTAGGGTACAATCGAATATTCCGGATTAAATAAGGTAAGTGTTGACTTCAACCCAGCTTCTACATTGAAAGAAAATGGATCCAGATCCTTCGATTGTGGGTAGGGCTGCATGGTGATGCTCGGTCTAATTATTCCGTCCATGTAAGTGATCCCCATGCTGAGATTACCTTTTGGATCGAACGCAAACTTTAGTCTTCCCGATGTGATGAATGGCAGCACATTGAAAGTAAGCGATTGGCCGAAATAGATGGGCAGTACCACGGGTCCGATAGGAACGAGCAAAAATACGCCAGGAAGATCGATAGTCTTGAAACTCCACTGTTTGAATTCTATCGATTGGTTGTCAGATGTGCTCACTTCAAGGCCAATAGAATTTATCTTGAATGTGGCCCATAAGTGCATATAAGGGTATAGAGAAGTTCTTCCTTTTTGATAGAAGAAATTCATTTTATCGAAATTGACGTCGAAGCTTCCCGCGACATTTAAGCCAGGAATAATGTCTTGAATTGTTGAAAACTCGAACTCACTCGTTCTTCCGACACGCAGCGAGTTGGTTAGGTCGAAATCAGCAGTGAACGCGGTGTCAATATGGAGTTCTTCAAACGCTTCGTCAAGACCGGCCTGAACCACCTTTACAAACACTTTTCCGTTCTTCTCTTCTACGTCCACGGCCTTTTTCATGAATCCGTATTTTGCCTGTGCTGATGGGGTTCCTATTAAAACGTCCTGTTTGGATATCGGCTTCTTCAAACCTGACTGGTTAAATACGAGGACACTATCTTCGAAGCTGGCAATACTTTCATTATCGACAATCCGCGCATGCTGATGCAAAACGTTCGTTGGCTGGGGATTCTCCGGCTGCTTGTCAACAGATTGTTTGTCTTTACAGGCTAGTACGCAAAAAATCAAGGATGATAGCAGTAATTGTTTGTTCATGAGGAGTGGAGTGTTTGAAAGATGGAAGGCAGAAATACGATCCGATGTACCGCAGGACATCTCGCCTTCGCGCTTACCTATTAAGACCGTAAAGTGGCTGTCATCGCTGCATGATCTGTCATCGACCTTTGTCATTGCAGTTTGCATAAACCCGGCGCGAATTGAGAAATATCCGCTATATCCAACTCAATCCGAAAGCTCTGGTTGCAGAGCCGATCGGCTTGCGCTTTGGACGGGATTTTGTACCAAATTGGGAAAATTGGCGATGGGGGCGGGGTGAAACTTTGAAAGCCGGTTGCGTGTAATTTGTGTGCACTAAAGAAAAAAGCACTTAACATTATTGTTAAGTGCTTGATCTTCAAGAGCCCCCAGTCGGGATCGAACCAACGACCTACTGATTACAAGTCAGTTGCTCTACCAGCTGAGCTATGGAGGCCTTTTTCTTTGCGATACCGTTTGTTATTCCGTTATCATGGTGCAAAAGTAGTCGAGCGGGATATATGATGCAACCTTTCCAAAGTATTTTTTTAAATTATTTTTCAGGTTTTAGATAGCTTCCTGAATAATAGTTAGTTGGTGTTTCAGCTCATTCAGCTGGCCCACCGCGCTATTGATCTTTCGTTCGAATTCGGCTTTCAAACGGTCCGAAGTTTTAGATTTCGCGAAGAATTCGATATTGTTTTGCCAGAGTGCAATGTCATTTTCGAGCTGCGTTATCTTACGACGGATATCGTTTTCCTTGCGGTACAGGTTACGACCGCCTTCGCCGTCACGCACCAGTTCCACTTCACTTTCCAGCACAGCTTGCTCTTTCTCTTTCGTAGATAGCTGACCGATCGCACTCACATAAGTGTTAATCGCAGCGATATAGCGCTTTTGAATAGCTTGCATGTCTTTCTTAGGAACAAACCCTAACGACGACCATTCGGACTTGAATGCGCTCAATAAATTGAGCGATGATTCGTCCTTGTCCTTTGCCGCCGCTTCGATTCTTTCAATGAGGTTTGTTTTTTGCTTCAAATTGCTCTCAAACTCTTCCTCTACCTCACGGTTCTTGGCACGCTTCTGGTCGAAATAAGAGTCACATGCTTTTTTGAAACGGTCGTAGATCGTATCCTTAAATTTCTCGGGTACCTGACCTATGCCTTTCCATTTCTTTTGCAACTCGATTACCTTTTGTGTAGTATTCGGATTGTCCTCACCGGCCGAGAGGATTGATTCCGCTTCTTCGCAAAGCTGGTTTTTAAATTCAAGGTTTTGCTCACGTTTTGTTTCTAACTGTCGGAAGAATTCACCTTTGTTATTGAAAAAGGTTTTCAACGCAGCCCAAAACTTCTTACTGAGCTCCTTGCCCTCTTCCCGTGGCATAATGCCCTTCAAAGCCACCCACTGGTCCTGGAACGCCATGATGTCTTTCGTTTTGGCATTCCACTCTTTGATACTTCCGGAGCTGTAGGTCGTGAACGGAACAATTGCTTCGTAAATTTTCAGCTTTTGCTCATAGTTCTCCTGCATCGATTTCTTCTGCTCGGCAAACTGTCCGCGTTGTGCATCATAGAGTACGTCGAGCGCCTCCTTAAATCGCTGCCACAATTTTTCCTGATCTTCCTTCGGTGCTGGCCCGAGGTGTTTGTATTCCTCGAAAATATGGTTGGCCTCGTTCAAAATTTCACGCGTCATCGGACGGCTTTCCAGCGATTTGCCGAGTTCCTCTACCTTCTCGCACAATTCGGCTTTCAGTTCCGCATTACGGCGACGGTCGAGCTCTTTGAGTTCAAAATAGATATTTCTGTTGCTGAAATAGCGATCGATCAATGCATTGTAGGTAGCCCAAAGCGTCCCATTATGAGGCGACGCCACATTGCCCGCACCCTTCCATTCTTCCTGGATCTTCTTAAACTCCTCCCAGCTGGATTTCAGCCCGCTAGCGTCCGTCTCACGTGTACCCTCCTCGTCCACCAGCGCACGCAGGCGGCCGAGCAATGCGGTTTTCACGTTGAAGTTCTTCTCCTTTTCCTTCTCCTGGCTTTGATAAAAGGCGTTTTTCAGCCCACGGATGTCACGGCTCAGGGAATCGATTTTCTGTGTTTCTGCGTCAAATTTATATTCGAAGCCATCTTCACCGCCGGTTTCTTCGACAAAAACCTTTAATGCGGCTTCGCGATCTTTCTGTTTGATATGATCCAGTACTGTACGCACCCCTCTGGCCACGGCCTCGGCCTTCTTCAGCTGAGCGGCCGTGGCGCCGTCTACACGAATGGCTGCAAGTTCATTTTCCAACAAGTTAACCAATTGCTCCTTAGATAATTGGCTATAATCTACATCCGGCGTCTCCTCCTCGTGCTCTTCCGTCAACTCATTGTTAAGATCAATTTCAAGGGTATCAATCGTTTTTGGTGCCAGGTCGTCCTGCTCTTCGCTTTTGACCCCTTCTTGTTGTTCTTGTGCCATCGTGATGCTTGTTTCGTACGTACGGTCTCTTGTAGATTACAAATCTAATAATCTTTCCTCTGAAATGGCTACTTTTGACATCCTAACATTGAACATATTAGTATCCAATGGACCATAATATTGCAAATATCCGTTACGACTACCAACTAAGAGGCCTGCTGGAATCCGATCTCGACCCTGACCCCCTGAAACAGTTTAGGTTATGGTTTGATGAAGTGCTTGAAGCGGGTATAACCGAAGCCAATGCAATGCTGCTCAGCACGGTGTCGGAAGGGCGTCCTGCGGGACGGATTGTGCTGCTCAAAGACTTCGATCCAAGGGGTTTTTCCTTCTTCACCAATTACGGTAGTAAGAAGGGTAGGGAGATGGAGACAAACCCCCAGGTAGCGCTAACGTTTTTCTGGAAAGAGCTTGAAAGACAGGTACGTGTGGAAGGGACGGTCAGCAAGACTTCCGAAGCAGAGTCGGATGAATATTTTGCTGTGCGACCCCGAGGCAGCCAGATCGGTGCCTGGGCCTCGGCTCAAAGTGATGTCATTTCCGATCGGGAGTTCCTGGAAGAGAAGACCAATGAGTTGAATGCACGATTCGAAGGCAAACCGGTGCCCAGGCCGGCGCATTGGGGTGGTTACCGGGTAGTTCCCGATTATGTCGAATTCTGGCAGGGAAGACCGAGCCGACTGCATGACCGGTTGGTTTATACCAAACAAGTTGATGGGGATTGGAAGATTGAGCGGCTCTCGCCGTAGTAATTTTGAATGAGTGAATGAGTGAATAAACGGGATGGGACAGGATATTTGAATAAATAGATAATCCAGGCTGACCCATTCAATCATTCAGTCATTCAATCATTCAAAATTCCCTCATTCAAAATTACTTCCTCTCGCTCATCAAAACGAAATCTCTCTTGGGTGCGCCTGTATAGATCTGACGCGGGCGGCCGATCGGCTCCTTGTTCTCACGCATTTCTTTCCATTGCGCGATCCACCCCGGCAGACGGCCAATCGCGAACATGACCGTAAACATATTGGTAGGAATGCCCAATGCACGGTAAATGATACCTGAATAAAAATCGACATTCGGGTAAAGCTTGCGTTGTACGAAATATTCGTCTTCCAAAGCTGCTTTTTCTAGTTTCTGAGCGATTTCGAGAACAGGATCGTTAATGCCTAATTTGTTTAAAACATCGTCCGCAGCCTTCTTGATAATGCGGGCACGCGGGTCGAAGTTTTTATAAACACGGTGACCAAAACCGAACAGGCGGAAGCCGCTGCTCTTGTCTTTGGCCATATTGATGTATTTTTGCGTATCACCGCCGTCTGCTTTAATCGCTTCGAGCATTTCGATCACCTCCTGGTTGGCGCCACCGTGAAGCGGGCCCCACAATGCACTGATCCCCGAGGAAATTGAAGAGAAAATGTTGGCATGTGACGAACCTACAAGCCTTACGGTTGAAGTAGAGCAATTTTGCTCGTGGTCGGCGTGCAGGATCAGGAGCTTGTTCAATGCAGCGGAAACAACGGGATCTACATTATATTTCGCTACCGGAAGCGAAAACATCATATTGAGGAAGTTCGAGCAATAGTCGAGATCGTTCTGCGGGTAGTTGACAGGGTGGCCTTGTGATTTTTTGTAAGACCATGTCGCGATGGTTGGCAACT
This sequence comes from Dyadobacter sp. CY261, assembly GCF_021440085.1. Taxonomy (GTDB): domain Bacteria; phylum Bacteroidota; class Bacteroidia; order Cytophagales; family Spirosomataceae; genus Dyadobacter. The sequence continues at coordinate 646,324 of NZ_JAKCPW010000001.1, forward strand.
TGGCAAGCAGACGAATAATGTGCAACTGCGTAGCTTCTTCGGAATTCTGACCGTTCGCATCGGGGTAGAAGGCGCTCATCGCGCTAACCAGTGATGACAACACGCCCATCGGGTGCGCGTTCACCGGAAAGCCTTCGAAAATTTTACGCATATCTTCATTAACCAGCGTATGCGTGCGTATTTCATGTTCAAATTCAGCGAATTGCTTTTCAGTAGGAAGCTCTCCGTAAATAAGCAGGTAGGCAACTTCGAGGAATGACGATTTTTCGGCCAGGTCTTCGATCGAGTAACCTCTGTAATTCAAAATACCTTCTTCTCCATCCAGAAACGTAATGGCACTTTTGGTAGCGCCTGTATTCTTGTAACCTGAGTCAATCGTAATATACCCTGTCTGGTCACGCAATTTGGAAATATCTATCGCCTTCTCCTGTTCACTACCTTCAATTATGGGGAACTCGTACTTTTTACCGTCAAGGGTCAATTCAGCTATTTGGGACATAGAAATAAGAATAAAATTAAAAGGGGTTAATGACAAGGCAGAGCCAATCGGGGTCAATTCAAGCCAAAGTTTTTCGTTAACAGCGATTTACTTATCCAACAAATTAATTTTGTGTTAAATAGGCCCGGAGATTAACCATTTCCCCGTCCGACACAAGCCGCAATATCCTAAAAAACTGCGTACTTTCTATTATTATCCGTGGTTTATTTGTGAAAAATCAAGACACAAACAATATTATTTCACAATCTGAAGTATTTATGAGAATATTCTATTGTAGCGTGCTTGCCTGACAAATATTTCCATCTAAAAAGCACTCTAAGCTGCTTCCGGACCGCTTTTTTGTTGTGTTAAGACAGCATTATCAGGCTCTTTCACCAGGATCCTTTTAATGAGGTACCGAAGGTTTAAGCCTGTCAGGATCACTGGCAAAAGGTGCGCCCCGTAAATGAACGCTTTACCTGTGATCCGATATGAAAATGAGGAAAAACTCACAAAGACATACATGAACCAAGCCAGCGAAACGGCTGTCAAAGCGAGGTAGGTAAATATTGCGGTCTTTTTTCCACCCAGACGATAAACTGCCTCACAAATAGCCAAAGAAAGGCATACCACAATCGCCACGGTCAGCAATGCCCTTGGAAAATTGCGGATATAGTGATGCTTGTACACGAGCACCCCTATTTTTCCGATCAGGTTCGGATGTGCAAGCAAGTATGCGTCCGTGACACTCAATACCAGCAACAATAACAGGCTGCTCCATTTGCGATTCATTCTAAATGACGTTTTTTAGTGAGTTTACACTTACATACTACCGGCCTGGTCGGTTTTAAATTCCCGGTAATGCCGTATTATGAAGGCAATTTTTTCCTCCTCCCTCCACTCGTCGGGTATCCAGTTGATTTTCAGGCCGTCCTTTTCCATTTTTCTGAAAAATGTCATCTGTCGTTTGGCGAACCGGTGGATTTCGGTTTCCAGTTTAGTATGCATTGCTTCGTAAGTGAGTGAGCCGGTCAGGAACAGGGTAACATATTTGTATTCCAAACCATAATAAATCAATGCGTCAGGGCTAATGCCTTGGGCCAAAAGGCCTTGAACCTCTTCTATTAAACCTTGCTTTAACCGCGTAGCAAGTCTGGTACTGATGCGCCCCCTTCTTATTTCGACGGGTGGTGCCAATCCGAATATAGCCGCTAGATAACCATTTGTTTCCGAACCAAAATCAACTTCAATGTTTGGGTTGTTATCCAAAAATGTGCTTATCTCCAACGCACGGATCAGCCGTTTTCGGGTCGAAATGTCAGCCAGGGCATGGTAGCGTGATTCTGAATGATGGAATTTTGCCAGCAGTTGATCAACAGAAAGACGTTCCAGCTCAATCCTCAATTCCCGATTGACAGGCACGGTGTCATTAGCGTGCCCTTTCAGCAATGCGTACAGATAGAATCCTGTGCCGCCACAGACAAGCGGTACGCGGTTTCGGGTGACGACCTTTTGATATGCATCAGCAAAATCATGCTGGAAGTCGTTGACATTGTATTGTTCCCCGGCATCCCGAATGTTGATCAGGTGATATGGTATACTTTCTCCATTCACCACATATTCATCCATATCCTTACCCGTACCAATATCCATTTGCCGGTATACCTGCCGGGAATCAGCGCTAATCACTTCGCCACCGACGATCTGCGCAACCCTCGTCGCCAGGTGCGTTTTTCCGGACGCGGTAGGACCCAGGATGATGAGTAGTGGAGTATCAGTGCGCATCGGATGACCGTTGTTTAATAAGCCTCACATATTTGATGCTGCCCAAATTGAACACTGTTAGATATTTGATCGACGTATTTTCAGATGAATCGTCGGCGCGTTTGCGGATACGCCTCATGTTGTTTAAATCTAAATACACTTTCTGCGGCGCGACCGTGCCCCTTTCCTCGAAACCGAGCCGCCGGTAACCCCGGCCATCCGACCATTCGAAGTCCGCGTAGGTCATGATATCGTCAGGCGATTTTTCCCGGATAAACGCATTTAAGAGTTTGTCCAGTCCTCCTACTACATTCGTTCCTTGCAAGCTGGCAAAACGAATGAGCTCGTGTGACCTGAACGGCAGCCCATGCTGTTCGAAAATACGGGCATTATTGAATGTCGCCACGGCCACCAATATTTCGGATGCTGAATTGTCATAAGCAAAGTCTTCCGGAAGTACACGATAATATTGTTTTGGCAGAAACAAACCGTAACGAAACTTCGATGAAGTTGCGCCATTTAGATGATTGATATCCAGAAAATGGAATGTGGTCGCGTCGTCGATCCGTCGTACTTGTGTGAGGCGTGCTGGGATTTTGGCCGAAATGCCCAGCATGGCCGACAGTCGCGATCGAACGATACTGTTTTTGGCTATCCAATAATCTTCCCAGAGCGCAACAGCCGGAATGCCGTCACTACGCAAACTAACCAATTTTGCATATAAGCCGTCCGGGAGACCATGCCGGTGTAACTGCTGCCACGTAGTTAAAGGGACAGTTAACACGTTCATAATCTGCCTTTGTTCATCGTGGATTTCGAGAATTGGCCATGCAAAGTCCGGGTCATGCACGAGCTGCCACCGGAATAAGGCGGATGGCAGCCAGTTGCAAAGTTGTTCCGGAAATGAGAATGGTTGTGCCAATTGGAATGAGATTAATCGGCGGGCAAGTTAATGCCGGATTGCCGCACAACAAAAAAACGCGCCGTTAAGCGCGTTTCTCTTGAAATGTTGTTGGGGTGCTTATTTGCCGCCCAAACCAAATATGATACCCACATTGACCCCTCCGAAGTTGGATGTGGATTCAAAGTCGATATTGTTTGCAGATCCCGTCTCTGAACTATGGTTTTTGTTGCCGAAAACAAAGTGATAAATACCTTCTACCTGGATACCAAGGTTTCCGAACGCAAACACGAGCCCGGCACGTGGCGCTGCACCAAAGTTGTTGCGTGTTGACGATTCCAAGACTGTTTCGCCATTCCATTTGGCTTTATATTTAGAGAAATAAACACCGGCATCACCGCCAATATAAGGACGGATTACGCCTTCGGTGAAAAAATAGTCGAGGGTACCGGTTACTGGCATAAGTGTACCGGTGCTGCTCAGCGTTTGTCCGGCAATGCGGTAATCACTGCCGTCGGCGTAGATCTTGCCTGCGACACCGATGGCTACACGCGGCGATGCGAACACGCGGAGGTTTACGCCGCCACCGGCTACTGTTTTGGAGTCTTCGACGTTAGATTTCGCAATACCACCCTGCAATCCCAAAGAGAACTGTGCAAAACTTGCCGAAGTTGCCGCAATAACCATTGCGACTGCCAGCGAGAGAATAACTTTCTTTTTCATGTTGGATATTGATTTGGTTTATAGTTTGCGCTAACCCATTCCAATATCAGTCCAACACGGAAAAATTGCATTACAGCACTTCCATTAAATTGTCATACAACTCATTACAGTGACAATTTATTTTTATTGTGCTATTTGCTAAGCCTGTCTTTGTGCAATATATTCCTCATCCTGCTGGGCAGCCTCCCAGCCAATCAACGCCTTTTTACGTAGACTGCCCCAGCGATATTCACCCAGAACTCCCTCTTTACGGATCACACGGTGGCATGGGATGATAAAGGCTATGGGGTTATCGCCCACGGCGGAACCTACGGCACGCACGGCTTTCGGATGACCGATACGCCCGGCGATCTGCTGGTAGGTTGTAACCGCACCTTGCGGGATGTTCAGCAACGCTTCCCATACTTTTACCTGGAAGTTGGTACCTTGGACCAGCAATGGCAGCCTTTCGAGCGATTGGTGTGACGGGCTGAATATCCGCTGAATATAATTTGCGGTAAGTTGTTGGTCGGGGCGAATGGTTGCGTAATGCCATTTGCGCGCGAGGTCAATCAGCTGGAGATCGCGGGTGCTCTCGTCCACGAACGCCATGGCGCAAATGCCCCGCTCAGTGACCGCGATGAAGCATTCGCCAAACGGCGTTTCATGGAAGCCATAGCTAATTATTAACCCCTTGCCGGCGGTTTTGTATTCCTGCGGCGTAACACCTTCGATTGAAATAAAATGATCATACACGCGGCTCTGGCTCGACAACCCGGCCAACTCAGCGAGTTCCGCCAGGTTGGTCGACTCTTTGATCTTGTCTTTCAAATAACCCGCGGTAATGTATTGCAAAAATTTCTTCGGACTGACGCCCGCCCATTCTGAGAACAGTCGCTGGAAATGAAACTGGCTGATGCTGACCTCGTCGGCAACATCGGTGAGCGATGGCTGCTCTTTCGCGTTGGCCACAATGTATTCGATGGCTTTCGCGATCTTGTCGTAGTTATAATCTTGCTGGTTCATTGGTTTTTGTATTTGTTGATACAAATTTGCCGCATCCGCCACAGGTAGCCAACCTGAAACTTGCGGATGTATTTGCACCAGTCACTAAGCCGGCCTGGCACTGTTTCTGCATGCCGGTTTATATTCGCATCAAAACTTTAACAGACCTCGTTTTTATTACAGCCATGAAATTAGTTTTTGGAAGCCTATTTATTTTACTGTTAACTCAAACTGCCTATTCGCAGAACTTCAAAGCAGATTTGCGCAAACTGAATGGGCAGGTTGAAGCCGCCTACAAAAGCCGTAAACTAACCGCAATGGAATACGGCAAGCTGAAAAAGGAGCGCAGCGCGATCCAACTAACGATCGACAAAGCGCTGGCCGATGATGTTCTGACGCCCGACGAGAAGAATAAGATCCATTCGAAAATCGTCCGTTCCCGGAAACGGCTGGCCAAATACAAAACTAACAGGGAGATCTATTAAAAGCGAAATGGCTCCGGCATATTTGCGGGAGCCATTTGCGGAAGGATCAGTATTCCTTTTTGCCATCTTTTTTTGCCTTCTTATCGGCTCTTTTTTCTTTCAGGGATTTAGTGGCGTCTTTTTTGGCGCTCCCCTTGTCCAGGTTTTTTCCTTTGGCCATGACTTTGGAATTTTATAGTACTGTAAATTTTTTAAATAACAGGATAATCCCGCGCATTTGTATCCCGTCTGCCTGAAATTATTGTCTCTGCGTGATCCTGTCCATGATCAGGTTCGCCCTTGCACCAGTGTCACCACTGCTGGGGCTTTTGCCTTCGCCGCGTAGTTCCTTCACGATCAAGTCAATGAGCGGCTGCTGCACGTGTTGAGGGTAGGGAATGTGAAAAACCTCGATACCCTCCGAAGTTTCCAGGTGAATATCGAATTTTTCAAAAAATGAAAAGGTAATGCGCCCTTTGGAGCCGATGATCTGCGTTTCGTCCTCGCGCTGGTCCTTGTCTATTGTGTAACACCAGCTTCCTTTACCCAATACGCCTGATTCAAACTCAAAATTGGCTACCACAATATCATCCGCCTCGTACAAGCCCGCCTGGTTACGCGCGATACCTGCTGCGTGACGGATCGGGCCAAAAATGAATTCGAGCAGATCGAATTGGTGAGAGGCCAGGTCGTGGAAATGCCCTCCGCCGGAAATTTCCGGGTTCACGCGCCAACGGGGCTTCGGGTTTTCGCCTACCTCCTCGTCATAGGGTTGCCATTGCAGACAAATATCAATGTAACGGATCTCCCCGATCGCCTTTTTGTCGATCAGTTCTTTCACTTTTAAAAAATAGTCCAATGCCCGGCGGTAATAGGCTACAAACACAGGCACGCCAGTTCGCTTGCTTTCCGCGTTGATACGATCGCATTCGGCGGCATTGCGGGCCATTGGCTTTTCGATATAAACCGGCTTGCCAACCCGCATCGCTTTTATCGCGAGGCTCTCATGTGCATCGGGGGGCGTTGCGATGTAGATTGCATTGACTTCCGGGTCGTTGATCAGCGCGTCGGCATCGTCGTACCATTTGGGTACACCGTGCCGTTCGGCATAGTCTTTTGCCAGCGCTCCGTCGCGGCGCATAACGGCTACCAGCGATGAGTTCGGTACTTTATTAAATGCGGGGCCGCTTTTTACCTCGGTTACATTACCACAACCGATTATTCCCCATTTGATCTCATCCATTGAACAGGTTTTAGATTTTGAACTAATCAACCTGCATAATAATTATTTATAAACAGAAATCTACTTTAAATTAAACCGCAACATTTCTAACAATACGCATGGAATCACAACCTAATAACCCGCTCCACGGCAAGACACTCGAAGCTATTTTGAACGAGCTCGTAGATTACTATGGCTGGGAACAAATGGGTTATCATGTGAATATCAACAGTTTTCAGCAAGACCCGAGCGTGAAATCAAGCCTTAAATTTTTGAGAAAAACACCTTGGGCCAGAAAGAAAGTGGAAGACTTGTACCTGAAAATGACGGAACGAAAGTAGATACATCTGTTTTGACCTAATCAAGAACTCAATTAATTGATATTTATGGCTTTCGTAGATTATTATCAAATACTCGGACTTGACAAAAACGCCGATGATAAGGCCATCAAGAATGCGTACAGAAAACTGGCAAGGAAATACCATCCCGATCTGAATCCGAACGATAAGGAAGCACAGAAGAAATTCCAGGAACTGAATGAGGCTAACGAAGTGCTGAGCGACCCTGAGAAACGCAAGAAATACGATAAATACGGTAAAGATTGGCAGCATAGCGAGGAGTTCGAACGGGCGCGTCAGTCGAGAAGGCAGGCAGGCGCGCAAGAAGGACAATGGTACAGCGGCAACGATGGGGGAGGGTTTTCAGATTTCTTCGAATCGATGTTCGGCTCGGCGAGCGGCTTTGGCGGCGGCGGGCGCCCCGCACGTTTCCGCGGGCAGGATTACCAGGCCGAAATCCATTTGGGCCTCCGCGATGCGTATGAAACGCACAAGCAAACGTTGACTGTCAATGGGAAAAACATCCGCATTACCGTTCCGGCGGGCGTCGAAAACGGGCAGACCATTAAAATTGCGGGCCATGGCGGACCGGGAAGTAACGGCGGGCCGAATGGCGATTTGTATATCACATTCTCGGTGGCTGCCGACGAAAAGCTCAGGCGCTCAGGCAATGACCTGCATTTAAAGGCAGATCTTGATTTGTACACTGCCGTACTGGGTGGCGAGCTCGTGGTGGAAACGTTGAGCGGAAAAGTGAAACTGCCCGTCAAACCCGAAACCCAAAATGGAAGTATCGTGCGCCTTAAAGGCAAAGGATTCCCCGTTTACAAGCAAGAGGGCCAGTTTGGGGATCTTTATGTGACTTTCGACGTCAAAGTGCCGACTAACCTGACCGAGCGGCAAAAAGAATTGTTTACAGAACTGTCCAAATCCTGAAACCGGTATGGAAACTGACCAATTGATCGCCATTGAGGTATTCTGTTCGAGTTATGAAGTGGAATACGCATTTGTAGAGTCGTTACAGGAGCACGACCTGATTGAAACAGTATTGGTAAATGAACAGCGCTTTCTGCAAATCCCGCAGTTGAACCGTATTGAGCGTATCATCCGTCTCCATCACGACCTCGACATCAATCTGGAAGGCATCGATGCCATTCAGGGGCTGCTCGACCGGGTCGATTATATGGACAGGGAAATCGCGGCGCTCCGGAACCGGCTGCGGTTTTATGAGCCGGGCTTGTAATAAATCACGCATTGCCGGATAACCGGTTATCTTTGCGTTCCCATTAAAACGAAGGGCGGGCCTATGCAGGTCCGCCGACTACTTATCTATGAAATTTGAAGATTACCCCATTGCTACGGAGATCAAGCGGAGCCTGGAAGCAGCAGGGTTCAAGAAACCAACGGATATTCAGTTTAAAGCTATTCCGGCGGTAATGAAAGGTGAAGATGTGCTTGCTATCGCACAAACCGGCACCGGAAAGACGGCCGCCTTTGCCATTCCGGTTATCGACAAGTTGCACAAGCAGAAATCGTCGAGCCGCTCCGAGGGCATTAAATGCGTGGTAATGGTGCCCACCCGAGAACTGGCTATCCAGATCGCCGAGGTGTTCAGTAATATTGCCCGATATACGAAAGTGAAAACATTCAGCGTGTTTGGAGGCGTAGAACAAGGCCCACAGATCGCGAAACTGGAAAAAGGGATCGACGTTTTGGTCTCAACCCCCGGACGGATGTTTGACCTTGTAAGCCAGGGATATATCAAATTCGACCGTGTCGACACACTCATTCTCGACGAAGCCGACCATATGCTCGACCTGGGTTTTATCAAGGATATTCAGGATTTGATTAAGCATTTACCCAAACGACGACAAACATTGTTTTTCTCGGCGACCATCGATGAGAAGATCAAGAAATTGGCATACTCGCTTGTCAGAAATGCGATCCGGATTCAGATTTCCCCTAAAAACCCCGTTGCAAAAAACATTGACCATTCGGTAGCATTTGTGTCCATGGACGACAAGCGCTTTTTCCTGGAACGTGTGATCAAACAGCAGGCCGAAAAGAAGATCCTCGTGTTTGTACGCACGAAAGTGCGCGCAGAACGTGTATACAATGCGCTTGAACGTATGGAGGTCAAAAGTCTCACCATCCATGGCGACAAGGAGCAAGCCGACCGCCTTACTGCGATGAATGAGTTTAAAAAAGGGAATGTTAAAGTATTGATCGCCACAGACGTAAGTGCCCGGGGCATCGACATCCCGAATGTGGATTATGTGATCAACTACGACCTGCCCGAGCAACCCGAAAATTACGTGCACAGGGTCGGCCGCACGGGGCGTGGCATGCAAAAAGGTATTGCCGTTTCGTTTTGCAGTGAAGAGGAGAGGCCTCTGCTGGATCAAATCCAGCAATATCTCGACAAACCTGTCGCCGTTGTCGACATCAGCGCTGCGGACTATGCTCAAACGCTCGATTTCAGCAGCGACAGTTCGAATGACCTCAATGCCCTGATGCGTGAGGTCGAAGAATACCAATCCAGGAAGAAAAAGGGGAAAAAATAGAGCATAAGAACGAAGTAAGGCAATAAAAAAGGCTTTCAGGATCGCTCCCGAAAGCCTTTTTATATGGTGTATATCGCCTATTCTTCGAATTTATCGGCAATGATCTGTCCGCGGATTTCCCCGTAAGGATTTTCCTTGGTAGGGATATTAATGTACATCGCCCCGGCAATTAAAAGGGTTTGCCTCTCGGTATTCAGCTTCACCGTCCCCTGAACCTGGGTTCCGGTAGGGTTATCAGCCAGAGTTTCAACAATTCCGCCTCTTTCCCATGCAGGAACAGCTGAATTTAGTGTTACCGAGGTCGGTGTCAGGTTTTGGTAGTTAATGTTGTATTTCAGCTCCATGGTAGTTTTGTTGTATTCAAAAACACCGGTGCCCTGCGCTGATGATGTAGCTTTTGGAACGGTTGGGCTACTATTGATTACAGCCGAGAACTTCACAATGTCATCTTTGTGAGGCCCTTCCTCTTTACAGGAAGTAACAAATCCTAACATTAAAACTCCTGCGATTAATAGTAAAAAACGTTTCATTGGCTTTTTCATACAATTTAAATTTAAACATTTAACTCCTAAATATACATACAAACTTAAATGCTGCAAAAATGATACCAGTTTGCTGTCATATATTCCAAAGATCACTTTTTCGAATGTAAACGATCTTGTTGTTCCATATGACCCTGTCCCAGTGGTCAACCGAGCCGATTATGGTCAGTTTATGCCCTTTTCCTACGCTTTCCACCACAGCCGCCGCCGACGAGGGCTCATCGCGCAAAAAAGTGTGATCGTTCACTATAATGCACGTTTGATAAAGGGAAGGTACATTTAATATTCCCAGCAATGCCAGCAGATAAACGACGATCGATATCTTGTGGATCTGCAAAATCGGCTCCTTTCTACGTGTCTTTGTAACCATTATGACAACTATGTAGGTGCCCAAAGTTAGAAGCAATATCGGAATGTAATCACCATACCTTCGATAAAATATTATGAAATAGTTGTAATCGTCGAATTCATAGCCACTTAGATTTTGCTCCTCGGCGAGCTTGTCCATTTTTTCAAAAAGATGCCTGGACGGCTTGTTTAGGGCCAGTTTGCTGAGATAAAAAAGACAGTCGGTGTAATTATTTGTCTTCTCCGCCAGAAATGCCAGCTTCAAGAGTAGTGCCTGGGAGTTTTTTTCGGTGAGGTTGAAATTTTTTTTATAGAGGGTTTGCGCCTCGGCGTATTTAGCAATAGCAAACAGAGAATCAGCCATTTTAAGCTCCTTCTGATTGGCGCAAAAAGCCATTTTGGGCATCAAAAAGGCGAAGATAAAAAACGAAAAAAAAAGGTTTTTCTTATTGGTTGCTTGCATTATACTTTAAAGAATTCTACTTTTGCATCGCAATTACGGAAAAGGCAACGGCTAATCCAAAACTGCAAAAGTTCGAAAGCCCCAAAAGTAAGTAGAAAACGATTCCGTAGCTCAGCTGGTAGAGCAATACACTTTTAATGTATGGGTCCTGGGTTCGAATCCCAGCGGGATCACTTGAAGAAATAGCAAAAAGCATCAAAAGCCTGCAAATCGACAGATTAGCAGGCTTTTTTCTTTTGCGGATTATGCCAAAATGTTCAATTTTCGACAAATTTTTGGTGAGTAATTCGGTGAGTTTTTGAATCTGCAAATTTACTCATCAGAATCGCTGTAACTTGTTGTATGTGAAGATGTTTACGCCGTAAACATCTTGCGCGGATCAGGCTTGCAAGACTACTTTTGTTCAACTTTTTAACCTGAAAAGGGCATGAAAACAAAGATCAGTCTGCTTTTCTATTTAAAGAAGCCGGGGAATTATCTAAAAGGGCCTTTGCCGATTTACTTGCGGATTACTGTTGAAAGTAGGAGAGCTGAATTTACAACCGGAAGAGAATGCGAGCCCAGCCGGTGGAATGCGGTTGCTGGCAGAGTGACTGGTGCGAAAGAGGCCGTGAAGTCTGTTAATGCCTATCTCGGCAATCTCGAACAGCAATTGTTAGATGCCCACGCCGCTCTGGTTCGTGACGGAGCATTGATAACGGCGGAAACGATCAAAAACAAATATCTAGGCGTCGGCCCTAAGCAGCGATTATTGATGACAGTGATCGCAGACCACAACGAGCGGATGAAGGCATTGATTGGCCAGGAATATGCGATCGGCACATTCAACCGCTACAAGGTTTTGGAGCGCCATACATTGGCATTTTTGAAAGAGAACTTCAATACCATTGATTTCGACATCAGCCGCATCGATTTCGCTTTCATCGCAGACTATGAGTTCTATCTGCGCTCCGTTCGCAAGATGGGCAATAATGCCGTTGTGAAGCACATGAAAATGTTTCGCAAGATCGTCAACATTTGTTTGGGTAATGGCTGGATGAATCTAGATCCGTATTTGAACTTCAAGGGTAAGTTTAAGAAGGTTGACAAAGCCATTCTTACCAGAGCTGAGTTGGATTTAATCGCCAGCAAAGAGTTCGCAAGCGATCGGCTCGCCCAGGTGCGGGACACCTTTCTTTTTTGTTGTTTCACTGGCCTGGCATACTCCGATGTCTAGAAGCTCGAAAAAGGTCAGATAGCCAGAGGAATTGATGGTGAGCAATGGATTTTCAGCCAGCGGACTAAAACGAATGTGAAGTCGCATATTCCACTGCTGCCGGAAGCACTTCGAATCATTGATCGATACAAATACCATCCGCTTTGCGAATCTCGCGGGCTTGTTCTTCCTGTGCCGAGCCAATCAGAAGATGAACGATTACTTGAAAGAGATCGCTGTGATCTGCGGAATTAACAAACTTCTCACTTCACACGTAGCCAGGCATACGTTTGCGACGACCATTACTCTGCAAAATGGGGTGCCAATTGAAAGTGTTTTCAAGATGCTCGGTCATACAAACATTCGCACGACGCAGATTTATGCGAAGATTCTCGATACCAAAGTCAGCGAGAATATGCAGGCTTTGAAAGGGCGGCTTTCCCGAAGATCAGGCACGGAAGGTTAGCGCTGCACCTTCTCTCTCAAGACCCCTTCGGTTTGTGAAAGGGGATCGCGAGAGAAGGTGAAAAAAGAAAAAAATGGCATAATAACTGGATATGGAAATATATAGGGTGTTTTTAATGATTGGCTCTTGCTCTAAAATTTGCATATTAGTTGCCGTCAATAAATCAGACCTGAAATGACCGAGTATCTACCAACGAAGCCGAAAAATTTTACGACTGACCTAGCCGATCATCCCGAAGGAGAAAAATCTTTGCATATGCCGGTGTCGGCAAGAAATATCCATAAACTTCAAAATCTTGGAATTGAAAATTTATGGCTTATAGGTGCCAACGAAAAAGATTTAAGAAAAATCCTTTCACTTGTAAGTCTGAAATATCTAAATCTTTACCAAGTACTAGCAAAGGAGTTGACCATTTTGGAAACACAAAACCTCTGTGAAACAATAATTCTGAATTGGAACACCAAAGCAACAGCCCTTTGGGACATTAGCAAGAATATAAATTTAAACTCACTCGAAATAATTGACTTTTCAAAAATAGATGATATTAATCAGCTTTCACTGGCCACTCAAATTCGTAGTCTCTCAGTTGGAGGCGGTCACAACAAACCGTTAAAAATACAAACCCTTGAACCGATTGCGAGACTCGTAAATCTCACTTACTTGTGCTTAACTAATCTGAAAGTTGTAGATGATACGCTGCGTCCGATTGGTAAGCTTAAAAACCTAGATCGCCTTGACCTCTCGAATCAATTTGAAACTTCCGAATATGCTTGGCTTGCAACTAGACTCCCAAACACAGATTGTAAAATGTTTAATGCAGCTAACCCCTGTACTATAGTTAATGCAGACAATGAAATAGTTTGGGATACGATGATTACAGGCAGGAGAAAACCGTTTCTACTTTCAACTGAGGACGAAGCAAAAATTCAGCGGTACAGACACGAATTTGAAAGGTTAAAAATTGCATTTGGCTAAGCAAGCGAGGGAGGCGTTTGTCGATTTTTTTAAAAAGGATAAATTATGGATTGCTCTTACCTGCAATCGGCCAGATGTCAGATTGTGTTACAATCTAATCTGGCCCGCCCATACGCTCCGAAGTCGCTGGCGGGAGAGTTTATAAATATTCTAAGAACGACAGATAGAGAATTTAAAAATAGGCTTCGCAATAATAGCTTTTGTTACGTCTATTAAGTAACGTCGTGTAACGAATCGCATAGCAATTATTGATCGCTGATATTTACAGAAGTCCTCCCTAAACTTGTCTTACATGAGATTGAAAATACCCTTTACTACATTCCTGTTGCTTGCCGTATGTATTGTGGTAATTGCACAGAAAACTTCATTAGAAATGTCATCAGGAAAGATCATAGACACCACTGCGACATACAGCAGGTTTAAGGCTGACGTCGTCAAAATCGGCCTGGAAGATTTAATGAAGTCAAAAGACAAACTTCGTTTTCGCTTCTGGTGTAAAAATCAGTTGGTCGAAATATGGAGTGGCGGTGAGAATACATATCTCGGCAAACTGATAAGTTACACATCTAAGTATGATCCGAAAGCATACTCGAATCCAGTAAAAAAAGAAAAGATTTTCACTAAGCACATCGCTATTGACACAATTGTAGCCAAGCGAATTTATGAGCGAGCGATGGACATCTCGCTTTTAGATATTGCGGGTCAAGAAAACATTAAAGGCTGGAAACAAGGTGTAGATGGTTATAGTGTGTTACTGGAATACTCTGATCCATTGAAGTACTACATGAAAGACTACTGGTCGCCCGATTTTCAGGTCGCAGTACCAGAGGCTAAATTGATTGATGATTTTGAAGCATTCCTAGAAACAACCCTAGGACTGCACGAAAAATGGCCTGCGTTTATAGATGGGCTTCCTAAGGGCTGCTACAGCGCCGGTGGTGTAATAATATGTATCGGCAGAAAGGAAGCTCGTAGATTGCGCAAGCAGCATTGAACTTTTTTTATTATCTTCGACCTAATCGCAAGCCAGCCACCACAATTTGGTGAGTGACGTGGTGAGTACAAGATTTGACAGGCTATAAGGAATTGATATACAATTTGTTATCCCAAAAAGTATGATCCCAGCGGGATCATTCGGCCAAATAACAAAAAGCATAAAAAGCCTGCAATCAACAGATTACAGGCTTTTTGTTTTCCGTCCTTTGCAACCCCGCCTAGGCCGGGCCGGGACTTGACTTTTGCAATAGGCAAGTCGTCTGGATTTTCCCGTCCTGCGATTTGGACACCCTTCCCGTAAATGGAAATTGCAACGCTGGCAAGTCTGGATTTTCCCGTCCTGCGATTTGGACCCGCAGAAACTGATCTGGCGATTGAGCTTCACCCAAAATACAGGATCTTGTTAGACGAAAGGACTTTTTCCGTTGTCAGAAACTGCGCTAAGCTTCAAGCCGGTTTGCATTCATGCGTGAGTTCGGTAAATTAGTGACCTAAACTATTGAATCTCATGGAGAATAACAGTACACATTACAGCTATGATACGCTCAGCGAAGCAGTGAATGAGCTTCAACGAAGAGGGTATACGTACAACTTTCTGGTACCTGATACCAAGGACTGCGTGCATTGCAAGGAACACTCCTTCGAATTGCCGGCAAATGAATTTGTGATCGATGAAATTTATCGTTTCGAGGGAATGACTGATCCAGGTGATGAAAGTATTGTCTTCGCCATTTCTTCTACGAAAAATGACATCAAAGGTCTGGTAGTCAACGGCTTTGGTGCCGACTTTGGCTTCCGGTCCTCGAAGCTTGTCGAAGATCTGTTCAAGAAAACAAGCGTATAGTTTTAACCAGGGTTGCATCTGGTCACTTTGCCGATACTTGGCGGCAACAAGCGTGTTCGACGAAGGGCTGCGTGATTTGACACTCATGACATGGAATGAATGATTTTATCTCAAATAGATTTCAGGGGATGCAGGATTACAGATCCGGTTGTTCGGCTGGCTTCCAGGTCCTGATGCGCTTTGGCAACCTGTGAAAGTGGGTAAACCGCGGGCTCGACAGTCCCGAGAACGCCGGTTCGAAAGGCTTCGAACAACTCCGCGGTCGCTACGTCGACGCTCTTTCTGTCTGGTAAATACTGTCCAATGGCTGGCTTTATGAGCTTGATCTGTTTCGAATGCAGATAGGCTGAATCTATTTCCGGCTCGCCGGAGGCATTGCCAAATAGCACGATCGTCCCTCCGGATTTTAATAAATCGACAGATTTACCAAAGGTTGCTTTGCCAACTCCGTCGTACGCGACGTCGACTCCCTGACCATTTGTGATGGAATTTACCTGTTGTGCGAGATCCTCGGTGTCGAGTGCGACAACCAAGTCTAACCCATGTTGCTGCACCAGGGCTTTTTTAGCGGCATTACCTACTGTTCCAATGACGGTTGCTCCCAACGATTTTGCCCATCTGCTCACAAGCGAACCAACTCCGCCCGCAGCTGCATGCACGAGAACGACATCGCCAATTTGAACAGGGTATGCCTGTTTGACCAACATCCGTGCTGTGAGGCCTTTGGCTAAAAGAGAGGCCGCCTGATCAAAGGTGATGTCGTCTGGCAACTTCACCAACTGTTGCGGGTCAATCAATCGCCGCTCGGCATATGCGCCCAGCGAAAAGTAGTAAGCGATCCGGTCACCCGCAATCCAATCTTTAACGCCGGTACCCACGGCTTCCACCACGCCAGCGGCTTCGACGCCGATCGTTGCAGGGAACTGGCGCAAAGGGAAGTTCCCATTTCTGAACAGCACGTCCACGAAATTCAACGCAATGGCCTCGTGCCTGATCAAAACTTCATGGTCTTTGGGCATGCCTACCTGCTCAGTAACATATTCTAATGCGGATGGCGGCCCTTGCCGGGTCAGCCTGACGACGCCGCTTTCATTTGTTGCTTTCATAATCTGTTTTGTTTTTGATAGTACAAAGTTGGCGAAACGCGGGTCCGGCTACTTTGACAAAAGCAGTAGATTCACCTTGACATTTATCAATGCCCTGCATGAGATTGCCCCGGGCGATTGCGCTTGCTGCTGTATTTATTTACTTTTATCGGGAACTCCTATTGAACGTCTGACTGAAACAATCCGCCGGCATGCTGCACGAACCACTTTTTGCCTATATCGAATCCAAATCCTCCCATATGCTTACTGATTATGAGAAAGAGCGCATACAGACTGCCTTTAAAACCAGGCATCTCAGAAAGCGGCAGTATTTATTGCAGGAAGGCGATGTTTGCAGGTACATGGCGTTTATCGTAAAGGGTGCAGGAAGGATGTACACAATGAAAGAAAATAGCCAGGAGACCATCGTCCGCCTGGCTGTTGAATCGTGGTGGCTTGGCGACTACGAAAGTTACAACCTGTATTCGCCGTCTATTTACTACATCGAGATGACCGAAGATTCCGATGTGCTGCTGGTAACACATGAAAGCATGCAAGATCTTGTTGCAGCGGTACCTGCTATCGATGAAATGGTGAGAGAAATTGATCGGAGAGGAGCCATTGCTACGCAAAAGCGCATCCACGCTGCCATCAGCCTGGATGCGGAAGAAAGGTATGAGCTGCTGGCAAAAACTTATCCCGAATTCATCAGGCGATTCCCACAAAGCATGATCGCTTCTTACCTGGGCATTTCGCCGGAAACCCTGAGTAGGGTGCGGAAAAAGACGCTTTACAAGTAACTATCATATCAATGTCAGGCCGGGGGAAGATTCAGGAAGAGGTGAAGGGATTTAATCTTCCCGTCTTTAATAATGGCAATGTCCATCCCTGTCGCTTCCGGAGCCTGGCCGGGGATGCCCAGGTTCCAGGCAACATGCTGTACGTGATGATTAATGCTGGCCGGGCCATTCAATTGAAATTCAAATTCCAACGGCCATTGCTGCTGTAATTTCGAAATCAAGTCGTTGATCGCCTGATTGCCAACTATTGCCGGTCCTTCGTTGGACTCATAAAAGGCCATATCGTCGGCGTAGATATTTTCCATCGCCTGTAATCTTCGCTCGGCATTCCTGTCATTCCAAATGACCAACAAACTGTGTTCTAAAAGCTTTGCTGAATTTTCCATGTCCGTGATATTTTGTACGGTTCAAAAGTACTCGCATCCTGGCAAAGCGCTGTTGAGCTATGTCATGGAAATGCATTGACAAATGTCAAAAAAACGGAATGCCCCGTTTTAACGAAGGAATTGTTTAACTTCAATGCACTCGTCTCATTACCGTGCTTCCGGTAGCTGAGCCATTATTTCCATTTCCCCGCTAATACGTTGCTATGACATTGATAAGCATATTTCACAAAACTATATACAACTACGACAGAAGTGTTTTTCTTTCGGCCCATCAGTTCAGGCTCAGGCCGGCAGCCCATTCGTCAGCAAAAATCGAATCCTATGAATTGGTGGTTGAACCTGCCAGCCACGTTACGCATTGGCAACAGGATGTTTTTGGAAACTTTATCGCGCGGGTAGATTTCGACGGACCTATGGAGTTTATGACCTTAACGGTCCGACTAACGGCGTCGCTGATCGCCTATGATCCCTTCAACGTCCGCATTGATGACTATGCGCAGAATTATCCCTTCACCTATTTATCCAACCTGCGACAAGACCTTTTTTCTTACCTGGAAGTAGTCGACAAGGGGCCAAAACTTGCGGCATTTGTGGCGCAAATGAATGTGGTGGATCAGGACATACTCGGATTTCTTGTCTCGCTCAATAACAGGATTTACACGCAGATTGCTTACATCAAAAGAGAGGAGGAGGGGGTCATGACTTCTGAGCAAACGCTGGAATATGGAACCGGATCTTGCCGGGACTCAGCCTGGCTGTTGGTGCAGGTAATGCGTCACTTGGGACTGGCGAGCCGTTTTGTTTCGGGATACCTGGTACAATCGAATGAGAATGGCCAGCCGGTCTCTCTGGATTTGCACGCTTGGGCAGAAGTATTTATTCCCGGTGCGGGGTGGATAGGACTGGATACAACTTCCGGACTTTTTACCAGTGAAGGCCACATCCCGCTGGCGGCAACGCCCCGGCCGGCCGACTCAGCGCCGGTTACAGGGACTACCAGCCCATGCGTCGCCACCATTCGCTATGAAACCAAGGTGTCGCCATTATAACCTGACGCTATTGAACGCTTGTATATATACGAAATTTGCTTTTTTCTATCTCCTCTTTGTCCGATTGCGGAATACCTGCCTGGCGGATAGGTAAAGGAAAAGCCAGTAACTTTCATATATTTTCCAGGTTGCTATGCCGCTTCTGCCGGAGTTTTTTATAATACGAGGGAGAGAGACCTGTCACCTTTTTGAACTGATTGGACAGGTGCGCGACGCTGCTGTAATGCATCTTGTAAGAGATTTCCGTTAGATTAAGATCCTCATACAGCAACAATTCTTTGACCTTTTCTATCTTGTGATGAATAATAAACTGCTGGATGTTGATACCCTTCACCTCGGAAAAGATGTTGGAGAGATAGGTGTAGTCATATCCCAGTTTTTCTGCGATATAATCCGAATAATTGGTTTTGGGAAGCTCGTCCCGATAGTGGACCATCTCCACAATGGTATTTTTTATTTTTTCGATTAAAATGCTCCTTTTGTCATCGAGTAGTTCGAGGCCCGATTTGAGCAAATTCCTTTTAAGTGTTTCATGTTGCTCGGTGGTTATATCTTCAAGGATTTCCACACTGCCCAGGTCTACAACCACATAGTGCAAGCCGAGTTTTCTCAGCTCGTCCTCCACCATCATCTTGCACCGCAGGCTGACCATGTATTTAATATACAGTATCATGATAGAATAGGATCAGTAATTGTATCGACCATGAAAACCAAAGCCGCTCTGTTACAATATAGCTGATTCTATCGAGGTTACAGTAATATCGGAATTCATTTCTCGGGTTTGGCCTCTCGTTTTTTATCGGCTTTCCGATTTTTTTGTTGCGTTTACAACAAAATTGTTGGTTTTGACAGGTGTGTATAGTGTAGGTAATTAAGCGTGTTGTAATCGCTATTGTTTAATCATTTTCAGTGATACGATATTCCCATTTTTATCGGTAACCCTTACGAAATACAAGCCTGTCGGAATTTGCTTTAAATCGATACTTGTTGACGTGCCCGTTTGAAATTTCATCTGCTGGTCATGTAAAACTTTTCCGGTATTATCATTCAGC
Source organism: Dyadobacter sp. CY261 (assembly GCF_021440085.1). Taxonomy (GTDB): domain Bacteria; phylum Bacteroidota; class Bacteroidia; order Cytophagales; family Spirosomataceae; genus Dyadobacter. The sequence continues at coordinate 665,963 of NZ_JAKCPW010000001.1, forward strand.
TGAATTCGCTCAGTCTGGCTTAAATCGTCTGCATCTAATGTTATCCGATCCGTAGCAGGGTTGGGATACAAACTTAAATGAGATACAATAGTAGCCTTGATACTTTGAATACGACTGTATGAAAATGTTTCATCTTTATCAATCATTTTAAGCCGATAAAAGTGAATCCCGTCCCCAACCATTGCTTCCGTATAAAAATAGGGAGTTAAAACAGTGCTTTCACCACTTGCCGCAGTAGATGCGTGTTTTACCCATGTCTTTCCATTAAAGCTGTGCTCGATTTCGAAACGGTCACTGTTGCTTTCTTCTGAGGTCGTCCATTTCAGTATGGCAGTCTGGCCTTCCCCTTTTGCTACTGTAAAACTTATCAATGCGACCGGCAAAGCAGATTCCAGACTTACAATTTCATTATTGTGCAAGCTGATTGCCCCGGCTGTCGTTAACGCCCTGCCCACAATAGCAGAACCTTCCAGCAACTCTATGGCACCACCGCCAAGGACAGTTCCCCGAAAAATAGATCCTTCACCTAAATCGAACCTTCCTGTGATCTGCCAGTATACATTGTCAAAAGTGGCCGAATTGATCAGCGTAACCATCGATAATGCATTGGCAGTCAGGGCACCGTCAATTTTAATAATAAACACCGCATTGGGGTCATTCTGACCGTCCAGGATGAGGTTACCATTTAAAGTAGAGGCTGCACCCAAGCAGTAAACGTCCGGAGTCAGGACCTGCCCATTACCCAATGTGGTTGCCAAAACGGAGCAGTCGGTTAGTGCGCTTACAGCTGCGTACGCACTGCCCAGATCTGTCGCGGCCTGGGCAGAAGCGCCGTCCGCAACATGCGTTTCACCCACCACAGTACCCGGCGGGAAACCATTAAAGGCGCCCGCATTAGTGCCGATGTCGCCTACCAAAACACTTGTTCCGTCATTATTAAATGCCCCCACGGTCGTAAAGGCGGCAAAATCTGCCGCGGTTCCCAAATCCGGTGCTTGTCCAAAGCACAAGCTGGGTAGTAGTAACCAGGTAGCGAATAATGAGATTTTTTTAGTTGTGCTGATCATAGAAATAGTTTTAAGTTAATTGATCATCAAAAGTGAACTATTTCTACTTATTAATTTTACATATATATATTAATTAGTTATACAAATCACACTAAAAAAATTATATTGCTTTTTTGATTCTAATTGTCAAATTAATTTGCTTGGCAATAATGAATACTTAACACTTTGACAAAAGCGTTTTTCGGAGGTCATTTACGATGCCGCTGCGAAAATGGATTCAAAGCTTGCGTGCTCTCAATACCTATTTCTGCACATGCTTTTCGTTTTGCAAGTCAGGAGAAATTAAACTTAACTTACGTTTTTCAGTTCGCCGGTAAACACCACTCCTTTTTTTTTCGAGGTGGCCAACTGCATCATTGTCTGCATAGCCGAAAACGTATTTTGCCAGGATTTATCGAAAAGGAACTCGTCTACCGCCTGCAGCCAATCGGGATTGGCAAAATTGCCTAGTTCATAGTCTATCGCTGAAATAAAAGCATCGGTTCCCTGCGCGATGCTCACCAAACCCACCTTCGAGTACGGGTCCACAACGTCCCTAATGGCTGCTGAAACCACAGGTCTGCCCGCAGCCAGGTATTCCGGCGTTTTGGTAGGGCTGATAAAACGGGTGGATTCATTGAGGAGGAATGGGATCAGCGCCACATTCCAGCCCGATAGGTACGCAGGTAATTCCTGGTAGCTTTTCGAGCCCAGATAATGGATATTACCGGCCCTCGGAAGCATGGCAGGGTCGATCTTAACGACCGGCCCGATTAGGATGATTTGCCAGTCGGGGCACTTTTCAGCGATTTCTCTGATCAGGTCCTGGTCAAAACGCTCATCGATGACGCCATAGAAACCCAGTTTTGTCCCTGTAATTCCGGCTTGGTCCGCCGGCTCGGCCAGCATGTCCCGCGCCTGCTGAAAATGCTCCTTGTCGATACTGCTCGGAAACGGGTGTACATTGGAGTGGCTGCCTTTCTTGGCTTCGTAGAGCGTGACCCCGCCAGTGAACACAATATCGGCCCTGGCGAATAATTGCTGCTCCATAAATTTGATCTTCGCTGGAGCAAACTTAAATGCCGATAGCTCGTCCATACAATCGTAGACAATCTGGGATGGTGTAAAAGCCCTAGAAAATTCGAAAGCCATGGGAGTGTAATACCAAAAGATGAACTTGGAAGCGTCGCGGTCTTTAAAAAAAGAAAGCAACAGGCCCTTCATTAGTTCAATCGTTTTGTCTTGCGAACTTCCGGCTGGCAAATGCGGTACGCAAAGCCATAGGGCGGGAAGTTTCTTTTCAAATTGTAAATATGGCTTATCCGTTGCATCCAGGATAGGCTCTTCCATAAAATAAACGTTTCCGTTTTGAGCAAACCGTGTCATCAGATGCTGCGGGCGCTGAAAAACGAAATCCCACCTGAGGTGAGAGAAGCAAAGTAGGTCCTTTTGTAAGTTGATGTTCATGAGTAATCCGTGTCAAGTTAAACTGGTTTGCTGCGTAATTTTGTCGGGGGGCAACTGGTAAAACCATTCCAGTGAGTAACTGACACAAGACAGCAAAAAACGAATCGGCATATACGTTCTTCACGTCGCTGCATTCGCATTATTTGAAAAACAACCCGAATTAAGCCGTCTCATTTTCGGCAAACAGTTCCCCAGGAGTATCGTCCGGAATGAATATCAGACGGAGCAGGAGATGGGGGTTGGAGGGATAAGTTTATCTGGTTGAATGCCAGCCAGCCATCGGTCGACGCCGTAGCGCGCTTTCGGCCTTTGGTTGCTCCGGTACGAGTTTTGATATATCATCTAACAACTTAATCACCAAACTATGAAAACAGGATCGGGCTCTGAGCCGAAATTCAAAACCAAGACGTCCGCAGGTGCAGAACCGGCGCTCATGGAATTATTTACTGACTGCCTTCGCGACATTTACTGGGCAGAAAACCACCTGGTTAAAACGCTGCCCAAGATGATTCAGGCGGCAACTTCTGCTGAGTTAAGTACCACAATCGAAAAACATCTGGAAGAAACCGTTGAACATGTAAGCCGGCTGGTCGTGATCTTTGACTTGTTGGGCCTGGAAGCGATCGCAAAAAAATGTGATGCCATGGAAGGTCTCACCAAAGAAGGCGAAGGGATCATCGAAAGCACCGACGAAGGTACAGCTACGCGCGATGTAGGCATTATTCTGGCTTCTCAGAAAGTCGAACATTATGAAATAGCCACCTACGGCGGTCTGGTTCAGTTAGCCACTACGCTAAACCTCACCGATGTGGCGGAAATACTTGCCCAAACCCTCGAAGAAGAAAAGCTGGCAGACCAGCTGTTGACCGAGGTTGCAGAAAATGATGTCAATTACAAAGCTTCCGAGGAAGCTTAATAACCTTAAATGCATATGGCGATCAAAAAGGGATCCGATGATTCCGTTCCACAACAAGAAAACGAAAAGACATCAGGCCTGACAGCCCATACTACCGACAGTACCGGAGAGCTCATGACGACCAATCATGGCTTGCGCATCAATGATGACCAGAATTCGCTAAAAGCGGGGGAAAGAGGTGCGACGCTGCTTGAAGATTTTATTCTTCGGGAAAAAATCACCCATTTCGACCACGAACGTATACCCGAAAGGGTTGTTCATGCGAGAGGGTCCGCGGCCCACGGGGTTTTCAAACTTTACGAGCCCCTATCGTCCGTCACCAAGGCCGGCTTCTTGAACGATACTTCCATAGAAACACCGGTATTTGTCCGCTTCTCGACGGTGGCAGGTTCCAGGGGGTCGACAGACCTTGCCCGCGACGTTCGGGGTTTTGCGGTTAAATTTTATACGCAGGAAGGTAATTTTGACCTGGTAGGCAACAATATCCCTGTCTTTTTCATTCAGGACGCCATCAAGTTCCCCGACCTGGTGCATGCCGTCAAACCGGAGCCGGATAATGAGATGCCGCAGGCCGCTTCAGCACATGATACATTCTGGGATTTTATTTCTTTGATGCCCGAGTCGGCGCATATGATCATGTGGGTGATGAGTGATCGTGCGTTGCCTAGGAGCTACCGGATGATGGAGGGTTTTGGGGTGCATACGTTTCGGTTTGTCAATGCGGAAGGCGTTTCCAGCTTTGTAAAATTCCATTGGAAACCGCTGCTGGGCGTTCATTCCGTAGCTTGGGATGAGGCTCAGAAAATTTCAGGAAAAGACCCTGACTTTCACCGGCGTGATCTGTGGGATGCGATCGAAAGCGGAAATTACCCGGAATGGGAACTTGGGGTGCAGATTGTGCCGGAAGAGGATGAATTTAAATTTGAATTTGACCTTTTAGATCCGACCAAAATAATTCCGGAAGAACTTGTTCCTGTTCAGCGCATCGGCAAGTTGACGCTAAACCGCAACCCGGATAATTTCTTCGCCGAAACCGAGCAGGTAGCTTTTCACGTAGGCCATGTCGTGCCTGGAATCGACTTTACGAATGACCCGCTTTTGCAGGGCAGGCTTTTCTCCTACACCGATACCCAGTTGATCCGTCTGGGTGGCCCCAACTTTCAGGAAATACCCATTAACAGGCCCATCGTGCCCGTGCATAACAATCAGCGCGACGGCTATATGCGTCAGACAATCAACAAAGGAAAGGCGAGCTACCATCCTAACACGCTTGGAGGAGGCTATCCTGCGCAGGCCAAGGCATCTGAAGGCGGCTTTACTTCCTACCCGGAACGGATCGACGCCCGAAAGGTCAGAGCCCGTAGCAAGAGCTTTTTTGACCATTTTAGCCAGGCTAAGTTGTTCTTTAACAGTCAGTCGGATCCTGAGAAAAATCACATCGTCGATGCATTGAGTTTTGAACTGGGAAAGGTAAAAACGGTTGAAATAAGGGAGCGGATGTTGGGCATCCTCTCAATGATCGACAAAGGGCTGGCTGCCGAAGTCGCATTTGCCTTGCGGATACACGTACCCCAGGACCCCGAGCTGCCTGTAAACCACAGCATACCGGCGGATGGTGATCCGGCTGATTTTGATTCGTTGATTTTCGAATCGACCGTCAACATTTCCGACGAGTTGAGCATGGCAAATACACCCAAAGACAGCATTAAAACCCGCAAAATCGCGTTTCTTGCTGCCGACGGAGTGGATGAAAGATCAGTGACCACCGTCAGGGATGCGCTGCAGTCAGCAGGTGCCGTGGTGGAAATCATAGCTCCGCGCCAGAACTACATTGTGGCTGAGAACGACGTGCAAATTTCGGTTGACCATAGCTTCCTCACAGCAGCTTCGGTACTTTATGACGCGGTATATGTTCCCGGCGGCACCAACAGCGTGGCTACCATTGAGGCGGACGCGGATGCCGTACATTTTCTGAACGAAGCATTCAAGCATTGCAAGGCGATTGCGGCGGACAGTGCGGCCATTCAGGTATTGGAGGCCACTTACTTCGGGAAAAAGCTTCCGGCCGACTTTTCCGATCAGACCGTTCTCAAAGAAGGACTGGTCGTCGTGGATGACCCCGCAGTTCTGTCAGATAAATTTATCCTGGCTGTTTCCCAGCATAGATTCTGGGAGCGTGAGAAACCACGAAAAATTCCCGCATAAGCAGTTTTAAACAGAAAGTGCCGCCAGACTTGCTCTGGCGGCACTTTCTGTTTAAAACGGGCTTACGACTGGGTTAACAGCTCGACGGCCAGCTCGTTGCCCTGCTGCAAAGCAAGGTCCATGACCGATAGTCCCCTCACGTCCAGGAGCGTTGTATCAGCTCCGCTTTCCAAAAGCAGTTTTACCAGCTCATTGCGACCGAACATGGCGGCAAACATCAACGCTGTACCTCCGTTCCCATGCTGCATATTCAGGTCTGCCCCATGGTCGATCAATAGTTTCGCAATCGGTTCATAACCTTTAAATGAAACGCCCATCAGAGCGGTGTTACCGCCATGATCGACAGCATTGACATCGGCGCCGGCCTGCAAAAGGAACCGCGCCGCGTCCAGGTGACCATTATAGCAGGCAATGATCAGAGGGGTATAGCCCTTGGCATCCTGCACATTGATATCCGACCCTGTCTGGACAATCTCTTCCAAAACGGCCACATTTCCCAGGCGGGCGGCGTGTATGATCACTTCATTTGATACTTCCATTTCTTACAGATTTGCTGAGTTTTCGAACCGCTGAAAAGCATTTACTTCTTTCGAAAGTAAAGAAATTGTACCAGCAAAAGGATTAGGGATGGAATTGCCGGCAACGGCACAGGAATTGTACACCATAAAATTTCAACGCTGATCCAAGGGATAGTAACAATCACAATTCTTTGAGTGGTATGTCGAAAGGAATTTTTAAAGTAAAAGACGAAGATTCGCTCACCGTGGAGTTTTCCGGTGACGAAATTGATGAGATCGTCCCGGACGCTGACATGCGGTTTAGTCTGGTGATTTTGCGGAATGGTGAGAAACATTTCGTTGAGGGCACCGAGCAGGAAATCAGGGATGCGCTTTCGGATTTGTGAGTTTACAAACAAGGCCTACCTACGCGTTTATAGTCCCGGTGGCAATGACACGGGAAGTTGCACGAGGGACTTTTATGTCAATACGCCGTGGTTTGTGGCGTACAGTTTTACTCATTCAGTAAGCGATGATATTTTTATCTGTTGATACTATCGTTTTATAGGGATCAGCAAGGAAAGATCTGATAATAGCGCTCATCGAATTGCCGATCACACCATGTCCCTTGTTCACGAGCAAAAAACGTTGACTGTTCGGCATATAGTGGCTGATACGGTCGATGTATAGTGGTCGGCAGGCCGGATCCAGGTTTCCATCGGCTAAAAGAATTGGTTTGTCTGAATAATATGGCTGCTTCGTGTCCCTGCCGACAGGCGGCACTTTCCAGCAGTCGCACATCGCCTGGTAAACGTCGTTAATGTGGAAACCGGCGAGATATGGGTATATCAAATCCGACTCCTTGCGCACTTGCTCGGAGTGGTAGGCAGCTTGGTCCGCACAATATACCGACAAGCGCATGCCGTCCGGTGCTCCATTCTTACGGAAAAACTCGTCAAAGTAATGGCGTATATAAGGTTGGTGCTTTCCATCAATGAGGTCTGTAATGATACGGGCCAGATCCTTCCGACCCGAATCGTCGTAAAGCTTGTCGAGCACCACACTCAGAAGTTCGTTTTTGGTGTACTTTATGCGGATGGAATCCTTAGTACCCGCTTCCAGGTAAGGCAGGTAGAAAGTTTTTTGGGCGATAGCACTGAAATAATTGTGAAAACGGCGCCTGAGGTCGCCATAATGCTTTTGACCAATGGAGTCCGTCGCTACGTTTTTAAAATGAATATGGAGCGCCTCCATAAAATTGACCGGTTCATCTTCATCGATCGGGACGAATGACGGCAGCGGCGAGTCCAGGATCAAGGAGCGGATGCGGGCCGGGTTGCGTTGTAGGACCGCCGTCATCAGGCCGCCGCTGTATGACACCCCAAATAAATTCACAGAATCGATCTTCAATGCATTCAGAAGGTCATGAATGTCCGAAACGGTTTCATCCGTATTATAGCCGGCAAGATCGATCTCCCTTTTTTCAAGGGCCGCCTTGTATCTTTTAACGCCAACAAGTGTCATGCTATCCTTGTCCAGGTTGCGGCGGGTGGCCTCTTTAAGCGCTTTATCGAGTTCAAACGTCCGCAGATACGGCAACGCGAAACGCGTGCCCCGCTGCTCAAAAACAATACAGTCTCTGTTTTCGATGAACGGACTTTTTGTTAGTCCCACCACCGCGCTAAGAGAGCTGCCACCAGGACCCCCGGCAGTAAAAAGGACGGGGTCACTACGTTTGTCAGGGTTTTTGCTCTTCGCGACAATGAAGGGCAATTTGATTAGCCTGGAATTCTTCTTTTTTCGATTTTCCGGAACCACCAGGTAACCACATCGTTTTTGAAAACTGCTGTCAGGCAGGTTTGGGCCGGACGTGTAATATTGCCTTGCATTGTCCGGTACAATTTTCAGTACCTCGGGGTCAATTTTGAAATCGCAGCCGCAGTCTTGGATTTTTGCATACTGTGCGTATGCCTGACTGTTGCAAATGAGAATAATCAGGAAGTATATAATATGTTTTGCCATGCAGATATCTTTTTTTCAAATCTAGCTGCTGGTCGGTATATTCGTCAAGGTAAAAAACGGACAATTGAAAGAGATATTCGATCCTATTCGCGACCATTATACGTTCGCGCACCCCGCCAGTGATCTTGGCGAACATATTGATTTTTATTCCGAATCGGTTGTCAACGATAGCGAATTTACTGTGGAAATGTTTCCGAGTTGGACACCAACGATGTACATCAACCTTGGTAACCCTTACCGGATCTCGTTGAGCCGGTCGACCTACGCGGTAGATAAGGATATGGATATTCTAATCCTGAGAGACCTTCACACCACACGCCACAATTCCCCGGGCGACCGCATTTTCACTATTAAATTTAAGCCAGGCGGATTAGAGGCAATCCTGGGCATATCCCAGGTTCATTTAAAAGGAAAGATAGTGCCGCTGCATCACGTTCTGCCAATGGTCGTAATTGAACAGCTAAAAAACGGCTCATCCTTTGATGCCCGCAGGGAAATTATAGAAGCGTATTTCATCCCAAAACATAATAGGAGGGTGATGGACCATTATCTGACCTTTGTCCGGGATTTAACGGAGACATACCAACAAACAGATATGCAGTTAAACGTTAGCCAGCTTGCGGAAAAGCATTTTATAACCTCCAAGAGTATTAACCGCTATTTTCACCGTGTCATTGGAATCAGCCCAAAAGGGTATTTTTCCATACTAAGGGCCAGGACAGCGCTGACTGCCTATGCAAAGCGCCAGGAATTTGACCCAGGTCGATTTGGATATTATGACAGCAGCCATTTTTACAGGGAAGCCGCTAAATTCACTGGTGTGCAGCTCGATTGAAAGTCTGACGTTTTTCCGTGATCTACCCAAATGCATTATGGATTGCTTTTTCCGGCGGGGAGGGATTGTGCATCCGTGTCAAGATAAGGCCACAGTTTTTTTAAGAATTTCCTCAGATCTTTATCCCGCAGGCCTTTATAAAAACTTGTTAAGTATTGCTGCTCCAAGAGCAGGTCAGTACACCGTTCGCGCAGCTCTTTCGGGATTCTGTCCGTTATCGACGCGAAATATTCCTTGGTCAGCACTTCCCCCGCAAGGTGGGTGCAGCCAAACTGATGTAAAAATCCTTCAAAAAAGTATCGCTCCGCACTCTGTCTGATCGCAGGCTTTTTCTCGTCTTTCGCAATATCTAATCTTCCCGCCAAGTGCATGCCAGCATAGATATATGGCTCCCGGCTCGTCTTGTCCCTGGGACGGAAGATTTTCAACATTTCGATCTTGTCGACGTCTTCATCATCAAAAAAGTCGTTGTCCGCCGCCCCGCCATTTGACAGACCGAACCCGGGGGTGACGTTGTTCGTTTTTGACGACGTATGAATATGTCTATTTATTCTACCAAATAAGTAGCTAAATGCACCATTATATATTCTGTCTTGTTGTAATATTTCTTCGATATATTTTGAGCTACCAAGCGCCCCATTCGTACCTATTCGGTATATCTTGGTTTCATTATCAACACTTCTTACAATTTTCCCGCTTTGCGTATTTACTTGCTCAGTAACCGCCGCTTTAACCAGAACAACCATCTTAGATTCGAGATAGACGTCCTTCCAGGTAGAGGTTCCGAAAATGATCTCAGGTCCTGACTCCCTGTTGCTATGCCATGGCAAGTCCAGTTGAATGGTGAAATAGCTATCCTTTAACGCATCGTCATCCGATACCTGTGGATTTAAAATCAGGAGTAAAACAACACCATTGTAGTACACTCTTCCATTGTAGTCACGTGGTGCCGGGGATGAAATGGTAACCTTGCTGAAATCTTCGGAAAACTTAACATCGCATTTTTCAATTCGGAAAGTTTCCCCGGGCGTGGAGCCCTTTACATTATTCTCAGGCACCCGAAAGGTTAAGTACTTATAATGATGTGATAGTTTCAGGCCCATGAGCAACTCCTGGTTGTGTACTGCAACCGGGTTTTGTTTTCGCAAAATTCTGTGGAGCAATGCACCGTCGGGGAAATTTGTCCAGGAATTCGTGAGCAGTTTATGGTAATCGTTGAAGATCATCTGCTCATCTTGCTTTACATCAGGAACACCGGTTTCCTTTGTGGAAACAGCAGTATCTTCCCCATTTTGTGTTTCAGGCACTAATTGTACCACCCCCGATTGAAACGTATCAAGCCCGATCCTGGGATACAGCCCGCAGTACATCCCGAGAATGGTACCTGTCTTGTCGGCGGGAAGCCAAAATTTCAGAAAATGCCCCTTGTAATCATTTGTTGGGATAAAACTGAAATGCAGTACTGAATTTTCCAGCCGCACGGTTCCAGGTACGACGATTGTCTTTGTTGCATTCCGGTCGACCATGCTGATGGTGAGCTCACATGTGCCGCCAGCACTTGGGACTACCGAAAAATGTGGTCTGTGGAAAGTTGGACCGGATTGCAGGTGAAAATACCCTGAGTAGGTTTTTAAAAAGGAATTACTGAACTCCTTCCAGTTGTCATAATTTGGGAGGTTCTTGATATCGTTAAAGAGCGATTCCGTTGGAATGATCAGTTTTTCGGATAAAAAGTATTGCGAAAGCGACTGCCTCTCCAGTTGCTCTTCGGTTGTTACGGGACTAGTTTGTCCTTTTTTAGGAAATTTACTGTTTTTAAGAGCCTCGTATTCCTGCACTTTCGCCTCGTGCAATAAAACTGCACCGGCTACCGGAGTAAGGATCGTGGATCTGACCGACGAAAATGTTCCGTAAACGACATTGGATTTTGTCAGCGGTAAGTCTATCACGCACTGAAAAAGGATCGTTTCCAGTTCATCTTCCGGGTTGTCTTCGCTCGTATTGAAATCGTCTTTCGAAGTAACTGGGTCAAGCCGACCTTCGAATTGGATGAATAACAGTTTCGATCTTGCCTTTTTTCCCTTATTCCGGCTGGTAATACCATTCGTGGAATGAAATTCCAATTCCTTACCATCCTTGCTCAATTGCTTCATCGTAGCCCTGAAAGGCCATTCTCCCTCTTTGCCAATCCCCCAAAACAGTTCAACAAAGCCTGTTAGGGATTCGTGTAAATCGGAGAGATATGTAGCGATATACGTATCAGATCTTGTTATAATTGGGACTGGGTCGGACCAAACTAAATGCTTTCGGATAGAAGGTTCTCTTTTGAATTTTACATTGCCTTGCTCATCTATATCCGGAAGGTCATGGAGGTATTTAATTTCATAGTCTAAAAATCTGAGATAATGATCTTCTACACATGTGCGTGCCTTGCCATTGTAATTTTCGCGTGCGATTTCTTTAAGTTCTACATCGTGAACTCCTTTTCCCTGCCAGATATTTCTGATTGAGGTCCTGTATTGCTGCATCCTGCTGATGTCACTTGCAGCCGGCATTTTTAGGCGGAGTTTCGCAGCCTGATTTTGAAACCAGCGACCACCGCCTTGTTCTTTTCTTCCTTTGTTTTCCTTTTCTTCTTTTTCAAGCAGTTTATCGATTTCCAGGCTTGCGAGCACTTGGGTTTCAATCGACATCATTGCAGTCAGCCAAATAATTGATTCGTTCATCGTACCAAGAGGAGGGGAGAGTAACAGGATATTGCGAATGCAAAGTAACCGCCTGGTTTTATTTACTCATGGATTGCATTTGCAACATTCTGATTGGTCATAAGTTGCTATTGCTGATGCCGTAGCGTGACATGCGTCAGAGTTCGAAGTGTTTAACCGTTTAAGCCAATAGCGTTTACGTAAACGCAAAGCTTTTGTTTAGGTCGAAGTGATTTTTATTCTCCGACGTCACCGCAACCGTGGGCGGCTGCAATGGTCCGTTGGCTGGAATAAGCGAAACGAACGCACTTCGCAAACAGTCGCCGTCAATACATGTTGCATATGCGACAATATTCTGTAAAAATGATTTTAAATAAAATAGTATATGGTTAAAAACTATATTGACATTAATTATATATCGAATAAGTAATTATTTTCAGAATAAAAGTTTGTTTTGATTAATTTTAATGATAGATTTGTTTCAATGAACCTTTAACCCAATAGATATATGAACAAAAACCTGACTAATGCGAGCAACCGGAAGGAAAATGGCCGGTCGCTTACCGACCTTCGAAGGACACTGAATCAGGAAACCAAAGCGCTTGTCAGGGATCTGACATACTGGTTTCTGCATTGGGTGCATCATCCCTACGAGCACGCGATCGCCGCTTTCTTAACATTAATAATCAGCAACCAAAATTTTAGCTAAACCAGGAAATCACATGTCAGCAACAGCATCCGGCGGGGGAGATCACAACTCACCGCCCAACAACAAAAAACGGAGCTTCCTGCGTAAACTTCTGACAAAGTTTATTTTGGAAGCCAAAAGGGCAGCTTACAGATTACTTATAGACTTGGTGGTGTGGTTGAGAAATGTAGTGAAGATTTTAACACCCAGTGTGAGTGCCATACTCTTCATAACAGCTTATAACTATTTCCTCCACAACTAATCCTGACGTAACAATGTGTACAGTAAGTGAACACTTAACCTGCTACTCCAATGTTTTATCAATTCCTAAAATTCGCAGCAGCTGCCCTCCGTTGGGCATCAAAGTACCTCCCAGGTGATACCCAACCTATGGTGATACTGGTAAAGTTCTTCGCTCTTCTTCAAATAAGCTCGTTTGCGTACACGATGTCTGTAATGGCACGTCTACTCGAAAATTGGAGCTTGGAAGTTGTCTGAATGATCCAATACTTTAAACATTAAATTCATCCGAAAAATAATAGCTATATAATGATGACACCAATTGCTATTTTCATTGCTGGACCGATAAGTTGCGGTAATATTCTCAAAGCCTGGTTGTAAAACCGGGCTTTTTTTATTCGTGCGGTTTGCATTGCTATGAAGTTACAATACTTGCCCTACTGCTTTGTTTTGAAAGCACGATTACCTTTATTCGTCTATTCATAAGCCCAGCATTCAAATACCCGTCATGATAGCAGAAACCCAACAGACCAGTTCCGCCGGACTGATAACCATCGCTGTTTTGCCTTTCGTAAACCCGAATAATGATCCGGAAGAAGAGTTTTTCAGCGATGGCGTCACCGACGACATTATCAATCTGCTGAGCCGGGTACGCGGGTTACAGGTTGCAGGGAGGATTTCTTCTTTCACATTTAAAGGAACCGACCCTACGCCACAATTCGCCGGTGAGCGGTTGCATGTGAGCTACATCCTGCGCGGTACGTTACAAACCTGGGGGGATAAACTTCGCCTTGCCACGGAGCTGGTTGAAGTGGCAGACGGGCGTGTAATCTGGACCGGGCAGTACGACCGGGACCTGGATGATATTTTCGATGTTCAGGAGGAGGTCGCGTTGGCCATTATCAATGCGGTCAGGGCCCAGTTGTTGGGCGAACAACCGGCCACGACCTTTAAAAGATATACCCATAACAACGAGGCGTATCAGCTTTATCTACGGGGGCTGTTTTACCATAACAAATTTGGCGGTGCCGACGAATACCATAAGGCAATTGCCTACTTCGAGTCGGCCATCGAACTTGACCCGGCTTATGCCATCGCTTATGCAGGTATTGCGTCATGCTATCTGAATATGTGGTTTTACAGACATCTTCCGGCCGAAACCGCACTTCCGTTCGTGAAGCAGTTTACCGAACGTGCCCTGGACCTGGATAGTGAGATCGCCGAAAGTTACCTCGCGCTGGCCCGTATGCAGATGCTGTACGAGTGGGATTTTAAAAGTGCCGCCCGGTCTTTTGAAAAGGCGCTGGCGCTTAACTGGAATACTGCCGACCTGCACTGTCAATATGGGCTCTTCCTGGCATTTACCGGTGATACTGCCAAAGCACGGGAGGAAACGGCCCTCGCATTGTCGCTTGAACCATTTTCCCTTATCAATAACTTTTATGCGGCCTATGTGTACTGGGTTGCCGGGGATTTTGAAAATGCGGTTGCGCAGGGAAGAAAGCTGGTTGAGTTACAACCTGCCTTCTGGGGCGGGCATATGATCATCGGTTTAAACCTGATTACTTTGAAAGACTTTCCGGAAGCGCAGGATACCCTGGAGGCTGCTTTGGAAATCAATTATAATGGCATTACACTCAGCGCCTGCGGCGTGTTGTTCGGACTTTCCGGTGAAATTGAAAGCGCGAAGGACATTATCACGCAAATGAATACACTACACAAAACACAGGTCGTTTCCAACTACGACATGGGTGTTGTCCACGCCTCGATCGGAGAAGCAGATGTTGCTGTCGAATATTTTCAAAAAGCCATCGACCGCCACGAACCGCCGATGCTGTTTTTCAAATACATTGTCCGGGACTGGCTTTCCGGTGAGCGGTATGACGAACGTTACAAGGCTTACGCCGGCCTGACCGGCGCCTGAGAGCCCCGGATAACAGGCCTTTCCGAAAAACATTCAGACTTATTCAGATGATGCGCAAATGATTGCTAATCAGAGTAATTACAACGCATTTACATAACCCGATGGGCTCACGCCAAACTGTTTTTGAAAATCCCTCGAGAAATTGGTAGGAACGCTGTATCCGACCATATCTGCCACTTCATTGATCTTATAGTTCTTTTCAGCCAGTAATTCCGCTGCTTTTTTTAGGCGTGAAAGGTTAATGAGCTCATTAGGCGTCATGTCCGAAATACCCTTGATCTTGCGGTAGAGGGTAGGGCGGCTCATGTTCATTTCGGAGGAAAGCATGTCCACATCCAGGTCGCTGTCGGCGATGTGGGTAGTGATAATGGTATTGAGTTGTTCCAAAAAATCTTTGTCGGCGCGCGAAAATGCGATACCCTTGATGTGTGTCAGCGGCGAGCGCGCGAAATAGTCCTTGATAATGTCGCGGTTGTGGAGCAGGTTGGAGATCTGCGCCGACAAATGGTCCAGCGAGAAAGGCTTTTCGATGTAGGCATCCGCACCCACTTCGAGTCCTTCGATCCTGGATCCGACGGAATTTTTGGCCGTCAGCAAAATGATCGGTATGTGGCTGAAACGGACGTCATTTTTCATCTCGCGGCACAATGCGATACCATCCATCACCGGCATCATGATGTCGCTGATCACCAGGTGCATGTTTTCTTCCTGCAACAAATCAATTGCCTGCCGTCCGTCGCCTGCCCGGAAAATGTTGTAGCTCAGGCTCAGTTCGCGGCCGAGGTAACCCAGGATTTCGGTATTGTCTTCCACAAGCAACACATTGGGCTTGTTCGGGTTGGCAGAGGTTCGCGCATTATTGAGGTCTTCGGCCTGGGGCGGATCCTTGTCATTTTCCTTGTTCAGGTCTAATTCGTAATCCTGATGGATCGGAATGGAAAGCAAAAAAGTATTCTGATCCAGGTCCGAACGTTTCAGTTCGAGCGTGCCTTTGTGCAGCTCGGCGAGCGAACGTGCGAGGGGCAGGCCAATGCCCGTGCCCTGTTCTTTGCTATTGCCCTCGGCCCGGTAAAATGGCTCGAAAATACGTTCGCGGTCGTGGTATTCGATCAGCGGGCCGTCGTTGGTGAATTCGATGTGGAACAGCAGGTCGTCGCTGTTGAAGGGCGAAAGCTTTATTTTAACGCTGCTTTCGGCATATTTGATCGCATTGTTGACCAGGTTACTGACAATCTTTTTGCAGGCTTCTTCGTCCACGAACGCCTGTAAGGTAATGCGCGGCAGTTCGAGTTTGTATTGCAACTGCTTTTGCTCGGCAGCGGGCCTGAATGTCCCGAACACATCGCTCAGCAGATCGTTAACGTCGGTTTTTGTAAAATTTAAACTATAATTATTGGCCTCAGCCTTTCGGAAATCGAGGAGCTGGTTGGTAAGGTCTATCAGGCGGGAGGTGTTTTTGTCAATCATATTCAAACTCTCAATCATTTCAGGATCAGACTTTTTATTCACCAACAGCTTGTCGAGCGGCATCTTGATCAGCGTCAGGGGCGTCCGGATTTCGTGCGCTACATTGGTGAAAAAGTCGATCTTGGCATTATAAATTTCCCGCTCTTTCCCCCTTTCGATGGTCTCGATCTGCCGCCGGTTCTTCTCATGCAGGGCGAGGAAATAGTAACGAAAAATCACTACAATTATACTCACAATCAAGGCCACATAAAAGAGATAAGCCCAGCCCGTGGCCCAGAACGCCGGCAGGATGGTAATCCGTAGCCTGGTTTCACGGTTACTCCAAAGTCCGTCGTTATTTGCGCCTCTGATTTTCAGGGTATAGTCGCCGGGCGGAAGTTTGGAAAAATGGATGCTCCTGCTACCGTGGAACGGCACCCATTCTTTGGAAAGGCCTTCGAGCTGGTATTGATAGCTGTTCTGGTCGGGAATGACATAACTGAGCACCGCCACGTCGAAGCTGAGACTGGAACTATGGTAAGGAAGCGTCAGTTCGTCGGCATAAATAATAGATTGTTGCAAAGGCGCATCCTTTTGCCGAATGTCCAGATCACGGTTATTGACCTGTAAGCGGGTAATGTAAACCGGCGGTACGAAGTTGTTGCGAAGCAACGCGGCAGGTTTGAAACCGACCATCCCCGCCACGGTACCGAAGTACAGGGTGCCGTCCGAATCTTTGTACGAAGAATTATAATTGAATTGATCGGTAGGAAGGCCGTTGCCCATGTGGAAGTTCGTGAAACGGTCGGTACGGCCATCGAGCTTCGCAAGCCCGCGCGAGGTCGATATCCAGAAATTGCCCGCGTCGTCTTCGAGTATACGGAACACCTGGTTATCGGGCAGGCCGTCGGTGATCCGGTAATTTCTGAACTTGCCTGTTTCAGGATTGTAGCGCGATAGCCCGTGCTCGGTACATAGCCAGATACTTTTGTCGGAGCTCTGGTAAAGGCTGTTTACATAGTTATCGAGCAGACCGTTGGGTTGGTTTGCCTGGTATGTCAAATGGCCTTGTTTTAATGTGGCCGGATTGAAAAACGACACACCGCGCCCGTAGCTCGCCACCCAGATCGTCCCGGCGGCATCTTCATGAATGCTCTGGACCTGCGCATTGAAAAACGGGATCCTCGTGAAATCGTTGGTAGCGCGGTTGTATTTGCAAAGGCCCATCCAGGTGCCCGCAAGAATGTCGCCGGAGCGCGTTTTGTACAGGGTAACAATGAAATTGCTGCTCAGTGAACGCGGGTCAGCAGATGCATTGTAATGCCTGATTACGCGCCCGGTGCGCAGGTCGAGCACATCGAGTCCGTGTTCGTAGGTGCCCACCCACAATTCATTGCCGTCGGCCACCATGCCGTGCAGATTGTGGTAGGAAATGCTTCCGGGGCGCCCGTCGGGTAGGAATGTTTTGAACTGGCCAGTCTGTATATCCAGCCGGTTCAGGCCTGCGTCTTCGGTCCCGATCCACAGTTGGCCGTGCTGATCCTTAGTGATTTCGTGAACAATGCTGCCGCCAATGCTGTTGCCGGGTTTCGGGAAAAACTTCCGGAAGTTGTTGAACTGCCCCGAATAGTAATTGATACCGCCGAATTGTGTTGTAATCCAAATGCCGCCTTCGCGGTCGCGCAGGATGGAGTTGACGATGTTGTCGGTAATGGAATACCGGTTGAACTGCTCCCGGACGATATGCTGCGAATGGCCCGAGATAAGGTCGAGAATGTACAGCCCTGACTCGGTGCCGAGCCAGAACTCCCGGTCGCTCTTCTGGAAAATAGTGTGCACCTGCACGTCCTCGCCTGGCATACCGGCTGCTGTAAGATTGCGGGCCTGCTTTTTGGCGAAGTTCAGGAGCAAAACCTTTTTCATAGTACCAACAAGCAATGCCGAATCGCCGACGGCCTGCAATGTCATGGAGCCGTAAATGCCTTTCACTCCCGACAATGCGCCCACATCAAAAACCTCGAAACGGCCGCTGTTTTGCTGATAATGCCTCACAACGCCGTTGTTGCAAGCCACCCACACATCCCCTGCCTGAGACACGTGGAGGGAAACGGGCTGGTCGCCACCCAGGTCTATTTGCGCCACACGACCGGTGCGGAGGTGATATCGGTACAAACGGAGGTCGGATATGATCCATATATTTCCGTTGCGGTCACCACGGATTTCGAGCACTTCTCCTGGCGGAATGAGCCTGAATGCATCGAAGCGGTCTTTGACAGGGTCGTACCGGTACACGCCCTTGTGGGTACCCACCCAGAGCTTTTCGGACACATCTTCGTATAATGCAAAAATGGAATTGCTGCCAATACTCAGTGAATCGCCTGCCATGCTCTGGAAAATCCGAAAGTTGTGGCCGTCGAAACGGTTGAGGCCATTACGGCTTGCAAACCACATAAAGCCCTTTTTATCCTGCACCATTTTGCCCACAGCATTGCCCGAAAGGCCGTCGGCAACCTGATAATTACGGAAGTAGAAAGGGTTTTCCTGAGCATGCGCCCCCGTGAGGACAAGGAGCAAAAGCAGGAAAGAAAAGAATGTTCTCACCAATTTAATCTTCAATAAAGGCCGCTACACGGCACAACTGCTGCATAAAGATATCCCACCAAAATCATAGTTAAATCATAAAAATTTCCAGTGAGACATTTTGATTCAAAATTGAGACAAAACGATCACCCGGTTATCTCCTAAACCCTGAACTTCGCAGTGTTCTTAATTAATCCAATATTTTAAAAAAATAGTAACAACCCTGCGTGGCAAACCTAATTAATTTTTGATGAAAATGAATTTATACAAATCGACCGGCCGGGACAAGCGGCCCCGACCGGCGCGCATTCTCCTGACCCAGGTAACATCCTGGCTTGCCTGTCTGCTGCTGGTCCTGTCGACCTGGCAGGCGCACGCGCAGACAACCGAGATCACCGGAAAAATTACCGATTCGCAAGGTGTGTTACCGGGTGTATCGATTCTTGAAAAAGGTACCAATACCGGAACCGTTTCCGAAACCGACGGCACATTTAAGTTGCAAGTCAGCAGCCCAACGGCGACGCTCGCCATTTCCAATGTCGGGTATGTGAGCCAGGAAATCAGTGTCGCTGGCAAAACATCCTTAGAAATTATCCTCGTTGAAGACCATAAGACCTTGAACGAGGTGGTCGTGATCGGTTATGGCTCTCTGAACAAAAAGGAGGTTTCCAGTGCAATTACGCACCTTTCTGCGAAAGATTTGCTCCGTACCGGTGGTAACAACCCACTGATGGCGATCCAGGGGAAAGTGGCGGGCTTGTCGGTAACCAACACGGCTGCGGCCGATCCGAACTCATCGCCGAGCATTCAGTTGCGGGGCGCTTCATCGCGTAGCGCGGGATTGGGGCCATTGTTTGTGATCAACGGGGTACCGGGCGGTAATATCGACAACATCAACCAGAACGAGATCGAGTCGATCGACGTCCTCAAAGGAGGTGCCGCATCGGCCATTTATGGTACACGCGGCAGCAACGGGGTGATCGTGATCACGACGAAAAAAGGCTCTGCTGAATCGCGTATATTCTATGACGGGTATGCGACATTCGACTTTCCGACCAACCAGCTCGAAGTACTTTCCAAAGACGACTTTCTCGCCCACAAGCGCGGTGTAGACTTTGGCGGCAATACCAACTGGCTGAAAGAGGTAGCGCGTAACCCTTCGTTCTCGCACAAGCATACCCTGCAATTCTCAGGTGGTAATGGTAAAACCAACTATTTCACTTCGCTCGATTACCGCGATGCGAATGGTATTGACCTGCGTTCGGCCAAAAAGGAATATGGCGGACGGATCAATATCAACCACAAATCGGCCAACAATCTGGTCGAACTGGCTTTCACTGCTGCGCCTCGTTATACCAAAACAAGCGATGCCGATTACAGCGGTTTCAACTACGCACTGACCCTGAACCCAACGCTCTCCGTACGCGACTCAACCGGCAAGTATGCCTATCTGACCTCCGGATTTTTCGCCAACAACCCGGTTGAAGTCGCGAAGAGCGTAAAGTCGGACAGAGAGTATAAGCTACTGGATATGAATGGTTCGGCGAAGATTAACATTCTGGAAAACCTGAATACCGTTGTGACCATTGGTGAAGTGAATTCGTCGATGAGAAAGTACCTGTTCTCTCCATCGACCCTGACGACCATCGTGAACGGAAGCAAACGGAATACGGGAGAGCAGGTTCTGGAAGAAAATGATCAGAAGAGCTTTGAATGGATCGGTAACTATTACCTGGACCTGAATAAGCATTCGGTTAAACTACTTGGCGGGTACTCATTCCAGTATTTCACGTCGTCGGGTTTCAATGCGAAGAATGAGAATTTCCCTTCCAATATATTGACTTACAATAACCTTGGAAGTGGTTTGTGGAACTTGCAGCAGGGGATCAACAACGTGGGCTCCTACAAAAACTCGTCCAAACTGATTGCCTTCTTCGGCCGGTTGAACTACGATTTCGACCAGAAATATTACCTGTCGGCCAGCTTGCGCCGTGAAGGTTCTTCGAAATTCGGTTATTCCAACAAATGGGGTTACTTCCCGGCGGCTTCCGTGGCATGGCGCGCCACGCAGGAGAAGTTCCTGAAAGACATTCCCTGGTTGAATGAACTGAAAATCCGTGCGGATTATGGCGAAACGGGCAACCAGGATTTTGGTAACTATCTCTCGCTCGATACTTACGGCGGCTATGGTTACTATTTATATAATGGCGTCAACTATCAGGTGTGGGGGCCAAACCAGAATACCAACTACGACCTGCGCTGGGAAAAAGCGGCCAACTTCAATGCCGGTATCGACTTTGAATTGTTCGGTAGTAAATTGTCCGGTAGTTTGAACTACTACATCCGCACCAACCGCGATCTGCTGGGTAACTACAATGTTTCCAACCCACCAAATATCCAGGGCCAGACGTTCGCCAACGTGGGTACAATGCGTAACACCGGTGTCGAATTGCAGTTGAATGCATCCGTGCTTCATAAAGGCGCTTTCAGCTATGACCTTGGTTTTACAGGCGCTTATAACAATAATAAGTTCGTTTCTTTCTCGAATGCGCTTTTCAAAGGCCAGAAATACGTGGATGTGGTAGGCATGCCTGCACCGGGTAGCCCGGGCACGTTACAGCGTTTGCAGGAAAATACCCGGATCGGAAGTTTCTATGCATTGAAATCGGCAGGGGTGGACGATACCGGCGCCTTGCTGGTGTATAACAAAAAGGGTGAAGTAATCCCCGGTAACCAGGCGACCAACGACGACAAGCAGTTTGTAGGCAACGGTCTGCCGAAGTTTACAATGGGTCTTTCCAATAATTTCAAATACAAAAATTGGGACCTGAGCGTGTTCCTGCGCGGCTCGTTCGGCTACAAGCTGTTCAACACCTATGCGTTTTACCTGGGTACGCCCGCGGCACAAGAGAATGCCAACGTGCTGACCTCGGCTTACGACGGCGGCAAGTATTCGAAACTGACCAATCCGGCTACCTATTCGACGCTGTCGGATTATTTCCTTGAACAAGGCGGATTCCTGAAGATCGACAACGTGACGCTGAGCTACACGCAGCCGGTAAATACCAAGTTCCTGCAATCGGTGCGCATTTACGCAACGAGTCGTAACCTGGCCACTTTCACAAAGTTCACCGGTGGCGACCCTGATCTGATCGGTGTGAATGGCCTGTACCCGGGTGTCAACAAAAATGGCGATAACAATGGCACGTTGGATTACTACCCGTCGACTACCCAGCTGCTGTTGGGCGTCCAGCTTACCTTCTAATATTTGAAATACCAATGAAAAGCAATCACATATCCAAAAATATTGGCCGCCTGGCAGGCCGCTTAGGCGCCGGAATGCTGCTGATGGCGACAGCTGGCTGTACCAACCTCGACGAGGTACTTTACGACCGCATTTCCTCCGAAAACTTCCTTCAAACCCGCGAGGACGTTACCCGCGACTTCCTGCGCGCCTTCGAGCACAGCTATTGGAGCATTCAGGGCGGAAGCACATTCATGTTGCAGGAAAACAGCTCCGACGAGATCATGACCCCCAACCGCCAGGGCGACTGGTTCGACGGCGGACAGTTCCAGCGCGTGCATTACCACACCTGGACACCCAACGACGGCTACACGGCCGATCCTTGGAATGCATTGTACGGTGGCGTTACGCTGGCGACCAACTCGCTGGAAGATTTGCAGAGCATCAAAGATCCATCGAAGTTTGAGATGACCCAGGCCGAACTCGATGGCATGATCGCAGAGTTAAGGACTTTGCGCGCATGGCTGAACCTGCGCCTGCTCGATTTCTATCGCAACATCGTGATCGTGACCAAGGTGAAAGGTGAAACCAGCGGCGGGCCGCAGGTAACGCCACAGGAAGCATTCGCATTCATTGAGCAGGAATTGAAAGAGTCACTTCCGAAGCTGCCAACGATCCAGAGCCTGGGCGAAAACGCGGTCGGCCGCTGGACGCAAGGCGGGGCTGCGTCGCTGCTCGTTCGGCTTTATCTGAATGCCAAAGTATACACCGGTACCGACCGTTTTGCAGACTGCGCCACCATTTGCCAGGAAATGATCGATGGTAAATATGGCGCTTACGCCCTCGAATCACGCTGGGACGCACCATTTGATTACAATAATTCCAAATCGAAAGAGACCGTTTTCGGTTTCCCTGGAAGTTTCGGGCTTACGCACTGGCAGTACGATGGCGGAATGTATTTCTGGATGCTGCCTAACCTTGCGCCAAACTATTTCGGATTTACAGATTTCGGTAATGCAAACCCTAAGTATGCCATGCAGCCGGGCCTCGACGTGGATGGTAAGGAATATCCGTTTGCCCTGGGTAAGCCATTTGTGAAATTCCAGAAGTACGCGGATGATGTCCGTTTGAAGAAATACAAAAACCTGGGCAACAGTAAGCGCGAAGGAATGTTCCTGCATGGCTACCTGACATACACGAACGCGGCTGGAAAGCCCGACACTGTTCGTGGTTTCAAGGGCCCGTATGCATTGTACCTCCGCGATCAGGTAGGAAAGTTCCTGGATGCCAAACCGGGTACGCCCATTGCCGACAAAACATCGAACATGAACAATGCGGATAACAATTCGGGTATTTTCCCTGTGAAATATCCGTTCTATCCGAGCGATGATGCGAACAAGATTTCGTCGGCGTACGCGGAGATCCGTTTTGCGGAAATCTATTACTCGCTGGCCGAATGCAAATACCGGGCAGGTAACAAGGCTGCGGCTGCAACATTGCTGAATGCGGTGCGCAAACGTAATTATCCGTCTAACTCCCCAAGCCTTTACAAAGCCGATGGCAGCCAGCTTACCGACCAAGAGATGATTGACGAATGGGGTAGGGAGTTCCTGGTAGAAGGCCGCCGCCGCACCGACATGATACGCTGGGGTGTGTTCAATAAAGGCACCTGGTGGGACAAAACAGCCGATGCTGATAACCATACTGAAATATTCCCCATTGGACAAACTGTGCTGAACTCATCCCCTCAGCTCAAACAAAATCCTGGATATTGATTTCACGATAAATTCTCTATTCCCGTCGACTTAGGATGATCGCAGGGGATTGACGATTGATTGGAAGTTCTTAACTAAAACCGATGACAGACACCGCGGGCGGTCGGATTTTTCCGACCGCTTTGCCGGTGCCGTCCTTTTTCTCCGCCTCAGATATTTTTGCATTTGAGCTGAAAGTTTGTAATATTTATTCGGATACCATTTCGAGATTAATTTTACAACTGCCAGGTTACATG
Organism: Dyadobacter sp. CY261; assembly: GCF_021440085.1. Classification (GTDB taxonomy): domain Bacteria; phylum Bacteroidota; class Bacteroidia; order Cytophagales; family Spirosomataceae; genus Dyadobacter. Next base: position 689,789 of record NZ_JAKCPW010000001.1, read on the forward strand.
AAGGCGCTGACAATCTGCATTTTACTGTTACTTTCCATTGCATCTCCGCTTTGGGCGCAGGTCGGTAAAATACGAGAATTGCAACAAAGCCTTTCTTCGATCCGGGACAGTACGCAGTATGTTGATGTCATAAACCGGATTTCACTTCTTTTTTATGAGCAGAATGCCGACAGCACGCTTTACTACGCGTTGCAGGCACGGCAGGTAGCATTTCGCCACGATTACGACCAGGGATTGGCAGATGCGACAAACAATTTGGGTGTGGTGTTCGATATCAAAGGCAACATCCAGCTCGCATTGCGGTATTATAATGATGCCTACAACCAGTATGTAACGCTCGGTGACTCGTCTAACATCGTGCAGACGCTCATGAACATTGGCTCCGTTTATAATGTGAGCGGGCGCGACGATAAGGCACAGACAAATTTTGACCGCGCATTGGCGCTTGGCGACCGGATCGAGCATGATTCCATCACAGCGCTGGTGATTTACAATTATATGCTCCTCTATCCGCAGAAGTTTAGCGGTAACCGACGGACCATGTTGATCGACAGAGCATATGGCATAGCAAAAAAATACAGGGACGTTCGCCTTGAACTAGCCATAGACCAGCTCCGCGCCGGAGAGCTGATTGTCGGCGGACAGCGCGTTAAGGGGATGATCATGATGGAAAATACGCTTAATCGTGCGCTCGCACTGGAATTAAATTACCTCAGCATGGATTTGTTGCTAGATCTCGGGGACTATTACCTCGTGGAGGATCGCCAGAAAGCCATTCAATTTTATATTAAAGCATTAGACCTTGCGGAGCAAAAGAACTATCGCATGTACGCCCGGGACGTGTGCAAAAAGTTGTATGACTACTATATGGCCCAGCGGGACAACACAGACGCATTTACATACAGCCAGAAACTCCTCAGATTGTACGAGGAACAAGTCGAGATCGACCGGGTTTCCGGGATCGATTACATTGAATATGCGGTAAAGGACCAGCAACTCATCTCCGAGCGGTTGAAGTCGAAATACAGTGCGCAGATGCTCGCGCTGGCTGTGGCTGTATGCGTGCTTACGCTGTTGGTTATTTTGGTCCTCTGGCGGAACTGGAAACTCAGCAAAAAGACCAACCGTGTCCTCACAATGCAGTTCCGGCAACTGGAATCGACGAGCGATGCATTGGAAAAGAGCAACCAGAACTACGCGAGGCTGATCAAGATGGTGGCGCATGACTTGCGTAACCCTATTGGCGGCATCAACGCATTGTGTTCCTTATTACAGGATGATGATACTTCACCCGAAGAAGCACAACAATATGTGGAATTGATCCGGGAGTCGAGCACGAGTTGCTTGCACATGATCAGTGATCTGCTCCAAACCGATTTTGATTTCAAAGAAACCGAATTACTCAAAAAGCTGGTAGATTTGCCGGTTTTCCTCGACCATGCAATCGCATTGCTAACCTTCCGGGCCGCAGAGAAAAACCAGCGGTTGATCTTGGCCGAATTGTCGCCGATCACGATCAATGCTGATCCCGACAAGCTGCTGCGGGTATTGAATAACCTCATTGTGAATGCGATAAAGTTTAGCCCCGAGGGCGAGACGATTCGCGTCAACGTGTCACCGACCAATAAAGGTGTAACGATTTCGATAGAAGACCACGGCCTGGGTATCCCCGAAGAGGCGATCCCGAAAATTTTCGATCCATTTACAACCTCGAAGCGTGCCGGTACGGCAGGGGAGCAGGCGTTTGGACTGGGGTTATATATTTCTAAACAGATCGTGGAAGCCCACGGTGGTAAAATCTGGCTTGAAACAGAAGAGGGCAGTGGTACGACCTTCCACATTTTCCTGCCCGGAGAGCATGTAGATACATTCTCTCCGGCCCAGGCGGGCATTTGACGCCGTTATTTTTGCTTAACCTTTTCGTCGTAGCTTTTTTTCAAGTCTGCGATAGCCTTATCATAACCGGCCTTGTCAAAAAACGCTTCCGGGCGGTATGGATCGGTCGGTTTGTGTTTTTCGTGGAGGTGAAACTGGCTTGCATGCGACGCCAGCCAGATGTCGAACTGCTCGTTTTTCATGGTTGCCAAAGTTTTCGCATAATCTTTGCCGACTTCGGGGTAACCGGGCATTCCCGAGAGTTTGGTTTCATCCAGAATGCTCGGCATGTTGGCGATCAGTACTTTGTAAGCCCGTTTTTCATCCCTCACCGTAAAGGAAAAGCTGCTAGCGCCGGGGGTGTGGCCGGGATGATGGAGCAATTTCACCTGCATGGTGCCAAGTTTCACAATCTCGCCGTTTTTCAGCAACTGATCGGCCTGAACCGGCTCGAAACTCGTACCGTGCGAACCCAGCGCGTAATCGGAGGCACCGCCGTCGGCCATGGCTTTGGCGTCCTTTTCCTGGATCATCAACTTCGCACCGGTAGCTTGCTTAATGGCTGCCATACCTGCCACATGATCATAATGAGCGTGCGTGGCAAGCAGTATTTTAATGTCCGTGAATTTGAAACCCAATGCTTCCACATGCTTGCGGATAAGCGGTACGGACTCTTCCAGGCCGGTGTTGATCAGGATGTGGCCCCGCGGTGTTGCAATGAGGTAACTGGCCAGGTCATAAGTCCCTACATAGTAAAGGTTCCCGGCAATGCGGAATGGGCGATAGTCCTTGGACCATTCTGCCTGAACAAAAGGCGCTTTCCATGTTTTGTTTTGTGCCTGGGATACAAATGGAGTGATAAGTGCCCCGGCAATGAGCGTTGTTACAAGTTTTTTTCTGAACGTCGGCATACGATTGATGGTAAGATGGCAAATATAGCCGCGGGCGGGCGGCAATGCAACGGTTTGGAGTTTTTGGCGGCCGACTGCCGATTGCGGTACTGTGACGGTGAGGTGTTGACCATGGGCCTTCGGCCTGACCATAGACGATAGACCATGGTACTTTTGTAAAATGCAGTCCCAACGCAGCCATGGTCCATGGTCTATCGTCCATGGTCATTAAGCCCACCGTCCATGATACCGCACCCGGCGGTCTGCGGTCAGCGGTCAACCCGCAGGCACCCTCTTCTTAACAAACTGATAATAAATGCGTAAACTCCGCGAAAAGTGAAAGAGTGTTCTTTGTGTTCCTTATTCACTTAATGTTCAGTTTATGTTCACCATGAAACCTTTACTTTCTTACACCGCGTTGGCCGGCCTTTTCGTGCTCGGCGCGTGCCAGGATCACCGTTCGCCGGAAAGCCCGGAAATTACTCTGCAAAACCGTTCGGTAACACCTGTACTTGCCAAGTTGCTCCCAGGCGCGACCAATGGCCGTGTTTCGGCTGGCAATGTCAAACTGTATTCACTCCTCAGCTCCGACGACCAGCTCGAACAATCGCCTGGCTACGTATTCGGTGGTTCTGCCGATGGTGCAGGCCTTTTCCAAAATCCGGATGGTAACTACTCCATTCTGGTCAACAACGAAGACAACTTTTCCGTGTCCCGCATTACGCTCGACAAAGGTTTCAAGCCGGTAAAAGGTGAGTATGTATTGAATTCGGATGGTGGCACCTGGCGGTTGTGCTCGGCCACGCTGGTAACGCCGATCGAGCATGGTTTCGGACCGGTGTTCCTCACTTCGGGCGAAAGCGGCCAGGAGTCTCGCACACATGCATTGAATGTAGATGCGAATGTGAGCCAGGCCAATATCTCCCGTGAAGTGGCCGGTTTGGGCCGTTGGAGTGCTGAGAATGCTGTTCCGCTTCCTAAAACTGCTTATCCGGGCAAAACAGTGATCGTGATCGGCGATGACGATTCGGATGTGAATGGCGGCCAGGTTGCGATGTATTTGTCCAACACCGTCGGTGACCTCGACAACGGTACCTTGTACATGCTAAAACGCAGTAATGATAACCAGCGTGAAATGGACATGCAACCCGGGTCCATGTATGACGTAGAGTTTGTAAAGATCGATAACCACAAAACACTGACAGGCGCGCAGATCAATGCGAAGGTGAATGATCTGAAAGCGATCAAATTCGGACGTGTGGAAGATGTCGATTACCGCAAAGGTGATGGCGGAAAAGGCCGCGAGGTAGTTTTCGCAGTAACCGGTCAGGACAATAGCGGTCCGAACGCCGACTACTCACGCTCAAAATACGGTCGTGTTTACCGCATGACCCTCGATGCGAACGACCCAACCAAAGGCAAACTGGAAGTGCTGCTCAACGGCGACGACCGCACTGGCATCGCGAAGACATTCCAAAATCCGGATAACGTTTGCGTGACCTATGATTATGTGTACATCATGGAAGATCCGAATGGCTACGGTGACGAGAAGCACGATGGTTATGTATACCAATATAATCTCAACAGCAAGCAATTGACCCCCGTTCTTGAAATCGACCACCGTCGTACTGAGGCTGATGCAGCCAAATACAATGTAGGTGGAACCTCCGCATTCGGTTCATGGGAAAGCAGCGGTATGATCGACGTGTCGGATGTTACCGGTCGTCCGAATACGTTTATGCTCGGCATTCAGCCGCACACATGGCGTGGCGATAAATACAAAGGTGTAGATGGCGGCTCAGTCCGGAAGTCAGAAAACCAGGCCAGCCAGCTGATCCTTATCGAAGGTCTGCCTCGTTAATTATTAGTTTTCCAGACTCCTGGCCAGAACTTTCGGGTCAGGAGTTTTTCCATTTGCATACATACCCACTTGTGCACGATGCTGAAATTCAACCGTGACCCCAATTCGTTTATATTTCGTCACCGACGGCTGCTGTTTTCAATTTTCCTGATTATCATTATTCCGCTGATCGTCTGCCTGATCTGGTGGCTGACCCGCCCGGTGCCGTCGCGTGCCGGACAAGTGAAGCGGATGTTCATGCAAGACATTACAGCGCTTGACAGTGCGGTGAGCCGTTTGCAGGCCGACATCCGTGCACACCGCCCGGCGGCCATTCAGGAGTCCTTCAAGCGTGCCCGGCTGGCTTACAAACGTGTGGAATTTATATCCGGCTATTACAGTCCGGAAACCACCCGCGCACTCAATGGGGCCAACATCCCCGACGTGGACGACGACTTGCGGGTAAATGAGCCGCAGGGTTTTCAGGTTTTGGAAGAAATGGTATTCCCGAAAGTGGCAACGGACGCTTATCCCGACATGCTGCAAACAGCCGCCGCATTGCGCGCCAACGTAAACCGCCTGCGGAAAATTTCGGAAACCAATGAATTGACAGACAGTCACATATTCGACGCTATGCGACTGGAAGTTTTCCGCATTGTATCGATGGGGATTACGGGTTTCGATTCGCCAATGGCATTTCATTCCTTGCCTGAAGTAGCCTCGGCGCTGGCCGGAATGCAACGTCAACTGGCATATTATACATCGGAAACTTCGAACAGCGCTTTGGCCACACAGCTTGACGGCTCTTTCAAAGCCGCAATCGGTTACCTGCGCAAATCACCGGATTTCAATGCATTCGACCGGCTCGAATTCATCAAAAAATATGCTAACCCGCTCAGCAGCCAACTTCTTGATCTCCAGGAAGCGTTAGGTATTCCGGTTTTTACAGAAAAAAGGCTGCTATCCGCATCAGCCCGGACGCTGACAGATTCTGCCGCGTTCAATGCCAATTACTTCATCAACTTCGAAGAACAGTCTATGACTGCCGAGCGCATCGCATTAGGCAAAATGCTGTTTTTCAATCCGATATTATCCAATAATTCGGGCCGTACGTGCGCTACCTGCCATCAACCCGACAAGGCTTTTACCGACGGCGAGACGAAAAGTTTTGCGATCGGTTTCAATGGCATGCGTATCAGCCGTAATGCGCCGACGCTTCTGAACGCATCTTTCCAGGCCGTTCAGTTTGCCGATTCACGCGTAACTTTCCTCGAAGACCAGGCCAGCGACGTGATCCGCAATCCGGAAGAAATGCATGGCTCGCTGCCCGATGCAGTCGCAGCACTTCAAAAGCAACCCGAGTCGCGCAAACTTTTTGACGAGGCCTATACCGACGGCGTCACCGAAAGCAACCTCAAAAACGCCATTGCCAGCTACATTCGCTCGCTTTCATCCCTCGACTCCCGCCTGGACCGTCATTTCCGCGGCTCCGAAGCGACCCTTACTGCGGAGGAGAAATCGGGTTTTAATCTGTTTATGGGGAAGGCTAAATGTGCTACCTGCCACTTCTTTCCCTTGTTCAATGGCACTGTCCCGCCTGCTTACCTGGAAACGGAAAGCGAGGTGCTAGGGACGCCCGCCACAGCCGAAGGCAAGATCGTGGACCCGGATGTCGGCAAATTTGTGCTCACCAAACGGGAGCCGCATCGTTACGCATTCAAAACGCCGACCGTCCGGCATATCGCCCTCACCGCACCCTATATGCATAATGGTGTTTTCAAGACTTTGGAAGAAGTGGTTGATTTTTATGATCGGGGTGGCGGCAATGGATTGGGTTTTAATCTGGAAAATCAAACGTTGCCATTCGACAAACTAGACCTGACAGCTTCTGAGAAAAAGGCACTCGTAGCGTTTATGAAGATTTTATAGCAGGGAGAATGCACTTCGTTGTTGTTACGCTAAGCACGTAATATCGGAAACATCAAATGGCATTGGCGATGTAATATTGGTAGCAAACAACAAATCAATGCACTATCGCGACGTGCAACATATTTTTTTAACATCAAAACGATTACTGACAATACGTTGTCATTCGGGCGCGGTTTCTTTGGAGTAAATTAATATTCACTTCAACCCGAACGGCAATATGAAAACGATCATCAGCAATGGAACCCCCATCAGCTACAACATCTACGGTACCGGCCCTGCTACATTACTTTTTCTCCACGGCTCTTTCATCGACCAGACTTACTGGAAACAACAGGTTTCGTTTTTCAAGGAAAAATACCAGGTAGTAACCATGGACCTGGCCGGGCACGGCGAATCGGGCACGAACCGCGGGGAATGGACGTTGGAAGGCATGGCCGAGGATGTGGTGACCCTGATCAAGGAATTGCGGCTTGAAAACGTGATCCTTGTCGGTCATTCGTTAGGGGGAAATCTGGCTTTGATAGCGGCAAGCCGTCATCCTGATCCGATCATCGGTTTTATAGGTGTCGATAATTTTAAAAATCTCGCCACACCACTTCCTGCCGAATATGAGAGCCAGGTCGAAGAAATCATTGAAAGTTCCAAAAAGGCCTATGCCGATACCAATGAGCATTATGCAAGGATGGTATTGCTCACGCCCGAAACCCCGGGATGGATAACCGACAAAATCGTGGCCGCCTACCGTAATTCGTACGAACCGATGGGGCAGCAGACATTGCCGCAATTCTTCGAAATGTACCGCATTGAACAGCAATCCATGCCTTTGTTAAGACCCAGGATGAACCTGATTAATGTCAATTACTATCCCACCAATGTTGAGGCGCTGAAAGCGCACGCCGGGAACGGTTACAAATTGATCGAAATCGCAGGAACCTGCCATTACCCGATGCTCGAATCGCCTAAGGCGTTGAATGAAGCACTGGACGAAGTGATCGACAGCGTGCTGGAAATGAAATTTGCCGATTAAACGTCCGCTAGCCTGGTATGCTCGCGTTCGAGGGTGCGCTTTTCTGTTGGTGATGTGGAAAGTTCGATCGCCCGGCGATAGTGTCGGGCAGCTTGTTCAACGGAAACCGGGGAATAAAGGTAGGCGAGGAGGGAGTGGTAATAACAGTTATTGTCCAGCCCGAGCTTCTCAGCCTCTTGTAATCCGCTTTCATTACCGTGTACCTTGGCGAAGGCGAAAGTGCGGTTAAGCGCCGTTGCGGGCGAATATTCGATCACGATCAGTTGGTTATAAAGGTGCAGGATATGCGCCCATTTCTCAGTTCCGGGCGGGGTTGTGTGCCAGTAAGCGATACCCGCCTCGATGTGGTATTTGGAAACCATATTCCCCGAACAGGCATTCACCAGATAATAATTGCCCCGGTCGATCAGCGTTTTATCCCAAAGGCCTTGATCCTGATCTTCAAAAAGGATCGTTTGTCCCGAATCATTTAAACGGGCGTCGAACCTGGAACTTTGGTAGCACATTAATGCCAGCAAAGCTTCCACCTGCCGCGCATTTGTTAGGGGATTTTCAGTCAGCATGAGCGTCAGCCGCATGGCCTCGGCGCAAAGGTCTTTGCGGATGAGAAAATTCCCCGATTTGGAAAAATAACCTTCATTGAATAGCAGGTAGAGCGTACGTAGCACGACATCCCGCCTGGCATACACATCAGCCGGTAGTAATGGCCCGATCTGGAATTGATCATTCCGCAGGTTGGCACGCGCACGCAAAAGACGTTTCTTGATGGTTTCAGGTTTTGACAGAAAAGCATCTGCTATTTCGGCTACGCTAAAACCACAAAGGATTTGCAATGCGAGGCTGATCTGGCTCTCAGCAGAATTGGCAGGATTACAAACCCCGAAAATCATGGCGAGCTGGCTATCGGCCATTGTTTCGTTGTCGAAGTCAAAATCTGGCTCCGAATGGCCAGAATTGAGGGACAATGCGGGGTAAACCTGTTTTTCGAAGACCTGTAAATGTTTCAGATGATCCTTGACCTTATTTCTGGCTACGATGTAAAGCCATGCCGTCGGATTTTCAGGAATCCCCTGCGTTTGCCACGTTTCGGTCGCTTTCAGAAACGTTTCACTGACGATTTCTTCCGCTGTTTCAATATGCTTTAACCCAAAATGACGGCACAATACCGCCGTCATTTTGGTGTATTCCCTTCTGAAAAGTCCGGGCAAAATATCGCCGTCCAACGTTTCCGGGTTTTCAGCCATTTTCAATTTATTTGCGTTGAACAATTTCCCTGACCTCGATATTACCGCCGATTTTGAAGATCGGGTTCGCTTTGGCGAGCTCCACGGCTTCTTCGATCGTGTCGGTCCTGACGATCACGTAACCGCTGACGAACTCCTTAATTTCTGTAAAAGGGCCGTCGGTGACTACATGATCGGCATAAACCGTTTTAGCGCTTTCGTTCGACAGCGTATTACCCTTGTCGGCGAGCTTATTTTGCGCCGCGATCCCCGCGAGCCAGCTCATGCGCTCCTGTATTTGCTCAGGCGTAGGCTGGAACTCTGTCTGGTTGTTGAGCCGGAAGATTAATGCGAATTCTTTCATGATTTACATTGGTTTGATTTACCCTAATGACGACCCGACCGATCAAACGGGGACAATGTACTTTGAAATAAACCGGATTGTAACAAAAAGACAAATCATTCGTCTTCGCATTGTCAAGTGTAAGCAACGGCTTCACATCCAAAAACAAAAGAGCAGACGGCTTCGCCTGCTCTTTTTTCATTTCATTGAAAAGGTATGTTTTACAGTTTGTAACGGACTATGAAAGTGCTTCGTACCCCGCTAACGCCGCTTAAAGGGACATTGTTAAAAATAGCGTTTCCCTTTATCCAGCCCGTGGCGTAAACATAGCCTCCTGCCACGAAGATGCGGTTTACCCGGTCTTCCTCACTACCGCCGCCCGAAGTGATGAAGCCTGCTGCACTGAGTTCGGTTTGGTCAACTTGCGCGATTAACATATCGAGATTTCCGGTCCCGATCTGCTGGCTGTCGGATGACATTGGAAAACGGCCGGTGTCCTCAAATGATCCGGCGATTAAGATGTAGTTACCATTCAGCGCAATACCGCCATGATAATCCGGTTTGTTATCGTTAAATCCGTGCTGACCTTTCTGAACCGTGCCATTGGCGTTCCACTTGCCCAGGAAAACGTTTTCAAATGGGGAGGTCGGTAAGCCTAATTCATTTAGCGGGCTTACATGCATACCCGTGACATACACGTTCTTCGAACCATCAACAACAATGTCGTAGGAGTAATCATGACCCGTAGAAGCTGCGCGTCGGGCCCATTGAAACTGGCCGGGATTTGGCGTCCATTTAGAGACAAAAACATCGGATCCGCCAGCCGATGTAACTCTTTGAGCAATACCAGGCAAAGTTATTCCTTCAAGAAATGCACCGGTCATGTAAACATTTCCGTCGCTATCGGCTGTAATGGCCTCCGGGAGCTGATCTCCCGGACCTCCAAAAACTGTGGGTGTCCCAAAATCACCTGTGGAGGGGTTCACTAATACCAGAAATCCGTCCGCTCCGTCGGCGGGAACTGTAGTGCCATTGAGATCGATGTTGGAAGTTTGGGCGTTGCCTGTCACATAACCCGTGAGATAGATCCTATCGTTGGTTGAAGAGTAAACAAGCGAACGTCCGAGGTCTTTCGCCGGACCGCCAAAGGTCTTAACCCACTGACGATCACCCGCCGCACCGCCGAGTTTCAGGATGAAGCCATCTTCGTTACCTTTTACCGAGGTAATTTCGCCTGGAATGGAGCCCTTGATGAAGCCGGTGACGTATACATTGTTATTGGCGTCCAACGTAAGCCCGTTTACGTGGTCTTCGCCGCCGCTTCCCTTCATGTAAGCCCATTGGCACTGGAATGCGCTATTATATTTGGCTACAAAGAAATCCGTTGAACCGGAGGCCGACGGCCTCGTAATGCCATTGCCAAAGTTGACCGTACCTGCAGCCGTGCCACATACATAAATGTTGCCGTTCCCATCGACAGCGATATCAGTCGTAAAATTATCTCCGCCCGAAATGCTGATCGCATCGACGCTCTGTGCTGGGGCTTTGACTACAATGGTGAACTTCTTGGTGTTCGCAACCTGATCCCCGTTATAGGCAATCAGTGTCACCTCGTATGTCCCGGGGTTGGCGTAAATGTGGTTTGGGTTTGTTTCTGTGCTGGTGTTAGAGGTCGAACCGGGGTCTCCGAAATTCCACTCATAGCGTGTCGCGTTCTTTGACTGGTTGTTAAATGTCACTGTCGCGGGTGCGATGCTGTCATTGGTTATCGTGTATTTGAAATCTGCTTCTGGTGCGGATGCGGCTGCCGCATCGATTTTTACCGATCGCGTTTCACCGCTACTTCCACCATCTACCCCTCTTATAATGAGCTTCACCTCGTAGGTTTTGCCTGCTTTAAACTCATGAACAACGGGATTACCGGTTTGCAACGCACTTCCGTCGTTAAAATCCCATTGGAGGCCGGCTGCATTCTCCGACTCGCTGGTGAAGGTTACATTGCAAGGAGCCTGACATCCGTTTTCAGGTGTGAACTTAAATCTCGCAAGCGGTTTTTGCGGCATTTCGATGTGGCAGGCAATGGCAACCGACGCGAGCAAAATGTAAGTAAAAATTTTCTTCATTAACTTAACTATCAACAGAGAGGTGAGATAAAATTATTGGATGTTGGTGAGCAACTCCTTCGCTCGTTTGCTATATGGACTTTCAGGATCTGAGATTACGTTTTGCAGCTGTTCTTTGCATTTTTTCATATCATTCTGTTGTAAATAGACCAGTGCCATATACCAACCGGCAACACTTTTGGTTTCTGCAAACCGGCTACTTTCAAGTTGTTGGAATTCCTGTAAAGCCGACACGGTCTCACGCAGGGCAAGATAACGGATTCCCTGCCGTATATGCGCCGTGTCGGCACGCCATTGTGCCAATGCGGACGGGCTTATACCCAGCCTCTCTTTCGAGAACGGACTTTCCAATGCTACTTCCGCATTAAAATAAGTGGCAAAGAATTTGGCGGGGTCAATGCTAGCAGGCGCAGGTTCGACCGGTTTTTGCACGGGAACATTGGGTTTGGCCGTATCCGGCACCGCTATTGGCTTAGTGCTGTTCGTCGTATCGGGTACGACAGGTGTTTCCGTAGATGGAGTGTCGGATGCTACCTGTGTGTTTTTAGGTGCAAAATTGACATACCAGACAATTCCAATGCCGATCACGACGCTTGCAGCCGCAGCCAGGTAAGACCAGTGCCTTTCCAGCCTGGAAGCACTTTTGGGGGATAATGGCAGTACTTTCGAATTGCCCGTTTCATTGTCTGCATCGCTTGCAGGTAAGGAACCTTCACTTTGTAGTTGTGCATGTATGTCTTTAAAAAGTGCCCTATATTCGTTCGCTTTCAAGCCGTTGCGAATGCGGCGCTGCGTTGCTAGTTCATTCGCAAGATCACTCTCCGTCTGTATCCTTTTCTCAAAATCTGCCCGTTGCGCCGGACTTCCCTGGCCGCTCAGATACTGGTGGATCTGGTCAAAGGTTTCTTCCGATAATTCCATATGTTCAATTTGTGATTCGCTGGTTATACTTTAACAATTGATACGCGTTTTCGCCAAATCTTATCACTACAAATGAAATTTCTCTTTCAGGTATTTTGCGCACTTGAACCGTTTGACGGTCGCGGAGGCTTCGGTCATGCCGAGTTCACTCGCGATGTCCCGCAGGGAGCGGTCTTCGACGTAAAACCACCGCAACACTTTCCGGCAGTCTTCGGCGAGGAGCTGAAATGCCCGGTCCAGTTTCCTAAAAATCCAACTGCGCTCGTCGTCATCGTAAGCTTGGAAAATGGTGTCCGGCAGGTCTGCCTCGAAAGCATTACCATCGTCGTCGAGCCCTGCAATTTTAAAAGTATTTCCGATTGTTTCACCTTTGTAAGATTCTTCATCGTTATCGGCCGTTGAAAAATGCCTTTCCAGCCGTATTTCCCCTCGGCGCGTCTGTTGATCCAGGTTTTTTTTCCATTGATTGATATAAATGCGATGGAAATAGGTGGTAATGCGCGTGCCTTCCTGATACATATAACTGCCGTCCCGGACTTTGCACACAAAAATGGCGAGACATTCCTGCAAAAGATCCTCCGCCTGCTCCCGATCGCTACCCCGTTTTAGCACATATGGAATACATTGCTGATAAGTTTGAAAATACAAGCACGAAAAAGCTTCGCGTTTTTCATGAAGCAATTCTTCGTAAAATACTAAATCGGAATCACGGTAGCGTTTGCAGGAATCTTTGGACGTCATTCGGGTCGATATTTATACAAAAAAACAAAAAAGAACCGGCTTCCCGAGGAGCCTCTTTTGTATATGTCCTGATAGAAATAATTTTATGCCAAATCGTTTATGCAAATACTTAAAAAAGCTTTCTTTTTGCTTGTGTTGTAATCGGAATCGTGCATTGTGAAATCTTTTCCTTGTCGTCACTTTCCGAAGTAATATTCACGATATTTTGAAGATCGTCCAGGATAAATGTAAACCCGTTTTCCTTCCTGGTTTTTTCAATTGGTTTGAATTTCCTTTCGGTTGCATAAGCGAGGAGCAATTCAAATCCGAAAGGTCCGGCGCATTCGAATTTTTCGGGGATTTCAATCCATTTATCAACTGTTTCGGTTGAGATCGTGAAGTCGTCGTTTCGAAGACGGAGGATGTTTTTCGCAGCGTCCTGATAAATCATTCGCACGGTGCAAGGTTTGTTTGCCCGTACTTTCAGCGTCATAATATCACCCTCGCGGTAAGACTGCGGCCCATAGCCTTTATCGGTACTCAGTTCGAGTAATAGTTTTTCCGGTTTTGAGACTGGCTCGTCGACCGCGACAATCTTTTTTTTTGTGATTTCGCGTATGTGCTGAGCCTCCTGTACCAGGTGCTCGGCTGGTTCTATTTCGGTGTTGGGAATGTTGAGGAGCAATATTTCAGCGAAGAGCTCCTGGCCGACGGGCTGATCGTAGCCATCAAAAAGCTGTACGCCAACTTTGAGGAAATTGCCGGTTTTCTGATAGCTGCCTTTCAGTTTAATCAATGTTTCCAGGCTGCGTGTGGTGCTCAGGCCGATCTGAATATTACCATTCATTCGCGTCAGGGCCGATTTCAGTGTGCCTGTGAGTTGTTTGGAAAAGTCATTGGATACGCCGAGCCCGTGAAAGGTGATTTCCTCGATGGCCAGCCTCTGAACCCCGTTTTTGGGAATGGAGCGGACGATTTGTTCCGAAAGTTTGTCGATAACTTCCGGCAATGTGATGAATTCCAGTGGATTGCGCTGTTCTGTAAGGGAGATAGCTCCTTTGCCTTTTTCCTTTAAATCGGTGTCCATGAAACCTATTTTGGCTTCTGTAACGCGGTTTCCGTCCATTTTAAGAAAGACCCCGGCGCGACAAGGCACAGCTTCCATTTGCAGGCGTCTCTGTCCCTGATAACTCCCGAAAAGCGACTTCGAACCATAAAATAGCACGAGGTATCCATCCGCTACTGCCTTAAATTCAGCCTCTTCCCAGTCGACGTGGTAGGTCAGCCCGTTTTTTTTGTAGCTGATAAACGCAATTCGCTGATATTCATTGAAATCAATGGTTTTCGTGCCTTTATTGTCAGGTATCAGGTCATTTTCGAATCGGGCGTCGTCGCGCAGGCTTGCGCGCATACGGTACGTAGCTTCGTCGCGCTCTTCCGGATCGACGATATAGGGATTAGTGAGCAGGCCAAACGCTGACTCGAAGTCTTTCAGCACTTGCTTTACACGGTCTGCCGCTTTGAATTTATAATAAGTGCTCAGCTCTTGCGCGAGAGCGCAGTGCGAGGGAAAAACGACAATCAGCATAACAAACAATAGCCGTTTCATGAGCTTTTGTAATATAGAGACCAGGTGTAATAGGCTTATTTGGTTCGGTTCAGGATAAGTTCACGTGTGAGGAGGCTGTTTTCCATGGGTATTTGCTGGCGTTTGGTCAGCTCCATCACGCGTACGCGAACCGTGCGGAATATGTCTTCAAGGCGCAGGTCCGGTACATCGAGCGCCTTTAGCAGTTCGGAGGTGTAAGGGCTGTTTTTCCCGTCACCGTCCTGGGCGGTGGAACCTGGTTTCGTCGAAAACGTGATAAGCGTGCCCGGAGGAGCGCTCATACTGGCAAGTCCTTTCGAGCCGGAGCTACGCGTCCAGCTTCGGCTCAGCGGGTTGTCGCGACAAGCGTCGAGGATCATGATGTTGGTGCGCTGGGAGCTTTCTTCAACTGCCGACATCTGGTCAAGGATTTCGTCCGCCGAAACGGCCAGTACTTTTAATTCCATTTCCGATTGCGGACTGATGTCCACCGGCATCAGATAATTTTTACCTGCCACCTGAATGCCGTGGCCTGCGTAGTAAAACAAGGCCACCTCAAAATCCTGACTCTGAATACTGCTGCCGAATTGCGCCACCGCAGCGCGCAGGTCCCCCTGCTTGGCATCGATTCTTTCTATGACGGTGAAACCGAGGTTTGTCAATTTTTGAGAGATGGCTTTGGCATCATTTTCAGGGTTTTGTAGCTTACTAGCCGACTGATATTTCGAATTACCAATCACCAGGGCAATGCGTTTTTTCGCTTTTTCGTATAGAATAGAAAGGGTTTCTGAGGTGGCCGAGCCGGACCCATTGCTCGCGATCAGCCTGACCGTATTTTTACCTTCTTTCAATATAACCTGCTGGAAAATGGACACACCCCCAATGCAACCTGCGTCCTTGGCGGGGAGCGTTTTGAACGAGCGTGTTGCAACAGAGGTAAGTGTACCGTTGACTTCCACCTGCACTTTTTCAGCCACATTGACGATGCAGGCGTTCAGCCGTAAGTCCGGCTTGTCGGTGTATGAGACGTCCGTTAGCCATTTGATTTCCGGTTTTCCACCTGCATTGAATGGATTGAAAAAATCCCTGACACCATTATTATAAACAATCTCGGCAATGTCTTTGATGGGCAATGAAATCAGGTTTTTACCATTCGCTGATTTGTATTTTACCTGATCGGGATATACCTCTCTAATTTCGACGACCTTCTTTTCCCGGTTTCGCAGGTAAAGCGTGTCTGCGGCATTTTTTCCTCCGGCATGCACAGGAACATGGGCATAGGCGGTGGAGAGAATTGCAATGAGTGTAAAAATGTGCTTCATAAACGGTGTAAAGAGAATAAAGGAGAGTTTCTAAAACGAAAGTGCGATCCGTAAACCGGCCGCATTTCCCAAGGATTCGTAATATGGCTGGAATGACAGTTCCTTCTTCTTTCGGGCCCATTCTGTACGGGCCTTTTTCGCTAATTGCACATTTTTAAGGCCTATCAGATCCAATGCGATACCTCCGATGACAGCGGCTGCGCCTGCATAAATACCAGGCGAAGCAAAGCCCGCGAAGCTTTCCTGCTTTTGCAGGTCACCCTCGGGCGGCGAGGTGACATAATTCACCTGGTACCATTTGGTATAGTCATCGTTCGTTTTTTGTATCTGGCTTTTGTATGTGCTGTAGTCTCCGTTCAACTTGATCAGCGTGGCAGCGCCGGCGACAATGGCCAACGTCCCTACGCCCAGTAAAATGGTGCCTCGTTTTTTATATTGGGAAGCCTTGCTTTCCAAAATTTGCAGATCGGAAGCTACAGTCGGCTCAGGAACCACTTTGTTTGTTTCTTTTTTTGGTTCGACATTCCCGTTTTCATATTCGATTTTTAACACATCCGATCTGAAAAGGAAATAATCGGGCCCATTGGGGTTGTCAGATCTTTTATAACGAATATAATTGGAATCCGTCCCCAGCACTTTTGCTTTGATTTCCTTTCCGTCTTTTTGAATGATCTTATCCTGCGCATTTGCTACCGGTGAAAGAAATAAACAAATAAGCGCAATCAAAACGGGCGCAATCAAGTTTTTCCGCAGGGAAGCTATTTTCCCAAGACCACATTTTTTGCCCGAACTTTGACTGATTGAGAATGACTTGTCCAAAACGAAGAGGGTTGATGGTTACAATTTGATTTAAAAATAATTAATTGTAAGCAAACCAGCTGAAAATACAATCAATTTAGATTAGGAATGGTTTTAGTGTCTTTGCTATTGATGTACGATTTTCACAAGAATAGGCACGACGCTGCCTTTTGGATCGCCTTTTACTTCGTAGGAGATTTTTCCCTGGTCATAGGCGATTTCCTTAGGTGTAATAAATTCTTCACCTAGTGCGGCATAGGCTTTCTGGACGATTGTTCCTTCGGCGTTTTTGACCTTTTTCGCCAGTTCTTCGAGATTAAGCTCATTTTGGGAAATGAATACGACAAAGTAGTCTTCGCCCTTTACATCGTCAAGTGTGAATGAGCTGTTCACAGATGGCATCAGTATACTGCTGTTGGCTGGCGCTACCGCGCTTGTGATTACATCTTCGGAATTGAAAGGGAATAGTGACGACACCCGATTCTCTTTGTCGGAACCGAGGATGTAAACATACGATTGCTTGCTGTTGTTGATCACCATTTTGAACCGTGTTCCCGAATTGTAAGGCTGGCTCATGTTGTAGGTTATCATTTCGGCTTTACTACCGGGCTGGTCGGGGGTTACCTGGATGCCCTTATAGAGCGTCGAGTGCACAGCCATTTCGCCGCTGCCGATCATGAAATCGACATTGCCTTTTAGCGTTACCGTTTGTGGCTTGGGCTTGGCAGCCGGTTCGGGGTAAATTTGGTAGGCATTCCGCGTGAAGCGTACCAGGTCGGCGTATTTGGCCCAGGTATAGCCATTGCTGCCCCACGTTTTTCCCCAACTATTGACGATCAGAAAGGATCCGCCATTAATGTTATCATCGTAACCCACCACAGCCATGGCATGACCGCCGGCCGTATTGTCGACGCTCTCGCCCGGGGCAGCCTGCCAGTTCTCGGTCGCTTCCTCGATGAACGACAATGGCACCATCATACCGATCAGCACGGCATTTTTGCCTTCGACAAGCGCAGACTTAATGGCATTAATGCGGAGCTCGGGCGTGGTATCCCTATCTTTGGGATTAAAGAGCGTGGCATAGTCGGCAATCTTGTAGTTGGCCGCCTTTTCGTCGCATTGATCGTAGCTCGTGTCGCAATTTACGGGAGCGCAGCTCAAAAGCGCGGCACCTTTTGTCTTCATCACTTCCAGTGCATCTTCCAGGAACACACCTTCAACACATCCATCTTCCAACGCCGATTTGACTTCTCCATACAACCAGCTGGGAGAGAATGTATTAGCTGCTATTTTTGCGGGCTGGTTACCGATTCCGAGCTTGGCGGCTTCCATCGCGGTACGCATATAGTAGGCCGCCGCCCATCCCACGCAAGTTCCGTCCTGGCCTTGATCGGCGATTTCGGGCAGGTATTCGCGGATATTGTATGAAGTCGGCATGACGCCTTTCAGTTTAACGTTAGCGGATTTGCGGGGCAGGCGAAGGTATTTGGCGTCGTCCATTTTCAGGCCCATCCGCCGGTTTTGCGCGAGAGACTTGGACACCGGGAAAATAGCGGCCCATACAAACAGGGACAACGTGGCGATTTTAATGGAGGATCTCATTTGCGGAAGCTTGAATTATGGTAGATAATGATTTAGTCAGATTGTTTTTCTGTTAATGTAAGCTCAATGATCTGCCAGTAACTTTGGCTTTGCCCAGGCGTTTGAGTCCGAATGGGTTTTCGTTTGACCGATGTTACTTTTTCGGGGATAGGGTGTTCGCCGTCGAAGCGGCTGACTTCGTGAAACGTGGTGCTGCGGCAATACCATCGATCGTTAGGGCCTTTCCGGAGTTGGTCGTTGAGCACCAAAGTAGCTTTTTTGAACTTGTATGCCGCCTGACGGTCCCGTGCGCGGGTAAGGAACTCGCCTTTCGTCATACGTAAATGCTGGCCGTCGACTGTTTCGAGGTTAATGTATCCGCTTGTTGTGAAAAGCGAATCGCTCTGGTCGCGAAGCCGGATAAATTCGTTGTCGGGAATCCGGTGTTGCAGTTTGCCGATGAAGCCCAGCGCCGTGTCTATTTTGGCTTTGGCCGAAAGGTCCAACAGTGAACCAGCGGCAGCCTGCATCGCGCACATTGACCAGCTTGCGACTACCACAGTTACAAACAGAGCTCTGAACTTCAAGTTAGGCAGCGGAACGTTTTTCATCAGCTTATTTTTTAGGTTTCAATGTAGTTTCCCGGAGAATATTTAGTATTTAATCCCCGGGCTACTCAAATCCTTATCACCTGTCAGTGCATTTTTAGTATACATATTTCATCTGAGATTCTAATCGATTAGTTTTCAGTGATATTGCTGATTAGCCAGCCCGAATTTTCTTTTTCCCTAATAAACTCGCCAAGTTCTATTTCCCAGTTGGCTGCTTTCAGGAAGATCCTGTTGAAAACTACTGCTTGGGGTATCAGACCGCCGTCCCGCAAAGCATTCTCGACCTGCCACCATGCATCGTCGAGACAATCCCGGCAATGCGTGAAAGGCACCAGGCTCTGATAATCGTGCAAGCCACGCAAAAACGGCAGGAAACTCACCTCGTTGGAGTTGGGCGGAAGTGCTACTTCACTTCGCGCATCGGCAACCTGACGTGTTTCTACCTTCTCTTTTGCCAGGGTTTTCAGTTTATCGACTTTCACAACATGCCAGAATGCAGCGCTGTCGGCCGTGTAATCTTTTTTTAGATGGACAATTAAGGTGTCCTGTAAATCCTTATAAGCCATGAGGATGCCTATTACAGCATGCGCTATGCCCCGTTTGGAGATTTTGAAAGTTCCTGTGTCGCTTGCTCGAATGAATGCATTTACCTGATTGGTATAGGGATGAGACGCGCGCCCTTTTTGCGCCAGCCTTTTGTCATCTTCATCGAATAGCGCCAGCAGTGCCATTTCCCTGCCATCTGTCAACAACGCAGCCTTGTTAAACCGATCTATGAATTCACTTATATGTTTGATCTGCCTGGTCATGAAAGGTTCTGGCGCACGTTTCGAGGTTTTGCGGTGGTTCACGGTATCGCCCAGCGGCAACACTACCTGGGCATTTGCTTGCAAGCAGGCAATGAGGCATACCAGGAGCCAGCCCTTCTTCATACCGGTCCTCATGGGAAACCTGGGATAGGGACAGTGTCTTTCACGGTGATATCGCCGAAGAATATCTTCATATCTTCCTTGCCAGCCTGCGCGTACACCGCTGCGCTTTGGGCTGTCACGCGGATATCCTTGCGGTCGCGACTGCCATACACGAGATTACCTTTCGCATCCATTCCCTTAAATTGCTGATAATAAGTGGCGGTAGCGTGATAGTTGCCGTCAGTACCTTTCTCGAATTCCGAAACCACGGCAGCGTCATAATAAGTGATCTCTACCTTGTCGAACTTTACGTTCATCAGGTTTTTAAAATAAATCCGCACCGGGACCGAAGATATTTTTCCATTCCTCCGTGATACCTGCACATAAGGCGAGCGTCTTTTGCCATTTAGCAAATAATCCTTCTCAAAAAGGCTTACAGCTAGTTCCACGGCCTGCTCACGTTGTGCGAGGGAGAGACTTTTGTCTCCGATAAGCGAAATGTAAAGTTGCAGGTCGTTCACGCGCTGGTTTGTGAGTTTCCGGAATTCTTCCAGCCGTTTTTCGTTCATGTCGGGTTGTGCGGATAACTGCCCAGCACCGGCAAATAGAGTTAGGAGGAGGTAAACATATTTCATCATGATCTTATTCGGATAATTGGCTTACTGCTTCTTCCTGATCTCCTGCAGTGTCACCAGGTCATAGGTGCATCCTTGTCCGAGCGTAGAAAGTCGCTCAACGAAGTTGAATTCGTCGATCAGCGGTGCGGTGTTCACGACCCGCTTCAGAAAGTGGTCGATCGGCTGGGTTTCCACCGGTTTTTCAGGATCGCTCATGTAGATACTCACTTGCGCGGCCAGATTGAAAAAAACTTTCTGACCGAGCGTCCGCAACTTATTACGTTCATTGAAACTCAGCTTTTCATCCGCCAGAACGTTTAGAAAACGGTTGATTTCCGTGAAACTGGCTTGTGGGCAGGGCAACACCGTTTCAGGAAAGCTGCGCACCCACTGCGAATGGTGTTTTAGCGAGTCGGGGAAACTTTTCAGGCTTTCCTGCAAGCGATTTTCGGCGTCGGTCAGCAACGTTTCCCAGGATACATGGGTATTGTGATTTTCAGCGTAAGCCAGCGCCTGCTTCCAGGTGTTGGTGTAAAAGCTGCCGTCGTTGGGGTGCGCGGTAGCCCGCTCCCCCTTTTTTGAGCTGCTAATAAGCAGATCGCCATTGGCTTCCACGAAAAGTTTGTGAAGGATCAGGCTGTCCTGTGTCACAGTGATCCCTTTCAACACCGGTGTTGCTGACCGCATGCTGCGCGTTTCAGAGAAGAGGTTGTTACAGCAATCGCCTAGGGTCAGGCAAAAACGTGGCTTTTTTTCTTTCAAAAGCCTGTGAACCGTTTCCAGTTCCAGGTTTTCATCCTTGAGATAAAGAATAGGGAAGTTGCTTGTTTCAGTGGTGGTATTGATTCCGTGTCCTGTATAATAGAAAAAAATAATGTCTTCCGGTTGGCATTGTATTTTTAAAATGGCCTCCTGGATGCCGTTTTTGCCAAATTTGTCCTGAATGCAAATGACTTCCTGGTAATTGTATTTGATTTTGTTAGAAATGGTCCGCAATGTGCCCGACATTTCTTCCATGTCTTTTTCACAACTGACACCCAGGGAGGGGTCTTTGGTGTCGGCAACTAGAACGGCGTAGAAATTTTGACTGTAAGATAACCTACTGATAAGCAGAAATATAACTAACGTGCACACCGAGCGATAAGTGCGCAACGACATGAACGTCATGCTGGTAGGATGAAGAGTTAGCACTTGGATAGAGGGTATATATTTCAACATAGGCAATATATCACATGAATTTGCGTCCAACAAATAAACATTGAATTGATTAAAGTAAGTGAATTGCCACGAGTAAATTTTGTCTCTTTTTCAATAAAAAGGGAAATGTTATCAAACGGTTTGAATGAATTAATAACAATGTTTATAATACTTTTGAAGATATTCGTTTTACCCCTTTTCCGGCCCGGAACTGGCCCAAAGCAATTCGGGAAAGTCATTTAGCTTTTTACCTTTGTACATCCTTATAAACCGGCGCTGTTCTTCGAGCCCATTCGATTTTGCCCAGCGTAATGCCGCTTTGTTTGCAACCGGAATGTCCACATAAACGGGGAGCCCATTGAAATGGTGGAGCATAGCGTCGCAAAGTTGCCGCCCGGCCTCCGGTGTGGAAGCAACGGCCGGGCCGATCTGTACCGCGGTCCGTCCCTTGCGTGACCCGGCGTATGCCAGGCCGTCTTCTAAAAGCGAATAGTAGAAGCTATTAGCCTGTACGAGCGAGTGCAGGAATGTCTCGCGGCGGGTGGCAGTGACGCGAAAATCCAGCGCGAATAGGGGCGAGGCCGGGGTATTCGGTGCCCAGCGCATGGCTTCGTCGCTAGCACTTCCGGTAGCCTTGGCTATTCCTTTCATGCGCACTACTTCGTATTCTTGTTTAAACCCCAATTTTTCATAAAGACCTTTCCCTAACATGGTCGCGTCGAGACGCTGGCTTTCGATTTTGAGGCTGTCGAGATGATCCATTGCATGTTCCATTAGCTTTTGTCCGATACCCTGGTTGCGCGCCGCAGTGTCCACGAGTACCATGGCGATCCATGCTACGACGTCGAAACAGCAGGTAGTAATCGTTCCAGCTGGTAAGCCGTTCTGCTCGGCCAGAAAGCAGCCTTCAGGATGGAGGGTAAGCGCACGGTGCCAGTCGGCTTCGAGCTGGTTCCAGCCGGCTTGCTGCACGAGATGCATTCCAAATGGAATGTCGGACAGCTGCATTTGTCTGATGGTAATGGGGCCTTTCAATGGATTGAGAAATTATATTATAAGTAATAATTAATTAAAATATAATCGCTTTCATCTCGTGTTCCTAATCTCAAACTTGAATCTTTCTGTCGATATTTTCTTTTCTAAACGTATCATTATCACCGCGTTGATCCCCATTCTATATGTTCACGTGCGTGTAGGTGCTGTATCCGTTTTAGACTTTGATGAAAGATGCCGCAAAAAAAATGTCAGCGTAGGTCGTTCATTCTCAGACCGGCAGCACCGGGCAGGAATAACTTTTACATCACGCTTTCCAACCAAAGCAATGCGGTTTTGCATCAATAAGTTGATTTTGAAACCAAATAAAAACTCATGAAAAAGTTAATCCTATTACTCGGACTGCCGTTCCTGTTTCTCTCTTGTAGTGAAGACGACAACGACGTCGTGCTGCCACCGCAGTTGGAGCTCAACGACCAGTTCAACGGTGACAAGAAGGGGTGGACAGCCGGTTTTGCCGATCATCCTGTGAAGATGGAGTCCGACTGGAAACTCGAAGAAGGCATCGCAAACCTGCCAGCGCCGCTGGATACCCAGAAAAAGGGGTTCCGAATTTCTGGCAACAATCACAGCGACGACCTGTTTATGTATTTCAAAAAGAAAATGGGCGGTCTGAAACCCAACACCGAATACAGTGCGGCATTTACATTGGAATTCGCTTCTGATGTGCCTTCGACCGGTTGGTCAGGCGTAGGCGGGGCACCCAACTCGGTAAGCGTAGGAATCGGCGCGGTGCCTGTTGAGCCAAAAACAACGGTTGATAACCTGGATCATTATCGTATGAACATCGACAAGATCCAGCAGAAGGCCGACGGCAAGGACATGAAGGTCATTGGAGACATTGGCAACGGTACCGACAAGGTTGGTTACAAGTTGCTCACCAAAACCGGAGAGTTCAAAGGAAAGACTGACGCAAACGGTACCCTATGGCTCATTTTCGGAACCGATTCTGGCTTCGAAGCGACTACAACCTTATATTATACTTCTGTAAAAGTGAAGTTGACAGAAGGTGCTGCGGTGAAGTAATTTTGCTTTGGGAAAGGGCGCGACAGGTAACTGCCGCGCTTTTTTTATAGTATTTTGTGCAAGATCAGCTTTATCACCAATGTCGAATCCGGGCTGACATTCGGCGGATAGCCCGATCTTTTTACCAAATGCGGTGGTGCAGTAATTTCTTTTATTTCACCGGTTTTCATACCTACGAGTGCTTCGTCTACCGCCTGGGTAGCCTGATTTCCGCCGATCAGCACTTTCACCGGATTGGCACTTTGTTCATTGGAATACAAGACTGTCCCGTTGCGGTAACGGGTTGTTTCCAAAAGCAAAATTTCCTGCCCGACTTTCGCACCAGGTCCGTGCCCTTTGGCTAAGATGCGGTATTCAAAGCCCGAAGGCGCTTTTTTCGTTCGGCCGGTTGAACAGCCCGACAACGAAGCGAGCAGTGCCAGTAGGTAAAATGGTAGTTTAAATCGGGTAGTTGTTGCCTGGGACATATGAAAGCGTTTAGTTTGGCCAAACCTAACCAGAGCGTGCGTACCTGTACCCGAAGCTTTGGTAAAAGAATGTAAACGATTTGTAAAACTTGATGAGACATTCAGACGTTCTCAGTCAGGTCGTGGCAACACAATCTGCCATTAATAGGTATCTTATTGCATTGAACTTTACAGCGCGACAAGTGAGGACTTACCCATTCATCATTATCAGTTTCTGTTTTATTTTCAACTGCGTTCACGCGCAGGTGTCCCGAAAAACCCAAAATGGCTTTGTATTGTCGGGCCAGCTGACCAAATCCGCCGGTAAGAAAATTTACCTCTACGAGCGGGCCTTTTATAAAACAGAAAACCGCGTCGACTCGACCAAAGCGGATGCATCAGGAAAATTTGTTTTTCGTGGATCCGTTTCCGAACCAACCTATTATTCTCTCCAAATCGGTGAGCAAGGCATTGGCTTTTACATTGAAAACACCACCATGGAAATTGAAGGTACGGCCGACTCGCTTTACGCCGCTTCCGTGACCGGCTCGACCGAGGAGGCCATTCGGCAGAAATATGACGAAGCTTATCACAGTTTCGATTTCAACACACTGGCGCAGCAGGAAATAAATGCCCGCACCAAAGGCGATACTGCGGCATTGCGCATTGTGAAAAATCAGACGAAGCTGCTGGCCACGAAGGAAAGGCAGGCGATTTTGGCATTAATGAAGCAATACCCACTGTCGACGGCGTCGGTGAACCAGGTTGGAAACTACATTGCCAGCCACCAGGCGTCGGACCTCGCTATTGCCGACTCGCTTTTAAAGCGCTACGAAGCATCGCCGATCAGAACTTCCGAGCAGGTCAGGTTTTTCAGGGGGGAATGGATGACTGCCGGGAAAACAGTGATTGGCCAACCTGCCATGGATTTCGAGCAACCCGATACCACCGGACGGCCCATCAAACTTTCCTCGTTTAGAGGTCAATATGTTTTGGTCGATTTCTGGGCAAGCTGGTGTGGCCCTTGCCGGGAGGAAAGCCCGTTCCTTGTAAAGGCCTATCAGGATTTTCACAGTAGAAACTTCACCATTCTTTCCGTTTCCCTCGACAAAAGTAAGTCGCTGTGGCTAAAAGCCATCGCACAGGACAACCTGCGCTGGGCACATGTCGGGGATATGAAATACTGGAACAATGCCGTAGCCAAACAATATGCGATTAGCAGTATTCCTTTCAATATGCTGCTCGATCCGGAAGGTAAAATTCTTGCATTGAATTTACGGGGCGATGGTTTGTACGATTTTCTGCAATCGAATTTGCGTAACCATTGACGATGTTCGACCGTTTACGTGGGGGAAAATCGGCTTGATTACCATAGTGGCACCGTCGCATATCAGGCTATCCATCCGCTGGATTTTATGATGTAACCATTCAAATAATTAGACGCTTGCTCATTACGCGTTTTTTCATAAAATTGCCTGCTACCATCCCCGACGCTATTGGAAACTTATACACCCGGATTACACCTCATCGCAACCCTGCAATCTGAAAAAACGGCGTCACTGAGCCATTATGCCGGCTTTAAGCAACTCGCCGACGAGCTCATCGCTGCACATAGCCTGCAAAAACTGGGAGAGATTTACCACAATTTCGAGCCAGGCGGCTTTACTGGCGTGGTCTGTCTGAGCGAAAGCCATTTGTCGGTACACACCTGGCCCGAGTTTGGGAAGGTGAATGTAGATATTTACCTGAGCAATTTCCAGCGCGTGAACGACGGGGCCGTTAAAGCAATTTTTGAGCGGATAAGGGCCTATTTCGAGGCGGAAGTAGTTTTGGAAAACCAGATCAGCAGATGAGCATAGGGACTAGCAAACTAGCGATTTGCCCTTCCTGCGGCAAACCGGTTTATTTTCAGGGTTCCAATAACCTCGCCGCCTGTGCCTGCCAGAAAGTGTGGTATCGGCAGGGCGACGAACTGGTGCCTGTGCCCATGCGTATGCTCCATGCGCCAACCGACATCATCCAGCCGGGTACTACGGGAAGATGGAAGGACGTGGCATTTACCGTTACCGGCCGGATAAGGGTTCATTTTGAAGATAATGTATTCAATTACTGGACATTAAATTGCAACGACGGCGTGACGCGGCATCTGGCCGAAGGTTACGGAATGTACGCGGTCTGCGAAGTTTTGCCGTTCAAAGAGGCCGTCATCGCACGCAAATTCAGATCGGATGCGCAAAAGCTGCGGCTGCCAGACGACCGGGAGTTTTGGGTCACCGCAAGAAACGAACACCGGCTGATCGAAGTAGAAGGCAATGCGTTCGTGCCTGACCTACCAGATCGCTTCATCAGTATTGAAGGATCCTCGGATTCGGAACGTGTGGAACTGGTTGCATATGCCGAAGATGTGGCTGTGGTATTTGCCTGTCACGATATAGTGCCCGAAATGCTATTTCTCGGCAATACGCGGGATGTCGAACCGGCGGGAAGGCGATTTAGCTGCCAGAATTGCGCGGCTACGAACAACGTACTCACGTATCCGTATGCGCAAAGCTGGGTTTGCAACAAATGTGAAACCCGCCATTCTTTCACCGGCGAGGACTACGCGACACATGGCGGCCAGCATACGTCTTCGCAAAATTTTAGCTTCACCATTGGCGAGCGAATTACCCTGGAAGGTGGAAATTACCAGTTTGTAGGCATGGTTCAAAAATATGATATCGATTCGCGCGCTGATTATTGGCAAGAGTATACCCTGTTTAGCAAATTACACGGTTTTGCATTTCTGACCGAGTCGGATGGGCATTGGACGATTCTGAAAGAGACTAAAAATGCGCCAGCGCCATCGGATGCCCGCATGCATCAAATCGATTTTGATAATCAGAGTTTCCGGCGTTTTTCAAAATACCATTTCAGAATCCTCTATGCATTGGGCGAGTTTCCCGGCAATGTGTTTTCCATGCATGAGGAAACAGAGGCTATGGATTACATTGCCCCACCCGAAATATTGAGCATCGAAAAGGATTACAGGAAGCGGATTTCGTGGTTTCGAGGTAAGTACATTCGCCGGAAAGTCATCGCTTCACAAGTCAGCCAGACGCTTCCGCGGCAGGTAGGCATCGCGCCGGCGCAGCCTTCCTGGGTGAATATGAAAACGGAATCGATAGCGAAGTCGGGCATTGTTGCGCTACTTCTGGTAGTACTGGTACAGATGCTGACGGGCAGTTCGCATACCAACCGGGTCATTTTTAGTTCCACTTATGTTTTCAGCGATTCACTCAATACTCAGACTTTTATCACAGAAAAATTTGAACTCGAAAAATGGAGCAGCGCGCTGGACCTGGATTTTTCGTCGCCGGTGGAGAATTCCTGGCTAGAACTCAATGCTACCCTGGTGAATGCGGTCGATGGCAGCGAATACAGTATGCAAAAAGGCGTGGAGTTCTATTCGGGATACGAGAGTGGTGAGCACTGGTCGGAAGGTGATCATGACGGCGTTATTCATTTTACCAAAATCCCTGCAGGTACCTACTTTTTAAAATTGACAGCCGCCCGCGATTCGAATATGTATTCCCAGGTAAGCGTTGTGAGTGCGAAACTTATCCATGACGCCATTTCGTACAGGAACATGTGGATCGTCATGCTCCTGGCCCTGGTATGGCCGTTGACGCTGGGGCTCTCGCGGTATTATTCCGAGAATACACGTTGGGGCAACAGTCCGTTTTCTAATTTTTGAAACAAATCTCTGAGTATGAAAGAGTTTTTAAAAGAGCTTACACCGATGAAGTGGTATTTCGCCTACCTGGCTGCATTATTGGCCTGGCTGGCCTATGCCAACCTTTCGGGTGCCAGAATATTGTCGTTCGAAGATCAGGAGCAATGGAACGCCAGCGGTCCGGGGACGCATTACGGCATTAGCAGCCATAAGTAATAATCTAACCTAAACACATATCGATGCAACAATACGTCGTCAGTTCGCTCGTGTACTCGGGCCTTGGCATTATGATCCTGCTGATCACATTCGCCGTTATCGAAATACTCACCCCCAAGCACAACCTGCGTCGCGAAATCATGGAAAACAAAAATGTGGCGCTGGCCATATTTGGCGGTTTTTTCATGCTGGCGATTGCCATTATCATTGCATCAGCGATCCACGGGTAAATGAAGGGTACAACGGGAAAGCACAGTGCGCAATGGGTGCTGCTCGTAGCGGTGTTCATCATCGCGACGTGCGGTTTGATTTACGAGCTGGTAGCAGGGACGCTGGCGAGCTATCTGCTGGGCGACAGCGTCACGCAGTTCAGCATTATCATCGGGGTGTACCTGTTTTCGATGGGGATCGGCTCGTACCTCTCGCGGTTTTTTAACGATCACCTGATCGAGTGGTTCATCCGTATCGAATTGCTGGTGGGATTGGTGGGCGGTTTCAGCGCCATCATCCTGTTCCTGGTTTTTCCGCTTGCATTCAGTTTTCAGCCTATATTATACGCATTGGTGGCGATGACGGGTATTTTGGTGGGAATTGAAATACCACTTTTGCTCCGCATTTTGAAAGATAAGGTCGAGTTCAAAGAACTGGTGAGCAGGGTTTTTACTTATGATTACATTGGTGCATTGCTGGCGTCACTGATTTTTCCGCTGGTTTTTGTTCCATATCTCGGCCTTATCCGTACCAGCCTGTTTTTTGGTTTGCTAAACGTGGGGGTTGGCTTGTACCTATGCCGCTACTTTGCTGTTGAAATACGGCGTGCCGGTGCCATCCGTTTTGGCGGCATACTAATCCTGATCGCAGAAACAGTGGCGTTCATTTTCTCGGAACAGATCATGAGTTTCAGCGAGACCCTCGCTTATAACGATCAGGTGGTTTATTCTACATCCACCCCTTACCAGCGGATCGTGATTACCAAAAACCGCCACGATCTCCGGCTTTATCTCAATAATAACCTCCAATTCAGCTCCGCGGACGAATACAGGTACCACGAAGCGCTGGTACATCCGGCGATGACGGCGGTGCGTGAACCTCGAAATGTGCTCATTCTGGGTGGAGGCGATGGCCTGGCAGCGCGGGAAATATTGAAATACAAATCTGTGAAAACGGTGCAGCTTGTAGACCTCGATCCGGTGATGACCAGACTTTTTACCGGCCAGCATATTCTTTCGGAAATCAACAGACATTCACTGAGAGACCCGCGCGTGACCGTTATCAATGCCGACGCATTCATGTGGTTGAAAGAAAATGAAAAGCAGTTCGACTGCGTCGTTATCGACTTTCCGGACCCTTCCGGATTTTCGGTTGGGAAACTTTACACCACGGCTTTTTACCGCCTGTTGAAAACCGCTATGAAGCCGGGCGCTGTGGCGGTTATTCAAAGCACATCCCCGTATGTAGCGCCTAAAAGCTTCTGGTGTGTGAGCGAAACGCTCAAAGCATCGGGTTTTCAGACCGTGGCATACCACAACTATGTGCCCTCGTTCGGTGAATGGGGTTATGTAATGGCGATGAAATCAGGCGCCTATCAGTTGCCGGATACCTTCTCGATCGAGAAAAAGTACATCAGCAGGGCTGTAATGGAGCAAATGCTGCAATTCCCGGACGATATGCTTGCCCATGAACCGTTAGAAGTAAACAAGCTGAACAATCAGGCGCTGGTCAATTATTTTGAGAAGGAGTGGGGCAAATACCTGGAACAATGAAAAGGAGCGAATTCATTAAACTCACGGCTGGAATGGCCGCCGCCGCACCGCTCCTGCACGCGTGCGCCAGCGAAAAGTCTATTCCGGGGGAAATAGTAGGAGCGTCCGCTGCAACGGGGCATCTACTGCGCGACCATTCGTTCAACGCACCGGCTGAATATGAACAACGCGGCGTGGTTGTAATCGGTGCCGGGGTGAGTGGGCTTTCGGCCGCGCGGTACCTGGTGCAACAGGGCGTGAAAGATGTAATTGTGCTGGATCTGGAACCACAGGCAGGCGGTAATGCGGCGTCGGGGAGCAATGCCTTTTCAAAATACCCCTGGGGCGCGCATTACGTGCCGGTACCGAACAATAACCTCACCGAATACCTCTCGTTTTTAGAGGAGGCCAAAGTTATAACCGGTTATGCCGATGCCGGTTTGCCGGTTTACGATGAATTTTACCTCTGCCATGAACCCGAGGAAAGGTTATATATCAATGGACAATGGCAGGAGGGACTGATCCCCAATTTTGGGCTGAATGCTTCCGAATTGCAGGTATTCAAACAGTTTTTTAGCCTGATCACCCATTTCAAACAGTTGAAAGGCAGCGACGGCCGCGATGCATTCAGCATTCCGGTGGACACGTCGAGCCGGGACGAATCACTGCGGGTGCTGGACCGCATGACGATGAAAGCGTGGATGGACGGCCAGAACCTGATCAGTGAACACATCCGCTGGTACGTCGACTACTGTACCCGCGACGACTTCGGGACACCTTACGATGTGGTGAGCGCCTGGGCGGGCATTCATTACTTTGCTTCGCGAAAAGGTAAGGCGGCAAATGCGGCTTATAACGACGTGCTTACCTGGGAACAGGGGAATGGATTTCTGATTGAGGCACTGAAAAAAAATCTGGATGGGAAACTCGTTACCGGTGCATTGGCAACGGCGGTCAAACCTACCGGCGACGGTGTGAAAATAGACTACCTGGATGTGGTTACCCGACAGGTAAAAGGTCTCGAAGCCCGGCAATGCGTTATGGCGGTGCCCCAGTTTGTCGCTGCGCGTTTATTGAGGGACGAGGAACGCGGGAAAACGGTAAAGGGGCATTTTCAATATGTTCCATGGATGGTCGCCAACCTCACCGTAAACAGCCTGCACGAACGCGGTGGCCAGCCCGCAAGCTGGGATAATGTAATTTACGGAGGCCGTTCACTGGGCTACGTGGACGCCACCCATCAACAAATCCGGCAGTTAAAAGAAAGGCGCAACCTAACCTATTACCTCCCGCTCACACACGCATTACCCGACACAGCGCGCAAGGAAGCATACCGCACGCAACACGCCGCTTGGGCGGAAAAGATCCTGGTCGACCTTCAACCGGTACATCCTGATATCAGACAAAATACTGAACGGATCGACATTATGCTTTGGGGGCATGCGATGGTGCAACCCCGGCCGGGCATTATCCATGGAGACGTCAGGCAAAGTCTGGCGAAAAGCATTGAGGGGCGCATTCATTTCGCGCATACCGACCTCGCCGGTGTGAGCATATTCGAGGAAGGTTTTTATCAGGGAATAGCAGCTGCCAGAAAGATCCTCCAACAAACATGACCACTATGGAAACCAGGCAACCATGGCTGGGTAAGCCGTTGACCGACATTGTTTTTATCCTCGCGCCTCCGTTTCTGAGCTTGCTGGTAGTGGTTTATTTCCCCCAGATATTCCGGGACAATGCCGATATACCCGACAGTTGGTGGATAGTATTGATATTGCTCATAGACGTCGCCCATGTGTACAGCACCCTTTACCGCACCTATCTGAACCGGCAGCTTTACGCCCGTTTCAAACCGCTGCTGATCGGCATTCCGGTGTTGGCGCTGGTGATCGGGTCGGGGATTTACTTAGTGAATGGAATATGGTTTTGGCGGGTGCTGGCTTATCTGGCCGTGTACCATTTTGTAAGGCAGCAATATGGTTTCATGCGGTTGTACAGCCGTTTCGAGAAAACCCCCGCATGGTACCGGTATGTCGATCAGTTTACGGTTTACTATGCTACCATTTACCCGTTGCTCTACTGGCATTTGTCCGGCGACAGGCGCTTCAACTGGTTCGTCGAGCATGAGTTTTTTATTTCAAACTCCCATGCGGCATTATGGATAGCTACTGCGCTGTACTTCATCATGCTATTCGTTTACACGATCAAGGAAATACACTATTTTCTGCATTTTCGGACCCTGAACGTCCCCCGTATCGCCGTTATCACGGGTACGCTGGTGTCGTGGTATTTTGGTATTGTGTATTTCAATGGCGACCTCGCATTCACTTTGCTGAACGTCGTGAGCCACGGCATTCCGTACATGGCGCTGATATGGATATTTGGTAAAAAAGAAGCAGCCCGCGCGGAATCTGGCAGGCTGCTTCCGATATTCTTCGGGCAATATGGCGTTTTGCTGTTCCTGGGCCTTATTTTTCTTTTGGCCTACTTCGAAGAAGGCCTCTGGGACCGGGCCGTCTGGAAGGAGCACCGCAATCTTTTCTCGCTCTTCTACCACTTCCCGCTCGGAGCCGACAAGTCGGCGCTGGCGTTGATCGTTCCTTTTCTGGCCGTTCCGCAGATCACACATTATGTGATCGACGGGTTTATCTGGAAGCGTGGGAAAGACATGTAGCTTTTTATAAGAAAAGCCCTTTTAAAAGATGCCTCCGTTGTTTGCTCACAATGGCCTGAAAATTTCCTTCCATTAATAAATATCCGCCATCTTCCTTCTTAAATGACACGATCCGGTTTTTATTGATCAGGTAAGATTGATGCGTCCGCAGAAAACCATAAGGTTCCAGGATTGTCTCATATTCGGAAATTGGCTTGCTGACAGTGATTTTCTTGGATCCGTGAAGATAGAATGTGGTATAGCTGTTGTCCGATTTACAGAAAACAATGTCGTCTATCTGCACATAATGAATCTCATTGGCTTCTGCCAGCGCGATTTTCTTCTGCCGTTGCGTCGGCATATTTTCGAACGATTGGATGAGCATGGCGATCTGCGTGCTCTGGTCGCGCTCCTTTTTTCGGTTTACAGCCTTGCCTACTGCTTCCACCAGTTCGCGATGATCAAGTGGTTTGAGCAGGTAATCAGTTGCGGCAAACTTGACGGCCTGAATGCCATAATGATCATAAGCCGTGGTGAAAATAATGCTGCCCTGATACCCGGCGAGCCGTTTCAAAAGATCGAAACCGGTTTCATTTTGCAGACGGATATCCAAAAACAAGATATCCGTTTGCTGGTTGGCTAAAAATTGCTGCGCGTCGGCGACATTGTGTGCGTGTCCCGCCACTTCCACCTGCGGGCAATGCATCTCGAGCGCAAGGCGCAGGTTACGCACGGCCTGGATCTCATCGTCGAGGATGAAGCAGCGGATCGGGTTTATGACAGCCATTTTAATAAGCGGATTTCGGTAATCGTTCCCCCGCCTGTGGTAGTATTGGTTTGAAGGATAATTTGCATCGCAGGTAATTTCTGATTGATCAACGCAATGCGTCGGTTGGTTAAGGAAAGACCGTGCCCCGCCGGTTTTACCGAAGGATCGAACCCGATACCGTTGTCGGTAATCACGACGAAGAGGTCCGTTTTGTTGCAGCGGACGGTAATGCTCAGTGCTGGCTTTCCGACGCGCTCATTCAGACCGTGGCGGATGCTGTTTTCGATGATCGGTTGTAAAAGCAATGGTGGAAAATCGATAGCGGCAAGGTCATGACCACATTCGTTTTGGAAATGGTATTCAAATGGTTTCCGCTTTTGTTCCAATGCGATATACCTTTCCTCGATAGCAATTTCCTCGGAGAGCGACACAAGCTCCTTACGCCCGCTGTCCATGATAATGCGCATGAAGGTAGCCACTTCGGTAATGTACTGATTGGCCGCTTCCGGGTCCTCCTGCCGTATCAGCGATTGCACAGCATTGAGCGAATTGAAAAGAAAATGCGGGTTCAATTGTCCGCTTAGCAATTGCAACTGGTTCTCAATTTCGTTTTTCTTGCGATTGACGTTTGTTAGCTGCCGTTTGTAACGTCGTTTTTGGATAAAAACAGCCAATAGTGCAAGTAAAATCACGCCGACAATGGCTAATGCGAGATCCACCCATTTCGCCGTTCCGGGATAATATCCAACGCTGACGGTCACTTCATGAATGCTTTCAGGTTGGTGTCGATACCGTAGAAATATCCTGACAGTCTCGCCGGCCTTTGGTTTGTCGAGGTAAATGTAGGTGTAACCGGTCGTGAATTTTGCATTGCTTTCGCCCCCTAGCCTTTGCCAGTTTTCAGGTTTCCCGATCGCGTATTCGATCCCGCTATTTTTGGGTGTCTTGCCAAAAAAATGGTATTGCTCGTGGTTTGAAAACCGAAGCAATGCCGAATGGCCGGCAGCTATTTCAAAGTGGCTGACCTGAGGCCCTTGCTCCGTGCGCACTTTGTTGATTTCCGTATTCAGGATGTCTTCAAAGCTTTTATCGGATGAAAAATCGACAAAATTGAAATAATCGGGTACGCTGCGCACTCGGGTGATCGAAAAGTGGTACACGCTCGCCAAGCTATTTTTATTTCTGAATTCGACATTCAGGGAATCATTGAGCCGAAGCTCGAATTTGCCGGCATGGTAATGCTCTGCGGGAGTAGTTTTCACGTTGTCAGGCTGGTCCCGGAAGGATTTCATATCACCATGTCCAATGTAGAAATCCGGATCATTTTTGAGCGAAGCAACGTCGGTCCAATCGTTTTTTAACGTGCCATTCACCAAAGTCCTGAATTGCAAATGGTTAAAGTCAAGGTGCGGGATTGTATCGCCTTTATGGACGAGAACGCGGGTAAAAGGATAGAAATCAAGCGAAAAACGGCCCATCGCGACGTAAAACTTAGAAGGATCGACAGTTGAAAGCTCCCTGGTCAGGGTGGCGTCTGTGTAAAGAAACTGGTTGTCGTGGTTGGGCGTCAGAAAGGAAACCTTATCCGGAGCGGTACTGATGCTGCCCGCCATGGTGACAATGCATGAGTCGCAGACAACGCCCTGATGTATTTCTTTGATAGCAAGTATATTATTCGCACTATACTGTCCGGCAACGGCGACAGGGAACAATAGGCAAAGCAGAAGTGCCAATTTTTTCATGGATATAATGATCTGATTCTGCCGCAAAATCGCAACGATGCCCGACAACCAACCAGCCAAAACTGAATATGGTAGTTTT
Source organism: Dyadobacter sp. CY261 (assembly GCF_021440085.1). Taxonomy (GTDB): domain Bacteria; phylum Bacteroidota; class Bacteroidia; order Cytophagales; family Spirosomataceae; genus Dyadobacter. The sequence goes on from NZ_JAKCPW010000001.1 coordinate 724,743, forward strand.
TACTTTGAATTTGACATGGTTAGGTAAAATAGAAGTAAATAATATACATTTGCCACTATGCGGTTCGCTCCAATGCTCTGATATATCCCCAGGATCGTCATCCCCGACGAACGCCTTCACCGAAGGCCTGAAATGCTATTATCCATTATTTTCTTTTCAAAACGCGGCAAAGCATTGCGGAAACCGCAATAATTATTGGAGCTATGCAAGAAGACTTGAGTCCCCTACAAATAGATCAATTCATAACCCAGGGTTTCATAAAACTGGAAAACGCCTTTCCGACGGATCTCGCCGATCAGGTGCGCGACATCCTCTGGCGCGACCTCGGAATCAATAGAAACGACTCCACAACCTGGACAAAACCAGTGATCCGCCTGGGTATGTATTCGCAGGAGCCATTTGTAACATCAGCCAATACATCGGTATTGCACAGGTCGTTTGACCAGTTGGTAGGTGTAGGTAAATGGCTGCCCTGCCATAGTATGGGTACATTTCCAGTTCGTTTTCCATCTGATGAGGACCCCGGCGATGCAGGCTGGCACGTGGATGCCAGTTTTCCTGGTGATAATCCGGCCAACTTTTGGGAATGGCGGGTAAATGTACATTCAAAAGGCAGGGCCCTCCTGATGCTTTTCCTGTACTCGGATGTGAGCGAGCGCGATGCGCCTACACGTATACGTACAGGTTCGCACATGGACGTCGCGCGTGCATTACGCACGGAAGGCGAGGCTGGATTGTCATTCATGGAAATCGCCGGAAGGCTCGACGCCATGCCACAGCGCGAAACAGCGCTCGCCACCGGCAAGGCAGGCACCGTTTATCTCTGCCATCCATTCCTCGTCCACGCTGCCCAACCGCACCGCGGCAAAGAGCCTAAATTCATGGCGCAACCGCCGCTGTTATTGCGGGAAGAATTGTCTGTAAATGGCAATAGCCCCATCGAAAGGGCTATTTGGCGGGCGTTAAGCTAGTGAGAGGAAGGGAGGAAGGATTAAGCTATTTTTTCTTTGTCTTGTCCTCCCTTCCTCCTTCGTTCATAAAAAAACTACCACTCCGCCGCACTGCCATCTTCGTGCGACCACAGCGGATTCTTCCAGTTATGGCCAATTTCGGCCATTTTGCGTACTACCGTTTCGTCGACTTCAATGCCGAGGCCGGGGCCCGACGGGATATTGACGAACCCATCGTTATAGTCGAAAACCGTTCTGTCGGTGAGGTAATCCATCAGATCGCTTCCCTGGTTATAGTGAATGCCCAGGCTTTGCTCTTGAATGAATGCATTGTGGCAGGTAGCGTCCACTTGCAGGCAAGCGGCCAGCGCGATGGGCCCGAGCGGACAATGCGGTGCGGCCGCCACGTCGAAGGCTTCGGCCATAGAAAGTATCTTTTTGCATTCGGTAATGCCGCCGGCGTGGGAGAGATCAGGCTGGATAATGTCGGCATAACCGTGCATGAGCAGGTCTTTGAAATGCCACCGGCTGAACATCCGTTCGCCTGTGGCAATAGGGATGGAAGTATGCTGGGCGATTTCGCGCAATGCCTCATTGTTTTCAGGCAAAACGGGTTCCTCAATGAACATCGGCCTGAATGGCTCCAATTCCTTGGCCAGTACTTTGGCCATCGGTTTATGCAACCTGCCGTGGAAATCCACACCGATTTCGATCTGGTAACCCAACGCTTCCCGGATCGATGCCACTCTTTTGATAGCCAGATCGATTTTTTCGAAAGAATCGATGTATTGCATTTCATTGGTGGCATTCATTTTTATGGCCTTGAAACCACGGTCGAAGCATTCTTTTGCGGCACCCGCCACTTCGTCGGGCCGGTCACCTCCGATCCAGGAATAGACTTTGATTTTGTCACGGCACTTGCCGCCAAGCAGTTGGTAAATGGGTGCATTGAAGAATTTGCCTTTGATATCCCAAAGCGCCTGATCGATGCCTGCTATGGCGCTCATCAGGATCGGCCCGCCGCGGTAAAAACCGCCCCGGTACATTGTATTCCAATGGCCTTCGATATCCAGCGGGTCTTTGCCGATCAAAGCTTCCATCAATTCGTGAACAGCTGCCGCGACCGTCGCAGCTTTACCCTCGATCACCGGCTCGCCCCAGCCGACTATGCCTTCATCGGTTTCAATTTTCAAAAACAACCACCTTGGAGGGACCTGGAACAGCTCATAACTTCTGATTTTCATTCTTTTTTCTTTTACATGCTATAACCTTTCTAATTAGCTATAAATGTAAGGGAGGCATTCCTATATTTCGGCAATCCGAGCTGCTGTTTCATACTTTTAAATGTCTGCATAGGCCCTTCCGCCGCAAATGCGTTTACTGCCCAGGCCGGCACATAGCCGCCGGGATCGGTATGGAGCGTGTATTCAATGCGGGTTTTGGCACCCACCGGCGTCAGTACCCAACGCCCTTTGGAGTCACTCACACGGACGACATTCTTTTTTACGGGCACCATGCCGGAAACCACCGGCCCGTCGATCGTGACGACGCCACTTGCAGGGTCGTGCTTTGCCATCAGGTGCGCCACAAAATCACGGTTGTCCAGCGGCCATGGCAGACTGATTTCGGAATGATAATACAAGTCAGTAGGAGAGACCTTCTTGACAAGTGTGCAGGACTTGGTCTTATACACCCACTGCGTGCCCGCCTCCACATCAAGAATTAAAGACACCATTTGGTTAACCGAAGCGTCCACCACGCAATCCACTTTAATCGCTTTAATCTTCGATTCGGGAACGGCTGAGGAATAAATGCGGATCTGCTCTTCTTCGGCAATCAGCTTCCATTTGTTTTGGGCGATCGCCGGCGGGCATAATGAAAGAGTAACGAGTAACAGGATGAATTTTCGCATTTGTCGGATGAAGTATGGTTCGGTTATACACTACATTTTTTAGTATGACAACCCAGCCATTACAACCCCTACCAACCGCATTAAATTCCTCCTGATCCACCAAATAAAGCTGTGCTAGCATTATTCCGCAACAGGCACCAGCTTTTCATAGCCATACTTTTCAAACTCAGCACCTTTTCCACTGCCCAATTTTTTTAATTCGTTCCTTATTTCGAGCCGGAACCAATGCTCAGGGCTGGTTTTCGAAAAAGAAGCTAGTTTAAAAGCAATGTCCGCATTCAGCTTCCGCTCGCCGGTGAGGTATTTGTGCAGGTTGCTGTCTTTCATTTCGAATAGCTCTGCGAGTTGTTTTTGGGTCACGCCGAGGACTTTAAGGTAGCGTTTGACAAAGTCATGAAGACTTGTGTAATCATAGGGCTTATCCTCGATTACCTCGGGGGTGTTCTCACAAACCAGCACGAAGGCCTGGGAATCCTTCTTTTGGGCCTGTTTGTGAAAATTGAACCGCCAGCCTTCATTCAATGAAGGTAAAACCAGCCGACCAGGCTTGATAATTTGCGCGGCCATCTCCCGGCCGTCTGAAACACAGACTACATGTAAAAATTACATTAAACCAAATTCCATTCCTTTCTAGGTTTGCGCGATAGAAACTTGTTCGCCTCCCTATCACCGACAAACTTTTCCTTCTTTGCATTCCAGGTCAGTTCGCGTTTCAAACGATACGAAATCAACCCTAAATGCATAGGGATCGTCATTTCCCGTGCGTAGGCCAGGTTTGACTCGGGTTGTTTTCTTGACTTCACACAGTCGATGAAGTTCTGCTGGTGGCCAGGTGAGCGGGGATTGGTCACAGGCACGGAAGCAATATCGGTCATTTTTTCACCATTGATCGTCAGTTCGCGGGTGTTGTAATCGCAGATAAGCGTTCCCTTATCACCTTCGAAAAACGCGCCTATGCCGCGCTCTGCCGCACCTGGTACGTCTGGTGGGGTCGATGACCAGAGTACTTTCAGTCCATCGAATTCATAATCCACATCCAGCGTCTTCGGCGCGTCGGCAATGCCCTCGTATGCGGTTCCCCGTGCACTTACTTTTGTGAGGCCCTTCGGACTGATCGCCGAATACATTACATCGGCAATATGGCACCAGAAGTCAGCAAATTCGCCGCCCGAGTAATCGAGAAAATAGCGGTAGGTAAAATGGCATTTCTCAGGAATGTATTCGGTAAATGGTGCCGGACCGAGCCACATGTCCCAATTAAGCGTTTTGGGAACGGCTTGCACCGTCGGAGAACCGAGCTCTTTGGTCGATGGCTTTTTCCAGAGCCGCACCGTATGCACCTTCCCGATCGAGCCCGACCGGATCAGCTCGACAACGCGGTGAAAATTATCGCCCGCATGGATCTGGTTACCCATTTGAAACACCCGGTTGTGCTTTTCAAGCTGTTTGAGCATCATTTTGCCTTCTTTCAAACAATACGAAAGCGGTTTTTCACCATACACATCCTTTCCAGCCTGAAACGCCAGCGTTGCGATCTGCGCGTGCCAGTGATCCGGCGTCGCCACCGTGATCGCATCAATATCTTTTCGTTCCAGAACACGGCGGAAATCCCCGTACGTATCCACTTTAATGCCGGGCTTCATTTCTTCCAGCCGCTGTTTAGTTTCTCCCAAATGCAGCTCATCCACATCACAAAGTGCGACAATCTCGGCATCAGGCAAATTCGCAAACCATTTCATATGGTTATTTCCCATTCCACCCAAACCGATATGCGCTATACGCGCCCGATCGCTCGGGGCCGCGCGGGTGATCAAATTAGGTAAAACGGTCAGTCCAAGGGTAGTAAGCCCGGCAGTTTTCAGGAATTCGCGGCGGTTGGGGGATTGGCTCATTGAATGGTTCAGGAGTTAGGATTGGATTGCTGGTTTTAAAAGGTGTTGGGGGGTGAATGTTACTGCGTTTGACAATGGGAGGAAGGAGAAGGGAGGACAAACTTCCTCCTTCCTCCCCAAAACCTCTCACATCGCAAACGAAACCCCCTCCGCCACAGCCCGCTCATATTTCTCCTTCACAAAGCGGTATAAATAGGGCGACTTGTTGGCAGCGCCTACACGTTTTTCGTCCAGGCGTTCCAGAATATCATAACTCATAAGCAGTTTCTGAAAATTACGCCTATCGAACTGGCGGCCCAGGATTGTCTCGTATAGGCGTTGGAGTTCAGGCATGGTGAATTTTTCGGGAAGAAGGTTGTAGCCGACGGGCTGGTTGCGGATGCGCTGGCGGAGGGCTTTTAATGCGCGATCGACCATTTCGTTGTGGTCGAAAAGGAGATTAGGAATCTCAGAGAGCGACCACCAGCGGCATTCGTCGGTAAACCAATCAGGTGTGGGTTGCACCTGGTCGAATTCCACCAGGGCGAAATAGCCGATGGATACAACGCGGCGGAAAATGATGCCGTCAAAAAAGCCCTTTCCAAAGGTTGCTTCCAGCTTTTCGAGGAGTTCTTTTTCGGAATGATACACATAGCGGTTTACATTGCCGAAGGTATAGAATTGCTGTAAAAAAATGTCGTTCAAGCCCGTACGCTGGGTGAGAATGCGGTTGGCAGCGTCATCGGCCGACTCATCCAGCAGGATATGACCACCCGGCAAGCTCCATTCATCCGTTCCCTTCCAGCGTAGCAGCAGTACTTTCAGTTCGCCTTCATGAAAACCAAACACGGTGCAGTCGAGGGAAACCTCTTTCAATGCCTTGTCAAAAAATTCTTTCAAATTATGCTCCATGGGTAATTTGCAGAAATCAAGATTAAATTTCAATGCGTAAATTTTACACAAAGAAAATTTTCTTTATCATTGTGCTGTTAATTTCGATTGGTAAAATTCAATTTTTTGGTCAGAATATTATGAAAGTGTCTCCCTCAGCAACATTGTCAGTCTAACCTGTAACAAGCCTAATTAACCAACGTCCGGGTAAAACATTTTTGTTTCAAATGATTTTAAATTCTAACAAATCTACGCATGAACACTTCACGTCGTCAATTTCTGGGTCAGCTTGGGCTTGCCACCGCCGGTTTGGGGCTTTCCTCGATGGATTCGCTTGCCGCACCCGCGGCCAAATTCAATTTCGATATTTCACTGGCCGAGTTTTCCTTCGCGTCCGAGCTTTTCAGCGGTAAAATGACCAACATGGATTTCCCCGCCCGCGCCAAGAATGACTATGATATTACGATACTTGAATACGTTTCAGGTTTTTTTAACAACAAACATAAAGACCGGGCATACCTCAAAGAACTTAAACAGCGCTGCGACGACCTGGGATTGAAAAACCACCTTATTATGGTCGACGGGGAAAACCTGACGGCTCTGGACAATGTGGCGCGGTTGAAGGCTGTCGAGGCACATTATCCCTGGGTGGATGCAGCCAAATATCTTGGTTGTTCCGCGATTCGCGTGAACCTCGGCGATGCGATGGCGATGCTTTCGGGTAAAAAAGAGGAGGGAACACCGACTGAACTGGCGACAGCGGCGGTAGATGGCTATGGCAAACTGCTCGAATATGCAGGAAAAGCAGGGCTGAATGTAATTGTCGAAAATCACTTCGGCGTCTCCACCGACCCCGATTGGCTGGTGGGTGTGATGAAACAATTGAAAGCATCGAACAAAGGCCTGTTGCCGGATTTTGGCAATTTCTGCGCTGAAAGAAGCAAGCCGGAGACCCAGGACATCAAAGGTATCATGGCAACGAAGTGTGTGAAGGAGCACGACAAATACGATGGCGTGAGGAAAATGATGCCTTACGCGAAGGGTATCAGCGCCAAAACCCACCAGTTCAATGCGAACGGAAACGATCCGGAAACTGATTTTATTAAGATGTTCAAGATCATTAAGGAATCGGGCTGGAACAATGGTATTGTGGGCATTGAATACGAGGGCGGTTTAATGCGTGACATGGGTGGCGACACTACGAAGCCTACCAACGACGAGGGGATACGGCAAACCAAGGCTTTGTTGAAGAAGGTCTTAGAAGAGCTGGGGTGAGTTGGTTAAGTCAGGGGTTGCTAAGAGTGGTCAGAGTTGTGAAGACTTGCTCGGCGGAAAGCCACGGCTCCCATGCCAGCGCAGCCGGATAAGTAATAATACTTCATGTTTTAATACAACGAATGTTTGAATTATGGTGTCATTGGGTTACAAATAAACCTAGCTTCTATGAGACATTCCTACATGCTGTTGCTTGCACTCTGGTTACTGCCCTGGGAGGTTTATAGCCAGTCACCGGTTGAGGGCCGTCACTGGCGATTTGGCGTAATGGCCGGCCGCCAGTTCAAAGGAAAAATCTACGAGACGACCAAAATGGGGTCCGCAAGAGGCATAATAGGCGGACTGGACGTCAGCTATGCATTTGAAAAAGCAAGATCCGGGCCATCGATCCATTTTCAACCCAATTTTAGCACTTTTGAAAAAACCGAGACCGATGGTGCAGCTCAGAGTATGTACTACACCGAGTCAAAATGGAAATGGGAAGCCGTTACCGTGCCATTGCTGGTGCGCTACACCGTTCTGGGCGGAAGAGTCAGGCCTTTTGTGGAAGCGGGAGTTAGTTGGCGGTTTCGGACAGGCTTTTCTGTCAACGTGCGCAGGGAAACGTGTGGGTTTGCGGGATGTTACGCCACTGATACGCTTATCAATATTCAGGATATTGCCAAGCAGGATGGTTTCGGGATACAAGCGGGCGGCGGGTTGGAAGTAGACGTCTGGAACGTGACCATTCCAATCACGATACGTATCGCAGAGAGTGTCCGCCGGTATAGCGGCACCTATGATCCGGCGGTGAATGCTGCATCGTACTCGAATCTGAAAACCAAAGTGGTCCAGATTTCAGCCGGAGTGGTTTTCTGAGTCAGCAGAAGATTAATTTTTCTTTAAAAAATCATAAAATGTAGACCTTTAATGTTGCTAAATGGGTACATTTATGTATCAATTGGTTACAAAAAGACCTGTATAGCTATGAAGAAATATTTCTTTATTATTGTCTTGACTGCCTTTACTCAGGCCTTTTTATTCGGACAGTCGGAAAGTGACACCCGGCGGTGGCATTTCGGTGCGATGGTAGGGCCGCAGTTTATGACCTTCTCACCCAAACAAGAGAATTTCAAGGGCATTACCGGCATAATGGCTGGCCTGGACGTAGGTTACCGGCTTCAGAATTCTCCCAAAGGCTGGTCTGCGCATTTGCAGCCCTATTTTGTCGGGTTCAGGAATACCCAGGAGCAGGGGGAACAAAATACCAACTATTATATAAAACTCGAGTCGAAGACAAGGTCGATTTCCTTGCCTTTGCTAGTCCGTTATACCATCTTAGGAGGTAAAATACGACCTTTCGCAGAGCTTGGTACCAGTTGGTCGATAAACAGTTCTTCGACTTTTAAATCTTCCGGGCGGATCTGTATTGACGGCAGCGGATGTTCGCCGGTAACCGGCGAGGAAAAAATTAACTTCACAGATGACGACCGGCTAGGCGCACTGGTAGGTGCAGGCGTCCAGGTGGACATAGGCAAAATCACCATTCCCATCGGCGTCCGAGTGGTCCAAAACATTAAAAAACGGGAAACTTACACAGATCCCTCCACCGGTGAGAATCGCACGATTTCCAGAGCGAGAGGAATTCAGCTGACAGCAGGTATTAGTTTTTGACGGCTGACCGCCGTTGGCTGAATATGGATGATGGTTGCATATAGACCATGGACCATAGACGATGGACCATGGCTGAGTTTGTTTTGAACTATCATTACTAAAGTGGCACTACGCCGTCCATGGTCCATGGTCCATGGTCCATTGTCCATGGTCTATGGTCTATGGTCAATGGTCTACGGTCTATCCTCCGTCCCCCGGTCGGCGATCCCCTTCGCACTCTCCTAAAAATTTTCTGCACTTTTTTGGGTATTAACGCTGCAAAGTCAGACCCCATAAGATATTGGTAATCACACCAATGAAATCTCGTCGACCCGACGCAAACAATCCTGAATAATGCAATTTTTTAAAAATATAGATCAATTAACCGCGTGTCCTTCCCCATTTCCCTGTCTTAGTATTAAATGCCTGTTTTAGAAATATACCCATTTATATTTAAAGTTTACTAATGCTTTCAGAGCCGGGTTCGGAGTACAACGAGAAGGAGTCTTCCTGGGAAATAGGCAGGGGGGAGCCACGAGAGGGTCAGTTCGTGAGCGAGGTCGACCGGGTCCATCCAGACCGGGTCTATCCAGACCGGGAGCTCTTTATTCGTAAAACATTCGAGCAGAGCCCCGAAGAGGGTTGTGCATTGCTCTTTCGGCTGTATTATAGCCCGCTGTGTTCGTATGCCGTGCGTTTTTTGTATTCCAAAGACGCCGCCGCGGATCTGGTTTCAGAGATGTTTTATGCATTCTGGAAGAACCGGTCGTATGAATCCGTAAAGTCTTCTTACCGAGCTTATCTTTTCAAATCGGTGCAGAACCGGGCGTATAATTTTCTCGCCAGCGAGCTCAAAAACACCGATTCCTTCGAGTTGATGCCGCACTACGATGTGGCGTCGACCGAGCGTCCCGAGGCATTGATGTATTTCGAAGAACTCGCCAGCCGCATTGACCGGCTCGTAGAGCAATTGCCGCCGCAATGCCAGAAAGTATTTATGCTAAACCGTTTCGAAAACAAAAAAATCCAGGAGATCGCCACGGAAATGAACCTGTCGACCCGGACGGTCGAGGGGCATATTAGTAAGGCATTAAGTGCATTACGGCAAGGATTGAAAGATCATTGGTCGTGGCTGCTGGCCCTTGCTTCGGTTTTTAGCTAAGCATTCACTTCTAAAACATTCTTAACACTTTTCGATATTTAAAAACACTGATATGAACACATTGTCAGTAAACAAGGCACTCCTGTTCCAGTATTTCGCCGGTAATGCAAGTCCGGCACAAAAGCGGCTGATCGCGGAATGGCTTGCGGATATTCAAAACCAGGAATTATATTTTGAATGGCTTACCGAATGGCAGTCGCAATCGCCGCAGTTCCTGCCCGACGGCCAGGAGCGCTATGATGCTTACGTGCGCTACATGCGCGAAAATCCAAATGCCGCATTATCGGGCGGGGAAGAAGTTCAGGAGCCGTTTCTGGTTGTAGGCACAAGTCGGACAGGCCGTCGCACGTGGTTAATGGCGGCCGCATCCGTGCTCGTCCTCGGAATGACCGCCTGGCTTGGCCGCGAGCACATTCTGTACAAAACCTATGCTACGAAGTTCGGTGAGACGCGCTCGGTGAAACTTTCAGATGGGACGAAGGTCATTCTCAATGCCAACACTTCGATGCAAGTCCCGAGGTTCGGCTTTGGAGAAGACACCCGCGAAGTAAAGCTGAATGGTGAGGCATTATTTAATGTAACCCACACCATGGATAACAAGCGGTTTATGGTCAAAACCGAAGAGAATTTCGAGGTGATGGTGCTGGGGACGGAGTTCTCGGTTTACACAAGGCAGAGAGGCGGGAAGGTTTTGCTTAAAAAGGGCAAAGTACACGTGCTTTTCTCGGAGGGCCGGCAGAAAAAGGAGCTCGTGATGAAACCGGGCGACCTGGTAACCATGGAAAAGTCGGCTACCAGACCCGTTGTAAAGCCCAATGCCGATACGCAGAAATTGACCGCCTGGACCGGTAACCGGTTCGTTTTCGACAAAACACCATTGTCGGAAGTAGCCACCCAGTTACAGGAACATTACGGCATTAAAGTGGAGATCAAAGACAACCGATTTGCGCACCGCACCGTGAGCGGCACATTCCAGCCCGAGAGCGGGGAGGAGCTGCTGAGTTTGCTTTCCGAGCTTTTCAATTTCCGCCTGGCGCGGGAAGGCGATGCATATTTGATTTTGCAGAAGTGAAAATATTGTAAATATCCCTATCCAGATCCCCGTATGAAACAAAGATCATTACTGTCATTTGTTTGCTGTGGCCTGATGCTCACTGCGGCGCCGCCACTCGACGCCCAGGTGCTGGCATTGAATGCGCATAAAAACCGCATGCTCCCGCCGGAACAAATCACCAACCAGGTGAAGTTACTTGACGTGCTTTTGCAACTCAAAAAATACTATAATGCCGATATTCTCTTCGAGGAAAACCAGATGAGTGGCATTTCCGTCCCGGATTTTGTGTTCGACAAAAATATTTCGGCGGAAAAGAACATGGAGGCACTGTTGAAGTCGACGAACCTGACGCTCAAAAAGGTGCGCAAGAATGCCTACATGATTTTGCCAAAGCGAATGGAAACTTCGGCCATCGATGGTAGGCCTTCGACAGATTTACAGGTGTTTGCAGGTAGCCGTGTAGTAGCAGCTGATATCAAAATCAGCGGGACGGTCACGGATAACACCGGCGAAGGCCTCCCCGGCGTGAACGTGCTCGTGAAAGGTTCTATTAATGGAACAAACACCGACGTAAACGGCAAATATGAACTCGATGTACCATCTTCCGAATCCGTGCTGGTGTTTACTTCAATTGGTTTCCAGAAACAGGAATTGACGGTAGGCCAGCGCTCGGTGATCGACGTGAAAATGGCTGTGGAAACGCAGACGCTTGACGAAGTGGTCGTAACTGCCCTTGGTATTAAAAAGGAGAAAAAAGCACTGGGTTATGCCATTTCCGAAGTGAAAGGCGAAGAACTCACGCAGGCGCGCTCGACCAACATTGCGAATAGCCTTGTCGGAAAAGTGGCCGGTTTGAACATTTCCAGCACAGCGACAGGACCGAGCGGTTCTTCGCGTATAGTGATCAGGGGTAACGGCTCCATTTCGGGTAATAACCAGCCGCTGATCATTGTTGACGGTATTCCCATTAACAACGATAACCTGGGCTCAGTAGCCATCGGTGCCAATCGCGACGGTGCCTGGACCGGCTCTGACCGAGGTGATGGGATATCCAGCTTGAACCCCGACGAAATTGAAAGCATCAGTGTTCTGAAAGGTGCTACCGCCGCCGCATTATATGGTTCCCGGGCTTCCAATGGCGCTATTTTGGTGACTACCAAGGGAGGCAAAGCCGATAAGGGCATTGGCGTAGAAGTGAATAGCAATTTTCTGGCGGAAGATCTTTTGTTCAAATCCTATAAAGATTATCAATACGAATATGGCCTGGGGAGCAACGGTATCAAACCAACCACTGTGGCTGAAACTGCGACGCGTAATAGCTTCGGCGGTAAGCTCGATGGCAGTAACTCTATGAACTATGATGGCGTAGAGCGCCCTTACGTGGCCGCGAAGGACAATTTGCGCAAGTTTTATAACGTAGGAACCACATTCACAAACTCTGTGGCGGTCACCGGCGCTACCGAAAAGGTAACTTACCGCCTTTCAATGAGCGACTTGAATAATAAAGGCGTGCTGCCGAATAACACGCTTCGCCGGAATAACTTTGCGTTGAATACGAATGGTAACCTCGGTAAACGCCTCTCGTTTGTGGCAAATGCGAAATATATTATCGAGAAAAACCACAACCGTCCGCGGGTGAACGACTCGCCGGGAAATGCAAACTTTGCGATGTATGTGCTACCCACGTCGCTCGATGTAGATGTGCTTAAAAACGCGCAGTTCGATGCGAATGGCAACGAAAAGGTGTGGTCAGACAATCAGTATACCCAAAACCCTTACTTCGCGACCGAGCAGTTTCAGCAGGATGACAATAAAAAGCGTATCATCGCCTCATTTGAACCCAAATACACCATTACCGACTGGTTGTATCTCAAAGGCCGCATTGGTTTTGATAACTTCAATTACCGTTACAAAAGCATCGAGCCCTATGGGACAGGTTATGTGCTGAGAGGAAGTTATACGTCGTCGCTCCGCGAGTTTACCGAAACCAACAAAGAGCTTCTGGTAGGTGTCAACAGAAAGATTGGCGAAAAATTTGCATTCAACGGGCTTTTTGGGGGTAATATGATGAAGCAGGTAACTAACCTGAATGAGGTTTCGGCGAACAACAGCTTCAACATTCCGTTTTTTTATGATGTTTCAAACATCGATCCCGCGGCGCGTACCGTCACTGAGGCTTACATTGAAAAGCGCATCAATTCGGTATATGGCTCGGCGGAGTTTTCCTATAATAACTACCTTTTCGTAACGGCCACCGCGCGTAACGACTGGTTTTCGACGCTTGCCAAGGGGAAAAACAGCATTTTCTATCCATCATTCGGTGTGAGCTTCGTGGCTTCGGAGGCTTTGAAAATGCCTTCGGTGATTAATTATCTCAAATTCCGTGGATCGTGGGCACAGGCCGGTGGGGATACCGATCCTTATAATCTTTCGCTATACTATGCTCTCAGCGGTGCGCATTTAGGTTCGGCATTGGCGCAGATCAACGGTACCCGCGTGCCGAATGGCGGTTTGCAACCATTGACTTCGACCGTTTCGGAATTGGGTATTGAGGCTAAATTGTTCAATAATATCTTGAACGTCGATCTTGCGGTGTATGATCGTAAAACGACAGACGACATTGTTAGTGCAACTATTTCAGAGACTTCCGGCTATACCAGCGCTTTGTTCAACGTCGGAGCGATCCGTAACCGTGGTATCGAGTTATTACTGGGTGCTACCATCGTCAATGGCAAGCAATTCACCTGGGATGCTTCCTTCAACATGGGCTACAATGCCAGCGAGGTGCTGAGCCTTTACGGCGATCTGCAAACCTTGCGGGTAGACCAGTCGCGGCCGGGTTCGGCGTTCATCCACCAGGATGTGGGCAAGCCATACAGTCAGATTAAAGGATACGATTTCAAACGCGATGCGAACGGTGCGATCGTCTACAACTCGCAGGGCCTTGCGATGGCTGGCAATATCAAGACGTTCGGTTCGGGCGTGTCACCTTACACTTTGGGTTTGAACAACACATTCAACTACAAAGGCGTCAGCCTCAGTGTGTTGGTGGATGGTAAGTTCGGTGGGTACATTTATTCGGGTACCAATGCATTGGCCTACCGCTTCGGTTTGCACGAAGCTACATTGGTGGGTCGTGAAGGAGGTGTAACCGGCGAAGGCGTGACCGAAAGCGGGGAACCCAACACCGCGAAGGCCCCGGCACAAGCCTATTACAGCAACTGGTACTCGGCCATTGCCACGCCATTTGTTTACAAATCGGATTTTATCAAACTGCGCCAGATCATCCTGCAATACACGATCCCGAACCGCTACCTGGCCAAGCTGCCATTCAAAGGCGCATCCGTCTCGGTCGTAGGGCGTAACCTGGCTGTGCTGATGAAAAAAGTGCCGGTGATCGATCCGGAAGCGACTTATAATAACGGCAACGCGCAGGGCGTGGAGTTTGCCGGTACGCCCCCGACGCGTTCCTATGGTGTTAACCTGAACCTGAAATTCTGATTATTTCAAAACGAGAAATCATGCTTAAAAAACTAACCATATGCCTCGCATTGCTCGCCGGAGCAGGGGCTTGTACCAATGATTTTGAGGAAATCAACGTCAACCCGAATGCGCCGGACACGGTGCCCGTGGATTACCTGCTGGGGCAGTCGCAACTGCTGCTGACCGGCTCGGCAAGTGGCCCGGCTTCCAAAGCGTGGCGTGCCAACTTCGGTTATGCGGCTTGCCTTATCCAGCAGATGTCGTCCATTGACGCTACCTTTTATAAAGGAAGTTTTTATACATTTTTGGGGGAAATCAACTCTGCGTTCTTCGATAACTCTTATACATATGCTGTCAAAAGCATTGTAAACCTGGTCGATGTCGCCCAGAAGGACCCGAAAAATGTCAATGTGTTGTCTATGGGGCGCATTATCAAGGTCATGGAGTTTTCCCGCACCACCGATTTGTACGGGGATATTCCTTATTTCGAAGCCGGAAAAGGTTTTATCGACGGTAATTTTTCGCCTAAGTACGATGCACAGCAAGCCATTTATATGGATATGCTGAAAGAGCTGGAAGAAGCAGGCAAGGCATTCGACGCAACTCAATACATTCCCAAAGCAGCAGACTACATTTACGGGGGCGACCTCGATAAATGGAAACGTGCGGCGAATTCATTAATGCTGCGTCTGGCGATGCGTTTACAAAAAGTTGATCCGGCCAATGCGCAGCTATGGGCTAAAAAGGCGATCGACGGAGGTATTATTACCAGCAATGCGGAAAGCATCGCTGTGAAATTCAGCAATACGGGCGCTGAAATCAATTCGAACCCGAACTCCTGGATTCTCGGTCCGAGTGGTTCCAACATTACCAACATCGCCAATGCGGGTGTACAATGGGGCAAAACGCTTATCGATATGATGAAGGCGCGCCAGGACCCACGCCTGCCTGTCATTTCAATGCTTAAAAACGGTGATAACAGCCCAGCAAAGCAACGCGGCTTGCCGAATGCAACGGATGCAACGGGGTTGGCAGGCCTCGATGAAAAGAACCTGGACAATTATTCCCGCCCCGCAACCGGTGTCATTGGCATTGCATTGCCATGGATTTACCTGACTTATGCAGAAACGCAATTGCTTAAAGCAGAGGCGATCGAGCGCGGCTGGGCTACCGGCTCGGCGAAGGCGGCCTTCCAGGAGGGGCAATCGGCTGCACTGGCACAGATGTCGTGGGCGAATGCAACCATTCCAACAGCGGATATTACTGCCTATGCAACGAAAAACCCATATCCGGAAGCCGGGACGCTGGAAGCCAAGATGAATGCGATCCATACGGAGGTATATTTGATAGCTGCGAGTACTTTTAATCATATAGAAGGCTGGGCCAACTGGCGCAGAACGGGTTACCCGGTGCTGACGCCCGTGAACTACCTGGGCAACGACACCAACGGCCAGATACCGCGCCGCCTGCGCTATCCGCTCAGCGAAGAGGGCATTAACCCCAATTTCAAAGCGGCGATCGACCGGCAGGGGCCCGATGTGTTCATGACCCGTATCTGGTGGGACAAGTAATCGCAAAACGATGGAAAATACACGCAGGAAGTTTATCAAAACCAACATAGCGATGGTGGCCTCCGCGGCCGCAGTCGGCTCCACGGCCGCCGCTATGCCGGGAATGCAAGCCTTCGCTTCGCAGACGGCTGAATATGCCAAAGATGGCGGCATGAAATTCTGCCTCGCCCATTTCTTCGGCATCGACCCGACCCGCATTGCGCTGTCGAAGCAAATGCAGGTGCTGGGTGCGGTAGGAGGGATTAATCCGCAGAGTGTGGGCCTGCCTAATGTGAAAAACTGGGAATACGAGGCCGTCGTCGCTGTTCGCGATTTTTGGGCAAAACAAGGGATCACTTACCGGGTGATTGAAGGCCCGCCGTCGCTGTACGAGAAAACAAAACTAGGCCTCGATGGCAAGGACGAGGAAATAGAAACTTTTATCAAATTTATCCAAAACCTGGCAAAAGCCGGTATCGACACCGTTTGCTACAACTGGATGCCCGTCATTAGCTGGGCGCGGACCAAGCTCGACAAACCTTCACGCGGAGGTGCGCTCGTGAGTTCATTCGATTATGAAGATGTAAAAGACAAGCCGCTTACCAAATACGGCGATTTCACGCACGAAGCCATGTGGAAGAACCTCGAATACTTCCTCGAAGCCGTCGTACCGGAAGCCGAAAAAGTAGGTGTCAAGCTCGCATTGCATCCCGATGATCCTCCGGTCGACAAGATCCAGGGCATTCCCAGGATCATGACCTCCGCTAATGCTTTCAAGCGCCTCATCGAAATCGTCCCAAGCCCGAGCAATGGCATTACGCTATGCCAGGGCACATTCGCGACCATGGGCGAAGACATTCCGTCGGTGATCAGGTACTTTGGCAGCCGGAAGAAAATCCATTTTGTGCACTTTCGCGACGTCCGTGGCAACAAAAATAATTTCGAAGAAACCTTCCACGACGATGGTAAAACCGACATGTACGAGGCCATGAAGACCTACTATGAAGTAGGTTTCCGCGGCCCGATGCGTCCTGACCATGTGCCTACTGTTGCCGGAGACAGCAACCAAAATGCGGGTTACAGTAACTATGGTGCACTGTTCGCGATCGGCTACATGCGCGGGCTTGTAGAGTCCATCGCCAAGTCGCAGAGGGTGTAACCTGATGTTTGTTATTGAATCAAAAGCCTGTGACACATGTTGCAGGCTTTTTCATTTTAAAATTTATCCAACACTGCAACGGTATCCGCATATTTCTTGTCAATGCATGGGAAATAAAAATGTTACCAATTGTTTATTTCCGTAGACATTTTTTCATCACTAACGTTCGCTGTCATGAAAACATTTATTACCACCGTTTTTGCGTTGCTGTTTTTGATCAGCGTCTACAAAGAGCGCCGGAGCACGGAAGGCACGATCAATCCCATTATCGGTGACGCGAGCTTTGAAGCCAGGTTCGGAACTGTGCCAGATGCGGATACCGACGACGACCTTCGCATTGCAACGCATCTTGAATATGTTGAAAATGCATTGAGAAAGCGGGAGATGTCGGAATTGTCTGTTGAACTGCGTAGCAAAAGGATGCAATTACTCGATCTGTTACATGAATACTGGTCGGCGGGCATATTCCCTAAAAACTACGAGCAAAAAGGACGGAAACCTTGCTTTATCGATCAGGATGGCATCATTTGTGCAGTGGGTTACCTGATCGAGCAAACCGCAGGAAGAGCAGCCGCGGAAAACATTAATAGTCGGTACAAATACGCCACGATTTTTGAAATGAACGATAAAAATGTCGACAACTGGATTGCGCAAAGCGGCCTTAGCAAGGAAGAATGCGCGATGATCCAGCCAACTTACAATCAAACACTGGCCAGCAAAATTGATATCAAACCTGCGTATGCGATCACGTCGTCAGTGCTGATCGGCCTCAATGGGGCATCGTCGATGGTAAATGCGATCGAAGTGGGGAAAGGAAGTCGGACCAATGCAACGCCTGTGCTCGGAATTGTCGGTGGGGCCGGACAGTTTATTGCGGGCGCGATCGGCTTTAACCGTAAAAATGAAGTGGATTTCTCCACTGGTGAATGGCAAGCCAGCAAAACACAGAGGAATGTTTCGATGATCAATATGGGCCTGGGTACGTTGAGCGTCGGGCTAAGCATCTGGAACCTGGCAGTGAACAATAAGCCGATGCCAAAACGTTCGGCCTGGGACGTGCGCGGTTTCCCGGATGCAAAGGGCAAATCGGGCGTTGCGGTAAGTTTTACGCACCAGTTCTAGGTTTGGATCATTGCCATTTGGAGAGCAAATCCTTGAATGCATCTTTGTAAAGATCCCCCACAGGAATATCAACGCTTCCGATATGTACCGCGCTTTTGCTGATCGAATCGACTTTGCCGACGGAGACAATGAATGACCGGTGAATACGGATGAACCTGCCGGAAGGCAACTTTTCTTCAATCGCTTTAAGACTGCCATGCGATACCACCGGGCCGGCATTGGCCTGGTGGATTTTGACATAATCCTTGAAAGACTCAATGAAAAGAATTGAATCCAAATCGATGCGCACCAGCTTGTAATCCGATTTGACGAACAGATAATTCTCGCTCGAATCCAGGTCCGGTTCCGCGACCGCGTCGCGGAGATTTTCGAAATATTTTCTGGCCTTCATGGCTGTGGCGATAAACTGGTTGTAGCCGAAGGGTTTTAGCAAATATCCCAAAGCATCCACCTCATAACCCTGTACCGCAAACTGATTGTAGGCAGTGGTAAAAACAATCCGTGTTTTGGTCTCGGGATTATGGCTCAATACCCTCGCGAGCTCCATGCCAGTCAGCTCCGGCATTTGGATATCCAGGTAAACCAGATGAATATTCTCTTTCGTAATTACCTCCAGCGCATCCAGCGCATTGATGTACCGGCCATGTAAATGGAGAAATGGCGTTTGTTCTACAAAAGAACTTACCAGTCCGAGTGCCAGCGGTTCGTCGTCGACGGTAATGCAGTTCAGGGTCATGGCTCTCCGGGTTACGCTAGATTAACGGTCAAATTTACGGTATAAGTGTTTTCGCGTTCATCGGTACGCATTTCGAGCTGATGTTTATGCGGATAAAGCAAATCGAGCCTCCGGCGTGTGTTGCTAAGGCCGATGCCGCCGGTTTCAGTCCCTGCTACTCGTTGCGCCGGGAAAATATGGTTCTCCACCCGAAGGTTTAACGTCCCGCCACTCAACCCCGCATGGATCCTGATTTCCGACCGCTGCGAGGCGTCGATGCCGTGCTTGAATGCATTTTCGATGAATGGCAGCAACAGCATGGGCGCGATAGGATAGTCGGGTATGGCTTCGTCACGGGTATATTGCACATTGTTGCTGCTCTGCACGCGTAGTTTCATGAGCTCGATGTAGTCGTCGATAAACGCGAATTCGCGGCTTAGCGGGGCGTGGTCCTGCTGGGTTTCATAAAGCAGGTAGCGCATCATGCGCGAAAGCGTAAGGGTGGCCTCCCGCGATTCCTCGACGTTGGTGTACGACAATGCGTATATATTATTGAGTGTATTAAAAAAGAAATGGGGATTGATCTGTGCTTTCAGCAGCGCCAGCTCGGAGGATATGTTCTGTTTTTCAACGGCGTCGCGCAGCTGCGCATCGGCCTGCCAGCGCTGGATCACCGCCATACTTGTGCTGACGCCGATCACCAGCAATGTGGTCATCAGCAGAATACCGTCGATCATGTGCCTGGGCCTGGGGCCACCATGATGGCGGGGCCGCGGCATCACCTGCTCCATATGCCGCCGTATCTCAAGGTGCTGGTCGGCCATTTTACCGATTACCAGCATGAGTACTACCAGCGCGACTACCCAAAGGATAAAAATGAAAATGCGGTTTTGAAGTAGGTATCTCGGAACAAGGTAATGGGAGTTGAAATAGAAGAGCGCCACCAGGAGCCCAAAATTGAGGAACTGTTTTGCCCAGAATACAGGCGGCAGGCTCACTCCCCACGACAATGGCTGGTAAAATACGAGCACAAAGCCGAGCAACGCCCACGCAAGTAAATGCATCGCGACCACTACGCCGCCTTTTGTGTTTTCTCTGGTCATCACGTAAAATTAACAGGCAAAAACGGGTATTTCATTATCAGGCGAGGGTGTTTCGACGTATCGTTGCTTTTGCCGGTTATACGGCTACTCTTTGCCGACAGGTGGGAATACGCCGGGGTTTACACCGGAAGCCCGGCCGGTTCATCGGGAAAAACCGGCCATCCAGCTATACTTTCGGGCTCTCCGTCCATGCGGTTTTTATTCGCGGCGTACATTAATTCTCTTTGTATAGGGAATCCCGGACGGGAAGTCCCCGAATAGAATGGTAAACCTGCTGAACGATCCATTGAAAAGTGAAGAGATATGCTCAAATTCCTGAATAAAATCATTTTTGACCCGAACGATTTCCGGTCAGTGATCGCGGCTTGCATTGCCGGGAACAGTCAGGCTCAACATATTTTATTTAAAAAATACTTCGGTTATGCCAAGAGTATTTGCCTGCGCTACACCTACTCGCCCGAGGAAGCCGAAGAAGTGCTTAATGAAGGTTTTTTCAAAGTATTCAATAATCTGGAAAAATATGACCCGGAGCAGCCGTTCAAAGCCTGGCTAAGGACAGTGATGGTCAATAATGCGATCAGCTATTTCAGGCGGAACAAAAAGCATTATGTTGCAAGAACGGCATTTGATGAAATCCCCGAACCCGGCATTGCCGACGCCGCCGTTTCCGAAATCACTGCCAATGAGATCATGCAGCTCATCCATGAATTGAAGCCGATTTACAAAACGGTTTTCCTGTTGTATGCGGTTGACGGGTATTGCCACAAGGAGATCGCGACCATGCTCGACATCAATGAGGCGACAGTGCGGTCACAGTATGCACGTGCGAGAGCGCAGTTGCAGGAGTTCATCACCCGGCATTATCCCGACCTGGCTGAGCAATATTCAATGTTCTCGATGTAATCCCTTTTTTACTTACCCATCCAGATCTTAAAATCGTTGGCCCTTTCGCGACTGACAATCGTTTCCTTGTCCAATTCCGGGTGCAGTACCAGTGCAAGCCGGTGATTGTAATAAGGCTGCATTTGCGCCACAGCCTGGTGCGTGACGATCAATGCACGATTTACGCGAAAAAACTTATCGGGATCCAGAAACTCATCCAGCTCATCCATTTTGTAATCCACGACAAATTTTTGTCCCTGGTGGTTTTTGAAAAACGTCAGGCCGCCATCGATGAAGAAATAAGCGATTTCGGAAGTCTCAACCGAGAATAGCCTTGCCCCCTGCTTAACCAGAAAACGTTTGCGGTACTCGCGCGCGGGTGTCTGGATATGAAGGCTTTTTAAAATTGCTTCCAGATTAATCTGTGTTGCGGGTATGGTATTCCGCGCGGAGGTCAGATCGTAATACTTGCGGATCGCGCGTTGCAGATCTTCGTTTTGAACCGGTTTCAGCAAATAATCGATGCTATTGACCTTGAATGCCTGTAATGCATATTCGTCGTAGGAAGTGGTGAAAATGACGGTGCTTTTGATTTCGGTCCGGTTGAATATCTCGAAACTTTGCCCATCGGCCAGCTCGATATCCATAAAAATAATATCGGGCTCAGGGCCACCATTCGCGCGGTTTTCGGTGATCCATTCCACGGTGGCAGCAATACTGGGCGTGATTCCATTCACTTCGAGCTCCGGGGCGGTTTCTTCCAGCAATTTGGTCAGCTTACGCACGGCCAGCTTTTCATCTTCAACAATTAAAATATTCATACACTTACGGTTTTTAACGTGATGAGCGGGAGGATTACCCTGAAATGATGTTCGTCGTTATCGATCACAGGCAAGCGGTCGGAAAGCAGCTCGTATTTGGCCATGATATTGGGCAATCCCAGCCCCGTCGATTTCACCGGTGTGGATTTGACAATGCGGTTGTTGCTGATTTCCAGCAGGTCGTTCCCGACCGAACGGATCGTCACCCGCAAAGGATTGGATTCAAGGGTACTATTATGTTTCACAGCATTTTCCAAAAGCAGCTGCAAGGTTAGCGGAGGAATTGTTTTTTCTAGATCGGCATCGCTGACATCGATCAGCAAATCGAAGCCGGTGTCGTAGCGCGTCCGTAAAAGGTGGTTATACGAGCGGATAAAGCGAATTTCCGCCGAAAGTGACGTCAGTTCGTGTTGATTCGTTTGCAGCAAATAGCGGTAGACCCTGGCCATCTCATCTACAAACTGCTCGGCCCGTTTCGGCTCGTCGGCAATCAGCGCCGACAGGGTGTTGAGGCTATTGAATAGAAAATGTGGATTGACCTGGCTTTTCAGGCTCTGCAACTGTCCCTGCATGCCGGCGCGTTTGATTGCCTCCTTGTTCATTTGCAGGGACTTCCATTTGTTCAACGAATAATTGATTTCATAGAGCCCCGTCAACAGGATCACCGCCACGAGTTCAAAGAGGTACACATTGATCATCGTCTGACCGTCGAGCATGGCATCGAACGGTTTGAATTTCATAATGAAGATCATGTAGGAAGTGATATAAACGAAGGTCAGCAGCCCGAATGCAAGGGCCGTGAGCGCACTTCTTTTGATCGTGGAGTCGAGGGACGGATATTTCAGGGCAATGTACCGGGCCGCCCAGTCGTGCGGAACGAATGCGAGGATCGTCATCAGGAAGATCATCAGCGTGCCACCCGCGAAATTGTAAAGGTTGTCCAGATAGGGTTCGCCAATGAGCAAATAGCTGATGGTAGGAACAAACCAGGGTACAAGCAAGGTGAACATCCATCTGCCGAAAAGGCTCAGCCATATCTGCCGGCCGATTCTGTTGTATGTCAGGTGAGCGTTCATGTAAATATTAATGGCAGGATTATCGAGAAATGTCGTTCGTCTTCCTTCAACTGGACAGCGCCCGCGCGGTTGAAAAGTAGTTTATATTTGGTGGCCAGCGCGTTGATGCCGGGTGTTTCGAGCGGCATATTGAGCACTTTGGGCTGGCGATTGTGCCTGAATTCCAGTTGGCCGGTATCGGTGGTCGAGATGCTGATATGAAGCGGCCGGGTGGGAGAAACCATGTTGTAATGGATGGCATGGTCGGTCAGGATCTGGAATGTAAGCGGTACCATGTGGCCGGCCAAAAACACTTCCTTCACATCTAGTGTAATGCCGATCCCACTTTCAAAACGGGTTTCGAGCAGATAAATGTAGGATTTTAAAAAACGCAGCTCCGAATCGAGCGTCACCAAAATGTCTTCTTTGTCGGGCCCGTTGATGCTCAGTTGGTAACGATATACTTTCGACATTTCGTCCACGAATTTCTCGGCCGTGGCAGGCGCGTCGGCGATCAGTACCGAGAGGGAGTTAAGACAATTGAACAAAAAATGCGGATTGACCTGCTGTTTGACGGCATCCAGCTCGGTTTGCAGCTGCTTTTCCTGCATCTGTTCCACCTCGGCCTGGTTGCTACGCCATTGTCGAAAAGCGTAGGTAAGTTCAGTCAACCCAGCACAGATGAGCGATCCGCTTAAAATAAAGAAGCTTACACGCAGCGCCCAAGAAAGATCAAATCCAGTCCCGGTAAGGCCAGCCTGATAATAAAGCGGCAGCGCTACCCAGAACAATGCTACATTGACAATTCCATAAACGCCAAACCACAGCGCGACCCGGTAGATAGACTGTTCGGTATCCGGTAAAAATCCCGTAATCCGCAGCGACAGGGCCACATTGACACGGTAGGCAGTCCAGATGGCGGCCAAGTTGATCGCGCTCCCCGTCAGGAACCTGGGACTGTCGGCAAAATAACGTCCCTGCCAAAGCCCGAGGCCCGCCAACAGGGTCGCCACCGAGAGAATCAACGCCGATGTGGTAACGCTCAATTGTTTACGGCCGATTTTTGTGATATAACCTTCAAGGGCCATGATGGGTATTTTCATTTCGCGTAAAAATAGAACGGGTTCGATCCAATCGGAAACCGGGCTGTGGTCAAACGTCGTATTTGTAGGCCAAATCATCGCAAAATGTGGCGAAGCCTTTATTAAGCCCGCAAAATGACCATTATCGATGTTCGAACGGTTGTTTCAGTTTACCCCCCGTTTTAGCGTATTCATGAGGTGAAAGTTACAATTCACCCGGTTTACTGTTTCCCAGGTCTTATGGATATGCCAAATTTGTATCACCGGTTCGGAATTAAGAGCCGCTCAGTTAGCCATGTAAATCAATTTAATAACAGCCATGAAAGTAAACAATGCAATGCCTGATCAATCCATGAAAAATCAATCCGTCCTTTCACCCATGAAAAACCTGTCCATCATGTCGTCGGGAGTTGCCGGCGAAACCAAGAACGTTCCTGCTATTACCGTTTACAAGTTCGGTAAAGCAATTTCCGTTAAATCCAGCGACATCACTTGCCTGGAAGGTGTCGGAAATTACACATTCGTGTACACCCGTCATGAAAAGCATCTGGTTTCTAAATGCCTGAAAGAAGTACAGGATGAACTAAGCAGCGACTTTTTGCGCATCCATAAATCATACAGCATCAATGCGCGCCACATTACTTCCCGCTGGCCTGATTACATTCATCTGAGCTGCGGCAAAGTGATCCCCATCGCACGGAGACGTGTTCGTGAAACCCACGAGATCCTGGGCAGAATGGCGCTTTCGGCGTAGTTAATGCATAAAAACAATCGGTCGGAATAGGTTACGCGTTTGTAATCCTCTTCCGACCGATTGCTTTTATACAGTCCTTAATAAGCCCACTTTACGTAAGCCGAAGCCCAGGTGAAACCGGCCCCGAATGCGGAGAATATCAGACTATCGCCCTTTTTGAGCTGTTTTTCATAATCCCAAAGGCACAGCGGAATAGTAGCCGCCGTGGTGTTGCCATAATGCGCAATGTTCATCATCACCTTGTCCATGCCTATGCCCATGCGGTTGGCGGTTGCCTCAATGATGCGGCGGTTGGCCTGGTGCGGCACCAGCCAGGCTATATCGTCGTGGCTGAGTCCGTTTCGTTCCATCATTTCGGCCGATACATCCGCCATATTCCGCACCGCCGACTTGAATACTTGTTGGCCTTCCTGATGCAGGAAATGCATGCGGGCATCTACCGTTTCGTAGCTGGCCGGGAAACGGCTGCCCCCGCCACGCTGAACCAGGTGGTTATATCCTTCGCCATCCGAACGGATGAGCGTATCGATCACCCCGTTGCCTTCGGTATTAGGTTCGAGCAAAACAGCGCCCGCGCCGTCACCGAAAAGAATGCAGGTACGGCGGTCGGTATAATCCATTACGGCCGACATCTTGTCGGTACCCACGATCACCACCTTTTTGTACTTACCCGTTTCGATAAACTGTGAGCCGAGTTCGAGCGCATAGATAAAGCCGGAGCAGGCGGCATTCACATCGAAGCTGCCAATATTGCGTATTCCCAGTTGAGCGCAAATCAGGTTGGCTGTGCTGGGGAAAACGAAATCAGGGGTAATGGTGGCGCAAATGAGAAGGTCGATTTCAGCGGGATCGGTGTTGGTTTTTTCCAGGAGGTTTTTAACGGCTTTTGCGCCCATATGCGAACTACCGAGTCCGGGTTCTTTCAGGATGCGGCGTTCTTTGATGCCGGTCCTGCTCACGATCCATTCGTCGCTGGTATCAACGAGTGTCTCCAATTCGGCGTTTGTAAGAATGTAGTCGGGTACATATCCTTCGATGCCTGAAATGGAGGCTTTTACTTGTTTCATATTTTAATTTTGTACTGGTAAATTTCGCTATCAGGGCAATGTTTTGCCATCAACAACAAATATGCATCACAAAAGTGCTCATTTCGCCACCTTTCAATGGATTTTTTGGGAAGTTAATTTTAAAAAGAAAATCTAGGGGACTATCTTGATTTCGACGCGCCGGTTAAGCCGCCGGTTTGCCTCGCAGTCGTTCGGAGCAATGGGGAGGTCGCTGCCGAAACCTTTTCCACGAATGCGGTCGGTGGTAATATTTCGCGACAGCAGGTATTTTTTGACCACATCCACTCGGTCAAAAGAGAGTAGCACGTTTTTGAATGG
This sequence comes from Dyadobacter sp. CY261, assembly GCF_021440085.1. GTDB lineage: Bacteria > Bacteroidota > Bacteroidia > Cytophagales > Spirosomataceae > Dyadobacter. The sequence continues at coordinate 750,601 of NZ_JAKCPW010000001.1, forward strand.
ATCACCGACGTCGTCGGTATGACCGGTTAGTTCAATCCGCGACGTACTATTCCTTACAAGGTAATCTGCCAATATTTCGAGCTCATAACCGCTTTCCGGAAGAATTTCGGCTTCGCTTTGCGGGAAATGAAGCACGGCGGTGATCTCGTCCGCGAGCAAAGGCCTGCCCGGATCGATCAAAGGTCTGAAATCACTGGCTTTTGCGTTTTCTACCGGTGTTAGATAAATGACACGTGTGGTGTTCAGTTTGCTCGCCGCTACGATTTCCGAAAGCATATGATAGCCATTTGCATATATCGAGATGACCGAAGTGTCTTTTGCGGCGATTTTAAATTGGTAAACCCCATTCTCTACCCGCGGCGTCACGGGATTTTCCGGTCGTTTTCCGACGACCATAACGGTTGCATGAACAGGTTTCAGCGTGAATTTATCGAGGACGCGGATCGCAATGCGCGTTGTTCGAATGATCGGTCTCGATGATTTTGAACTTGCCGTCGCATCAACCGCGTGCTGACCTGTTGCGGGGATATATACCGCGAAGAAAAGAAGGGTTATAGCTGTAAAAGTTTTCATTCAAGCTTCGGTTAGGTTTGAACAATGGCATTCTACAAGCGGAATGGGGTGTTATAAGTAGCTGTAACCTTATAATGAAAAGATATACTATATGAGTGAATTCGTCAAGGCAAAGGTTTGAGTTTCAATTGGAGCGGTACATACACCGGCCGTTTTACAAATCCATAACCGTAAAATTGAAAATGGGTCTGTGGGGGTTGGAGCGCCGATAAATCCACCGATGGGCGTTGGAAGAGCTTTTTAAAAGTATCTTTCAGCAAAAAGGGCGCTTTCAAAGGTTCCAGCCGCATTCTCTTGCTGAACAGCTTGGGGACGTCTTCCCTGACACCCAGCGGCAGTTTTTCGATTTCGGGGTCAAAAAGGATGCTGATCGTATACCACACTGCGATCGGTTTGCCGTCTTTTTGCGCTGGTGTCCATTTGGGCATGATCCTGACAAGGCGGAGCGCCTCCTCTTCCAGCTCGGCACCAGGGCTTTTGATGATCCTGCCACTGCTGACATTGCCGTCCTCATCAAGTAAAAACGAGACCTGCACTGAGCCTTGTACGCCCGCTTCCAGTGCTTCATCGGGGTATTCCAGATTATTGGCCAGGAATTTGTTCATCGCTTTATACCCGCCCATAAAGTAGGGCCAGCGGTCCGGGCGCATCAGGGAGCTGCTTTCGCCTCCCTGACTCAATTCAGTATCCTTCTTTGAAGGCCTATTCTGATTTTTTGAGCGTGCCGCAGATAGCTGTGGCCTGGGTTTCAATATAATAACATATTCATTGGCCGACTTCACAATCGGCATTTGACGTGGTTCGAAATCGGGGTGTTTGATCACCAGCGTTCCGCTCAACGGAGCATCCGCTATTTCAAAGCTACCCGATAGATTGCTCACGGTGCCGCGCTCAGATCCTGCTATCAACACGGCTGCATTGCTCACCGGTCGCGAGGACTCATCGGTTATCCTGCCGATAATGCGGGTCGTTTGCAGGAAGGCTGGCCTGACATCGGAGGAGTCGGTACAGACGCGTATTGCCGCGGCCGTCTCATGAGCTATCACGACGGTTAATATTGCGAGGATAATGTATTGTCTGATAGGCGGTTCAGGTATTCTTGGCAGCATGATTTCTTAGTTGTTTGTTTTCGGCGATCCATCCATTCAACCACACCTTTCTGCATTAACGCTACTTGTTCAAAATTTAGGATACGCGGCTGGCCGCTAAATATCAAAATTTTTCGCTCCAATTTCCTAGCTGCTCATTTGTACTTGCCGGTTGGACATCGGAGCCCACCGATTAAGCGGTAATCACAGGGCCTTTTTTCAACAAAATTTAACACAATATGCGAATGGAAAATCAACAAACCGGCATCATTTTTTACAGTTCTCCCGCGGAATGTCAAAGTAGAGGTAATTTTCAATGAGGAGGACGTTCTGGCTGAGCCAGAAGCGCTTGGTGGAGCTGTTTGGCGTCGAAGTACCGGCAATCAGTAAACAGATGAAAAACATTTTCGCAAGCGGCGAACTGGAACTACTCGAACGTGTCTGCGAGATCAGGTCGAGTGAGCGACGGTTCAATCATTCTCATAATTGAATCTGTTACGGACGAAAGTCGAAAATCTGTATCTGTTTATGACAATATTCAGGAGCCAACTTTGCAACAGACAAGCGGAACGGGGCGAAATGCTCTGACGTTCTGTTTCAAATGAAGAATGACCCTGATGATGGAGACACCACAATTGATCATAGCCAATAGCGAGAAACATTTTGAAGAAGGGAAGTTACTGTTCCAGGAATATGCGGCTTCATTGCCGATAGACCTGGCGTTTCAGGGCTTTGCCGAGGAGCTTAAAACGGTTAGGAATCAATACGGACCACCTGCTGGGGCGCTCATTCTTGCGTATGTGGGTGAACGTGCGGTCGGCTGTGCGGGAATACGTGTCCAGGCCCCTGGAACGGCGGAACTGAAACGGATGTATGTACAAACGGAATTCCGTGGGTATCAGCTCGGGCGAATACTTCTGCGGGAATCTATTTCTCAGGCGACTAATTTGGGTTATCAGAAGATCAGGCTCGATACATTAGCGAGCATGACGGGCGCCAGAAAATTATATGAGGTATTTGGGTTTGAAGTCATACCTGCCTATTACCCCAACCCGCATGCAGATGCCATTTATATGGAGAAAACATTGTAATTTTTACTACAAACTATCGATAGCGCTTCATGAGCAGTGACAACGGCCAGAAAAGCGTGATCACAAATGCCTTGTTCCAATCTGGTTTGGCGGGGTTGATTCGGTATGCTTTCACGCAATACCATGCCAGTACAATAAGTGAAATAATGATCGCTTCGCCCATGGCTTGATGTTTGAGGTTGATATCAGGCTGTAATGTAATTCAATACAGCTTTTTATCTTAAAAATTTATACCAGCGGTAACCGCGACTCAAAAGGGATAGCGCCTCATCCCACCATCTACCACCACCGAAACGCCGGTTACATAGTTTGCGCGGGGTGAAACAAGGAAAGTGGCCATATCGGCCATATCTTGTGGCCGGCCAAAATCGCCAAGTGGTATTTCCTGGGACGCAAGAGCCTTCCGTTCATCCTCGGAAAAGTAGGGCCGGATATTGTTGGTATCGATCAAACCCGGCTGCAGCGTATTGACCCTTATGCCGTATTTCCCGACCTGTCCGGCGAGTTGTTTCGACCATATGGCCATACTCGCTTTCGCCACTGCCGACACATTGATGCTCCGGAGCTCGTAGGTGCTTGTGAGATTGAGGATTACGCCATGGCGACGGTCGATCATGTGGGGCAAAAGTGCCTGCGTAAGCTGCCGGGGCCGGTCGAAATCGAGTGCGGTGGATTCCTCCCAAGGTTTTTCGGGACCGGTAATATCCACAGGGCGGCTTTGACCGACATTGTTGATCAGGATGTCAACATGGTCAAGTGCAGCCAGAGCGGCCTCTGCGATACGCTGTGGAGCTTCGGTTGCGAGAAAGTCCTGTATGAATATCATCACTTCAAGTCCTGTTTCCGCTTTGACTTCTTCGCGAAGACTATCTAGCAGTAATTCATTACGGGCCGTTGCAAAAACGCTCACGCCTTCTCTGGCCAATTCCATTACAATCGCCCGACCGATACCTTGGCTGGCACCGGTCACCACAGCAGTTTTTCCTTTTAAATGCAAATCCATGAATGTGATCCTAATGTGTCTAAAACGGGTTGCAAACATAGCCGGAAGCATCTAAATTTGAGCGCAAACAACCAATTGTGGGGTACTAACAAAAGTGTAAGTAATGGCTGTCAGAAAAGAAAATTCAACCTACACCAGTAACGAGAAGTTTATCATTGAATGCGATCTTACGTACGCGGTCAACAAGATCGGCGGGAGGTGGAAGATTTTGATAATCAGTAAATTGGAAAAAGGGAAAATGCGTTTCGGGGAATTGAAAAAGGAATTTCCATACATTACCGAGCGCATGCTCACGCTGCAATTACGCGCCCTGGAACAGGATGGGCTTGTAAAACGCACGGTGTATGCCGAGGTACCGCCTCGCGTGGAATACGAACTCACCGAAATGGCACAGGCATTTGGCCCGATCTTTCAGCAGCTCAGCGAATGGGGAGGAAAGCACCGGAAGCTTTCAGGCCCGGAACCGACGTAGTACATTCAGTTGAGCTTATATGCATCGGCCAATTGCACCAATGCTTTGCGGTCGGGGATATTGAGTTTCTCAAAAATGCGGCGACGGAATGTGTTTACGGAGGTGTATTGTAGTTGCATCAATTTGCTGATCTGCGTGATGGTGTAATCCTGTATAATGTACATCGCCACCTGAAACTCCCGAGGCGTGAGTTCGTCGAAAGGATTCACTGCCTTGCGAATGAGCGCGTCGCGTACAATGATATCCGCGAGATCGGCGCTCATGTATTTTTTTCCGGAAAGAACCACATTGACCGCCCTTATCAGATCGTCGGGCGATGCATCTTTTTCGATATAGCCATGCGCACCCATTTGCAGTGCTCTTTTACCAAAAATCGTCTCATTATTCATCGACACGATCAGTACTCTTGTATCGGGGCAAAAGTTTCTGATCCAATGCAACGTTGTGCCGGGATCACTGTCGGGCATGCTCAGATCCAGCAGCACGAGGTCATAAGTACTATCTTTCAGCCTCGCCATAACCGACTGCCCATCCCAGCTTTCGTCAATTTCCACGTCGGCAAAGTGGTTTAACAATGCAACTTTCAGTCCGTACCGGACCAGCGAATGATCGTCGGCGATCAATATTTTTTTCATAACGTGGTAAGGTTGGACGGAGTTATGTCGGTCAGTAAAGCTTCTTCGGTGTCCGTCTTACCCGTAAGCCGACCGGTAATCGTCACGGTCGTTCCTTTTCCCACGATACTTTTTACGTCCAGTTTACAATCGAGCCGAGCCACAAAGTCGATAATGATCTGGTAACCCAGTCGACTGCTTTGCTCGATACCGGCAGTCGTCAGTACATGCCCGATGCGCCGGTTGATCTTGCTCAGATCAGCGGGAGAAATACCGCCGCCATTGTCGGTGACCGAAAGCCTCAGGTATTTTTCGTCCAATTTGTCGAGTTCTACGGTAATGCGCCCACCGGAAGTGTGCTTGTTGGAATTGTCGATCAAATTACGGATCACCGCTTTCAGGATTTCACGATTGGTAAAAAGGTGCCATTGCCCGGGGTTGACAAATTCCAGGGTATTATTTTTGAAATGAAGCATTTCCTTGAAGAATTCCCGCAGCTCGTCAGCAAGGTCATCGAATGGAAACGGACGCTTGCTTAGTTGAAACCCTTCCTGTTGCGATTTCGTCCAAAGATTGATTTCCTTAATAAAAGCGTGAATGTTCGTAGCGGCCTTTCTGATCTCGGTCATCCCGGTAATAACCTCGTCAAGGCGGTTTTTTTCGAGCGAGTCCGCCACGTGGTCGGATAGCAGATTCAGGAAATGCAGGGGCGATTGGAGGTCATGCGCAAGTAGCAATGTGATCTTTTCTTTCAAGCGGTTGCTGTATTCGAGCTGTATGGTGCGTTCCCGTACCTGGGCTTCCAGCTGTTTTTTTTGAAGCGTAAGATAATGATACCGCAGTTTGACGACCAGATAAAACGAGAAAACAAGGAGCGCAAAACTAAAAGCGGTAAAATACCAGGTCTGGTACCAAAAAGGCTTTATAGTGAAATTTTTGGTCAGCAACCCTACATTAGCCGCTCCGAATCCTGTCTTTTTCCTGACTTGCAGTACATAATCGCCATAATCCAACCGGTTGAGCGTAATGGTCAGGCTATTATTCACCCTATACCATTCGTCGTCCAGGCCCTTGATATTGTATTCCAGAACCTGATTCTCCGGTAAACCGAAATAGGGCGAGGCAAGCAAAACCTCAATGCGATTGAAAGAAGGTGTGAGCTCCAAATCGGTACTCAACGGCTGCTCTTTCCCATCCACAATAAACTTGTCGATCAGGATCCGCGAATCGGGAAGAATGTCCGTTAAGCTGTCGGGATACACCTGAACCAAGCCATCCATCGAGGGAAAGGAGAACTTCCCATCCGGAAAAATGACTGCCGACGGGTCGCAGCCGCCATTGAACTCATTATTGCCAAAGCCGTTGCTTTTGTCGTAATAGTAGTAGAAAACGTGGGTGGTTTTATGGTCGAGGTAGTCGTAAAGATCCTGCATTTTGCATTTGAAAAGCCCATGATTTGTGCTCATCCAGAGAAACCCTCTGTTGTCTTCCAAAAACGTGTGCACGACCAGCAAATAACCATTCCGGTCCAGCGGCAGCGCGGTTGCTCTGCCATTCCGGACTGCATAAAAGCCTTGTCCGTAAGTGCCTGCCCAGAGTGTGCGCCGTTTGTCGGAATAGAATACCCTGATTTCTTTTCCTTTCAAATCGGAAAGCTCTTTTAAACTGGAATTTTGGGTATTCAACAGATACGCGCCATGCCCGTCGGAGGTCCAGAAATGCGAATTATCAATCGGCAGAAATGACTTAATCCCTTTTTCAAGCTTGATCCACTGGATCGAGTCTCCGGAAATTCTGCCCAGTTTGCCCGACATTAAGCTGAGCCAGATAGTCCCGTCGGTTGTCTGGGCAAACTTTGCTACCTCTCGTTCGGCATTGAATTTTCTGACCAACTTCAAATCGGCTGTGCGCTGCTCCACCTTTTTCCCCGGCGTGTTTATCCAAACGTATCCCTGTTTGTCGACCAGGATGCCGCTCCGCGCAACGAGGGGGAACGGCTCGCCAGTGACCGTGCCGTTTGGCAGGATCGCGCCGGGTTCGGTAAGTAGTCCATTGTTTCGATACAGGTGCTGGCTGTAAAAATTGTTGTTCGTACCAGGGATCCGAACGGTTTTGAATTGTTTCTTTTTAAAAACATAAAGTCCGCCGGTTCCCGTGCCGATCATGTGAATGCCGGATTCGGGGATGTTCAGATAGCAATATATACTACCCAAATCCGCTGTTTTCAGAACAGGTTTGCAAATGAGTGCGCCAGTTGTCGACGGCCGTCGATCCGTCGATCCGGCCGTCGGCAGTAGTTCATAGAATGTATTTGCATTATGCAGGAAAAGTCTTTTCCCTTGCTGGTAAAAATGCGATGGGCCACGAAATCCCTTTTTGTCCGGGCTGGTTATTCCGAAAGAAACCGCCTGTTCGCGACCCGAGGAATCGATACAGGCCAGCTGTTTTTTATCATTGAAGAAATAGATCCGACCATTCAAAACGCCCGCATTGTTGTAAGACATTGCCGAACTATTTTCGAATGTTTTTGAAAAGACTATCCTTTTCTGAGAAAGGTAAAACAATAAGTTATCACCAATCCTCAAAAAACCGTCGCCCGGAGCTCCGATTTGCTGATATATGATTCCCGTCGCAAATGGCGCAAAGAGCGATTCGATACGGTGGCGGTCCTGTGGGTGAAGGTTACGAATGACATCGAGCTGCTTTTCCCGCGATTGCAGGATCACATACCTGTTCCGAATGTGCGGATTTAGCACAAAAGGCTGATTGTTTTGGTCAAACGAAAATACCTTGAAGCTTGTGTCTTTAAAATAAATGGTGCTGTCGCCCGTCAGCCCAAGTTCAATAATCCGGTTACTGGTAAGCTGAGGCACATTGCTGAGGTTGAAGGTCACAAACCGCATGCCGTCAAACCGAACCAGGCCGCCCTGTGTGGTCATCCAGATAAAACCGTTTTTATCCTTTTGCAATTGCATGACGCTATTTTGCGGGAGGCCATTGTCGCTGGTGTAATGCTGCTCAGTGAAGTCGGCTATTTCCTGACTAAACACATGGCCCGCAATTGTAAGAAATAAAAGAAATGAGAAAATCGGGGTGATATTCATGATGCGTTGACGAAACCTGGGAATTGATCACTCAACATACTTTTTGGCCAAGGTAAGCTCCGTGTCCGAGGCCAAATACAGTCGGAATAGTGCCGTCAAACTTCGGCAATGTAACCGCACTTTCGCCGACAACAGGTAACGCTAAATAGGTAATTGTAACTATCGTGTAGAAAACAGTAAAGAATTGTTTCATAGGATAGGAATGTCAAGCGTAGGTATAGTACTACAAATTACGCAATTTATTACAAATTCTACTTATTGTAGGGTTTTCTTTACTTTTGAAATATGGAGCGTAATCTGATTGTCAGGGATCTGTCCGAGCTATACGAAACGATGGGACTGCCTGTCGATCCGGTGGATGCGTCTTCGGGGCTTACGGTGCATTATCTGCAACAAACCTTCACGCAATTCCCGTTTACATCCGTTCCGTTCCGGCCCAATTATTTCAGTTTTCTGTTCATCCGCGAGGCATTTGGTAAGTATACGATCGACGATCAGACTTTCGAGGTCAGGCCTGGCACTGTTTATTTTACTAATCCCGGCAACTATCGCATATTTGAGTGGTACGACATCAAGGACACTTGTCTGATCACTTTTAATGAAGCCTTTTTGAAGGAAAACGTGCACGAAGACGTGTACCGGGACTTTTCATTTCTGCTAACTGAAACCGTGGAGCCCAGCGTATTAACCGACGAGCAGTTTCAGGTGGTAAAGCGGCTTTATGAGCAAATCCACAATGAGCATCGCGGAGACTCGCCTTACAAAAACCGGATTATCGGGAGCCTGATGGTGGTCTTGCTTTTAAAGATCAAAGAATACTTTTTCCAGAATTATAATCCCATTTATGAGGGTAACCGGAGTTCGCAGATTGTAAAAGCCTTTAAACGAAACCTGGAACAGCATTTCCGCGACCTGATCAATGGGAAAGTGGAAACGCATCTTCGTGTGCAGGATTACGCGGATATGCAATCCCTGCACGTCAACTATTTGTCCAGCGTAATCAGCAGTAAAACCGGTAAATCGGTGAGCACCTGGATCGCCGATAAAACCATAGCGGAAGCCAAAGTAATGCTTCAGAATCCGGCATTATCGATCAAGGAAATCGCTATTAAACTGGGATTTCTGGAAGCGCCCCATTTTAGTAACTACTTCAAAAAGAATACTTCACAAAGCCCGGCCGAATACAGGAAATTGCAGGTGACGTCGTGATTAGCCACGAAACCCGACGATTTCGACTCCAATAAATGCAAGCTTTTAAGAGTAGTTGCAAGCATTGGTCGTCTTCCCCGAAAACAGTGATTTTGGGTAAAGACATTTGATCATGAAGCGCACCGGATTTTCCATATTACTCCTATTAATTACGATTGTTTGCGGAAATGCTTTCAGTTACGGGCAATCGCCGGGCGAGCTTGAAAAACAGGTCCCGACTGTTGCTGATGTTGGCGCGGATAAGCTCCCGCCGGAGATTGCTCCGGTGAAAGCTCCGTTTCCAATGCCGGCTTTCAAAAAGCCGGTCTTCCCGCCATTAACCATTAAGATCACTGAAAAGGGGGCGAGGGAAGGTATAATGGTAACGAAAGCTATACAGGCAGCAATCGACGAGATGAGCAAAAAGAAGGGCGGCAATGTGGTTGTGCCGAAAGGGATCTGGAAAACCGGGCGTATCAGTTTGAAGAGCAACGTAAACCTGCATATCAGCGAAGGCGCGGAACTGCATTTCAGTGGGGAGATCGAAGATTACCTTCCAGCGGTGTTTACCCGGAATGAAGGTGTCGAACTGATGTCGCTGGGCGCATTGATTTATGCTAACGGACAGGAAAATATAGCGATAACGGGCAAAGGTAAGCTAGTTGGGCCGCCCGACGGCCCGGTGAGGAGACGGTTCATGACGGTCGACGTGATCGAAAAGGTTGTACCCGCGGATAAGCCGGTGCGTGAGAGGGTTTACGAAGGCAAGAATGGTGGTTTCATATTCCCGCCGATGTTCATTTCGCCCATTGATTGTAAAAAAGTTTATATCGAGGGCATCACCCTCGAAAATACGCCTTTCTGGAATGTAGTGCCGGTGTATTGCGACCATGTCATTATCCGGGGCATTACCGTCCGGTCGGTAGGTATTCCGAGGGGTGATGGCATTGATATCGAATCATCGCGGAACGTGCTTGTCGAATATTGTACACTGAGCAGTGGCGATGATTGCTTTACCATTAAGGCCGGACGAGGAGAGGATGGGGTGCGCGTCAACAAGCCGACCGAGCATGTCGTGATACGCTATTGCCTCGCACGCGAGGGGCACGGGGGCATTACCTGCGGAAGCGAGACGGCCGGGATGATCCGCAATCTGTATGTTCACGACTGCGTGTTCGATGATACCGATACGGGATTGCGTTTTAAAACCCGTCGCTCACGTGCCGGGGGCGGGGATAACCTTACTTATGAGCGCATACGCATGAACCTCCGTGGCGATGCCATCAAATTCGACATGCTGGGGAGCCGGCAATATGTTGGCGAGCTCGCCGACCGCCTCCCTGCCAGACCGGTGGACAGGCTCACACCCGCATACCGCAACATCACCGCAAGAAACATCGTCATTGAAAAGGCCCGCACATTCGTGGACATTACCGGCATTCCCGAGTCACCCGCCACCAACCTGCTCATCGAAAATGCGAAGGTCAACGCGCGGTCAGCATTCAAAGCGAGTGATGCGACCGGCGTGACGCTCCGGAATGTTTCTGTTACCACGAGGGATTCACTGCTGCGCGGGCTGGATATTCAAAATGTGCTTTTTGAAAAAGTAACATTTGATGTGCCTGGAAACCGGTATTTTACCGATTTCTCGGGCGACGGATCGAAAAATATCCGATTTGTAGACTGCCGGCCCGCTCAACCGGAGAGCCGGCAGTGAACCACCTATTTAGCGAAACCGTCCGCCTCGATAATGGCATCTGCAAATGCGCGTGGTGCCTCCTGCGGCAGGTTATGGCCCGCACCTTTGATGACATGGTGCACATGTTTGCCGCTGAACTTCTTCGCAAATGCCGAGCCGTCGCCCGCGGGAACGACGCCGTCCGAGTCGCCATCGAGGGTGACGGTAGGTATGGAAATGACCGGTGCGGCCGCAAGTTTTTGTTCTATCTCATCATATTGTTCTTCACCCGGTTCGAGGCTCAGGCGCCAGCGATAATTGTGGATTACAATGGCGGCATAGTCCGGGTTTTTGAATGACGCAGCCGAGCGATCGTAAGTAGCCTGGTCGAAGGCCCATTTGGGTGAGATGTTCTTCCAGATTAGTTTATTGAACTCGTACCAGTTGGCTGTATAGCCATTTTTGCCACGGTCGGTGGCGAAATAGTATTGATACCACCAACCCCATTCGGCGGTAGGGGATAGCGGCTTCTGGTTTCTTTCCAGGTTATTAATGAGATACCCGTTAACCGACACCATGGCTTTGCAGCGTTCAGGCCAGAGGGCGGCAATGATATTCGCCGTACGCGCACCCCAGTCGAAGCCGCCTATTACAGCCTTTTTAATATGTAGCGCATCCATCAATGCCAGAATGTCCGCTGCCACAGCCGCTTGCTGGCCGTTGCGGAGGGTTTTGTCGGATAAAAATCGCGTACTGCCGTGGCCCCGCAAATGGGGAACGATCACGCGATAGCCCGCCTCGCCAAGCAATGCGGCCGTTTCGGCAAAACTGTGGATATCGTAAGGCCAGCCATGCAGCAATATCACGGGTTGGCCATCGGCTGGGCCGGTTTCCGCATAGCCGATATTGAGCACACCGGCTTCTATTTGCTTAATGTTCTCGAAAGTATTTGTCGCATGCTGTCCGCTATCGGCCCAGGCTTTGAAAGGAATGATTTGTGCTAATGCGAATGTCAGCGAAGCGAAGCCCAGGAAGCTGCGGCGGCTGTAAGTGTCGGTATTTTTCATGATCTGCGGTATTTAAATCACTTTTTTGAGTTTCTTGAAAGAGGCTTTTCCTCGATTGGTGATTCAAAACTAGCCGCTGTGACGTTGCAGGAAACCGGAATTAACCCGAAATGGACGAATGGGCAGGCGGTCTGGACATTTCCTAAGCTGTATCCGACTGTGCAGGATATTGATGTTCTGGATATTTAGCTGTTACGGGACCTACGGCGAAAGCTGGAACCCGGTTGCGCAGATCGAGAAAGTGGTACTGTGTGCTGAACGGAACGGGATACGGTGCGCTTGGCCTGGCAAGCGAAAGCCCGTGGTAGAGGAGCAGCGGAAGGCTAATACAGGCCCGTCAGCAACGCGTCATTCCTGGAATTCAAGTAATGCTTTCAAAGCCTTGAAACAACCGTAGGCCAGATAAATGGGCACCAGCACAGGCAGGAAAACCGCTACTTTCAAAATGTGGTCGTTCGTGAAATTCCTCATAAAACATGGACAATAGTATTACTTCTACGATTAAATAAAAGTTGTGCCACAAATATAGGGAACAAAACGAAATGGCCACAAAAAAATGAACGGCCGCCCGGTTTGAATGAGCAGCCGTTCATTTTCTTATAAATATGATTATTTATTCCACCAAATCGGCGTCGTAATGTCGTCGTTACCCTGGGCTTTTACGGCGTTCTGGTAGTTGGCCAGGTTCACACTTTGCTCTTTCGGAGGATAATATAGCCGCTGCGGTACCCCTTCACCGAAGAGCGGCTGGAACTTATAGTCGGTTGTCTTGCCATCCACGGTGCGGCTCCAAACGACGTCACCCGGTTTTACCAGGAACGTCGGGTAACCAGTGCGCCTAATTTCGGCCCATGCCTCGTCGCCCTGGGTGTAAAGGGCAAGGTATTTTTGATTCAAAACGTTGGCTTTGTCGGCCTTGGGAAGCGCGGCGAGGTAGGTTGTGATATCAGCCTGTGCAACGCCCCATTTTTGAAGCGACGCGGTTACACCATTGATATACTCCTGCTGATCCCAGTTTTTGTATTCAGAGATCAGGAACGCCACTTCGGCGTATTCCTGCAACACTTCTCCATAATTAGCTGCATTTACAACCGTGCCGGGAAGGCTCACGTCTGTGGCGGTGAGCAAGCCGGCAGCAGCTACGGGCAATCCGTATGGCTGGCCTACATAATTACCTGCGGCATTTTTAGTGGCGTAAATGGGCAACCTGGGATCTTGTACTTTTACCGTGCCCAGCTCACCTTTCAGCACATTGATGATCACGTGTGAAACGGCAAAGTCCTTGCGGTTGGCAGTAACGGTAGCGCGGTAAAGCGGCGCTTCGTTAGGTGCCAGGGATTGGTATTTGAAAACCGCATTATCCGCATTCGAAGTAAAAACACCTTTGGCTAATGCATCGTCGAAATGCGTTTTGGATTCGGCTGGAAGCTGCTTGCCGATACGGGTTGCCACGCGGAGACGGAGCGAGTTGGCAAATTTTGCCCACAGTTCGTTTTTACCTTTGTAAATCACATCATAATTACCAAAAGTAGTAGCGCTCTTGTATTTGATCAGTGTGTCGCCTGCGGCTTTCAGCTCATTCAAAATGTCCACATAGATCTTCTGCTGGCTGGCGTAAGCAGGGCTCAGGTTCTCAGGTTCTTGCTGCAATGCCTGAAATTCGGGGTCCTGATTGCCGTACGATTGGTAAGGTACATTTCCGAAAAGATCGGTCAATCCCTGAAATGTGTAAGCTTTCAGAATGCGGGCAATGGCGATCTGGTTTGCGTTACTACCTGCCGTTCCGGCAGCGGCCACGTTCTTTGTCGCCGGATCGCTGTTCAGCTTGATGATCTCGTTCAGGTTGTTCAGCGCTTTGTAGGCATTGCTCCAATACGTATCTGAATAAGAGCGGGGAATGTCGTACCGTGACTGGTCGCTATAAATATTCTGGCTATAATACTGTGCAAAAAGCTGCGATCCGCGCAAAGAGCTGTTCTCGTTGCGGATATTGTCGAGCACCTGCTTTTCGGCATTGAGCAGAATGGTGGTTGTCGTCGCGTTTTCGGGACGGTTCGGATCTTTGTTGATATCCTCGAAATGGCTGTCGGAGCAGGAAAAAAGCAGCGCGCCAAGGCCGAGGGTCAGAATGCTTTTATGATATGTGGACTTTTGCATGATCTTCAATATTAATGTCTTGATTAAAACTTCACATTCACATTCAGGCCGTAAGTAGCCGGTACCGGAATGCTACCGCCTTCCACGCCCTGGATATTGCCGCCGCTGTTGGTGAACTCGGGGTCGATGTACTTGCTCTCGGTGTAAATGTTGGCCAGGTTACGTCCGTACACGCCGAAATAGATCTGTTTCACGGTTTTACCAGGCAAAGGAAGATTATAACCGAATGTGACTTCGCGCAGTTTCACGAATGTGGCGTCGAAAATCGTATGCGGGGTTGGTCCGCTGTATTCGCCCCGTGCCCAGGTTTGCGCGGTAATGCGGGTGTCGTTGGGTGTGACGTTGCTTACCTGATAAGTGCCGTCGGCATTGTAGGTTACCGTCCCTTTCACGCCGTCGAGCACTACGCCGGTTTCACGGATATTGTTGGCTGCGGTTTTGTCAAGCACACCGGCGTACATCGCTACTTTATAGGTTTGCGAGAAGAATTTGCCGCCTACACGTCCGTCGACAAGGAAGCCGAGGTTGAAGTTCTTATAGGTAAAGTTGTTTTGGAAACCGAAAAGGTATTTAGGCAAAACGCTTCCCAGCGGAGTAAGCTGCTGTGCGCGCTCGTAAGTACCATCCGCTTTGATCACCTTCTGGCCGTCGGCGGTGTACACGAAGTCATTGCCCAGGATCTGACCGTAAGGCTGTCCTTCGCGTGCCACGAGTGTCACCAGGCTGTTGGCGAGCTGGAAAGTATTTACACCTGGTGCCAGCTGGATTACCTTGTTGCGATTTCTCGACCAGTTCAGGCTAGAATTCCATTCAAAGCCATTGGAACGGATCGGCGTGCCCGTCAGGGTAATCTCGATACCTTTATTATTGATCTTACCCGCATTGATCACCTTTGAATCATAACCAAATGCCGACGACACCGGAATGTTGATGATCTGGTTACGGCTCACATTATCATAATAGGTAATGTCAAGACCAACACGGTTTTTTAATGCCTGAATGTTTAGACCCGCTTCCCACGAGCTGGTAATCTCCGGTTTCAGCGACTGGTTGTTCAACTGCGCCGGAAGCCTGTAAGAAGGCAGTCCGTCAAATGATTGCGTCGCTTCATAGGCGCGCTGTAACTGGTACGGATCGGTATCGTTACCCACTTGCGCCCAGCCGAGGCGTACTTTGGCGAAATCGAGCCATTTGATGTCTTTCACGCCATTCAACTCGGTCAGTATCAAACTGGTGGTAAGCGAAGGATAGGCAAATGAATTCCGGTTCAATGGCAGGGTAGAAGACCAGTCGTTACGCAGCGTTCCGTCGAGGAACAGCAGGCTTTTCCAGCCAAGTGAGAAGCTACCAAAAATAGAGCTGATCTGCTTACGGTAAGCATTCGAATTAACAAGTACCGAGCTGGCGTTTTTTAAATTGTAATATTCGGGAATGATCAACCCGCCTTGTGTGAGGGCATCGCTGATGCGG
Source organism: Dyadobacter sp. CY261 (assembly GCF_021440085.1). Lineage (GTDB taxonomy): Bacteria > Bacteroidota > Bacteroidia > Cytophagales > Spirosomataceae > Dyadobacter. The sequence continues at coordinate 766,106 of NZ_JAKCPW010000001.1, forward strand.
CGGCGCTGACTCATGATGTTACCACCGGCATTCACATTCAATGAGATATCACCCCAGCTTTTGGTCGCCGATGCCAGCAATTCGTAGTTAAACTCGCTGAAATTGTTGTTATACTCCTGGTATTGCGACTGCGTCCGCGAATACACGGCAATGCGGTCCTGGTATTGGTACTGGTACACATCCGCATTCACTTTTCCGCTCAGTTTCAACCAGCTGTTCACATCGTAAACCACACCCACATTGCCGTAGAAACGGTCGCGGTTCTCTTCAAGGTAGCTCTGGTTAGCCGACCAGTAGGGGTTGTCGATAAACTTCGCTGCTTCACCCGCTGGCGTATCCTGATAGCCGCTGCGGTTCCAGAGGATCTGGCTGCCGTCGGCGCGTTTGTAGTTTTTCAGTTTTTCATAATCCACCTGCACCTGTCCCCATTGAAATGCTTCGAGGATAATGTTCCGGTTGGTAGCGCCCGTCCATGGCCGACCGGTCGACTGGTTTTTGATGTAATTAAAGTTGTTATAAAACTTAAACTTACCCGCCTGCGTAGAACCAGAGAAGTTGATCGAATTGCGTTTCAGCGAGGAGTTGGGTATGGTACCTTTTACGTTCTTGTTGGTGAATGAAATGCGGTAGGTCGAGTTCGCATTACCGCCGCTCACAGCGAGGCTGTTGGTGTTCGATACGCCCGTTTCGAAGAATGTATGCACATCGTTTTTGGGATAAAGCCATGGCTGCGGTTTCAAATACTCCGCTGTGTTTTCCGGATCGAGGTTATACCAATGCAATACAGGCGTGCCGTCCAGTTTTGGTCCCCAGCTTTCGTCCACGGCATATTCCGCGATATTGTAGTCGGTGCCGCCGATGTTGGCTTTCTGGAAAGTGGTCGAAAAGCCACCGCCATACAATTTCTGGCGTTTTGGCAGGCGAACGATGTTTTCAAATTCGATGCCGGTGTTCAGCGTGATGTTCACTTTGCTGTTTTCTTTGCCTTTTTTGGTGGTGATCAGAATCACACCGTTCGCTGCGCGCGTGCCGTAAAGTGCCGCCGCGGAGGGTCCTTTGAGGACCGAAATGTTCTCGATATCGTCGGGGTTCAGGTCCTGGATCATATTACCGACGTCCTTACCGCCACTGCCCGCGCTTGTAGCGGCGCTGTTGAGGTCGGCATTATCGATGGGTGTGCCGTCGATCACGTATAAAGGCTGGTTGTTACCCGAAATAGAGTTGATACCCCGGAGCAACACGCGCGACGAACCGCCCATGTTACCACCGGATGTTACCACCTGCAAGCCGGCTACTTTTCCGGACAATGCGCTTAATGCATTCGTAGGCCGGGTTTGCAGCGCTTCCCCTTTTACTTCCTGTACCGCATATCCCAGCGCGCGTTTCTCACGCGAAATACCCAAGGCGGTCACGACCACCTCGTTGAGGATCTTCGCATCCTGTTTCAGGGCCACGGCGATCCTGTCGCTATTGCCGACAGTCACTTCCTGGGTAATATAACCGATAAATGAGAATACAAGAACGGTAGGTTCTGCATTGACGTCGAGGCTGAATGCGCCGTTGGCATCGGTGAGCGTGCCTGATGAAGAACCTTTAATAGTAACGGAAGCTCCGGGGAGTCCGCTGGCGTCGTTGGCGTCGGTGACAGTGCCGGTAATGGTCCGTTGCTGCGCATATGCCAGCCCGGTCGCAAGTAAAGTCACCAGAATGAGGTAGATAAATTTTGCTTTCATGGATTGTACTTTGGTGAGGATTTCGTTGATCTGTTGTCTTGGAATTTTCTCCTGTTTTGGCTAGACGGTATTAAAAATTATTTTTTGTAAACCGGATTATTGAAAATTTAATTCCGTTAAAACCGCATAAATGAACTTATTGTAAAGATTGTATTAATAAATATTTTGTAAATGTATTAAAAATAAATTAAAATGATTAATATCTATCGGCTTGATAGATTAAAAAATCAGATACTGTAAATTGTATTGTACCAAGTTATGGTGTAGTCGAACTGAAAGAGAAGGAGTTGGTCGGAATGGGTGTCCGGGCGGATTTGCGCGATCTGCTCCACTATATTTCGCGTATGCCGTAGTGAGTTGGCGAAGTACCGTGTGAATATATGCCTTACAGTACCTGTGCAGAATAGCCCCATCCGGTTTGTCCGGCGGGGCCTTCTTTGTTTTACAGGCACTAATTACTGCCTTATTCCAAACATCTCGTGAAGGTCTTTTTTTAGTGATGGTAGTGAAATCATCAGCGCTGTCCCGCAGAAAGCAAGAGCATCGAAAACACTGGATATTTCATTGCTTCTCGATCCGAACGGATCGGCGATCGCCCTTGGAATATGCAATAATAGGATCCATAGCGCGAGAGTGATGCTGAATAAGAGAGCTATTACGCCGCGCCGGATATTCATCGTAATGGCAAATCCTGCACCGATCAGCACAACGCCGGTGAAGTACATCCAGAAAACCCGGTCGGGTAAATAGGCCGGTACGATGTCCGACAACCGTTCGGCATACAAAAAATGATCAATACCGAAGCTGGTCATGGTAATCGAAAAAAGCATGGGGCCGAATGGGATAATTCTTGTCAATTTCCTCGTAAAATCGGGCTGTGCAATGTGTTTCTCCTGAGGGAATGTCCCGGCTATCACCAACGCGCCCCCTGCCAGTGCCAGGTCTTTCAGCGCATTCGTCCATACCGCGAGATGCAAGTTGTAGGGCTCTGCGAAAATCTGGAAGGGGACGTGTACTAAAAATAAAAGAAGCAGGAAACTGTATCCCAACACCAAGGCGATTTCCCTCACTTTTTTGCCGGCAATAATGCCCAGTCCCGCCAAAATTAGTCCTGCGCCGGTAACGTAAGCCCAGAAGGGCAGGAACGGTAGCTTCGACTGCCAGGCCGGTACCTGAACAGCGCGAAAATCTCCATAGAGGAACTGCTGCACGCCATAGACGATCATGGCTACTCCATAAAATACATGACCGGTTTTCACGGAAATCTTCATCATTCTTTTGTGGTTAGTTTTAGAATGAAGGTAGATTCGGGAAAGCCGATCTTTGTTATCAAAAGCCGGTCAAAATCTGGCAAAAGTTAGTCAAACACTGATTCCCGATCTGAGCGCCATGAATGAACAGGAAATCGTAAAGGCTTGCCTCACCGAAATTTTCAGAAGGAATGGTTATGAGCATCCCGACCGTCTGACGCAACGGGATTTTGAGCATATCAGCCAGGAAATCGAACGTGTGACGGGTATCCTCGTGAGCAGTTCAACCATTAAAAGGCTGTTGGCAGGGCAGTTCAGCCGTCTCCCGCAAATCGCCACGCTGGACGCTATTTCGCGCTATCTGGAATTTAAAAACTGGCAGGGCTATAAAGCCGCTTTTGTCTCGGTGTCGGAAAATGAAACGAACGGGGACCTGACGCGTAAGGCGACTGCACTACAACCCTCACCGACGGGACAATACCGAAAATGGATCCTGCTTGGCTGTGCTGCTACGCTGGTGATTGCCGTAGTTGCTTTTGTACAGTTGTCACGGCGGCCGGGCAAGTTTGAGAAGGCTACATTCACTGTCAAAAAAACGACGGCCAATGATATTCCGAATACTGTGGTGTTCAATTATAATATCGATGATGTTACCGCCGACAGCTTTTTTATCCAGCAATCCTGGGATAAAAGCCGCCGTGTGCAGGTTTTCAAAAACACTTACACGCTCACCGATATCTATTATGAACCGGGTTATCACATTGCCAAACTGATCGCCAATGATTCGGTCATCAGGGCAATTGACGTGAGCATTCCCACCGATCGCTGGTTCTTTTTTGCAAAAGATCAGCCGACGAGCAAGCCCGAATATATCCGACCGAAAGCCGGTAAGTCACAGGATAACATCCAACTGACTGTGCAGGACCTCACCGCCAGCCATATTGACATCACCAAAGAAAAGGAATACGCCTACAACTTCTTTCCGAGTAAGACGGAAGTCAACAGCGATGATTTTACGTTGAAGACGACCGTCAGCATGAAGGAGGTTAGAAGTAATTCCTGCCCTTATATTTCCCTGGAAATCTTCACCCAGCGATATCCATTGTTTCTGAAACTCACATCCAGGGGCTGTGTCAATGAAGCCTCGATGCAGTTGGGCGAGCGGTTCATCAGTGGCCAAACGGCCGATTTAGGTTTTTTGGGTTGTGATGTCCTCAAAAATACCGAGTTGGAAGTACGGGTAAGGAAACGCGAGGTCACGATTTACATTAACAGCCAGCTGGCCTACTCCGGATCTTACCAGACCGGCTCACGCCTTATCACCGGTCTAGGTTTTATGTCGAATGGTCTGATTAAGTTTGACCAGATTGAGCTGAGGGGTGCCGACGGCACGATTGTCTATGATGGCGGGATCCACTCAAAAGCTCCAAGCCCCGTTTCCCTCTGAATTGGCGTATTTTTCGCTAGTGGTAACATTTATTTAATACAAAAGATCAGCCTTCGGATAGCCCTTTCCAGAGGTGGTAAAGTATCCTGTACGTATCGTGGCAGTCACACAGCATGTCGGTTCCAAGGGCTAAAATATTGATTGAAAAGCTGATCAGCAACCGTCTGTCGACGGAGGAATTGGCTGAATTGCTGGCAGGCACACACGATGAGGCCGTACAGCAAGCCTATTCGGACGAGCTGGAAGTTTATTTCAATCAATTGCTGGCTGAGGAGTCGCATAAGCGGAGAAAGCTGGCAGATTGACCGGTACAATGAACTGTATTTATCACCTACTCGCCTAATACTAAATACTATGAAACCAAAAGCTACCCTGAAAATGGCGGCGCGATGTATGCTTGCCGCGCTCTGTCTTTCCGGCCCGGGCCTACCGCTCCTGGCGGCCCGCCCGGACAAAAATCTGTCGAACCCCGTGGCCGACCGTATTAAAGGTAAAGTAACCTCCGCCGTGGACGGCGCAGCAATCCCCGGTGTGAACGTGCTTGTAAAAGGTACGCAAATCGGAACTACTACCGATGCAGAAGGTGCCTTCACGCTCGATGTCGAGTCCAGAAATGCGGTGCTGGTATTCTCTTATATCGGTTTCAATACCGCAGAGGTGGAGATTGGCGGCAAGAGTGTCGTGGATGTGATATTGGCAGAAAACGTAGCTACCTTACAAGAAGCAGTAGTAACGGCCTTGGGTATCAAACGCGAAACGAGGTCACTGGGTTATAATGTAGGTAAAGTGGAAGGCCGCGATGTGGCCAACGTGGCGAATGAAAACGTGCTGACTTCGCTCTCCGGACGTGTGTCGGGGGTTTCGATTAACCAGACGAGCGGTGTTGGTTCGTCGATCAGCATTGTCATCCGTGGTGCGGCTTCTTTGAAAAACAACCAGCCATTGTTTGTAGTGGACGGTGTGCCGCTGGCCAACAGCCTCGCGAACGTGAGCGAAAAGGGGAGTGGCAACAAAGTCGACTATGGTAATGCGATCTCGGACATTAACCCGGATGATATCGAAAGCATGTCGGTATTGAAAGGCCCCAGCGCGGCTGCATTATATGGTTCACGCGCCGGTAATGGTGTTATATTGATCACGACGAAATCGGGTAAGAAAGGCAAAGGCCTCGGCGTATCGTTTTCGACCTCCAATGTGTTCGAAAAACCTTACCGCTACCTCGATTTCCATTACAAATATGCCAATGGCGAACGTCCGTTTCAATTGGACGAATCTTCGGCTTATTGGGGAGGGCTGCCACTGGACGTGGGCAATAAAGCCGAGCAATGGAACTCGCCGCTCGATGCCAATGGCAAACCCATTCCGACCGAGCTGAAATCGTATAAGAATAATATGAAGAACTTCCTGCAAACAGGGATTACTTCTACCAATAACCTGACAGTTTCCGGTTCTACCGACAAGGCCACTTACCGGGTGTCGTATAATAATATGAGTAACCGCGGTTTGATACCGAATTCGGACCTTTTCCGGAACTCGCTAAGCTCGGCATTGACATTCGATATGGCTAAAAATGTTAAACTGAGCACCAATATCAATTTCGTCCGCTCCAACTCAAACAGCCGCCCGCAAACCTCCGAACGTGACGGTAACCCGTTGCAGGCTGTTTATTACTCGTCCAGCTACGATATCAATGACCTGAAAAGCGTTTGGAAGCCTGGTCTGGAAGAGATCGAACAGCTCACAGTGGCACCCGGTGAGACGGATAACCCTTATTTTCTGGCCAAACACCTTACCAACGCCTACGTTCGCGACCGCCTGTACGGAAACCTGAAACTCGACTGGACCATCGCACCGGGATTGACGGCATTCATCCGCTATTCGCATGATATGTACGACGAAGACCGTGAAACGAAGATTCCATGGAGCTACAAAAGCATGGCAAAAGGCGGCTATTACCTCGAAAACGTAGGTCGGAACGAAGGCAATGCCGACTTCCTTGTAGCGAAAAATATCAAGGCGAGCGATTTCGACATCACCATTTCTGCCGGGGGTAATATTATGAAACAGAAGGGTAACAGCTCCAACCTTGGCGGCCGCGACCTTTCTGTACCAGGTCTTTACAACATCTCGAACATCCCCGTTGCCAACCGCGTTGTAGGTAACGGCAGCTACAAAAAGGCGATTTACAGCTTGTATGCATTGGCTTCTGTTGGTTTCAAAAACCAGCTTTACCTCGACCTTACCGCACGTAATGACTGGTCGAGTACATTGCCTGAGGCCAACCGCTCGTATTTCTACCCTTCGGCGTCACTTAGCTGGCTCGCAAGCACGACCTTCAATATGCCTTCCTACATTTCCCTGCTGAAACTCCGCGGAGGCTGGGCGCAAGTGGGTAATGACACCGATCCTTACCAGTTGTATCCCAACCTTGGAACCGGCAACTGGGGCAACCTTGTAACCGCGAACCTCGGCGAAACGCTTTTGAACCCGACCTTGCTTCCCGAAATCGCCACTTCGACCGAAGGAGGTATCGATCTCAATATGTTCAATAACCGCCTGCGTTTTGACCTGACCTATTACGACCGCGCCAATACCAACCAGATTTTCAGTGTGCCCATGGCACCTTCGACAGGGTATGCGAGCAAAAACATCAACGCCGGTAAGCTTGTAAGCCGTGGCTGGGAAATCGGGATCGGTGGTACGCCGATCAGTAATGTTAATGGCTGGACATTGGATGTGAATGCGAATTTCAGCCGGAACCGCGTGACCGTGAAAGAACTGGCACCAAACTTCCCATACTTCGAGCAATGGAGTGAAAACGGGGCAGGCGCTTACACCTACGTTGGCGAGCAGATCGGTAACATTTACAGCCGTGGCTTTGCCACCGTCACCGACAAGGATTCGCCTTACTACCGCTGGCCGATCATCGCTTATGATGGTGAAGGCGGCGATTTGGACTGGCAGTCGCTGGGCGGCCGCGAAAACAACATCAAAGTCGGTAACTACAACCCCGATTTCATGGTGGGCGGTCAGGTCAACCTGTCGTACAAACGCTTCTCACTCGGTTTAAGCCTCGACTGGCGCCAGGGCGGTGAATTTATGTCATTCACCTACCGCTATGGAGAATCCGACTGGAAATCGCAGCGTCAGCTCGATAACCTGATCCCGGGCAGTCTCTACTCACCCGACGAGCTCGCTGCATTGCTAAAATCAGATCCTGAAAAATATATTATCCCTAAAAATGGAAACTTCCCACGGGTAGGAGGGCATACAGCCGCAACCGGTGGCTACGGCACTGATGGCGATGGTGCATTCATACCAGGTGTTTGGGAAGATGAAGAAGGAAATTACCATGAATGGCTCGGTGGTCCCGGCACGAAATACATGCCGATCACCGCTATGTACCCCTGGAGCTTCAACCAACAAGTGACTTTCGATGCATCCTTTGTAAAACTGCGCGAGATCACTTTGACTTACAAAATCCCGATGCTGTTCAACGCGGTACGCAATGCGAGCCTGTCGGTCTATACCCGGAACATCATGCTTTGGAACGCAGCCAAGATCGGTATTGATCCTGAGCGGGCATTTTGGGCCGATCCAAGTAAAGGCGGTTTCCGCCAGGGCATCGAGCGGCAGAATGTAATGCCGTGGACGATCCCATTCGGATTCAAGCTTAATTTCGATTTCTGATCAGGTACAACACTTTGCAAAAAATCAAAACGATGAAAATCTTCAAAAATATTCCCAAAATCGTTTTCCTGCTTGTCGTGCTGGTCGCGTCTTCCTGTAAAGACAACCTCACGGAAATCAACGAAAACCCGAACGGCGTCGACCCCAACAGCGCCAACCCGAACCTCCTGCTGCCGACCGTCATGACGGGCGTTGGCACCCAGTATGTGAAACTTGGCTACGGCCGTATCGCGGGCGTTGTGCAGCATACTCAGGAAGATGCCTGGAAAGATGGGTTCAATGACTATAACTGGTCGGAAGAAGACGATGAATGGAAGGCATGGTACGGCTTCCTCCGTAATAATAACCTGTTGTATAACCGGTCGGTGGAAACGGGCTACACGTTCCATCAGGCTATTGCATTGACGATGAAGGCATTCATTTTCGGTACGATTTCCGACTTGTGGGGTGATATCCCTTATACCAATGCATTGAAGGGGGACCAGGGCGAAATGCTACCGGAGTTCGATAGCCAGGAAGTGGTGTACAAAGGCATTATAGAAGACCTGAAACAGGCTTCGGCACTTTTTGCTACTGCCGATGTCTCGACCTATGGTGCGGGTTATGACGTGTATTACAATGGCGATAAGCTGAAATGGCAGAAGTTTGCCAATTCGTTGTTGCTGCGCTACTACATGCGCGTTTCTTCCAAACTGCCCGATGTTGCCAAAGCAGGTATCGAACAGATCTATACTTCGGGCATTTATATTAAGGACGCCTCAGAAGATGCGGTAATGGACTATATCGGTGCTGCCTCCGGCGACTCGTGGCCGACCGCCGTCGCATTCGACGTGAGCCAGTCGAACTGGCGGAGAAGAAGACCAGCCGCTACATTGCTGAACACGATGGTCGCTAGTAACGACCCGCGTCTCAAAGTATGGTTCCAGCCGGTGCACGTCCGCTGGGTATCCGATGAAACGCTGAAAACAGGTATGGACGAGTTTATCCGTAAAAACGGTGTGATCCAGAACGGTGTGAAATCATTGACCGAGCAGGAACTTCGTGAGGAGATTGCGGCAGGTGCCAAATTCACCCGCCATTTCAACCCGAAGCTCTACAAACCCACCCATGCCGACCTGTTTAACGGTCCGCTCAATACCGGCGAATATGTAGGCATCCCGGCGGGAATGACCGATCCTACTTATTATAATGAGAACCCGACGACTGGCCAGCAGGTGCAGAACCAGCATGCTTCCCAGCTGAGCTACGAATATCAGGGTTCGAAAGGCGGCTTATTGAAAGCCCGCCTGGCGTCGGCTGCCGAAACTTCCTTTATTTTGGCCGAGGCGGCGCAGAAGGGATGGGCAACCGGCGGTGCAGAGGCCAATTATAACAATGGCATCAAACAATCGCTGCAGGCATGGGGTGTCGGAAGCCAGTATGACGCTTATGTGAAAACGGTTGCTTACAAAGGCACATTGGCGCAGATCATCGAACAGAAATGGATTGCAAGCTGGACCTCCGCCACCGAAGCGTGGTTCGACTATCGCCGTACCGGATTACCGGCACTCGTGCCGGGGCTTGCGCCTGCATCGCGTGCGCTGCCATTGCGTTTCATTTACAGCAACAACGAGCTGAATAACAATGGCGTGAGCGTGAAAAGCGCCATTGAGAAGCTGGAAGAGACCAATTTCTCGGGCCCGCGCAAGAAAAACAGCCAGTGGTCGAAGCCATGGCTGGTGCAAGGTACAGGGAAACCCTGGTAGAAGGAACTGCTAAAAGTGGCCTAAACATCTGATCCCTGCTTTTTCGATGTTTGCCCCATAGTTCCGGTAGTTTGCCCCATATTGTCGAATTAATTATGCCAAAGTTCGGGAGTTTGGCTTAATTGCCGGTGACAATGAATAATCCAGCACCCGTTTTTGAAAGCGGCCCTCTTCGGAGGGTCGCTTTCTTTTTTTGCTAATTTGCAGGTTCAGCATTGTTTACCCGCATGTTTCCGATTGCTTATCATCCCATATTCAAATATCCGGTTCATGAGGGACATCGATTCCCGATGGACAAATATGAGCTCCTGCCATTGCAACTCTTGCGGGAAGGCATTGCCGACCCCTCCGACTTTTTTAGCCCGGATCCGATCGACATACCACCGGTATATGCGGTGCACGATCGGGCCTATGCGGACCGGTTTATAGCAGGTTTGCTCAGCTACCGGGAAATGCGTCGCATCGGCTTCGAGCAGACGCCCGGGCTTGTGGAACGGGAACTCAGGATTGCCCGCGGCACCGTCGACGGTGCGCTCAAAGCCCTGGAGACGGGCATTGCATTCAATATCGCCGGTGGTACGCACCATGCATCCCGTGCTGCGGGCGAAGGCTTCTGCATGATCAACGACCAGGCTGTGGCAGCGCAATATCTGGTCGATCACGGAAAGGCTAAGCAGGTGCTGATTGTAGATCTGGATGTGCACCAGGGCAACGGCACCGCGGACATTTTCACCAGCGAACCGCGTGTATTCACTTTTTCAATGCACGCGAAAAACAACTATCCGTTCCGGAAAATGAAAAGCGACCTCGACTTAGAGTTGCCCGACCGCACCGATGACAGCGCCTATCTGGCCATTCTCCGTGATACTCTACCCAAGCTCATCGAACAGGTAAAGCCAGATTTTATGTTTTACCAGGCGGGTGTAGACGTTCTCGCAACCGACAAATTAGGCCGTCTTTCCTGCACCATCGACGGCTGCCGCCAGCGCGATGAAATCGTCTTGCAAACCGCACATCTGCGGGGTGTTCCCGTGCAATGCAGTATGGGAGGCGGCTATTCTCCCCAGCTGAAAACGATTATTGAAGCGCATGCAAATACGTACCGCGTGGCGCGCCGAATTTTTTGCTGAGTTTTAACGAGTAGGTTAAAATACAATTAATATTTATATATAAAATAACTTTATATAAATCATGAAATTTCTAACCTGGTTTTGCATTCTAAACTCATCATTATTCTGGTTTTCACCGGTGAACTGGGCCGCTGCTCAATCCGCTCGATGGGTCCGGCAACTGGAGGCGAATGCGGTAGCGCTCGATTCAGCCAACCTTACCGGTGAAGCTAATGTGAGCGCTATACGGCAAAGGATCGGCCACAACTACCAGGTTCTTGGAATCGGCGAACAATCGCATGGAACATCCGAATTTTTTACAGCCAGGATATTGCTGATTAAAGCACTTGCTTCCGATCCTTCTCTGAAAAAAATCGGATTGGAAGCGCCTATGGCGGAAGTAGACGGGCTGAATGACTACATCCGCACAGGTGCTGGTGATTTGAAATCGGTTCTCCGGTCTTTCCGGTTGTATGGCTACGAATGTCAGGAATTTGTCGAATTGGTCGAAGAGGTACGGCGGATCGGCAATGTAGACAAGCGGAAATTACAATTCTTTGGTTTTGATATGCAAAGCCCATTTCAATCATTGCGAAATATAGCGGATTCCGGTATGCCAAGCGATGCTGCGGATTCTTTGAAGAAGCTCTTGCATGATTATGAATTGTTAAGCAACGATATCTATAATCATTCGTTCAACGAGGGCGATTTTGCCGAATTGACAGCATTGAGTAACCACGTAATGGGTAAGGTGCAGCTTAAAAATGAACAGGTAAAGAAAAGCATCCGCAGTTACCGGCAGTTCCTGCTGCTCAACAACCCGAAGCATGCACATGCGCGTGATGTGCAATCTGAAATACGGGATTCATTAATGGCCGAAAATGTGCTTGCGGAGGTCAAGCCCGGTGAGAAAATCATCTTGCTGGCACATAACGCCCATTTACAGAAGACACCTAACATTTTCTCCAAAAGTGTGGGTTATTATTTGTCACGAAAATTACAAACCGGGTACCAATGCATAGGCATGACCACCTCCGCAGGTTTTTACACGACTTTTACCCCGGCAGCGGGCAGGATCACAAGCACGAATCCTGTGGTTGCCGGCGACAGTACCGCATTCGAGTACCATTTTGCAAAACTGAACAAACCGGTGTACTGGTTCAAAACATCAGAGTTAAAGGCTGGCTCACAGAATATTCAATTTCCGCACCGTTACCGGTTACTGGTATACGGCCTGGCCGATAATCAATTTTTTGAAGGCAATGTCCTCAACGATTTCGACTACGTGCTTCATATCCGGCAAACAACGGGTAACCACAGTTTTTACCTGAAATAGCGACTTCGCGTTGGTCGTTTCGCCAATCACGAGCCCTAATGATCCCAATGGATCAGATCGGAAGTGTTGGCATTGAAAACGGGATCTCGTAGTACTATACAAAATTGGTACATCGCCTGCGAATATGGACGACACACTATTTTGTATTGCGTATATTCATAAGCGTAGATATCATTTAGTCAATTTTATGCCTGTATTTCAAAGCCCTTTGTAGCTGCTTCCCAAAGGACTTGTATTAGTATTTCGCGGGTAACAAAAATGATCTTGAAAGCGATAAAAAAGGGGTGAGCGGGCAGGTGGATGTAGTTGAAAACGACTACATTAGCCTCCAACTTTACATCTCCTCCTTAATCATGTGTTTCTCAAGACATCGTTGGTGGCTTATGCTGCTGCTGGTATGGCTCAATGTGAATGAACTTATCGCACAGGATGTCCACGCCTATAAACTTTATTTGAAATCCGGCACACTCACGCCGGTTCCCAACCTGGAAAACGCAGCGCAAAACGCCAGGCGGCTCCGGTCGGCGGGTGATCGCGAGGCCAGACTGGTCGTCATCCAGTTCTATGAAATCCCAGGCGAAGAAACGGTGCGTTTGCTGGCAGCAGGCGGCATAGCGTTGCTTGAATACGTTCCCGACTACGCCTACACAGCCACGGTGGGTGCCAACCTGGATGTCGATCTGCTCAGGATGGCAAAAGCGCGTTCGGTTATAGAACTCGAGCCCCGGCACAAAATCCAACCAGCGCTTTTGGAAGCGAATGCGCCGCCGCACGCGGTGAAGGAACGGGGCAAGGTGGACGTGCGGATGGGCTACATCAAGTCCATCACATTCGATGGGCTGAAAAAAAGACTGGATTCACTGGGCGTACAGTTGCTCTCGGAGGGATTGGTCAGCTATCAGCTGATCGATGTACGGGTCCCAGGCGAGAAGCTGCTGGTATTGGCGGGCTTGCCATGGGTGCAATATATCGAAGCGGTACCGCCCCCGGAAGTGCTGTTCAACGACAGGAGCGAGGCTGGAACGCGGGCGAATGTGCTGACATCGATGCTTGCAGGCCAGCGTGGACTCAATGGCGATGGCGTGGTGATCGGCATCGGCGACACGGGTAATCTGATGGATCATATCGATGTGAGCACGAAGCTCATCAGCAGTGAACCACAAAATAGTTACTGGCACGGCGTTCATGTCGCGGGTATCGCTGCGGGAGCAGGTATTGTCAATGAAAAATACAGAGGTTACGCACCCAAAGCACTACTGGTGAAGCGGTCGAATTCCGATATTTGGAGGCAGGCTTCGTCGCTCGTCCGGGATTTCGGGATGGTTTTGGCTAGCAATGCTTATGGCGGCAGCGTGTGTCCAGAGTACGGGAATTATAGTTTCGATTCTTACACGCTGGACAAGCAGGCCATTGATCTGCCCAACTTGCAGCAAGTATTTGCCGCCGGTAACAGCGCCCTGATAGCCTCCTGCGGCATTTTCATGGCTGGGTTTGGAAGCGTCATCGGCGGCTATATTTCCGCCAAAAACGTAATCAGCGTCGGAAACACCGGCACCGACGGCCTGATCGCCCCGGCGTCGAGTAGGGGACCTGTTCTCGATGGGCGCATTAAGCCCGAAATTATTGCGCCGGGTTCTGCCATTACTTCCACGGTTCCTGCCAACGCTTATGGAGCAGCTTCCGGCACCAGCATGGCGGCACCTGCGGTTACCGGCGGGTTGGCATTGCTCTATCAGCGTTATCGGCAGTTGAATAATCAGTCCAACCCCAAAAATATGCTCATGAAGGCGCTTATTTGTAATGGCGCCACCGACAAGGGCTTGCCAGGGCCCGACTTTACCTATGGTTTCGGGCTGATGAATTTATTACGGTCGGTTACAATGCTGGAAAAAGCTTCGTACTTCAATGGTCGGATCGCGCATCAGGCACATGACGGTTACGAGATAATGGTGCCATCCAACACAGCGCTTGTGAAAATCATGCTGTACTGGAACGACCCGGCGCCTTCCATGCTCGGCGCCAAGACCCTGGTCAATGACCTCGACCTGAAAGTAATCCGGCCAGGCAATGCGGAAACACTTCCTTCGTTCCCCCGGCCGGGTACGCCTGATGTGGCTGCCGTAGAAGGTGTGGATACGGTCAATAATATCGAGCAGATTGTCCTGCAAAGTCCTGCGACCGGCACTTACTTGATAAATATCTCGGGTACGAAAGTCCCTAGCGGCACTCAGGAGTACTTTTTAGTATACGATATCATCGAAACGTCGGCTGTGCTGACGCATCCCGTGGGTAGTGAAAAATTTACCAAAAGCGATGTGATCGACATTACCTGGGATAGCTATGGCAATGCCGAAAGCACATTCTCCGTAGCATACAGTTTGAACGACGGCACTTCCTGGACTACCATCAACGCGGCGGTACCGGCGGGTATCAACAGGCTCAGCTGGACAGTGCCGAATGCGTCGACTACCAATGCCAAAATCCGCATTACCCAAAATAGCACCGGCGTTGTCAAGGAAAGCGCCGGGTTTGCAATCATAGGCGTGCCGGTAATTACGCTGTCGGCAAACCAGTGCGAAAGTTACGCGGCTGTTCAGTGGACCGCGGTGAGCGGGGCTACCGACTATGAGGTAATGCGGCTCGCGGGCAATGAAATGCGTTCCGTGGCGGTAACCAGCGAATTGAAATACGTATTGAGCGGCCTTTCCCGCGACTCGACCTATTATATTTCTGTAAGGCCACGGAAAAACGGCGTCCCTGGCCGCAGGGCGTTGGCCATCAGCCGTAAACCCGACTCCGGTACTTGCCAGGGCATTATTCCCGAAGCGGACCTCGCTGTTGACGCAATCATTTCCCCTGTAAACTCGGGCAGGCTGTTCACTTCTTCGGTCCTTACCCAATCCCAGGTGGTGAAAGTTGGGATCAAAAACTTGTACGATAAGCCATTGACCCAATCGTTTCAGGTGGGCTATGCCGTGGGAGAAGCAGATGCGCCTGTCCATTGGGAAACCGTAGAAACGGACATTGCGGCCAATGGCTATCTGGAATATACTTTTACCCAAACGGTCAATATGCTCAGGACCGGTTCGTATCCGCTTACGGTGTCGGTGAAGTCGCAGGGCGATCCTTTGGCCTCGAATAACCAGAAATCAGTTTTGATCCGACAACTGGCCAACGACCCGGTCAATCTGCCCTTTTTCGACGATCTTGAAGTGGTTCAGGGCAATGAGATTTATGCCAATAAAATGGGCATCGCTGGCACCGATCGCTATGACTTTTCACAGGAGCGCGATTTGGGTAGGTTAAGAACTTCCACCGGCGATCCCGTGCTGGCTTATTCCGGGACAAAGGCATTTACCGTGGATGCCAATAACTGGACAAACTCATCATATCCGACCGCTCTGGACGCGACTTATAATCTCGCCGCCTATCATTCCGACCGCGATGAGATCCGTTTGACGTTCAGGTACAGGATGTATGCAACTTCGGTCCAGAACTGGCCTTTGCGGGTTTACATTCGCGGAAAGGATACTGATCAGTGGATATCGGCGCTGGAAAGCAGCTCTATTCCTTACTTTACCCGCGATAACAATTACTTGCTGATTTCCATTGACGTAAGCAACATTTTAAAGCAGAACGTGAAGGATTTCTCGACCAGTTTCCAGGTAAGGTGGGAGCAGGCTTTCAGATATCCGGCGCAATCGGATGGGGCGACAATCGACGATATCCGTTTGTTCACCACCACGAGTGATATGGAGGTGGCGAGCGTTAAAGTTTCCGGAATGCCTTCTTGCGATTCGAATGGTTATCAGGCATATAGTGCATTGATAAAAAATAATAGTTCGGTCGACTCATTCCGGGTGCCATTCGAAGCGCATATTAACGGAGCACCGATTTATGTCGGCTTCGTGCCCGTTGTGAGGGCCGGACGCGACACCCTTGTTACCTTTGATTTTTCTTCGACCCACGATCTCAATATCGACAGGAATATTAAGGTGGTGGTTAAGAAAACATTTGATACAAATTCAGGAAATGATTTTTCTACCACAATCAGGAAAGGCGTTCAAGGGATTTCCACCTTCCCTTATCTGGAAGACTTTGAAAACGGAGCCGGAGGATGGTACACGTCTGATGCTAATCCTTTGTGGGCATTTGGAACTCCTTCTAATGGAAAAGTGAAGGAGGCTGCGAGTGGTAAAAGGGCGTGGTCTGCCCGGGCAGGCGGGGCCAGCGAGGTGGTGTCTTATCTGTATTCCCCTTGTTTCGCAATGAATGGAATGGCCCAGCCTACGCTGAGTTTCAGTGCATCTATCGATCTGGCTATCTGCTCGGGCGGCACGTGTGATATTGCTTATGTAGAGTATAATGTGAGTGGAAATACCTGGATGCGGCTCGGGGCGATCAATAGTGGTACTAACTGGTTCAATTCCCGACAGGAAAATGCAGACGCCTGGAATGTGCAGGACTATACCAGATGGCATGTGGCAACTGTGCCAATCCCCAACGACTTCCCCGGAGGATACGTCCGGTTTCGTTTTGTGATCAAAACCAAGGCGCCTTCCGGCCGGGCGGGAATAGCGATTGACGATATCCATCTTTACGACTTACAGGCAATGGTATATTACAGCAATACAACCGACAACACGACGCTGTCGGGGGAGCTCTTCGGAAACCAGTGGGTCCCATACGAGCTCTATAATTCAATGCTTGTAGCCATTAACCCCAACGGGCAAACAATGGGCCAGGTTTTGGTGAGGACGTATCTCGACAATGGAGCGACGCGCATTCAGAACCGGCAGTATTATTCCGGAAGAAGCTACACCATTAAGACGGCACAATCCAGCTACGAGCGACCGATCGGTGTGCGGCTTTATATGACGGACGAGGAATCGGAGCGGCTCATTAATGCACCCGAGAAATCCGGGATAGCGAAGCCGGGTTCGGCTTATGATTTGGCCATTACCAAATATTCTGGTGACAACGAGGATGGAATCATTTCTAACAACGGTAGCGTGGTATGGTCGTATGTGCCCAGCTCGGAGGTCAAAAAAGTGCCTTATGCGCAGGGGTATTATCTTGAATTTGCGACAAAAACCTTATCCGAGTTCTGGTTTGCCAAAGAGTTTGTCGGCCCGGGAACCGCATTGCCAGTCAGACTGGCCAGTTTCTTGGCCAAAGCTGATGGGAATACCACGCGCCTGGAATGGTTGACGGCCGAGGAAAAAAATGCGGACCATTTCGAAATCGAGCGCAGCGCGGATGCGCTTACATGGGGCACATTGCCCGGTCAGATACCAGCGGCAAACGAAGGGAGAAGCCGGTACAATGCCACCGATGAGTTGCCGACAGCCGGCGTGAACTACTACCGGCTAAAAATGGTCGATATGGACCGGACCTTTGCATACAGCCAGATCGTCTCCGTCGATTTTGGCAATCAGGAAGGCGCGTCCGTGGTGCTGTTCCCTAACCCGGTCACCGACAAGTTGAACATCCGCACCGGCAACCGCCGACTGGCGAAAGTGAGCCTGTATTCTCAATCAGGCCATGAGGTATACAGTGTCGGCGCAAACAACCATTCGTTGGACGTCGCCCAACTGGTTCCGGGAGTGCATTGGGTCACGATCCATTATGCCGACGGCACGCAGAGCAGCCATAAGATCGTGATCGTACATTAACATAAACCACGCAGCTAACAGGTAGCGGAGCTGTTGTCGAAGTACCATCAGATTTAAATTGCCAAAATTGTGACGATCGGTTACCTCGGTTTCAGTTTATATGGTTTAATTGCAAAAAAGACCATATCCTCCCATGAAACCATTTCTGACGCTGATCGTCGCATTGATTGCTACTTTTTCCGCATCCGCCCAGCAAGTCAACACTGCCGATCTCGACCGGTTATTCGATAGCCTGTCTATCCACAACAAAGCCATGGCCAGCGTGTTGTTGACCCACAAGGGTGTCAAAGTGTACGAGCGCGCTGTTGGGTATGCAGTTATTGACAGCGCCCATCAGGTAAAAGCGACCCCTGCCACGCGTTACCGCATCGGGTCTATTACCAAGACTTTCACTGCCACGATGATCATGCAGCTCGCGGAAGAGAAGAAGCTGTCCTTGAATACACATTTGGACAAATATTTCCCAGCCATTCCCAACGCGTCCCAGATTACCATTGAAATGATGCTGCGCCACCGTAGTGGCATTCACAATTTCACCGACGACGACACCTACTGGAAGTCGATGACCAAGCCCATGACCCGGGCTGAAATGCTGGCGAATTTTGCCAAAAACAAACCTGACTTTGCACCCGACGCGGAAGCCAGATACAGCAATACGAACTATGTGCTGCTGGGTTATATCCTGGAAGACATCACCAGGAAATCGTATGAAAAGAACTTGCAACAACGCATTCTGTCTCGTATTGGATTAAAGGATACCCGTTTCGGTGGCAAGATCGACCCTGCGCAGGGCGACGCTCTTTCTTACACGGCTTCGAAAGGCTGGGAAAAAAGTACAGAAACAGATTTGAGCCAGCCAGGCGCAGCCGGGGCCATTGTATCGACGCCCGCGGATGTTACCACTTTTATTCAGGCACTTTTCGACGGTAAGTTCGTATCAAAAGAAAGCCTTCACGAAATGACGAAAATGGTCGATGTTTTTGGCATAGGGTTGGTTAATATGCCTTTTTATCAAAAGAAAGGTTACGGCCATACAGGTGGTTTGGACGGTTTTCATGGTGCGGTGGTTTACTTTCCGAGTGACAGCCTAGCCGCCGCAGTCTTCGCGAACGGGGTCGACTATGGCTTGAACGACATGCTCATTGCCGTATTGAGTGCTTATTTCAAAGTGCCGGTCACCATCCCTGATTTCTCAACCGCTGCAACGCGCCCCGAAGAACTGGAAGCCTATGTGGGCGAGTATTCGAGCAAGCAAATCCCTTTGAAAATGACCATTAGCCGTAAGGACAACCAGTTGTTCGGCCAGGCAACCGGCCAGCCGTCATTCCGGCTTACACCTGTGAAGAAAGATGTTTTTAAGTTCGATACGGCAGGTGTGACGATGGAATTCAAACCTGCGGAAAATGCATTGACGCTCACGCAGGCCGGACAGGTTTATCTCTTTACTAAGTGATTTGCTATTGAATATGATAGGTATGTGAAATTTAGTATGTTAGCGGTTGTCAAACCGTTACATATTTTGGTAACAAGCCCTTTGCTGTCAAACATCCATCCAGCCTATGTCTTCAACCAGCGAAACCACCAAAAAGGCGCTCCGCGCTATGAGCGCCCTGCAAGACCTTGAACAATTATTGGAAGACATCAAAAACAAGCCGGTATCCAAAGACCCGCCGGAGAGCTTACCCGCCGAAGTACCGGTCTCTTCCTACGGAACCAGGAAAAGGCTTGAATTTCTGTCGAAAAAAGCGAACGGCGATTTTCCTTATTTAAGCGGAGGGAAGGCATTTGAGGACCTGTCGCGGCTGGAAGGGAATATTGAAAATTACATAGGCATGTCGATGGTACCCACGGGGGTTATCGGCCCGGTGTCGGTGCTGGGATCCATGGCCAAAGGTGATTTCTATATTCCGCTGGCGACGAGCGAGGGCAGCCTGCTGGCGTCCTATCATCGCGGCGCAAGGGCGTGCTATCTGGCGGGAGGGGCCACATCGGTATGCCTCATCGACGGCGTTCAGCGGTCGCCGGTTTTTAAGTTCGATAACCTGGGTAGCCTCGGAAAGTTCCTGGTATGGATACTGGGCCAGATCGATGAGTTCCGCAATATTACCGAGTCGGCCAGCCGCTATGCGAAGCTGATTGACCTGAAAACCAATATTGAAGGCAACCATCTCATCCTCACTTTCGAATACCACACCGGCGACGCTTCCGGGCAGAACATGGTCACGATCTGCACCAACGCCATTTGCCAATATATCATTGAAAATGCCCCTGTTCAGCCTAAATTCTGGTTTATAGAAAGTAATTTTTCGGGGGATAAAAAGGCGACGTCGCAATCGTTCGCGAATGTTAGGGGTAAAAAGATCACCGCCGAAATTACGTTGCCGCGCAAAATTGTCGGCGAAGTGCTCAAAACTACACCCGAAGCTATGGCTGAATACTGGCGGTCGTCCACGATCGGTACCATTCAGAGCGGTGCCATTGGTGCACAAGGGCATTATGCCAATGGACTGACTGCCTTGTTTATTGCCACCGGGCAGGATGTTGCCTGCGTGTCGGAGGCGTCGGTAGGTATAACCCGCATGGAATTGACCGGCGACGGCGGTCTTTATGTGTCGGTTACCTTGCCGAACCTGATCGTAGGAACGGTAGGTGGCGGTACATCGCTGCCGACGCAGAGGGAATGTCTGGAACTGCTGGGCTGCTACGGCGCTGGTAACACCCGGAAATTCGCAGAAATTTGCGGTGCGCTGGTGCTTGCCGGCGAAATCTCGATTGCCGCAGCACTTTCGGCCGGGCAGTTTTCGGCCGCGCACCAGAAATTCGGGCGGAAGAAATGAGGCTGCCGGTCCAGGGAAATGAGTTCAGCGATGCGAGGGAGAACAATGCCATGTTCTTCTGGCGGTTTTATATTTATCAAAAAGAGCGTTTTCCCGTACTGGGGCACGGGTTGCTGGTAGCGGCATTCAGTTTTTCGGCAATTTCCTATTCGCGGATATGCCGGGGCGCCCAAGGTTTTGTGGACGGTTCCATTTTCGCCGTCGGTATTTTTACAACCATTTCACTTTTTCTGCTGGTCAGGATTTTTGACGAGTTCAAAGACGCGGAGGATGACGCCCGTTTCCGTAAAGGGCTGCCTGTTCCGCGCGGGCTTGTGTCGTATCGCGAGCTTGTGATCATGGGCATTGCCGTAGCTGTAGCGCAGGTGCTCGTGAACCTGTTTTTCTTTCCCAAAATGCTTTCTATTTACGCGGTAGTGATAGGTTATCTGCTGTTGATGGGCAAAGAGTTTTATTTGGCCGAATGGTTGAAAAAACATCAGTTCTGGTATGTAACGTCGCATATGTTCATCATTCCGCTCATCGACATTTATGCGAGCGGGCTCGACTGGCTGCTGGCGGGCGTGAAAGCGCCAACGGGGCTGATTTTCTTTTTCGCGGTGTCCTATATGAATGGTATTGTGCTGGAAGTAGGGCGGAAGATGCGCGCACCCGGCCAGGAATCGGAAGGGGTATTGACCTATACTTCCATGCTGGGTACTAGTCGGGCAATTGGCCTGTGGCTTATCGTGCTGGCCGTGACGCTGTTGCTGAGCATTGCGGCCTCGGTGTTTGCGGGTTATGGAAATGTGGTGCTGGTTATGCTGGTGATCGTTTTCCTGGTTTGCGCAAGTCCGGCTGTTCTTTTTCTGCGTGACAAAACGGTCAAGCTTTCAAAAATGATCGAATATGCATCGGCTGCCTGGACGATCTCGATGTACCTGATTTTGGGCGGAGGGCCGATGATCTCAAAACTGCTGTTTCATTGATGCACTTTATTTCCGATACGGAGACCTACAAAGCGATGGACCTGACCATCGGCGGAAAAGCGAAAAACCTTTTCCGGCTGAAAAATCTTGGTATGCCTGTCCCGAGGTTTGTGGTGATCCCCTGGGAATCGCTGGTGGCGAAATTGCCCGACCCGGTTCGAAATGGGAGCGACGAGGCTATGTTGCATGCGATCGAACAGATCGTGATCGATTGTGATTTAATACTGGCCCTTACAAAGTTTTTCGCAGAAACGCGGTATTTCGCGGTGCGCTCGTCGGCGGTCGGCGAGGATGGTGGCGCCTTTTCGTTTGCGGGGCAATTGGAAAGCCATTTGTATGTTACCCGTCAGCAAATGGCGGTTCGGATCAAGGATGTATGGCGCTCGGCTTTTTCGGCTCGAGTATCGGCTTACAGGCAGCATCACGGGATTTCCGGGTTGCAAGGCATTGCGGTAATCGTCCAGGAGATGGTTGAGGCGGAATCGGCGGGCGTGGCTTTTGGTGCCAATCCCGTGACAGGGAACAGGGATGAAAAGGTTATTAATGCGGTTTTTGGAATAGGTGAGGGGTTGGTTTCCGGTGAGTTGAATGCCGATCAGTTCGTTTTAAAAGGAACCGACCTTCATATTGAAACAGCCCACAAAACCCAGATGTCCGCTTTGGATTTGGAGCATGGGGCGGGTACAGTTATTCAGGATGTACCTACCTCGAACCAGCACAAGCCCGCGTTAACGGACGACCAGGTTCGCCGGATCGGCGGGATGTTGGACCAGCTGGAAAAAGCATTCGGTCAGCCGCAGGATATCGAATTTGCAATCGCAAACGATCAACTTTATTTACTCCAAACCAGGCCCATTACCACATTGAATGCGCCGGGTGAGGTATTGGAAAACTACATTCTTTGGGATAATAGCAATATTATCGAGTCTTATCCCGGCGTAACCACCCCGCTGACTTTTTCATTTATCAGCAAATCATATGAGACTGCCTACAAACTGTTTAGCGCCTACCTGGGCGTTGGCCAGGCAGTTATCAAAGCCAACGAGCGTGTGTTTGCGAATACTCTGGGCTTTCTGAACGGCCGGGTTTATTATAACCTCAAAAGTTGGTACCATATGCTGGCCATGCTGCCGGGTTACAGCCTCAATGCGCGGTTTATGGAGAAAATGATGGGCGTGAAGGAGCAATTTGACATTCCGGAAAGTTACCGTTTGTCCCGTGCCAAGGCATGGTGGCGCATTGTGAAAATGGCTGTTCAAATGCTTTTCCGGTTTATGGCGCTGCCGCGGAAAAGGAAGGAATTTATGGCGCTCGTCGACGGCATGATCCGGGAATACAAGGCCATTCCATTCGCAGAAAAGGATGCAGCCGGACTGATGCAGTTATATCTCCGTTTCGAACAAAAACTCCTACTCGAATGGAAAGCTCCGCTTCTGAACGATTTCTTTGCCATGATCTGGTTTGGCATGCTTCAAAAGCAATGCGAACAAGCTGCGAACGGCGGAAATACCAATTTACATAATGACCTGCTTTGCGGCAGTAACGATATTATTTCGGTACAACCTGTGCACAGAAGCATCGAAATCGCCGCCCGTATTGCCGATATACCGGCATTGAAAGTGCTTTTCGTTTCCCAAAACGAATTTGCCATACACGAAGCATTGCTTACCAGCACCGATCCGCAATTTGCGGCCATTCAGGCGGAAATCGATCGTTATATCGCCGATTTCGGAGAGCGATGCGTGGGTGAACTGAAACTGGAAACGGTCTCGTACAGCCAGGAGCCCGCCAAATTCGTACGGGTGTTGAAATCGTATGTCGAAACGGGCATCACAGCGGCACAAATCTCCGGCTCGCGCGAAGAAGCGATCCGGGCCGATGCGGAAAAAGAGTTGCGTCAGCATTTGAAGGGTAAGCTGGTCAGCCAATGGAAGATGCGGGTCACATTGCGTTACACGCGTGAACTCGTGAGTGCGCGCGAGAACCTGCGCTACGAACGCACGAGGGCATTCGGGATTGTCCGGGAGCTATTTACAGCTATTGGCAAACGGTTCCATACCGATGGTTTGCTCACCGATGCACGCCACATTTTCTATCTCACGAAGGAGGAGATTTTCAGTTATATTGACGGCACGGCGGTTACACAGGACATCAAAGCATTGATAGCGCTTCGGAAGAAAGAATTTCAAAGTTATAACGAACTCGGCCCGCTTTCGGAGCGGTTTGCCACCTATGGTGTGCCTTACCACGGCAACGATTTCTTTAATATCGATAGGGTCGAAGCGCACCAGGGCGATTTGAAGGGAATAGGGTGTTCGCCGGGAAAGGTTTCCGGCAAAGTCAAGGTCGTGCTGGATCCCGGCGAGATATCGTCGCTGAATGGGGACATTCTGGTGACGTCCAGCACTGATCCGGGCTGGGTTACGCTTTTCCCCGGTGCCTTAGGTATCATTGTCGAGCGGGGGAGCTTGTTGAGCCATTCCGCGATCGTTTCGCGTGAAATGGGTAAACCTTGTATCGTGGGTGTGACGGGTTTATTGAGGCGGTTGAAAACCGGTGACCGGATCGAAATGGACGGAAGTACGGGCATCATCAGCATGTTGGGCGAATGAGCAAGACAGCTTTAACCGACCGGGTCGATTTCGGGATTATCCGCTATGCCAACTGCTGGGAGGATGCCGATGTGTTGCTGGCCGGCCTTTCCCCTGAAAGAGGCAGCAAGATTCTCTCCATTGGTTCGGCTGGCGATAATAGCTTTTCTTTTCTGGCGACTGATCCTGCAATGGTCGTCGCAGTGGATGTGAACCAAATACAACTCTTTCTGATCGAGTTGAAGAAGGTTTGCATTCAAAATCTGGAAAGGGAAGAAACGCTCGCATTTCTCGGCTTTACACCTTCCGATTCCCGCGAAAAGTGTTTTAAAAGTCTGAAAAGGCAGTTGAGCAGCGCCGCGGCGACTTATTGGGAGTTGAACCTGCCGGTGATAGCCAGTGGTGTGATCCATCAGGGGAAATTTGAGAAATACTTTCAGTTGTTCAGCGCGAAGATCCTCCCGTGGATTCATTCGCGGCGCATTGTTAATGAATTGTTCGCGCCTAAGTCGCAGCCGGAGCAAACGGATTTTTACCAAAATAAATGGAATACCTGGCGCTGGCGATTGTTGTTCCGGATCTTTTTCAGCAAATATGTAATGGGAAAATACGGGCGCGATCCCGAGTTTCAAAAGCAGATTCAGGGCTCTGTTTCCCAGTTCATTTTCGGAAGGGCGGAGCGTCAGCTTGCGTCGGTGGCTGCGCAGGACAATTTCATGCTGCGCTATACATTGACGGGCGACTTCGACGGGCTTCTTCCACATTATTTGAGGAAAGAAAATTATCCTGAAATCCGCGCTAATATCGAGCGGCTGCATTTAAAGCAAGGTTACGCGCAAGCTGCTGTGGCGGATTATGGCCAATTCCATTGTATGAACCTGTCGGATATTTTTGAATACATGGATGTGGATTTGTTTCGCCAGACGGCAAAAAGCCTTCTCGACGGCATGGAAAATGGCGGAAAGTTTGCCTACTGGAATCTCATGGTACCAAGGAAAATTTCTGCGATCATGCCCGAAAGCGTAGCGCAGATGGAGGCAGAGTCGACAAGGCTGGCAGCGATGGATAAGGGTTTTTTCTACAAGGAGTTTATTATTGAAAAGGTAATCCGGTAAATGATCCCAGTACTCACGCTCGCCGCCTGTTTTCTTACCCTTTTCGGTGTCGCCGAATGCCTGTACCGTTTCTTAAAAGTAAAGGCAGAATGGACACGCAAAATCGTGCACATCTGCACGGGATTGTTGACACTCCTTTTTCCGCTAATGCTCAGTAATCACTGGCAGGTACTTTTCTTGTGCGGGAGTTTTTTATTGATCCTGCTGGCCAGTTTGAAATTCGGCTGGCTGCCGTCGATCAATGCAATCGACCGGTTTTCCTACGGCAGCATTTTGTTTCCAATTGTGGTGTATCTGCTTTTTCTGATCTTCCAACTAGCTCAAAAAGGCCCTGTTGTTTTTTATTTGCCGATTTTGATCCTTGCCATTTGCGATCCGGTGGCGGCGCTTGTCGGAAAGCGTTTTCCGGTGGGGCGGTATAAGGTTTGGGATTGTGGGAAATCGCTATCGGGTTCGATGGCGTTCCTGGTTGCCGCATTACTGGTGACGGTCGCCACGTTCTATTGCCTTGGCAACGTGTCTGGTGCTGCATCATTAATCGTTTTGATTCCCGTCACGGCGACGGTTTCGGAAGCATTGGGCGTGAAAGGAATGGACAACCTGACGATCCCCGCGAGCGTTGTAACAATCCTCTTTCTGGCATTATGATGCATATAATCGAAACTGGCCCGGGAATGCCGGATTTTCATTTGTTTACCGAACTGCCGCGAGCCATTTATCCTGCGGATAGTCTTAGGTTTAAATCTTCCGAGGCAATTTCCATTGAATTCCTCAAAGGTTGCTATGTGCTGCTCGACGACAGCAAGCCCGTGGCAAGGGCAAGCGTTTACGATAATCCATTACTCGAATACGCCGGGAAGCATGCATTTTCAGTCGGCCACTACGAATGCGTCGAACGGGACGAATATGCTGCACAGCTTTTAACGCAGGTTACTTCAACCGTGCAATCCTGGGGAGGTGAATACCTCATCGGCCCCATGAATGGAAGCACCTGGGAAAGTTACCGTTTCCTTAGCGGACATGAGAATCCGCTGTTTTTCACCGAACCCTGTCATCATTTATATTACAATACCCAATTCGTAAATGCAGGATTTGAGCCGATCGCGCATTATTACAGCAACATCGATCGCGGAATGGAGCCGGCCCATCCCGAAATAGTCGCGCGTGCGGAAGAGTTGACGGCTTTGGGCATGACAATCAGGCCGATTGACCTGGCCGATTTCGAAGCTGAAATAGAACGTATTTTTGAGTTTAATACCCTTGCTTTTAAAACGAACTTCCTGTACACGCCGATCAGCAAAGAAGCTTTTGTGAAAAAGTACGCGCAGACCAAAGCCTACATCAATCCGGATCTGACCCTCCTTGCCGAAGACGCCGCAGGTAATCTAATCGGCTATTTTTTCTGCATTCACGACTTTTTTAACACTGTTAATAAATCTCTGATTGTAAAAACGCTGGCCCGGCATCCGGCACCGGAATGGAGGGGCCTCGGCCATGTGATCGGGAATGTGATTTATCGCAAGGCTGTGGAGCTGGGTTATACGAGTGCCATTCATTCGTTTATTTACGAGCACGGCACTTCAAAAAAGCTTTCGACCAATTTTTCGGGCAGTAATTACAGGAACTATGTTTTGTATGGAAAACCGATTTCCTGACCAGTTCAACGTCGTCGACCTCTTTCATGCAGCCGCGCGGAAGGTACCGGATAAACCGGCTATTATCTATCGGGATAAGGCCGTTAGTTTTGCGGGTTTCGAAAATTCGGTGAATGCGACTGCTACCTACTTTATCCAAAAAGGCATTCGTAAGGGCGACCGCGTGCTGGTGTTCGTGCCGATGAGCGACGACCTGTACCGGGTGGTACTGGCGCTTTTCAGGATTGGCGCCGTCGCGGTGTTTCTGGACGAATGGGTAAGCATCAGCAGGTTGAACGAATGCTGCCGCCTGGCTCAATGCGCTGCATTCATAGGAACTTTCAAAGGCCGCGTTTTAGCGTGGCTCTTACCTGCGTTGAGGGAAATTCCATTGCATTTGGGTTTGAAATACAAACTGGATTTCCTATCGCCGGAATTGCCGGCCACCAGTCGCGACGACATCGCCCTCATCACTTTTACAACGGGAAGTACAGGTATTCCAAAAGCTGCTATCAGAACGCACGGCTTGCTTTTTGAACAATTTCAGGCGTTACAGCCGCTCATCGACCCGGTCCCGGAATCCGTGAGCATGCCGGTATTGCCGATTGTTTTATTGATCAATCTGGGCGCCGGCGTAACATCTGTGATAGCCGATTTCAATGCCCGCAAGCCGGATTCGATGAAACCAGAGCAGATCGCGGCTCAAATCATGAAGTACAAAGTCGACACCCTCATCGCATCGCCATTTTTTGTCAAGCAAGTGGCGCGGTACTTGTCAGGCAAGGATTTGCATTTAAATACCCTACAAAAAATCCTGACGGGGGGAGCTCCTGTTTTTCCTAATGAGGCAGAGATTTACCGAAGTGCATTTCCTGCCGCCGCGATC
The DNA here is from genome assembly GCF_021440085.1 of Dyadobacter sp. CY261. GTDB lineage: Bacteria > Bacteroidota > Bacteroidia > Cytophagales > Spirosomataceae > Dyadobacter. The sequence continues at coordinate 794,122 of NZ_JAKCPW010000001.1, forward strand.
AGCATTGTATACGGTTCCACGGAGGCGGAGCCTATGAGCGTCATCGCCGCCGACGACCTGATTGCATCCGGCATGCAGGGAAGCATGGGCCTGAAAGTCGGCAAAATAGAGTCGGGTGCTACGGTCAGGATCATCCGGATTACCGAGGGCGTTCTCGCTGCTGCTACGGAGAAGGAACTGGCCGGATTGGAAGTTGAAAAAGGACAAATAGGCGAAATTATCGTTTCAGGAAAACACGTTTTGCGGGACTACCTGCATAACCCCGAGGCATTGAAACGCAACAAGATCTTTGTAGGAACGGAATGCTGGCACCGGACGGGCGATAGTGGTTTTTTGGATGAAAATGGCATGCTATTCCTGACCGGCCGCTGCACTTCGCTGATCCCGACACAAAATGGAGAACTATCGGTATTCCTGTTTGAAAACCGCTTTCAGTGCATTGAGGGTGTCGAAATCGGGACGGTAATGCTATTGGGAAGTAAGCTGAGCGCCATTATTGAGCTCAATGAACCGTCGCAACAGGAAAAGGTCCGGATGTTTGTTCATTCTTTACCCGAGGGTTTTCAGGATATTTTATTTGTACCCAAAATCCCGAGAGACCCGCGGCATAACTCCAAGATCGATTATGAAAAGCTCAGGACATTGCTCTCTCGCTCGATGCAAAAAGCCGGCCCGAAATAAATCCGGGCCGGCTTTCACATTTACAAAAGAGATACTGAATTATTTCAGATCGAACCGGTCGAGGTTCATGACCTTGGTCCATGCCGCTACGAAATCCTTTACAAATTTGACCTGCGAATCTGAACTGCCATAACTTTCAGCGATGGCACGTAATTCGGCATGCGAACCGAATACGAGGTCGGCGCGGCTGGCGGTCCATTTCGGCTGGCCGGAAGCCCGGTCGGTTCCGAGGTAGGTTTCCCTGTCTTCGCCCATGGCTTTCCAGGAAGTGTTCATATCCAGCAGGTTTACAAAGAAATCGTTGGTCAGCACGCCGGGACGTTGCGTAAAGACGCCGTTTTTAGAACCGTCATAGTTGATGTTCAACGCGCGCAAGCCGCCCATCAAAACGGTCATTTCCGGTGCACTGAGGGTTAGCAGTTGCGCTCTGTCGATTAGCAGTTCCTCTGTCGACACACTGAATTTGTTACCGCGGTAGTTGCGGAAGCCGTCAGCGATCGGTTCGAGGTGGCCTACGGATTCAATGTCAGTTTGTTCCTGAGTCGCGTCGGCGCGGCCTGGTGTGAATGGAACGGTAATGGCATGTCCTGCGTCCTGCGCCGCTTTTTCTACGCCCGCTGAGCCTGCCAGTACAATCAGGTCGGCCAGTGAAATTTTCTTGCCGCCGGATTGGGAGCTGTTGAACTCTCCTTGAATGCTTTCCAGCGTACGGAGCACTTTCTGCAGCTGGCCTGGATTGTTCACTTTCCAGTCCTTTTGAGGAGCCAGGCGAATGCGTGCACCATTGGCGCCGCCACGTTTGTCGGAACCACGGAATGTCGAGGCCGAAGCCCAGGCGGTGCCTACGAGTTCTGAAACGCTCAGTCCGGAAGCGAGAATGTTCGCTTTTAAGCCGGCGATATCGCCTTCATTAATCAATTCATGATCGACAGCCGGGATAGGGTCTTGCCAAAGCAGGATTTCGTCAGGCACGTCCGCACCCAGGTAGCGTACGCGAGGTCCCATATCGCGGTGCGTCAGTTTGAACCACGCGCGGGCAAATGCGTCCGCGAATGCCTCCGGGTTTTCGAGGAAATGTCTCGATATCTTCTCATAGGCGGGGTCAACGCGTAACGAGAGGTCGGTAGTGAGCATCGTTGGCCTGTGCTTTTTCGAAGGGTCGTAGGCGTCGGGAATGATCTCGCCCGCGTCTTTGGCTACCCATTGATGTGCTCCGCCCGGGCTTTTAGTCAGCTCCCATTCAAATGCAAACAGGTTTTCAAAGAAATTGTTGCTCCATTTGGTCGGTGTGGTAGTCCAGATCACTTCCAGGCCACTGGTGATCGTATCGGCACCATTGCCCGATCCAAAGCTGTTGTTCCAACCCAGTCCCTGATGTTCCAGATCGGCGCCCTCAGGCTCCGCACCTACATGGTCGGAAGGGGCCGCACCATGGGTTTTACCAAAACTATGGCCTCCGGCGATCAATGCCACGGTTTCTTCGTCGTTCATTGCCATGCGGCCAAAAGTATCGCGGATGTCCCTGGCAGCTGCCAGCGGGTCGGGGTTACCATCCGGTCCTTCCGGGTTTACGTAAATCAATCCCATATGGGCCGCCGCAAGGGGTTCTTCAAGGTTGCGGGAGTGAATGCTGCCGCTAGCATCCTCATCCGATACGAGTACACTATGTTCGGCTGGGCCGGGTTTTCCGTGTGCATAACGGCGGTCGTTGCCGAGCCAGGTGGTTTCTGAGCCCCAGTAAACGTCCTCGTCAGCTTCCCACACATCCGCACGCCCACCTGCGAAGCCAAATGTCTTGAAACCCATCGATTCCAGGGCGATATTGCCGGTAAGGATCAACAAATCTGCCCAGGAGATTTTGTTACCATATTTCTGTTTGATCGGCCAAAGCAACCGCCTGGCCTTATCCAGGCTCACGTTATCGGGCCAGCTATTGAGCGGGGCAAACCGCTGCTGGCCGGAACCGCCGCCGCCGCGGCCATCGAATACGCGGTATGTTCCGGCGCTGTGCCAGGCCATGCGGATGAACAACGGACCATAATGCCCGAAGTCGGCCGGCCACCAGTCCTGCGAGTCGGTCATCAGTGCATGAAGGTCTGCTTTGACTGCTTCCAGATCGAGGCTTTTAAATGCTTCGGCGTAGTTAAAATCTTCGCCCATCGGATTGGACAGTGACGAATGCTGACGCAGGATGCTGAGTTTCAACTGGTTTGGCCACCAGTCGCGGTTTCGTGTACCGCCGCCGCCTACGTTGTGATTCAATGTCCCGTTGTGAAATGGACATTTGCTAATGTCGTTTGATCCGTTTTCCATTACGATAAGTTCATGTTGTTAAAACTATACAGGCCTGCATCTGGCATTTGTGCAGTGGGATAAAGGTATAATACTGAAATATATCATCAAAATCGATTAATTCTATGATTCAATAGTTAAAATCTATCTTTACCCTTTTCCAGTTACTTGCGAGCAAGTTTAGTGATTTCAAACAAGAATATCCTGCCAGGCATGAGGGGCAAACGCAGGCGACATTTAGAAAACGGTCAGGTAACCGGCCGTCGCAATGTCCGTCAGCAATCCCGTAGCAACGGTTTCCCAGCCCAATGTCTGGCGTGTCCTTTCGCTCGAAGCCGCGCAATCCATGCCTGCGAAATGCGCAAACCATCCGAAATGTTCCGCTGCCGCCTCTGCGGTTTTACCCACAACAGGCAACTTTAATCCGTTACCAATTTCTTCGGCGATGTTCCTGAACGGAATGCCTTCCTCTGCAACGGCGTGTAGCGTTTTGAGCGCAGGACGTTGCTCGATGATTAACCGGTAAAGCACTGCCGCATCCAGCCGGTGTACTGCCGGCCAGCGGTTATCGCCTTCGCCGATATATGCTGATTCGCCTTTTTCACGTGCCGTACCAATGACGATCGGCACAAAACCATGGTCGCCCCGGCCATGGACGCTTGGCGGGAGGCGGACAATGTAGACGTCGACACCCCTGGCAGCGACAGCGTGGGCCGCCTCGTCGGTAGCGGACCTGGGAATAATGTCCGAGCTAACATTTAATGCGTCGTCCTCTGTTACCGGACGATCGTAGCGCAAAAGCCCTAATCCAGTGGTTACGACCAGTGGCTTATCCGAACCTGCCAGGGCTTCGCCTAGCGTCTCAATCACTTTGCGATCGGCTTCGCAGCTGGCTTTGTAGTTCGAAAAGTCATGATTAAATGCGGTGTGGATGACGGCATCACAGCTACCTGCACCCTTGTGAAGCATTTCCGGGTCGTTCACATCGCCGAGGAGCGGCGTTGCGCCAGCATTCTTAAGTTGATCGGCCGCATTTTCCGAGCGGACCAGGCCGAGTACTTCGTGGCCGTTTCTTAATAATTCCTGTACAATGGCGGAGCCTACAAATCCGGAGGCCCCTGTGACAAATACATGCATATTGTTTCAATTTTATTTTTGCAAAATTGAAACCCTGTTAATGGACGAACAAGGTCATTTGTCCATAATTCCAGCCTCGCGTTGCTGCTGCGCGTGACGTATGCGGGTAAGCGTTTTGAGGGAGATTCCCAGGTAGCCCGCCACCATTCGCAGCGGCATTCGGGAAAGATAGTCAGGGAATGCATCCACAAAATCGGCATAGCGCTCTTCCGGAGTGCCGCTCAGGATGGTCAGAATGCGGTTACGGTTGGAATAAATATTGCGGGAAATAAGCCGTTCGGAAAACTGTTTCAGCTCGGGAATGTCCCTGAGCAGCAGATCGAAATCCGGTTTTTTCCACATTAACACCTCGCTGTTTTCGACTGCTGCAATGTTGACGAGCGACGCGATCTGCTTGTCGTAGCTTTCCACATCCAGTGTCCAGGTATGTTGGTTGGAAAATTGAAGGATATGCTCGTTGCCGTCCGGTTTAATATGGTATGTCCTGAGCAGGCCGCTGACGATGAATATCTTGTGGCGGCAAACTTCCCCGGCATTCAGCAGCGCTTCGTTCCGGTGCGCGCGCCGTGCTGTGGCCAGGCTGCTGATATATCTGATGGTTTCCTGGGGCAGGTCGGTTTGTTGGGCCAGGTAATTTTCAAAGTCGGTATGCATATACCAAAGATAAAAAAATCTCAGCCATTCAGGTCACCGCCGTTTTTCACGGGGGGATCCAGGTGTTTTCACTTAGTTATTTACCACTAAATAAGGTAACTCGTTTTTATGCAATTATTTCTATATACTGTACTAATATTGCGACGTTTCAATTTCTAACCAAAACCTATCATGTCCCTTACAGTAACAGAAAACCTCCAGGAGTCAGACGTACAGGCCCGCCCTCAGGATTTTATCCTACACTCGTTCAACGCATTGAATCCGATCATTGCGCAAGACCCTAACAATGTTTTCAGCCAGACCTCGAATTTTGTGAAGGCACCGCTGACTGATAACCAGGTGATTACGCAGACTTTTTTGGAGCATTTTTCTTCTACTAAAAAGGAGTATCAGTCGTCTCAGGAATCGAATAGCGAATTCGCGGCTTCCATTGGCATCAAGGGTAGTTACGGCTTTTTTAGCGGGTCATTGAAGTCGTCCTACGAAAAAGATACCTATCAGAAATCGACTTCTTATAGTTTCAGTTTCAATTGCTTTATCGACTGCGGGACTGTAACATTTTATCAGTCAGGAGAATATAGTAAAATACGTGCCTGTTTGCAGGACGAATTGATCAACAGACTCGACAGTATTACCACTTTGAAACAGGCCGGGGACTTCACCAATACTTATGGCACCCACCTTATCGGAGGCCTGAAACTGGGTGGTTTTATTCAGCTGAAATCGCAGGCGGAAACGACAGACTATACCAGCAAGGAGGCCATTTCAGTGGAGGTTGAACTGGCGTACAATGGTGTGGCCGATATCAGTTCGGCGGCTTCGGTGGCACAAAAGCTTTCCACAGCGTCACACAGTTCCTCTTTCACGGAGTCGGCCTCGACCTCAGGCGGGTCGAGCAGCCTGGCGGTGGCGGTCGATCCGAAAGATAAAAACACTATTATTGAGTGGGCGAAGAGCTGCACAAAGGATACGGCATATGCTTTGACGCACACCATCGAAATCTCCAAGCTTGCCGCGAACCCGACAGCCCAGGCTGTTCTGCAAAAATATCTGGACCTGGTTGTTCTTGCCCAGAGCATCAGTAACCCGACGATTATCAGCGCTCACAGAAAACTGACGCCGTTTGCACTGTCCACCGTAGACGCGGTAGCCAGCGACCCTCATTTCAGGATCATCGGCGGTGGGGCTATGGTACCCATGAACACAATCAACTTCCTGGTAAATTCTTTTCCGCAGCAGGATAGCCAAACGCAAGGAATCACCGGATGGACAGCCAGCAGCCATGACATTGCCGAGCCTTCAGATCGCGATCATCATATCACGTCTTATGCCATCGCCATCTATGACCCCACCTATTCTCCGGGTGTGCCAAGTAGCTTGCTGGACGTGCAGGTGGGTACGGGATTTGGGACTAACAAGGGGATCGGCAGGGATAGCGCAGCAGCGAAAGTACCTAATGGATTTTTGCTTTCGGGTGGTGGCATCGAGTCCGAAACGCCCAACAAATTTCAGAAATTTGTACTTGGCAGCTATCCGTCTGCAGTCGATGAGTGGACGGCCAAAAACAGCGACTATGAAAATGCGGCCTCAGAGGTTACATTGACCGCCTATGCGATCGGGATCAAAAGCCTGCACCCGGCGCTGACGATTACCGCTTCACGTGTGGCTACGCCGAAGTCGGAATATGAATATGGCAATCAGGTAGCCCAGCTGGGTGAAGGCGTTTCTATCGCCAGCGGCGGGGTGTCGGTCGAAAATAAGGACGGTTTCGGTAACCTTGTTCAGCAAAGCTACCCGTCGTCTGCAAGTGCCTGGACGGAATACGATAAGGATACAGATGGTCACGTTACATATGCGAACTGTGCCGCTTATGCGATCGGTTTTACGCCGCACCTGAATATCTGATTGATATAAAGTTGACGATTATGAGAGGCTGCACAAGCAGCCTCTTTCACTTAAATGTCGGGCAGATTTCGCTGAATCCATACCGCATTGCAGCAAATATTACCGAAGCATTGCTTTGGTTACCGTGAAAGCGGGTTTGAATATTCCGGTGAATAAGTCATAACTTTGAACCGTTCATCGACATTCCCAACTGTCCCTGCAATGTTTTCAATCAAGAACCTGCTTCCTAAATTCAATAGGACCCAATCCGATCAACCCACTGAGCCTGAATACTATTTATCGGTTTGTTGTATCATCAAAGACGAAAATGAATATCTCGAAGAATGGCTGGAATACCACCGGAAAATCGGGGTTGCACATTTTTTTATTTATGATAACGGTAGTAAGGTTCCCGTAAAACAATTTATTAAAACACTCAATTACAGTGAAGTTACGACGGTAACAGATATGCCCGGGCAAAACAAACATGTAAAGGCATATCAGCATTGTATCGACAGTTTCGGCCATCTTTCGAAATGGATTGCGTTCATCGATATGGACGAGTTCATCGTGCCAAAAACGGATAATCCGGAACTGCCGGAGTTCCTGAAAATGTATGAAGATTATGGCGGGCTGGGGGTTTCCTGGCAGATTTTTGGATCAAACAATCATGTGCATAAGCCGGCAGGAAGTCAACTGGAGAATTTTACAAGGAGGGCGGAGGTTTCTTTTCATCCCAACAGGCACATCAAAAGCATTGTCCAGCCAAAATGGGTGGCTTCGGCTTATAAATCGCATTGCTTCCGATATAAAGCCGGTTTCTTCTGTGTAAATGAACATTTTATGCAAATCGACGATGCGACGACCGACGTGAGCGTTGACACAATCCAGCTTAATCATTATTACTGCCGTTCACTGGAAGAGTATCAACAGAAAGTGGAACGGGGGATCAGCGATACCAAGCGTAAAAGAAAACTGGAAGAGTTTCACAATCACGACCGCGATGCCAATGCGGTGGAAGACACTACTATCCTCGCGGTTTTGAATAAAATTGAAACCAGACGACAAATCGGTTCGGTCACAAATGATTGACTAATACAATACGCCAAAAAACCCCTTGGAAGTTACTCCAAGGGGTTTTTTATATTTCAAATATCCTACTGACCTAAAAGCCTGACAGCGTGATAAATGTTAACCTGCAACGGATTGTCGCTCAAAACTTCCACCAGATAATGTTTTCCTGCCGGTGTTTTGCAGGCAATGATCGTTTTGGCAGGCATATAGTTGGTCCAGAAAGCCGATCCTTCGGGTGCATTGGCGATCGGTGCCTGATTGAACGGCAGCGCGTCGAGCGATGATGGTTTAAGGGATGCAACGTCTACGATTCCAAGATTGTGGAATGATACTTTTACCGGCTTTAAGGCCGAGTAGCAGCCATAAGCACCCCAGCCTATGTCACCTGCGCCAGCCGCTGTGATGGCAAACGGGCTGATCAGGTTGAAACCTTTTTCCTGCTGGACGGTCAATGTCTTGGCCAGCCTCCATGCCGTAAATTTTGTAGGCGATTGGATAACTGATCCGCCGTTTGAGGATCCTTCTCTTGCATTTGCCTGTCCACCGACAACCTCGCTAGCGTATGGATTTTCCGCTGGCAGCGGCTCCTCTGTGTTGCTGCAATTGAACAAAGTGAATGACAAACCTAGTACTGCAATACTTCTGAAAAAATTTTTCATGACGTGTGTAAAAATTTGTTTTGTTATATTTTGATAAATTGGATTGAATTGAAAAGAGACTTTGATACCATTGTACTATTTTTAACTTCCGAACACACTAAGATCGTAAATCTTGATAATACTGTGCTATTTTTCGCTTTTCGAATGCAAAACAAGCACCAGTTTTCCAGAATAGCAATAGCGTTAAATGTCTTTTGATTTAGCGGTAAAATGCAATTTTATTTACTTAGTGGTTTGCCCTGATCAAACGCTCATGGAATACCCTGAGCAAAAACAAACCCCGGGATGGTAGTCCCGGGGTTTGTTTCTAATAGCGTTTTCGCCGCCTGCCATGCGTTGCTTTATTCACTCGATGGGATTTTGCTGGCCCCAGTGGCGAGATTCCGGTAATTGTGGGTTGTGCCGGTGTGGTTTTTCCTGTTTTTAGGGGCCGATCCGCTTCCTTCTTTCTGGACGGTATCCGGCTCAGTTAAATTTTTCCGACGTATGGCAATCGCTTCTTTCGAAAATAGCATTGACTTATTATCCTCTTTGTCGGAATAGCGTCCGACGTCGTTTGCATTTTCGTGAGTTGCCCCGCCCGGCCTCGTACTACCATCGTTCTCCGAACTTTTTTGCGCAACCTGGTCTGTCGGGTTCGGCTTTTTCGAGCTCGCATCTTGCGCCTGACCGCTCTGCGCTTGCTGATCTTTCGTCACGTCCGCTTTCTGCTTTTCGTTCTTGGGAGTCGGCGTCTTCACGCCTTGTCCCGACGCCTTTGTCGTTCCCGACTTATCAGTGGAACCTGTCGTTTTTTGTCCGTACGACATGGTCGCGCCAAACAACAATACCATTACCGCGGTGATCATGCACTTTTTCATAACACTTGTTTTTTGTTGTCGATGATGCCGCAATAAGGGTAAAAACTATGCCAGGCGTGCGCAGCACTCAGGGCGTTTTATTGATAAAATTTACTTTCGATTTAATGTCGGTCCGCAGAACGCTTTGCTGGCGGAAACGGCGTAGGTAACGTTGCGCGATGCTGTCGAGGGCGGCGCTTCTTTCTTTGGTTTTTTTTCCAAAAAAGGTGACCACTTTGGTGGGTTCCGTAATGGTTTGCCTGGTCTCGGTATCCTTCCAGCGTCCATTCGCGTCCCATTCGGTATAGCCCTCGGGAAAGTAGCTACTGATCACGCTATCGCTGAAATTCTTCCATTGCTGTTCACTGACAGTCCCGCCACCCGGAATATCCCTGCCAAAATAGAGATCGCTACGCTGGTAGCTTGCACAGGAAGCGAGGCCGAGGCATACAACCGCTATGCCCAATCGTAATTGTTTTGGGTAAGTCATCATTTAGTTTGGTTAAAAAATTAATGCTTCGAAAAGGCTACCGGTATGTAGCTCTAAACTTAATACAAGTTACAATGAACAGCAAGGAGTACCGATATACACCTTACTGGGAGCGGCGGTCTGGCATGCTTTTCTATATGTTGCCCTGAGAATTTAATCAGTAGGCCATGTCTAAACCGAATCCAAGTTTCTTTTACCGGAATAGCTTATCGATCGTATTTGTCTCGCTTTTCGTGATCGCGCTGGTAGCCCAGGCATTTTTCGGCTGGAAGCAGCATAACGACGAACTTCATGAACTGGGTGGCAGAACGCTGGCATTCGGCGAATACCTCACCAGCGGGCATTTCGTTTCTTCCACTTTTGAGAATTTCCAAAGCGAGTTCCTGCAAATGGCAATGTATGTTCTGCTGACGATTTCGCTCCGGCAAATCGGGTCGGCGGAGTCCAAAGACCTCGAAAAGCCCGAGGACGTGGATCGCGAGCCCGACCCCTCGAAAGAAGACGCGCCCGGCCCGGTGAAGCGTGGTGGCTGGCGGCTTGCACTCTACAAGAACTCGCTGTCTATCACGTTTTTAATACTTTTTTTCGGAAGCTGGATTGGACACCTTTATGGCAGTTTCGTTGACCATAACGACCTGCAAGTACTCCACGGACATCCGAAGCAGGAGTTGGCGGAATTCCTCGGCGAGCCTGATTTCTGGTTTGAAACATTCCAGAACTGGCAGAGTGAATTCCTCTCTGTGGCTTCCATTGTGATCCTCTCCATTTTCCTGAGGCAAAAAGGTTCGCCGGAATCCAAGCCTGTGGACGCGGCGCACTTGGAGACCGGTAAGTAGATGATAAAAATAATGGCTACCGCACCAGTCAAGGCAGAACGTGATCAATGCGGTACCAGCCGTAGCCGTAGGGTGGTAAATTGATGGTCACGCGTGAATTGCTTGCTATAATATCTCCAGCGCCGCTTCGAAGATTATTTAGCTTTCTGGCATTACCTACCGGCAGCGTGGCTTTCACCGGCTTGTTGGAAAAGTTGTGCAATATCATCAATGTCTTTCCTTCATATTCGTAGCGGATCGCTAGGATGTCGTCTGAACCGCTCTCCATCACGGTAGCATCACCCAGCCCGATTTCCGGACAGGATTTCCGCATCTGGATCAGGGAAGAGATCCGGTGGAGAAGCGAGGTGGTATCGCGCCATTGCTGTTCGGCATTTACGGTCGTAAAGCCATATTGCCCGTCGCTAATCACCTCCCGGAACGCAGTGTCGGCGGCGGTGAATCCGGCATTTTTTGTACCGTTCCATTGCATGGGTGTTCTTACTGAAAGACGTTCTTTCAGTCGCAAATCGTCGCCCATGCCCAGTTCTTCGCCATAGCGCACCACTGGCGTGCCGGGGAGAGAGAAGAGCAGGCTGTAAGCCATGTCGAGCCGGCGGCGGTCGTTGCCCATCATAGGTGCCAGTCTGCGGCGGATACCGCGGTCATAAAGTTGCATGTTGGTATCGGGCCCCATGACGTCGTATACTTTCTGCCGCTGGGCGTCGCTTAATCGGCCGAGGTCAATTTCATCATGGTTTCTCAGGAAGAACGCCCACTGCGAGCTCTGCGGGATTTCCAACGTTTCATGCATGGCTTTTTTAAGTGGCTTGAGATCTCCGCTAGCAAATGCATAGAATAAATGCTGGTTGACAAAAAAGTTAAACATCATTTGTATACCTTCTCCGTTTTTGCCAAAGTAGTTGACATTATCCTTCGGTTCGACATTCGCTTCGCCCAGGATCGCCGCGTCCGCCTGGCGCGACTGCGTGAACTGACGGATGTCACTCAGAAACTCAAAATCTAGCTTGGGTTTGTCTGAGCCGCTTTTAGGCACCTCGATAATGAACGGAACGGCGTCCAGCCTGAAACCCGCAATGCCCTGGTTTAACCAATAGCCGATGATGCGCTGGGTTTCCTGCATTACTTCGGGATTCATAAAATTGAGATCGGGCTGGAACTGGTAAAACCGGTGATAGTAGTATTCGTTGGTGGTACTATCAAGTGACCAAACTGCTTCCTGCACTCCGGGGAACACCATACCCTTGTCCGCGTCGCGCGGTTTCGTAGGAGACCACACGTACCAATCCCGGTACCGCGCTTTTTTCGACGTCCGGGCATTTTTAAACCAGGGATGCTGATCGGATGTGTGGTTGATGACCAGATCCATGATCACACGCATACCTCGTTTTTTGACCTGATGCATGAGTTCCGCGAAATCCCCGGCAGTGCCCAGTCTCGGATCGACCCCGTAGTAATCGGCCACATCGTAACCGTCGTCGGCACCCGGCGACGGCTGGAAAGGCGCAAGCCAGATCACATCCACACCGAGCATTTTCAAGTAATCCAATTTTTGGATTACCCCATTGATGTCACCGCGCCCATCGCCGTCACTATCTTTAAACACCCCGATTTCCAGGTTGTAAATAATGCTGTTTTTATACCAGAAATTTTCCTTGATTTTCCTCGGTGCAACTTTGTCCTGGCCAACTGCCACGTAGGGAAGGAAGACAAAGAGGAGGTGGATAACGGTCTTGTTCATCGATTGTATGCATTTAAATGGTTATTCCATGGCATGGACCCGCTCATTGCTGCCGCAGTTAGCGCAGGTTGATTCCGTGTTCGGGAGCTCCTGCCCGCAGCGATTGCACACGAGGATGTCACTTTGGCGGCAGATTTGCGCGATAAATTCGGTATCGATCCCGGGGAGAATGCCCAATCCAGGGTGGACATCGGTATTGCGGATCAGCGTGAACGAGCCGTCCGCTTCGAAATACAGCCTCTTTACCTCACCTAAATGCCGGATACCATTGCTCCTGAGTTGGGAGAATGCCTTTTCCTGAGTAATGCCGTTCACCTGCATGGTATGAAGGGCCAGCTTGCTGTCGACGACGATGATGGACAGGTTGCCTTGTGTAATCGATTCGAGTCGCTGGTTGCGGGTCGCGAGTGTTGCCATGATTTGTTGGATTAAAATGACAACGGCTGCAATCACTACTGCGGCGAGTATACTACGATCGGGCGCCTGCAACGGTACCCCGATAGCGGCGGCAAGCGATACCATGGCGATCATTTCATTCCTGCTCAGCTGGGAAGCCATTCGTTTACCCATGAACCGCATCGAAACCATCAGAATAATGTAAATAACCGCGATCCGGAGCACCGCTTCCCAGTAAAATCCGCCGGGGACGTCACCGATAAACATACGCTGCCAGTCGCCGAAGTAAATGTCTTCCTTTTTCATGAGGCAGTGTCGACGGGTTGGTTGGATCTGGTTATACTGGCGGAACCCCATTGCCTGGCACCGCATGCGGAACATTGCTGCGCACGGTCGTGGTCGTCGGGGACATGGCCGCAGTTGGCACATGCAATGCTGTTTTCCAGCGGAATTTGCTGGAAATCGGATATCGATTCGTCATCGGGGGGGAATAGTATCAGGCCCGGCCTGGGCTCCGCCGCCTCAAAAATACTGAACAACCCACAGGCTTCGAGATAAACGCGGTCGACATCGCCCAGGTTGAAAATGTGCTCATTGCGGATGGCCGCAAAGAGCTGCTGGCGTGAAACCTTTGTTTTTTCCAGCTCGTCCATCTGCATGACGCCGTTTTTGACCAGGATGCTCATTTTACCCTGGGTTACTTGCTCAAAGCGCTTGCTTTTATATTCGAAGAAATAGATGGCTCGCTGGAACAGCAGTGCGCATATCAGGATCATCGTACAAAGTAGTAGGCCGCTTTGGGGCGTTTGCATTCCCGGCGACACAATCGCACCGAGCGTAATCATCACGGCCAGCTCCGATATTGTCAGCTGGGCGCCCATTCGTTTGCCCATCAACCTTACGACAATAAGTAGCGCAACGTACATTATAAATGTTCGGAGGAGAACTTCGACCTGGAAAATTACCGGGGTTTCCCCAAAAAGGATCCGGTACCAGTCACCGGGGATAAGATCCTGCTTTTTCATCGCAAGGTCAGATAGGTGTGGGGATGGCTTGAAAAATTACTGATAGGAGACCCGGTAAACGACGCCGTTGGTATCATCGGAAAACAGCAGCGATCCGTCCTTATGCACGGTAAGCCCCACAAGCCGTCCGAAATGTGCCCGGTTGTTATCGACGATGAATCCGCTGACAAAATCCTCAAAACGCACCGGTTTGCCATTTTCAAAATGCATGCGTACGATCTGATAACCCACCGGTGAACTGCGGTTCCAGGATCCGCGCATGGCTATGAATGCGTCGTTGCGGTAGTCTTGCGGGAATTGGGTTCCAGTGTAGAAAGTCATCGCCATTGGTGCCGAATGCGCCTGATAAGTGAGCGTGGGCAATGTGGTTTTTTGCAGATATTGCTGGTAGGTGGTATCACCTTTTGGCCGGTCGCCGGGGTTGTATTTGCCTTCGCCGTAAATGTAGGGCCAGCCGTAATCTGCGCCTTGTTTTATCTGGTTAACTTCCTCCTTCTGCTCATCGTCGCCAAGCCAGTCGATGCCGTGGTCCAGTCCCCAGAGCTCGCTTGTTTCGGGATGCCAGCCAAATCCAATCGTGTTGCGCAGGCCTTTGGCGAATACTTTCCGGTTTGAGCCGTCCTCTTCGGCCCTGAGCAACGTGGCATTTTCGGGATTGGGTTCGGGGCAGGAGTTGCACGTGCTGCCTACGCTGATATACATCTTCTTGTCGGGCCCGAATGCGAGCGTGCGGTTGGGATGCTGTCCGCCGTCGGGCAGGTCGCTGATGAGCATACGCGGCTGGCCTAGGGTTCCGTCGCCATTAATGTCGGCTACAAATACTTCTCTCACAGCTGCCAGGTACATTTTACCGTTGTAAATGTAAAGCCCATGCACTTGCTTGATATTCGCTACCGTCTTTTTATCGTCGGCAATGCCGTCGCTATCCGTGTCTGTGAGCATCATTACAATGCCCGCTTCCCGGTCCGAGGCGTAAACGTGGCCGTTTTCACCGGTAACGAGGATGCGGGGTTTTCCCAGGCCTTCGGCAAATTTATTTACCTTAAAACCGGACGGTACCTTAAGTTGGGCCACATTCGCGTCCGAGGCTGGTTGTAATGCAGGGTAAAACACAAAACCTTCGATCTGAGCAGAAGTAGCTTCTTTGTCTGTTTCCGGAATGAATGCATCCCAGAAGTCGTTGTCATCGTCGCAACCGGCGGTCACGCCCGCGAAAAGCACACAAAGTAGTGCCGGTTTTCGGAAGTAATGAGGTATTTTCATATTGAGTATGTAGTTTTCAGTTTGTTGATTCGATTTAGACGGAGCCTGGGAGCATTATTCCGATTGACTCTCCGGTTCGTATTCCCAATTTGCTACGTCGCCTTCGGAATAGAAGTACTGTCCTTCCCGGGGCATTTCCATTTCTGTAATTTCCTGAAAACCCTTGTCTTTGTTGTAAATACCCCTGCGCCGGATGCCTTGCAGGTCGGTGAAAATGACTTGTGACGCGTCGGGTGGGTAGGCATTAGTACCACTGTCTTTGTTTTCCATGATTTTCTCGATTTTTAGACCGGGCCGCCTATACAAATACTGTTCCGCAGGTAGCGCACTCCACGTAGCGGATGACGTTACGGGGACTGCTTGTGTTAACACGTGCCCATTCGCGGGCATCACTAGGATGGTTTATGTAAAATTTTCAGCAACCATCATCGCGGAAACTTATGGCACGGTTTTGGGGCCCACTGCGCCTGACTTTTTAAAACCCGGCTCAAATGGAACGCTTACCGCCTAAGGCAGGACGATCGGGCATGATTAAATCCAAGTTTTACATATCTCAAAATCAGATTATTATGAAAATCGATTTTCACAGAAGACAGTTTTTGCAGCAGGCGGCGTTGACAATGCCGGCGCTCGGATTGATCGGCCTCGACGAGCTGGCAGCGCAAGTCGCTGGTAATCCAGAGGGCGGCGCTCCGTTCCCACAGGACAAGAAACTGGGTGTTGCATTGCTGGGCTTGGGAAAATACAGCGAAGAGCAACTGGCTCCAGCATTGGAAAAAACACAGCGGTGCCGCCTCGCCGGGATCATTACGGGCACTCCGGAGAAAGTCGGGAAGTGGAAGGAGAAGTATAAGATTCCCGATAAGAACATCTACAACTATCAGAATATGGATTCGATCAGGGATAATCCTGATATCGACATTATTTACGTAGTAACACCTAACTCGCTGCATGCTACCTACACCATTCGCGCTGCAAAAGCCGGCAAGCATGTGATCTGCGAAAAACCGATGGCCACCAATGTCAAGGATTGTGAGGCAATGATCTCGGCGTGCAAGGCGGCCGGCAAAATGCTGTCCATCGGCTATCGCCTTCATTTCGAACCACATCACCGCACTTTTATGGAGTTTGGGAAAAAGCAGATGTACGGCCCGGTGCAAAAGATCGTCGCCGAGAACAGTCAGGAAATGGAAAAAGGCGTATGGCGCCTGGACCGGGAGAGGTCCGGTGGCGGGCCGTTGATGGATCTTGGCATTTATTGTGTACAAGGTGCCGTCTATTCTGCCGGTGCCAATCCGATCCGGGTATCGGCGAAGGAGGGTCCGAAAACCGACGTCGATAAGTTTGCCGAAGTAGAGCAATCGATCGATTTCCAGCTCGACTTCCCGGGCGGTGCAATGGCTAATTGCAGGACGGCTTATGTCGGCAAGGGAAACCGGCTGCGTGTTGAGGGGAAGACTGGCTGGTACGAACTGGAACCGGCATACGAATATGCGGGGATCAAAGGAAAGACCTCGCAAGGACCCATGGGAATCGAGAATGTCAACCAGCAGGCATTGCAGATGGACGATTTTGCCGACTGCGTATTGAATAAAAAGCCGACACGCGTGCCCGGAGAAATGGGGCTCAGGGACGTGAAAATACTGATGGCTGTTTACGAAGCCGCCCGCACGGCCAAGCCTGTGGACCTGAAATTATAATTGCGGCAAGCCCGGATGTTGTTTCCGAATAGAAAGCAGTTAACAAAGTCTTGGGGCGGAATATCGCACTTCCGCCCCATTGCATCTAAGTGTTTTCCTTGATTATTCCCAGGTTCGTCAGCATTTTGAGGTCGCAGTGAATTCGAATGACGGCCCGATGGTGTATCCCGCCTTCCCGGGGAACGGCGTTGCGCATAGTTTTTCGGCGGTCAGTTTCAGGTCGTACATGACACCGATGGTGTTATCGAGCCATGTCGGCTGGCCGTTGAATGTATCATGCAAGCCCGACAACAGCGAATAATAACTTGCATTGAACTGGTTCATGCGGTTCAATACTTCACTGCCTGCCGGTAACATACTCGTTTTGGTATTTGGAAAAAGAGGATAGACGTCGTCTGGTGTAAAAGGAATGTCCGGCCCGGAGAATGAGTAGCCCTTGGGTGCCGACGGGTCTTTCAGCAATCTTTTCCCTTTATACAATTCTTCAAAACGATAGTAATGCGCCAGCTCATCCTGCTGGTCGAGGGGGGAGGTGGAGGTGCCTTCCCCTTGCTCGATGATGATGTTGATCGCGTCGATCGCGTGCTGTTTGGTATAGATAGGGAATAGCTCTTGGGCGGGAAAAAAGGCCGACGTTACCTGGTAATCTTTATGACCGGGCAGATCATTCGGAGCAAGTTCGTCGATCTTTTGCTGTATGGCCTGGTAAAACTGGCCGATCGTACTGAATGTCGGCAACTTTTTGATATCGAGCGATTTAAAAACGATTGCATTCTCGGGCTCCTCGATTTCCATGAACACATTTTTGACTACCCCTTGCGAATACTTTTCCAATCCGACGATCAGCCCGTTGCCGATGCCCATAGGGAGCGGTCCGGGGTATTCGGGTACAAATTGGCTGTTGTTGATGTCGGGCGTTCCGCCGAGTGCATTCAGGATGTTCGCGGCGATCGTCATATGGAGCATTTCCTCGATCACGATCGAATGGATGATCTGCCGCTGTACCAGGTTGGTGCCCGGTTTGAGCGAGAACATCGCGGTGAGATACGGCGGAATGGTGGAATGTTCCAGTTCGATGGCTTTTTGAAGCAATGGATAAAGCTCTTCCAGCACATTGGCTGTCAACGCCTTTTCGATATATTTTGGATCTATCTTTAACATTGTGAGGATATTTTAACCGTAAATCACAGATTTTCAAACAAATTCTCGGTGGCCCGAAATCCCGGAAACGACCCGTTCTTCGCCTTCACGGCTTCGCGGTATTTCACCTGCTTGTCGGTAAGCTCGGTGCCCGGCTCTACCGGGTTAGCGGAGGTAACCTCCCGCGCCTGGGTTTTCAAGATGGTCCTTTGGGCGATTTGCGGATTGTTAAGCCAGTTCAGTATCGTTTGGCGTTTGGTCTTCGACAGGTCGCGCGTCACGGGCATATGCATGGTGTCATTGATATCCCGCGAGAATGCAAAAATCAGGATGTTCTTTTTCTCAGCCAGCGCTTCCGGATCGGCGAGGTTCACGACATATCTGCTCATGATGGGGTACAAATTGCTGTATTGGATCATTATATCCGAAATATCATCCCAAACCGGATCGGTTATCTCCTGGAAATAATCACGCAGGTGAACCACCACGCTTTCCGTTCCAAAGGCTGCGTCGACGGTACTAGTCTGATAAGTCAGCGAATAAATTTGCCCATCGATATAAACCCGCGGACTATCAATGGCATTACCAGTCAGCCGCATTTGTGCTTTCCCGTCGTTTCCTGTCTTGATCTGCCCGTTGAAAGTGAGGCCATTGACCGGGAAATTGTTTCCATATACTTCCGAAATCGGATTCTTTGGGCCGACCGGCGTATCGGGAGTGGGAGGGTCGAGGGTAACGGATATGGCAGTGTTGGGCAGCGGTTTCCCCCATTGATAAGCATAATAATCGATGTCCACCGATTGCCCGTCGTCCAGGCGTTGTACAAAATTGTCGGCCCGTGTCACCAACCCGTCGATAGCCTCGCGTGCGATGATGGCATATTGTCCCGGTTTCGTTGTTGATGGGGTGATTAATAGGAGTTGACTGTTGCTGAGGGCGGTCATCGTGTCGTCGGGCAAATTGCTGAACGAAACAATGCCCGCAGTCTTGTTAAGCCAGCCCGGATCGGACTGATAGTTCAATGCCCCGATTTCAATCAGATCATTTGGAGCGATATAAGAAACGGGAGTTTGAGCTGTCGCCACGCCGGTCTGCGGGACTTTGCTCACTGCAAGGCGCAGATCTTGCTTGTAATGGATAGTCCCGATTGAATCCGACACCGGAAAGCTTGCGCCAAAATCGACGCTCACGCGCCTGTTATCCTGTTCTACCAAAAAGTTGGAAACGCCGAAATACGTTCCCGGAATGTTGGGCGTATAATTGATGCCGTACAGGCGACGGGTAGCTGCAAACGTCGTCGGCTCACCTTCAAAATAAGGCCCGATCGAACCCATGATCCTGCCAAGCGAAAACCGGCCGTCGTTGTGCGCGTAATAGTATCCGAATGGGTTCATGTTAATAGTCAGCGTGTTGTTCTGAGTCGTTGCCCGCAACGTTTTCAGGAAAGTCGATTTTTCAGCCAGGTCGCCCCATACCACATCCGTGATCACCGACGTCCAGGTCGCGCCCAGCGGTTGGCCATTGCTTTTCCCGCCGTCGAGCTGGCGCATTTGTATGTCACGGAAACTGGTTGTGGCCACATTGCCTTTGAATAGCAGGTCGCCGTTGCCATTACAGATACGCAACTGAACGCACCACAGGGCAGAGTACGTCTGGGCATCGGGATCGAGGTCGACCATCTTACCGGTCGGTCTTCCCTCGGCACCCTGAATGGCCTGTCCGATGATGATGTCGTTGGCAGGGTCGCTCTGCGTGGTGCCGTCCGGAAGAAAGATCTGTGTGACGGAACAATTCTGAAAATCGAAAACGGCACCGCCTTCCGGGTTCCACCAGCCATTGTTAGTGCCTTTGCCGGGTTCCTGGAAGTTGGGTTTGAAAGTGGTGTTGTTGTAATGGGCCGGGTCGTTGTTCACCGTGCTGACGTCGGACAGGAAATCGCCGGTAAAGACGAGTCTGGGAGCATGTAAATAAGACATAAATGCTTGAAGTTATTGTGAGGATAAGATTTCTTAGGCGGCTGTATTCCAGATGATGAAATGTTGCAGCCATACTTCATTGTACTTCTTGTAAATCCACAGCATTCTGCCCGTCTCCGACGCCTTTTCGCCCGTCGTCTTGTTGGTGGTGTTCTGATGGTAAATAGCCCATTCGTAGGCCAGGTCGTCTCTGATCTCGATTTCCTGGGATTCGTAGGAGATCTGGATGATGAAGGTATCGAACCAGGAGCGCAGGAATTCGACGCCGCCTGCTTTGGTGGTAATAACCGGTGAACCGGGAGCGATGACCGTGATGTCATCGGCGAGGATCGCGGCCATCATATCCAGGTTACCGGTGTTCTCCGCTTCCTGGACAATGAGCCGTAGCTTTTCGATCAGCTCTTTGTCGTTTGTTGGGTCCATGGTGATAAAGGTTGTTTGACGGAGGAAGTAACCGAACCCTTATCTTTACTTACTTATTTGCGTTGCCTGTCGAATTAGTTATTAAGTGGTAACGATTTTACCCTCACGCCGCAGGAACAGGTCGGGCACGTTTAGCAGAAATCATGAATGAAAGTGGTTCAGCGCCGGTGACCACGCTGAGAATTACAACAGTTCTGGATGTGCCCGACCAGGGCTGTGGCGATGGTACAACCGCTATTCCCGCCGCGAAGCTGGGTGCGTATGGTCCTGGGCGGATATTTTTTGCATTACGTTTACTAACAACCGGACATATTTGATGCGCCTGCAATTGATTCCGGTTAATTTTATATCATGCACTCTGCCTTTATATAATCTTTGTTCTTTGTGTGCAAATAAAACATTATCATGGGGATTGCCCGTAAACTTTTTCGTAGTAAAAAATAAACCTGAAAGACTTTTTTAGGAGCCAATTCAAAATTGGACCTGCGTAACCCTTTTAAAATCATCATGTAATGAAATCAACTATTGCGATCGTTGACGACCATACATTAATGGCCACAGCATTATCCGGCCTTGTGCGGCAGTACCAGGACTACGAAGTGCTTTACGATGTTCAGAGCGGTAGGGATTTGATGCATCGTTTGCGACAAAACATGATTCCGGAAATTATTCTTCTGGATGTTAATATGCCAGAAATGACAGGCTTTGAAGTGGCCTTGTGGTTGAAGGATAATCATCCCGGTATCAGAGTAATCGCTTTGTCAATGAATGACAAGGAAGAGGCTATCGTGAAAATGTTGAGAAACGGTGCCTGTGGTTATCTTTTAAAAGGTTGCAAAGCCCACGAGCTCAAAACCGCGCTCGATATGGTAGTAAGTAAGGGATTTTATTACAGCGAATTCATGACGAGCCAGCTGATCAGGAGTTTAAGTATGCCGGTCACAGAGGATGTCGCCACCAGATTGGGACTGACACAACGCGAAAAAGATTTTATTCAGCTCGCCTGCGGTGATCTGACCTATATCGAAATCGCTGATAAGTTATGCGTCAGTCCACGCACGGTGGATGGTTACCGGGAGGCTGTTTTTCAGAAGATGGAGGTGAAAAGCAGAACGGGGATGGTCATTGCGGCTATCAGGCTAAAGATCATCAGTATATGAGGTATTGCCACAATGCTTCACGGGTGTTTTTACGGTACATCAAACGGGAGAATGCTCATAGTTTGAAAAGACATCGCAGTATAGTTTTGTCCCAGTAAGCCACTTAAACTTTTATCAATTATGCCATTTTTAGTTACTTCCTCCATCGAGAAAGCTGGTAACGTGGTAGTGCCGTCGGCACTGCTCCGGTCGCCCGACCTCCAATATTTAGTCCAAGCCGCGGCGGATCCGGCTGTGGCGGTTGCATTGGCGCCTGGCCCGGGCATTAAATGGGAAGATGTTCAGCGATATCGCAAGAACTTCGAAGACCGGGTTGCGGATGTCTTTAAGACTAATGGGCTCGATCACTCTGGCGATCTGCGACCGATCGAACTTGATCCGGACGTTTTGGATACATTGGTTGACAGTGCAACTGACGGTCATTACCTGGTTGCCCATTATTATTGCGATGGGCCCCCACTTTACGAGAACCTGAATGTTGCATTGTGTATCAAAAGAAGAAGGGCCGGCAGTGAGCCGGATGATGATATAATCAACAGCCATGTGATAGATACGCATGGCAACCCTCTCGCCAATTTTCCGAAAAAAATAGAAAACTATAAAAACAGGCGCGATGAAATAATTAATAGTGGTAAAACCCATGCATTTGATTTTGATAAAGAAGGTCGGGGGCATCTTATCAATACAGATCTGCGGTTTGTAATCACTCTTTTGAAACAGTCAAGAGATAAACTATACCTGTATTTTATCCTGGATAACCAGGCGCCTGGTGAGAATTCCACATTAAGCGTGGTGCTTGCCGACCAGCTACTCGACTTTTCAAATCCGAATCCGGTTGATGTTATCGTATACGATCACGGTACCCAATGCTGTCCACTGAAATAGTATTTACTGTACAAAAATTGTATTTGTTTTTTCTATTCGTTTGCCTTGTGATCGGTCTCTATTCATATAGACATCTGTCGCAAGGCTTGCGTTATATAGTATTTCTGGTTGGAGTAAGTCTGATTGCAGAGAGTATCGGACTCTATATGTTATATCAGAGGACAGACAATAAAATTGTTTTTGTCGTATATCAGATATTTGAATACATATTACTGTCAGCTTATTTTATGTCCATTATTTCGAATGGGCTCGTAAAAAAAGTCATTATAATCAGTTGCGTATTCATCACATCTCTTAATTTGATACTTGAATATTTGTTCCTTGTTTTTAAGCTATTGTTTCCTATTTATAAGTATGATTTAGCGCCAACTAACAATCGCATGTTCTTATTGGCAGCTTTGATGTTGATAGCATGGAGTAGCACCTATCTTTTACAGTTATTCCGAGACATTTCTAATGACAGTGTAGGACACAATGCGCACTTCTGGATCTGCGCAGGAATTGTCTTTTTTTATGCCGGAGTATTCTTTCACATGGGGCTTATCCAGTTGATCGCGGAAAATAATAAGCCAGCGGCTAGGGTGCTGACAATTTTAATGATTCTCCTAAATTGCATGCTATATGGACTGATGACTTTCGGACTAACATGCAACCTGAGAAAACGGAAATTATTGTAGTTGCTGTGGCCGGAACAGTTCTGGTACTGCTGCTTATCGGTTTTCTGTCGGGGTTGTTCTTTATTTTTCAACGACGCATCCTTCATCATAATCAGGAAAAAGCCGCTTTGCATGCAAAGTATGCTCAGGAAATTCTTCAAACGCAGCTCGAAATCCAGAATGCGACCCTGCAACAGATATCCCAGGAACTTCATGATAACATTGGCCAACTGCTTTCGGTGGCTAGGATTAATCTGAATATATTGGAAAACTTCCAGAATCTGGGAGAAGCAGAGCCCTACATTGTTCAGACCAATGAACTTGTCGCGCAACTGATCCAGGATGTAAGGGCACTTACCCGAAGCTTCGATGGGGACTTTGTGAAGACTTTCGGGCTCGTCGAAAATATCACACATGAACTGGCACGCGTAGGCAAAACCAAAAGATTTTTAACGGAATTCGACGTTACAGGCCATTCGGGCACACTGAGATATGAAGACGAGCTGGTTGTCTTCAGAATTTTTCAGGAAGTGTTGAACAATTGCATAAAACACTCCCGGGCATCAAAAATTCAGGTAGTTGCTGCGTATGCGTCTGATATTTTTGAGCTCAGTGTTTCCGATGACGGGCAGGGATTCGATATCAATAGGGTCGGGACGTCCTTTGGGCAATCGGGTGCGGGTTTGCGGAATATCAGGCGACGTGCCGAACTGATCGGAGGGGAGCTGGTAGTTCAGTCGTCCTTCGGATCAGGAACAAATGTGCACCTGACCGTTCCCAACCGCGTTGGTTCGGAGATGACTGATTTAAGTAAAAAGAGCTAAAAATCCGCTTCGATTATAATGGACAACTGGAAAGCGATTGTGTATCTTCTGGCTTTCGGGCAAGGGTTTATTCTCAGCCTTTCGCTGATGGTGAGAGGCGGCCGTCGTGAGAGCTTATTCCTGGGCCTGATCCTGCTGGTACTTTGTCAGGAACTGCTGAATGCCTGGGGTATGCAGGTACATTACCACAGTCGGCCGGATGCTATCCCTTTCTGGAATGCGCAGAGCTATCTGCTGCTTCCGCTTTCGCTATGGTTTTTTGTCAGGTTTACCACAGAGCCGGGTTATGTTTTTAAATGGAAATACAGTCTGTTCTTCTTGCCGATCCCGGTGGAGGTGGCTGTGCGCTGTGTCTGGCAAGCGTATCGGCATATCTCCCACGAGCCGATCCCTTCCTTGCTTGATAATCCGGTATGGTTCTTTTTGACAGAAATATTACCGATAATAGGCATGGTGGGTGTATTGGGCATGTATGGGTATAAGTTACACGGCTTTCATTTGCTTTGGAAAAGGCATCGCGTGAGCTTTGATATCCGGGCTTGCTTTCGGCTTTACGGGCTGTTTTCGTTCCTCGTTTTACTGACAATCCTCTGGATAGCAGGCGTCATATTCGCATGGCCGGTTTTTTCGGGTATCGAGGTGCTGCTCACAATATGTCTGTTTGGGTTGGGCTACATCGGATATATCGATCCCGAGTTTTTTACGTTGCCCGCATTGCCCAGGGAAAAGCCAATAGAGAAACCCGATTTTGCGCGTTACGACGATGATGCCGAGTGGCAGCGGTTGCAGGATGTTTTCGCGAAAGAACAACTGTATATTCAGTCAGGACTGACGCTGGATGATGTGACGACCCGGTTGCAGTTACCGCCACGGTACATTTCATATCTGATCAATACCTATTCGGATACCAATTTCAATGGCTTCGTAAATGGCTTCAGAGTGGAGGAAGTCATACGAAAACTGGCTGATCCTCAGGAGCAGCACAAAACCATCCTCGCGCTTGCATTCGAAGCGGGGTTCAGCTCCAAATCTACTTTTAACCAGGTGTTCAGACAGCACAAGGGTAAGTCGCCGTCGCAGTTTATACTGGTGCATAAATAGCGGCTTTCCGGGGCAAGCGAGGATGAAAAGCAAAAATGCAAGTCCGGAAACATGATTCTGGACGTCCGGAAATGTGTTCCGGGGCGATCGGTATGCCTGCGGCGGCTTGTTTTGCTGCATAACCATTCAATGCATTTCAAGTTATGCTTAAACCGATCTTGTTTCTGTTAGCCATGTTATGGGCGCCCTGCGCATTTTGTAAAACTCCCAAAGACCAGGAAGGGCGTGGCCCCGGCCGTCCTTTCAATGTAAAAATCAATACCAATGTAGAGCTCCTTGGCTTCATCTATTTCGTGGGCTACGAGGGCGCTCAATCTGAAACTGCTTCTTATTCCGAGAAGGACCGCAAGCGCTATGCGTATGGGATCGACCTTTACCATCGGTACAAATCCTTTGAGGGTAGCAAGCATCTCGCGGTTGCAGTCGGTTTCGCCCAGGATATCTGGCTCGACTATTTTATCAATCTGCTGGTACAGCTGGAAGACGTTCCAAATGCAAAATTGCGGGATCAGATCGACCCGGCCTATTACCTTCGTTTTTCGCCCAAAGGCGAAGTAGTGGAGGCAAAAAGGAATGCTTCCGCATTTATCGCAGCCATGAATGGGCTTTATAACGAGGTCGATTTTGGTTCTTATCTGAGTCAAAGTAAGGATCTCTATGCAAATGCAATACATCAGGTCACGGCAGGGCTACCCGACGACCGTTTCCTGCCTGCCATGGAAGCATTTTACCAGCAGCATTTTGATAGTTATAATCTGGTACCCAGCCTCACGATCCCAGCCGGCATGGGTTTTGGCGCAAAGCACACCTCGCTCGGGCAGACACACGCCTATCATATTTTCGGCACATTCGGCATTCAGCAATGGACCGATACTGCCCGACTCGACATGGGATTTGCCGATCAAAAGCATCTATTGGAACTAAGCACGCACGAATTCGGGCATTCTTTTGCCAATCCCTGCGTGGACCGCCTGCCCAAAGAATTGATGCACGAAACGCAGCCGCTCTACGAACCTGTCAGGGAGGAGATGACGCGCCAGGCTTATACCAGTTGGAAAAGTTGTCTGTATGAGCATTTCGTAAGAGCAGGGGAAGTGATTATCGCGCGTAACCTGGGGCATGATGAGGACGCCGAACGGATCCGCGAATACTATATTTCTGGTCGTAAGTTCATTTATCTGGACATTTTGATTGACGAACTCAGTAAGTACAACTTGTCGGGAAAAGGGAGCTATCAACAGGCCGTTAAGGAGGCTATGCTGCGCTTGCGGGAGCGCATAAAGCCCTGAGGAGCATGTTTATTGACTGCGATACAGCGGCTTGAAAAATAATATCACAAAAGCAAACAAAAGTAGCGGAACCCGGATTTGCTAGAAGGTAATTTTGTCAGATACTCATGTTGCAAAACCTTCTAAGCTAATAATTATGCAAAAGAAAATTTTATTAAATCTTTCTATTTGTAAGTGCGCTCTTTGGTTGCTGTTACTGGTGTGTCTGGGACAGACAGATGCTTTTGCCCAGCAATCCAGGAAAATCTCCGGAAAAGTGACGGACGAGAAAAACGAGCCGCTGCCGGGGGTGAATGTACAGCTGAAAGGCACTACCACAGGTTCCAGTACGGATGTCGACGGAAGTTACTCGATCAATGTCGGCGGCGAGGACACCCGGCTGATCTTCTCTTTTATCGGGTACAAAAGCCAGGAAGTGACGATCGGGAATGGCTCGGTGGTGGACGTGAAACTGGTGGCCGATATTTCGGTTTTGAACGAAGTAGTGGTGGTGGGTTACGGTACGCAATCGCGGGAGACGGTGACGACTTCGATTGCGAAACTCGACACGCGTGTAATGCAGAACGTTACCTATGCCAACCCGGCGTCGGCATTGCAGGGGACAATTCCAGGCCTGCGCGTGCAGAGCACATCCGGGCAGCCCGGCGACCGCCCGCGTGTGATCCTTCGCGGGGGAACGTCGATCAACAACCCGAATGGCTCCTCGCCGTTATATGTCGTCGACGGCGTGATCCGGAGCGATATGGACCATATTAACCCGGCGGATATCGAGTCGGTGCAGGTTTTGAAGGATGCGGCTTCTACGTCCATTTACGGTGCCAGGGCCTCCAATGGAGTTATTATTGTGGAGACCAAATCGGGCAAATCGGGTCGGATGCAGGTTTCCTACAACTATAACCTCACTACCTCCAAAGTAGCAAAGTTGTATGAACTGGCTGACGCAAAGGATTTTATCAAATTCATGCGTCTGGGTATCGCGGCCAGTGGGGTGAAAGCGCCCAGTACGCTGGCATTTCTGACGCAGGCCAATGCAGGCGGTACAGGTAACGATCTCACCAACAAGACCGCCTTCACAACCATGTACCTCAATGGCGATAACGAGCACCTGCTCGACCTTCCTGCCGACCAATGGGGTGCCAGATGGGAAACCACTCCCGACCCGCTCGATCCGGGTAAGACGTTGATTTTCAAAGGCACCGATTTTCAGAAAACGATTTTCAGAAGGGCTTATACGCACGATCACAATCTCTCGGTATCCGGCGGTTCCGAAAAAGTCCGGTACAGCATGGGCCTGGGTTACCTGAATGCACAGGGTATATCCATTAATACAGATTATCAACGTGTAACGCTGAATATGAACGGCGATATGCAGGTGACCAAGAACCTGAATTTTTTCAGCCGGATTAATTATGCGAATGTCGAGGATAATCAGGTGCCGGATGTGGGCATTGTTTTCAAAAACAATATCAACACCGCACAAACTTCGAAATATCAGTTTGAGGACGGCTCGCTCGCTCCGGGAAGGCTTTTTACAAATGGTAACCCGGCCTATTACATTAGTCGCTACGACGCCAAGCGCCGCCGCGACAATTATATGTTTGTGGTGGGAGGGAAATGGGAGATCGTGCCGGGGCTGACGTTCCGCCCGCAGGTGTCGCTCATTAATAACAACTTTGCGCGCCGGAGCTTCCTGAAATCTTACCTGGATGGTCCGTTGGTGCTCAACCAGAACCGAGAGGCGACATTTGGTGAAACCAATCTCGTGCAGCGGCAGGCCGATGCGGTTTTCAACTATGTTAAATCGATCGGTAACCAGCATCATTTCGAAGGGACAATAGGTTATTCCTATTTCAAGACCCTGAACCGCGACGTGACGGCCGTGGGACGCAATTCCGCCACCGACATTATCCCTACCCTGAATGCTTCGGCTACACCCTGGAGTGTGACAGGCTCAGAATCGGAGCAGTTGTTGTACGGCTATTTCGGACGGATCAACTATAATTTTGATCAGAAATACCTTTTGAGCATCAACGCGCGCTACGACGGCGCTTCCAACCTCGGTGCGGAATACAAATGGGGCTTTTTCCCCGGCGTGTCGCTGGGCTGGAACCTGCACCGCGAGAATTTCTGGAAGGGCATGCCAGCGGCGGTCAATAGCCTGAAACTACGTGGAAGTTATGGGGTGAATGGAAATATCAGCGGCCTTGGTAATTACCAGGCGCAGGGCGCTTACGATGTCGGTAGCCGGTATTTTGGAGATGCGGCGATCTACAACTCGGCCCTCGCCAACCCGGCGTTGCAGTGGGAACGCTCCAAAACGCTCAACTTCGGATTTGACCTCGGCTTGCTCAACAACCGTATTTCCGGCGTCTTTGACATTTACCGCCGTGTGACGGACAACCTGCTCACCGATCTCGCACTACCCCGTACGACCGGCTTTACCAGCATTCTCACCAATCTGGGGAGTTTGGAAAACAAAGGCTTGGAGTTTGAACTGAATGCTTCGATCCTTTCCGCGCAATCAGAATTTCAGTGGACGGCATCGTTGAATGCGAGTTATGTCAAAATTAAAATCCTGGAACTGCCCGACAATGGCATCGAAAACAACCGCATCGGTGGGGTGAATATATGGGATCCCGAAACCGGCGCATATGCATGGAAAGGCGGCTTGCAGGAAAAGGGCCAGATAGGAGATATGTTTGCCTACAAACAACTGGGCATTTACGCCACGGATGAGGCCGCAGCCGCTGGTCCGAAAGACATGCTTGTGGTGGGCACCGACAAAACCAAGCACGGTGGCGACGTGAACTGGCTCGATTCGGACGGCAACGGCATCATCGACGACAAGGACCGCATTTACATGGGTAATCCTTATCCGACCTGGACAGGTGGTTTTACCAATCGATTGAATTACAAAGGTTTCGGGTTGACGATCCGGATGGATTACACTACCGGCCATATGATCTACAACGAAACCAAAGCACGCGTGCTCGGCAACTTCTCCGGCCAGAATGCCATTTCAAAGGCTGTCACGCGTTCGTGGCAGAAACAGGGCGATGTTACCGACATTCCGCGCTATTACTGGGCGGACCAGAACCAGCAGTCGAACCTGTACCGCGGGAACTCGCATTACTACGAAAAGGGCGATTTCCTTTGTCTGCGCGAGATTTCGCTCGGCTATAATTTCCCGCAATCGCCCCTAAGTAAAGCGAAAATCGCTGCGTTGCGGGTCCACGTAACGGCCAATAACTTGAAATACTTCACCAAATTCACCGGGCTCAACCCCGAGGAGGGCGGTACCGACAATGGCCGTTACCCGAACCCGCGCAATTTCATTTTCGGTGTGCAGATCACCCCGGCATTTTAAGAAAAACCAACCTTCAAACCGGCATTCTATATGAAACCCATCACGCGAAAACTGATAGGCACCCTGATGGCCATAGCCATGTTTTCGGCCTGTACGGACGATCTGACCCTGAAACCGATCAGCCAGATCACCAATACTTCTTTCTGGACATCGCCCGAAGAGGCGCGCGGCGCGCTCAACGGTATGTATGTACGTATGCGGACGCAGGCGGCGACCAATTTCTTCATCTGGGGCGAGGCCCGGAGCGAAATCTGGGTGCAAAACTTCGGTTTCGATCCATCTATCAACTTTTACCCATTCACCAATGCCCTGAGCCGTGTGAACCCCGGTCCCGACTGGACGGCCATGTACTCGGTGGTGCACGACGCGAACCTCATACTCAAATACGTGCCGACGATCGCCTTTACCGCCGAAGCCGAAAAGAACGAAATTCTGGCTCAGGCTTATGCCATGCGCGCATTCACCTATTTTATGATGACCAAAACCTGGGGTGACCTCATTCTGATCGATCAGCCGACAGAAGGCTTCGACCCAGCGACCATCTACAAGGAGCGCAGTCCGCAAACAGAAGTGTTTGCCATGATTAAAAAGGACATTGAAAGTGCATTAGCGCTTTTCCCGACCAACACCATCCCGACCGGCCGGGTAAGATGGTCTAAGCCCGCACTGAATGCATTCAAAGCAGATGTGTTTCTATGGACAGCCAAAAAGCTCAATGGCGGTGCTGCCGATTTCAATACTGCATTGACTGCCATTGCGGAAGTGGAGAAAAGTGATGTCCAATTGCTGAGTGATTTCAGTCAGGTTTTTGCTTTTGGAAATAAGGGAAACAAAGAGGTGATCCTCGCCGTGCGTTTCGCAGAGGGCGAATCTACCGGACGCTCGGTATTCGGAGGGGTAACCGCGCTGGCAGCACCGACGGCACCTTTTACGCCCCAAAGCGTGATTGACAAGCTTTTGCCGTATTCGGGCAAGGATGGCTACTGGCAAATGTCGCGGGAGGTAACGAAGCAGTTCAATGACGATGATATCCGCAAGAATGCGACGTTCATTGAGGTGAATCAAACCAAAGATGGTGTGACCAGTTTCCTGTACAACATCGACCAGAAATGGCCCGGCCTCATTACCGGCGGCGTGCGCGTGATGTATGACGACCTGATCCTTTACCGCTACGCCGATGTAATCCTCATGAAAGCCGAAGCGCAGAATGGGCTCGGACAAGACCCGTCGGAGGCTATGAATTTGATCCGCAAACGTGCTTATGGTACCAAATTCGCCGCACACACCTTTGTAAACGGCACTAAGGCGGCCAATGACGAGGCCATTTTGCAAGAGCGGTTATTTGAACTGACGCAGGAAGGGAAGCGCTGGTGGGATTTGGTACGATTTGGAAAAGCATTGGAAAAAGTGCCTTTGCTGAAAGGCAAGACCGAAAACGATTTGCTATTCCCGCTGGGTGAGACGATATTAAGTCTTGAACCTTTGGTTAAACAAAATCCGGGTTATTGATGCTGAAAAATAGCTGTAAAATGATCGCCTGTATGGCCGCAGCAGCGCTAATAAGCGGCTTCGACGGCCCGGGCGACAAGCCAACCATTGCCCTGGGCGACCGACGGGAGATCTTCGCCGACCAATTTCTGATCCGCGAAATGAAAGGCGCGCGCCTCGTGATGCACCCGCCAAGAGACGAAGGCGCCGTCATGCATTTCGACCAGCCCTGGGAAAGCAATGCGCCTGCTTACATCACGATTCTCCATGACGGTGATATTTACCGCGCCTATTACCGCGGGGGCCACCAGCGAGCCGAAGGCAAAAAGGAAGACAACACCTGCTACGCCGAATCAAAGGATGGTATCCATTGGGAAAAGCCTAAGCTAGGCCTCATAGAGGCTAACAACTCCAAAGAAAACAACATCATCCTGGAAGAGGCCCCCTTAACCCACAATTTCAGCCCCTTCATAGACAAAAACCCGCAGGCGAAGCCTAACGAAAGGCTAAAAGCCTTCGGAGGCACCAACAAAAGCGGTCTGGTGCCGTTCGCTTCAGCGGATGGAAAGCATTGGAGAAAGATGCAGGAAAAAAGTGTAATTAATGATGGGCTGCTGGATTCTCAGAATGTGTCCTTCTGGTCTGAAAGCGAGCAGCTGTATGTTTGCTACTTCCGGTCCTGGACGGGCGGGAACGATCGGGGTTACCGCTCGGTGAGCCGCTCCACTTCCCCGGATTTTATCCATTGGTCCAAACCCGTCGAAATGACTTACGGCAGCCGGCCTTATGAGCACATTTACACGCAGCAAACGAGCCCGTATTTTCGTGCGCCGCATATTTATGTGGCTATCGGCTCGCGGTTTGTGCCGCACCGCCAGATTGCCACGCTCGATCAGTTGAATGAATTGAAAGTCGATCCGGGCCAGCACAAGGGCCTTTCGGAACCTTTCATCATGACCTCGCGCGGTGGTAATGTGTACGACCGTACGTTCATGGAGGCATTTATCCGCCCGGCTATGGGGCTCAACCATTGGTCGGCACGGACAAACTATCCTTCGCTGAACATTGTGCCGGTGGGCAATAGTGAAATGTCGCTGTATGTCAACCAGGATTATGCGCAACCAACCGGTCATTTGCGGCGGTATTCGATGCGCGTCGATGGTTTCAGCAGTATTAATGCACCCTATAAAGGAGGGTCGGTGAGAACAAAGACATTTACGTTCACCGGCAAAGCACTGGAAATCAATTATTCCACGTCGGCCATCGGGGAAATACGCATAGCATTGACGGACGAAAATGGCGAAGACCTGCCAGGCTACTCACTTCTTGATTCGGAGGAACTGGTCGGCAATGAAATAGCCCGCACCGTTACCTGGAATGGACGTACCGACCTTTCCGCAATGGCGGGGAAGCCGGTGCAGCTGCACATTTACCTCAAAGACGCCGATTTGTATTCCATTCGGTTTAAGTAATGGATGTATTTAATTGATTTTGACATGAATAGATTTCTTCAAATAGGTTTCATGCTCACGTTGCCCTTACTTGTCGCGGCGGTTGGAAAGCTTGAAATGCAATACAGACCTGCATCGGTAAAGATTGGGAGTCAGGAATGGTCGGCCGAAAATCTGGACGTGACTAAATTCCGGAACGGTGAGTCCGTCATGGAAGCGAATACTGCCGGAGCGTGGGAAAAAGCTTGTATAGAAGGCAAACCTGCCTGGTGCTATTATGGGCAGGATGCTGTGAAAGCGAAGGGTTTAGGTAAATTATACAACTTCTGGGCTGTCGTCGACAAGCGCAAGCTCGCACCCGAGGGCTGGCACGTGCCCACCGATGCTGAATGGCAGAAGCTGGCCGATGAACTCGGTGGTTCGGACCTTGCGGGCAAGACTCTAAAAGCAACCAAAGGCTGGAAAAATAATGGCAATGGCGATAATCAAGCCCGGTTTTCGGCGCTTCCAGGTGGCTACCGCAGCCACGAAGGTCCGGCTTATTATGGCGGGCCATTCTTCGAAGCGGGCGCGGCCGGTTACTGGTGGAGCACCACGCGTTACCTGGTTGACAACAGCTACTGCCGTATGCTTTCTTTTAGAAATAACCGGTTGGAAAAGAAGAGTTTTGTCATGACCTCCGGCCTTTCGGTGCGGCTGGTGAAGGATTGATTTGTATTAAACAGACCCTTATGAGACGTAAGCCGCAATTAATCGTATTCGTCATTGGTTTCATGATCCATTCCCTCAGCCAGGCGCAACAGCCATTGGAACTGGGCGATCGAAGGGAGGTTTTTGTCGACCATTACCTGATCGACCGCTTGCAGAACGTAAACCTGCAACTCCATCATCCGCATAACGAAGGACCCGTCCTCCAATTCGATAAACCATGGGAAGGTAATTTCAGCGGGTATTGCACCATTATCCGGGACAGCGACTTGCTGAGGGCTTATTACCGCGGTGTCCGGAATGCCGGTACCGATGGTAATGATACCGAAGTAACCTGCTATGCGGAGTCGAAAGACGGGACACATTGGACGAAGCCCGATTTGGGCATTAACACCGTCGACGGTTCTAAAAACAACAATACGATTCTGGCGCACGAGCCGCCGGTGACGCATAATTTCAGCCCGTTTCTGGACAAGAACCCGAAAGTGAAACCCGTCGAACGCTTCAAGGCACTGGGCGGCACGAAAAAGAGCGGGTTAATGGCCTATGCATCGTCGGATGGTATTCATTGGAAGAAAATGGCCGCCGAGAGCGTCTTCACAAAAGGCTTGTTCGACTCACAGAATGTATCGTTCTGGTCGGAAAGCGAAGGGAAATATGTCTGCTATTTCCGCACCTGGACAGGCGACGGTTTCAATGGATACCGGTCGGTAAGCCGCACAACTTCGGATGATTTCATCCATTGGTCGGAGCCGGTACCGATGACTTTCGGGGATACGCCGATGGAACATTTGTACACCCAGCAAACCAGCCCATATTACCGTGCGCCGCACATTTACCTTGCGATCGGCGCCCGTTTTATGCCAAACCGGCAAGTCGTGTCCGATGACGATGCCAAACGTTTGAATGTCAATCCGAAATATTACAACGACTGCTCCGATGCCATACTGATGTCGAGTCGCGGCGGGAGCGTTTACGACCGTACTTTTATGGATTCGTTTATCCGGCCGGGGATAGGGCTGGCCAACTGGGTTTCGCGCTCCAATTACCCGGCATTAAATGTGGTGCAGACGAGCGATACTGAAATGTCGGTCTTCGTGAACGAGGAGTATGCGCAGTCTACGGCGCATTTGAAACGCTATTCAATGCGGATCGACGGATTTGCTTCGCTCACAGCACCTTACAAGGGCGGTGAGATGATAACCAAGCCATTTACATTCACGGGTAAGGAATTGGAAATCAACTATTCCACCTCCGCGGCGGGCGAGTTGAAAGTCGAATTGCAGGATGCAACGGGCAAGGCGATTCCGGGTTTTACGCTGGGCGAATGCCCCGCTATTATCGGCAACGAAATCCGCCGCATGGTAACGTGGAAAGGCGGTAGCGATGTGTCGAAATGGGCGTCGAAACCCGTCCGGTTACGGATCACGATCAAAGACGGAGATCTGTATTCGCTGAAATTCAATTGATTTAGTTTTATCTTTATTCTGAAAGATTGTATTAGTTAATCCCAAGAAAGTAGAGGATCGGGTGTCTGGCAAAATATAATTTTGTAAAAGCCTCATTTTACTAAACCCATCAATGACTGCATGCTAGCAAATGCGACTGATCCTAAACCCAAACTTTTTTCCTACGCCTGGCTGGTTGTAATGATGCTATGCGTAGTCGGCGGGCTCAACTACCTCGACCGCATGATGATCACCACCATGCGGTCGTCCATTATCGAAGCCATTCCGATGAGTGAGGCGCAGTTTGGGCTGCTGACGTCGATATTTCTATGGATCTACGGTCTGCTGAGCCCGATCGCCGGTTACCTGGCCGACCGTTTCAATCGGAGCCGCGTTATTATCGGAAGCCTTTTCGTGTGGTCGATAGTGACCTGGCTTACCTCCCAGGCGACGACTTTCGAAGAGCTGCTCATCACCCGGGCATTAATGGGCATCAGCGAAGCTTGTTACATTCCTGCTGCATTGGCGTTGATCGTCGACTATCACCGCGGCCCGACACGCTCCAAGGCTGTGGGTATTCATATGGCTGGTGTGTATATTGGTCAGAGTCTGGGCTTTATCGGGGGCTGGCTGGCCGAGAGCCGCACCTGGAATTTCGCGTTCGTTGTTTTTGGCATGATCGGCGTTGTGTATGCACTCGTTCTCTCATTTTCGCTCAGGGATGCGCCTGCACAGCCACGCGAGGCAGATAATCGGGAGGTAATCGGTTTTGGCGATGCGATCAGAAATCTGTTCCGTCAGCCGGCCTATCTGATGGCGCTGGCCGCCTGGGGACTTTTGGGGGTGGTGAGTTGGATGATCAACGGCTGGCTGCCAACCTACTATAAGGAGCATTTCAATCTGAGCCAGACACAGGCAGGCGTTTATGCGACAACTTACTTTTTTATACCGATGCTCCTCGGAGTGCTTTCCGGAGGCGCCATGGCAGACCTTTGGAATAAAACCAACAAACGCGCCCGCATTTTGCTGCCTGCGTTGGGCCTCGTGATCGCCACACCGGCCATTTTTGTGGCCAGCAACACCGATGTCTTGTGGGTAGCTGTGGCGGCGTTCATGATCTTCGCGTTTGCCCGTCCCTTTCTCGACGCCAACATGATGCCGATCCTCTGCATGGTCGCCGACCAGCGTTACCTGGCTACGGGTTACGGTATCCTGAATTTGTTCAGTTGCATGGTCGGTGGGATCGGTATTTACGCGGGGGGCGCACTGCGCGATGCGAACGTGGACCTGAATGCGATGTTCCAGGTGGCGGCTGTCACGATGCTTTTCTGCGCCTGGCTACTCTACCGAATCAGACCTAAAACCGAAGCGGAGCCGGTGAGTACACTGGAATCCGCTGATCAGCCATAGATGCCTTAATTTTTCCTGAACCTCTCTTATTCATTTTGTTATGAAGAAAATTTGCATGGCTATTTTCTCCGTGATAGTGAGCGCCTCCGTGCAGGCAAATGCAGCAGATGAGCTGAAAGCCGCGGGCCAGACTTTCGCAATTATGCCCAAAGCAGGCACACCGGCGGGGCATACCAAAACCGGTAACAAGATCGAAGTCGTACACGGGGATTTGAAAACAACGGTTATCCTGCTGGAAGAAGGTAATAACAGGCTTTGCTTTCTTACTTCGGCATTAAGTGTTGAAGCCGGGCCGTTGCGTAATGCCTGTGTTAATATTCTTTCCCAGACTCTGAAAATCGCTCCTGAGGCAGTGGTGACGTCGTCGTCCCACAACCATACCATACCCTGGTTGCATGTAGATAGCACCAAAATCCCCGAAGCGGGCAGTCCGCAAGTGCTCAATTGGGAACTGGGGCAGGATTTTATGAAAAAACTGCGGAAAGCTGCGGCGCAAATCGCCGGAAGCATGGAGCCGGTGACCGTGGAATGGGGCGTTGCCGAAGAAAATCGCATTACCTACAATCGCCGCGGCCGCAGGCTGAATGGTAAAACCTATTTCATGCGTGAGGAAGACCGGATGCTGGTTGGAGAAGGTTACCGCGGTCTGATCGACCCCGAAGCGATGGTGGTAGTTTTTAAAAGCAAGACCGACAAGCCGGTCGCTGCATTTTCTTTCTTTACGGGTCATCCCGTGGCGGCTTACAATCCTGAGAAAATGATGAGCTACGGCCAGTTCCCGCAGGTTGCTTCCGACAAATTGTCCCAGTATCTCGGTGGCTCGCCGGTGGCCTTTGTACAGGGCTGCGGCGGGGATATCAATGCCAAACATATGCTTACGGGTACCTTCGAGCAAGCTAAGGTGCTTGGCGAACAGCTCGGTGAGACCTTTATCATCGCTGCGAAATCGCTCCGTAAGTCCAAACGCATCGGGCTGGAATGGAGCCGTGAGCCCGTCGGGGTTCCATTGGCACCGCTTCCGGGTCAGGCGAGTCTGCAAAAGGACCTGGATTCCATCGATGACTTTGTAAAAAGAGGGGATGCCGGGGATGAAAATACGTACGAATGCGTGGGCATGAACTTCCCGAAAGCCCTCACACCGCCTTACCGGGCCCGGCTCGTGCAATCGGTGCGGCCCTGGTATGTGTGGGCGCTCGACCAGCATCAGACCAACAACCTCAGAAACGTGCCCACCGAGCTGCCGATCAGCATCGTGGTGGCCCGTTTCGGCGACGTTGGTTTTGTGGGACTGCCGTATGAGCCTTTTGTGAAAACGGGCCTCAAAATCAAGCAGGAAGCTGCGTTGCCCTGCGTGCTCACCGGCGGTTACACCGACGGCGCCTACGGCTATATCCCCGACGCCACCGCCTGCGACGACCGTGAATACCAAGCCGGCTACTTCCGCTACCGGGGTAACGTACCGCCCTATAAAGCGCCAGGCGGCGACGCCTGCTCGGTGGTCGCGATTAATAAATTGGCCCAATTTGCAAAGTGAATGCTGGCAACGAGACCGATAACGTTGGACGCAACATCACATCACGGATCCCTTTTGTTGGCTGAAGCCAACGGGAATAGATCAAAATTTCCCCGCGATTTTAACCAGGCGGACGGCAAAACGTAACCAACCCCAGCTCCGCCAGGAGCGGTCATCCTTAACCCCGGGTTTCAACCCTGGGCACCCCAAAAACGGTACAGATATGCACAACGCTCCCGAAATGAGAAACTGCCAGCTTGGCCCCGACGCCGAGATCGAGCCAAACGTGATGCTGGGCTACCAGTACCCGGGCTGGCGCAAGCCTTTGGTACTGGGCAACCGCGCGCGCATCCACACCGGCACGGTCATCTATGCCGACACCGTCATCGGCGATCGTTTCACCTGCGGGCATAATGTGCTCGTACGCGCAGAATGCGAGATCGGCGACCGTGTGGTGATTCTCCACGGCACGACGCTCGAAGGGCGGTTGACAATCGGTAAGGGCGTCAAGATTATGGCCCACGTGTACCTCCCCAGCCGTACTGTGATCGGTAGCATGGTCTTCATCGGTCCGGGTGTCACCTTCCTGAATGCCATGCTGCCCATGCGAGAAGCTGGTGTTGCCGGCGTAACCATCGGCAACCATGTCGTGATCGGCGGCGGTGTAACGATCGGGCCGGGAGTGACGATCAGCGATAATGTGTTTGTCGGCGCAGGAGCGGTGGTCATGCAGGATATTCCGGCTAATTCGCTTGCTTATGGCGTCCCTGCGCAGTTTCGCCCGCTTCCCGAAAAGTTTGAAAAAGGAAACGATCCGAAACAGATTTTCGAGGGGCTGGATCTTTGGGATAACCGGCCGGGCGACGGCTCGTGGAAGGCGGAGTACTACGGAGATGACGTTCTGTTATAAGCATTTATTTGAAATTCAATAGATTACAAATCATGAGTAAATTAAAATCAAGGCTGCTGGCTGCTATTGTTTTCTTGTCGAGCGCGGCTTCGGCGAGTGCTGAGATGCCGGGTGATAGTGTTCCGGGTGTTAAAAAAGTCCGGGATGTCATTATTTACGAAGACAAGCAGTACTACGCCACATTCCCTTCGGTCGTCAAAAAGAAGGATGGTGAGATCCTCGTCGCATTCCGGCGGGCTCCCGAGCGCCGGGGTTTTGGCGAAAAAGCCAGCAGCCATGTCGATCCAAATAGTTACCTGGTTATGGTTAAGTCCAAAGATGGTGTCAATTGGACAAAAGAACCGGACCTCTTGTACGCTCATTCGCTCGGTGGATCGCAGGACCCGTGCATGCTGCAATTGCGCGACGGTACGTTGCTTTGCGCAAGTTACGGATGGGCGTTTCTAAGGCCCGACGGATTGGAGAAACTGAAACAGCCTTACTTCATGATTGGTGAAGCCGTATTCCTCGGCGGCTACATGATGCGCTCGACCGATGGGGCCAAAACCTGGAAAGGCCCCATTTATCCACCTCATATCCAGCCGGAAATCAACCTCGATGTGTATGGAAAACCGGTTCCCGCCTACAACCGCGGAGCGATGTACGAGGGCAAGGACGGACGCGTTTTCTGGGTCGTGGCGGCCAGTGAATCGAACAAACCTAAAAAGACGACCAATCACCTGCTCATTTCGGAGGATAAAGGCGTTACCTGGAAATACGCCAGCGTTGTCGCCAGCGATGAAAAAGCGTCGTTCAACGAAACCTCCATTTACGAAACTCCAAAAGGCGACCTGGTTGCATTTCTTCGCAGCGCGGAGTTGGACGATCAGGCATGCATGGCCCGCTCCACCGACGGCGGCAAAAGTTTTGGGAAATGGGAGAAAATGGGTTTTCAAGGTCATCCGCTGCAAGCCATGCGCCTGCTCGACAAGCGGGTACTGCTCGTTTACGGCTACCGGCATAAGCTATTCGGTATCCGCGCGCGAATTCTCAATGCCGAATGCACCGATTTCGCCACTGCGAAGGAGATTGTCCTGCGGGAGGATGGCGGTGGCTATGACATAGGCTACCCCTGGGCCGTTCAGTTGAGCGACAAACAGGTGCTGGTGACCTATTATTTCAATATAGATAATGGCACAAGACACATCGCCGGGACCATTCTTGAAATAGGTAAGTAACTGATATTTAAATAATTAGCATGAAGAATCTGTTTAGTCTCGAAGGTAAGCAAATCTGGGTTTTTGGTGGCGCAGGATACTTGGGGCAATCGGTTGTGATGGCTTTGTATGACTTGGGTGCTCAGGTGCTATGTGTTGACCTGGGTGAAAGGGCGGCGGAATTTGTGGCAGAGGCGGGACTGGAAGGGAAAGTGACACCGGCCAGCGCGGATATAGCCGATATTCCGGCGTGCGAGCAGCAGGTTAATCAATGGATTGATCAACAGGGCGTTCCTGACGGACTGGTTAACCTCACCGCATTCACCACCGCTAAAACGATGGATGGATTGGATGAGGTGGATTTCGACCGGATCAACCATGGAAACCTCACTGCCACCTGGGCGCTTGCCCGTCAGGTGGGCAATGCGATGGTTGCGCAGGGCCGGGGTAGTATTGTGCTGTTTTCCAGCATGTACGGCTCGGTAGCGCCGGATCCGAAGGTTTATGAAGCGCCGATGAACAAGAATCCTATCGAATATGGCGTCGGTAAGGCGGGAATCATTCAGATGACCCGCTACCTGGCTGTGCATTATGGGCAGGCGCAGGTTCG
This sequence comes from Dyadobacter sp. CY261, assembly GCF_021440085.1. GTDB lineage: Bacteria > Bacteroidota > Bacteroidia > Cytophagales > Spirosomataceae > Dyadobacter. The sequence continues at coordinate 834,348 of NZ_JAKCPW010000001.1, forward strand.
TTGCAACTGCATTTCGCCGGGGCCGTTTCCCAATCCTCAGGTTCAGCAAAATTATCCCGACTTCATCGCCCGTCTTTCCGCGAAATCGCCGCTTGGCCGCATTGGCCGGTCGCCGGAAATTGCCGGAGCGGTCGCGTTCCTGTTGTCTGATGCTTCCAGTTACGTTACCGGGCATAACCTGGCCGTCGATGGTGGCTGGACGAGCTGGTAAGTTTAATGTCTATGCGACTCATTTTCATTTTATTAGTCATGTTTAGTTCAATTGAATGTCCTGCGCAGCAAGCGGCGCAGGCGGAGCCTTATCTTGCCTTGCTGCGTAAAGTCCTGCACGAGCAAGAGGAATGGGTAAAAGTGCACGCGGCTGAATACCTGATTTGGGCAGGCCACGCGGAAGGTGTAAAAGCCGAATTTCTCAATGAAGAAGAGCATCATGGAAACAAGCCGCAATACCGCGTCGGAATCTGGCGGGTCTTGGCTCAATTGGCTGAGAATGAATCTGAAAAGTTAGTTTGGTTAAACAAAATGAAAGCCGCTTTTCTCGATCCGAATGGTCCCGATCGCATCCATGCCGCCGAAACGCTGGCCAAATTGCGGATTTCACCCTTAGCGGAAGCGCCGGACGTTACCAGCGAGGCGCTCAAAAGTGACGTTCCCGCATTGGCATTATACACGCTTTGGGCAACGGCCTTTGATTCACCCAACCAGTTGGAGAAGGTAAAAATGGAATTGATAAAAAATTTAACACCGTTATCAGACTCGGAAGCGCCGATTAAATCCATTTCCGCCTATGCGCTCCGTCAACTTGGCGGCTTGAATAACCGGCAGTGGCAACAGCTTGCCGCCGCCGCATTGCATGAGCAGGAAAGCTTATCCGCGAAAGTGTTTATGCTAAGTGCCGCCTGGCTAACAGCAGCAGATTCGAGCGACATCAAGTTGGTGCCTATCAAATCGGGATTGTTGAAATATCATTCGGCCAAAACCAAAGGGGAACGCTCGGAAATGGCGATGGCGCTTGCCGGGAAAGGCGGTACAGAGGATTTGCAGGTTTTAACGGATTTGTTTGAAAATAAACAACCATTAGCGGATGCGGCGGCTGATTATGATGTAATGGCTGCCGCGGCATTTGCGATATTGGAGATCAACAAGCGAGCCAATTAGTATTCAATGCGCTCTGCTTCAATCAATGTTTGGAGGTTCAAAATGATAGGTTCGGGAGCATGCTGCATGACAATAACGTCGCGGTTCCAATCGAAAATGACCGAATCTTCGTTTTTCCGGATCACCATCACTTTTTTGTGTTTTGTCATAACCCAAACGACCGTGTCTGTCCCATGATCGATCAATACCGATGACTTGGAAAAAATATAGTCAAGGTCGTGATCCGTGTCGATCCTAACGTCGACTTCGATGGCTACTTCCGGTGCTGCCGTGAAATATTGATTGTTGAGACTAACCTCCTCTTTGCGGAAAATACCCAGGTCGATTGACAGGTTATTTTGAGGCCCGAGGTGCAGACCGGCTTCATTCGTAGCCAGCCAGTAACGCGCATTATCCAGCTTCGACTTGATGAAAAAGCCGAGAGCCATGATCAACACGGATTGCAAGGCGCTGCTGCCCATTATTTCTTCTGCTTTTATAGTGCCGGCTATCACGTCTTTATAGCCTTTATAGTAATATGCTTCTCCCGCGATCACTTCACGAATGAGGCTGCCAGGAACATTTTCCTCCGTTTTTTTCGACAAACCTGCTAACAAAACAGTCATAACGTTCGCTTTGATGCTCTTCTAAATTAACAGATTTCCAGCCGCATTCCCAAATCTGAAAGATAGTATCGGAATCACCCATAAAAGTAATAGCAGACCAATTGGGGAGCCGCTACTTTTGGGTTACATTACATTCAGGTTTTACACTTAATCGTGGATATACATTGAGCATGCGAAAGAGCCGGGTGCTGCGCAAATTGCGGGCGGGCGAAATTGTCAGTTGTTTCAAAATGAATCTTTCAGAGCCGCGCGTGGCCGAGATTGCCGGTATAGGCGGCTTTGACTGCGTTTGGGCCGATCAGGAGCATATCGGGCTCGATTGGTCGGTGCTGGCCGGATGTGTCTGGGCCTCTAAATCGCAGGATACCGACTTGCTCGTGCGTGTGCCTCGCGGCAGTTACAGCGATTATGTTCGGCCGTTGGAAATGGATGCGACAGGCATTATGGTACCGCATATCATGGGACTGGATGATGCCCGGCAGGTCATTGAAATGACCCGCTTTCATCCCATTGGCCGCCGACCGATAGATGGCGGCAATGCCGATGGTGCCTACACGGCCATGGATTTCAATGCTTATCTCGAAGAAGCCAATCGCGAGCGGTTTGTCATTTTACAAATCGAAGACCCGGAGCCGCTGGACGACCTGGAAGCGATTGCCGCATTAGATGGCTATGATATGCTTTTCTTTGGTCCCGGTGATTTCAGTCAGGGTATAGGTGCGCCGGGGCAGTGGGATCATCCCAAATTGCTCGAAACACGGATACGGGTGGTCGAGGTCGCGCGAAAGCATGGGAAGTTTGCAGGAACGGTGGGGGGGCCGGGTAATTTGTCGGACCTGGTTTCGATGGGTTATCAGTTCGTGAGCGTAGGGGCTGATGTGGTGGGGCTTACCAAATATTGCCGGGAACTGGTCAGCGCATTTGGCGCATCTACTGCCGGGAACTCCACTTCCTATCTCGAAAATCAGACTACGTCGGCGAAATGAGGCAGAAAGCGTTGGGACGTACCGGTTTACAGGTGTCTGAAATTGCTTTTGGGGGCGTGGAGATCGGGGTGCCTTATGGCATCGGCGTCCAGGGCCGCGAGGATATGCTTTCCGAGCATGAGGCGATTAGTTTGCTGCATGAGGCATTGGAAAAAGACATCAATTTCTTCGATACTGCGCGGCTTTACGGCGAAAGCGAGTCGATCATGGGCAAAGCTTTTGCCTCGAAACGCAAGGACATTGTGCTGGCGACCAAATGCAGGCACCTCCGCAATTCAAGTGGCGCCCTTCCGCCGGATTCCGCACTAAAATTTTTTATCCAAACCTCACTGGAAGAAAGCCTGAAAGAGCTGCAAACCGATTATATCGACGTTTACATGCTGCATTACGCCGACCTCGAAATTCTGGAAAATGAGGTGATCGCAGAGACTTTTCAGGAGTTAAAAAAACAGGGAGTGATCCGTGCCACCGGGGTGTCGACATACCTGGCTACGGAAACCGCATTAGCCATTTCAAAAGGTCATTGGGATGTGATCCAGCTTCCGTTTAATCTGATGGATCAGCGGCATGCGGCCTGTTTTGAGGATGCCAAGGCAAATGGCGTAGGCATTGTGGCGCGATCGGTGCTGATGAAGGGTTTGCTAAGCGATCGTGGCAAGAACCTGCACCCGGAACTCGCTGATGTGGAGCGACATATCCATAATTACCACACGTTACTGAGCCAGGATTTTCCCAACCTGCCTACATTGGCAACCCGTTTTGCCTTGTCGTTTGACAGCATTGCCTCCGTGCTCGTCGGTATCGACAAGCCCGAATACCTTGATCAGGCGCTGGCGACCGCGGGTGGCCATGATATGGATCCGAAAACATTACAAATCGCCACCCAAATGGCCTATCCCGAGCCGGAGTTTCTGAACCTGCCGCATTGGGACCGGATGGGCTGGCTGAGATAAACCTGAACCGCATGCAAAGAATTGGAATCATCGGCATGAGCCCCGGCAATGCGCATCCTTATTCGTGGTCGGCCATTATCAATGGCGTTTTCGACGGGGACGAGATCAGCCGGGTCGGTTACCCGGCCGTAACCGCTTACCTCGAAGCCAACCGCGACACGCTGGGCATTCCCGGCGCGCGGGTCACGCATGTGTGGGCGCAGGAGGTCGAAATTGCCGCAAGTATCGCAAAAGGTGCTGGTATTGAGCATGTTTGTGCAAGTCTGGAATCGATGATCGGTGAGGTGGATGCCGTGATCCTGGCCCGTGACGATCCCGAACACCACCGAGAAATGGCCCGGCCGTTTATAGAGGCGGGCGTACCGATTTTTATCGATAAACCATTGACTTACTCGCGCGAAGATCTGGCTTGGTTCGCCGAGCAGTACCGGGCCGGAAAGTTCCTGATGTCGTGCTCCTCCATGCGTTATGCCAACGAATGCCGCATTGCCCGGCAGGAGATCAAATCCTTTGGAAAGCTGGAACTGGTGACGGCCGTGGGGAAGAAGGATTGGAAAAAATATGGCGTGCATTTGCTCGAAGGCATTTTCGCAATCCTGGGTGATCCAATACCGCATGCTGTGCGGCATATCGGTCGTGCAGATAAGGAAATTATTCAACTCCGCATGGAGGATGGCCTCGACATTATGCTTCATCTGTTTATGGACATTTCCGGCACATTTCAAATATCGATTTTTGGTCAAAACGGCTGGAAGCTGATTGATATCCGCAATTCCTATTCCATGTTCCGGGACAACATCATCGAATTCGTGCGCTCGCTGGAAGAAGGCAAGCCGCGACTGGCATTTGAAAAAACCGAGCGGATTATGCAGGTGATTATCAGCGCGAAGGAGAGCTTTGAGCGGGGGGGAGTGGAGGTGGTGGTTTGAGTGGCGTGCCTGCGGCGAACGAGGGGCCTGCGGCCGACCATAGACCATGGACCATGCGCGATGTAGGGGCGGGACGGGCAAATTTAGAATTTATTGAGTATCAATTTTAACGAGATCGGCGGTCAACAATCGAGGCATTCGATGGTCGATGGTCCATCGTCGATGGTCAAAAACGCCTCACCAAACACCAACTCCTATGCACGTCAAACAACTACTAAGCCTGAAAAACAAAGTTATCCTCGTTACCGGTGGGTCGGGGAATTATGGGAAATGCATTGTGGAGGGGCTCGGGGAGGCCGATGCGACGGTGATTACAACGTCGCGGGAGCTTGCTTCGGCGGAGCGTACGGCGGCATTCTTCCGTGAGCGTGGGCTGGATGTGCATGCGATGGAGGCGGATCAGGGTGTGCATGAGTCGGTGATGGCGCTGAAGGCCGGCGTGCTGGAAAAGTTCGGGCGGCTGGATGGCTTCGTAAACAATGCGGTGTCGCGACCTATGAAAGGTTATAATGCCCCGCTGAGCCAATTCGAGGAATCAATGCAGGTGAATGCGACCGGAATGGTGGATTTGGTGCGTGAAATGACCGATTTGATCGTGCAGAGCGGAGGTGGAAGTGTAATCAATATTGCTTCAATGATGGGCATGTTTGGCCCGGATTCGTCCAATTATGAGGGTGCCGTGGGGATGGGCGATCTGCCGCCGGACTATTTCTTTCACAACGCCGGTCTGATCAACCTTACGCGCTACATGGCGCAGATGAATGCGGGCAAAAATGTCCGGTTTAATTGCATTAGTCCGGGCGGATTGTTCAACAATCAGCCCGAGGTTTTTTTGAACAATTACTGCAAAAAAGTGCCCCTTCGCCGGATGGCTAATCAGGATGATATCAAAGGCCTGGTGGTACTGCTGGCTTCGGATGCGGGAGCCTATATCAATGGCGAAAACATCCTGATGGATGGTGGGCTGAATGCCTGAAAAGCGGGATAAAAAATAGTATCAGTAATCCAGTTAAAAGTAGGAGAACGGGAGGATAGGTGATAAGTACTTTTGTGAAGATGGTATTTTTTAGAATTATATTTTGTTTTCATGAAAAAAATAGTACATCCCGATCGTGATCCTGATTTTGCCACCGGCGCGTACTCCGACGGCGTGGCTGTGGACGGCCTCCTGTTTGTAAGTGGCCAGGCGTCGGTCGATTTCAAAACGTCGCAGTTCGTGCTCGGTACGATCGAAGAGGAAACGGCGCGGACGCTGGACAATATCGCGGCGATCATCCGCGCGGCGGGCGGTACAATGGAAAATGTCGTTAAATGCACTGCGCACCTGGCGGATATCAACGACTTCGACCGGTACAATGCCGTTTACGCTTCCTATTTCCCCGGCATCAAGCCTGCCCGCACGACAGTCCAGTCGGTGCTGGCTGAAAATATCAAAGTCGAGATAGACTGCATTGTCAAACTGCCCGCCTGATGAACGAACCTTCGACATTGGCGCCGGTGGGCGTGGTGGGGCTTGGCCTGATGGGCAGCAGCATTGTTGCCGCCTTGCTGGTCGCCGGGCATCCGGTGCGGGCCATCGCGCCCATTGCGCCGGAAGCTGGCGAAGCCCCGGAACGCATCGCGGGCCAGTTGCGCCAATGCCACGACGCAGGACTGATCGTTTCGACCGAACCGTACCTGGATGCCCTGAGCATTTCGCAAGATTACGGAATGCTGGCAGGTTGCGTGCTGGTAATCGAATGCGTAATCGAAAAGCCGGAAATCAAATCGGCAGTATATGCCAAAATCACGGCTGCCGTCGAGGCCGAGTGCATTATCGGCAGTAATACCTCGGCGATCCCTATCAGCGAATTGCAAAAGTTTGTCGATAACCCGGCGCGGTTTCTGGGCATCCATTGGGCTGAGCCGGCATTTATGACCCGCTTCCTCGAAATCACCTGTGGCGAGCAAACCGACCCGCTTTTTGCCGACAGCGTTTTTGAAATGGCAAATCGATGGGGTAAGGAACCGACTTTGCTGAAAAAGGATATTCGCGGCTTTATTACCAACCGGCTGATGTATGCCGTTTACCGCGAAATATTCCACCAGATCGAAAGCGGACAGGCGACCCGCGAGGACGTGGATAAGGCATTTCGTTACGACGCAGGCTCGTGGATGACGCTCATGGGCATTTTCCGGCGAATGGATTATGTTGGGCTCAAAGATTTTGAAACCATGCTCACCCGCATTTTCCCCCAACTTAGCAGCAGCGCCGAAGTGCCCGCGGTGATGCAGCAAATGGTCCGGGAAGGTGCGAGGGGTGTTCATAACGATCGTGGCCTATTTTCCTACGAACCTGGCGAAGGCCGCCAATGGGACGAAGCATTTGCCCGGTTCAATCACGAAATACATCGGTTGGCTGCCGAATATTCAGCCGAAAAAGTAAAAGCCTATCTGCAATGAAAACTTACCAGAAATCCGCCGAACTGCTCGAAAGGGCCAAAAAAGTGCTCGCCAGCGGCGTTTCTTCCGAATTCAGGAAATACAACCACCCGCATGCGCTCTTTTACACCCACGGACGCGGGAGCCGCATTTATGATGTGGATGGCAACGAATATCTTGATTTTACCCTCAGTCAGGGGCCGCTTATCCTCGGCCATTCGCACCCGGAAGTACTGCGGGCCGTGGCCGAATATTCACAGGATGGTCAGCTCTTTGCAGGGCAGCACATCCGGGAGATCGAGTTGGCTGAAAAGCTGAACCAGTTGATCCCCTCCGCCGAAATGATGCGGTTTTGTCTGGATGGCTCCGAGGCGGTGCAAACGGCCTTCCGCGTGGCACGTGCCAGAACGGGTAAAAACAAATTCCTGCGTTTTGAAGGACATTACCATGGCTGGATGGACAATGTTTGCTGGGCGATCAGCACGCCGTCCGAAGAAGCACTGGGCAGCCGCGAGCATCCGAATGTGTTCCCATGGACGCAAGGTTTGCCAGAGGGTGTTGAAAATGAATTTATTGTCCTGCCCTGGAACGACCTGGAATTGGTACGGAAGACCATCAGCGAACGCGGTCACGAAATTGCCGCGATCATTACCGAGCCTGTAATGTGCAATAATGGCTGCATTGAGCCGCAGCCCGGCTTTTTACAGGGTTTAAGGGATTTGTGCAGCGCCAATAACATCGCACTGATTTTCGATGAAGTGATTACCGGCTTTCGCCTCTCGCTGGGCGGGGCGCAACAGTATTTTGGCATCACTCCCGACCTTTCCATTTTTGCGAAGGCAATTGCCAGCGGCTATGCGATCAGCGCCATCGTAGGCAAATACGAATGGATGCAGCTGATCGAACAGGCCAAAGTGATCCATGCCGGCACGATGAATGCGGGTAACCCGACCGTCGCGGCGGCATTGGCTACGATTGCTGTTTTGGAGAAAGAGCAACCACACGAACGGCTGTTCCGGCTGGGAAGCAAGCTAATGGCCGGTTTGCAGCAAGCGGCTGCTAACAGCGGACATGCATTGCTGGTTGAAGGGCCGGGGCCGATGTTTGCCATTAGTTTTACGAAAATTGAAAAGACAAATGATTACCGGGATACCCTGGCTGCTGACAAGGCAAAACTAGGCAAATTCGTCGCCGCGATGCACGACGAAGGAGTGCGGGTGATTGGCCGCGGATTGTGGTATATCAGCGCGGTACACACCGACGAGGACATTGAAATCGCCATTGCCACCGCCGAAAAGGTATTGAAACAAATCTGAAACGAGGCTCAGCCGATGAAAGAAAGCGGACAAAGCAGTGAACCGGCGCTGGTGCTGGGGGCACATCCTATTGCGGACAGTATACAAGGCTGCCTAAGTCAGGCAGGGCAAACCGTCCTGACGGATTTGAATGCGGATCAGGCCGCGGATGTACGGCTGGCTATATTGGTAACGGAAGAGGATGCGGACCTGAAAAGGCAGTGGATCAGGGAAATAGAGGCTAAGGTTTCTGGCGAGACGTTGATTGCCGTCAATACCGAAACCATTGGGCTGGATGTTTTGCAGGCAAATGCATTATACCCCGAACGTATCATCGGCCTGAACTGGACGGAGCCTGCGGACACGACCTTGTTCCTGGAAATCATCGCGAACGACATGACGGACGCAACCCATGTAGCCTATCTCGAAGAAATCGCCCAAACCAGTTGGAACAAAGATCCTTACGTGATCCACGGAAATACGGGCATACGCATGCGGCTGTTGGCTGCGCTCATACGCGAGGCGTTTTACCTGGTGCAAAATGGTTATGCCAATGTCGAAGACATCGACAGGGCCTGCCGGAACGATGCCGGTTATTATCTTCCCTTTGCCGGAAATCTCCGGTATATGGATCTGATGGGCACTTATGCATATGGAATGGTGATGAAAGATCTCAACAGCGAGCTCGCTACTGATACGAAGTTGCCTGGCTTTTTTACAGAAATGGTTAGAAGGGGAGAATGGGGGATGGAGGAAGGAGGAAAGGGGTTTTACCAGTATGACGATGGCGAAGTGGAACGGTGGCGTGAGTTAATGGGCAAATTCAGCCTTGAAATCCGGGAGCTGATCGGGAAATACAACTTTGGGAACAGCGCTGAGGAAGTGATTTTGCAATTTAAAAACGGATCGGGCCTGCTATGAGATTGATATTTGATGCGCACCTGGACCTGGCGATGAATGCCATTGAATGGAACCGGGACCTCACGCGCCCGCTGGACGAAATCCGGCAGCGCGAGATGCATATGAAGGACAAAAACGATCGCGGAAAGGGTATAGTATGCCTGCCGGAGCTGAGAAAGGGCAACATAGGCATTGTGGTGGCGACGCAACTGGCCCGGTACACGCCATTCGGCAGTGCACTGACAGGCTGGAATTCACCGCAGCAAGCCTGGGCGATGACGCAGGCGCAGCTCGCCTGGTATCGCGAAATGGAAGCATTGGGCGAGATGGTGCAAATTGTCGATTTGCAGGGCTTGGAAGCGCATTTGAGACTTTGGAATAATCCTTTGCAAGAAGGCGAAAAACTTCCGGTTGGCTACATTCTGAGCCTGGAAGGTGCCGATTCGCTGGTGGATGTGCCGTATCTGCACCACGCCTACGATTACGGTCTGCGGGCGGTAGGGCTTTCGCATTTTGGGCCGGGGCGGTATGCGCCAGGTACCAAAATGGAAGGGCCGCTGATGCCATCGGGTTTTGAGCTGATGCGGGAAATGTCGAAGCTCGGCATGATCCTGGATACCACGCATCTGACGGATGAAGGTTTCGATCAGGTGATGGATTTTTATGATGGGCCTATCTGGTCGAGCCACCATAATGTGCGCAAGATCGTGCCTAACCAGCGGCAATTAACTGATGAACAGATCAAAAGGCTTATCGATCGTGGCGCGGTGATCGGCGGGATGCTCGATTGCTGGGCCATGGATATACGATTTATCGACATGGTTTCGGATCCCTGGCAGTTGGATATCCGCCTGGCGCACCTGGTGGATCATTGGGACCACATTTGTCAGATTGCCGGGAACAGTCGACACATTGCTATCGGTAGCGATTTGGACGGCATTTTCGGCACCGAGCAGTCGCCCTGGGACCTCAATTCCATTGCCGACCTGCAAAAGTTCGAAGCCATCCTGACCGATCGTGGTTATAAAGACGAGGATATCGACAACATTTTCAGCCAAAACTGGCTCCGTTTCCTGCGCAATACCTGGAAATGAGTTTAGTATATTGTTTTAATTAAAGTAAATGTCAACTTTAAAGACCTCGTTTCTGGCTGGTGCAGCCCGCGTCAAAACCACGCCGCCGCTGGGCACGCGTATCAACGGCGATTTTATCACGCATTACGCGACCTACATTCATGATGATCTATATGCCAAAGCATTGGCGCTCCGTAGCGGCGAAACGACGGTCGTGTTGGTGATGGTGGATATTTGCGTGATGCCCAAGGAGTTTGTTGATGGTGCGAAAGCGCTCATTACCTCACGCACAGGCATTCCTCACACGCACCTGCTTGTAGCGAGCACGCATACGCACGCGGCGGGATCGGTGGCGGATGTGCATTTGGGCAGTATTGATCCGGCTTATGAAAAAATGTTACCGGGACGGATTGCGGCGGCGGTGGATGCTGCTTTGGAAAACCTCCGTCCTGCGCGCATTGCATTCGGCTCTTTGATGGCACCGGAGCATGTACTATGCCGGCGGTATGCGATGAAACCGGGTTACACACCATTGAATCCGGTGACGGGCGGTGTCGACAAGGTGAAAACCAACCCCTTTGGTGGCGAAGCGTATATTGACGACGGCATAGCAACCACCGACCCCGAGCTGGGCTATCTGGCCGTTCAGGGGGTGGATGGTCGCTGGATCAGCATGCTGGGTAATTATTCACTGCATTATGTGGGAGATTGGGAAAACGGAACTATTTCCGCCGATTATTTCGGTTACTTCTCCGAAAGGCTGCGCGAACAACTCGGAGCGGGCGATGATTTTGTAGGTATGATGAGCAACGGCACGAGCGGGGATGTTAATATCTGGGATTTTCTGGATAGTGAACGATATCCGAAGGCGCATTTTGAAAAAAGCCAATTCATCGGCCACGACTTGGCCGATCGGCTGGTCGACAGCCTGAAAGTGTTGGAATGGCAGTCGGAACCGGCGTTGGAGGCGGTTTTTGAGCTTTTGTCCTGTGAGGTTGTGAAACCTTCGCAAGAGGAGTTGGATGCGGCGGCAAAAGTAATTGCGACCGCCCGTTTTGAAACGATCGAATACCATGCGGAGGGATTAAAACAGATTTACGCCCGCGAGCAATTGTTGCTCCATGAAATGCCCGCTACCCGCGAATGCCCGGCGCAAGCGATCCGTATCGGAAATGGCGTTATTGGCGGGCTGGGTGGGGAGTTTTTTTCGGAGACCGGTCTTTATTTGAAGTCGCAAGCACGTATTGACAACTATTTTACCATCACCATGGCCAATGGCAATGCCGGTTATGTGCCACCCGCGCATGAAGTGGAACTGGGCGGCTATGAGAGCTGGCGCTGCCGGTACAGTTGCCTCGCTGCCGGATCGGAAGCGGTGATCCGTGAGGCGTTGCTGCAAATGGTGATGCGTTTAGCTTACTAATACTATATTTCAAGAAACCGCCCGGCGGTTACCGGATGATGAGCGTCTTCCGGTAATCGCTGGGCGTCATGTTTTTGAGCTTTTTGAACTGCCGGTTAAAATTTGCAAGATTATTAAATCCGCATTCGTAGGCTACTTCCACTACATTGCGATCGTGCAGGGAAAGCAGCTTGCAGGCGTGGCCAATGCGCACAGTGGTGAGGTATTCCACGAACGTTACCCTGAACTGCTCCTTGAAAAAGTTACAAAACGCCGTAACGCCCATATTCCCCACCGACGCGATCTCGGCAAGGCTGATGTCCTTGTCGAAATTCTGCATAATATAGCCGGTAACCTTTTTGAAGCGATCCGAAGAGTCGTAATGGAAGTTCTGCACGAAACGCGGACTGGCCAAAAGGTCGAATTCCGTGGTGTTGGACATGATATCGAATATCAGCATCAGCGACGATAGGCGTTGGAGGCCATTCTGGGCGGGCATTTGCCGGATGAGCGCATTGATCCTGTCCCTCGTTTCTCCGCGTAAGGCCATACCTCTGTCGGCGAGTTTGAGAATTTTTTTAAAGTCGTCTATTTCCGGAATAGTCATAAAATCCTCCCCCAGGAAATCGTCCGTGAAATGGACCACCAGGGCGTCGGCCTTTTCGGGCGCACGGCGTTCCAGATAGATCGGATCGTTGACCCACACATGAGGCAGCAGCGAGCCCATAAACACCAGGTCATCTTCCTCGAAGTAGCCGATATGATCGCCTACCATGCGTCTGCCGGTGCTTTTGTTTATCATAACAAATTCGTAATGAGCATGATAATGCCATGGTGCGGGGAAGAAGTCGCCCCTCTCGCGAAACACAATGAAGGACTTGTCGACGTCCTGTGGCAGGTGAAATTCAACAGCTTTCATAATGGTGGGTTTTGGAATGTATTTGTAAACTAATACAATTTTTCAAAACCCACTACTTTGTGAAAGATAGTATCAGTATTGAGCAAAAAAGTAGCATTGTGCTACTGGTAAACAGAAAAATGACGGAATGAAAATTCAATCCGCCATTAAAAACTACAATGAAATTATTATGAAAGCAATTCGTCCCGATTAATCAGGAAGTGATGTAAGCGCTCTCTTTTATGCAGGGACAAGCCGGGTGCTTATACCAATTCTGTTCCAGACATTGATCGTGATGATCGCGAGGATCAACTGCGCCAGATACTCGGGCTCGAAAAATCGCTCAGCTTGCGCGTATGTTTCATCTTTTACGTGGTTGCCGATCAGCGTTACTTCTTCGGTCAGCGCCAGAATGGCCCGTTCTTCGTTCGAAAAGAAAGGGGCATCGCGCCAGGCATTGAGTGCGTAGATGCGCTGCTCACTTTCCCCGGCCTTGCGCGCTTCCTTGGTGTGCATGTCGATACAGAATGCGCAGCCGTTGATCTGGGACGCCAGGATCTTGATCAAATCCTTGTGCGTTCGGGTCAGCGGGGTGCTTTCAATGAATTTTTTTAGTCCTAGCACTGCTTTGTATCCGGCTGGTTCGGCCTTGTCGATGTGGATTCTCGTTTGCATGCGATTGTATTTAAATTGATTAGTAATTGATTATGGAATGAATACTGTGGTCGCGTTCCAGATGCCGGTCGATAAACGTCCTGATTTCTCTTTTCGAATTGTCAATGGCGCTTGTCAGTTCGTCGGACGGTGTGGACGCGCCGTTGATGGAGATGACGTGTATGTCTTTAATTCCCATGATGTTGAACACGGTTTTTAAATAAGTGCTCTGGAAATTCATATGCTCGTTGTATTCGCCCGGCTCGTAACCGGCAGCTCCCCTGGCAAGCAGCAGGACCAGCGTTTTGTTTTGCAATAGGCCGGTATAGGGATGCGTTTTGTCGGCCGGGTTGGGCTTCCAGGTTTCGTGGATTCGCATCACCTGGTCGATATAGGCTTTCAGCGGGCTCGGGATCGACCAGTTGTACATCGGGGCTCCGATCACGATCACGTCGGCTTCTTTTAATTCGGATACGAAAATATCGCTGGTTCCGAGTGCGAGAACATCTGCTTCCGTCCTCGACGCCGCGGGTTTGAAGGCGGCCGAAATCCATTCGCCTGTCATATGGGGCACGTTGATCGTTCCTAGTTCCCTGAATGCGATGACGGAGTCGGGCTGGCGTTCTTTCCAGTTTTCGACAAACGTGGCAGTCATTTCCCGGCTGTGGGAGCGCTGCATTCTGGCACTGGCGTTGATGACTAATAACTTCTTCATTTTCCTTCTTTTTTCTTCAAAATTACGCCTCGCTTGGGCTATATTTGAGGCCCAGTTTTGACAAAACAGATAGCCCAGATGTTGCCTTACAAAACACTCATCCAGATTGACCGACATGCGTCCGTCGCACTGTACGTTCAGTTATGTAATGCATTTATTATATTGATTACCAAAGGTGTATTGCAGCCGGAGGACATGCTTCCTAGCTCGCGCGTTCTTGCCGGTCTGATCGGCGTTAACCGGAACACCATTAAACTGGCCTATGAAGAACTGGTAAGCCAGGGCTGGGCCGAGGCCGTTGAGCGCAAGGGGATATTTGTGAATTCAAAACTCCCGATCTCGTCGAAAAAGGTGCTTGCGGGCGTGCCTCAGGACGGAGGCACGCGTAATGCGTTCATATGGACCAACAGGTTCCGGAACGCCATGCCCAGTAAAGACCTTCAAAAAGCAGGACTGGCGATCGACGACGGTTTTCCGGATGTGCGCCTGGCGCCGATTGACCAGTTGATGCGGGAATACAGAAGCATGTCCCGGAAATTTTATGGTAAAAACTTCCTACGATACGGAAGCTCGGCCGGATCGGAACGGCTTCGGATTGCCATTGCCAATTACCTATCGATTACAAGAGGGTTGACGGTATCCCCTGAAAATATCCTTATAACAAAAGGAAGCCAGATGGGCATTTATCTCGCAGCGCATTTGCTGCTGAGCCCCGGCGATCCCATTGCAGCCGGGATGTCCAATTATGCACTGGCGGACGAAACTTTCCGGCATGCCGGCGCAAACATTCTCAGGGTGCCGGTGGATGCATTGGGAATGGATATCGACTTTTTGGAAAAAAACCTTGAAAAGACAAAGATCAGGGCAGTTTATACCATTCCGCACCATCACCTGCCCACCACGGTCACGCTTAGCAGCGAGCGCCGGTTGAAATTGCTGAACCTTGCCAAAACACACCGTTTCGCCATTATTGAGGACGATTATGATTTTGACTTTCATTACGAAAACAAACCTTACCTGCCCCTGGCGAGCATCGATCACAACCAGAATGTGATCTACATCGGGTCTATTTCCAAAACCTTCGCGCCTGCGTTGCGTATAGGGTTTATGGTGGGGCCTCCCGAATTTATGAAAGCCGCTTCGTCGCTGAGGGAGCTGATCGACCGTCAGGGCGATACGCTGATGGAGGAGGCGTTTTCGGTACTGTTCGACAACGGGGAGGTAGACAGGCATTTCCGGAAATCGCTTAAAATCTACAAAGACCGCCGGGACTTGTTCTGTGAAATACTGGCCTCCGATTTTAGGGATAAAATTACTTTCGATGTGCCCGAAGGAGGGTTGGGCATCTGGGCAAATTTTGCTCCGGATATCGATTTGCACAAAGTGTCTTTTCAGGCCCGCAAAAAGGGATTATATATCGATGATGGTGATTTTTACAAAAACGAAAGCTTTTCGACCAATGCATTGAGAATGGGCTTTGCATCGCTGAACGAAACGGAAATGAGGCAGGCATTGAAAATTTTGGAGGGTGTTTTGTCAAATGCCGGTTAAAATTCCTGCGAATCCCGGCTTGAAATCTGTGCCGGACTTTGGGCCATTGATTATCTCATTCCTGGTACATTCCGGGTCTTTTCCGACCATCTACTTTTGTGGGAAAACAAAGTATATGAAAGAGCTATTTGAAATCAGGATTGTAAAAACGGAGCTTGAAATTGCCCAATGCTGGGATGTGGCTCTTTTGCTGAGGCCGCATCTGGAAAAAGAAAAGTGGGTGCCGATGATCATGGAAATGATGCAGAATGAAAAATTCTTTATCGCAGGTGTATTCGATCATGGCCGGTTTGTAGCCTTTGCAGGTTGCCGGTTTATGACGTCGTTGCATACCGGAAACATTATTTACGTCGATGACCTTTGCACGCTGGACGAGTACCGCGGAAAAGGGCTGGCATCCAGGTTGCTGGAACACGTCAGGGAAATTGCGAAACTGAATAACCAGGACGCGCTGGTGCTCGACACGGATTTTACGAATAACACGGCCCAGAAAGTGTATCTGAAAAGCGGCTTTAAGCTGGCTGCGCTGCATTTGGCAAGTGCACTGAAATGAGCCGCTGACAATGCCGGTGGCTGGTGTTGAAAGATTGTATCAGAAACCGCTATAATAGTAATTGCACTTGGGTGTTACGGACTTGTATTTTTGGAATACCAAAATTTAACAGGTTTACATTCATGGCAACAATTATAAAACCGGGCAAAAGCGCCGCCGAACAGCAGGAGGCCGACGAAAAAGTAAAGGCCGTTGTGAGCGAAGTCATCAAGGACATTGAATTGAATGGCGACGAGGCTGTCCGGAAATACTCCGAAAAATTCGACAACTGGTCGCCCGAATCGTTCCGGTTAAGCGCGGAACAGATCGGGGAGATCATCGCTGGCGTTCCGCAACAAGTCATCGACGACATCGCTTTTGCCCAAAAGCAAATCCGCTTTTTTGCGCAAAAGCAGCGCGAGTCGATCCGGGACATCGAAGTGGAAACCATTCCGGGCGTGATTTTAGGACACAAGAATATCCCGGTCAACAGCGCGGGTTGTTACATTCCCGGCGGGCGGTATCCGATGGTGGCGTCGGCGCATATGAGCATTCTGACGGCCAAAGTGGCCGGTGTGAAGCGCGTGATCGGATGTACGCCGCCGATCAAAGGCCAAATGCCCGCTGCTACCATTGCAGCGATGCATATGGCCGGGGCAGATGAAATTTATCTGCTCGGGGGAATGCAGGCGATGGTGGCCATGGCATTGGGTACCGAAACGATCGAACCGGTGGATATGATCGTCGGCCCCGGTAATGCCTATGTGGCCGAGGCAAAACGGCAATTGTACGGCAGGGTCGGCATCGACCTGTTTGCAGGACCCACGGAAATCCTGGTCATCGCCGACGAGACCGCCGATGCCGAAATGGTGGCTTGCGACCTGCTGGGCCAGGCCGAACACGGGCCAACTTCGCCGGGCGCATTGATCACGACATCTGAAAAGCTGGCTTATGAAACGCTGGTGGAAATCGAAAGGCAGCTCGAAACACTGCCTACCGCCGACATTGCCGGCATTGCCTGGCGGGATAATGGTTCGATCATCCTGGTAGAGGACGAGGAAGAGGCCCTTGTGGAGGCAGACAAGCTCGCATACGAGCACGTGGAGGTGCTTACGCGCGATCCCGATTATTTTCTCCAGAACATGACCAACTACGGGGCATTATTTCTCGGCCCTGAAACCAATGTGGCATATGGTGACAAGGTGATCGGTACCAACCATACGCTTCCGACCCACGGAGCTGCACGGTATACCGGCGGCTTGTGGGTCGGGAAGTTTCTGAAAAACTGTACTTATCAGCGCTGCACGCCGGAAGCGAGCGTCATTATCGGTGAATACGGCATGCGTTTGTGCGAAATAGAGGGATTTATGGGGCACAAAGAGCAGGCGGCGTTGCGGGTAAGACGCTACAAGAACGCCGCTACTCCGCAAGTTTGACGTTTTTGATCTTCATCGGCAGCCAAACCTGCATCGGGCTCCGTTCGCGGTTCGCCCAGGTGTAATAGGGGATAGCCGTGACCGTCTGTGGTTCTGTTCTAACATTCAGCCCATCCGGCGCGGCTTTCACCACTTGCAGGTTGGCCTGAATAGCTACTACTTGCTCGCTCAGCACCTGGCTTGTTTTGGTTGTGAACGAAGCATTCGCGGGAACGAGCAGGTTCCATACCTCACCCGCATTATCGGTGCCTTCTACACAATAGACAATAGGCCCGCGTTGCAACGCAATGCGATCTTCATCCGCCTTGACTTGCTTACGGGCCTTGATCTGACGTATTTCCATGGGTAGTTTCACTTCAATTTCATCGCCATTCTGCCAGGTGCGATCGATGACGGCGTAACCTTTATCAGTCTGATAGGTAACCGGTTTGCCGTTTAGTAGTATTTCAATTTTCGCACTGGCATTGGCCGCGAAGTTGTACAACCCTCCCGGGACAGGCGTATCGGTCACCCAGCCGGGAATACGGACATTCAAAGCGTATTTTACCTTTTGCGCTGGCGTTACTTTAATTTTTACATTCCCGTCCCAGGGATAATTGGTCTCCATTTTCAGCGGCACCGCGGTTTTCCCCATCTGGAAACGGGTATTGCTGCTTACAAAAAGGTTAACCCAGACCTTATTCTCCGATTTTCCATAAATGTAATCCCCGACCGACGCTACCAGCCTCGCAATATTGGAAGGGCAACAAGCCGTCCCGAACCATGCGCTGCGGGCATTGTTACCGGTTGATGAAAGCGGGTTTCCGTAGAAAAACCGGTCGCCGCTGAGGCTTAGGCCGTCGAGCGCACCGTTGTAAAGGCTGCGTTCGAGGACATCGATATACTTGGCGTCTCCGGTGAGCGCATTCATCCGCTGGTTCCAGAATACCATACCTACCGAGGCGCAGGTTTCGCTGTATGCATTGCCATTGGGCAGGTCGTAATCATCGGTGAAGCCTTCATTATGGCCTGATGAACCGATTCCGCCGGTGAGATACATATTTCGGTACACCACATCTTCCCAAACGGCCGTCATCGCATTCAGGTACCCGGGGTCCTGCGTCACGGAGGCGACGTCCGCCGCGCCGGTGTACTGGTACATCGCCCGCACGGCGTGGCCGGTGATTTCTTTCTGCTGTTTCACGGGTACATCGTCCTGGCAGTATTTGGGATCCTTCCATTCGTCCCAGATCTTGCCTTTGCCGTAACCGTGGCCTCGTTGTTCGAGGAACCAGTCGGCCAGTTTCAGATAGCGGTCCTCTTTGGTTTGGTGATACAATTTCATCAAAGCCAGCTCGATTTCCTGGTGGCCCGATACCCACGGACGGTTCGCGACGCGGAAAGTGGAATCGATGTGATCGGCGAGGCGAATGGCCACATCCAGGAATTTACGTTTGCCGGTGGTGTTGTAATAGGCAACCGCCGCTTCGATCAAATGTCCGGCGCAGTAATCCTCGTGCCTTTCCATGTCGGTCCAGCGCTGGTTGAGGTCAGTCAAAGTGTAATAGGTGTTCAAATATCCGTCCGGAAGCTGCGCGGCGGCGATCTTGTCTATCCATTCGTCGGCTTTCTTTTCCAATGCGGCATCGGGGCGGTTTTTGAGCGAGTAGGCCATGGCTTCAATGGCTTTATACACGTCACTGTCGTCGTAGTAAATGCCCTCGTGTTTTTCACCCTGCTTGCGGGCTACCTTCTCGAAATTCCGGATGCGGCCCGATTTTTCTTCCGTTTGGATAATGCACGCATTGAGCGTCGCCGTAGCGACCTTTTCCTGTTTGGGTTTCCAGAAATGATCGGTAATGGTCACTTCCGAAAATCGGACGGGCTGAATGCGCTGCTGGGCTTGCGTCGGCATTCCCTGAAAACACCACGCTAGCGCGGCGATCACATATATTTTGGCGGTTAGCTGCATGTTAAGTTCTGTTTTAATCTAAAATCTTACTTCTTCTTATGGATAACCGGGAATTGAGAAATGCGCAGATTGGTGCATCCGTAAGGGATCAGCACAATATCTTCTTCCTTGTCTTCGGTTTCAAGCTGGTAGGTCAGGCTGTATGGGATCGGGCCGGCCATTTCATTATACAATCCCCAGGAAGGAATGCGCCGGGCTTTGGTTTTGATCTGTAACGGCGAGTTCTCAGGATTCCAGGGATAATTCGAGACCGGTTTTACTGCTTCCCATTTGTATTGCTCTTCCAGTTTGTTATCCGGTGTTTGTATCAAACCATAATTCCATGGTGTGGTCGGGCGTAATTCGGTGTAGGACGAGCCATAGTCGATCGGATCTTTCTCGTTTTTAACGAGTTTGGAAGTCTCACCCACTTTCAATGCATAGGTAATTGGCCCGCGCTCAACAGAAATCGAGTTTTCGACCCAGGTGTTTTTGAAAATATGCATGGGCAATGCAAGTTCCACCACATCTCCCTTTTCCCATTCCCGAGTCAGTTTCACGATCTGGTCGCCTTCCGGTTCCAGCCAAAGTTTACCGTTCACCTTAACAGTGCCTTTTTTACACCAGGCCGGTATTCTCAAATGGAATGGGAATACTGTTTTCGCAGATGGGATTATGGTGAATTTGATGGTTTCTTCAAAGGGATAGGAGGTTTCTTCTTTTACGGCCACATTCACTCCGCCAGCGAGTTTGATATTGGCTTCGCTGGCTGAATAGGTTAATGCGGCGATGCCCTTATCGGCAGTGGCGTACCAGAGGTTTTGTACAAACTTCGGCCAGCCCTGGTGCATATTGGAAGTACAGCAGGGATAGCCGGTGAGCAAGCCCATACAAACGTCCGTGCCGCCGTGGTTTACGTCGAAGTTGCGGTGGTGGCGGGTCATCATCACCTGGTTGGCCTGCTGGAAATACTGGCGGGTCATGAAATCGTCGGAAGCTTGTGTCGGCAATGCATTGAACGTGATTTTTTCGAGCATATCGGCATAGCTTACATCGCCGGTGATTTCGAGAATGCTTTCGAGAGAGAACATCATTTCAACAGCCGAACAGAGCTCTGAGCCCTGGGTAGGATCGTTGCCGTGCAGCGCTTCGTCACCGCCGTAGAGCCCATGTGCCATGCCATTGAATTTACGGATGTCGGCGAAGCCTTTTTTGGTGGCGTCGAGGTATTTCTGCTCGGGATGGTGCTGAAAGTAGATCAGCGGGGCCTTAATGCCCTGCGCGAGGTTCACGCAGTGAATGCTGCCGCGGGTCGAGAGCAGGTCGGTATTGAGGAATGCATTGGTATAATCGAATGTCTGCAAGTGGATGAGGTTGCCCAGGTCGAGCAGGAATTTGTCGCCGGTGATATTGTAGAGCCAGTACACGACGGCCAGGTTATCGGCACCGCGGTACCTTGCCCAGAAAGTCCAGTTATCGAGCGGTTTCGACGGGAGTTCTTTCAGCTGGTATTTGAAGTAATTGGTCATTAACGTCACAACCCGCTGGTCGCCGGTGGCCGAGTAATATTGTTTTAATATTTTGAGCATCACCATTTTAGGCCACCAGTCGCGGCTGTTGTCGCGTTGGACACCCGGTTCGCGGCCGTAGTCTTTCGAAGGGCCGAAATAGCCGTCGGGTTGCTGGCTGCTGAGGGCCCATTCCACCCAGGGTTTGGTTTTAGCGATGAGCTCCTTGTCGTCGAGGATATAAGCAAGTGGGAGCAGGCCGTCGATCCAGTAGGGGCCGCGTTCCCATTGGTCGCCGTCGCCGCCCAGCCAGCCATTACGTTTGCCCATTACGAGCGGGTATAGCTCGTCGAGCTTGCCGGTGGAGCCGTTTTTCTGGCGAACGAGCATTTCTTTGAGCCATCCCTGCGGTTTGATGGCGCCTAACGGGAGCTCGCTGTACGGGTTGGAGCGGAGTGGGGCTTTGCTGGGGGTGTAGGTTGCTTCCTTGCCGGGTTGCGCATTGGCCTGGAAGCAAAGGGTTAGGGAAAGGGAGAATAGGAGTTTTTTCATCTAACGGTTTTAGTTTTTTTTTAGCTACGAAGGCACCGCGGCGGCGGGCCGCTAATTAACACGAATTATTAAATGGAGATAGTTAGTTTCCGGATCTCAGCCGAAGAGGCCCGCTCGATACCGTCAACCAATATGCGTAATCCAACACCTTTGCCGTATTTTTTGCCGGTTTTATCGTAAAGGACGGTGATGGTTTTGCCGTGGTAGGATACGTTGTCGAGGCAGAAGTAGTCCCAGGTGTTATCGGGGATTAGGGGGTTGATCACCAGTTGATTGCTATTCTGGGGTCTGATACCGATCAGACCGGAAATGATATGGTCGGCAAAGGCGGAGTGGTTGTAGTCTTTGCCGCGCTCGCGACCGCCTTTGCTTTTGGACCAGGTGCCGTTTTCCATGGTCGAGAGGCGGGTCCTGGATATCCAGTCACCGGTGTAGGGATTGAGGTTTTCGTCGATCCAGGGTACGAGCCGGCCGTCTTCGCGGATGCGCTGTTGCGAACGGCTGTAAGTGGTCAGTAGATTCCAGAAGTCAGTTTTGGTCATAATTTGCTGTTTATAGTTGTTGAGCAGGTTGGCCAGGGATGTCAGGGTAATTGTGGTGGAAAACGGCCAACTCGGGCCGTTCCATTGGCATTCGTGCCCTTCGTAGGCAATGCGGAAGCCGGAATGCCGCTGCTCGGTGGTGGTAGGGCCATAGGGAGCCCGGAAGCCCTGCGGGTCGGTGAGCTGGGCCCAGGCGATGGCGTGCTTTTCGTCGGGAATGGAAAAATACCAGGGTGTGAAACCGTGCAGCTCGCGGACGTCGGCTTTCCTAAGTTTCGGCAAGCCGCGGGGTATTACCTTGAAAAACTTCGCCTCATTGTCCCAAAGCCGCGTGAGGATCTGGTTCCTGATGTAAGCTGCTTTTTTGTTGAATTCGGTTTCGATACCGGCGCTCTTCGCCATTCGGCCCATGTCGGCGATGGCTTTCGCATTGCCGTACATATAGCTGTTGATGGTGGCGCGGTAGCCCTCGTCTTTCTGCCCATAGGCACCGGACACCGAAATTTCCATGCCGTCGCGGTTGTCGGTTTGCCAAAACATACCGGTCGAATCCAACCGCATTTTTTCCCATTCGCGGTAGTCGTTCACGAGGTCGGGGAGGAGGTTTACCAGGAATGCGGTGTCGGGATGCACCTGCGTGAATGCGCGGATGGCGTCTGCCGCCCAGGACGAATAGGCGCGCGGACTGGCGCCACCCCGGAACCAGAACCGGGCATATTGTTTCAAATAGCTGGTATCGCGCAGCCAGCGGCCTTCGTAAAAATGGTGGCCCGCCGGGCAGTTGATCGAGTTGTATTTACCCGCCCAGGAAACATCCGGCAAAAACTCGGTAACAATGTAGCCCGCCGGAGTCTGTTTCAAATGTTTCCGGTAAGTCCACCAGCGGAAATAGTAGGTCTGTTCAAGCTGTTTGTCGGGACATTCGAAGAGCGGGATGTTTTTGGATAAAAAATTCCAGGCTTTTTCATTTGGAATGAGTTGTTTGTAAATCTCCTCATCCGCTTCGTTGAATGCCACGATATAAGGTTTGAACTGGTCGGGTTGCAGTATCGACCTTTGCCCGCTGGCATTGCCTGCGCAAAAGCCTGTTGCGACTACCAGCATGCAGATTATTCTTGCTATCATATTTAAAACTAACCTATTTGCCTGGCTTTTTTGCCCGCAGGTCTTTTGAAGTGGCTACGGCGATGACGCGGCCCTGGTCGCCCACCGCATTGTAGAAATGGTAGACCACGCCGTTCCATTTGATCACCCAGGGCTTATGGGCGTAGGTTTTGTCGTAGGGTTCGCTGGGGGCAATCAGGTCGGCACCGTCCCAGTCGGTCCAGTTGAGCAAGTCGTAGGAGCAGGCGAATCGCTCGAAAGCACCCGGTTTCCAGAATGCACCGAAATAGAACATCACATACACGTCCCCGATTTTAGCGATCTGCGCGTCGCCGCAAATGCCCGTGTTGCGGGTGATCAGCGGCCTGTCGCCTTGCCGCTTCCAGTGCTCCATATCGTCGGAAACGGCCATAGCAATGCTTTCAAAACCGTTGCCTTTCGCGTCCTTCTTTTCACCTTTAGCATTGTAATACATCACAAACGGATGCCCGGTTTTGTGGGCTTGGTCACGGATGATCAGGCTTTTGTAGATCGTTTGGTCGTCGTACCAGCGCGCATCTTTGTCTACGGCAGAAAGCACCGGCGCGGGTAACCGGTTCGCTTCCGTCGATTTTGTCAGATCGCCGCTGTTGGCGATGCCGATCCCCAGCCGCCCGGCTTCGTAGCCTTTTTCGGAGCCGCCGAGGTAGGAGAGCCAGTATTTGTTCCCGAACTTCTCTGCCTCGTAAGAGCCGCCCCATTCCGTATCGATCAATGCCCCATAACCCGCTTTTTGGGTGGCATCCCAGGTATTTTCGGTGAATGACATGATCTTGCCCAGATGCGTCCATTGGAGTAGGTTGTCGCTTTTGGCCAGCCAGGTTTCGTAGCCCTTGCCGTCGAAGATGATGTAAGTCATGTACCAAGCGCCGTTTTGACGGAACACCGTCGGGCTATCGACCATCCGGCCGCTGTCGGGCTGGGGAATGACCACGCCGTATTTATAGGGTGTTTTGACTTCTTCGAATAGGTCTTGCATGACCTATTGCGGGACTTTGGCCGGAACCTTACCGGCGGGCTGCGCAAAGCCCAGGCCCGCGGTCATTAACCAAACATAACCAATCAGCAATTGCTTCATATTCCTAGTTGTAATCCGGGTTTTGCAAGAGTTTTGGGTTTGAATTTATGGCGATTTGCGGGATCGGGAACACCGCCCTGAAAGCGCCGGCGGGTTTGTGCGATAGCCAGCTTTTGGAAGTATAAACCCCGAACCGGATCATATCCCGGCGACGGAACCCTTCCCAGGCAAATTCCCAGCCCAACTCGTCGAGCATGCGGCCGTATTGGATCGCCGTTGAATTGCCGGGATCAACAACCTTGTAATTTTCGACATAACCATATTGGTAACTGCTGCCTTTTTGCAGGTCCGCACCGGTAACGGTCGCTTTGGCGGGTTTGGCTGCGAAAGCCCTGGCGCGAACCTGTGACACCACCGTGGCGGCATCGTTGGCTTTGCCGGTGCGCAGGAGACATTCCGCTTTCATCATCAACACCTGCGAATAACGGAATACTGGGAAATCGTTGCCCAGGCTGCCCTGTGCCTGTGTTTTTACTTCAAATTTATTCATCCGGTATCCCTCGGCCTCGCCGGTATACAGGCCATCGGGGAGCTCGTTGTTGAGCACCACATTCTTGCCGGCCTGGTCGTAAGAGCCTTTGAGCGGCGTTACGCCATCGGCTGCGAACTGCGGGCCGATCATCCAGGTCGCTTTCAGGCGCTGGTCATCGGCGTCGTAGGTATTGATAAACTGCGGCACACCCTTCGCCGAGCCCGCGCCCCAGGGCGTTGCCAGCATATTGACCTTGTTTTTCAGCGAAGCATGCCACGAAAACATATGCGCGCTGAACCCGCCGGCCAGGTTTTCTTCAAAAGGGATTGCGAACACGATCTCGGATGAATTTTGGTTCTCGGTCACAAAAGGCGCTGAGAGGCTGGTTTCTAACTGGTATTTGCCGGAAGCAATCACATCATTGCATTGTGCCAGGCATTCTTCCCATTTGGTCTCTCCGGCATAAACGCCGGCATTGAGGTACACATTCGCGAGGAGCGTTTTGGCAGCCCATTTGTTGAATCGTGCGTACAAGAGGGTGTTTTTTTCTTCGCTCAGGCTGGGAATAGATTCGGTCAATTCCTTGACAATGAACTGGTAAATTTCCTTCCGACCGGTTTTGGCAAGCAGCTCGTCGGAGCGGTCGGTGATGAGCGGCACCTCGCCGAAATTGTCGCATAGCATCCAGTAAAAAAATGCCCGGACCGCCCGCATTTCGGAGATCAGTGATTCTTTGGTGACACCTGCCGGAATGGTGATTTTGTCGTTCGACAACTGGTCGATGAGCCGGTTGGCATTGATCACACCGGAATAGAACGTGTTCCACATGCTGTTGATCTGCGGGTTTTCCGAGTTCCAGGTATGCAAGTGCATGCGTTTGTAAATGCCGCCATCGTCCCATCCCGAAGCGTTCGCGGGCATTACAATGCCGTCGGCGGTGGATTCCTGCGCCATGTACCAGTGCGTGTGTGAGATGAGGTTGCGCATGTTGGCATAGGCTACGCTCATCGCCTGGTAGGCATTCGAATAGTTGTAGGTATCCTCCGTTACTTCGGAGTAGATTTTCTCGGTCAGATCGTTGTTGCAGGAACTCGCGGCTGCCAGCAAAAGCATTGTGCCGATATAGGATTTCAAGGTTTTCATCGTATTTGGGCCTTTTGAAATAATCATAACTGGTTAAAAAAATCAGAATGTCAGCATGGCTCCGGCGGTGAAGCTGGTGGTGGCGGGGTAGCGGTTCTTGTCGTCGACCCCGGGCGCCAGGCCTCCAATGCCTACTTCCGGGTCAATGCCTTTGTAGCCGGTAATGGTGTAGAGGTTGGCCACTGAGAGGTAAATGCGCGCATGTTTGAAGTTTTTGTTTTTCATGCGGAGATTATAGCCCGCCGTAATGTTGTCGATCTTCCAGTAATTGCCGTTTTCGATATAGTAGCTCACATAGTTCAGCGACTGGTCGTCGGCCAGCGGGCGTTTGCCGTAGATCGGGTCGTAGGCATTTGCGCGCAGGTTACCGCGGGTAAGCATTACCGGCGCACTCCAGAACATTTCGGTCATGTTGAGGATCTGGAAGCCGAATGCGCCGCGCATGGTGACGTTCAGGTCAAAGTTCTTGTAGGTCAATGTGTTGTTCCAGTTCAGATAACGTTTCGGTAAACCGTTTCCGATGATCTGCTTGTCGTCGGCCTGCTGCTGGGCGATAGGCTTGGGTTCGCCATTTTTGCCCTCGATAATCCAGTGGCCGGTTTCATCGATATCGATGGTTTTGAAACCCCAGAAATTCCCGATCGGTTGGCCTACCTGCACGCGGTGGGTGGTTTGCTGGATGGGCTCGCCGGTATTGCCGGTATCGAAGTAGCCGCTGGCTAATGCAAACTTGTCGTTCGACAATGTAAGGATCTTGTTCGCATTGGTCGAGAAATTGACGGAAGTGGTCCATCTGAAAGCGGCAGTTTGCAGCGGGATCGCATTCACCTGAATTTCTATTCCCTTATTTTCCATCGAGGCCGCATTGGCCGTAATGGTGCTGTACAAATAGGGCGGGGTAGGGACCGGGAAGTTCGCGATCAGGTCGCGGGTGGTGCGACGGTAGAGGTCGATCGAACCGGAGAGGCGCTCATTGAGGAAGCCATAATCTATACCCAGGTTGACCTCTTCCTTGCGTTCCCAGCGGAGATCGGGGTTGGCATTGTTGGAAGGGTTAATAGCCTGCACCCACTGCCCATTGATGAGCACATTGGTGTTAAAATTGATTTTATTCAAAGAAATATAAGAGCTGCCCGGCTCGGTACCGGTTACGCCATAGCCTGCCCTTAGTTTCATGTTTGAAACAACATTGGAATTATCTAAAAAAGCCTCCCTTTTCAAATTCCAGCCTACCGAGAATGCCGGAAAACTACCCCATTTGTGGTTAGCCCCGAAGCGTGAAGATCCTTCATGCCGCAGACTCGCCGAGAGCAGGTATTTGTTCATAAAGCTGTAATTGACCCTGAAAAAATAGCTGATCAGCTTGTTCTCTGACTGGACCGATGATTCGGGCGCCTGGCCGCGGCGGAGCGCCAGACCAGCCCCAATGTTGTTGTACGAGAAATTGTCGGTCGGGAAATCCCAGTTTTGCATCCAGTATTCCTCGGTATTGTATTTCCGCCAGGTGTGGCCGGCCAGGAGCACGAAGTTGTGATCCTGGATAGATTTGTTGTAGTTGGCGGTAAATTCGAAGAGGTCGTCCTGTGAGCGTGTCGCACCGCGTGAGGCAAATCCGTTGCGGCCATTGCGGCTGGTCGAGTAATGGTTTTTGGTTTCATAATAACCCCTCGTGCTGTTGAACATATCCCGCGCGAACAATGCCTTGATTTCCAATCCTTCCACCGGCGCAAGCGAAATGGTGCCGTAGGTCCGGAGGTTGTTGTTACGGTTCTGTCCTTGCGATTCTTCGATGAGCGCTAACGGGTTCATATAGTCGGTTTTATCGGTGCGCTCTGTCCATTTGCCGTTTTCGTCTTTTAAAGGTTCTGTCGGGTTAAATGTAAGGGCGTTCCGGTAAACCAGGCCTGAGTAGGGACCGCCGTCGACCGAGAAGTATTTTTGCTGATAACCGCTCAGGTTTGCATTGAATTTTAACAATCCATTGAACATCGTGTGATTGACCTCAATACGCGGGAATACCGTCGTGTTATCGGATTTCTTCATGATCCCGTTCAGCCGGCGGTATTCCATGCTGACGATGTAATTGGTACTGCGGGACCCGCCGCGAAGGCTGACATTATGCACTTGCGACAATGGTTTCTGGGTTACCTGGCTCAGCCAGTCGGTATTGTGGCCGTAATCGATGGCACCGGGTTTTCCCTGGGCCGCCAGCGCACGATACTGGTCCACATTCATGAAATCCAGCTTGCGGGTTTGTCTTTGGGTGGTAAAATAGGAGTTCACTTCCAGCGTAGCAGGTGTTTCTCCTTTTACTTTCCGCGTCGTGATCAGGATTACGCCGTTCGTTCCGCGTGTTCCGTAAATGGCGGCGGCCGAGCCGTCTTTCAACACATCAATAGACTCGATATCTTCCGGTGCGACGGTATTCAGGCCACCGGGTACGCCGTCGATCAGCACGAGGGGTTCCGAGCTGGCATTAATGGTTGCATTACCTCTCAGCGAGATCTGCGCAATGGCGGTAGGATCGCCGCTGGGCGTGATCACGCTCAACCCGGCTACTTTACCGCGAATAAGCTGCGCAGCGTCCTGCACGGGCCCTTTCACGAAATCCTCCGACTTGACACTCGCAATGGCACTCGTAATTTGCTCCCGTTTTTGGGTTCCATAACCCACTACCACCACTTCTTCGAGGCTTTTCAGGTCGGGCGCCAGGGCAATGTCGATGGTCGACTGGTTGCCGATGGTTACCTCTTTATTCTGATAACCCACGTAGGAAAAAACCAGTATGGCATCCGATTTCAGGTCGTCGCCGATGGTAATGCTGTATTTGCCGTCGACGTCGGTGGTGCTTCCGCGGGTCGTCCCTTTGATAAGCACGCTCACGCCGGGCAGGAGCTCGCCGCCATCGCCTTTCACGACGCCTGCCACCGTTCGGTCGGCCGTTCTGCTGATCAGTTGCACGCTCGCATTGGGCTGTTGGATCGTGGTTATCAACGCCTGCTGGGCAGCCGGAAGCGCTTCCTCTGCTTTGATCTGAATGTCTTGCAGAACACCTGTTTTGGATTCGTCGGACGTTGTCAGGATGAGGTAAGTCTGTTTGCTGACTTTTTTATACCGAAGCCCGGACGGTGTGAGGATATTGTTGAGCTTGTTTTCGATCGTCTGTCCCGACTGGATCTGCGCAGGAGCGACAAAAATGCCTTCCAGTAACTTCTCTTCGAACAAAATGTCCACTTTGTATTGTCTTTTTACCTGCATGAGCGCATCGCGCAGGGCTATCCTGCTTCCCGGAATAGAGGTGGGTGTGACACTGCTTTTGGCGCGGTTTTGGGCCATCAACTGGGCTTTCAGCGGCGACACATCCAACAGGCATCCCACCATTAAGGTTACCAGCACTTTAATGTGTAATAGTTTCGGCATGATTATGAACGGTTTTAGATAAAATACTAGGGATTGGAATTGAGGATAAACGTTTCCGGCCCTTCGCCGGTGGGTGCCGAATGGCTTACCCGTGCATTGAGGACATCGGAAAGGACTTTCAGCACATGGGCCGGGTCGCTGGCATTGAAGGTGCCTCCAATGGTGCGTTTGGCGAGCATCGAGTCGGTGACGACAACGTTGACGCCGAAATGCTCGCTGATTTGATAGGCGATTTCGGAAACCGGTGTGTTTTCGAACATAAACAGGCGCTGTTTCCACGCCTGGTGCGCCGACAAACTCTCGCTATGGCTCAGAGTGAGGCGTCCGTGGGTTGACATCGTGGCAATGTCACCCGGCTTCATCAACACCGGCTTCGGGTTGGTTTCTTTGAGCGACCGCAGCTGGACGCTTCCCTGGCTTAATACCACTTTGGAACCACGGTCGCGGCTGTACACGATGAATTCTGTTCCTAAAACCCTGACTTCCAGCTTGTCTGGTGTACGTACGATAAACTTGCTGTGATCGACGGTATGTTTCACCGCAAACTCGGCCTCACCTGTCAGAAGCACTTCCCGCGTGCCGCTTCCAAACCCGAAACGTGGAATACTGAGCAGCGAATTGGCATTCAACGTCACCCGGCTGCTGTCGGGCAATACCAGCGTGCGGATCTCTCCGTAACCTGTTTCATACTGTTTATAAAGCCAGAAATCCGACAGCAGCCAGGCGCTCAGGACCAGCACCACGGACGCGGCGGCTACCCATTTAGCGATCAAAGATCGCCTTCCCAACCACTCGGAAGCAATTCCACCCGGCGATGCAATAGGCTGGTTCATGCCTGTATTATTCTGAACGGTATACAATGAACGTCGAAAGGCCTGTTCCACATCCGGTGTGAACTGCGGGTTTTCGGTTTCCCATTCTTCCAGCCATTGGAAATACAGCTCGCGGTTGGCAAGGTTTTCCAGCCATTCCTGGATTAAAATATTCTGCATCTGGGTGGTTTTTCCTTCGAAGAAGTTTTGAACCACCTGTTTAGAAAGAAATGATTTCTTCATGTTTGTTCGATTCATAGCAGGTTCTGACGGCTGGGACCATCAAATGAATAGGAGTAGAATTTGAACCAGGGAAAGCAAGCCGTGATCTTGTAATGCCTTTCGAAGAATAGCTAAACCTTTGGTGATATGTCCTTCCACGGTTTTAATAGAAATGCCTAACTCTTCGGCAATGGCGGCATTCCGTTTTCCTTCGAACCGGCTCATCAGGAACACCTTTTGGTTTTGAGGCGAGAGCGACCGGATCACCTGTTCAATTTTCAGGACCAGCTCCTGGAATTGCAACTCCTGCTGGGGCGAACTGGCAGCCGCGGCCACGGACAGCTCGCTTAGTTCTTCGGTCACCGTCTCTTTGCCAAAATTCTTGCGCATATAATGAAACGCCGCGTGCCTGACCGTCGTGAACAGGTATGACCGGTACGAGGTGTTGACAGCCGTATGCAATTGTTTGGACCAAAACTGGCTGAATACCTCTACTACTATATCCTCCGCTACATCCCTCGCATACACAAACCGTACGGCATGACTACATAATTGCTTGTAATACCGTTTAAAAAGCAACTCATAACCACGCGTTGGGTCCGTTTCGAACGCCTGTCTGATAAACAATTCCGAATCGACGAAGTCTGTGGGCATCTTTTTGATATCCGGGAAGCCGGAAACCAGGCCGGCCGGTTCGTTTATACCCGTTTTGCTGTCTACGGAGTGCTTTTGATTCATACAGATAATGTAAGTAGGTTATTCATAAGAGTATTTCCGGCCAGCCTTACCCTCGCTCGTTTTGTGAAATTTTTATTTTTTTTTGGTTTTTGGGAAGGTGGGGTGTTGGGGAGGGCTGACCGCCGATCGCTGACCGCTGACCGCCGAAGGGGGGCGACCATGGACGATGGACCATAGACCATGGAAAGGAGTTGACCTTTGACGGCCGAAGGGGGAGCGACTATGGACTATGGACCATAGACCATGGCACGGGAGTTGACCGTCGACCGCTAACCGATTCGATACGGTCCCGGTGGGCTACCTATTGCAAAAGCTATTTCAAACATATTGTGGCGGCGTTCGGGGATGTGGACCCGGTGAACCGTGCAATGAGGCTCAATAACAAGCTGGATGGAATGGTTACCGGCGTGTATGAGGACCTTCCGCAAAATACGCAGTTTGCCCCCGTCAATTCCTGGCACCTTTTGCGATTTGGGAGATCGATCCGGTGGTGTCGCTGAGGTCGGAATAACGCATTAGTTTCAGTCAAAAATCTTGTCGAGCTCAATAATGTGCAACCCCGGCGAGAGCGTTTTGGGGGCTTGTGCCAGTTTTTCCGCAAGCAGGGACGTGGGTAATGGCCGGTGTTTTCTCAAAATCCCGATTCCATTCAGGACACGGAGCACACCCGCGATGACTCGTTCACTCGACCGGTCGGTGTCTTTGCGCAGCAGCATTCCGGGCTTGAAAATGATGTATTGGTCAAATGCCAGGCTGGCTATATGTTCTTCCAGTTGGCCTTTCATTTTGGAATAAAAAATATTGCTCGTAGCGGAAGCGCCGTAGGCCGATACCAATACGGCCCGCGGTATGCCGTTCTTTTTGGCGATCTCAGCGAATTGTGCCGGAATCTCGTAATCGATATGCCATTGCTTTTTCTTAGAACCGGCTGCTTTCAGCGTCGTGCCCAGGCAGGAGAACCACACATCGCCCCGGATGGAGCCGGATACACTTTCGAGATTGTCGAAATCGACGATCAGTTCGGTCAGCTTGGGATGGACAATGCCACCCGTTCGCCGCACCAGCACAACCACTTCCGTATAGTCGGGGTCTTGTAGCAACAGCTGTACAAGGTCTTTTCCAGTGGCCCCGGTGGCTCCGATGATCAGCGCTTTCATTGGTGTCGTTGTTTTTTGTTTACAAATTATACAAACAGAACGTGTAAACAACACTGTTAACACCACGAATCGGGGCCGCCGGGTGGATTTCTATGAAGAAAAGCGATAAGTGGCATCAAACGCCTTTAAAAAGCAAAGAGGAACCCGATACTCAGTGCCTGGGCAAACTGCACGCGACTGCTCTGGTCTTGATCGTAGACGATGATCGCACCCAGGTTTACATTCACGTACTTGTTGATTTTCGCAGTAAGCTGGGCGTCGAGGCGGTTGTCAATCTCGAGCGGATGCCGGATGCTTGAAAACATCAGGTAACGGAATTTCAGGTTTACATCTCTGGCAATATCCTTATCAAAGTTCGCCACGAGCTGGAAAAGGGCCGCTTCGGTGCGTACGCGTTTTCCGATTGGGACGCCGTAGTTTTTCTGGTCGGGCGTGTTCAGGTAAAGGTCGCGGTCGGCTACAATGGTCTGGCGCAATGCGCCGGGCGCGAGGTCGACAAAGAAATAGGGCGCGGGGCGGTACTCGATACCGATCGCCTCGGTGAGATAGGCAGGTGAGAAAAGGCCCGAAACCTTTTTCTTAGCACCGACCGAGTCCGGATTGCTATTGTAGTCATAACCCGCCGCAAACTGCGACAGGAAGTTGAAGTTGGCAAAGAAGCTCCATTTCGATGAAACCTCCCTGTTGTATTTGGTATCAAAAAAAATGCGGTCGACATTCTTGCGGCTTTGCTGCCCCTTGTTGCGCACGATACCGTATTGCGACTGGAAGTCGTTGCGCCAGGAATCTTTCCCGATTTTCTTTTCATTTAATGCATTAAAAAATACGCCTAATGCAACAGAATTAACTCCTCCGCCCGTCCAGTTGTTGCTGAAAGAGCCTTGGTTGAGGTTCGCGCCGAATTCGATTTTATGCCAGGCTGTGTCTTTGGATGTTTTCAGGCGAATGGCATTAATGGCATTGGTGAGGTCGACTTTGTTTTGGGAAAATACCGCAGAAATTGATAATAAGGCTGAGAAAAAACTGGCAGGGATTACCTTCCACATAGGCATACTATTCAAAAAAATGGTTTTCAAAATTGCGCGAATATATTCCCGCCGTTTTTTTTAAACCAAGTTTTTGCGTCTTACTGTATAAAAAAGATTGTCGATTTTCTCCGACAATCAGAAACTCCACCCGGCATTTTTGCGAAGTATTTGATAGTTAGTCTAATTGCAATTATCTTTGTAACTAAGATATTTATCAAATAAGATAACAACATGAACCAGGAACTGCTCGATCGTGTAAGGCGCCTAAGTCAGGCGTATGCTTATACTTCCATTCAAATGCATGAAGCGGTGGGCCGCAGGGCCGGGCTTTCGGGGACGGACCACAAATACCTCGGATTTCTGTTGCAGAAAGGCGCCATGACGGCCGGCGAACTTTCGACGCTGACGGGCCTGACAACCGGCGCGGTTACCGGGCTTATTGATCGTTTCGAAAAGAAAGAGCTCGTAAAAAGGCGCTTTGCCGAAAACGACCGGCGCAAAGTGCTGGTGGAGCCGGATACCGACAAGATCATGGGGGTGCTGCAACCACTTTACAAAGACTACCGGAACCGTTCGCAGGCGTTGCTCGCATCATTTTCAGAAGAGGATATCAAGGTCATTGAAACTTACTTTTCGAGAGCGATAGAAATCATGAAAAGCGAAACCGATCAACTCAACGAAAAATAGCTGTGAGATGAAAAAGAGGGGTGGTTATGTAAATTATTTTGAGGAAATAACCGGCTCGATGGTTGGGGCGGTCGGAGGCAAGGGAGCGAACCTCGGCGAGCTCTCCGGAATGGAAGGGGTACGAGTCCCGGACTGGGAGGTCCCGGACTGGCGAGTCCCGGACTGGTTTTGCGTTAATACGGAGGCTTTCAAAAGAATTCTCGCAGAATCACCAGTCACCACCAAGTTACTGGATCAGCTATCGCATTTAACGATCAATGATCGCGAAGAAATTGTAAAGATCGGTGCTGAAATTCGCCGGGCGATCGAAGCGGTCGTCATTCCTGACGAAATCCGTGAAGAAATCGCAGGGGCTATTGCCAAATCAGGAGAAGCAAATGCTTATGCGATCCGATCGAGCGCCACTGCCGAGGATCTGCCGACCGCCTCTTTTGCGGGCCAGCAGGATACTCATTTGAATATCATCGGGAAGGAGGCCATTATGGCGCACATCCGGCAATGCTGGGCGTCGCTCTTTACCGACCGGGCGATCATTTACCGTATTCAGAATGGTGTCGATCATCGGAAAGTCTACCTGGCTGTCGTCGTTCAGCAGATGGTTTTGTCGCAGGCGTCGGGCATTTTGTTTACCGCCGATCCGATCACCGGCAACAGGAAGGTGACCTCGATCGATGCCGGTTTTGGCCTCGGCGAGGCTTTGGTGTCCGGCCTGGTGAACGCCGATAATTATAAAGTCCAGCAGGGCAGGATCACGGATCGGAGGATATCCGCGAAAAAACTGGTTATCAAGGTTGTGAGAAATGGCGGTACGGCACAACACCATGTCGATCCCGACCGGCAAAACGACCCGGTGCTGACGGATGGGCAGATTTTGGTACTCGAACGGATCGGACGAAAGATCGAGGCGCATTTCGGCACACCTCAGGATATCGAATGGTGCCTGGCAGACGATATATTCTACATCGTGCAAAGCCGGCCCATTACGACGCTGTTTCCCATTCCCGAATCTCCCGAGCCGGGGAACCGCGTTTATATATCCGTTGGCCATCAGCAAATGATGACCGACGCGATGAGGCCCTTGGGTTTGTCTTTTTACCTGATGATCACACCTGCGCCCATGCGCATAGCGGGCGGGCGGCTCTTTGTGGATGTCACCCCGCATTTGAGTTCGGCGACGGGGGCGAAGGCATTTATGGAAACGGTGGGGAAATCCGATCCGCTCATTAAAGACGCATTACTCACGCTGATCGGGCGAGGGGATTTTATCCAACCATCACCCGATGACGGCAACGCCCCAAACACGCTGCCAGCCTCCATGAGGCCACAGGTGAAAATCGAGGAGGATCCTTCTGTCGCGGCAGACCTTGTAAATGCCAGCCGGTTTTCGCTACAAGTATTAAAACAAAACATCCGTTCGAAATCGGGCGCAGAGCTATTTGAATTTATCCTCGAAGACGTCAAAGAGCTGAAAAGGCTATTGTTCGAACCAAGAAATCTGGCCGCCATCATGGCCGGAATGAACGCGTCGGCGTGGATTAATGAGAAAATGAACGAATGGCTCGGCGAAAAGAATGTGGCGGATTCGCTTTCTCAATCGGTGCCGAATAATGTCACTTCGGAAATGGGACTGGCACTGCTGGATGTGGCGGATGCGATACGGCCTTATCCGGAGGTCGTTGCGTATTTGCAAGCACTGGAAACGGAGCATTTTGCGGATGGTTTGGAACAGTTGAAAGGAGGTAGAGAAGCGAGCGCGGCAATTAATGGTTATCTCGGCAAATATGGGATGCGCTGTGCGGGAGAAATCGATATTACGAGAACGCGCTGGAGCGAAAAGCCTGCCATGCTGGTACCGACTATCCTTGGCAACGTCAGGAACTTCGAACCTGGTGAAGGCAAGCGCAAATTTGACCTTGGCCTACGCGAAGCTTCGGAGAAGGAATGGGAGATATTAAGCCGTTTGCGACAATTGCCCGACGGCGAGGCAAAAGCATTGGAGACTAAGCGGATGATCGACTTGGTCCGGAACTTTGCCGGTTACCGGGAGTATCCGAAGTATGGCATCGTGAGCCGCTATTTCGAGTATAAAAAGGCCATCATGGAAGAGGCAGCACGGCTGGTGAATGCGGGAGTGATTCACGAGAAGGAAGATATTTACTACCTCTTTTTCGAAGAACTCCATGAACTGCTAAAAACCGGAAAGCCCGATTACCGTATCATCGAGGGGCGGAGGAACGATTACAACGTCTTTGAAAAACTCACCCCACCGCGCATCCTGACTTCCGATGGCGAGTCGATTACAGGGAAGTACCCGATGGAGAATGTTCCGGAAGGTGCGATCGTCGGGCTGCCGGTCTCTACCGGAGTTGTCGAAGGCCGGGCCAGGGTAGTCCTGAAAATGGAGGATGCAGATCTGGAAGAAGGAGATATTCTGGTCACCGCGTTCACCGATCCGAGCTGGACGCCGCTGTTCGTGTCTATTAAAGGGCTTGTTACAGAGGTAGGCGGACTTATGACGCACGGGGCCGTTATCGCGCGTGAATACGGCTTGCCGGCCATTGTGGGCGTGGATAATGCCACCAGGCTGATAAGCGACAAGCAGCGCATTCGGGTGCACGGCACAGAGGGGTATATTGAAATCCAATAAAGCATGTAGAAAACTCCGATATGGGAAGTAAATCTGACTTCTGCCGATTTCCCGGCAGGGTTATACATCATTAAAATCAAATCCGGTGATGTCGAAAGGCAGGTTAAGGTTATGAAGGAATAGGAATGTAATAATAGCCCGATCTGCTTACTTTTGCCGATTGACTAACATTCCTCAAACCTGAAAATGAAATACCTTTTTATACTTTTAAACCTTATCAGTGTGCTGGCAAGGGGCCAGTCGGCAAATGCGGTTTCCAAGGATTGGCTGATCAGCCCGCAGTCGGCCAAAGCAACCGTTACCTACTCGCAGGACAAGCGTGACATTATCCTTTCCAATGGACTCGTAAGGCGTGTATTCCGCTTGAAGCCCGATCTGGCCTGCATTGAATATAAGAATCTTACGACCGGCCAGCAATTGCTCCGGGCCGTGAAGCCGGAAGCCAGGATCGTGCTGAACGGTGTTCCGTATCCGGTAGGAGGTCTTTACGGCCAAAGTGAAAATGCCTATTTGTTGCCCCAATGGATCGATGGCCTGAGCGTGTCAGACAGTGCCTTCCATTATGTGGATGTAAAAATCGCGCCTTTACAGCCCTATTTGAAGTGGAAAACAACCATGTGGACCGGCAATAAGAAGAATGCCACGGGAAATGAGGTGACTTTCCGGTTCCGTTCATCGCTGCCTGCGCTGGCGGGCGTGGAAGTGAGCGTGCATTACGCGATATTCGACGGCATCCCGTTGATTTCGAAATGGGTAACGATCCAAAACGGCAGCAAAGCGGATTGGACCGTTAATCAGGTCGTGAACGAAATCCTGGCAGTAGTAGAGGAAGAGAGCGCGGTGGTAGGGAAACCCGAAGATATGGCAAAGCCGAATGGCCTGTATGTGGAGAACAATTTTGCGTTCAACAATGCGATGCGCTACGGCCTGAGCGACCAGGCGACGCATTGGAAGGTTGATAAAAAATATACGTCGCAGGTCAATTACGATTTCCAGACGCCCTGCTTGCTGGAAGTTCATCCGAAAATCGATATGGGTGTGCGGGTGAAAGCAGGTGAAAATCTGGAATCGATCCGGACTTATGAACTCCTTATCGATAGTTATGACCGTGAGCGGAAGGGTCTGGCGGTCCGGAAAATGTACCGGACGATAGCGCCTTGGACAACTATCAATCCCATTTTCATGCATTTAGTGAGCCAAAACGACGAGCAGGTCCGCACCGCGATTGACCAATGCGCGGCCACCGGCTACGAGGCGCTGATCCTAAGCTTTGGCAGCCATTGCAATATGGAAGACACCGCCGCTGCCAATCTTAAGAAATGGAAAGAATTAGCCGATTACGCCCACGGAAAAAATGTCCTGATCGGCAGCTATTCGCTGTTCAGTTCCCGCAAAATAAGCGATGAAGACGATGTGATCAACCCCAAAACCGGCAAACCAGGCGGTGCGTTTTTCGGCAATGCGCCTTGTATGGGGAGTAAATGGGGGCTGGCCTATCTGGCAAAGCTGAAAAAATTCATGTCCTACACCGGCTTTAATATTTTCGAAAATGACGGGCCGTATCCCGGCGATGTTTGTGCGTCCACGTCGCATCCTGGCCACGAAGGCCTGGCCGACTCCCAATGGAAACAGATGGCGTTGCAGAAGCAGCTGTATCAATGGTGCAATGCGAATGGGGTGTATGTGAATGCGCCAGACTGGTACTTTCTCGATGGCACCAACAAGATAGCGCTGGGTTACCGGGAGGTGAACTTTTCGTTGCCCAGAGAACAACAAAAGATCCTCAACAGACAAAATATTTACGATGCGACCTGGAATGAAACGCCTTCGATGGTGTGGGGTTTTGTGCCGCTGACGAAGTACCAGGGCGGTGGCCCTGAGGCAGTGCTCGAACCGCTTTCGGAACACCTGGATGCGTATGAGCAACTCATGATGCAATATTACGGGGCCGGCGTACAGGCATGTTACCGCGGGCCGAGGCTTTACGATACGGATGACACCAAACGAACGGTAACCAACGTGGTCAGTTGGTACAAAAAATACCGCGATATTCTCAATGCCGACATTATTCACCTCCGACGCGCCGATGGCCGCGATTGGGACGGCATTATGCACTTCAATCCCGACCTGCGCGAAAAAGGGCTGGTGATGCTTTATAACCCGACAAAAGAACGGATCACGAGGAATATCCAACTGCCCGTTTATTACACGGGAAAGCACGATTCTGTCAAAATCCGCGTCAAGGAAGGTGCTGCTCAGGCATTTACAGTGAACCGGGACTATGAGGTCGATTATGAGGTCGAGATTCCGGCGGAGGGATACACCTGGCTGGTCATAGAGTAAGGTGGGCGAAACAGCACTTATCAGGCCGGAGCCGACGATCTGATCGTCGGCTCCGGCCTGAATATAGCCGAGTGATTTCAGAGAAAACGTCGGTTTCCCGTAAGGTCTTGGTAAACGATTCGCCCCGGTTGAAGAAGCCGTGGGGTTCGTCGGTATACAGGACCAGTTCGCAGCGACTGCCGGCTTCTTTCATTTTAGTCTGATAGGCCTGGGCAGTTGCTACGGATACCAGTTTATCTTTTATTTGCCTTGCTGCTGCTGCGGTGCTGGTTGAGGCAGGCGGCGTTTCAGCACATCGTCCCAGGTGATGTAAGGATAAATGTTGTACTTTTTAGCCTGTTCTTCAAACAATGCTTTCAGTTCTTCCAGCTTTTTAGGGTTCTTTTTGGCCAGATCAATTCGCTCGTTGAAATCCTCATTGAGGTTATAAAGCTGCCAGTCATTGTTTTCAGGATTAGCCACGCTGATCGCGCTGACGAGGTTTCCTGCGGGGCCCGAAACCGGTTTGTAGGCAAATCCGGCCTTCCAGCCATCATGATAAATCGAGCGGGAGCCGAAAATGTAGTAATACTGTGTTTTATGGCGGGACGCGACCTTGGCATCGTCCAGCGAGTAACCCAGCGAAATTCCCTGGATCGAATCCTGTTTGATGCCACGGATCGCTTCCGGCGCTTTAATGCCGGTGATTTCCAACGTAGTAGGCAACAGGTCGATCACATGGCCATATTGGGTGCGGATTCCGCCTTTATCCTTAATGCCTTTGGGATAAAAAGCGATCAGCGGATTACGCGTGCCGCCTTCTGAATGTGCATCCTGTTTCCAGTATTTAAACGGTGTATTGGCCGCTTGTGCCCAGCCGAGCGGGTAGTTGGCATTGGTGCCTTCCGGCGCACCGATAAGGTCGATCTGTGCGAGGTTGTTCTTAACCTGCTCGGCCTCCGACAGCGGTGCCGATGTGAGCGCCGCTTGCGACGACCGGGCAATAACTCCTCCCAAAGCGCCTTCCTTGCTCGCGCCATTGTCGCCGATCACGACGAGAATGAGGGTGTTATCAAGCTGATTGATCTTTTTCAAATGATTCACGAGCCGGCCGATTTCATGGTCGGTGTAGGTGAGGTAGCCGGCGTAAACTTCCATAAATCGTGCGTACAACTTCTTTTCATCTGCCGAAAGGCTTGCCCAGGCGCGGATGTTGGGGTTGCGTTCGGGCAGGATCACGTTGGCCGGGATAATACCTTGCTTTTTCTGTTGCGCAAACACCTGCTCGCGGAAAACATCCCATCCGCCATCGAATTTACCCTTGTATTGGTCGCTCCATTCTTTGGCCACCTGATGCGGTGCATGCGTAGCACCGGGTGCATAATACAGGAAGAACGGCTTTTCAGGTGCCGCTTTCTTCTGGCGATCGATGAAGCTGATGGCCTTATCCGTGATTTGCTCGTTCAGGTGACGGCCGTCCGGGGTAACGTGGGCATTGTCCTCGACGAGATCGGGCTTATATTGATCGGTTTGTGAGCCCAGGAAACCGAAGAAATGCTCAAACCCTTTGCCCGAAGGCCAGCGGTCGAACGGACCTGCATCGGTAGCGTCCTGATCGGGCGTAAGACCGTATTTACCTACGGCAAAAGTGTTGTATCCGCTCTCGCGCAGGATTTCGGCGATGGTACCTTTGTCCGAAGGAATGCGACCGTCCCAGCCCGGGAATCCCCATGATGCCCAGGTGTGCGAAAAACCGCCCTCATGCACAGAATGGTGATTCCGTCCGGTAAGCAACGCCGCGCGGGTAGGGGCGCAGATGGCGGCGGTGTGGAAATTGGTATAACGCAAACCGTTATTGGCCAGACTGTCGAAAGTAGGCGTAGGGATTACCCCTCCAAATGTGCTGGTAGCGCCGAAGCCCACGTCGTCCAGCAGGACCCACACCACATTGGGCGCACCAGCAGGGGCTTTGAGCGGGTTAGTCCATACTTCCTTAGAATCGGAAGATGATTTGCCAACCGTTCCGGTAAATGGTTGCTGTTGCTGCGTGATGTTCTGGGCGTGCGACGTCATAAGGCCTGCCGATAGCAGCGCCGCGAGTAGTAGTTTTTGGGAATGCATACAACTATTGTTTGGTGAAAACATGTGCATCGACCATTTTCGAAAAGCGATTGGTGGCAGGCTGGTATTGGGCTTTCCGAAGCTGGAACGAAGATTTTTAGCAAAGAAAAATTAAAAATCTATTAAATCCATAGATTTTATCTGATTTAAAAATTATTCTGTGAATCCCTCTCCATGGGTAGCCCCAGCCACGGCTGCTCATTCAATCCTCCTGGTGGTATAATACCAGATTTTCGGGATCAGAATCACATCCCAATGAACCCGCGAGTACCTTCTTTACCTAGTTTTGTATATTAAATCTATCTAAATTATAGATTATCACTACAATGAAAAAGCGCTCATTTCTGATCCTGCTATTTTTTGCGTCCGTCCTGGCCGTTCAAGCGCAGCAACCTGCACCGAAAAACATCGTTAAAGCCGACGATCAGGCCCTGGCCAAGATCAAAGCCGGCAAGGCTTACCTCGTTGACGTCCGTACGCCCGAGGAGTTTGACGGTGGCCATTTGCAATATGCGACAAATATCAATTACAACAGTCCCGAATTTAAGGCGCAGATCGCGAAACTCGACAAACACAAGCCGGTGTACCTCTATTGCCGTTCGGGCAATCGTAGTGGGAAGGCTGCCGACACATTACAAACACTCGGTTTTCATTCGTTTTATAACATCGGGGGTTTCGAGCAACTGAAAGCCGATGGTTTTCCTGCTGAGCAACTTCAAAACAGCGCTTCGAGGAAATGATCAGAAAGTTGCTTGCAGTTTTGTTCCTGGCGACGTCGTTGGGGAACCATGTAGCGGGTCAGTCGGTTCGCTTTCAACGTTTTGAGGCCAACCCGATCATCCGCCCCGAACTGTTGCCGGGCTCCGACGGGAAGAATATCAATGGCCCGTCGCTCATTAAGGTGCCAGATTGGCTGCCCAACAAGCTGGGCAAGTACTATTTGTATTTCGCCGACCATAATGGCACTTACATTCGCCTGAGTTACGCCGACGATCTCAAAGGTCCATGGAAAATTTACAAACCTGGCACCCTGCAAATGAACGATTGCGCCTGCAAAGGCGAAGCGGACGAACTGAAAGCCGGCAGGCACATTGCCTCGCCCGACCTGCATATCGACAATGCGAACAAGCAACTCGTCATGTATTTCCATTGCCCGCTATACGTCAGCGGCGACAAGGCCGATAAAAGCAATTATAAGCAGCTCACGCTCCGTGCTACTTCTATTGACG
This sequence comes from Dyadobacter sp. CY261, assembly GCF_021440085.1. Lineage (GTDB taxonomy): Bacteria > Bacteroidota > Bacteroidia > Cytophagales > Spirosomataceae > Dyadobacter. The sequence continues at coordinate 876,607 of NZ_JAKCPW010000001.1, forward strand.
GCATCCATTTCAAGCCCGAAACGACGCAATTAGGTGAGTCCTATTTCCGCGTATTCCAATGGAGCGGCCAGCATTACGCTGTTTCGCGCCTCGGAATTCTGTGGCGCTCGCCGGATGGCATCAAGACATTCGAGCGCGGCCCTAACCCGTTCGACAAGATCCAGCAACCCGCTTCCACGCTCCGTCACGCGGCAGTAAAGCTGACCGGCGATACATTATGGATTTTCCATTCCCGCATCGGCGACAGCCCGGAACGCATTTATTTGTCCAAAATCGCATTAAAGGGCGACTGGAATACCTGGAAGCCTACGGAGCCGCAAGTAGTGGCATTGCCCGAAAAACCATTCGAAGGCAGTGACCTGCCGCTCACGGTTTCCAAAGAAGGGGCAGCGCGTCAGCGTTTCCGCGAGCTCCGAGACCCGGCCTTTTTTGAAGAGAATGGCAAATGGTACCTGCTGTATTCGGTGGCTGCCGAGAGTGGGATCGCGATCGGGGAGTTGGTGAAGTAAGGTTTTAAAGACCTTTCCAGCCTCCACCATGGCCAGCAGGCATCGCTTAACATAAGGGCACACCATCCAATACCCCGACGGCGTAGGGGGGCAAATCGGGCCGGGGGATCTGGATTTCGTTAGTACTTCAGGCCTTCCGATCCCCCGGCGGACGGGAGGGATCCAAATGGAACAATGTTTGTACAAAACAAGCAAAACCATTTTGACCTGATTTTGAATGAAGAATTTACTACTATTTTTTTGTTTAGGATTGATCTTTTCCTCATGCCAGGCTTTGCGTGACAGTCCAAAGTACAAATTCAATGACGGCGTGTACAAAACGCGCGACAATGGACGGAAGGAATGGGCTTATATCGAAAATAAAGATGATTCCATCTTTGTTTACCGGTTAGCGAAAGGGTTCCGCCGTGCCGCCGTGCCTGTGAAACGGCCCAAGCCCAAAGTTTATCCCGGTACGTCCTCCGAAAAGGTCATTGAAGCCAGCAGATACTGGAAGCAAAGCCTCGATGTGGATGTGCTGACCATGCCTTTCAAATTTCGTCCGGCCAGAAGTTCATTTCCCCGGCAATTAAGCAATCACCTCAACGGAGCGTTGTACCTCGGCTACCGGAATGACGTATATGAGCTGGCCTACAAGCAAAATCCCATCGGACAAGTGAGCCAACAGATCACACACCTGGGGTTTTCGGTCGGGTTGGCAACCGGGGTGGGGGTGACTCCAATGAATCCCTGGGTGACCAAAGATAGTATCAGTGTTGAGTACGACGGCTTTATCTGGACAAAAGCAGTCAGCATTATATTTGCCGTCGACAAGCTCAATTTCGGACTTGCGCTGGGAGTGGACCATCTTTTTGACTCGAATCGCAAGTACTGGATTTATCAGGGGAAACCGTATTTGGGGCTAACGGTCGGGTTGAATTTGAATTAATCGGTCGGGACTAGCTTCTGCCCCAGTTGTTTATGCATCGACGAGAAGTCGTAACTGTTCCAGGCCGGAACGATTGGATCCTTTGTTTTTTGATCATAATATGCCCGGACAACGACACTTCTCCCGGTCGCGGTGTGGGTGGCTGCAATAACAAGTCCTGGCAGAATGATCAAAGCTCTATTAGGCCCAGCAGTTCTTCCCGCGTAGGCAGGGAAGTTGTTACCATGCGGTGGGTAAATGCGATCAGCAAGGTGGTCCCGCCTTCGCTTTGGAGGGTAAAGGTGCCTTCCAGATCTTCGGTAAGGCCCTGGATCAGTTTGAGGCCGAAAGTTCCTATCTCGTTGACATTGAAATTCAGAGGAAGTCCTATGCCGTCGTCGGCAATGGAAAGCACCAGTTTATCCTGATCCACCTTTTTAAAAGACACGATAATCTCTCCTTCCCGGTCATCGGGAAAGGCATATTTGAGCGAATTGGTAATGGCTTCATTTAATATCAAACCGATCGGCACTGCCTGCGACAGATCGAGCTCGATTGTCTCCACACTCACGCTAAAAATGATCCGTTTGCCGAGATTGAAACTGTTGTCCAGGTAATAGACCAATTCATGGATATAGCTTACCATCGCAATGCCAACCATGTTTTCGGATTGATAGATCCGGTGGTGCAGCATTGAAATCGCCTGGATCCTGTGGCGGCTTTCGACAATGGCGCTAACGGCCACTTCCTCTTTCAGGTGGGCCGACTGGGAATTCAAAAGGCTGATCACGATCTGTAAATTGTTTTTTACACGATGATGTACCTCTTTCAAGAGCCATTCTTTTTCATCGACCAGGCGTAGAAGCGACGAATTCTTGGTATTGATCGTTTTTTGCTGTTCTTCCAACTGCAGGTTCTTGTTTTTCTTGACGCGGTAGCCGTTATACAACACCATAAGAAGCCCAAAAAGGGCAACGATCCCGGCGTAGGTAAACTTTTCTGTCCGTGTTTTCAGCTCCAACTGCCGTTTTCTGAGCAACGCTTCATTTTTCAGTAGCTTGATATCCTTTTCCTTTTGGGCTGTCTTGAAATTGGCCTTCATGACCGCGACCTGCTCGTCCTTCGTAATCCGCTGGATCGAATCCCTGAGAAATATGTAACGCTGGTAATTCCGCATTGAGGCGAGATGGTTACCAGCTACAGAATCTGTTTTGTATATTAAATACCGGCCATCCATTTCGAATGCCGGGGTTAGGTTTGCATAGGCCATGGCGGTCTTCACATAACGGCCCGCCTGTTCAAATTTCCCTTGTTCGGTGTAAAATCTGCCAATCGTCAGATAGGCGGCAGGGCCCGATACCGAATTGGCATTCCTCCACCAGAATTTCTCCGTCGGTTCGACCTCTTTATTCAGTCGTATCATTTCGAGATAATACTTTTCGGCGGTCTTGAAATCGTTTATCGCGGCATAACAATTCCCGAACAAAAATGCTACCAGCTGTTTGTTAAGGGTGGTTTCAGGATTTCCCTTGGCCCTTAAAAATGATTTGAGAAAGTCGAGCCCCGCCGTTGCATTGCCTGTTCTGATTTCGGCGTCTACCACTCTCCTTACGAGCGTATACGTTCTGACGATATGCCATACGCTCGTCGAAAGGGCCAGCTTGTAGTATTTGATGCTTGTCGGATGATCGCCCAGGCTGTTGTAAATGTCGCCAGTGGTCCAGTACATGGAATTCAACTGGCTGCTATCCTTGATCGATTTGAGGTTTTCGAGCCCCATTAAGGCGTACCGCAATGCCTGATCGAGATTGTTCTGTTTTTGATAGAATGAGGAAAGCCTTTGGTAACTCGCAAATAGCTTGGTCTTCATGCCGGTCGAGTCTACGAGCTTCAATTCTGCGAGGTAAAACTTTTCGGTCAGGTCGAGTCGGGCGTGGCGCGAATGAATGGTACCTTCCTCGTGCAGGCAATCCGCCAATTCTTCGGTGTTTTTGAGTTCTTTAAAAAGTGCCCGTGCTTTGCCGTAGCTGTAAATTTGCAAATCATAGGTCCCCATTTCAGGAAGGTAGCGTGCCAGGTCCAGCCACCAATGTGCCTGCCCGGCTTTGTCGCCGATCTGCTCGTAGTATTGGATTACCTTATAAAAGCAATCCCTTCCCTGATTGATTTCTCCAAAACGAAAATGATATTTCGCCTCGGCAATGCAGCTTTCGGTGATCCAGTGCCGCGACCGCCCCTGGTTGCTCATGCGGCTCGCCATTTGCAGGAATGGATATGCCTTGCGCAGCTCTTCGGGTTTGGCATCTTTGCTATTGATATAATATTCACTCAGAACCAGGAGCAGCCGGATATACTGCTCACCGTACACTTCGCGAAGAATCCGTTCCGCAGCTTTGAAGTCCTTCTTTTGCGTCAGCGATTTGCAAATGAGGAATGTCGCTTCGTTGTGCCCTTCCGTATATTTCAGATTCTTGCTGAGCTCAGCCGCCGAACGTGCAAATAATGTGGCGCTATCCGCAGAGCCGATAGACTCGTTCCAGTGATAAATGCTGGCGATTTTTAACAGCAGGCTTACTTTGGCCGTATCCTCTTTCGCATTTTTGAGTTGGCTTAAAAAAGAAGGCAGGGAGGAAAGGGGGTAATGTTCCACCGCAAGATGCCTGCTCGTGGGCTGGGCCTTGGCAAAATGGAATAGGAGGAAGAGCGTGCCGAGCAATAGGATTCCTTTGAAAGCCATAATCCGATGAAACGTCTTGAATATTTAGCTTCGTAAGCGACTCATAATCTCCAAATTAAGATTTTTTTTGACAGGCTTCGCAATTCGTCAGACTATATTTTCTCTTCATGAATCCATTTTCAAGAAATGGCGATATATCGTTCCTGAAATTTCATCACGTAGAGGTTAATTCTCTGTAATTTAGATACTTATACAATGCTTGTGATCTTTGATCACAGTCATCTTGCGAGCAGTACTCTTTTATGTTAAAAGGCTCGTTGAAAGCTGCGATAGGGGCTTGAATGTTACCAGCTCGTTATGCGTTTGTAACCCGGGCCTGGCACCGACAAATAGTTGGGTTATTTATAACCGGTGAGGGGAAAGTGTTTTTTGAGTGGATCGTGGCACAATTATTATCAAGCCACGCCACTCAAACAAAAAGCACTTTTATGAAGATGAATTTTAACAAATTTTGCCGGAAGCCGGGGGGACTGCTATTTTGCGGGATGCTGTTTTTCATGGCCGCATGTAGCCTGGAAGATCATAATCTGCCGGCTGGCGCTTCTATTGAGCCGAAAGGCCCCAAACCCGCATTCGCACCCGACATGCATGACCAGATGTGGGCTGTGATCGAAAAACTGCTTAGCTACGGCGATCCGCCGATCCCGACGCTTACACCTCAGCAAGCACGTATGAACCACACCGTGAAAGATGCCGTGATGGACCTCCTTGCCGAAAACAATGTGATGCCGCCGGTTCCGCAAGTGGATACTTCCGGTGCCACAATACCGGTAACCGATGGCTCGATCCACGCGCGGATTTATACCCCCAAAACCGGAACAGGGCCATTTCCGGTTATCGTGTATTTTCATGGTGGTGGCTGGGTGATCGCAAATATCGACGTGTATGACGCCTCGGCGGCGGCGCTGTCCGAAAAAGTGGGTGCGGTGGTAGTGTCGGTGGGATACCGTAAAGGCCCGGAACATAAATTTCCAACCGCGCACAACGATGCGAACCAGTCTTATGAATGGGTCTTGCAAAACCTGGCGATGCTGAAAGGCGATTCAACTAAAATCGGTGTTGCCGGTGAAAGCGCGGGAGGAAACCTGGCGGCCAATGTCAGTATTACGGCCCGCGACAAAGGCTGGATTTTGCCTAAACATCAGTTGCTGGTTTACCCGGTGGCAAACCCGGACACTACACAGCCATCTTACATAAAGTATCATGACGCCAAGCCTTTGGATGTCCCATCGCTAAAATGGTTCCTCGGGCATTATCTCAATGATATGTCCGAAGCAAAAGACCCGCGCATTACGCTCGTGGCAGCCGATCTGAAAGGATTGCCATCCACGATGATCATTTCGGCCGAGATCGATCCGCTTGCTTCCGACGGAGTTGCGCTTCGGAATAAGCTCAGTGATGCCGGCGTGAAGGTAGCCTACGAGTTTTATGATGGTACCACACACGAATTCTTCGGCACCGCCGCCATTGTACCCGAAGCTAAACAAGCGCAGGACAAAGCGGCCGATGCTTTTAAGGAAGCGTTTAAGTAATTATTTGTCAATCGTGAAGGGCAACAGATGGCTTAGGCTGTTTGTTGCCTTTCCCAATTGTAGTATGTGAGCTTAAAGATCGCCCCCGATCACAAACATATCCATAGCGCTGGCAGCGGTCTTAGAGGTTGCGCCGAAGGTGATTGTTCCTTTATAAAATCCTGTAATATAGAGCTTTCCGCTTTTAGTGGCTGCAATTCCCCAGCCGCTCACGTAGTCGGTGCTGCGGGGGAATTGTGCCCGCTGAAGCACGCCGTCGGAATTGTATTTTGATATCGCTGAATCGAAACCTAATACATAGGCATTGCCATGATCGTCGGTGGACACACCGCTGCCCTGGGAATTGAACTTGAGGGATTGTCCCCATTGCAGACCGCCGTCGCGGGTGTATTTAGTGAGGAACCCTTCCGACGATCCGGATTGCCCGGTCACATATATATTTCCAAGACCGTCTATGGCAACATCCCTTCCTACGTCGGCATCGCTTTCACCAGCCGATTGCATCCACTGAAGCGCCCCATCAGAACTGTATTTAGCAAAAAACACATCAGCATCACCTGCGGAAGTTTTGTTGATATTACCAAAAGTGGTGGTTCCGAAGTAAGCGCCGGTTACATACACATCACCGCTGATGGCGTCCGCGGCAATCCCATAGCCGGTTTCCCGTTGGCTCCCCCCGGCCGTTTGCACCCACTGAAACAGGCCGTCAGTGTTGTATTTGAGCACGAATACGTCAAATTCCCCAGCAGCTTGTTTAATGGTCGTTTCGAATTTACCTGTGCCTTGGAATTCGCCTGTTACATACACATTACCGTTAGCATCCAGCGCCAGATCGTGCCCGCGCTCGCCACCGGCACTTCCGACGGAACGTATCCATTGTGCTTCCCCGTTTGTGTTGTATTTGGCGACGAACACATCCGCATCGCCAACAGAGGTGACGGACATGTTGCCTGCCGAAACAGTCCCATAATAATCACCAGCCACATAAACGTCACCGCTGCTGTCGACAGCGATGCCTCTTCCTTCGTCGTAGCCGGTATTTCCAATCGACCTTATCCATTGGAAAACACCTTCGGCATTGTATTTCGCAATGAATACATCAATGTTTCCTGTGGAAGTTTGGGGAGTCTCGCCGAACGCCGTCGTGCCATAAAAAGAGCCTGTCACATAAATGTTACTATCGCTATCCAATGCTACATCCCAGCCGATTGCATTTCCGGCGGTAATAATGAACGGAGCGGCTTTGGATATAGAGTCCCCATTCTTATCTATGCCTCCGGGAACAGGCGGAATATCATGGTTATCCGGATTGCGGCATTGCCATAAACCTAAACAAAGCAGGAAAAGATAAAGCGGTTTCATATTTTGGTTGGAAGTCTGATTTTTGATCCGCAGCCGCACCAGTGGAAGGGATTATGCATGTATAGACAGGAAGCGCTATCAAAACAGTTGCATGTTGACATGATTATTTACAGGGAAGTCTATAAATCAGGCAAATTGCATAGAGGGAATTGCTGCTGCATTTGAATTAGCAGGATAAGTGTTTAGATTAGAGTCCCGAATCTGCCCGGTTACAAAAGCTATCATTATGAAAAGGATTTTTTCAGTCACTGTTTTACTGTTCAGCATACTCAACTGTCGTGCCCAGGGAATTAATTTCGTGACAGCCTCATGGGACGAAACCGTCCAAAATGCGGGAAAGACGGGGAAGCAGATTTTCCTTTACGCCCAAACCAAATCCTGCCGGTATTGCCGGCAGATGGAGAAAGAGGTATTTACAGATCCGAAGGTGATTGAATTTTACAATACCCGTTTTATCAGTTATAAAATCGATATTGAAGACAAAAGCGTGGGTGAAGCATTGTCGAAACAATACGGGATCATGGGCTTTCCAACATATCTGTACTTCGATGAAAACGGTCGTAAACTTCATCAGAGCTCCGCATTTAAACCCGCTGATGCCTTTATTCAGGATGGCCTGAATGCCTCCGATCCCAATACCGCATTGTTTTCCATGTTGGCTAAATACGATAAGGGCGAGAAATCACCGGAGTTGCTTTTCAATCTGAGTAACGCGCTGTCGTATTATATGGTCAATGACAGTCCCAAAGAGAAAATAACCGAAGAATACCTGGGCACGCAGTCCGCTGAGGAATTGGAATCTGAGAAGAACCTGAAATTCATTTTTGACAACTATCTCGACTTTAAATCACCGGCTACCCGCTACCTTTTATCAAATCAGGAGAAATTTGTTCCGCTGTTCGGAAAAGTGAATGTGGACAAAAGGGCGCAAAGAATTGTTACTCAAACGGCCGGTAACGCGGGGAGAGCGAATGATCCCGCATTGATGGCGGATTTGAATAAGATGGTCGCCACGAGCTTTGCGGATACCGGCAAAGTGTTATCAGTCGCCCGGATTTACTTCTACGGCGGTCGGCAAGATTGGCTGAACTACGCCCGGTCGACCTGGCAATATGCCAACACAGTCGGCACGAAGGACTGGCAAACCATGTATGAAACCGGAGCGTACTTGAAATATTTCGCCAAAGATCCGGAAACGCTGAAAATTGGCGTAAAAATCATGGATAAGGTTTTGAAGCTGCATAAAAACTACGAGCATCTGTGCATTTATTCCCGGCTTCAGAGCAAGCTGGGTAACAACGGCCTGGCGCTGGCGGCTGCGAAAGAAGCAGTGAAAATCTCGAAAACCGAAGGAGAAGACAGCACCGAAGCCCGCGAACTCATTGCGGAGCTGGGGGCGGCCAAGAGATAGCTGATTGCTACGCTTATTGTGACAGCTAAATGGTCCACTGGATGTAACCGTTTGGTGATCCGGATTTAATTTGCTTTGTTTTTGAGGCGGAAAGATTTCTAATTACGCCCTCTTAACTCGACTTCCTTCCTTTTACATATTGCGACGAGTAGCTGATCGTGGTCAGGCTACTGACGTCTCCCAGGCAATCAGTCTTTTATGATTTCAGCCAGTATCTCCTTTGTCAATGGTCGATATTTCGGCACCTTTGGTCAGTTATGCGGATATTTGCCGGGATTACATGCGTCAGATGAAGCCAATCCCTCAATACAATGTCAAGTGGCTGTAACCGGATGTTCCGACGGGATGAAGTGCAGCAGGATTACTTTTTTGTGAGTCGGTCAGGTTTTAGATTTTCTGGTTTATAATGTAGCCATTCCGCCATCGATGATAAGCTCGGTTCCTAGCAGGAAGCGGGACTCATCAGAAGCGAAATACACCGCGGCTTTTGCAATTTCTTCGGGTGTGCCAAATCGGCCGACGGGAACCTGGGCAGCTATGCCTTGCCCGATCTGTTTCACTTCATCTTCGGAAATGCCCAGCTTGTGAGGCGTGTAAAGTGGCGTCGCAACTGGTCCCGGGCTAATAGCATTTACCCTAATTTTTCTGGGAAGAAGCTCGGCCGAGAGATTTTTGGCCAGCGTAAGCAACGCAGCTTTGGAAGCAGCATAGAGGCTTGCACCCGGCATACCAATGTGTGCATTAATGGACGTGTTTAGGACGATCGAACCACCTTCGTTGATGATGGGAAGCAATGCCTGGATTGTAAAGTAGGCGCCTTTGAAGTTGATGTCGAACATCTCGTCGTAAAACGCTTCGGTGGCCTGGTCAATGGCTGAGAATTTTGCAATGCCGGCGTTAATGAACAGAATGTCGATTTTGCCCGCATGTTTTTCAACCTCGGCGCGGAGGGATTGGATATCCTCCCGTTTTGCCGTGTCGGAAACAATGCCGTGTGCGTGCTGGCCAAGTTGCTGTTCCACTTCCTGGTTCGTTTTAGCATTGCGGCCGGTGAAAATCACCTCGGCGCCTTCGTTGATATACTCGTGAACGGTGGCCAAGCCGATGCCGCTGTTTCCGCCTGTTACTACCGCTGTTTTATGTGCTAATCTTGACATGATTGTAATCGTTTGGATTTATTTTGTAATGATCGATACAAAACTACGCATGATTTTGTAGTAATCAATACAAAACTTAAAAAATATTTTTAGAGACTTGAAATAATCATTTCCAGCGTAGCGCCCAGCTGTTTTTTGTCACTGTTTGTCGCTGCTACCACCCTGATGCCCATGAAGTTGACAAACAGGAAAGTGGCTAGTATGTCAGCATCTTTTTCGGGAGAGATCTCACCCGTTTCCTGCCCTTTCCGGATAAGCGAAGCCAGGATTGAATGCACTTCATTTTCATTTTCGGTTGCCAGTGAGAGTACCTGGTTGTCCTGATTGGCCATTTCCGTAACGGTATTGACCATGAAACACCCGCGGCGCTCCGGATCGTCCAACGTTTCGTCGACCATCGATGTAAGCAACAGTCTGATGATCTCTTTCACGGGTTTTTTCTCGGCCACCGCCCCGCGCATCCAGTCATGGTGGGAGCGCATATACGATTGCAGGGCGCTTAAAAAGAGCTTGCGTTTGTCGCCATAAGTATCATAAAGGCTCGGTGCATTGATCTCCATGCCTTTGGTGAGGTCGGACATGGAGGTACCGGCGTAACCTTTTTTCCAGAAAACGTTCAATGCCTTTTGCAGGACGGTAGCTTCGTCAAATTTTTTGGGGCGGGCCATGGCGTTGTTTTGTATCGTTTGTTACAATAACAAAGGTGGCTATTTTTTTATTCATGAGGCCGCTTTTGAGCGCCATTTTGCGTGGCAGGAAAGCGGGATTTCGTTAACGAAATATCGTTTGAGTCGACATCATACAACGAAATATCGTATAATTTAATGAGATAAAATTTTTTAAATAGTTGATTAATAAGATATTAAATCACTGGCCGGCTTTTTGTAAATCATACACCGTTTTCCTTCCCCAACTAACTTCCGAAAACGATGAAATGCAAAAGAATACCTCGCACGACAAACACAGATCTGATTGATGCGCGCCTGCTGACAGGCCGCCCCGCCGCTGTGCCAGATATCAAACCACGCACCTATCGTGTTGTTTTGGGCCGCCACCATGCTGCCGACAGCCGATACTTTCTCTATTTGCTTCCTCCCGGAGTTAGACCTTGCACGAAGCCGGATTACCTGCTGTCCGATGATTTTTCGGGTTACCATGTTTCGTTTCGCGAGGAGGTGGTGCTGATGCTGCAATGCGAGCACCTTGTACCGTTCGGGCCGCTGGCTGCCGGGAAACGCATTGCGGTTACAGACCCGACGGCCCAGGAGCGGTTGATAAAGACTATTCAAAAGATCATTCTTGCAGGTCATCAGACCGATGCAGAACGCGTAGCCAGACTCTCCGGACTGCTAAAAATTCTCCTGGTTTATGTTTCCAGGCAATATGCGGCCCGCCATACCGAAACTGATAATCCGGCTAGTGACAGGATTTTGTACAGGTTCAAAGAGCTCCTCAGCTACGAGCCCTCCGGTCATAAAGTGCTCAGCGATTTTGCATCGGAGCTTTCTGTCAGCCAGAACTATCTCAATGTGATGATCCGGAAAAGTTGGGGATATACTGCGAGCCAGCTTATTCAGCAAAACAAAATATACAGGGCCAAGCAGGCGGCTATCTCCACCCACGCGAGCATGAAAGAGGTGGCGTGGAGCCTGGGTTTTCACGATATGGCGCATTTCAGTAAGTTTTTCCGAAATGGAGCAGGTATGACGTTCACCGATTTCAAAAAAGCATTTCAAACCTATTAACAATGAACAGCACCCCCACGAAACCCGGGCCGACCTTTCAAGTGTACAGTTTAGAGGGCTATTTTTCCGGAAGCGGCCGTCGACATCACTACGATCAGCAGGAGGTTTTTGAGTTGTACTGGATACATCGGGGTTCTGCGCTGCTAAGCCTTGATCTGGAAAAACGGCGGATCCAGGATAACACGATGTATTGCGTGTTTCCCGGGCAGATCTGCCGGATTGAACCGGAGGGGAAACTGACAGGTTACAAAGTCCTTTTTTCCAGGGACTTTTTATGCTGTGGAAGCAGCTTGTCACTCCTGCCCGGTTCGCTCGACTATACCGGCCTGGACAAAAAGATACCCATCATGACGCTTGGAGACCAGGTACGGAACGAGATCGAAGAGATTTTCAGAACGATACTTTGGGAATACGGAAACGATTACGAAAACAAAACGGACATCCTGCATGGGCTCTTGACGCTTCTGATCTCTTATTTTTCCCATTCCGACGTGCTGGTGGAGCCTGATCACATAGTTACAAACCAGAAAATCGTTTTCAACAAGTTTCTTGGCAAAATCGAAAACTGCTATCGAACCGAAAAGCAAGTCTCATTCTATGCATCGGAACTCGCCCTGACGCCCAGTTATCTGACCGAGCTGGTCAAAAAAGTTTCGGGCTCTTCTGCGCGCTATCACATTCAGCAACGCGTTTTGCTCGAAGCAAAACGCAAGGCCTTGCTGACGAATATGCAAGTAAAGGACATCGCGTTCGAACTAGGGTTCGACGATCCGTCGACATTCAGCAAATTCTTCAAAGTGCTGACAGGGAGCAGTTTTTCAGAATTTCGCAATGCTGATATTGAAATACTGCAATGACTTTCAATTTTCAGCTCACCGTCGATATGGGCATTGGTCAAAGGATGTCCATCCATCAGTAATTCAATGGCTTTATCGGCCGTAAGATGAACTCGATGTTGTCGTGTCATTTGTAATAAATAATTGAACGAAACCTATATAGGTGGCCAGGAGTACAATGCAATTGGACGTAATGAAGATAAGAAGAAAATGATAGCCATTGCAGTAGAACGCAAGCGGAAACTTGTTTCTCGCATGTATGGCCGCGTATTTTCAACAGCTGACGAGACTAAAAAAATAACTTGCAACTTGGATCCGGACAATATTTCGTTTAGGGCAATGACCATTGCCGATGCGGATGACATTTTAGATATTATCAACTATTATGTTGCTAATTCAACTTCCTACTTTTCTGAGACGCCATTAAAAAAAAGCAATATTACAGATATGCTAAATGGGGACAGTATGCTTCCCAGATACGTGATCCAAAGGGGAGGGGAAGTAATAGGATTTGGATACGCCTATCATTTCAGGCCGGAAAGTACCTTTTCGCAAACGGTCAAACTAACGTATTGGTTAAAAGATGGTTTTACCAGGAAGGGGTTAGGGAGCAAACTTTACAATATTCTGGAAAGCGAGCTTAGGGGGCTAAGAATATCCAGCATTCTGGTAAATATTTCATCTGAAAACATAGCCAGCTTAAACTTTCACAGGGCATTGGGATACAAAGATTGCGGGAATTTTGAGAAGATTGGATACAAAAATGGCAGGCATTTTGACCTGATCTGGCTTCAAAAATTGCTGGATTAAATTTTCACGCATCGACTGCGAATGCCGGTAAGGAAACATTCCGGGAAGGCAAAGCACTCACCAGATTTAAGCAGCCGATGCCGTTATAAGCTCATTCCCCCGGTAACTTCAATCCGTTGCCCATTCACCCATTTGGCGTCTTCACTGCACAAAAATGCCACTACGCCGCCGACATCGTCTGGCAAACCAACGCGTCCGAGGGCGGTCATGCTTTGCACCCATGCGCGGATTTCAGGTGAATCCTGCATGGTGCTGCCACCGAAAACAGCGCCCGGGGCCACTACATTCGCGGATATCCTTCTGGCTCCCAATTCCAGGGCTAGGTAGCGCGTGTAGACATCGATGCCGCCTTTCATAATCGCATAGGCAGATACCCCCGGAAACGAATAGCGAGACACAGCAGATGATATATTCACAATGCGCCCACCGTCGTGAATATAGTTTACCGCTTTTTGTGTGAGGAAGTAAACGCCTTTAAGATGAATGTTCAGCATTTCGTCGAACTGGGCCTCGGTAGTCTCTGTAACCGGGGCTGTAAGGCTGGTGCCTGCATTATTGATCAAAAAATCGAAACGTTCCGCATCGAATGTATCCCGCAATGCCAGATTTACCTGGTTAAAAAATGTATCGAAGCCCGGGGTTTCGGCTGCATTCAGCGGCAGGGCTACGGCTTTGCGTCCAACGGATTCAATGGCAGCAACTGTCGCTTCCGCTTCGGTGCGGTTGCTTAGATAGGTAAGGATTATGTCGGTACCTTTTTGCGCCAGGTTCAATGCGATGTCTTTACCTATTCCACGGCTTCCGCCAGTAATTAATGCGATTTTGTGAGAGCTCATTTGACTTTCGTATTGGTTTAAAAACAATACAAAAGTCTGCCAAATGCCGGAAGGTTGGTTTGTTAGGGTCAATCAACTTTATGTAAAAATCACACTTTTTGCTTGTGAGCGAAATGCGCCGGGTGACAGGGAAGTGCCGCTCTTGAAAAACTTGGCAAAATGTGCAAAATCGGAAAATCCCAGGCTGTCGGCAATTTCGGCGATCGTCCAGTCGGTGTGGAGCAGCAATGCCTTGCTTTCCTGCACGATCCTGCCTGCGATGAGTTCCGTTGTGGTCAAGCCCGTCGTTTCTTTGAGTATTTTATTCAAATGATTGACATGAACAGAAAGTTGGTCGGCAAACTGCTTTGCGGTGCGCAGCGCGATCCGTTGCTGTGGATTTTCGAGCGGAAACTGTCTTTCGAGCAGCTCAATAAACAATGACGTTACCCGGGCCGATGCACTATGGTTAGGATGAAGCACCGCGGTCGACTGTAATTTTTGCCCAACATGGATCAATTCCAGTGCATAGGCGCGCAAGAGGTCATATTTGTAGGTGTAATTGGACCTGATTTCGGCCTCCATATCATCGAAAATACCTTGAACCCGCGCGGTGTCACTCTCCGAAAGCGTATAAACCGGATGTTCCGGCGACTTGAAAACAGGCAGTTCGTCCAGGATCACACCGCTTCGGTTAGGATGAAGGAAATCTGCCGTAAATACACAGAACTGCCCCGTTTGCCGGCCTTCGGGCGACCATAGAAACGGTTTTTTGGGCGTCGAAAAAATCAGTGATGGCTTCGAAATTTCTACCGCCTTATCCGGATATTGCGCCACCGAACGCGCGGTTAAGAAGCTGATTTTGTAGAATGCGCGGCAAGGGTAGGGGATCGCCGGCTTCTCTCGCGCAGTTTGGCTGATTTGGGTCAGGTTAAACACATTAAAATGCCCCGCCTCATGCTGAACACCGTCGGGCAGCAGCGCGCTCAGGTCGGTCGATAAGCCGCTGGAAAGCCGGTAGCAGATATCCTCGAAGGAGTTTGATTTCACGGTATGAATATTTGTAAAAATCAAAGTTAAGGGAAATCTCATGCGAAATTAATCTTTAAAGTCACGTTCCCGATTTTCCTGCCAAATTCAAAACATTTGTCGAGGCATTGGAGGAGAATGGCTATGAAACGGGTTTTACGGGCAAAGGTGGGTGCCCGGCAATCATGGGGAGGCCAACGGCAAAGTTCGGCTACTGACGGGCAGGGCTTTAATGATAAAAAGCTCAGCAGGTCTACGACGGCTATTTCGGCAGTCGACTATGCGGGTAACCTGGAACAATTTTTAAAACAAAAACAGGTCGGTAAACCTATCTGTTTCTGGTACGGGGGCCATGAGCCGCACCGGGCTTATATTGTAACCGTTTCAAAAAAGGGGAGAAGATAAAAGCGGGCTGGATCAATGAAAGTGATTATGAAAATTGACTTTTCTCATGCGTAAAATTGCACTGATTACCGGGCCGACATCGGGCATCGGCCGCCAAACTGCCCTGGGCCTTGCCCGAAAGGGATATGATTTGATCCTCGTTGCACGTGATGAAGCCAAAGCGAGGGAGCTACAAATGGAAATAGGTGACACCGCCGAAATAGGCTTCATCCAATGCGACCTTTCCAGCATGGAGTCCGTGCGCCGCGCCGTAGAGAAGATTAAAGCTAACTATCGGCGAATCGACGTGCTCATTAACAATGCCGGGATTATCGTACAACACCGCGAAAATACCGGCGAAGGCATCGAGCGCACCTTTGCCACCAATCATTTGGGGCCGTTCCTGCTTACTACCGGGCTGATCGACCTGCTGAAAGCCGCCGGCCCGGCACGGGTGGTGAACCTGGCTTCGGGGGCGCATTACATGGCTTTCCGGTACAAAACTGCCAAGCTTGCTAACCCGCCGCATTACCACGACCTGCTGGTCTATGCACGTTCCAAGCTGGCCAATATCCTCTTTTCGAATGAGCTGTCGGAGCGGCTGGCGTTACACGGCATTACGTCCAACGCCGTGCATCCCGGCACAGTTTCCAGCAGTTTTGCAAGCGATGGGAATGGTGCGACGGCCTGGTTCATGAACGCGTTCAAATCCTTTTTTCGCACACCTGAGCAAGCGGCAGCGGACATTGTACAGGTCGCCACCGCTCCGGAACTGGCCGATGTCACAGGCCGCTATTTCGTTAATGCCAAGCCGGCCAGAACGTCTGGAAAGGCCAAAAGCAGGGCGTTAGCAAGGGAATTGTGGATATTTTCGGAGACTTTGACAGAGGTTGTAATGCATTAAATCGGAAAAGTCCTTTAAGCGTAATGTCAGTTGAGGCGCTCCCGGATCCGTGTCTTTCTAACATTCAGCAACCTGGGTGCGAAGGAGATCATCAGGTAGCTCCAAACTGGAATTTTGCCTGAATCTTCCACTTTCCCAAGCAGTTCCATGCGCTTGTTGGCGGCGGTAAATGAGAAACCATAAATGATTTCCAGCGCCTTGACGGGTTTGTAATTCAACGACAAATCGCTTTCAAAACCCAGGTATTTGCCGTCGATCTCGCGGCCTTCCCGCAGCAACGGATATTGGGAATAAAACAAATGGGCATCCGCCCGCAATGAAAGCCTTTTCCCGGCCTGATGAATGATGAAAAGGTAAGGATTTACGAGTCCTTTTTCCTGAACATCCGCCGGGAACCGTGTAAACAGGTTCATGTTTCCCATAAACTTCCAGGCCACACCATAGAGCGGCACAAAAGACGAGGAAAGCTCTTTGGACGCCGTATTTTTATCTCCGCTCAGGATTTCCGCACCCAGCCGGATCAGCGTCCTGCCTGTGTTCGCGCTTACTTCTGGCTGGATGTAATAGGCGCGGATTTTTTCCCTGCCTGCATTTTTTCCATATTGGTAATAGGCGTTCACGGTACCGTAAAGCCCGTTTTGGTTGTATTCGAGCCGTCCGCCATTGGTGATGCGCTGATAATAGGTCTCGTCGGCAGGCCTTCGGAAAATGTCGATCGAATTGATCGTCGTCAGCGTCATTCGGTTGCTGAGCCTGGTTTTTAAATGATGGACGACCAGGTATTTATAGTTATGCGCGCTGACGGGCGAATAGGCAGCTTCGAAATGCTTTGAGTAGGGCCTTGTGAACGCAAACGTCAGGTCGGTTTCCAGTTTCTTTTTGAACAAAATACGAACGCCCTCATGTGCACGACTCTGCTGGCCCCAGGGCGCGGCGGAGAAAATCCTGCCATTGTCCAGTGAAATGGCTTGTCTGCCAACCCTTACGGAGAGATATTTAGTAATGGCCGGCTCGGCATAAGCTTCAAAAAAATTGACACTTCCCACCCGCGAAAAGCGCCCCGTTTCCCCCCAGACATGGATTTCCTGAGGTGAGGCGTGCAGACGTAGCCGATTGGTGCGGTAGGTAATGCTGAGGCGGTTGCGCTGCGTTACGTACAGCTTGGGCATTACGGAGTCGGCGGGCGTCCAGGTGAAATTGTCGCGGTACTCGGCGCGCGGTCGCAGTTCGAGGTCAATCGTTAGTTCACGGCGCAATGTATCAGTGGATTGGGAAACCGATATTTGACTGCAAAACATAACCAGGAAGATGACTTTCAAAAGCCGGATCTTCCGCAAAGCAAAGTCGTAGGTGGTAGAGGTTCTGAGCAGGGTAGCAAGCGTATTATAGTTATTAGATAGACAAAGTAAATTTATAAAATCCATCCAGCCAAATTGTTGTGAATCTTAGAATTGTTTTGGACTGTTTCAACAGAGATATTTTGCAGTAGCTGGTTCGTTCAAACAGTGGTATAAGTGTAATGGTGACGTGGGGGGGCAAACTTATTTTTACTGCCTAGCGGCATTTTGACGTTTTGATTTCATTTAACTCGCTGGGTTAAAATGTAATCTTTATCGACGGTGGCAACTTAATCTTTAAAGCATAACTTATTGCTGGACGAGCACTCTGGAAGTACTCGATTTGCCGTTTTCGAACTGGACGATGTTTGTGCCTTTGATCAGGTTGGACAGCGGTACTTTATTCATGCCTTTTTGCAAGATCCGGCTCTCGGTCTTGATCACTCTTCCGCTGGTATCAAATACCCGAATCTGCCAGGTTTCGGAAGCGTACGCATAAACATCCACAAATACCGGTCCGTTGGATGGGTTTGGATAGAAGCTGCCAACAATGCTATGCTCAACAGAATTGAGAACAGATACGATTTTGGAGAATTCGTAGCTCCCATCATAGTCGACCATTTTGAGGCGGTAGTAGTTCATGCCCAGGGAATAGCTGTCTATAAATTGATAGGACTTCAAAGCGCTGCTTTCCTGAGATGCATGGATTGAGCCAATCGCTTCAAAGGAGCGGGCGTCGGAAGAACGCTGGATTTCGAAATAAGCAAAGTCCTTTTCTTCCGAAGTAAGCCAGGTAAGTTCGTTTTGGTTATTACCGGTATTTTTTCCTGTGAAGCTGGCAAGTGTGACCGGCAGGGCTGGTGCTACATAAACAAATGGAACAATATATTCACAGGCATTTCCGGAGGTGGCTATTTTCGCAAAAAGGGTAATATCGCCAGGGTTCAGACCTGAAGGTGAAAACCCATCAGGTGCCGTGAATGTCCCCGCGGGCGTAGTGACGTTTTGGTCGGTATAAATACCTTTTATCGAAGCACTGTTGGAGGTGCCCACCTTGACAATGGGCTCCGTTTTGTCCTCAATGATAATACCATTGTTCGTCAGTGTCGAACCAACCGCTAGCCTCAGTCTTTGATATTTAAGTACTCCATTATTAGTAATATTTCCGTAATTAAGCAACCGCGTCAAAACCACCATTAACCCATCGTTCACTATAATACCATCATTTCTCATCTCGCGGATAACGGGATTTTCATAGATTATCCTGCCACAGGGGAGATTGTTTAGCGTTGCATCCGGACTTAAATTTATACCATCTCCATTGATGAGTTTGATAGTTCCACTGTTCGTGAACGTTCCTTGCGCAAGACTCAGTGTGTAGAGGTTTTCGCATGACACATTTATCACACCACCATTGAAAATGTTTGTGATGCTGGTAATATCTCGGTTTTGATGTACTCCTCGAAGCTGACCGTTAGCATTAATGATCCCGGTCGCCAGATTGGTGAGTTGATTCACGCCAGAAAATTGAATTCCGTCATCGCCATTCGCGTTGATAATTCCCGAGTTTGTAAGGGCCCCCCCCTCAAACATGATACCATAGGCTCCACCATCGGCGAGCTCGGGCAAGTAAACTGTAATTGTTCCATTGTTGGTTAGCTGAGATTCTCTTATTGTAATCCCATTAAAATTGCTCACTAGTCTTTCAGCATTCGTTACTGTCAACGAGGCTCCGCTTTCAATAGTCAAGGTAGCATTTGATCTTAAAAATACGCGCAATGCGTGCGCATCGGTGCCATCGGCTATGACGGGCGCAATGTTAGGATTGTCAATAGTAAGCACATCATCGCTATCCGGAATTCCACTGGGCGACCAGTTGGTAGCCGTGGCCCAGTTGTTGGTATTCCCAACCCAGATCCGGTCGACTGATAATGCATTGTGGCTGATTAAAATCGAGAGCAAAAAGTAAAGGTATTTTTTCATTGGAAGCTGAGTTAATTTCAGTACCAAAAATGAAAAAACAGGTGTGAAATTTGTTAGCCCGAAAACGACATTCTTTGGCTCATTTTGGACAAAGCGACGCTTTTTGCATGTATTGATGGATTTAAGTCCATTCAGAAGGCTTCTTTCCAAACTTTTCCTGAAAGACTTTTGAGAAATAGGAAAGACTTTCGAAGCCCACCAGATAGGCGATTTCAGACACAGACCCTGCTTTATTTTTGAGTAGCAAGGCGGCCTTTTCGAGACGATAGTTGCGCTGGTATTCAATACCCGTCTGACCAGTCAATGCTTTCAGTTTCCTGCGAAGCTGAACTGCGGTAATGTCCATCTCCGCCGCAAATTGTTCAACAGTAAAGCTGCTTTCTGAAAGATACTCGTCCAGTACGGCATTCGCCTTTTGTAAGAATTGATCTTGTGCAAGAATTGCCTTTCGGGTTTCTGACTGTACGTCATTAGAAGTAGTACCCAGGCTATATTTTTGTCGAAGGAGCTGTCGCTGTTTCAGTAAATTCCTGACCCTGACTTTCAGCTCATCGGTTTCAAAGGGTTTGGCAATGTAATCGTCGGCGCCAAATTCCAAGCCTTCCAACCGGTCTTCCAGGGCCGCTTTTGCGGTGAGCAGGATCACGGGGATGTGGTCGGTACGAAGATCTGTTTTGACTGCTTTACAAAATTCCAGGCCATCCATACGCGGCATCATTAAATCGCTGATAATCACGTCGGGTACTTGGTTAATTGCCAGTTCAAGTCCCTGCTGCCCGTCCTGTGCTTCTTCAATATAATAGGTATCTTCAAAAATACTCCGTACAAATTTTCGAAGATCCGCGTTGTCTTCCACAATAAGAAGAACCGGAAGGTCGCCGGTGTTTTCTGTGGCAGGCTGTTCCGTTAGCGCGTCGCCTGCTTCCTGTGCAAATGTATGGGAGGTATTTTCGCGTTCTTCCACAGCTACATAGTCTGCCCAGGTGGCGAGGTCACAAGGGAGGGTCACTGTGAATGTACTACCGCTGCCGGGAGTACTTTTTACATCAATAGTTCCATGGAGTGCATTCACCAGCTCCTTCACCAGCGCAAGACCAATTCCCGTTCCTTCATAGTCGCGTTTACGTCCATCATCTACCTGATAAAAGCGGTCGAAAATCTTGGGCAGGCGAGCCGGATCAATTCCAATTCCGTCATCGGTAATGGCAATACTTACTGACTTGGGAGCAGCATCCGAAGGCTGGCTCAGGTAGCTGACATCGACCCTGATCCGGCCATTTCCAGGCGTGAATTTGAATGCATTGGAAAGCAGGTTAGTCACAATCTTTTCCATTTTGTCGCTATCGAAATAGGCCATTTGGGTAGTGTGGCTTTGCGACTTCTCAAATATGATCTGCTTGCTTTGGGCCAGCGACTCAAAAGAAGCAAACAGATGGTTCAGAAAACCGGACAGGTCGTCATACTGGATCTTAGGCTGCATTTTTCCGGCTTCGAGCTTGGACAGGTCCAGTAGCTGGTTGATCAACGTCTGCAACCTGAACAGATTCCGTTGCATGGTTGGGATCAATTCCTCTGTCGGATACTTTTTTTGGAACAGGTTCAAAGGGCCCGTCAACAATGTTAGCGGTGTGCGGAATTCATGCGAAATGTTGGTGAAAAAATTGTTTTTGATCGTGTCCAGCTCGGCCAGTCGTGCGGCTTCTTTGTCTTTGTACAGTAGCTGCGCCTGCAAGCGTACCCGTTTTAGCTGGCTTCGATTCCAGCGGTAACTTAAATAGACCAGCAAAATGCAGTACATCAGATACGCCCACCAGGTTTTGTAAAAGGGAGGATGGATCCGGATCCTGAGTTCAACAGGTTTGCTCCAAACTTCTCCATTAGTTGTACCTGTCACCTTGAAGGTATAGTTTCCATACGGCAGCTGGGCATAGTTTGCGAAGTGGTGCGTACCTGCCTCTACCCAGTCGCCGTCAATACCTTCGAGCCGATAGCGGAACCGATTTTTAACCGGGTTGGTAAAATCCATCAAGGCAAATTCCAAGGCAAGCTGATTCTGATCGTGCGAAAGATGCAGTTCGTTAATATATCCCAAAGCTTGCGGAAGCAAATTGGTTTTGTCGCCTGCTTCGATTTCCTGATTGTTAATTTGTAGGCCAATCAATCTGGTGACTGCTGGCGTTCTGTTGCTGGTAACGGCCGATGGACGAAATATGTTAATCCCATCGATACCCCCAAAAAGAAGTTCTCCATTAGCCGCCTTAAAGTAGGAATTGGTATTGAACTCATCGTCCTGAAGTCCATCCGATTTATTGAAGTTGGTAAAAATCAGCGATTTGGGATTCAGTGAAGAAAGTCCCCGATTTGTACTCATCCACAGATTGTTATCATTACCTAACAGGATGCCGTAAATAACTTTGTTGGGCAGGCCCTGGCTTTCTGTGAAGTGTTCGAATTTCCCGGTCTGTTTGTCGAGTCGTTCCAATCCACCTCCTTTGGTACTTACCCATAGATATTTATCTGGCTGGGCGGGATCGTTAATTGCCCCAGACACAAAATCGTTACTGAGACTTTGCCTGTCGTTTGGGCTATTTTTGTAAATGGAAAAGCTTGGATTCGCCTGAAAATTTTCAGCACGGATCAACCCTTTTTGC
Source organism: Dyadobacter sp. CY261 (assembly GCF_021440085.1). GTDB lineage: Bacteria > Bacteroidota > Bacteroidia > Cytophagales > Spirosomataceae > Dyadobacter. The sequence goes on from NZ_JAKCPW010000001.1 coordinate 898,716, forward strand.
GTGCCTATCCACATCGTTTTACTATCCTGGTACATGCAAAAATTTTCTACAACCGACCCGCTCAAAGGAAGAAGCGAGCGGTAGCTATAAGCCGTAAATTTTTCGGCAATGGGATCAAATCTCGAATAAGCACCATTGGAGAGCCCCAGCCAGAGAAACCCTTTTTCATCTTCATGTATTTTCCAGGTAAAGTTTTTCTCGTCAACTAGGGGAAGCGGATACTTCTTGACTATTTTCCACTCCTGTGTTAGCTTGACAAGCGCCGTCTCAGGTTTTGTATTGTTATGAATGATCATCCAGATATGATGCTGACGATCCTGATAGATGGCATGGTGGTAAATATCCTGATCGCCAATGCCCGAGGGTAAACTTTGAATGGAATTATCAGACTTATTGAGTTTATAGATCTGGTAGGAGGGGTTGTAATTTGCATGTATATAGACATTTCCTTTGAAATCCTGAAAAAGAGCTGCCGGTGACTTCGATGGCAGAAACGTTTGAAATTGCTTTACCCGCGGGTTGAATTTCAGCAACCCGTACCCTTTTGTAGAAGCCCATAGATTACCTCTTCGATCTTTGAAAATTTGATTCACCGTATTCATCGTCTGCGGCATTGCCATATAGGCATTCCGGGCAGTGAGGCTATCCAGCTTCAGGAGTTCATCGGGTTTGAACAGCCATGTAAATTGTTGATTGCAAATAGCGATTGTCCCGTCTGAAAACTGGTTCGCGACACTCATTCCACCTTTGGGAAAGATGATCGTTTTGATAGGTCCATTTTTCCAGCAAATGATGCTGTCTTGTCCAATGCACCAAAAACGTTTATCGGCGTCTTCCAGGATTGTAGAAGTAAACGAGTAAGGTATATCGGACACCTTTGGGTGCCTGTCACCGGATAGATATAGATTTATAGAAAAACTAAATCCCATTGCGTGGTGGTCAAAGTTGAAGCGGTAGTCCTTGTGACTTTTTTGGTTGGATGATACTGGACTGATATGTTCCGAGAAATCAGATTGGATGGGATATAATTCTAATGAAGAGATTTTGTAAATCTTCCCTGGCTTATCCGCTACGAGCCATATAGTACCATTAACATCCTCTTTAATGAATATGATACCGTAATTTCCTGCATTGCTGTGATCTTTATCGCTGACAGCCGCATGGTAAAATCGCTGAGATTTAGGATCAAAAAGATTCAATCCATCCTTTTCTGTACCGATCCATATTCTTCCTTTGCTATCCTGCAACAGGGCTGTGCAGGTATTGCCAGAGATACTCCTGTCATCGTAAGGATCGTGGGTAAAGACCTTAAAATTGTAGCCGTCATAGCGGTTTAGCCCGTCTTTTGTGGCAAACCAAAGGAACCCTTCCTTGTCTTCCAAAAGGTCATAGACCATACCCTGCGAAAGTCCGTCCGAAATAGTAACAGGCTGCCAGGGACTTTCCTGTGCAGCGCAGATAATTGTGACGAACTGTAAAAAACTAAGGAATCTTACTATCATTGAACTTCCATTTCACCGGACTGGCGCCCACCCTTCATGTCTTGCATCAGGTCATCAGGGTTTACACTGTTTTCGAATTCATTTGACATCAACATAAAGAACAAACTGTACATAGCTTGAATTTTACTCGATTTTATTACTTACCGGATACTAAATTGCTGGCTACACATTAGGCGGTTCTGTAAAAAAACGGAGAGGCTCAGAAATCTTGAAATACTCTTCAACCAGTCAAAGGACTTGCTTTTGCATTGCAGGGACAGACGGATTTTTCAAAAAAGTAAATCCTGCATTTGCTATCGTACTTGGCTGGGAGACAGGAATATTATTGTTCCAAAAGAGACTGTGTTATATGAACGTACTTATATACGTTTTGTCGCAAATATTTACTATATGTCCACCGAAACGTATGTTTGGAAAACGTATTTTAAGTATTGATGATCAAATACTTGAAACTATAAGGAGTTCCGCAGGGGGGCGTGAACTTCACCGAAGATTTTTTGAACGTCGCCGACGTCAAAATTGTGTCAAAAGCATTGGAGCGGTTAGTGCTGTCTAGAGAGTTGTATCGGGTGGCGAACGGAACGTATGAGCGGCCGGTGAACGACAGATTTTTGGGGGTGTTACTGCCGGGTATCGAAGAGATCGCGGAACGATGGTCACGTTTAAAAAGTCTGGTGCAAGAAATGTTTCAGCAATCGGTAAAATTAGCAGGTTAGTCATTCCGGCTTTGGTTCCATTGGGAAGGACAATATGACCGAAGAAGAAATGCGCATCATCGCAAAGCGGTTGAAAGACGAAAAACCTTAATTGCCTTCGCCAACTAACAGCCCTCACAGATTCCGTTAAAATGGCCACTGCGTCACGGAATTCCGAATTAGCTTTTGTCAAACGGGAAAATGAGTACCTCAAAAACAATCTGAAAGTTATTAGGGAAGAATCAGCAGCAAAAAGTAAAGTAATTCCCGATCAATCGAAGCCTGCAGTTAAGCTTAACGCGGCCAAAACCACCAGATATTCATTGTATGACGATGACGAAAACACCTTTCGGCAACCGGAGCGTCGGAGATACATTACCAGGCCGCGAGGCGGATGCTGTTATATTAATGGCAATGGTAATAAAACCTATGTCGACCGTAGCCTGTGTCATTGATACCTATTTCCTACGTTGCATCCCTAAGGGCTTTCGAAATTGGATGGCGGCCGTATTGCTACCAATGTCACGTGCCTAGCGGCACCATATGGGGAGGATGAATCGCGTTAGCGATCTAATATCGGTAGAAAGGGTAGCTAACCAGAACCTTGCAAATGCCGTAGGCATGTAACTCCATTGAGGCGCTTCGATTTCACAACCCTTTTATCAAAACCCCAACCACTGCCGCAATCAAAATTACATAAGGTTCCTGTAACTTCCTGATGTAAATCAGTGCCACGCCGGTCGCTAGCGCAATCAAAGCCGAGGGGAAGTCGACAATCGACCGGCTGCCTATCACAAACACAGAGCCAACGAGCGCCCCGACCACGGAGGCGGTAATGCCGTCGACAAAGGACTTAATGCTTTCGTTTTTCGAAATCTTTTTGAAATAGGGCGCGGGGAGGACGGTAAAGATGAAACAGGGAAGGAACACGCCCAAAGCGGCGACGGAGGCACCGGCAAAGCCAGAGACAAGGAAACCGATGAAGCCGACCGTGATGACGACGGGCCCCGGGGTGATCATGGCCACGGCGACGGAATCGAGGAATTGCTGTTCATTAAGCCAGCCCATTTCGTTGACTACTCCGGCGTGCAGGAAAGGGATAATAGCCAGGCCGCTGCCAAAGACGAACGCACCGGCCTCGGTGAAAAATAGGCCTATCTGGATCAGTTCAGCATTGTCGATGTGCCAGAAGCCGGTACCTGTGAGCAGGACGAGTGATAGCGATGTATTGTTCCGTCGTAACCACCGGGGCGGGGCCTTGATGACCATGTAAACGAGGCCAAGCACGATGAAAAGCCACACTTCTTCGCGTTCAGTAATGGCGGTGACGATGGCCATTAGCAGGAAGAATGCCCACAAAAGCCACCGGCTGCGAATAGCTTGCGGTTCGAGTTTGCTGACGGACTTGATGGTGAGCTTGTAGCAGCTCAGCGTGATGATGCCGATCACCGCCGCGCCGACACCGTAGAAAACGGATTGCATCCAGGGCAGCCCGCCGTAAAGCTGGTAGGCCATACCGAGGAGCAGTACCATGATAAATGAGGGCAGCACGAAGGTCAGGCCGGTGAGGGTTGCACCCCAAATGCCGTAATGCACGTAGCCGAGGTAGATGCCGAGTTGCGCGGCTAGCGGGCCGGGGGCTAGCTGGGCAAGGGCGAGGCCTTCGCGGTATTCATCCTCGGTGATCCACCCGCGCTGCTCCACGAGATCGCGGTGCATGTAGCCTATGAGTGCCACAGGTCCGCCGAAACCCAGCATACCTAGTTTGAGGAAATAGAGGGCGATGTCGCCGAGGCGGTACCGAGGCGTTTCGTTCGCGGTGAGTGGTGTGGTAATATCGGGATTATCCATTTTGGGAGCGATGTCGGCATTGATAGTGCAATGTTAGACGGCTAGTTTCTCAAAAAATAGAACGTAAATGATGGATTTGTACGGATTTTACCTCTGAAGTAAATTTTAATCTGCCATCCTTCCTTTGATAGCCCCACCCTGAGACGCCTTTGCAGCAACCTCCTTCGATTGATATGCCTTCATATATTTCTTTACCTTTTCATCATCCTTGTTATCCTACCGGCCACGATCAGGTTTACGTAGGGCTGTTCGGAGTGGCCGCCGCTGGTAGGGTTGTTGGGGATCACGACGGTGCCGGCGGGTTTCAGGTCTTTGAGATCCTTAATTTTCCTGGAATAACCGGCAATGGGGCTACGTAAGATCTGTCCAGTGATGGACGGCAGACTGTTCGTTTACGGACATAGCAAAGGCCTTTAATGTGCATCAGGGCGCATTAAAGGCCTTTTTTAACTCAGGCATAACATTTGATTTAAAATATTGTATCTAATCGGCATTTAGCAAAAAATGAAAAAAACGGTACTCGGTGAGTTGGAAGAGTTGGTACTGCTGGTGGTAGCGGCCAGTGCGGATAAGGTGTACGGGTTGCCGGTATTGGAACAGTTGCAGATCAATACCGGCCGTGACTTTACCATCAGCGCGGTACACACCACCCTTTACCGATTGGAAGAGAAGGGTTTTCTTTCTTCCTCGGTGGGAGGTGCTACGGCCGAAAGAGGAGGACGGCGCAAGCGCCTTTTTGCACTGACCGCAGCCGGTGGCCGTGCTTTGCAGGAAGTCCAGCAAATGCGAAATAGTCTCTGGGAGGCCATTCCGGAGGGAAAACTGAAATTGTTGGGTTTGTAAACTAGCGCGTTGTGAAGCAAAAGCATTTGAATACTGAAACTGAACCGCGGCCGCCGCGCTGGGCCGACCGGCTGCTGGAACGTTTCGTTGCCCCGCATTTACTGGAATATTTACAGGGAGACCTGCACGAAGCTTTTGACAGGCATGTGGTGCAGTTTGGCCTAGCCCGTGCGCGACGTAAATATATCCGTGAGGTGATCCATTGTCTTACCCCATTTTTTTATAAGCGTAAATCAATTACCCCATTTCCCAAACCCGCTCTTAGCGATATGATTCAGTCCTATTTAACCTCCGCACGACGTAATTTGGTCAAACACAGATTGTACAGTGGTATCAACATTTGTGGCCTTGCCCTCGGTATTGCCTGTGCTTTACTGATCGGTCTTTGGGTGCAAAACGAATTAAGCTACGACAGCTACCTGCCCGATGCAAAAGACATCTATTTTGTACGTCTCAACTCTACTAATCCCAACACGGGGGAAATCGGCACGGGCGGGACTACGCCGGGGCCTTTGCAGGAGGCCATAGCCAAAGATGTTCCCGAAGTAGCGGCGGTCACCAAAGTTAATCCGTGGATGGAATACCTGATCAAGGTGGGAGAGAAGGCTGCGAAGGAAAAAGGGTATTACGCTTCCGATGACTTTTTTAATGTCTTTAACCTGCCGGTGATCAACGGCAACCCCCGCAAAGCACTAGCCCAAACCAACCAGATCGTGATCACCCGGGCGATAGCTGAAAAATATTTTTCCAACGGGGATGCGCTTGGCAAGACGCTTCAACTCAATAATGAGAAATTCTATGTAGTCGGGGCGACTATTGAGAACCTGCCTTCGAATTCAACCTTGAAGTTTGGCTGGGTTGTCAATTGGAAGGAGCAGGAACAACCCTGGCAAAAAACCTGGGGCAACAGCGGTTTTCTTACTTATCTGAGGCTAAAACCGAATACGACAGCAGCGCAAGCCGATAGAAACCTCAAAGGGATTTATCCCCGCTATACCGGTGAGAAAAGCTATACCCAGCCAATCCTTCAACCCATTACCGACGTTTACCTCTACGATGACTATAAAATGGGGAAGCCGGTCGGAGGGAAAATAGAATATGTGCGTGTGTTCTCCATCGTTGCCGCGTTTATCCTGCTGATCGCCTGTATCAATTTCATGAACCTGGCTACCGCTCGCGCATCGACACGCGCCAAAGAGGTAGGGGTACGGAAGGCTGTCGGGGCGTTCCGTTCTGCGTTGATCGGGCAATTTCTGGCCGAGTCTATGCTGACCACCTTGTTGGCCGGTACCATGGCGATCGGTCTCGTCTGGCTGGTGCTGCCTTTGTTCAATGACGTTTTCGGTAAACATCTGACATTGCATTTCACAGATCCGGCTCTTTGGATAGGTGTCGCGAGCCTGTTGCTTTTTACAGGATTTTTGGCAGGGAGTTATCCGGCCCTGATCCTCTCCGCATTAAAGCCGATGCAGGTTCTCAAAGGCCAGCTCCAGTCTTCGGGACGGCCGGTTTTTTTCCGTCAGGCATTGGTCGTGGTTCAGTTTTCACTCTCCGTTTTTTTGATTGTAGGCATGCTTACGGTGGGGAAACAGATGGACTACCTGCGCACCAAGCACCTGGGCCTCGACCGCGACAATGTCGTTTATATTCCTTTGGAAGGCAATGTGACGCAAGCCGAAAAAATGGAGTCGTTCCGTCAGCAGATCATGCGGCAGCCTTCGGTGATATCCGCTACCGTAACCAGCATGCTCCCCGTGAACATCCAGGGTACGTCGGGAGACCTGAAATGGCCGGGTAAAGATCCCGCTTTGCAAACAACGGTTACGGCCATGTCGGTAGGGCCGGATTTCATTAAGACCATGAATATGCAGCTGGTCGATGGCCGGGATTTCCGTATCGGAAGCGCGGCAGACAGCTCATCCTATCTGATTAATGAAGCTACGGCCGAGTTAATGGGGGAGAAAGATCCGGTCGGGAAGGAAATTACCTTTTGGATGGGCAAAGGGCGCGTCATCGGGTTGATCAAAAATTTTCACATGAACTCACTGCATCAGGCTATTACGCCTTTGGTACTGACCTATTTGCCTGTCAATTCAAGCTATATGCTGGTCAAAACCCGGGCGGGACAGACTGAAAATGCGCTGGCTCAGCTGCAAAAAGTTTCCCGGGAGTTTAATCCCAACTACCCATTCAACTATCACTTTCTGGACGAAGAATACGAAAACCTGCACCGCAGCGAACAGCAGGTGAATACGCTGGTAAACTATTTTGGCTTTCTGGCTATCCTGATTTCCTGCCTGGGACTGTTCGGGCTGGCAGCTTTCACCGCTCAGCAGCGAAGCAAGGAAATCGGGGTCCGAAAAGTGCTGGGTGCGAGTGTCTCAAACATTGTAGGGTTACTTTCTTCCGATTTTTTAAAACCGGTACTTATTGCGCTGGTACTGGCGTCGCCGCTGGCCTGGTGGGCATTGAGCAGTTGGCTGGGAACCTTCGCTTACAGCACAAACCTGACCTGGTGGATTTTCGCCGTATCGGGTGTGGCAGCCACATCCATAGCTTTGTTTACCGTCAGCTTTCAGGCGGTTAAAGCTGCCATGCAAAATCCGGTCACGAGTTTGCGTAGTGAGTGAGACCGGCCGCGATCTCGCAGAAGAGGTAAAAGCTGGCAGGTTCAGAAGAGGCTATCATACTTAAACGTCCCAACACCACGTTCAACGTTTATAGCTCAATGGTTACAAATCGCTCAGCATGAAGAAAATATGTTCTCTCCTGATCCTAGCTCTGTTCTGTAATCCATTGCTGGCTCAAAAGCAGGCGCTTCACTGGAACTTCGGCGCATTCGCCGGATTTGATTTTTCACTTAACTGTCAACCCACAGCCGTTGCGGACAGTAAGATAGATACGCATGAAGGCACTGCTTCCATTTCCGATTCGGTAACAGGGCAATTACTCTTCTATTCAGACGCCATTGAAGTTTGGAACCGCGAAAATGAACCAATGCCAAATAGTGGTGACGGTGACCCGACTCCGGGAATCAATCGTGGGTTTTCACCGCTTTCCCAGGGTGCGCTGATTGTACCATCCCCGGATAGGCCTTCGATTTATTACCTTTTCAGCCTGATCGATACAGATCCTGAAAATACAAGTTACAATCCGCCAGGTAAGCTCAGCTATTCCCGTATTGACATGCGGCTGGATGCAGGCAAAGGAGATGTAATTGTGGCTGATAAGCACACCTTTATTGCCGACGGACTATTAGGCCGGCTGACCGCCGTGCGCCACGCAAATGGCAAAGATTACTGGCTTATCACACATCAGTCCGGCACAAATGCATTCCTGGTTTTTCCTATAACGGCTGCGGGTATTGGTGAAGCCGATACGATTCGGATCGGGACAGTTTCAGATGCAAAATATGGCTATTTAAGAGCCTCACCTGATGGCCGTAAGCTTGCCTGTTCATCCCGCACTTTAACAGCGCATCCTTTCGATCTTTTTGACTTTAATCCCGCAACCGGAATCATTAGCAACTATGTGAATCTGGGGAATATCCGGGTTGGCTATGGCATTTCGTTTTCGCCGGACAATAGCAAATTGTATGTGAGCAACATGACAATCGCAGGTAAGGATGGCCCGAATGTCGATACGGAGGTCATTCGTCAATATGATTTATCGGCTGGCGATGTGAATGCTGTTATCGCATCCGGTCAAAGCATTATTTATGGGAACAATACCCTCAATTTCAACCAGCGCGACTATGTGATCTCGGATTTTTATGCACCGGCGCTTCAACTGGGCCCCGATGGAAAATTGTATGCAGCATCCAACGCAAATGCGTTACTATGCACCAACTGCGGCTACCGTTTTTTCGTCATTAACAAACCCAATGAACCGGGATTTGCCGCGGATATCAAATTACAGGCAGCGGAGCTTGCGGGGGGAGTTGCCGGCAATGCGACCGATTTTCCAAACTTTATGCAGCATTATTTCAATGGTTTAGAATCGCGCGAATGTTACTTCGATGACAATGAACTTTGCAGTGAAGAAAATATCCTGCTTTGGCCCAATCCCTCGAACAAGATGCTGCAAATCGTAATTACCGATATTTGTTTTACGCCATATACATTAAGTATCATCAATGTGTCGGGACAAGCTTTGGGCGAACATGAGGTCGCATTGCCCAGATCTCAGACGATTGATATTGGACTACTCTCCGCGGGAATGTACCTGGCCAAGCTGCGATTTAAAGACAGGACAATCGTCAAAAGATTTGTAAAGTATTGAAACCCTCGTTGCATATGGGATTTAGGGATTTAAAGCCGATGGAGTGCTAGGATCTGCTATTTTTTTTAAAATAAAATATGTGATTAACTGTTTCAATATCAGAAATATATAGTTAGTGCCGGCGAGAGTGAGCGTCACTATTTTCTCAGCGGGCTTTTTATTTTGAAAATATTATTTTAGATTTGTACAATAATTAAAATAATGTTATGAATAAGGGAACAGTTAAGTTTTTTAACGACGCAAAGGGTTTTGGTTTTATCACTCCTGAAAATGGTGGAGCTGACATTTTTGTCCATGTGTCTGGTCTGAATGATGATATCCGCGAGAACGATAGCGTATCGTACGAAGTTGAAAATGGAAGAAAAGGGCTGAATGCAGTGAATGTAACAGTCATCTAATCAATCATACCACGTAATGCAGCTTAAATTCCTCCCCAATAGGGAGGAATTTTTGTTTATAGTGCCCCCTAAGTTGCTACAATTTAATTAGATTCAATACCGGAAGCGGGCGTTCGGGGATATAACCCTGTTCATCTTTCAGCCAATTCAAGCGGACAGATCCTGGCAGGCGCCAAGTCACTCGGCCTACGGATTTCTGTTAAAACCATTCAGAAAGAAGGATTTGCTCATTACTCAAAATGCTCGAAACTTGCTCTTGGTCCGGAAACTTTCGTGGGCTATACCTCACAGGGCGGGTGTGCTAGTGGGCCAGGGAGACGAGTTGATCGATGATGCCCTGCTTTCCAGGCATATGAAGCGTCCATACCCGGCTGGCCCGATTTGAAGATACCGTCATCGACGCTAATTCAAAAATGAAGAAATTGGATATCAAGCGTGTTTTTGAAAGATGATTGAGCATTATGATTGCTGTTTTTAAAAAGTACATTACCGAAAAAGTTACCCTGACCGAGCAGGAGTGGACTCTGATCCAGTCGGTTTGCATTGAGCGGAAGCTGCGAAAGCAACAATATCTCTTACAGGAAGGAGATGTCTGGCATTACAATGCATTCATTACAAAAGGATGCCTGCGCCGCTATCGCATTGACGATAAGGGTGTCGAGCATATTTTGCAGTTCTCCGTGGAAAACTGGTGGGCCGGTGACCGCGACAGTCTTATCAACGGTACGCCGTCCAAATACAGCATCGATGCCATCGAGGATTCGGTTGTGATACTGATCCGGAAAGAGGATTTTGACATGCTTGTGAACCGCATTCCGGAGTTCAGGAATCTCGTCAACATTATTTTGGAAAAGAGTCTCATCGCATCGCAGGAGCGTATTCACGATGCTATAAGTCTCACAGCGGAAGAGAAGTACCTGGGTTTCGTGGAGCGATATCCCGGCCTGTCCAACCGGGTTCCGAGGCGAATGCTTGCTTCTTACCTGGGCGTGACGCCCGAGACCCTGAGCCGGGTCAGGCAGGTGGTCATGAAAAAATAGCCTTGATATTTGTCAAGAATCATTGTATTAAATGTCAATGGAGCCAGGGGTGGTACCAGGCTAATTTTGTATCAGAAATTTAAATCGATACAAAATGTCAAAGATCATTTTAATCACAGGAACAAGCACAGGTTTTGGGAAATTGATGACTATTACCTTGTCGAAAGCAGGCCATACTGTCGTCGCAGGGATGCGTGGCATTAATGATAAAAATGCTGGTGTTGCCGGCGAACTCGCGGCACTTCCCAATGTGGAAGTCGTGGAATTGGACGTAACCAGCGACGATTCCGTCACTCAGGCGGTAGCGTCAGTTTTGGAAAAACATGGCAGGATCGATGTGTTGGTCAACAACGCGGGAATTGCCGGTTTTGGTTTGCTGGAGGCTTATAGCATTGACCAGATCAAAAGGTTGTTTGAGGTCAATTTCTATGGTGTGATCCGTACCTACCAGGCGGTGTTGCCATCGATGCGCCAAAACAGAAGTGGCCTGATCATCAACCTGACTTCCGGCGCGAGCGGGCACACATTGCCGTTTATGGTCCCATACCTTGCTTCAAAATTTGGGGTCGAGAGCATTACCGAAGGTGTGCAGGACGAGCTGGCTGAATACGGGATCGAAAACGTAAGCATTCAGCCAGGCGTTTATCCCACCGAAATGAACAACGGTTCCAAAGCCGGTTTGCATGCGGACAAGCCCGAGGTGGTTGCCGAATATGGTGATGCGGCTACCGACAAATTTAACGCCATTGGTACAGCGCTGTTTAGCAAGATGGCCGCGTATAATATGGATCCGCAAACGATCGCCGACGGCGTTCTGACCCTTATAAATCTCGAAAAAGGCACTGTTCCGCTGCGGTTCCCACTCGACGCAGTGGCCGAGGGTACCGACCTGGAATTCATTCACGCCAGGGCCGAGACCAAAGCCAAGTGGCTCGCGAAATACAACTAGTCCATTGCAAGACCTCCTGACGAAATCGGGAGGTCCTTTTATATCCCATTCAATATGAATTTAATAGATGCAATGCATTGGCGGTATGCGGCCAAAAGGATGACCGGTCAGGCAATCCCCCAGCATTTGGTGGATCAAATCATCGAGGCTGCCCATTATGCCCCTTCCGGTATTGTTTAAAGTCGTGGATCCAGGGCGTTACAGATTGGAAGTATCTGATGATAGGAACCGTCGAATTTGAAATCGATAAAAGACGTAAAAATTTTATAGACAGACTTGTCTATTTAAAATAACTTTCCTACCTTTGAAGTATGACAAAGAAACTTGGACCGAGGGAGCGGATCCTGGAAACAGCTTCAAGATTATTTCACAGCCAGGGGTACAACAATACCGGGATTAATCAAATCCTTGCGGAGGCTAATGTGGCGAAGGCGAGTCTGTATCAGCACTTCGGGTCAAAGGATGACTTAGGGGTGATTTACCTGAAACAGGGTAGGGAAGAATGGTTTGCGGGAATAGAACAATGGACCGGCAGTAAGAAAGCGCCTGGCCAGAAGCTCAGTGCTTGCTTCGACTTCCTCGAATATGCGTTGCAAAAGGATAATTACCTGGGTTGCAAGTTTATTAATATGCTTTCGGAGATAGGCAGCAGCAGTCCGTTGATGTCTAAGGAGATTATTGAACATAAAGGAAAGCTCAGGCAATACATGAAAGGTTTTGTAGAAAAGGCATTGGAAGGTAATGGCGACCTGGATATTGATTTTGTTGGTGACTCGATCTATCTTTTGTACGAAGGGGCCATTATCGAGTCCAAAATATACCGAGACACCTGGCCGGTAAAAAAGGCGAGGAAGATGGCAGAGATGTTATTGAAAAGAGTTTAAATTTTGCCTTAAAATAGACAGACTGTTCTGTGTTTAGCTTAAATAAAACAACGATGAAAAGGATAGCAATTAACGGATTCGGAAGAATAGGCCGGGCGGCCCTGAAAGTGATCACCGAAACAGAAGGCCTTGAGGTGGTCGGTATCAACGATATGATGAGCATCGAGAATGCTGTTTACCTGTTGAAGTATGATAGTGTTTATGGGAGATATGACCGCAAAGTGAGCTTCGAAGGTGACCATATCCTGATCGATGGCAAGCAAATAAAATATACTACAACCAAGTCCATTGACGACCTGCCCTGGAAGGAGCTGAATGTGGATGTGGTGATCGAGAGTACCGGCGTGTTTACAAACTATGCCGATGCCGAAAAGCATATCAAAGCGGGTGCGCGCTTTGTGGTCATTTCCGGGCCGACCAAGGATACACCCACCATTGTTCACGGTGTGAATACCGAAGAGGGGAAAACGTCGATCTTCTCCTGCGCGAGCTGTACCACCAACAATATCAGTCCGATTATCGAGATCCTGGGTCGCAGGATTGGTATCAAAAAAGCTATTTTAAATACCACACACGCTTACACGGCGTCACAGGCGCTGGTAGACGCGCCGTCAAAAAAAGAGCCGAGAATGGGTAGAGCGGCGGGTATTAACCTTGCTCCCGCAGCAACCGGTGCAGCCATTGCTACCACGAAGGCATTGCCGCAGTATGCAGGCAAGTTCGACGGCGTGGCTGTCCGGGTCCCTGTACCGGTGGGTTCTATTTCAGACATTACATTCATCGCCGAGCGGCCTACGAGCGCAGCGGAGATCAATGCAATTCTAATCGAGGAAGCAGCCACAGCAAGGTACGAAAAGGTTGTATCGGTTACGGATGAACCGCTCGTTTCGACAGACATCAAACAAAGCCCGTATGCAGCCGTCGTCGACCTGGAAATGACCCGCGTAGTGGATGGTGACCTGGTGAAAGTAATGGCCTGGTATGACAACGAATGGGGTTTTACGAACCAAATGATACGTCAGATCGAGGAACTGGGTTAAGGAATGCTGCTATGCCTGATTCAGTTTTTCATACCGGCGAGCTGTATGTGCAGCGCAATGCGGGCGAGGAGCATTTCGCAATGCAGAATGGATCGATCGTTAGAAATGTCATCGCGGGAGGCGCAGCGAACTTCGTTTCCGAACAGCAGTTCTTCTTTGCGGCCAGCCAGGATACGGAAGGCAACGTCTGGGCGTCGGTACTTTCCGGCGCTCCTGGTTTTGTCCAGCTAACGGATATGCATAGCCTGCTTTTCGATCCCGACCTGCGCAATTCCAATGCAGACGATATTTTCTGGAAAAATATTCATGAGGATGCGACGATCGGCTTGCTGTTCATAGAACTGACAACCCGTAGGCGGTTTCGGGTCAATGGCCGCATCTATCCGCAGGGCAGCCTCTGGAGGTTGGAGGTTGAGCAGGCATATCCTAATTGTCCGAAATATATCCAACGAAGGGAACTGGTTCACGAAGATGTTGTTGGGCCATCGATCGGTCAGGATCTCAGGAAATGGATCGACCAGGCCGATACTTTTTTCGTAGCCAGTTCCGACAGTGAAGGTAATCTGGACGCGTCTCATCGCGGAGGAAATCCAGGGTTTGTCAAATGGGTAAGAACGGACGTTGTGCGTGTGCCCGACTACCAGGGTAATTCGATGTTTAACACATTGGGCAATTTTTATGAAAATCCGAAGGCGGGCCTGCTGTTTGTGGATTTCAGCAATGGAGAAACCCTGAAAATGTCGGGTAAGGTACAGCTGCATCTGCACGAAGAAAGCGCGGCAGACTTCACAGGAGGCACGGACCGTTTCTGGGATTTTAAGATTGAGAAAGTCGTTTTCGAAAAATCACTAGAAAATTTCACAATGCGTTTGATTGATTTTTCGAGGTTTAACCCATGAAACTCGGTGACGTTTATGGATTGCTGCATCTTGTTGCGGGTTAATTTTTAGCGAAAAACTCGCCGAAATGCCACAGCACGCCGGAGGGGTCGTGAACAAAGCATTCGCGGCCCCAATAGTCGGTGCGGATGGGTACGAGCCGCACATTTTTGTATTTGGATGAAAGATCGACCGTAAGCAACCGGTCCCAGAAGGCCTGCACATCTTCCACTTCCAGGAAGACCATGGTGTTGTCGATCCAATCCTTGACAAATGCATCTTGCAGGTAAAAACCATAAGTTCCTGTTTTGAAAAGAGACATGTCGGGCGACAATACTACTTCCTGAAAGCCCAGGTCGCGGTAGAATGCGCGGGATACTTCGAAATCGGTAGCGCCGATGAACGGGCGGATGGATACTGCGTTAATTTCCATATGGTATGTATTTTACTTTCCTCCAAAAATAGAATATTGGCACGATCATCCATCTTGATCGAAATCAAAAAATACCTCGGCCTGCAACGGTGTTTGTAACCCTGCTGAGTGTTTCGGGGGGCGTCATCAGGGTAATTCCCGGTTGTTCTTAAAACCTCTGAGCGCATGGTCTGGGTTAATGGGTTGGCATTACCCGAAAATACGAAGTTTGCTGTGTCCTTCGGGCTAGCTGCATCAACAGCAACCGGGCGCTTATTGCATATCAGAGCGTAATCCGTTTAACACAAATTTGGGAAAGGTGCACGGGATGTGCCTAAATTGATACTTGTTCGATGGTAGAATGGCTTTTGTAGACATAACACCTGGCACTTATCAAAACGTAACGTCGCAGTTCATCTGGAAATTGACCCGAAAATAAAAACTGAGTTTTTCAATTTCGGCCAGATAGAAAGGTTTTTCCTTCGGGCTGATTCAAGGAATTCATTTCAGGTGATCTCGGACAGGACTTTCCGGGATTTGGATCTCGAAGATGTATTCAGATTTATCGATCGCACGCTGTCGCGCCCCGGTCAACAGTATCTGTACTATTTACTTCGATGTATTCCGGCAACGAGTGAACGTGCGGCGAGATTGGAAAACCGGATCGACACGTTGCAGGAAAGTCCATCGCTGAGGGCGACCGTTTCCAAAGAACTTTCGAAACTACACGAGCGCGATGCCTATTACATTTCTTCGCTTTTTCAGGGGGAGCATATTCAAAAGCCGAAGTGGCTGTGGGCCATTCAACTTCTCGCGGCACTTGCCGTGATCTCAGTTATCCTGTCATTCTTCGTTCCAAAGATTTCAGTCTTGCTGATCATCCTTTTCCCAATCAACATGGGTATCCATTATTGGAACAAGAGCAATGTTTACCAGTACAGCAGCTCCATTCCGCAGCTGCTCATCATGCACAAAGCGGCGCGTAGAATACTTGCAAGTGATGCGTTTCAGGAATATGGCGATGTTTCTGCGTCCATAACTTCACTCGCAAAAATACTCCCGCAAATGTTGATTTTCAAGATTGAAGCCAGGTTGCAGAGCGAAATAGGACAACTGGTTGACTATCTTTTTGAATTGATCAAAGCATTGTTTTTACTGGAACCCATTGTGCTATTTTCGAGCCTGCAAAAGCTTGAAACCAGAAAAGAAGAAATAGGAACCATTTTCCGATTCATTGGTGAAACGGATGCTGCATTATCGATACTGGCCATGCGTGAAAGCGTCCCATATTTTTGTAACATCACGCATGACCCCTCAGGTAAAGGGCTGATCGCCCAAAGTGTGTATCATCCATTATTATTCAATGGTGTCTCTAATGATATTTTGTTGAAAGGCAGGTCGGCGCTTCTGACAGGTTCAAACATGTCCGGAAAAACCACTTTTATCAGGACAGTCGGAATCAGCGCAATTCTGGGGCAGACATTAAATACGTGTTTCGCAAAAGAGTTTGCAATGCCATTTATGCGTGTCGAATCGTCTATCCGAATTGCGGATGACCTGCTCGATGAGAAGAGTTACTATATGGAGGAAGTTTTGGTTTTAAAGGAATTAATTGGCAAAAGTGATAACGGTAAGCCGGCACTGATTTTATTGGATGAGATCTTTAAAGGCACTAACTCCATTGAACGCATCGCCATTAGTAAGTCAGTACTCAATTATTTGCATGATAACGGTAATCTGGTATTTGTTTCAACACACGATAGGGAATTGACTGAACTTCTGTCTGAAAACTACGAACTCTATCACTTTACTGAAATCATTGACGGTGATCAGATTGCTTTTGACTACAAAATTAAGCCGGGAGTGCTGAACACGACCAACGCGATCAGGATTCTTGCCATTAATAATTTTCCGCCCCAGATTATCCAGGAGGCGAATGCGTTGTCATTGAAATTGCGCCAAATGTGACAGATAACTTATGTTCACCGTAAATTTTCTATATTTGAGAAAATGCATTCAGGTGCTGATCTGAATAAGAAAAAGTTAGGTTGGTCATGAAGGCGACGGTCACAGGAGAACGCGGGCAAATTCGGAATTGGTTATTTTTGATAACCATGTTTTGTGGTCTTCTGGCTTCACTTGGCGCTGTGTATTCGGCTTCGCCACGTTTTTCTGTCCAGAGAGTTGAAATGCCTGTTGTTGCAAAAACAATAACTGAACTAGCAACGTATAGGGCTTTACGACGAGCAAAGGTAAGGGCAATAATCTATTTTTCTGGTCGCGTTCAATCGGCAATTTTAAACACCCTTTCCAGATTACTGGAACAAAAGATCAAGATATTTCCCCCGACCTATATTTGTTTAATTGTCTTCCTTCGATTTAGTAATCTAAAAATTATCTCTCCCAGCTCAGATGATTCAGAGCTAATTTGACCCAGCTGCATACAGCTGGTCACAATCGTCATGGTTTCTTCCTATTGCTTTTTACGTGCTGGGCTTTGTTTTCCAGGCAATTGGCTTCGCCTATCCTGCAAATAGCTCGCCGGAGAAGCTGTGGTTTCCATGCTGTGCGTTAGCCCAGCTTCCTTTCCTTTGTCTTATTAATCCAGATAATCACGACACAATATGTTTAAGAACATATCCGCAATTGCATTTCGCAGTTATTATCGAAACAGGCTTTTTGTATTTATCAATATCCTTGGACTTGGAATATCAATTTCTTGTTGCATAGCGGGGTATTTCAATTGGAAATTCAAACATGATTGGGATAAAAATCATTTGAACTCCGAAAAAATATACCGGATCCAATTCCGCTCCACTGCACTTGGTGACACTGTTGACTACGGCGTCGCGCCTATGGCCCTCGCAAAGGAAATACGGACATCGGTGGGAGGAGTGGGAGAAGTGGTGAGATATTTTCCAGTTTCTAAGGAAGTCAAGGTCGGAGAAAGCATATTCAAATCCAATCTTGCGTATGTTGACCCGGGTTTTTTTGATCTTTTCACTTTTCCGCTATTGTCGGGTGTAGCATCAGATTTGCATGATAAAAACAAAATATTCATATCCGAGGAAGCTGCTGTTAAATATTTTAGCACAGCCGATGTTGTCGGCAGGAAGGTATTGCTGTCCGGTGACGGATCGGCTAGGTTTCTTTCCATCGCAGGCGTATTTGCCAATCAACCTTTTAATTCCAGCTTTTCAAACGATGTAATTCTGCTTTACAGTAACTTGGAGGATTCATCGGCTGGCGGGCTTATCAATACTTCCAGCTGGGAGCAATGGAACACTACCTTTCTGAGGATAGACAATCCACAATTGGTGTCGTACGTAGAAAAAGAGTTGCAAAGATTTGTTTCAATTCAGAACGATGTTCGTCACGGGCCTAAGGTGTCGGGTTTCTATCTTCAAAAATTTGCCGATATGGCTAACAAGTCAGTTGGCAGACCCGAGGTGCGCTGGCAGCAGACGAGATATGGCATTCCAAACGAGGCGGTTTTAGTACCTAATATCACCGCGTTCCTCCTGCTGCTACTGGCATGTTTTAACTTTACAAACACGTCGATTTCACTCGCGGGCACCCGTCTCAAGGAAATCGGGGTCAGAAAGACACTCGGTGCCAGCAAATGGCAGATAGCTTGCCAATTTTTTTTGGAAAACCTGGGGTTGTGCATGGTGGCCCTATTGGTGGGATTGGCAGCTGCGGAGTTAATAGTTCCGGTATATAATAGTTTGTGGCCATTTTTGAAGTTGGAGATTCGGTATTTTGATGATTTTTACTTCTCAATATTCCTAATCACATTGCTTCTTTCCACGGCAGTGATGGCTGGCAGTTATCCGGCACTTTATATTAGCTCCTTTAAACCGATTTTAATCTTGAAAGGGAAAGCGAGCCTACGCACTGGCGGATGGTTTAATCGCTTACTTCTCGGGTCAACGTTTATGTTATCCGTGCTCGGTGTTGTCTTCGCATTTGCCTTTTATGGGAATTCTAAATTTCAAGCAGACTACAACCTGGGCTATTCTACTTCTGGTGTTCTTAGTATTACGTTGGATAAGCCAGGTGACTATGCAGTATTTAAGAATTCTATGATTAGTAATGAGGATATTGAGTTCATCGCCGGAACAAAAGATCATATTTCAAAAGGTGCCTATGCACAGACTGCGAGATTCGGTGATGTGGAGAAATCGGTGGAGGAAATTGATGTAGGTGAGAATTACATCGAAGCATTAGGCATGAAGGTGATGGAAGGAAGAAGCTTTAAAATAGGTTCCGAAACCGACCGTGAAGGGTCTGTTTTGGTGACGGAGGAATTCGTCAGGCAGTTTGGTTGGCGGGATGGTGCCCTAGGTAAGAGAATTGTATTGGGCGACAGCATTGGGTTGATGGTCATCGGAGTTTTGGATGATATCTATACCCATTCCGTTTTTGAAGCCGTAAGTCCTTTGGTTGTGCGATTTACATCCCCGGCCACATATAGATATGCAATACTGGGCAGTGATCCATCGAAAATGTCAAGTGTAGAGAGGTGGGCGAAGGCGCAGTGGAAAAGAAACTATCCTGAAAAGTTATATGAGTTTGAATTCATTGATGTCGTAAGGGAATCGGCAAACAGGGTCAATTTGAATGGGGTTAAGATTGTGGGATGTCTTGCTGTGTTTTCGCTGCTCATTTCTTTAACAGGTTTGTATACGATGGCGTCGCTTAATATCGCAAGGCGGACTAAGGAAATCGGCATTCGGAGGGTACTTGGCGCAACGACAGGAAATATCATTACGATAGTGAATTATGAATACTTTTCTCTATTAACCATCGCCGGATTAGTGGGTGGGGTTGTCGGGTACTTTTTGATTGATTTGGTAATGAAGACAATGTGGAAGTATTATCTCAACATTTCCTTTGCAGCAATGGCACTCTGGCTATTTTTTCTACTCGCCGTTGGTTTTATGATTTTGATATTAAAAACACTTTTCGTAACCTCCATTAACCCGGTTCAATCCCTTCGTTCAGAATGATTTGACGGGAAGCGGAGTTTCACCCGCTTCCCGTTTTGTGCCAATGCGGTCTTGTAATTAACCCACCGGTTCTTATTGTGCCCGGTGGGGGAGGGTGGACCATCTCCGTTTATTTGATCATAGCTCTGGCTTTATCGGCGCGCTCTTTGGCACCGGGGAGCCCCATTGCGGCCGCCTTGTCATAATACTCGGCAGATTTTGCATAATCTTTATTCTCCAGGTAGAACTCGGCCATGCTGTCGTACGTGTTGGGCTCTTTGGGTGCCAGGCTAATGTACTTTTCGAAAGCTGCTTTTGCTTTGTCCATTTCCTTTTTCTCCATATACAGGTAGCCCAGAATGTTGTAATTCGGGGCATATTTCGGGCTCATTTTCGCAAGTTTCTCGGAGTAATCCAATGCGCCGTCCAGGTTTTTATCGGTATAAAAAGAATGCAGCGAAGCCCATTCCAGTGCCTGAGGCGTTTCCGGATAGGCGGCTATCAATGCGTTCATCGTTTCAGCAGCTTTCGCAGTAGAATCCTCATGCCACTTCACGATCAGTCCGCGCATTATCTTCTCAGCCTCATTAAGGTTCGTCGCATCGAGGGCCAGCGTTTTGTCGATCAGCGCTGGCTTTTCGGCTTTGGATGCGTACTGCACGGCATATATGTGGGCCATGAAGAAATTCGGGTCTTCGGCCATGGCTTTGTCGAGCTCTACTTTTCCTTCCTTGAAATGGATATTTGAATACAACTCCGAAGCGCGGTGCAACGACGCAATGGCCGTTTTGGATTTAGACGATACAGGCAGGTAAAAATCCTGAGCTGATACAATGGTGATGCAGCCCCATAGGAGCGCGATTCCTGCAAATAATGTTTTCATAGGATAGATCGGGGTTTACTGCTGATAATTCTAATTTACGCTTAATGCGCACCAATACCAAATGCGCCGGGACTGACACGCTCTGCCTCTCAAATCTCCACCTCCGCAATAAATTCCGTCACCTTTCCACCCAGCTTGGCCACCACCGATTCGCGGATTTTTGCGTAAATACCCTCGTTCAATGTGCCGGTACGTGAGCAGTAATCGAGACTGGTTTTGTCTTTGGTCGTTTTGAAGAAAAGTATCCTTTTGATTTCATTGGAAGAGGTGATCAGGAAAGTCCCGATCTGCAAGGAGACTGCTTCGTTTTCTTGTTTAGCGAGGCCGATCTGGAAGGCGCCTTTTGAAAGGGAATGGGTATTTTTCTCAAAGACGGTTATTTTGCCGCTGCTGTCCGCCAGGCCTTTTATGGCATTCAATGTTTTGGTGATTACATTGATAAACGTGCCTCCAAACGCGGTCAGCAAGATGTCGATAATCACGTTTTCGACCTCGAATACATCATCCTTGGATTCGAAATGAGTAAATTCAGCTCCCTGGATATTCCAACCAATGTTATTCAGGACTTTGACGAATTCTTCATACCATTCGAGGCTCTGGTCATCGCCGGGGAATTGTTTGTTTGCTGCCAGTTGTGCCAATAAAACTGAATTAAGTACATCGTCCCGTCGCTGGCCATCTATTTCGGATACGAATGAAACGATGCTTTTGGCGTTCATGAACGATTGCTCTATTCCTTCGGTTGTCGGCAGGTCTTTGGCTTCAAGGTCTTTCGGTGCGGGAAATGTGTCGTTTAAGTCACCGATTTCCAGATCTTTAAGGTATTTTAAGTGGTCAATGTTTTGCATATTATGTGTTAGTTTAATTATGAGTTTGAAGTTAAATGAGGTGCAGCATCCCGAATAAATGCTGCACCTGTTTTTTTAGAAATCGTTAGGCCGGCACCGGATTTTCAATCCTGTTTATTTCCGAAATAAACTTAGCGGCTACGAGTTCGAAGCCTTCATTCACCGGATGGATCTCGTCAAACCATTTATCCCGTTTCACCAGCTTACGCGTGTCTATAAACGTCACATTATTCTTGAATTCCGTTTTTTCTACCAAAGCCTTCAATCTTGTCGCAAATTCATCCAGAATGTAAACGATTAGATTTTCCCGTTCGAGCTGGGGTGCAATGCCCTTTTTAATCATGTATTTGCCGCTCCAACTTGACTTTTTCTTGTTTTCAGGCAAGGCGGTGTCAACAGGCAACACGTAGTCATAGCAGTGAACCAGAATATGCAGATCCGGATATTTGGCGATCAATTCTTTAAACATTTCCGTATACAACGCATCCAGGTTGTCAAGCTGTTTGAAGAAATTCTGATTCAAATATTTCTTGGACGTTGTGTCGGTTGTATCGGGGCTGTCTCTCAAAAAGGTTTGAAATTCTTCACCCAATACATCATTTCCCCCGCCACTTACCAGGAAATACCTTGCGCTTTCTGCGCCGATCACATTCAGATATTCTTTTTTCTTGAGATAATTAGAAAGCGTATCTCCTGCTTCTGCAAAGCTCTTAATCGCATATCTTTTGTAAAGCTGGTCGAGGGTATCCTGTAATAGGATCGGGTATTGAAACCAGGAATCCCCCTCTGCTACTATGCGTATGCGCGTCGGGTCTTTTTTCAGGTTGTCGTAACGCTTATTGCGCTGCGCGGTTTCGATCTTGTTGCCAAGGAATAACTTTATGTCGTCTAAAATGCCTTTTTCATCCTCCGGCACAACAATCCCTTCCTTTAATTTCCAAATCGTTGGCTGTCCGAATTCGTCTGTTTCAATGTCGCAGTAAAGTCCCGATGCGAAGAATGCCGTTTCTTCCCATTCCAGTAGGGTCTTCAAAACATCTGTCGGGATAACATTATAAACAGGATTTTTGAAAACGAGATTTAAGGTTTGGGTAGTCCAGCCAGTGAATTGCACCGATTTCTTCGTTGCTAATCCTTTTGTGACGAAGCCTCTTGTCTTATCGGACGTCCGTGGCGCTGGTAGCTCTTCAAGCGTAAGTGCTTCTGCTACAAATTCTGTCGTACTGATAATGAATTTGATAGCCTCCACCGTTTCCTTCCAATTATATTCCCTCTCGACGGTCCCGAGTTCCAAATCAATCTGATCGGAGCCATCAGGGCCTAAAAATATCGACTTGCCGGGTTCCAATAAATGCACTCTTTGTGGAAGGAATTCCAGAAAACAATTGAATGCCTTGCCCAAATAGGCCGCACATATATATAGGTTCTGTTCAGTGGTATTGGTGATGGAAAGCTGTATTTTTCCCTCCCAGTTTCCCCCGATTTTTTCGTATTCCAGAGTAGCCCTGCCGCTTGAAATATCGATTGTTTTGGCAGTGCCATCCGCCGCGATTTGAGTCAGTTCAATTTTCAGCGGATTGGCAGGAAAGCCTTGAGGAATCTTTTCGTTTTGGAGATTTTTGATAAAATGCCACCGCGATATGTGTTGGATCGATTCGATAATCTCGCTGGTCCTGTTATCACCGATAAAGGGAATGGGTTCGATTAAAGGTCGGAACGGATCATCCGGTAAAGTGAGGTAAGCTTCACCGCTATTCAGGTGCAAAGTATAATCCGCCATTTCCGACGACTTGCTGTCCTCTTTTTCCTCCCCGGCCGGTTCGCCGCCAAACGAAAATCCGCCGCTTGCGTTCTTTTGCAACTCATCAAGAAGCGCCGCTGCTTGTTCCGGCGTGGCATCGCGGTTGTCAAGTTCGAGCTTCAATTCCTGCGTCAGCAATCCGGCTACTTCCGCTTTGTAAATCGTATTCCTGTCAAGGCCATCCGCGGCAATTTGTGTGTAGTCTATAAAAACCCCGTTTTCTTTAACTTTGGCTTCGATAACGGTTTCAGGTTGCTTTGGATCACTCAGTTTTATGATAGCATCGGTTTTCACCCCGTGAAGAGCGCCCACATTTAATTGCCAGCCGTTTGCCTGATTAAAAGTCGCTTCGCAAATCGTTTTTTGCGGATCGATAGCGCGATTAAGAAAACCGCTTCCCAACAACTTATCTGCAATAAACGGCGCATAAACGCGGGGCGTCTGTTCGTAACTTGCCCGCATATATTGGCGTACGCGGCTTCTGAGGTTGTTATAGGAAATGTTGCTCCCGCAGTCCGTCAGTGTTTTCAGTAAAGTTTTGGTAAAAACACCCGCGCCGGCCACTTCCAGAGCTGTCTGGTTGGATTCGCAAGCTGCCATTTGAACATGGGTCCCTTGCGGAAGGAACTCTGCGATTTTCTTTCCTTTGATAGCCGCCTCCTGTATGGTATCGCTGAAAAGGAACTCGCTCCATTCTCTTTTTGGGAAAAACTGAGAACCTCTTTCCAGGCTTGTTACACGTCTTTCATTTATTTCACTACCCGCGCTGCCGGCCATCATCAACGCGCCGTTTCTGGTATTATCCCCGGAGTGGCAGCAGTCGAAAATGGTGACAATATGGGCTTTTGTTTTTTGATATAACTGATTGATCAAATAACGCAACTCCTTATCTGTCAGTAGGAATTGAGAGTATTTGGTGGTGCCCCCGTCGTAGCAGACCATACATTCCAGCCCGCCGTCCGTTTCGTCCCAGATGTCGTCTGCTTCCTCCTGCGTACCATGCCCGGAATAGTAAAAGAAAACCGTATCGCCTTCTTTGGCATTGCCCAGGTGGTTTTTGAAAGCATCTTCAACGCCATTTCGCGTCGCTTCCGAATCGGTTAACCGCTTGATGTTAACGTTAAAATCCGTTCCGGTCCGAAGGTAATTTTCGACGGCGTTCACATCATTGATACACCCACCAAGTTTTCTGACACGCGCGTAATTGTTGATTCCGACCAGTAATGCGAAGAGCTCAGGTTTTTTGGCAGCACTATCGTCGGTCAAGGATTTGTCTTCAAAGTCATTTGGGTTATATCCTTCGTTATCAGTCGTTTCTTCTTCCTGTTCCAGCAAATCGCGGCTCTGCGGATACAGTGCGTCTACTTCCGATTCGTCTTCTATAACGCTTTCCAGGCTCCGGGCAGAAGGTGCGGTTGACACAAACTCGGAAGCTTTCACGCCCTCGATGACCGTCTTCCAGTCAAAAGCCGGCCCGACATCCCATTTTCCGCTTGAACGGTAGTTGATATGGGACACAATGCCTTTGAAATTAACCAGCTCGTTAAATGTCGTGTACCGTTTGTCTTCGGGCAAAAACTCTCTGGGAATATTGTATTTGGCGGTCAGGAAGCGGAGCAGGATAATGAGGCTATCGATCTGCTCAGCGGTGTAGGAAGGGTAAAAGGTTTGCTCGCGGAACGGTTTGTCGATTTTGACATAAGCTTGCTTGTTATCGATCGGACAGTACGGATCAGGAGCGCTGACTTTGCCGGTATTCGGATCTTTGATGCGGGAATAGATCGTTTCCAGGTTGCCGTCCTTTGGTACCAGAAAGCCGTAGTTAGAAAGCTCAATACCAATGGTAGCCTTATCCTGAGGGTTGCCGGTACCTTTCTTGTTACCTACCCCTTCGCCTAAATGTCCCGACCAAAATTTGGATGGAAACAATTGATAAATCGTTCCGTCACGGGCGATCACAAACGGAACCGAAACGTGCCGGCTCTGTTGGGTAAGGCTCTGCATGTCAGAACGAAGATTTCCGGCAGTGAAATGGAGCACGATCCTTTGCTTTGGGTGCTCCGTTCCGAAAAAGTAGTCCGTGGTTTTCGGGGTGAAAGCGGTTCCGTTTAAGGTTAAATTCTCGTTAGGAACCGGCAAAGAAAAGGCTTTTAAGGACGCAGCATTATCGGCGCGAAAGCGCGCCTCTATCTGGGAAAGGGTGTCGAATCTCATAACAAGTTCTGTTAAACGGAAGAATTAATCAGACAAAATAGCAGTCTTCAATTTATACAAAATTGTCTACGAAGATTTCATCTTTTATTTAACGGTAAATACCCAAAACATCTGGCAATGAGGGCAAAATGGCTGTCAGTCATCCGAATCGGGCAGTTCGATGGCATTGAGCATATTGATGATCGAAGCCACATCATTTTTAAGCGAATCGGGGATGATTTTCTTCCCGGAGAATGTTTGCAGGTCGTCGATCATAGCATCCCGGTTATAGCCAGTGCCTTCCATATAAGCGCAGTTTTCCTCATCGGAGTTTCGTGTAGCAGCATATTGCTGGTAGTAGCGGCGGGCTTCCGCAATGTTACCGGATAGAAGATACGCGTGCGCCAGGTTCACATACATGTAATCGAGGCGCGATTTGGGCGTAACAGCCACAGCAGTCCCTTTTTTCGCATATTCGATCGACTTTTTAAAGTTCCCATCGAACAGCCGGTACCAGGAGGCATTGTTGTACACGATCGACAGGTAGTGATTCAGGCACGGATCGTTCGGAAGCTTCTCCTGCATGTCTTCGAAGAATAGAATATGGTCGTCGCTCGCATAGCGTTTTGATTGCGCGCGCACAAAGGAAAAAAGTGTATTCCGCTCGTCTTCTCTCAGCTTTTGGACCTTCCTTTCGAGATTACCACGCACAGCCAGATAAACGTCGGTTAAACCCTGGTTGCCATCCGCATTGATTTTTCTCGATAGCTTCATCCAGAGCTCGAAATTGTCCCTTCCCTCCACCTGTCTCACCAAAGCTTCGAGGATGCTTTTAAGGTTGGCAAGCGACCCGGAGTTTCCCGACATAAAGAAGGAGCCGGATAGCCTGTCAATTGATGTCAGGTATTCGTTTTCCAGATAAGTCCACAAATCCTCTTTGGCACTGATACTCGAATTTCTTCTCAAATGTTCAAGATCTTCTGCGTCCAGTGGCAGCAGGAAGCGCACCTTTGTCTCAGGAAGAAGGCGGGAGCTCGGTTCGATCTTCTTGTTGCCGGTCCAGAACAGCCGGCTTATTCCCATCTTATTGTCCGAAATGGCGATCATAGAGTCGTGCGGGAACCTCCTCAGCGAATTATAGTTATATTCGTTGTCGATGTCATAGAGCGATTGCGTGCTGTCGCTCAGAATCCCGTCAGAGGTTAGTCGGAACGATTCGCCGTCGCTGATGCTGTCAATGACCCTTTTCATCATCAGCATCTTGCCACTGTTGTATGTAACCCTCACCAGGGTAGTGTCGTGACTGTTAACTGCCACACCGATCCCATGGTTCGAACGGGCTTTGTTCCACCCACGTCTGACGAGATTGTACCTGTTTTCCAGTGTTCCGAAACGCTCGTTATACAGGCTTACCGTATTAGGGCCAGTAATAATGATCAGCTTTTTGCCCCCGCCCACATGTGCGATGGCCATATCCGTGATCGGTTCGACATTAAATATGGAAGCAAAATACAGGTTTTCATGTTCGGGATATCTCTTGATTTCCTCAAACATGGCATCCCCGAACAGGCCGGGCAATATGCTATTTTCTTCGTACTGTTTATAGAGAATGTATTGCTGCGTTTTTGATTTGGCAAGGTTAATCAGGAGCCGGTAGCGAGTACTTTTTTCCGAACCCCACACGGTCAGAAAAGTCAGTACAATCAAAATAAATGCGGCCCCAACGGCATAGCTCAACCCATATATAGTCGCGAGCCGGCGCTTGCTGTCCGCAACGAATTTCCATTCTTCTTTCGTCGGCTGCTTGCTCAGCGCAACATTTTCTCTGATGTCCTTGGTCGAACGCTTGATATCCCTCAAATCATTCCGGTCGAGATACGACCTTAAAAACCAAATCCTGTTCGACTGCTCGTATTTCAGATACGCGTTTTTAATGGTCTTGATCGTTCTCGCGATGTGCGAATTTTCGAGACTGAACTTGTCGTATATGATTTTGGCAAGACTATCATGCGCGATTTCATAAATGCTATCCGCCTCGTTCTTACCGTATTTGTCCAGCCTGAGAATATTTTTATTGGCCAGCGATTTGACGATCGCAGTGGCAATGTCCAGCGGCGCAGCTTTCGAAATCACATCCTCCATTTTTTGCGGACGTTTTGTGCCTTCGTCGCTGACAAAGCAATAAAGTACGTCCCTCACGGTATTGTAGTTGACCGACTCGTATTCCGCGGAGACTTCCAAGATCGTCTTCTCAATTCTTTCTTCCAGAAATTGTTTGAGCACATTCTGAATGTTCCCTACTTCTGCCAATAACCCGCTCCCGAAACTTTTGCGAGGGCCGGGGGCCTTATGCCAAAGCCGGTCGAGGTAAATTTGAAGATGGGGCAGTTCTATCAGGTTTTCGTCGATTTTTAGGTTCCTCACGATCCCATCGACGGTGGCATCGTCGGTTTCTATGTCGAAATGCTCACACGATTTGTTAATGACGTTTTTAATGTCTTTGTCGGTCATTCGCTCGATCAGCACTCGTTTGTCAAAGATCTCCGGCACAATGCTCTCATACTTTTGCAGCTGGGCAATGTACCGTTCGCGCATGATGAAAATTACCTTGCACGGAATATCGCGCGCGTCGAGCAACCTCCTGAGATCCTTAAAAAAAGTCTCTTGTTCCTCCGTATTCCCTAATATGAATATTTCTTCAAACTGGTCGAAGATTAGGTACACCGGTTTAAAAAAATCGAAATACAGCGATCTAAGACAGTCCAGGATATCGGCATCGAGCGGAAAATCCTTTTTGTTTTTAATATTAATTTCTTTTCGCAGTGAAATATTGATATCGTCGTAGCGCCGTACGAATATTTCAAGCCAATCGGTTTTTTCGAAACAGTTTGCCAGTCCGCATTTGATGATACTGGACTTTCCCGTTCCAAGCGGACCGTTCACCAACACGATATTGGATTCGTGGATATAGTTGTATACGGTCCTGATCTCATCCTCTCTTTCAAAAAATGCGCTGCGTTCATTTTTCTCAAATGAGTCCAGCAGTTTGAACGGTGAATGTGTCATGATTTGAAATAGGAAATAAAACCTTCGACGCTATGAAGAATATCCGGGCCGATGGTTTCCAGTTCTTCCTGTGATATTTTTAAATCGGTCTTCGTCCTCAAAAAATTAGGCAAAGCGGGAATTTGCAGGCGGTCTTTCTTTTCATTGATATTTTTAATGAAGTTATAAGTGCACGTGGCATTCGTAGCACCTTTATCATAATTATAGAAGAAATATATTTTGGAAAGCTTTTCGCTGATCAATGCATTCATATCAATCACAAACGGGTACAAATTGAATGCAAAAAGGTTCTTGTTCTCGATTTTATAAATCACTACCGAATTAGAATCCGTGAAATTTTCGAAGTCTTCCATTTTGTCGGTAAACCCCACCAGTACATAATCCAGTTTGACCATTTTATGCTGGTAAACGGCCGGTTGGTTTTTCTTTTTATTGATATAGATATTTTTAATGGTCGCGAATTTATACCTCGCGCAGAAGCCCAATTCCTTGAAAATGACACACAGGCTGACCTCCGTTTTCTGGCAATCCTGCTGGCTCTCCCGATCGTCGAGGTCTTCCATGGCGGCCAGGTCCCTGTACTTGCTTTTAATGCGTGTTATATTCAGGTACGCCCCGAAGAACTCGCTGTCCTTTTCGTCCATAAGGTCGGCCAGATGGGACATTTCGTTGACGAACAATGGTATGTCGTGGGCCTTGAGCTTATCGTGAATAAGCCTGACAAGCGGGATAACGTCATAGGCCTGCCTATCCTGATGGTTGAGCAGGAAAAACGCACTGATATGTTCTTTTAAATGATCTTCCAGAACTGGCACCTTTCCCTGCACCAGCGCCTCCCATAGTTGGGAAAACATGATAAACAGCAGAAGATCGGCCATCACGGTGTAGGTATTGATCAAAAACCGCAGCCGTTCGCTTGCGACGGGCTCATCTTCGGTAACCAGCAGTTTTCGGACCTGTTCGGCAATAGGAGAGGGCAAGCTATTGATAATCGCGTTTTTGACCTCCCTGACATCGAATTTTCTGGGATCCCATTGCTCCCCATATTTCTTTTCAAGGTCTTCAAACATCGGGAGTTCGTCGCTGAATGTCATCAGTACATTGTAGAGCGCGGCGAGAATGGCATCTTCGGAGGTATTGAACTTCGAGTCGATCTGGCTTTTGATGTGCAGCTCATAAAAGCTTTTATCCGATAACCGGTGGCCAGCTGCTTCCGGATGGTTTTTGTGAAGGTAAAGCCCCCAGACCGGACCCGAATTAGGTGGCTTAATCAAACTCATAAGGCCACGGCCCGGATTGTCCGAAGTGTTTACCGACGCATTGTTTTTGGCCGTGACCACCTCCGTCGCCAGCCTGAAAGCCTCGTCGATGGAATGTCCCTTGGCCAGTTTAGTGTAAAAATCTTCGGCAAATCGCGTGGCGGTGTCGTCGCCGATCTCGATGCTTGTCGCAATGACCGCACGCACACCGGCGTCGAGAAGCTGGTCAACCTGCTCCTGGGTGGAACAGCCGTTCAGAAAAACGAGTTGCAGGTTCTTTTGCAACCGGATCGATTGAAGAAGTCCCGCCCCGTAAATCGTCGCGTCTTCCATCAGCAGCTGACTGCCGTTGGCATGCCCTGCATAATGAATGATCTCTACCTGAGGTTGATACAAGAGCAAACGGTCCCGTAACTTCTTGATGGTACGCCCATCGGTGTCCAGCAAAAGGTGTCCTTTGGCCTGTCTTTCCCGCAATGCATCCGAAATAGCCTCTTTTTCCTTTTCAAGTTGTGAGAGGTAGGCGTCACTGGAATTTGAAAACGCACAAAGTATAACCGGAGGTCGCATTGATCATGAAGGATTAGGCTGGTAAGTGTAGAAGCGCAGAACGTATCGATAATACCAAAGTAGTTACATTTTTTATTAGAAATATTATTAAACGGTTTAATGCTGTAGATAGGGGCATTGGCCATCCCTGACTTCCATTGCATTATTGCTTACCCTGGCGCCCGCCATCATTTCCTGCGGCGATGGGCGCGACGTAGAGCCCGTGCGGCGACCTCTGCGATGGACGACAAACCCGGTGAAAAGCACGCCTATACCTGGTCCTACGAACGATCTTTGCAGGCGCTTACCTTAAAGATCCGCAAAGCCACCAAAAAATAGACGAATGAGAAATGGTGTACCAAAGCGATAACCGGCTGTGGATCAAATTCAATGTGCTGCCCGACGGTAGGAAGGACTCTTTGCTAAAAAGCATTATCAAGTTGAAGAAGCATTGATGCGTTGCTGGTAATCCTCGCCCCATGCGCAAAGTGCGTCCATGATGGGAATCAGGCTCTTACCGATCTCCGTCAGTTTGTATTCGACCCTGGGCGGCGACTCCGCAAAAGCCTCGCGGATCAGGATTCCGTCGCGTTCGAGCTGTTTGAGTTGGGCTGTAAGCGTCGCCTGGGTAATGTGCGGCAGCTTGCGGCGCAATACACCAAAGCGCATCGGGCATTCTTCGCGTATCTTGTTCAGCAGCGTTAGTTTCCATTTTCCGCCGATAATGTCCAGGGCGATGTTCATCGTATTGTTTTTTTCCAAAAAGATGAGAAATCGTCTTTTGTAATCGATTGATCCACATTAATAGTATGGTCTGTCATACCTGGTATCGTTTTATAAACTACTTGATTACGAGTGTTGTCCGCTTGATTTTTGGCCCAAAACAAATGCCTATCCAAGCTTTCGGGCCTGAGATCATCCAACAACGCAATGAACAGACAAATTTCAAAATGGTCGCTATTGGCCATTATTTCTATTTCCGTGTTTTTGTCCGTCATGGACATTTTTATCGTGAACGTCGCGATTCCGGCCATCAAAGCGGGTATTCGCGGCAGTGACAGCGACATTCAACTCGTCATTGTGCTTTACCTGCTGGGCTATGCGGTTTTTCTTGTCACCGGTAGCCGGGCAGGCGATTATTTTGGCAAAAAAAGGATCTTTGTCGTCGCTACGTTCATGTTTGTGGTCATATCGGCCGTGTGCGGTTTGGCACAAACGGCCTGGCAACTAAACGTCGCGCGATTCTTCCAGGGCGTAAGTGCTGCTTGCATGATCCCGCAGGGCATTAATTACATTCAGGTACTGTTCCCGGGCAGTGGCGAGCGGACGAAGGCATTGGGGATTTATGGCAGCGTCGCGGGCAGCGCGTCGGTCATCGGGCAGTTCCTGGGTGGAATACTGCCCGAAATTGAATTTGTTCCGGAAAGCTGGCGGCTTATTTTTCTGATCAACCTGCCAATCGGGCTGGTTGCGGTCCTGCTTGCATGGTTATTTCTGCCGCGCGATGCGCCCACTCGGGCTGGTGCATTCGATCACGCTGGTGTTGCATTGCTTACAGGTACGCTTGTGTGCCTCACGTACCCGCTCATACGTGGACGGGAATTGGGCTGGCCAGGGTGGTGTCTCGGAATGCTGGCGGGCAGTGCAGTTTTGCTTGTTTTTTTTATAAGAGATCAAAAACTGAAATTGGGCAATGATCGTCAGCCATTGCTGGATGTGCGGCTGTTTGGTTTCAGGGACTTCAATATCGGCATGGCGATCGTGCTGTTTTACTTCATGGTCCAGGATTCGTACTTTCTGATCAATGTCATGCTGCTGGAAGGTCTTGGTTTCAGTTCTGGCGAAACTGGCATTTTGTTTGTTTGTCAGGGTGTTGGCTATGTCGCGGCATCGTTAGCTGCCGTGCGCCTGGTTCCTGTATATGGCAAGAAAGTGTTGCAGGCAGGCATATTGGTCATGATCGTCACTTTGCTGTTGCACATTGCTGTTCTCAGAAGCGCGGAGGTGAATCGGAATGTGCTGTATTTCGTCCTTTTCATATATGGCACCGGTTGTGGGTCGGTATTGCCCTCATTGCTTGCGGTGGCATTGAAAAACATTCCGGTCGGGCTTGCCGGCGCTGCTTCCGGGACGTTTTCGACTTTTCAGCAAACCGCCATTGCCCTGGGCATCGGCGTGACAGGCGGAATCTTTTTCACGCAGCTTGGGCCGCATCCAGATGTGTCCGACTTCGTTTCGGCCTACCGCGTGGCTACGGTTTGCAATGTCGGCCTGCTTGGGCTCGTCGGTTTTTTCCTTTGGTTATTACCAGGCAGTAAGGGGGTGTATGGCGACGTGGTTTCGCATTGAAGGAAAGCTGATGATAAGGATTCAGCAATAGATCACTAGTGCATGTGGGGGTATTGTGAGCCGGATTGACTTCCCGTTCCTTACCTCAATGTTTAATTCGGCCGGACTCAGGTCAGAAGCATACAAGCACTTCATGGTGCTGTCCACCGGATGTATTCCGTCGTCCACAGTAACATATACTATAGCATAATTTTCCTCGGCCAGATTCATGGCGCACAAAATTTCGCGGCCGTCCGAAATACGCGACCATGCAATTACCTCCTTGTCTCCATCTTCATGATCAGGGAAATTAAAATCAGTGCCATTCCGGGACGTCGACCGCAGGAAAAAATCCCCGGAAAGCAGGGTGGGGTGCTTTTGAATGAGAAAGTCCAGCCGCTCTATTTGTGAAGGGCGTAACTTATCCAAACAGTTCTCACGAATGCCGAACAGGTCTGGGTTTAAATGGATGTCGAGCAGGTTTTGCATCATCGTAACTGGCAGATTTACAACTATGTTGAAGGTAGTGATATTTGGTACGCAATGAAATATTATTCTAAATATTTTTAATTCGTTTTTTATTTTCAAAATTTTATTTTACATTTGGTAAATATTTTAAAATAAAGTTATGAATAGAGGAACAGTTAAGTTTTTTAATGACGCCAAAGGTTTTGGTTTCATTGCTCCGGAACATGGCGGAGATGATGTTTTTGTACATACGTCAGGTCTCAATGATGACATCCGTGAAAATGACAGTGTGTCTTATGAAGTTGAAAATGGAAGAAAAGGCCTAAATGCAGTTAACGTGAACGTTATCTGATCAACCATACATGTAAGCGAGAAAATCCTCCCGAACAGGGAGGATTTTTTTGTTTTAGACGGTGTTTTCTATGAAATCCAACCAAAATTCATTGATGGGACGGCCGTGGCGAACGGTGGCCGCATTACCGGTCCGGATACTGGCTACGCTTTTTAGCGAAAGTCTGCTCTGGTTTACAAAAATCCTTTCTTTTTTACTTTTTGTATCGCTCCGGTATATCCTGAAATACCGGAAATCAGTTATCCGGAAGAATCTGACGCGTTCTTTCCCGATGAAATCAGCCGGCGAGATCCGCAAGTTGATGCATGCTTATTACCGCCACATGAGCGATTTGCTGCTCGAACCTTTTCTATTTTATATGGCACCGGCTTTGCTAAGAAAGCGTCTGGCCACCTACACCAATCCAGAGGTACTGGAAAGATTATATAAAGATCGCAGGCAGGTTATCGTCTTTGCATCACATTATGGAAATTGGGAGTATCTGATCAACCTACCACAAGTCACCAATTATCAGGTCTATACTGCCTATTCGCCTATTAAAAGCGGGGCCTTAGACCGGCTGATGATCAGGTTGCGGTCATTTCTGGGTGTCAGGCTGATCCCCAAGAAGGGTTTTTACCGGCAGGCATTGTCGCTATTGCGACAGACTGCGATCCCAAACCTGCTGGTCGTTATTGCAGATCAACGGCCTGCTCCGGGCAACGACAAATTTCATATCCCGTTTCTGGATCAGGACACTGCTGTTCAAACCGGCGGGGAAAGAATGGCAGCATCGTCTGACGCGGCGGTGGTATACGTTGAATCCCACAAAAACGCGCAGTTCAGCTACGATTTCACCTTCAAATCGATGGAAAATACAGACCGGGTAATTCCCATGAGCATCACAAAGGCTTACTACCGGTTTCTTGAAAAAAGTATCAGTCTTGCGCCCACTTACTGGCTATGGTCACATAACCGGTGGAAGGTTCCGACAGTTAGTGCTTTTTAGTGCCTTGGCCCGCCCGTGAGCTGCGCCGAAATGCGGATGGCCCGAGCCAGGAACGAAATTTGGATCCTGATGGGGCCGGTCGGCTGATGAACAATGATTAACTGTAAAAAAAACGAGCCATAGCAAATATCGCCATGGCTCGTTTTTTAGCGTAAAACGCGGTGTAAGTTATCTTACAGGTACCGGGATTAGCTCCCTTTCAAAAAAGGCCAACAACTTTTGGTCGTAGTCACCGATTTCTTCACAATAGTAAATGCGCTTCAAGTAATTCTTGATAGTTAACCTTTTGCCGGGGCTTGTTAGCAACGAAACCACCGACCCTATCACATGTTTGTTTTCCATTCTTGTAAGGTAGACAACTTATCTCGCCATTACTAGATATTTACAATTTAAATTATTGATATACAGATATTAATAATTGGAAAAATTATGGCAAGACAAATAAGCTGCCGACATCGATATATCCCGACCTGAAAGTGCTTTCGAAGGAGGAACTCCGACATGCGGATCACTCAACTTAAACAGAGTCCGCAATAATAATTTTTTTGCTTAAATCATATCTCATGTTTTTTACAAAGACCAAGCTTGCTCTGTTCAATGCGGCCTTGTGTACGGCCTTGTCGGCCCCTTCATTCAGCCAGTCACAGCCCGTCACGATCGAGGTGAACCTGACGAAGGTAAAAGCTCCTATGCAACCGATTTGGGCATTTTTCGGGTACGATGAGCCGAACTATACCTATATGAAGGATGGCAAAAAGCTCCTGACGGAAATTTCACAGTTCAGCAAAGTACCCGTGTTTGTGCGGGCGCACAGCCTGCTTGTGACCGGCGATGGCGAGGCTGCGCTTAAATGGGGCTCTACCAATGCCTATACCGAAGACGCGCAGGGCAAACCGGTGTACGACTGGAAGATCGTCGATAAGATTTTCGATACTTACATTGAAAGAGGCATGAAGCCCATCGCGCAGATCGGTTTTATGCCTCAGGCGCTCTCAAGTAAGCCGGAACCCTACCGCCACCACTGGAAGCCGGGCGATAATTATAACGACATTTACCTGGGCTGGGCTTATCCGCCAAACGATTACAAGAAATGGGGCGAACTTGTGTACCAATGGGTAACACATTCGGTGGCAAGGTATGGCCGGAAGGAAGTGGAGAGCTGGTACTGGGAGCTATGGAACGAGCCTAATATCAGCTACTGGAAAGGCACTGTGGATGAATACATTAAATTATACGACTACACCGCCGACGCCGTGAAACGCGCATTGCCCACTGCTAAAATAGGCGGCCCGGAAGTGACAGGCCCGTCCTGGGACAAGTCGGAAGTATTTATGCGAAAGTTCCTGGACCACGTCACCAGCGGCAAAAACTATGTCACCGGCAAAACCGGCACGCCGATCGATTTTGTAACCTATCACGCCAAAGGCGCACCTAAAATCGTGGAGGGCCACGTGCAGATGAACATGGGCACGCAGTTGCGCGACCTCGACAAGGGTTTCGAGATCGTAGCGTCTTATCCTGCGCTCAAAAAGTTGCCGATCATCATTGGCGAATCAGATCCCGAAGGATGTGCGGCCTGCTCGGAGGACGTAAGCCCGCAGAATGCCTACCGCAACGGTACGATGTATTCGAGCTACACCGCGGCTTCGTTTGCAAGGAAGTATGAGCTGGCGGAGGCCCGGGGCGTGAATTTACTCGGCGCAGTGAGCTGGTCCTTCGAATTCGAAGATCAGGCCTGGTTCCGCGGCTTCCGCGACCTGGCTACCAACGGCGTCGACAAGCCGGTATTGAATGTGTTCAGGATGTTTGGCATGATGGAGGGGAACCGCGTGGAAGTGAAGCAAAACCTCGCTTACGATTTCAAAAGAGTAAGAGACGAGAGCGTTCGCAAAGAGGCCGATATCAATGGCATTGCTTCCAAAAGCGCGACTTCGGCGGCAGTGATGGTCTGGAACTATCACGACGACAATGTGCCTTCGCCGGATGCGACTGTGAAAGTGTCGGTACAAGGGCTGCCGGCCCAAAAAATGATGCTTTACCACTACCGGATCGATAAAGACAACAGCAATTCCTACGAAGCCTGGAAAGCCATGGGCTCGCCGAAGCAACCCAGTGCGGAGCAGATCGGGCAACTGGAAAAGGCAGGCCAACTGCAACTTCTCACCTCGCCGCAATGGATACAACCCAAGAACGGCAATGCAACCGTGGAGATGCAACTCCCGCGCCAGGGCGTTTCGTTGCTGCATTTCAAGTGGTAGGTAGCACGGCCTGGCGCTTTTGACTATCAATTTTTAAAGTATAAAGGAACACTGAGCGATCGGCGGGAAGAGTCGGAGGAGTGAGTGGGGCTCGCCACCGTCGACACCAGGCGTATGTCATTGGCCTGGGTTTAATAAATAGTGTTATTCCTGAACAACTTTGCTAAATTGGGAGGCGCGCGTTCACTTAAACAGAATAACCGGGAAAAGCAGGGCCGGTATTATTTCCTGCTTATTACTATTAACATTTACTCATGTCAAAATCCTTGCTTTTTATGCTTGCCGGACTGGTAGCGGGCACACTAACTACCAGTCAGGCTCAAACAATAGACTTAGCGCCGGTTTGGGAAACCGATACGACGTTAAAAACACCTGAAAGTGTCTTGTTCGAACCGGGTCAAAATGTTCTGTATGTTGCCTGTATCAATAGTGGCCCAAGTTTGGAAAACAAGAACAGTTACATTGCGAAAGTGGGCCTGGATGGCAAGGTTATCAAGTTGAAATTTGCAGAAGGCCTCAATTCGACCAAAGGTATGGGCATATTGGGGGATAAATTATTTGTTACCGAAATGACGCAAGTCGCGGAAATAGATCTGGCGACAGGCAAAATTCTCAACCGGTACCCGATCGAGGGGGCTAAGTTTCTGAACGACATTGCGATTGACACCCAAAAAAAAGTGGTATACATCACAGATTCCGGTCATGGTAAAGTCTGGGCGATCAATGGCGGGAAAGTAAGTCTCGTTTTGGAAGGAGACCCGCTGAAAGGTACCAACGGACTTTTGTTTGAAGACAATCAATTATTGATCGGTAACGGCGACGGCACGCTGCTGAGTCTGGATCCGGCAACCAAGAAGCTCAGCACCATTGCGAAGGTTTCGGGTGGTATTGACGGCATCGCAGGCTTAGGAAAAAAGACCTATATCGTTACTGAGTGGGCCGGGAAGGTTTGGTATGTTAAAGCCGACGGAACGACAGAACTCAAAAGCGATACGTCGCCTCAAAAAATAAACTCGGCTGACGTTGGATATAATCCTAAAACGAAAGTGCTGTTTGTTCCGACTTTCTTCCACAATACGGTGAAAGCATTCGCTATTAAATAAGCACTACCGCGTCAAGTAAGAGGCTGTCGGGCAGGACCATTCAGGTACCCCGACAGCCTCTTTTTATTTGATAAATAATCCTAAACCGGGCAATGTAAGCGTTAGTTATAGGCAAGATCTACTGCACGCCAGTCAAGCTGACCAACAGCTCATCCAGTTTTTCCAAGGTCGCCAGCATGCCTTCCTCCATGCCCATTTGAAGCGTCGTTTCCAGGTCTTCGAGGGACTTGTAGGTTACCACCGTTTCGACCACAGCGTTTTCACCTTTGTCAGTAAACGTCACAACCCATTCGGCGCGGGGCAGGGCTTCGTTGATTTCGCCATCTGCGTTCGAAAAAGCATCTGTTGAGGTGTAGTAATCGATTGGTTGGATGTTGATATAGTCTGTCCAGCCCCAGTATTCGGTGCCATTCGGCTCAACCATCGCGTAGTGCCAGTGGCCACCTTCGCGGAAATCCATGGATTTGGTCTTGGTGGTAAGTGGCTTGGGTGCAAACCATTGATCAAGGAGTTCTGGTTTGGTATAACAATCCCAAACGAGCCGGCGGCCGGCCCGGAATTCACGCCGTACCGTCAATGTGTTTTTTTCTTTGTCTGCTAGGAAATCGAATTGAAGGTTGTGATTCATTGCTGTTGTTTTTTAAGGGTTTCTAAAAGGTTGTCGAGTTGCTCGAAGCGGCTCTCCCAGATCTTTCGGAACTGTTCCAGCCAGTGATCGATCTCTTTCATTTTGTCGATCTCGAGCTGATAATAAATCTCCCTGCCCCGGTGTTGCGGCTGCACCAACTCGCATTCGGTGAGTACTTTCAAATGCTTGGACACCGCCTGGCGCGTCGTGTCGAAATGCTCCGCTATCGCATTCGGCGTCATAGCCTGCGCTGCGATCAGCACGATTATGGCTCTTCTGGTCGGGTCGGCAATGGCCTGGAAAATGTCTCTTCTCATCGTATTGTCACGGGTAAAATTTGTGCAAGATAACTTTACCGTCGGCGTATTACCTGGATACGATGGGCAAATACTTTCCCCAGTTATCGACGATCACCCAGGCGATCACCGCGATGAATATGGCGACAATGGGTAAGCCCGACGGCGCGGCGGTGATATTGGTCAGTAAAACACCGGTCAGAACGGGCAAGATCACGATGGCTCCGAGCGCCCGGGTCCTGGGAATTACCAGCAATACGCCCCCGAGTATTTCCACGGCCCCTACCAGCGGCAACAGCCACCCGATCTCGGCAATAGCCGTCCCCATTTGCACCATTTTTTCCGGCAAATCCGGCGGTACGGGCATATAGTGCAGGAATTTATCCAGCCCCGCATTGATAAACATCAGCCCCGTGAGAAGGGAGAGCACAAACAAGATTTTCTGTTTCATAGTTGTTGACTTTTTTTTCAATAAGAAACCAATTGGTTGCAAATATATATGCAACCAATTGGTTTCCCAAATAATCATGCAAAAAATTTTGGCGCATGTTTACTTCGTGATATTTGATAAAACCTGCGGGTTAGGGTTTTGCATTTCAATTCTGGCTTTATCTTCACTGTAGCAAATTTGTGCGCCTGCAATGTGTGCCAACGGGCAAATGAATTTTTCACGAAAACGAAACGGCTGGTGATTAATCTGGGGGAAAGGCTGGGACTGGAAAAGACGCGGTTGGACGAATTTTTGGAGATATCGCAACGAAGGCTTTGCCGTAGGGGCGACATCCTTTTTCAAAGAAACAGGGTTTGCAATCAGCTGGGGTACATTGCCGAGGGGGCACTACGAACGTATTGCGTGATGGAGTCCGGGGAAGAGATCAGTTTCCTCCTTCAGGTGAATGGTGATTTCTTCGGGGATTATGAGAGTTATCTTACGGGAGAGCGGTCGGGATTTATCGTCGAGGCGATGATGGACACGGAGGTACTGCTATTTGATAAGCGCGATCTTGAACATCTGATCGATAGTGACGTTTTCTGGCTGCGTTTCAGCCGGACAATCCCCGACGTTTGTTTCCTGGAAGCGAAGCGCAGGATCGAGGACTTGCTTTTCTTCGGACCGGAGGAGCGTTACTTCAGATTGTTGAATAAAATGCCGGAGATTGTTCAGAAAATACCGCTGAAATACATTTCCAGCTACCTGGGCATCACGCCCCAGTCGCTGAGCCGTATCCGTAAGCGGATCACTAATTAACTTAAGTGAACGTTTTTTTGACCACCCGCAAGCGAATTTAGCGGCTACAAACAACCAATAATAAAACATGGAAGTAGCTATTATCGGAGCGGGAATCGGTGGGCTGACCACAGCCCTGGCATTACAGAAAGCACACATCCCATTCCGCATTTATGAAGGGGCCCCTGGGCTGGAACCCGTCGGCGCCGGTATTATTATCGCCCATAACGCCATGCAGGCGCTTAAAGCATGGGGAATTACTGACCAGATAGTGGGGCTCGGCAATCGCATCTCGGTCATGAACCTTACCCGCCCCGACCTAAGTAACCTATCGACCAACGACCTCCGCAAGTTTGAACAAAAATCGGGTTTGCATAACATTGCGATACATCGCGCGGACCTTCATAGGGTTTTGGTCGACGCCGTTGGTGCAGATCACATTGTTTTGAACAAACGACTGAAAACCGTTGGTGAAGCGGAAGATGGCTTCCAGCTATCGTTCGAGGACGGCACCATTAGCCAAACGAATTACCTGATAGGCGCGGACGGTCTGCGGTCCCGGGTGAGAAGTGCTTTATTTGAAAACGGCCAGCTGCGGGACGCCGGGCAAAACTGCTGGCGGGGCGTGGCCCATTACGAACTGCCCGACCGCTACCATCATGAGCTAAACGAGGCCTGGGGAAAAGGAAAACGGTTTGGCTTTGTCCCGCTGAACGACCGGCAAGTGTATTGGTATCTGCTGATTGATAATGACCTGGCTGAGGCAAAATCCGATGTTCTTCCTTTTTTACGAGATTTTCACCCACTGGCGGCACAGCTCGTTGAAGCTACACCCACTTCGAAATGGATCATCTCCCCGATTTTCGATCTGAAACCGATGGGGAAATGGAGTACAGGCCGTGCCTGCCTGATAGGCGATGCAGCCCACGCCACCACGCCGAACCTTGGACAGGGCGCATGCCAGGCAATCGAGGATGCCTATGTGCTGGGTGAGTTGCTGAAACGATGTTCGCTTGAAGATGCGATCCGCAAGTATCCATCTATCAGGATGGCAAAAGCCAACCACATTGTCGACACAAGCTGGCGCATCGGCAAAGTGGCGCATGCACGGAACAGGTTTACGATTGGCCTGCGTAATCTGATCATGAAGGCGACGCCGGAATGGGTCAACCATAAGCAGTTGGAAAAGATTTTTTCCATTGAAATAGTTTAGCCTAAAGTGTCGTCTGGAACAGACCATACCAGGAAAGCTAAGGCTGCATACTGTCCCTTTTTTGCCAATGATATGCCGCCACGGAATTCTTCCAAAAGTACTTTTCGGCAACTGGGTGGCCTTTTTCCAGAAAGTACTGACGGACCAGGTTAAGTCCGGCTTCAACGGGGAGCCACTGGTCGCTATTAGGCCAGTCACTGCCGTAGAGTACCCGATCCGCTCCGAAGGTTCCGTAGAGCACGTCCAATCGTGGTCGATAGAAATCCAATGTCGTCGGGATTTGCCCGTCGACCCGGCGTAAAACCTCTGAGATCTTTACAAATACGCGCGGTCGTTGGCCGATCTCTTTCAGGTGGGTCTCACAGATTTTTTGGGTCGCCCGATCTTCCGGCACCTGCATTTGGGGCAGGTGGTCTATTACAACCGTTAAATCGGGTACAAGGTCTGTAAGCTTTACCACCGCGGCCAGCAGTGCAGGGTTGGGGTTCGCCGTGTCCAGTACAAGCTTTGCCCGTGCGAGGGATTTCAGGTCGGACACAAACCCGGGGTTCTCCAATCGAGCGGCAATATCATGCCCCCAAAGGTTTCCATACCGGATTCCGCGAAAAAGCTTGCTCATTTGAAAGCGATCAAGCTGCTTTTCGAAGCCTGCTTTGCCCGGTTCAAGATTGCCGATCACCCCGACGATGATGTTATCCTGTGCGGCAGTGTCAAGTACCCACTGGTTATCTTCAAGCCATGAACTCGCTTCGACGACGATCGCGCCCTTGATTCCCAGTGGTACAGCAATGCTTTTGTAACGTTCAGGAAGCGCAGGTTTGTAGAGAATTTTATCTGTTTTATCAGGCCATGGCACACCCTGTGAGCGGTTTGTATCAAAGAGGTGAATGTGCGTGTCGATGATCGGGATAGGAGAGGGCTGCCGTGCCGTTTGAAGCCCGGCGCCCAAGGAAGCTGTGGCGGATAAGGCAAGAAATTTTCTCCGGTTCATTGAGTGCAAATTGTATTTTAATGCGGTCTGTCAGTTCCACGCTTCAATAGGCGAGCATTGCATTATCAAACTAAAACGAGTATTCAGTAACCTATACTCTGTCGGAGGCAAAACTTTTATTGGTGAGATAAATGCCTTCAGCCCAAATTGAAGGTTTGCACCGCTTAATAAGTTATCAGGTTACAGCGGTGGTCGGCGGGTGAATCTTTGTAATTTGATAGGGAATCCATTCGCCTTCCTAACCATCCATACTATGCTGGGCCTGAGCTGTATATTGCTGCTCTTTGCTGGTCACGAGATACTGTCGGCCGGTGCTTTGCCAGATAGCGGATGCCGCATCAATGGCGAGCAGTACGAGCACCTTCCGGATACTCTTTATGTGCGGCAGGCGGTCAATGAGCTGTTTCTTGAGCTACCCCAATACCCTCTGGCGGGCGTCTCTTACGCGTTCAGAATGGAACCGATCGATACCGAATGGATTCCCGCTATTTATCCCGCAATGCGTTATGAGACGCTCAAAAAGGGGCTCTATGAACTTCATTTTCGCGTGTTGGATGCAAATGGAAAGGTGTTTAAAACCAGTAGCTTCGTGATCAGGAAAGAGGCGGCATTTTGGAACGCCTGGTGGTTCATTCCGCTGCTTACCGTTTATGTGCTGGTGGTGGCGGGCGTCGGGATTTATATTTTCAGCCTGTACAATTTCCGTCAGAAACTCAAAGTGCAGTACCTGAGAAACCAGATCGCGTCCGATCTGCACGATGAAGTAGGTTCCAATCTCAATAGCATTGCGCTGTTTGTAGAACTGCTGCGTAAAAATGCTTCCCCCGATAATTTACCCATCCTGGACCGGATCATCAGTAATTCGAAGGAATCTGTAGAGCTGATGCAGGACACCGTCTGGGCCATCAACCCGCGAAACGATTCCCTCCAGAAGCTCATCGACAAAATGCACTCTTTCGCTGCCCAGGTGACGGCTGCCAGCGACATTGAGCTTGAATTTCAGGCGGCAGTTGACTTCGACGACCTTCATTTGAGCATGGAACAGCGCAAGAATATTTACCTGATATTTAAAGAAGCCGTCAACAATGTTGTCAAGCATGCCGGTGCGACGCAGGTAACGATCAGATTAAACCGCCTCAGCGATGCTTTCTTCTTAAAAATAGAAGATAACGGAAAAGGTTTTGACACAGGTCTTGAATACGAGGGGAATGGGATTTCCAATCTTAAAAAACGGGCGGAAGAGTCGGGCCTTGACTTACTGTTGCATTCCCGGCCGGGTGAAGGCACC
This sequence comes from Dyadobacter sp. CY261, assembly GCF_021440085.1. GTDB lineage: Bacteria > Bacteroidota > Bacteroidia > Cytophagales > Spirosomataceae > Dyadobacter. The sequence goes on from NZ_JAKCPW010000001.1 coordinate 942,220, forward strand.
CGCGTGGAAGTTCTTTGCCATCCCTAAAATTAGGGATTTTTTATCCGCGGAAATTCCCGGAATTTCGATACACCATTTAATGATATCGTCGATGATCAAGGTATTGCTATTCGAAGACAATAAGAACTTGCGGGAGGGGTTGGCACTTTACCTGTCGGCTACCGACGATATCTGGCTGATAGACAGCTTCCCCGATGCCAGGGATGCCGTATACATGGCGAAAAAGCATAAGCCCGACGTGGTGTTGATGGACATCCAGATGCCGAAAAAGTCCGGAATTGAAGCCCTGATTGATATCCGGAACGCCATGCCGGGCGTGAAGGTGCTCATTCAGACCGTCTTTGAGGATGATGAGAAGATATTTCAGGCGATTTGTTCGGGTGCATCAGGCTATATCGTAAAGAGCCCCGATCCGGAAGTGTATGTGCAGGCCATTCGCGAAGTGTACGCGGGCGGTGCGCACATGTCGCCCGCTATCTCGCGCAGGGTACTTGCCATGTTCCAGAATCAGTTCGTAAAGTCTGAGCAGACTTTCGTGGGTCTTACCAATCGGGAACGGGAAATCCTGGGATGGATGGTGAAAGGCCAGAGCTACAAAATGATCGCAGCGAACTGTGGGATTTCGTTCAGCACCGTGGCGACGCATGTAAACCACATTTATGAAAAGCTTCATGTCAATTCTGCGCCGGAAGCCGTAGTAAAGGCATTGGAAATGAGATTAGTATAAATCCTCCATATCTAAGTCCATAAAACAGATGAGTACTCCCCTCATTCCTCAGGTCCTTGGTAAGTCGTGCTGGGCGGCGTCCCTCGAAATGTTTACAGACCGCCAGTTGCAGCAATGCGACCTGCTCAGGGCCGATTATATCCGCGACCAGCCGGGCCAAACCCCACCATTATTCTGCGACAGCAACTGGCAAACCGAAGACGCAGGCCAGTTTATCGGAAATACCAAGACGCTCGACGACGTCGACGACTTGCTTAACGCGCCAGGTGCTAACCCTGTTGCCCCGCCCGCCACCAGCAGGCCCTCGTTCGCCCGGCTGCAGAGCAATATTGGAACTTCGGCCATCACGCTCTATTCATGGGGGATTGGCGGGGACCAGCATTACATCGTATTAAAAGAGGCGCTTGAACAACAGCTTACAACTTCCGAGGTAATGCAATGGATCAAAGTTTTTGACCCCTTCCCCGTACTTCAGGGGCGTACCTATTATCTCGCCTACCCCGAGTTTTCACTCGCAGGCTGGTTTAAAGGGATTATTTATCACAGGTCAGTTCGGGCCCGAAGTGCTACGATTCAGCCAGCAGTTACAGACAGAGACCCGAAAAAGCTAGTCCGGAAATATATCAATGGGTTGCCCGGTACTATGGCAGGCGATTTCCTGGCAGTAACACATGTAGCTCCCTCTCATCAAATTCTTGATTACGAGTTTAATGTGACAAATACCAATGTTTCCATACTGATCAATAACCGATTCCACTTCTTCAATAACATTCTGGCGCTTGACAGGAACATAAAAATGTACCTCGCAGGATCGGGTGGCGACTACTCGTCATTTTTCCTGAATTCCAAAAGCAACAAGTACCATATTTCAGCCATTGAGAACGGCCTAAAATACCTTCCCGTACTTGGGAACGACCTGGGCAATGTGATAGACCTTGAGGCGATCGGCGCACGGACCGTTGCGCGATCGATCCGACAGGTAGAGGTAGATAGCCTGGAAAAACCCGACGACATCGAGAAAGGTTTTATTAAATATTTTGAGAAAAAACCAAGAACCGCCCTGATCTGCCGGTTCTTCGATATTGGCCAGGAATACGTGTTTCTGCTGCGGGACGGCCGGGTACGGGTTTTCGACCCATTCAGATCGTTTGATTATATTTTTTCAAAAGGGTCCAAAGAGACCACACATCTCCCTCTTGATGAGTTCCTGAAAGCATTGACCCAATTCTATCCAATCCTAAACAAAAATTAAAACATGGCAAGACCAGATAATGCAATCGACAGATTAAAGCGCTTCAATAGCATGAAAAGCGTTCGAAATGCACGCAGGGTGAATTTGGGCCTCCGTTTTTCGGTTGATCAGCTACTTCAATTAGCTACCGCACTAACCGGCAAACGTGCACTACTGGTGGACGAACCGCCTGGCGCACGACCATCCCTGAAAGACGCAGAATTAGTCCTGGCCACAAGAGGGAAGCCGCCCGGCAATGAATATCGGATGAGCGTATCAAAGGTGTCGGTCCAACAAGCGGGCGTCACGAACGAAAATACCGACCCCAACAGCCGATTCAACGCGACACGTTTTCCCAAAGCTACCGGAGTGGTATTCATGGTAGGGAAGGAACCGGGCACGATGGCCCTGACCGTTGACGATTTCCCGGTTGTGGGAGATGATGTCAGGGGGCCCTCCGGCGTTTTGCCAGACTGGGATTTTATTATCCATTTGGGCCGGCGTGCCTGGTCTTTCTCCGACGGCGGGGGCGGACCCGGTTCCAAAACGCCTCCTCCCGGCTCGTAACATACCCGACGATGTCATCTGAACTCATTCTGTACCGGTTTTCGGGATGGCTGCTCACAGCGGTCTGGCTATTCCTGTCGGTCCAGGCGCTGCGGAACCGACGCGCCTGGACCGGGAAATACCGCTACTTCCTGGGTTTCCTGCTTTCAATCTCATTCATAGAGCTGGTCGCGGCCATTACGGCACCGCTCATGAGCAACAACCTTTTCCTGGATTACCCCTACATCACCGTCGAGTTTGTGATGCTGGGATTATTCCTGTCCAGGATCATCGATATCGGCTTTATTACCCGACTCGTCCAAATAGCTTCAGTGTTTTTTGTGGTTTTCCAAATCGCAAACACGTTCTGGCGTCAAGGGTTGGAAGGCTACAACAGCTATGGTGGTTATGTCAACAATGCATACCTGTTCATGCTCTCGGTATGGGCGCTGACGGTGCTCTACCGCCAGAATCTTGGGCGCAGCATACTCGCCGTAAGGGACTCCTGGTTTGTGCTGGGGATATTGAGCATTTATCTGCTCATTGCCGTAGTGGATTTCTTGTACTACATGGCATTGCCGTACCAGAATGACCATTTTTTGTATGTCGTATTGATTGCTGGTAACTTTTTGAAATCCAGTCTTCTGATGCTGTACTACAAGGGCATTCGCATGATGCCGAGAAGTTCATAACACCCCGCATTGGTTATACCGCAACTCTGCGAGCACGCCCCTTCAAGCGTGCTTTTTTTATTCCCAGCCCAGAATATCCATAAAATTATCGATACCGCTTCATTCCGAAATGGGGGACATTTGAATCGTTATCGCAGCGGCCTTTCCTGCAATCGAAGCCGGTGGGCCAATCGTACAGAGTTGTGAGTTTCTACCTTTAATTAACAATTGATATGAAAAAAGACGAATCAAGTTCAGGAGGTTCAGGAGAAGGAATTTCCTGTTCCATCAAACTTTTACCTGAAGACCAATGGGTGTCTGCCGCTGAAACCGCCGTTAGCCGGAACCCCCTGAATGCGCCTGCTATCAGCCAATATCGCCAGGCATCGCCAGGTGATGAGCTCACTCAGGACCGCCTGGCCGTACTTACCACCAAATATTGGGGACTGGGCGGGGTAAATCTCAAAGTAGGGTTTACGGACAATCCGGAGCCTGCATTACGTGCAAAAATACTATCGCATATGAATGCGTGGGGACTCTTTGCCAATGTGCGGTTTACCGAATCGTCCAACAATCCTGAGGTCAGAATTAGCCGGGGCCCGGGTGGTTATTGGTCATATTTAGGTACCGATGTATTGCTTATACCCGCGGACAGGCCTACGATGAATTTGGAGGGCTTTTCCATGAGCACCCCTGATTCCGAATTTTTCAGGGTAGTACGCCATGAAACGGGGCATACGCTTGGTTTCCCTCATGAACACATGAGACAGGATATTATTGACCAGCTAGACCGTGAAAGAACCATAGCGTACTTCATGCGCACGCAGGGATGGTCGCGGCAGACCGTCATCGATCAGGTGTTGACGCCGCTGAACAATTCGGCCCTGAATGCAACTGCCGAAGCGGACCCGAATTCTATTATGTGCTATTTTCTGCCCGCAAGTATCACCAGAACCGGGACTGCCATCCCGGGTGGCCCGGATATCAATGCCAACGATGGGAATTTTGCAGGGATCATTTATCCGAGACCGGGCACATCGAATTTCTTTCTCTGGCGCGGGCATGGGCGTGCATTGTTGAATATTCCCAATTCGAGGATTAGCGCGTATTCCACAGTATTCGCGTCCATCAGCGAATATGCTTCGGATCCAAGAACATCCCGATTCATCGGGTCTGCCCGAATGGGAGTTTATAACATTGCACCCTATAACGGCGGCGTGTATGTGTGGGTCGAAGTGGATTGGTCGCAGCCACTAAATACTTGTATCGACCTTTTTATTTTCTAAGATCTTTTTGAACTCAATCTAAAACAATATTCGAAATGGAAAATTTTCAAACTGGCAGCAACCTGCCTATTACTGATTCTCAAGTTATCGAAGCGGTAAGCCTTTCTGATCAGGGTTCAATGGCAGACACTGGCAGGGATCCTCAGGCCGCACCTAATACCAGCTGGTTTGCCACCTGGCGTGGCAACGGTGTTATCCGGCTCCGCATCAATTGCCCGATCATCCACGCCAATTCGCGGGTACACATCAGCATTAGCGAGTTTTCAAATACCAACAATGCCGCAGGAAGCCGCTTTATCGGATCTGCGCGGTATGCCATTTACAACATCGCACCCACCGAGGGCGCAGTCAACATCTGGGCCGATGTGACCTGGGGAAGTCCGATCAATATCTACTTCAGTCTGTTGATCGAAAACTAACGTGTGTGGAGCCTGCTGCGAAGCCTGGATAGGTTTATCGCAGCAGGCATTTACCAACTATGCTTTAATGAAGAATGCCTTTAATTCGGCCATCGAATAACCAAAAACATAAAAGCAGATAATGAATAAGGCCATCAATTTCTCGATACTATATGCAAGTTTATTGATTACGGAATCAATATTAATGTTTGTGATGTTTCTGGCGGTTGATTTTATTCAATATGGCATCGATATTTTTTATATTAAAAAACAGTTGCATGGTATTGGCTTGTGGAATTATTTGAGAACGTTATTTTATGCCGTGCCATCTGTAATACTATATTTAATGTTTTTCAGATATCTTTTGAAGATAAAGCTGTATGGATCGCTTTTATTTTCAATTTTTAACTTATTTACTTTTGTTTCACTATCTATTTTATCGAAATTAATTTGGGGCAAGAACGTTCCGATTGACCCAGAGGAAATGGTATTTTTGGTAACTTGTCTGGCAATATTCGTTAGCCCGATTTTCTTGGAGCAGATGCGCTATTTTAAGAGATTGATGGAAAGTTTCTAATGATCCAATCAAAGGCCAGGTCTGGATTTGTGTAGAAATGCTCATTTTCGCTGCTGTACAATTGCTCATATTTCTCAATTTTTCCTGCATCCTGATGACAGTGGGCGGCGGCAATGCATTGAACGCCTCTTTTACGGGTAACGGTTAGCTTTTCGGCTTCTTCGGGGAACATGTTCACATAGCCCACTTTCCAGCCATATTCAGCCAGCGTAAGGGGTATGATGTTGCGAAAGTATTTGTGCGTTTCGAGGTTTGCCGCCGTGAAACCGTATAGGTTTACGAAGATCTTAAACGTGCCCGAATCGCTTACCTTGTCAAGCGCGTCATGCAGGGTCTTTTCCCAGCGAATAACATCCTGCATTTCCAGATCCCCGCTGATTTGGGAGACGATCAGTTGATCGGCAGGACGCCAATCACTGCGTATTACTTTTGATTCCGGCATAGTATTTCCAATGATGACTAAAACTTGTTTTGGATTTAATTCTGATGGTCATCATATCGTTCCTATCGTCGACATACGGCTGCGATTCATCGACTAACTGGCGTTCTTCGGCCGTTTTGGCGTGGCGGGAATGAGGTAAACGGCTTGGAGGCCTCATAAAGCAGGATTGCCCAGGGTAATACCACCGTTAACTTCAGGGAATTACACAGGCCGGGCGTCATGATTGATATTATTAGCTTTCAGACTTTATGGATCCAGCAATTGACCGCAAACCGCCAATCTTTGAATGGCAGATTTGGAGCAATTATCGGGAGTACTTCGTGTGGCGAAAATGACGGAAAGACAGCCAGTGAGTTATTTTCAGGAATAATTTCTTTGGATTCATCATTTTCCGTTCCGATAGGCAGTGGATGTATCACCAAATTTCCGCCGGTAAATTTTCTTGGTTGGGAATGAAGATAGTACACTGCGCTAATCATTCTTCGCGTCTGAGTCTTCTCATGAATCGCTGTGTCAATGTGTGTCTTAAAGAATGCACCGTCTCCATGCGCCGCTAAATTCAGCTCGATTGTCGCAACGGGAAAACTCGGGACTTCAAGGGCTTCAAGCATAGCAGGGATTGAACTGTGAAGTTTCTCTTCAAGAATGGACTTATAGGGTCCGAGATCTTTGAAGGTCAATGAAACCCGTACAGGGGAAACGCTGCTCATTCCCTGGCTCGACACCGTCGAAGGCAGAAATGAATCCTGGTTCTCTATGGCATAATTCAAGATTTCAGCATTCAACTTTTCGTCCAGAAAATTCTCGAGATGTAAAAAGGGCATTAACCTAGGCATAGATCGTCAGGAAAGATGATTAAGGATCATGATGACAAAAGTAGACAAAAAGGATAGCGTCGCTATTAAAACGAGTGAAATTTACCGGGCTATTGCAAAAGGCTCGTTGGGTTCCAGATGAAATCCATCAGTTCAAACACCGCTCATCAAAGTGTTCGGGACTGGACATGTAACCGTTCGTTTTTGAACATAATGAAGCTATCTGAAACAACGTATAGTGCGATTCGGTATCATGATGAGATGTTCGCAGCGCAGGCCTGTTATTTGCTGCATGATTTATTGTGACGAAGGCCTTCACTATCTGCCTTTTTGATGATTCATAGCTTAATATACAGGTCAACTATGATAAAGAACTACTTACGGATCGCTTGGCGTAACCTGACTAAAAACACGGTTTTTTCAGCTGTTAATTTGATCGGTCTTTCCCTTGGAATGGCCACGGCAATATTGATTGGTTTGTGGTTATGGGACGAACTGTCATTCAACAGGTATCATCAGCAATATGACCGCATTGCCCGCGTGATGCAGCACCAGACGGCGAACGGGACAACGTTTACAAGCACTGCTACGCCGCTTCCGATGCGGAACGCATTAGCCAATGAGTTCGGCGCCGATTTTAGCCATATGGCATTGTCCTCCTGGACCGAGGACCACATACTGGCCTATGGAGGAAATCAATTCACAAAAAAGGGTAATTGCGTCGAGACGGATTTTCCATTGATGATATCGTTAAAAATGCTCCGGGGGACGGCTAAAAATTTGGATGATCCGACGTCCGTTCTGCTTTCCGAATCCGTGGCGAAGGCGCTTTTCGGTGAGTCCGAACCCATTAGTAAGGTTATCAAAATTGATAATAAACATCATTTCAAGGTCACGGGTGTGTATGAGGACCTGCCTTACAGTACCGAATTCCGGGAAATCTCGTTCCTTCTGCCCTGGAAGTTCTTCCTCGAAGACACGCCGTGGGTGAAGCGTTCGGAAACGAACTGGGGCAATAACTCCTTTCAGCTATTCGTAGAGATCGCGCCTGGTACCGGCTTTGAAAAAGTTTCTGCTAAAATCGAAAACATCAAAGTGCGGCACGCCAGGGAAGAGGCGAGGTCCAACCCCAGGGTATTTTTGCATCCGATGAGCCGCTGGCACCTGCATTCGGAATGGGACAATGGCGTCCCGGTTCGTGGGCGCATTCAATATGTCTGGTTATTTGGCATAATCGGTGCCTTTGTGCTACTGCTGGCTTGTATCAACTTTATGAACCTGTCGACGGCCCGGTCGGAAAGGCGGGCCAAAGAAGTCGGTGTCCGCAAGGCGGTGGGTTCGGGGCGCCGACAGCTTATATCCCAATTCCTGCTGGAATCGGTGCTGATGGCGATAATGGCGTTCATTTTGGCATTGGCCCTGGCGCAACTGCTTCTACCAGTGTTTAACGAAGTCGCGGACAAAAAGATCGTAATGCCGTGGCAAAACGGACCGGGCTGGGCGGTTGCGTTGGGTTTTACAATGCTTACAGGGATGTTTGCAGGCAGTTACCCGGCGTTGTTTTTGTCGAAATTCAATCCGGTGAAAGTGCTGAAAGGCTCTTTTCAGACCGGAAAGGCCGCCATATTACCTCGTCAGGTACTAGTCGTGGTTCAATTTACGATTTCTATCACATTCATTATCGGCACGCTCGTCGTGCTCAGGCAGATACAGCATGCCAAAGACCGGCCGACGGGTTTCGAGCGGTCCGGGCTGATCTCCATCCCACTCACTACTTCGGAGCTACGGGATCATTATGAGGTCGTCCGGCAGGAGTTGTTGCAAACGCGTGCGGTGGTTGCTCTTGCCGAATCGTCATCCCCGGTCGATGAAGTGTGGAGCAGTGATGCCAGTTTTAGCTGGCCGGGCAAAGACCCGAATCAGTTAGGGGATTTCGGCACGGTAGGCATTACGCACGAATACGGGAAAACAGTGGGTTGGCGGTTTAAAGAGGGGCGCGATTTCTCCCGCCGCTTCTCGACAGATTCGCTCGGCATTGTCCTCAATGAAAGTGCAGTCAAATTTATGGGTATCAAAAACCCGGTTGGACTGAACATCCAGTGGAACGGCCTGCAGTACACGGTTATCGGCGTCATTGGAGACGTCATCACAGGGTCACCATTTACGCCGGTTCGGCCTACCATTTATTTGTTGAAGCAAGATTGGGCTGATTTTATACACATTAAACTCAATCGTACAATCAATGTAAGGCAAGCGCTTTCTGCGCTGGAACCCGTCTTCCGGAAGCATAATCCCGGCAGTCCCTTTGAATACAAGTTTGCTGACGACGAGTATGACCGCAAGTTTCGCGCCGAAGAACGTATAGGCCAGCTGGCCTCAATCTTTACGACATTGGCAATATTGATCAGTTGTCTTGGCCTTTTCGGGTTGGTTTCCTTCCTGGGAGAGCAACGGCGGAAAGAGATCGGTATTCGCAAAGTGCTTGGCGCGTCGGTTGCCAATGTTTGGGGATTACTTACCAGGGACTTTATCGCACTTGTTGCTATCGCTTCGCTACTGGCCGTGCCCGTTTCTTACTATACATTAAGCGATTGGCTGCAAACCTATGCGTATCGAACGGAACTGTCGTGGTGGATTTTCGCATCGGGAGTTGCCATTACCCTCGTTATAACGTTGCTAACCGTTGGTTTTCAGGCTATAAAAGTGGCTTTGCTCAATCCTATCAAGAGTTTAGGCGAGGCATAGGTCTGATAGGGTCGGCCCCATTCAATCCGCCGCAATCCTGAAACCCCTGTTGAAGTTACTGCTCGACGGCGGCACCACATTGCGGTAGCTGATTCGACAATTGGGGGCAGGCACCGACCAGGCGCCGCCTCTGTACACTTTGTAAGTTCCATTTGCCGGTCCCGCAGGGTTGTTCGCGGGACTCGCGGCGTAGTAGGAGGCATCGTACCAGTCGCTGACCCATTCCCATACATTTCCCGTCATGTCAAAAAGGCCCAGTTCGTTCGGTTTTTTCGTGGCAACAGGTTTGGTTCCGTAACCTGTCGCTACATACCACCCGACAGAATCGATACTCGTACCACCACTGAACGCGGCTCCATTGGTATGAGATCCTCCTGCCGCTGCAAACTCCCATTCGGCCTCGGTGGGCAGCCGGTAATGGTGGCCGGTTTGGTCGCTTAGCCAGTGGCAATAGGCCACGCAATCGTCCCAGCTAACATTGATGACCGGGTGATCTTCATGCCAGCCCCAGCCGGGTAAATCGGGCATGGCGCGATGGGTTGCGTGGCAGAAGACCCGCCATTGGGCAACTGTAGTTTCGGTTTTAGCAATGCTGAAATTTTTCAGCGTAACGCTGTGCGCCGGCGCTTCGTCCTTACCGTTGCTGTCACTTCCCATCCGGAACGTCCCGCCGTCGACCCTGACCAGCTCCGGGTAGTCGCCGGGACGCAGTGCGGGCAGGGTTTTACGGGAAATGCCGCCTTTTTTCTTGCCGAGCCAGAACAGTGCATTGGTAATCATATTGTTTTGCATGAAATCGGACAGCACTTTGTCGCCGTGGCCCATGTTCATGTAAATCATATTGTATTTTGTATTAGTCCAAACTACCGGCGTGTCGCCGCCTGGAAGGATGTCTTTGATACCCAGCGGATAGTTGGACGGAGCCAGGGTTATGAGCACTTTTACATTCGGGTTTTCGCGCGGACTCGGCCGCCAATGGTACCATTCATTCACAGGTGATCCATACGCGGCGGGCATTCCGCGTGTGACGGCGTGCGTGGTGTCGTCCACACTAAGTCGGGCTTGTACCGGCGGCCAACTGTTGCTGTAAAAAACGCCTCCGCCAAGAAAATCGACAAACCAGGGCCATTGGGTGGTCTTGTCGTTATATCCTGCGACATGAAACCCAAACCAGCCGCCGCCGTTTTCCATGTATTTTTGGAATGCTTCGCGCTGCTGTTGCGTATGCGGGAAGTCGTTCAGCCACATCACGACCTGATAATCGCGAAGCACCGCGTCGTTGCAGTTGGTCCAATCGCTTGTCACGTCGAATGTAAAATGGTTTTCAGCACCCAATTTTGTAAAAAATGCCCGGGCGTCGTTAGAGAAGTCGATATGGTCGGGCTCGACTTTGCCGGAGTAAAATGCGAGTACTTTGAAACCCGCCTGTTGCGCGAGACAATGAGTGGCCAAACCCGGTATAGCAAATAGCCAAAGGAATAGGCTGATCCCGTGTAAATATCTTTTCATACTGGTCAGGGTTTGAGCTGGCCCGCGAGCCATAGCAGGCCGTCCGTAATCATTTTGTTTTGATCCGGGTTGGAAAGGACTTTGTTGCCGTGCCCCATATTAAGATAGAGCATTTTGTAGCGGGTGTTGGTCCACACTACGGGCGTATCGCCTTTTTCGAGGTAGGTTTTAACACCCAGCGGATAATTCTCCGGTGCGAGCGAAACCAGTACCTTTACGTTTTTGTCCATCCGCGGACTTGGTTTCCACTGATACCATTCCGTAACCGGCGCATCATAGGTTGCCGGTAGCCGTTTCGTCACCGGATGCGACTGATCCTCGACCACAACTTTAGCAGCCATGGGCGGCCAGTTGTTGCTGTGAAATACCGGGCCGCCTAAAAAATCCCTGAACCAGGTCCATTTGGAGCTGCGGTCGTTGTAGCCTGCCACGTGGAACCCCAGCCAGGCTCCGCCGCCTTGTATGTATTTTTCAAATGCGGCACGCTGGGCATCGGTGGCAGGGGAGTCGTTGAGCCACACTATCACCTGATAATTACTGAGAAAGCCGTCGTTAAGATGGTCCCAATCGGTGGTTGCGTCGAAGGTAAACTGGTGCTGTGATGCGAGGAGTTTCAGGAAATACAATGCATCCCTGGCAAACAGTACGTGGTCCATTTCTACTTTTTCTGAATAGAATGCCAGTACCTTAAACTTCGGTTGCTGTGCGTAGGAGAGGCCGGTCACCCACAAGGGAATGAACAGCATAAATAGGATCCGTTTGCGCATGTCGTTACTCCTGGGCCATGGTGGTCACCGCGATCAAAAACCAGGCTGCATGTGGTATCCATTGCTCGGTCCAACGCCATTCGTTGCCGTTGTCATGTGGCTTGTAATCGATACCGCTGCCGTCGGCGTTACCGTCTTTGCCCGTGACGCCGTTCGAAATCCCGCCTCGCTCGGAGCCGTGCCCGTACATGGACTTCATATACGGCATATTGTTGCGCCCGTAGCCATACATGAAGCAAGCCTCGTAGGGATTACCACCCAATATCCAGGAAATCTGTCGCCCTGCATAAGCCGAAAGCACCTCGCTGGTCCCTAAACCACCGGATGCCGGGTACACCAGCCTGCCACCGAGCAGTGCAGCCGAAGCCAGTGATCCCAGCCGTGCATTCTCGCCCTGCCACCACCAGCCACTTTCATTTTCGTGGGGAATAAAAAAGCCATCCTTTACCGCCCCATTTAGCAAAAAAGATTGCCGTGCATAGCCAAACGGGTTCGCTACCTCGCCGGTTACGCGCACATTGTAATCCAAAGCTTTTTTTATCGTACTAAGGGTAGCTTTTCTAAATGTCGCATCCTGTTCAGCATCCAGATACCGGCAAAGCGCCACGATGGGCAGGCCGGCGTCCGACGCGTGCCAGAATGGGCGGTTGGCATCGTTGGCGATGAAGTATCCGGCAGGTGCCAACCGGTTTCCGAGGTTTTTGGCGCGTTTTCGGGCTTCGTCACGATATTCGTTTTCACCCGTCGCCAGCCAGAGCTCCGTGGCGCCCATTAATGCACAGTAATCGTCGAGAACGTTTTCTTTGCCGTCGTCGCAATATTTGAGGTTATTGACCTGCAAATGCGCAAAGGCACGTTTGGCGGCGGCGAGGTATTGTGCCGAGGTGAATGCACCATCCATTTTCCATCGCGAAATGCGGGCCAGCGCGGCTACACCCATTCCTCCGCCTTCGCGGTAGGCACATTGATACTTGTCGGTTGTGACGCTGTTGGCATTCAGCCCCACCACGCGGCGCGCTTTCGGATCGGGATTGAAATAGCTGAAAATGGTCATGTAGAAGTAGCCTTCCTCGGATAGCGACCGCACAATGTAGTCCGCGCCGTATAGGGCTTCGCGTTTCATAGAATCCAGGACATTCAGGTTGGTCAATAACCCGGGAATGCGTTCGGCGGCATTGGTCATAGCCCAGGTGCAGAGCGGGATTTGTTGCTGCGACATGAAATTGGCATAGGCTAAATGCGAGAAATACTTGCTGATATCACCGGATGCATCGTCCCAGCCACCTCGCAGGTCGACGGTCTTATCACCCCCGTAAAGCGTCACATGCTCATCGGCAAGCAATTCTTCGGGTTTGTCCGCACGCTGTTTGTTGTAATAATGAATGATCGACGGGATAAGCAGTTTGGCCACTGCCTTATCGCCGATTTGAAATTCATCTGAGGTTATTGGCATGCCCTTCGCGTTGATGACGATCTTATACCGCCCGCTCGTGGTTAAGCCCGAAAAATCGATGGGCTGGTAAATGCGGCCCGGAAACCACTCTTCGATTTTTTCAGGCCTGCCCGATTTTCCCGAAAACACTTTCTGCTGGTTGCTCACATCGATTACATCGAATGCAGAAACGGCATCAAGCTCGCCCGCATCCGACGCAACGACGGCCGATTTGATCGCCCGGGTATCGAACCCAACCTGGTTGATATGGATAATGATTTTGGCAAACGTACTGGTAGTAAGGGAAATAACAAGCAGAATGGGCGCCAGTAGGGCTCTTGTTCTTTTCATGGTAAAGGTTTAGGAAGAGGTCGTTTTGCTAAATTATTGAAATATTAAGGTAAAAAAAATCGGGGAATCCTTTTGAAGATAATCCTAAACCTATTTTAACATATACTTATCAAATTCATGCGAAAATTTCTGATCGCGACCCACGGCACCTTCGCTGGAGGAATCCGGAGCTCTCTGGAGATGATCATCGGCCAGCAAGAGCATGTCCACCTCATTCAGGCCTATGTGGAAGAAAACAAAGGACTTGAAGAGGAGCTGGGAGCGCTGCTAGCCGATTTGTCGGAAGAAGACGAACTGGTCATTTTCACCGATCTGCTGGGCGGCAGTGTTACCAACCAGGTTCTCCGCCACGCCTTGAAGGATAATGTCCATATTGTATCGGGTTTCAACCTGCCACTGCTGGTGGATGTGCTGATGGCCGGTCCTGAGGAGCCGGTGATGGAAGTTATCGCGCATGCCATACAGGCTGCCAGGGACCAGATGGTTTATGTAAATGGTCTTGTCACCTCCCAGCAACCCGACGATTTCAATGATTAAGCTCTTACGGATAGACGACCGGCTGGTACACGGTCAGGTGGCATTGACGTGGACGCCCGCCGTGGGTGCGGAATGTCTGGTGGTAGCGAATGACAAGGTCGCCAAGGATGATTTTCTCAAAATGACGATGAACCTCGCCAAGCCGGCGAATGCGAAATTGCTCATCAAATCGATTGCGGACACAATTACCTTTTTGTCGGACGAACGAAGTAAACCGATGAAAATACTGGTGCTCGTCAACTCCGTGCAGGACGCGGCTGCGCTCGCCCATGCATTGCCGCAGGTGCGGAGTATCAATTTCGGGGGAATCAGGGCGCGGGAAGGTGCCAGGCCCATTTCCAAAGCCATTACCCTCACCGATGCCGACATAACCCTGATCCGTGACTTGCTGGCAAAGGGAATCGAGCTGGAAGTGCGGCAGGTGCCGACGGATGAACCACGGTCCATTGAAACACTGCTCTGATGCTGACATCCTACATCCTGATCACCCTGATTGCCATGTTTGGGCATTCGGAGGATTTTCTGGGCACGACGCTGCTCAGCCGCCCCCTGGTTTTGGGGCCGTTGGTTGGACTTGTTTTGGGCGATTTCGAACAAGGGATCGTTATCGGCGCTACGCTCGAACTGATTTTCATGGGCAATATCAAAGTTGGGGCGGCCATTCCACCCGACGTCATTACCGGCGGCGTATTGGGTACCGCGTTCGCGATCATGTCGGGGAAAGGCCCGGCTGTGGCGCTTGCCCTGGCGGTACCGATTTCCATCCTGGCCGAAATGGTAGTGAGCGGCTTATTTGTATTCCGCCCGGTGTGGAATAAACGTTTTGACCGGTATGCGGAGGATGGCGACTACCGTAAAGTGGAGCGGTTGCACATTTTGTCGGGCTTGCTCAAACCCTTGCTGATGGGCGTGGTGACGCTGCTCGCATTGCTCCTTGGGTCGGATGCGGTAAAGTCCTTTGTCGACACGATCCCGCCCTGGGTGCATTCGGGGTTGCAGGTCGCGGGTAATATGCTGCCGGCATTGGGTTTCGCATTGCTGATGAACCTGATGTTCAACAAGGATGGCGCACCGTATTTTTTTCTGGGCTTTATTCTTACAAGTTATCTCAAACTGCCGATGATCGCCATCGGCGGGCTGGGGGTCATTACTGCATTGATCGTCACAGGTATTACACATAAAGAGCAACCTGCCGGCGGAGACAGCGATTTTGATGATTTCGATATGGACGATTCTCCGCCGGTGATGGTCAAACCGAAATCCACGCTCCTGACGCAAAGCGACATTCGCAGCTTGTTTGTCCGTTCGATGGCTTTGGAAGCCAATTTTAACTTCGAAACCTGGCAGAACACAGGCTTTGCATTCACGATGATCCCGGTTTTAAAAAGGCTTTACAAAACGCGGGAATCGATGTCGCGCGCATTGAAACGGCATTTGCAGTTTTTCAATACTGCGCCGCATGGCTCGACGCTGATCATCGGTATTGCGGCCGCGATGGAGGAACAGAATGCCCGCGAAGACAACTTCGACGAAGAGTCGATCAACGCTGTCAAGACCGGGCTCATGGGACCGCTCGCGGGTGTGTTCGACTCGTTGTTCTGGGGGACGATCAAGGTCATAGCCGCGGGAATCGGTACTTCGCTTGCATTGCAGGGAAGCGCACTGGGGCCTCTGCTTTTTTTGCTGATCTTCAATGTGCCGCACCTGATCCTGCGTTACAAGCTGACTTTCATCGGTTATGACACGGGCACCCGGTTTTTGCAGGATCTTTCCAAAACCAATGTGATGGACAAACTGAAAGCCGGTTCCGCTATTCTCGGCCTGATGGTCGTAGGCGCAATGCCCGCGACATTAATGGCGGTTCGGACGCCGGTTATGATCGGTTCGTCGGATTCGGCGGTGGCATTGCAAGGCGTGCTGGATCAGATCGTGCCGCATGTGATCCCGCTGGCGTTGACTTTCCTGGTATTCTATTTCGTAAAGCGTAATGTCAAAACGGCCTATCTGCTGATGGGGCTGCTCATGCTGGGTTTTTTAGGGAGTGTTTTAAATGTTTTTGCCTGAAAGCCTATGGTACCGACAAAGAAATCGACACAGATCGAAGGTATGGGCGTCTCCCCGGGGATTGCGCTCGGGCGGGCGTTTGTCATGCAGCGGGAGGTGGTGGCTCTAACCGGAATTCACCTGACCAGTGCGGCGGAAGTAGCAGCAGAAATCGCGCGTTTTGACGATGCCGTATCGCAATCCGTTGCGGAAGTGGAGGCATTGATCGCCGAATTAACCGATCGGGGTGCCGATGACGGACTGGATATTCTAGAAACACAGATCGAATTTTTATCCGACCCGCAGCTCCGGGACGACGTGGTCCGGAAAGTAGAGGAGGAATTAAAAACGGCCCACGATGCGCTGATCGAGGTTACTGATGCATTGGTACGGCTCTTCCTGGGTATGGAGGATGAGTACATGCGGGGACGCCACGCAGATGTGCGTGATGCGGGCGACCGTATCCTTCGTAACCTCGGTGCAAGAGTGCAACAGCCACGGACGTACCCGGAAGGATGCATTATCATCGCCGACGACCTCAGTCCGTCCGACACCATGACGCTAGACCTGACGCTGGTCGCCGGATTTGCAACCCAAACCGGGGGCAGAACTTCTCATGCGGCGATCGTCGCAAAGGCTCGTGGTATCCCGGCGGTCGTGGGCTGCGGTGCTGCGCTCGGCGGGATCGGGGATGATGAATGGCTTATTCTGGATGGGCAGGCGGGGCAGCTCCTGGTGCAGCCGGATAATGATACAATCGGCATTTACCGCGAAAAACAGCAGGATTTTGTCAAGCAGCTTGCCTGGCTCAAATCGCTCAGAGATGCTCCCGCCGTAACAAAAGACGGGCATGCCGTAGCGCTTCTGGCCAATATTTCCGAACCTGCCGATCTGGACCAGGTGTTCGAAAATGGGGGAGAAGGAGTGGGGCTACTGCGAACGGAATTGCTTTTCATGGGTCGCGATTCCCCGCCGGATGAGGAAGAGCAATTTGAATTTTATAGAAAAATCGCTTTGAAAGCAGGTAAGCGACCTGTTACGATCCGCACGATCGATATTGGCGGGGATAAAGAGGCACCCTACCTGGGATTACCGAAAGAAGAAAACCCTTTTTTAGGCTACCGGGCCATACGCATTTGCCTGGACCGGACGGACGTTTTCAAAACGCAGCTTCGTGCCATTCTACGTGCTAGCACATTCGGGAATCTGAAAATCATGTTTCCGATGATCGGGAGCGTACAGGAAGTACGGGCAGCCAAAGCGGTCATGCGGGAGGTGGGGAAGGAGATGGAGCAGCAAGGCGTTCCGTTTAATTCGCAAATACAAACCGGGATCATGATCGAGATACCGGCGGCGGCGATCATTGCCGACCTGCTGGCGAAGGAAGTGGATTTTTTTAGCATCGGTACCAATGACCTCATTCAGTACACATTAGCGGTCGACCGGATGAACGATCAGGTCGCTCCTTTGTATGACGGCTTTCACCCGGCCGTGCTGCGTCTGATCGCCCGCGTGATCGAAGAGGCGAATCGCAACGGCATTCATGTGGGCATGTGTGGCGAGTTGGCTGCCGACCCGCTCGCGACGCGTTTGTTGCTCGGAATGGGTTTGCGAGAATTTTCCATGAGCGCTGTTTCGATACCCTGGATCAAACAACAGGTGAGGGAAACCATGCTCTCCGAGGCAGAATGTATTTTTGAAGCTGTCAAAGGGCTCGACAGCGCCGACGAGATCAGACGTTTTTGTAAACCAATTAATTAAAATATAAAGTATTATATGATATCGAAAGAATACACAATCCTTGCGCCGGAAGGTATTCATGCGAGGCCAGCCACGGCACTGGTCAGGCTGGTGAAAAAATTCAAATCCGGGATCAGCTTGAAAAAAGGGGATAAAACAATCCCGCTTAATAGCATGCTCAACATCCTGGCATTGTCGACCAAAGGGGGAGACCTGGTTTCGGTCCTGATCGACGGCGAAGACGAGGAAGAAGCGGCTTCGGCGTTGGATGTATTCTTTAAAGAACAATTACAGAATTTATAGTCAGGGATAGGTTCAGGCATCGCTGACAACGCCTGACTACTCTTGACCAAACTTGACTAACCCTAACAACACCCGACTACCTTTTATTGACTGACTATGAAAATTACCATTTGTAAAAGCGAACACGAGTTCAATGTGACTGCCGCATGGCGGATCATCGCACAGATGCTGGAAAAGCCCAATGCGGTGATCGGCTTATCAACCGGTCAGACTACGATCGACATGCATGCGATCGTTTCAGACATTTACCGGCAGTACCCTTTCGATGTTTCGCGCATTACATTGTTCAATGTCGACGAACTGACCAACCTCCCGCGTGAGTATGCCGGTAGTTGCTATACGATGATCCTGAACCAGCTCGCCGGGCCGCTGGGTATTCCCGAAGAGAACTTCATCATGCCTCCCACGATGTCGGACGATTTTGAGCGCGAAGCGCGTTTTTTCGAACAACAATTAACCGAAAGGGGCGGTGCCGATCTGCAAATGCTGGGATTGGGGATGAATGGGCACATTGGTATTAACCAGCCCGGCACGCCGTTCGAAAGCGAAACCTGGGTATCGCCCATGGATCCTGACTTTGAAGCCCGAGTTCGCAGGGAAACGCAGGTGCCCGCCGAAACAGTCCTGGGCGGCCTCACGCGCGGCATTCGGAACATTATGCATACCCGCAAGCTCATCCTGATCGCAAAAGGCGCCCATAAGGCCGAAATGGTCGAAAAGGCCATTATGGGACCCGTTACCACAGACATTCCCGCATCGATCGTGCAAATGCACCCCAACTGCGAGATCCTGCTCGATGCCGACGCGGGTGCGCTGATTGCCGGGAGGATATCATCTTGAATTCAAGTGAAGGTTGTCCGATTCAAAGACAACCTTCATATTTTGAATTAGTGTTTACATTTCTCAATACATTCGGCTAGTGCTTCCCGGGCGGTCGCGAGTATTTCTTCGAGCTCGGACCTGTATTCAACAGCCTTGTCGTAGGCGTCCCTGGCAATGCCGGCGTTCTCGATGGCCTCATCGTTCGCTTTTTGCGCATTTTCAAGGGCTATGATGTTTGCTGCTGTTGGCGATTTGTTGTAATTCTCCTGGGCTGTTTTCAGGGCGGCGGCAGCTCTGTCAACTTCGGTATTGGCGGCCTGAAGGGCCTGCAACAATTTCAACTGTTCTTTTTTGAATTCTTCAATTTCATTTATGGCGTCCTGGACGTCCTTTTTCTCCTGATCACAGCAGTGATCCATTATCATGTCGGAACAACTCCAGTCGGGGCCAAGCATTACCAGGAGGAACAGATAGTAGAATATCTTTTTCATAACTGATTGATTTGATTTAGAGTAAGGGCAAATGCGAAAGATGTCGCAAATCGGCCTGATACTGCCGATTCGCCATGCATAAACGGTGCACCTGCTGGCCGCAATATTATTTGCAGCGGGCTGGTTTTCGTAATACTTATCAATAGGGAATGAGAGAAGGCGTTTTCAGAATGCCTTTCCAGCATAAGCACAGGAACCGTGGTACTTCAATACAGCGTGCGAAGGCCTTCGTCAATAGATGAAGGGCAGTAGCGCGGGAGTTTGCCCTAGTTCGGGCGGCGTAGCAAAGAAGGCCGTGCGTGGCGGCCCGGGCACATCGTGTGCGGATTGAACAATGCTTTCATGCAGAGGGTGGTTTGGAATTGTTCAAATTTTTATAAAAATAACTTAATTAATTTTATATCAAATCATGAACGAATGGTTTTTTGGATAAATCGACATGTTAGTACTTTTATTGCAAAAAAGCCGCCCTCCAAAGTGTGAATGGGGGCGGCGTTTAAGGGTACGGAGGGTATTGGCTACTTGCTGACTACAATCTTTCTGACAGTGTGTGAACCATCTTTTGTCACGATTTTGACCAGATACATCCCGCTGGAAAATTGGCCGAGATCGATGCCTTTTTCTGAAACCGTGTCAAACTGCGCAACAATTTGTCCGCTTGCATTGGCCAACGAAACATGGCTGATCGATTGCGGGTCGACCCCTGTGATGTGGAGTGTACGTGAAGCGGGATTTGGATATGCCCATACCTTCATGCCTATATTTTCCAGGTCGACACTCACTGTGCGGGAATAAGCAAAAGTATGGTCGCGGTCAACCGTTTTGAGACGATAATAATTGGTTCCCGAAAGCGGAGCCTTGTCGATTGCCGTGTAGCTGTTTGACTCCCGGCTGTCACCAATTGCGGCTGTCTCTGCGACTTTATTCCAGGTTTTTGCGTCGTTGCTACGTTCCACATCAAAGTGGGAAGCGTTGGTTTCCTGAGACGTTTTCCACGACAAATGTACCTGACTTTCCCTTGAAACCGCTTCAAAGCTTACCAGGGTTACCGGCAATTTGCCCTCCCACGTCAGGGTGTAGGTTGCCGGGCTCTTGTCGTCCATTCCATGTGAATCTACATAGGCATATTGAAACGATGTAAGCGCATAGCCGGACCCGGTCATTTTAATACTGAACAAGGTCGGATTAGTGAATACAAAGTAGTTGGTTACCTCGGTAGCGGTCACTAACGATCCATCGTAATACAAGTCTCCATTTGTAGGAAGCGACGTAATGATTACACCCTGAGGATTCGTAATTGTGCCTGTATTGCCTGTGTAAGTGCCGTCCTCGGGATCACTGCCTGACACGACCGGGGGATTTCCGCTGATACCATTCAGCAGGATTACATCATTCACTTCCGGCTTCGCAATAGACGTATTGTGGTTATCTGAATTCGGTGGCTGCAAGTAAGTTACGGTAATGGTAGCGACGTCGCTCAGGCCTGTTGCTATTTCCGTAAGCGTGTAGTTGATCGCGGTCGGATTGCCGCTGAAACCTACTTCGGGCGCAAAGGTAACCTCGCCGGTACCAGGGGTGTAAGTCCATATGCCCTGACCAGTTACAGTGAGCGAATGCTGAATGCCGCCTGTCGAAGGGTCTATGTCCACTGTTACGTCGCCCGGCGCAGGGACAGCGCCGCCATTTAGCTTGTCGTTGGTGAGGATGTTCAACGTAACTATGGTTCCCGAAGGATTGGCAAGGTCCTGGTCGTCGTCGGCGATAGGTGGCGTCACCACCACAGCATCGTCCTTGTTGTTCTCCTGGTTATCGTCGTTTTCGTTGCCCTGTATAATCACCGTATTCAAATAGGGGCCTGTTGCTTTGACTCGCGCCGTCACGGTCATTGTAGCGACTTCGTTCTCGTCCAAAGTACCGATAAGCCATGTTTCGGTTGCTTCATCCCACGATCCTTTGGAGACGACCACACTCTCAAACGTGTAGCCATCCGGAATCTCATCCGTCACGATCACGCCGGTAGCAGTGAGCGGATTCCCCGCATTCTCCGGAAGAGGTAAGTTGGTGGCCTCAATCGTAAAAGTGACGGTTTCCCCAACGCTGGCGGAGCCAGGTGTCACCGATTTGGTTACAGCCAGGTCTACATCCGAAGTATAGTTGAAGACCAGTTCACGGACAATCTCATCATTATAGGCACCAGTCCAGGTATTGATCGTATTGTTTTGACTAAAACCATTATCCCCGTTGGCCCACCATTTGTGGTCGGGGCCTAAAACGCCGGTTACATTCACCTGGACGCTCCGGGGGCTAAGGGTGCTGGTACTGGGTATGTTCGCTCTTGTGATGCCAGTGTCATCCCAGTAAAGCTTGTCGTTGATTGGTGTGGTACCGGATCTGAGTGGACGTACATGTTTGATCGAAATACCCAGGCTTTGCTCCATGTCGTAGATCGGGAAATGCACCGGGTAAAATAAAAGCGAGGATACAAAGTGAATCGCTGTTCCGGTCGGGACATCCGCGCCGTTACCGTCCTTGCCATCCCAATGCATTTGATAGGTGCCGGCTGCATTATACTCATTTGAAATGATCACATCGTTTCCATCGAAGAATTGATTGCCGTTCAGGTCAATCAAAATGTCCACAATAGACGGGTTGTCGATGTTTACCGTGAAATCTGCCTGGCCTGCAACAGGGCTGGAACCCGGCCTCCTGGAAAACACGGCTTCGAAGGTTGCCACAGGGAAAGGAGATGAAGGCCATACACTGGCGTCGGGATTGGTTAAAAACAGCGGAAAATGCGCGTTGGAAGATACGCCATTGATAGAACGGCGGTTCTGTTCGAATGTCAAATTGTTCCTGGGGCCATCCAGGTTTGCAAAAAATATGGCATAGCCGGAGTTGCTTCCTCCAAAATTGGCATACTTGATATAAAAGTCATTGGCCGGCGTATAGGTATTATCGATAGGTATGTAAAAACCAAAATTGGCAGGGGAAGAGTTGGTATTAGAGGAGCCGACGGTAGTAGGCAGGTCGTTTACCACACTCCAGTATTTACAGTACACACGGCCGTTTTGCCTGGTATAGTTGCCTGCGGAGCCGGATGCTACGGTGATATCCCAATAGTTGAATTCAAGGTTGTTTGATTCAATTTCAACCCAGAAAGCCCTGTCCGAGCCGGTATTGTTTGTAAACGATTGGGCATTATATCCGTTCCCTGTTACCTGGGATGGGCCGGTAGTAGCAGCAGCGGCGTTTGAAGGCCTGCCGGTGGCCCCGCCGGACCCCTGTGTTATGCCTTGTGCCTGCCGAAGGACCCTGTTCGGGGAGGTGGTAGCGGTGGGGTAATAGCCAGTGGAAGAGTTGTCGTAATACCAGTTGAAATTGATAGTGGAGCTCCCGGAGGCAGTCCTAAAACCATAAAAGACGGTTTCGCCGGCTTTAACCCACACGTACATACGATGGGCGGGATTGTACGGATTAGCACCACTACCTGTGTTGGAGGCAAGCATCATGAAGCCCCGGGCGACGTAGCCTGTATTGCCACCACCGGAGCTGGCCGTTGCAGGCACAAACAGGTTGACTTGCCTGTCGGCAGTGATGCCCCATGCGCCCGAACCTTCGCCGAAAGCATAGTTTACGCTGCAAAATACCGCCATGACGAGCATTGAGATATACAAAATAGTGCGGCTGACCCTTTGTTGGGCAGTTAAGACGAAAAAACGGCCTGGCATCGTTGGCCAGCGTCGGGGGAATTCTCCCGTGAAATGTTTACTGGTAGATTCTACTTGCATAGCTGATATGAGGGGGTATTTGATTATGGATAATACAACACAATGCCATCTGTGAGCGGGCTCACAGAGGTTCTGTTTTTGACAGTGTACAAGGATTTTCAGGCGAATTATCTCACACCCATTGACAAGGCGTATCAGTCAGGCACTTCCTGATGACAAGCCTTACTTTTGGCGCAATTGACCTGAATGTTTGAACGAATAGGAGCACTTTTGCAATCGTAATTACTCGACATCGCGAGCGGCTTCAAACCGGCTTTTCTATTTGGTGAAGACAGTCTGCTAAGTGTGTGGGTCTCCTACAACTATTTGCTTTGGAGCTTAATAAGTGGGTTTGGCGTTTAAAAAAAACGCCTTTGTATAACGTCACAAGTATAGACGTTTATAGTAGTCAATTTTCGATTTTGGGGTGAGCGTGCGCAATTGCAGGGTGTAGTATGCTCTTTATGGGGAGAAGATTTTGATCTATCAAATGACTTTGGTAGCCATTGAATTTTTACTACAAATTCTTGTTAAAATCAAGATATAGAGCTTGTAAAGCCTATGACTACAATTGGCGAGAAGATATCTAGGAGGACTTCTATGTGTACTTTGGCCGATGATATTGCTAAAAGATACGGCCGTTTGAAAGTGGTACCCGACACACTCGAAGGTATTTTTCGGGCCTGAGTAACGAGGCGATTCTCGGGCGGAAGCCGTGGCCGGCAGTAAAAAGGAAGGTCTGTTCATCAAATTGCCTTTGCAAGATGAGAACAGACCTTTTCACAAACTTATTAACGAAGGACCGTCACTTTCAGGAATGTGGCGGGAATTGAAGTCGAATTTTTGTCCGTACTCTGATTTTGGCTTTCGAACAAAGTTTCCAGCTCTCGTTGAAGATCGGCTTCCTTCCCACTTTTTTCCGCCGCTTCAAATGCATTCATGGTAGGACCGTAGTATTTTCTGAAAGTTTCAAGAAATACAGCCGGGGAGAAAGGCGCCTGAAATGTAAATGTTTCTCTTTCGAATGAGATGTTCTCTTTCAATGCGCCAGCGGCAACAAAACGCTCTGTTACATTGCTTTCCATGCCCCATAGCATCGGACTTACAAAACCCTCCGGCGGTGCAGGCGTGTAGGCAGAGCTCACTTTCAGGATCTGTGCGACCAGCGTCGGATCACCCGGTATCCAGTTGCCCATGACGATCTTGCCGCCGGGACGCGTGACGCGAAACATTTCTTTTGCCACATCAAATGGTTGGGGTGCAAACATGGCACCAAAAATGCTCACAACCAGATCGAACGTTTCATCCTCAATGTCATTCAAATCGATTGCATCGCCTTCCCGAAATGTTATATTGGTCAGCCCCTCTGCCTTTACGCGTGCATTGCCGGCTTCAACAAGGTTCCTTGCAATATCGACGCCCTGAACATTTGCGCCGAGTCTGGCGGCAGGTATAGCGGTGGTGCCGTCGCCGCAGCCAAGATCCAGAACTTCGAGACCTTCTTTAATTCCTAATTTTGCTACCAGCGCGGAACCGCTTTCGCGCATTGTTTCTGCAAGACGGGTGAAATCACCTTTTTCCCAAAGTGCTTTGTTTGCGTTCATTTTATTTTTCATGTTTAAAGATAATTAACGCTGCAAAGATGCGGCGGAGCGGACGTATGAAACTTGTAATGATGAAGCATATTCAGGTAATTATGCGTCACATGCGTCGACCTGGCAGTCTGCGCTCATAACTACCTGGATCTGCATCCGAATTACAATCCGGGCCGAATGACGCCATTTAGTTTTGTAATCGGCTAAATCAACCCGGACTTAGTCAAATCATTTACATTGAAAATTAGCTATGAAAAACAACCTCTTTCTCCGCCGTAGCGGACACCTGCTTGCTTTTGTTATTCTTTTGGGCTTCTTCGGTGCCTGCACGGATCACGAGGCGCCCGAACCGCCAACCCCGGCTGAGCACATTCTGGCTAGCGAAAACCTGGCGATACCCGGCGTTTTTTCGCTTCCTCCAAATCAACCAGGTTATGAACGCGTCGCTACCTATTACGCTGTGGGCGTACAGAAATACAAAGCGCAAGAAAAGGCAGGGACCAATCCTGTACAGTACGAATGGGTTTTTGTAGCGCCGGAAGCAGACCTTTTTGATACTTCAAATGCCAAGATAGGTACGCATTATGCCGGTCCGACGTGGAAAATCTCAGGTACCGGCCATATGATCATGGGGCAGGCATTCAGTCCTGCAAAAACTTTTTCAAATGACCCGAACAGCATTGACTGGTTGTTGCTGAGCAATAAAGCAGGACAAGACCCGACCGGTATTTTCCAGGGTGTGGGCTACATTTTCAGGATCGCGACAACCGGAGGGAGAGCCCCGGCCGCCCCTCCGGCCGACTTAACCTCCACGGCCGATGTGCCTTATACCGCAGTTTACCGGTTCGTGAAACAGATCCTTTAATTACGCTTATTTTAATTATTATTATTATTTTCTTTTTGGGGAAACCTCTGCGGAATATCCGTGGGTGTTTCCCCAAATTCTTGTTTAACCTCTTGCAGCCATTATTCCTCTGAACCTGCTCCGTATTTCCGCTGTAAGTTACGTTCGGATGAAATTTTTCTACATTTTTCCATGTGGATTGTGCGTAGCTTTCTGCTAACTTATCGGGGCGGATAAGTAGGTTAGTTGCTGAAGGGCTTAAATAATTGTACAAAAACGAATATGCATCTTTGCCTCCGGGCACCATCCTAAGTGAGAAACTGATCTTGAAGCAATGAACAACCGATCTAGCCTGGTACTAAGCTGCTTTCAATGCAGGATTATTCTGATTGTTCTGGTTTTAACAGTAAGCTTTATAAGATGCAAACAGTCGCAGAAAGGTGAACATCACGTTCAATTAAAAGCATGGATCGATAGCCTCGACCGTAATTCGCGGGAAATAGGGATCCAGAAGACGATTGCCAGTCTCGATTCGCTCGTCGCCTCACTGGACAAAAAAGATTTACACGATAGCATCGCCTACTATAAGTTTATGAAGGTGTTGAGTCATCGCGATTCCACGATGGCAGATGTCGCGCTCATTTACACCGATAGCCTTCTTCGGTTGTTCACATCCGCGCACGTTCGCGAACAGAACCCGACCGATTATTCCAAAGCACTGCTTTTAAAAGGGGACGATCTGTTGAAGCAAAAGGAATATTATCTGGCATATCGCAACTACTACAAGGGTAAATCATTTTTGACGTCACTCGGCGAAATCTGCGAATGTGCACGGTATAGCAGCCGGATCGCGAACATTTCTTTCAAAGAAGAAAACTATTATCAAGCTATCGAATATTGGCAGCAGGAACTAAAAGAATTAGCTGAATGCAAGGGAACGGATTTTCAGCTGGAATTTATTGAGCAGCAGGGAAGTATGCGAAATATCGGCATTGCGTATCTGCGTTTGAATGAGCCCGACAAGGCGCTTACCTACTTTGATAAGGCGAGCCGATTTATCAACGGCAACGCAGGCCGGTTCCCGCGGGAGCAAAACTTCATCAAGTTTTCACGTATTGTTATTTTAAGAAATCAAGCCGAAGCCTATGCTTTAAAAGGGAATGCCATTGTGGCCGAAAGACTTATTAAGAAATGTCTCGAACACGACCCAAATATTGAGTGGTCTATTGACGTAGAGCAGGAGTCTCGTCGGATATTAGCACAAATATATATTGACAAAAAAGAGTATGACAAAGCGCAGGAACAGCTGGATACCCTGAGTCGCCTGCCTGCTGCAACAAAGGACGCGGCGACAGCCGGTTTATATCAAAGATTACAGGCTGCTATCTGGCTGGGACACGGGGATTTTGAGAAAGCCAGTAAACTATTAATGGCCCATATCGAAACGGATCGTAAAAGGAAACTGAGGAGCAATGCAGAGAAAAAAAGAAATGTCGGACAGCTTTTGCAACAAATTCAGCGCGAACAGGAAATAGAACTGGCTGCTGAGAAAGATGCCCGGGAAGATCTGATCCTGAAATTTGCCGTTCTGATTTCAATCGCCATGAGTGTGATCGTATACCTTATCTGGCGTAATGCGAAGAAAAATATTGCTAACCTACATGCGGTAACAAAGTTGAACGGTGTAATTACGCAGAGCAATATCGCCCTTCAGGATACCGTCAACGCATTGGAACAAGCCGAAATGGAGAAGGAAGACGTGCTGCGGATCGTCGCACATGATTTAAGGAACCCGATCGCCGCGATGATTTCGGCTTCGGATATGCTCTTCTGGGACCAGGTTCCCTCGGATGAACAAGCCATGATCATCGACGTCATTCAGCAGTCGGGGCAGCTGGCATTTGGATTGATTGGACAAATATTGCAGTCCAGCCCGGATCGGAAAAAGATTATCAAAAGTGAGGAGGACCTGGCAGAAATAATCCAGTCTTGCATTGATATGCTGAGTTATAAAGGAAAAGAGAAGAAACAGACCATTTACTACGATTATGCGGAAGCGATGGTACCTGTTGACAGGGAAAAGATCTGGCGTGTATTTTCCAATCTATTGAGTAATGCAGTGAAGTTCTCCCCGGCAGAAAGCGCCATTCAAGTGAATCTTCAAAAACGATCGGATACCATGCTGCTGACCATTGAAGACAAAGGGATCGGCATTCCGGAAGATCTCAAAGGACAGATTTTCCTTCATTCAAATGTTGCCAGAAGAACCGGGACTGCCGGTGAGCAATCCTTTGGTATCGGCCTTTCTATTTGCAAGCAAATTGTCGAGGCACATGAAGGAAAAATCTGGTTTGAGTCTATTGGCGGTGTTGGAACTACATTTTTTGTGGAGCTACCGGTTAATTGAAGGGGCAGAAGGCGTTACCCTGGCTTACCAGGGTGCCGTTACTCTTGAACCTCAGGTTTTGTCAGCACACGCGCGAGGTTCTCTCTCGCGGGGCCGGTAAGAACGGTCCCATCTGTGTCGAAACGCGCTCCGTGACAAGGGCAGTCCCAGCTTTTTTCAGAATTATTCCAGTGGACAATGCATTTGGTATGCGTGCAAACCGGATCGAGCGCCTGTATGTTGCCATTCGGGTCCCTGTAAATGGCCAGCTTTTGACCGTCATATTCCACCACTTCGCCAGAATCGACCGGCAGTTGGGAAACAGACTTAATATCTTCCAGCCCGAGGCGGTCACCGATGAATCGGGCAACAACATCAACACCTTCTTTAACTACTTCGGCGAAGCCGGCAATGGGTTTGATGCGTGCCGGGTTGTACAATTCTTCATACACGCTTTTGCCCTGTATGATCAGGTCGCTGAGCACCATTGCCGAGACAGTTCCCAGGATCATGCCGTTTCCACTGAAACCGGTTGCTGCATAAATGCCATCGGAAGCACCCGGAAGTTTCCCGATATAGGGCAGGCCATCGGCTGGGACATAATACTGTGCCGACCATTGGGTAAATATGTCTTTTACAGGATAGCACTGCCTGGTGAAAGCGATCAGATCTGCAAAAGACTGCTCCGGATCTCCGTGACCGGTCTTATGATCATGGCCGCCGGCTACCAGATACTTTTGCCCGTCGATCATATGGGTCCTGAAATAGTGGTAGGGCTCTTGCATATCATAAACCAGATCTTCGGGGTAAGCATCGCTTGTCAAAGTTGCAGCGATGACATAGCTACGATAGGGGGCATTTCTAAAGTGCAGCACATTTACCCCACCTGGTGGGATATGGGTAGCATAAACGATGGCCTTTGCCTTGATTTTCGCCGAGGGTGCTGAGGCAATATGAAAGCCATCCAGGGTCTGTACATCTTGGATAAGTGTATTTTCCAAAACAACCCCTCCAAGATTGCGAAACTCAGTTTGCAGGGCCAAAATGTATTTTAAAGGATGAAACTGCGCCTGGCGGCCGAAGACAATCGCTTTTTGGAAGTCGACTGTAACAGGAACCTGGTTACTTACCCGGACCTCGACACCGACCTTCAAGGAACTATTGAGGATATCGTCGAGCTCTTTGGTTTCTTTGTCGGTTTGCGAATACACGTACCCATTTTTCCACTCAAAATCGCAATCAATCTGATAGATATTCACCAGTTCGTGGATCAGATCCACCGACTCGGCAATGGAATCTGCAAATTGTTGGGCAGCATCCTCGCTAAAAGCGCTTTCCACTTCGGCGAAGGTAGTATCTGCAAAGGTATTGATATGCGCGGTGGTGCCGCCGGTGGTCCCGTATCCGGGATTGTGGGCATCGGCAATAGCGCACTGCATACCGGCCTTTTGTAGCAATAAAGCGGTCGTTATGCCGGTAATGCCCGCGCCGACTATCAGCACATCATAAGTTTGCGATGGATCAAAAGCCCTATGCTCGTGATCGTTAGATATATTTTTTTGCCAAAGACTTTGGTTGCGGCCGTCGCGTGTGTTCTGATTGACTCCCATTTGTAACAAGGTTTTTAGGGCGGTTCTTAAACTAAAATCGTACCACCGTCGTGTAGATCGGGCTCCCGTCCGGGCATAGGCATTCAGGCTTGGTAAGGTCTTTGTATAGGATCGCCCATCTCACAGACGGAAATCCAGGATGTGAGAGGCACTGTCGGGTTGACAGGAATGAAACCAACTTAGCAAAGACAATGGGCCACTTTAAAAACATTTTTTTGGTACTGAAAGAGACGTTTTCAGAGTTTTCGGATGACAATGTGCTTAAACTGAGTGCAGCTTTATCCTACTACACAGTCTTCTCGTTAGCACCGATGCTCTTGCTGATCATTTCTATCGTAAGCTTCTTTTTCGGCAGGGAAGCATTTGAGGGAGAGCTTTATGGGCAGATCCGTGGACTTTTAGGGACACAAGCGGCCACCCAGTTACAGGAGCTCATCAAAAATGCTGCGATCAGTGATAAATCGACCACCGCCGCGATCATTGGCGGTGTTACGCTGCTCATTGGGGCAACCGGGGTTTTCGCTGAGATCCAGGACTCGATCAATTATATCTGGTCCATCAAATCCAAACCTCGGAAAGGTTGGGTGCAGTACCTGAAAAACAGACTGTTGTCTTTTTCGATGATCGTCACGCTGGGCTTTTTGCTCGTCGTTACGCTGGGCGTCAATACGGTCGTTGACCTGCTAAGTGCGAGACTCGAACACTACTTCTCCGAGGTCTCAGTAATCATTTTCTCAGTATTGAACGTTGTCCTCGTGCTGGTGATTATCACTGCGCTCTTTGCGGTTGTATTCAAAATTCTGCCCGACGGGCATGTCCGGTGGAAAGAATGTCTCATCGGAGCAGGCTTCACCTCCCTGCTGTTTGCGATCGGGAAGCTGGCAATCAGTTTCTATTTGGGCAGTTCTGACCTTGGTGCAACGTATGGTGCATCTGCATCTATTGTTATCCTGCTCACCTGGATTTACTATTCCTCCATCATTCTTTATTTCGGTGCCGAATTTACGAAGGTGTATGCCAAATCTGACGGGCATGAAATCACTCCCAACGAGCATGCCGTTCTCATGGTCAGACAAGAGGTGCAGCAACCTGCGGGCGGTGACCCATCCTCAAAGAAAGAATCGTTTAGTCTTAACCCTGCGGTACTTTCGAACACGTTGTTCCAACGGGTAAGTCATTTTATTGATGAAAAACTGGATTCTATCCGCGCTGAAATTAATAACAAGGTTTCCAGGGCGACCTCACCGATCGTTTATTACCTGCTGATGTCGTTGCTCGGCTTTGTCATACTTGTTACCATCCTGGTAATTGCCGGGCATTTCTTAAACAGCTGGCTAGATAGCGATTATCTTGGCTTTGTAATTCTGTTGGCTTTGATGGTCATTGCGTTGGTCGTGCATCTACTTTTCCGAAAACAATTTCAACAACTAATAAGCAAACTGCTGTTCAGGTTGGGGAAAGGGAAATAGGTTTATTGTGTATTTAAGCCAAAACCACATAAAATTTGGTCTAAAAGCTGCTGGCATAATTCTTATTGAGCCTGTCGAGTTTCTAATTTGACAATCATTACTTATGTCCATCAACTTACAAAAAGATCTGCTTTGCTTTTCCCATTTAAGATGGGATTTCGTTTTTCAGCGCCCGCAACATCTGATGACGCGTTTTGCCGAAATTGCGAATGTTTATTTCCTGGAAGAGCCTCTGTTTGACTGTACGGGTAAGCCCTATCTCGAATGTAAGCCAAAATGCGAGGGGCTCTGGGTATGCGTGCCTCATTTGCCAGCCGGTATCACTCAGGGAGAAACGATCAGGGAAATGACGGCCCTGCTCAGATCGTTCTTCGGCGAACGTGATTGCAGCAAATTTATCTTCTGGTATTACACGCCCATGGCATTTGAATTTTCATGGTCGTTCTCACCGCATATGATCGTATATGATTGTATGGATGAACTTTCCGCATTTAAATTCGCCTCACCCCGGATCAGCTATATCGAGCGGCAGCTTCTCGCGAAAGCGGATCTGGTCTTTACAGGTGGTTTGAGCCTGTATGAAGCCAAAAAGGCGAGCCACCACAACATTCACCCATTTCCCAGCAGTATCGACAAAGCCCATTTCAGGAGTGCCAGGAACGCCATGGCCGAGCCGTCGGACCAGGCTTCGATCACTGGCATAAAGCTGGGCTTTTATGGCGTTATCGACGAACGGTTTGATCAAAAACTGATCAAGGACATTGCATCTCTACGGCCGGACTGGCAAATTGTCCTGATCGGGCCGGTGGTCAAAATCGATCCCGCTGCGTTGCCGTTTGGAGACAATATTCATTATCTGGGACCTAAAAGCTATGCCGAGCTGCCAGCTTATTTGTCGGGTTGGGACATTGCGCTGATACCTTTCCTTTTAAATGAATCCACCCAGTTCATCAGTCCTACCAAGACGCCTGAATACCTGGCAGCCGGAAAGCCCGTAGTCTCAACGGCCATTCGGGATGTCGTTTCGCCCTACCGGGAAATGGGATTGGTAAGCATCGGCAATGACGCTGAGACCTTTATAGCGGCCATTGAGTATGAACTAACTGAGTCTGTGGATGAGCAATGGCTCCAAGCCGTCGACGAATATCTTTCCGATAAGTCCTGGGAGCACACATTTGCCTCCATGATACAGCTGATGCTCATGGTGAGGCGTGAGGTCAAACCTGTCATTCTTGTCAGCGAATTGAAACATGCGAGCTAGTGTACCTGTCAATCCTCCGAATATGAAAAACGAATTTAAAACCTTCTGGATGGCCGGCTTTGAATGCACCGATCAGCTGAATGCGAGTGGCGATAGGGTAGACCTGCTTCAAATGACCGGGCATTTGGAACTCATCCGTGAAGATTACGCACGGATATGTAGTTTGGGGATCCGCACCGTGCGCGAGGGCATCAGGTGGAGCGTCGTCGAATATATGCCTTACCATTACAATTTCGATGATGTACTCGACATGATGCATGCGGCCAGGGAATACGATGTGCAGCAGATCTGGGACATCTGCCATTTCGGATATCCCGTCGACCTTAGTCCGTTCCACCCGCATTTCACTGCCCGCCTGGTAGCACTTTGCGAAGCATTTGTTACTTTTTATATCAAAAATAATCCTGGCGAACTGTTATATGTAACTCCGATCAATGAGGTAAGCTTCATTTCCTGGCTAGGGGGTGAAGTCGGCGGAACAGTGCCTTACTGTACAAAAAACGGCTGGGAATTAAAGTACGCGCTGATGCGCGCATACATCGCAGCGGTCAAGGCGATGAAGCAGATCAGCGGTCTGGTCAGAATCGTCACCACCGAGCCGCTGGTCAATATGGTACCTGGCCTGAACCCCACGGAAGAAGAGCTGGCGACAGCAGCGACTGAAAATGAAATGCAGTTCCAATCAGTCGATATGCTTTGCGGGCGAATCTGCCCTGAACTGGGAGGCAGTGACGATCTGGTCGATATATTAGGCTATAATTACTACTATAACAATCAATGGATCATCGGGAGCTACGAGTTTTTATGCTGGACGGACCCCATACCCGATCCGCGCTGGCAACCTTTGGCCAGCCTGCTGGAAGCTGCTTACCTGCGATACGAAAAGCCCATTATCTTATCGGAAACCAGCCATCCAAAGGAAGACCGGCCGCTTTGGATAGAAATGATCGCATCCGAATGCGCGACACTTATCGATCGGGATATCCCATTGCTGGGTATTTGCCTTTACCCGATTATCGACCGGCCGGATTGGGACCACCCAGAGGTCTGGCATCATTCCGGGATCTGGGACACTGATTTTT
Source organism: Dyadobacter sp. CY261 (assembly GCF_021440085.1). GTDB lineage: Bacteria > Bacteroidota > Bacteroidia > Cytophagales > Spirosomataceae > Dyadobacter. Next base: position 975,667 of record NZ_JAKCPW010000001.1, read on the forward strand.
CCGGAAGATCTGCGAGAGTCCTACACCTTCCCTCGGCGACAGCACTTCTGGCGGGACAAAAGCTGATAGCCCAACGGCTGGAAAGTAAGGCCGCGACATCCATATTAGAATATTTTTGGAAAAGCGGTTAAGACAGTGACTTGTACTGTTCTTCCAATAGCAGGATCATCGAATCTTGTACGACGTCGAAATCCTGGCAGGTCGTCCAGTCGATGGTTTTGTGCAGGACCTTGTTCAATGGTGCCCACCGTTCGGGTTCACCGTCCATGCTAATTACAATGCTGGGTGTGGCGGTGGCTGAGGCGATGTGCGAAACGCCTGTACAATTGCTGACGAGCAACGCGGATTCCCGGATCAGCTGTGCAATTTCGCCGAGACCGGTCTGGCCGGTGAGGTCAATGGCCGGATAGTCCATCGCCTCGATAACCTGCCGGGTAACCGGAGCTTCGTCGGTTGTTCCGGTAATCACCACATGGTAACCCATTCCGGCGCAATGGTCGGCCAGGCAGGCAAAATGCGAAGGCGGCCACTGGCGCCACGTCCCGCGAGAGCCCGGATGAACACACACGTAATGTTGTTTTTTTAACATTGGATTTTTTGTATAAAACTGCCGGACTTCCTCGTCGGTTACCGGGTATTCAAGCTCCGTACCTGCTGCCGGAATATCCAGGTGCGTCATAAGCCGCAGGTGTCTTTCGATTTCCGAAATGCCGGTCGGGTATTCGAGGAAACGCGAGGTGTCCCGGTGATTACCCTCACTGTGGAAGCCGGCAACTGGTCCGATCAACAGGTTGTCCAGCATTTCATTAACGATATGGCCGTTGCCTTGCATTTGCAGGATAAGATCGAAGGGGTTCTCTTGCATGGTACGCTCAAATTGTTGCCATTTGCCTGGATCAAAGGGCTGTTCCGGCAAACCTTCATAGCCGGGAAAATGAGTGAAGTTGTCGATATAACCGGAAAAGCGTTGTTGGAAAGATCGGGCCCAGGGCAGCCCGAGTAAGGTAATTTCCGCCTCGGGATAAGCGTTCCGCAATGCCCGGAGCGCGGGAACTGTACAAAGCATATCGCCAAGTTGCAGCGCCCTGAAAACGGCTATGCGGCGTGTGGTATCCGGTGAGAATTTCATAAAAAGAAGACTTTATATCGCAGTGCGCCGCGAATGGTCCAATAAACAGACAGGTATGGAATAGCGAGCGACGTCACCATCATTTCGAGCCGGTGGGAAAATGAAGCATCGGTGCCTTTGAGGCGTTTGGCAACAAAAAACATAACCGCACAAAGCCAGATCAGCAAGGCAGGTACGCCAGTCTCCGGAGAGCCAAATGCGAAACTGACGATTGTTACTACGGTTGCCAGGATAATTACATAATAGTTCCAGACCGGGCCGCGCGCGATCCGGCTCCGGTAGAGATCCGGGTGTTTTTTAAAAAGCAGTGCATTGAACATGCTTTTGCGCTGCTCACCAATGCTGATTCCCCAGTGCGCCGGTCGAACCGGATGACAAATTACCGCGTCGCCGACATGCGCAATGGGTACCTTATTTTTCAGCAGCTCAAATTGAAAGTCAGAATCCTCCCGCCAGGCAGCCGGAAATGCCTCGTCAAAACCTCCGGTAAGATCCAGTACCGCACGGCTGCAAGCGCAGTTGGCGGTGATAAATTCCGCGGTGGAAAGGTGGGCTACATTTTTCTCGTAGTCCGTAGGGCGTTCGCGCACTGGCACCATTACATGTCCCGTGAATGCGATATAATCCTGATCGTAGAGGCGATAGGCACGCCAGTAAGCGGCCAGCCAGCCAGCATCGGGAATGCAGTCGTCGTCCGTGAAAATCACAAGATCGCCGGAAGTCCGGTGCCAGCCGTAATTTCGTGCGGCCGCCGGTCCGCGTCTGGCTGGCAGACTGTGAAAGGCGATGCAGAAGTCAGGATGCCCCTGCGCAAAGGCTTGTCCGAGCTTCTCAGTTTCAGGATCAGGGCCGTCGGACACGACCATGACTTCGAAAAAACATCCCGGATAACGCTGCCGGTACAATGCCGCCAGGCATTTATGCAAAAGCTCCGGACGTTTGAATGTCGGGATCACAACACTGATGCTGGCAGTTATCATTATTTTTCGAGAATGAAGGAGTTGATGATCAAAGCGTCGAAAGGAGACGTCCAGAAGCATTCGATAGCGTCCCTGGGCGAGCAAACAATCGGTTCGCCGCGGGTGTTGAAGGATGTATTCACCAGAACGGGAACACCCGTGAGTGCCTTGAACTCGCTGATAAGGTCATAGTAAAGCGGATGTTGAGCCCGGTTGACGGTTTGGACGCGGGCCGTACCGTCGGTGTGTCGCACGGCCGGAATCCGGCCGGCCCTGTCTTCTTTAACCGGGTAAACAAAGAGCATGAACGGCGATACCCCGGCATCCTCGAACCATTCGGGCGCATCGTCTTCCAGCACAACGGGTGCCACGGGCCTGAAATCCTCACGATCTTTGATATCGTTGAGCCGCGCCTGCATCTCAGGGTGGATCGGGGACGCGAGGATCGAGCGGGCGCCCAGCGAGCGAGGCCCGAATTCCATCCGTCCCTGATGCCAGGCAATGATCTTGTCTTGTGCGAGGATCGCCGCAGTTTCCCTGGCGATATTGGTAAGGCGTTTGTAAGGCATTTTGGCCCAGATCATAAATTTTTCGATCTCCTGGTCGGTATATTCCGGGCCCCAGAATACATGTTCCATCGGTGCCGTGTACCGGGCCTGGTCTTCGGTGGAGTTCAGGAGCACATCCAGCCACTGGGCGGCGCCCAGGGCTGTACCGGAGTCACCGGCGGCGGGTTGTACCCACACATTCTTGAATGGCCCCTGGTCGCGGATCACCGCATTCATCACGCAGTTTAATGCGACCCCTCCGGCCAGACAGAGGTTTTCGGCCCCGGTCTGTTCGTGCAACCAGTAAGTCAGTTTTAAAACCGTTTCCTCCAATGCTTTTTGCAGTGAATGTGCAATGTCGTGGTGTAGCTGTTCGAAAGGGTCGTCCTTTTTACGTCCGGTCCCCCACCATTGCACAGGATCGAAATCGTCGATCGTGTACTGCCCGTCGTCGCCGACATGGATCACTGAGCGAAAATCTTCGAGGTATACCGGCTGGCCATAAGACGCCAGCGCCATTACTTTGTATTCGTCGGATGAGTGAAGAAAGCCGAGGTACGTCGTGATTTTTTCGTACAACATCCCCAGCGAATGCGGCATGTCTACCGAATCAATCTGCACCAGCGAATTGCCTTTGCCTATAAAATAGCCTGTTGTCGCTTTTTCACCCCTGCCATCGAGCGTCAGTACGGCGGCTTCCTGGAATGGCGACGGGAAGAAGGCGCTCGCTGCGTGGGCATTGTGGTGGTTGACATACACCCACTTGCCGGTGATGTCGCCAGCGTCGGCCAGCCGTTTCTGCAAATGATGCGGATACCCATCGCGAAGTTGTTCCGGTGCTTTACGGATATAGTTCAGGAAAAGCGTATCCCATCCCTGGTATACATCCGGTGCCGTCAGCACATCATCATCCAACTGGCTTTCGTACACCGACGCCTCCGACACACTCTCCGGATCAAAGGAGTAGGCAATGCGGTCGACGTCTTGCAGGGTAATACCTGCTGTTTTGAGGCAGTAGTCGATGGCGTGGAAAGGCAGTTCCCAGGTGGAGAACGGCACGGGGCGTTTACCGTGTTTGATATGGGTAAAACGCTCTTCTTCGGCAGCCGCGATGATCTTGCCGTCTTTTACCAGTGCGGCGGCGGTATCGTGAAAAGCTGCATTGATTCCAAGAATATACATAGGCCAGATATGCGGTTTGTAAAATGCAGACGCCTGGGCACAAGTACCATGCCAGTACACACATCCCCGCCGAATTAAAATATTAAAATGCCATAAGTGAAGCCTCGCGTGCGGTCTTCTATACACACACGTATACACTCGCAGGAGACGTGTCATTTTCCTTTTGCCGGGCCAATGGGGATTTAAAACAGGGCACAGAACAACCTGGGGATATTCTTCCATGCCGGAAATTCTCTAAAATGCTTCATATACGTTGCGTTTAGAAGCGTTTGCCATGATTAACCGCCTCTGATTTGGCAAATGCCTGAGGGTCAGGAAAGCGTTTGTCGGGAATGGCACCGTTTTTTACTAGGCACCGCCTGTTTCACATACATGACCACATATGGACGGGACCCACAGAGGCCGGTTAAGGATCTTTACCTGGCACATCCACGGAAGCTATCTTTACTATTTTTCACAAGGCAACTATGACATTTTTATCCCCGTCAGTGACACCCGCACAGAGGGCTATTATGGCCGGGGCGAGACATTTCCTTTCGGGCCCAATGTGATAGAAGTGGATGCCGCCGAGGTCCGCAATATTGAATTTGATTGTATCCTGTTTCAGTCGGAACAGAACTACCTGTCCGACCAGCACTATATCCTGGCCGATTGGCAGAAGGAACTTCCCCGTGTATATGTGGAGCACAATACGCCCGAACGGCATCCCACCAACACCCGCCACGTCATGACCGACCCGGCCGTTACGATGGTGCACGTGACGCATTTCAATAAGCTGATGTGGGATAATGGTACGTCGCAAAATGTGCGGGTCATCGAGCACGGCGTCTGCATTCCGGCGGTTTCTTACCAAGGCGACATCCCACGCGGTATCGTGGTGATCAACCACATCCAGCAACGAGGACGCATCACGGGCTGGGACATTTTCGATGAAGTGCGCAAACATGTACCGCTCGACCTGATCGGGATGGGGACCAGTGAATCCGGCGGGCTGGGGGAGGTACTCAACCCGCAGTTGCCGGAGTTTATCAGCCATTATCGTTTTTTCTTCAACCCGATCCGCTACACCAGTTTCGGATTAGCCGTATGCGAGGCCATGATGACAGGCATGCCTGTGGTAGCGCTGGCGACCACCGAGTATGTGACGGTGATCAAAGACCGTGAATGCGGACTGATCGACACAAATATCGAGCGACTTATCGAAGGCATGAAGGCACTCATTGCCGATCCGGCCCGGGCCAGGCAGCTCGGTAAGGCGGCAGAAGAAGTGGCGGTAGAAAAATTTAACATTGCCCGGTTCGTAACGGATTGGGAAAACACTTTCAGACAAACCATCCAAGACCATTATCATGAAAAGGAAAATAGCATTCATCAGTGAGCACGCCTCTCCGCTTGCGGTATTGGGAGGAGTTGATAGTGGCGGGCAAAATGTGTATGTGGCCGAGCTTTGTAAGTCGCTTGCAAAGCTGGGTTACCTGATCGATATCTTTACCCGCAAAGACCGCAGTGACCTTCCCGAGATCGTTTCATGGCTGCCTGGAATTCGGGTGGTGCATGTTGACGCCGGACCTGCCACGGAGGTCCCTAAGGAGCAATTGCTGGGTTTTATGGATGAGTTCAGCAAAAACATGATCCGTTTTATCGGACAGCGGCACATGGAGTATGAGCTGATACATGCCAACTTCTTCATGTCGGGCCTTGTCGCTTCGCGTGTTAAGCGGCGGCTGGGGATTCCTTATGTGGTGACATTTCATGCGTTGGGCAAAATCAGGAAGCTTCATCAGCAGGACAGGGACGCATTTCCCGAAGAACGGCTCGATATTGAACAGATGATCGTTGACGATGCCGACTATGTCATTGCCGAATGTCCCCAGGACAAGCAGGACCTGGTAGAGCATTACCAGGCCGACCCGTCCCGCATTACCATTATCCCGTGCGGTTTCAGTTCCGACGAATTTCATCCGCTCGCCACGTCGGTAGCGCGAAAGCAATTGGGATTGGAGAAAGACGAGCTGATACTGTTGCAATTGGGGAGGGTGGTACCGCGCAAAGGGATCGATAATGTGATCCGTGCGATAGGTTACCTCCGCGATGTGCCCAAGCTGCGATTGCTCATCGTGGGCGGTTCGGAAGAGGTGCCGGATTTTGAAAAGGATGAAGAATTCAGACGCCTGCGCGACATTGCCGAGGAAGGGGGCGTGCGCTCGCAAGTCGAATTCGTCGGGCGCAGAAACCGCCAGGAGCTTAAACAATACTATCAGGCAGCCGACTTTTTTATTTCAACGCCCTGGTATGAACCCTTTGGCATTACCCCGCTTGAAGCGATGGCTTGCGGAACGCCGGTGATCGGTTCTGCGGTTGGAGGGATTAAATATACCGTTAAAGACCGTGAAACAGGATTTCTGGTGCCGCCACACGATCCTAAGGCACTGGCGCTGGCCGTGCGGGAGGGCATTTCGTGCCCCAACAGATACCGGGAATTGTGCCGTAAAGCCCTGGAGAGGGTAAACGCGCACTTCACCTGGTCGTACGTCGCCGAAAAGGCGGACCAGCTTTACCGCCGCGTGGGTCACCGCATTCCGACGCGGCCAGCGATTTACACGATTCAACTGAGGAATGCTGGCGATATGCAGCCAGCTGATTATCGAAATAGCACCGCTGCCTATGCAATCCCGCGCAGATAGGGCTGTGTTTCTGGACAAAGACGGCACGCTGATCAAAGATGAGCCTTATAATGTAGATCCCGCCAAAGTGGTTTTTGAAGCGGATGTGTTCGAGGGTTTAAGGACTTTGCAAGGTGACGGCTACCGGCTGGTGGTGGTAACAAACCAGCAGGGTTTGTCTATGGGATTATTTTCCAAGACGGAGCTGGATGCTTTGATCCGCTATTTTGAGGACATTTTCGCGGATAATGGTTTAGTCCTCTCGGGATTTTACTATTGTCCGCATCTGCCCGAAACGGCCGAAGATTCCTGTAAATGCCGCAAACCGGAGCCGGGTCTGCTGTTGGAGGCTGCGGCCGACCTGAATATTGATCTGGAACATTCCTGGATGATCGGGGATATTCTCAACGATGTGGAAGCTGGAAACCGGGCCGGCTGCCATAGCATCCTGATCGACAACGGGAACGAAACGGAATGGCTGGAAGGGGCGCATCGTGTTCCGCAATATACCGCCCGCCATTTTCTGGATGCTGCCGATTACATTACTTCACAAACTGTTGCCGACAATGTCTGAACATTTGCCATTTCGCAATGTGCTCTGCATCAGGGCCGACAATATGGGCGATGTGATTATGTCCTCGCCGGCCATGCGCGCTTTGAAAGAATCCTTTGGAAGCCGCATTACATTGCTCACTTCGAAGGCCGGCGCAATGATCGTGCCTTACCTAGATTGTGTGGACGGGTTGGTGACGGCCGATCTGCCCTGGGTCAAACATACGGGCGGGATGGGTTACGACCTTCCTGCGCTGGCCCGGCAAATCGCTTCGATGCATTTCGATGCGGTGGTCATTTTTACGGTTTACAGCCAGAGCGCGCTTCCGGCCGCGATGCTTGCGTACATGGCGGGCATTCCCGTGCGCATAGCCTATGCACGGGAGAATCCCTATGAGCTGCTCACTACCTGGCTCCCCGACGATGAACCTTACGAACGCATCCGCCATCAGGTGGAGCGCGACCTTAATCTGGTCGGGGCAGTGGGCGCGGAGGTTGCAGATTGCAGACTTTCATTGACACAACATACAGATGCGCTGGCCGGACTGAGGGTAAAACTGGCAGCAATGTCCATTGACACCATTACACCCTACGTTGTGCTACACCCCGGAGTTTCGGAAGAAAAACGGCAGTATCCTGTCCACCTTTGGATAGAAACAGGGCGGCTTTTGGCAGCAAAGTATGGATTGCCCTTGTTAATATCGGGATCCGGGTCGGAGAAGGCGCAGGCAGATGCTATCGCGCAGGGCATTGGAAACGGTGCCTGGTCGGTGGCGGGAGCATTGTCGCTGGGTGAACTGATCGCATTGATCGGCGGGGCAGATTATGTCGTCTCGGTGAACACGGCCACTATGCACATTGCGGCTGCTATGCAAACCCCCGTGGTGGGCCTATATGCACAAACCAATCCCCAGCACACGCCCTGGAAGAGCCCCCATGAATTGCTTTATTTCTCAGTCCCTTCACACTTACAGAGCCGGAACACTATCATCCGAGACGTTGCCAGGCGGTTTTATGCTAAAACAATTGCCTATCCATCTCCCGCAGACGTGGCTACCGCGGTAGAACGGTTACTTATGACAGTCAACTTTTAGTAAGTGGTGCAACGACGGGAAAAAGAGCAAGTATGAGCAAGCTAAAAATTATTAGGAGCTGCACACCTTCTCCAATAGTCAATCATAACCTTGATCGTCTCCTTGATTTCCTCGAATGCTCCGGGTTTTACAAAAAAGCCCTGTGCAGAAGTACTATACGCATCGATAACAGCCCGTTGGTTGATTGCTGTGGTAAAGTATACGTAGGGAATACATTTTAGACTGAGCTCGGCGTCGGTCTGGACTTTTTTTCTGAGTTCCAGCCCATTTAATTTCGGCAGATTTATATCGGAAATAATAATGAAAGGCCGTTCGGTTGTTGAATAAAGATAGTCGAGGGCTGATAAACCATCAGCGAAGTACATTCTTTTGTTCTCATATCCTAATTCTTTGAAGACTTCTTCCAACACAAACTGATCGTCGGTGTCATCTTCAATAATAATTATTGTGCCTGTTTTATCCATAGGGGCGTAAGATACATGAATAGGGTATTATAAAAAAGTAATGCTATTAAATCCCATATGCTATTATGTCTTCTGAAGTTCATTCAACTTTTTATCCATCGCAGCTATTACCGCACCAAAAATCAGGTGAGCCAAAAATAATTGCGAGTAAAACGCCGGACGGTTTGTGTGGGCAGTTCCTGGACGGCTGCTAAATAATGTTTCCCAGAAAAGTATGCCGGTTATTCCTGCAAAAGCGCCGTAACATAATCCGTTTCCCAGCGAAGGCTCCACCTTGGACGAGCGAAGCGTCCATTTATAAACAGCTGTAAATCCGACACCTACAACATAGTGTAAGACCCAGCCCAGCGGTTTCGAAAATTTGGCACCAGTCTTAAAGGTGTTATTGATGAAGGTGCCAAGTAATGCCGGCTCGCGGAAATTTTCTTTTTCGAGTCTGGATGCCATAAAACTGAACATGGTCATAGCGGACGTGCCGGCTACTGCCGATATGGAGGTTTTCTGGATTACATTCATAATACTCTAATACGAAGGAAAATGTTGCCCGGTTTGCGTTTCTAACGGCTAGCTCCGGTTTGTCGATATACATAATTCTTATGCCAACGCTCACCAGGTTTTCCCGAATTCTGCGGAAACCGCTGCTGTCGGTACATGGGGAAAAGGTCAGGGCGCCAGCATCGCTGGCATGATTTTTAGAAATCGCGCCTGCATTTTAAAACCACCTTACGGCGCATTTCATATCCGTAGCGGTGGCCCGGCCCGGATGCATACCCGGACGGTATGGCCAACAAATAGTTCTAGCAGTTTAAATCTTAACCAATTACATGATGAAAGCGGTTTTATTACTAATAACCTGTGTTTTGTTCAGCGCGGTACTGGCTTTTTCCGACCGGCTTGAGCGTGATTCGCCAGACGAAAAATTCGTGCTGGCTGCGGCCGATGGCGGGATGCTTGAAGTGATGTTGGGCAAGCTTGCCACCAAACGGGCAACGTCTGCCGAATGCAAGGCTTTTGGAAAAATGATGGTCGACGATCACACGAAAGTCAATGATGAATTGAAAGCACTGGCTGGAAAGAAGCAGGTGATGGTTCCGACCAAGCTAAGCAACGTTAAACAGCAGATGTACGACAGTCTGGCTGCCCAAAGCGGGGAGCAGTTTGATATGCTTTATATGAATATGATGATTGCCTCTCATGAAGAGACGATCGGACTGTTTCAGACCGAATCCAACGACGGACAGGATCCCGATTTCAAAAAATGGGCAGATACTAAAATCCCGGCATTGAAACATCACCTGGAAAAGGCAAAAGCACTGTTTCCAACAAAACCTGCGGGCTCGTCGGGTAAATAACAGGCCATTTGGTGCGCACTGCCATTCGCAAACTACCGCACGGGCGGCCGATTTCCCCAGGAATGGTTTTTAAGCATGGCGCGCATCGATTTAGAAAAAATCAACAACTAAGAAAAAGAAAATATGCTAGCAATGAATTATCGCGGGCCTTACCGTGTCAGAGCAGACCGCAATAAGCCTATGCCTGAAATTGAGCATTCCAGCGATGCGATCGTGCGGGTAACCCGCTCATGTATTTGCGGGTCGGACCTGCATTTGTACCATGGATTGGTGCCCGACACCCGCATAGGCACCACTTTCGGACACGAATTTATTGGTGTTGTGGAAGAGATTGGAGACTCGGTTCAAAACCTGAAAGTTGGGGACAACGTATTGGTTCCGTTTAATATCGCCTGCGGAAAATGTGTTTTTTGTGAGCAGGGCTTGTATGGCAATTGCCATGAATCCAATCCGCAGGCTACCGCGGTGGGCGGCATTTTCGGCTATTCACATACAGCCGGAGGGTTCGATGGTGGGCAGGCAGAATATGTGCGGGTACCTTACGCGGACATTGGGCCTACGATCATTCCCGAGGATATGGATCATGACGACGCGGTGCTCCTCACCGACGTTGTTCCCACAGGTTATCAGGCGGCCGAAATGGGAGGTATCAAACCGGGTGATACGGTGGTAGTCTTTGGGGCCGGACCTATCGGGATCATGGCGGCGAAGTCGGCCTGGCTATTTGGCGCGGGCAGAGTTATTGTGATCGATCATATTGAATACCGACTTGAATTTGTGAAGAAGTATGCACAGTGTGAGGCATATAATTTCCGTTCACTGGAAGATCCGGTGCTTTTTATTAAAAAGACAACGGACTGGATCGGTGCCGACGTCTGCATTGACGCAGTCGGCTGTGAGGCTGCCGGAGACGCGTTGCAAACCATCACCGGCCGCAAACTCATGTTGCAGGCCGGTTCGGCCACTGCACTGCATTGGGCGATCAATTCAGTCAAAAAAGGAGGTATTGTCTCGATCGTCGGTGTTTATGGGCCAACCGGCAATCTTATCCCGATTGGAAATGTGGTCAATAAAGGAATAACGATCAGGGCTAATCAGGCTTCCGTTAAACGTTTGCTTCCACGGCTCATCGAACATATTCAGGCGGGACGGATCGATCCCAAGGCGATCATTACGCACCGGATTCCAATGGAAGAAGTGGGAGATGCCTACCATATTTTTTCGGCCAAGCTCGATAATTGTATCAAAACAATACTTATTCCACCATCAGCCAGAAAATAATCAGTGTTATGAAAAAGACAGCAGAAGATTATCGCCACATTAATGGCTGGGGAATCGATTCGGACCCGTTGGACGTGCCGAATTACCCGATGAAAAGACGGACCGAAAACGACAACAAAGGGATGATTTGGGAGCGGCCTGCCCAACAGCCGGCTTTGGTTGAAGTGCTTCATTCCAATGAACGCCCCGGCATCTCGGCCGTATTTGGCTCGCCTAATCCGCCGTCAGGTTTGAGTGGCCGGCTTCGGCGATTTGCTTTCAGGTACAGTGAATCCACCTGGACACACTGGTTGGCGCTTCTTTTCGCCGATCGGATCAATATGATGGAAGGACTGGGAGATGATTTAAAACGAGGTCATATTCCAAACTTATTCGCAGAACATGGCGGTGCATCAGAATTAAAATACAACAAAATTGGCCTGGCCCGCAAGTTGCTCACGGTAGGCGCCATCATTACGGTGATTGTCGTAGTCAATAAGTTGCGGTCCCGAGATGATGATTAAAAGATGCAGTTGTACGAAGCGGGTATAGTTTTAGGGGTCACTGAAAGGTGACCTCTAAACGTTTTAAGGTTGGTCGCTTTTTATTATTCACAACCATTGCACCTATAAGTCGGAAGCGCCATCCTGCTCATTTGACCCGCTTAATACATCCCATTTGCCTGTTATAAGGTATTGGCACAATTTTAGCTTACACAAACAGCGCTTTTTAAAGTCGGAACCGGCAGGCAAGTAAGATGGGACGGGGCTGTTATTGTGCCCGGTTAACCCAAATAGGTTGCAATTAGCACTACCTTGCCGACTATTCACCTTTCCAGAAAACTTATGTTTGCGGCAGAACCACACCATATCATAGCAATAGGCGCTTCGGCGGGTGGCCTTGATGAGCTCAATACTTTTTTTGACCACACGCCTTCCGACGGGGTTTCCTATATCATTGTCCAGCATTTATCTGCGGAATTTAAAAGCCATATGGTAGAATTGCTTTCCAAGCATAGCAAACTGGTCGTACAGGAGGCCCAGGACGGCATGTTGATAAAAGGCAATGAGGTGTTTCTCATCCCCAATGATAAGGTTATGACTGTACGTGATCATTGTCTGTATCTGAAGGAAAAAAGCAATGATCGTATTCCCCACATGACGATCAATGTTTTTTTTAGTTCTCTGGCCTTAGATTATGGCCCAAGGGCAATCGCGGTCGTGCTTTCAGGGCTTGGATCGGACGGTACGGACGGCGTCAAGGCTATCAAAAAGGCAGGTGGGTTGGTGATTGCGAGGGAGCCTGACGGCACGGAATTTCACAGCATGCCGGCCAATGCGATCGCTACGGGCCTAGTGGATTTTATACTGGAGCCGGAAGCAATGCCGGCGGTCATAGAAGATTACGTAAAACGTGAATTGGATCTATTAGCGTCAGGAATACATGATGAAGAGCACGTAGGTAAAATTATTTCGCTCATCAGCAAGCAACTGCCGCATGATTTTTCCGATTACAAGCACTCCACCATATTAAGAAGGATCAAAAGAAGGGCCGCATCCAATAATTTTAGTAACCTGGAAACCTACATCCAATTCCTTAAAGCCAATCCCGGAGAGTTGGAGATCTTAGCGAAGGATTTTCTCATCAGTGTAACCGGATTTTTTCGTGATACGGAATCTTTCAGTTTCATCGAGGCCCAGGTATTGCCCACGATTATAGCGGGACTGGCGCCTCAGCAGGAACTTAGGATGTGGGTAGCCGGATGCGCAACAGGTGAAGAAGCCTATTCGCTGGCAATGCTGGTCAGTGAACAGTTAGGGGATGAGATCAACAACCATGTGGTCAAAATTTTTGCGACTGATATCGATGGTGCTGCCTTATCGCAGGCGAGTAAGGGCATCTATAAGCCAGGTATCCTGGTGAATGTATCACCGGAACGTCTCAAGAGGTTTTTCCGAATGGAGGGCGACGATTACATCGTCAATCCGGCACTCCGCAAGATGGTTATTTTCGCCCAACATGACCTGGTTAAAAATCCGCCGTATTGTAATATGCAGTTGATAAGCTGCCGGAATGTTTTGATCTACATGACGCCGGCCCTTCAAAAGAAAATATACCTGATGTTGCTATTTGGCCTGAAACAGTATGGCTATCTTTTTCTGGGCTCGAGCGAAAACCCTTTACCTATCCTGCAAAGCCTTAAAGTAATCAGCAAAAAATTTAAAGTTTACAAAAACCTGGATGCCAATCAGCATGTAAGGTTCGAATCATTCTCTCTGCCGGAAGTTTCTTATAAAAAACATACGGATGTCCCCCGGTCTCAGGATCAGAACTTTAAGGTGCCAGATCGGACGCTCGGTGACGCTATCAATGAGACGGTTATGAGGGATTTGGGGCAACTGGTAGTATGCATCGATCAAAATGAGAAGGTTCTCAAATTTTATGGCGATACTACCAAATTTCTAATGCAGAGAATCATGACCACGGATTTTGCCGAGCTCCTTCCAGGCCCATTGGCAATCGCTTACAATGCGCTGGTGGACGTAGTCTTGCAGAACGATGAGGCAGCTTCGGTCAGCGGGATCAAAATAAAACAAGGTGAACAAGTTATTGAAGTAACCCTATCGATAAGTCCAATGATTTCCAAAGGCCGGAATAATGGCCTGCTCGTGGTCCGAATCAGTGAGGACAAGGCAAATGAGATCGCAGCAAATGGCAATCTGGTCTTCGATGAAAAACTTTATTTCGACCAGTACACACAAAACCTGGAACAGGAAGTGAAAGAATTGAGGGAGAAGCTGATGGCATCGAACGAAAAATTGTATTCGCTCGATGAAAACATGCAGTCTTTCAATGAAGAGCTGCTTTCTGCGAATGAAGAAATGCAAAGTACCAGTGAGGAAATGCAGTCTATCAATGAGGAATTGCACACAATCAATTCTGATTATCAGCTGAAAAATAAGCAGTTGCTTGAACTCAACGATGATCTTAATAATTATTTCCGGAGCAATATCAACGGGCAACTATTTATAGATGATCAACTAAAGTTAATCAAATTTTCCCCAGGGGCAGTTAAGTTGATCAATCTGCTTGAAAGTGACATTGGCAGGCCGCTAAGCAACATATCTACCAATTTTAAGATAGAGACCATTATCCAGGATATCAACCGGGTATTGGCCGATGATATAGTTGTAACCAAAGAAATTGAAACAAAGGATGGCAACTGGTATCAGGTGATGACGATGCCTTATATTAAGTTAATGAATAACAAGACCGCGGGGGCCATCATTACGTTTAACGATATTACAAAGCTCAAAATAATTCAGCAGCAACTTGATAAAAGGAACGAGGTGTTGATGCGCATCAATGCCGACCTGGATAATTTCGTGCATACCGCGTCCCATGATTTGCTGGACCCATTAAGTAACATTGAAGGAAGTATTTCGCTTATGAATTCCATGGATACCCCTGACCCGGAGCTCAAAGAAGTCTTGCCGATCATCAACGGTTCGGTAAAGAAATTCCGTTCGCTGATCAGTGAGATTGCCGCGGTCGCTAAAATAGAAAGCAATGCCCTCGAGGTAGAGCCAGTCGATGTGGAGGAACTCATGGATAACATTGAATGGAGTCTGAGCGAGCGGATCAAGGCCAGCGGGGCGTTGATCAAAAGGGACTTTCAGGTAAAACAGATTGTGTTTTCGAAAAAAAACCTGCGGAGTATTCTTTATAACCTTGTCGCGAACGGTGTAAAGTACCGATCTGAAAGAGTGCCAATTATTGTTGTCCGGATCGCGTCAGAACGTGATTCTATCGCTCTGTCCGTGGAAGACAACGGAACTGGTATAGAACAACGTCATCTTGCTACCATTTTCGAGAAATACACAAGGCTTCGGACTGATGGTGAAGGCTACGGCATTGGCTTGTACCTGGCCCGCAAGATCGTTCATAGTTCGGGAGGTAGAATCGATGTTGAAAGTGAGCCGGGCCGTGGCAGTAAGTTTACAGTACACTTCAACCAAATATCATGGCCAATCAACCCAGGTTCATTGTAGTAATAGGAGCATCTGCTGGTGGCTTGAACGCACTTGCCGAGTTGGTACAAACCCTGCCTACCGGATTGGATGTCGCCTACTGTATCGTCCTGCATTTATCCCGAAAAGGCATTGGCGATTTCGTGGTGCACCGGTTGAGTAAGTCGACGGCCATGGAATGCAGTATGGCTATAAACGGCACTCTGATTGAGGCAGGGCATATCTACGTTGCCCCTCCCAACCAGCATTTGCTTGTGAAGAGTGGTAAAATTTTGTTAGGATCCGGTCCCCAGGAAAATCGTTTCAGGCCTTCAATCGACGTACTCTTCCGCTCTGCCGCTGTCGCATATACGTCGAACGCCATAGGGATTATATTGAGCGGTATGCTGGATGACGGAACCTCGGGGATGTGGGCCATCAAGAGAAGTGGTGGAACTTGTATTGTTCAGGATCCCAATCAGGCCGAATATCCCGACATGCCGCTGTCGGTAGTAAACAACATGGATGTGGACTACGTTATTGAGCTTGATGAAACCGGCCCGCTTATAGCCCGGATAACTGCTCTGGACAGGGGAGTGCCTACATCGGCTCCTCAGGATGTGGTGCTTGAATCACAGATAGCCGAAAAAACGGCAGTGGGTATAGATGATGTGGAACAAATTGGGGACAAAAGTGTTTTTGCCTGTCCGGACTGTGGTGGCAACCTGTGGACAGTAAAAGGGGATATCATCAATCGTTACCGGTGTCATATTGGTCATTCTTATACAGAGCGGGATTTAGTGGTCAAGCAGGCAGAAACGGCAAGTACAACGTTGTGGGTAGCCCTGAGGATGATGGAAGAGCGCAAACACCTGCTTCGCAAACTCGAAATCGAGTATAGCAACAAGGGGTACACTTCCTTGTCATTAGATCATCTCGAAAGGAAGAATGAAATGGAGAAGCATATTGACACGCTTAAAATTATTCTTTCAGAGCTACAAAACCACGATACAGCTCTTCTATTCTGAAACAGCTCGTGCTTGCACTAACGCCTTTTAATTTTACATGTCATGAAGAACACTTTCGGTTTTTTGCAGGAAAATAAATGGCAAACCTTGGGTATTGCGCTCGCCGGCTTGGGTGCAATGGCTATCGCAAGGGCTGCATACAGGCGCGTAACAAGCCTGGACTTTCGTGAAAAAGTCGTGGTAGTTACGGGTGGCTCGCGCGGATTAGGGCTCGAAACCGCACGCATCCTCGCTGGCAGAGGTGCCAGAATCGTGCTTTGTGCCAGATCGCAGGAGCATCTGGAAATCGCAGCGAACGAGCTCACTGCGCTTGGAGCGGAAGTGTTGACCATTGCCGCCGACTTATCGCATCAGGATGAAGCGCCGCGGGTGATCGAAAAGGTCATCGGACACTTTGGCCGGATCGATGTGCTGATCAACAATGCGGGTGTGATGATGGTCGGGCCCGAAAATTTGATGGAAATAGAAGATTATCACCGGCTGATGGACGCCAACTGCTGGTCGGCGTTGTATATGATTAAAGCGGCGCTGCCGCATTTCCGGGTACAAGGAGGCGGCCGCATTGCCAATATTTGCTCGATAGGCGGAAAAATATCTGTGCCGCATATGCTGCCTTACAGCGTTAGCAAATTTGCATTGACCGGCCTTTCGGAAGGACTGGCTGCTGAGCTTAAAAAGGACAATATTCACATTACCACCGTGGTGCCCAACCTGATGCGCACAGGAAGTCCCCGGAATATATCCCTGAAAGGTGCGCACGAGGATGAATACGCCTGGTTTAAGATCGCGGATTCGCTGCCGTTTTTATCGATGGACGCCCGTGTAGCGGCATCGGAAATTGTGAAAGGCATTGCCGCCGGTGATTCCGAAGTGATCCTGACGCCTATTGCTCGGGCGGCATCAGCCATGAACGGTATTGCTCCGGGAGCGGTAACCACCATCATGCAATGGACTAACGATTTCCTTCCCCAAGGTGGCGATCAGGAAGTGAAGAAAGGATTTGAGAGCGAATCCGAAGCAACAACTGGCCTCATCGGTTCACGAACCGACGAGGCAGCCGTAAGAAACAACCAAATTTAGAAAGTGACTAGCTAAAAATACGCATTCGGTCACTTCTTAGCTTGCCTGACCGCTTTTATCGGAAAATCTCCGTATTGAGATCCTATCGTTCCGGTTAGAGTGTCCCCTTTCTGCATAAAATTGTATTTGAATACGCCGTTCTGATTTTCTGTTGTAAAAGTGACTTTTCCCTGATCAACTGTTAATTCCTTCATCTCATTCTTTTCAGCGGCCTCAACGTATCCGACCGTTTTATTTTCCTTTTGCTCGAAAACCAAAAGTCCGGATTCGTATTCGGGTGGAACATCACTGATCAGGTATTTCCAGGTCCCGACCAGGTCGTCGGCCGTGAAAGCTTTTCGTGCTGCCATCGAGAACACGCTGATTGCGACAACCATTAGAAAGATGCACTGTTTTGTTTTCATGTCAATTCAGATGTTTGAGTTGGAAAGATCAGGTACTTAGTCGGAAATTAAAAATAAATATCGGCTTTGTGACATTTCAAGACCTGCTTCAGATCAAAAAACTAAAAAGGAGATTTTGCGCTTGTTATCTAGTTAGCTAACTTTAAAGCTTACAGGAGGCAATAGGTTGTATAATGCCTGGCAGTGGAGGTGAATCTGACGGCGGCAAAAAACGAATACTTCGATGAGCAACGGGACTTCAGATAAAAAGCTAACCGCTTTTTCCGCACAACCGGACGATCAGCAACGCAAACGAGCAACGGCCGGGAATGCGCAATATGAAGAAGAATTTGAAGTCTCCACATTAGGAGCTATGATTCAGGAATTGCGTAAGAAACAAGGTTTAACACAGGAGCAACTTGCGAAGAAATGTGGTACCACAAAAACCTACATTTCACGTATTGAAAACAACGCCAGCGACATCAGGCTTTCGACTTTGATGCGGATCATCAGGCAGGGTCTGGGGAGCAATTTAAAGCTTAGTGTGACGGATTGATGACTGGTGCTTTGTATTATTACCACATTACAATCGGCCACATCGCCAAGCCGTACTCATGATGCGACATCTTACTATCCAAACAAAAAGCACTTATGCGAAAAGCCTTTATTTTGATTTTTATTACAATAATTACAATAGGGTTAGTTTACGCCCTGGTCCATTATATTGGAGTACAAGGTTTTTTCTTCGCGTGGGTGCTTAACTTTATGTTAATGGGATGCGTGCTTACTTTTACTGAAACGTTAAAGAGCCAACTTAGTTCTTCATACTATAATGAAAAAGTGTGGGAGTCGAGGGGGAAAATATATGAGTCTCTTGGAATAAATTGGTTCAGAAAATTGCTGATCTGGATTGGTTGGGAAAGATTGAACAAAAAATCGAATCCAATAGAGAAGAACACCAAAGCTTTAATGCATCTTCATTACCAAACAAAACAATCGGAGTTGGGACATATAATAATTTTTTTCATAGTGATGGGATTCAATATTTTCGTCGCGTTTAAGTTTGGACTCCTTAAATCTCTCTGGCTATTAACACTCAATATATTTCTAAATCTGTATCCTATTTTACTTCAACGGTATAATCGCCCACGACTGGCAAGAGCGATAAATTTAAGTAAACGCAGATAAAGTAGTACATAGAAACTAAGAAGCGGAGACGTTGCCCTCTATGGAAGGATAGCCTACCAGCCGCGCTAACATCACAACAAGCAAAAAAATGAAATTCAAAACGCTATTCCTCTTCACGCTTGCAATGGCCATTGCGTTGTTCAGTTTTACAAATCAAAATAAAATTGATAAGTGCTTTATATCTTTTTCAGATGCCACTAGCTTAACGGCAACCAAGCCTGAAAGACTCCCGAAAACTTCGGAAAAAACCCGGACTGTTGCCACTGAAAACGGAGAAGTTGAAGTTACCCGAATTGACGGTTATCGCGTTTCGTACAACAACGAGAAAAAAGCTCAATTCGTAAGCTTAAAAGTCGAGCTTTCTGCACAAGATTCATACGAAACTGACCAGAAAAGATTACTTGATAATTTGAAATATCTAAATGCCCATTCATCGGGAATGGAAACCAAAGAACTAATAGAGCTTCAATTCAACGGCTACAAAATTTTCGGTTTAAGCCGGGGGTCAATAGAAACGGGAAGTACTTTGGGGACTTTTGTGATGTTTCCGGGCAATGGTGTGACTGTTTATTTTTATTTCAACAATGTCAAACCCGAATTAAGAAGTTTTGATAATATAGAAGATTACAAAAAACAACGAGACAGATTTATCGAAGAGTACACAAAGCACTTGACAGCTTGCAGCGATAAATGAAAGCAGGCCTGACATCAAAACACGCTCTGTATTTAACCTATCTCTAACTTGCAGGCGCTTTTCACGCGGGCCCTTCCCGGGCCGTCTGACCGGATGCCTCGGCAGAATCCTTGTCCCTTAACCGAACAAAGTGACCAGGATTATTGTGAAAGTCTGTTTTGGTCAAAAAAAAGTGTTTTTTCTGCACAATTTTTACCAGTAGCGTGACCTAGTTTTGCCTGGTCTCCCAATGAGTCATCAGATTGCATATAGACTGCTCAGTGACTGACCAGAAATGGTAGCTCATGGAGTAAATTGATACAATGGAATAACCCGATTAAAAATCAAACCACAACACCAACCGTAAAATAATGAAAAAAAGTAAGTCGGTAGACAGCCAGGCAAATAGCCGGAGAAATGTTCTGAGTGGGCTGTTAGTTGCGCTATTATTTGCACAATTAATCGGGGAATGCCTGGGGCAACCCACGCCTCCAAAGGCAGTTGGTCCGGTGCCTAGCAAAAACCAAATCAGATGGCAGCAAATGGAATACTATGCCTTCATTCACTTGTCAACCAATACATTCACGGATCAGGAGTGGGGATACGGGGAAGATGATCCCAAGATTTTCAATCCGGAAAAGCTGGATTGTCGCCAATGGGCGCGGGTATGTAAGGCAGCCGGGATGAAGGGCATTATCCTGACAGCAAAACATCACTCCGGGTTCTGTCTGTGGCCTTCTAAGTACACGGAATATTCGGTAAAAAACTCCAATTGGAAAGGAGGGAAGGGTGATATCGTTCGGGAATTGGCCGATGCATGTAAAGAATATGGTCTCAAATTGGGAATATACTTGTCTCCATGGGACCGTAATTACGCCGATTACGGCAAGCCGGAATACATTACTTATTTCCGCAACCAGCTTACGGAACTACTTACGAATTATGGCGATGTTTTTGAAATCTGGTTTGACGGCGCGAATGGCGGCTCGGGATATTATGGCGGCGCCAAAGAGACGCGTCATATCGATGCAAAAACCTACTACGACTGGCTCAATACCTATCAATTGATCCGAAAATTGCAGCCTAATATTGTTATCTGGAACGATGGCGGTGATAGGGCGGACCTTCGCTGGGTTGGCACCGAAGACGGCCACGTTGGTGAAAAAAATTGGAGCCTGCTAAATGCAACCGGCGAAGTCAGCAGGGATATGCTGCGCCATGGTCTCGAAAATGGGGATTCATGGGTGCCGGGAGAAGTTAATACCTCGATTCGTCCGGGCTGGTTTTACCATGAATATGAAGACAGCAAGGTTAAAACACTGCCACGGCTATTGGAGACCTATTACAGCTCCTTCGGCCGGAACGGAACACTATTGCTCAATTTTCCGGTCGACAAAAGAGGGCTGATTCATGAAAACGATGAAAAAGCGGTTTTGGAACTGGCGGCAGCCGTTAAAAAAGCCTTTGCCGTAGATCTTGCTGCGAACAAAAAGGTCAGTGCGTCCAATATCCGGGGCAATGCGAAAGAATATGGTCCTGATAAAGCTGTGGACGGAAAGTGGGATACTTATTGGGCTGCTGACGACAACCTGACGTCTGCTTCACTGACTATCGATTTCGGAAAACCGACCACCTTTAACCGCTTTCTAGTGCAGGAATACATTCCCCTGGGTCAGCGGGTGAAATCCTTTCAGGTCGAAGCGAAGGTCGGGAGCGAATGGAAGCAACTGGCGTCCCAGAGCACGATCGGTTATAAGCGGATTCTGGTGTTTCCAACGGTCGAAGCAACGCAACTCCGTTTTACCATTACAGATGCGAAAAGTTCTCCGGTGATTTCAAGTATTGGGGTTTATAATGCCCCTCAGGTGCTTACCGCGCCGGCCATCAGCAGAAATAGGGATGGCGCTGTGACCATAGAAGCCGCTGATAAAGAATCCGATATTTACTACACGCTCAACGGCAGCTCACCAAATAAGCAGTCAATGCGGTATAAGGGGCCGATCCAGGCGGACGGAAAAGTTGACATTCGTACCATTGCCTTTGATGCAAAGTCAGGGGAGAGCAGTCCGGAAGCAAAGGAGAAATTTGACATCGCTCATAAAAACTGGAAGCTGTTGGACCTCAGCGACGACAAAGCCAGCGCTGTGATCGACGGGAACCCCAATACAGCCTGGTACCGCCCGAAGGAACAAAAAATGCCGGCTGATATCGCCATTGATTTGGGAAAAGAAGAGACTTTGACCGGTTTCAAATACCTTCCGGGACAAGGCAGAACCAACGGTATCATTTCCCATTTCCAATTTTATGTTTCAACCGACGGTCAGACGTGGAAACTGGCAACTGAGGGTGAATTCTCAAATATTAAGAACAATCCGTTAAGCCAGACCAAGCAATTCGACGCTATTAAAGCCCGGTATGTCAAGCTCCGGGCGCTCCGCAATACGGAGGGAAATGATGATGCCGGTTATGCTGAAATCGATGTAATTACTCAATAGTGCATCGCTGAATTCGAAAGATCCTGCGGCAGCTACGGGGCCGCCGGATCTTTCGAATGATAATGTACCAAACTATCTTGCCTCAGACATCTTCGTCTGCAATCGCGTCGGCGTGTGCTTCGGCATCGTAGCTATCTGCATATTTGATCTCTTCAAGCCAGTATGCCGAACTCACGATGTCATAGGTGATGGAAGTCTCGCTTCGGGAAACCGTGTTCAACTGCCACAGTATGTCCTTCGCCTCATCAAAACGATCTCCTTCGATCTGATTTGAAAAAAGGCGAAGTATCAAACTTCGGTCTGACATGCCAGCTGCAAGAATTCTTAAAATCGGAGCTTCCGGGTTGCCATCGAAAATACTGACGTCGCCTTCAATTTCAATTGTG
This sequence comes from Dyadobacter sp. CY261, assembly GCF_021440085.1. Lineage (GTDB taxonomy): Bacteria > Bacteroidota > Bacteroidia > Cytophagales > Spirosomataceae > Dyadobacter. The sequence goes on from NZ_JAKCPW010000001.1 coordinate 998,113, forward strand.
AAGCGAACCGCTTCTGCACGTGGGAATTTGCCGTTATAGGCGTCATAAAGCAATTGAGTCGACCTAAAAAGATCGGGATGTAGGGGCAGTTCGGGATATTCTTCCCAAAGTTTTTCAGTTAATATCTCATGTGAAAGATTGTCGATCTGCCCGTCTGTCAGACGTCCGGCAATTGTGTAATCCAAAACTATTTTTGCTGCTTCCTCAGGCTCAAAGTCGGTCAAGGACAGCATACACATTTCCTTTAACTCAGAATCATTGATGTCGGCGGGGTTATCATAATCCATCGCACTTAGCAGACTTATGAAATCTTTTTGATCCCAGGATCCGGGCAATTCCTGAATTTGCTCGAAAGACAGGACTTTCACTTTAAATTGACTCATTTTCTTATTTAATTATGTTTGAAAAACAAGCTCTGAGATGGAGAGCGAATAACAGGGACTAACGCCCAATGCAGGTAATACCATTCTCTAGCATAATCGTGCCTGGCGTGCGGGGCTGAGGCATTCGCTGATTTTTGGTATCCACGAGGTTATCACAGGAAATGATCAACTTTGTATGATTTGGACTGTACCCTTCTGGTGATAAGATCATTTTTTAAATTTGGATTTAACAAAATAGACCCATGGAAATTAAAGATTTTTTCACCTCAAAATCTTTTTCGGAAGAAGAAGCTTCAAAAATTGCCTCCGTTTTCAAAATGGAGACAGTTCATAAGGGACAAAAGATTTTGGAGCCGCATAACCGCGGGACAAAGGTTTACTTTGTGCAGGAAGGTCTACTCAGAACTTATTATTTAAAAGACGGTAAAGACATTACGCATCATTTTTTCTTGGAAAACACATTCGCATTGCCGCTGGAGAGCATTTTTTACAACAAGGTGGCTCCATACGGGATCGAATCTCTCGAGACGGGGATCGTCGTTTCTGCCCATTACCATGAGTTTGAGAGAATCTCAGAAATCTATCCATCTCTTCAGAAAATGATCAGATTACTCTTGATCGATGTATTACATGCTTTCTCCGAGCGGCTCTATGCCATTCAGTTTCAAACCGCGCAGGACCGTTACAAAGCCATCGTAGACAACCATCCGGATCTACTGGTGCGTGCCCCACTCGGGCATATTGCGTCGTATATCGGCATAACCCAACAGACCCTGAGTGTTTTAAGAGCACAACGCTAGATGAAATATTTTCGACTACCTTTCATTTTTTAATCTAGCTTAAAAGAAATCTTCCTGAATGCCCCGAGCTTTGCATTGTTAATTAAATGTTTAACTATGAAAGACTCAGAGCGTGTGCCCGGCACGTACCATTTTGTTTTTATTACAGACGAGGCCGGTATCAGCAGCACATTTCAAGACGTAAAGAAACAGGTCGTTCAGGGGAACGACAATCATGTTTCGCTTATTTGTTTCGCAGAAAACAGGGATCATTTGTTTGTAAAAGAGCTAGGCATCATGCACAGCCATTTTCCGGATCGTTTTCTAACCTACTTTGAAGAAGCAGCATCGTTGGAATCAGGTCCCATACCGCAGGAAACGCTCGAATCGGTAATCAATGAAAACACCCGGGACGTGCTTCATTTTTATCTGACCGGAAGCGCCTACTTTGTTCATTTAGTCTATCAGTACCTGATCTTCCTGGGCATTCCAACCAGCGGGATCACTACCCACGAAATCAGTGGGATTTCCTTCTAAAAAGCAGTCTAATACTTAATTTATCATTTATCATGAAACGTACTCATTTATGTGTACTTGCACTTGCTGCATGTACACTTGGTTCCTGCAACAAAAAACAAAAAGATCTGGCAGAGGCCCCTGTCAATGCCTTATCGGTGGTCACTACCACAGTTCAAAAAAGGCAATCCGACCACCAGATTTCCATTAGTGGGAATATCGAAGGTGAGAAAACCGTAAGACTTGGGTTTATGGTGGCTGGCAAGATCGGCTACATAGCCGCCGAGGAGGGACAAAAAATCGGGAAAGGGCAGCTGATTTCCAGCCTGGAACCGACAAACTATGCGATTGGAAAAGAAATCGCCGATGTACAGGTAGCACAGGTGCAGGACGAATACCAGCGTCTGAAAATCATGCATGACCGGAGAAGCATCAGCGAAAGTGATTTTTCAAAGATCAGCCATGGACTCGAACAGTCGAAAGCACAACAGAAGCTCCAAGCCAAAAATCTTTCGGATACCAGACTGTATAGCCCGATCAGCGGGGTGCTTTTAACGAAGGGTGCAGAAGTTGGTGAGATCACAGGGACGGGGACTCCACTCTTTGTCGTAGCTGACATCAGCACAGTGAAAGCGGTTGCGTATATACCGGAGGGTGAGTTGCATAATATCAAATTGGGCCAGGAGGCAACAGTACTGGTTTCATCGTTAAACGAGACGTTTAAAGGAAAAATAACGGAAGTCGGGTCGGCTGCCGATCCGTCGTCACGTGCCTTTACAGTGAAAATCACGATCAGGAACCCGAAGCTGTTGATTCGCCCGGGAATGATCGCCGAAGCCAAGATCAATTCGGGTGAAAAAAGTGAATTTCTCGCCGTTCCGACGGAAGCAGTGCTCAAAAATCTAGACAACCAGAGCATTGTATATGTGGTCGATAAAGGCAAAAATAAGGCCTTTGAAAGAAAAGTGAGCCTGGGCAGATTGACGGATAACTACATCGAAATTCTGGCCGGACTCCATCCCGGAGATGTGATCGTAACCTCAGGGCAAAACAAGCTGACAAACGGTGCAGACGTTGCCGTAAAGCAAGCAGACGTTGCTGTGAATCATTAAGTTGATCTGTATAACTCTGATTGACAATAACTTACAAATCGAATCATCATGAATTTCGTAGAAGCATCTCTCAAATACAAACAGGTTACCCTTTCAATACTACTGCTATTGTTTGCGGTGGGGGTGAATTCGCTGTTGAATATGCCACGGCGGGAAGACCCCAAAATTACCATTCGCCAGGGGCTTGTGATTGCCTTTTTTCCCGGAGCCAATTCGGCGCAAGTGGAAGACCAGGTTACTAAAAAAATCGAACAATACCTTTTTCAATACGCGGAAGTAAACAAGGCTAAAACGTATTCGACCACCTCCGACGGAATGGTGGTAGTGAATGTAGAATTGAGCGAACAGGTGAAGGAACCGGACATTTTCTGGAGTAAGCTGCGGCATCAGCTGTTGATATCTAAACAAATCGATCTTCCGGACGGCGTAAAAGGACCCATTGTCAATTCCGATTTCGGCGACACAGAGGCGCTGGTGATTGGAGTCGAAAGCAGTGAAGCCAGTTATTTGCAATTGAAGGATTACACCCGCAAGCTGGAAGATGCAATCCGTACTGTGCCTGCAACTTCCAAGGTGAAAAGGATCGGCGAGCAGAAAGAACAGATTGTGATCAGCTCCAACTCGGAAAAACTTTCGCAATATGGCCTGAGCCTCAGCCAGGTGGTCAAGGTGCTACAAAGCCAGAACATCATTAACGCAACAGGGGATATTAAAACTGAAAACAGCCAGACACCGCTTTACACGGATGGTTATTTCAACTCGGAAGGTGAGCTTGCCAATCAGATCGTAGGCGCTTCCAAATCGGGACAGACCATCCGCCTGGACGATGTGGCAACCTTAACGCGAACTTACAACGACCTGACGAGCAAAACGACCGTCAATGGGAATAAGGCGATGATCCTTTCCGTACAAATGCAAGAGGGGAATAACATTGTCAAGTTCGGGGAGCAGGTACAGGGCAAGATTGATGAGGTGAAGAAACTACTGCCTGGCAATGTAAAGCTGACCACGATCGTCAATCAGCCGCAAATGGTGGACTCTAACATCTCCCATTTTATCCACGAGTTTTTTCTGGCCATTATCTCGGTTGTAGTGGTCGTAATTTTACTGCTTCCGTTCCGCATTGCGACCGTTGCCGCCATGGCCATACCTATGACCGTTGCCGTCACATTCGCGCTCATGCAAGCTTTCGGAATAGAATTACACCAGGTCTCCCTGGCCGCTCTGATCGTTGTTTTGGGAATGGTCGTCGACGATGCCATTGTGATTGCGGATAACTATGTGGAGCTGCTCGACGAAGGCGTGGACCGCTGGTCGGCCGCCTGGCGAAGTGCCAGCGACCTGGTCATCCCGGTACTTGCCGCAACGGTCACAATTATAGCCTCCTTTGCGCCGATGGTGCTTTTGACAGGAACAGTGGGCGAATTTATCCATGCTTTGCCCGTAACCGTCGCCATCGCTCTGGCCTCGTCTTTCATTGTCGCGATGGTTTTAACGCCGCTTTTGTGCTACACTTTTATCAAAAAGGGGTTGCACGACCACAGCGATGAAGCAGCCAATAAAAAGAAAAAGGAAACCTTGCTGGACAAAATGCAGAATGGCTACAACGTTGCACTGGACTGGTGTGTAAAACATCCGAAAACGACCGTCCTTGCTAGTTTAAGCACAATACTGATAGCGGGGTACCTTTTTTCAACACAAGTCAAGCAAAAATTTTTCCCTGCCGCTGAAAGAAACCAGTTCGTTGTGGAGCTCTGGATGCCAACGGGTACGAAGATGAACAAAACCGAGCAGTCTATTGCAAAGGTTGAAAAGATCGTGAAAGCAGATAAGCGGGTACAGTCTTATGCCACATTTGTCGGCACCAGCGCCCCGCGGTTTTACTACAATTTCTCACCCGAAGTGCCGGTCCAAAATTATGCGCAGATCCTGATCAATACAGAAACAGAAGCAACGACGGATGAGGTGGCGGAGGAGTTGACGCACGTGATCGACAACCTGGTTCCCGAAGGTATGGTACAGGTGAAGCTTATGCAGCAGGGCCAGCCACTGAAAGCGCCTGTGGAAGTGCGCATCATTGGGGAAGATATAAACCGGTTGCAGCAGATAGGGGCACAGGTCGAGCAGGTTGTTAAAAAAGCAAAAGGCAGCCGCTTGGTGCGGGACGATTACCGCGAAGATTACTATGGAATTGGCATACATCTTAAAAATGACGCGAGCAGACTTGGCTTTACTACGACGAGCATTGCAAGCTCGGTTTACGTAGGCTTTGCAGGGGCACCGGTGTCGACTATTTATGAAGGAAATGAGCCTGTCGACATCGTTTTAAGGCTAGACGAAAAGAACCGCCGTTCCACCGACGACCTGTCAAATACCTACCTTGAATCACCGGTGACCGGTTCCAGTGTTCCATTAAGGCAGGTTGCCGACATCGTTCCACAGTGGTTTACCGGCAAAATCATGCACCGTAACGGCGTGCGCACGCTGACGGTCCAATCCGAAACACAAGCAGGAACTTTGCCTTCGGAATTGCAGGCTGAAATCCAGGCAGAGATTTCGAAAATAAAGCTTCCCACCGGCTACAAGATCCAGTATGGAGGTGAATATTCGAATAAGGCCGAGACGTTCAGTCAGATGATAGCAGTGCTTGGCGTGAGCCTGGTGTTGATATTCCTGGTGCTGCTGCTGCAATTCCGTAACCTGAAAGAAGTCGCGATTATCATGCTCACGATCCCTTTAAGCCTGTTCGGTGCCGTGTTCGGACTTTATATTACGGGCAACAATTTCAGCTTCACGGCTTTTATCGGGCTCATTAGCCTGTCGGGTATTGTGGTCAGAAACGCGATTATCCTCGTCGATCATACCAACGAACTGATCAGGCACCACGGCATGGACATCGCTACGGCTGCTGTTGAATCCGGCAAAAGACGTCTTCGCCCCATCTTTCTGACAGCCATGGCGGCCGCGATCGGCGTGCTTCCCATGATCCTTTCCGGCTCTACGATGTGGGGCCCGCTGGCGAGTGTGATCGCAGTGGGTGTGATATGGAGCATGGTGATGGCGCTGCTTACTGTTCCGGTGCTTTACATCGGCTGGATGAAGCCATCGGACAAAGAAGAATTATTGAAAAATAGCCTAATAACAGAACTGCAATGAAAAATAGGACCATCATTAAATCACTAGGGGTTTTAGCAACGGTGTTGCTGCTCAACCCCGGCAAAATAAATGCCCAGCAGGCCCCGCTTACGCTGGACCAGACGATAGAAAAGGCTTTGCAAAACAACAAAATGTACAGTGTCAAATCTTCACAGGTTGAAGAAAAACAGGCAAAAGTAAAAGAAGACCAGATCAAGGCTTACCCGGCCGTTTCGGTTAATTCTACTTATCAGTACAATGCCAGCATCGGTCACCTTTCCATACCGCAGGGAGCTCTGGGCCAGCTCCCGCTGCCGGAAGGCAATGCGGCAATGCCCGACAACGATTTGAATTTCGATCTTGGAGAGCATCACACATTCAATGCAGGCGCGACGATCTATCAACCGATTTCACAGTTAAGCAAGATCAAAACGGGTGTGGCAATTTCTAAAACAGACGTGGAAATTGCCGACCGGGAGAAGGTAAAAGTATCGCTGGAAATTCGTCAGGCAGTGGAAAAACTATATTATGGTATCCTGATCTTAGGCAAGCAAAAAGAAGAAGCCGTAGCGAAGCTGGAACTGGCAAGGATCAAATTCTACGATGTAGAAAGCGGGAAATTGTCGGGCAAAACCATTGAGTCGAATGAATCCGGTTTGCAGGCCAACATTGCGGACAAGGAGCAGAAACTGCTAAAACTGGAAATCCGGCAAGACGATTACCTGGCCGATCTGAGCCGTTTGACCGGCATTGAAACCGGTGAAATCAACCTTAGCAATGCAGCATTACCGCCAACGGAAGTCACCAAAACGCTGGAAGATTACAGGACCGGGGCCATGGAGAATAATGTGGATATCCAACTGGCGGATCTCGGTAAGATTAAAAGTGAACTCGCTATTAAGGCAGCCAAGCTGAGCTACCGGCCCGATATCGGCGTATTTGCAGGCTATACTTACCAGAAAGGGAATGTGATTTTACCACGAAACAATCCTATTGCGGGAGCGAGCCTTAAATGGGACGTGCAAAGTATTTTCAGTAACAAAGAAGTGATCAAACAACGTTACCTGGTTTCGCAGCAAGCGCAAACGCTCCTGGCCGATAAAAAGGACGAGGTGAACGACAACGTCGACAAGGCCTACCGCAAGATCCGCCAGGCGCAGTCGCTCATTCAAGTGGCCCAGCGCGCCTATACCTTCCGTATGCAGGAGTTGAAAGAGCAGGAAGACAAAAAGCTCGCAGGGATGAATACCCAAACCGACCTGCTTGATACCAAATCGTCACTGGCCAAATCAGAGGCCGATTTGTTGGCAGCACAGCTGAATTACAGGTTGGCGGTTTCAGATCTGAAGATCCTGACCGAGCGGTATTAACATCACGCATGCAGCAGCAATGCGCAGACTTAAATCACAATAACATGAAAACGATTATCATCGTCGGGGGAGGGCTCTCAGGCATGGAGCTTGCCAAAGAACTTTCCCGCACCAGGGATTTAAAGGTGGTCCTGGTGGACAAAAACAATTATAATTTCTTTCCTCCTCTACTTTACCAGGTTTCCACGGCCTTTATCGAGGCTTCCAATATCAGTTACCCTTTCCGCAGAATATTCCAGGAAAGAGAAAATATCAGCTTTTATATGGGTAGCCTGCTCCGTGTTGAACCTGAAACCAATACCCTTGTAACCGATTCAGGCTCTTTGCAATACGACTACCTGGTGTTGGCCATGGGCGCCGAAACGAATTTTTTCGGAAACCAGAATATCATCAGGAATGCGCTGCCCATGAAGTCCATCGACGACGCGCTCAATCTGAGGAATCATATTCTTTTGAAATTGGAAGAAGCTTCGCGTTCAACCTCATTGTTGAATAAAAGTAAGCTGGTGAACCTGGTGATCGCCGGAGGAGGCCCCACCGGTGTAGAGCTGGCGGGTATGTTAGCCGAAATGAAAAATCATATCGGCACCAAAGACTACCCACAATTTACAACGGAATTGGGACAGATTTATCTGATCAATAGTGGCCCCGCATTGCTGGGGCCCATGAGCACGAAAGCGCAAAAGGAAGCGCAGAAGATAATCAGCAAGCTTGGGGTTACGATCTTGCTTAATACGTTAGTAACAGATTATGTGAACGAGAAGGTGATGCTTTCCACAGGGGAAAGTATTGCTACGGCAACGTTAATCTGGGTATCCGGCGTCATTGGCCGGGAAGTAGAAGGATTGCCCAAAGAAGTGATTGGCAGAGGCCGGCGGATCATGGTGGACGAAAAAAACCATGTACAGGGATTTGAAAATATCTTCGCGATTGGAGATCAATGCTTACAGGTATCGGATGCGAAATTTCCAAATGGCCACCCTCAACTCGCCCAGGTTGCTATGCAGCAAGGAAAGTTGCTGGGTCAGAATCTGATCAGGCTCCAACAGGGCAGGCCTGCAAAACCCTTCCGGTATTTTGATAAAGGCAGTATGGCTATTATTTCCAAATATAAAGCCGTAGTGGATTTACCACGCGGGTTTTTCAGCGGCTTCATAGCTTGGCTGGTTTGGCTGTTCATACACATCATTCCATTGATAAGCTTTCGCAATAAGAGCAGACTCGCTTTCACCTGGTTCTGGAGTTTTGTGACCAATAATCCTACACTTCGGCTTATTATCCGTCCCGAAAAGAAATATGAAGTAGAAGGTAACCAGGGACCAAACGATGAGTATGACATTCATTTCTCAATGGGTAAATTATGAAATCGATCCTCGTTGACATCACGGATAAGATGTCTGCCGATTCACTTAATCTTATGGTGCTATCCTTCACCAAATTTATAGTTTTTCTGAGGTCAAGGGTCGATCTGGAAACCGGCTTTCAAAAGGAAGTATTACAAATGGTACTGGACAGGATTTTAGAAGACCCGGCATTCAGCAAGCCGGTGTATACCGACAAGGTAGCCGATTACATCGATCAGCTTCAACTGATCTATCACACGTTGGTTCCGTCGATGAAGCCCGAAGAAGGTCTGCTTTGGGGCCTGAGCGCGCCGATCGACCCATTGATTTTTTTTGTTACGGACTCTTTGTATGACCTTTTGTTTGATAGCGTAACCGAAACGCTCAAAGCCCATGTTGTAGAGGGTGATTTACAGCAGGATATTCAAAGGGCCTATGACATCATCCTTGAAAATCTCTATGGCATTTCGAAATCAGATTCTACTGATCTGATTGTCTGCGTCAATACGGAAACACCTGGCGAAAAAAAATATTACCGCATCAATATAGATTCCCGGTTTGTGCAAGTATCCCCAAAGGATAAGCTTCCTGCCATTGACCACGAAGCGATCAAAAATAAATTGCAAGATCCGGCAGGTTTGGAGTGGCTGGCAACAATGCTGCCACTGGATACTTTCAAGTTCGAAGGTTTCTCAGTCCTCACTGCCACAGACGTCACCCAGGAGCATGCCCTCGAAGAACTCAGAGAGATCATATTGAACAGGCAAGACCTTGATACCGGGTCGTATTTATCGAATATCACAGATGCCTTAAAAACACTGGCGGGCGATCCTACCATTGACTTTGGTATGATGCCGCTTTTAAAAGTGAACAATAAACTTGTTTTCAATTATAATAATTGGATTAGCAGTAGAATTATCAAAGCCGCACTGGAATATAGCAACGGTGAAAAAGCATACTTGTCTTTGGTGAAAAGGTACTTAAACCAACCTGGATACTTCGTCAGCAATGACCTGTCGCAATCAGAAATTGACCCTGACCTGGTGCAGGTTCTTAAAAATTCGTGCATACTTGCCGCCGCTCTGTTACCAGTCTACCACCATGGTGTTTTCTGCGGAGTTTTTGAAGTGTATTCCGATAGAGTGAACGGAATAAATGAAATTATACTGGCAAGATTAAATCACGCATTTGAACTATTAGGTCTGATTTATCAAAACACGATCAGTGAATTCAATGAAGAGATCGAACATGTGATCCGAGACAAGTTCACCTCTCTGCAACCCGCCGTTACATGGAAATTCAGGGACGCTGCATGGCATTATTTGCAGGACAAGGCGAAGAAAATACCCGATGTCGCCATTGAGCCAATCACGTTTAAGGGTGTGTATCCACTCTATGGTGCGGTAGATATCAGAAACTCCACAGGAGAGAGAAATGTGGCATTGAAGGAAGACTTCAATGCTTTGTTTGCGGTACTGATAGATACATTGTCAGTTCTAAAGCAGCATCTTGGGCTTTACCTTGCGGGCGAACTCATCTTCAAGACCAGGCAAATGCAAGCGCATTTAAATGATGAGACAACGCATACCAACGAGTTGCATCTTGAAGAATTCCTGGTCAATGAGATACATCCCGTTTTAGCACATTTTAGCAGAAAAAACCTGACGGGAGTAAATGAACGCAAACGTATGGATACTGCGAATAACGAATGCTCGGAAGAAGTATTCACGAGTGTGGAGAAGTATTTTGAATTTACAGATAAGCAAACAGGTCAGGCATTCGCGCATCGGCACGCATTGGAAGAATCGATGCAAACAATCAATTCCGCGGTAAATCAACATTTAGATATATTTAAGAATCAATTACAACTATCTTATCCAACTTTCTTCGACAAGTTTAGAACAGACGGGGTAGAATATGATATCTACATCGGTCAGTCAATCGATCCGGAAACACGTTACCACGATTTCTACCTGAAAAATATAAGGCTCGCCCAGTTGAAATGTATGGCCGATATTGCCTTGGTAACGAATGAGTTACTGGCCGGAATGGAGAAGAAATTACCGACTACACAGCTCATTTTTATAAACGCAGGGACCATCGATATCAGCTTCCGTGATGACGAGCGGCGATTCGACGTGGAAGGAGCCTATAACATCAGATACCAGATCATAAAGAAAAGAATTGACAAAGTTCATATTGCAGGAACGCAGGAAAGACTTACCCAGCCGGGCAAAATTGCCATGGTGTATTTTAGTAACAGTTCGATCCAGGAATACATCGGTTATATCACCTATTTACAACAGCAGGGAACATTGCTGGCGGACCTGGAATACCTGGATCTGGAAGAATTGCAAGGGGTAAACGGGTTAAAGGCGTTGCGCGTTGGCGTGAATTATGTGCAGACAACACTTAACGAGGCTCAATGAAAGTGGGATTGACATAGCAATGTCTGTCAGGTAACCACCGCGCCCGGACGGTGAAGCCTCTGCTAATTTGACTTTACTTTGAAGATGACCGGTTATGGCTGATCATCTTCGGAAAAATCTATTTGCTTCCTGTAAGCGCTGGGTGGAAGACCGGTCACTTTTTTGAACGTTCGTGTAAAATGCGACAGGCTTTCGAAGCCGGTCAGGGAAGCAATTTCGGCATTCGAGACCCGGCTGGTTGCCATAATGTGGACCGCCCGCTCTATACGAGTTTCATAAATAAATGATAGAGGGCGCGTGCCTGTGTGCTTTTCAAACAAGCGGGAGAAATACTCTGCATTCAGGCTGGCCCGTTCTGCGAGTAATTTCACTTTAAGTGGCAAATGCAGGTTGACGTACACAAAGCGCATGGCGTCAAGAATTTTTGCCGGAATGACCCTCGCTTCCCTGACCTGGAATATTTCAGGAACGGTAAAGCGGGATAATAGCTGTAAAAGGATGCCCTGCGTTTCAAGGAAGTCCGAAATTTTCTGGTGGTTGTTCAGCTCCTGGTATTCCTTGTAGTAGATGTTTTTCTCGTACACCTGGGGATTGTCGGAGCGATTGATGCCCCGTCCCGGATTGATATCCACAAGCCGACGGAAATTGATCAGGTCGATATCACACGCCTTTACCCTGTGGACGAGGCGAATATCCGAAAATAAGGATGTACCATCGGTTGACTCTTCAAAAAACTGAACGAAATACTGGCTCAGGAAGTTTTCACAAACCAGATTGCAAAAGGTGTACGAAGGTATGATGTAGAGATAGCCGGCTTCCAGCTTTAATGTCTTGGATGTATCCGAAATTTTCCCTTCCCCAGCATCGATATAGTAGATGCGATGATAGGGACTGATTACGTTTTTGTAATTCCATTTCGAGTCCAGTTGTACGTAGTCGGTGTTGAGAAGCGACAATGTATGCCGGAGAAACCGTTTATTCATAATTCATGAGAAAATTGGCCTAAAAATAGGTAAAAATCTGTTTCAGGTAAAAAAAGGTCTGTTTTTGATGCAATTTTTATGCGTGCATCGGGCTAGCTTTGAGGGTCAGTTGGGATGGACAGACCGGAAAATTGGAATGTAACAGGAAGGGTTTCTGATCTTGAAATTTAGTGGTGAAGCAATCAAGTTTTTTGAAAAGTGTTCGGCTGGTGATGATGTTGTTGCTGATTCACGTCACAGTCAAATCATTCGGGCAGGAGCGTCGGTTTGTTCATATTGATGCCCGCCAGGGCCTTTCCCATGCCCATGTAAAAGCAATTTATCGCGACGAAACCGGCTTTCTCTGGATCGGTACGGAGTCGGGACTCAACCGTTTCGACGGCTACACGATCAAGGTGTTTCGCAGCGATGCATCCGATTCCACATCACTGTTTCACGACTACGTTGTCGATCTATTTAAGATGCCGGGCGGGAAAATGGGCGTTCTCACTTCTATTGGCACATGCGTATATGACCCGGCAACAGAGACCTTCTCCCGGCCTTCACAAGGTTTTCAGGCATATTCCGTTACCAAGCCCGCCAACCTGCAAACCGTTGTACCGGATAACAAGGGCAACTACTGGTTTATCATTCAAAACGACGGACTGATCTGTTACAATGAGAGGAGCAAAAAGGCCTTTTCTGTAAAACATGCCGGCCGCGATACCACCTCCATAGCCAGCAACGACGTCACCGCCATAGCACAGCACGCCGATGGCACTTACTGGCTGGCACATTCCAATGGGATGGTCGAAAATGCAGTTCTTGAGAAGCAAGGCGTGAGGGTGATCAAAAGGCTCAATTTTTTTTACGATCGCAGGGTCAGCAAGGACGACCACCTGCATTGTAAGCTGATGCTGGACCCTGACGGGGATGTTTGGGTATATCCCAACAATTTCGATCTGGGCGTAGCTTATTTCAACAGGCAGCAGGGCAGGGTACTTCATTTTGGAAAGACCTTCGGAAGCCCCCGGCTGAGCTCTGACATGACCACCGGCTTGGTAGTGGACGTCAGGGGGCACATCTGGATCTCCAATGGACAAACCGGCGTTGACGTGCTGGATAAACAGGCGCTGTCTGTGACCCACATGTCGCATGTGGTGGAGAATGACCAGACGCTGAGTCATAATGCAATTACCACGATGCTCAAAGACGAGGATGGAGTGATTTGGTTGGGTACGTATAAAAGCGGGGTGGATTATTTTCATCAGAACATCAAGCGGTTTCCGCTCGTCAACCGGTATTCGAAGCCTAACGGTCTGCCTTTTGAGGACATCAATGCGTTTGTAGAGGATAAGAAGGGTAACCTCTGGCTTGGAACCAATGGCGGGGGATTGATATACTTTGACCGGCAGACCGGGAAATTCACGACTTACCGGCACGATCCGAAGAACCCGCAAAGCCTGAGCAACGATGTCATCGTCACTTTGTGCCTCGACCACAAAAATCAGTTATGGATAGGGACTTTCCTGGGCGGATTGAGCTGTTATGACGGACAAAAGTTCATTCGGTACCAGCAGGACCCCAAGCAGCCCAAAAGCCTTCCGGGCAGAAGCGTGTGGGAAATATTCGAAGATTCGCAGCAACGACTCTGGATCGGTACCCTCGACGGGGGCCTTTGCCTGTTTGATCAAAGTAAAAAAACCTTCACCAGGTTTACTCATCCAAAGCAATGGGCGCTCTATTCCGTTTGTGTTCCTACCATTTTCGAGGATTCGAAGGGCAACATGTGGTTTGGGACGCCCACGGGGATAGACGTATTGATGAAGGCATCCGGGGAGCTGGTCCACTTTGAAACCGAAAAGAACAATCCCGCCTCCATTGTCAGTAACGACATTTTAGGCATCCACGAGGATTCAAAGGGGAGGATATGGATAGGGACGCGGGGAGGACTTGGTCTATGGCAGCGGGAATCCAACACATTCATCAATTACACCGAGAAACAGGGACTCTCTCACAAGGCTATTCTATCGATGTTGGAAGATGAAGACGGACGGCTTTGGCTGGGTACTCCGAACGGCTTGTCATGCGCCACCATTTCTTCGGGGAAATCGGGCTTGCAAGTCAGTTTTAGGAATTATTCCGAAATCGATGGTTTGCAAGGCAGACAATTCAACGAGGATGCTGCGCTCAGGACACGCCGTGGAGAACTGATTTTTGGCGGGGCCAGTGGTTTCAACTTATTCAGGCCGCAGGATTTGGGTGAAAATAAGATAGTGCCCCGGTTGGCATTCACCGATTTTCAACTGTTTAACCGCAGCATCCACCCCTCATTGTCCGATCAGGATAAGTCGGTACTTACCTCCTCCATCACAACGAGTCCTTCCATTGTATTGCGGGCGAGCGACAATGTCTTCTCCATTGAATTTGCCGCCCTCAGCTTTATTCAGGCTGGTAAAAATCAGTACAAGTACAAATTGGAAGGCTTTAATGATGATTGGCTGAGCACTAACGCCGCAAACCGGAAAGTTACCTTCACCAACCTCGATGCCGGCGACTATGTTTTTCGTGTGATCGCATCCAACAACGACGGGCTTTGGAATGAAACAGGGATAGCATTGCCCATCAAGGTGCTTCCGCCTTTCTGGAAATCGCCCCTGGCCTATTCATTGTATACGCTGGGGATAGTTCTGCTTCTTCTGGCAACACGCAAGCTCATTCAGGAAAGGGAAAGGATGAAGTTTGCTATCACACAGACGCGTGAAGAGGCGAGGCGTTCACAGGAGCTGGATATGCTTAAGACAAAGTTCTTCACCAATGTGAGCCACGAACTGCGTACACCGCTTTCCCTCATTCTCGCCCCGGTTGAAAAGCTTAGTGCAAAGGCCGTGGATAGTCAGGACCAGAAACAGCTTGATCTGATCCAGAGAAATGCGAAGCGACTGCTGAACCTTGTCAATCAGCTACTCGACTTCAGAAAGCTGGAAGTGAACGAGATCCGGTTTCATCCCTCAGATGGTGACGTTGTCCGGTTCATTAAAAATACAGTCTATTCATTCTCGGATTTGTCTGAGAAAAAAGATATCCGGCTTACGTTTTATTCAAACGTCTCGGCGCTCGAAACGATGTTTGACCATGAAAAACTCGAAAAGATCTTATTTAACCTGCTTTCGAACGCCATTAAGTTTACTCTCGGCCCCGGCGAGGTGTCCGTGACGGTGGACGTTCAGGGCGCTGGGGAGAACAATGCGGTGGAGATCAGAGTCAAAGACACGGGCATTGGTATACCCTCTGAAAAACAGGAGTTGATCTTCGAGCGTTACTTTCAAAGTGATTTGCCCAATACGATCATCAACCAGGGGAGCGGTATCGGGCTGGCCATTACCAAGGAATTCGTTCGCATTCATGGCGGGACTGTTCGTGTGGAGAGCGAAGTGGGGAAAGGAAGCTGCTTTATAGTTGTGCTCTCTCTGAAGAAACAAAGCCAGGCGGTGCATGAAATCATTAACGAGCCCGTTCAATTCGCTGTGTCGGACGATGCAATTCGAACGGAACACGAATCTGCCAATAAGCCGCTCATTTTGCTGGTAGAGGACAATGAGGATTTTCGGTTCTATCTCAAAGATAACTTGAAGCAATCCTATTCCGTGATCGAGGCCGCAACGGGTGACGAAGGCTGGAACAAAACCCTTGCGCAACGTCCTGTCCTGATCGTGACGGATATTATGATGCCCGGCCTGAATGGGCTCGACTTTTGCAAAATGGTGAAATCGGACGAGCGGGTATCCCATACGCCGGTCATTTTGCTTACCGCGCGATCGGAGGATGAACAATTCCTCGAAGGATTTAAAGCAGGAGCAGATGATTACATTCCGAAGCCATTCAACTTTCAGGTGCTGGAGTCGCGCATCAGAAACCTTATTTCGTCTCGGCAAAGTCTCCAGGCCCTCTTTGCGCCCAAGAATGGACTTAAGGCAAGTGAAATTAAAATTACACCCTTGGATCAGCAATTTCTTCGCGATATGGTCCAGGTGATCGAGAAGCATATTTCCAATGCCGAATTTACGGTGATTGACCTCGCCCGCGAAATGGGTGTGAGCCGTTCGCAATTTTTCAAAAGAGTGCAGACACTTACCGGGAAATCCCCGCTCGAAGTGATCCGTGATATCAGGTTGCAGCACGCTGCTCAGCTCTTAGAAAAAAGCCAGCTTTCGGTCGCTGAAATTGCCTACCAGGTCGGCTTCAATAACCCTAAATATTTTGCCCGTTACTTCAAGGACTTTTACCATGTACTGCCTTCCGCCTATTCATGCGGTAAACGGGCAACGGGTAAAAATTAGCGTAAAACGGCCTCCCCGGCCCGTGTGCGCAAAATCAGTTTTTTGCTGTTTTTTGGCTATTTAATACTATTCTGGACTTTTTATCCCCCTCATTCGGACTAATTCGTACCCACCCATAGCTCATTGGTGCTCTACCTTTGATGCAAACAATTCCTGTTATGATGCTAGTCCGATAAGGCAAGTGGCGCGCCTGCCGCTGGACTATTATGAGGTAGGGAATCTGTTTTCAAATCGCATTGTGTAACGTACTTAAGGCAAATCAATGATGAAAAAAATTTACAGATGCTTCTGTGTTACTGCGCTTATTTTGTTCTCGTGTATGATGGCTCACGCGCAGCGACAACAGGTGTCAGGAACAGTGAAAAGTGAAACGGGAAGCCCGATGCCCGGCGTGACCATTCTACTGAAAGGAACTACGATGGGCGTCTCAACGGACCCGGACGGAAAGTTCGTTATTCAGGCAGCGCCTGAGGATGTTCTTAAAATTTCCTTCATCGGGTACCTGTCGCAACAAATTCCGGTGGGGAATAAGACTCGTTTTGACATCACTATTCAGCCGGATGTCGCTACACTTTCAGAAATTGTCGTAATCGGGTATGGTGAGGCGAAAAGGAAGGATGTGACGGGCTCCATATCGTCTGTTACCGGTGCTGAAATCCGTAAAACGAACCCGGTCACTTTCGATCAGGCATTACAGGGGAAAGTGGCAGGTATGGTCGTGCAGCAGGTGTCGGGGCAACCTGGCGGGGGCGTTTCGGTGCAGATCCGAGGGATTTCTTCCTTCGGCTCGGGAGGACCATTATATGTAATAGACGGTGTGATCCTAGGCGGGGCAACTTCATTGGGTGCTGGTACTAACCCGCTGGCTGCCATCAATCCATCGGAAATTGAGTCGGTAGACGTGCTGAAAGATGCATCCGCTACCGCTATTTATGGATCGCAGGCTACGAATGGCGTGGTGATCATTACAACCAAACGAGGCGCGGTAACACCTCCCCGCATCTCCTACGACTTCTACACGGGCTTTCAACAGTTGCCAAAGAGGATTCCTACCATGAATTTACGGGAGTACGCCACATTTATCAATGAAAGGAACGCCGGTTTAGGCTGGGGATTCGATACCCGGCCGGAATTTGCCAATCCTCAATACCTGGGCGAGGGTACCAACTGGCAAAACGAATTGTTCAAAAATGCGCCGATGACCAACCACACGGTCACCATCAACGGAGGCGATGTCAGAACCCAATACCTTTTTTCAGGTTCGTATTTCAAGCAGGAAGGGATTGCGACGGGCTCTGATTTCCGAAGGATATCCGTCAGACTGAACCTGGACAACAAGACGACCGACTGGTTGAAGATCGGTACGAGCCTTCAACTTGCGAACATCCGGGAGAATGTCAATGCGACCAGTTCCAACGTCATCAATTCGGCACTCAGCCAAACTCCCGACATTGCGGTGAAGAATGCGGACGGCAGTTGGGGCGGTGCGTATAACCCTAACGGTTGGGTGAACAGCACCATCAACCCCTATGCGGTGGCGACGATCAACAAGGACCAGGCGAACAGAAATCAGCTGTTTGGAAATGCCTATGCCGAGATCACATTCAGCAAATCTCTGACATTGAGAAATGAGGTCACCGGTAGCCTCTCAATGGCTACGGAGGATAAATTTAACCCAAGCTACACGATGGGGCTTGTAAAAAACAATAGCAATAGCGGATCGTACACTTACGGTCAAAGCATTTATACCACGATCCGAAATTACCTGACCTATTCACACACATTCAACGACCGGTACAATGCGAATTTGATGGTGGGACATGAGGCACAATTGAGCAAAGGCGAGAATGTAAGTGCAGGCCGCAATAATTTCCCGTCCAACAATGTGCAGGCCATCAGCAGCGGTGATCCTACTTCGGCTACCAACGGAGGTTCCAAAAGTCAGAATGCGCAGGAATCGTATTTTGGCCGGTTGAATTTGGGGTTGTTTGATAAATACCTGCTCACCGGTAACGTCCGCGCCGATGGCTCGTCCAGATTCGCGGCTGGAAACCGGTGGGTAACAACCTATTCGGGGGCCGTTGCGTGGAAGATACAGAATGAGGACTTTTTGAAAAACTTCAAAGATATCAATGAGTTGAAGCTCAGAATAGGCTACGGTTTGACGAATAATCAAAACGTCCGGGACTTCGCATATACATCTACGTTAGCGACGGTTGCCACCGGATTGTCGGGCATATCCCAGCTCACCGAAAACATTGGGAACCCTTATGTGGAATGGGAAAAAACGAAGTACAGCAATATCGGCTTGGACGCCGCCTTGCTATCTTGGCGCCTTAGCTTCTCCGTCGATTTTTACAACCGGAAAACGGATGGTCTGTTAATGCAGATTCCATTGCCCTATTATTCAGGAACCGCAGTGGGCTGGTCTCCCGGAGCATTGGATGCGCCTTATGTCAATGTGGGGACGATCAGCAACAAAGGATTTGACTTTAAAATCAGCGCTACCAACATTCAGACAAAATCGTTGACGTGGAAAACCGATCTGACGGTATCACGCAACATCAATAAGGTATTGAAACTAAACACCGATGGCGCTTCACTTGTTGGATCGCCGTATAGCCAGACAGTGGTAGGGAACTCGATCGGTCAGTTCTACGGGTACAAGACAGACGGCATCTTTTCCAAGAAGGAAGATTTTGAAACCCACGCATTACCGACCAAAAACGGCGCCCCGTTGCCAGTCGGAGCGGCAGGTGGTAGCATCTGGTATGGCGACCTTAAATTTAAGGACCTCAATGGTGACGGAGCGATCGATGAACGCGATCAGACCTATCTCGGATCGCCGATCCCGAAGCTTCAACTTGGGCTGAACAACTCAGTATCCTACAAGAAATTTGACCTGAATGTATTCTTAACCGGTAATTACGGTAACAAAGTGTTCAATCAGATGCGCATGAACGGCGAGTACCCAGGGACAAGCTTCGGATATTTGAAAGCGCTGAACAACTACGCAAAGCTTGCTTTGATTGATCCCGAAAAACCTGCTACCGACATCAATAACGTGTATGTCGTTAATCCTGAAACTGATATTCCGGGCGTGAGAAACGACAATACCAACGGCAATAACAGGGCTTCCGACAAATACGTCGAGGACGGGTCTTTCCTTCGATTCAAGACCATTTCGCTCGGGTACACGCTTTCGGACAAACTGCTGGAAAAAGCACACATTCATGCAGTACGGGTTTATGTCAATGTGTCGAATGCCTTCCTGATCACGAAATACAAGGGAATGGATCCTGAAATAGGCTCGTGGAACCCGCTGAATGCAGGGTATGACAGTGGTTTCTACCCGCAACCGCGTGTGTTTACCGTAGGCGCAAGCTTGCAGTTAACCAAATAGCGCTGAACCTTCATTTGATGAAAATCTAAAATATTGAGCAATGAAAATAAAAAATAAAATGGCGGCGGCCCTGCTTTTCTTCGCCGTATTCATGGCCGGATGCAGTGATAACTTTCTGGACCGGCCCCCATTATCGCAGATCAGTGCCGATAACTTTTATCAGACTACGAATGACCTGAGACTTGCAACGGCTGCCCTGTACGGTGGTAAGCCGTGGGGTGAATGGAATTACAACTGCTACCTGCCCATCGGTGAGGTTCTGAGCGGTAATATGGCCCTGAACTATTGGGGCGATGCGGTGCAACTGCATACTTTTTCGGTTACCGGGAGCAATGAAATCATGATCGCGAACTGGAAAGCCATGTACAAGATCATCGCGCATTGCAATGTTACCATCAAAGCCATTCAGGAAAAGGCGCCGGCTTCCATTCCGGAAAAAGACCGGAATGGCGCTATTGCCGAAGCAAAGTTTTTACGGGCATTTGCTTACTATAACCTGGCCTTGCTATGGAGGGACGTCCCCATTATAGAAGATAATACGGAGCTCATCAATGCTCCGCTGGTGTTCCGCAATGAGGTCAATGACGTTTACAAGTTTATAGTGAATGATCTGCTTTTTGCAACGAAAAACCTTCCCGCAAAAGATGCCGGAAGGGTGTCGACATGGTCTGCACAAGGAATGTTGGGTAAAGTATATCTGACCTGGGCGGGGCTGGATGCAAAAGGCAATGGCCCACGCAATCAGGCGCTTTTGGACAGCGCCAAATTCCACGCCGGTAACGTATGCAAGCAGAGCGGTTTGGCGTTGCTACCCAATTATGCGGACCTCTTCAAAACGCAGTTCAACGATAACCCGGAGTCATTATTTGCATTGCAGTGGGCTGCGGGTACCGGGTGGCTGGAAGGAAACATGTTGCAGATCTATTCACCGGGTGGCACCGAGATTTCGGCCGCAGGGCAGGCGGGTTGGTATTCGATATCTCCTACCTACGATTTGTACAAGCAATATGCGAAAGAAGATTCCATCAGACGTAAGGCCACCATCATGCTCAAAGGTGATTATTACGCTGAGCTGAATGCAGCAGGAGGAGGTTATAAATTTACCGGTAACACCGGTTTGAAAAAGCACATCATCGGCACAAGGGTCGATAACAGCGCACCCACGATGACCTTGACATCATCGACTGAGCATAATGCATTGCTAAGACTTGCCGAAGTGTACTTAATCTATGCAGAAGCTGTTATGGGCAACAATGCCTCGACAACCCATGCGGATGCGCTGCTGTATTTCAACAAAGTGCGTGCAAGGGCAGGCCTGGCCCCGGTAACCTCTATTGATGCTGAAACCTTGCTCAGGGAAAGAAGAGTTGAGTTGGCAGCGGAAGGGCATTTTTGGGAGGATCTGGTAAGGCTCTCTTACTACAACGAACCGAAGGCCATCAAAAAGCTGAATGAACAGGAACGGAACCTGTTTACCTACGATGGGGGTGTGGTTACAAAAGGTGACCCGCTCGCCGCTGTTACACCTGCCAACACCAATACATTCAAATTCCCGATACCCTCGCCGGAAGTGACAGCCAATCCCAAATTGTTAGAAGCTCCCGTGCCTTACTCGTTTTAAAAACATAGAGAAATGAAAAATATCATATACGACAGAATCTGTTTTCTTCTGTTTTGCTGCATCGCTGCGGTCTCTCTGCTACTTTCTGCATGTGAAAAGGATGAAATAAGCCCGCCGGTTATCACCGAAATACGAAATTATGCCGCATCGCCGAGCGACAGTGTGGTGGAAACGTTGAAGGCCGGGCAGTGGGTGGTAGTACTTGGGCAGAATCTCGGAGACGTTTCGCAAGTCTATTTCGGTAGTATCGCCGCAACCATTAACCAGACTTTATTAACAAGTCAAAGCATTGTGGTACAGGTTCCTACGATTCCGTTTGACTCCGTAGCGAGGGATAAGGTGAACATCGTTACCGTGGTGAACGGCAGTGGTTCTGCTTCCTTCACCATCAACATTACGGGTGCGCCTATGATAATGTATGTAAGAAACGTTGCCGCCGCGCCGGGCGATTCGATCGTTCACACCATATCGCCGAATCAAAAGGTGAATATTGTAGGATACAACCTCAAAAATGCTACTAAAATAGCATTTCAGGGGGTGGCGGCCGATTTGGCCGGCGCTGTTTATACCGATACCAGTGTTATAGTGAAAGTCCCCGGCAATTTTACCGGTGCCGATCCTGTACTGGCGAACACAATCACTTATGCCACGGCAGTCGACACAATCAATTATTTCATCCGAATTTTTGACCCGGCAATCCTGGAATATTATAAAGACCCCTTGTTTACCCTGCTCACCGGCGGAATCGGTAAAGAAAAAACGTGGGTGCTGGATCTGGATGCCAAAGGTGCTTCTGCCAAATTCAAAGGTCCGTTGTTCTTCTCGGGCGTCGATTACGGTTGGGATAATCAGTGTACCAAGACAGGAGGGGATTGCTGGCTGTATGACGCAAAGTATGAAAGCTGGATGGGCGCGGTTCAGGATTACGGTACGATGACATTAGGTATCAAGAGCGGCACAGCCGACCCGGTGGCGAAGGTGGTCCAGAAAGGGATAGCCAAAAGCGGGACTTTCTCGGGCAGCTACTTTTTTGATATCAAGACAAAGACCATTTTGTTCACCAATGTCGTCCCGCTCAATATGGGAAGAGATCAGGTTTGGTCAAAGGCATACGTCATCAGCCTCAAAGATGATAGGATGCAGCTGGGTTTCAAGGATCCGAACAAGGCGGAATTGGCAATTCATAACTATATCCGGAAATAATAATAGCGATCGCATTGGTCGGCAACAGGTATGCCTCTCCTCCATTAAACAGGGAAAACTCAAACCAATCAAAAGAACTAACAATGGGAAAACCATTACTTTACCTGGCCAAAATGTGCCTGGTCTGGGCATTCATGTGCTGCATGTCGATCACAGTCTTCGCACAGAACGTCACTATCTCAGTGAATGCGACGCAGGACAAGCGCCTCATTTCACCAAACATTTACGGCCGTAATGAGGGCTTCGACAAGCCCGACCAGTTTTACAAGGAAGCGGGCTTGCGCTTCGCGCGGATCGGCGGTGGTAATAACATGTCGGCTTACAACTGGAGGGCAAAACTTGCTGTTCATCCCGACTGGTTTAATAACGTTTACGGTGCCGACTGGGATGTTTATGCACAAAAAGTAAATAGCAACTTTTCCAATGTGCAGGGCATGTTTGCCTTTCAATTACTGGGCAGAGCTGCTTCCAGCGGGCAAAACAACTTTCCTGACTGGAATTATATGCAGGCGAACCCAGGTTGGTTCGGCAATCATCAAAATCTGGCCGGTGGCGGCACACCTAATCCGGATTCCAACGGACCGGCCCTGGTTGAGGGAAACAAGGATTTGTTCAGTAAGCCATGGCCCGCCGACTCTTCGGTTGGAATTCTCAATCACTGGTTTGGAGCCAATGGTTTGGGGTTCAACAAAGACAAGTTTGTGTACTGGAGTATGGATAATGAGGTAGATGTGTGGAATGGCACGCACGATTGGGAAATGCCAACGTTAATATCTGCCTCAGCCTTCATGGATCGTTATATCGAATTAGCGAAGAAAGCGAAGGCTATCTATCCGGGTATCAAGCTTTGCGGCCCGGTAACGACTTCCGAATGGCAGTGGTACAAGTGGTCCAATGAAAGCATATGGATAGACGGCAGGTATTACCCATGGATCGAGTATTTCATCAAACGCCTTGGCGATGAGTATAAGGCAACCGGCGTCAAACTGGTGGATGTGATTGATATTCACAACTATCCCTGGTATAATAATGACAATGCCCAGGCATTGCAGGGACACAGAATTTATTATGATACACAATATGATTATCCGGGTTCAAACGGCCTTAAATCAAGTACCGGCGGATGGGATAACTCACTTACCAAACAATACCTTTTCAAGCGCTTCGACGGCTGGCTGAACGAACATTTTGGGCCCAACCACGGCATTACATCCGGTGTAAGTGAATGGAGTCCCGGGCCGGACGAGCCAAATCTGGCGTCTGTGATATATGGTTCGCACCTGGGTACATTTGCAAATAACGGCGTGGAGTTGTTTTCGCCATGGAACTGGTTTACCGGCATGTGGGAAACATTGCACCTGTTCAGCAGAAATGCCAAGAAATACAGCGTAGCCAGTGCTTCCTCTGATGAAAATATGGTATCTGCTTACTCCTCCTTGAGCGAAACTGCCGACTCTTTGACAGTGATGCTTATCAACCGTGATATGGCGGCCTCCCGCACGGTTACAATCAATCTGAGCAATTTTACTATCGCCAACGGAAACTACAAAACATTGCGACTGGCGTCATTACCGGCCACGGAGACTTTTGTGTCGGATACGCAAAATGCGCTGCAGGAAAGCACAGTACCGGTGAGTTCCAATTCATTGACCATAACGGTGCCCGCACTTTCTACAACAGCCATTTTGCTCGCCAACGAAAGTGCCCTGCCGGTCAATCTGATCAGTTTTTCCGGAAAAGCTTCCTCCGAGGGGAATCTATTGCTCTGGAGCACGGCGGAGGAAGTAAACAACGAGGGGTTTGAAGTGGAAAGAAGTACGAACGGTGTGAGGTTCGAAAAAATTGGTTCTGTAACAGGTAAAGGCATGACATCGGCCAGGGTGGATTATCAGTTTGTTGATAAACAGCCTCTTTTGAATGCTTACTATCGGTTGAAACAGCTGGATTTTGACCACACCTACTCATTTTCGCGAACTATCAATGTGAAAAATGAATCCGGGATTAAACAAATCGTTTACCCCAACCCGGTCAGCGGAAAATTGAATTTTGACGTGCCGCCTGCAAAAAGGCAATTAGTTGTCCGGAATATGGCGGGAGTCGTTGTGGATGAGAAAGCTGACTTTTCGGCGACTAGTTACGACACCTCTCATCTGCCAAAAGGGCTATACCTGATCTCACTGGGGAGCTACACATTTAAAGTTTTGGTAGAATAAAAGATAACCCATTTTCACTCCTAGTACGCGATTGATTTTCAAACGACGGCCAATCCGGTTCGTCCCAGGAAATAACTCTATCCAATAAATAGGGGAAAAACAAACCAACTAAACAGGATTAAAAATGGAAAAACCATTACTTTACCTGGCCAATATGTGCCTGGTATGGGCACTGTTGTGCTCAATCTCAATCACTGCCTTTGCACAAAACGTCACTGTTTCAGTGAATGCAACTCAGAACAAACGATTGATTTCACCACACATTTATGGAAAAAATGATTTCCTTGACCATTCTGTTCAATTTTACAAAGATGCGGGCTTGCGTTTTGCGCGGATGAACGGGGGCAACAATGCATCAGCTTACAACTGGCGTCAAAAACTGGCTGTGCATCCCGACTGGTTTAATAATGTCTATGGTGCTGACTGGGATGCTTCTGCCCAAAAGATCAATAACAACTTTTCCAACATGCAAGGCATGTTTGCCTTTCAGTTGCTGGGCAGAGTAGCATCCAGCGGCAGTAACAACTTCCCCGACTATGAATACATGCAGAGTCACCCGGGTTGGAATGGTTATAGTCAAAATTTAGCGGGTGGGGGAACGCCCAATCCAAATGCTTCGGGACCGGCTTTGGTTGAAGGAAACAAGGATCTGTTCTCTAAGCTATGGCCGGCCGATTCTTCGGTGGCCATTCTGAATCACTGGTTCGGCACCAATTGTTTAGGGTTCAATAAAAACAAGTTTGTCTACTGGAGTATGGATAATGAGGTAGACATATGGAGCGGCACGCATGACTGGGCCATGCCCACGCAGCTATCAGCCGCTGCCTTTATTGATCGCTACATTGAACTGGCGAAGAAGGCGAAAGCATTATATCCGGGCATCAAACTTTGCGGGCCGGTTAATACCTCTGAATGGCATTGGTACAAATGGGCCAACGAAAGTATAAACATTAACGGCAGGTATTATCCCTGGCTTGAGTATTTCATCAAACGCCTTGGCGATGAGTATAAGACATCCGGTATCAAACTGGTAGATGTGTTGGATATTCACAACTACCCCTGGTATAATAACGATGATGCAGCGGCATTGCAGGGACATCGCATTTATTATGATGAAACCTATGATTATCCGGGTTCAAACGGTATCCGGACCAGCACCGGCGGATGGGACACCTCCCTAACAAAACAATATATTTTCAAGCGTGTCGATAGCTGGCTAACCGAACATTTCGGTGCAAACCACGGCATAACCACTGGCGTAAGCGAATGGGGAACAATGTCCAGCAGCAACCCAGCCTTGAATCGGTTATATATGCTTCGCACCTTGGTACGTTTGCAAACAATGGCGTTGAATTGTTTTCACCATGGAACTGGTCTATCGGCATGTGGGAAACATTGCACCTGTTTAGCCGGAATGCCAAAAAATATAGCGTATCCAGCACTTCTTCCCTTGAAAATACGGTATCTGCTTATTCCTCAGTAAACGAAAATGCAGATTCCCTGACAGTGATACTGGTGAACCGGGATATGAGTAGATCCCGCACGGTTACAGTCAATCTGAGCAATTTTAATGTTGCCAATGGAAACTACAACACATTGCGATTGTCGTCATTACCGGCAACGGAGACTTTTGTATCGCATACGCAAAATGCGTTGCAGCAAGGCACAGCGTCGGTCAATTCAAATTCATTGACCATCACTATACCCGCACTCTCTACAACGGCCGTTCTACTGGCCAAAGCAGCCACCTATGTTACCTTTAATAACCGGGCTACTGGTATGCTCATGGATGGAATGTACAGATACACCGACGGTTCGCTTGCCGGGCAGTGGCATTCCAGCGGCAGTACGGCACAGCAATGGGCTATTGAGCCAGCCGGAAGTTACGTGAAAATCAAAAACCGTGCTTCTGGCTTGTACCTGGATGGCAATGGGAACTCGGCCAATGGTGCGGGCGTAGTTCAAAAAAATGCCAGCACCAGTTTTAATCAGCAATGGCAACAGGAAGCCGCAGGGAGCTATGTGAAGTTTAAGAACCGTGCCACCGGGCTGTATATCGATGGCATGGGTAGCTCACAGGATGGTATAGACTTAGGCCAATGGCAGACAAGCAGCAGCTCAAACCAGCAGTGGTCGATCACCACAGTGGGAAGTTCGGGCGCGAGAGAAAGTGCCCTGGTTGACAAGGAAAATATCAGGATGGTCGAGCCGGGCGAGTCAAAGTTTAATGCCTATCCCAATCCTTTTGTCTCCAATTTCAAGCTTGAAGTGCCGGATTCCGGTGAGCCGTTTGAAGTTGTGTTTTATGACATGACAGGCAGAACGGTCGAAACGACCAGACATTCGGGTAGCTCCAATGGATTGACATTGGGATCTGGTCTTAAACCTGGTTTATATGTGGTTCGGGTAAAGGGCACAACGTGGTCCAAATCAATCAAAGTATTCAAAAGGTAGGAGTGTTTTTCCTTGGCCTGTCTTAAAACAGGGTGTGAAAGATGAAATCGAATATGAAGCAGCGTGAACATTCGTCCGGATGATCGCGCTGCTTCCTTTGTCAGGAAGGTAAGTGTTATGCCCGGCATTTGGCTGGCTCACAGAAAATGAAACCGAATAAACTGATATGCCTATTACAATTTGGTAGCCAAAAGAATCACAGACACAAAATACTTCAATTTTTGCTCAAAAATGTAACATGGACAATGGTTTTTGTAACATAAATTGGATGAAAATTGCACTATGTAAATATATATTTGTGCTCAGTTGTGCTAAGGGGAGAGTTTGTCCAACTAATTCAAAATCCAATACTTAAATGGACAGGGTCTTCCAGCATAAGATTTCAACTTAGTGTCGATGATCGACAGATCATTGTGTGAATGCTTCTACAACCTTTCATTCATTTTCATTATGAAAAGAAAATTACGGCTTTTTTTACAATTGTCATTTCTACAATTAACGTGTCTGGTCGGTGTTTCCGGCACGTTTGCGGCGAATGTGGTTGCCCCAGTAGAATATGGCGGAAATGCGCGGGTGCTATCTACGGATAAGAAACTGAGCGGCAAAATTACCGATGAGGCTGGCCAGGGGCTTCCAGGGGTTAATGTTACCATCAAAGGCAGCACCCGAGGCACGTCCACCGATGTAAATGGGCTATACTCCCTGGAATCTGTTGATGATCAGGACGTATTGGTTTTCTCATTTGTAGGGTATCTGGCCAAGGAAGTGAAGGTAGGAACGTTGAGCAAGCTCGATGTTGTCCTTGCCCAGGATACCAAGGCATTGGAAGAGATCGTAGTCGTGGGTTACGGCACCCAGAAAAAGGCAACGGTTACGGGATCAATCAGCAGCATTAAAGGTGATGCGATTGCGCAGGTTCCGGCCCCGAATATTTCGCAGTCACTGGCTGGACGCGTAGTAGGTGTCAGTATGCGTCCGAATGGCGGACAACCCGGCAAGGATGATCCGGATATCCACATTCGCGGTATTGTAACGACTGGCAATAACCGGCCGCTCGTCGTAGTGGATGGCGTCAGAAGGGATAATATCAGGCAGGTGGACCCAGCTAGCATCGAAACCATCACTATTTTGAAGGATGCCGCCGCCGTTGCGCCATATGGGATCGGTGGTGCCAATGGGGTAATTATGATTACTACTAAAAAAGGTAAAAGCGGAAAGCCACAGGTGCGGATCAGTTCCTCTTATGGTTTTCAAAATCCGACATACCTGCCCAAAATGCTTAATGCCAAAGATTACATGGCATTGCAAAACGAGGCTTACCTGAATCAGACGCCTGGCGGAACAAGTCTTCCGAATGATCCGGAACTTGTTAAAAATTATGATCAGCTTCATGCAGAGGACCCATGGAAATATCCGAATTCCAGCTTCGTCGATGTGTTTAACAAGAATGTCCCTGTACAAAACCACGGATTGGAACTGAGCGGAGGATCAGAAAATATCACCTATCACGCAGGAGTGAGCTATTTCGATCAGAAGGGGATATTCGACCCCGTGGGTTACAAGCGCTATAACTACAATTTGAGCCTTGAAATGGCTGCTACCAAAACTACAAAAGTTGGAATGTCGCTCTTTGGTAGCGTTGAAAACACCAAAGATGTGGATGCGGACGAAACAACCTCTGGTCACCTTTTCCGAAGCTTTTATAAGTTCTTACCTACCCAGAGTCTTATATATCCTGAGGGTGATAAATGGGGCGAATCTTCGGCCAGCACGCCGATCGGAGTTTTGCGGTCGGAGGGATATAGACGAACAAATGGAAACACCTTATTGGGTAGTTTGTTTGTTGAACAGCAGATCGCCAAGGGTTTGAGTGCCAAATTTGTGTTCAGCTATGACCCGTGGCAGCAAAATGTGAAATTGTGGCACGTACCGTTTGTCTATCATAAGATCGACCTTTCACAGAAACCTTATACTTACACCGAAGCGATTTCTCTTCAGGAAGGGAACGGCAGGCCTTTCCGGTGGCTGGGACTCCAAAATCAAAAACGGACCAATTACACCTATCAGGGTTATCTGAACTACAACCGCACGTTCGGAGCGCATGCGATTACCGGGCTGGTGGTGATGGAAGCACGTAAGACCAAAGCCGATTCCATGGCAACCCGTCGCAATAATTTCGCTATCGGGATCGATGAGCTGAGTTTCGGGAGTTCGGACAAACTGGATTACGACAATGCCGGTATTTCGTCGACAGGTTCGGAATTGGGATACGTATATAGGTTAGGGTACACTTATAAAGACAAGTATATCTTCGAAGCCGCCGGACGTTACGATGGCCATTACTACTTTGCTCCGGGCAGCAGATGGGGATATTTCCCCGCATTTTCGGCCGCGTGGAGAATCTCGGAAGAGAACTTCATGAAAAACTTCCGCTTTGTCGATGAGTTAAAGATCAGAGGATCATGGGGTAAGGCAGGTATGCTGGCAGGAGGGCCGTTTCAGTATCAGTCAGGGTATGACCTGAGAGGTGCCGCATATGGTTTTGGCAACGGGTCGCTCGTTCAGGGATCCAGGGTACCGCGCGAAGCAAATTCTAAGATCACCTGGGAGATTTCCACTAAAACAGACATTGGATTCGACCTCAGCATGTGGAATTCGTTGCTGACAGTAGAATTTGACTACTTCCATGAAAAGCGGACAGGTATGCTGCTGGCACCGCAAGTGACATTACCGGTTGAATACGGGCTTTCGCTTTCACAGGAAAATAAAGGAAGGATGAGCGCCAACGGGGTTGAACTCAACCTGGGCACGCGGAAAAGAATTTCAAAGGATCTGGACTTTTCTTTAAACGCCAATGCAAGCTATTCCATCAACCGCATGCTTGAAGTGTTCCAAACCGACGCGGAAGCCAAAAACCCCAACCGTACGCTCGTTGGAAGACAGTTTGGAACGCCTTACGGATTCAAGTCTCTTGGATTATTTAGCTCTTCAGAAGACACAAACGGAGATGGGATTGTGGGTGCCGCCGACGGCTATAACGTCACTCAATTTGGCGATTTACATCCGGGAGATATCAAGTATGCGGATTTGAGCGGTCCGGATGGTAAACCAGATGGCCTTATCGATAATTTCGATCTTACTGTGATTGGAAATCCTGTTTATCCCGCTTTGACCTTCGGCCTTACACCAAGTGTTAACTGGAAAGGATTTGATGTGAGCTTGTTTTTCCAGGGATCCGGAAAGTCCAGCATCAGCGTCAGACAATTTATGACCGTTCCATTTGAAAATAACGGCAGCAACACCGCTTACGAATACTACGATAACCGCTGGACTCCTGAAAATCAGAATGCTAAATATCCGAGATCAACGCCTGCGCCTTATGCGAATAACACCAAGGATTCGGATTTCTGGTGGGTTAATTCAAGCTATTTGCGCCTGAAAACAGCGAGCATTGGTTACACAATTCCAAAAGCACTGCTTAGCAAGTTGAAAATGAGCTCGGCCAGGGTCTACTTCCTGACGCAAAATCTATTTACGATCAGCAAAATCAAACACATCGATCCTGAAATGGGATACACGGACCGTGAGACCGCCTATCCCGTCATGAAGGCGAGCACATTTGGAATTGATCTGACATTTTAATGATAACCGATACAATGAGAGCTGCGATAAACTACTTCAAAATTATAGGTATGGGCATTTTGATGCTTGTACTTCCCGTATCCTGCGATACAGACGAGTTTTTGGAAAATGCCAATAAGGCCAATCTCACAGATAAGACACAGTGGGAGTCTGAAACAAATGCCGACGTTTTTCTCAATGATGTATACAGCGAATTACCCAATAAACTGAATCAAACGGAGACACTGGACTATTTCAGCGACGACTATAATATCAGTCACTATTACACTGCTTCGAACTGGCGGCAGGGTGTAACACAAATCCCGTCAAGCAGTACCGACAATCCCTGGGGAGGAACGCAGGGCCCGACGTATGGTTATACATGGCAGAACTTCTTTGTCAAGATCAGGAAGTGCAATACTTTTATCCAGAAACTGACGGAAAACAAAGCTAATTTTTCGGAGGCGTATTTCAACAAACGGATTGATGAAGCCAGATTCCTCAGGGCTTTCTTTTACAGTGAGTTTTTCGTCCACATTGGAGGTCTTCCCATTATCACGGTGCCTTTGGACAGAAACACGATGAGCCAGGAAGAGCTGTTACAGCCCAGAAAGACATTCCAGGAAACTTTCGACTTCATCGTCACCGAGCTCGATCAAATTGTAAAAGGGGAATATCTGGCAGTTAAGTACAATTTGTCGGACAAGGATGCCGGCCGGGCTACGCTGGGCGCCGCATTGGCGGTGAAAGGATGGATCGAGCTCTTCGGTGCCAGCCCGTTGTTCAATACTGCCGCACCGTATTTGCCGGATCCTGGAAAGTTTGTTCATTTCGGAAACTATGATGCTGCGCGCTGGGCAAAAGCTGCGGCGACAAACAAGCAGTTCATCGATAAATATGGCGACGGCCAGAAGTACAACCTGTTTGGTGATCTTAAGAATATCTTCAGGGCGAGCAATGAGTACAATTCCGAGGTGATATGGGATCGCCAGGTTGTTGCCAATGTGGGAGGTATGGGGTCGAGCTATGAGCAGCGCGGCGGGCCGACTTATGTGTTGGGAGAATATCGTTCTTGGGGCAACTACAATCCTACGCAGGAACTTGTCGACCAGTTTGCGATGGCTAACGGAAAACCAATTACCGATCCGACATCCGGATATAACCCGCAAAAGCCTTATGTCAATCGCGAGAAACGGTTTTATGACGCAATCGTCCACGACGGAGCTGTTTATAAGCAGGAGTGGATGCCGCGCGCCGACACTATTTATACCCGAATCGATGCAACTTATCCTAATCCCGACCGAACCAACCAGATCGATCTTGCCGGGAAAACCGATGTGGGCGATTCCGGATATTATCAGAAAAAACGCCTGAACCCGGATGCAGCACCGGGAAGCGACGCAAGCGGACAAAATTACATTTTCTTCCGGTATGCGGAGATCCTGTTGAACTTCGCAGAGGCCCAAAACGAAGCGAGTGGTCCGGATGCATCCGTGTATGACGCGATCAACAAATTGCGTGCACGGTCTGAACTGCCTGCACTCGCCACCGGCCTGTCCAAGGAAGCCATGAGAGCCGCTATTGCACGGGAGCGAAGAGTCGAACTGTGTTTTGAAGACAAGCGCTTTCTGGATAATAAACGTCTGGCTACCGCAGCTTCGGTGATGAGCAAACCGCGCCATAATATGGTGATCCGGAATTCGGTACCGGCCAATAATTCGGGCGTTTGGGTTTACAGTGTGGAACAGGAGAAAAAATACAATGTAAAGTTTGAGTTAAAACAATACATGAGCCCTATTCCCCAGAATGTCCTCGATCAGAACTCTGGTATCAAACAGAATCCAGGATACTAGTTTCTGTGTGCTATGCAAAAGCTTGCCGTTTCCAGGCAAGCTTCTGCATAGCAATACCTGCGGTCTGTAAGGTTTGGAGTCAGGTTCTACTAATCAATAATGTAACATACGCGATAGTTTATGTAACATACTGCCGATTGTTATAGTATTATCTCCATATATATTTGTTTTCTGTTGTAAACCCTTGTGAAAAGTAGCGAACGTAACAACAGATTTTATAATGACCGCAGTAGAAGATTGTATGGGGATAGACAAGTACAAAGCACTATTCGTAAAAAGCAAAGCGGTATCCTATTTAAATATGGTGATGGGAGCGCTGGTTGTTTGGTCGTGTTTCCTATCTAGTGCATCGGGGCAGTCAGCCAAGCTTTTTAGTGTCGAAAATGGGCTGTCGAGCAGTATGGTCACTGACATTCACCAGGATCGAAGTGGGTTCATCTGGGTTGCTACGGAAGATGGACTGAACCGTTTTGATGGGATAAAGTTCACAGTTTACCGGCAGGATAAGGCTAATAATGAAGGGGTATCCAGTAATTTCATTCAAGTCCTCTTCGAAGATAATGCGGGAAGAATGTACACAGGGTCACTCCATGGATTGCAATACTATGACCAGGCGACGGACTCT
Source organism: Dyadobacter sp. CY261 (assembly GCF_021440085.1). Taxonomy (GTDB): domain Bacteria; phylum Bacteroidota; class Bacteroidia; order Cytophagales; family Spirosomataceae; genus Dyadobacter. Next base: position 1,031,475 of record NZ_JAKCPW010000001.1, read on the forward strand.
TTTCGGACCATACCACTCATGGTCGGTCAAAATAAATTGGCCAATATTCGGATACTGGCAATCTGCCAGCGAAAGAATGGCGATATCCTGGTGGGCACCTCGGGGCATGGCATATTCAAGGTAGCGGGTAAAGGTTCGCAACTGTATGCCAAACAAATACCCATAAAAGTCCCCAGTAATTTTATTATTCAGCTTTTTGAAGACAGTGAGAGGAATCTTTGGGTGTCAACCGAGGATCGCGGACTGCACCGGTTTGTGGATACATCTTTGAAATCCAGTAAAGCTTATTTTGTCTCCAAGAAGATCCAAAACAACATTATCACAAGCTTGTGCCAGGACAAATACGGCCGTGTATTTGCCGGCAATATGGTAAGCGGACTTTATCAGTACAGCCCAACTAGTGACACTTTTCAACCTGTCCCGTACATGGGAGCCGGTAATCTTCCGATAGCTGATCTGACGGTTAATGACAACGGGCAGATATTGATCGGAACGAGGGGAAAAGGAATGAAGTACTTTGACTCCGGATCCGGTAGGATTCTCGATATGAACCACAATGTGGACACTTTTGATTTTGCAAAATCGAAAGTGTACTCGACTTGTGAAGATAACTCGGGTAATACCTGGCTGGGTGTTTATCAGAAGGGCTTGCTGCTGCTGGGCGTGAATACAAACAGATTTGGCTATATGGGCTACAAGTCGGCCAGTAAAAATTTAATTGGTTCAAGCGCTGTGAAGGCGTTGTTTGAGGACAGTGACCGTACCATCTGGGTTGGAACGGACAATGATGGCCTGTATGCATTACCTGACGGGGAAAAGTCAAGTACCCATTATCTCCGGAGTAACGACAACCCTTCTGCGCCCGAGAATGTGATGACTGTTTTTGAAGATTCCGAGAGAAATCTTTGGACTGGGTCCTATCTGAGCGGACTGTCAAAATTGGATCGCAAGACCGGGAAATTTACCTCTTTTGATAAGTTAGCAGACAAGAATGGAGACAATGTTCAGCGGGTCTTCGATATCAAGGAAGATTCAAGGAAAAGACTTTGGATCGCCACGATGGGCTCAGGTATTTTTTGCATGGATCTGCGCACGGGAGCAGTCGAGAACCTGGATGCTTTGGCGGGCAAGATCAGCCTTCCGCGTGAGAATTTTCTTCCCAATAGTTGGGTGAACTGCTTACTGATTGCAAAAGACAATAAGCTATTTATCGGCACTTTTAATGGACTGGCCTGCCTGGACCTGGACACCAAAAATTTTGTATCCACATTGGGAGTGAACAGCCTTCTGAAGGGAGTGGTGATTTATTCCCTGTTTGATGATGATAAAGGTAACCTGTGGGCGGGAACCTCCCAGGGGCTAAAAAAGATCGCCCGCGCCACAAAAGCGATTACTACTTTCGACATGGGGGATGGCCTTCCCAGCAACCTTATCAGTGCGGTGAGGGGAGATAAGGCCGGAAACCTCTGGCTGAGCACAAACCGAGGCTTGTCAAAAATGGATTTGGAAAATAATACATTTGTCAACTTCTATTCGGCCGATGGATTGCAGGGAAACGAATTCAGCCCGGGTGCCTCCATGGCAGCCAGGAATGGAGAATTCTACTTCGGGGGGATCAACGGCCTGACCTATTTTAAACCGGAAGAAATCAGAATGTCCACCAAGCGTCCTGCCGTTCGCATTGTAGACCTTTATATTCATGACAAAGCCGTAAAAAAAGGGATGAAATCGGGTGGTTACATGATTGTTGACACCACAGTAAGCAGTGCGAGGGAATTCAATCTGGCCCATTATGATAATTCGTTCAGCCTTGAATTTTCTACGATGGATTTCATTGATGCAGAGCGCGTTTCCTATATGTATGCCATCAACGACAACGACTGGACAGCGCTGAGAGCAGGGACGAACAGACTGACATTTGACAACCTGGCACCTGGAAAGTATCAGTTTCGGCTGAAAGCAAAATCCAGCAAAACGGATTCCGAGCAAACGCAGGTGACGATCATCATTCATCCTGCCTGGTATTTTTCTACCTGGGCCTGGTTTGTCTACGGCTTATTAGGGCTTTTCGCTGCTGTTTATATTTTTAAAACACTTAAAAACAGGCGGTCGGTAAAACAAAAGATGCTGGCGCATTTACGGCGTGAAGAAGTCAATGAAGCTAAGCTGGAATTTTTCATCAATATCGCACATGAAATACGCACACCACTGACCCTGGTGGTTAGTCCGCTTCAAAAGTTGCTAAGCCAGGATTACAACCCGGAACGCATGCATTTGTATGAAATTATGGGACGCAATACCAAACGTATATTGGATCTGGTTAATCAGCTGATGGACATCCGGAAGATCGAGAAAGGGCAAATGTCTTTGCAATTTTCGAATGTAGAAATGGTGGCCTTCACAAAAGAAATATGTCTGCTGTTTGAGGAACAGATTGAAACCAAAAAAATAGATTTTCGGGTCGATGCGCCTTCAAAAAAGATTTTTGCCCATATAGATCCGCTCAACTTTGATAAGGTGCTGATCAATGTCCTTTCCAATGCATTTAAATTTACGCCGAAAGGTGGGAGGATCCGCATTTCACTTTCGATCAGAGATGCTGTGGGCTTAAATGGGCAACCCGAATTAATGATGGCTATCGAGGATTCCGGCCCATTCATTGATCAACATGAAACGGAACGCATCTTTGACTGCTTTTATCAGTCAGACCACCACCGCGACCATAACAGGTATGGAACAGGGATTGGCCTTCATCTCGTGAAGCAATTGGTGGAGTTGCATGGCGGTAAGATCCGGGCCGAAAATATGGCTGAACGGGGATGCCGATTTGTCATCGAAATGCCGGCCGAAGACGTGGGAGAAGAAATTGATTTCACTGGTGAAAAAGCGTCGGAAGATCATTTGTTACAGGAAATAACAGCAGATCATGGTCAGAAAAGCAAGTCAGGAAAAAAAGCCAGACGCCTGGTGGTGGTAGATGATGACAGTGAAATCTGCCATTATTTAGCGGACGAAATGTCCGGCGAATTTACCGTCTTCTCCTATGCCAACGGTGAAGAGGCCTATAAAGCCATTTTAAAAGAAATTCCCGATTTGATAGTAAGTGATGTGATGATGCCGGTGATGGACGGCATGACGCTTTGTAAAAAGGTGAAGGCAAATCCATTGGTCAACCACATACCGGTCATCTTGCTCACCGCGAAAACAGCGGAATCGACGAATGCGGAAGGATTGGAAATGGGAGCGGACGCTTATATTACCAAGCCATTCAATGTTCAGATATTGATGAAAACGATCAAGGGACTCATCAGGAACAGGCAAATACTAAAAAACAATGATAATGAGCAGCATTACCAGGAAGAATTCATTTCCAAAGTAAACATTAAGGCTTCGGAAGAAAAGCTGCTCGAAAAAGTGCATCTTTTGATTGATAAGAACCTGGCCAATCCGGATCTCAGCGTTGAGATGATTTCTAATGAAATCGGAATCAGCCGGGTGCATCTGCATCGTAAGCTCAAAGAATTGACCAATCTGACAACAAGGGATTTGATCCGCAATATCAGGCTGAAACAAGCGGCTGAGTTGATGACCGTAAAAGGTTTGACGGTTTCCGAGGTTGCTTTTGCCGTGGGATTTGCCAATGTGAATAGCTTTTCGGTTGCGTTCAAAGAGTTACACGGTGTCTCGCCAACCATGTTTGCGGAGAATTACATGGAAAAAGCATAAGCCAGTTTTTGAAATAATCATATTTAACTTTTGATAATCAACACCATTTTTAGTTATAATGTGTCTATTCGACACATTGAAAAATTACCAAAATATGAAGCTTGGACTGGAAACCCCCGATTACCTCATCTTTCTGATATACTTTGTCGTGGTTGCCAGTTATGGCTTCTGGGTTTACTATAATAAAGGGTCAAAAACCACGGATTCAAAAGATTTTTTCCTGGCAGAGGGCTCGCTGACCTGGTGGGCAATCGGCTCGTCTATTATTGCTTCGAATATTTCGGCCGAACAATTTATTGGTATGAGCGGGCAGGCCTTTCAGCTGGGGCTTGCCATCTCCGTATATGAATTGGTGGGTGGTTTGTCGCTGGTTATTATTGCAGTGTATTTCCTGCCGATCTACATCCGCAATGGTATTTACACCATGCCACAGTTTTTGGAACTGCGCTATGACAAGCGGCTGGCGACCATTATGGCTGTTTTCTGGCTCTTCTTATATATTCTGGTCAATCTGACGTCGATCATTTACCTGGGCGCACTAAGCCTGGAAAAAATGACGGGCTTCAACTATATGGCCTGCGCAGTGTTCCTGACCGTCTTTGCGATCATTATCACCTTGGGAGGGATGAAAGTTATCGGTTACACGGACGTCATCCAGGTTGTATGCCTGGTGATTGGCGGGCTGGCCACGACTTATCTTGCGCTCCAGCTATTGTCGGATAAGGTCGGTACGGGCGCAGGTGTTTTCGAAGGGCTGTCGCTGATCAAAGAAAAGGCGGACAGTCATATGCATTTAATGTTCAGCCCCGGCCAGTACCAGGTACACGACGGCAGGGGTGGATTTATAGACGCCTATCAGCAGCTCCCAGGCCTGATGATGTTCGTCATCGGTGGACAATGGATTGTCAACTTCAACTATTTTGGTTGTAATCAATATATGACCCAGCGGGCGCTCGGCGCCGATCTTACTACTGCCCGCAATGGGGTGCTTTTTGCAGCTTTCCTGAAAATACTGATGCCATTCATCGTGGTTTTACCAGGGCTTGCGGCTTATGTTCTCTTCCAGGAGAATGCAGACCAGGCTATTGTCAACGGCATCACCGACGCGGGTATCGTAAAACCAGACAATGCCTATCCGGTATTGCTCAACATATTGCCGGTCGGTTTGAAAGGCCTGGCATTCGCTGCGCTGACTGCGGCGATCGTGGCATCGCTGGCCGGAAAAGCCAATTCGATATCCACCATCTACATGCTCGATATCCACAAAAAATTCTTTAACAAGAACCTTGATGAAAAACGCACGGTAATGTTGGGCCGGGTGGCTATTGTGGTTTCGTTTGTGATAGCACTGGCGATCAGCCCATTCCTGAGAAACTTCGGCCAGGGATTTGAATACATCCAGGAGTATACCGGCTTTATTTCACCTGGTATCCTATCGATCTTTTTGCTGGGATTTTTCTGGAAAAAGGCGGCTACGCAAGGTGCACTGGCGGCCGCAATGCTGAGCATTCCACTGTCGGCGCTCATCAAGATCCAGTTACCCGAGGTCCCTTTTCTGAACCGGATGGGCATCGTCTTCTGGCTCTGTACCGTGGCGCATGTTTTGATCAGCCTGATGGTGTCGCATGGCAGGAACAACGATAAAGCACTTCTGGTACATGCAGAATGGTTTAAGACCAACAACGCTTTCCGGGCAGGGGCAATCGCGCTTTGCGGCTTGCTGGTGCTTATTTATGTGATTTTTTGGTAGGAAAATGACTGGCCAGAGATTTTAACTGACTACATAATAAATATATGCGAATATTACCCTTACTGCTGCTGATAACGACGATTGGCTTTGCACAAACAAAGCGTCCCTTAAAACTATGGTACAATCAGCCTTCCGGCAAGACCTGGGAGAATGCATTGCCAATCGGTAACGGCAGGCTGGGAGCGATGGTGTACGGGAATGTCGCTAAGGAAACAATCCAGCTCAATGAGGGAACGCTATGGTCGGGAGGCCCGAACCGGAACGACAATCCCGATGCTTTGGCTGCATTGCCGGAGATCCGGCGGCTGATTTTTGAAGGAAAGCAAAAAGAAGCGGAAAAGCTGGCCAACAAATCGATCATCACCAAAAAATCCCACGGCCAAATGTTTCAGCCCGCAGGAGAGCTGCACCTGAATTTTGCCGGACACGAGAAGTACGAGGGATATTACCGTGAACTGGACATCGGGCGGGCCGTGGCAAAAACGACCTACAAAGTAAACGGGGTAACCTTCAGCAGGGAAGTACTGGCATCATTTCCGGACCAGGTAGTCGTCGTGCGTTTGACGGCCGACAAGCCTGGTCAGTTGTCCTTTGAGGCTTCCTATTCCACCTTACATACTCAGCCGGAGGTAAGAACCACACCGGGCAGGGAGCTGATCCTTGCCGGCAGGGGTTCCGATCACGATGGTATCACGGGAGCTGTGAAGTTCAAAGTGATAACCCGGATCAAGACAGAGGGCGGCACTGTTTCCTCAATTGATACTTCGCTGATCGTAAAGCAAGCGACGGCAGCAACGGTATATGTCTCAATTGCGACGAACTTCAAGAATTACCAGGATGTGACAGGCGATGAGACTGAGCGGGCAACATCTTATTTGAACAAAGCGTATCCCAAATCTTACGAAGCGATCATGAAGCCCCACGTTGCCGCCCATCAGAAATATTTCAACCGGGTAAAATTTGACCTGGGCACCTCGGAAGCAGCGAGTCTCCCAACAGACGAACGTTTGAAGAATTTCCGGAACGTAAATGATCCCGAGCTGGTCACATTGTATTATCAATATGGGCGTTACCTGTTGATTTCCAGTTCGCGGCCCGGCGGGCAGCCTGCCAACCTGCAAGGTGTCTGGAACAATAAAATGCGGCCACCCTGGGACAGTAAATACACCATCAACATCAACGCCCAAATGAACTATTGGCCTGCCGAAAAAACCAATCTGGGAGAGCTCCATGAGCCTTTTCTGAAAATGGTGCAGGAACTATCTCAAACCGGGAAACAGACTGCGATGGACATGTATGGCGCGAGAGGCTGGATGGCCCACCACAATACCGATATCTGGCGCGCCACCGGGGCGATCGACGGTGCGTTCTGGGGTATGTGGATCGCCGGCGGAGCGTGGACGAGCCAGCATCTTTGGGAGCATTACCTTTATCATGGGGACAAGGCTTATCTGGCAAAAATCTATCCGGTTTTAAAAGGCGCGGCTACCTTCTATGTCGATTTTTTGGTGGAGCATCCCAAATACCACTGGCTGGTGGCAAATCCGGGCAGTTCTCCGGAAAATGCCCCGGCCGCACACGAAGGTTCGTCCCTGGACGCGGGTACTACGATGGACAACCAGATCGCATTTGATATTTTCACTACAACTATCCGCGCTGCGGAGCTATTGAGCAAGGACGCGGCATTTACCGACACGCTCAGGCAAATACGCAAACGACTGCCGCCGATGCACATCGGGCAATATGGACAATTACAGGAGTGGCTAGATGACGTCGACGATCCTAATGATCACCATCGGCACGTCTCGCATTTGTATGGGTTGTTTCCCGCTGTTCAAATATCACCTTACCGGACACCCGCGCTTTTCGCCGCGGCGCGGACAACATTGATGCAGCGTGGCGACGTCTCTACCGGATGGAGTATGGGCTGGAAAGTGAACTGGTGGGCGCGCCTTCAGGATGGAAATCACGCATTCTCACTCATTCAAAATCAGCTTTCCCCGTTGGGCACGAACAAGGAAGGCGGAGGGACCTATAATAACCTTTTTGACGCGCATCCACCATTTCAGATTGACGGTAACTTCGGATGCACTTCCGGGATTACTGAAATGCTCATGCAAAGTGCGGATGGTGCCGTGCATTTGCTGCCAGCGCTGCCGGACGTCTGGCAAAAGGGCAGTGTAGGCGGATTGCTTGCCTTAGGAGGGTTCGAGCTGGTCGACATGCAGTGGAACGGCGCCAAACTGACCAAAGTCGATATCAGGTCCAGGCTGGGCGGGAACCTTCGGTTGCGGGTGCCGGATGAAATGAAGTTGGCTGGCGGGGCAATCCTGAAAAAGGCCGTCGGCCAGAACCCCAACGCTTTTTATGTGACGGAAGAGACTCCAGCGGCCATCGTCTCACCCAAAGCGGCCAAAACTACCCAACCTTTGAAGGAAACATGGCTTTACGATGTCCCTACTCAGGCCGGAAAAGTATATTCGTTTGTTGCCCAATAGTTTTTTACTAGCTGATTTAAGATTTAAAAAGATGAATAAGCGATTTACCCAGGCTGTTTTTACAGCATTTTGCCTCGTCATGAGCTATGCCGTTTCGGCGCAGACGAACCTTGTAAACCCGATCCTCACGGGCTTTTACCCAGATCCGAGTGTGGTACAGGTTGGGACAGACTATTATCTGGTCAACTCTACTTTTTCCTACTTTCCGGGCATCCCCGTTTTTCACAGTAAGGATTTGAAGAACTGGAAGCAGATCGGAAATGTGATCGACCGGCCTTCACAGATGGACTTTATGGGCGAGAAGTTGACCCGGGGCCTTTTTGCCCCTGCCATCAGTTATCACAACGGTACATTCTACGTCACCTGCACCGACATTGATCACGATGGCAACTTTGTGGCCACAGCCAAAAATCCGGCTGGCCCTTGGAGCAACCCCGTCCGCGTACCGCAGGTTCGCGGGATCGATCCGTCTCTCTTTTTTGATGAGGATAACAAGGCCTACATCATCTATAACAGCGATGCGCCGGACCGCAAACCGCTGTATTCGGGCCACAGAACAATCCGTATCTATGAAATTGATCCGATAACCCTGAAAGTTATCGGGGAAGAAAAGCAACTGGTCAATGGCGGGGTCGACCTTAGTAAAAAGCCCGTGTGGATCGAGGCGCCGCACATTATGAAGCGGTTTGGGTGGTATTACCTTTATGCAGCAGAGGGCGGGACGTCCGTCAATCACACGGAAGTGGTGTTTCGCAGCAAATCCGTCTGGGGCCCTTATGTTGCCTATGAAAACAACCCGATTTTAACACAAAAAGGTTTACCGGAGGACCGGAAAGATCCGGTCACTTCGGCGGGGCATGCACAATTTGTAGATGGTCCGGATGGTAAAACCTACGCCATCTTTTTGGCCGTGAGGCCTTACGAAGGAGATTATTACAACACCGGTCGCGAAACCTTTATTGCCCCTGTTACCTGGAAAGACGAGTGGCCGATTATCAATCCGGATACCAAAGAAATTCAATATCGCTACACGACCGCATTCAGCGAAGTGAAGCAAAAAGGAGCGCTTCCGCAGGCTGGGAACTTCGGGTACACACTCACCTTTGAGAAGTCACTCGATCCCGCATTGCTTTTTATGCGGACGATTGATAGCAGCTCGTTTTCGCTGTCGAAGAAAAATGGCCTGACCATGAAATTGAAGCCGGAAACCATCATGGAAACAGGTAACCCATCCTTTATCGGCAAACGCCAGCAACATTTGTATTGCACGGCGGAAACCGAAGTAGACTTTTCGGCCAGTTCCGAAAAAGAAAAAGCGGGTCTGACCATTTTCCAGGATGAAAACCATTTTTATCTGATCAGCAAATCAATGGACCAGAACAAACCCGTCATTCAGCTCTACAAGAGTAGCCCGGAGGGCAAGGCAATGGAGTTGCTTTCTCAAATGCCCCTGCCCGGCGCGGCAGCCCCGGTGAAGCTTCGCATTGTGGCGGAAGGAGCGACTTACAGCTTTTACTTTTCCAACGGCACTACCTGGCAGCTGCTCAAAGACAAGCTGGATGCCAAATTCCTGAGTACCAAAGAGGCAGGCGGTTTTATCGGCTGTTTGTTCGGAATGTATGCCACTTCGTCGGGCGAGAAGACGACCAACTCCGCCTCTTTCAAATATCTGAAATACAGCGGTAACGATCCCATGTTTGAAAAGATTTCGAAATAGATCATGAAAATTGAAAGCATGCTTTTTCTTTTTGCTGCATTTGGTGGCTTACCCTGACTTTGATTATTTCCATTTAGAGGATCACTAAACATAGATGTCCATGAACAAAGCTTATTTTGTCATTGTTCTCACCTGCCTCTGTCTTTGCACTGCCCAGGCGCAGACAACCGAGCGTATTGCGGTGCTAATCGTGGATGGTTTCAGTAATCACGACTGGAAACAAACATCTGCGGTGACGAAGTGGATACTGGAAGAAAGTGGGCGCTTCGATGTGGATATCAGTACCATTCCCACAGATTCTTTGCAACGTGGTGCCTGGAACCCGGAATTTTCGAAGTATGCTGTTGTCATACAGAACACCAATAACATTCAGAATAACCGGCTTCGCTGGCCACCACAAGCCGAGCGAAACCTGGAAAAGTACGTAAAAGGCGGAGGAGGGTTGTATATCCTGCATTCGGCCAACAATGCATTCTCCCATTGGAAAGAATACGATAAAATGATCGGTCTGGGATGGCGCCGGAGCTCAGAGGGCGATGCACTCGAGATCGGCCCATCCAATCATGTGACGAGAATCCCACCGGGCGAGGGGCAGGGGACCGGTCATGGAGACAGGTTCAATGCGCTTATTCAAATTCTGAACCCTCACCCGATCAACAAGGGTTATCCTGGCAAATGGCAGACTGCAAATACAGAGGTATACCATTTCCCCCGCGGCCCCGCCGAAAATCTGACGGTACTCTCGTTTGCCTATGATAGCACCAGTACAAAAAGGACCTGGCCCGTGGAATGGGTTGTCGCCTACGGCGCAGGCCGGGTTTACAATTCGAGCATGGGACATTTATGGAATGGAGAGTTCTATCCGCCGGCTTATCGCTGTGTTGGCTATCAGACGACAGTAATCAGGGCTACGGAATGGCTGGCCACGGGTAAAGTAAGCTACCCGGTACCGGTGCAGTTTCCTACGGCGGAAACGCAAAGCCTCAGGGCAAAAGACACTTTTAAGGCTCCCTGAGTGACTTCTGCTATTTAAAATCAAACAAAAACCTATAAATATTTAAGCCAATGAGAAGACTTATCTTGCTAGTGATCAATGTATTGTTTCTGGCGATCATCGCCGCCGCTCAAAACGTCCAGATGGAAATGCCTGCCGGTTTCGACTCGGTTCGCCAGGGCGTCGCGGCCGGGAAAATTGACAGCATTCAATACACATCGAAAACCGTAGGCACTACTCGCAAAGCGCTGGTTTATACACCACCCGGTTATTCCAAAAAGAAAAAATACCCGGTGCTGTACCTGCTGCATGGCATTGGAGGCGACGAAAAGGAATGGCTCAAAGGCGGAAACCCGCAATTGATCCTGGACAACCTTTATGCCGACAAAAAGATTGAGCCGATGATCGTGGTGATGCCCAACGGCCGGGCGATGAAGGACGACCGGGCAACAGGCAATATCATGGCACCCGATAAGGTAGCCGCTTTTGCGACGTTTGAACAGGATCTGCTCACCGACCTGATCCCGTTCATTGAAAAGAAATACCCGGTGCTCACCGCCCCGGAGCATCGCGCGATCGCGGGCCTTTCAATGGGGGGCGGGCAGTCTTTGAACTTCGGACTGGGTAATTTGGGTCAGTTTGCTTGGGTAGGAGGGTTTTCATCCGCTCCAAATACCAAACAGCCGCAGGAGCTCATGCCCAATCCGGAGGAAGCAAAAAAGAAGCTTAAACTGCTTTTTTTGTCCTGCGGAGACGACGACCGGCTCATAACATTCAGCAAGCGCACGCACGATTATCTTTTTGAACATGACGTGCCCCACGTGTACTACATCGAACCCGGTGTTCACGATTTTAAAGTCTGGAAAAACGGCCTTTACATGTTTTCCCAGTTCTTGTTCAAACCGGTAAATGTGCCGTCCTTAACCAAGTATACCATTCTGGGCACGCCCGCTTCCACCAATATCCGCTCGGCAAAGTACCCACAGATCTTACCCGATAACCGCGTCGTGTTCAGGGTAAAAGCACCACAGGCACAGAAAGTGCAGGTTGACCTGGGCAAAAAATATGATATGATCAAAGATACGGCCGGAGTCTGGTCCGCGACGACCGATTCGGTCGGGGAGGGGTTTCACTATTATTCGTTGTTGATCGATGGTGTCGCATTAGCTGATCCGGCGAGCGAGACATTTTATGGCATGGGAAGAATGGCCAGCGGCATTGAAATACCTTTCCGGGGCGGCGGCTACTATGCCATGCGCGAGGTTCCGCATGGTGATGTGCGGATCCGGCGCTACTTGTCAAAAGCCAGCAATGCCTGGCGGGAAATGTACATATACACCCCGCCCGGCTACGACGCTTCGACTGAAAAATATCCCGTGCTGTATCTGTTACATGGAGGCGGCGAGGACCAGAGAGGTTGGGCCACACAGGGCAAAACAAACCTCATTCTCGATAACCTGATCGCGGAAGGCAAAGCTAAACCTATGCTGATCGTAATGATGGATGGAAATTTGGGAAGCCCGCTTGGCCCGGGCAGCCTCGCTACGGCGGGGGATGGCTTTTTGAAGCTATTCGAAAACGAACTGAAACAGGGAGCGATCCCTTTTGTGGAAAGTACTTACCGCGTGCAGACGAATGCCGCCAACCGCGCACTGGCCGGCCTTTCCATGGGTGGGATACAGACGCTCTATGCGGGTGTGAAAAACACCGACATGTTCTCTTCGCTGGGCGTGTTCAGCTCGGGGTGGTTTGGGAATAATAACGCATTATCGGGGCCACATTATGAATTTGCCAAAGCCAATGCCGGGAAGATCAACACCGACCTGAAAAACTTCTGGATTTCCATGGGCGGGCCTGAGGATATCGCCTACAAGAACTGCAAGATCATGCTTTCCAAATATGACGAGTTGGGCATTAAGTACAAATACAGCGAATATCCTGGCGGACATACCTGGCCTGTATGGAGACACGATTTGTTTGAATTCTCGCAGCTGCTGTTCAAATAAGACTAAGCGATACTAACGGATTACTTATAGCAAAACATAACTATGAAAGAATCAACAACTTTGGGTATTTTAATTTACGGCGTCGCCTTGTCTTTTATGGTGTCGGTCCCGGCAGTGGGCCAAGCGCAAAAGACCTTAAGGGAAACTTACAAAGACTACTTCCCCGTCGGCGTGGCGGTATCTGCAAGAACGTTATCAGGTCCGGAAGCTGAGCTGATCACACAGCAATTCAGCAGTGTTACCCCTGAAAATGCCATGAAAATGGGGCCAATCCATCCCGAAGAAAGCCGGTATGCATGGCAGGATGCTGACGCCATTGTGGCCTTTGCCCAGAAGAATGGCATGAAGGTGCGTGGGCATACATTATGCTGGCATAACCAAACCCCGAAATGGTTCTTTACTGACCAATCGGGAAAACAGGTAAGTCGTGAAGTGCTATTGGAAAGGCTCAAACAACATATCAACGATGTCGTCGGTCGCTACAAAGGCAAAATTTATGCCTGGGACGTTGTCAACGAAGCAGTGCCTGACACCGGCGCGGGTATCTACCGGCGTTCCAAATTCTATGAGATCATCGGGGAGGATTATATCGAAAAAGCATTTGAATATGCCCATGCCGCCGATCCGGACGCGAAACTGTTTTATAATGATTACAACACCGAAAGTGCTTCCAAGAGAGAAAAGATTTTTCAGTTGCTTAAAAAATTAAAAGCCAAAAATGTGCCGGTACATGGTGTAGGCTTACAAGGGCACTGGTCAATTTATGAGCCAACAGCTGCCGAACTGGAAAAATCAATTACTCAGTTTGCAAGTCTGGGCCTGGCGGTACAAATCACCGAACTCGATGTTTCAGTGCACCCGAAAGAGCACGAGCGCCGGGAACGCAAGCCCACTGACAACGGGGTACTAACGCCGGAAATGACGGAGAAACAGGCAGTTCAGTACAAAATGCTGTTTGATACTTTCAGAAAACACAAAGGAACACTGACGGGTGTCACATTCTGGAACGTTTCGGATAAATCAACCTGGCTGGACAACTTCCCTGTGCCTGGGCGAAAGGACTATCCCTTATTATTTGACAGCCAATACAAGCCGAAGGCAGCTTTCAATAATGTAGTCAATTTTTGAGCAGCTCAGCTACTTTCCGGTTGGGAGATCTTAAGATCCGAACAGAGGAATCCAGCGTATGAAGCCCTATTGAATGCCTTTCAGCATTTGTAAAAAAGGCTCGACATAGGTATCACTGATCGGTATAATCTGATCTCCTAACCGGATCCTGTTTTTTTCAATGTGGTCAATTTTGTCGATGGCAACCATAAAGGACCGGTGCACACGGGCAAAGCCTTGCGGAGGAAGCAGCTCTTCCAGTTTAGCGAAGCTCAGCAAGGTCATGATCTTTTCCCTGGCCGTATGGAGCAGCAGGTAGTCTTTCATGCCTTCCACGAAAATGATATCGCGGGTCGCAATTTTCTGAATGCGGTGGCCTACTTTCAGGAAGATGTACTCCTGTTCATGCTTCGACCCTGTTTTCACTTCTTTCTTCTCAGGCAGTAGTTTGGGACTTTGTTCTTGATACAAGCGCAGTACCCCCTTATAGAACCTTTCAAAGGAGAAGGGTTTTAACAGGTAGTCCTTTACTTCCAGGTCAAAGGCTTTCAGGGCATATTGATCGTAGGCTGTCGTCAGGATAATCATAGGCTTGGGGTTCAGCATCGGAATAAAGCTAAGCCCGTCCAGGTCCGGCATGTTGACGTCCAGGAAAAGCAGGTCGGGTTTATCTTCTTCCAACTGACTGGCCGCTTCCAGGGGGCTCATAAAAGTGCCTCTCAGTTCCAGGAACGGAACCTTAGATACATATTCTTCCAGTATTTCCTGGGCCAGATGCTCGTCATCAATGATATAGCAGGTGAGCTTTCCTTTCATGAACCTGTAAATGAAGTCCGCTGATTTTCAAAAAAACACGAAACATTTTGTCCGTGCCGTTGATTTCCAGGTTATGCTGGCCCGGATACAGCAACGCCAGCCTTTTTCGGACATTCTGCAGACCAATGCCACCTGGTTCTTCCAAGGCATTTCCCGGGTTTTCATTAACCGGATTTTGAATGCTGAAGGTAAGGGTATTTTCTATGATCTCTATTCTAACCTTAATATCACCCGGTGCCAGCCGGGCAGGGCTGTGTTTGTAGGCATTCTCCAGGAGGTGTATAAACAGCAGGGGGACAATGTGACAGGTTGCAGTGTCTCCTTTAACTTCAAGATCCACAACCGGTGCATTCTTATACCGCAGCTGTTGCAAACTCATATAATCCCGCAGGTAATTCATCTCCCTTGAAAGCGGTACCATGGGGGCATTGGACTCGTAGATCATGTAGCGCATTAAAGATGCCAGGTGCATAACAGCATCCGGTGCCGTCGCAGCTTGTTTGTAAACGAGTGTATGGATATTATTAAGGGTATTAAATAAAAAATGCGGATTGATCTGTAATTTAAGATTATACAGCTCAGCCTCCACTGCCTGTTTCTCCAACTGCTCTTTCCTGATTGTATTAAGCACGAGATTCTCAGTGACCCTGGCCAGCCAGCTCAGAAAGATGAAAATTGGCACAACAGATATTAGCGCCATGAGATAATACTCAAAGGCAGAGTGCCGGGTGTCCAGCGTTTTGTGATGAAAAAACAAAAAAAGAAATGGCCCGGTCGATATGACTCCTGCCAGCCTGAGAAAATAAGCACCCTTTTGTTTTTTACCTAAATAGCGCGTCAGGAGAAAGAAGTGGCCATAAAAAACATACAAAGCCGTTAGGATGAAGCCCGTGGTCGAGGTAAGCCAGTTGAGATTACCTTCATTCCCCAGTTGAAAGGCAACGAGTAGGCTCAGCAGAATCCAGAGCGCAATATGGATCAGCAAGAATACCTTTTTGATTCGATTCATAGAACAAAGATATTTTTTCCTGCCATTCCCCAACCACCCTATCTACCAAAGCCTTATCCCAATCTACGAAAGGCCCTATTGAGCCTGCAAGCGCTTTGGCGGGGGCAAAACGGCAGTTGGTCGATTACTTTATGGCGGCTGCATATCGCTTTTGGCCTTCCTGTCCCGCACCATTTCCTTTATTCTGAGGATGAGCGGAAAGACTGTACAGATGCCTCGCTGTCCTTATGTAAAAGATGAAGCGTAGTAAAGCAGAAATAATGGGGAATCACCAAATCAGCCTGTCCATTCGCAATGTCACTAAAACCTACGCCGGCGCGCGGCCCGCCGGCGCGCGATCCGCCGACGCGGTACGGGCACTAAATAATATTACCCTGGACATTCCTCCGGGCATGTTCGGCTTGCTGGGCCCTAACGGTGCGGGCAAATCTACGCTCATGCGCACGCTGGCAACACTGCAGGAGCCGGATCAAGGAGAGATTTTTTTTGGGGAGATAGATGTATTGAAGCAAAAGGAGCAGCTGCGTGAGACCCTCGGCTACCTGCCGCAGGAGTTCGGTGTTTACCCGAAGACGAGCGCGGAGGAGCTGTTGGATTACTTTGCGGTGCTCAAAGGCATCACCAACCGCGCATCCCGCAAAGAAGTAACGGAAAGCTTACTCAAGCAAACCAACCTATGGGACAAGCGCAAGCAGAAATTGGGTGGCTACTCGGGCGGAATGCGGCAGCGCTTTGGGGTGGCAGTGGCGCTGTTGGGTAACCCAAAGCTGCTGATCGTGGACGAGCCGACGGCCGGCCTGGATCCGGCCGAGCGCGTGCGATTCCTGAACCTTTTAAGCGAGTTGGGGGAAGACAGTGTGGTGATACTCTCCACCCACATCGTGGGAGATGTAGCAGAGCTTTGCACCAACATGGCCATCATCGACAAAGGGAAAATACTGCTGGACGCGAAGCCCCAACAGGCTGTTGCAGCTCTGAAAGGCAGGATTTGGCGCAAACTAATTGAGAAAAATACACTCCCTGACCTGGAACAGGAACACCAGGTCATTTCTGCCAAACTCTTGAGCGGGCGCACCGTCGTGCACATTTACAGCCAGGAAATGCCCGGCAACGGTTTTGAGCAGGTGGACCCCGATCTGGAAGACGTGTACTTCACCACCATGAATGGCAACTATGAAATTCTATAAGATTTTCCGCCTGGAATTCACCTACCAGCTACGCAGTGTCGCCACATGGCTTTACTTCCTGGTTGTATTGGGCCTTGCTTTCCTGTGGGTGACAGGTAATTACCTCGACGATGCGCGGGACGGTTATTTTTTGCTCAATGCGCCCATTGTCATAGCGGCTGTCGCCGTTTTAAGCAACCTCTTCTGGCTTCTGATAGGCGCATCGGTAGCAGGCGATGCGGCGGCGCGCGATGTGCAGACGCGCATGTTTTCCCTTACGTACACTTCTCCCGCCAGCAAAGCTGACTGCCTGGGTGGGCGATTCCTCGCGGCGTTTCTGCTCAATGTCATAGTCCTGCTCGGGATACCGATTGGCATCCTGTTCGCCATGTACTTTTCTGGCGTAGAGGCCGAAATTCTGGGCCCATTCCGACCGGCAGCTTATCTGACTTCCTTTTGCCATATCCTGTTGCCCAACACTTTTATCGTGACGGCCATCCAGTTCTCGCTGGCGGCGCTCAACCGAGGGGCCATGGCAAGTTACCTGGGTGGGGGGCTGCTCTTCCTGGCTGCATTTATGTTGGAAATGGCTTCGCATGACGTAGGGAGATGGGTGGATTTGCTGGATCCCATTGGTTTCACTCCCATTATGAGTGGCCTGTCGAGTGAATGGAGCCCGCTGGAAAAAAATACGCGCCTGCTGGTGCTGGAAGGCTCGTTGCTTGTGAACCGTCTCCTGTGGCTGGGCATCACGCTGAGCATGCTGACGTTTACCTATTACCGTTTCCGGTTCACCCACTCGCCTGGTAATAGCCCTGGGAAACTGAGCGCTTCACAACCCGCAAGTGCAACAGACTCAGGCCGGCTACCATGGGGAAAAATGGAGCCGTTACCACATTCGTTGGGAACCTTCGGCGCTGCGACCCATTTGCACCAATTAAAGATCATCACGCTAAATTCATTCTCGGCTTTGGCAAAGAATAAGACGGGACTTCTTCTCTTGAGTTTGATTGCGCTTATGATAAGTTTGGCTTTACCAGGGAATTTAAAAGCCAAAGGTGTCCCTTTGCTGCCCAGGACCGATCAGGTTTTGAATATTTTGACCGCACCTATAACGGCCCCTGGAAAGTTCTGGATCATGATTTTCCTGCTGACTGTTTTCTACGCCGGGGAGCTGGTCTGGCGGGAGCGGGAAAGCGGGCTGAGTGAACTGTCAAATGCGGCACCGGTACCGGAATGGGTCCTTTTTCTGAGCAAGTTCTTGTCGCTCAGTCTCTTGCTTATGATTTGGCTGGTATTTCTGCTGATGGCCGGGATACTTGCACAAATAGGCATAGGCGAAGCTAATGTGGAGTTGGATCTGTATTTGAAAGTACTCTTCGGATTTCAGTTGATAGAATGCCTGCTCTTTGCCCTGTTTGCGCTGGTGGTGCATGTAGTGGTCAATCAAAAGTATCTCGGCCATTTAGTGGCGCTTCTTGCTTTTGGTTGCTTGGTTTATGCCCCAAATCTGGGGATAGAGCACAAGCTCCTTGTCTTTGGAGCTAGTCCCGGGTGGTCGTATACCGACATGGGTGGTTTTGGCTTATCTATTGAGCCGTGGCTGTGGTTTAAAGCATATTGGGTAGCCTGGGCGATATTGCTCGCGGTAATGGGAAGGCTACTTTGGGCGCGTGGCCGGGAAGAAAGTTTCATGGCGCGACTGCTGTTAGCTCGCCGCCGTTTTACCCGGACTACCGCATTGACAACTGCCGTAGCGGCGGGATTAATTTTTACCTCGGGGAGCTTTATTTTCTATAATACCAACAAACTGAATCACTACACAACTGCATCAGAAATACTGGCGGGACGTGCCGCGTACGAGCAGCGGTATGGGAAGTATAGCAACGCGCCGCAGCCTCGGCTAACCCATGTCAACTTACAAGTTGAAATTTACCCCGAGCGAAGGGAGTTTGAGATAAAAGGAACTTATTTATTGGTGAACAGCCAATCGGTGCCTATTGATTCTGTGTACCTGGCCATTCCCACGGGAGCTGAAACGAACGGTTTGGCTTTTAACAGACCATTTACACCCGTGCTCGCGGACCGGAATTTAGGCTTCTTGATTTATACCCTCAAAAATCCTTTGGAGCCTGGTGACACCATGCAACTTGATTTTAAGGTGCATCACAAAGCGGAGGGTTTTACTAACAATGGTGCTGATTCGGTGGTAACAGCAAATTTTACCCACATCCGGAATTACGAATGGCTGCCCGCCATTGGGTACCAGCCGTATCGTGAGCTGGATGAGGTGGGGCTCCGAAAAAAATATGGCCTCGCTCCACGGCTTGCAACTGCCTCCCTATATGACGTGAAAGCCCGAAAGTATGCCCCGTTTGCGGAACACATTTTTTTCAATGCGGTGGTGGGTACAGGTGGGGGGCAGATGGTGGTAGCACCCGGTTCCTTGCGCAAAACTTGGAGGAATGGTGATCGCCGTTATTTTCACTATGCAACGAATGCACGAATTAGGCACGAATATGCTTTTTTTTCGGCAAATTATGCGTTGCATGAGGGGCAATGGATACCGTCACAAGATTCAGGGAAGTCAGTAGCCATTCAGATTTACCACGACCCCGGTCATACCGGGAACTTGGAGCGTGTGATGCAAAGCATAAAGGGCTCCCTGGATTACTACACAACGCAATTCGGGCCTTATCCGCATCGCCAGCTTCGGTTTGTGGCTAAACCGGGGTATAGCGGAGGAAACCATGCCGCTCCCATTACTATCACGGCCGAAGAAGGATTTTTCCTTTTGAATCCAAAGCAAGACCCGCGGGGTTTTGACCTGGTGACGGCAGTGGTAGCGCACGAAGTGGCGCACCAGTGGTGGGGTAACCAGTTAAAATCTGCCTATGTAGAGGGGGCAGGATTGCTTTCGGAGAGTTTGGCGTGGTATTCGGCCATGGGAGTTCTGGAGGAAAAGTATGGGCCTGAGCACCTGAGCAAGCTGTTGAGTTTTTTGCGGGAAGAGTACAAGAATCCCCGCACCCGGGCTGCCGTGCCGCTGCTGCGGGCCACCGATTATTACCACTATTACCGCAAAGGACCTTTCGCGCTGTATGCGCTGAGTGAGTACGTTGGCAAGAATCGGGTTAATGGAGCGCTACGTAGTCTGCTCCAAAAGCACCAGCCGGGCAAAACGCCCATGCCCACTTCTTTAGACCTTTATCAGGAACTACAGGCGGTAACACCGGATTCGCTCCGGTACCTGATCCACGACCTTTTTGAGCAGAATACCTTTTGGGAACTTGAGACAAAAGAAGCCATGACGAAGAAAACCAAGTCAGGTTCCTGGCAGGTGACGCTCAACGTACAGGTGCGCAAGCTGGCAGTGGATAGTGCCGGAGTTGAAATTGTGTTGCCGATAAATGATTGGATAAAGGTCGGGGTCTTTGCCGCTGCTAATGAGGGTAAGCAATCCCGAGAGCGGCTCTACCTGCAGCAACACTACGTAAATTCTACCAACCAGACCATTACAGTGACCGTGCCGCAAAAACCCGCCCGCGCCGGCATAGATCCCAGTCACTTACTGATAGACTGGAAGACAGACAACAATATGAAGGATGTGAAATCAGGCAATTAGTATCTGAAAACGACCTAAATGGCCGCGGCTGCTTCAAACTATCATTACTGGATCCAGATGAACATCCCATGGCTGGCCAGAATCTGTTCCGCCTCAAAATGGTCGACATCGATAAATCATACACTCAGATTACGATGTCGCCCAACCCGGTATCGGAAACGTTGACCATCGACCTGCCTTCCTGGAAGAATGTAAGCACATTGTCAATATTCGATAAAGTAAAACTGGTAATTCTCATTTCGATCCGTTCATCAGAACCCGCCGATCACTAAATTTCTGGCCCTTCATTTGCTTCTGCAGCGATCTTCGGATAAGTTATAAACCGATATTTGTGCGGCATTACCACAACAGTTGGTAACTTGCCGGTCATGTTCAGGGGATGCCCCGAGGACAATAATGTAACCAGAAATCCTCGCCGATGAGCAAATAAACTGGTAACAGCCTGGAATCTAAGTTAAATGGAATACGCCGGACAATGGATGCAAAAGAAATTCTGAAACAACATATTGCTAAAACCGCCAAACTGACTGATGAGCAGTTTGATTATGTGTTTTCGCACTTTAAACCCCAATCGTATAAGAAAGGGCAAGTGGTGATTTCCGAAGGAAGTCGTGTAGATTATGAGTATTTCGTGGTTTCAGGCTGTTTGAAAGCTTTTTTTGTCAATGACGAAATCAAAATGTATATCCTGCAGTTTGCCATGCCCACCTGGTGGTCGTCGGATTACGGCGCTTTGTACAACCAGACGCGGGCGACCATTAATATTGATTGTATCACCGACGCAGAGGTTCTTTGCCTTTCCAATGACGACCGCGAAAAAATATGCAGTGAGCTTCATCCGGTGGAGCACTTTTTCCGCTGGCGGACGAACCGGGGGTACCTGGCATCTCAAAAAAGGCTGTTATCATTTATGAACAACGATACGAAAGCCCGCTACGAAGAGCTGCTTGCGCTCTATCCCCAATTATACAACCTGGTCCCAAAACACCTGATCGCGGCCTACCTCGGCGTTTCCCGCGAGACGCTCAGCAGACTTTACAATACACATAAATAACCTCCTTCCGAAAGTGACCTACATCACGTAACGCCCTGCAGATTCCTGCGCTACTTTGTGTATCAAATTTAAACGATACATAAAGAAATGGAAACTAAAACATTTGCAGTCGAAGGTTCACAAAGCAACATCGACTGGACCGGAAAAAAAGTTACAGGCGCGCATAATGGCACCATCGACATCAAAGCGGGGGAATTAACCGTGCAAAATGGTAATCTGAGCGGAGGCAACTTCATTATTGACACCACTTCGATTAAAATTCTGGACATCACCGATCCGGCTACCAATGAACAGTTTGCTGGCCACCTGTTTTCAGCGGATTTCTTCTCAACAGAAAATTTCCCGGAAGCCTCATTTGTCATTACTACCGCAGATCACCTCGGCAGCGACAGCTACCTGATCACCGGCGATCTGACCATCAAAGGTATCACCCACGAAGTTACCTTCCCGGCCCAGGTACATGTTTCCGGCGATAAGATTACCGCTTCTGGCAAAGTCATCGTTGATCGTACGCGTTATGAAATGAAGTTCCGCTCGGGTAATTTCTTCACCAACCTGGGCGATACGCTCATCTACAATGAGTTTGAACTTGAAGTTCAATTAACGGCATTTGCCACGCTTTAAAATCGACGTTCATGCCATACGTCAATGCAGCTGGCAATGGTTGCGGGCGACTGGACGGAGGCGATGTTGCAGATCGCCACATCGAATGAAGTGTAAACACCAGATATGCGCAGGATCAGTATACCGGCGCATATCTGCTAAATTGAAAACACAATGAACAATTACACAGATCGCGCGGCAGATATTGCTGCGGTATTGTCGGACTATTTTAATGGGGTTTTTAAAGGAGACACGGAACTGCTCCGGAGCGCATTTCATCCACAGGCATTGGTGGCCGGCGATGTGAACGGACAGCCCTATTTCAAAACACTGGATCAATATCTTGACGGTGTTAAAAATAGGAAGAGCCCGTTTGAGCTGGGCGAAAGTTTTCGGATGGAAATTATATCCATAGAAATCATCAACCTGATCGCTGTTGCAAAGGTCCGCCTGCCTATGTTTGAGTTTAATTACCACGACCTGTTATCGCTGACGAAAATCGACGGAAGATGGGTGATTGTAAACAAGCTATTGACCAATGTAACCATGTAATCGATGGGTTAAACTAAAGAAAAGGATAAAATCCGTCACGACTCTCGTGTAGCTTTTTTTGTGGTCATCCGCCGCTGTCCTTTTCTCATTAGGTACATTCAATCCAGAAGCCCACTAATTTCAAAAAATACGACTAGTCTGCACGTAATCTTTCTATCGGATTTGCCGTGGCTGCACGGTAAACCTTTGAACCGATAATAATGCAACAACAGATTACAACGGTCAGAAATGTTCCTATATATGGAGCAGGCCCGGCATCAGGATGATATTTGAAGATAAACTGGAAAATAAACTTGCTGGTAAACAGGTAACCGAAAATCGAACCAACCACAAATGCAATCAACAGGATATGCACGAATCGCCGATTGACTGCCGCAATTATTTGCAGTACCGAAGCACCAAGAACTTTACGCATGCCAATTTCTTTGCTACGTTTATCTATGTTCAATGAAATTTGTGCAAACAAACCTGACGCTGAAAGGAGCAAGGTAACAATGGCTAGAAAAAAAGCAATTGATTTAAAACCTTGTGTCATGCGGAGTTCTTTTTCAATTAAATCTGATTGAAGGAAGCCCCGGTAAGGTAGGTTGGGAGCCACTTTATGCCATGCTGTTTGTAGGAATCCCGCGACTTGTGGTAATTTATCTTTACTTGTACGTACAACCATATACTTATATTCATCAGGCTTTGCCATACGCAGCACACATGGTGGCACAATATCATGCAAGCCATATTCTTTAAACCAGAACAGATGGCACTGACAGCGGGAACCAGTATGAGAAACAGCCAAAACCCATAATCCTTTGTAAGATCTGGCGAAAGATCTATTCCTGTAAATCCAATCATCGCTGGCGTTAGCAGGCTAACAAATAATAAGGCTAATGGCTGTAATCGGGCTTCTTGGGATAAAATTCCGGCCCAGGTTTGCAAGGTTCCATCATCAACAGCTGTACGCAATTGATGAAGTACGCACTTATCGCGAACAGAATTATAAAATTATTCCGGACGCAAAAGTTAATCTGGCGGCAAAGATTATTAAAGATTTGATTGGGCGCGCTCATGGAGCTGAATCTAACGCCTGAGAATTGAATATCCCGGGCTCGGGTAAATAAGAACCGTACGCAAAAGTCGTGACGGTTTTTCTCCCTATCTTTCGTTTAACCCAATGATGATATTTGACGGGATGGTAAAACATGTTTACACCTTGCAGGATGGGCTGTTACCTCGAGTGGATGTTGAGGTGGAATAAACAGCGGCATGAAGGGAAGTCAAATGATAGTCTTTCGCGGCGGATTCAAGTAGGCGTCCGCTTTATTCTTTTTCGGTTGCCACGCTGTACACAGGATCCTCGATAAGGTTTACATCGATCACTGCCTGGGCATTCTTTAAAAGCTTTCTGCAATCTTCACTCAGGTGTTTTAAGCGCAATCTCTTTCCGGCCGCCCGGTAACGCCCGGTCAGTTTGTTCACTGCTTCGATTGCCGACATATCTGCGATCCTGCTGTCCTTGAAATCGATGATGACCTCCATCGGATCACCGGCGACATCGAATTTCTCGTTAAACGCCGAAACCGAACCAAAAAATAGTGGCCCATAGATCTCATAATGCTTCACACCATTGGCATCGATATATTTTTTCGCCCGAATTCGTTTTGCGCTTTCCCATGCGAAAACCAGTGCAGAAATAATCACGCCGATCAATACCGCAAGAGCTAGATTATGTAGAAAAATTGTAATGACGGCCACCAGAACACCCACGAAAATGTCCTGTTTGGGCATTTTGTTAATGATTCGGAAGCTGGCCCATTCGAAGGTGCCTATGGCGACCATCAGCATCACGCCCGTCAAAGCCGCCATGGGAAGCCGACCGATAACGGGAGCGCCAAAAAGAATGACGCAGAGAATGGTCAGCGAGGCGATAATTCCTGAAAGCCTTGCCCGGGCGCCCGCGCTCAGGTTCACCAGCGTCTGAGCGATCATCGGGCAACCGCCCATGCCAAAAAAGAAGCCGTTCAGTACATTGGCCACGCCCTGCGCCATGCTTTCACGGTTACCATTTCCCTTGGTGCCTGTCATCTCATCCACCAGGTTTAGCGTCAGAAGACCTTCCGTCAGGCCGACAGCCGCCATCACCAGCGCATACGGCGCGACAATGCCTAGCGAATCGAAGTTAAAAGGGATTTCGGGAATGTGAAAAGGAGGAAAGCCCCCGGCGATAGACGCAATGTCGCTGACCGTTTTGGTTTCTATGCCGAAACCTAATACAATACCGAAGATGCACACAATAGCCACCAGCGACGCTGGCACCGCTTTGGAGATGCGGGGAAAAACAATGATAATCAACATCGTGATCGCAACAAGTGCGAGCATGGTGTAAAGTGGCGGTCCGGTCAGCCAGCCCGCGCCGGGTGCTGTCGATTCCTTGAACTGGTTAAGCTGGGACATAAAAATGATCACCGCAAGGCCGTTCACAAAGCCGTACATCACCGGCTGTGGTACAAGCCTGATAAATTTCGCAAGTTTGAAAAGCCCGATCAGGATCTGGATCAAGCCAGCAAGCGCCACAGCTGCAAAGACATATTCAATGCCGTGGCTTTGCATCAGTGCAATCAAAACGACGACGGTTGCGCCCGCGCCACCCGAGATCAGTCCGGGCCTGCCGCCGAAGATGGCCGTTACCAGTCCCATGATAAATGCCGCGTACAAGCCGACCAAAGGCGGGAAGCCCGCCAGGATAGCAAAGGACAACGATTCCGGCATCATGGTCATAGCCACGGTGATACCAGCCAGGATTTCATTTTTGTAGTTTACTTTCTGTTGGAAGTCAAACAGGTTAAAATATACATTCACGCCCTGGGAATTGTTTGAATAAAGGAAACAGGAGATTGCTGGCTCACTTGGTGGGAGCTTGCTATTCATGCTAAATGGTCGGAACAGATCAGGGCGGAGTGACCGGGGATGCAGCAGGTACTTTGTCCATAGGGAGCAAAAGTAAGTAATTTTTGCTGCTGTCTCGGAAATTATGGTCAGCAAACAATCACCCCCACGAACGGGCTTATGGCGTATGCGCGAATGTGATGCGTTAATTGTGCAGACAGGTAGTCTTCAAAAGATCGAGATCGATGAATTTGGCGCCGCGGCTGTAGTTGCCATAAGGAACAAGGTTCAGGATTTCTCCTGCCGCCGGTTGTCCTGCAATTGGTTACCGTGGGCCCTGGCCAATGCCGGAAGTTGTAATATAGCCCGGTCGTTTAGAAGATGCTGACTTCATTTTCGTATCCGAAGAGCGTGGTGGATTGCTCATCTTTCACGCCTGGTTATGCCCGAGAGGCTCTCGCGTTGCCAATAGGCGAGGGTAAGGCAACTGCCCAGCACCAGCAGCGCATAAACGAACAACTGTCCCGAATCGCCCTGCACGACGATACCCAGCCGTGTGAGGTGCATGAAAATCGCCCCGGTCATCACACCGATTCCGATCAATGCGCCGTACGCTGTGGTCCGCGGGAGGAGGATCAGCACGGAGGCAATCAGTTCAAATACACTCACCAGAATGCGTCCCCACGGTTCCATTCCCACTGTTGAGAATATATAAACGGATTCCGGGGAGGCGGTGAATTTGAAATACAAGGTCTGCAGCATGATCCCTGCGGCTAACACTCTGAGCACCCAGGTCCAGGTATTGCGGGCTTTCGCGGTCATTGTGCTTTGTATTTGATCGATGGCCATTGCATATCCGCTTTCCCGATCAGTTCCTCACGCTTTTTCGACCAGTTATTTTTCACTTTCATATGATAATTGAAATACGACTTGTCGCCGTATCGCCAGGCCGGATGTTTCAAGGTTAATCTGCTTTTTGCGCATTTCTGTCGTCTGTGAAAAGCTGGCGAATGCCGACAGGAGGATGCATGCGAGGATCGCGATCTTTCTTTTCATTGGATTGGTATTTCGAAATACAGCTTCGCGGACAGGCGCCGCGAAGCTGCCCGTTATTGTAATGTCACCTTAATGATGTTGCCGATTGCCGGTAGCGTCGTGAATTTATTAGGATTAGGCACAGGCGCGATGGCTTTGCTTTCGGAAAGTGGTGTTCCGGCCAGGTTGAATTGCGTAATGCCCGCGCCGGGGAATTGGTCGAGGGCCGTGCCGTTGTCATACAGAGCGATGGAACCCGAAACGTCGCCGGTCGCATTGCCATCGATATCGTTACCGCTGGTCGCGAAAAACCAGTCGTTTGAAAACCCGTACATGGTCGCGATCGCAATGCGGTCGCCAGGTGCGAGCATGAGCGGCTGCGAAACTTTACCGCCTGCATTGCCACCGAGTTTGGGCAGGAGTACCGTGCTGGCAGGCTCTTTAAGTATGTATACACTCTTAATGCCAGATTTAGTTTTCAATGCAGCGGCCAGCACATCGGCATTCCCTTTCTGGGCCAGGTCTTTCAACCCTTCTCCCCGGTCACTTTCGCCGGATTTGTAGAACGGATTTTCCGTGCCGTTGTAAACCACCACCAGCACCGGCGAGAGTGGCGTAAAAATGCCTGTCTGGACGGTAAGTAATGCGCTCAATGGTGCATTATCACCAGTCTCGGCAATGCGGGTCAACGCGTCTGTGGTGGCTTTGCCATCTGAATAGATCGGTTCGGGTAATAGCAGATTGCCGCCGGCAACGTACGAAATCGCCCATACGCCTGGACTGAATGGCGTTTCATTGGCCGTGCCGCCCGATTTGTTTTTAATAGTAACCGTGAACATGGAGTTGCCGTCATAGGCCAGCGACACGTTCATCAGCTGCGATGCGGGTAGGAACGTATGCCCGTAATCGTCGGCACCTTTCACTTCTTTGATATTCTTTGGCGTAGCTTCTGCTGTGCCGGGGTGGGAGAGGGCCATGCCCGGTGCGGAATTAACCCGCGTACCGTTGTCCCAAAGTTTAATCTGGGACGAAACATCGCCGATCAGGGGAGTGCCATCATCGCCGTACAGCTTGATGCCCGGATTTTCGGGTGCAAAAAACAGGTCATTGCTCCATCCATACATCGTAGCGAATGTAAGGCGTTGGTTTTTGGCTGCCGAAAAAGAGAACGAAACGGTCTCTCCCGGAAGGATGACGGGTGGCGTTCCGGTACCCTTGAATGTACCCGATTCCACCAATGGTTTGCTGTCGAGCACATTCTCTACTGTAATGCTTTTGGCGGTCGGTTGCGGGTCATGGTCCTTGGTGCAGGAGCTGAAAATAAGAGCTGTCATCGAAAGCCCAAGCAATGTTTTGATCATCGGTCTTTATGTTTTGCGTGTTTGGATGATGCAAAACAAGAAAGACGATGTCCCATAGCCGTTACGGAATTATAACAAAAGTATCACAGCGGCCTATCGCGCGGTTTTATTTATAAACTTTGCATAAAATCAGTAGGTAATGGATACGAAAAATGTATTGATCATAGAAGATGACAGCAATATCATCGAGCTGTTGACTATCCACTTGTCCGACCTCGGCTGCAAGGTCGTTTCGGAGAAGAACGGGCAGAATGGCCTTGTACGGGCAACGGGCTCGGCGTTCGATCTGATCATTTTAGATGTGATGTTACCCGGTCTGAATGGTATGGAAGTGTGCAGGAAGGTCAGGCAAACAGACCGGCAGACACCGATACTGATGCTTACCGCACGCTCGGAGGAGATAGACAAGGTAATGGGCCTGGAAACCGGCGCCGATGATTATTTGACAAAGCCGTTCAGTGTACGGGAATTCATCGCCCGCGTCCGTGTTATTTTTCGGCGCAATGAAGAAAAGGCACGATATAGCCAGCCACTGGCGCCCCGGATCAGCATTGCCGGCCTGGAAATCGATGTCGACAAGCGGAAGGTCTTGCTGCATGGCGATCGCATCGAGCTTTCTCCCCGCGAATTCGAGCTGATCGTCCTGCTGGCTTCCAGTCCCGGAAGAAGTTACAGCCGCAAACAATTGCTGAGCCTGGTTTGGGGATACGATTTTGAGGGGTATGAGCACACAGTCAACACGCATATCAATCGATTGAGAGGGAAAATAGAGGCCGACGTCTCGAACCCGTCATTTGTATTAACCACCTGGGGCATAGGCTACCGGTTTAACGAGGATCTTTAGAATGTCTGTTAAAACTATTCGCGGGAATCTGCTTTTCTGGAAGATAAGCGCCGTTTTTGCCGGTCTCCTGTTGGTGTTGGCCCTTGTTTTCGTCTTGATCGGCTCCCGTTTTTCGAAAACATATTATATGGCTGCGCACCAGCAGCTTTATGGTGACATTGCCGGGCACCTTGCCACTTTCACCCAGCCCATTAAAAATGGCCGGCCCGACACGACAGTCACGCACGACATCATCCATTCAACTATGGTAGCCAATCCGAGCGTAGAGGTATACCTGCTTGATACGCTTGGTAATATCACCGATTACGTGGTCCCGCAAGCCACTGTCCAAATGAATAAAGTGGATATGAGTAAGGTGAAGCAGTGGCTTGTTTCCGAATCGGGCAAGCGTCCGCTGGGCGACAACCCGAAGCGGTCCGGTGAAGAGAGTATTTTCTCGGCAGCCCCTGTTTTGGAAAACGGCAAACTGGCGGGCTATGTGTATGCTGTGCTCGCGAGCGAGAAGCAGAAAGAAATCTTGGGCGCGCTTAATGACGACCTGTATTTCCGGCTGGCGCTTTATATATTTTTCGCGGCATTGCTAGGTGCATTCGTGGTAGGCGTCGTTACTTTCTTTCTGATCACCGATAGTATTTGCAGCATTGCCGGTGTTTTCAAGAAGTTTCAGGAAGGCGACTACGGCGCGCGAATCAACGGCTACGCCAAAGGGAACCTCGGTGTTCTCACTTCGACCTTCAACGAGATGGCCGATGTGATCGTCGATAATTTCGAGAAGGTTACCGCCACCGACCGCCTCCGCCAGGAGTTGATCGCGAATGTTTCCCACGACCTTCGGACACCTCTTTCGATTATGCAGGGTTACACGGAAACGCTTATGATCAAGCGTGACTCGCTGTCCAGGATTGAGGCCGACCGGTATCTTTCCATTGTCCATGAAGGCACCAAAAAACTTGCGGGAATGGTAGACCAGCTTTTCCAATATTCCAAACTGGAAGCCAATGTAGTGGCACCACAAAAGGAATTTTTCCCGATCGGCGAGCTGGTCTCCGACATTGTGAGTGCCTATCAGTTAAAAGTGCAGGAGCGGAATATCATTTTGAAATTTGATGTCACCGGCACTTTGCCCGCCGTTTTTGCCGATATCAGCCTGACTGAAAGAGTTTTCCAAAATTTGCTCGACAATGCTATCAAATTCACGCCCGACGGCGGGCAAATTTCGATTGCGTTGGCGCAGACAGGCGACAGTGTGACGACCAGAGTGAGCGATACCGGGGTTGGAATTGCCAGGGAATATCAGGAGCAAATTTTCGAGCGCTACAAGCAGGCTGATCTGCATGCGTCACAGGGAAAGGGGATGGGCCTGGGGCTGGCAATTGTAAGAAAAATTCTTGAACTGCATCAGAGCTCCATCCGGGTTTTCAGTGAAAGAGGCACGGGAGCGATCTTTGAATTTGCGTTACCGACTTCCCGGGGAGATCAAAATGGCGGTTTGGTTGCTGTTCGGTAATTCCGCTAATGACGGGTGGCTCGCCTCTTCTTAGGAAGTTGGTGGACATCGCGCGGCAAGTAATTGCCGTACAACATGGTCTTAAAGCATTAAGGTTGATGAGCGAAATACCGGATGAAAGGATCAGCCTTGCCTTTAACGGTAAGGCTGATCCTGGTTTTAGAAAGCTTTTCGGATCATGCCGGTTCCATTGACCGTAGCGGGAATAGATCCCACGTTATTTTTGATGCAGGCAAAGCTTGTTACCGTCCGGGTCCTGCATCCAGGCAAAGCGGCCCCAGGGTGTAGGGTCAATTTCACCGGCCGTTATGCCTTTTGCCTTTAATACACCGATTTCTTTTTCAATGTCATCGGTCTCAAAAATAATCCCCTGAAATTTGGCAAGGGATATGGAAGTCAACTGACCTGGCAAGCCCATTTGCAGCCATGTTTCGCCGTTGCCCATGGGGGCTTCGGCGATTACCTGGAAGCCCAGGTTTACATAAAACTCTTTTGCTTTTTGTTGATCCGATACGGGGATCATGATAATTTCTGTTGCTTTCATTGTCGATTTTTTAAAAGTTATTGTGCTGTAAAATTAAGATTCGGATCATAGCCGGATGTACGGCGGAAACGACAATCTTACGTATTGATTGCGACACGTGCTTCGCCTATTTTTGCTATATGAAACACATTTCAATTCTCGCATTACACGACGCGACAATTAATTCTATTGATAGCAGTTACCAGATGCTGAGCCGGGTAAATGATTTCCTTCGCTACCAGGGAAAGCAAGCTTTTTATACCGTTGAAATAGTGGGCCAGGAGAAAAATGTAAAACTAAGCCGTGGGCTTTATTCCATTGCTGTTGACAAGACGATACACGAAGTGAGCCGTACAGATGTCGTGGTGATCCCCTTGTTATGTGGGGATTTCGCGAAGGCTTTGGAAACTAACCAAGGGTATTCTGATTGGCTCATCAATCAGTACAATAAAGGCGCGGAACTCGTTACGCTGTGCGTGGGATCGTTCTTCCTGGCCTCAACCGGGCTGCTCGACGGTAAAAGCTGCGCTATACATTGGGCAGCGAAAAGTGAATTTGAATCATTATTCCCGCAGGTAAATCTGATCGATGATATGATCATCACAGATGAAGCCGGCATCTACACTTCTGCCGGTGGATACTCTTACCTGAACTTGCTTTTGTATGTGATTGAAAAACACCTGGGCCGGGAAATGTCCATTCTGGCATCTAAAATGTTTGAGATTGATATTGACAGAAAGAGCCAACACCCGTTCACGATTTTCATGGGCCAAAAGAGACACGAGGATAAGGAAGTATTACATGCACAGGAATTTATAGAGCGCAATCCAACAGAAATGTTGAGCATCGAAGACATCTGCACAAAGGTCTGCCTGGGCCGCAGGACATTTGAAAGAAGGTTTAAGAAATGTACCGGCAATTCCGTCGCAGCATATATCCAAAGGGTCAAAGTAGAATTTGCAAAAAAGCAACTGGAGTCTACTGCTGAGACCATCAATGAGATCATTTATAATGTTGGCTATAACAACATCGATGCTTTTCGGAAAGTATTCAAAAAGTACACCGACCTGACACCTCTCGATTATCGCAAAAGATACAGCTCAGCGCGCTATTGATCACTGCTTGCTTTTGCCCGTCGTGCCTGCGACAGCCACAACCTTCAAACGCATAGGGCAACGCGACACAGGAATACGCGACAGTTCCTAACGCGCCGTATTTTCCAAAACAATAAGGGAGGGGCCATCGGAAAGCCATTTTTTACCGAGGCCAGTTGTATCACCCATCGGGATGAAATAGACGAATGAGCCAAGCACCAGATCGATATCCCCGTCCGCATCCATATCGCCCGCGTCCATGACTATCCACCGTCCTTTGGAAGATTGGGCGAATGAATAGTCTTCAAATTTTAACCTTCCTTTGTTTTCGAGATAGATGAAACTTTCCTCGGGATAGCGCAGATAGTCCGGGAAGAAGGAGATCGCTGCAATATCCGGGTCGCCGTCCATATCGTAGTCCCGGACAATTGCCTTGTAAGCGCCATTGAGTTGGTAGAAGTACGATTGTTTGAAATTGTTTCTACCATCATTCAAAAAGATGTAAATACCGTGATAATTTTTCAAAATAGGCGTTTTGTCGGCATTGTCCCCGCAGATATATACGATATCATCGAAACCGTCTTTGTTGAAATCGGCCAATTCAATATGCTGCGAGCCATTGAGCGGCGAGAAAGTCAGCAATCGTTTCTCTTTGAAGTGGCCGGAACCCTGGTTTTCATACAAAAAAACACCTTCGTCGGCCTGCGCCATCAATACATAGACATCCAGTAGCCCATCGTTATTGGCATCCTTGATAACCGCTGAAATGGCACCTGGTTTTTCATTTAAAACCCGTTTTTCGTAACCACCTCTCCGATTGTTTTCATACCAGGCCAACTGCCCCGTTTCATTGCCAAATTCGCAGGCAACCACATCCTCGTGCCCGTCTTTATTCAAATCCCCGTAAGCGACAAACACGGGCCGCCGCAAATTGGCAATGGCAGTCGCGCTAGCCTGGTAACCCGGTGCGGAACCGTTTGTGGTCAACCGATGCACAGCTCCATGGGCGTTATCAGTGGGAAAAACACCGTTTCCAATAGTCGTCAGATAGAGCTCATTTGATTTTTCATAAAACCCGATCGGGGTGGCGCCCAGCCGCATACTGTAATTCTCCCGAAGATCCGGGGTAAGGAATGTGAGCACGTTGCGTCTGCTTTTTCCATCACTAAATACAATTCCCCGCTTATCCGGCAGGATTTTGACCAGGGTCGTCAATGACGGCCGGTGCGAAAAAATGGATTCCCGGTATTTGAAATGCTTTAATCCAATTCGGATCGGACGTTTGCGAAGGGGCGGAGAGATGCTGTCCGGTGCATTTGCCAGGTAGTACTGCGTTATTTTTTTCCAATCCTCTTTGGCCACAACAGGCGTTTCCGGGTAAACACCGGCAGCACGAACCACTTCACCACCGGTTTTAGGATTAAACAAACTGTCCGGTCTGATGCCTCCACTGTAAATGCCCATTCGGTGACCCATCGCCGGAAGGACTTTCTGCCAACTGTTTTTTGGTAATAGTTCGGGGCTTACCAATGCATGGCACCGGCTGCAATGCGTGATTGCCAATTCCCTTCCCGAAAGATTGGAAGCCGGCACATCTTTAAACTCCGCTTTTTGATTTTGTTTTTTGGTATTACAGGAGACTAGGAGGGAAGTTAAACAGTAAAACAGGAGTATTTGTCTCATACAAAAAACGAAAATCGGGATTGGCAAATATAGATGAACTTTGGCTTTAATATGCTGATTTTCCTCCGCAGAGTCTATTTCTTCGTGTATGTGCGGCAAGGGTTGGCTCGACAATCTGTTCGTCTTCTGGGTCGCTAGTCTGGATGCGCTGGATGACTTGCTAGATGGTGAGTTCGGAGAAGTAAAAACAAAAAAACGGCCTTCCGAACCCGGAAGACCGTTGCAACGAGAGGCTATTCGCTTTAATTCTCAATGGAGAATCGGAGCTTTACAAATTGCTGCTTTCCTTTAATGTCTGCATCGTGCTGTATCTGAACTCTCTTTCCTTCCAGTTTTGATTTAAAGTAGTTGTCAACGGCAGGGATTTGGCTATGGGAAACAACCTGTTTTAATTGATTGTTTTCGTCGACCAGAAAACTGATCACGACAATGGCCTTTGTTAACTGGGCAGGGTAAGTGTTTTCTGCTTCCAGGAACCGGCGAATCTGGGTAGTCAGGTTTTGTTGTGATTTCGGCGCACTGCCTCCGTTACTTGGCTTACTTGCCGCCTTGGCGAAGGTCCCTGAAATGACGGCCATCATCGTAAGTGGGACGGCAAATTGGAAGAATGCCCGGCGCAGGGCAACATGAATTAAATTATTTTTCATAGCTAAGATTGTTTTGTCGTACTGGACCACCCAGAACATACTTCAAACCTACATGATCGCATGAAAACCTTTGGCCTTTAACTATTTACCGGCATTTAACCTGATTTTGCGGTATAAATCGCTGATTATTCGGTAACGCTCGCAAAAAATTCACCTATTCAGTGACGGGTGCTTTACTCCGCTCCGAATTCACGGTTATCAAATCGTTAACCGGCATCACTGCCGCAGTTTTCTGGGTACTTTTGGTAGACTCAACAAACTGAAACTTGACATGATGCACGAGAAAATCTTTATCGACGATAGCCTGAGGGAAGTGAAAATCATCGTGAAGGGATACCCATCGACCGATCAGAAATCGGTCTCCAAATTTTTTGACGTAATGATCCGTGAAGCTGGTCAGTCCCAGTTTCAGAGACCAATCAATTTAAACCTTCCCATCGCTTTTGATGCCGAGAAAATAGCAGGCAAGCAACTGGTTAGCCAGGTTATGGCTGCCAACGGGATTCGTGAAAAGGACGTTGAAATTGCCGTCACCGAATTCAATGAGATCGTCAACTCCTCGGTTCTGTGGTGAAAGCAAAATTTTGTTACCAAATGTGGTGTGACTCTCCCGCCAACAACGTAGCGATTGGGCGGCCAGATTAGATTGTATCACCATGTAATCTGGCCGACTGCGGGTAAGAGGAATCAATGCGGTATTGTTATTTCAATTGCTCCGAATTCGCCGTCGGTACCGTACTTTCTAACAGCATCCTGCTTGGTTAGCGCCTGAATAAAACACTTCTTTCCGGAAGTGGTTACCGACGAACCAGCGGTTGCTTTCTGCCCGTTCACGATCAGGAGGTTTACCTTGCCTAGGCCCGAGAATGAACCGTTACCTTTGAAGTTGTTATCCCCGAATTGTACGTTGATCTTGCCGGTTAACAATAGCTCCTTGTTCTCTGCCGACCAGTGTATATTATCAGCGTAAAAGACACCCGGTTTCGTGGGACGCAATTCCAGGGAAACACTGCCGATGTCCCGGCTCGCCACGGTTTTGAACAAGGCCTCGAAAAGTTCGGATGTACCGCCCGTGGATGCATTTTGAAAAGTAATCATGCCAAGCCTGGAAACCGGGTCGAAGAAAAGATATGTTGTAATGCCTGGATCGCCACCGGTATGGCCCCATATGGTGGCATTGCTTATTGTCGGGGAATCCCATTCATAAATATGCCAGGCCAGGCCTTGGCTACTATTGCCTGGTATCTGAAGGCACAGCATTTTTTCAACCGTTTTTTTCTTCAAAATCCTTTTGCCCTTGAAGTTACCGCCGTTCATCATCGCGATCAGGTAGTTGGATAATTCTCTCACACTTGTACGAACAAGCCCGTCCGGATAATTTGGGAAGCTGTACAGGCAAGCCGGTATGAATGTCCCTAGCTTGAAATCTGCCCCGGTAGGGTACAACTGACTTTCCCCCAATAAACTTTCACGGTTTTGTTCGGTTACGTAAGCGTAGGGTATTATATGCTTCTTAGTATCTATCTCTTTTAACATCCATCCGGTATGGTTCATGTCAAGGGGTTCAAAAATGAACTCTTTGCAGTATTCGTTAAAAGGCAGCTTTGTGATTTTTTCAACAATCAAGCCAAGCAGGCCGAAAGAGACATTTGAG
The DNA here is from genome assembly GCF_021440085.1 of Dyadobacter sp. CY261. Lineage (GTDB taxonomy): Bacteria > Bacteroidota > Bacteroidia > Cytophagales > Spirosomataceae > Dyadobacter. The sequence continues at coordinate 1,067,323 of NZ_JAKCPW010000001.1, forward strand.
TATCTCCGCTTTCCTGATCCGGGAGCCCATTCCCCAAAGTTGTCCCCTCCATGAAAGAACGTCCCTTCCGGCGTCAGATTTTCAAATATCCAGTCCTGGAGCGCCATCGTCGGGTCCCCGCAGGAATAACTGTGACTGTACGCTTGGCCGTCACGAATGGAAGAAGTATGGGTCAGGATCTGAAATACAGTTATTATTTTATCCGGATACTTAGGGTTTCTCACCTTAAAGTCCAGGTATTTGCTCACGTCTTCATCAAGGTCAAGCAGTCCTTTTTCCCACAGCTGCATAGCGGCGGCTGTGGTAAAAGTTTTGGAAACAGAACCGATATTCATAATACCCTCTGCGCTCATCGGTAGCTTGTTTTCGATATTTGCGTCACCATAAGCCTTTGACCAAACAATCGCCTCATCCTTCACGATACATGCAGCAAAGCCGGGGACTTTTCTATCCGACATAAAACTGCTAACCATTGAATCGATCGACGCCTCAATGGTCTGAGCCGGTGCAACTGCTGCGTTGAGTATCGGGCATAACGTCCCCAGAGAGAGCTTTAAAAGCCTCCGGAATAATTTGTTCATATCTCATGAATTGAATTTAAACTGGAACTTGATCTAAGCGCCAGCTACCTGGAAGTATTGACCTGAACAACCCCGACTGTACCGTCTGTACCGAGTTTTATTTTCGCTTGTTCTTTGGTCAGAAAGATTAGATTACATCGTTTGCCTAAGATGTGTACCGATTCGTTAACGGAAAGCCGTTTACCATCAACGATTAAAAGGGATCCCCGGTCGAAACCGGAAAACGATCCTTTGCCGGTAAAATCATTTGATCCGAACTTCACCTTCATACTTCCCCGAATCCAGATCTCTTTTTCCCCGGACCAGTGTATTTCGTCAGCATAGAAAATACCCTGGATCGAGTCTGGTAAGAAATCATTTGTATTTTTAAATGCCGTGTTCAGGAACAGGACGATCAAAAGCGGAATAAATAAGATCAGCTGCCAGGCTGGTTTTTTCTTTTGATTGAATCTGGATAACATATTCAGTCGGTTGCGGATAAAGAGATGATTGAACCCGCTGACGATGCTTTGTGTCTTGCGTTGGAAGGTGTAATTGATAATCTTATTCGAATAGTCACTAAGGGAAATTCCCGATCTTAACACGAAATCGTCGGCCAGGTATTCGTGGTTGGCTTTAATCAATTTCCTGAACAGGTACAAAAAGGGATTTAACCAGAAGAATACCAACGCTGCCTCTAAAATTACCACGTCAACAGAATGCAGTTGCCTTTTATGGGCCATTTCATGCCGGATCAACGCTTCGTCGAGCGTTTTGTTCTCATAACTCTCGCGCGTGATAAATATCGTATGGAAGAATGTAAATGGATTCACCTTTTCATTGAGCAGGGCTAGGGTAGTGTCCTGGTGAATAACTTTGTCAGCCCGGTACCCTTTTAGCAGCAGCAGTGAAATATGAATGGTAAACCGTATTAGTAAAATTGTAGAGACGATCGCATAAACAAGTAAACAAGCGAAGGGTACTTCCGGAAAATCTGTTTGTGCGGCTGCGATTACAGGTTCACTGACACGCAGATAATTGCTGACGGGCAATATCTTTAATAACGGTGCTGTATGTCCATGACCAAACTTTTGCAGCATGATCGGCGCCATATTTAGCGCGGGTACGATTAATGCATAAAAGACAGACAGCAGAAGAACCAGCCTATTCATATGATAAGCTCTCGAATTCCTGAAAAAACCTATATAAGTCAGGTAAAGGATCAGGGAACACGCCGTTGATTTAATAAGATAATCAGTCATTTGACCTGCCTTTTAATTGAGTGTCAACAATATCCCTTAGTTTCTTCAGATCGCTATCGCTTATTTCCACTTCCCTGGTAAAAAAACTCGCGAATTGCTCAATCGAATTGTTGAAGGAGTTCTTAATCAGGCTTCGCAGATGTTTGGAATAGTACTGTTCCTTGCTGATCAGAGGATAGTATTCTCTGCTGTTGCCGAAGAGCCTGTAATTAACTATTCCCTTGTCGATCAGTCTTTTCAGTAGGGTGTTAATAGTGGTGGTAGCGGGTTTAGGGTCTTTGTACTGATCCTTCAATTCCTTAAAAAACGACTTTTCCAGGCTCCAAAGATGGTTCATGAGTTCTTCTTCGCCTTTGGTCATATGGTTAGCCATTAGATGTGCTCTATTTGTTTGTATTGTGCTCTACAAATATAGAGCATTTTTTCGAAGCACAAAATTTTTTTTCATGGCAGTTCTGCTACCTCTCGGATCAGACGATGGTTAATTACTGACTAGCACTAGCTTACTGTCCCTGTTTCCCGCTTGTCTGTGCATCAATAGCTTACCATTTTTTGTTCTTTTCAAAAGATTAGACATGTTACCTTCAAACCTTCCTCCTTTGGTTGAATCGCCCCATCCGCCTTTATAATGACCAGCTACAAAAACATAATCCCCAAGTTCATATATCCTATTATAATAGTGCTTTACAATATAGGACATATCTGGTGTGTAGGTTTTGAGCATTTTCGGCCTGATATACTCCATTCCCACCCGAATCGAATCAAAAGTTGACAGAAGGATTGCATCTTTTGTAAATCCGTCAGCTCTCGCATTTCCGTCACCATTCGCTACGGCTTTTAACACAACTGCGTCAAATTCTTCAACTTCGGCAATCAATTTCTTATTCACATGATCTATTGCTGTGAAGTTAATTGCCTCAACCTGAATATCGGCATACGGCACTACCTCAGGTTCAATATAGGTATCAGCTCCAAAAGTTTCCGATATAATACTCAATTTTCCATCGTTGTCTCTTCTCCATAAAACCATATAATTTCCTTTGTATTCACCCTGTGGCTTTTTAATGGATGCGTAATGCACACTAAAAGTGCCTAATTCGAGCAAATGATCGGAATATGCTTCCACTGCGGATATTTTTTTCTTGTATACCTTAACATCTCCTGCCGCAAACCAGTCCTTAAAAAATTTATTTAGCACTTTAATTTCAAAAATGGCAGGCTTATACTCGGGAAAAAAAGTAAACTGACTGGCGTAAAAGCTGGTCAGTGCATTAACATCTTCCATCAAGTATAACTGCTCTATGCTACTGTTTATCGCTTCCAGTTCTATGCGCGAATCATCCAAATTCCTGGTGATACTTTGGCTCTTTAAGTCAATATTTAAAGCACCTGTTAGCGTGATAATGAATATTACTCGGATCATTTTCATATTCTTAATTTATATAAGTGTTTCATGGTTATTATGCTTGGGCATACTCGTAACATGGCGTTCACAGCATATGTAATGCAGTTTCATGTGCGAGGTAAAGTTGAGGTGGGTACTTGCACTTACTCAAAAGTACCAACCTGTTAATAAGGAAGAAATTAGATTGACTAATGGGAGAACAGGGGTGTACCAAATCCTCTTTTTTATTGACGAATGGTAAGTGTATCCGTTGCTGCCGGACACATGTGGCGGCTGATAAAAATCAGAATATAGTTCCAAGAACTTTGAATTCAGATTAATTTGCGGCAAAAAACCAGCATGCAACTCGATATTCATCATCAAACTATTCTTGAATACCTGACCCAGACCGACAAGCCGATCTTTCTAACCGGACGGGCGGGAACAGGTAAAACAACCTTTTTGCAGCATATCCGCCAGGACCTGGCCAAAGAAATGGTGGTGACCGCTCCGACGGCAGTGGCAGCGATTAACGCAGGTGGCGTTACGATACATTCTTTCTTTCAGGTTCCGCTGGGTCCCTTGGTGCCTGGTGTACGTGGAAAGAATCAGCCACAGCCCACAATCAGGTCTGTGAATCCGGAGAAGGAAAAAATGCTTCGGCGGATGCAGTTGCTGATCATAGACGAGATCAGTATGGTAAGGGCAGATACGCTGGATTACATAGATACGCTGCTTCGGCTTGTAAGGGCATCGGCAAGACCCTTCGGAGGCGTCCAGCTGCTGATGATCGGCGATCCATATCAGTTGCCACCGGTCACCAACAACGACTGGGATATGTTAAGCTCTTTGTATAAAAGCCCGTATTTCTTTGATAGCCTGGTTTGGGGTTCGTCGGGCTTTCTGACATTTGAGCTATCGCGCGTTTATCGCCAGACCGATCCTGTGTTTATCGACATCCTCAACAGTGTCAGGGATGGCAAGGTGACGGAAAATACCCTTTCTTCGCTGAACGCGCGGTACATTTCCCAAGCGGATTCTGACCTATCCGACTACGTTACGCTTTCTACTCATAATAGCAAGGTCAAAGAGATTAATCAGCAGCGGCTCGACGCATTACAGACTCCACAGCATCTTTTCAGCGCGACTATCTCCGCCGACTTTCCTTCTGAGGCGTTTCCGGCTGAGAAGGAGCTCATTCTTAAAGAGGGGGCTCACGTCATATTTATTAAAAATGACACCTCCGGAAAAAAACAATACTATAATGGGCGAGCAGCGCGCGTCTCGCGCATCGAGAACGGGCGGGTGCATGTCACTTTTTTCGATGATGGCTCCGACTTTATCGTGACTCCGGAAATCTGGCAGAATGTGAAATATGCTTTGTCTGAGACTGAGGGAAAGATCAGCGAATCCAGCGCGGGGACATTTTCGCAGTTGCCGTTAAGATTGTCCTGGGCTGTGACCATTCATAAAAGTCAGGGCCTGACCTTTGACAAGCTTGTGGTCGATGTCCGTACTGCGTTTGCTCCCGGGCAGGTGTATGTGGCCCTGAGCCGGTGCCGCTCACTGGATGGCCTTGTGCTACTCGCGCCCGTCAACGCGGCCAGCGTAATGGTGGCCCCGGCAGTGAAAGCCTTTATGCAAAATGCCTCGATAAACGCTTACGACAGTTCGCGCCTGGCTGCCGTACGACATGATAGCCTCAGGGAAGCGGTGCTGGATTTGTTTGACTTTACAATCCTTGCGGAATGCTGGGAGTCGGTGTTTGGGTTTATCAGGGAAAATGATGTGCTCCATGGGCTTGTCCAGCAGAGGACTGACGCTATATCGAAGTTGATCAATATTGAATTGCTAAAAGTTTCGGCCAGTTTTCGCAAGCAAGAGCTATTGACGCTCCTGAATCCGTCGGAGAGGCGGAGCTGGGAAGCCCTGGGTGAAAGGCTAACAAAAGCTACCAGCTATTTCTTTTCCAAACTCAATGAGGCTATGCGCGAAATTGGTGATTTGCTCTCCCAATGCCATCAGCGCGTCTTGGCCCCCGACTTTCATTTGTCTGCTGCGCGATTAACGCACTGCATCGGGCTGAGTGCCGCAATTTTTTTGAAATTGCCGGAGGTGACGAGCCTGGACGACCTTGTTTTAACGGCCGCAAAAGCATTACGCGATTACCAATCGGACAAAAGCGAGGCCAGTCCGGCGGCAAGCGGTAAAAAGCAACCGATAGTCGACGGAGCGCTCTTCGATAAATTACTTGAATGGCGGGCCAATCTTGCCCAGCAGCGAGACGTACAGCCGTATACGATTGTGTCGGATGTCGTCTTGACACAAGTGGTCAAAAAAATGCCAAATACACTAACTCAATTATCACAAGTCAAAAATTTCGGACAAGCAAAGGCCTCAGACTTCGGGCCTGATATTATTCGCATTATTCTTGCAAATAATGGGGCTAGTCAACTTTTCTAGAGCGTGTCAAATAATGGATGGATTACTGAAATGTAATGTCTGGGTAGTGTTCCTCATGGCATAGATATAACGTCAGTATCAAGGATAAAACTTTATTCCAGGATTTCACTCTCCATTCCATAATCCAGCATCACATTGAGTAATTAGTTGGTTACACCGACTTTTCTTTCGCATAACTATCTAATTATCATTATGAAGCATCTATCTACGCTTCTCCTGCTTCTGCTTTTGAGCAGAATGTCATTCTCACAATGTCCCCAAAATGGCACGTTTACAAGTCAGGCGGCTATCGATGATTTTGCCATCACTTATGGAAATTGTTCTGTTTTAGGTAGGGTTGGTATTAGCGGGTCTGACATCACTAATTTAAATGGTCTTTTGGGGCTTAAAACTGTCGAGATTTTGAGTATCGATATTAGTAACATGCCTATTAAGGATCTTACCGGGCTTAACAATCTGACAACTATAACAAATGGATTGGGTATCCAGTCAACAGTTGGCTCCCAAACATTTCTTGAAAGCTTCAATGGGCTGTCCAGCCTTACAAGTATTGGTGATTTACGACTTTTTAGACTTGGGCCGCAATTTAAGACCCTGTCGGGCCTCGGAAATATTCAATCCTTCTATTACTGCATTATTGATGACTGCGATGGATTGACCGATCTCAGTGGATTTGAAAGCATAGATTATATATTCAGAATTTCAGTTGGAGATTGCGATAAGCTGCAAAGTTTGAATGGGCTTCATAATGCTTATTCCATCGATGGACTTTATCTCAATCACAACCCGTCTATGACTACGATGGGCCTCACAGGTGCGCATGAAATAATCGAACTGTATGTCACTGAAACCGGCATGGTCAACTTCGACGGTCTTGAGAATTTGACGAAGCTTGCGTCGATTAACATATCTGACAACCCATCGCTAGAGAGCATTGCCGCCTTGAAGAATGTCGATTTTTTGCCTTGGGATATACGAATTTCCTCAAATCCCAATCTTGACGGGTGCACGCTACCGTTCTTGTGCAACGCGTTTGCCCAAAGGGAATATTACCTTAGTGGTAACAAAGGAAGCTGCAGTTCAAGAACTGCATTGCTCGCCGCCTGCGAACTGCTTCCAGTGACCTTAGCCCAATTTGATGTAACTAACGAGAACGGCGTCAATACCCTTCAATGGTCAACTGTGTCTGAACTCAACAGTGAGAAGTTTGAAATAGAGTACAGCAGTACGGGCAAAAGTTGGAAACAGCTCGGTACTGTTGCAAGCAGTGGGGATAGCGATTCACTTAAAACCTATTCCTTTATCCATCGCACGCCTGAGGCAGGAAACAATTATTACCGGCTTCGTATGGTCGACCGCGATAAAACTTTTGCATATAGTAAAATTGCCCATGCTTATGTTTATGGAAAAGTTGCAAAGGTTTACCCGAACCCGGTGTCAGATAGATTAGAGCTGACGCTGCCTGACTGGGATCAGGTTGATCTTTTCCAGTTAATTCGAACGGATGGCAAAATTGTGTTCGAGGCGGAACAATTACCTGAGAAAGTGATTGATGTGGCCAAATTTACTGCTGGTAATTATATCCTAAAAATAACCGATAAGGATGGATCTTCGGCAGTTCATAGAATTTCTCTGGTTAAGTAGCGGTTTATATTGGGGCTCTGCTTTGTTAAATTCTGTGTAACGTCCAGCTATCTTTGATCAACGATAGAAACTCTTTGTTTGTCCAGGTTAATTCGAGCTCAATTTCCGGCGGGAATACTATGAAACTCATTAACCCGCATGTTTTTCCTGTGTCGTGAAACGTTCGTGGTTGTTGAACGACTCCAAACCCCTGCCTTTTACAACCTTTTTTGCATATAGTTGCCCTTCGTCACGGAGCGGATCAAACTCAGCGGTAAGCACCAAGGCTGGTGGCAAACCGCGAAGATCATCTCGCTTAACAGGGCCAACATCCGGATTAAGACAAGAACAAAAACCGGTTTTATTAGTAATCCCGTTTCATTCCAGCTTCTGACTGATCTGCGTTGCTGTGTCCCGGAGTGCTAGCACGATTTCTTTTTGCCGGGAAGCTGAGCAGCGGTAATCCGGCAGGAAGATGCTCAGGCCGGCAACAACTTTGTCCTTGGCAAATACCGGCACCGCGAAGCCGCGTACGTGCGTGTTCTTTAAATGCGTCATGCAAATCCCTTCCCGCCTGATACTAATCAATGCTTCCATCAGCGACATGCGGCTTGCAGCTTCTTCCCAAAGCTCTGCATCGGGAAGCCCGTTATGCGCTATAAAACGTTCCAGTTCCTTTTCCGGGAGATAAGCCAGCAGCAGCCTGCCACTCGCAGTTTCGTACACATTCCGCTCGGAACGGACCTGTACCTGTATATCCTGGGTTGAATGCACGGCATAAAGGATGTAACGCTTCTGATTCCGCAGTACTCCAAGCAGGCACGATTCATTAAGCATTGCCGTAAGCTGCGCCATAGAATCGCGCGCGGCTACGACGAGGTCCTGTTCGTATTTGACTTCATTGGTAAGCCTGTAAGCCGCAAGCCCCAGCCGATAGCCTTTCTTTTTGCCCACATGTTCCAGATAGCCCTTCCCGATCATCGTGTTAATGATGTTTGAAGCTGTTGCCTGGTTGAGTTGAAGTTCATACGAAATTTCAGTCAGCGTCACAGCCTGACCGTTGCGCTGTGCAACGAGTTCGAGAATATCCAGTGCCTTGATTATAACTTGTACCATACTTTATCGATGTGATAGTAAATCTAGGGCAATGTGATGGTTAAAGCAAAAAATCTTTAATTTTTTGCCAGAGTATGGGAGTGCTTCCTAAATGTCTTTTTGTAGGTATAAATAATTGATATATAGCACATTAAACTATAAAATTCACTGTTTGGCCAAGCAAGTGCTCTTGAAAATTTTAATCAAAATAAATTTATTATACAAAAACTGTGTGTGAAATAAATTTGTTTATTAATATTGCATTGTTGAAGTATTATTTACTATTGTTGAAGTATAATCCAATAACCCTATGGAAACAATCTTTACCAGCAAGCCGGTTTGGTGGCTTGGTATTTGTCTTCTGCTGCTGACCGATTCGGTTTTCGCCCAAACGATCACCGGCAGGATTTCTGATGAAAATGGCGCGAAGTTGCCCGGCGTGAGTGTCGTATTGAAAGGCACGCAAAAAGGCACTTCTTCGAATGTTGACGGCGAGTTTTCAATTGCCGCATCGGGACCGGCCTCTATGCTGGTGTTTTCATACGTGGGATATGTAAGTCAGGAAATTGCAGTGGGCGATCGCACCCAAATCAACCTAACGCTCGTCGAGGATAACAAATCACTTCGCGAAGTGGTGGTGGTCGGTTATGGCACGCAGGAAAAGAAGGATTTAACAGGGGCCATCTCATCCATTGCAGCCAAGGACATTGTCAAAACGCCGGTATCGGGTTTCGATCAGGCTTTGCAGGGACAGGTGGCCGGACTTCAGATATCAAGCTCGTCCGGCGCGCCGGGCAGCAACACCAATATCCTGATTAGAGGAATAGGGTCGATATCCGGTGGTAATGAGCCTCTTTTTGTGATCGACGGCTTTCCGGTTTCCGGCGCGGGAGTAGGAAATCCATTGAACACGATCAGTCCCAACGATATTGAAAGCATCGATGTGCTCAAAGATGCTTCGGCCACTGCAATTTATGGGTCCAGAGGCTCTAATGGCGTCATTATCGTGACGACCAAGCGCGGCAAATCCGGAAAAGCGCAGATACAGGTCGATGCCTACACGGGATTTCAACAACTGGGCCGCAAAATTGAAATGATGAATGCCGAAGAGTTTGCAAGATTCACGATAGACGGTCGTAATAATGGCTATCTCGACAATGTCGCAACCGGTAAAATAACAGATCCCAATAGCGTCCGGCCCGCAACATTTCGCATTCCCGTGGATTTGCAGGATCCGGCAGTATTGGGAGAAGGCACCGACTGGCAGGATGCGATCTTCCGCAATGCGTCCATTAGCAATATACAGGTGGCTGCCTCAGGAGGAAATGAAAATGTACGTTATGCCGTTTCGGCAGGTTACTTCAATCAAAAGGGTATAATTATTAATACGGGATTGAAACGGTATAGCTTCCGTGCCAATGCCGATGCCAAAGTTTCAAAACGCCTTACCGTGGGCGTGAGCCTGCTGCCAAGCCTCACATCCCAGGACAACCTGCCTTTTTCGGGACACTACGGAGGATTCGGTATCATTCAAACCGCCATGGGCATTTCGCCACACGTACCCATATACCGGCCAGACGGATCATATGGCAATGAAATACCAGCGCCGGAGGGCTCCGCGGGCTTTCAGAGTCCGGTTAAAATCGCTAACGAATACAAAAACCCTTCATCTCAGTTCAGACTGTTGGGTAACACTTACGCCGAATTTGCGATCTCAGGCGATCTCAAATTCCGGACAACGTTCGGGGCCGATCTGAATTATTCAAAAAATCAGATCTGGATACCATCTACACTAAGTACATCGGCACCGATCGGCATCGCCTCTGCGACGGCTACCCGCTCAGAGAATATCAACTGGTTGAACGAAAACACATTAAGTTATAAAAAGACATTTGGGAAGCACATGGTCGATCTGGTAGGCGGCTTTACAGCACAGCGCGAAACAGGCGATGTGATCACTGCCAATGCTATTAATTTCCCCGATAACCTGATCCCCAACATTAATGGCGGCACAGTCAACAGCGGAACAGAGAACATTCAGGATTATACCATTTTATCGCTGCTGGCCAGGGCCAACTACACATTCAACGACCGGTACCTGATTACGGCGACGCTTCGCCGCGACGGATCATCCCGTTTTGGCGAGAACAACCGCTGGGGTACTTTCCCTTCCGCCTCGGTGGGCTGGCGGGTCTCAGAGGAAGCATTTATGAAGTCCCAGCATTTTGTCACCGATCTCAAACTGCGGGCAAGCTACGGCCTCACAGGCAACAATGCGATCGGTAATTACCGCGCGATTGGTCAGCTTACCAATGCCAATTACATCATCGGCGATGCGCTTACGCCCGGGCTGGCACGCAGCTCGTTTTCAAACGGACAGCTGGGCTGGGAATCGATGAAACAGCTTGATCTGGGCCTGGACCTTTCCCTGCTCGACGGCAGAGTTAACCTTACGGCCGATGTTTATGACAAGCGGAATACCAATATGCTTTTTAACATATCCACACCCGGAGCAACCGGATTGACCAACGCAGTGGTTAACCTGGGAGAAGTGCAGAACAAGGGTCTCGAACTGGCATTAATGACCCGCAATACGGCCGGGGCATTCAAATGGACCACCAATTCCAACATTACCTTCAACCGAAACAAAGTGCTGGCCATGAGTACGGATGCCGAACGTATTTTCAGCAGTGCAAACGGACAGGTTGCCAACACGCACGTAACACAGGTGGGAAGCCCGATCGGTGTTTTCTTTGGTCGTCGCCAGTTGGGTATTTTCCAGACTGCGCAGGAAGTGGCTGAGTACAAAGCGCAGCCACTGGCCAAACCCGGCGATGTGAAGTGGAAGGATATCGATGGCAACGGCGTGATCAACGACAACGACCGGGAGGTGATCGGCAGCTCGCATGCCAAATACTTTTTCGGGTTTAACAACACTTTTACCTATAAAAACCTCAGCCTGGATATTGCTACCAATGGGATGGTCGGTTACCAGATCTACGACGGCACGTTCATGATCAACAATGCCGGGGTGCAGAACAACACCAAATATGTTTATGATAACCGCTGGATTTCTCCCGAGCAGCCAGGTGACGGAAGGTTCGGCAGGACGATCAGGGGCGGTAAGAACACCAACACCGTTTACAGCTCGCAGTATCTTTTCAACGGCTCCTATTTGAGAATCCGCACCGTAACACTCGCGTATATGCTGCCGCAAAGCCTGACGCAGCGCGTGGGCTTGCAGAATGTGCGTATATATGCGACCGGTACAAACCTGTTCACGTTCACCGGTTATCGCGGATATGACCCGGAAGTAAGCGTTTCCAACGACAATCTGCTCGCCTCGCGCTCCGACTTTGGAAATTATCCCATCGCACGGTCATTCACACTAGGCATTAACCTCTCATTCTGAAATTCATAACCGGATTATCATGAAAATAAGACATATAAGTTTAGCCATTCTGGCCTTCTGGCTCAGCGCTTGCAGCGATTTCCTCTCCGTTTTGCCGGAAACCGAACGCACCGTGGCCAATTTTTACAAAACACCGGCCGACTACAATACCGCCGTGATCGGTACCTACGCGACATTCAAGCATGCCGGATTGTACGGTACAGGCGGTGGCTCGCTGATCTGGCTGGGGGAAGTTTCAACCGACAATACCGAATATGGCTATACGCGTACGCCGGTCAGCGCGATTGGTTTTGAAATTGAAGATTTGAACTATTCCCTTTCAAACACCTATTTCCGCGATGCATGGCTTGGGCACTACCAGGGAATCGCACGTGCAAACGGGATTTTGGACCGGATCGGTGATGCTGAATTTGATGCCGGACTGAAAGCGCAATACGAAGGTGAAGCCCGGTTTCTGCGTGCTATGTTTTATTTCAATCTGGTGCAGCTATTCGGCGATGTGCAACTGATCACGACCGAGATTGGCGATCCGTACGCGACTGCCGATATTCAACGCTCACCGGCGTCGGACGTGTACGCGCTCATCGAAGCCGACCTGGCTGTGGCCGAAGAGAAACTTCCAGCAACAATCACCGCAGCTAACGCGGGGCGTGCTTCCAAATGGGCGGCAAAGGCGCTGCTGGGTAAGGTCTTACTAACACAAAAGAAATATGCGCCCGCAGCCGCAAAGCTGAAAGAAGTGATCGATTCAAATGCACACCGTCTGATGGCCAGCTATGCCGATGTGTTTTCCGCATCGACTTCGTTTGCCAACAACAAGGAGGTGATCTTAGCTGTGCAGAACAAAGGCGGGCAAATTGGGCAGGGCGGAGGATTTTATACCCTGTGGACGCCTTTTGGCGCGGCATCACCAGATTTTGGTGTGTCCGGCGGGCCGGGCGACGGGGTCAACAAGCCGACCGCCGACCTGATTGCAGCATATGAGAAGGGTGATGTTAGAAAAACGGCATCCATAGCAACGTCCTACACGAACACGGGCGGGGTCGTCATCAACGAACCTTATCCGGTCAAATTCATTCAAACGGGCATTATCCGTGGCGAATCGGACGTGGATTACCCCGTACTTCGCTATGCCGACGTGCTGCTGATGTATGCCGAAACCTTGAACGAGCAAAATCAGCCAGCCGCCGCATTACCGCTGATCAATCAGGTGCGTAAACGCGCCGGATTGCCGGATCTGACCGCGGGCACGCAAGCCGATCTGCGGCTCGCCCTGGAGAATGAGCGCCGCGTGGAATTCGCTTTCGAAAGCCAGCGCTGGTTCGACCTGAAACGGACCGACCGCTTTGTGCCGGTTATGACTGCCAAGGGCCATCCGGCCAAACCTTTTCAGAATCTGTACCCGGTTCCGCTACGAGAACTTGAACTGAACAAGAAACTGACCCAGAATCCGGGATATTGACGTGAATTCAAGGTTTCTCTTTGCGTGGACCTTAAATGAAAGGCCATGTTTACGATTCGCCGGTGCTCATCGCGGATAGAGAAACAGTAATTTAAATGTGGTAACAGATGAAATTCACATACATGAAATGGTTGATCATGACGGCAATGCTGGCCATGGCAAATATAAATGATAGTCGGGCTCAAACGCCCGACTTAAAAGCAGACAACGGCGTAAAAAAGATCGCATCCGGCAGGATCATCCACCGCTTTTTTGATACTTCGCCTGTCAGCCCATCTGGTAAATTCGTGGCCTTGTTCCGTATGCCCTATGAGGATCATACACCTATACCCGGTGATGCCGGCGAGGTTGTGCTGGTTGACTTGACATCTGGCGTCGAGCGCATTGTGGCTACTTCCCGCGGTTGGGAAATACAGCTCGGGGCGCAGGTGCAATGGGGCGCCAGCGATGAGGAATTGTATTTCAATGACGTCGATACGGGCACCTGGAAGGCATTTGCGGTCAAATTGAACCCGCTTACGGGCGCGTTGAGGCGGCTGGAAGGGACTGTATTTATGGCGTCGCGCGACGGCAAAAAACTGGCTAGTCATAACCTGATCAAATCCCGGTACGCCCAGATCGGCTACGGGGTGATTATTCCCAAAGAGCTGGCTGCGCGAAATGTCGGCATTCCCGGGGACGACGGCATTTTTATTACTGATACCGATTCGGGTAAGTCAAAACTACTGGTTTCGATCCGGGATATTTATGAAAAGTCGGTCCCTTCCATTGCCATATCAAATCCGCAGGACTACGAGTATTATTGTTTTCAGGTTAAATGGAATCCTCAGGGAACGCGGCTGCTGACAACGGTTCAATGGTCGCCGGTCGGCGGCGGTGCTAGAAAGAGGGCCGTAATCACTATGAACGCCGACGGGTCTGATCTGAAAACCGCTATCACGCCCGAGCAATGGGCAAAGGGCGGGCATCACGTGAACTGGATGCCCGACGGCGATCATATTTCCATGAACCTGGAACTGGAAGGCAAACCCGGACTGGAACTGATCACCGCCCGGTACGACGGCAGCAATTTGAAAACGGTTTTTCAACCGGGCTCCGGACACCCTTCTTACCACCCCAAAGGAATGCCGCTGATTGTGACCGACGCCTATCCGGGTGAAATGGTCACGGCCGGTGACGGTACGGTACCTATCCGCTTGCTGAATACCCAGACAGGTGCGGAGCAGAAACTCGCCAGTATTTTTCTTTCCAAAGCCGAAGGAGAGTTTCGCATCGATGCACATCCTGCCTGGGATTACACGGGGAAATATGTGGTTTTTAATGGCTTGTCTGATGGGACCAGAAGCGTTTTCATCGTCCCGGTTAGCGGCGGCGGTACAACTGCGGCTTACCCTTGGGAGGTTCTGGGTAAACTTCAAACCCGCGATGCCAAACAAATACGGCACAGCAGCTGGTCGATCGGCGGCGAGACACTCGACCGGGACTATACCGATTATCAGTCTTATAGAACCTGGCTGGGACCGTTAGGAGCGAAGCGGATACGTTTGCAAGGGGGCTGGTCCAAATGTGAGAAAGTAAAAGGGATTTATGATTTTAAATGGCTGGATGCGGTGATTCCCGATGCGGCATCACGAGGGGTGTATCCGTGGGTGGAGCTCTCGTACGGAAATCCGATTTATGAGGGCGGGGGCGAGGCGAAGCTGGCAGGTCACATTCCAACGTCCCCGGAGGCATTGAAAGCGTGGGATAACTGGGTGCGGGCCATCGTGACGCGCTATAAGGAGCAGGTTCCTGAATGGGAAATATGGAACGAACCAGACCTGAATCCCCAGCATACCGGCCGGGAAATCGGCGCATTTTACCTGCGCACGGCCAGGATCGTCAAGTCCGTCCAGCCGAATGCCAGGCTCATTGCCCTTGGAATGGCCAGCGTCACACGCTTTGATTTCATGAAAGACTTTATGGATTATCTCAAAGAGAACGACGGGTTGCAATACGTCGATTTGCTTACCTACCATGGTTACGCGTACAATCCCGATGAGTCTTACCCAAAAATCGAAAAGCTGCGCGAATTGGTTTGGCGCTACAAACCCTCGATCGTCTTCATGCAAGGAGAGAATGGGGCACCTTCAACGCCTAAGGAAGTGACGATCGGCGCATTGCGTGACCAGGATTGGACAGAGCTTACACAAGCCAAATGGGACCTGCGCAGAATGCTGGGCGACCACGGCCGCGGAATCGCGACCAACCTGTTCACCATCAGCGATATTCATTACGCGCCTGGTGATCATATGGTAGGAATTAATACCAAAGGGATCTTGAAAACCAATGCCGACAAAACGATCGATCGTCCTAAAATGGCATTCTTTGCCGCCCAGCGCGTCTTTTCACTTTTTGATGATCAGCTCAGTTTGCAGAAGGACCAGCCGGAGTTGAATCAAGAAAACATCTACGCCTTTCATTACAAACAGGGTAAAGAAGCTCACCTTATCACAGTGTGGAGTGGTGAAGCCAGGCCAGCCGAAAGCTATACGGCCCGGCTGATTAACGTGAGTGTTGCGGGGATTTTTAAACAACCTGTCCTGGCAGATTTAATCACAGGAGAGATTTACGCGATCCCAGAAGAAAACTGGACCATTCAGGGCAGAAAGACGACCTTCAAAGACATCCCAGTTCCAGATTACCCAGTAGTAATTGCGGAAGGAATGCTACTTAATTAACCGTAAGAGATAGTATTTGACCAACGCAGATGTGTCAAAAAAAAGATTCATATTCTTTCTTCCCGTGAGGCCAGAATATCATTGGATAGACCACTTTTCAAACCTGCTAAGGCCTCTCTTACTTGCAAATGGGCTTTATTCGTTCCTGACGGTAGTTGTGGACGACCTTTTAGTAATTCGATATACCCATAAATGAGCATGAGTTCCTCGATTGAAAGTGTATCAATTTGGCTGATTACCTGCTCCTTTAACATACGTGTAATGTAGTTTTAACACAACTTATTAAAGATACTAAGAAATGCCAAATTGACGGGCCAAAGGTTAATGCAATATCAACAAGCACTTAAATAGCTATTTAACAAAACCAATATGAACAAACTCCATACCCTGGACTATGTTACCATCATCGTCTACATGGTTCTGATGTCGGGGATAGGCATTTTTCTGGGGCGGTACATCAAGAATATCGGTGACTATTTCAAGGGCGGAAGCGGCATTTCGTGGCTGGCGGGGGGCATTAGTAATTTTATGACCAAATTCAGCTCGTTTGTTTTCGTAGCCTATGCCGGAATCGCTTATTCGGATGGCCTGGTGGCCATTACGTTGATATGGAGCACGATATTTCCTTCCGTGCTGGCGGTTTTTGTTTATGCCAAACTCTGGAAAAGGGCCGGGATCATCAGTCCGGTGGAGTACCTGGAAACGCGCTTCAATGCATCCATCCGGCAAATATTTTCATGGAGCGGGGTGCTGCTGAAAGTACTCGACGACATGCTCAAACTTTATTCGATCGGCATATTTGTAACCGCAGCCTCGGGCATACCCTTTGAAACGGCAGTCATCTTCTGTGGCCTGGTGGTGGCCGTTTATACTGTAATAGGCGGGTTCTGGGCGGTTATTGTCACGGATGTAGTGCAGTTTGTCATCCTGTTCTTCTCGACATTGATACTCGTTCCGCTTGCTTATCATGCAGCCGGAGGTATCTCGCACATGCAGGAGGTGATCCCCGACAATATGCAGTTTTTGAACGGCAAAAAAGGCACGCCGTTTTTCGTCTTCGTCTACTACATCCTGATTATCATCAAATACAACGGCAACTGGACTTTCATACAACGGTTTTACAGCGCAAAAACCGAAGAAGACGGCAAGAAAATCGGATGGCTTTCAGCAATATTGTTTTTGATATTTCCTGTGATATTCCTTTTCCCGGCAGTGGCAGCAAGGGTGATCCTGCCCGAACTGGAAAACCCAGAAATGGCTTATGTGGCACTTTGTTTGAAACTGCTGCCGCAAGGGATCATGGGACTCATGCTCTCAGCAATGTTTGCCGCCACGATGTCTGTTCTCAGCGCCGAATACAATGTGACAGCCAGCGTGCTCACCCGCGACATTTACCAGCGGCTCTTCCGGGCCGATTCCACTCCAAGAGAAACGCTCTGGGTTGCCCGTATCATGACTTTGGCGGTTGGTTTGATCGTCACCGTCGGAGCACTTTATGTAGGCCGGTTTGGAGGGGCATTCAAGGCCAACCAGTACTTGACGGGTATTTTTTCGATTCCCATGATAATTCCCGTCATTATGGGGATTGTCTTCTGGCGGCCGCAGCCCTGGGGAGCTATCGCAACTTTGGTCATTGGAATTGCCACGGGTATTGCTTTGAACCTGAACCCGCAAATCAGCTGGGAAATGGCCACTTTTATTGAAATCGTGGTCTGTATAGCGGTATTCCTTGCCTCAGGTTTATTCCTTTCAAAAGACAGGGAGTATGTCAACAGGGTCAGCCGGTTTTTTCAAAAGCTGGCAAGTCCTGCGCCGGCAGTAAGCGGAGCGAGTGATTCTGCGGTCATTACCGGCTTGATGATGCTCTACGCATTCGCCTTTCTGGTTACCGGAAGCATGTTCATTTTCATGGGCTTTCCGTCGGCGGCGAACCTGAGCGGCAAACTCGCCATCGGCTCCGGGGTGATCTGTATCATTGGCGCCGGGGTGTTTTACTGGCGTGGGAGAGGGCAAAGGGCTGATCGCAGCTGAGTGATTTACTTGTTTAATAATTGTATATGAGAGTATTAAGTCTTTTAATCGCATTCATCTGCTTTACCTGTGGCGCATCTTCACAGGCGCAGAATGCAACTGTCGAAACGGGCATTCCCCTGCGCAAGATCGGGCAGCTCAAACCCAGAAGCACCGGCGAGATCGTTGCGTCAAACTGGATACTGGGCTGCGAAACCCTGGACAGGGATATGACCGACTATGAACAGTACAAGGAGTACATCGCGCCGCTCGGCATCAAAATGCTCCGAATGCAGGCCGGATGGGCCAAGACCGAGAAAGTGAAAGGGCAGTATGATTGGGCGTGGCTTGACAAGATCATCGACGACGCGGCCCGACGCGGCTTTCAACCATGGCTGGAAACTTCCTATGGCAATCCTATCTACCCGGGTGGCGGCGGTGTGAACCTGAGCGCCGGTATCCCCAGCTCTCCCGAGGCACTTGCAGCCTGGGACAAATGGGTCGCCGCGCTGGTAACGCGTTACAAAGACAAAGTAGTCGATTGGGAAGTCTGGAACGAGCCTAATTTTGGCGATAATGAGATTAACACCGCCGAAAAAGTCGCCGACCTGAACATCAGGACGGCAGTAATCATCAAACGAATCCAGCCGCAAGCGCGCATTTCCGGTCTGGCGATGGGGCATATCGACTTAAAATATGCCGACGCTTTTTTCAAATACATCCAGGATAAAGGCAAATTGAACCTGTTCGACAATATGACCTATCATGATTATGTCTACAACCCCGATTCCAATTACGATCATGTAGGTCAACTGCGGCAACTGCTCGACAAATATGCGCCCAACGTAAAGCTGCGCCAGGGTGAAAATGGCGCGCCGTCGTTCTCCGGGGGCGGGCGTGGGGCGTTAGGCGATTATGAATGGAGCGAATTGTCGCAGGCCAAATGGAATACCAGAAGGATGCTGGGTGATCTCGGCCACGACATGATGAGTAGTATCCTCGGCATAATCGATATAAACTACGCCGTTACGGCCGGTCCGATCAAGAAACTGAATGTAAAAGGACTGATTGAATCGGACTCGTCAAAAAGGGCGATACGTCCCAAAATGGCTTATTTCGCCATGCAACACGTTACCGCCGTATTCGATCATACGCTGGTTCGTATCAAAAACCTGCACCCGACTTTCAACGGCAATGCAAAAACGGAAGCCGGTGAAGTTAAATATTCCAAAAGCACGGACAGAAGCATTTCGGTTTATGGCTACGCGCATGCAAAGACCGGCAAACAGCTTTTTACAATATGGTCCGACGAGGCTATTCCGGCCAATACCAACAATATCAGAAACATCACATTCACCTTTCTGAATGCCGACATCGATCAGCCTGTTTATGTAGACATCATTAGCGGAGGCGTTTATGAAATCCCGCCATCGCAGTGGAAAAAGACCGATAATAAGATGATTTTCAGCAAAGTGCCCGTTTATGACGCGCCGGTACTGATTGCGGATAAGTCGCTGATAACTTTGAAGTAGCTCTTATGATCACAGCAGATTTCCTATTAACAAACCCGACCGCCAGGGCGCTTTTCCATGACACCGCCGAACGGCTTCCGATCATTGATTTTCACAATCATATTGATCCGGCTCCGCTTGCGGCCAACACGCATTTTACCAACATTTACCAGGTTTGGGTCAAGAATGATCCTTACAAACACCGGGCAATGCGCATCTACGGCATAGCCGAAGCATTCATTACCGGCAGTGAAGCCTCTGATTACGATAAATTTCTGGCCTGGGCCGAATGCATGATGCAAACAGTAGGGAACCCGCTTTTTCACTGGTCTTGCATGGAATTGCAGCGGGTTTTTGGCATTAACGAGTTGCTTACACCCTCCAATGCGCGCCAAATCTGGGAAAGGGCCAATGAAGTGCTGGCAAGCGAAGGCTTTGGAGCGCTGGATATATTGAAAAAGTTCAATGTCGAAACGCTCTGTACATCAGACGACTTGCTGGATGATCTGGCCAATCATTCCCTACTCGCCGGCGCCGACGTGGGTGTAAGCTGCCTGCCGTCGCTCCGGGGTGATAGTATCCTTGCCTTTGACAGACACTGGACCGTTCAATTGCAGCAGGTCAGCCAGATTGAGATCACGGGGCTTGACGCTTACAAAGATGCAATCATTAACCGGCTCGATTTCCTGGATCGCCAGGGCTGTCTATTGTCCGATCATTCGCTGGATGCCGGGTTCAGATATGTTTCCACCGGCGAATCAGTGGCTGATAATCTTTTTGCCAGGGTTATCAGGCAAGAAAGTCTGGATACGGAAGATCTGGTAGCGCTGCAATCGAATTTGCTGCATTTTCTGGGACAGCAGTACGCCAGGCGGCAATGGAAAATGCAGCTGCACATCGGCGCAAACCGCTTTACAAGCACCACGCTTCGCAATAAGCTGGGCCCGGCGGGCGGCTACGCGAGCATTGGAAACGCAGTAGACGTGCATTCGGTCAGCCGGTTGCTCGACGATCTGGACGTGCAGAACTCACTGCCTAAAACCATCCTTTATACTTTAAACCCGGCGGATAATGCGGTTTTTGCTTCCCTTACCGGCTCGTTTTCAGAAGATGGCGTGCGGGGAAAAGTACAGTTCGGGCCAGCGTGGTGGTATAACGACCACTATGAGGGGATTGTCCAGCAATTAGTAACACTGAGTTCTTACGGGCTGCTGAGCGCAAGTATCGGTTTCACGACCGACTCGCGCAGCATCCTTTCTTTCAGTCGCCACGAGTATTATCGTCGCATAGTTTGCAATCTGATCGGCACGTGGGCCGAAGAAGGCAAGCTACCGGATGACCCCGGATTCCTGGGCGAACTGGTCAGCAATATCAGTTACTACAACATTAAAAACTGGATCAAAAAATAACAGATATGGACATTCAAAAAGTAGCGGTAGTGACCGGGGCAGGAGGGACGCTCTGTTCGGAGATGGCCCGTGACCTTGCGCGACAGAAGTACCGCGTTGCATTGCTGGGACGAAGCCTGGACAAGCTGAAAATAGTCGAAAATCAAATTATCGAGGCGGGTGGTACGGCCATTTCGGTAAGTACGGACGTGGCCAATGAAGATTCCGTACGTGCTGCCAGGGAAATTGTAGAAAAGGAACTGGGCATATGCTCGGTGTTGATCAACGGTGCGGGCGGCAACCAGATGGAAGCGCTTACCAACACGACCGAATTCGACGAAAGGGAATTACTCGACGATCAGTCTGTGAAAGGGTTTTTTAATTTGAATATGCGGGTCTTCCAAAGCGTCATCGACGTCAATACAATGGGAACGGTACTGCCGAGCTTTGTTTTCGGAAAAGGGATGGCCCGGCAAAAACACGGAGTGATCATCAATATCGCGTCCATGAACAGTTTCCGCCCGCTTACCAAGGTAGGTGCTTACGGAATCGCCAAGGCCGGTATCGCTAATTTTACCCAGTGGCTTGCAGCCTACCTGGCACCGGCCAACATTCGCGTCAATGCCATTGCCCCCGGATTCTTTCTGAATGACCGCAGCCGCAAGATCATGTTCAATGCGGATGGATCTCAAACGGCCCGCGCTGAAAATGTATTGAATCACACACCTCAAAGACGTTTCGGCGAAGCTGCGGAGCTGCTGGGTTGCATGAACTGGCTTATCAATGATGAGGCTGCCGGCTTCGTAACTGGCATTATTGTGCCGGTGGACGGAGGTTTTTTGTCTAATGCAGGGGTTTGAAAATGAAATTAAAAAAATAAACGAATAGCTATATGAACACTGAAAATCATACAAACGGAACCCAATCCGGGTCTGAGCAATATCGGAAAGAAGTAGGGATGATGAACCTGGAACGGTTTATTGCCGAGCGGGAAACGATTTCCGACAAGCCGTTTCCAATCCCCGATCAGGAATTATTGTCACGTTTCGAGCAACTCTACACAGGGGCCGTCAATGATGTTTTGCGCGAATTCTGCCTGCTGCATCAGGCACTTCCCAACAGGATCGTCCCGTTACGCGAATACCGCACCGTCGCGGGTCTGGCGTTCACTGTCAAAAGTGCGCCGAATGCGAAGATCACAGGAGAAATGGAGTTTCGCACTCAAATGCTGGATGCCATGCACGAGAATGCGTTTGTGGTATGGGATTCGAGCAAGGACGAGCAGGCGACGATGTGGGGAGGGGTGATGACGGCGACAGCCAAAAATAAAGGGATCAAGGCTGCTTGCCTCGATGGCGGGATACGCGACACGCATCAGATACTGGAAGCGGATTTTCCTGTTTTTTATAAATACCGGATCTCAAACGGAAGCCTGGGACGCTGCCTGATCACCCATTTTCAAACAGTGATCCAGATCGATGACGTAACGATCAAACCGGGAGATGTAGTACTGGGTGACATCGACGGTGTGCTCATTGTTCCGCGCGACATTGCCTACGAGGTCCTTTTACGGGCAGAGGAGATCCGGGAGAATGAAAAGCAAATATTCGGCTGGGTCCACAATGGCGAATCCATTCAAACCATTACGGAAAGGGGAGGGTATTTTTAAGTGGAGCAAACCGACAAAAGCATGTTTCTTTCATTCTTATTTTTTGGAAATACCCCTGATGAAAAATGGCAGTTGTGCCGCCAGATGGGCATTGATTATGCTATTGCCAAGCTTGCACCTGAGCTTACGGGCAATGCGGCAATAGACGACTACGATTCATTTGCCCGTTCAAAAGATATTTTTGAATCGAACGGCTTTCAACTGACCGGGTTGGAAGGCGATCAGTTTGATATGATCCGGATCAAGCTGGGGTTGCCGGGACGTGAAAGGGACATCGAGCGTTACCAGCGAATGCTGGAAAACATGGGCAGGTTGGGCGTTGGGCTGCTTTGTTACAATTTCATGGCCACCGGCTGGTATCGCACCGATGTTAATCTGCCTGAGAGGGGCGGAGCGGTCGTGAGTGGCTTTTCAATGGAAAAAGCGATAACCGAACCCGTTTCAAAATACGGAACTTTCAGCGAGAGCCAAATTTGGGAAAACTATCACTGGTTTATCGAACAGGTTATGCCGGTTGCCGAGGCCAACGGCGTAAGAATGGCACTGCATCCCGATGACCCGCCGATCAGCCCGTTGCATGGGATCAGCCGCATACTTACCTCCGCTGACGCGATCCGGAAAGCACTTTCGCTGTCGGATAGCAGCTCGCATGGCCTCACCTTTTGCCAGGGGACCTATACGACGATGAATGAAAATGTGCATGAGCTGATCCGCGAATTCGGTAGGGCGAAAAAGATCTTTTTTGTGCACATCCGTGACGTGAGAGGCACGCCCGAAAACTTCCGTGAAACTTTTCACGACAACGGGCCAACCGATATGTTCAAACTGATGAGGACTTATTATGACATTGGATTCGACGGGCCATTACGCTCAGACCACGTACCGACAATGGCCGGTGAAAGTAATGAACATTTTGGTTACGAAATGAAGGGCAACCTTTTCGGGATCGGCTATATCAAGGGATTGATGGATGCGGGCATTTCTATCAACCACCTGTAATGGATGTATTGGTCTGAATACCGTTAAATGTAAACCTGACAAGTACAATTTTCAATAGTTAAGGGTAGAACACCTGATAAGCAGTCTTAGTAAAATATTCCTATTGAAAAGTAGTACAGGTCAATTTTTGAGGCTAATCATTTCGCCAGATGGTTCGGGACAGGCTGACTTCACAAGAAAATCTATTATTGTGGGATGAATTTCGCTCCGGTGACCCGGAAGCATTTTCACGTATTTATGAGTTGTTTTCAGCCGACCTTTACCGCTATGGATATAATCTGGTCCGAAATAAGCAACTGGTCGAAGACTGCCTGCATGAATTGTTCCTGCACATTTACAATAGCCGCCAACGGATTGGTCCGACCGACAACATCAGGTTTTATATGTACCGGGCGCTCCGCAGGAGACTTACCGACGCGCTGGTCAGGCTTAAAAAGCTGGATTCTCAGGCGTATATTTTTGAGAGCGCGGAATTTCTGGTGGAATCCTATGAGACAGAACTGGTAGAGCAGCAGACATTAGACCATCAGCGGCAAATCGTCATTGCTGAGCTCAACCGGCTTCCCAAACGCCAACGCGAGATTTTATACCTGGTTTTCATGAAAGGACTCACGTACAGCCAGGCCGCGGAAGTGATGAATATTACGATGAAAAGCGTTTACAACACCATTCATGTCGCATTGTCCGCGCTACGGACCTCCGTGGCTGAACGGTTTGACCGCGAGTGGGTTTTCATCAATGTGACAATTGTCGCGTTGATGGGTTACCTCGCAGCCCTGTATTAAATATTCATTTCGAAACGGGAAAAAAGACAAACAAATACGTTCTACATTTAAGCAACTTGTTTTTACGTATTTGATATCTCACCACAGCATATGGAAGAACAGGATCCAACAGGAAACTATATCAGAAACATTCATTTTAAGGAAAGCTCGCCTTCCCAGGCAGATCTCGACCGGCTCAGGAGCCGGATATGGAATGATATTGCAGAAACGGAGACAAAAAAAGGCTGGTGGAACCGGCCCTATTACCTGATCGCTGCCTCGGTCTCGCTTTTGGTTGTTTCGGCAGGCATCGCCTGGTGGAGCATGCGGCCTTCGCATTTACGCACGGCTTACGGGGAGATCCGTACGATCACACTCGATGACGGATCACACGTTACGCTCAATGCAAATTCAGAAATAACAATCGGAAAAGATCTCGCTGACAATGCGGTGCGCGAAGTTTGGTTGGAGGGCGAAGCTTATTTTGATATCGCCAAACGCAACGGTGCGAAGTTTATCGTCCATACACCGGAAGCACAGGTAGAAGTGCTGGGTACGGAATTCAATGTAAACGCAAGGCGGCAAAACACCAGGGTTGTCCTGCATGAGGGAAAAGTGAAGCTGCATGCTGCCCATGCGCCTGCGGTGGTGATGAAGCCCGGGGATATGGCGATCGTTTCCGAACGCAAACAGCCGATCCGACTCCGGCCGGTGCGTACGGAACTTTATGATTCCTGGAAAGAATCCACGATCGTGCTCGACGGAAAGCCGGTTGGCGAAATTACTGAAATGCTTCTGGACAATTATGGAATACGGGTAAGCTTTGCAGATACTGCTTTCCTAAGCAAAAAACTGGAAGGAAAGCTCAGCCTTCAATCGACAGATGATTTTGTGACAAACCTTGCGACGATCCTGGATCTGGAAATAGAAAAGGACGGGAATAGTTATCTTTTCAGGTGAAAAGGGTTTAGTTAAAATAAATCGAAAAAAAATCATAGGAAAACGGGAAATGCGGGAAGGTCGCCTGTTTGACAGTTGCATGCGATACAAAATCACCCAATCATTGTTTTGACTATGAAAATACTTTTCCCATTATTCTCCATATCCATTCTGATCTGTCCGGGGGATTTTTCCAAGGCGGCTTCCCGGCCGCCTTCCACGGAGATGCTGGAAAGCGGGCTTCCCGTTCAGGGAGAGCAGGAGGCAGAGAGTATGATCCTGCTCCTCAACAAACTGGAATCCATTCACAAGGTAAACTTCGTATATCAGCGTGAGCTCATCGAGGGAAAAAATTTGCCTTTTCCCATTGATGAGCACGACAATGTCGAAAATATCCTGAAACGGATCCTGCCGCCCCTGCATCTGAAGTATAAGAAACTGAAAGGCGGCGGCTACACAATCCTTCCCAGTAAAAACATCAAAAACGGTGCAGAAGAGCCGCAAGCCGGGAAGACGATCGTCTGGGAAAGCAGTAATCTGATGATGTTACCACGGCAGGAAAACAGCTTGAACCCGGCCGGAATCGCCAAGCCGCTGGCAGAGACGACCGTCAGCGGTAAAGTAACCGATGAGGTTACCGGAGAAGGCCTGCCGGGCGTTAACATCGTCATCAAGGGAACCCAGAAAGGCACAACGACCAATGCGGACGGCAAGTTTTCCATTGAGGTGCCTGGTGAAGGCTCTGTGTTGATTTTCAGCTTTGTAGGTTACGAAAAACAGGAGATCGCCTTGAAAAACCTTGGCGAAATAAAGGTGACGATGGTTTCGGACAACAAGTCGCTCGACGAGGTAATCGTAGTGGGGTTTGGCACGCAGAAAAAGATCAACGCTACGGGAGCCATTTCGACGATCGGTACCAAGGAGTTGATCCAGTCGCCGGTAGCCAATATCAGTAACTCTCTTGTAGGACGCATGCCCGGCTTGTTTGCAACCCAGTCGGGCGGCGAGCCAGGGAATGATGGTTCCAAGATTCGCATCCGGGGCGTTGGTACTTTCTCCGGAAACACCGACCCGCTGACACTCGTGGATGGTATTCAGGTAGACAATTACAACAATATCGATCCGAACGAAATAGAATCGGTAACAATCCTGAAAGATGCTTCCTCGACGGCTGTTTACGGGATTCGTGGTGCAAACGGGGTACTGATCATTACCACCAAGAGGGGTAAGGTGGGCCCGCCCAAAATCAGCTACACCTTCAATCAGGGTTTTAACTCATTTACCGACATGCGGAAGATGATGAACAGCGCTGATTACGCCACGCATTTCAATGAAGCTTTGCAGGCGGACACATACGTAAATGGCAACGTATATACACCCAAGTACACGTCCGAGGACATCGAGTTGTACCGTAATGGAAAGGATCCGGTATTCCATCCGAATGTCAACTGGCCCGATGTCATGTTCAAAAAAGTCTCGAAGCAATCCCAGCACAATGTGAGCATCAGCGGGGGTACGCAAAAAGTCCGTTATTTTGTTTCAGCCGGGCTTTTCAATCAGGAAGGGCTTTTTAAGGATACGAAAGATATTACCGACGCCTTTTCGCCTCAATCCATTTTCAGAAGGTATAATATTCGCTCCAACTTCAATTTTGACCTGACCAAACGGTTGAAAATGTCGCTAGACCTTTCTTCGCAGACCGAGACGCGCAGCGGCAATAACGGCACCAATACGGAGCGGGTTGTAGGCGACGTATTTCGCGCCAGCCCGTTGGAAACGCCGGGTATTGTCGATGGCAAAGTGGTCAACATCTTTACCGGCTCGCGCAACAATCCCTATGTATCCCTGCTTTACCCGAATCTGGCCGGCGGGCTCAAAAGGTCTTACCGTAACTATCTGAACGGAAATTTCCGCCTTGACTACGATCTTGGATTCGTGCTCGACGGGCTTTCCACACACGGAAACGTCGCCGTGCAGACTTACAACGATCAGCAGATCGTCAACACAAAAACGCTCATTACCTACCTGGCGACACGGCTGCCTGACGGAACGATCAATTATGTGCCGTCGACGACCGACGCCCAGTTCGGATTTAACCAGACAGGCCGTTATAACCGCAGGGTGACCGCCGAATTCGGCATCGACTACAAAAAGAGCTTCGGAAAACACAGCCTCACCGCGCTGGCACTTTATAATCAGCAAAAAACCTTCGATCCCACACTCGCATTCCTGGTTCCGAAAGGTTACCAGAGCTTTGTAGGCCGGGTTACCTATGATTACGGAGGCCGGTATCTGGCAGAAGTGAATATCGGTTATAACGGAACGGAAAACTTTGCACCCGGAAAGCGGTTCGGCTTTTTTCCAGCCTACTCCTTGGGATGGGTAGCCAGCCAGGAATCGTTTTTTCCAAAAAACGAAGTAGTTACCTTCTTGAAAATCAGGGGCTCGTATGGAGAGGTGGGTAATGATAATATCGGGGGCACACGCTTTTTGTACCGGCCGACCAGCTATTCCAGTGTGCAGAACATGTACTATTTCGGTAATGTCGGATCAACTTACACAGGTTTTACCGGAATACGGGAGGATGCTACCGGCAATCCGGATGTAACCTGGGAGCGTGCCGTGAAGCAGAATGTAGGAATCGAGGCTTTTTTCTGGAAGGACCGCATCAAATTCACCGCCGATCTTTTCAGCGAGGAGCGCAGCGATATCCTGGCAGCCCGCCAATCGATCTCGTCCATTTCGGGGTTGTCGCAGCCAGCCAGCAATTTGGGTAAAATGGAGAACAAGGGCTTTGAAGCGGATATTAATTATTCGGGCAATATTGGCCAGCTTGGTTACCGCATCGGCGCCAATTACAGTTTCGCCCGCAACAAAGTGCTTTTCAGGGACGAGGTGCCCAATGTTTACGCCTATCAAAACCGCACAGGGCAACGGCTCGGGCAGAATTTCGGCCTGATCGCCCAGGGACTTTACAATACCTGGGATGAGGTCAATGACCCTTCTCGTCCAATCTATTCCTATTCCAATAACAAAATCCAGCCCGGTGATATTAAATACCAGGATTACAATGGCGACGGCATCGTCAACGATTTCGACGCAGTTCCGATCGGGTATTCCAACCTGCCTGAAAAGACATTCGGCGCGTCGCTGGGCTTGAATTACAAAGGGTTTGATTTCTCAGTCCTATTTCAGGGTGTTGGCAATGTGTCGCATTACTACACCCGGTTCCAGCGCGGAACAGGTTACGGAGAAGCTCCACCGGAAGGCTCGGCAAGCTATATGAATGAAAGCTGGACGGCGGAACGATATGCTTCCGGGTTACCGATCAAATTTCCACGTTTTTCCGTTAATGGTGGTCCGAACAACGTAGGGTCGTCCTACTGGCTGGCGGACGTAAGCTACGTGCGGATCAAGAATGCCGAAGTAGGCTACCGGTTCGAAGAAGGTATTTTGAAGAGGCTCGGAATCAGCTCCTGCCGGATCTATGTAAACGCGAATAACCTTTTCACCTGGAAAAAAATGTATCCTGGTATCGACCCTGAGAACACCTCCACGGGTGACACCAACACCGAACCCTACCCTTTGGTGAGGACTGTTAATGTGGGCCTTAACCTCAACTTCTGACATCATGATGAAAAAACTATATCAGATCTTCGCGATTTTCTGCTGTTTTTGCGGCATATCATGCCAAAATGAGTTCCTCGACAAAGCGCCAGGTGTGGATCTTACCGAGGAGAATGCATTCCGCGACAAGGCCAGTCTTGAAATCTTCATGGCCACCATTTACAAATATGGCGTCCATTCCAATTTTCGCTATCGGCTGCAAGGCGAAGCGGTAGTTGCAGGGCAGCCGAATGCCTACACTCCATTCTCGCAGGTGAATGGCACGGATGTAATCCACCCAAGTTCCAGCATCAGCGATGAAGGGGATGCCTCCGAAGCCTCCTTTGTCCACTCCAACCGCTGGAATGAGGGAATGATTTTGCCCAGCAACATTGTCAACCTGGAAGACTACCGCTATTTTATCCGATGGATCGCATTGCGGCAAATCAATCTGGTTATCAAGCGCGCCAACGAGGTGCCCGACGCCGATGAGACATATAAGAAGCAAGTGATCGCGGAGGTGAAGTTTATGCGGGCTCTGAACTACATGGAAATGCTCAAACGGTACGGAGGCGTACCGATCGTTGACCAGGTTTTTTTACCGGGGGTAAAGATCGAGCTGCCCAGAGCGTCCTTCGAGGAGTGTGTTAACTTTATCCTGAAAGACATCAATGAGGCCTATCCCGACCTGCCTGCTTCGTATTCTGCCTCGCAGACGGGCCGTGTAACGTCGGTGGCAGCACTAGCACTGAAATCCGAAGTGCTGCTTTATGCGGCGAGTCCGCAGTTTAACACAGCTACTCCTGTGCTGGACATGGGCAATGCAGCCGATAATAAGCTGATCTGCTACGGTAATTACGACGCCAACCGCTGGAAACTGGCAGCGGATGCGGCCAAACAGGCATTAGACCTCGCGCTGGCAAATGGTTACGGACTAATTGACGAAACTGCAAACAGGAATCCCGCCGACCAGGACAACGGAACGCCGGGACCACTGGGTAACTACCGCGCATCCTGGGAAACGACCAACAACAAGGAACTGATCCTCATGTACCAGGGCGGTGCGGCCGGTGCCGGGGGCATTACCAACATGGGAAATGCGCCGATGACATTCTGGAATCCGGCTTGCTATGGATCGTTTTGGAGTGGTATTTCAGTTCCGCTGAATTTTATCAAAAAATATGAAAAAATCGATGGCACACCTCAAACCTGGGATGCCGCCGGGGGTACTGACCTCATTGCCAAATATGCCGAGCTGGACCCGCGCTTTAAGCAAACCATGTCTTACACCAATGGGTATTATACGGCAAGAGATCCGATCGCACAGATTTACAGCGGCGGAAAGGATTATGTGAACTGTAAAGGGGGGGTATGGCTTCGCAAATACATTCCCAGAAACGCGACCAGCGGCAACTTTGTGATGAACGATGTCCTGTTCAGGGTGAATGAATTATATCTCAATTATGCCGAGGCATTGAATGAATCATCGGGTCCGGTTCAGGAGGCCTATGCAGCGGTGAATGCGATCCGAAACCGTTCGGGGATGCCCAACCTGCCTGCGGGGCTCACCAAGGATCAATTCCGCGAACGTGTGCGAAACGAAATTGCCATTGAGCTGGTCAACGACGACCACCGGTTGTGGGACGTCAAACGATGGTTGATCGCCGAGCAGGAAGGGGTTATGACCGGAGCCTTCCAAGGTCTGCAAATCACGCGGTCCGGTGAGGCGGGCAACTACAAATACGCCTGGAAGCCTTACACGTTTGAGACGCGTACTTTTCAGAAAAAGATGTACCTGCATCCGTTCCCACAGGCAGAGGTCATGAAGGGGAGTCTAATCCAGAACCCGGGCTGGTGAGCCGGAGCGGCGAGCATGATCAGTTACCCTAACCAGCAACGAGCGCAATTATGAAAATATCATTTATACTTAAAACCTACATCGTCTTACTCCCGCAGTTATTGGCCTTGCCGCTGTGGGCACAGCGGGCTGAGCAGACCGACACGGTGCAGGTCGTGCCGATACCGGCTGTCGTCAACATTGGTTTTGGCAGCCAACCCGCACGCCAGGTGACCAGCGCCATTTCGACGGTGCATGGGGCAGAACTTGAAAAGAACTTTACATTGAACCTGGGCAATACGCTTTACGGCAGGTTGCCGGGATTAACCGTAAGTCAGGGAGGTTCGGAACCGGGCGCTTCCACGCCCAGCCTTTTCGTAAGGGGAGTGAACACGATTGGCGGGGCCGGAACAGCGCCCTTGTACGTGATCGATGGTTTCATCAGCAACGGAACAGGCCCTTCCAACGCATTCATGCAGCTGATGCCGGAAGAAATCGAATCTATTTCAGTCCTGAAAGATGCTTCGGCAACGGCCATCTACGGTGCGCGGGCTGCCAATGGTGTGATTTTAATCACGACAAAGTCGGGTCAGAATGGTCCGTTGAAAGTGTCTTTTACGACCAAGCAAGGGTTTAATCAGGCGCAATACCTTCCAAAATTCCTAAACTCTTACCAATATGCATCGCTGTATAATGAGGCCCTGCGCAATGACGGCCTTGCGGAACGGTACAGCCAGGCGGACCTGGACGCTTACCGGCAAGGCTCCGATCCCTACTTTCATCCGGATGTGAACTGGTATGACCAGGTTTTGCGAAAAACGGCTCCTGTCTCAGCCTATAACCTGAATTTCAGTGGCGGGGACAATTATGTTAGGTATTTTGTGATGCTCAATGCATTGAATAGCCAGGGCCTGTTCAAGAAGTTTGGCGATCAGAATGATGAGAGTTCTAATTCTAAATATTCCAAATACAATTTCCGCACCAACCTGGACATCAACCTGACCTCACGGCTATCCGCGGAGTTCAAAATAGCCGGATCGCTGGAACAGAGCACGAATCCTAACAATTATACGACCGGCGGTACATTCAATTTGCTGGCCTCTTTGCCTCCCAATGCATTTCCTGTGTATAATCCGGACGGAAGTTTCGGAGGAAACCAGCTTTATGCCAACCCGGTAGGTAATATGCTTGCGACGGGTTTTTACAAGAACAATTCCCGGACGATCCTCTCCTCGCTCCGGCTTACCGAGCAGCTGGATATGCTGACCAAGGGCCTTAGCGTCTCCGCAGCGGTTTCGATCAATAACTATTTCGAATCCGGCTCGCAGAAAAGCAAGCAGTATCCGCGGTTTGCCATTTCGAAGAACGAGGTCGGCGAAACGGTTTACGGACCGGCCATCGGCCAGCTCACTTCCCTCGCCGGCAGTGAATTGACGCTGGATCAATATCGTAACCTCATTTTCCAGGGATCGCTCGACTACAAAAGGGCGTTTGGGAAGAGTGATTTTTCGGGTATGCTGATGCTAAGCTCGGATAATGTCACGCTCTTTGGTTCCAGTGCCGAACCAGGCGTGCCTTCGGCCAATTCCACAGACCCTTACAAACACAATGCGGCCTTGGGAAGGCTGACCTATGTTTACAACAACAAATATATCGTCGGGTTTTCGGCTTCGTACATGGGCAGCGAAAGCTTTCCTCCCGGAAAACGCTATGGATTTTTCCCGGCGGCGACACTGGGCTGGATTGCGTCCAGTGAAGGATTCATGAAACATGTCACGGCTATCGATTTTCTGAAATTACGCGGATCTTACGGTCTAACAGGCAATGACATTATCGCAGGCCTTGGCTTGTCGGGCAGGTATGCTTACACGCCTACTTTTGGTGGCGCGGGCTATTTCTTCGGTACCGGAAACAATGGCGTAGCCGGCTTTGCCGAGACTAACATCGCTAACCCGAACCTTACCTGGGAAAAGGAAAAAATGCTCAACCTGGGTGCAGATGTTACCGTTTTCAAGCGGTTGGATATTTCATTCGATTATTTCAAAAGAGATCGTTACGACATCCTTGTCGCATCCAACAGCACCATGCCGCAGTTTACCGGCATCCCCACACCCAATCTGAACCAGGGTAAGACCCAGTCCAGTGGATTTGAACTCGCCCTGCGCCTGAATAGCAAAAAGGCGGCTGCATTCCATTACTTTCTGGAAGGCAACGTTTCTTATTTCAAAAGCAAGATCGTCTTCAATGCGGAAGCTTTGCAGTTTAACAGGGAATTGTATGCGACCGGAAGACAGATCGGTCAGCCATTGGGTTTGAAAGCGATTGGTTTTTACAGTCAGCAGGATATTGAAAAGCGGCTTGTCGACCCTAAAAGCGTTCCGGCTGTGCTGACTGAATCGATCCGCCCGGGAGATATCAAGTACCAGGACATGGGTGGGCCGGATGGCAAGCCCGATGGTATTATCGACGGCAACGACAGAGTAGCCATCGGCAATCCCGGACTTCCCAACTTTACAGCCGGGCTGCATGGTGGGGTGAGCTACAAAGGTTTTGACCTGGACCTGGTGTTTCAGGGTGTCAGCGGAAACACGGTGTATCTTGGCGGCAACTACTTCCACGCTTTCCAGGCAAACGGGCAGGTTGCCCCTATTGCGGAGGGACGCTGGACCGAGCAGACGGCCGAATCGGCTTCCTATCCGAGATTATCGTCAAAGGACAACCTGAACAATTACCAGTTTTCCTCGTTCTGGCAACGCAATGGCAGCTTCGTGAAACTGCGAAGTGCTGAAATCGGCTATACGCTCCCCACACCGGTCTCGGACAAAGTCCGGCTGCAAACTATCCGTTTCTTCGTAAATGGCACCAATCTGTTTTCCTGGGATAAAATACCCTATGGCGATCCTGAGTCCTTAGCGGGTTACCCGGTAACGAGGACCGTCACGGCAGGTTTTAGAATCCAGTTGTAAGCTTTTTAATCAGACAACGCATGAAAAGATATATTCAAATACTAACGGCGGTATTGTTGGTCTTGACGACCGCCTGCCAGGACCTGGACAGGGAATTTGTTACCTCTATCGGCAAAGCCGAGATCGAGCAGTCCTTTACCAATGTCCAGAATTTGCTCAGTTCGATTTACGCCGAGGTTCCCGACGGAACGGTGTATATCGGGGGTGCGGCAATGATGGCATCTGCGTCGGACGAATCCGAGTTTACAGTTGAAAGCAATGCGGTACAGGCTTTCAACAGCGGAAGCTGGAATGCAATCAGCAACCCCGATCCTGTATGGGGCACTTACTATCGCGGTATAAGAAAAGCAAACCAGTTTCTTTTATCAACAGGCGACATTAACCTCGATCCCTGGAAGCTAGACCCGTCCCCATCCGCTCAGGCGGTTTATAAAACCAACCTTGCAGCCATTACCAGATGGAAATACGAGGCCCGGTTTCTGCGTGCATTCTTTTATTTCGAGCTCATCAAACGCTACGGCGGTGTGCCTATCCTGGATAAAGTGTTCACGCTGGAAGATGATTACACGAAAGTCAGCCGGAATTCGCTGGATGAATGCATCCGGTTTATCACCTCGGAATGCGATTCGGCGGCCAGCCAGTTGCCACTGAATGGTTCAACAGCCCCTTATATAGCAGGGACAGATCTGGGCAGGGTTACCAAATTGGCAGCACTGGCTTTAAAAAGCAGGGTGCTGCTCTACGCAGCCAGCGAACTGTTCAACAACCCGTCATGGGCAGGTGGATTTTCAAAGCCGGAGCTGATCGCACTTCCGGCAGGCGACCGGAAGGCTCGCTGGAAGGCGGCCTCCGACGCTGCCAAAGCCGTGATCGATGCCGATGGGCTGCCGAATCTGGGCAATTATAAATCGCTTTTTAACACGTTTAATAACAGCGAGATCATCTTCACCAGACGCAACGGGGCCAGTAACCAGTTTGAAAAAAACAATTCCCCGATCGGTTTTAATCTTGGTTTGAGCGGTAACACGCCATCGCAGGATCTGGTCGACGCCTATGAAGTCAAAGTGAATGCAACCACAGCGGTTCCATTCAACTGGAATGACCCGGTAATGGCGGCCAATCCGTATGCTAACCGCGACCCGCGCCTGGCCATGTCCATTGTGACCAACAACAGTGCATTCGGCACCCCACAGCGGAAAGTCCAGCTGTGGACGGGCGGTCTGGATGCCAAGCCGATCATCAATGCTTCCAAAACGGGTTACTACCTGCGCAAATACCAGATCGAAAGCCTCAATCTGCTCAATGGCAACACGGGCGTGCATAGCTGGATCATCATCAGATATCCCGAAATCTACCTGAACTATGCCGAAGCGCTCAACGAATGGGACCCGGGCAATGCGGATATCAGAAAGTACGTGAATCTGGTCCGGGCCAGAACGGGTGTTGCCATGCCGCCACTTCCCGACAAGCTATCGCAGGCCGAGGTCCGCGAGCGCATCCGTAAAGAGCGCCGCGTCGAGTTTGCATTCGAGGACCACCGTTTCTGGGACGTCAGGCGCTGGATGATCGCGGAAAATGTGCTGGCAGCGCCGTTGCGTGGTGTGACGGTGGCCAGGGTAAATGACAGCACCTTTACCTATCGGGCCGAAAAAGTGGAAGACCGGGTCTTTACGCCTAAAATGTACCTTTATCCTATCCCACAGGGCGAAATCAGTATAGCTAATGCATTGATACAGAATCCAATGTGGTAATTTATGTCTGGATTAACAAAGATATATGCTCTTTAAAAATACGATCATACTGTGTGGCCTTGCCGCTTTCATGCAAGTAAATGCACAGCAGGCGCCATCTGTAACATTGAAAGAAGCCGCTGCTTTTCCGGTCGGATTCGCGATCGATCCCGTGCGTGTCAAAAACAGCGAGCCATTTCGCCGGACGGTTCTTGAACAAGCCGATGGCATCACTGCAACCAATTGCATGAAGCCGAGCCGCATCGCGCGGCAGAAAGGCGTTTACGATTTTGATCAGGCAGATCAGCTCATTGACTTTGCGATAGCAAACGGCAAACGCGTACATGGTCACACGTTCGTTTGGTACATCGATTCTGCACCCGGATGGATGAAGCAGATCCGCGATTCGACAGAACTTGAAAACGCATTGAAAAACTACATCCAGGCGGTCGGGACGCACTTTAAAGGTAAGGTTGCTTCCTGGGATGTCGTTAATGAGGCATTTGATAACAAGACGGGCGCTGTGAGGCAGGACAGCGTTGATCAGGACGGGAAAACGTTGCTGAACGTGGGCGGCATTTTAGGGAAAGATTATGTGGCCAGGATGTTTCAGTACGCGCATCAGGCGGATCCCGGGGCTCTTCTGTTTTACAATGAATATGATCAGGAAAAAAATGCGGGCAAGCTGAACGCGGTATTGGGCATGGTGGCTGATTTCAAAAAACGGGGAATCCCGATTCATGGCTTGGGTTTACAGATGCACATTAATGTCAATACGCCGGATGCCGGCATCGAAAATGCCTTGAAAAAATTGGCGGAGACCGGCCTGCTGATACACATTTCGGAACTGGACATTTCAATGAACACGGCTAGAACAAAACCGTTTCAACCCACAGCCGAGCAATTGGAAAAACAATACCGCAAGTACAAGTTTGTGGCGGATGCATATAAACGCCTGGTTCCTGAAAAGCAGCAATTCGGCATTACCACCTGGGGCATTGGTGACGCCGACAGCTGGATTCCCGGTTTCTGCAAATGCGAGGATTATCCCTTGCCATTTGACAAAGAATACCGTGCTAAAAAGGCATTTGCGGGTTTTGCAGAAGGCCTTCAATCCAAATAATCTTTCACACAAGAAGCTTATATCTATAATGAAATTTACAATACTCGGTCTGCTTGCCATG
This sequence comes from Dyadobacter sp. CY261, assembly GCF_021440085.1. GTDB lineage: Bacteria > Bacteroidota > Bacteroidia > Cytophagales > Spirosomataceae > Dyadobacter. Next base: position 1,103,907 of record NZ_JAKCPW010000001.1, read on the forward strand.
CTTCTTTTTGGCGAATCGCGGGCTACTAATTACTATGTGTCGCCGAACGGGAACGACAGCAACAGCGGCAAATCCGTGGCAAAAGCATTTCACAGTGTCCAAAAAGGAGCGGACGCAGCCGGGCCAGGCGATACCGTTTTTGTGCTGAATGGCACTTATAATACGACTTCGGGCACGTTACTCAACATGCAGAGATCCGGCAAACCGGGTGCCTACATTACGATCAAAGCGCTACGCGGGCACAAGCCCAGGTTTACCGCCTCCGGCAATGTGTGGAACACCGTTTCAATCAACGGCTCGTACGTTGTCCTGGACGGTATCGAGCTGGAAGGGAACAATGCCAACCTCACTTACGAGGGCGCGATGGCGTCTTATAACCATCATCTCGGCGGCGGCAAAAACTATTCGGATTATGCAGCATTTAATACCAATGCGATTACGATCGGCGGGCCAAAATTGGAATCGAAATTTCCGCATCATGTTGTCGTCCGCAACTGCCGGGTGCATGACTTTCCGGGCGGAGGAATTAGCGCCATTCAGGCGGATTATCTCACCATTGAAAACAACGTTGTCTTCAATAACGCCTGGTACATGATGTACGCAGGCAGCGGGATCAGCATTCTGACACCTTTCAACAGCGACAAAGAAACCGGTTATAAGAACTTTATCCGCAACAACGTGGTGAGCGGCAACAAAACTACAATCCCCTGGATCCAGTTAAAAAAGCTCAGCGACGGAAACGGAATCATCATCGACGTGAATCAGCACGCCTACAATAATCAGGATTCGCCTGCCACCACTAAGGATGAGGCGTATACCGGCCGGACGTTAGTTGAGAACAATGTCAGCTTCAACAACGGCGGTTCGGGCATCCATTCTTTCAAGGCCGACCATGTGGATATCATCAATAACACCGCCTACCACAATGGCACGGTGGTGAACTATCCGGATATTTTTACCAACCAGTGCCACGATGTCAACATCATCAACAACATTATGTATGCCCGCGCTGGCGGTTTGTGTAATTCCGCGCCGAAAAACGCGACGGAAATCTATGCATTCAATGTCTATTTTAATGGACAGGTTGGCCATAAAGGCGAGAGCGACGTCGAAGCTGATCCACTGTTCGTTAATGCTTCTACGGATCACGCCTCAGCCAATTTCAAGCTGAAAGCCGGCAGCCCGGCTATCAATCACGGTAGCAGCAAAGCGGGCAGTTTTAGTGCGAGCGATATTGTTGGAACGGTAAGGCCCAAAGGGTCCGCACCGGACCGGGGTGCGTATGAGTGTGTTGACTGCCGTTAGAAAAATCCATTTATGAAAATCCTCATTGTCTGTCTTTCATCGTTGTTCATGCTTTGCGCAAATGCCTGTGCACAGCATTATAACATTTTAGATTTTGGTGCTAAAACCGACACTACTTTTCTGAATACACGGGCAATCCAGGCCGCAATCGATCAGTGTTATGCCAAAGGTGGCGGGGAGGTGATCGTGCCTGCCGGTCGTTATTTCACCGGAACGGTCTTTCTCAAATCCAATGTTTACCTGAACCTGATGCCGGGCGCAGTTTTGCAGGGAAGCTATGATCCAAAAGATTACCCTGACCATGATATCCTGCAAGCCAAAAAGTTTGGCACCATCACCCACAATGGGCTGTATGTGAAAAGCATGAAAGCCATTGTGATCGCCGACCAGGCGACGCATACCGGCATTACGGGTGCAGGCGCCGTGCGTGGGGCAGGGGATGGACAGGCATTTCAGCTCGGAATCAATAAAGACGGGCGGCCCAAAAACCTGTTTTTTATTGGATGTACCGATGTACTGCTCAAAGGCATTCAGGTGCTTAACTCCGCACAGATCACGATTTCTATTTCCGGTTGCGAGCGGGTGAATGTCGACGGTATTTACCTGCGAAGTATGTCCAACTGGAATTGCGATGGCCTGGACCTGGACGCGCGCGACGCTACGGTTGCCAATTGTGTGATCGATGCGGAAGATGATGCGCTCTGTTTTAAAAGCGAGTACCAGGACAAATTGTGCGAGAATATCACCGTTACCAATTGCGTACTCTCCTCGCTGTGTAATGGAATTAAATTCGGGACAGGGTCAAGGGGCGGATTTCGTAACATCGCGGTCAGTAATTGCGTGATCAAGAAAGCTTCTTTCAACGGTTACCGCCACTGGGATATGCCCACCGACCTCGTTTTCAAGCCGGAAGTGCAAAGTGTGAACACCGGCATCGTGATCTTAGGAGTAGACGGCGGCATTGTCGAAAACATTATGATATCCGACATTGTCATGACCGATGTGCTCAGTCCGATTTTCATACGGGTAGGAGCGCGTTTTCTTAATCCGCAAGGCAAACCCTCGATCATGCGGCATATTGATATCCGCAATATCAGGGCTGAAAGCAGAAGCGTCATTCCGTCGATCATCGCCGGACTGGGAGAGAGTCCGGTCGAGGATGTGCGTCTTTCCGGCATTCACATTACCGTTCCCATCGCCGTTAATGCCGCGCTGGCCAGGACATTCCCGGTATCGCCCGAGGAAAAAACAAAAGGCTATCCTGAAAACCGGCTGACTTTCGGTACCAGACTGCCCGCGAGTGGCTTTTACATCAGGCATGCCAAAGGGATTACTTTGTCAGATGTTTCGATTCGTTTTTCTGCGGAAGAGGCAAGGCCGGCATTTGTGATCGACGATGCGGAAGGTGTCGAATTAAAGGAGGTCAAGGTCAATGGCCAGCTGCTGCGGAACGAGAAGGAAATGGTGATGACAATTGGTAGCAAACAGGTTTCGGTAAAATAAGAGTGTTCAGTATGCATTTTAAAATTTTGATTATTGTGCTGGCTACCCAGTTTCTGACAGCCGGACACCTCATTGCCCAGGATAAAATAGCTCCTAATCCAGCTGAAAAATACTACCAGCTGATCGAAGCGCCCGGCGCACCGGAAAAATGGGACAGTTGGCGAAACCAGATACGGCAATTGCGGGATTCGGTACGCCGGCATCCGGGGTATACGGACGATAATTATCAAAAAAGCGAATTCAAATGGGCATCAAACGCATATTCGACGTTCTTTTTGATGGCCAACGAAAAAACGCTTTACGACCGGAATGGCAATCCGGATATCAAAACTTGCATTGAAAAGTATGAGCGAAATTATGGTGGCATTGACGTAGTAGTGCTTTGGCCTACTTATCCTCAGCTGGGTTTTGATAACCGGACGCAGTTTGATTTTTATCGCAATCTGCCGGGCGGGATACAGGGGTTGAAAAAGCTTACCGCCGAGTTGCACGCAATGGGCAAGAAGCTGATGATCGCCTACAATCCCTGGGATAATATTGCCAGAACAAAGGGAGTCAAAGATGAAGACGAGCTATTGAAAATGGTTGCGGAAATCCAGGCGGATGGTGTCTACCTGGATACGATTTCGATTGTCGATGGGTTTTTCGATAATCTGCAAAAGGCCAGAAAGGGCGCAATATTTCAATCCGAAATTCCCATCAATGCTCAGGCGCTCAATCAGGTACACCAGTCATGGCTGGAAGTGGGGTGGAACGAGAAACACAAACACCTCGAATTTGGAGAGATGCCGCATCTGGTCCGTAACCGATGGCTGCAACAGAAGCATATGATCTACCGGCTGTCCAGGTTCAGCCACGAGCAATCGACGCTGTTGCAAAACGCCTGGGTGAACGGATGCGGACTGGTGATCTGGGAGAATGTTTTTGGAACGGTCAATCCGCTCAATGCGCGAGACAGGTTCTACTACAAGGCAATGCTGCCGGTGCTCAGGCGATACAGTACGTTTTTTACGGAAGGTGAGTGGACGCCCTTGTTCCCGGTTAAACTGAACCGTGTATACGCATCCGAATGGAGATTGGGGAACAAGACGATCTGGACGGTTATCAACAGGCAACAACAGCGCGCGGTAGGAAGGCTTTTTGAAATCAGACACGAAAAAGGAATGCGCTATTTCGACTTGATCACCGGAGCAGAGATGAAAACCGTTCTGGAAGATGGAAAGGCGGGCATTTACGCAGACTATCAACCCAAAGCTATTTCAGGGATTCTTGCTGTCCCGGAAAATGAGTGCACGCCGGAGTTCTTTGCATTTATGAAAACACAGGCGGAAGCTTTTCAAAAGGCAGACTTTGGTACCACCGCTGTTCTTCCGGAGCATTTACTTAAAATGGTGGAGCCTACTAAAAGGTACAATGCCAAGACCTTGCCCAAAAACATGGTCCGCGTTGGTGTTCCTTCGGATTCGGCCACCATGACGTTCGCTTTCCGCCAGCGCGAATGCGGTTTTTATCCGATCGGCAATTATGTAGATTACTCTTACAGCCAGACAAGAAATGAGATCACGACGGCAAAGATCGTTGTGAAGCTAGCCCCATTTGCGATGGACAGGACGCTGGTTAGCAATGCAGAATTTGCCGCATTTTTAAAGTCGTCGGGCTATCAGCCCCTTCATAAACAAAACTTTTTGAAACACTGGACCAACGGTCGGCCACCTAAGGGTTTGGAAGATCACCCCGTGGTTTACGTTGATCTCGGCGATGCGCGCGCATACGCCAAATGGGCCGGCAAAAGGCTTCCGACGGAAGCAGAGTGGCAATGGGCCGCGCAAAACGGGGCCGAAGCGACAGTCTATCCTTGGGGTGATAAGCTGGATTCGACGGTTGTCAATACCGGACAATGGTCTGGGACGACGCCCGTCGAAAAGTTGGCGAAAGGAAGGACCAGCGCCGGGCTTTACGATATGAGTGGAAATGTATGGCAGATGACGGAGAGCGAGCGTACCGACGGGTACAATAACTACTGCATTTTGCGTGGCGGCGCGTGGTACATCAACCGGGCCTCGGAATGGTATGCCGACCAGGGTGCGCAGAAGACCAGTTTCGGTGCCAAATATTTGATGACCTGGCCGGGGCTCGACCGGTGTGCCACGGTGGGTTTCAGGTGCGTGGCAGATATTGACTAATTACTTAAATAGCGAAAATGAAAAGAGCATTGTCTTTGATTTTAATGTGTTTTCTGGCTGTTGTCAGCGCAGTCGCACAGCAGGTCTGGCCACATCCGGTTCCTGAGGAATTTGCATCAGATTACTTTGAGGTGAAGGTTAATGGAAAACTGGTTCCCGTTTTTCATGCCGGGCTTAACGTATATTTTGCTGGTTTCGATTTTACAGGCAGTGCAAATGTTGAAGTCTCTTCTAAATCGGGAGAAGATAAATACGCCGGACAAACCTCCAATAAGGAAGTAGTAAGTGATGGCAAGTTGGGCTACTGGCGGGGAAGCGTGCAGGTCAGACCCTTATCGCGAAATATCGCTACCAAACTGGAAGGAAAAACTGTCCGCTTTAAATTGGACAGTGCCGGGCAGTATTCCGTGGAACGAAAAGGCACAGCACATTTTAAGGACGATGTCATTTTTATTTTCGCCAACCGGCCCGAGGTTAATCCTCCCGTGTTGACAAATACGGATGTGATCCATTTGAAACCGGGTATCCACCAGCAGCATATCGACCTCAAAAGCGGACAAACGCTTTATTTAGAGGCTGGTGCCGTCCTTTTTGGCAGTATTAATGTCTGGGACGCAGAAAACGTCAAAATAACGGGCAGTGGTACCGTGGTTTATTACGGGCCGCAATCGGAGGATCATGACGACGGGTGGAAACACCAAAAGAACTGGCATCCTATGACCACCCACAATGTAAAAGGGCTGACCGTGAGCGGAATCACTTTTGTCGGGCGCAGCAGGACCTGGTCGATCCAGACGCACACGACTTCTGACGCGGTTTTTGACAACATTAAAATCCTTGCCGTCAATCCGCAAAATATCAATGGCGACGGCATCGACTGGTATGGCGGCGGCAGGGCCCGGGTTAGCAATAGCCTGATCCGTTCCATGGATGATTGCTTTGCTTTTTTCACCGAAGACAGTTCCAAGGACATGTGGGGCGAAAGCAAAACGACGAGCGGAGAAGTGAAAGACATCAAAATTGAAAATTGCGTTCTATGGACCACGCTGGCCAATATATTCAGAATTGGTTTTAATGGTCAGGAGCTTACAACGGACAATATCGTTCTGAAAAATGTCGATATTATCCATGTCAGCAAAGGCCAGTGGTATGCCCCATGGTCGTTGTTTTGCATGGTGAGTCCTAACAGCAAGGGCAAAGCCAGACATACTAACTATCACGCAGAGAAGCTAAGGTTTGAGGAACCCATCGCGTTGTTTGGTCTTCAAAACCCGGAGGCCGTTTTCAGTAAGATCGTTTTGAAAGACATCAGTGTAAATGGAGATGCGGTGCCCTCTGTTGTGAATGGTCAGATCTCTGATTTGGAGTTTGATAACGTGACCTCTGCTGGTCGGCCGATTTTGCGTCAAACCGATGTTCCGCTTCGAGCGGGAAGTAAACCTTTGCAAAATACCACGTTCAGTATCGCCAAATAAGTGGCACAACTGCCCTCGGCCAAAAGAAAGGATGCGTCATGGTTCACATTTCTGAAAACCCCCGCTTTTTCTCATCGTATGCTGTGCATTGAATCAGTGCTGACTTGTGGAATCAAAGGGCAAAATAATCCAGGTTTATAGTAAAATCGTTCAGCTATATTTTCATGGAATAGGTGAGTTTTGCATTGTTAAAATACAAACTATTCCAATGACCAACCCGCGTATAATGCGTGCGAAAATCGCCACAGTCGTTTTGTTTTTCTCTGCCATCTTTTCGATAAATGTCCTGGCCCAGGATGATAATTATGCGAAATGGGACGACCGGGAGCTTTCATTGACCAATGGACTTGTCAGCAGGACCATCCATTTGCCGGGATCGGCCGGGTCGTTTTATACTACATCTTATAAGCCTGTCCAGGGCGATTTCAAATATTTTGAGAAGAAAAGTCAGGAATTTCAATTCGAGATTAATAACAAGGCATATTCAGGAGACGGTCTGTGGAGTTTGAAAAATATTCGGAAAGCGACCGATGAGCGGGCCGGGCAGGGTGTTTCAGTAACGCTTCTGAGCGGTGATCAACTAGTCGAAGTCACGCTTACCTATTTGCTTTACCCTTCACTGCCTGTTATCCGCAAGAATCTGACCGTCAAAAATCTTTCCGCAAAACCTGTTCAGCTCGAATCCGTAGACGTTGAAAAGCTGACGGTCACACCCTATTACGCCACCACTTTCAGCTGGATTTGTCACGATTACGGGCGCAGGCGTTCGATTGGGCCTTATGACGGCAATATGCAGGATGCGCTCGTGACGGTTCACAACAGTGACTGGCAGCAGGGCATTGTAATTGGAAATGAGGCCTCGGGTGTTGTCAAGCATACTTCTGTATTTTGGGATGAACGGGTAATCCTGAGCGGATTGACCCATAAAGATGCGCGTTATCCATTTCGAAAACACATTGCGCCGGGCGCTTCATTTACGACCCCGCAGGTTTTTACAATGGTTTATAATAACCATAAAGACCCCGACGAAATTCTGAACACAGCCGTTGCCGACTTTGTGCGGAAACATATGGGTATCAGGCTTTCTGAACTCAAACAAAAACCCACCTTCGTCTATAATACCTGGGTTCCGTTCCGTAAGGAAATCAACGAAAAGCTGGTTATGGAACTGGCCAAAGCCGCTGCCGATGCCGGAATGAAGGAATTCGTGATCGACGATGGCTGGGCGGATAATTACGGAGATTGGATTATCGACAAAAAGAAGTTTCCCAATGGCCTTAAACCCGTTTTCGATTACATTAAATCGCTGGGTATGAAACCGGGCCTTTGGGTGAGTGTGGGCAGTGCTTCACCGGAAAGCAAGGTTTATAAGGCGCATCCCGAATGGTTTGTGCTCGATGAAAAGCAGCAGCCGGCCAACCTGCATGAAGACGATAAAAATATGCGTACTGCCTGCTTTGGGACGCCCTGGCGCGGTTATATCAAAGATGTATTGCTCAAACTTGCGCTCGAATACGGACTCGAATATTTAAAACTCGATTTCACTGTCGTTACCAGCACCTACCGGTTTGGCAACAAGGTCACTGGTTGTTATGCGACCGGCCATAAAGGTCATAAGGACCATCATGAATCGCTCTATGCCAATTACGAAGAGGTTTGGGCGCTGTTTGACGAGCTCCACGCGGCAAAACCATCGCTTTTCATCGATTGTACTTTTGAGACTATGGGAGGGTTACAGCTGATCGACTATGCCATGTTGAAGCATGCCGAGGGGGATTGGCTGTCCAATTTTTACGGGCCGGGTACTCAGGTGGACCTCAGGGTGCGAAACATGGCCTGGTGGCGCTCACCAGCCATACCAGCCACGGCCCTGGTAATTGGTAATCCTGAAATGCAGGATGAGGGGTGGGCCTTGCATGTCAAGTCGTTGGTGGGTGCATTGCCGATCATGTTGGGTGATCCCAGAAAACTTTCGGGCAAAACCCTTGAAGAATACCGCGGATATGCCGATTGGCTGCAACGGATGGAAAACAGCCATCAGATCATGACTTACCGGCAGGATCTGGCTGGTTTCGGCGAGCCTAAGGAAGGGACCTGGGACGGTTTTCAGCGGATCAATACCGAAACCGGATCAGGCGGCACGGTCGGCGTCTTCCGGCAGGGTGGCACCGATAATGAGCGCCAGGTAACCATTCAGTACCTGGACCGTGAAAAAATATACACCGTCAAAGAGATTTTTGCAAGCGAGCCCATCATCTCAGCTACCGGCAGAGAACTGTCTGCCACCGGATTTAAGGTCCGGATCGAGAAAGCGTACGATGGAAAACTATTGGAAGTCAAAGCGGAATAAAACGTTTGATTTAAAGGCAAACATTCGGCCAATCCTGGGTGTAGCGAAGCTTTGTTTGCTTCTGCCGCTGGTATTAAAGTAACTGTCTGAAAGTCGCTGTTACGGCGGCCAAATCCTTTTTATGCGCTTCAACGACGTTCATCGTATGGGGCGAGCCTGGCTCTAAACATTGCTCAATCACCAGATGCGGACGGATTTTCATGGCTGAAAGCTGACTTACCAATCGTGCATAATCCACATCGCCTTCCGCCGAAAACGTTTCCGACCATATCCCGCCATTCGACTGACGAATGTGCAGTTCGACGATGCGGTTACCGTATAATTTTAAAATGTCGAAGACGGCCGCCTGTGAGTTTTCCGATCCCCGGTAGACCCAGTGAACATCAAAGCAAAAGGACACATTTTTGGGTGTAGTATTCAACAGAATGTGATGGAACTCGCGGGCGGCGGCTTTCAATTCAATATTATGGGTATGGTAGGCCAACTTCATCCCTTGCTGCCGCAGCTTATTGCCAAGCTTCTCCATCGCCAGTGCCTGCATGCTTAGTTGTGCATCGCTTTTAAGTTGGTCGGTCCCCCATTTAATCGGGTTGGGGTTCGTAACGATGATTTTTGTGCCGTAGCTTTTTGCTATACGGGCGATGGCCATAATCCGGGTAATGGAATTTTCAATGCCTTCGGGCTCATGCAGGTTGCTGCCCACGTAGATAGAAGGCATGGCGATCTCATATTTCCGAAGCGCCGTGATGTAGCTTTCAGCCATTGCGGGATCGGCGATGTTGGGCTCGAATGCCTTGATCCCTGTTTGTGCCAGTTCGGCGATGTTCTGATCCAGGGCGGTGCCTCCCCAGGTTTTACCCTCGCGCTTATAGAAGGTAATCCAGTTGTAGTCATTGCAGGCAATGGGAAACTGATTAATAGGGGAACTATCCGCAGCCGCCAAGGGAATAGCTGGTAACAGGGAAAGGAAATTGCGTCTGGTTAATTGGGGAGATTTCATAGCAGGATTGTTAAAAGTGTATGGAGAATCAATCCTTTAAATCTTCTATTTCCAGGATTTCTCCGGTTTGCTTTTGTTTTAAAATGAGCTTTTTATCCCCATTAGGAAGAATCTCCTCTTTGATCAACCAATGGTCCGCATCATAATCTTTGAATACAGACGGCTTGGTAAGCCCCGTTTGTCCACGCCATACCGGCAGCTGAACAGCTTCCCATTGTTTGCTCCTGGCCGACCGGTAGGCCGCATCGATGATGGAGTTGACCACGTAGCCGTCGTAAAATGTTTCACTGGGTTGTTTTGCTTGTTCGAATGCATTAAACATGTCGATAAACATGTTGGTATATCCCAGCTCATGTGCTTCGTCTCCCACGGGAAACTGCCATCCGCTTGAAGATTCGGCCTTTTCCACGACATATCCTCCATCGCCCGCCCCGGAAGTAAACATCTCAAAGCCCGTCCGCAGCCAGGAATTGATCCAGATCGTTCCTTCGGTACCCATTACTTCATCCCTGAGGTCCATGCCGCCGCGGAATGTCCAGCTTACTTCAAATTGGCCTATGGCCCCGTTTTCGTACTTCACCAGCCCGATCGCGTGATCCTCGGCATCAATAGGCTTGACCTGGGTATCGGCCCAACACATTACTTCCACGGGCTTGATGTCTTTCCCGATAAAGCTCCTGGAAATCTCAATGCAATGGCAGCCCATATCCAGGATTGCCCCGCCGCCGGCAAGGTTAGCATCCCAAAACCAGTCCGAGTGCGGGCCGGGGTGGGTTTCCCTTGATTTAGCCCATAAGATTCTGCCTATGGCCCCGGTTTGTATGCTGGTGAGCGATTTCAAAAACTTGGGCGTGTAGCACAGATCTTCCAGATAGCCCGCGAAAATACCCGCTTCTTCGCAGGCGGTCATCATGCGAAGTGCTTCTTCGGCATTCCGGCCCAGTGGCTTGGTACATAAAACTGCCTTTTTATGCTTTACACACAGGTTAACCGCTTCTTCATGTTGGTAATTGGGCAATGCGATGACAATCACCTCAGCTTCGGCATGTCTGACAGCCTCCTCCATATCGGTAAAATAGTAAGGGACATTGTAGTCCTTCGCAAACCGGGAAGCCGATTCCTGGCGTCGGGAGAAAACAACTTCTACGGTGTCTTTGCCGCGCCTTCCACTTAATGACTCCGCATAGAACCGGCCGATGAAGCCGCCTCCGAGAATTCCAATTTTAGCCATTATCTGATTGAATTTTGAATTACGATTTGCCTTGTGCAGGCTTTGAAAAACTAAAAATCCGTCTCGGATTTTCGATAAAAATTTTGTCGAAAAAGGGGCTTAACCCTCTCTGGGCTAGTTCTTGCCTAAATGTTGTCAGCAGGTAAGCAAGGCCGGGGCTTCCACCGTAGGAAGTCCAGTAGCTGCTCCGGGCAGCGTCCATTCCTACGGTAATCTGGTCGGGGAAATCATCGAGTAATTTCTCCAGTAGCGAATAAGTCTGGTTCTCTTCGCCCTTTTTCCAGCGGAATGCGCTGTCGTATTCCACACTCACGCCTGTTTGCAGTAATTCCCGGTGATAACCTGCGTCCCCAATCCGGTCGACGTGGGACAGGACGACGTGATCCAGGTCAGCGCCAAGCTTGTCGAAAAGCAGTGCCTGTTCAAGCGCCTGTTTGCCGTGATTGGTATGGGTCAGGATGGGCGCACCCGTCTCTTTATGCGCACGGACGACAGCCTCAAAAACTTTCAGCTGATGGTTTGTGAATGGCTCGTCGTTCGTAGCCAATTTCAGAAGCCCGGACTTATAACCGGTGCGCTGGATGACAGGCCCGCTATAATCAAATACATCCACTCCTTCTTCGATATCAGCTATAAACAGACGGGTCAGTTGGTCTTCGCTGTACTGATAGCGCCAGTGGCGTGGCGGATAATACATTTCCTGATGCAGGCCGGTGCAGCCGATGAGGTGAACACCGGTCTGCCGGGATACGAGCGCAGATTTCTCGATGTTTCTGCCTGCGTTGGCCGGCATCGTGTCCACCATCAGCGAGCAGCCCAGCTTTTTTAGCTCCGTCAGCTCTTGGCTTATTTTGTCGGTATCGTTTAACAGGAAGTCGGGGTAGCTGTCGGTCGCATAGCTTTCGTCGATCATCACATGTTCGTGTGAAAACGTAATACCGATCGATTCGGTGGGTATATCCCCCAAGATGGTCCTAATGAACGCCATGATACGGTTTGTTTAATTTCCAGTCGCTTTGCCCTGTCCTTGCAATTTGTGTAGGCTCTTCCAGGATACTTCCCTGACTATGAAGCTGCTCCCTTAATACGCGCACTTCCATTTCATTGGCGGCCGCTGAGGTGCGAATTGACTGCACGGCAGCAAGGCCGGCAGCAGTTCCCATAGCCATGGTCTGTGCCATCGACCGGCAGGAGGCATGCGCATCGTGTGTTGCGGAAAAACAGCGGCCCGCCACCCACACGGTTTGACTGGTTTTAGGCACGATCGTGCCGTAAGGAACGCCGTAAATACCGCTTTGAGGAATGTATTCCCAGTGGGTCTCGCTGGCGCCGTCCTTACCCTCCCGGTGATCTTCAATTGGCGCGCCACAGAGCAGAATGCTGTCATGCGGAATGCTGGCGGCCATGCATTCGTCTTTGGTGAGCCGGTGTTCGCCATACACCCGGCGCGTTTCGCGAACGCCGATTTGATGCGACAGGCCGATAACTTTGGCATCGGCATAGCCGGGCACTTCTTTGCGGAAAAATGTTTCAAACAGAAATGCCTGCCGTCGGCCTTCCATTTCCGCCTGGGTTAACTCATTTATATTTAGGGCATTCAGGCCGGCGACCTTCACTGCGACTGTCGATATGCATTTGGGAATGTTCATCGCATGTGCCGAGCCTTCCTTGCGCGGTAACGGAAGTGACGTGTCCGCCATGCGCTGCGCCAGCATTTTCTTTCCGCCCGATTTCTCGAACTGGTCCAATTCTACATTCGCCATTCGGAATGTGGTCGTCATACTTTGCGCGGGCTCTTTTTGTCCGGCTATTTCGTAGTCAAAACCGGCCAGGTGGCAAAAGTCCGCGTCGCCCGAGGCGTCGATAACGCGTTGGGGGATGACATTCAGAAAGCCGGATTTGTTCCAGAAAATACATTCATAGCGCCCGTCCGGAAGCACATTTACATCAATTAGTGCCGTATGCAGCAGTACTTTGACCCCCGCTTCCAACAGCATCTTGTCCCATATGGCTTTAAGGCGCTCGGGATGATAATTGACCCCGGTCCCGGCTCCGTAGGTATTGGGCCTTAGGAATACCTCGCCCACATTATCCAGCTCATTCACAACCAGGTCGGGCAGGCCGCCCACGATCTTTTTGGGTGTCTCACCAGGTGTAAAAAAGCCATAAAAGGTGTCCAGCATCTGCGTGGAGGTTCCCCCGAAAAACCCGTAGCGTTCCACCAGCAGTACATTGTTCGAAGAAGCCCGGGCCGCTGCTATGGCTGCCATACAACCGGCCGACCCGGCGCCGATAACGAGAATGTCAATGCCGTGAATCGAATGCGTTGTTGCCGACATAGTTTTTCAGTTTTGGTCGGAAACGTAGCTGGCAATGCCTACTTTTTTATACAATCGTGATACGCGGTGCGCGTGTTCATCATAGGCCGCCTGAAACAATTCGGCTGCCCTGTCAGCGCCCACCAAAGCGGAGGCCGTCAGCACTTTGGGAGGCGCACCGGCCAGTACGAGCAGATTGGCCAGCTCCGCCTTAATGCAGTTGATAAGCATGCACGAGCCGACCGTTGAGCCGGGTGCAACGGGCGTATCCAGTCCCTCAATGCTGACCATGGCATCCCCTGCGGGCGCGCCCGAATCGAGTACAATGTCACAGAAGTCTTGGAGTTTGAGCCCGTCCTGACGTTTGCTCGTACTGACCTGGGAGTGTTCCATGGAGATGATACCAACGGTCTTAATGCCTTGCTGCTGAAATAGTTCGGCCAATTCGATCGGGACGACATTGCAGCCCGATGACGAAATGATAATGGCTGAATCCTGGTCTGACAAATCGAAATTGCGCAGGATTTGTTTGGCAAACCCGCTCACGTTTTCTAAAAACATGGCCTGGCGCTGCCCGTTTGCCCCGACAACCAGGTTATGGAAGGTAAGCGAAAGTTCAACGATGGGATTGAATCCCGGAAAAGAGCCATAGCGCGGCCACATTTCTTCCACCATAATGCGGCTATGGCCGCTGCCGAAGATATGGACCATTCGCCCGGCCAGAATAGAAGAAGCGAAAAGCTTTGCAACGGCCTGAATTTTTTCCTCCTGCTGTGAAACGGCCGCTATCAGGCCCTGGCATTTGCCTAAAAAATCTTGGGTATAACTCATTTTACAAAAGTTTGATGATCCCGCCGCAGCCATAAGCTACCTGACGATTTCCTGGTTAATGGGCTCGCACTTGACCGGCAAGCCAGTGTTTTTTGTTTTTAAGAAGGCAAAAGTGGCCGCGCCGACGGCTCCCGCCCAATCGCTGTATTTGGCTTCTCTGACCTGAGTTTGCTTTTCTTTGGGTCTGAATTCATACACATTCATAAAAGCGTTGAGGGGGGTAAACAGCGCTTCGCCGGCTTTGGTAACGCCTCCTGCCAGCCCGATCACTTCCGGGGAGACGATATTGGCGATGGAGGAAAGGGCCAGGCCTAGTTTACGGACCGAGTCCAGCCAGAGCCAGGAAGCAAAGGGCTCATTTTTCAGGTAACCGGCGACCAGTTCATGCGTAGAAGCGAAACGACCGGCCGAACGGCGGTGAACGGAATAGTTGCCGATCGCATATTCCAGACTTCCCGGCATACCCAAAAGGCTTAATTCATCGTCATGCGGATTCAATGTCATATGACCGAAATGGCCGGCCATTTGCCCAAGACCCTGGTGTAATTCGCCATTAATCAGCAAACCGCCGCCAACACCGGTGCCCAGCGTGAGTAAAACCGCATTTTTACAGTCCTTAATGGTGCCGAATGTCGCTTCTGCAAGCAGCGCTGCATGCGCGTCATTCAACACATAGGTGGGCGTGTTCAGGTAAGTTTCCCAATGAAAGTTTTCCACACCGGCAAGCCTTCCGGGCATGTAGGCAATGTGACTATTTGCCTGATTGGCAAAACCCGGACATGAAAGGCCGATCAGGTCGATCGGGCCTGGAAATGCCTGTTTCAAATGGCCGACCAGGAAAAAAATCGTCTCCCTCCACTTTCCGGCAGAATCGTCATCAGTGGGCACGGTGTGCTGATGCAAAATTTCGCCGCGGGCATTCAAAACGACTCCTTTGATGTTGGTGCCTCCGACATCGATACCGATAGCTGCTTTCATATCGGGTCGGTTTGATACTGGCCCTCGGAAACTTCCCAGCCGCCGTCCACATAAAGGGTTTGCGCGGTTGTGAAAGCCGAGCCGTCGGACATAAAATAAACCGCGGCCGCGTCCAGGTCCTGCGGGCGGCCATTTCGTCCGCCGTCGAGGGGCTGCTTGGTTTTGACGAAATTTAATATTGTTTCGTCCTTGCTTGCCCGTTCCGACATCGGTGTCTCCACCAGGGCAGGCGCCAGGATATTCACACGGATATTATCAGCTGCGTAGTAGGCGGCAATGGATTTGGTAAAGCCTGTTACTGCCGATTTGGCCGCTGCGTAAGCATGGGTAACGAAGTACCGCGGGGAAGGAGAAAAACCAAGTACTGAGCTCATATTCAGAATGCTGCCGCCTCTGCCCAACCGCCTGAATGCCTGGACTGCTGCCTGATTGGAAAGCATCAGCCCCGTGAGATTCAGGGCAAGCGTATGCTCCCATCCTTCCAGGGTCAATTCGTGTAAAGGGCCGTCACCTGCTTTCCTCCCGCTGCCGCCTGCCACGTGATAAAGGCCGTCAAATCCCCCAAACTCGTCGAGGCACAACTCAATAGCGTGCTGCGCGGTTGCAGCATGGACCGCATCGCCCGGCAACACGCGTGCAGCCTCGCCCAGGAGCGTTTTTGCTGTCTGGCAGCTTTCTGTATTTCTTCCTACCAGCGTCACCTTTGCTCCCTGTCCGACAAATGCCTTCGCCGCAGACAGGCCAATGCCGGTTGTGCCACCAATGATGACTATTTTCTTGTCTTGCAGCATAGATAAGTCATTATAATACCGTACTTGATATTCGCAACTGAATTATACCACAAAACAATTGGGATTTTCCTTATCTTTCCACTGCTAATCAATTATTACCGATACTATTTTGACCAAATTAAATCAGGGAAAAACCGCGCTTTTTCAAAAGTTGCCGCTTCCGGCGGATAACTCCTTTATTATAAGCCGGTACGAGTCGCCCCACTTTGAGACGCCCTGGCATTTCCATGAAGAGTATGAATTGGTTTACTGCGAAAGGGGTTTTGGCAGCAAGTTTATCGGCAATAATTTCTCTGCCTATCAAGAGGGGGAAATCGCCTTTATTGGAAAAAATGTACCGCACCTTTTCAAAGCTGATGACTCTTTTTATCAGATGGGGGCAGACATCAAACCAAGCTCGATTGTCTTGCAGTTTTTAGAAGGTTGTTTAGGCCGGGATTTTTTTAGCATCCCCGAAATGACCGAGGTGAGGAATTTGTTTGCTTATGCGCAGAATGGATTAATGGTGCTGGGTGAGACCCGCGCAACAATCAAGTCGATTCTTTTCGAAATGCTCGAATCGGGTAAAGTCGGACGGCTGAAAGGATTGATCGAGATATTGGGCATATTATCCGAATCGAAAGAATTACAGCCACTTTCGGTCCATCAGATCAGTGGGATCAACAGCAAGGACAGTATGAAGATGAACAGGGTCCTTGAATATGCCTTACAGCACTATAAAGATGACATTTCGATTGGCATCGCTGCCGATCTGGCCAACCTTTCCGAATCTGCCTTTTGTCGTTATTTTAAGTCACGTACCCAGAAATCTTTCCTGGGCTTCATCATAGAAATGCGTCTGAACGAAGGGCGCAGGCTCTTAAAAGAAACCAACCTCTCTGTTTTAGAAATATGCTATGAATCCGGCTTCAAAAACCTGTCGAATTTCAACCGGCTTTTCCGCAAACAATTCAACGAAAGTCCTTTGGAATACAGGCGGGGTTTGCAATGATCCAAGATCGCAAACGACTCTACTCACTTCCGGTGTCCGAAACGACCTGGCCTTTTTGAAGCTGGGTATGCCGTTTTCTGTATTTGAGAGGTGACATCCGCACTTGCTTGACAAAATGAGCACTGAAGTTTGACCAGTTCTGAAACCCGCTCTCGTAACATATTTCTGTGACGGACATATCCGTTGTCGCCAGCAACTTACAGGCATGCGCGATCCGGATCTCTGTTAAAAAATTGACATAGCTTTTTTTGGTGCTCTTCTTAAAATAATGGCAGAAGGCAGACACGCTTTTGTTGGTCAGTGCCGCCACCTCTTCCACGCGCACCTTCCTTTGGAAATGCTGCATGGAATATTCAAAAACCAGGTGGATGTGGTTCTGGTCCTGCTTCGTGAGGTTAACGATAGGGAAATTAGTTAAATGCCTAACTTCTTCCGAAACACTTATTTGGTGAAGGCAGTCCAGCAGTGCCCCCATTTGCGGGAAGCCTGCCAGGGACTCAATTTTTTTTAAATAGTCTCCGATCATCTCTTTCAGACTGCCCGTCAGCAAGACGCCCTGGGAAGCATTCTGCAATAGCGTACCGATGAGCTGCATTTCAGGCAGCAGTAAAAAGTTTCCCTGAAACAGCTCTTCCCTGAACTGGACGACTATTGCGCTGCTCATCATGGCTGGATCATTTTTACGAAACCAGTGCGGTAAATTCCGGCCCAGCAGAAACACATCGCCCATCTGGTACTCGCCAATATAGTCGCCGATAAAGGCCGTTCCCGAACCGCAACTTTGAAGTACAAGCTCATATTCTACGTGCTGATGCCAGGGCGTTTCAAAATTCGGGGTGGTATAAGTCCTGGCTACAAACGACGAGCTCTCATCGACAGGGAGTTTTTGAATTAATGGTTTCATCTGGTATGTTCCGGCCTTTTAGGGATAAAATTTCAATGTAATTCAAAATACCAGATAAAATTAAGAAAATATCGATGGAAACTGCCTGTGTAGCTGCCTTTCTTTGCATTATACTATTTCATGAAATATTTGTCCTCATCCCAGTTTACGGGCGTTGTACAGCCGTGAGATTCCCTTGGCTGTTTTCTTATTAAAATTTAACCGGATTATGAATAGATCTACCCTGATCAAAAAAGCATGTTTGCTGATTGTCGGCACTTCGTTGTTTTGCTGGAAAATGATTTCTCCGGCCGTTCCGCCGGCCAAAACGGCATCTGAAAAACCGGACGAAAACCGGTTTTCAAAAGTCATACTTTCCGAGAACCTGAATGAGCCCATGGAATTGGTCGTACTTCCCGACGGCGGGGTGCTGGTAGCCGAGCGAAATGGCGGTTTGCTACTATATGATCCGGCAACGTCAAAAACGGAGAAGATTCAGCAGATCCCGGTTTTCAGCAAGCTCGAAGATGGCCTTCTGGGAATTGCCCTGGATCCGAAATTCAGCGAAAACCGCTGGGTATACCTGTTTTATTCCCCCGTGGGCGACACGCCTCAGCAATATGTGTCCCGGTTTGATTTTGATGGGAAAAAGCTTGATCTGACATCAGAAAAGGTTTTAATTAAAATACCAACCCAGCGCGAGGAATGCTGCCATTCTGGTGGCTCTATTGCTTTTGGCAAGGACGGTAATCTGTTTATTGCCACCGGGGACAACACCAGCCCGTTTGGCTCCAACTACTACGCGCCGCTCGACGAAAGGCCTGGCCGCACGTCCTGGGATGCGCAGCGTTCAGCGGGAAATACCAATGATCTGCGGGGGAAGATTCTCCGGATCCATCCCGAGGCCGATGGTACGTACAGCATCCCGAACGGCAATTTGTTTGATAAAGCCAATCCACTGGCGCGCCCGGAGATCTACGTGATGGGCTGCCGAAATCCGATACGTATTTCAGCTGACCCGAAAAACGGCTATTTGTACTGGGGCGATGTGGGGCAGAATGGCGAGAAAGATAGTGAACGTGGGCCGAGGAGCTGGGACGAATGGAACCAGGCAAAGCAGGTAGGAAACTTTGGCTGGCCCTATTTCGCGGGTGATAACAAGCCCTATGCAGAATACGATTTCGCCCGGGAGAAGGCTGGTAAATTTTTTGATCCGCTTCGCCCGGTTAACCATTCGGTTAATAATACGGGGTTGAAAGAGCTTCCTCCTGCTCAGCCCGCATTCATCTGGTATAACTATGTGGAGTCGGACCTGTTTCCGCACCTTGGGACAGGGGGTAAAAGTCCGATGGTAGGCCCGGTGTTTTATTCAGATCAATACAAAAAATCGGATCGCTCCTTTCCGGACTACTACAATGGTAAGCTGTTTATATTTGAATGGATGCGTGACTGGATCAATGTCGTCACCATGAAACCGGACGGCAGCTATGAAAGCATTGAGCCCTTCATGCCCAAAACACAGTTCGACCACCCGATCGACATGGAGTTTGGCCCGGACGGCGCGATGTACCTTCTCGAATATGGTACTTACTGGTTTGCACAAAACGCCAATTCCAGATTGGTCAGGATTGATTACTCGGAAGGAAACAGGCCCCCGCTGGCGAAAATAAACGCCAGTACCAAAGTAGGATCGGCCCCGCTGACTGTGCGCTTTTCGGCCAGGGGAACCACCGATTACGATCCTGGGGACAAGTTGACCTATGAATGGAGCTTTGGGGATGTGCGCGGTGCCCAGCCGGCAAAATCCAGCTCGGAAGAGCCCGTATTTACCTTCAAAAAACCGGGCATTTATCAGGTGAAACTGACAGTTACGGATCAGGGCCGGAAATCCTCTTCCAAAACGATGGAAATCAAAGTAGGTAACGAGCCGCCAAAGATTGCAGTCGAGTGGCCTTCCAACCGTTCCTTTTACTGGCCCGATCAAACGATCGCATACAAAACAAAGATCACGGACAAGGAGGATCAGCTCAAAGGCGGTATCGATCCAGGCCGGGCGGTCGTCACATTTGAACACATTCCATTTGGAGAAGACATTACGCTGGCAGCACAGAACTATGAGTCGGCCGTGGGTACCACCAGACTGAGTGCGGGCGAGAAACTGATTAGTGAAAGTGACTGTAAAGCATGCCACGGACTAGACAAGAAATCTATCGGACCAGCCTATACGGAGATTGCCAAACGCTATAAGGGCGATGCCAAAGCAGTCGAAAAGCTGGCGGCGAAAGTGCTCAGCGGCGGTAACGGAAACTGGGGAGAAAATGCCATGTCGGCACATCCGCAACTGACTTTGGCGCAGACTTCCGAGATGGTAAGCTACATCCTTTCCCTGGCGCAGCCGGCCGCAAAAATCAAGTCGCTGCCGCTGTCGGGAACGGTGGTTACTAAATCCACGCAAACGGAAGAAGGAGCAGGAAAATACTTATTGACTGTCTCTTATGCGGACAAAGGTGCAAATGGCATTCCCTCGCTTACGACCCGCAAGGAAATCCTGCTTCGCCCGCCTGTTCTGGAAGCAATTTCTTGCGATACTTCCTCGAAAGCGGCTTTGAACAGCGGTAGTCAGAAAGAACCAGGCAAGGTGCGTTTCACAGAAAATAACGCCTATATCGCATTTAAGGACGTTGACCTTACGACCATCAAAACGGTTTCCCTTCAAATGCTTTCCTCGGGGGTGGATGGAACCGTGACCCTGCGCGAGGGCTCCCCGGATGGCCAGGTAGTAGCGAAATTTCCGATTAAACGATCCAATACGCCTGCTGCAATCGATTCTGAAATCCAGAAAACGAACGGAATCAAAACGCTCTACTTTGTTTACAATGATGCGAAAAACGAGACAGGTATGTTCAATGGGCCGCTCGTCAAGGCGATTGTTTTCCAAAAGTAGGCGCAGGGCATTTGCCAAAAATTGACCGCTTCCCCATTTTCCATCTTAAATCAAATCCTATGAGCTGATCACCAAATAAGAAGGGTTGATGATGTTTGGAGCATCACCAACCCATTGATTAATGTACCCTGCGACTACATCCGCTGCGAACGGATGCAGGGTTCGTTTTGCCCTATTTTTCAATTTAAACAAAACTCTTGTGAAGTTATGAAGAAATTGTTTCCTAACTATAATCCATGGCAGGGCAATAGAAGGTTGGCTTTCAGTCAACTGATATCATGCTGTCTGTTTACCGTTTTTGTAGCCGCTCATAGTGCTGATGCTGGCAATATAAAGTTCGAAAGGACCGACCGGCCTGTTTCAGGTGAGAACGGATTGCCTGACCGGGTGATCTCGGGTGTTATCACAGATAAAAATGGATCCCCGATTCCGGGGGCGTCTGTGGTTATCAAGGGCACTCAGCGAGGAACCAGTGCAGATGCAGACGGTAAATACAGGATCGATGGCCCGGATGGCCCATTTACACTTACGTTTAGTTTCGTTGGATTCACTCCAAAAGAAGTCGGTTTAACACCCGACCAGACTACCCTGAATGTGCAACTTTCCCAGGATGAGAAGCTGCTCAATGAGGTGGTCGTTGTCGGTTATGGTACGGCTAAGAAAAAAGACCTGACCGGGGCGGTGTCTGTCGTCAAGGTCAGTGAATTGACCGAGCAGCCGAATTCCAATTTAAGTAACCAGCTTCAGGGACGCGCTTCCGGAGTGACCGTGCTTACATCCGGTCAGCCCGGTCAGGCTCCGCAGATCCGGATCCGTGGTATCAATTCTTTCGGAAACAACACGCCATTATTTGTGGTGGATGGTGTGCCTACCCAGGATATTAACAACCTCAATCCTAATGATGTAGCCACGATGCAGGTCCTGAAAGACGCCGGATCGGCATCTATTTATGGTTCCAGGGCATCAAATGGTGTGGTAATCATTACAACGAAGCGGGGATCGGGCAAGGTGAGGGTTAACTACGATACCTATTACGGAACGCAAACTGTGAAAAAAGGAAATGTTTACAATTTACTTGGACCACAGGAGACTGCCGATCTGAAATTCCTGGCGCTCAAAAATTCCGGGGCAACGATCAAGGACCCGCACTATGGCGATGGCCCGACGGCGGTTTTGCCGGACTACATCGTGCCAACCGGTGCGAAGGAAGGAGAAATTGATTTGTCTAAGTACTACGTGAATCCCAATTATACGGACAAGGCAGATATGGATTCATTTTACAGAATCGTGAAAGCCAACAAGCAGGGGACTGACTGGTTTCATGAGGTTTTTAAAAATGCGCCGATTCAAAGTCACAACCTGGCCGTAAGCGGTGGCGGGACACAGGGGAATTACCTGTTTTCTCTGAACTACTTCAACCAGCAGGGCAATCTGAAAAATACCTATTTGAAACGCTATACAGTCCGGGCAAACAGCCAGTATAATGTCGGCAAGCACATCCGGATTGGCGAGAACATAGCCCTTTCTCTCGTGGACAACCCAAGGAGCATTATCCTGAACGAAGATGGGGCAATCGGGATGTCCTTTCGCGCCCAGCCGATTGTGCCCGTCTACGACGTGAATGGCAATTACGCGGGCTCATATAATGGGTTTGGCAACACGAAGAATCCGGTTGCCCTGCGCGACCGCGCCAGAAACGACAAAGGTTCAAGCAACGGGATTCTGGGAAACATGTATGTTGAATTTGACTTCCTGAAAGATTTTACGGCCCGTTCAAGCTTTGGAGGTACACTGTATTCTTCGGCGGGAAATACATTTACCTATCCCGAATGGGAGAATTCGGAGAATAATCCCACAAACTCTTATTCTGAATATGCCAACAGAGGCTACAACTGGACGTGGACTAATACGCTCACTTACGAAAAGACTTTCAAGGAACTACATTCTTTCAAAGTGCTTGTCGGGACGGAGGCTTTCAGTTCATCGGGCGGCGAAGTTGGGGGCGTAACACAGGGTTATTTTTCGTTCGACCCAAATTTTGCCAGCCTTTCAACAGGCTCGGGCACTCCGACCAATTATAGCAACAGGTTTGCGGAAGCGTTGTTTTCCTACATCGGCCGGATTGATTACAGCTTCAAGGACCGCTACTTGTTAAGCGCCACGGTGCGTCGCGATGGTTCATCCAAGTTTGTCTCACAATACGGCGTATTTCCCGCTGTTAGTGCCGGGTGGCGTATTAAGGAGGAGGAATTCGCTAAAAATGTAAGCTGGTTAACGGATTTGAAAATCCGCGGCGGATATGGGATTATGGGAAACCAGTTCAATATTGCTACCGCCAACGCATTTACGACGTATGGCCAGAACCGTAGCCATTCTTTCTATGACATTAAGGGGACAGGCAATAGTACCGTGCTCGGATTTCAGAGGACCCGTGTAGGCAACCCGTCGGCAAAATGGGAGAAGAATATCAACTCCAACATTGGTATCGATGCACAGTTCCTGGGCGGTGCCATCGATCTGACGATTGACTATTATCAGAAAAACATCAAGGACCTCTTGTTCTCTCCGGAACTTGCGGGGACTGTTGGCCAGGGCACGGCTCCGGCGGTCAATATCGGGGCTATGAAAAATCATGGTATCGATATGTCCGTTTACGCGGAGAAAGCCATCAATAAAGACCTGAAAATAAACGCCACAGCCACCCTGACCACTTACAACAACGAGATTGTTAAGATTACCGATGGTGTTACTTATTTCGATCAGGAAGGTCGCCGCTTTAACGGAAGCACCATTATCCGCAATGCGGTGGATCACTCGATTGGCCAGTTTTACGGTTATAAGGTTGATGGCTTTTGGGATTCGCAGCAAGAAATTGATCAGGCAAATGCGAAGGCGAGGGAAATTTCCGGGAATGCTGCCGTTGTTTATCAAAGTGAAGTCAAAGTCGGGCGCTTCCGTTATGCGGATACAAACGGTGACGGCATTATTACAGCCGACGACCGCGCGTTCCTTGGTAACCCGAGTCCTAAGTTCAGCTATGGACTGAACGTGGGGGCGACTTACAAGGGC
The DNA here is from genome assembly GCF_021440085.1 of Dyadobacter sp. CY261. Taxonomy (GTDB): domain Bacteria; phylum Bacteroidota; class Bacteroidia; order Cytophagales; family Spirosomataceae; genus Dyadobacter. Next base: position 1,127,759 of record NZ_JAKCPW010000001.1, read on the forward strand.
TTTGACTTCGGTATCTTCTTTTATGGTGTCCAGGGCAATCAGATCTGGAATAACCTGAAATGGTGGAACGACTTCTACGCCAACTTTCAGGGGGCGAAAAGTAAGACTGCCTTGTATGATTCGTGGACGCCGGATCGCATGAATGCAAAAGCACCAATTCAGGAAAATACGGGTTCGTTCAGCACGACCAACGTGCCGAACTCCTACTATGTCGAAAACGGCTCGTACCTGCGCGCCAAGAATGCACAAATCGGATACACCTTGCCAGCAAGCCTGGTTAGTAAACTGCGCATCGAAAAAGCGAGGATTTACATCCAGTCCGCTAACCTTTTTACGATCACCAAATACTCCGGGCCCGATCCGGAAGTGGGACAAAGCCAGGTTACAGGATCAACGGCTTTTGGTTTGGATGAAGGTGTTTATCCGAATACCCGCCAGTTTCTGGTTGGCTTAAATCTGACATTCTAATAATCCTAATATTGAAAGAAGATGAAAACAATTCAGTTTTGTAAAATAACATTCATTGTCGCGCTGGGTTTGATTTCTTTCGCCTGCCAGGACGACTTTTTAGATAAACCGGCGCTGGGTTCTCTCAGCGACGCTCAGCTCAATACAAAGCCTGGTCTCAAAAACTTGTTGATCGGGGCTTACGCAGCACTCGACGGACATGGAGTAGGTGCCGCCAATGCGTGGGACGCGTCAGCGGATAACTGGATTTATGGCAGTATCGCTGGCGGGGATGCTAAAAAAGGAAGCGACGGTGCCGATCAGCCTGGAATCAATTCGATTATGATTTATAGCGCAGGCCCAAGCAACGGTTTTTTCAATAGCAAGTGGAAAGCCGTCTACGAAGGCGTCAATCGTGCCAATACGGTTTTGAAATTCATCCCGCTTGTTACAACGGGGATTTCCGATTCGGAGAAAAAGGTTTTTGAGGCCGAAGCCAGGTTTCTGCGTGGACATTATTATTCAGAATTAAAGAAAATGTTCAATATGGTGCCATGGATTGATGAAAAAACGGTTGATCCAAGCACGGTCACCAATGAGGCCGACATCTGGCCAAACATCGAAGCGGATTTCAAGTTCGCCATGGATAATTTGCCTGCGGTTCAAAGCGAGGTGGGGCGTGCCAACAAGTGGGCAGCTGCCGCTTATCTTGCCAAGACTTATTTGTATGAGAAAAAGTTTGCCGAGGCAAAAACTGTCTTCGACCTGGTTATTGAGCAAGGTGTTACCGCTGGCGGCGTTAAATATGCATTGATGCCGCGGTTTCAGGATAATTTCGACGCTGCTAAAAAGAATATGTCAGAGTCGGTATTTGCCGTGCAAATGGCGGCCAATGATGGTACAAACACGATCGATAACGCAAATACCGGGGGAATGCTCAACTTTCCCTACAATTCGCCGCTTCGCTGCTGCGGTTTTTTTCAGCCAAGTTTGGACCTTGCCAATTCATTCCAGACCGATGCCAATGGTTTGCCTCTGGTAGATACTTACAATGCGACTCCTCTCAAGAACGACATGGGCATCGCATCGACTGCGGCATTTACACCGGATGCTTCCAGGCCGCTGGATCCGCGTATCGACTGGACTATCGGACGCCGCGGCATCCCGTACCTGGACTGGGGCAATCACCCGGGACAAGCCTGGATTCGTGATCAGAGTTATGCGGGTCCTTATTCGCCCAAGAAAAACGTTTACTGGCAGGCCACGCAGGACAAGTACTCTGACCAACATTCATGGGCGCCTGGCACCGCCATCAACATCCAGCTCATCCGGTTTGCTGATGTGCTGCTAATGGCCGCAGAGGCAGAAGCGCAACTGAATAACCTGGCAAAAGCTCAGGAGTACGTAAACCAGGTGCGTGCGCGTGCCGCTAAGCCTGAAAGTATGGTGTACTTGTATAAAGATGCCGGCAAACCCATGGCCGGTTTCACTACCACACCTGCCGCAAACTATAAGATAGCCGTGTATCCTGCTGGTGCTTTCGCTGCGAAGGGTAAGGAAGGTGCATTGAAGGCAATCTATTTTGAAAGAAAACTGGAATTTGCCATGGAGGGTCACCGCTTTTTTGATTTGTCACGGTGGGGTATCGCCGACCAGGTATTGAATGCTTACATAGCCAGCGAAAGTAAGGTGACCCCGGACGTAAACGGAGGAAATTTTGTGAAGGGAGTAAATGAATATTTCCCGATCCCGCAACGCCAGATTGACCTAAGCACTAAAAACGGAAAATCATCACTGAAACAGAATCCGGGCTATAATTAATCTTTTTTGACACGCCATTGATCTGAGAGGTAGCCTAAAAAACTACCTCTCTTTGCTTTAAGTTAACCTATACTTTTTGCCAAAGGCATTATATCGCACCCCTATCTTACTTTTACCTGCGTAGACCAACCCGCATCCTGTATATGAACCCATCACCATATCCTGGTCATTCTGACAGGGTGCTCTGGCAGCACCTGAAAGATGGTAGTGAATTGGCGTTGGGCACTTTGATCCGTCAGTATTTTAATCCGCTATTGAATTACGGTCTGAAGTTCGTTCGGGACGAGGCGTTTGTAAAGGATTGCGTGCAGGAAGTTTTTATCGAAATCTGGAATCGACGGGAGCGCGTCACGGTTCCCGAAAGTGTTCGGGCCTACCTCCTGAGTTCGGTCCGCAAACGGGTGCTCAGGGAAGCATACAGGCAACAAATACTGCGCGATGAGCAACCGGCCGACCTTGAAAACGACGGTAATTTCGTCGAATTTTCCCCGGAATGGACATTGATCGAAAACGAAAGCCTTGCGCAGACGAAGGAGCGGATCGAGCATGCGCTTGCCAAGATACCCAAAAGGCAGAGGGAGGTCATTTACCTGCGCTACTACCAGAACCTTGAACGCGATGAAATTGCACAGATCATGAATGTCAATCCCCAGTCCGTGTCGAACCTTTTGCAGACAGCATACACGTCCATGCGCGAATATTGGCCGATGATATTGCTGTTGAAAGGCGATTGGGGTCTGCTTACTTTTTAAATTATCGTGAACAAGCAGTATCTGGCAGGCTATTTTGCCATCTACTTTATAGAATGAACTTACGACGCTATGCAAACCGATTACAGGGCATTAACGATTGACGAACTCTCCCGTGACGGGCTTTTCAGGCAATGGGTAATCCTGCGCGATCCGACAGCTGAGCAATTTTGGGAAAACTGGGTGGCTGCCAATCCGGATAAACGGGAAAAGATACAGGTAGCGCGTGCATTCCTGGAAGCGCTTGAAGAGCAGGATTCGGCCGTTTCCGGCGAAACATTGCAGGGGATTGTGGATCATGTTGTCCGGCAGCGGCCAGCCCGGACTGTGAGCCTATGGCGCAAAACCACATTTCGGGTTGCCGCTTCGATATTGCTCCTGGTGAGTTTTGCATATTTTGGTGTCCGCTTTTTTAAGAATTCCGACCAGCAGGTGATCTCCCGGCTACGGCAGATCAATCCGGCACTCGTCGACAATGCGCAGAAGATGACCAATACTTCCGCAACGCCGCAAAGGATCACATTGGAGGATGGCAGCATCGTGGATTTATATCCGAACAGTACAATCCGGTATCCGGCACATTTTCAGGGTGATAGCAGAGAGATTTATCTTCAGGGTAAGGCTTTTTTTACTATTGCAAGAAATCCTAAAAAACCATTCTGGGTTTATACCAGCACCGTTTCGACGCAGGTGCTGGGCACCAGTTTTATGGTCAGCGCAATTGAAGGCGCCTCCCAGGCCAAAGTGGAGGTGAAATCGGGACGTGTTTCCGTTTATCGACTGACTGATGTCGAGACAGCCCGCAAGAGCAAACAAAAGGAGCGTCCGGGTGTCATTCTCACAGCTAATCAGCAGGTTTCTTACGCAACCCTGGAAGGTCATTTAGTCAAAAGCGTTGTAGCGCAGCCCACCGCGCTGACCATGGTAGAGCCGAATGCATTTAAATTTGAAAACACACCCATCGCGGAAGTGTTTACGCAGCTGGAAGCGACTTACGGTTTAAATGTAGTCTTCGATCGCCTGACAATGGATAACTGTTACATGACAGCCGACCTTTCGGGTGAATCGCTCTTTTCTCAGTTGAAACTAATCTGTACCGTTACCAGATCCTCTTATGAAATCGTCGACGGTCAGATCGTAATTCATAGCGTCGGCTGCCAATAAGCTGATAATCAAGATTATCAGACGATAGGTATATTTTTTCTTAAAATATTACTGAAAAAAACAGTATCTATCGGAAGTGCACGCCATCCATGAGAAAAACCTTATGGATTATGCGATTTTATTACAATCAACACCGGCTAGTTCGTGCGCTTATGCGATTCTCGGTTTCCCAGCTGCTGCTGACCATCCTGATGGTCGGCGTTACCTATGCGCACGACGCAATAGGGCAGGAAATACTTGACCAGCGAGTAACCTTAAATTCTCAGACCATCATTTTAAAAGACGCGCTTCACCGGCTGGAACAAACGGCCGGAGTACGGTTTGTCTTTAACCCTAATGAAATTCCGCTCAATCAGCGGGTCAAGCTGGAAGCGCGTTCCGCCAGTCTTAAAGTGGTATTAGAGGAGCTTTTTCATCCGCTACACATTCGTTTCGAGGTAACCGGCAAGCAGATTGCGCTATTGAAGGACAATAGCACAGGACAAAGCATGCGAGAGGAAGCCACTGGCACGGCGCTTGCCGACCAGATTGTTACGGGAACCGTCAAGGATGAGTCCGGAAGCGGCCTGCCGGGCGTCAGTGTGGTAGTGAAAGGCACGCAACGCGGCACAACGACAGACCCTGGCGGCGTGTACCGGCTGGAAGTGCCCGGCGACAACAATGTAGTGCTGATCTTCTCTTTTGTAGGTTACCAGTCCCAGGAAGTCGCCCTCGGTAATCGGTCTGTTGTGGATATCAATATGGTATCCGACGATAAATCATTGAATGAAGTGGTAGTGGTAGGCTACGGAACTGTCAAGAAGTCGGATGTGACCGGTGCGGTAGCCAAAGTCGGAGAAACAGACATTAAAGCTACACCGATCGTTTCGTTTGACCGCGCATTGCAGGGACGGGCCACCGGCGTGCAGGTAGTACAAAACTCCGCCAGGCCAGGGGGAGAAGCCACCATCCGGATCCGGGGTTCAGGCTCTGTCAATGCGAGCAATGATCCCTTGTATGTCATCGACGGGTTTCCGACAACGGGTTTGAATTCCATTAACCCGAATGACATCGAGTCGATCGAGATACTGAAAGATGCCAGTGCGACAGCGATTTACGGTTCCCGTGGGTCGAATGGGGTCGTGTTGGTGACTACCAAGAGAGGTAAAGCGGGTCAGACGGTCATAACTTACGACATGTATTACGGCAGCCAGTCGGTTCGGCGCAAGATACCGCTGCTTAATGCACGCCAATTCGCTGAATTTGTCAATGAAGCACAGACTAACAATGGAGGAAAACCCTATTTCGACGGAAGCAGTGCTGACCGGCCCCTTCCCGCTACATTGGGAGCTGGCACCGACTGGCAGGACGAAGTGCTTCAAAATGCCCCGATTCAAAACCATCAGCTGGGTGTTTCGGGCGGTTCGGAAAAGACGCGGTATGCGGTTTCCTTTGGTTATTACGATCAGAAGGGCATTGTGTTGAACTCTTATTTCAAACGGTACACCCTGCGGGCGAATCTGGACAATGATATTTCATCAAGAGTCCGCGTGGGAGTGAGCCTGCTTGGCGCCTATACGAAAGGGAACAATGCAAGAACCGAGGTAGACGGAAATGCAGGAGGAGGTGTGACTAGTGCCTCGCTGAGCTATGCACCTACCTTTCCAGTCTTCAACAATGACGGGACTTATTACAAAAACCTGGGCACGCTCAATGGGTATTCGGTAGACAACCCTGTGGCAATTGCCAATGAAATTACGGCGCAAAATGCTCTTTTTCGCATTCTGGCAAACTCGTATGTAGACTACAAGATTGTAGAGGGGCTCAATTTGCGTGTAAGTTTCGGAGCAGATCTACAAGCATCGAAGGGCAATAATTACAGCACGAGGTTGTCATTGGCTGGCGCTAGCACGGGGGGGACCGCCTCTGTGAGCGCTACTCAAAGCGTAGGATGGCTCAACGAAAATACGCTTAACTATTCCCGAAAATTATCGGAACGCCATTCGTTTAATGCGTTGCTCGGTTACACTACTCAGGGGCTTACAACCGAGAATGTAACGGCCAGTGCCAACACATTCCCAAATGATTTTTCATCTTTTAATAACCTGTCTGCCGGATCTTCGCTTGTTGCGCCACGATCGGGGGCCAGCGAATGGCGACTGCTGTCGTATCTGGCAAGGGTGAACTATGGTTTCGACGACCGGTTTTTATTCACGCTAACCGGGCGGCGGGACGGTTCCTCTCGTTTTGGGACCAGCAACAAATTTGGTTTCTTTCCTTCGGGGGCGATCGCCTGGAAAGTAGCGAATGAAAAGTGGATGAAGAGCCAAACACTGTTTTCCGACACCAAGCTGCGCGTCAGCTATGGTTTATCAGGAAATCAGGAAATCGGTAATTACCGGTTCCTGGCCAACATCACAAACTACCCATATGTGCTGGGCGGCGTGCTGAATTCCGGAGCCACTACGGCCGGCATCGCTAATCCCGACCTCCGCTGGGAACGCAACGCGCAATTTGATGTGGGTGTTGACGTCGGTATGCTTAATAACCGCATTCAACTTACAGCCGACTATTATATCAAGAAAACCTCCGACCTTCTTTTTGATGTGACTGTTCCTACTTCCTCGGGTTTTACCTCGACATTGAAAAACATCGGGAGTGTTCAGAATAAAGGGATTGAGCTTTCTTTGACTACCATCAATATCAGCAAGGCTGGGCAGGCGGGTTTCCGATGGACGTCGGACTTTAACCTGACTTTTAATCAAAACAAAATCCTTACCCTTGATGGTCGGCAGGAATTTACCGCGGGGACTGATGCGTTGATTTTTGCGACCGCGGTAAACCCGATTCTATTGCGTGTTGGCAGCCCGCTGGGTAACTTCTATGGCCGGGTGACCGATGGTATTTTTCAATCCCAGGCTGAGGTGGATGCGTCTGCGCAGAAAAATGCCAAGCCAGGCGATTTGCGTTACAAGGACCTTAATGGAGACGGGATCGTTAACGATGTCGACCGTGCTGTGATTGGCAACGCTAATCCGAAGCTGTTCGGCGGGCTTAACAACACATTTTCCTTCAAAGGGTTTGACCTTAATATCTTCCTGCAAGGTGTCTCGGGTAACAGCATTCTTAATTACGGCACGTTTGACCTGGTTAACCTGACGGGAGGTAACAACCAATCCGCACGCGCGCTCGACCGGTGGACACCGGATAACCCCAGCACGACCATTCCGCGTGCCAATGCGGGAGGTGGCGCACGCATTCTTTCTGACTTTCAAGTTGAGGATGGGGCATATTTGCGGGTAAAGAATATCTCGCTGGGGTACAACCTGCCTAAAAGCATGCTGGACCGCTTGTCGATTGGATCGGCAAAGATTTATGTGACAGCTCAAAACCTGTTCACTTTTACAAACTACACCGGTTATGATCCTGAGGTCAACAGATTTGGATCTTCCTCGCTGAGCCAGGGACTGGATTACGGTGCTTATCCTACGGCAAAAACCCTGCTTGTCGGTCTTAATCTTCGATTTTAATAGCAAAACTATATGAAAAAGTACCTCATTGCAGTCCTTTCTTTGCTGACTCTGTCTTGCGAAGAGCAGCTCGACCTGGGTCCGGTTGCGAACCTGACCGATGTGACCTTCTTTAAAACCGCCGAAGATGCCGAAGCGGCCTTGGGTGCGGCTTATGCAGTGATGAACGCACCGATCGATCAAAGTCTTGATATGACCTCGACCGATGACGCCATTCCATTTTTGACCGGGGCGGCTGACAGGCCCTTGTTGTGGCGCTATAACCTGGTGTCCACCAACACGATCATTAGTTCATTTGCGCCTGCTTATATCGCTATTAACCGGTCCAATATTGTGATAAACCGCTTGAAGGACATCCCTATGGACGAGGGATTGAAAAGCCGTTATATCGCTGAGGCGAAGGTTTTGCGGGCATTACACTATTTCAACCTCGTGCGACTATACGGAGATGTTCCTCTGGTCACCAGCGAAACCGTTTCTCTTGACGGACTTAATGTAGAACGGGATCCCATGGAGAAGGTTTACGAGCAAATAGAAGCTGACTTAAAAGAAGCGGAGGCTGTGCTGCCAAAGACCTATCCTGTGTCCGAATCGGGGAGGATGACGCAAGGGGCTGCCAAGGGAATGCTGGCAAAGGTGTACCTGACCCGCGCCGGATCGACCAATGGTTCTCCTTATTGGGCGCAAGCAGTTGCAAAAGCAAAAGAAGTAATCGACTCAGGTGTATATGATTTGTATGAAAATTTTAGTGATGCTTTTGCTTTAACCGCACGTGGCGGAAAGGAAAATATCATCGAAATACAATATCTCACCGATATAAGAGGGCACAACCTAGGCAGGGGATTTGGTGTGCGGTCGGCACCCATTTACCCGGGCGGTGGGGCTGGTATTGCGCGGCCCACGGCCAGCCTTTTCAACGCCTATTCTGCCGCAGACAAGCGCAAAGCCGTCACTTTCCTTACATCGTTTGTATTCAATGGAGCGACGACAAACCTCTCGATTGATAACCCAGACCCCACAAAGGCTGTTGCTTTTCAAAAATTGTGGGACAAAACAGCGAAGACCAATCCGGGAGAGGGTACCAGTGTCCCTATTCTCCGTTATGCGGACGTGTTACTGATGTATGCAGAAGCCCTCAATGAAGTCAGTAGTGCCCCGACACCCGAGGCATATGCGGCATTAAACAAAGTGAGACAGCGCGCAGGGCTGGATAAGTTGACCGGCCTGACCTACCAGGCATTCAAAGAAGCGGTGTGGCTCGAACGCAGATTAGAACTGGTTTTTGAAGGCAGCCGGCGATTTGATCTGGTGCGTACCGGACGGCTGCTGGACGCCGTTAAAGCTGAAACCAGCTTTGGCCGCAATCCTACGATCCAGCCATTCCATGTATTGTTGCCGATTCCCCAAAGTGATCGGGATTCCAATCCAAAACTGACCCAAAATCCGGGATACTGAAATCATTAATTATACGAACTGAAAGAGCTCAACGGACGATGGCTGCTGGCAGCCATCTCCTTAAAATACAAGAAATTCATATGAATCGCAGACATTTTATCAATCAGGCCGGTTTGCTTGCAGCTGGCTCAATGCTTACTCCATTGCTTGCCAAGGCCGCCCGGAAAGCCAATCCAACTATTTTGCTGGTATCAGGCTGGCAGGATGTGAACATCGGTGATATTGGTCATACGCCAGGGCTGCTGCATGTATTGGAGACTTATATGCCGCAGTCAACGATTATACTTTGGAAAAGAAGCAATGGAGCAGAAGTCAAGAAACTGCTTAACGACAATTTTCCAAAGGTGAAAATCATTTATGGTGGCGTCACAAAGGAAAAAGATGTGGAGAACCCCGAAATTACCGAGGCATTTGCGAAGGCAGACGTGATGATCCACGGCTCGGGCCCGCTGCTGGTGGGGGCCGATAACCTGGCGAGCTGGATGAAGCATACCAGCAAGCCTTTCGGTATTTATGGGGCCACGCTCGAAAATCCGAGCCCTTACCATCAGGAAATTTTAAAGAAAGCCTCCTTCATCTTTACACGGGAAACCAAGTCTATCGACCATTTGAAAAAGGTAGGAATTGAAGGCGAACACGTGAAGTTTGCCCCGGATGCGACGTTTTTTATCCATATCCGGAATGACCAGAAAGCTGCTGCTTTCTTAAAGGAAAATGGATTGGAGGACAGAAAGTTTATCTGCGCCGTGCCGCGCCTGCGTTATACGCCATATCATAAGTTCAATGCGAACAACAATGGGTGGAGCGCCGAAAAGATTAAGCAGGTAGAAGAGACCAACGAAAAGTACAAGGAAATAGATCATGCCAAGCTTCGGCAAGCCATGATTGCCTGGGTGCGTGAGACGGGCAATAAGGTGCTGGTCTGTCCTGAAATGACCTACGAGGTAGAAATTATGGATGAGCTGCTCATCGACCCGCTGCCTGCTGACGTCAAGCCGTTTGTGGTGAAACGTGGATACTGGCTACCTGATGAGGCAGCATCGGTTTATGCCAAAGCGCATACCGTGCTGAGCCTGGAATGCCATTCACCGATTATTGCCGCCGCAAATGGTACACCATGCTTTTACCTGCGTCAACCCGAAGACACGATCAAGGGCCAGATGTATTATGATCTGGGCTTTGATGACTGGGTTTTTGAAATAGACGACACCACAGCAGAGCAGGTGACCCAGCGATTGCGGGGAGTTTGGAAGGACTATGGCAAGGCAAAAGCCCAACTCAAAAAAAATATGGATAAGGTTGCAGGTATTTATCAGGACCGCACCAGGCTTGTAGCAAAAGTGACGGGATGATGCCTAAAACGAATTTACAACACCTTTTCAGCGTGCCGGTTATCGTGGCTGCGCTGGGTTATTTTGTCGATATTTATGATCTATTACTTTTTGGTATTGTAAGGATTCCGAGTCTGAACGACCTTGGGTTAAGTAAATCCGAGGTCTCAGAGGTAGGGGCAGCAATCCTGAACTGGCAGATGACGGGCCTGCTGCTCGGAGGCATTCTTTGGGGAGTCTTGGGTGATAAAAAAGGCCGCCTGACCGTGCTGTTTGGTTCTATCCTGACTTACTCGCTGGCCAATATCGCATGCGGATTTGTCCAGGGCCCTGTTGCGTATAAACTCCTGCGTTTTATTGCCGGTATTGGCCTGGCAGGAGAACTAGGCGCGGGCATTACGCTGGTTTCGGAAATTCTACCCAGCAAACTGCGCGCCATTGGCACATCACTGGTAGCAGGCATTGGCTTGCTTGGAGCTGTATTTGCCTACTTTACGGCCGAATGGTTTGATTGGCGCACGGCGTACCTGGTTGGAGGCGGGATGGGTATTGGCCTGCTACTTTTACGGGTAGGTGTATTTGAATCAGGTGTTTTTCAGAATCTGAAAGAACATCAGCATATCCGGAAAGGCAATTTTTTCTCCTTGTTTACCAATGCGGATCGGCTTGGACGCTATCTGCGATGTATTGGAATAGGACTGCCTACCTGGTTTGTGATAGGCATTCTGGCCACTTTCAGCAATGAATTTGGTGACGCTCTTGGCATTCAGCCAGCCATCCAGCCCGGACTTTCGATCATGTGGTGCTACGTTGGTCTGTCGGCCGGCGATATTGCGAGCGGGTTCATCAGCCAGTGGCTCGGTTCGCGGCGAAAGGCCGTATTGCTACTGATGCTGTTGACCCTTTTTGCGAGTGCATTTTATTTATTCGGTGGCTTGCAAACTGTTAACATGCATTACGGAACGATGTTGCTTCTGGGTTTTGGAATTGGCTATTGGGCCATGTTTGTAACCATCGGGGCCGAGCAGTTCGGTACTAACCTGAGAGCGACCGCGGCTACGACGATCCCCAACATGGTCAGGGGAATGGTTGTTCTGATGACCACTTCCTTTGGATTCTTTAAAGGCCTTTTTTCCGTAACGGGAGCAGGCGCAGCGGTGGGCGTAATCTGTTTTGTCATCGGGATATATTCTGTGCTCAGCAGTCGCGAGACGCATGGAAAAGACCTGGATTTTTTTGAATACTAGCATTGGGCGTTGAGGTGAAAGTCACGTCTCTATCCGTCAATCATGTCATCTTCTTTTACGCATGGCCGGCTTAGTGTAAGCCGGCCTGCGGTGTTTGCGTCCCCGGCTGATTTGCCGGTAATTTCCAACTGCAGCTGTTAGATCACCTGGCGGGCAGGTGCTGATCATGGACGTTTAAAAAATATCAACGCAGCAGACGGGAAAAATGCCTGAATGGCCCGTTTAAGGGGAAAAATGCAATAATACATCCGCCGTGCTCTGGCCAAGCACGAACAATTTGAAAGGGACATAAGTGTTTTGCCTTCGCCAAACGTCTCTGTTTAAAGCACTCAAAAAGTCTCTTATCAACTTCTCACTGCACAGGTATGGGTCAGGTTAAACAGTTGTATTTTCAACCGGGAGGCGAGCCGCCTGCCGGGCCGGTGGCCATGGATGATGACAGCAAGAAAGAGCTTGCTTCCAGGAACTCGGATCCGGAACTATTGATCAGGCGCGCGTTTGCCGGCGACCAGGCCCTTGGTATGTCGATTCTGTTTCAGCAATATTATCAGCCCCTTTGCAGCCACGCCGTCAGGTTTGTTTCATCAAAGCAAATCGCCGAAGATATCGTTTCAGACCTTTTCTACGAATTTCACTCCCGACAACTGTTTCAGACTATCGAAGTTTCGTATCGCGCATTTCTGTACACTGCCGTACGCAACCGGGCTTTTGATTACGTACGACAGGAAATGGGACGAAGCGCTTCGCTGGACCGCGCGGAATGGCTACCCATGCGTGCCGACCAGCAGCCCGACACGATTGCCCAGTATGAAGAATTGTACCACGATGTAGAGAAGGCGATCCATGCCATGCCGGTCAAACGCAGACAGGTTTATCTGATGCACCGGTTCGAAGGCAAAAGGTATGCGGAGATTGCCGCAGAGCTGAACTTGTCGACCAGGACTGTCGAAGTACACATGTACCGTGCGATTCACCACGTCCGCGAATGGGTGAAAAGAAGGTGGCCGTTATTGGTAATCTTCCTGGCCTGGCAGGCATTGGGTGGCTTCTGACATAAATCAACAAACCATGAAAACACAAATCACACAGGAATTGCTGTTCAGCTATTTTTCCGGACAGGTTTCACCAATTCAACGACAGATCGTCGACCAATGGGCAAAGGACCCCGAGCACCGGGAGCAGTTCTACGAATGGCTGCACGCCTGGGAAAGCTATCAGCCCCAATACCTCACCGATGTGGAACAGGCGATGGCGCGTCACGCCCAGCGTATGTCCGAAGCGATGGCGCCCGGGCGCGGCGTCTTACGCGCAAGAAGCAGCTCGCCGACAAGGATTTTCTCGCAATTACCCTGGAAAGCCGCCGCCGCAATTGTTTTAATGACGCTACTGGCATGGCAGTCGCGAAACAGGATCCTTAACAAAACTTATCACACACATTATGGCGAAACACGGCAGGTTGCCTTGCCGGATGGTAGCTCCGTTACATTAAATGCTAACTCGTCGATTGCAGTCCCGCGGTTTGGGTTTATTGCCGCCCGGCGTGAGGTCATACTGCATGGCGAAGCGGTTTTTTCTGTCAAGCACACCTGGGATCACAAACCCTTTGTGGTCAAGACGGATCAAAACTTTGAGGTGCTTGTGCTCGGGACGGAGTTCGCCGTTTACAACCGGGGCGTCGGTGGAAAAGTGGTCTTGAACCGGGGCAAGGTCCAGCTTCGCTACAAAGAGGGGCCTACCTCCAAAGCAATCATGATGAAGCCTGGTGAACTGGTGAAATTCGACAGCCGCGGTAGCGCCCTGTTACAAAAGGTTCGTAACCCGGAAAGTCTGTCGGCCTGGCGCGACAACCGGTTTGTTTTTGAGAACACCAGCCTTACGGAGATTTCACTGCTTTTTAAGGATACCTACGGACTCGACCTGGTAATCCCTGACCCAGAACTGGGCAAGTGGACCGTATCAGGATCATTTACCGCTCACAATGCGGATGAACTGCTGGAAATCCTCATGGATGCATCATCGCTGACCTATATCCGCTCGGGCAACCGCATTCAGGTTAATTCTCCCACTTACTCCTATTAAACACCAAGTATTATGAAAAGTCGACTACCAATGCTTCTCTTCGCGCTCTTGTCGTGTGTCGTGCCTGCGGCTATGGCCCAGGGCCTTGCGTTTGTCCAGACCACCGCAAAGCAGCCAGACATTTCCAAACCGGCGGAGAAACCGCTCAAAGATTTGATCCAATCCCTCAAAGAACACTATAAAACAGACATCATTTTCCTGGATCAGCTTGTTGAAGGCCGTACCGCACCTGCCCAGGCAGTGGAATGGAGCGCATCGCTGGAAAACAATCTGAACCGGATCCTAAAACCATTTGGCCTGGAACCCAAAAAAACGCGCAATGGCGGCTACATTATTACAAAGAAAAAATTCGTCAAAGAGATCAGCTACCAGGTCCAACGCCTTACTCAGCCCAATGCGTCGGTATCGATAGCCCGGCAGCAGTCGTACGTGTTGAAGCAAGATCCGCTTGCCAGCGTTCAGGTTCGACAGATGATGGTCCGGGGTAGGGTGGCCGATGCCGAAAAGAATGAGTCGCTGCCAGGCGTCAGTGTAGTGATCAAGGGCTCACAGCAGGGAACCATCACCGATACGGAAGGCAACTACGCTCTGGAAGTTCCCTTAGGCACCGAGACACTCGTGTTTAGCTTCGTTGGGTATATCGCGCAAGAAATTGAGATCAACAAACGTACACAGCTGGACGTTAGTTTAAAGGTCGACCAGAAATCGCTCGAAGAAGTGCTGGTGGTTGGTTACGGCACCCAGGAACGGGCCACCATCACGGGTTCTATCGTTTCAGTGAAAGGTTCAGAAATCGTGAAAACGCCCGCTGTCAATGTCAGTAATGCGCTGGTGGGAAGATTACCGGGCGTCACTGCTGTGCAGCGTAGCGGAGAACCAGGCAGGGACGGTTCGGAAATCAGGATACGCGGCACCAATTCGCTCGGAAACAATAACCCGCTGGTCATTGTCGACGGCATACCTGGCCGTTCTCTGGACCGGATTGACCCCAACACCATTGAAAGTCTGACGGTCTTAAAAGACGCCTCGGCAGCGATATATGGATCACAGGCAGCGAATGGCGTGATTTTGATTACTACCAAACGGGGGAAAGTCGGTAAGCCTGAAATCAGTTTCAATTACAGCGATGGATTTAACCAGCCTACAAGACTACCAAAAATGGCCAGTTCGAGTGAGTATGCTACGATGCTCAACGAAATAGACGTTTACAACAACCGTCAGCAGCGGTACAGTGCTGATGAAATCCAGAAATTCAGGGATGGTTCCGACCCGTGGGGACATCCGAATACCGATTGGTTTAAAGCAGTATTAAAACCTCGTTCAAGGCAAAACAACCTCAATGCGACCGTGACAGGAGGCACCGAAAAGATTCGTTATTTCATGAACCTCGGGTCTAAATTTCAGGACGGTTACTATTATAAAAGCTCAACCAAATACAGGCAATTCGATTTTCGAAGTAACATCGACGGCACTATTTCCGATCACATCAGCGTGCGATTTGACGTGTCGGGCCGGATCGAAAACCGAAATTTGCCCACGCAGGGGAGTGGTAATATTTTCTCCGGATTGATGCGCTCTGATCCAGGGAAACATGCTTATTGGCCAGACGGTACACCCGGCCCCGACGTGGAGCAGGGCAATAACCCGGCCGTTACCAGCACCGATGCTACCGGCTATGACAGGGACAAGCAGTATGTTTTTAACAGTAACCTGCGGGTTGACGTCAAGATCCCGTTCGTTACCGGCCTGGCATTCAGCGGGAACGCCAGTTTTGATAAGACCTTCCGCTTTCGCAAAAACTGGCAAACACCCTGGTACTTGTATTCGTGGGATGGAAGTACCTACGATGCTAATGGCAAGCCGCTGCTGGTCAGGGGAAAGAAAGGTTTTGACGACCCGCGGCTGCAACAATGGGCTGAGGATAACCAGAATGTGCTGCTCAACGGTATTTTGACCTATGGAAAAAATATTGGAAAACACGCCATTAAGGTCATGGCGGGGATCGAATCGCGGGAAGGGCAGGGTAACAGCTTCTCTGCATTCAGACGCTATTTTGTCTCTACCAGTCTGGATCAGCTCTTCGCCGGCGGAGATATCAACAAGGATAATACCGGCTCCGCCTACGAGAACGCTCGTCTGAACTATTTCGGAAGAGTTAATTACAACCTTTCCGAAAAGCTGCTGCTGGAATTTGTCTGGCGATACGATGGATCATATATTTTTCCGAAAAGTGGCAGATATGGCTTCTTTCCCGGAATATCAGCAGGTTACCGTCTATCCGAGGAGCCATTCTGGAAAAACAACGTATCGTGGGCTAACGATCTGAAAGTAAGGGCCTCCTGGGGCCAGACCGGCAATGACCGCATAGACGAGTGGCAGTACCTGTCCTCATACGGCTACAATTCCACCACCTACGTGCTTGGCGTCACGCAGGAAAATAAGTTGCTCCGTGAAACCCGGATCCCCAATGAAAACGTCACCTGGGAAGTTGCCAATCAGGCTAATATCGGATTTGAGGCCGGCATGTTCAAAAACAAGCTTTACGTCGAATTTGACTACTTCAATAACAAACGCTCGCAGATCCTGTGGCAGCGCAATGCCTCCGTTCCCTCATCCACCGGCCTGACCTTGCCACGGGAAAACATTGGAAAGGTCAGCAATTCCGGATTTGAGTTCAATGTTGGTTACCGAAGCCAGATTCAGAAATTCAAATACAATGTGTCTTTTAATGGAAGCTATTCCAGAAACAAGATCACTTTTTGGGATGAATCTCCCGGACGGCCCGAGTGGCAGCAGTCCACCGGAAAGCCGATCCCGAGCAATCCTGCTTTCCCCGACAATGACCTTTATTATCAAGCCATCGGCATATTCAAAAATCAGGCAGGAGTGGACGCTTACCCGCACTGGACGGGGGCCAGGCCTGGTGATGTGATTTTCAAAGACGTAAACGATGACGGGGTAATCAACGGCAATGACCGTGTGAGACATGATAAGACTAATATTCCAAGATTTACTGCAGGCACCAACCTGGACCTTTCCTACGGTCCTTTTGACCTGACCATTTTAATCCAGGGCGCCACTGGGGCTATCCGTTATATTGATACTTATTCTGGCGATAGTGGAAACTTTTTACAGGATTTTTACAACAACCGCTGGACTGAGGCCAACCCTGATTCAAAAGAGCCGCGTGCATTTAATCGCTCTCAGGAATACTGGCGTACCCAGGGTAACACGCAATTTATCAGAAACACCGACTATGTGCGGCTTAAAACCGTGCAGCTGGCCTACAATGTCCCGTCCAGGCTGTTGAACAAGGTGCGGATGAGTTCGCTGAGATTTTTCGTCAGCGGCTATAACCTGCTGACTTACTCACCGGATCTGAGAGATTTCGATCCCGAATCGGATAACAGCACAGGTTCCAGCTATCCGGTTCAGCGTGTATTGAATGGTGGTGTTTCCTTCACATTTTAATGGTCCCAGAACATGAAAAAGACTTTATATGCCTTGGCTCTGATAATGACATTGCTCCCTTTCAGCAGCTGTAATGATGATTTTTTGGACAAAAAACCGCTTAATGAATACAGTGGTGATGCAGTCTGGAATGATCTGGCGTTGATGCAGACATTTGTCAACAATATCTACAATAATCTGCCGCACGGCTTCACCGAGCTGATGATGGCCTCCCTTTCCGATGAATCGATCCTGACTTTTGACGGTGGCAGCAGCAACGTGACCAAGTCGCTCATTACGCCCAGTGATTACTCGGTTTTTGATCCCAATTTCGGCCTGAGCGGGGTGCATCCGCGTGCCTGGAAAATGTCATGGGATTGGGTTTACAAGAGTGTCAGGGCCTGTAACTTGTTTTTGCAGGAAGCGGAAAAGCATACGTATGACAATGAGGCGTTGAAAAAAAGGCTCACAGGCGAAGTCCTGTTTCTTCGGGCCTATCATTACCATAATCTGCTGCTGATGTATGGAGGCGTGCCCATCATTACGAAGGCATATGGCCTCAATGAAGATCCGCTTGTGCCGAGAAACTCCTTTGAGGAGAGCATCCGGTTTATAGCCGACGACTGTGATAAGGCAGCCGGACTACTGCCCGATACTCATGCAGGTGCTGATAAAGGCCGTGCGACAAAAGGCGCCGCGCTCGCACTGAAAGCAAGGGTGCTCCTGTATGCGGCCAGCGACCTTTATCACAGTCAGTCCAGCTGGGCAGGCAGCTACGCGCATCCTGAGTTTATCGGCTATGTAGGCGGAAACCGCGCCGAAAGGTGGCAAAAAGCAAAGAATGCTGCCAAAGCTGTTATAGATCTGAATGTATATGATCTTTACAAGAAGGAGCCCGGCGCTTCGGATGATGTCGCGAAGAACTATGAGCAGATTTTCCTTTCGAAAGAAACCAGCGAGGATATTTTCGTGCGGTTCTTTGTTCAAAATTCCGGCGAAGGATACAATCCGGGCCGCTACAACAATCCGAACGGCTACTTTGGCTATGGTGGCAATACGCCGACCAGTCAATTTGTCGACGAATTTCAGATGAAAGACGGCAGCGCCTTCGACTGGAATAACCCGGTCCACAAAGCCGATCCTTATGTGAACAGAGAACCGCGTTTTTATGCCAACATTCTCTTCGAGGGCGCCAAGTGGCAAACCCGCCAGACAGGCGCACAAACGCTCGACCCTGTTGGAGTAATCCAGGTGGGCTATTATCAGCAAGCGGACGGTTCATTTCTTGGCGGGCTTGACACACGCAACAGCTCCTTTGCGGCAAAAGAAGACGGTACCTATACCGGCTATTATTTACGAAAGTTCATTGACCCGACGGTCAATACACAATTTTTGAAGCAGGATCTCCCCTGGCGGTTTATCCGCTATACCGAAGTGCTGCTCAGCTATGCAGAAGCTTGTAGTGAGCTGGGTGAAACCGCGGAAGCTCAGAAATACGTCAATATCGTGCGTCGCCGGGCAGGTTTACCTCCTATCAGCTCCTCAGGTGCGGCGCTACGCGAAGACCTCAGGCACGAGCGGAAGATAGAGTTGATGTATGAAGACCAGCGCTACTTTGACATTCGCCGCTGGATGATCGCTCCGAAGGTATTTTCGACGAATGTGCAGGGCGTAGATATCCGGTACAAAAAAGGGAAAAGCAAACCGGAATATTCTTTTGTCAGCGTCCGGGACCGCGCTTGGAGTGATAGGGCCTATTTTCTTCCCATTAAGCTCGATGAGATCAACAGGAATTCGCTATTAATCCAAAATCCGCTTTATAATTAACTGGTGGGAGGTCAAAACAACAGATTCGTGAAATATTTCAGACTGCAATTTTTATTTCTTCTCGCAAGCGTTGCCGTCCAGGGACAGCCCGTAAAAAGGCTGTACCTGGCCAATGACGACCACACTGACTACATGTGGACGGCCGACGAGGCGACCTATGACAGTGCCTTCGTTCATATGCTGGATTACCATCTGGACCAGATCGATTCAACCCGCAACAACCCGCCAGACTTTCAGGCGCGGTTCAATTGCGATGGCAGTTACTGGATCAGGGCTTATCAGAAATACAGGTCGGCCGCGCAGTTTGGCAGACTCATTGCTGCGATCAGATCGGGTCATATCGGAAGCCCGCTCAACACGCTTGTAAGCACTTACGGTGCCCAACCGACGGAAGCCGTGATCCGGGGTATGTACTACGCCGGTCAACTGGAACGAGCGTTCAAATTACGGTTCACATTGGCCGAAGCCATGGAAAATAATACCATCCCGCTCGGATTGAGCTCCCTTTGGGCGGGATCGGGCGCCAAATACAGCTGGAAAGGGATAGGAGGCTACGGTAGCCAAATGACCTACGAAAGCCGTGAAAACCGCCGGCACCAGCTTTACCATTTCACTGGACCCGATTCAAGCAGCGTGCTTATGAAGTGGTATAACTTTACTGAAAACAATAAAAGGATATCATTTGGCGGCTATGCAGAATGCAGGTTGGCAATCAAGTCTGACGATAAATTGGGTGACCTTAAACGCCTGATCGGTCATTTGGATGCATTGTGTGATACTATTTCTCCTACTTCCAGGTACCCTTACAACGTAGCCGGGGCATTTGGCTACGGGCACGACGACCTGGATAATTTCACCAGCAAGCCCTTCCTGGACGCGGCACGCAGTGAAACCACCGCTAACCGTAAAGTGCGTTTGTCGAATGAAATTGATTTTTTTGAGGATATATCAAAAACGTATCCTAATATCCCGTCAGAGTCGGTCAGTTACGGAAATGAATGGGACCTGTACTGCGCATCGATGAACGAGACGACGGCAAGGGTACGCCGATCGGTTGAAAAATTGCGGGCGGCCGAGGCGCTTTCCTCACTGGTAGCTTTGAACAAACCAGCTCTTTTCGCTGATCTGGAGCCTGCTAAAAACCTCGCCTGGCAATCACTTGGCATGTACTGGGAACATAACTGGACGGCTGATGGGCCTGTCAGGCAGCCCGTGCGCGCCGACTGGCAAATCAAGGTCCAGCAACAGCTTTCGTCGTACACCGACTCCTTGTATAACCGGTCTGTTTCAAATTTGGGCCATCAGATCAAGAAAGGTCGCAATCAGCGGTTTTACGTCTTCAATCCATTGAACTGGACACGGGACGACATCGCTGATTTTGAGTACGCGGGTTCCGAAAAAGTAATAGTTAACGATCTGGCTCTCCGTAAAGAAGTCATTAGCCAGCTAGTGTGGCGGGGAAATAAAAAGTACCTGCGTATCAAGGCGGAGGGCATTCCCTCGGTAGGGTATAAGGTTTATGAAATCAGGCCAGGCACACCAAAGCCGGCGCCGGATGCGGTGAAAGTCAGTGGCGAATACATCAGCAATTCAAGGTACCGCTTGCGCCTGAGCCGGTCGGGGGCTATTACTGAGTTGTATGATAGCCTGGCTGGTGGCAGGCAGCTGGTTCGAAAGACGGACAACCGCTACCTGAACGATTTGGGCAGCTCAGATAAGCGGCAAGGAAACCCATTGATGATTGAAAACGCCGGGCCCGTTTCGGTTACAGTGAAGGCGGTGTCCAATGATCCTGTTCCGCACACCGTTCGGTTGACCCTATTCAAGGACAGTCCGCGTATTGACATACAGGATAGCATTCAGGTCAACTTCAAAGATGTGAAGACTTGGGCGTTTTCATTTGATCTGAATAATCAAACCACCCGCCATGAAGAGCTTGGTGCCGTTTTGACTGCCAAACTCGAAACCAGGCAAGGCCACTATGCATCTCAAAATGCAAGACTGGACTGGCAAACTTTCAACCACTTTGCCGATATGAGCGAAAAGGACTACGGCGTGACGCTTTCCAATGTCGATTGCAGCTTTTTTAAGTTAGGTAAAAGCACCGTCGATTCATTACACGAAACTTCCTCCCAACTCAGCGCACTGGCAGGCGGCAGGGTCGATACCAAGCGGGAAGACAAGGGTGTGCTGGGCATTGCCAACCAGCACGGTGAGCGTGGTTTTTTATACCAATTCGCGTTATCGACCCATCAGGAAGGATTTGATGCATTGCAGGCAATGCGTTTTGCCCTCGAACATCAAAACCCGCTGGTAACAGGCCTGGTGACTGGCGCGACATCACTTTATCCCGAAACGGTTTACAGTCTTCTCCGGACCGATGATCCCGGCTTGCTGCTGTGGAGTATTAAGCCCAGCGAGGAAGGTATTCAGAGCGGGCTTGTGACGCGCTTCTGGAATATAAATCCCATTGCTGCCGAATCCACGATTGCATTTGACAAGCAAATCAGGAGCGCCTGGCAAACCAGCCATATTGAGACAGACCAACAAAAGCTAGATCCTAAAAACGGCAGTTTGCCGACCCGGTTCCGACCCCACCAAATTCAGACATTCCGGGTAACCTTTTAATATCAAACACATTGAAAACAGCTGCAATAGGGATTGACATCGGAGGCACCCGTACCAAAATGGGACTTGTGAACCTTCACACGGGCGAAGTGTTACGGATGCTTGTATTTGATACCAAGAAGAAGTCTGCCAGCGCTTTCGAAACAAGCCTTCATGACAACATCAATATCCTGGCCGGTGAGCTTCCGGCAGGGCTGCAACTTGCCGGTGTCGGCATCGGTGTTTCAGGGTTTGTTTTTGAGAACGGAACAGTGGACTCGACCTACGGGTTTCTCGAATTCATGGAAGATTACCCCCTGGCTGCAATCATAGAAAAAAAGCATCAAATATTTTGCCGTATCGATAACGATGCCCGGTTGGTGGCACTGGGCGAGGCCGTTTATGGAATCGGCAAAGATTATGAGCGCGTGCTGATGCTCACGCTTGGTACAGGTGTGGGAGTGGGGGGGGTCGTCGGGCAGGCGCTCGACGGCAGGTTACCCTTCGCCCATATGGCCGGGCATATGAAAGTCGCCACCAGCGATGTGACCTGCTATTGCGGCAAAACCGGATGCCTGGAAGCGCTTGTTTCCGCCAGTGGCATCACCGCGCTTGCCGCCAGGGTGTATGATCAGCAAAACTTGTCTGAATCGCCTGGGGATTGTGAACAAATATTCAACGCTGCGCTGGCAGGACACAAGCCGGCAGTTGATATCATCAACCAGGTAACCGCCTACCTGCGATCAGGCATTGCCAACTACATCAATATATATGCTCCGGATGTCATCATTCTGGGTGGGGGCGTTGCAAAAGGATTGAAGAACAGGCTGGCCTCCCTGCATGAGCCCGGATTACTTGGCCCCTACAAAGGCTACCATACAAAAATTGTGCTGTCTGAGCTCGAAGAGCAGGCTGGTATACTGGGCGCCGCATTACTTTTCAAACCATGACAGAAAAAAACAATAACTGGATCTTTTATTCCATTGCAGCAGCGCTTTGCTGGGGCGTATGGGGTGTGGTGGCAAAGCTCATTTCCGAAAATGTGAATCCCTACACGAATCATTTTCTGTTCACAGCAGGTATGCTGGCGACCATCCCCGTGATCTTTAGAAAATTGAAAAAGCAGGAAGCAAACCGTAAAGGGATTCTCTGGGGGTTACTTTCGGGCGTGTTTGCGGTGATCGGTAACGTCGCAGTTTTTAAGTCATTCACCAGCGGAGGGCTTGCAGCGATCGTCATTCCGGTGACAAACCTTTACCCGCTGGTAACGATCATGTTTGCACTGATTTTTTTCAAGGAAAAACTCAACTGGGTCAACGCAGCCGGCATTCTGCTGGCGATTCCGGCGGTAGTACTTTTATCGGGCCAGTCGATGCTCTTTGAAAATCCGGCCCTGTTTTTCAGGCAATTCGGGCTGGATCCCTGGATGTTTTATTCAATGGTCGCCTTGTTCTTTTGGGGCATTTTCAGCGCGACACAAAAGATCACGACCAACTACATTTCAGCCGAATGGGCCTATGGTGCCTTTATTGTCAGTTCGGTAGTACTTTCAATGCTCTTTGTTATGGGCGGCCAGGTCGATTTTTCTTTTACCCAACAAACCTTCTGGCTCGGGTCGCTTGCCGGGACCTTGAATGGTCTGGGCGTACTGTGCAGTTTTGCGGCCTACCGGGCCGAAGGTAAAGCTTCGCAGGTGACTACAATCGCTGGTGCTTTGCAACCGGTTTTTACGATTCTTTTAGCCATATTATTCTTAGCCGAATCGGTTTCCTATGTGGAATTCACCGGCATCGGCGTGGCCATAGTGGCCGCCTTACTATTGTCCCATGAAACCAAAGTACAACGCGATGAATCCCATGCTTTCTGAAATTCTGGAAATTCCACAAAAGGCTCTTCAACTCTTGACAAAGCCCGTTGCTGAGATGCCTTTGCATGTCAAATACCTTGGAATGGGCTCATCCTATTTTGCCCCTCTGGCATTCAAATACATGGGCTTCCCCGTTGAACCCGAGATGGCATCGGAGTATTATCATTACCTCTCCGGTGCCCAAAAACAGCCTTTGGCAGTCATTCTCTCACAGTCTGGCAAGAGCAGCGAAGCCCTGTGGTGCAGTCGGCTTTTTGAGCGGTACATCGCCATCACCAACTATGCCGAAAATGCATTGGCGCAGGCAGAAAATGTAGAGCGTGTGGCTGAGATCGGCGCCGGTCCGGAGCAATATTCGTCTTCTAAAACCTATATCAATACCCTGCTGGTCCTTTTCAGGGGACTTGGCCTTGATCCGTCCGCGGCCGTACAGGTGCTGGCGGCTAAAATGGCGCATTATCAACAGCAGGGGAAATCAATGGCCGACGAGATTCATGACAAGCTTACCAGCGGCCATATTCATGGAATCTATATCACCGGCAGCGGCCCGAACATCGCAACGGCGTTTCAGGCTGCGTTGATTTTGAGTGAAAGTACAAAGCTCAATTTCAATGGCCTGCCGATGGCACAATACGATCACGGCCCGAAGGAAACGGCCAAAGACAGCATTGTCATCCAGATTATGGCCAAAGGCAATGCTTATGAAAGGACTGCAAAGCTCAGCGAGACGATCCGCCGGGCAGGCGCTTTCGTGCTGACCGTTGAAGAAGCGGAGACAGAAGAGAATTTTTCTGTGCTGCACAACATTGTGCCCTTCAATTTTGTGGCCTATTACCTGGCAGAGAAGCTGGGCGTTGGCGAGACATTTACAGTTGGCGGCAAGGTTACAGAAGTTCAATAGTTTACCATTTCTCTCCGGACCCGAACATGAAAATCTATTTACTTAGTACCATTATGCTGCTGTTTATTGGTCAGGGTCACGGCCAGCAAGCGCCCAAGCGGCTTTACATCGCCAACGACGATCACACCGACTACATGTGGACAGGGGACGAAGCGCAATACGATTCGGCATTTGTACACATGCTGGATTATTATCTGGACCAGATCCATTCTACTAAAAACGAGGCGCAAGACTATCAGGCGAGGTTTAACTGTGATGGTAGTTTTTGGGTAAAGGCATATCAAAAATACCGCTCGCCATCACAATTTGACCGGCTGGTAAGGGCCATCCGCTCCCGGCATATCAGTGTACCGCTCAACTCCCTGGTTAGCACTTATGGCGCACAGCCGACCGAAGCCGTCATCCGCGGGATGTTCGATGCAGGCAAGATGGAGCGAAGCTTTGGAGTCCGTTTTCCGTTGGCCGTTTGTATGGAAAACCAGACGATGCCACTCGGATTGAGTACTTTGTGGGCAGGCTCGGGGGCGAAATTTAGCTGGAAAGGGATTTGTGGATGCGCCAGCAGAATGTCCAAAAGCAGTTTTACAGGCAGAAAACACCAGCTATACAAATATAACGGCCTGGATGGGAGTGGAGTGATCATGAAATGGTATGATCTGACGGGAAGCAATACTTCGCTGGGCGGATATGCCGAAACCCGGTTAGATCAAAAGCCCAAAAGTGTGGATAATGAGCTGCGGCAGAGCATCAAGCTACTGTCTGCAATGGTTGATTCGGCAGGAAAGAAAAAATACCCGTTCGACGTGGCTGGTGCATTTGGTTATGGCTGGGACGATCTGAGTTCTTTCGTCTCACCCCAGTTTATCAATGCGGCAAAAAGCAGCACAACTGCCCGGATAAAAGTACGGGTTTCCAACGAGGAAGATTTTTTTGAGGACATAGCCAAACATTATCCTAAACTCCCTTCGGAATCGCTGAGCTACGGCAACGAATGGGACACGTATAGCGTTTCGATGAACGAAACGACGGCACGTGTCAGGCGAGCCACCGAGAAATTGCGGACCGCCGAAGCGCTGGCTTCCATTGTTTCATTACGCGACAGAAACTTTGGCCAAAATCTGGATAAGGTCAGAAATGCAGCCTGGGAGGCGTTTGGCCTTTATTGGGAGCATGACTGGACCGCCGACGGCCCGGTTTCGCAAAAGCAGCGGGCCCAGTGGCAGATCAAAATGCAGCAGCGCATTACAGCTTATTCAGACTCTCTTTTTCAACAGGCAAGCGATGCACTCGGCAAGCAGCTAAGGCAAACAGCCAACTCCCGTTTTTATGTGTTTAATCCCCTGAACTGGGCCCGAAATGACGTTGCCGATCTTCAATATGATGGAGCATTCCCCGCTAGGGTTATTGACCTTCAAACGAATGGAGAAGTGCCTAGTCAATTGGTTTTAAAAGGCGGTAGAAAGTATCTGCGCATCCGGGCCGAAAATGTGCCATCTGTTGGTTATAAGGTATTTGAGATCAGACAAGGAGCAGGAAAGCGGTTTCCGGCAGCAGCCACGCTTTCGGGGGATTATCTTGCTAATGCGCATTATCGAATCCGTTTGCGAAAGTCAGGTGTCATTACCGAGTTGATTGACAGTCTTGCGGCCAGCCGACAGTTGGTAAAAGTCATTAACGGGAAATATCTGAACGATCTGGGGACGACGGCTATCGATGAAGGTAATCCACTGGTCATTGAAAACGCAGGGCCGGTTTCAGTAACGTGGAAGGCAGTTTCCGGCAACCCAATCCCTCACACGGTGCGAGTGACTTTGTTCAAAGATAGCCCAAGAATCGAGATTGAAGACAGCATTCAGGCTAATTATAAAGACCTTAAAACCTGGGCTTTTTCCTTTGCTTTGAAGCAGCCCACCACGCGGCATGAAGAGCTGGGGTCGGTATTGACTGCCAAAACGGACAAAAATGGCGGCCACTATGCAAGCCAGAATGCCCGTTACGACTGGCTGACCTTCAATCATTTTGCCGATATGAGCGAAAGCGGCTACGGGGTGAGTTTATCCAATGTAGATTGCAGCTTTTTTAAACTGGGCAACAGTACCCCCGATTCCCTGGATGCGGCCTCTTCGCAGCTTAATGCGCTGGCCGGCGGGCGTACCGATGCGCTCAAAGACACGGCCATGTTGGGCATACCGGATCAGTTCGGACAGAAGGATTTTCTCTACCAATTTGCTTTACAGACGCATCAGCAGGATTTCGATGCACTTGCAGCCATGAAGTTTTCAATGGAGCACCAAAACCCATTAACGGCGGCAGCTGTTACAGGACCGGGTTCGCAAAGTGAGCAAGTCGCCTTTTCACTGCTCTCAAATGATCATCCCGGCTTGCTGCTGTGGAGCATTAAACCGGCAGAAGGAGGCATCACAAATGGGCTGATCACACGGTTTTGGAACATGGAAAACAGACCGGCCAATACCCATATTACGCTTCGGGCGCCGGTAAAAGAGATCTGGCAAACCACGCATATTGAAACCAATGAAAAGAAGCTGTTACCGGCAGGTGGCGGGTTGAAAACACAGTTCAACCAGCATGAATTGAGGACATTCCGGTGGTCGCTGAAATAGGTGATAATATTTCCATAAAAATTGCAGTATCTGTTGGTCTCTTTTGCCATCCATTGAAAAAGTCATGGCTGTCAAGAGCATGAAATAATCCATTTTAATCCCATGTCCATCCCAACAAATCAAACTCGCCGACAATTTATCGCGGCTGCAAGTACCATAGGCGCTGCTGCGCTTTTTCCCGCCAATTTCTTGCATGCCGCGCCGGCATCCCGTCACATTTTGCTGCGGTCTGGCTGGCAGACAGAGAATATCGGTGACATCGCACACACGCCCGGTGTCCTGGTACTTCTGGAAAAATACCTGCCTGATGCCCAGATTACATTTTGGCCGTATTACGAATATCTGCCCGAGCAGGAAGTTTCCATGCTTATGAAACGTTTTCCCAAGCTCCGTATCGTGCAGGGAAAACTTGATCCCGATGGCAAGGCTTCTTCACCCGAACTGGAAGCGGCCATTGCATCGGCTGATTTTATGCTTCACAATTCGGGGCCGTTTATGGTCGCATGGAGTGATGCCGAAGCATTTCATAAACGGACAGGTAAACCATTCGGCGTGTATGGCGTTACCTACGGACATTGGGTATTTGGTACCCGTGAAAAGGAGACGCTCAACAAAGCACGTTTTGTTTACTTCCGCGATTCAGTCTCTTTGGTTAAGGCAAAACAGGATGGCGTCCACGCGCCGATTATGGAATTCTCACCGGATGCGGTTTTCGCACTGGACGTTCAAAATCAGCAGGTGGCCGATGCTTTTTTGAAATCCCATGGCCTTGAACATGGGAAATTTTTGTGCTGCATACCCAAGCAGCGCTTCACACCGACCTGGTTGCATGTGTTAAAGAAGAGGCCTTTCGATGGCGGCAAGCATGCACGGAACGAAGAGATGAAGGAACATGATCATATTCCGCTTCGAGAGGCGATTATCGCCGTCACCAGACAAACGCAGATGAAGGTACTGATATGTCATGAAGACGAAACGGAAATGGGCATTGGCAAAGAATGGCTTTTGGATAAATTACCTGACGACGTCAAGAAAAAAGTAGTATGGCTCGATCATTTGTGGACTCTGGATGAGGCCGTGAGCGTTTACAAGCGCAGCGCGGGGCTGTTCGGCAATGAAATGCACAGCCCAATCATGTGCATTGGAAACGGTATCCCAGCCATTGTCGTGCGATGGGTAGAACAAAGCAGCAAAGGCGTGATGTGGGAAGATATCGGTCTAAAAGAATGGCTATTCAATTTCGACTGCGAGGCCGACGTGCAAAGACTCGTTCCAACGGTACTGGCTATGGCCAAGGATCCGGGGGCAGCGAAAGCCAAAGCCGGAAAAGCGCAGGCATTTACCCACCACCGGCTGCGTCAGACGATGGCCGAAGTACTTAAGGCTAGTACTCCGGTCTGAAAAAGGGCAAGAATCCGGCCCAATTGGTTCGCGTACTGGGCATTAAATAAATCCACTGTATTGCTGCAGACCTGAAAATGTCTGGGCTCCGTAAAAGGTCGTTGCGTTGGCAGGAGTAATAGAATTCCTAACCTCCGCAAAATTCCTAGAAATTATACCCAAAATGCAATCCCGGCTGCCCAAAGAAGAATCTTGACCATCTATCGTCAACCTGTTTAAACGAATCAGGCATTTTTGATTGATAGGGACGATGAGTTATGGCTATTGAAGGTTGTATAAAAAACCTATCCTTGAAAAGTTTAATGTGATAACCAATGGAATACGTGTTAAAAATTTGGAAGCCATTGTCAATCTTATTGTGGTCATTATTTACAAAAGTTTGCCAAGCAGGCATCACGTCAACTTGTGCATAAAGACCCTTCCATAAAAACCTGTAATAAGAAACTGAAACTCCGTATTCGCGAATATAACCTGGAAACCCTTCTCCTTCTGCTTCAAATGATTTTCCAAAAGGAATGCCAATGGGCCAGGCATATTTCCAAGTTTTAAATTCAAGTGAAATTACATCCTTTCCTGTAATGCGGTAACCTAAGTTCAGATAAACCATCTCAGGTGGATTATTATCAGGTATAAGATTGGCGAGCATAAATAAGGTGCTGCCTATAAAATACTTTTTATAAGTACTGTCTTGTTTGGCATATTGAGCTTTAACTTGTAGAGTGCTTGCCATCATTAAAATCAAGGCGAACCATAGAGTTTTCTTTCGCATATCAATACTATCAGTTGTTAAACGACATGCAAAGATAGACTGGCAAGACGCCATAACTCGTTGACTTAAGTTAAGAAATGAACCCTACACCTTATTTTTCTCTATAATCCTTGCTTTTAACCTGCTTAACGATTCGGGTTTGATACCTAAAAAGCTCGCTAATTGATGCTGTGGCACACGTTGAATAAGGTCTGGTCGTGATTGCAATAAGTTCAAGTACCGTTGTTCAGGGGAAGAGGTCTTAAACTTGTCAAAATCGATTTGCTGTTTAGCTAAAAGCTCCTCCGATAAAATTCTGCAAAGTGATTCAAATTTTGGAAATTTATTAAAAACCTCGACTTCCATTTCAGGATTTGAAATGATAATTATTGAGTCTTCAATACAAGATATGTAATATTCGGAAGGCGCTTTACTGATAACACAATGCGGTGTCAATACTTCCATTTCTGTATAGAATGCGGTTGTTTTTTCTACTCCGTCAATAATGTAGTAAGTCCGAATACAACCTTTCAATACAAAGTATGATTCATTAGAATTTTGTCCTTCATTTAAAAGAATTGTACCTTTTTTGATTGTTCGAAAAGTGTTCAAAGAGATGATGATATTCTTTTCATCTTCTGTCAAAGAAACATACTTTGATATAAAGTCAAATAGTAAGTCTTGCATTTTCTGCCTTTCTTTATCTGTATCAGGTGGTGAGATTAACTACAATCCTTCAATATACGAACATTTGTAGTACACTTTGTATAGTCTATCTAACTTCTTAGGGGTGATATCCATAGCAGTCCGTAAAGGCGGTTTTACATTTCATTAACCTTCTTTTACAGGTCATTAGCCGATGATGGGATAGAAACTTCTAGCTTTGCGGCCACCGCAGTGGCGGCCCACCGCTGTGGCGGCCACCGCAGTGGTTGAAATCCTTGAAAACAAAAAACGAAATAAAAGAACCTTTCCGACCAGACCATCCATGAAAAACCAACGCCTCTTTCTGATTCTTTTCCTTCTATTTGTTGTATTTCACGTCCAGGCGGATGATCTGGACGACTTTATCCGGATTCAAATGCAGAAGCGGCGTATTCCCGGTTTGTCCCTGGCTATCATTCAGGACGGAAAAATCTTGAAAGCTCAGTCATATGGATTTATTGATAAGGATGGAAAGGTGCCGGTCACGACGAACACGCTGTTTCAGGCAGGCTCGGTTAGTAAATCGGTTGCGGCTATGGGTGCTCTGTATCTTGTTGAACAGAATAAACTTTCTCTGGATGAGGATGTTAACGTAAAACTTAAAAGTTGGAAAGTTCCAGATAATGAATTTACAAAGGACAAAAAGGTCACTCTGCGCGGGATACTCAGTCATACTACCGGTCTTACCGTGCACGGATTCCCGGGATACGCTGTGGGCGGGAAGATCCCTTCGGTAGTTCAGATTCTGGATGGGACAGCCCCAGCCAATACACCACCGGTTCGCGTAGACTTTGTTCCGGGCTCCCGTTGGAGGTATTCAGGTGGCGGTTATACCGTCATGCAACAACTGATGGTGGATGTGACTGGAACTGCTTTTCCGGAATTCATGAAAAATAATGTGCTTTCGCCACTGGGTATGAAAAATAGTACCTACCAACAACCCTTACCTCCCGAACTGGCAAAAATGACGGCAACCGGTCACTACAACAATCGGAGATTAGTGGAAGGTCGCTGGCACATTTATCCTGAGATGGCAGCAGCGGGATTGTGGACTACGCCGTCCGATCTGGCCCGATTCGCGATCAGTATTCAGAATGCTTATGCTGGAAAATCAGGTAGTGTATTATCCCGGTCCATGACCCGCCAAATGTTGACAGACCAGAAAAACAGGGATGGATTGGGTGTGTTTTTGCAGGGTGACAATACTACGCTCCGCTTCGGTCACAATGGGCGCGACGGGGGTTTTGATGCGTTACTTACCGCTAGTGTGGACAAAGGACAAGGCATTGTGATCATGATCAATGCGAATGACAACTCGCACATGATGGGCAGGATTGTCGATTTTATCGCTGATTATTACCACTGGGATGGATTTCCTGTAAAGACTAAACCGGCTGCGGTAGATGTGGATTCCAAAACGTTAAAGGCTTTCGAAGGTCGATATGAATTATTTAATAATCGAATGGTCACTTTTGAGGCTGATAATCAGCGACTTTTTACCCTGGAAGATGGTTATGTGGATGAAGAATTTGTGCCTGTCGCTAATAATACGTTTACATCGACCGACCGGAATGTTTCTGTAACCTTCACTGCCGACGCTAATGGAAATGTGACCGGCTTCACGCTTAATGACAAGGACCAAGGCTATGAGCGAAAGGTTCCACGTATTGGGCCGCTTGCCGATGCCGATAAAACCAATGCCGATCCTGATCCGTCACGCACACCCAAAGTCATGGCGGCTTTGCAGGCCATGGTAAAAGGCGGTAAAATATTAGAAGAAGCATCCGGCCTCACTTTGGGCGCCAAACGCGATTTTGCAGGAGGAATGCGAGAGCCGGAAACTTTGAAATCATTAACATTTATTCATTCAGAAAACGTCGCAGGCCGGGGAATTCAACGCCATGAAAGCGACGTAAGCGAAATCGTAACTTACCAATTGAAGTCCAATCAGCCGGACACCTATATACTCGTCCATCTGACCTCCGACGGCTTGGTTACCGATTGCGATCTCGTTGAAAAATAATGGCTATTTGAAGCGAAACCTACTTGATGTATCACCCGCCAAGCCGATAAAGATTTCGTTGATTCTGCCAATCACTTATTCTCTCTCTAAATGCGGATTTACTGCACGGAGCGCTTTAAAAGCGAATATCACCAACTGATCAAAAACAATTCCTACAAGTCTCTCACCGAAGCCCTTATTCGGCCTTTCTCCGGGGCACGCCGGATCAGGTATCAAAAAGCGCCTGGCCGGTAGTGGCGGGTACCGCTATCTTAATATATTCTTTTTCGTAGCTGTTCGAAGGCTGCTAACAGAATATTATTGCGAGTCCTATTTAGGTGAGTATTCGGTCGGATCTTGTACTCACCGCGTCACTCACCAAATTGTGGTGGGATGGGGTACTGAACACTTCTAATGAATATGATCAATATGCCAGACAAATAAAGCTTAACGATGCCAATGCCGGAGCTACTACCTATAGTTACAACGCACTCGGAGAATTAACCGGACAACTAAACGGTAAAGGGCAGGCTCACACAATGCTTTATAATTCGCTAGGACAGATTACCTCCCGTGTAGGGCCGGAGGGTACAACTACCTATGAGTATTGCACTACTAATGCCGGGGGATTAACGAAAGCCGTAACCAGGCCCACTCCAACTGGTAGTATCAAGCAGATATTTGGATCGCCCCTAATAGATTTTCTAAGGCGTTTAAATTATATATGACGACCGGCCACGAACTTGTTCATGCCAAGGACTATTATGTTGGAAACATTTATAGATGGTTCAACGCTTATAACGTCAATCATTCAGTTGACGCCAATTCGTTTGCAGCATTCAGATCGGAGGTTGATGCTCATAATTGGTCCTTTTATACAGCAAAGACTATGCATTCCAATGTCGGCCACTATAGAGGAATGGTAGATTATTATAAAAAGCTTCTTCCATTTATTGCCAAATAAAATTCCATATGAAACAACTGCTTATTTGCTGCATCTTATTGTTTTTTACGAGAGCAAGTGCTCAAAATGGGATTTCCTTGTCGATTGATCCAGAGGTATGCTATAAAAAAGGTTATCTGAGTGCTACTTTGGTTTTTACCAACTCGACTTCTGTTAGCGCTTTCTTCAAAAGTGAGACCATAGTTGCGACGGAAAGCATGTTTGGTGATTCTGCTAATTTGGAAGTTTATAAAAAGGGGGCACTGCTCTTCTATTTATATGACAGAAATGAGAAAAGAATTGAATGGTTCGGCCAGCCTCCTATTATATATAAATACAAATTCTCCAAGACGGAGGATTTTGTAGTACCAGCATCAGGAGAGGTTCGTATTCCGGTAGCAATTTGTCTCAAAAAATATGAAAAATGGCTAAATCGTGGGAAGAAGTATTCCTTACGCCTGGTCTTGGTCCAGAATGAAAAGAAATTGTTACCAATTCCAAATTCGGAGCTTTTTTTGGGATCGTTAAGCACAAATAATGTGTTTTTCACGCCCTGACAATAAAACAATATGTTTTCTGCAACAAAGCCAAGTATCGGCGTCGAAAGGCTTTCATTAAACAAATAAAAAAGTTAACAGATATCAATATGAAAGGTTTTCAAAAACAAGGTATTTCTCTTCTATTTTTATTGAGCTGGGCAGCTTACGGTTGCTCCGCTCAACAAGACATAAAAACGGCTTCGACAAGCGAACGCTGCAAATCTTTATGTAGCTGTTGGTTGTTTGGATTGATGGGCGTTAAGAGAAAGTGACTTATCAAATTATGGCTAGCTAAATATTACAAAACTCTCCCGCCAGCGACTCCGGAGCGTTTGGGCGGGCCAGATTAGATTGTGACACAATCTGACATCTGGCCGATTGCGGGTAAGTGGCAATCCCGAAGTTCCCGGATTCGCACTTGGCCGCTGAATGGAGAAGGAAAAGTGATATTCATTCCGTCATGAACGTATTCAAGAAAAGCCCTATATTTAGGAGATACTACTTCACGTAACGAAAGTCTGTGAGCTTAACTACGGTAGACCTAGCCACTGGTCGCTATGAAATTTCAAAGGGCGTGACCGCTAATGAATTGTCTAAATTGGCAGAAGATCTGAAAACTTCGGTAATCCAGCTTTCCAAGCCGATTGATACTAAAACCATTGCCTTACTGGAACAAGTCGTTTTTTCCAAACGTCGAGACATCGCCCTGAGAGTCTATGGGCACTATTCTGAGAGATGTGATCTAAGCTTTATTGAAAAGATACCATCGATAAGAGAGCTCTCGGTAGATTGTCTGATGGAGGTCACTAATATGGATGTAGTTACGAGAATCCAGCACTTAGATGGATTGCATGTAGGCGTTTTTGGACTTGATAGCTTTGAGTTCCTGGATAACATCGATCCTCAATTGAAGCGGCTTTCTCTGTATCAGACTCGATCAAAAAAACCAAGGATTGAGACGATTGGTCGGTTCACTGAACTTAACGAACTGTTCCTAGAAGGACAGAGCAAGGGGATTGAGGCCATTAAGAAGTTGAAAAAACTCGAAAAAATCGTATTACGATCTATATCAACCCAGGATATCGAATATCTAAAGAATCTGGAACGTTTATGGTCCGTTGATATTAAGTTAGGAGGTATAAAGGATTTAAATGCATTAAAATCTTTACCCAATTTGAAATACCTTGAAGTTTGGC
Organism: Dyadobacter sp. CY261; assembly: GCF_021440085.1. Lineage (GTDB taxonomy): Bacteria > Bacteroidota > Bacteroidia > Cytophagales > Spirosomataceae > Dyadobacter. Next base: position 1,162,368 of record NZ_JAKCPW010000001.1, read on the forward strand.
AAGTTAGAGGACTTTCAGACCTGTCAGTTCTATCGGACTTAAAATCGTTGCAAAACTTATTTATTCAATCACTACCGCAGCTCGCCGTGTTTCCTGCAATATCTAGCTTGGGAAAACTGAGGCGTATTTACCTTGAAAATCTAAAAGGTCTGATGGACTTGAGTGAATTGAAATCTGCGCCTGCCTTAATTGAATTCATTTACTTAATGGCACAAAACCAAAATCCTGAAAACCTCATCCCTGTACTCGAAAATAAGAGTCTGGAAAGGATCTCTTGTTATTTTGGTAGCGATAGGAAGAATAATGATTTTAAGAAGCTAGCCCAGTCTTTCGGAAAAGATGAGTATGAGTATCAAAAGTTCGTGTATTACTGAGGTTCAAATGAATTTCCGCAATTTCATTAACACAGTTATTTCACCTTCTCTCTCGCGATCCCCTCTCACAAACAGGAGGGTTCGTGAGAGAGAAGGTGCAGCGCTAACCTTCAGTGCCTGATCTTTTGGAAAGCCGCCCTTTCAAAGCGTGCATATCCTCACTAACCTTTGTATCAAGAATCTTCGCATAAATCTGGGTCGTACGAATATTCGTATGCCCAAGCATTTTAGAAACACTTTTAATCGGCACACCATTTTGCAGCGTCACGGTTGTCGCAAACGTATGCCTGGCAACGTGTGGGCCAGATTAGATTGTAACACAATCTGACATCAGGCCGATTGCGACTAAGAGGCAATCCGTTATATGTTTGAATGAGATACTGTAAAATTAGAAAGTGGGAATACTACTATTTCAATCTAGAAAATCTGGTTTGTGAAAACCAGAAAACGGTTTAGACCAGGCATGAAGTAATTCAGTTACCTATGTAGCAAGGTCCTTTCAAATTGCTTGAAAAGTGTATTTCGTAAATGCCTTTTTCTGGTTCTAGACAAATATTGGTTTCCGAATCAAATTGATAACACCCAGAATATCCTGCCGGATCAAGTCTGATACCATTGATTAGTGGCGCGTTATCTCGAATACCTACTTCTCACCTTCTCTCTCGTGATCCCCTCTCACAAATAGGACGGGTCGTGAGAGGGATGGTGCTGCGCTAACCTTCCGTACCAGATCTTTTGGAAAGCCGCCCTTTCAAAGCCTGCATATCTTCACTGACCTTCGTATCCAAGATCTTAGCATAGATCTGCGTAGTACGAATGTTCTTATGCCCGAGCATTTTTGAAACACTTTCAATCGGCACACCATTTTGCAGTGTCACGGTTGTCGCGAACGTATGCCTGGCAACGTGTGAAGTAAGAATCTTGTCGATTCCGCAGATCATGGCAATTTCTTTCAGATAGTCATTCATCTTTTGGTTGCTCGGCACAGGCAACACGAGGCCGCGAGATTCGCAAAGCGGATGGTCTTTATATCTGCCAATAATTTGAAGCGCTTCGGGGAGTAAAGGAATATGCGACTTCACATTCGTTTTAGTCCGCCGGCTGAAAATCCATTGCTCGCCGTCAATTCCTCTGGCTATCTGACCTTTTTCGAGCTTCTAGACATCGGAGTAGGCTAGGCCGGTGAAACAACAAAAAAGAAAAGTATCCCGCACCTGTGTGAGTCGATCACTAGCAAATTCTTTACTGGCCATTAAGTCCAACTCAGCTCTGGTAAGAATGGCTTTGTCAGCCTTTTAAAACTTACCCTTGAAGTTCAAATACGGGTCAAGATTCATCCAGCCGTTACCCAGGCAGATATTGACAATCTTGCGGAACATTTTCATGTGCTTCACTACCGCATTGTTACCCATCTTACGAACCGAGCGTAGGTAGAACTCGTAGTCGGCAATGAAAGCGAAATCAATGCGGCTGATGTCGATATCAGTGGTGTTATAGTTATGCTTCAAAAATACCACTGTATGGCGTTCAAGTACCTTGTAGCGTTTGAATGTGCCGATAGCATATTCTTGCCCGACCAATGCATTCATACGCTCGTTATGATCAGCGATCACTGCCATTAGAAAACGCTGCTTCGGGCCAATGCCTAGAAATTTATTTTTGATCGTTTCCGCTGTTATCAAAGCATTGTCGCGAACCAATGCAGCTTGTGCATCTAACAATTGCTGTTCGAGGTTGCCGAGATAGGCATTAACAGATTTTACGGCCTCTTTCGCGCCAGTTACTCTGCCTGCAACCGCATTCCACCGGCTGGGCTCGCATTCTCTTCCGGTTGTAAATTCAGCTCTCCTACTTTCAACAGTAATCCGCAAGTAAATCGGCACCGGCCCTTTTTGATAGTTTTTCGGCTTCTTCAAATAGAAAAGCAGACTGATCTTTGTTTTCATACCTTTTTCAGGTTAAAAAGTTGAACAAAAGTAGTCTTGCAAGCCGTTACAGCACAAGATGTTTACGTGGTAAACAGGTTGCTATACAATGAGTTGTAGCGATTTTGGTGAGTAAAATTTGCAGATTGTCTAACTCACCGAATTACTCACCAAAAATTTGTAGAAAACTGAACCTTTTGGCATACTCCGGAAAAGAAAAAGCCTGCTAATCTGTTGATTTGCAGGCTTTTGATGCTCTTTGTTATTTCTTCAAGTGATCCCGCTGGAATCGCAAAATATCGACGAAAGTAGTTGATTGTCAGGTATTTTATTCGAACGAATCGAATAGGTGACTGAATTGGGGACCGAATGGAATGGGTCAATTTCGTTCTTACTTCGAATGTCCTCCGATGCAAAGTTACAGCACTTTCCACAGATTATCAATTAGGTGTCTTCCTTTAATCGACGATATACGATTGACGTTGACTTACAAAACTTCGCATTTGCAGGGCAAAGAGCGGTCATACATTGCAGCTGGAGACGTTCTGTGGTCCTCGCAAAACAGACTATAGTTGTTTTCGATATATGACCGCATAATCTAACATAATGAATATCTGAACTCCAGAACAAGGCAGTCGTCCGCCGCAATTACTCAACAAATTCCCTATAGTAAATTCAGCATTCCCTGCTTCCATAGGTGGAGAGTGGTTTTAGCAGTCAGCCCCGTAATTGTCGAAAGGTTAGTTAAATTTTGTAAAACAGGTTCGGCGATTTCTGGTGCGTAAGCCAACGAGAATGTAGCCGCCCAAAGTCTTACATTCTCCTCACTATGGTCCAGCATCTCTGCAAACACGCCGAGTTCATTTGCACCTTTAGCCTGCGCATACAATCCGGTTAGCTTCTTATGGAGCTTATTTGCCTTCTTGTGATCTCCAGTAGAAATTGCCTTCCCATGTTCCAAAGCCTCAACTTCAAACTTTTGTCTAATTTCGTCTCTTTTTATCATGGTTTCCAACCAAAACGTTTTAATAGTTCAATCCCATATTGATACTGCTGCTCAAAGCTAAGTGTTTTCAGATAATCTCTAACCCTCATGCTAGTTCCTGGCAAGATCGAATTGTGGTACCCCGTTACCTTTGCGTGAATTGAGCCAGCTCCATGCTCCAAACGAATTAGGTTCTTGGTATTATGAATTGCCTCTGCTCCGAATTTAGAGATATTGCCTGCGTGTTTCTCGACTATGTGATGCCAGGCATTTCCAGCTCCAGCAGATCCAAAAACACGCTTAAGTGAGGAAAAGGTCTGAGGTTAGAAAGCTACTTAACGTCTCGCCCGGTAAGTTGCTAGCCCTCAGCTAACCGTCAACTCGCATTTGTAAGATTGGGAGGAGTAATCTATTACGACAGGGAAGACATTGAAGCTATGATTCAAAAAGCTAGAACGCCAACATTGATTGGAGAGGCATGAATACCGCATATCAAACTTCCGGTCGAGGATGTGACGTCCCTCCCAGGCCGGTATACGTGGAGATTTACTTTCTTCAATGTAAGAAGAGCAAAGAGGCGGCCTGTGAATTCTATCAGCATTACTCACGCCGGTTTTGGCGCTCTCCGAACGGAGAAGTTATTCAAGACTGGAAGCGCTTGGCATGGCAATGGATTTGGAATAAAGGAAGAGTAGGCACATATTGGTTATCCGCAGATTTTGCTTAATGATGATCGCTGTTGATTTTCAATCAATTCTGGTCATTATCGCAATTTGCTAGACCATTTTGCTGGATCATCAATGGATATTACTTTGTGTCCGTACATAGATTTTATAATTTCGGCATCGGCTCGTGACTAGAGGAGCTGGCCATGTTGTTCCCGAGCACTTTTCACCAGATACTGCAAAGAAATGGCTTAAATCGTATGAGGTGAGAAAATTACTGAACATTTCACCGGGCAAGTTGCTTGCCCTCAGAGCCAGTCGTCAGCTCGCATTTGTGAGATTGGGCGGAATAATTTACTACGACATGAACGACATCGAGACAATGATCCAAAAGGCCAAAATGCCAACCTTGGCCGGAAATATATGAGAAGGTATCAAACTTCCGGACTTGGACGTGATATCCCTCCCGAGCGAGAATACGTGGAAATTTACTTTCTTCAATGCAAGAAGAGTATCGAAGCGGCAAGTGAATTTTTTGCCCATTATTCACGGAGGTATTGGCGCTCTCCGAGTGGAGAAGTTATTCACGATTGGAAGCGCCTGGCCTGGCAATGGATTTGGAATAGAAGAGCAGGTGCGTGTTAGGTAATCCGCAGACTTTGTATACTAGTGATCGCTGTTGATTTTCAATCAATTCCGATCATCATCGCAATTTTGCTAGACCATTTTTGCCGGATTATCAATGAATATTGCTTTGTGTCCGTACGTAGATTTTGTAATTTCGACATCAGCTCGCGACTAGAGACGCTGGCAATGTTGCGCTCGAGCACTTTTACATCTTATGTGCTTCAAAAATTAGCTTCCACGAGAGTTCTTAGGTTGGGGACGTAATTAGTTTGAGTATCGTACAATTTCACCACATATTTTCAATGACAATACCACTTAGAGTATTACAAATCGGCCTTTCCTTAGGTATACTTGCCGCGTGTTCTGGTGAGAAACAGCAGGATGCTGCTACCAGCAATATCAAGGCTGTGTATAAATTGTCTGAACTATCTGGCAAGAAAGAAAAGGAGGTTTCAAAGATCTATGGCACGGGAACAAAAATGGGTATCTGGAAAGATGCGCGAGCAGGGTGTGTAGACTGTCCAAAAATGAGCTATAAGTCAGACAGTGTGGAAGTTATATTCATCAATGGAAAGTCTGATCGCATAACACTAAATCATCTTGAGAACTATGATTTTGATGATGAGGTGATTTTGGGACTTCTAGATTTACCAGTTGCAACTCCGACATTTGACAACAAGAGCGGCACCAAACGCTGGGACCAATATCACGGATACCGTTCGATTTCTGCCTTTGGTAACGAGGGGAAAATCAACTTCATCCTTATTTTGTCGCAGGCGGAGTAATTCTTGTCAAAGGCCTTCCAAGATTACCAAAAGCTCAAACTATCTCTAAATAAGCTACTAGCGGCGACCGCTCGGTAAAAACCTTAATTTTCGTGCGGTTTTACGAGAACGTCTTCATCGATATCAGTAGATTTCCAACTTTTCGCAGTAGATTTTCAAACATTAAACAGTGATGTGCTCAAAATGAAGCTTTCCGTTTTTCTGCTTGCATTGGCCTTTCCAATATCTTGCATAGCGCAGCGTGATATCCAGGAAAAAGTATACTCAACATTTTTGAAGGATACAGTCCGCTATCATGTAACAGTCCCCGAAAACTGGGACAAAAGTCAGACTTGCCCCGTATTGTATACCTTCAAATATGGTATGGTCGATGGCCCTTACATTGCATCACAATTGCGTTATTTTAAAACAGCTAACTATTTTATACCCAATACGATCGTTGTGACCATTCTGGCCGACATGGACAGGATCGGGCTAATTTATGAAACTGGACTTTTGACCAATACAGGAAAAAACTTAACGTCTTGTTTAAGAAACGAGATCATTCCGAACGTTAAGGAAAAATACCATACCTCCTTTTTCAAAACCTATCTTGGGCATTCCTATAGTGCCAGTTACGCCAACTACCTCTTTCAAAATGAACCAGATATTTTTAACGGATATATTCTGCTTGCCGCGGAGAAAACAGGGGCAAATTATAGTGAACCGTCGCCTTTCGTAATTGATAAAAAACTGGTTGGATTTTACTACCATCGGAACACTTTTTATTACGCAGCCGTCGGCGAACATGATTTGCAAAGACGCCACACATATGTAAGGGAAGTAGAAAAGAAGGTAAGCGCACTTGACAGTAATCACTTCTTTTTCAAATACGACAGTATTCCTGGAGGCGATCACGCCAACATTCTGACGCTTGCCATTCAACCAGCTTTGGAACATATTTATCTCCGGTACAATCCCAGCATGACGGCGGGGGGGGCCAAAGATGCTTGGACGAATTTCACAGAAAATCAGAAGTACATTGAAAAAACGTATGGTATACTAGCAGAAAAAGGAAACCGCTGGTATGGTCCGTATGCGCAGATGGCACTTCGGGACAAAGACACAACCGCACTTCTAGAAATTGCGGAATACTTCGGTTCCGAAAAAGCAAGGGCTTCGGATATCCGCAATCTCGGAGACCATCTGGCTTCTGCGGGTCTAAAAGGGAAAGCGATGGAATATTACCAGCGAACAATCAAATCAATCGAAACGTCTACCGGCAAGGCAGACTGGCAGATTTTTGCATTGGGGGATTGTTACCTGAATATAGCTACAAAAATATTTGAGAAGGAGCCTGAGGAAGGCTGGGCTTATCTACTGAAGGGTCTCCAACTAGCCGAAATCAAAGGAGAGTCGGGAGCGCAAAATATCGATGCTTATTTTCATGCTGGGAAATACGCCATCGACAACAATTACAAAATTAAGGATGGTATCGATTTCTTGCTTCATTACGCCAGTCTACGCACTGAAACTATTGACGAGATTCATTGGAGTTACGAGCGGACCTATCTGATCCTCGCCAAGGGGTATTACGCCTTGAAAGATTTTGAAAATGCAAAACTATATCTAAAAAAAGTACTAGTAATCAACGCTGACAATAAAGAAGCGAAGGAAATGTTGGGAAAATATGATTTTAAGGCGGCCGCTCGATGAGATCAGTATACAAGACAATGGGCTATGCGCTTTAAGGAAGCCGAAAAACTGGAAATAAAACCAATAATGTAGGTGAAAGCTGTAAACTTTCGCGCGTTTGTGATGATAACCTGTTTAGGCCTTAGGACGATCCAATGATGCAGCAAATTGACCAACATTAATATTCGCCCGGCTTTTCAGTGAACTCGTATCAATACCCGAACCTACTGTTGATAAAGAGCGCAGTAATCTTAACAGAGAACATGCACTTTCAAAAAATAAAGCCACTGGCGTCTTTACCAGCGGCTTTATCGTTAGGCTACTATGGGCCTAAGCTTCCCCGAATTTGTAAATAGCTTCTGCTTTACCAACGCCATATGGTCACTGATCCGCTGTTTCCTAACTCTGGCGTAGCGTTGAGTCGTGCGGATATTGCGATGCCCAAGCATTTTGCCGACGTCTTCCAGCGGCACGCCATTGTTGAGCATCATGTCCGCAAACGTATGCCGCGCAAGGTGCGTGTTAAGCGGCCTTTTGATTCCGCAGATCACTGCAAGCTCTTTCAGGTAGACATTGTACCGGAAATTGCTGTTGACAGGGATCAATCGGTTGTTGACCTTGCAATAAGGATGGCTTTTGTATTTGTCGATCAGTTCTTGGACAACCGGAAGGATCGGCACCATTTCTGTCACCTCGGTCTTGCCTCTGTCCTTAATAAGCCACTTTTCACCAGTTCGGCCGACTTTCACGATATTATCGGGAGAGAGGTTGTACATATCCTGATAGGCAAAACCCGTAAAGCACTGGAAAATGAACGCGTCGCGCACTTCGCAGATCCGGGCGATATCGATCTGCTTTTTATGGATCGCTTCCACTTCAAATAGCTCTAACGGCATCACTTCCTTATTGCCACCCGAGCAAACAAAACCTTCTAGTGGATTGGAAGCAATGACTTTCTTCTTGACGCTTGTTTTGACGATTTGCCGTGTCCATTTCACCAGCTTTTTGGCAGTGACCTCAGAAAGCGGTTCATCCAGGTGAAGCGTCAGATAGTCGTAAAACTCTTCGGCAAAGCACTGGTCGATCTCAGTCATTTCAATGTCCTTCCGCTGATATCGAAACCGGATGAACGCCTCTACCTTCCGTTTGGTGGACCGCCAGTGCCGGAGAGTTCCTTCTGAGCGGATTCCTTTCTTGGCTTTCTTTTCGAAAATCGCGATGAATTCATCGAAGGCATCCAATAGCGTTTGGCTTGGCCTTACAGCCTTTTCTGGCTCTGCTTTGGAATGAGACAACGGCAAGCCCAGGTAGGCATTTTTCAGCATCACAGGAGTGACGTGATTAAACTGCGATTGCAGCACCAAAAAGTGCTTTTCGATCTCGGCTTGTACCTGAACGATTTTCAGGTTGATCATTTTGGCTTCTGCCGTGGTTACCGTCACCAGCTTGGCATCGCTATTCCAGAAGTCGGGATGGATCTTTTTGCCAAGGGAAATGTCGGTGTCAGTGCCGTCGATGGTAATCCTGACATAGATGGGTGCTTTTCCGTCTTTGGAGGCTTTGCCCCGGTAGAGCCAGAATAGCAATGACAGATTTTGTTTGAACTTCATGCTCGCACATTTTAAGGTTGGTAATTGTGTCCGTGGAGAACCTTAAATCAAAACCGCCTCAATCAAACATCTGATTCGGTCACCTAATTTACCCAATCCAACAGGTGACCGAATGGATTGGTTCATTATGATTCAGACTGACCTGCCTTTTTGTAAAATGTGCTGATTATCAATGCATTTTAAACAAAAAAGGCACACTTTCGTGTGCCTTCTGTGATCCCGCTGGGAACAATTTGAATCTTGAAAACGCTTGTATATCAATTATTTGTAATTCCCTTCAAAATAGGTAACCGAAACGGTAACCGATTCTTTTAGCTTGTTTTGATAGATTTTGATTATCTAACGTCATTATCAAAGTTAAAACTTTATTCCGGGATTTCACTTTAGATTTGATCGCCTGGAGGCGAGGCGTTCATTACACGCAACTGGTTTGGTGATGTTTGTCTCACATAATGGACACGGGTGTTTGACGACAAGATGAAGCTCGAATCCCACAACTGTGCGTTAGCAGTGGACTTCGAACAAATTTTAGTAATTTCGAGTAGCATCAAACCCTTTTTAGGCCCCTTGAAACACGTACTATCTGCCGTATTAGTTCCGCTTCTGGTTGTGAGTATTTCATGTCGAAAACAAGACAACCCAAGCCCTCAGACAATAGCTTACCTAACAAGGCTCGCAGCAGTAGTATGCTCCCAAGCCGATCCTATGCGCAAAAACTTTGTGTTCCTACCGAATGAAAGTGACGACCCGTCTTTCATTACCGAACAGGAAGTCGATAGCGTTGAAAGTAACCTTAAAGATGCAGGGATTGGTGCCTGGGTATTGGTACTTGGGGACCAGGAGTCAGGTACATATACCGTATATACTTGGGCTCTCGGGGATGATAAATTGAGACTCAATGTGACACATTACGATCCAAAAAATCAAATAAGGCGGATATATTATTGGCACTGTGAAAAGTAACGGTAGTTGAGTTTGTCCGATTTGTATTTACCGTCAGTCTCAGATCGATTCGTTAAGGTAGCGCTATCTGCGGATCGTAACCAGCTGCAATGGTACTTACCAAAGAAGGTGGGGTCAATACTTCTACATAGCCAACCAAAAAAAGACTTGTAGTTTCGTAACCAAAGGGTGTCCACAAATGAAGCTTGTCGGCCATTTTCAGATAGGGTTGGCTGCCGTGACTGATGAACACACCGTCCGGCAACTTATCGAACTCTATCTGAAACGTTACTTTGGTTTTACCGTTGATCCTCTCTTGATGCAAGACTTGGTCTATTTGGGCAATAGGTGTTTTGAGGTCAAAACCATGCTGCGGATTTCCTTCCGTCCAATACCGTTTAAACCGGTTGAAATCGTCTCTTCGACACTCGGCGCATGGCCGGTGCCCTGCGGAAAATGCGGTAGCTTCATCCAAGAAGAACAGTTCTGTCCAGCGGTTTGGAGTCATAACGACACGGTGACGCCCCTTAAACTGAAGTAGACAGGTGATCCACGGCCTTACACTAAATGCTCGTATTATTTCTTTGTGGTCATTGTGAATTACGCCGCGATTCCCCGTCCAACGTCCCCGCGCAGCGGTACAGATCAGTTGTCCGTAAGGGTCTACACGGTTTTGAAGCATATTGCAGTCAGTTTTTATGTTTATATAGGGAACTTCGCTGAATCATCATGACGTAGATACCACAAATGTACAAAGCCTCTATCACTCCAATCCTTGTCGGCTTTCATTCGCAGGAGTAGACCGTATGTCTACCTCCTTTTTCTCTGCTTTATAAACTTTAAGGGGAGGTTAACCAATTTGAAACAAGCAGGTTACTAGATGAAATGCATCGCTTTAGCTCATTTGCCAACCCTTCTATCTTCAAATTAAAGAAAATTGGTACCGGTCGCGGTAGCTCCGTTGTCGGCACCGAAACGACTCGAAAGACTCTGCAAATTGTTAGTTCGGTTACAACGATCGAATCTAAATTCGCATCTTAGTCTAAGAAAATCAGGAAACTATGAATAAGGTATTGCTCTTCTTTTTGACTTTGATTGCTTTTGTCCAGTGCAAAAAGGATAGCCCCCTGGCATTGGCCGATATTCAGCCTATTGTCGGCGAGTGGCGATTGACTTCTTACAAGGGGACGGATGGAAGCACGACGGTACCCGATACAACCGGACAAGGTAGATCCCTGTTAATGGTAATACGAGCCGACGGTGTGATCGTCGATGGGTATGGAAGACTTCCATGCTGCCCTCCTTTAAAATATTTCTTTAAAGAAAGAGAATTCGTTCCCCAGCCAACCGCTCCCATCGAGCCTTCAATTTGTCCTTTCGTTCTTTGCGGATCATGCCCGGAAATGAGGATAAATATGTCTGCGCCCGACATTCTGCTCGTGCAAAGTTGTGGGGGAGGAACATCGACGTATGTTCGGGAAAAGTAGATATTGTAAATTTCCCAAACTAAATCAAAGCTCGTGCTGCCAGATCGGAAATTTCTCCGAACAGTTTGTCAAATTTGCCCTGGGTGTTGGTTGAATCCGCTGCTCCTTCGAGGTAGTGCACCGCTCCTTTGACCCCGATCACGGCCTGCTTCACTTTCCCAATCTCGGAAACCGTGCAGATGAGGATTTCGTCGTTGATCGTTTTGTTCTCGACGCTTAGGCGCACAGGTAGCGCGCGTATGGGCATTACTCTTAGGGACTTTTATCACTCTTGTTACCATCGCGTCGGTACTTGCCATACCTCGTTCTTCCTATCTGCTAATTGATTAGCTGCAAAAATATGCCTACAGGCAGAATTGGCGTGGCGGATTTCATATCGGGGATCCTTAGTGCTGTGGTTATAAAGCTCTTAACCGTAGGCTTTCAGGCTATTAAAGTGGCATTGCTTGATCCGTTAAAGAGTTTACGCGGCGGGTAGGTCTATTATTTTGAAAGTGCTTTCCTGATAAGATCCTTCTTCATCCGCGACACAGGAACTTTGGTGCCATCCTGCATCAGCAAATAGCCGCTGTCCTCCTTGATCAGGCTTTTAACATAGGTCTTGTTGACCAGATGCGAGTTATGCGGACGGATAAAACCATAGTCGGCCAGTATTTCGTCGTACTCAAACATGGGCTTGGAAACCAGTATCTGCTCGCCGCTTTGCAGGAAAAAGATGGTGTAATTGTTCTCTGCCTGGCATCGTACAATTTCGCTGGTTTTAACAAACCTCGTTTCTTTGGCAGAGGATAACCCAATCCTGTGCTCGGACTTTTGCTGGGAGTTTAAGAGGAGTTGTACAAGGTTCTGTATTTGCGTATTCTGCTGTCTTTCATTGATTTTATCGGCAGCCCGCGCGACGGCGGTTTGCAGGTCCTGCGGATCGATGGGTTTGAGCAAATAGTCGATCGCCGAAAAACGGATTGCCTGGATGCCGTATTGGTCGAATCCGGTGACAAAAATGATTTCGAAAGCCAGTTTTGGAATTGATTTAAGTAGGTCGAAACCAGTTTTTCCCGGCATTTGAATATCCAGAAAAACCAAATCCGGTTGTACCGAGTTAATCACTTCCCTGCCAGCGTCTGCATCGAATGCATGACCTTCTATTTTTACCTGTGGGCAATGCCTGAGCAGCAATGCTTTGAGGTTGTCTATGTTATTTGCTTCGTCATCAATGATTACGGCACGTATCATATCCATTTTTTGAGATTGAAGACAACCGTCGTGCCTGTTTTGTCAGAAAAGGCTTTCATGTCAATGGTATAACCTCCTTTATTCAGCAGTTTGATCCGTTCCCGGGTCAGTGTAAGGCCTTTTCCGCCGGTGCCGACAGATTGGTCGTACCCGCTGCCGTTGTCCTGAACTGTAATGATAATGTCTGACTTGGTGGTTGCAAAATCAAGCGTTAGTATGCCGTTCGTTCCAAGCCTGGATATCCCGTGTTTGACCGCGTTCTCCACAACAGGCTGAATGAGCAATGTGGGTACTTCAACTTGCAGATTTGCTATTTGAGGATCTATCCTGATCTGGTATTTAAAGTCAAATCTTAATTGTTCAAGTTTAATGTAGTTTTCCATATTTGCTATTTCGGTAGTCAGCGGCACCATTTCTGTTCCCGAATGATGAAGCGTATTTCTCATCAATTTGCTGAAACCTGAAAGGTAAGTATTCGCCCGGTCGATGTCGTGTTTGTTAATAAGCCCTTGCAAAGAGCCGAGCGCGTTGAAGACGAAATGCGGGTTCAATTGTGATTGAATTGCTTGAAGTTCCAGATTGGCCTTTCTGGCCATGTTCCGGCTCTTGCGCAGCCTCGCCCTGAACCAAAAGTAGACAATCAAGCACAAGACCAGTGCCGTCAGCCACGGGCGTACCAGTATCGCCATTGGGATAAACATCAACAACTGGCTATTATAGGCCAGGCTATTGAGCCAGTGATGATCGACGGTGAAAGGGTACGTTCCATAATCAGGGCTAGACCTTGTGTAAGCAAATTGTAAATCATAGCGGCCATCAGGCAGCCACGTCCAGTTTTCGGTTTTCTGTTCCAGTTCGACAAAAGGCTCCATTTCTTTGACGGTCCCGATCCAGGGTTTGTCTGTGCCGACACGGTAGAGAATGCGGGTGTCTTGGATCTTTCCATCGTAATAGGCTTTCTTGAAACCGAAGAACATGGTGTGTTCGGCGATGGAAAGACTGTCAGGTACCGCGTTCGGAGCCGAGTAGGTTGGTTTGTTGCGAACAAAAAAATGGAATAGCCGGCGTAGTTTTGTCGTATCGGACAAGCGTACGTCCGTATTAACATAGATATAAAACAGTTCCGGTTTGGGATAGACCAGTGTAATCCGCAGCTCGCCTAAAGTTTGTCCGCTGGACGTGTGAAGAGAGACGGTTACAGTGTTTTTGCCAAAAGGTAATGTCGGGCCGGCAGCGCAGCGCAACTTTCCAAGCTGGTACGATGCGATCTGGCTATTTGCCTCATAACGACTTACTCGTTTACCATCCACCTTGAAAAAGAATCCATCAGCAAGCTGCTCGGCATCGCGGACAATGAGCATTGTTTGTTCCGCCATGCGGCCCAGTCTCACATGATGATAGCCCTCTCTTACCTGGCTGGATACCGGCCTGGTTACGGTATCCATTACAGCGACTGTCGCTATTTCTTTCTTTTCAGCCTCGGAGAGGCTTCGGACAATGATGTCCAGCCTGGGTTTCCGGCTTGGCTCATTGATGAGAAAACGGTTGTTTGTTGGATCTACTATAAGTGTTTGGGCGGTAGTTGCCGTTCCCATCAGATCTAGAAATGCTATCAACAATATTAATATACTTCGATTCATGTCATCCTGATTTTTTGTTCAAGGACAAAAATCCAAAGTATAGCCCAATGGTAATTATGAAAATGTGGCTTTGGCACCTGTGAATGTGTATCTGAATTGTCGGATTGTTGTTACCCGGCCTTGATTAGCGATCAGGTCGTCCATAACTGCAATCTAACACTGATTTTAAAATATGGATACAGTAAACAAATTATTAACGGTTACTTATTAAATTTAGCTGATCATTAAAATAAGATATCAATCGGAAAAGCCCTGATAGCCAAACTATAAACGCCATGAAAACGAAACTTTTGATATTGATTTTCACCATTGCCCTTGCTTGTCAAAAGAGAACACCAGATCCCGAAAAACCTAATATCTCCGGCCGCTACAACGGCACGATCTCCGGGAATTTTTACCCAAGTGATTTCCCGGCTTCCAAGCAGGAGCCATTCACAGAACCCGCCAGCTTCGAAATCTCCCATGAAAATGTGGATGGGACAATTACCGGTTTCGATAGCGTGGCAGCTAAATTGACGGTAGACAAAAGTCGCCCCTCCGATTTTAGCGTTTTGGACATCCGGGACGGCAGTGATTTGAGGGTTAATGCGACCGGACGCTGCAAAGATGATACATTGGAAATGACGGGCAGCTATCATTTTTTAGACCGATCACGACGCACATTCCGGTTCATTGGTGTGAGAATGCAATGATTTTTATAAAACAGCTAATGGGTAGTCATTTACAATATGTTTACAGACTGGCTAAATTCAGAGCCTTGATTTGGTATGTAGTTCTTATTGTGCTATTGCTAGGTATGTGCACATGCAGGAATCGATCGGATGTGACAACCGTTGAGATCGAATGCGGTGACTGTAAGGGCAAAGTAGTCGAAATATTATCTTTCGATCTGCTGGAACCTAAAAATTTGGAGGTTGCCAACGGACGGTTTGATTCGGATGGGGAGGCAACCCTCTTCTTTGATATACCCGGTGACCGTTTTCTGACGATTGGGGTCGATAGCGCTGATTATAGGCTTATTTACATTTTTGCGGGCAAAAAAACGAACATACAATATGTTGGTAAAACGATGCAGGTCAAAGGGAGTAGTGGACGTTTTTATACTTACCTGGCGGAATTTCGAATCATTAGCGACAGTCTGCTGGCTTTGGCTGATCAGAAGCGCACCGGAAGCCATCAACTTCGGGAAGGCGAAAGACCCGCTTTTTTCCAAGGAATTCGTTTGGCCGTCGGACATTTCGAAGATCTCGTTAAAGCAGACAAGGAGCTAGTTAATGCTCATAAAGAGATTCTTTTATTTTATATGCAAAGTTTCAGCCAATGGTTGATCAGATCGTTCCGAGTGGTGGAAACGGAAGAGACGTATACTCATTGGCGAAAAACGGGGAACAAGGCCAATGGATTTGCTCCCGATTTTTTTAATGCCCTTGCAGTTTCTCCGGAACGTGTGAATTCACGATTCTACTTTTACATTGATTTGATCAACTCCGAATTATTGCATCACCTCTGGAAGCCGGTTGAATTCCATCTGGATGAGACCGGTAGCGACTATGACGATGGAACTGTCGGGCTGCAATGTGCGCAGGTTATTACTAACGCGGATTTTCCCGAACCTCTGTCTGAGTTGATGCTTGCTAAAAATCTCTATCATTGCTTGCGGTTAAGTGCTGTCACACCGTCTGCCACCAAATTATTCGATCAATTTATGAGGCGTTTTCCGCGATCGGTTTTTGCACCAGCGCTACGGAAGCAATTTGCCGAATCGAAAGCACTAAGCGAAGGTGAGCCGGCAAAGGATTTCAAGGGCTTTACGGAAGATGGGAAGCCGTTTCAATTTTCAGCGTTGAAGGGGAAGGTGGTTTATGTTGATTTCTGGGCAACCTGGTGCGGGCCTTGCATTGAAGAATTTCCTCATTCAAAAAAACTGATTGAGCGCTTCAAGGACAATGATGGCATTGTGTTTCTGTTTGTATCCTTTGATAAGGATGTTGAAAAATGGAAAGGATTTCTGGCTAGGAAGGACAGACTGAATGGCATGCATGTGATTATAGACAGAAATGAGCCTTCAGTTGCCGACTTTTACCGCATCACTGGGATTCCGCATTACCTTTTGATTGACGATCAGGGTAAAATAAAATCGGCAAATGCTATGCGACCTTCGATTCCGGAGACCGCGGATCTTTTAGACGAATTGCTGGCTCTGCGCGTGCGACGGTCAAATTGATTTCCAAGTTATTTTTGGCGTTTGCAATTGTCCGACCAAAGATCAACTTAGGAGAATCACATTAATAAACTGAAAACAATCAAAAAGTGAGGTACATGTTGGGAAAGAATACATTCCAGTCGGAGAAATTTTCAAACAAGGTTTTTTAGATATGAGGTTGCTATGCCAATTTATATTAGAATTATGCATTGTAAATTAAATTATTTTTTGCCTGACGTTCGGATGTTTATCGTGGCTCTATTAGCAATTATGTCGTGCAGTCGTGACAAGACTACAATTCAGGAACAGGACCTTGCGGCCTTAAAGCAAAAATATGATGCACGCACGGTCAATTACTTTTATGAGACCGTTTTTCATGAAGATTTTGGTAAAGGCAATAACGAAAACCTTTGGAAATGGACGAATGATCCCACTATCGTTATCAAGGGGCGTGCATCGGCTGCGGATACGACGTTCGTCCGAGAGGCGATTGCCGAAATCAATACGCTTGGCTTGCCGCTGAAATGCCGGCTTGCCCAAACCCCTGATAGCGGAGCGATACAGATTTTTTTCGGAAACGTGAAGGAAGTAGCGTCATTTCTCGGCGTTGGAAATTTGGATGTGATGGGGGTAGACATCAGTAGCAGTTTCGGATTTGCTAAGCCCGAAAGCTATGAAGGCAGACTTATTAATGCCCGGATCGGAATTTACTTTAGTCCTAATGACACAACTGCGGCATTACGCAAAAAAGTGGTGCTGGAAGAGATTGTTCAAGCGCTTGGTATATTCGGTGATAGTTACAGTTACCCATCCAGCCTGTTCTTTCAGAATTCCAATCCACAAAAGCGCTTTACCGATTTGGATAAGAATGTCCTAAGGCTTTTATACGAACCGGCGATTTTACCTGACTATTCGCGGTTGTCTTTTGAAATGGACTTTGCCGATAGCCTCTATCCGGTCAATTCCAATGAAAAGCTTCAAAAATACCTTCGGAATTTTCCGGTGAATCCGCAGATAGCGAAGGATCTTGACGAGATATTTTCCGGCGATCTCTTGCTAAAACATCCCAAGGAAGTTAATGTCTTCCTGTTTGGGGCATTTAGCCGCCAGGATTCAGCTTCTATCGCCGAAGCTTCGTCTGAACTTAGCAAGTTGTCTCCAAATCTGAAGATAGCGATCGGTCAACACCACGGATCCGAACCCGACCATGGCGTCGTCATATCGCTGACAGAAAACAAGAAGCAGGAGCCAGCGGTTTTGCAAGAGGGCAAAACAATCGCCGGAAAGAGCTGCATGTACCCAAAAATTATTAAGAACAAGATTTCACTCTCGTTTAATCTCAGCGACCGCAGCAAGGAGCTCCGGCAGCAAAGCCTGGTGAGTTCATTATATTTTAGCCTGGTGCCGATTAAAATGACGAAATCCAGAATTGAACAGCTATACACTTTGACAAATGACAGAATTTTATTTACCAGGTATTATGCAGACCTGCTTAGGATAGTTTATGCCAACGAGTTTGTGGATGGGTACGATCGCAGGGAATTCGTAAAGCTTAAATCCAGTTTGGACCTATGAGCGTTTGTCAATTCCTAGTCCGGTCGGCGGGCACCGAGCATCTGTTTTGCGAAACACTAGCCAGCGAATTCCGGAGGGAATTTCGAGCCTGCACCTTGCAAAAAATGCCGGGGAATTACCCATACTTTTGGCTCACACCAACCGCGAAAATTATTTTTTGTTCGCTGTAGAACATTCATTTATAGACTCTAAAATCATATCTGGTCTTCGCTCCAGCCTTCGCGCTGCAACAGTCATTAAGCTGTTTCACTTCTTTAAAGGCCTCGTATCCGCGATACGTCAAGTGATATGCGGGATTGTCCACGCTAGCAACCGAAATTTCAACCTCAGTATATCCTTTTGGTGACCGACATTCTTCTTTCCCAAAGTCATCTTATTAGACAAGGAAAACAACCCTGTAAGCAATGACAAGCTTTTAAAGTCAGCGCACACCTACGGCGAGAATAAGTTATCAATCTCCTTCTTGGTTGACAATGACTTGGCTCCCAGAGTTAAACGCGTTGTTGTATTTACAGACCCAAATTTGGCAGGTAGGCTCATGTCAGACTATTTTGCACATAATGGGTCTTTTGGTACTGAACCTCCTATTGTCAGATCTCATTTAGACGGGGAAGCAATGCTAAACGTTGAGGGCCTGATCTCAATAAAAATCAAGGCAGGCAAATAGCAGTCGGGTAGTATTCTCCGAAAAACTCTTTCTGACCGCCAATTGGCCTGATCAGATTCTGGGAAGCTTACATTTTGGGCAATGCTACAGTATCACCTCGCTATCTAACTTGAACAAGACCCGATTCGCCGAGATGCTCAGGTCAACCTAATTCGGGAGACGCGGTAGGTTACCGAATAGGTTACTGAATGTTTAGACCCGGATTGATTCAGAATGAGAACCTTGTCTCAACAAACTTTCAGGGAAACGAAGACTTTGAACAAGAAAAGCACCATTTGAAGCGCTAGAAGTTATCCCGCTGGGATCATTTTTATCGCCTAACTGTCTCAAAGACAATCACATTCAGAACTTCAATTTTCAGGTTACCCAATAGGTTACTGAATGTTTAGACCCGGATTGATTCAGAATGAGAACCTTGTCTCAACAAACTTTCAGGGAAACGAAGACTTTGAACAAGAAAAGCACCATTTGAAGCGCTAGAAGTTATCCCGCTGGGATCATTTTTATCGCCTAACTGTCTCAAAGACAATCACATTCAGAACTTCAATTTTCAGGTTACCCAATAGGTTACTAGATGAAACGATCGACTTTGTCGCATTTTGATCGATTTCTATTCCGAAATTATAGTATTTGATCCGTGTTTCCAAGGCGGTTATAGCCCATATTTCTAATATTGCCGGACGGCAAGAAACATCTCAGTTTTTTTGAGCTATGCTAAACCGAATTTTGTACGAATATGCAGCCACGATAACTCCAAAGATATTTTGCAAGACGAGCGGTATGGAGCGTTGTCATAAGCAATCGTGGCCTGCCAGTGCTTGATTGTCAATGAAATATCCAGCTAAACCCAAAGCTCCTTTCGCCCACTTAAAATACTGTTTGTTATGCCACTACCGATAAGTAAGTTTTTTTCATTTCAGTGCCAAGAAGGATTAACTTAACACTTTCCAAATGATATTGTGATTAGACAAAATAGGGACCGATATTTCACTGTCTGTTTTACGCGGTTGTTCCTAGTCGTTCTCCATTCTCATCTCTCTTACGGAGCACTCGGGATTCAAACCAGCATCGTATTGAAATGTGGACTCGAATGTCAGAGTTTAGCTTGTTTCTAGGAGAAAACACGATCCCGGTCGAGACTGCTAATTTGAGTGAAAGACTAATATCATACTACGATCTTTGTTGGTCTGGAGAATGGTTTTCTGTACTTGTCGAAACCAACCCGATGTGGACATGTGTCCCTTTTTTGTGGCAATGTCAGTTTCGAAGGAACAGGTTGTTTTATGTTTTTTCGCTCAAGACTGAGTAAGTATTGCAGAATTCGGCATCCAAGCTTTGACCCATATGTGAAAAATATAAATAAAGAAGGTTACATCGAGTTGCGCAATTGCATTATCGGCAAAATTTAATTCTATTAGAAAACGCATATCATTTTATAAATGGATGCGCCATTTTTTTTGATCTTGAAAGCCGTACACTTATAATTGAATTGAGATCCGATTTCCAAGTGAAACGATTAATTACAATTTATATGTTGTGCTCTGCAAATTTATGGATGAGACTAAAAAGCTATTTATCACTTTAACGGCTACCGCTGTAATTGCCGTCGTCGGTTTTTTTATTAAATACTTTTATGACTTGGAGCTTGTGAAACGAAAAGATCGTCTTGACAGGGTAAACAAACAGTTGGGAGATTGCTATGGTCCACTCTATGCGCTGTTAAAGTCAAATGATCAAGCTTGGATCTCGCTTAAACACAGATTAGCAATTACTGACAATAAATTCGATATAGCCACTTCAACTGAGGCAGAGCGTAAAGTATGGAAGCACTATATGCAGACCATATATATTCCTACCAACGATAAAATCTACGATATACTCGTATCAAAGAGTGATCTATTAAAGGAAGAGGACATCCCAGATTGCCTCTTGCAACTGATTACCCATATCGTGGCCTACAAAGTCGTCGCAAAAGGATGGGAGGTTGGCGAGGGCGATGAGAATGTAGAAATTGTCCCGTTCCCTTTGAATGCTCGGGAGCACGTTTATCAAGAATTTGGAAATTTAAAAAAAGAACAGTCCGGACTTTTAAGCAGAAACTACTACTTCTTCACTCGTATGTTTGGCAAGTAATTTATTGACTGGGGACCGCTTCTCGAAAAGCTGATTTGATTAAGAATTCATTCGAAACAGCAGCTTTGTTTACCCGGATGTGCTGAGGAATATGATGCAATAAGAATTTTTTCCTTAGAACAAATCAAGAGTTTAGTAATAAGAGGAAACATCAGTGTAAACTAGGTTCAAAACGATGAGACAGCTAAAAGAGATTTTTGATGCACTGCGCAACTTGAATTTGAATGAACAGGATGTAAACAATCGATTCCGTCGTTGGCATGTAGATGCTCTGTTAAATCAAGGTGCAGACCTAACGGATCGGTGTGTAGATGAACTAAGGGAGCTGCGTTCATTGTACCTAGCTAAGGCTCAGTTTGAAATCGAGATCGAGAAGGAAGAGAAGCAATTTTTGCTAGAATCCCAGCTCCTAAACATAGGATTTTTTGACAGGAAGGTAGACATTCTTACCAAACGAAGTTCTTTCCTTAAATTGATGATTGAAACACGATTCAGTAACGTTAGAGTTGCCGCAGATCGCGTGAATTCGGATCAGAACGGGCAACATAATACAATCTCATCAGCTACAGTTGTCGCCCATGAAAAAAACCTTGAGCTTGACGAACGGGTATTCGAAACCAAAATACTTGACGAAGAAGAATTGACATCGGCAAGGCAGCAGGCGGCGCACGATAGAGCATCCATCAATGCACGCGAGGCAATGCTAACAAAATTGAAAGAGTTTCAGTCAGAGGGCAACATTTTCTCCTTTCAGGAGAAAATCGAGGAGGTAGAACAAAGACTTATTCGTGACTATGAGGATGCTTTTGTGCGACTCACAATGGCGCAAAAAGGTCTCAAAGAAATTTATGGCCACGAAGCAAGTTTGCCAATTAAGCCTAAAAATCCCGTTTCCGAATTGTCAATTTGGAATCGCGAGGCAATTGAGTTCATTATATCGTATCAGCAACTGGACCAATCATTTACACGCGCTATTTCATTGCGAAGTATTTTAAGTGACTCGCAATGGAAATTGCTTGAAACACAGCCTATACTTTTTAGACTCGATCAACGTCTATTTAGCCAACATGAAAATGTTAGATTAAGCGGACTGGGTGCTAGTATCATTGGCAAGGCGGGTATTGTTCCTTGGTCTATAATCGTTACTTTACCAGGAAAGGCGATTTATAAAAGAGGTGGCAACGACTTTAGAACTGGGCAGGATGATTTACCATCTTGCTTGATTGGAAAAGTTGAAAACCGTAATTCGTTTAGAGTGATGGAATATTGTGGGACAGTTTCTCTGATCAATGCAAGCCCAATTGGCCAGCCTGACAATCAAGATGGTCTTTGGAAGATCGCCATTGAGACGCCGACGAAGAATAATGAGATTTTTGCTGATATTGACGACATCGTTTTGGAAATAGTCGTAGTTGGTCATCCAATATAAACTTTTGAATTATGAGTAGAGCAATTCGAATTAATACATACGGGATTATGGACGCGAGAGAGCTTAATTTTCGAAGGGAGCAAATGTCAAATAGGCTCAGAGGAATAGGTTTGGTTGAGGGATCAAGGAAAATGCAAACTGAAACAGAAAGAGCTGTCAAGGAGCTGGGACAAAAGGTTGAAGATCATAATATTAAACAAAGGCTCGAAGCGCAACTTGGCCAAGAGGAAAAGGCCGTTGCTGTCGTCAGTGAAAATGGATTAATAGATGTGTATCCCTCTTCGAAAAATATAACAACTCTTGGCGGTCAAAGAAGTGTGCCTCTTACCGGCAAAGCGAAAATTGGCCTCGGCGTTCCTGATTTAGTTTCCGCGCCGCCAAAAGTAAAGAACCATGGTGTTTGGTTTACGGAAATAGCGCCCGAGATTAATGCCCCATCGCCGAGGATAACCCCAGTAAGCAACGATCAATCATCACGAGCCAGTGCTAGCAGCAAAGATGGTGGAGGGCTTAGAGTCAAGGAACGAGTACGTTCAGAGAAGATGAACAAACATGAGAGAGACTTCTACGACGGGCACCTCTACGCCTGATGTGTTGTATTAAATTTGGGGTACGACTATCATTTGCTCCTGGCCAGAAAATGCATACTGTTTGCGGTAAGTCTCCTATTCGAGAGTTGTTCAGATGTTCCGATTGCATTTTTTGTATCAATTGTGCAGGCATTGTGCTTGAGTCAGTCTCCTCCGATTCAGCCCTCAATTTCTCCAAATTTAACCGCTAAGTCGAAACTTTGCCTTTTAACTCTCTTTTTTGTAACTCTCTAGTTCAATGGCGTTCAAGAGTAAAACTATTTGTGTAAGTTAGTAGCATACCACGTAATTCAGGCGATAGAGCTTTGATCATGCGGCAGCATAGTGAAAAATTTCTTTGAAGAGAATTTTGAATAAATGTACGCTGCTGATTCGAAGAAATACCGCCGGAGTAAAATCGGTGATCATATAATAAGTTCTAACCCTCTTGAATAAAAGGTATGTCAACGAGTAAACCTTTTCACGGCGGCGGAATAAACATCAGCCAAATTTCGGGTAGTGTATTTATTCTAGGAGATGACAACACTGTGACCGCCACTATCAATTTTAAACAATTTGAGGACAGTCGCGAAAAAAGTGATCATCAACTTTGGAAGGATATCACATCGCGAATGGAGGAACTACTTAAAACTGTTAAGGGCTTAGGTGATGAGCATGAAGAATTACGTGATATCGAACTAACACCAGTAGTAGGCAGCGCAAAAAAAGAAGCCGCAGAGATTGCCGCGAATCCGCAGAAATCGAAGGTGTCTTTCATTGAGAAATTAAATAAAATTTGCGACTTGTCCAGTAAAGCCGTAGATGTTGGCGCGAAGGTAGCGCCATTTGTCACTATTGTTGCTAAATTGTTAGGAATTGCCATTTAATATCTGAGCCTATGATGCCATTTCCAGGGCTAACCGAGGTTAAGATTCAATGGTTAGCCATCCAACAAGGAAACTATAAACTTTACGGCTTCTTAATCTACACAGGATCTGATTTGCTGATCGTCGAATTCCTAAAGGAGGGCATTTTCGATCTTGATGTACTTTCAGGGGAGGAATGTGCCATTTTCTTAATCGAACCACCTTCTAAGAAATGGATTAACTATGTCAAAAAGACGGGCCATCCGTGGTCAAAATTCTTTAATAACCTGGTCAATCCGATTCCTGCGGTAGCGGACGCGAGCCCGTCAAAAAGAGCCGGTATTCCCTCGACCAGTGTCACAATACAAGATATATACAATTCGGTAGTAATCCTTGGCGACGGCAATCGTGTAGTAATGAATCAATTGCTGGAGCCGGATTATGATGCTTTATTCGACCGCAGCGAGGCTTATAAGGTAGCCGACCATTTTAACATTGCTAAGCGGGAAATCCCGTGCTTGGTTTTCTTTAAGGATATTGATGATCATTTGATCTGGATGCAGCAACTTGATGATTACGAAACCCCGAAAGCCTTGACGGGTTTCTTCAGGAGCTTTTTTGATTCACCAACCTTTCAATCCTTGCTTGCATAAGCCATGACCGTCGATTTAAGACAAATCAGAATTGAGCATACGGTCAGCAAGTCGCTGATTACCTCTGCTTTTGAATTACTGCCAGACGAACTTAGCAAGGACCATGCTGTTACTTGGTTGCGTGAACTCAGTGAGTCAAAAGACAGAGAGTATTATGATCGGGATGAATACGTCAGAGGCGATTACCCTGGATTTTACCTTATTATTGATATACTGCAAAGGACGGTAGCTGAAAATATTAAATTTTACTCCGCTGCGCTTTTCCATATTGGTCGTCGGTTAAAAGTTGCTGAACTAGCGGATAGCAAGATTAAAGAGGCTTTGGAGCCCGAAAATCTACTGCAAACTTTCCAAGCTAATGAAGTTTTATCTAATCAAATTGATCAATCGGAGGTGATTGGTATTTTGCAGACCACATTAAATGAAGCGAGTCGTGCACATGGCATTGTGGCCACCGAGAATCGTTCGCTTTGGCAGATCTGGAAAAAAGAAATCGGGCAGTTTCGGACGGCTATACAAGATGCAAGTGAGAACCTGTATCGTGCGGTAGGCAATCGTTATGAACAAGAATATCTAGGTCAAGCACCCGCCCGGTTGATGGGTGATTCTTTCCGTTACAAAGAACTAAAAAAGCGGATGGAGGCAACAGGCTTCCAGGTGAATGTTGAGGATGTTTCAGTTGATCCCGAGAACTTGATACTGCTCCAATTGTTGAGCATGGACCGACATGAACTCACGGAAAGATTGGAATTGATTCGACAAGAAAATATTAGTAGGGGGCTTGACGCCGAAGCCTTGAAAAGGCAACGAGAACAAGAAATTTGCGTCCATGTTCAAAATCAATTAAAAAGTGAATTTGGAGATGAAGATCCATTTGTAGATTATCGTCCACTTGGAAAGCTGCCTGACAGCGCGCTGTTTGTACTATACAACAAATGTAAGTTACCAGATTACAGTAAATTTTATTATGCGGAACGATGGTTAAAGACATTGAAAGAACCTTTTGATCGTTACGGAGAGGACGATCGACCACTGTACAGGTCGGAGTTGACAAACGAAGATGTCAGCCATTATGCCGCGAGCGCGGATTCTGCGATCAAACGCAGTTGGGTTGAATATGCTGGCAATTCTTCTGGGGTG
Organism: Dyadobacter sp. CY261; assembly: GCF_021440085.1. Lineage (GTDB taxonomy): Bacteria > Bacteroidota > Bacteroidia > Cytophagales > Spirosomataceae > Dyadobacter. Next base: position 1,187,550 of record NZ_JAKCPW010000001.1, read on the forward strand.
CCTGAACAACACCTGCAAAATAGCTTCGAAAAAAAATGGATCGAAAACCTCATCATAGCAATTCGCTATGGCGATAAAAAGAAGAGTAAGGATTGGACGTTTGAGGCAGTAACCTTGCTCGTCTCAGAAGTAGTCATCTATCTTAATGGATTGGGTTATAAACTATCTCCGCCTAGCCAGAGGCGACTCGAAAAATTGTGGGAAGCTGCAAAAAAAACGTATTACGGAATCGAGTGGTAGCAAAGACTTTTTCCAGATCAGCCATACGCTCGCGAAGTTATCCAGACGGCATCATCTCCTTGCTAATCAAGACGGGAGCCATGTTTGTGACTTTGCTTTGGAATATTACGTGTGAGCGAGGAATGTAGGAATTTTGTGGTAGCTGATGGTCATAAGCTATCGATATGTCAATGCCATCATCAGGCGCATCCTGAGGGCTGAACACAGAACTGGATAAGGCCATGCTTCACTCAACAAATCAGAGATTAACGGCACTGCATAAAAGAAGGTTTAGCAGCTGTTGTACTTGAAAGGAAAATGACGTCCCCCCAGGTATTCAGACGGATGAAAGTAGAGTTTCCGGTGTTCCTTGATGTAAATTAACAAATTCTTTCGGAGTTAAATCATCCAAATCGGTTGCCCGGATTCTTATGACCGCCTCCAAATGCGAATTGAAAAACTCAACAAAGATGGTTCGTTTTCAAGTCTGATTCAGGACTATTCTGATATATCGAGAGATAATGGAGGTCAGGGAATATTCCGTGAAGATGTCAGTTTGCAAAAAGGGTGGTATCATATACTTGTAAAAGCAGTAAATAGCACAGGTGCTACGGTCGCTATTAATGACCTCAAAGCTGGTGTAGGAAACGTCTTTATTATTGCCGGACAATCAAATGCCCAGGGTATTAAGGATGGGGTGTTGCTTCCGACCGACAACGCCTATGACTGCGTGGTATCAAATAACTGGCTGGGGGAATGCTCGTGGGTTACAAGCCCTGCACCTGCATATGTGCCGTACCCGCTATTTCCTGTTTTTTCCCGGTTAGGTAATGGAAACAACATAGCCCCAAACGGTTACAATAACTGGGCCTATTCCCGACTTGGGAATCTACAAGTTGATGCCACCAGCGCACCTATTGCTTTTTTCAACGCAGCACATGGATCAACCGATATCAACGCATGGAAGACAAGTTCCGACGGCGGAGCAGTTACCGGCATGCCATTTATTGGGCATCCGTGCAGTATATTAAGTGTGCCGAATAACAGTGGACTTCCTTATATCAGATTGAAGCAATCTCTGAATTATTACGCTAGCATGTTTGGCAGCCGTGGGGTTTTATGGCATCAGGGAGAAGCGGAAACTGAGCATAAATTTGGAAATCCAAGTTATAACTCTGATTATGTAAACAAATTGAACTATGTTATCGCTAAGTCGCGTGCCCAATATGGCTATAACATACCCTGGTTTGTATCACGTGACGCGACGTTAATATCCAAGAAGAATGACGCCACAGGGGTCTGGACTTATGGTATCACGGAGCCGACAATAAAGTCAAACCAAAATACAGTCGCTACCACATCACCAAATTTAACCGGAGCAATTACTGACGGTTTGAATAAGGATTATCGAAAACCTAATGATTTTGTGCATTTAAATGACAATGCCACATATAAAGGCTTAACTTCACTAGCGAATTCGTGGCATAGTAGTTTGGGATCAACCGGCAGCGGATATGCGGCGCAAAGCTTACCAGCTATCACAATGAGCTACAATTCCAGCAACGACTCATATACAGCATATGCCCCATCAGGATATGTGGATTATAAATGGGTTACGGCCAACGGTGACCTAGACAGGGGTGTGGGCTCGGGCTCGTCAGGATCAAGTTTATTGATGGGAGGCGCTGGTGTTCGTTGTTGGGTAAAAAACAGTACAGGAAATTGGATGGTAACCCCGATGGTATATCCACAGACATGCCGAAGCGGGGCCAGAAAGGCCGCTTTGGAATCGTCGGAAACTGTGCCATTAGAAATAGTTTACGGTTTGCGGGTCTTCCCAAACCCAAGTGTCGGCAGTATTCGAGTTCAATTTGATTTACCCAAAGCTGGACAAGTTCAGTTGAATATCATTACTCAAAATGGAGAAAGACTAAAGAAAGTGGCCGATGGATATCATGATAAAGGACCATTTACATATCCAATCGATGTCTCGTCTTTACAAGATGGTATTTACTTTTGCCAGTTGAAGATTGGTGATATCTCTCTCGTTAAAAAAATAGTGGTAGCTAAATAGGATTCTGGGGCTATGGTTACACAAGCCTTAGCCCCAAATTTTCAAATGTGAGTAAATGAGATGAATAAATTGAATTTAATACTAGCTTTTTTTTGTATAGCCTTTTCGTGCAAAGAAAAGGTGCCAGCCCAATCCCAGGTTGACATCATTACCGGTTCATTAAACTTACCTGTCAAGGAGGATATAAAATTACCTGTTGTTGCTTTTTCTCCCGATCTAGACGCGTTGCGTTTGCCTGGGGATTCTCAGCCCGTACGGATGGTTGCCTTTGGAGGTTCCCTTGCGGCGGGACTTCAAAACGGTGGTTTGTATCGTGAAGGGCAGCTTACGGCCATTCCTAATCTTATCGCCCACCAAATGCAACTGCAGTCGTTCGTTCAACCGCTCTTTGATAAGCATGAGGGAAATGGCACCGGCTATTTGATCTACGATACCTCCGAGCAGCTGCCATCCTGGAAGAAAGTGACCAATTACCTTGGTATTACGTCCGAGAAACCGTTGATTTTAAGTAGGTACAATGGACCCGTTCCCGTGGATAATATTAGTTGGCCACACGGACCTGGGGCAAGCTCCGATTCATCCCAAGCTTTCAGCTATTATCCGAATCAAAAAGAATATTTTAGTTACCTATACCGGTTTTACGACAAGCGAGGTGTATACGACAGTCCGTTTGAAAATATGGTCGATTCCGTTAAAAACTTTACGAACTTGGTGCTAGTTTTTGGGGATCTGGATCTTTGGGTTGGAGTTGCCTGCTGCTCAGAGAATTTGAACGCTAATGCCATGCTGAATGAAGGGTATTTCTATCCTCAAAGGCAGTTTATTCTAGAAAATCTTTCTAAAAAAAGAAAACTTGTCCTGTTCAATCAGCCGGACTATCTTGACTTTCCTTTTTTTCACCTTTATGATGTCAAAAGGATCATAGCGAAAGGCGGGGTCTCCGGTGCAGCATTGCAGGATAGCTCACTTCTTATCCCAACAGGCAATATAAAAAAGGCCTTTTTTAGCGATCAAATAGCAGTTTTGACCGATTGCGAGGTACTATCTCCCGAGGAATCACGTCAGCTTAGAAACGTAAATTTGATTATAAACCGCAATGTTTCAAAAGCCTTTTCCGAACAATACAACCTACCCATGGTCGATTTGTACACGCTCTGTAAGAAAATTTTAAGTGGAAAATATTATTCGGATGACGGGTTGTTCATTAATCCTTCCTTCCCAAACGGCAATTTCTTTTCCAACGATGGCTTGCACCCAACGGCAATTGGCAATGCAGTTATCGCCAACGAAACTATTAAGGAGATCAACAGGGTGTATAAAACGAAAATACCGCTTATTAATATTGGCTTGCTGGCAAAGGCTATTTGAATTTGCACAAGGAAAAGAAGCACCTTTTATCAACCTACATGAAACTAGGTCTTTGCTCCGGGACGTAGCATATGAGTTTTTAGGATTCAATTCTCAGGCATTGCCGCACGTATCATTTTGCTTATATTTTTTACGTAACAGAGGGCAAATCGGTGCTAAGATGGTGGTCGTGTTGCAGAGGGGAGAGATTATTGTCAGGATCCAATCGACAATGCGATTGATTAATGATCATGCATCAGGAGTGGATATACGACGTCATGTTACTTTTAAGCTTCTGCCAAATTGTGGTTTCCCTTGAAAGCCATTTCACCTCCCTATTATCCTATTTTTACCTGAAACAGCCTATCCGACCAAATCATCTTCCTTAAACTGGACGAAGCGATCGCTATCCCGCGGCGCCATATATCCGGATGTGGACGATCTGCAAGTCGATTTTCCGCCCCCGGCAAAATCAAGAAGGTTACCGAAAAGGTTACCAGACGCTTTGACCGGAAATGAGTCTCGATGGTATACCTATCTTTTAGCAGCTCACAATAACGACTTTTTTGCATGAAAAAAGCGCCCTTTGAGGCGCGCTCGGTTGTCCCGCTGGGACTACATCATCTTTATGAAAAGCGCCACCATGGCGTTATTTCGAAGGTTAAAAAAATCTGGGTCCCAAATGGGGTTCCGTTTTCTTTGACTTAATTTGAATCGTTTTAATGAACTTCTTTGTATTACGACAAAGATACAAAAAAAGCTATGGCAAATCTTACATTTCACATTAGTCGTTACTTCGATTGATTGACGAATATTGGACATGAAAATTTGCGATTGGAAGCTTTGAATAACATCTGGGCCAGGTTTAAGAAAATATGATTTATATTTCGAGAATGATCCATCTAGTGGCTCTTTTTTTATAGTATATTGATTTTTAACGAAATATATTTTCAAAGCATGGACAGAAATTTCCTGAATCTAACAGAAAAACAGAAGGATCAGCCAATCTATCGCATAATTTCAGTGGGTAGACTCTTTGAGTTATTTAGCAATAGGCAGAATGTACTTGTGAAACCAAAACTTTGGGAAGACCCTTTCGAAAACTTTATGATGAACTCAACTGGTGAGCTGAAAGACGGACGACTCTTCTCAATCGGTTTTCGGGAGCATTTCTTTGGACAATGCTGGACCAGAACGAAAGAAAGCGATGCAATGTGGCGCATCTATTCTTACAAAAAAGAAGGCGCAAGAATCTCAACAACTCCTAGAAAGCTTTTAAAAGCACTTTACGATTCTGGAGGGCAATTCAGGGACATAAGTTGTTTTATCGGGAAAGTAAACTATTATACAACCACTAGGCTTCAAACTCTACTTCAGTCAAATGGGCCTTCTTGGATGACCGATTCTACGGGTGTCGGACAAGCGCAAACGCTATTGTTTAAGCGATATCCATTTAAGCATGAAAACGAGGTAAGGATTATTTATAATTCTCAGGGCAAAGTCAATGGTGATAAGTTTTCATTTCCAATTGATCCATTCAAACTTATTGATGATATCGTTTTTGATCCTAGAATGGAATATAAGGAATTTAGTAACTATAAGTCACAAATAAAGGCACTAGGATTTTCTCGTAGAATTGTAAAGTCGAATCTATATAAGGCACCAAACCTGAAATTCAGCTTTACCTAAATATTAAGCTATTGAAGACTCTCCCTCACCGCCCCGAAGAGCTCTTCGGGGCATTTTGTCCAATTTCTATGGGATTTGAAAATTTATAGAAATAATTATATTTTTGGAATAACCCTTCAGAATATGGATTTTCAAAATGAACTACAACGCACCAGGCCAACTGCTCGGCTACATCTTACAATTCCCGCGAGCTCTATATCACCTTCTACGATGTGGTCCTGGCGATCGTGTTTATCTAGAAGTTTTAGGGGACGTCACTACAATCGAGGATAGTGGGTTAGTAATAACGGAGGAAGATAAATCATCACAAGCCAGGAATCCGCTGACTGATAGATCTGTCGATCTTTGGAAGACTTTGTATAACTGGATTCAAGCAATCAATAATGGTGAATACGCCTTAGACAATACTACGTTCGTTCTGTTCGCCAATCGTGCAGGGAGGGCAGGAATAGCCAATTTGCTCGGTAGAGCGTCAGTAAATGAGGCTGAAAAAGCCGTAGATACAATAAAGAGCAAGTTTTCTAATCTCAGTCACAAGCATGAAATATGGCCCTATTTTGACTACGTAGTGAGGAAATCAGAACCGGTTTTTACGAAGTTTATCCCTCGTTTCGATTTACAAATCGGATCTGGGACAGGTGCCGAAGAAATAAGGACGGAACTATTGAAGAAGTTTGTGGCTGAAAGTCAGATCGATTTTGTGACTAAGTATTTGGCTGGATGGCACCAAGGCTTAGTTATTCAACGGTTATCCAACAAGCAGCAAGCTATGATTGAGTGGGAGGAGTTTGCCCATGAGTTTCATCGCCTTTTTGAAAAAGCGCAAAGGAGAGAATTGATAGATTTTGCGCTAATAAATCCACCTAACACCAATGATGTTAAAAAACATCTTTTGGAGCGCCCACTCTTCGTAAAGCAACTTGAGGGTATCGACGCCGATGACGACGTAATCCAGGACGCCGTACTGGATTTTATTCGAGCAAAAGCGAATAGAGATAGCTGGATCGAGAAAGAACTAATTGATGAGCCAGAGGCTGCCGATTTTGAGGCTAAGCTTTATGAGTTTTGGAAAAATCAGCGAATGAAACTCGGAATTACGCATAAAAGCGCTTCACACGAAGAGATTGGTATGCTGCTGTTCCTTGAATGCAGGTCGCGGCAGGAAACCATCAAAGATCAAAACCCACCTTCTGCGACGGTATCAGGAACGTATCATTCATTAGCAAATGGTCCTGTGATCGGTTGGCACCCTGATTGGGAAAACTCATTTAGAAACATAAGAGAGACGGGAAATGGGACAAGTAATTGAAGAGGTAAGACTTTGGAACACGCCAGTAGTCGGAGCTTTCTTGTTGTACAAGTTCACGGATGGTTACCAAAGGGCACATCAATATGGTGATGCACCGGTTGCCATTCTGCATTTTTTAGCCTCTGCAATACTTACAAGCGATGAATTGAAAATGGCTGTAAGTAATCGACGCAGTAGTCTGCAGTCATACGTCATGAGCTTTGAAGACGGCCGCCGTTCAGATTTGTTATTGTCGATTCATCAACGTCTCAGCGACAAGCTCGAATATACTTGGAAGTCGATAGATATTGCAGTGGCTAACGGTTTACTTTTTTGGGATGTTGATAACGGAAAGCTATATCCAGCTGGCGGTTCTTCGGCCAACATTGTTCGTGGAACTGCCCCACGTGCTGAGATGAGACGTGACGGCGAGAGAGCGGAGATTCTTGGCAAATGGTTTGCTGCTCACGACCTATCAACAATAATGGCGTACTTTAAAATAGTTTTATAATGCAACTACAAATAATCCGTCTTGTTGTCTGGCCCAAAAAAGAAAGCATTACCCCCCGAATTGTGAAATTTGAACCGGGAGTTGTCAATGTTATTACTGGTGCATCGAGAACAGGAAAATCGGCTATTATTCCAATTATCGATTATTGTTTGGGCTCTGGTGAGTGTTCTATACCTATCGATACCATTAGAGATAACGCATCTTGGTATGGGATTCAGGTGAGGACAGCAATTGAAGATCTTCTTATTTGTAGAAGGGTTCCCCAAGGAAATACTGTTTCAAGTGATTTTTTTTTGGTAAGGGGAAGTGTAGATGAGATTCCGACAAAGATTGAAGCAAATGAGAGGCTTGACAGCATAAAACATATCTTGAACGGCATTTCTGGTGTTCCCTATTTGGGTTTGGGTTCGGATGATGAGAATAATGGTTTTCAGGGCAGGTTGAGCTTCCGCGATTTGATGGCTTTTTGCTTTCAAAGTCAGGACATTGTGGCGAATCAAAATGTCTTGTTTTACAAAATGCATTCTTACGAGCATAGAGAAAAGCTGAAGAACTGGTTTCCATACATCCTTGGTGCCGAAAATTTTGAGATTCTTGTTGCCAGAAACAAATTAGCGGAGACAGAGAGACACCTTAACCGACTAAGGAGGGAATATGAAAAGGCAAAAGTGATCTCTGAAAATTGGCTCTCGAATCTGCAGTCAAATTTGAAATTAGCAGAAGAATATGGATTGCTGGAACAGGAAATTCGTGAGAATGCCAGCACAGACGAGTTGGTAGATGTAGCAAAGGACCTTCTTGACCGAAACCCGTCGAAAATTCAGACTACCGTTAAGAACATTGATAGCTCAAACAAGGAGTTTGAGCGACTAGAGGCTATTGAACGTACACTTAGTATCGAAATAGCAACGGCCAAAAAGAAGTTATCCGACATTGGACGCCTAAAGTCCGGTTTAATGGACTATGGGAATTCTGTGCGCCGTAGAAGGGATCGACTTCATATTTCAGAATGGGTAAAGTCAATGGCATCTACCGATGGGCAGCCATGTCCGACGTGCGGAAGCTTAGATCACAAAAACAGTGGTGAAGAGGTAGGGAAGATTGCCTCCGCCTTTTTGCAGCTAGAAAACGATGCAAGGAGAGTTTCTGAGGTTCCTACATCTTTTGCGCGAGAGGAGGAGAAATGGCGGACCGAACTTGCTAGACTTTTAGAGCACAGGCGTATCTTGCAAGATCGCGTTGATTTGCTTGTGGCCAGAGACAAGGAGGCCCAAGCGCAATTTCAGCGTCGCCAAAGTATGTTCATCTTTATAGGACAGTTTAGGACGCATTTTGAGTATTTTACAAAGTTGAATAATACTGGGGATCTCTTGGCCGAAATAAAGAAACTAGAGGCCGAACTTAAAGAGCTATCGAGAATCGCAGACATAAGGGGTGTTCAACAGCGCTTAGAAAATGCTACGCATGTTGTCTCGGGGTTAATTTTAGCATACCTGCAAACTTTGGATCTTGAAGAAAAGTATCAAAAAGTAGCACCGCGATTTGATGTCAAAGATCTTTCTATTAAAGTTTTAAGTAATGAGAATAATTGGCATTACCTGGGAGAAGTTGGGAGTGCTTCCAATTGGGTGTCGTTTCACATCGCACTCATGTGCGCACTACAAGAATTCCTCCTCGGACTTAAGAACTCACCGGTTCCCAGTTTTGTAATTTTCGACCAACCAAGCCAGGTATACTTCCCAAGACGATCGAAGGGGGGGGCACTATCTGGCGACGAGATGGACCCAAAGTTTCAGTCAGATGAGGATTCGGCTGCGGTGAGGAAAATGTTTAGTACTCTTTCTGCGTGCATTAAGAAACAGAAAGGTATGTGGCAGGCTATTGTTTTGGATCACGCGGATTCAGAAGTTTATGGAGATGTCGATGGCGTTCATGAGGCCGAAGAGTGGCGGAACGGTCTTAAATTAATCCCTGTTGAGTGGTTGTAGTCACATAATTTCAGCGTGCGATGATCGAAACAACTTACAGATATTTAAATGTAGAGAATTACACTTACCTGTGTAGCGATCTAACATTTAGTGAGGAGAGTCTTCGCTTACTAGATAATGCGCTTGAACAATTCAACGAGACAACCGGAATTCCTGACTATGTTGTTGAGTGCAATTCGAGGCATGGTTATGAATTTTCCATGACTTTTGAAGGACCACAGTATTTGATCGATGTCGAAAAATTGTCAGACGGGGATAAAGTACTCAGCCTTTGTGGAGTGAAGCAAAAGAGAGACCAGCTTAATATGCCTCCAATGGTACATTTTAATTTACAGTCGCCAACTTTTGATATACCCCAGCGGGTTGAGATTCCATTAAGATATTTGGTAAAAGGGGGGCCAAAGTTGAATGGAACCTATATGGTTTACCTTCACGCGCTTGAAATTGACGGAGAAGAGGCTTTTTCATATTATGGGCTTACTCGAAGGAGATGGATGACCCGTTTCATAGAACACGTAAGACTTGCTCTTAGGGGTCGTTCGGATCGACGTTTTCCAAAGATGTTGCGCGAGGCACTTCATTCGAGACGAATACAAATTTCCATTGGTGAAGAGGGGGTGACTGGAAAGAAGCAACTAACTGGTTCATATCATGTGGTATGTGCAGCAGGACGCTCGAAGGAGAATGCACATGCTATTGAAGCATATTTAATTGAAAAACGCAGTCATTCTCTGCCGTTTGGTCTTAACATGATTCATGGTTATCACCGTGGTGCAAACATGCATTGAAAGAGTAAGTAAATTCTTAGTTCGCTCTGACAATGCCAACTAGTGACAAATCATTGATGGACATCGCAGAGTTGCCCTAATGTCTGACTGGAACAGTAACTGATCCCAATCTTAAATAAAACGAAATTGCTGATAAAATATTTTTGTTGCTTATGATGGATGATCTGGTATATGTCAGTCTGAAAGGAGAAGGATATTTCTGCAAGGTAAAGATGTATCGTCACAAAAAGAACGGTCGTGAATTTGCATTCAAGGAACTCAAGAAGGAGCATTATTCAAAGCCAGAGTATCATTATAGATTAACACGTGAAATCAAGATATTGAAGGATCTGGAAGATTGCGAAAATGTTGTGTCACTGGTTGATTTTGGAGAAAATAAGGATAAAATGAGTTTGTGGTATGTGATGCCTTTCGCGCAATATAATCTTTTCGAATATATTCGAAAGAACAACGCGACGCTTTTACCAGAGAATCGATTTTCGATCATTGACCAAGTCCTCGCTGCCATCAAGTTTGCTCATCAGCGTGATATTTTGCACCGGGATATTTCTCCAAACAACGTACTAGTTTACCTCGAAAATGAGATGTTCAGCGTGAAAGTTGCTGATTTCGGGCTTGGCAAGGATGCAGAGTCGATTTCATTTTATACCGCATCAAGTGCCTCAGGTTATGGACAGATTCTTTATGTGGCACCTGAACAGAGGCAAAAATTAAAGGATGCTACAATCCAAAGTGATATTTATTCATTGGGCAAACTGGTATATTTTATTTATACGGGGCGTGATCCTGACAATATGAAGTCATTTGAATTGTATCCGCTTGTGAGCAAGGCAACGGACGAGAACCCCGAGCGACGATATGAGAATATTGTTGAATTCGAAAAGCATTATGTAATCCTTAAGCAACTACAATTAAATAGCAGCATCCCGCTGGAGTACATAACATTATTAGAAGTAGCAGAGACCACTGAACCAATTGACTTCAACTATTTGCATAAAGTGTTGGTACAGGGAAATGTCTTTAATCACGTGTACACAGACTACTTGGCACCAGTCGTGAAAATATTTAAGAAGGTCGACTACTTCGCATCATATTATGCGACGCTAGGAGTTGCCACAATAGAATTTGTAAGGACTCTTTGTGACCGTCTGGAGGAATGCCTCGATACGCTTGGGTGGCCATTCAATGCTGCGACCGATTTTGGCATTTTGCTTAAGAAGATTCTCGTCACTGTTCAGGACGACGAAGTTCGGTTTTTGTGTTTTAAGCAATTATGGAAGATAGCCTTCGAGATGGATCAATGGTCAGTGCAGCGCCTATTGGTGGAGGTATTGGGTGGGAAATACTTATCAACCGCTATTCTCCCTTCAATTGCTGAGTACATTTTGAATTTTGAGATGGAAATTAGTTTAGATCGCTTTCAAGGAACTTTGATTCCAACAATTATTAAAAGGGCGATCATTGACGGGAATGCCATAGCAAAGGCTAAAGCAGATGCTCGGAAGGCGGCAACAGGATTTGACGATGTCGATGGGATTTAAGAAATCATAAAACTGTACTAAATCGGATGCCAGGGGCACAAATAGAACTACAATATTTAACTCGACACCTTGTTGCCTGGCTAACAGAGATCGCCGTTAACAACGCGCTGACTTTTTTTGATATCAACAAGGTATCGGAGGGAACGTCCGCCCGACTACTGAACTTACTTTACGGATGGGAACAAATCGACCTAAATGACACACAAGCGAATTATCCTGGCATAGACCTTGGAGATGCTCAAAAATCAATGATAGCTATTCAGGTAACTTCAAGGACCGACGCACGAAAGATTAGCAGCACATTGAATACCTTTCTGAATCGTGACTATTTAAGAGATTTTCCGAACGGTCTTCGGTTTCTAATCCTGTCTTCTCAACGTAGGCCCTCGTTGTCCGAAGAAGCTCTCATTCCGTATAAACATTTTTTTGATCCAGCGAGAGACATATTTACTGTTCGAAATCTTTTGCTTCAGGCAAAGAAATTGTATTATGAAGACCAGGAGGCATTTCAATTGGTCAGTCAATTTCTCGAACAGGAATTTGGTCAAGGTAGAAATCGAAGCAAAGGCAACCTTATCAATTTCAAAAATATTGAGGAGAAAGCTCAATTCTTCAAAAAAATATTTGGCGCCAATCAAAGATCTCGTGTTGGAAATTTTGTTCCCATTGAATATTTGTTAAATGGACAGACGAAAAATTCGGATACACTACTGGACGGGACTTGGCTTGAAAAAGGCCTTGTTATTTTGGGGCCATCGGGATGCGGAAAATCTGCGCTAGCCAGGCTATTGTCACTAAAAGTACTTGAGCGCGCATTCCCTTTGCTCTTGGAATCCAAATACTATGAAAGTAGTCTCCGTGAAATGTTTCAGAAAGAGGTGCGTGCCTATGGATTTGAGTCCGAGTCTGAATTTTTGAATTGCGCGAAGTATTGTCACCAACCCGTACTACTGATACTAGATGGTCTAAACGAGTGTACTCCGGATCTTCGTTCAAAGTTACTTCTTGAGGCTCAAAAGACCGTTGTTGATATGCAAATAAAATTGCTTATAACCAGTCAGATACCTGAAGGAGAATTTTCGGATTTAGGTTTACTAGAAATTGTCGTACAACGCCCTTCCCCTTATATTCGAGAACAAATTGCATTGAGCTATGACGCCCATGATTCCCTAAGGAAACTCACACCAATTTTAGCTGTGGTATCGACGGGATTGGAGGCGAGGATGGTTGGCGAAATGGATGCTGGAGACTTTATTAATAGTGGGCGCCATTCGCTTTTTGCGACATTCATTAGAACCAAGCTAGCTCAAGCGCATATTGGTGGCATTCATCTGATGTCGTCAATTGCGAGATTAATGTCCGAAAAGATTACATTTAGTTTATCTCTTCGTGCCGTAGAGCGACTGATGGTAAACGACATGCTTTCTCCACAAATTCTTAACGGGTGTTTCAGAAGTGGCATTTTGGACCGACGCGGCGAAATGGTCAGTTTTAGTCATGAAATGTTCTTTGATTTTTTTGTAGCAGAGAGCGTTGCACGTTTTTCTGCGAGTAGTGGCGAAATTGTATCAGCATTGAATGCCCCTAAAAATGCAGACAAGAAGATATTGATTTTGGGAGCAATTGACGACACGCAGATAGTTGACGAGGTACTTGCTGAGATGACGGATAGCGACGTTTTTGATGCCTTACTTGACGGGGACGGTGGTGAGTATAGCCGCCTATGGGTGGAAAGAAAAATGTCTGAGTTGCTTCCTCGGGTAGCTGGGGAAATCGCCAATTGCGAGTTTGAGATGTCCGATGTTTTATTCCATTTTGATTTTGTTGAAGGCCGACTCAATAAATGGTCTGATCAAGAAATGGGGCTACTTTTAGCATTACCGGGACAGTTAGTTAAAGGAAAATTTCTGAATAAGATATTTACGTTGATTGGCACGATGGACGAAGTCTGTGCTGTTGCGGCAAAGAAGTTTCGAGATGCTGCCAGGACACAAAATATAAGTGCAAGATCAAATATTTTCTCTGTAACGTATGGTGCAATATCTCCGAGAAGACTTGCGATTAGCAGCCTATTTTCTGCTCTCCATTCAGGATTCCTCAGTTTACGCAGCAAACATGAAGTACGAGTTGAATCTCTTCATAGGGAAGTTCGTGAGAAAATTCTGTCGCCCGGTCAGGTGTACTTGCTTTTGGTTCTATTCCGCTATGATGAATGTGTAAAGCAACTTTACCCTAATGTAATACGCATACTTAGGAATTGGCGGCAGTTTCCAACTCCCTTATTGACGGAAATTCTTCAACAGATCGCACACATTTATTCAGACGATGCCGAAAGAATCGCATTAATATCGCAAATATCGAGAATTCATTCCGAGACCCAGAATATTTGGTTGTCAACACAGATATTTGACGCTTTGGGTGTTCTTGGCGCGCTGGACGATGATTCAAATGAACATATCGTGGTTGTAAGTCAGGAGATCGACAACCTACTGAATAAGCCACCCGGTGAAAGTGCCTGCAACGATGCAGCATCTATATTTTATCGACAATATGACCACCCTTATAGTACTGCTTACTATTCAGCAATAGAACAACTTGGGGATGCCGAAAAGAAGAGCTTCATAGAAATGGCGCTTCAGGGATGGTCTAGTGAAATGTTTACATTTTCGCTGATATTAAGGGGGTATAGCCTCCTTGGGATTTCTGCAATGAAATACATACAGAGATGGACAGAGACCCCGTTGTTGGAGTCGTCATTTCCGAGCGATTCCTTAGCCATTTTCTTGGTTTCGCACCTGTTATTAGGGAAGTGCAATTACGAACTACTTCACCGAGAGCTCGACAGTTTGGGTCAATCAGAAAGGTCGGTTAGAGCACTCGCCGAAATATACTACTGGATTTATAGAAGCGACATTGAGCGCCAAGAGCGTCAAGTCAAGACTAACATCCTTGCAGACCTACTTTTTGATCAAAACAATTGTAAAGTCATAGAGACAATCTGGCAATGTAGACACGCGCTTTATGGTCAAAGCTATCATTCCGAGCTGGACATTACCCGACTTGGATTAGTTCAGGTTGAGTACCGGGAACGGATTGTTGAAGTGTGCCGTCACGCATTGTTGAATCTCGAATCGCAGGAAAGTATTTGGTACTTTGCCGTGCCGAGGGAAGAAATTAATAAGCATGCGATATGGCTCTTGGCGGAGTCCGGATCTGTACTGGATCTGGACGTGTTAAAGCCTCTCGCGGACGATTCTTGCTATGGCACTCATGCTGTTAAGGCGATCAAGAATCTTGGGGGCTAAAATTGACATTTGCGGCATTGAAGCACTAGGTTGCTATATAAGGACTTGCTGCGGCAATTCATCGGTGCATTTTGTAAAAAATGGAAATTTAGCGTTAACATCCTCTGTTCCACAATGTTCATATTAATCATACAATCAAAGTAGTGCCATCAATACAAAGCGCGTTTTGCAATAGCTTTGGAACACTTCGAAAGCTTTCTCTATATTTGGAAAAAGCCTAAAGCAAAATGGATAAGGTTAGATAAACATTCAGTCGGAGGCAGAGATTTCTTTGCATATAATATTCGAACGGCTGGACTGCAGATTTGATCGAATTGACGAGCAAGGCTAATGGAAAAGAACTTACTATAAGATAGGTTGATTGCCCTGGTACATTAGCTGTTCCTTAGGGGAAAATTCTATCAACAGCAAATCATTGCCGTCACGAATTAGTTTCAAGTCTTTTGCGCCGTCTTCGTCGGTGACGACAAGAGTACGGATATCTTTTGATATGACTTTGTCGAAGTCTGTGCCTTGGTCAAACTTTAGCGCCAGAAGCTCATTAATGTTTTCTAGCCCAGGAGTCTTCCATTGGAATCTTATGCCATTGTCAACCGCCATCAGATTCGTAACCTGCCCCATTGGTAGCAGCCAGGACAACAGATCCCGCACGAACACTTTGTATTCATCCAAGCCTAATGATGAGCTTACATCGACATAAATACGTTTGACAGACCTGAGCAGCTCTTCGTGAGACTTTGCAACTTCCATTGATCCCAGCTTAGGCTTTATCGCCGGTGTTTTGGGCAGACAGGAGAGCAGAGCGACGGAAAAATCCTTAGCTGCGTCTGAGGCAGGCCTAACTTGTCCAAAAAAATGGGACCTTTTCGGGTAGTCAAGTTTCATTGAAGTCGGCACGACCCCGTAGTTCGTAAGAAAGACCGTCGCATTGGGTAAAGCCTTGGCATAATCATCGAGTGCATTCTGGAAATTACTGACCCTCGGAGTCCTATATTGTTTAACCTCAATTACTGCTATGGCATCAAGTTCTCCGCTTTGTTCCCCGTTGTAAAAGGTGTAGTCTGGTTGAATATGGTTGGTACGGCTTTTCCCCTTAGGTTTCACAATTACATTTTTCGATTCGGAATAGAGAGCTATTTCCCCTAAGTCCGTTGAAAACGTAATAAGCTTTGTTTTCTTGAAAGGCAGCCTTAGGATACCATTATCGTGATGTAGAGTATATTCAGGATGCTCTTTCAGAGTCTGGTCACAAAGTGCAAGAATCCAGGCTCCGTATAGCTCATGTCGCTTTCTCCAGGTTGGCAATTTCAGCAGGTCTATCAGATCTTTGACGAGGTCTTGTGCGTCTTCGGTAGAAACAGTACGTTCATCCAGAAATGATTTGATTTGCAAAGCTAGTGTCTGGTACTTAGTGTCGCGATCCTGAATAGGAAGTTCTTCCATGTCCTCAAGTAGCTTGAGTAGAGCATTTACAAATGTTGGCGGCCAGTAATCGTCGACTAATTGGGCGACTCTTGATAACGGTTCTCCTTGAGAATCCGATGTTGTGTTGGACGCCTGATCATATTGACCGTAGAGATACCTTTTGTGACGTCCTTCAAACATATCGAACTCGACAACTTTTCGCATCACCGTCTTCCAGATTAACTCCAGTCTGCGCAACTCAAAATTCAATTTTTCACTCGAGGTGACGGTCCAGGAAAACTCATCTATGCCGACAATTTCTCGATTGCTGAATCGTTTGGTCCAGGCTAGGACGTCATTTTGTTTAGACGAGCCAAGGTAACCGCCGCAAAATTTGCTAATAAACCCGAAATGTTCTCCCTTTTGGAACCTGGTCCATTCCGAGATTTGCTTAATTCTCTCAATAGCTGCTACGGTTGAATTGAAATGTTCCAGGTCGAAGGTCAGTTCTTCTTGATCTACTTGTGAGAAATCGAAGACAATCTTTATACTTCGATCTGTTTGCTTGACTGAATTTCGTTCGAAAAAGGTGCAAATATCTCCCATCATCTGGGCGTAGGGCTGCCAGGTTTTGAAAAATGCCTGTATCAGCGCCTCAACCGAGATGTTATTGGCTCTTAGTTCTGCTGCAAAATTTCCCGGTTCCTCCGATACTCCTAAATGCCCGGGTAAACCTTGGTAAATGCCATTGCCTGATAATATTTCCGGATCATAATGTTTAAGGTCGAGGCCGGCGCTTGACATTAAATATTTCCAAAGACTAGATGCGTCCCTTAATAGTTCGGTGAGCGGTTGTGGAGAGATTGCTTGGCTTTTCATAGTCAATCAGGTAGATCGTTGCGGAAGGATTTATACTAAGGTACGCAATCAATAAAATCCGATTTTGTTTTTTCGAATGATTTGATTGTATGATTACCGAACTGCATGTTAAGCGAATGAAGCCCCAATCTGGTTTTCGGATGATCAAGATTGTCTTTATTGATTAAGATAATATTATCATTTTACAGAGGAGAGCGATAGACAACCGGTAAATAAATTCCAATCCCCCTTTTGGTAGGGGGACAAAAATGGGGTTGTCAGTAAAAGAATATTTGCCAATCTTTATTGATAAATATATTCTCGTTATCTGTTAACTAAGCCAAACCCTCATGACTGATATCTACCTCACACAGCATAAACAACTGCAAGGTTCCCATCCGGATCGTTATCTCTGATCTTTTGAATTCAAACCTATTACTGGTTTTGTGTTACGTTCATTCCAAGGAATGTAGTAACGCCAAGCGGAGAATTCCGTTTTTTGGTGATTAATAAATATTGAAAATGGTCGCTAACCTTACTTCTAAAAGCTATGGACTATCAAACACTCGAGCCCCGCTTTCCGCAGCACATTGCACTATCATTTTCCGGTGGCGGCTTTCGCGCAGCATCTTTCGCACTAGGGTGCTTGTCCTATATGAACAAGCTTACCATGAGTGGCGATCAGCCGTTTATTGACTTAGTGCATTTTATCAGCTCTGCATCCGGCGGGAGTTTCACTAATCTGTTTTATGCGTACAGTCGTTCGCAACAATCCTGGAATTTTGAAACGTTTTACCGGAAAATGAAGGAAGGAATATTAGAGGGAGACCGTGTGACGGAGCGTGCTCTCGAAATCCTGAAATCCAGCGAGGCGTGGGAGAATACTCCAGAAAAGAGCCGAAATCTGATTAACGCATTCTCAAAGGCGTATGACGAATTATTGTTTGAAGGGGCTACCTTTGGCTTGCTTAATTCATCGAGCAAGCCCATACCGTTTGAAATTTGCGTCAACACAACGGAGTTTGATAATGGAATGCTATTCCGTTTTCAAAACGGAGGAAAGGTAGGAAATAAATTTTTGAAGTTTAAATCAGATGCGATATCGAAGGAGGTTCTCAATCGGGTAAAGCTATCGGATATACTGGCTTGCTCTTCATGCTTCCCGGTCGGCTTTGAGCCGTTTATTTTTCCAAAAGACTTTTCCTACTCCCGAATTGCATCTGGTCAATCCTTATCACTGAAAAGTGGCGAGCTGGTGACGGCCCTGGTTTCCGACACGACGTTTTCGCCTGAAAAGAGCCAGCAGCCATCAGGCACCGGGGCGAGAAAGGCGTTGGAATTTGGTATTATGGACGGGGGGATCGATGACAACCAGGGCATTGGCTCCTTTCTTTTAGCGGAGGATCGATTAATGAACAGAAACGGCTTCGGGTTCGATCTGTATATCAGCTGTGATGTAAGTAGTAATTATACCAGCGGCTACGATTTCCCGAAAGAAAATATGGCGAGCTGGTGGCAACGGCCGTCGATGATGCAGTATAGCATAACAGCAGTGGTATTGGCCTTGCTTGGGGTGCTCGGAATAGCAACAGGGACACTGGTTTCACTTTCTCATGTAGTCTTTGGTGTATGTTTGCCTTTCCTTTGTTTAATTATCCTTGGATTTTGGCAGTCGTATCAACTGCTCGCAGGGATTCGCAAATCCAATAACACTTATGGATTAGTGTTCTTTCGCCACTTCTGGTTTTTCCTCAATCTGCCTATCAAGAGTTTGCTACAAGCGGTGGATAGCCGCGCGACCTCGGCGGCCTACTTGGCCGCGGTAGTATTTTTGAAAAAAATCAGGCGGATATCGTACGATCTGCTGTTCAGCAGAATTACAGAACGAAAACTGGACGCAACCAGAGCACCATTACGACCAGGAAGTGATCCTGCGCTGGCCGCGATTATTGAAGTGAAACAAATGAGAAAGTTCTGCTTGCAAAATGCTGTATACCTCCTGAGTCCTAAGAATGATGCGCAACGAATGAAGGACCTACAGTCTGAGCCCTGGTTCGATGCGGGCTGGCAAGTATCTGTTGACGGCAGCAACCAGTTGTTGAGCACGCTAATGCAACCCTCGGATAGTATTCAAAACGTTGCAAGGATTGCAACTGAGATGGATACAACGTTGTGGTACGATACGAACCAGCGTAGCACGGGCAGCCCTGATGCTCTAATACAAGCTGGCCAGTTTACGACGTGCTATAATTTATTGCGCTACGCACTTCGCTTCAGTCGTAATGATCCGTTTTGGGCACCATTGCAGGAGCAATTAGCAGAGGACTGGAGCAAGTTCCGGGACAATCCCGGCTGGCTACATGCTGACCTTATCCCAAAAAAGATTCTCTAACCCTAACTACAAGATTTCCACCATGACTCCTGAAGAGACCCTCAACAAGATTAAAGATAAATTGGATCATTGGCAGATAAAGTTGATCGACCGCCAAGGCGATGATGATTACTATAAGCTCAGTGAAAACTTATTGATCAAATTGCTGAACCCGATTCTGGATTGCAATCTGATCAATCCGAATCGCGAGAATTCGCGTTTTCCCGCAGTGGATCTGATCGACAAGGAAAAGCGTATAGCAATACAGGTTACTGCAGAGGATACCATCGGAAAAATTAAAGAGACTATTGAATCGTTCAGGATACATCATAAAGATGACTATGATGTTTTGTACATTTTTCAGTTAAAGGGGATTGGCAAAAGAAAGTACTCGCAAGAAGCGATTGATAAAGCCACTCAGGGTGAACTGAATTTCAGGGCAGCGGAGCACATCATAGACATCCGCTACCTATGCAGCAAAATGAACTTTCTGTCAAAGGATATTACTGTCCTTAACCTCATTCTGGAGCATTTATCCAGTTTGTTGCCATACAAGGATAAAGGACATGACTATACCATTTTAGAGCAGTTTATTAATACGACTTACCGGAGCGAGGAGTTTCTGAACAGAAAGATTGATTTCAATTCATTAGAGAACTATTCAGATTTTTTCTCACATATCATCTCCGTTACATCTTTTCACAAGCATGAGGCGGCCGTCAATATTGATGAAAACATTTTCCTGTACCTGGTCAGGAGCATCCTTAGTTCGGAGTCGGATAACCCGTTGACCGTATGTGGTATCCAGGGCAGCGGTAAAAGTTCTTTCTTGAATGTGCTTTATGAAGCACTTTGTTTACTCGCCGAAGATCAAATCCCCGTTTACATAGACATTCAAAAATACTTCACTGATGCAGATCACGCCGATAAAATTTTTGAGAAGCTTGATCATGACCTGGATAAAATTGTTGGATTTGTCGAACGGACAAAGCATTCGGAGTCGATTCTGATCATAGATGGTGCAGATGACTCCTTTAGTGCAAACCGGGAATTGAATCAAATGATGCTTGAGCGCATTAAAAAGCGTTTTGATGGAAGAAAGAAGGTTATTGGCTTAAACATTAAGGACAATGTCTTTGCACCGCCGGACAGTGAAAAGGAGAAAGGATTATTTATAAGGGAAGGAGAGATAGAGATTATTCTAAACAGCATTTCCACATACAGCACAAGTTTTGAGTTGTTCATAGACCTGTATACGGAAACGAAAGGATTGCGCTCACGCAAAACGAATCCGCAGCACCTGAAACAATATCTGATCAAACAAGTCAAGAAATTCGGTATCCATCGTGTGGATCTTTTTACGCTGGACATCTTGTCAGAAAAGGTACATGTGAACGAGTTCACGAGGTGTGGATCACTAAGCGAATTTTTTATGAAATATTGCGTAAGCAAGCTAAAGCGAACTTCATTGAGCGCAACAGCAAAGCAGGCGTTTGATTTTTACATAAATAAAAGCATGCAGCTCGATGATGATGTGGATAGCAAGGAGCTTTTGTTCATGCATCCTTCCATCCGGGATTTCTTGCTTGCGTATATCATTATTGAGCGATTAAAAAATGGAAACATAAAAAAGGAGGAGCTTGAATTTGTTTACACAGATAATATAAATAATTTCTGTAAGGAAATTATGAATTCGAGTGCAAGCACACAACAGGATATCTACAAGGCCATTTCAGAGCTTTTTAATGATGTAGGCTATAAAGCAAAAGCACATTTTTGCTACCTGCTTGGCCGGTTTGGTGCTCCACTGATCAAGGATGAAGGTAAAAATTTTTTAACGGAGCAGTTGACACGGGAGAAGCTGGCGATCGACGAAGCCATTGCTACGGGCAAGCTGGCGAAGAACCGTAGCGAATTCAAAGAAAAACTACTTTATTTCAGGAGCCTTTATATTAGTATCATCTATTGCTGCGAGTATGGGTCGAGCGAACTGGACATGGCCAATGAGCAGTATTTATCTATCCTCATGAAGAATGGCCTTTGGGATAGTATCAACAGAGGCTTTCACATGGAGTATTACGGAGATTTACCTTTTGATCCTGCAACGGGGCCGCTGCAGAAAGAGGACGATTTGAAAAAGGATTTTTCGTACACCTACACCAAGCTCTATAACAAGATAGAAGATGCAATCAGGAATAATATCGGATACAGTTTAATTGAAATCGATGTTTATACTTTGTGTTCACTTGCTCAGCACCGACAAATTAGCAAGCTCGGTAATCTGGACTCTGAAAAGCGCGTCAGTATCGTAATGCTCGGAAATGCAATTTTGCGATCCAAATTGATTAGCAGAAACCTTCAAAAATATGTCAGTTTTATTGCCGAGATACTTGCAATGGGGGATAAAATTTCCTTTGGTACCTTTTTGGCAGAAATCGCTAATCTGAAAAAATACCCACGCACAGGATGGATAGAAAGAGACATAAGAAATCCGGAGGTCATCGCAGCCCATATGTACAATATGTGGGCGATGGGTTATTTCTGTTTACCAAAAGAATCTATTGAGCCTGATTATGATAAGGATAAAATACTCAAGATGGTATTGCTACACGACATAGGCGAAGCGAGTACAATGGATAAATCCAAAAAGAAGAAAACTAAGTTTGATGAAGAGAAGGAAGAAAAGGTTATCCGAAAGTATGGCTTTTTAAATACCTATCGGCACAATGGTATAGATGAAATTCCGGGATATTTTCATGATTTTGAAGATCAGAATAACGACGACATCAACTCAAAAATCGCACGAGATCTGGACAAACTCGATAACCTGCAACAACTCTATTATTACCATTACGTAGAGAAAGTCAGCATTCCAGACTTCGCCACATGGGAGGAAGAGTTGATAGACAATATTGATACAATCGAAGGGCGGATTATATTGGAGTACATCCAACGAGATATTGAAATTAAAACGGAATTGGAATTAGAGGTCACCGACTAAGCTTTTTACACATTAGAAATTGGACATGTTCCTGCGGTATGCGGTGCATGAAGAAAGCAGCGATGTTCATTGATTGCATCAAATGACGATGACCGAAAATAAGTCAAAAAAAATGTCTCCGTTGCGATCGAAAAATGCCGCGGGAATTTATCGAACGCCTGGCAATTGTAGCCAGCAACGAAAATGAACCCTACCGATATTCGAGACACATAAAACAATCAAGACAAAAAGGTTGGAGTCAGGCCAGAGGTGGGCCGCCTATTAAACCGATCATTTTTGGAGTTATTCCTGCACTTTGTGCAGTCTCTCTTGGAATAAACTTAATCCTTCTACCCCGCCAAAATGCCGGTGGGCGTATGCAATCGTTCTATAGACATCTCCTAACTATATAATTATCACTTCCATAGATTTTACGGCTCCGCCTACTTATCCTGAGTCGATTTTAGGTAATACCAATTAATCGCATACATGAGCCCGAGCGCCAAGTACGAACCGGCCAAAGTTTCAAGCTTCTCCGTGGTCGTTTTTTCTGAGCCGACAATTACAACTGTAGCGTAGATGAAAGCGATAACCCAGATGGCAGGGGCGAATTTTAGAAGAAACTTTCGTGGGTTGGTAAATAGATCGTTGAGTCTCATTGTGATAGGGGAAGATATCGTTTCAAATACTTATTTATTGCTCCGGTAAGCTGTTACTTCTCTGGTTTCTCTTCCGGATACATTCTCAAATAGGTGAACCGCCAAATCGCCCAAAGGACGCTAGCTACCAATATCCCGGCGAAAAGGCCATACATGGGCATGAGGCTAGCACCGACAACCCAGCAGGATGGCCCGAGGGCGCCTATAATTTTTTTCTTCATCGCGAAGGGACAATTATTCAGAAAAGATATATCGAAGAAAGCGAAAACTGCCGTATCCGATTCCGAGAATTAGATAGGTAAGTCCAAGGAATTTTACTTTGTCCCAAATAGGGACTTCTTCAATGAGGATCAAAACAGTTTGTACAATAGCTATGAGCGCGAATCCACCATAGAATGCAAACGTGGTTATTCGACCTACCGCAAAGTGTAAATCTTTAAAGTCCATCAGAGGCTGTTTAGGTTTGTCATTTGTATCAGTTGAAAAAAATTGGGGTTCTTCTTACCACTCCTTGGTTAGTGGATGATAAGGCTCCTGAGGATACTTTGTACGAATCTAGCTGTTCAGAATTTAGAACCGTACGTTTCTGCTTTTTGTCTATGACAAAAGAGCAAACGAAAAGGTCGTCTCGAACACCTCCGATCCAATAATAGAAAGCATTCGCCTCCTCACATTCTGGGTCCTCCTCTGTGTAGAAGGCCAATTCAAGAAGTTGGCGTAATTTGATTTTTACTGCATCAGGAGAGTCTTTTAGTACACTCTGGACGTGCCTAGCCGCGTTGTTGACAGTTGGGTCTCTCGATATGGCCCACCGGTAAGGGGTGATCCTGAGGTTTCCACTCCAATCCTCAGTCGAGCTATTGAAAAATGAGTAGGTCATCGAGTCATCGTCTTCCTCGCTATCGTCATATTCAAACCAGTCTTTCGGTAGTGTCAGGCTGAACCGGCCGTTTTGTGATCGGAAATCAGTGCTATCCATTTGGGGGGTTATATAGAATGTAAACAAGACTATTTGTTGCGGATGCTGTACCGAACAAACTGAAGAATCAAAAACCCTACCCCGAAGGCCAACAAAATACCACCTAGGGCCTCCAACTTTTCAGAACCAATTTTGTCCGACAGTAGGACGACTCCAATATTCCAGATAATAATGATCCAGAAGAAGACGAAGGAAACTTTTAAGACAATTTTTTGAATAGAATTGACGAGTTCTTTCAGATCCATGGCGATTGAGGCGGCTTGGCATTGGTTACGCAACACAAGGATACTAATTCTCGCTGAGGATTTAAATAGCTGAACCGCTGGAACCGCAAAAAGCGATATAAATCAATTGTTTTAATTTGAGAGCGCTAATGCGTTATAATCCTGTCTCGCCACTCCCTGACTGCAAAAGCGTTATTCCACGGTATTTAATGGCTCCAGCCACTCCATTATGGTTAATGATTTGATGAACAAGATTTATTGTGGAGCTACGAGAAGTCTTAGCGCTTGCAGTTTACGTTCCTGTCGTGGTTTTGTACGGTTACGGATCAATGCATCGCAGGCCAAGTTGATGTGTATCACATCAACGAATACTCAATTAAGCGTTCAGAGAAGATAATCCCGAATTGTCGAAGAGTTTATCCCTAATTTCACTTCACTTTGTTATCTTACGTGTCGTAGGTAAAATTTGTGTAACGAAAACGGAGAGAAAGAGATGAACCTGCATTCCAATTCACAATATCCATTATTCAAGTATCTATCAGAAGAGTTCGCTGGCAGCTTCTATCAGAACGAACTAACCTGTCTGAACAGGATGCTGATTCTTTACCACAACAGATTGTCATTTTCGATTGACGATGACACATCTGGTTTTCTGGACGAATTCGCCCAGTATTTGGAAAAGCCAGTGACCTACTGGTGGATCCCCGCTCCTAAGCGTGTGCACATTAATGCGCTTCGGACCAGGATCGCGTTTGTTCTGAAAAACAACCCTCAAATATTTCGAAACCTTCTGTCCAGACCAGATTACAGCTCGTCCGAGGCAAAGCAACAAACAATCAAAGACATCCATCAATGGTTGCCTACCTTGAATGAGGAAACCGATATGACAATTGACGTTAAAGATTGGCAAAGAGATTTGAGCGCCCGATTCAGCCAGTTTTTGCACGAAGCGAAGCAGGCCAAGGAGAAGAAAATATCCAGAAAACCTGCTTTTGAACATTTTTATCAAATCTTGAAAGGGAAAGACCAAGCCGAGAAGCAGGGCAAATTCGGGCGGCTTGTTGATATTCTTCTCAGAGAGCAATGGATTACAGGGTCGGAGAAACCGGAAATCTACCAATTCCGCAACAGCGGCACAGGCGGCAGGCTTCAACTTGCTGCGCTCTACTACACCCTAAATAAGCAAGGCCACATTGACAGGCAGCTGCCCGCTCCGCAGGTGGCAGGCCTCTTTAATAGCTGGCTCTCATACGATATCTCACGGGAATCTTTCGTTAAGGCCTTTCAAACCGAACAACTCGACACATTCAACTGCTCACCCAACCGGCCCCGCCACAAATACGTGACCGAATGCCGGCTCTTATTGCGGGATCTTTGAGGCTGGATCGTCTCTAAAATTTCGGTAAAAATTCTTTTTATTCCTGCCGGAATAGCAGGAACGTAATTGCCGAAATCTGAGGTGAGATTTGCGATATGTTCAACCAAAACAGTTCGCAAATGATGAATCTGCAATCCACCTTTTCACGCCTGATGCTCTCGGGCCTGAAAGCAATCCGCGCCGAATTGACGGGAGGAAGCCCTAGTCAGTGTTTCGTAAACTGGATTTTCTGCCCGTGGCATCTGCTGGTCAAACTCGGTCCGACACCGCCATGTCACAGATGCGCTCTAACCGGGAGGCTTTATATCAGCCATCGGATATTGGAAAATCGCTGCGTAATAGAAACAAAAACTGCATAACCATGGAGCCTGTATCATTAACAACAGAGCTGCTTCTGATGCTCTATGAGCGGAAGGACGTCAAAAGAAGAAGCTTTCTTTACATGCATTATCAGCGCCTTTTTGCGCAGCACTATTCAATGGGCTTCCTGGTTGAGCTGATCAATCAAGATCTGGGCAAAGCATTGGTCTCAGCCCGAGATATCAAGTACATCAGGGCCAATATGCATAGATGGAAATCGGAGCTGATATCCCAGGACGTGAAGAACATGGACGGAGAGCAGCGGACACAAACAGACGCGGGTGATGATCAGGATTTGACAACGCCTCAAACAGGGTGAGCCCATGGATAAAGAAACATTAGTCGATTTATTTGACAGGCGGGATAAAAAAAGAAGACGCTTGCTTTACCGGCTTTACCAAGATTTGATCCATTCGGATCTGACGGCTGCTTACATCGCAGAAAAGATCAGCTGGGATTTGAAGCGCGAGGGCCTGATAAAAAGTACAGACATTAAGTTCTGCCGTTACCATTTCAAAAAAAGGCCACTCAAAAAGCTAACGCATCCTTCTGGTCCCGCGCCGGTTAACCGGGCAAAGGACCAGAAGCCTGAAACTGCATCTGCCACCGGGCTGAACGGGACTTGGACCGATCCGGAAAAAATCAGCTTAATAGAAAATATAATAGTTGAGTCCAAATTCACTAAAAAGAAAAAACCATGAAACGGAAATTTCATTTTATACTCCAGGCCAAGGGTGGCGTGGGTAAAAGTCTGCATACTTACCTGAGGGCAATGTCCGAAACAGAGAGTTCTTCCTTGTTTGTCGATGTGGACAGTTCCACCAAAACATCGAGCAGACAACTTTTATTTTTAGGGCAGGACAGGCTCGAAAGCGTGTCGCTGATTGATAAGAGGGATGTGCTGGTCAGGGACTTATTCGTGGGATACCTGGAAAGTCTGGTAGATTGTCCTTTTGAGCAAATCTACATGGACTTTGGCGCGCCGGAAAGCGAGCAGTTTCCCGCATTAATATCACGCGATCTGGACTTTAAAGCCTGGTGTGATGAGTTGGGCTTTGAGGTCACTTTCCACATCGTCATGGCAGCAGGCGGAGCATATCTTGCCTGCGCGGAATACCTTCGGAAGATGTTCGAAGTTCTGAATGGGCAATTTGAAATTGTTGCCTGGGAAAACATCTACACCTTTAAACAGTATCCAGCCTTGTCTAACGAGCTCGCAGAAAAGTGCTTGGTAACCGGCATCAAACACCGGCAGTTCGGGGATTTCGACGCCAACAGCCTTTTGGGTATTCAGATATTGGACGGCATCAGAAACGGGTATAGCTTAGACCAGTACCGGCCAGGTGCAAGGATACGCTTGACAAAGGAACTTAGAGACCATTTCGGATATGAATGATCCGCTAAGAGAGCTTCTCAACCGGTTAAATGGGAAGTACGGACAAAAGTACGGGCACCTGATGGACGACTGGACTTCGATGGTTCTTGAAGAAATCCATGAGAATTTTGCAGGGCTCACCTCCGAAATTAAAAGCTGCACGCAGGCCATCAGCCTGGCGCAGACCAAGATCAAAACAAGTCAGAGGGCAGTTCATTTTGGCTCGACCCGTGAAGCTTTGTTTTATGCTCTGGGTGTTACGGCTCCGGCAGCCATTGCCGCAACCATAATCTCGATACTGATTTTTTGGTATGCGTATACGGAAGAGCGTTTTCAGAAGCGAAGAAGCATTATCGATACCTATGAAAATGTTTCGGACTATGTGCTACTCATGCAGGGTGGTCAGGTAATTGAAAGGGCCGGAGTTAACTATTTGGTGCTCCGTCCTGCCCCCTCCAAAGGAAATATGATGGTTGGAGAGGACTATATCTATGACCACAAAAACAAGCGCGTACTTGTGCCTTTAGGCAGAAAATAAGGCCAAAAACGGCCAAGTGGACTTTTATGAACTTTTGTTGCCAAACGCAGCCATCTGTAAACTTTCGTATGCATTGCGGTGGTTTTCCTTCCTAGCCAGCTATCGCCGGTACGTCGCAAAATGCGACTCCCCGGCGGGAGCTGGCCATGGGAAAACCCCTGGACCCCTGCTATTCGCCTATCGGCTCATAGCTAATCAAAAAAGACACATGGAAAATCAGAAACAGAAAGGCAGACCGCCTAAGGAAAAGGGCACTGCCAAAAGAGACCACTTCTCAGTCTGGGTAAGCGCTGATCAGAAAAGACAGATTAACGAGCTGATTGAAAAGAGCGGGCTATCAGCCAGCCAGTTTTTTCTGACACTGGCGCTGGATATACCATTCAAACGACCAGCGAAAAAAACCCTTCCGAAGGCGACTGCTGATACGATCCGGATACTGGAACGACTAGCAGGTGTCTTGTCGCTGGCGGCCTTAAAGACCAAAGGTCACCAGATGCTTTCGGCGCAGTGGGAACAAAGCGGCCAGCGAGTCAGACTGCTCGCTGATCTTATTGCCCTTTGGGTGTTTGAAAGCTTCGAGATCCGTAGTATTCAAAAATCGCTTTCCCAGATTTGCCGATGGGCAGACGAACTAACAGCATATTTAGATCACATCAAAATTCAAAGTGAGGGAAAGCAGTTAGCATTAGAAAGAGCTAAATCGATATACCGGCTCGCAGGTGATTTGCTTCATAGGTATGAAGATTATTATGCCGCGCCCGTAGAAGAGCTTGCGCCTGTCTGGAAAGTCCACGATTCTGATCCCGGATCGGTTCATCATGAAATTGACAAAGCGTTACGGATGATGCATAAACGGGTAGAGCGATGATTGGGAAAGCTGGCTTGGGCAGTTATGCCAAAGGAATATTGGACTACTGCTACTACGGAAAGGAGATATCCGCTAAAATGAAAATCGAGCTCAGTGCGGATACGGTCAGAGGAGAACTGATTTACATTCAAAACCTTGCCATCAAAACACGAAGTGACGGGCGACTGGACATGAATTACGTAGCCAAGCAATTCACCGACAACCACATGAAGAATATCAAACTCGGCAAATTCATCTGGCATCAGTCTTTCAGCTTTGCGCCGGGTGAAAAGCCATCGGATGATACAATAGCACAAATTTCCACCGAATTTGCCAAAGAGTTTGGCTTTGAGCAGAATCAGATGCTTGTTTTCAAGCATGAGGATACCGCAAACTTACACTTCCATATTGTCGCAAATCGGATCAATCACAACGGGAAAAACACGGCGGATCATTTCAAGAACTACGCCCGGACAGGCCAGTTCTGTCGGAGAATGGAAAAGGAGCATGGATTAACCCAGGCACCCGATATGCGGATTAACAACGCGCGAGACATTCAAATCCCACTGGTTGACCAAACCCATTTGAAACTTAAATCCGCTATTGACCAGTCGCTGAATAGCATATCATCGATCGATGAATTAAGAAAGCATTTGGCAAGTAGAGGTTACAAAACTTACACCGGACGTGGCATTTCTTTTTTTGACATTCGGAAAAAAATCAAGATCAAGGGCTCGGATTTGGGACGCAGTTATTCGCTTTCCGCTATCGAGAAGCGGCTCGCACAAAACTTAGAAATGGGCCAAGAAAAGCAGTTGAAACCGGAGTTCAAAACGCAGAAAAAGCGAGGTATTGGCATATAAATGCAGGTTTCTACGTACAATACACTATTTTAGCCCAAAATATCCCGTTACACCCATGAAGCTTAAAGCAATTAAATTCTTTTCCCCAGAGGAAAACGTTTCAAAAACCAAGGCGGCCCCCAAATCAGCACCGCTTCCAACCGGTTACATTTCTAATTCTGGCAAACTTGTTTTTCCGGCAACTGCGCTACAGGATCTTGGAATTGATCCCGAGTCTACTTATTTCAAAATCGGCACGCAAGAAGGAAAGCGAAAAATTAAATCTGTGTACCTGGTTCCGGCTTCCAGTTCTGATGAAACATTTTCCTTTGAAAAAAGCGGCAGGGGCCACGTAATTCCACTTGCAATCATTCTGAAAAAAGGTTACGTCAATTTCGAAAGTGAAAAGCTGATTTTCAAAATCTCCACTTTTGACTTTGATCAAACTACGAAAGGATTTGAGCTGGTCATTGAAGCAGAAGCACCTAAGTCTGAATATACCGGGAAACCTCGTGGTAGAAAGCCTCGCGTACAAGCAGCGTAGTATTCGGCTTGTTACAAGAATTTCGCCCAAAACGAAAAAGCCGCACAATTGCGGCTTTTTGCTATTACTTATTTTTTAGAAATTCTACTTTCTCTCGTTCACTTTGAAGTAGGCGCTCATAAAGCTTTCTATTTTCTTCATAAGCCTCAATGAGTTTGTCCAAGGGATTGAAAGTACACTTGTAGTTTTCGACGTAGGCGACCGACTCGTTGTTGAAAGTATTGGAAATAATATTGAACACCGCCTCTTCACTGAAGTTTTTGATACCTTCTGCCGATACTCCAAGGATGTTAGCGATCTGTTCAAGTATTTGCTCGTCAACGGTTTCGCTTTGCTCAATCTTTGAAATAGTCTGTTGGCTGACGTTCAGCTCGTGGGCAACAAACTCCTGCTTCAAACCGCGGAGTTCACGAATGCGGCCGATCTTATAGCCAATATGATTGGGTTTTGTTGCTGTGCTCATAGTTACAAATAAAGTAAATATCGCGGCTAAGGTCAACTCAAAAGCAAGAAGTATTATACAATCGGTGACGAGTAGGATACAACGTGCCATGGTTCGGCACCTCATGCATGTGTGGCTCCTTGCTCGAAAAAAACTGGATCATGGAAAATTTAGCAATCAATTCTAGCGCCCCCTCGCAAACCGGCAAGGATAAAGTTAGCGAGGCATATCAAGAGATTTCGTTGTTCTTTCAGCCTGGCGATCTGGAGTACTTCCGGGTAGATTTATGGCAATGGCTTAGGGCCGTGACCTGTGAGAAACCATTTTCATTTCGTGGCGAGCCATCTACGGTTGTTGCGCTGCAAAAACAGTTGACGAAAATAATCCTTGCCAGTAGGCTCATGCTTGATGTTGCGCAGACGCTTGGCGAGGATCTTTCGTGTAGCAATTTTCAGCCTTTCAGCGAAGCGCAGATAGCAAACGATCGTCAATATATGAGGGAGATCAAAGAGTTAACGGCTAAATACGGCGGGACAATCAGGAGATTGACCCTTTCGGAGGCAGAGCGACCAATTCTTGCGATCCAACGTTTTTTTAATGCTCACAGCCTGGAAGAATGGAGCGAAATTCTGGACGAATGGGTAGAATACGGCCTAAGCAAGATGAGCATCTGTGAAGCAACCGGAGAATCTGCTCAGGTATTTCAATATGAATTGTTCGAATGTCTGCTTGAGGCGACGCACTTGATAATCAGTCGTCGAACCGCGAATGCCATGTAATTCACATTCTGCCGTTTGACATAATTTTATCTACCAGTCCCACCGGAGTGTTTAAATTGGACTTGCTTCGATTCTTTGATGGCCGAAGCGCTAATGATGACGCAACGCAAGCATTAATTTGAAATCTGACACGGGTAACGTTAAAGCCGGGTACTTCCACCTCGGCCACATTGAGAAGTTCTTTGCGAAGGCCGATTTGCAAGATGCATTTCAGGTGATTTCAAATCGGACTTTTAAGGATCTGGATCTCGAAGATGTATTCAGGTTCATTGATCGCACGCAATCCCGGATTGGTCAACAATATCTATACTATTTGCTGCGGTGCATCCCGCCAAATGGGAAACGCTCAGGGCAAATGGAAGACAGGGTTAATGTATTCCTGCAAAACCCTGACATGCGGGCGTTTGTCTCGACCGAACTTTCCAAACTTAGCGAGCCGGGTGCCTACCACGTCTGTTCGCTTTTTCAGGGCAAGCACATTGAAGCGCCCGCGTGGCTATGGCTTATCCAGGCGCTTTCAGGTATAAGCGTGCTATTGATTTTGCTATCCTTCTTTTTTCCGCAACTGTGGGTTGTTTTGATCTTAGTGTTTCCAATTAACATGGGTATTCATTACTGGAACAAGACAAATATTTATCAATACAGCAGTTCGATACCGCAGCTGGTTTTGATGAATCAGGTCGCGCGGAAAATCCTGGCGAATAACGAATCCCAGCATTTAACGAATATAACGGCTTCGGTCGATTCATTGCGAAGACTAATTCCGCAAATGTCCATTTTTAGAATTGAAGCAAAACTGCAAAGTGAAATTGGTCAACTCGTCGACTATTTTCTGGAATTGATCAAAGCAATGCTGCTGTTAGAGTCGGTCGTATTGTTTGCGACCTTGAAAAAGCTGGATAGCAAAAGAGAAGACATCGCAACGGTTTTCAAATTCATTGGCGAAACGGATGCGGCATTGTCGGTGATTGCCCTTCGGGAAAGCATACCTTACTATTGCAGCATAACGCCTGAGGAAGATAACAAGACTCTGTCCGTTAAAGGTATTTATCACCCATTGTTGTTCAATGGGGTTTCTAATGACATTGTGCTGAAAGATAAATCTGCATTGCTGACCGGCTCGAATATGTCGGGGAAAACGACTTTTATCAGGACAGTTGGCATTAGTGCGATCCTGGGGCAGACGCTCAATACCTGCTTTGCAAGCGAATTTGCGATGCCTTGGATGCAAGTGCTGTCGTCGATCCGAATTTCGGACGATCTATTGGAGGATAAAAGCTATTACATGGAAGAGGTCCTTACCTTGAAGCAGTTGATTGAGGAAAGTCAGGGCAAAAAAAGAACACTTTTCTCATTGGATGAAGTATTTAAAGGCACCAATTCAATCGAGCGGATCGCGATGAGCAAATCCGTGCTGAGCTATTTGGCAGACAACGGCAATCTGGTCTTTGTCTCGACACACGACAGGGAGTTGACCGGTCTGCTATCCGAACATTATGAGCTTTATCACTTCACCGAAGTCATCCAGGAAGAAGAAATCGTATTTGACTATAAAATCAAACCAGGCGTGCTCAACACAACAAATGCGATCAGGATTCTTGAACTGAATAAATTCCCAACACAAATTATTGATGAGGCGATGGAGGTGTCTTTACGGCTTGGACAAAACAGGTAATTTAGTGGTAGATGCCAGAAAGCGACTGCCCGAGGGACTGGTCTGAATTCGCCGACATCATTCCAATCACAGCAGATTTGCGATAAAGAAAACGGAATATCATTTATCGAGAACCTGTTGAAGAAATAAATGATGGGATAATACTTCGATTTTTCCCTTTGTTGGGATCATGTTCTTCCATACCCAATTGTAGTGGTCAATCACCTGGCTTGCTTGTAAATTCGGTCTGTTACCGGTAGTGTGACCGTCTTCGATGACTGTGATGTTATAATCCTTGGAAACCGCTGACTGAATCGTGGATTCAACACAAAAATCTGTGGCGCAGCCCGTAATAACCAATTCGTTAATGGCGAGCATGTCCAGCTTCTGCCCGAGTTCCGAGCGATAGAATACATCATTGGCATATTTGTCAATGCGAATATCGCCAGTATCAGTTTTCAGATCGTCCAGCAATTCCCATTCCGTAGTAAATGGCACGAATTCGTTCATTGTGCTGCCATCATGCTGGATGAATAATACAGGCCATGATTTCGCGCGAAACGTCGTAGCGAGTGAATTGATGATTTGTACAACCCCTTCCGTGTTGTGACGAGGCGTGGCTTCTGTAAAAGAGCCCCTTTGCATGTCAATTACCAGGAGCGCTTTTCTGCTGATCATCTCGGTTGGTTTTAAGTAAGGCTATGAGCTGGTTCTATTCAGGACTTCCAAAGTAGATCAATCAATTTTCTCCATTCGAAGTAATCGGAAAGCTCCCCGTTCATTAAAATAATCAGTCCCTTTTTTGAAAACGGGTCGTAAAGCATGTAGGTGGAAATACCGGGGCCATGCCCGTTATGGCTATATGTGGGTGTCTCCGTGTTGAGCAGATACATAAACCAGGTGTGGAAGCCCAGACTCATATCCTTTGGTGTCAGGCGCTCTACTGAGCTCGCATCAAGAACACGCTTACCATCATACGCTCCGTCGTTTGACCAACAGGCGAGAAACTTCGCCAGATCATTTATCGTGCAGCGGAGTTGACCTGCGGGATAGTCTGGGAACTTGCCCTGGGGCAGTTTTTCAAGTCTTCTGAGAGAGTCGGAATATGAATAAGGCACTGCCAGCCGATCTGATTGGAGAGGCTCTAAAAACCAACTGGTAGTGTGCATTTTGAGCGGGCCGAACAGGTTTGCTTCGCAGTATTGATCGAATGGCATTTTTGCAACCCTTTCGACAAGATAACCTAGCAATGCAAAGCCGATATTGGAATACCCGAAGTTGCTACCAGGTTCGGCATTGTTAAAATTCTTAATTGTATGATAATGTTTACCACCAGCAGATAGATAGTCTGCAAGGAATGTTCCCAATGGGATCTCGGCTCCCTGATATTCATTCTCCCAAAATGGGAGCAGATAGTCCATGTTATCTGATATCGAGGAGCGGTGCCTTAACAGTTGCCTGAACGTGATCGGAGCAGCTGGAAACGATGGATTGACAACGCGAAATGGAAGGAACCTGTTAACGTCATCATCCAGCCTGAAATATCCCTTTGCTTCGAGTTGCATGATCGCCGCAGCCGTTACTGTCTTGGAAATAGAGGCTATATGAAAAACCGTTGAATCTGTCACCGGTATTTTCTGCTCAATGTCTTGATAGCCGTAATAGCGCGTCCAGGAAATCTGGCCATTTTCAACCTTTGCGGCGGCAAGGCCTGGGACATGCAGCTCTCTCAATTTCCCGATGACCAGCGAATCAACCTTTGATGTCTGAGCATGAGCTAATCCAGCCAATAGGGAAAATGCAACTAACAGTAAAGGACATTTCATAAACCGCGAAGAGGATGATACTTGATTGGGAGCCGAAGTTAACAATGCGATCAGTGCAAACGAAAGTTACAAAGTAAAAAATGACGGTTGCAAGCCTGCACTTCGTCATCCGGCTTTTTAGCTGGCCGCACAACTGCCAGCCGCGCCTTAAACCGCAGGATGGGCTTGCAGCCACGGGGACGAGCCCCGTCATCTTTTCTTCAATCGATAGGCAGCGATTGCCCTGAGCACAAAGCTGGGGCCAAAGCAACTTAAATGCCTTTCAATCATGAGAAATCTCGAAAATGCTCCAAGAATTTACGTAGGAACCTATGGTCAGTACAACAGTGGTTCACTATTTGGTAAATGGTTTGACCTGACGGACTATACAGACCTGAAAGAGTTCCTGCAAGACTGCTTTGAATTTCATCGGAACGAACTGGATCCGGAGCTCATGTTCCAGGACTGGGAAAATATCCCGGATTTTTTGATTTCCGAATGCAGCCTTCATAAACAGGCGTTCTCCTACTTTGTGGCCACAGGTGAAATGGACGATGAGACTGCCGAAGCATTCGAGATTTACTGCAAGCAGATCAATTACTGGCCATCCAACGGAAACGAATTGGAAGACCAAATCGAAAGTTTCCGGGAAAACTATCGGGGATACTTTGGCGGATCGATGAAAGACCCAGAGCTTGAATACGCCTACCGATACGTCGAAGAGACCGGTCTGCTATCAGGTGTGCCACAGGCTCTTGAAAGGTACTTCGATTATGAAGCCTTCGCGAAAGATTTATTTTTAGAAGGTTACAGTGCGTACGAAGGTCATGTATTCGCGGATTACTAAAACCCCAAGAGCCGTTCGATGCAGCCGCATCGAACGGCTCTTTATTCTTTTTGTTCCACTGGGAAAAAGAGGAAGCAATAATCAAATGCTGACTATTATTTTCCGATCACAAATCATCGACTGCAAGCTACTATCGATGTTTTTGATTGGTAACGTAAAACAAGCAGCAATGGAAAAGAAGAGCAGGCAATCAGAGGAGAGTTCAGCGTTGTTCACGCATCAATTGGTCACTTTGGCGGACCTGGAGAAATTTAAGGAGCAAATGCTATCTGAAATGAGAAGGCTGCTTGCAGGTGGAGGCACTCAGCAATACAAGCAATGGCTCAAATCTCGGGAGGTACGAAAGCTACTTAATGTATCGCCCGGCAAGCTGCATGCCATGCGTGCGAGTCGTCAACTCACCTTTATGCGTATCGGCGGCGTGATTTATTACGACCGGGCAGACATCGACAAAATGTTCGAAAAATTTAAAACCACTGCGGTCAAATGAAGCGCGAACTGTGCTCGGCTGGTTATGGAGGCCAGTGTCCCCCTGACGAGACATACGTCAGGGTTTATTTTTTACAGCAAGGATCCACAATCATCGAAGCAGTCAAATTTTTCGGTCATTACACAGCAAAAGGGTGGTTAAATCCTAATGGCCACCGGCTCAAAAACTGGAAAAGGCTTGCCTGGACGTGGATATTTAACCGACAGCTATTCTGTTAAGCATTAGCTTTCTCATAATTCGTTTTAGCTTTCCCGTAGGCGTAGTCCAAAAATCCCTTGATCTGTGAATACGTGCTTTCAGACGGATTGACAACACTGCCGATTGTCGCAAAAGGAAACTTTTCTTCATTTAGCTACATGAAGAAGTAGTCTCCATTAGCTTCAACGTCGCGTACATTTTCGTATTCGCTTGAGATGCGGTTTCTTATTTCTGTCAGTTGCATGAATAGGATATTTTGGGGATGCGAAGTTGCTCTGCCAAGGTTACTTTTGCAAGTAGTTATCCCTATGTTCCTTAGGGATGAAAAGTATAGTAGTATTGGTATACAACTTGCTATGATCAAACAAAAAGAAGAAATACAAATGAGGAATGTCCGTTTCAAGCGGCAATGGATCTTATTTCAGGAAAATGGAAGATGTTGATCATTAACACGCTGATGCTCGGTACCCTGCATTTCAAACAACTTGAACGCGCAATCAGCGGCATCAATACGTATGCTGGTAAAGGAATTGAAGTTACTTGAATCGAAAGAGAAAAACCCCTAAATTTTCGCTGAGGGGTTATCATACTGCAACCGAAGTAGAATCCAAAGACATACGTAAATAACTTGTCGCCAGGCAGCATGATACTAGTGAGTAACGTGCAAAGAAAATTTGGTTACCGCGCGGGAGAGTTTCGATCCTCGCATGTGGATGGCTATCTGACAAGCGTCTTGTCTTTACTTGCCGTGGTATTCAGTGGGGAAGTAAACTAAGTTTAAGGATATGCACTTACTTTGGGGTTTGCTCTGAAAATCATTAAATAGATTGTGTGAAATAATTATGTATAGCGCTCACTTTGAAAATTTTTTATGGTTTGCACCTCTGTTAAGACGGCTTGTGTTGTGCTAGTTGTTTCCGCGGGTTTTTCTTTGAATAGGTTTTTATCCAAAAGATTGTTTTGGCCTTGTTCTGCACTGCTAATTTTAGCGCTCTATTCTTGTAAAAAAAAGGAGAAAATTGAGCCCGAGGCAGCCAAAATCAACTTTATAACAAGGGCCAGCGCAAAAGACGCCAATGTTCGAGTCGATACCCTATTGGGATTCATACAGGTGGAACTGCCGACAAACTATTTAAGGGATAGCATAGATCTGATCCTGTCGCTTCCTCAGGGCGTTGGAACGGGCCCTTCTCTGATTGACACTGATAGCTCCAAAGTATTCCTTAGCTATAATTTCGAAGGAAAGCAGCCTAGGGAGGTTCCTCTCTATCAATCGGATGGTACAAAAGTTCGTTTTAAATACTTTAAAGTCTTTGTCAGACATTTGGGACCTCTAAAAGCTACTACCCAGGAAAAATACATTTATTTTAACGCTCTCGCCCAGGACAGTGGGCCTGTTGACGACGGATACATTAAATTTCGTTTGGAATCCGGTCTTGGATCTATACCTGACTCACCTTCTGATACCAGCCGGCTGATTCCTATTATACGGGAAGTGGCCAAGAATATCACAATTAATGGTTACTATGACGAAGCGTATGGCACCGTTGGCTTTGAGGGGATCTCTCCTTTTTTGGGGTCCCAAAATGTCAAAATCGGATTTTCCTACGGGCAGAAAACTTACCTATATCCCGACCCTATTGAAGTACTCAGGGCTCCTCCTAGCGCTAAAATTGATCTAAATTACAAAAGTTTTAAATTCTTAAAATACCGGGAAACCGTGAACGTGGGTGGTGGTTTTTTTCTCCTGGATTCCAAATACAATTTGGAATTTTCACGTCCAGGTCTTAACCGTCCTATATCCATCACCGCAAGACGTGTTAACCATCATAATTTACAAATAGAAATCCCCGAAAGTATTCCCGCAGGAGCTTATAAGGTAAGTTCCTTTGAGGATGGAAAGGGAATGTCACATTCAATCTATCATGTTTCAAGTGACGCCTCGGCCAGAAGTATACACTATATATGGAAAGAAGACTGGAGATGCCCATCTCAAAATTTTGTTGATCTTCCACCAGAGGAGGTAAAAGTCGCGCGAGGGGGGTATGTAAATGTCAATCCGTTTCCGCTTATTGTTCAAAATAGAAACATATCATTTGATCCAAAGAAGTTCACATTCAAACTTGTTTTACGCAGTCAGGGTCGAGAATTTAGCATTCAACCGGACGCCCGCGCAGACGAATGTTATGGTGATGAGTCCTTGTATATGTACTACGGACGGTACCTTATTCCCCACGAAATCACACCAGGACTTTATGAAGTAATCCTAATGGATGCAGCTGGCAAGCCTTCGCTCGCATCTTGGCAAAAAATCTTAATAATATAGGTATGTACTGGGAAGAAAAAATAGATCTTTTAGCAAGACAGGTGGGGCCCGCAGGCTTAAACCGACATTTCACGGATTGGACCGAGATACTAAGACGCTTGGAAGATCGATTCGTAGCTGTAAATGGCCCAAGTCACCGATTCTCCAATTGGCCTGAAACATTGAAGTCCCCCATTTTAATTCGAACTACGGATTGGAAAGCAATCAGCCAAGAAATTGATAGATTGGATCCGGAGTGCAATTATTGGGCAATTTTTGTTCGAGGGGATTACTCTACGGGAAAGCATGTAGTGTTCGAGTGCAAGCCATCTGTTATTAAGGCAATCCTGGCAATCACCCAGGGTGATTTTTATATTGGCGAGAAAAAATACAATTGGCTTGTCCACTTTAAACAGACGACAGACGAAAGAGTTTCCCTGATAAAATCGGGTAGATCTGAGACCCCGCTTGGGTGACGAAACGGAGCCAGGTTTGAGGGTACTCTTTTCTTTGAACAAGGGATTCGTGACACCAAATTCAATTAGTCGAGACTCCCCGTCGCTGCGGGTTGCTACATAATCCAGACCAGTTTTATCTTCGCAACAAAACTAGGGACAGGCTCTTAGTAGTTATTCAACCATATTTTCTAAATAGCAAGACGATGGAAATTACAAGAATAGACAGATGGCAGCGGCCGAGTGAACGCAGGATTGGGCCACAGGAGTAGTGCGGATTGATCCGCTTTTTTATGCCAACGAAGCAAGGCGCGTCGCATCTGCGCTGGTCACTTTTGAACCCCCGCACACGCGCCCTCTGGAGCACTTTTCAGCCGCACTTAAAATATTGAAAAGGAATCCCTTGATCTCGTAGGGATATCGCCCAGAAATTGTGTTGGAAATGGGCGGAGGAATTCGCGAAACTTATAGACTGGAATTTTGTGATCGGCAATCGAGTCTAATTCCTGCGGTGTAGCGTAGAAAAATGATGACCAACCATCTGCCGTGCCAATAAGTAGCGCCCGGTGCCTTTTGTTGTAGTTTGCATAAAACCGAAACCAGGAGCGTGTTTCGAAAGCACTTACCTCATAGTAATCACGATTTAGAAAATTCTCTTCGACCATTTCATTTAGCTTCACGATTGCCGGAATGTCTCCGCCGGTGCCTCCAAACCTGTCAGGTTTTGTTGCGGTATAATCCACTTCTGCTGAATTGCTTTTCGAAACCTTGGAAACTACAAAAATTATAAGAATGAAAGAGCAGGCGTAAAGAGCTCGATTTATTTTGGTCATATCAACTAATTTTCGAATCGGGACATTACAAACTTAACGTTTTGCGGTCGCTTCTTCCAACTTTTTCAGCAGCTCCACTGGCCACTCGGGAATTACATAATGCTCGCTTTCCAGCGCATAGTTCTTTTCCCCATTTCAATAAACAGGTGTTCTAACCATCGTCTGGGTTGCTCCTGAAATTCCTTCTGGAATCGGCTCCGATGCGAGACAGCCTCTGGCGTCCGTGATTATCGGGGAATTGGCAAGAATATGATCTTTGCGCCCATCGTCCGACCGCTTTTTTTGCCTATCTACTTGATGACAAGATTGTAGGTGACAGATGGAACTATGCCAAATGGCGTCAAGCCGCTGATTTTATAATACTGGAACGTGGCATAGTCGACGGTTTTGCTAACGGCTGTGAACACGTTTTTCCGATCGTACAGGTTGTGGACACTAAATATCCATGACGCTTCAGTATGTTTTTTGGGCTTTCTGTGAACGATCAACGAAACATCGAGCCGGTGGTAGGCTGGTAGTTTGAATCTGTTGCGTCCGGGATAGTCGTAGAACAAGGCACCCTGATAGTAAAATGTATTGGAGGGCATCGTAATAGGCGCCCCGCTGTTCAACACAAAATTGGTTGAAAATTCCAGCCGCCGTTTTGGAAATGCGTACAGACTGGTCACCGAAAGCGCGTGACGGCGATCATCCCTGCCGGGATAAGGCATATCGTGATTGATACCCGCAATTTTTCTAGTTGTTTTAGATAATGTATAGGCAAACTGGTAGCGAAAACTCCCGGTTAGTTTTGAAACCATAGTCTCTATCCCATACGCAGTACCGTTACCTACCCTGATCTGGGTTTCGACGGTCTTGTTCACAAAAAGGTCTGCATTGTCGACAAAGTCAATGACCCTGTTCATTCTCTTGAA
Organism: Dyadobacter sp. CY261; assembly: GCF_021440085.1. GTDB lineage: Bacteria > Bacteroidota > Bacteroidia > Cytophagales > Spirosomataceae > Dyadobacter. Next base: position 1,228,381 of record NZ_JAKCPW010000001.1, read on the forward strand.
ATATCCTTCGACCGAAAAACTGTATCGCCTGTCGACCGTCGAGGAAAAATACCCGATGGATACCTGCCGGGCCCGTTGTGGCTTGATGAAAGTGTTGGATGGAACCCAAATATCTGTCGGCAATCCGACAGAAGAGTTGGTCAGCAGGTGAGAAAATTGCACGGTTTGATTGAAGCTGGCCTTCAAAGACTGATTTTGGGAAAGTAGCCAGGTGATGCCAAGCCGGGGTTCAAAACCCGCGTAGGACTTCACGTTCTTTCCCCTTGGGTAGTAGAGCGAATCCGCTATTTCAGTACCGTTCGCGTTTGGATAATATTGTGTGGAAGGGCCGAGCAGCGTAAACAAACTTTGCCGTACACCTGCCGATACTTTGACAAACCTTCCCAGGCTGAGCTGCCCTTCCAGAAAAACGGAATTGATCAGAGAATGTTTCTTAGGTAATTTGAAAGGGTTAACAACCGCCAGAGAATCCAATGCGTCAATCCGGCCAGGCTGATTGTTATTTTTCGTTACCTGCAACCCGAAATTGAGTGATAAAAATTTGGAAACAGAATAATCGAATTCCGATTTGAAGTTCAATTCTCTTTGATTGGCATTCCAGTCGAACCGGCGGCCATCGTCCAGAATCTGGTAATGATAACCATAGGAGCTATATGACACATTACTGGTCATAAACAAGCGATTAGAAAGCAGGCGGTTCCACTGAAAGGAGGCGGTCTTGTTGCCCCAGTCCATCAGCGTCGCCCCGCTGAGGATGAAATAGTTGAATCTGTCTTGCCCACTGTAGGCAGACAGTGAGAACCTGTTCCTGCCAGACTTGTCCCCAAAGTTGATTCTCGCATTCAGATCATAAAATTTCACAACATTGTCTGTTCGGAAATCTTTTACTTTGAACGGGAGAATCTCATTTAGCCTCCCCAGTCCATTGATTACTTTTCCGGCATAGCTGTACCGGCCGGAAACGATAAACGAGCTGACGCCTTTTTTGATGGGTCCTTCTAGCGTTAGTCTGCTGGCAATGAGCCCTATGCCCAGTTTTGCCTTGAATTTGTTTTTGTCGCCGTCACGCATCCGGATATCGACCACAGAGGAAAGCCTGTTGCCATATCTTGCCGGCATCAGACCTTTGTATAATTCCACATCTTTGACCGCATCGGCATTGAAAGTTGAAAAAAAGCCGAGTGCATGGGCCGTGTTATATACTGGGGCGCCATCCAGAAGAATCAATGTTTGGTCATAGGAGCCGCCTCTGACGGCAATATTGGTTGTAGCCTCACTGGGCGACTTTACACCTGGCAAAAACTGGACAGATTTCAGAACGTCGGGCTCTCCCGCAAAAGAAGGTTGTTTCAGGATTTGCTCCATACTCACCCGATGGCGGCCCGATACGATGTCCTGTGAAGGCGACTGGCCGACAACACTCACTTCTTCCAGGTTTGTTGAAGAAGGTTGGAGCAATATCGGCAGTTCGGTATTGCCTTTTACTACAACCTTTAAAGACCTGGAATTGTATCCGACATATGATAATGTTAAATAGTAGGTTCCCTTGGGCACTCGCATCGAAAAATGGCCGGATGAATTGGATTGCGCAGTGAATCCCGTCTCCTGCAGGTGCGCAGATGCGTTGGGGAGCGTTTCGAGAGACAGGCTATCCTTTATCAGACCCGACAGCGTGAAAGTCTGAGCGTGGACAGTCTGCCCGAATAGGACAAAAAGCAAAAAGAGCGTAAGCCTGGAAAATTGAATCATGAATTGGAGATGATGGCTTATGTAGTAGTTCTATCTGACAGTAAAGCGCTTGATAGAGGCGGAAGATGCATTGAAAAATCCCAGGGCACCTCCCTTGATGTTGGTTGGAGGAGAAGCTGGTGAGGGGGAATAGGCCCCGCCATCGTTTTGGAAAGCACTGATCAGAACGCTGTAATAGTCGTACGCTTCTTTTGTAAGTGAATAAAGACAGGCATCGTAAATGACATTCTTTGACAGTGCATAAGTGAAATAACTGGATGAGGTTGTTCCCAATTTTAGCATGTACCCATCAATGTAGGAGGGCAAATGGTCATCGCTTAGAACTTCATAATTCCAGATACGATCCGGGCTTTCAGAAAAATGAAAGAATGGTGGTATTTGAATATCAGTATATTGGGGGACGACTGTCACCTTGGGAAGGAAATATTCTTTTACAGATAAATTATTCTGAAAATAGAACAACGGCAGATCGCCGGAGAATTTGTTTATTCCTCTGTTGATATAAATTGTTGATACAGAGTCAAGTTTTGGAACTGGGGGCATGAAAGCGGTGGCAGTATATTCTTTCTCCTTAATTTTTACAAAAAGTTGATAGGTTCTGCCTGCTTTGCCGACCAAATCCCTGGAAGTGTAATAACCATAAAAAGGCTCTCGTTGTGCGGAGTCAGGTTTAAGGGTATCAACCTTGCCAAGGTCATCACGAATTATCACTAGGGCATTCCGAATCGCTTTTGTCCTGTCCCTGGTATAGTTGTTTCCATCCGGCGAAATCTCGTAAGGAACAAAGCTGTTCACCGGGTCGCTGTACGTTAATCGGACGTAATTGCCCTGATCTTCCCGGCGGTATTTCTCTTGAAAATCTCTATCATAATCTTCATCGGTAAGCACGCCTTCGATGACAACTTTTATTTCGCCCTTTGCAGGCGACAAATTTACCTCCGATACACAAGCCAAAAGGAGGGATTGTATAAAGAGCAGGGTAATACATTTTTTCATTTAATTTGGGTTACTAGGTGAGTTATGTGCTGAATGCGAAGCCAACTGTCAGGTTTGCACGCAATCTCAAGATCCAACGTTCTGGCTGTTTCTCATAGTTGCAGGAGGCGTTTAAATCAACATATCCGTTCTTGAACAGACGTTGCTGAATGCCCAGAAGCGGCCCTGCTCGGAAATTCTCGGATTTAATTTTAAATGAGAACTCGCGCAAATTGATTTTGAGAAGGTCGTCCCACCGGCTTGGCCTTGTATGAGTTCCCCTATAAACGGCGTATTCTGAGTTGATACCGCCGTAAATGCCAGATAAGGTGCTTCCGACGCTACCAAGTCTCAATTTTCTCCTTTCGTTCATATAAAACCTCGGTTGAATACTGATAGTATGGGCCTGCTCCTTGGACTTTGTTTCATATGCATACCATCCGTTATGCCAATCAGTCTTGAAGCGCCCATGTAGATAGTTAAAAGCGTTTTGAAGATTCAAATCATATTGAAAATTGAATGATATTGGCGTCCTGCCGAGAAGGACCTCATAAGCGAAGCTTGTGCCAAATGCCTTTTGCAATTTCCCAAATTTGAGATCAGGGATTTGTATTTTAAAATGCTGATTTACTTGCTGGTCGCAGCGTATTAGATCACAGAGTAAAGGTTTGGCCGTGCGCTTCCAGTCACCCAGCGCAACACCCAGGTTAATTTCAGTGAACAGGTTCCAGTTCGTGAAAAGATTCTTTTGTTGAAACGGGTCATTTTTTCGCAGGCCGAGCGAAAGATCTAGAAATCCGTTATTGAGGAAACGCCTCTGAAAACCGGTTCTAAGTGCCAGCCATTGTCGGTTGTTGGTCGGCAATATAGTGGTGTACTCGATTGCTGCATAGTTACCTGTGAAGTTATTCGCACTTCTCCCGGATGCGATTCTTCCCTTCATATCGTAATACCACCGTAGTTGGCCGCCCACAGCTATGTTCTCAAAAATCCAACTTAGTGGAATTGCATTGCCAACCAGCGGCACCTGGCCAAAAATACCAATAGAGAATTGTGGCGCAAACTTGTGCTCGTAACTTAGCTGAGCAGCTGAGTTCTTAAATCCTTTGTCATTGTAGAGCGCGAATGGTGTCGACTGCTGATACTGCGATATCCCAAATTTGAAAATGTTCTTGGTCGGTATTTTGTTCATGAAAATATTTTCATACCGATCAATAAACCTGACAGGCGGGAGGGAATCATATTCCTCGGTAAAAATAATCTGGGTGTTTTCCTGGCAAACTGCGTCAACAGCAATTACAACACCGACCAGCAGCAAGTACCATTTTATCATGTTCAATTCTTATATTTTAAGAAAGAGGCGCCTCTTCGGCAAAAAGGTTGTATGGATGTCATCTTTTATTGTCAAAGACAATTCCAGTAACTATCGATTTGTTAAAAACACGTCGGTAAGCATTGATTTATCTGGGAAAACAATCCTTTCCTGATTCTTCCAAAGGATAGGAATGAAATTGGGTCCCTGATATTCCTAACCGACCGTATAAGTGTCGTTTCCTGTCACTGCGATAGCCACAATAAACGCGTCGTAGGTTTCGTCGGTGAGATATGTAGGCACTCCGTTCTTCCAATAGGTAGCGATATCTTTGGCCCCCTCGTTGTCATAGCCTGAGCAGTAAACATCCGAACCCGAAACAGCGATTGCGCGGGCCTGAGAAATGTCCTTTCCGTCCGGAGGGCTTTCGCTTCACTATTTTTCCAATATCTGGCCGCAAACGTTTCGGAAATGGTTTCAAATCCAGCCAGGTATATATCCCCGCCGGAAACGGCCAGTTCCACTCCGTAGGAATCGCCGCTACCTTATCGAGCGGAAGTGGGGTGCCATTCTTCCACAACCTTGCACGGCTAGTCGATCCGGCGAACTCGCTACCGGATATATACACATCGTTGCCTACGACAGATATGGACGAAGCGGAAGATTTGTTTTTTCCATCAGTCACTCGCTACGACCACGATTGCCGTCGCTCTCGCGCTCGTAGCTCCCTTTATCAAAGTTGTGGGCACACCATTTTTCCGGTACATGGCGACTTCTTTTGATCCATTAACTGATCGCCGGTGACATACACGCCCGGCGCCTTTGGAATTTTATCGTCTTCCTTTTTGCAACTTCCCAACGCGACGGAAATAATGACAGCTATAATTCTTAAAAGGCGTCTCATTGAGAGATACTATCTGGTTAGCTGGATGACAGGGCGCAAAGTATTTCTAAAAGTAGATTATTTTAGTGTATTTGTAGTGACAAACTATTACAACTGGGTTTGCGGAAGAATTTACGGCTCTGGACGGCATGTTTTTCCAGGATTGTGCAGCGGTGCTCCGGCGCTAAATAAGGGGCCGAACTATTGATAAAACATGTATGAGGAGCTATGTCATTCTACTCCGCTTTAATCGATCGAACCGGGTCGAGCATGGCTGCTTTAACACTTTGAAAGCAAATGGTGAGTAATGCTGTGACCATCAGCACCAGACCTGCCAGCAAGAATGTCCACCACTGAATTTCCACTTTGTAGGCAAAATCCTTTAACCATTGATCCATGGTAAACCAGGAAACCGGCGACGCAATCGCGATGGCAATGGCGACCAGTTTTAGGAAATCCTTGGATAGCAGCGTCGTAATGTTCAAAACAGTGGCACCGAGCACTTTTCGGATCCCTATTTCTTTGGTACGTTGCTCGGTGGTAAATGACGTCAATCCGAGCAATCCAAGGCATGATATAATCAGGGCAATTCCTGCAAAAAAGTTAAACAGCTGACCAGTTCGTTCTTCACTCCGATAGAGCGCATTGTAGTCAGTATCCAGAAAAGCGTATTCAAACGGATAAGCAGGCATATATCGCTTCCAAAGCTGCCGGGCTTTGTTTACAGCCGTCGGCGCAAGCTGCGCGGTTGTACGTACATGAACCCTGTAATGCTGTTGAGGGAGACTGTACATGACCAAAGGCATGATGGGCTCGCGAATAGAGGTAATATTGAAGTCCTTCACAATCCCGATGATGGTCCCTTCTGTACCGTTAAGCTTGAACCGCTTGCCGATCGGGTCTCTGATACCAGTCTGTTTAAGGGCGGTTTCGTTTAGAATAATGGAGGTTGAACCCGCTTTGGCACCTCTGAAATTCCTACCGGCGATCAGCCTGAGTTTAAAGTTGGGAATAAAATCCTGGTCTACATTGAGCTGTGCCATAATCAACGTTCTGTTCCTGGTTTTTCCATCCCAATCTGTGGATATGGTGCCGGTCAGGACGTTGACAGGCGTGTCTGAAGAGGTGCTGACCCCCTCGATACTCGACTCGCCGATGAGTGCTTGCTTGATTTGCGGCGTAAAGGTTCGTCCATCGAATGTGAATGTGTGTTTCCGGTCAAAACCCGGATTACGGTCTTTGATAAATCGCATCTGACTGCCGATAACAAAGGTGCCCACAATGAGCATCGTAGCCAGCCCGAACTGAGCCACCACCAGCGATTCGCGCAGGGAGGCGCCGCTCACCTGGCTGGAACGCCCTTTTAAAGCCTGGGTCGGATTGAATCGCGAAATCAGGAATGCAGGATAAATGCCTGCAAGAATAAAGCAGAATGTGAGTGTACCGAGCAGAATCTGCCATACCTGTGGATCGAAAAGTGAAAAACGGCCCGATTTGCCTGTAATGCCCGCATAAAATGGCAGGATGCCTTGCAGTAACCAGATTGACAAAATTAGTGAGAGGCATAATGTAAGTATGGATTCCACCAGCAGTTGTATGGCCAACTGCCGGGAGTCGGCGCCGACGACTTTGCGGATACCAATTTCTTTCGACCGCCTTGTGGCCCGCGCGGTGGTCAGATTCACATAATTAATGCAGCCAATGCTGAGCAAAAGCAGGGCAACGACTCCCATTATCCTTACCTGCTTGTCGGCCGAATCACTGCCCTCGACGGCATGAAGGTGGATTTCGGAAAGGGGCTGTAAGCGGAACTCGGGCGGGTTGGCGACATCTTTGAGCATATTTGCTTGTATGGAAGTTAGCTTTTTCGCGACCGCCGAGGGATCAGCCCCGTTAGCCAGCTTCACATAAGTCCCAAACCCGTAATCATCCCAGTTTTCGTCAACCGGGCGGCCCCCTTTTCCTCGATCAAGAGTTTTCAAAATTGCCAGATTTACATATATATCATTTCTGAAAGAGGAATTATCGGGAGCATCTTCCAAAACTGCGGTTACCATGAAGGTGGCATTGCTTTCAACATGGATAATGGTTTTCCCGATGGCATCAGCCGTCCCGAAGTACTTGCGGGCCTGTTTTTCGGATAATACTACGGCATTAGGGAGCGGAAAAAGTGCCTTTTTGTTGCCGTGAACTACTTTGAAGCCGTTGAAGATTTCAATGAAATTTGGGTCCGCATATGCCAGATTATCCTTTTCCGTAAAGGTTTTGGCGCCGACCCGGAAAGTTGCCGATGGATAGTCGCCTATACGTACTGCACTTTCCACTTCAGGCACTTCCCTCAGCGCAGTCACGGCGACAGGCCCCGGGGTCGAGGTAGATGTATACTCGTCTTCACCTTTGCCGAAATGAGTATTAACCTGGTAGATCCTCCGGGCGTCGGCGTGGAAGCGATCAAAACTCAGTTCGTCCTGAATCCACCGGAACAAAAGCAGGCTAACGGCCAGTACGGCAGCCAGCCCTCCGATGTTCAATGCAGAATACCAGCCGCCCGAATGAACATTACGAACAGCAACTTTGAGGTAATTTCGGATCATATGCTAAGGAGATGAGGTATTTACTGAGCAATACCTTTTAAATGCTGGTTCTGTTGCAATTGCCGGAACTATCATAAAATCTTGTCCTACGACAAGACAAATCTATGTCGTAGGACAAGGCCTAAATTTATCATATGTCATTTCTTTGTATTACTAATATCAACCAAGTTGGGGCCTGAACATTACCGCTAAAAATGATAAAGATGGTGTGGTAAGGCAACTATCCTTTTAATGAAAGTCATCTAATTCAGAGAGCAATAAACAGTCACCATGAAACATCTATTCCTCTTAGTCTGGCCTTTGTTGCTGCTATGTTCGGGATGCGATTTTACTGACCTGAGCATTTTCGAGCCAAAATGCAAGACCTACATACCACAGAAATATAAATTTGGTTATCAGCAGGCCGAAATCTGGACGACATCCCGGCAGATGAGCATTGGCGACACCGTATTCATTCGCGCGCACATCCCCGAAGTCATAATGGATTCGCTGAGCGGCCGCCTGGTGAATATTCGCGGGCGGCTGAGCCTCTTTTTCAGACTTTCGACGGCTTCTTACTTTACCAGCACTTCACCGTTTGCAATGGATACCACCATCGTACGAGTATTTCAAACTTATTTTGATACTTTCGTCCGCACTGGAAAACAGACTGCCACTTACAGCTTCGACGCTGTGAATCAAGGCGGATTCTGGAACCTCGACATTGGTTTTGTTGCCAAGAAAAAAGGAGCATTCGATATTTATCCGGCGATCAACTTTTTGCAAACCGCAGAAGTGGTCCCCAAAGGCACTTGCATGCTCGGAGATTCCGAGAAATACAACGCGATAATCCGTATCAAATCGAGGAACAACCGGATCAACGAAATTTATCCAATCCTTCCCCAGGGATTGGAAGAAAGCTTTGGGTTTATTGTAGAATGAGCATTGATGCGTATCGAATTGAACGCCTTTGCATAGATTGATTGCTGCATTGCTAAACACGGGTTCATACCCGGAGTGAGCTCTTACCCCAGCCGCATAGTCCCGCATTGGGCAGGGAATATCATTGTCGCTCCAGTATTAAAAGCAAGTGCCCATGGCCAGGCTCCAACTGCATGGATACTCTTTCGGAATTTCAACTTTGGTGATATTCCGACCGTTAATATCGAGCATCGGCATTCTGAATCTTAATTCAAGAAATTGTGACTTCTAGTTCAAATGAAAGCAAAAAGACTATACTGGACTTTATTGATTATCATATGCCTTGCCTCTGAATCGACGTTGCATGGGTGCAAAAATGGTGGAATCTTTTCGAGGGAGACAACCATTTTTGGAACTGTAACTGAAATTGCCGGTCATCCGGTTGACAGCGTGCAATTTGTCATCAGTGCATACAAGGACTTGGGAAATACCAAGGGTTTGTATCGTGTGACGTCAGACGCCGACGGTAATTATGAGGCCATTGTGGATGCTCCAAAGGGCTACACAGGAATTGGTATCACAGTTGCGGGTGTTGACAATCCTGCGTTTCACTTGGTATATCGAGGATATGATGTCTATAAAGAAGGGAAGAAGGTGAATTATTGTTGCACTGTTAAGGCTGGCGGGAAGACCAGATACGACTTTAAAGTCTATAAATAGATTATGGATCAAATGTTGTTTCGTATCCGCGCCACAGAAATGCCATAATGCATTTTAAGAGAAGGTAGCTCGCCAAGAACACCATGAGCTTTCCGGCAGTGTGAAAACCGTTCTTCCAACTGTAACGATTGCTTCAATTGATTTGACACTAAGCGCCTACGCTACGTCGACTACTTTCGGTTATCGAGCGGGGCCATCACTATCTTTTTCGCTCGTACACGGCATCATCGTCTTTATATAAAATATTCCGTCGAATACTATCGACCATCTAGCTTCCAAGGTATAGTGGCCCAACGCATTTAGTTTAAAAAAATCGTTACCGGGTTTCATCGGTTGGAGGTCAACAAACCCAAAATCTACGTCATCGGGAATCCAGTTTTCAAAGCTTTTTCGTCCTTTCCTCGTGTAGAAATATCGGGAAACCGTGTTCGAATTGCCGGCGCGCGACGTTCCTGATTTTGAAGTGAAGCCCATCACATAGATGTCGCTCCTGCGTTTGGTCATTTTTGCAAATTGCCCACCCAGTTTGGGAGTGTCATAACGCTTATTTTTAAAAGAGCCTAATTCGGGTGTCATGATATGGCTGTTTGCAGCCCAAACAATGATTTTCTCATTGGGGTATTTTTTTTCGATCAACCATTTTAGGTTTTCTGCCATCGTTCTGTCGCGGGTGTTCAATGTGTCGGTAAATAGCTGGTTATATGACCGTATTTCCTTTGAAAAACTCAGGTAGTTTTTCAAAATCCTGTGCGCCAGGGATGTGCTGTCTCTTAATTGCGAGCAAATAATCTGGGCAGAATTTTCGAATTTGGTCAGATTTTCATGGTTCGAATTTTTTGACAGGCTATCCAGATAACTCCTGTGTTTATAATTCAGGCTCCAAAGCGTATCCAAAAAAGGGACGAAGAAATTAGCATACTCGTCCGAGTGTGCATATGAAGAATTGTCTGCTTTTAGAAGTTTTGTAAGCTGGAATTTCATGTTTTCTGCCGTGAATATGCCGTGAAACTGATCATCGATGCCGGCGACGATCAACGGATTATTGCCCTGCGCCTGTTGCGGAATGTATTGATACAGCAAGTCATCGCACTCGCTGCATCGCGACCATACAGGATACAGGTTTTCCTTTAAAAGCTTCGTTATATTCTCTTTGGTTTTGGGAATCTGATCCCATCCCGCTGTGAGCCCGAAGAAATCACTCTCAAATGCCAGAACATTAAATCCCTTCTTTTCATGCAGGTACTTTACAAGATTTGATTTAACCTGAAACGCAGTCGCATCGCCATGTGATTGCTCACCCAACATGACTACACGAGCGTCGCCGATTGCCTGACCGATCGCATCATAATTTTGTTTGGCCCCTCCCTGCATAGCTACAAAATGGTCCCGGACATACGTTTGGGTAGCTTTTTGACAATAGCCTGTTTTTCCTAGAGAAACAGATAGCACCATTGAAATAATTAAAGAAAATCTTTCTGTTTTTTTGTAGAGCATATATGGCAACCGACAATTGTTTCTAAATTGGACAAAATGCAAACGTTTTTGCTGTTAATCCGTGCTTTGGAAGGAATTCGACTGTGAATTAGCTCGAAAATAACAACTGCTGTCAGTAGTTTCGCAAATTCAAATAAGCAATTTTGAGATGAAATACGTCAAACTATGGATAGAGATCTTTTAATCAAGCGAACTATTAACAATGACTGATTAATCAGTTGTGATTGAATATTTTCTTCATTATCATAATTACAAAAGGTAAATCTAAGTTTTCAAAACATATCTAGGTCCATCTGCCGAAGAGCTCACTCTTGCCACACGACAAGAATTTTCTTCCAAATATCTTCCGAATCAAAATGCCTCGGAAAAGCGATATCTTTTTGAAATGGGATAAGAAAGTGGCCAGGAAAATTCTAGAAAATAGGATTTGATACTTTTTACTATCCGCCCGGCCGCCTTGAATGGTATGTTGACGACCGGGTCAGATAGCTTTATTGGCACCTAGGAAGCCTGCCGAAGCTTGCCGGTTTTAGTAAACAATCTATCCCTTACTAGCCCCACACTCTCGCTAATACGTGATTTTCTCACCCTACAATAGCGCATCGTAGTTCTGATGTTCCTATGGCCGAGCATTTTGCTGACATCTTCCAAGGGAACACCATTATTTAGCATCATATCAGCAAAGAAATGTCTGGCGTCGTGAGTGTCCAGTCTTCTGATACTTCCTGTGATGTCACGAATATCGCACAGGTCTGCCAGCTCCTTCAAATACGTATTGTACCTGAAATTGCTGTTAACTGGGATCAGTTTATCATGGGCTACGCAGTACGGATGGTTCTTATACTTTTCAATCAATTCTTCTACAATCGGCAGTATGGGCACCATTTCGCCGACCTGTGTTTTCCCTCGTTTCCGGACAAGCCACTTTTCTCTCTTCGGACCGACAAGCGTAATGCTGTCCCTGGTCAGTCCATATATGTCCTGGTAGGCAAAGCCAGTAAAACATTGAAAAATAAAGGCGTCGCGTACCTCAGACAGCCTTTCAACATGCAACTTCTTTCGATGAATTCTTTCCACCTGTTCAAACTCTAACGGAATCACTTCAACATCGCCACCAGAGCACTTGAAGCCTTCCATCGGGTTCCGCGTTATGAAATCCTTTTTGACGCCGATTTTTACAATTTGTCTTGTCCACTTGACATCCTTGCGGGCAGATACCTCCGCGAGCGGTTTGGGCTTGTGAAGCGTTAGATATTCGTAAAGTTCTTCCGCAAACAGGCCGGATAGCTCTGAAAAATATAGATCAGATGCCTTGTATTGAAACTTAATGAAAGCGGTAACATGTCTTTTAAGTTTTCGCCAGTGCCGCAGTGTATTGTCAGAACGCATCCCGCGCTGGACCATCAATTCGAATTTTTCGATGTGCTCGTCGAATGCTTGAAGCAGGGTCTGCTGCTTCTTCAACCCTTGCTTGGGGGCATCGCCTTTGTCTTCCACCGGTTTTCCTTTGAAGACGTTTTTAAGCATCGTAGGCGTGATGCATTCAAACTGCGATTGCAGTACCATGAACTGGGAGGTGAGCGAGGTGCGCGCCTGATCGATAGCAATGTTGATCAGTTTTGCCTCCATTCCTGAGGCGGTTACTTTTTTGGTTTGGTTACACCAGTCATCAGGGTGGACCTTTTTACCGAGGGAGATTTCATCATCGAGACCATCGATGGTAATCCGGACATAAATCGGCGCTTTGCCGTCTTTGGTTGCTTTGGCTTTGAATAGCCAGAAGAGGATCGAAAGTTTCTGATTGCTTTTCATCCTTCACATTTTTAAGTGATCTAATGTTGCCTGCGGGAACTTCCCGCAGGCGACGCATCGATTTCCTCAAAACCACATCACACAAGCTATTTTCGGAAATTCGGTTACCTAATTTAGAAAATCAGATAGGTAACCGAAACGGTAACCGAATCGGATAGGTTACTTTGATCAGGAATGATTCACAAATTTTGGAACAAGCTGATTTTCAGAACATTTTAAAACAAAAAAGCGCCCTTTGAGGCGCTTTCAGTGATCCCGCTGGGATTCGAACCCAGGACCCATACATTAAAAGTGTATTGCTCTACCAGCTGAGCTACGGAATCGTTTGGCAACTTAGGTGTGTTCAAAAAACTTCTCCGTCCACTTTATTCGTTGCGCTTCATAAAAAGTTAACAATCGAAGTCGTTTCGGGCGATTTGTCTTTTCCGTGTCGCCGTATCATGGTGCAAAAGTACAATTGCGATTTTATGAAACAAATTTTGAGAGCACTATTTTTTGAGCAGAAATGCACGAATTTCCGCAATGGGCTGGGATTTAGAAATTTAAACGCCTAAAAAAATTTAAATTTTCGTGATTTCATACAGCGATAATATAGCGGTGAACGTATGCCGTAACTTTCTAAGGATGAGGGACAGCTCGGGATGTGTGCTTTTTGTTACTTAGCTCTCATCTCCGGCGGATACTTGTCCCGGATATCAGATGTTTTCTGCCAGCTATGGTTCTATTACAGCCACATTTGAAGCAATGGTCACGGCCTCGCGTGGATATGCCGATTTTTAGATAATCATTCACCCAAAATTCACCACCAGGCATATGGAAACGGGCGGTAATCCGGCGAAAAAGGAGGATCGGCGACGGGCAAAAGGGAGGGTCAGAAAGTTTTTTGACCGGCAATTCGACTGGATTGCCCTATTGCTGATCACGCTTATTATCCTGTTGAGCCTGGTGTATTTCTGACCGGCGGTTGCATCTATTTCTATGAAAACTATTTTAGGCTATCTTACTTTCGCGATCCTGTTCGCACTTTGTTATGTCGAAAGAAACCAGGCAGACGAGGCGAAAAACCAGGCCCGCAGGCACACGGCGAAACGCGGAGGTGTCGGACGCGGACCCGGGTGGGTTAGCCAAAGTAAGACAGCGGCGCGGCTGAGACAGTAAGAACCCCGCTCATTTAGCTTACAACTATTATTTGCTCAGCTTTCTTCAACACGCATGCGTCTTACGGGTTTCGTAATGTTCATTTTCCTGCTTGGCCGGGAGGCCGGCGCGCAAATGCCTGTTCTGACGCTCGAACATCTCACTACCAAAGAGGGCATGCCCTCCAATGACGTATGGTGCCTCAATAAAGACAGGAAGGGCTTCCTCTGGATCGGCACGGGGCGGAATCTTTGTCGTTACGATGGCTATAACTTCCTGCGGCTCGATAGTTTACAACTCGGTTACTGTTCAGGTATCTCGACGGACTCCAAAGGCGATCTGTACACGTCGGTGGATACACGCGGCATTACCCGGATAGACCGGAATACGATGGAGGTGACCACATTGGTGCATAACAACTACGACGACGAGGAAACAGGCAATGACTTGCATGAGCAGGGCACGGTGGATTCGTATGACCAGATGTGGGTCTGTGACTACACCTCGGTGCAGCGGTACGACATCGTGAAGAAGAAGCTCCATCGTTACACCTTCAAAGGAGCGGGTGATGGCGGGGATGTTTACCAGTATGCCAGTTTTTTCGAAGACCATCAACGTGTACTGTGGATCGTTTCGGAACTGGGTCTTTACTATTATGACCGGAAAGGGGACAAGCTGGTGTGTGTGCTGGGCCCGGAGGCAATCTATCCTGAAAACCGCATTGCCATCCGCCTGAGCAGAGGTTCGCAGGATTCGGCGGGCGATCTCTGGATCGGAGGATACGAGTATGGATTGGTGAAGTATACCCCTGCAACGCATCGTTTTTCGGTCCGGAAAGCTGGTTTTGAACAAAATAATGTGGTATGTGCCAGGGAATCCCGCGACGAGAACGGACGGAAACTATTGTTTGTGGGGACAAACGACGGTATCAGCGTGTACTATCCCGAGCGGAAAGCGCTTTATCACTTGCCAGAATTTTACAACAGAGGCATCCGTGTCAAAGATATGTACGACGACAAGGAGAATGGTATCCTGTGGATCGGGACCAGTGAGGGGGTTTTCAAATACCGCTATCACAATGTTGGCATCCGCACGGTCGCGATCCCTCCCGAAGTGGTGCGCCTGCCGGTGCAGGTTACGAGCATTCAACCCGCAGAGAAAGGTAGTTACTGGCTCGGGTTGTCGCATTCGGGGGTGCTGCATTGGGAGCCGTCGGCCAACAGTTTCAGACTGCATCGTTATGAGAAGAAAGAGGCTTTTGGCGATAAAGTGAGGGTGATCGGTGAACAGGCATTTGTGTTTACAGATAAGGGCATTTTCATCGGTAATGCCGCCACGGACCGTTTTCAGCCATGGCATACTGGCACACAGCTTTTCCGCAACACCGATTTCCGGGACGGGCTCTTAGACCGCAAAGGTCGTCTGTGGATTGCCAATCTGAACGAGGGTTTGAAAGTGATCGACCCTTCCACAAACCGGGAATTGCATTTATGGAAAGCCGGGGAAGGTCGCAAACTGGTCAATCAAAGCTATATTAAAGCGATTCGTGAGACACCCGACGGGCGGATCTGGATCGCTACCTGCTCGCGTGGTTTGTTTTTTTTCGATGAAGAAAAGGGCCTGTTTATCAATATCGGGGACTTGCCCCTCAACAAGGGCAAAAGGTTAGGCGGTGAATGCATTAACGCCATTCAGGTGGCGCCGGACGGATCTGTGTTGGTGGCGAGTTGGGGTGGCGTTTCCCGCGTAGCATCCACGGGTCTGATCCGGGACTCATTTGATTTTAATTCGTCTTCCCTGAAAGATACCTACTGCTCTAATATCGCCGAGACGCCCGATGGCCGCTTGTGGTTCAGCACCAACGAAGGTATCCACATCGCCGATCCAAAGACACGCGCCATCCGCTACCTGACCACCATTGAGGGCTTGCGGAGCAATGCGCCGGTAGGTTTTTATTACAATGCGCCCGGCGAGCTGTTGCTTGGTTATGTGAATATGCTGAATGTGTTGAATGTCAATCTGCTGGGTGGGAATGTGCGGTCGCCACGCATTATGCTCGGCGCGGTGGAGGTGAAAGGTAAGAAGCTGTTCCAGGATACGGCCAATGAAATAGTGCTGCAACCCGATGAAAATTCGGTTAGCTTCAGTTTCACCACGTTGAACTTCGAGCCCTCTTCGCAAAACAATTACAGCTATCAGTTGGAAGGGTACGAGGAAGATTGGGTCAATATGGGTAACGAGCATGCTGTGTCGTTTGCGAACCTCCCGGCGAGCTCCTACACGTTGCGTGTACGCAGCACGAATACGTATGGCATTACGAGCAAAAAGCCGCTGGTGATCCGGCTGGTGATCCGGCCTTATTTTACCAGTACCTGGTTTTTCAGGGTGCTGATCGGCCTGACGATCGCCGGACTGATCGTGGTCATGATGCGGTGGCGGGTAAGTACACTTCACGAACGCGACCGGCTCGACCTGCAAATCACCGAATGGAAGCTGAAAGCATTACAGTCTCAGATGAACCCGCATTTCCTTTTCAATTCCCTCAATTCAGTACAAAATTATCTGTTGACAAACCGTGGGGTCGAGGGGGCAAAGTATTTGTCCAAATTCTCTAAGCTCGTACGACAGATCATGGAGAATTCCAACTATCAATACTTGTCTTTTGAAAAAATCATAGACACGCTGAGGTTGTATGTCGAAATAGAATCATTCCGGTTCAATCACGAGTTTACCTATGCTTTCGATATTGAGGAAAACGATCTATTGCTCGATGCGCAGTTGCCGCCAATGCTGTTGCAGCCATATGTCGAAAATGCGATCTGGCACGGACTCATGCCGAAGGAAGGAGAGAAGAAACTGACGATCACCGCGCGGCTGAACGATCGCCACATCATTTGCACGATCGGGGACAATGGCGTGGGCCGTAATTTCTCCCCGCGGAAGGAAGGCCATATTTCGCGCGGGGAGGAAATGACCCGTGGCATTTTCGAGGCACTGCGGCACAAGGACAGTGAGGCCAAGATCGAGCTGATCGATCTCTTTGATGACCAGAACAAACCGGCTGGAACACTGGTGAAAATGATAATTCCGATAGAAAATATATGACTCAGGCATTACGCGCTGCAATTATTGATGATGAAACCAATGCCCGGGAGGCATTGGCCAACCTGATCCGCATAGTAAATCCCGAAGTGGTGATCTGTGGGGAGGCCCGCAATGCCGATGCCGGGGCCGAGCTGATCCGGAAAGAACGGCCTAACCTGATTTTTCTCGACATTCAAATGCCGGGAAAAAGTGGTTTTGATATGTTGTCGACTTTCGAGAAGGTCGATTTTGGGGTCATTTTCACAACGGCTTATCAGGAATATGCCATTCGCGCATTCCGTTTCAGCGCTATCGATTATCTGCTCAAACCCATCGATCCCGATGAGCTGCAAACCGCCATCGGGAAGTTCCGGGAAAAGGTAGGGAGCGTCAATCCCGAGCAGTTGCGAATTTTGCAGGAACAGCTGGACCCTGTTCGTGCGCTGAGGCTGGTGGAGCGAAAACGTAATGACAATCAGCGCATTGCATTGCCTACGTCCGAGGGAATCCATTTTGTACAGATGACAGACATTATCCAGTGCGAGTCATTAGGTTCCTACACCAAATTTCACCTCGTGAAAGGCCCGGCCATTGTGGTATCACGACTTTTGAAGGAATATGAAGAAATCCTGGACAACTACTTTTTCTTCCGGGTTCACCAATCCAATATTATCAACCTGGAACATATCAAACGGTATGTTAAAGGCGATGGCGGCCAGGTTTGGATGAGCGACAATACCGAGATAGAGGTCTCACGGCGGCGGAAGGATGAATTCCTGTCGCTTTTATCAGATTTTTATGTGAATTCAGGGAAGCTCAAATAGCAGGCAGCCGCGGATGTATTTGTCCACTTCGTTGAATGAGGCGTATTCTATCATGCGCGCCACCTTCGAATTTCTTTGAATGTGAACAACATCACGGATCAGGAATATGCCATCGGTTACTGGTCGGTGAACCCGCAGAAACCCAGAAATTCCACATTGAGCGTTGCCTATAAGTTTTAGTAAATAGTTGATTATCAGGAACCGGTAGTGCTGAAATGCGCCCGGTTTTTTTTATTTTTATTTTTTTTGACCCAAACCGATAAGGTTGGCAGGTAAGGAGGGTATTAATGCGCAGAAATCAAGAAAAAAGATTTTTAGTCACTACACCCAACTCCTTACACATGAAAGCATCAGCCAAAAGAAATTACCGCACGCTGACAGATCTCGTCAAAGCTTGCCAAAACTACGATCCGCGTGCACAAACGTTATTTTATAACCGGTTCCGAAGCGAACTCATGCGTATTTGTGTGCGTTTTGCCCGGACGCGTATGGAGGCCGAAGACATTTATCAGGAATCGTTCGTGAAGATCTTTCGGCACATACACAGCGTTCAGAATATCGAATCGATCGAATCATGGATGCGGTCGGTCGTTACCCGCACGGCGATTAATTATTACCATCGCACGACCAAAAAAGAAGTACAGAACCATTCGATGGACATGGCGCCGATGGATTTTGAATCCAATGACCACGTTACTATGGTCGACCGCCTAAGCATCGGCACTATCAATGACATGATCGCCCAACTGCCGGAAGGCTATAAACGGATCGTCAACCTGCACATTATCGACGGTTACTCGCATATAGAAATCGCCGAGGCGCTTTCTATTACCGACAGTACATCCCGTTCACAGTTGCTGCGAGGCCGTAATCTGTTGATGAAAAAGTTGAAGAAATACGGCATTACAGGCTACGAAATGCCGTAAATCATACCAGCGCCAGCGGCTCGTGCGTTCCTGGCAACGCGGTTAGCGATGCTTGTAACACAGGATTAAGATCAGGCACAGACTTTTTTGTCGGCTTTCTTGTTCTCTGTTCCGTAACACATCGATCGACAAACTTCAATGAAACAATTAAACCTTTTTCGCTCGCAGGAGGCGCTGCAATTTCCGGAGGATCTGCTTGAATACTATCCAGGTTTTGTGTCTCCTGAGGAAAGTGCAGAATATATGCAAAAATGGATCGGCGGCGTGTCCTGGCGGCAGCAGGCCATGCAAATGTATGGCAAGAAAGTGCTCGCGCCGCGATTAATGGCATGGTTTGGTGATACCGATAAGTCGTATACGTTCTCCGGCACGCGGTTCGAGCCTTATGCATGGACGACCGAACTCGCAAACCTCAAAAGACGCATTGAGGAAAAAACGGATTTTACCTTCAACAGCGTGCTCCTGAATTACTATCGCGACGGCAACGATTCTGTGGCCTGGCATGGCGATAACGAATACGAGCTCGGGCGTAATCCTGTGATCGCATCGGTGAGCCTGGGGCAGGAGCGGCGCTTCGAATTCCGCTATCGGCCAGATAACAGCCGGAAATACGGTTTGACACTGGAAAACGGTTCATTGCTCATCATGAAGGGCGATTTGCAGCATACCTGGGAGCACCGGGTGCCGAAATCGAAAACGCTCAATGGGCCGCGGATTAATCTGACATTCAGGACGATCCGTAAATAGGGAATGTGCAATGGTAGGCTGCTCTCTTGTTTTAGTTACTATTTTGTTTTTCATTTCCAACGAAAGTGGAAGCGGCTGCATCTATGTAACCGAAACCAATTTAATATTTAGGCCATGAAAACAACGCGCATACTTCTTTCGCTGATCCTGTTTTGGACCGTAATCGCCTGCCAGAATGAAAATGCCGAGCCGCAGGATGACACTGCGAAAAGGGCATTCAAAGAAAACAACGGTCTGGTCGGCAAATGGAAGATCACCGAATACCTGGGCGACCCGGGTGACGGCAGTGGTACTTACCATGAAGTGAAAGACGCGGCTGCCCATGTGATCGAGTTCAGGGAAAATGGTGAATTTGTAGAAACTAAGGGTATTGAACAATCGTCGGCCCAGTTGTTCGATGCTTATAAAATCCTGGATGATAAGCGCATCGAGATGATCCCGGTGGATAAAAATGCGCCATCGCATATCTGGTATTATTCCGAACTATCCGCCGGCAAAGTAACGCTGAGCTACGGCTGCATCGAGGCTTGCTCGGGTAAATATGTGGCGGTAGAATAAAGAACTTCTTGCCCGTAACGCATTTAGAAATACATTTTATAAATACCAAATCGGACTGGATTCCTTCCAGTCCGATTTTTTTGTAGTATATATTCATTGTTAATCTATCAATCTTAAAGAGCACTATTCTTTCTCAAATGACCAGTGTGCTCGAACACATTTTGTTATTTTTTCTTGTTTATCTGGATGATACGGTTAATTTTGGTGTGGTTAGAATTCTAACGAATTTATTCTACTCTTAACTCATTAATCAATTTTAAAATCTATGAAACCGAGATTTACCCAAATTCTGTTTCGAACGGCTGCCATGGTGGGACTCGCCATGCCGCTGATCGTGCCGCTGGACGCCGGTGCGCGGCCACTCGCCAAAACCGCTTCGCGCACTGCGGGCCCTGTCAAAGGAAAAGTGGTCGACAGCAAAGGTGTTCCGCTGATCGGTGTCAACATTGTCGTGCAGGGCACAACCATCGGTACGCAAACCGACGTGGACGGCCAGTTTACGATCAATACCAGTGGCGCCGGGGATGTGCTGGTAGCCAGTTTTATTGGTTTCAAATCGCAGAACATTCCCGTTCAGAACCGCTCGGTGATCGACATTACGTTGATGGAAGACGTATCGAGCCTCGACGAGGTAGTTGTAACGGGTTATTCGAGCCGGTCGAAATCGGAACTCGTAAGTTCGGTATCGGTGATCAAGGGCTCGGAGTTACAAACGGTGACGAGCAATAATACCGCTACCCTCTTGCAAGGTCGCGCGGCGGGTGTGGTGGTATCTAGTGCGAGTGGTGCGCCGGGGACGGAGCCGAGCGTGCGTGTACGGGGTACCGGTTCCATCACGGCGGGGGCCGAGCCTCTGTATGTGATCGACGGGCTGATCGGCGGTACGGCCAATCCCAACGACATCGCTTCCATTTCGATCCTGAAGGATGCCGCGGCAACTGGTTTGTACGGTTCACGTGCTTCCAATGGCGTTGTCGTGATCACGACCAAGACGGGGAAATCGGGGAAAACGCAGATCAATTACAATGGTTCGGTAGGCTTCAGCAATGTGTTGCGAGGGAATTTCGAGGTCATGAACGGGCAGGAGCTCTGGAATTTCACCAATTATATGTACCAGAACGATTATGATGCGAAGCGTACCAATTACATCACCCAGCTAAGCACCACGACGCCTAACCCGACGGACGCGCAGATCAATGCCTATCTGACGGCCAACAATTTCCCGACGGCCTACGCCGGTTACCAGAGCCGCTTCATGCCCGCTACGCCCGGCAATACCGATTGGCTCGACCAGACATTCCGGACCGGCATCACGCATAACCACGCGTTGTCGCTGTCGGGCGGCGGCGACCGCACGCGTTTCCATTTCGGGGCCAATTATTACAATGAAGAAGGGGTAATCCTGAAAACAGGGTACGAGAATGTCAACTTCCGCGCGAATATCGAGCATAACCTGAATGATAAGGTGAAGGTAACTGCCCGCGTGAATACGTTCTTCAACAACCGGCAGAACGACCAGGGCTATTTGTATCAGGGGTATATCAACCTGCCGTGGGACAATCCGTATAATGCCGATGGCTCTTATCGCTACGTGGATGCCAATACCACCGACTGGTATGGCCGCGATCGCAACAACTTTTTGTTCAACAACCAGTACAACTTCAATCAGAACCGCGGATCGGGCATTCAAGGGGATATCAGATTGGAATACAACATTCTCGACTGGCTGACATTTTCGACCTCGAACCGCTATGCCGTAACGAATACCCGCACGGAATCGAATGTGGATGGACGCACGCCAACGGGGAAATCGTACAATGGTTCGCTCACCAATACTTATGAATATACCGGCAGTTTCATTACTTCTAACTTGTTGAATGCCAATAAGTCATTCGGTGCGCATACATTTAATGCGATCCTCGGCGCGGAGTTCCAGGGCAACAAGACCGACGGCATGGGCGGCACCGGGCAAGGCATTTTCCCATCGCTCGACATCCTCAACGTGACGGCCACACCCACCTCGCTTACGGGCTACAAGACCAAGAATGCATTTGCCTCGGCATTTGTTAATGTCGATTACGACTTGCATAACAAATATTTTGCCACCGTCTCCTTCCGTCGCGACGGTTCCTCGCGCTTTGGGAAGGACAACCGCTATGGTAACTTCTACTCCGTCGGTGCGGCCTGGAATGTGTCGGGAGAGGAGTTTTTTGGTTCTTTGAAAGACAAGATCCATTTATTCAAAGTCCGCACAAGCTATGGAACAACCGGTAATGCGAATATCGGCGACTTTGTGGCGCAGGATTTATATGATTTCAACGCACAATATGCCGGCCTGCCTGCGGGTTTCCCGGCCAGAAAAGCGAACCCGAACCTGACCTGGGAAAAGGCTTACACCTACGACGCGGGTATTAACATCGGTTTCTTCAACCGCATCGATCTGGTAGTCGATTTGTACAACCGCCTCAATAAAGATGTGTTGCAAAACGTGCCGCTTGAAGCGACCACCGGTTTTACTACCCAAATCCAGAATATCGGCTCGGTGCGCAACCGTGGTATCGATCTCGAAATCACATCGAAAAATATACGGGGCGCATTCAACTGGGAAACGAGCTTCAACTTCTCGGTTAACCGCAATAAGGTGATGGCGCTGAACAAAAACGAGCCCATCGAAAGCGGTAACCAGCGTATCGAAGTCGGTAAGGAGCTGGGTTCCTGGTATATGCGTAAATGGATGGGTGTGGACCCTGCGAATGGCGACCCGCTTTGGTTGCTGCAAACGAAAGATGCGTCGGGCAATATTGTTGAGTCGACTACCAATGTCTACAATAGCGCTTCCAGGGTTTTTGTGGGTTCGAGGAATCCGAAATTTACGGGTGGTATCACCAACACATTTAAATACGGCGGGGTAACGCTCTCTGCATTCTTCACATTCGTGTCCGGCAACAAGGTTTACATCTACAACCGCGAGCTGTTCGATGACGACGGGGCTTATCCTACCTACAACAAAATGCGTTTGCAGGACGGCTGGTCGCGCTGGGAGAAAGAGGGGGACATTGCGACACATCCCAAAGCTGTTGTGAATGGTAACAGAAACTCCAACAAAACGTCCTCGCGCTACCTGGAAGACGGCAGTTACCTCCGCTTGCGGAACGTGCGGCTAACGTATGATATTCCTAAATCATTCACGGACCGCCTGCATATCAGCGGCTTGTCGGTATTCGCGAGCGGCGATAACCTCATTACCTGGACGAAGTTCTCCGGCGTCGATCCCGAAGTCGATCTCAGCAATGGTACCAACAGCTCGCGCTATCCGAGCAGCAAGAAGCTCATGTTCGGTGTAAACCTTAATTTCTAAGCCATTATCATGAAACGTCCTATTCGATCATACACATTTGCAGCGTTGCTATGCGGCACGCTGCTGACGGGCTGCTCCGACGAGCTCACCATCACACCTTACGACGGCCTTACCTCGGAGCAGGTTGTGAATACGCCCGAAGGCCTTAAAGCGGCGACATTGGGCAACTATGCTATTTTGAAGGACGGTAACTACATCCGTTCCTATCATATGATGTCGGAATTTCCTTCGGACAATGTTTCGCTGAGCGGCACGACTTCCGATCCGCTGTATTTTTCATACAATTACAATCACATCAAAACCAGTGCATTAGCGACCAACTTCTACACGAAGTCGTACCAGGCCGTTTATGGTGCGAATGTGATCATCGAGTTGTTGAAAGAGGGGCAGTCAGCGGAGCTCGACCAGGTCTTGGGAGAAAACTATTTCCTGCGGGCATTACTGCATTTCCATTTGGCGAATGTGTTTGCACGGCCGTATGCACCCGACGCAGGCGCATCCCCGGGCGTGATCCTGGTTAAATCGACCGCCCAGCCGGCTGAAAAGCCAACGCGCGGCACCGTGAAAGAGACCTATGCATTCATTGTCCAGGACCTGGAAAAGGCGATCAGCCTGATGACCGTCGCGAAGAACAACAATTTCGCTTCCAAAGAAGTGGCTTATGCCATGCTGAGCCGCATTTATTTGTATATGGAGAACAATGAAAAGGCGATCGAATATGCCGATAAGGTCATCAGTTCAAACCGCTACTCGCTTGTTTCCACAGCCAATTTACCCAAATACTACACCACCGTGCCCGAATCGAACACCGAGACCATCTTCGCCGTGCGGCACACTGTGAAGGATAATCGCGGTTATTCGGCCATTGGAGCGATGTATTTGTCCGATGGCGAGGGCTGGGGCGAAATGTACGCTTCGGAGAAATACCGGAGGCTGGTCGATAAATTCCCGAACGACAAACGGCGCGAGTACATCATTCCGGTTTACGAGAAGAATGCCGACGGCTCGATTAAGACCGACGCTGCCGGGAACAAGGTGCTTGCTGCCCGGAATGGTTATCCGAAATATTACATCAACAAGTTTTCCTACCAGGAAGGCTACCCGATGCTAAGCTCGCCGGTTTTCTTCCGTCTGGCCGAAATGTACCTCATTCGCGCGGAAGCCAATGCAAAACTTGGCAAGAATGCAGCAGCATTGGAAGACGTGAATCTGATCCGCAAACGCGCGGGATTATCGGGAAGCGAGCTTTTTTCGGCTACCAATATGATG
Source organism: Dyadobacter sp. CY261 (assembly GCF_021440085.1). GTDB lineage: Bacteria > Bacteroidota > Bacteroidia > Cytophagales > Spirosomataceae > Dyadobacter. The sequence continues at coordinate 1,252,723 of NZ_JAKCPW010000001.1, forward strand.
GGTCACGCCAGCGTGCTCGACGTGGTATTGGAAGAATCGCACCTGGAATTTGCCTGGGAAGGACTGCGCAAGCACGATGTTTTCCGCAACAAACGCACGATGGAACGCAATTATCCGGGTACACACTTGCTGGCAGGCGCTGTGAAGCAGGAGATCCCCTACACCCATCCGCGTGTAGTGCATTTCTTCCCGGAAGCGGAAACGGTGCTGAACCCTTCGCTGGTGCAAAACCCGGAGTAGCAAATTTGTATTTATTAGTATAAAAAACTGCCCCGTTTTGTGCGGGGCAGTTTTGTTATGTAATGTTTCCTTATTGTAGTTAAATGGAAAAGCATTTATGAAACAGCAAATAGGTTTATTATCAAATTATTAGCACCGGTTTTTGCATAAACCAAACGCTTGCCTTCCGTTGTTGGCGCATTACGGATTCCGGCGATCCGAACGCATCAACAACCACTTTGTATCGATTATAATGGAAGGATTTTTTGATCTGCATACATCGTATGATTTGTTTCCCGAAATAAGTGAAAAACCTGGTTATCAAATTTCCGTGGTTATTCCGCTTTTTAACGAGCAGGACAATGTGCTGCACCTGATGAGGGCCGTGCAAAATGCATTGACCGGCTACGACTATGAGGTAATCGCGGTAGACGACGGTTCTACCGACAACACCGTCAGAATGCTCAAACAGGTCGCCGACCAGCGACTGAAAATCATTACCATGACCCGTAACTTCGGCCAGACCAACGCCATGGCTGCGGGGATTGCGCATTCTTCCGGAGAATTTGTCGCCACACTCGACGGCGACCTGCAAAACGATCCCGCCGACATTCCGTCGATGCTCGAACACGCCCGCACCGGTGGATGGGACATCGTAGCAGGTTATCGTGCCAACCGCCAGGACGGATGGTTGCTCAGGAAGTTACCCAGCCGGATCGCCAACGCCATGATCCGCAGTCTCACCGGCGTGCACCTCCGCGATTATGGGTGTACACTTAAGATATTCCGGCGGGAAACCGCAGACCGGTTAGGGCTATACGGAGAACTGCACCGGTTTATCCCGGTATTGGGAAATGTTGCCGGCGCGCGGATGACGGAAATCCCAGTGCGTCATCATAAGCGTCTTTACGGGAAATCAAAATACGGCCTTGGCCGGACCACACGGGTGCTGGGCGACCTTTTGCTGATGATATACATGCAGCGGTGGATGAGGAAACCAATGCATTTGTTTGGGGCGGTTGGCATGACATTTCTGGGTTCAGGGATGTTGTTGCTGGTATGGCAAATGCTCCGACTCTTCTCAGAAACTACGGGCACGCTGGCGGGATTAGCGCTATCGCTCACCGGTGTAATGGTTGTTTTAATGGGTCTGATCGCCGAAATGCTGATGCGCACCTACTACGAGGGCGCCGGTAAAACACCATACTCGATCCGGGAGATCATTACCGGCCCGGTCCGAAATGGACATGCATTTCCACCACCACCACTCAAAACAGTGACCGGCGAAACCGTCAGATCTTAGCGTCATTTTTATGCAAACACAGCCACTTTACATCCGGTACCTCTATGCCGGTCTTATCCTCGCAATCTACATCCTGGGCATTCTCGTCCCACTTTTTGACAACGACAGCGGCCACCATGCGCTCATTGGCATGCATATGCACATCACGGGCGATTACGTAAGCCTCATCGACCGGGGCCACGATTACCTCGACAAGCCGCATATGCTTTTCTGGCTTTCGGCAATAGGCGATTTGCTGCTTGGTATTGGTACATTGTCGTATAAGTTGCCGAGCTTGTTGCTGGCCATTCCGGGTATTTACGCTACCTATCGGCTGGGGACACGGCTATACGGGCAGCAGGCAGGGCTTAATGCGGTACTCATCCTTGTTTCGGCACAGGCTTATATCCTTGCGCACAATGATGTCCGGATGGATGCATTATTGCTCTCGTTTATCATTACTGCCACCTGGCTGCTTTATGAATATACGCTAACTGCCCGGCTACTTACGCTGGTGGCGGGAACTGCCGTGCTTGCATTGGCATTTGCCACAAAAGGGATGTCCGGCGCGGCTGTGCCTGTCATCGGGGTGGGATCACAACTGCTGTACACACGCAACTGGCGGTTTATATTCTCTTTTAAATGGCTGTGGGCGGTCCCGATGTTTGTTGTATTCATTGGCCCGGTGCTGTATTGCTATTATTTGCAGTTTGATCTCCATCCCGAAAAAGTGATCCGCGGCATGACCCACATTTCGGGCGTTGCTTTCATTCTTTTTCACCAGAATACTGAGCGGCTGGCGGGCGTCAACTGGGGTAGTTCGGGCGGGAACGATCCGTTTCTGTTCTTCCATTCCTTGCTCTGGGCATTACTTCCGTGGTGCCTCCTGGGTTACTGGGCTGTTTTCAAACGTGGCATCGCGTTGGCCCGCCGGAGATTTTCATCCGAAGAGAATGGAGAGATACTTACCTGGACAACGATTGTCGTGATGTTCTGTATCCTCACTTCTTCTAATTTCCGGCTTCCGCATTATCTCAATATCCTCTTTCCCTTTTTCGCAATCCTTATTGCCGGAGAACTCGAAAAAACGAAAGGTGAAAGCCAAGAGGGTCGTGTGCTGACGGCCTTGCAAAAGTTTGTGGCCGTCGTCATGATAGCGCTGGGCCTTTTCATTAATTTGTATCTGTTCCCCGTCAAAGCCTTTGCGATTCTGCTGCTGGTGCTGCCCGCATTGTACCTCGTGATTTACGAATGGCGTGTAAGCCGCGGCTGGCCGCACCGGCTCATTGGTATCTCTTTGAGTGCTTCCGTGCTGGTCAATGTGCTGATGAATGGCAGCTTTTACTGGCAAATACAACAATACCAGGCCGGGCATCATATAGCGGCTAAAATCAGGCATCTGGGGCTCGCTGAGGATAATATTTATGTCATGAATTGGGAAAGTCCCACGCTGAATTACTATTCCGGTTATTTTTACAACGAGTCCGATTCCAAAGCATTGGTTTCCAAACGGGATTTCTGGGTAATAGGCCAGGTCGAGGAGATCGCTGCATTACAAAAGGCAGGTGGATTGAAAGCGCGGGAAGTATATCAGTACCTCGATTTCGACACGACAAAGCTGAAAGCTGGTTTTATCAATCCCAAAACCCGCGGGGAATCGTGCAAAAAAATCGGCCTGGTGCATTTGAAAAGGGACTGACGGACAATGAGATATTTGAAATGGCTGGCGAAATTTTTTGTAACGGTAGCGTTGTTGTGGTGGGTTTTCCGGCGCATCGACCTGGAAAGCGTTTCGCAGGCCATCGGAAAGGCCGATAAACTGCTTCTGGCATTGGCATTTGTACCCTACATTGCTTCACGATTAGCGGGTGCTGTGCGGCTGACTACGGTACTTCAAGCGCACGAGATTGGCCTGTCACACTACGGAGGGTTGCATTTAAACTGGATCAGCATGTTTTACGGCATGTTCCTGCCGGGAGGGTTGGGAGGCGATGCTTATAAGTTACTGCGCCTGAAACAACATTTCCCCGCGCATGGCACCATGTTGCTGACGCGCATTTTGCTGTGGGACCGCATTATCGGTTTTGTCATGCTTGCGCTGTTGGCGGGTGTCATCGCCATGTTTCGCTTTGACGACTTCCTGCTAATTGGGCTTATTATCGCACTGGCATTGCCGGGAGGCTGGGCGCTCTGGTGGAGTGCGAAAAAATGGCTGCCCGGTATTCTCCCGGTAATCGGCCGTGTGCTGTTGCTTTCCTTCGGAGTTCAGGCTTTTCAGATCATATGCACCGGATTTTTGTTGTATTCGATGGGTGAATACGGCCACTTCAAAGATTATGCGCTGCTGTTTCTGATCTCTTCGATTGCTACTGTTTTTCCGCTAAGTATCGGCGGAATTGGCGTCCGGGAGCTAGTTTACCTGCGTGGTTCTGTGTTTCTGGGTGTTTTGGAACCTGTTGCAGTCACCGTTAGCTTTTTATTCGACATTATCGTTACGGCCACAGCAATCACAGGCGCGGTGCTGGTAATCGGGCAGCGGTCCGACGCGTTACCGGGCATCAGTTCCGGCGAGCGGGATGCGGAAGTTGTTTTGGAATAATACCCGACATAGGAGTGCCAAAAAATCTGAAATAGCGTCTTGTTGTGAGCCTGAGCGGAGTCGAAGGCCGATGCAATACCGGCCTTCGACTCCGCTCAGGCTCACAGTGCATTAAGGCTGAAAGAATTTCACCGTACCATCTTCCTCATTGCTGGTCACGAGCAGGCTTTTTCCATTCGGGCTTTTGTCGGCTGGGATGAAAAGTACACCTTCGGGTGCGTCGCCTGTTTTGATGATTTGCAGGAATTGCGGTGCGCCGGGGTTACTCAGGTCGTAAACGCCGATCGCATCTACACGCTCCATCGCGATAAAACCCACAGGCTTGCCATTCATCCAACCCACGGTGACGCCTTCGGCTTCGACTCCTTTGTCGTCGGAGCGGCTGTCGTCGTAGCTGCCAGCTTTGATCACTTCCTGTTCCAACGAGTTCCCGGAATCATATACGCGCTTCATATCCGCGGCATGGAAAATGCTGAAACCGCGTCCGCCGAATGCGTAAAGCTCTTCGTACACGCCATCGTTATCATGGTCGCCACGTGTGCTTGTCACGCGCAGGCGGCCAAGGTTGGGTGTCTTTTTCAACTCATCAGCGTTCGGAAAATTGGCAGGGTTAAGTTTGAGTGAGCTCACGCGTTTCTGCTCGTCGAATGTGCTGTACTCGCGTGCATCGCCTTCATCGGCCGTGATCACGTAGGGTGTACCGTTCACTGAAAAGTAAGAAATGGCATCAGGCAGGTAAAACGATTTAACCGGCCAGTTTTTCAATTCAATTTTCTTATCGTCGTCGCTTGCGTCGATGGCGTTGAGGATGTTGTTGTAATCCTTCGTTCCCAACGGATGCAAGTTCAGGATTTTGCCGCTGATAAGGTCGATTTCGGCAATACCGTTGTTTTCCTGCAATGTCACAAATGCCTTCTGTGAATTGTCGGAGATCGCTACATATTCCGGTTCGATATCCTGCGCAAAAGTCGCTTTTGGCCCGAACTTGCGGAAACCTTTCGTTGCCAATGCGTCGTAATCGTTGGAGAAAGCAGCGAAATCGAGTGTTCTGACACTGTAACTATCCGTAACATCGATAATGGATACCGATCCGTCCGGATCGACCGAGTAATCTGCATTGGGCTCGCCTTCGTTGGCTGTCACGATGAAACGGCCGTCGGGGCTGAATGTAACCATATCCGGCAATGCGCCCACGGTAATTTGCTTGATCTGTTGCAGCGTGCTGGTGTTTAGCACGATCACACTGCCGGGAGCCTGTTTGTTGGTTGCTTCGAGGGCTATTGCGAGTTTGCCGTTTGAAACCGCCACGCTGTTGGCGACGCCACCCAGCGCCGATACGTCGATCGGTTGTAATTTAGTGATGGTCGGGAGAGCCGAGAGGTCGAGCACGTCCACAATCGCCGCTTTCTCGTTGTTTACCGTGAAAAGCCGTTTGGAAATGGGGTCATAGGCTGAAATTTCGGCTGCAGCCACGTTACCCAGGTCGACGCCAGCCACTTCTTTGAAAGCCGCCGGGTTTTCCTGCCCGGGGTTTTGAGGAAAATGGTCGGTACAACCATTCATAAGAGCTGCGGCAAGCAACAGCGCAAGTAAAGGTTTCTTTTGCATTTGGTTTGTGAGTAGTTTAAAAAGCTAAAAATACTCAGGCGTGAAAGCGGGCGCGCGTCTCTTTGGAGAACTTAACATAAAGATAATTTTAAAGGCTTTTTGATGATCAAAACGACTTAAAATCAGTGTGTTGGTTAATATTAGCATAACAATCCGTTTACATTGCGGAAACAGCGGGGCAGTAGTTTTGCGCTTTCAAAAACTACTCAATACTTCCGTGTTTCACCTATGAAAAAAATCTCCACATTATGCTGCGGGCTGCTGCTCGCGTCGTCGGTGCATGCGCAATCCGATGTCAAAGGCTTTGTGTTCAACGACCTCAACGGGAATGGTCGCAAAGACAAAAATGAAAAGGGTGTAGCACAGGTTTCGGTTTCCAACGGTACACAGGTCGTGCAGTCGGATGCCAATGGCCAATACCAGTTACAGGTTGGCAAAGACAATATCATTTTCGTGATCAAACCTGCTGGCTATAAAGTGCCGCTAACAGAGGACAACCTGCCCAAATTCTACCGTTTGCACAAGCCCGATGGCTCTCCGGCGCTTAAATACAAAGGTGTAGCACCAACAGCCCCGCTACCAACCTCACTGGACTTCGCATTGACTGCCAAAACAGAGGCTGACGATTACACCGCGCTGATCTTCGGTGATCCACAGCCCTACACACTCGATGAGATCGATTATTTCACACGTGGTGTCGTGCGTGAAGTGGAAGGGATCAAGGATGTGGAATTCGGATTGAGCCTGGGCGACCTGGTAGGCGATAACCTCGACTTGCACCAGCCGTACGTAAAGGCTGTGAAAAAGGTCGGTTTAGCCTGGTACAACCTGATGGGTAACCATGACATGGATTACGATGCCAAAACCGACTCCCTTTCCGACGATACTTACGAGGCGCATTTCGGTCCGGCCAATTATTCGTTCAATGTCGGCAAAGTGCATTACATTATTCTCGACGACATCCTTTACCCCGATCCGCGCGACGGCAAAGGCTATTGGGGCGGTTTCCGTCAGAGTCAGCTTGATTTTGTAGAGAACGATTTGAAATTTGTTCCCAAAGACCAACTGGTTGTATTAGCATATCATATCCCATTGTACGAGGACGGCGAGGGCGATGCATTCCGCAACGAGGACCGCAGCCGTCTGTTCAGCATCCTGAAAGACTATCCCAGCACCCTGGCAATATCGGCACACACCCATTTACAACGTCAGAACTTCCACAGAAAAGGGGAGGGCTGGAATGGAGCTAAACCTTTCCACGAATACAATGCCGGCACCACGTCGGGCGACTGGTATTCGGGTGAGTTCAATATCCAGGGCGTGCCGTCATCGACCATGCGCGACGGTACCCCGAAAGGCTACGCATTTCTGCGCATCAAAGGCAACCAGTACAGCATTGATTACAAAGTGGCGGGCGAGCCGAAAGAATATCAGATCCGCATTCACACGCCGCGCGTAGTACCTGCGGGAGGCAATACGTCGTCGGGCATTTACGCCAACTTCTTTATGGGCCACGAGGGGAATGCAGTGCAGTACCGGATTGATAACGGCGAATGGAAAGATATGACGTTCCAGGCCGACGCCGATCCGCATTTCCAACGGCTGGTTTACGACTGGGATTATACCGAGAACCTTCCGGCCGGTCGCAGGCCGAGCAATGCTGTGAAAAGTACGCACTTATGGCGTGCGCCTTTCCCGGGCAATCTTTCGGAAGGCAAACACACGGTTGAAGTGAAAGCAAAGGACATGTTTGGCCGGGAGTTTACGCAGGCACATGCATTCTGGGCCGAGAAAAAAGAGAAATAGGATTTACAAATTACCTGCCCACGCGATCCCACCCATGATATGTTTCATCGAGGTGGGATCGTTGTATGTGGATGCATTGTGGCCAATGGCCGTGTAAAACATCCTTCCTTTGCTAATGGACCGTGTCCAGGAAATAGGATGGTCGCCGCGCATGGCTCTCGGCCAAAATGCCGGGTAGGTGGCTTCATCGACGGTAAGCAGTACCTGAAAACCGGGTTTGCCACGCACGTTTTCGCGGAAGTTATACCATTCGTCTTTTTTCGACCAGCGTGCGGGCAAGCCTTCCGTAGCTGCGTGCGAAACCGGTTCCGTCACGATTTCGGCTTTCGGAATAGGGTAGGGCAGAAATGTGTGATTGCGAAATCGTGTACCGAGCAGCGTTCCGTACCATTTCCAATCGTACTCGCAGTCAGATGCGGAATGGATGCCTGCATAACCACCCCCGTTTTCGATGTATTTTTCAAACGCCTTTTGCTGTTCTTCCGTGAGGAAATCGCCGGTGGGGGAGAGAAATACGACGGCTTTGTAGGATTTGAGGCAAACTTCGTGGAAGTAGGCGCCGTTTTCCGTTGCTACCACTTCCCAGCCTCGTTTCCGGCCTTCTTCTTTGATGGCTTTCACGCCTGCTTCGATGGAGGCATGGCGGTAGCCATTTGTTTTGGAAAAAACCAATACGGCTTTTTCAGTTGCCGCTAGGCAGTTGGCAGGAATAGCCCTTTCAAATACGGGCTTTTGCCACGGCAGCCAGCGCATTAAATGCAGCGCGTAACCGGCAGAAGCTCCCAGCACAATCAATGCGACAGATAATATTTTGAATACCATACCCCTTTGAACATGTTTCATTTTGGCGACGCCGGTCGGTTAATGGGCGTAATTTAGTGATTGAAATACCCCCAAAAAATAAAGATTCCCCCGAAAACCAGGGGAATCTTTATAAAAACCACATCCAAAGTTAATCGATCAATTCCAACCCCCTCCCAATGCCCGGTAGATATTCACCATGGCATTCATCTGCTTCATTTTGGTTTCGATCAATTCAAATTTTGATTCCAAAGCATCACGTTGAGTAAGTAGTACCTCCATGTAATCGGCGCGGGCCGAAGTAAACAGCCGGTTCGAAATCGCAGTCGATTGGTTCAGTGCTTCCACTTCTTTGGTTTTCATGTCGTAGCTTTTGGTGAGGTTATCGATGTTCGATAACTGGTTCACCACTTCGATATAGGCATTCAACACCGTACGCTCGTAATTGTAGATCGCCTGGACCTGCCTTGCATTCGCATTGGCATAACCCGCGCGGATGGCGTAACGGTTAATCACCGGACCGGCCAGGTCGCCCACCAGCGATCCTATGATCGACTCTGGTACGCGTGCCAGGTAAATCGGACTGAATGCCTGGAAACCGAGGCTCGCTGATAAGCCGAGTGAAGGGTAGAAGTTGGCCCTTGCCACATTCACGTCGATTTTCGCTGCTTCCAGATCCAGTTCCGCCTGTTTGATATCCGGGCGGTTCGCGAGTAGTTGCGACGGGATACCGGCCTGTACCACATTAGGTATCAGGTTCTCGAAGCCCGATTTGGTGCGTTCTACCGGCTGCGGATAACGTCCGATGAGGAAATTGATCCGGTTTTCGGTTTCGATGATGTTCTGCTGGATGCCAAATTGCAGGTTCTGCGTTTTCAGCACCTGCGCTTCAAACCGGCGTACGGCCAGTTCTGTCACACGCGTCGCTTCTTTCTCCATTTTTACGATCTTCAACGCATTGTTCTGGATGTCCACGTTCTGGCGGATAATGGCGAGCTCGGTGTCCAGTGCAAGCAGTTCGTAATAGGAGTTGGCGATTTCGGCCGCCAGGTTGGTCATCATAAAGTTCTTGCCTTCAATAGACGACAAATACCTTGTAGCCGCTGCCTTTTTCGCATTGCGCAGCTTGTGCCAGATATCGACTTCCCAACGCGCTACTGCCGCGATGTTCACGTCGGGCAGCGGATCAGGCGTTTCTTTACCGGGCTTGATGTCCGTGGTTGCTTCGCTGGCACCGATATTGGTGTAGCGGCCCACTTTTTCAACACCGGCACCGCCTCTCAGGCCGATAAACGGCAGGTATTCCCCTTTACGGGCGCCGATCTCGTTTTGCGAAATCGCGATTTCCTGCATCGTAATGTTCAACTCCTGGTTGTTTTTGAACGCGGTGTCGATGAGCGCATTCAGGTAAGGATCCGTGAAAAACGATTTCCAGCTCACCTTTCCGGTGTTGGTGGAATCCTGTGAGCTGTTATAGCTCACAGGTACCACTTTATTTTCGCTTCTCTGGACCTGCGTCGGGATGTTGCAGGCCGAATAGGTCAGCCCGATGAAGGCGATGCCGGCCCAGTTCAATATTCTCTTATTTCGCATGTTCGTCTTTGTCTTCTGAATGTGGGAATGCGTCGATGGCGTGAACGAATCCTTCGGACAACGGGCTGTCGTCCTCATTTTTGATCATCTGTCTGCCGTCGGCCAGGCTTCCGAATATGTAATACAAACCAGGGATGATGATGACCCCGAAAATGGTACCGAACAACATGCCTCCGAGTGCGGAAGCACCGATGGTACGGTTACCGATCGCACCCGCACCGGTAGCGATGATCAACGGGATCAGACCTGCCACGAATGCGAATGAAGTCATCAAAATCGGACGGAAACGTACTCTCGCACCTTCAATGGCCGCTTCAAGTATCGTCGCACCTTCCTGTCGTTTCTGCACCGCAAATTCGACGATCAGTACCGCGTTTTTACCCAGCAGACCCACGAGCATGATCAGACCGATCTGTGCATAAATGTTGTTTTCGAGGCCCATCATGTTCAGTACCAGGAACGAACCGAATACCCCAACCGGCAGCGAGCACACAACAGCCAACGGAATGATAAAGCTTTCATACTGCGCTGCAAGTACCAGGTAAACAAACGCTAGTACGATCATGAATACCACCAGTGATTCGTTACCACGGATCGATTCGTCATAAGAAAGACCTTCGAAAGCGATATCGTAGCCTTTTGGCAGCGTTTTGGCAGCCACTTGGCGAATGGCCGCAATGGCCTCGGCAGTGGTGTAACCCTTGGCGGGAAGACCCTGGATCGCCGCTGAATTGTACAGGTTGAAACGCGTGATCTCGTTAGGTCCCTGGCCTTTCTTAAGCTTCATGAACGACGAGTAAGGCACCATTTCTCCGGAGTCGTTTTTGACGAACAGTTTCAAAAGATCGGACGGTAACCTCCTGTACTGGGGATCCGACTGCACGTATACCTTGAAGAACTGGTTGAACTTGATAAAGCCCTGCTCGTAGGTACTACCGATCATGATGTTGAGGTTGTCCATCGCTTTTCCGATCGATACGCCCTTCTGCATTGCCAGTTTATTATCGATTTCCAGCTCATATTGCGGATAGTTCGCAGCGAAGAAGGTGAACAAGCCGGTCAGCTCCTTGCGTTTGGCAAGGTTATCCAGGAACTCCTTATTGATCTTGTCGAATTCATGGTAATCAGTATCAGTGTTTTTATCGAGCAAACGCATCGAGAAACCACCGGAAGTACCAAACCCAGGGATCGCTGGTGGTTCGAAGAATTCGACCGTCGCACCAAGCCCTTTCGACGCGTGTTCAAGCTCTTCCATAATCTCTTTCACATTCTGGTCACGTTCGTGCCACGGTTTGAGGTTGATCAAACAGGTACCCGCGTTGGAACCGCGTCCTTCTGTCATGATCTCGTAACCTGCCAGCGACGAAACGGATTCGATCCCCTTCACCTCTTCGCATATCTTTTGAAGACGGCGCGAAACTTCATTGGTTTTTTCCAACGTAGAGCCGGGAGGTGTCTGAATGATCGCATAGATCGTACTCTGGTCTTCGTTAGGGATAAAACCCGCCGGTACGATTGAGTTTTCATACCAGATACCCGCACAGAATCCAGCCAGTACGAGGAATGTAACCATGCGGCGGTTTACGATCAGTCTCAAAAGACTAACATAACTGCCGGTCATCTTATCGAAGCCGCGGTTGAAGCTGTCGAGCGCGCGGGTGAGCGGGTTTTTCTTGCGCTCGTGTCCATGATGGTTTTTAAGCATGATGGCGCATAATACCGGTGTAAGCGTCAACGCGATCAGCGCTGAGATGACAATGGAACTGGCCATTGTGATGGAGAACTGGCGGTAGAACGTACCCACCGGCCCGGACATGAAGGAGATCGGCAAGAACACCGACACCATCACAGCGGTGATTGCGATAATTGCACCCGATATTTCGCCAAGAACTTTTCTAACAGCGTTAAATGGTGATAAATGCGGCTCTTCTTCCATCTTGGCATGGACCGCTTCTACCACCACAATCGCATCATCGACCACAATACCGATCGCCAACACAAGCGCAAAAAGTGTGATAAGGTTAATCGAAAGGCCGAATGCCTGGATCACAAAGAACGCACCGACCAATGATACCGGAACCGCGAGGATCGGGATCAATGTCGAACGCCAGTCGCCGAGGAAGATGAACACCACGATCGCCACGAGGATAAATGCGTCGCGCAATGTGTGGGTTACCTGTTCGATAGACGCGTCGAGGAATTGCGAAACATCATAGCTGATCTTGTAATCCATGCCCGGAGGAAAGGAAGCCTTCATCACATCCAGTTTCTCTTTCACCTCTTTGATTACATCACTTGCATTACTACCATAGTTCTGGCGCAATACGATCGCAGCCGATGCCTTGCCGTCAAGGTTGGAGTAAATATCAAAGAACTCACTTCCGAGCTCCACTTTGGCAATATCCTTTAAGTGAATGCTCTCACCTGCCGCATTGGCCCGGATGATAATGTCCTCGTATTCTTTCGGTTCGCTGTACCGGCCTTTGTAGGTCAATACGTATTCCAATGATTGCGCCTCGATACCGGAGCTTTGTCCGATCCGGCCAGGACGACCGATGATGCTTTGCTCACCCAGCGCCTTCATCACTTCTTCCACTGAGATGCTGTATGCACGCATGCGGTCGGGATTGAGCCACACACGCATCGCGTAACGACGGCTACCGAGGATCTGCGCCCTTGCCACCCCTTTGGTCCGCTGGATTTCAGGGATCATTTTAACGGTAGCGTAGTTGAAGAGAAATTTCTCGTCAATGCTTTTGGACTTCGAGTAGAGGTTGACGTACATCAACATACTTGGCTGGATAGGCGTGATAATTACCCCTTCACGCTGAACAAGTTCCGGCAGCAGCGGCATTACCTGGTCAACCCTGGTCTTTACCCGGATAACGGCGTCGTTCGGGTCGGTACCAGGCTCGAAGATGATCCGCAGGGTTGCTTCACCGGCACTGGTGGCGTCGGTAGCAATATAACGCATGTCCTGAACACCGTTAATGGCCTGTTCCAGCGTAATGAGCGTGGATTTTACCAACACATCGGCACTCGATCCCGGGTAGGCGATGAAGATGTTAACAGTGGTAGGAGCGATGTCAGGGAACTGCGAAATGGGCAGTTTTTTGATAGCCAGTATACCTACAAAGACTATCATGACCGATATTACAATCGCGAATACAGGTCGTCGTATGAATTGATTAAACATATCTTTTTCTTTTGGACCTGTTTATTCTGCGTACAGACTTAGGTGAGAGATAACCGAATCCGGCTTCTCGAATTTGTAGCTGATCTTTTCGTTTTCACGAACCTGGCGCAAGCCTTCCAGCAATATTTTGTCGTCTTTCTGAAGACCGTGCGACACTGCGAAAATGTGGGGCAACTCGGCTGCGATCGTGATCTCGCGTGACTGGATTTTGTTATCCTTATCGAGTACGTAGCAATATTTCTTGTCGAGTACTTCGAATGTCGCCTTTTGCGGGATGAGCAGCGCGTTTTTCAGCGGCACGGTCACCAGCACATTGCCCGTTTCACCATGGCGCAACAGGCCTTTTGGATTAGGGAATGTGGCACGGAATGCGATGTTACCTGTTTCGTTATTAAAGTCGGCCTCAATGGTTTTTACAGCCCCGGTGTAATCGAAGAGCTTTTCATTGGCCATTTTTAGGTTCACTTTCAGCATATTACCATCATCCTGGCGTGTCTTATAGTCAAGATATTCCGCTTCCGGAACGTTGAAGTAAACCCACATCTCACTGTTGTCGGAAAGTGTGGTCAGCAGGTCGCCTTCGTCCACGAGGCTTCCGAGCCGAACCTGGAAATGGTCCATGATCCCACTAAAAGGCGCGCGGATTTCGGTAAAGCCGAGGTGCGTTTGCGCGAGGCCGAGTTCGGCATTTGCTTTATCGAATTTCGCTTTGGCCAGTTTCAGTTCGTTTTTAGAAACGACATTACTGTCGGCCAGTGCCTTGGTATTTTGGTACTCGATTTCCGCGAAGTTTGCTTCGGCTTGTGCTTTTTGTTGCTCAGCCTGGTAAACCATCGGCATAATCTGGAACATCAGCTGGCCCTTTTTCACCATCTGACCTTCATCCACATATATTTTTTGCAAATAACCTCTTTCCAAAGCCCGCAGCTCGATGTGACTGATCGCCTTGATCTGGCTCACGTACTCCTTGGTGATAATGGTGTCTTTTTGTAAGGGGCTTGTTACTAAGTATTTCACCGCTTCTTCTTTTTCTTCTTCGTGTTTGGAAGTACAGCTTGTCTGATACAACAACGCACCCAAGCTCACGAGCATGAGAATTCTTTTCATGATGATTTTTGGAGTTAGCAAATTTGAATTTTTGATAGTTTCTGTTCGTATGGTTGTGCCTGATGGCACGCAACAGGCAGCCGTGAGCATCCGGGGATTGGACTACGACCACCAGCAATGCAGGCCGTGCGGCGGCCTGCCAATATGCGGGATCATATTCTGAGTACGCGGAGTACCAGGTAGCGGTGAGAGGAAACCAATAAACCGAGTCTTGTAAGGGCACGGGTCTTGGGGATTATGCGGAATTGAAAATCGTAGCGTGGGGCGAGCGCGGCAGTCGGTATACTGCCCGAGCGTGGTTGCTTTTTGACCGAGAATGATTCGGTGGAGTCTTCTTCTTTTTCTTCTGAAATAGCCTTGATAAACTCGGCGAATCTGCGGGCAGCATCGGGAAGGCGGAAAGCCGGACTATCCGGGTCGGCAGCCTTCACAAAATTGGGATGCGCGGATTGGGCAAGAATTTGAATGGGAGCGGTGCAGGGAGCACTCTCCTGCGAACCGGCGTACATATTGCTGATTCCATCCACCAGGAGAATGCACAGGGGTAGGAGATATTTCAGCAATTCTTTGATCATCTTAACGGGTCGCTATTGAGTCTTTTGTATAATTTGAAGGTCTTAATTGTTGCGTTTATTTCAAGTCTTTGAAAATGAGCGCACGTTTAGTCACTGTCTTCTTTCTGTTTTATCCTAAAATTGTTTTTTTCATAGGAGTATGCCTGCTATACGCATACAAAAACCGCACATCTTCCTTAACACGATGTTAAAAGCATGTTAAAAAGGGATTAAAATCTACGATCGGGTAGCACGGCTGATCTCTCGGTCGGTGAGGGAGGTTGATTAAGATAATTTTATCTTTCTATTATTATATAAATGGTTACATTTATGAGGCTGCGCTGGTGCAAAGCTCCTGCCTTTTACTGCCTATTCGCAGGCCTCCGGTCGCAGATGCAATTTCGTTTTTCGGTACTGGCCGGCCGGAGGCCTGCGAATAATGGGTCACGAGGGAAGACCTTCGCGCCATAGCGGGCATTTTACATTTGCACTATCAAATTTCTTAGCCATGCATTCACTCAAATTATGCTTCGTATTCGTGCTGTTACCGGCTCTGTCGCTCGCGCAGCCGAAAATCATTGTCCACCCCGAAAGCCTGAAAACCGCCGCCAAATCCATCGGGATCAGGTTCAGCCACATGAAATCGCCGATGAACTTTCCGCAGTCGGAAATGGATACTATCGACTTCGGTTCAGACGGAAGTCCGGGTAAAACGGTTACCGTTTATCTAGGCGAGGATTCGGTGCAGGTCAGAAACGACAATTTTCCGTACGAGGAAAAGCATTTTTTTTCATTGCAGCTTGCAGGCCGCCAATACGTGCTGAGGCTTCGCTTTAACCAGGTTTTTGCACACTTCTCGGATGATTACATCCGGAAAAGCCGTGGGCACAATTTCGTGGAGATACCCGAAACCTTCGAGCTGGCGAATATTCTGCTAATGCTTTCGCCGGCTGGGCAGAAGGCAGGAAACATGGTTAAAAGCGGGCAGTATTACGACGATGTGGCTGCTTATTTTAAACCTTACCTGGGTCATGCGGTTTTTGGCAAACTGGATTTTCCCGCTGGTCAGTATATGCAGCGGTATTATGAGTTCAGGGAAAACAGTATTTGTTATAATTTCAAAGGCGATGAGCTGATCCAGGCAGAGTACTTTTTCGTCACAGGGGAGGACAATTCCGGCTATACCAATGCATTCAGGGATCATCTGGAACTGATCACGGATTTTGCCAGAAAGTCGAAATTCAGGGAGTTTTATAAAAGACATTTGACTTTTTATCAGGAGCAGATCGCAAAACAAACCGAATGGAGTGATTTGGCGGGCATGCACAAATGGCTTGAAAAGGAATTTTCACGGCCGAAATTCGACTGTATGAAACTCATTTTTTCACCGGTTATTCTTTCCAGCCACAGCACGCAACGGTTCGGCGGATTCGACTCGAATGGCAAGAACTATCAGCAAATGGTGATGTTTGTGAGCGGCCCGGACGTATACAATGCAGAGGCAGCGCTTACAAACGATCAGCGGCGCGGCCTGTTGGCAGGCATTATCTTCACCGAGATGGACCACAATTATGTCAACCAACGGACTAGTGATTTCGAAGAAGCGATCGATAGTATTTTCTCAAAAAGGGAGCTTTGGGCGCCAAATGGGAACTCCGGTTTTTACCAGAGTTCGGTATCTGTTTTCAACGAGTACTTCACCCATGCGCTGTTTTCATTGTACGTGCTCGACCAATACGACGATGCAACAGCCAGGTTTCTCATCACCCGGCGCGAGGTGTTGATGGCCGAACGAAGAGGATTTGTAAAGTTTCGCGAATTCAATGCAGCTTTGATGAAGATCAAAAAAGAAAATGCGGAGACGCCCGTATCCGCATTATATCCCAAAATCATAGATTGGTGCCGGTCTTTTTCAAAGCGCTAGACCACTAGTACAAAGCTCCCGCTTTGTACTCACTATTCGCAGGCCTCCGGCCGGTCAGATATGTAGCAACGTCTTTCAGTGTAGCCGGCCGGAGGCCTGCAAATAGTGAGATACGAAGGTATACCTTCGCGCCATGGCCTGCAAAAAACTTGTCACGAAGACAGCCCCTCGCGCCATTGTGCTGTTTTTCCTTCTTCAAGAAAATGCTGGCCGCGGCTGCGGTAGGCGTGCAGGCCACTGCTGATCAGTAAAATAGCGGAAACAGTGTATGCGGTGTAAACGATCATTGGCGAAATGGCCCAGTTGGCCGCAGCCACGGCGATTAGTGCCCATACACCCACCATAGACGATTCGCGGAGGTTCCGTTTCCAGGTAAGACCGATGTAAACGAGGCCCGCGACACAGATCATGACCACCGTCCAGGTTGCCGGCGAAAGGCCAAAGCCGCTCCAACCTATTTTGGTAAGATACGCGGCCACGTTAGCAATGAGCGCTACGCAAATCCAGCCGATGTAAATGGCGAATGGCCACCAGGTCAGCGCGATCATTTTAATGGAGATAAGGTCCAATTCCATGCGAGTACGGACTACAATCAGCCAAAGGGAAGAAAGCAGCGCAATCATAATGAACACGGAAAGGCCGGTAAAATCATAAAGCCAGGCCAGTACCCAGGCCGAGTTGGCCGCGCAGGAAATGACAAAAAGCCAGCCGATTTTTGCTACCACCTCCGGCACTTCTTGCTTACCTGAAATACCGCGGGCCTGGTAAATGACGAATGCGGCAAGTAGCAGGTAAATCAAGCCCCAGATCGAGAAAGCGTAGCCGGCCGGTGTAAAAAGGTTCCCATACCGCGCCGAAACGCTGGCCATCGTGCTGTTGTTGAAAAAGCCGGTATTGGAGAGATAGTTGATCACGATTGTGACGATCAATGCGAGGATGTTGGCGATCTGCAATGTCTTTTTCATAAGTATTGCGATATAGCTGATTTGGTATAACCGCGTTCATCAAAAATTATGCCTTAATAAAACAAAAAAGGACGTCGCTAAGCAGTGACGTCCTTTCCAATGATTCTTATCTATCTTATAAACTCAAATTCTATTCTTTGTCTTTGGCGAGCATTCCCGGATAGACCGTGCCGTCGGCCGTCGGGAAATCGATGTTGAGCAACTTTGCGATGAGCGGGGCGATGTCCTGCAAGCCCATTTCAGGGATGACAGCACCTTTTTTGATACCACGACCGAATGCCACGAAGCCGGTCTGTATTTCTTTAAAATCCGGGAAAAAACCATGCGTACCGCCGCTGGCAGCACGAACGAAATCGCCGGTGGCCGCATTGCCGATCGTAAAGCCTTGCTTAGGGGCAATGGCCAATGCCACGTTCGGGTCGGAACCCACTGCGTCCAGTGCCGCGCGGTCTTTGACCTCGAACATCGCTTTTTGCGAAACCGGTAGCTTTGCCAATGCCGCTTTTACCTTTTCCAGCGTCTGCGTATCGTTTTTATCTTTCAAATGCAGGAACGATGAGCCGCCCGAAGCATGGAAATAGGCTTTCCAGGAAGAAGGGCTTTTAGGATCGTACAAACCAGCCTGCGCCAGCAACACATTAGGGGAAAGTGATGAATGAATATCGACAAACCCGTGGTCGCCGGTAACGATCACCGTGGTTTTGTCTTTGATACCAGCCTTGTCGATCGCTTCCAGAATGGCTTTGATGCCCCTGTCCACACTCGTCAGCGAAGCGCGGACTTTGTCGCCATCGCGGCCTTGTTCGTGCTCGAAATGGTCCACCGCCACCAGGTGAACCGCCAGGAATGAAGGCTTGTATTTGCGGATAATGTAGGCGCTGGTGCGTGAAAGGTTATCATCAATGCTCAGGTACTCACCGTCGAAATCGATCTCTTCCAGCTTGCCGGTCGCGTTCTGCTGGATTTCTTCAAAGAAACCCTTCGGATTTGAATTCTCGCTCAGCGCTTTGGTCATGTTGCGCTTGCCGCCTTTTGTTTCGGGTAGATACCAGTATTCGGGAATATTGTAATTGGCAGGCCCGCCTAGCGACACCGGCCAGAATACCGAAGCGGTAGCAAGGCCTTTTTCTTTCGCCGCGCTAAAAATGGTTGGCACTTTGATGGTTTTGTAATCCCAGATCCATTTGCCCGTCACTTCGAGCGGTTCGGGTGGGGTGTTGTAATATACACCGTGCTTAATGGGTTTCACGCCTGTGATCATGGTCGTGTGCGACGGATAGGTAACGGTCGGGAAAACGCCCGTCACGCCATCGGCATATGCGCCGGTTTCCATTCCCTGGCGAAGGTTCACCATCGACCACGTCGGGTCTTTGTAAAACTCGGGCCGCAAGCCGTCGATGCTGATCAGGATCACGTGGGCATCCTGGGCACGGAGGCTTTTGAATGTAAATGTGGAAAGGGTTAAGAGCAGGATCAGTCTTTTCATGGGGAATGCACTCGTTAGTAAAGTTTCCGGCCCTCCGCGATGCATTGCAGAGGGCCGGTTAATAGATTATAAATCAATTAAAAAGAATAGCGAAGGCCTACCTGGATCTGGAAAGGGCTGCCGTTCAGGCTGGATACACCCGCACCTTTGTTAACGTTGTACACAAATTCGTTCTTCGCTTTGTCGAAGCTCTTGATCGTGTACAGGTTTTGCTTGCCAAGGTTGGTACCCACGCCCCAGTCTTTATTGAGCAGGTTCGCGAAGTTGAACACGTCGATCGAAGCTTCCAGACCGTGCGTTTTGTAAATATTGAATTTCTTACCCAAACGAACGTCGAATACGCCGTAGAAGCCATTGATCCCACCGTTACGCTCCGCCATTTTGCCGGTGTTTTCGCGGATGAAAGTTTTGATACTTTGCTCAGCCTCGGGGTTGTCAAGAATAGCTTGGAGGCCTGTGCGGATGTATTCGGGTGTTGCCGCGCTGTTGACGTCGTACACATAAGGCAGGTCGTTCGAAGAAACGAAGTCGCCGTTCATGTTACCGCTGACGGCCAGGGCGTAGCGTGTACCGCCGATACCCGAATAGCGAACGCCAAGGGTTACGCCCCAGAAGCTTGGTGCCGTACCGTATACGACAATCTTGTTGCGGAACTGGTTGTTGGCATAGCTCATCCGGCTCAAATCCCGCGGATCGTCGATCACCATTTGGTCAAGCGTTGCGGTGTTGGCCACGTTTCCGTTGTAGGAAGTGTTATCCTTGGCATCATTCCAGGTATAAGAAGCAGTGATTTGTCCATCGCGGAAGTACTTAAATGTACCGTCGATCACGAGCGCATATTGGTTCTTTTTACCATCACTTACGAGTTCAAGTACGCGGCCGACATTGGTCGTTTTCCGGCTGTGGAGCCAGTTGGTAGCGCCGTTGGTTGTGTTGATGCTTTCAGCAGGCACATACACACCGCGGTTTGCTTCGGCGCCAATGCGGAAGAATGGCTCGTCCACCATGTTGCGGTCGATGTACATATAGTTATTGCGGGCCCAGGAAGCATAACCGCTGATACCAATACGCAGGCGGTCGCTGAAAAAGTGGTTGTACGAGAAATTGGTTTTGTACAAAACAGGGACTTTCGCGTCGGGGCTGTTGGTATTAATGGTAATCAAACGCTCGATGCCCGGAATGTTGAACAGTTCAGCACCCGGAGCTTTGGATGGGTCCTGGCGGTACAGAGGAAAATTAGGGCTTGGGACAAGGTTCCCCTGAATTTCGACAGAAGCCACTTTCGAACCGTCAAACAACATATTGTTGACCATCGAATAAGGGTTTAATGCCGATCCGAATACGCCCGCGCCGAAGCGGATCACGTCTTTGCTCTGCTCATTCACATCCCAGGTAAACTGAACGCGTGGTTGTAGTTGCAGGGTGTTGATGCGGTTATTGGTTTTAATGCCCAGTTCATCAAAAACCACCTGGCTGAAATTCGCACGGTTCAGATACACCGTGTTGTCGAGGCGTAAACCAGCCGTCATATCGAGTCCTACACCCAATTTCGTATCCATTTGGGCGTATAAACCGGTGCTCAACGATTTTACTTTGTTGCTTTGGTCTTCGTTCAGATAGATTTCACGGGCATAGCGGTATGGTTTCAGGTTATTGAAATTATCCATTCCCGTGAAATAGAAACGGCCATTCATTTCGGAGCCATAACGTGAATGCATCAGATTGTACATCACGTCGATACCGAATGTGAAGTTGATCTTGCCGGTATTGTAATACAGGTTGTCAACCGCCTGGATCACAGTTCCTTTGAACCATTCCGGAGAAAAACGCTGTCCGCCGATCTGGATCGAGTTCAGGTATGTAGCTGTTCCGGCAACGGATTCCACGTTTTCGACGATCGCACGCGGGATGCCTGCCGCTGGCAGCTCAGAGCTCGGAAGCACCTTTACATCCTCATAAAAATGCTGTACTTTCAGTTCGTTCGTCACGCGTGGGTTCAACGTGGTACGGAGCGATGCCATGAGGCTGTTGTCGAACTTTTTACGGTCTATATACGACTCGTAGAAGTTAATACCCGAGTTGTCACCTTCCGAAAGGTTATCGTTTTCGATCACCATGTTATTACGGATCGTCAGAAGGTTTTTGGAGTTCAGCTGCCAGTCGATACGGGCAAAAAGCGCGTCGGTACCCTTGGCTTTGTCGAATGCGCCAAACTGTGGGCCGGAAGAAACACCATATTTGTCACGTGCAATGCCCACGAAGCGTTCCAGGGTTGCATTGGTAACCTTGTTGGCTGCCTCGTCTGCCGGGCTCAGGATGTTTGCAATGTAAAGTGGACGGGAGTCGGCCTGGTGATCCCAAGCCACAAAGAAATGCGCTTTGTCTTTGATGATAGGCCCGCCGAGAGAGAATCCATACTGATAGGTCGAAAACTCCTGGGTCCTTTTATTTCCGCGAAGGTCGTATTTGCTCGAAAGAGCGTCGTTGCGCATGAAGGTGAATGCGCTGCCCGAAAGCTTGTTGGTACCCGACTTGGTTACCGTGCTGATAGTACCACCACCTGCGCGACCCATTGTCACGTCGTATTCGTTGGTCACTACTTTAAATTCCCGAATTGCTTCCATAGAAATAGAGTAAGCACCCGAGGTACCGCCACCGGCAATCGTTCCGCGGGAGGTCATCCCGTCGATCGTATAGTTAGTCGAAGAGGCCAGTTGGCCACCCAAACTACTGCCGTTGCTCAATGGCGAAAGGTCGATCAGCGACGTAAAGCTACGGCCGTTTACTGGCAGACGGGCGATATCGCGGGCTGTTATGGGTGTGGATGCACCCAATGTTACCACGGTATTCTTCAATGAATTCGCCACAATTTCAACGGCATTGAGCTCTTTGGCAGCCGCTTCGAGCGAGAAGTTAAGACGCAGCTGATCGCCCTGGTTTAATGAGTAACCGGTCTTTTTCTGCTCACCGTAACCGATAAACGACACAGTGATAGAGTAGGGAGATCCAAGGGGAAGCTGCTTGATAATGTAATCCCCGTTGGCGTCCGTTACCGTGCCCGTACTGAAACCGGTCGATTCGTTTTTGACATAAACCGTTGCACCGACGACCGGCCCAAACTGGCTTTCGCTCACTTTCCCGATAATGGATGCCTCATTTCCCTGCGCCCGTGTTTCGGGGCTCCAAAGCAGGAGAAACGCGCATACTCCGAGTAATGCAGTAATTAATTTCATCATTTTTCTGTTCGTTTGGTTATTCTTACTTGTTTCAAATACTTTGTTAGGTGCTCGTTCCGGCACTTGCAGCGTGCTACGGAAATAGGATGTTTGAAATTGAAAGCCGGGATTACGGACATGCCTTTCCGGCAAAAAGGATGACAAATCTGTCGGATCGGATTGTTGAAAAAGGCATGAATAGCCATGCCGGTGCCGTTCGGGCATCAATAACAATGTCAGATCACAACAGTTGCCAGGCGCATTTGCCGCCTGATCGTATACGTATAGAGAAGGAAAGGTTGACCGCTAAATCCGGCACAAATGTAGGTGGGCAATGTTATCAGTCCGTTAAGGGCAGATTACCCTTGGATTAAGTTTGTGAAAGAAAATGAAAGTGTTTTAAATAAAAAAGAATTTAAATAAAGCTATTTTTAATGCGATTCATACTACTTCTGATTCTGTGGGCGACGGGTGGTGCGCTTTGTTTCGCCCAGCCAATAATTCTTCGCCGGGTGATCCTGATCGGTGACGCCGGTGAAATCAATCCGAAACAAAATAAGGCCCTCAATGATGCCGCGGCGCACATTTTACCCGGCAAATCGACGGTCATGTTCCTGGGCGACAATATCTATCCGCACGGCATGGGCTTGCCCGGCAGCCTGGAAGAGGCCGAAACGCAAACCATTATCCGCTCCCAGTTCTCGCCTATGCGCGCGGCAGGCGCGCCCACTTATTTTGTTCCGGGTAACCACGACTGGGACAAGTCGGGCAAGCAGGGCCTGGCCAAGATCCGGCGTCAGGGTGAGTTTTTAAAAGAACAGAATGATCCTGGATTGAGCATAGTACCTGCTAATGGCTGTCCCGGGCCTGTCGAAATACCGCTGGGCGACGGTCTGGTGATAATCGCTTATGATAGCGAATGGTGGCTTTTTCCGCATGAAAAGACTGGCACCGGCGATGGCTGTGATTGCGGTACGAAGGAAGAGGTTCTCGCGCGGATGCGGGAAATCAGGGACCGGAATGCGGGCAAGTTCATTGTTCTGGCATCTCACCACCCATTCCGGAGCTACGGCACACATGGGGGCAAATACAGCCTGAAAGACCATATTTTTCCATTGACAGCCGTCAAAAAATGGCTTTGGATACCGCTGCCGGTGATCGGCTCCTTGTATCCACTACTTCGCTCCACAATCCGTAACCCGGAGGACATGGGCCACGCCTGGTACCGCGAGCTAATCGCCAAAGTGACCGATGTTTTCAAAGGCAGCCCCGGGATTCTGTACGTAGCGGGGCACGAGCATGGTCTGCAATTGATCAAAGACAACATTACGCAGGTCGTCAGCGGATCCGGTGCCAAGCATTCGTATGCGAGAAAGGGCAGGCATTCGCTTTTCGCAGATACTAAACAAGGTTTTGTTACCGTCGATCTGATGAGCGATAAATCGCTGCAAATCGTCTGTCACGCATTGGAAAAAGGAAAAATACAGGAAATGTTCCGTTACCGGTTGGCTTATTGAACCATTAGTGGGCTGTCCAGGTGCGTATTTTGCGGCTCCAGCGCGACGGAAAGTTTGACTGCAAAAGCACCGTCGCCATCCTGAATTTCGAGAAAATGCTTGTCCGGATAGATGAGGTCAAGCCGGCGACGTACGTTTTTAAGGCCAATTCCTCCATAATGCAATGCCTGCTGCGTCGAAAGTGCCGAAGTGCTGTTCGAAACTTCGAATTGAAGGTGATCAGCTTTTACGCGTAGCCGAATGCTGATCCAATTATCACGATCGCTATCTTTTGAAACGTGTTTGAAAGCATTTTCAACAAAAGTCATCAAAATGAAGGGCGCAATGTCGGTATCGGTGGGAAGCTCATCTATGTCGGTGGTGACCAGTATTCCGCGGTTCTGACGCAGTATTTCGAGCGCGATAAAGTTGCGGAGATAGGCAATTTCCTTTTCGAGTGGTACGAGCTCGTCATTGCATTCGTACAAATGGTGCCGGAGCAGTTCCGAGAACTTGGCAAGTGAAGCGGAAGCGACGTCTGGATTTTTGTGAATGAGAAAAAATATAGAGTTGATGCTATTGAACAGGAAATGGGGGTTGAACTGGTATTTTAAAAACCGCAGTTCGGTTTCCAGTTTTTCCTTTTCCAGCAACTGTTTCCGCCGCTCGGTACTGATCCAGTTTTTGGTTAGTTTAATGCTCATGGCGAGCGTGGTACTCGCCAGCGTCGAAGGCATCGTCTCTCCGAAGAAATAGAAAAAGCAGTTTTTATCTCGTCCAAAAAGCGTTTCCACCGACTGATGGGCCAGCCATGCACTCACATAATAACCCGAAACAATCGCAAGCGACGTAGCCAGTAAGGTAATGCCCAGATAGCCGATGTAGGGTTTGTACTTTCCTTTTTCGAGATAGCGCGGAATGAGGTAATATAAATTGAAATACACCGCCACCGCTTGCAGCACCACATAAAACAGGAATTTGATGGCAAAAGGGGAGAACAGGATACTTTCGGCCGCTTTAAAGGGATTACCCATCGCCACCACCCACCACAAATAATGGTAGGCGAGCCAGAAAGGAATATGGTATAATTTCAAAACGGCCTTTTGCATATCCGAATTTATGAAATATTGGATAGTAACGGTAACTTCCTGATCCGCTTGCCGGTGGCAGCGAAAAACGCATTGCCCAAAGCAGGTGCCACTGGCGCAACCCCCGGCTCCCCGGCACCACCCATTTTGCCATCGTCCTCGATGATATGTACCTCTATTTCGGGTGAATCTTCGATCCGTAACATGCGGTAATCATGAAAATTGCTTTGCGTAATGCCTTCACTCCCGACTGTTATTTCACCATATAACGCCGCGGTAAGGCCATAAATAATACCGCCTTCCATCTGGGCCGCAATACCGTCGGGGTTTACCGCCAGTCCGCACGCGATCACGCACACGACACGGTGGACTTTGAGTGAATTTTCTAAAAAGGAGATCTCAAACACCTGCGCTACGACGCTGCCCATTGCGGCATGTACAGCCACGCCTTGAAAATGGCCCTGTGGCAGCGGTTGGCCCCAGCCAGCCTTTTCGGCAACAGTGTTCAATGCGGCGAGGTGCCTGGGATGGTTGGTAAGTAATGTTTTTCGGTACTCCACCGCATCGCGGCCGGCGCGGAATGCCAACTCGTCGATCAGCGTTTCCATGACAAACGCCGTATGCGTGTTGCCCACCGACCGCCATGCCAGCACCGGCACATTGTTGGCAGTCGTATGCAAAACGACCGCATGATCGGCACAATGTGTGAGATAGGGCGAACCATTCACGCCGTCGAGCGAGCTGTAATCGAGTCCATTAGGCGCAATGTCTTTTTCAAGGACTGTATTGACAAATAATGACTGCCCGACAACATCGTGCTTCCATGCTATCGGAAGGCCGTTTATTCCAATGCCAATTTTGGCCTGATGCAGGTATACCGGCCGGTAATACCCGCCGCGAATGTCGTCCTCCCGCGTCCAGATCAGCTTGATATTTTCGCCCGACGCCTTCGCGATGTGTAATGCCTCCGTTACCCAGTCGGAGCCGAAAGAGCCGCGCCGGCCGAAGCTGCCACCCATAGCGGGCGTATACAACACGACCTGTTCTTCGCTGAAACCCAGAATGCGGGCCGCATCCTGCCTGTGCAGGGACTGCGACTGTGTGGCCGTCCATATTTCACAGCGGTCGGACGTGAGTTTTACCGTGCAATTGAGCGTTTCCATCGGCGCGTGAGCGAGGTAGGGAAATTGAAACTCCTGCTCGTAAACTGTGTCGGCCTTTTGCCAGGCATTGTCGACATTACCTTTGGATTGCCCTATCATGCCAGATTGCTGAGCAACTTGCCTGTACTCTTCTGTTAGTTTTGAACTATCGGGATTCTTAACACCCGCTAAATCCCATTCAATTTGCAGCGCTTTCCTTCCCTGTAAAGCCGCCCAGGTGTGATCCGCTACAACAGCAACCCCGCCGGCAACCTGTACGACTTTCCGCACGCCCGGCACGCGCACTGCGTCCGAGGCATTGAAGGATTTTACCTTACCACCAAAAACCGGGCAGCGTTCCAAAACAGCCACAAGCAAGCCCGGAAACTGAATGTCGATGCCGTAGCATGTCCTGCCATTCACTTTGTCGGGAATGTCCAGGCGTTGTGGCGAGCGCCCGCCGCGGGATCGCCCGCCGCGGGGTCGCCCGCCGCGGGATCGCCCGCCGATCAGTTTCCATTCGCGGGGGTCGCGGAGCTTGACGGTCGGGATGGGTAATGCCGAAGCTTCGGTCGCAAGGGACCCATAGCTGATTTGGGTCGTTCCTGCCAGTACGTAACCGTTGGCGGTGCTGCATTGTCCGGGTGAGATGCCGAGCCGCTTCGCTGCGGCCTGGACGAGCATGGTTCGGGCAATGGCGCCGACGGTTCTGAGCCGGTCAAATTCAGAGCGGGTCGTGTCCGAGCCACCCGTGGAAAGGACCCACATGCTTTCTTCCTGCTGTGGGCCTTCGATGACACGATTTTCCACGCGGATGCGGGTCCAGTCGCAATCCAGCTCTTCGGCTATCAGCATCGGAAGCGTCGTCCATATTCCCTGGCCCATTTCAACTTTATGCAGAATAATGCGAACAGTGTCGTCGCTGTCGATACGTAGCA
The DNA here is from genome assembly GCF_021440085.1 of Dyadobacter sp. CY261. Classification (GTDB taxonomy): domain Bacteria; phylum Bacteroidota; class Bacteroidia; order Cytophagales; family Spirosomataceae; genus Dyadobacter. The sequence continues at coordinate 1,279,742 of NZ_JAKCPW010000001.1, forward strand.
ACGCATGAGGCGAAAAGCCCGGTGCCGACAATGCGCGGACCTGAGATTTCACGGGTAGGAAAAATGAAAGCAGCAGCCCGCTGGTTGCCAGCGAGGCTGTTTGTATGAAGTCGCGGCGGTTCATAGATACAGTTTGGCACAATGTTGACTGCAAAGGAATGGGGTGCGAAGTCTACGGGGAAATTGTTTTGATGAGCTGCCGTTGAAAACGGATCAAATGCACTTCTGGCGAAGCACTTTTTTACGCGTAGGTTTATTTGTTCGTCAGTTTGAAGGTAGGATGTCAGAAAGTATCCGTATTCCGCTGCGTTTCATGAGCTCGCTGGCATTAAAATCGGTGCAAATGCCGGGCGTAAGCCGGTAATCGAAGAGAATCTGACCTTCGGTAATGCTACTATTGAAGCTGAAATTGCGGATGGCCAGGTCCTTGGTCAGGTTGGCCAGGTCAAGGTCGTGCGTAGAGATCATGCCAAATGCATTGAGTTCGCTGAGTTGTTTGATCAGCGACACACCGCCGCGGAAACGGTCCTGGGAGTTGGTACCTTTGAACATCTCATCGAGCAGAAAGAAGATAGGCTCACCCTCGCTCACAAGTGCCAGCAGTTGCTCAATGCGTTTCAGTTCGGCATAAAATGAGGATACGGATTCTTCGAGATTATCCTGTGTACGCATGCTCGTGAACACGCGCAGGGGCGATACGCTTGCAGAGGATGCGCAACAGGGTGCGCCCATGAATGCAAGCACGAGGTTAATACCCACGGTTCGCAGGAAGGTGCTTTTTCCTGCCATATTCGAGCCGGTGATCATCGTGATCTCACCGCGACCGGTCATGGTGAAGTTGTTATTAATCCGCTTTTTTGACTTTAATAAAGGGTGTCCAACAGATTTAAAATCAATTTGATATGTTTCGGTGGAAATGTCGGCAAAAGTGTAATGCGGATTGGCATGCGCAAATCCTGCCATGCTCGCCAGCGCCTCGAATTCGCTGACCGAGGCGATCCACGGACTGATATCGTCTTTGTTACGGGCTTTCCACGCTTCGGTGCCGAGGATCAGGTGCACGTCGATCAGCAAGAGGTTGTTGATCATATGGTAAAATGCATTCTTGCCCACGGAATTGCGGGTGCCTTTTTGCTGGAACATTTCCAGAATACGCTTTAATGCCCCGATCTCCGATGTAGCCGAACGGTCCTCCCGTATGAAAGTAGTGCTGAGTTCGGTCAATTTTCGTGAAGTAAAAGTCGCCTTTTCAATAACCTTCATCAGGGACTCATATGCGCCGAGAATACCGATATTCCGCTGCGTACTGAGAATAATGTCTTCCGCGATATTTTTGAAGCGTTTCAGGTAAAAGGAGTTGATCACCGACATGACGATGAGCGGCAACAAATGCAAGCCCGACAGCTCTTGCAAATGCATAGTCAGATTGTACACGAAATAGAGGAGCGCGAACGTCGACAAAGTGCCCAGTACCAGGCTGATAGTACGCAATCGCTGCCGCGACGCGAGGAGCTGCGGAGGTTCTTCGAGCCATTTTATCAGGATTTCGTAATTGCTGTTGGCGGACTCGAACCGCATGCCGGAAGACTGAAAATTCTGCCGCCAGTCGAGCTGGCCGGTGAGCTCCCGCACTGCTTCCTGCCGCCCGATGACGGTATGCCGGTCGGCCGGGCCATTGAGCCAGCTTGCCAGAAGCCGCGCACCCGACTCGGTTGTGGTGCGGTTCAAAAGCTGGAAGAGGGAATGACTTCCGAATATGTCGAGATCGGCGGCGTAATGGTGATCGCGGTCGAGAAATGCTGCGCCGGTCGGGAATGCAGCAAAATTATTCGAAATACGCTGGACTTCGGCTTCGTTGATGTTTTTCAGCAATTCCGCCTGCTTTTTTTCTTCGGCCATGCCATTGTAACGTTTCAATGTCATCACAAAAAGCACGGTGCCTACGATGGCGGTGCCGATTACCGGGATTACCCAGCCGCTGGCCGCAAACAGCATGATGAGAATGCCGGTCAGCAGGAAAATGGCCAAACGCGTGTAGGAAAGGTTGTTGAGCTCCGGCGCGAAGTTGTCGGCCATGGTTTTATAGCCTTGCGCCCTGCTTTGGTAGGTTTCTGTCATTCGGTTAAGTCTGTTTCAAAATCATCGTCGTCCGGACGCCGACACGATGTAGGAAATGGGTATTCCCACGGCAACGATCACGATACCCATTCCGATCAGTGCTGCGTTAGGGTCGGGCATGGGCATTCCTTTGAACACGATTTGCAGGACACCCAGGTTCATCACGAGCCAGATGAATATGCCATACAAAACGCCGCTCAGGAGTTTTCGCTTCCGCAGAAATGCCAGCCCCGGTAAAATGAGGTAATAAAACACTGTGAAAATGAATGCGATCACGAAATGCAGCAGTAAGCCGGTAATGATCATGGGCGTGCCGCCGGAATAGGCGGCTTTGCCAAAAATGCCGCTTGAGATAGACATCAGTATGCGGGCCGGACTTGTCTTTTCCAGAATCACCGCATACACCAGAAATGCCGCCAGAATATCCAGCGTACCTGCCACTAAAGTCGCCGAAAGTATGGTATTCCGGCCGGACTTACTGATTTTGAATGCACTCATAGTTGTATACGATGATTTCCCTGCATTACTTCATAAAGACCGAAGCCGCCGGAATCTGCTCAGCTTTTCCGAATGCCCGTTCATATTTTGTCTTGATACTGGCTATTTCTTTCGTCTTCCGTTGCGCTTTCAGGCTTTGTGAAAGACCTACCAGCGACCAGCCATTGGATGGGTTAATGATCAGGTCTTCGCGGTAGACTTGCTCGGCAAGTGCCGGTTTACCCGCTTTTAATAAATAAGCGCCCAGGAACTGGCGTGATGGCAGCGGCCAGTCTTTGGGTTCGGTGTAAATGAGCTTGTCTTCCAGTTTGATGGCTTCTTCCAATGCCGCAATGCCATTTGCCCGTTTGTTTTGCGAAATGGCTACCACGCCTTCCAGTACTTTTTCTGCAATGGCTGCTATCTCAACCGGCGAGTTGAAGGGAATTCTGCGTTTGGTCAGGATGGGATCTTTTGCCTTTGCTTTGAGCAATTCAAGCCTTGTGACAGCCGAATCGGGACGGCCAGTGTTCGCATACGCAATACCTTTTGCGAAATCAGACAACAGGCTCGCATAGGTCCACTTCGGATCGGAGGTGACCGAATCGGCGAGGATTTCTTGCCATTTTCCCATTCTTACCTGCGTCATCACCGGTAGCATATACAGATACTGGTCGTAAGTGGTTTCGAGCTTTGGAGCTACACTTTGGCGGCAGCGGTGCGCATAACGCATGGCGTCTTTATACATGCCCGCAGTAAGGGCGCAGTAGGTTTGTACCGCGTAGTAATGCGGGGAATGTTTGTTCAGCGAGAGGTTTTTGGCCAGCATATTGTAATTCAGCAATGCATTGTCGGCCAGGTTGTTTACTTCCACACCTTGCTCGTACAAGCCGTTGCGCTCATACTCGTGGCTTGCCATGTGCACCATATGTGCGACCCCCGGGAGCAGGTCGCGCAGCGCTTCTGCGCTCCCAAGTGCAACCTCGGGGTGACGGGAGGCTTCGGTCAGATGTATATAGTAATGCAGTCCGGCCGGGTGTTTCGGGTTGGCTTTCAATGCCTTTTCACATAAGGTGACTAGCTCTGGTGTCCAGGGTTTTGCAGTACCGTCTTTTCTCCAGAAATCCCAGGCATGCATCAGCATTTGAGAATCGATATAAAGGATTTTGAATTCGGTCTCGTCGGGATAATCGGCGACGAGTTTTTTCAGTTTGTCGGAGTAAGCCTGATTCAGTTCGGCGCGTTTCACGTCGGTGGGGTCGTCGGAATAGCGGCTGTTCATGACGTCGATCAGCAGCTTTTCTTTTTCGGTGGTATGGGCAGTGAGGCTGTTCATCCGGTTGAGCGCCTGGGCCACTTCCGCGGGTTTGGAATAGGTATGGGCAGCATTATAGTAGGGGCCCATGGCCAGTGCCTGTCCCCAGAATGCCATGGCATTGGTGGAGTCGAGCCGTCCGGATTCCCGGAACGAGGCAACGGCTTCCCTGAAGTGATAGCCATAATACAGGTTAAGGCCCTGATCAAAATAGAATTGCGAGCTGTCGGAACTCGTCGAAACCTTGTAGGAGAAGTTTCCCCACCCGGGAAGCGCAACAACGTACTTGCCGTTCAAAAGCGGTGTCTGTAGTTTTTGGTAAGCGGGGCCGCAGACAGCAATTTCCGCAGACGTGCTTGCCAACGGTTCACGTTGGGATACTTCACGGTCAACTACGACAATGCCTGCCAGCATCGACAGGGCGGCGATTGGTATAATGGTCTTCATGCTCTTTTTTAGGTGGAATCCCAATATAGTGATTAAATTACGCCGTTTCGTGGAAAATATCTTTAAATTGTACGAGCTGATATGGGTTGCGGACCGGGGAATTTACATCGACGTTTATCTTATATCGTTAGTAAAAACTGTGCATCCGGTCGACTTGGCCGACAAACGATATGATCGACAACTATCTGAGTCAGGTATTTAAATCCTTGCCTGCGCCAAGCCTGGTGCTCTTGGCGGATGCCCCGAAATTTACCATCGCTGATGTGAATGACGCCTACCTGGAATTGGTGCATATGAACCGTAACGAATTGATAGGCAATGGCTTTTATGAAGCATTTCCGAACAATCCCTACAACCGCGTAGCGCCCTGGAATAATTTGCTGGAAAAACTGGTTTCCGATGGTCTGCCCAATCAGTCGCCTGTTTCGAAATACCTTTTGCCATTGAATGGCGAATCTGAGCGTAATGTCAAATATCTTCTCGCCACCAACACACCGGTCCGGAATGAGGTTGGCCAAATCGAACACATTCTCCGCACGGTTACAGACGTCACAGAGGTAACGCTCGCGCGGCAAACGCATGTCCCTTTCACATCCGAAAAATTTTTGTCCGAAACCCTCCGTATCGCCCGCGTGGGCAGTTGGGAGGCCGATCTGATCAATGAAGTCATCAACTGGTCGGACATTGTACGGGAAATCCATGAAGTGCCGGCAGACTTCCAGCCCGACTTTTTCAAAACGTTGGATTTTTACCAACCGGGCGAGCACCGCGATGCTTTTATGCGGGCCGTGCAGGAAGCGATCGTGACGGGAAAACTTTTTGATCTTGAACTGATCATTATAACGCAAAAGGGCCGGGAGAAATGGATCCGGATAACCGGAAAATCGGAAATCGTAGAAGGCGTTTGTACACGACTTTACGGCGTTATTCACGACATTCATGAGCGGAAAATGGCCGAGCAGGAAGCGTTGCAGTCGCACCGGCAGTTTGAATCGCTTATCCAGACTGTCGACGGAATTGTATGGGAGGCAGATGCTGCCACTTTCGAGTTCAGGTTTATCAGCGAGCAGGTCAGGAATATTTTGGGCTACACGCCAGAGGAATGGCTGAGTGATCCGGCTTTCTGGCAAAATCATATTTATCCCGGCGACCGCGAGCAGGCCGTTCGGTACTGCCATCGCGAAACGCAGGAAATGCGCAATCACACGTTTGATTACAGGATGATACGTGCGGACGGAGGGCTGGTGTGGATCAAGGATGTGGTATCGGTGATCAGGGAGGCTGGAAAGCCTCGAACACCTCGAGAAGATCGTCCTTGAAATGAATTCGGTGAAGGACAGCCCGCTCAAAAGTGTACTCGATACTTATTTAGAAGGAATCGAGGCATTGTTTCCGCATTCGAAGTGCTCTTTGGTGGGTGTGAAAAATAAAAAACTGTACAGCCTGGCATCGCCCTCGCTACCACCGGAATATGTGGAATCGATCCATAATCTTGAAATCGGAGAAAATGCGGGCTCGTGCGGAACGGCGGCTTTTCTGCGACAGCAGGTGATCGTCGCGGATATTGCCACGGATCCGCGCTGGGCCAAGTACAAGCACCTGGCTTTGCCACACAAGTTACTGGCATGCTGGTCACATCCGGTGATCGTCGACGACAATGCGATAGCGACTTTCGCCATATATTACGACCGCATCAGCGAGCCCGCAGAAGAGGAGCTCAAAGTAATAGAGCGCGTAGCGTCGATTTTGAAAGTGATCCTTGAAAACCGGCAGAGCCTGGAGGTAATCCATGAGGCCGCCGCCGCGCTCCGCCGCAGCCATGAGCGTTATGAGTATGTAAATATGGCAACAAACGACGCCATTTACGACTGGGACCTCTTGCTCGACCATATCGAGTGGGGCGACGGCTTTTTCCGGGTCTTCGGGGATGAGTCCGACAAAAGCCTTTATCCACTTTCACGCTGGGCCCGGCGTGTGCACCCCGCCGATTGGGAGTCCGTGGCTGAAAGTCTTGAAACCCAGCTCGCCGACCCGCAGCAGCAAAAATGGAGTGCCGATTACCGGTTTAAGAAAGTCGACGGCATCTATGCGTATGTGGAGGAAATTGGCTATATCCGGCGCGACGAGCGGGGAAAGGCGGTCAGGATGATCGGTGTTTTGAGGGATATGACGAAGATAAGACAGGAAGAGCAGGAATTAAAATTGCTTGTTTCTGTCATCACAAATACCAACGACGCGGTGCTCATTGCCGAGTCCGACCCGCGTGATGTTACGGGATTGAGAATATTGTATGTCAATGCGGCGTTCACCCGCATTACCGGCTATGCGCCAATCGATGTTGTCGGAAAAAGCCCTGCTTTACTGAAAGGTTTTAGTCCGGCAAGAAATGATTTTGACAAGCTCAAGGACGCCATCTATCATTTGGAACCGCTCAAAGGAACCACGATGCGATACACGGGGGAGGATAACGAGTGTTTTATAAACCTCGCATTGCTGCCCGTCACGGACGCGCTTGGCGTTCACACGCATTGGATCGCGATCGGCCACGATGTGACCGACCGGCTGCGTTACATCAGCGAAATCGAGGAACGGAACCATAAGTTGCAAGAGATCGCCTGGATGCAATCACATGTGATACGCGCACCGCTTGCGAGGCTCATGGGGCTCATTGATCTCATCCGCAATTACCCGCACTCCGAAACAGAGCAGACCGAGTTGCTGGATCATGTGCTCACGTCGGCCTATGCGCTGGATGAAATCATCCGCGATATATCCTCCAAAACCGAGCGGATTTAATTAAAACCCAATTTTAAACCCAGCGAAAGGCTCACAATATCGTTGATTTTGAGAAAACCCTTATTTTGCACGTAGCTTATCAGTAAGAGATCGTAGGTTCCCAGCTCGTAGTAAAATTCCAAAGATCTCCTATGGTTGTTCAGCACCACGTTACGTCCTGCCTTACCGCCGATGTAGGCACCCGGACGGAACGATGTTGCCCACCAGTAATAGCCTGTGGGATAGTAAGAGGGCCATTTGGTATCGAACTGCGGCCCGAATGTGTAACCGAGATACGCGCCTATCGAAAACGGCCTGATATAATAGCTGTTTTTCAGATTGATCCGCCAGGGCGAATAGGTAGTTTTGAGCGTAGTCGTCACCAGTGCGTCACCTCCGAATTTCTGTGGTAAAAAACCGAAAAGCAAATCTGTTTCAAGGGTCTGGTTGCGCGACATATAACCCGGCCCGCCCGAAAGAAATCCGATGTTACCGGCAAATTGCAACTTGATATGATCGGGCACAAACCATTTGCGGTGATGTGTAAGGCCAACTTCTTGTGCGGACACTGGCAGTCCGATCATTAAAAGGAATGGGAGCAAATACTTTTTCATGGCTTTCAGAATTCAACCTTTTCAACTTTATAACCGCCCTTCCAGGTCGAAATAACCATATATCCCCGGGCACCCATGGAGGTGGTGAGATAGTAATGCACGCCGTCGTCGTAGAACTCGCCGTCGTGAAAGCGATGCTGGTGCCCGTAGAGTGAGAACTGCACGGTGGGGTCGCTGCCAAGTGCTTCCGAATACGATTTTTCCAGATTCTTGTCAAAATCCGCATCGAATGGCGGGACATGCGCTACCACAATCGTATTTTTTTTCTCGGGATTATCGGCAAGCTGTGCCTTCAACCATGGCACGTCGGGCACAGAGCCGTCGAAAGCATATTCCCGGGAATTGGTGTTGATGAAAATGAACCGATCATGCCCGAAGCCGAATGAATAATTGAGCGGGCCAAACATTTTCCGGTAGGTGGAGGATCCGTTAGCCACAATGTCGTGGTTACCGATGACCGTCACATAAGGATAGTTTAAACGGGTCATGATTTCATTGACCCATTTGAATTCCTGCGTCAGGCCGAAATCGGAGATGTCGCCGGCATGGAGCACAAAGGAGATGTCCTTCTGGCGATTAGCACTTTCCACGAAATCCTCGCATTCGTCGTACCACCGCTGCGAGTCGCCCATGAGGATGAAACGGGTCGTGTCGGAGACCGGCAGTGCACTGATGCGGGCTATGTTCTTGGCTGTAAGGTCTTTCTCTCTGTCGAGAAGTGTTTCTTCATTGGGGTTGAATTGGAACAAACTGTCACAGGAGGAGAGTAACAAGGCCAGGCCGGGTATGACCCAGTGTAGAAGATTTTTCAATTTTGTTGATGATTTAGTGAATAAGAGTGATAACCTCCGTTTAGGAGTGTGGTAATAACTTAAAAAGAGGTTGTTTGATTCCGATGCAGTACCTATATTTAAATTGTACCCGGCACGGTTTTTGCGCCTGTACAGATTTACATTCTCATTTAAATACAATACCATTATGAAAATCAAGGACATAGCAGGAGCAGTGGTACTTCTGCTGATTTCACTGTCAGTGTCAGCACAGGTGGTGTCCAAAGACTCTATCAACATGCTGAAAGACCAGAAAGAAGTGATCGAGGTCAGCAAACGGCTAAACGAGCGGAAACTGGAATTAGCGAAACTGGAAAATCAGGTACAGGAAAAAACCGACGAGGCGGCCAAAACGGCAGAAAATGCGCAAAAGTCAGCGGATGCGAACAAAGAGGCAGCCGAAAAACTGGGTAGTGATGCACAAGACAGAAAGGCGGCCCGCCGCGCCAGTAAAAGCGCTGGATCTGCGCATCGTGATGCCAAAAGGGCCCGCCGCGCTTCCGATAACCTGGATAAGTTGAACAGAAATATCGAATCACTGAAAAAGAAAATTGCCGACGACGAATCGAAGCTGTCTTCGTTGCAGGGATCGGGAGGCGGCCGGTGACGTTTTGATGTAATAAGAATATTAGAAAAAAAAATTGTACTTTTTGAAAGTGAGGGATGCCGGTTAATATCCGGCATTCTGTTTTTCAGGCTATTGACAAATTTTAAGATCGCATTCAGGATCGAATGGGTTGATTTTAATGATCCCGTGAGTTACTTTTACCGAGGTGAGAAAGCTGCTGCGAAATATCATTTTATTTATAGTGATCCTGGACACGACCTCGTTGTGCCAGGTGTACAAGGCACCTTTGCTTCTCAAACATTTCGCGGAACATCAATCCCTCAACCACGAAATCACCTTTACCGACTTCCTTTCCATGCATTACCTCGGAAAGGATTTGAATGACGACGACGATGATAAGGACATGCAGTTGCCTTTCAAAAAAGTGGAAGCGCACACATCCAGCTTTATCTTTGTCCCAAATACCCCTGTCTTTACATTTAAGAGAGCTTACCTCCCCATCAAGGCCGAATATGGCCCAGCCGTGCCGCAGGTCGATTACAGTACTGTGCTGGGCGCTCTTTTCCGTCCGCCGCGGGCATAAATACATCAGAAACGCGGGCTAGCTATGCCTGAAATTCCGTGCGTGCCATTTCCGTGGCCCTGCACACATCTGTGTATTTATTTCTTGACCAATATGCTGAACAGAATCATCAGGTTCTCTGTGGAGAACAAGCTGGTGATCGGGATATTCATGTTGCTGTGGGTGGCCTACGGCATCTATGAACTCACCCGATTGCCCATTGATGCCGTTCCCGACATCACCAATAACCAGGTACAGATCATCACTACGGCGCCGTCGCTGGGTACCGAAGACGTAGAACGGCTTATCACGTTCCCGATCGAACAGGCTACGGCCAATATCCCCGGCCTGAAAGAAAGCCGGAGTATGTCGCGCTTCGGACTTTCGCTGGTTTCGATCGTTTTCGACGACGATTCCGATATTTACTGGGCCCGCCAGCAGGTAACAGAGCGCCTCTCGCAGGTGGACATGCCCGACAATGCAGGCAAACCCGCGCTAGCCCCGGTTACGACGGGCTTGGGGGAGATTTATCAATATGTAGTAAAACCCAAAAAGGGTTTTGAGAAACAATATTCCCTCACCGATCTGCGCACTACACAGGACTGGGTTATCCGCAGGCAGCTGCTGGGCACACCCGGCGTTGCGGATGTCTCCACATTTGGCGGGGAACTGAAGCAATATGAAGTTGCCGTGGACCCCGCTGGCCTGAAAGCGATGGGACTAACCATTACCGACGTCCTCACGGCATTGAGCCGGAATAACCAGAACACCGGTGGGGCTTACATCGAAAAAGGGCCGACCGTACTTTATATCCGTAGCCTGGGCCTGGCCGGATCCATAGACGATATCAATCATATTGTTGTCACGAATCGCGGAGGTGTGCCTGTGCTCGTAAATCATGTTGCACAGGTGCGTCTTGCACCTGCGATCCGCTATGGGGCGCTGACCATGGCAGGCTACGGCGAGGTGGCGGGAGGCATTGTAATGATGCTTAAAGGCGGAAATTCGTCGGAAGTGATCGGTAACGTGAAGACGCGCATTGCTGAAATTTCTAAAACATTACCCGAAGGGCTGGAAATTGAGCCATTTCTGGATCGTACCAAGATGGTCAATAATGCCATTGGTACTGTGGAGCATAACCTGCTGGAAGGCGCGGTGATTGTGGTGATCGTGCTCGTGCTGTTTCTGGGGAATTTGCGGGCCGGGTTTATCGTGGCATCGGTGATACCGCTTTCGATGCTGTTCGCCGTTGCAATGATGAATTTGTTCGGTGTGAGCGGAAACCTGATGAGCCTGGGTGCACTCGATTTCGGGCTGATCGTCGACGGTGCCGTGATTATCGTCGAGGCCATTCTTCATCATTTACATACTTCTACCCAATACAGAGGCATCGGAAGCCTTACGCAACGTCAAATGGATAATGAAGTGTTCGGCTCAGCCAGTCGGATGATGAATGCGGCGGTTTTCGGGCAGATTATCATTTTAATTGTATACCTGCCGATCCTTTCGCTTTCCGGGATTGAAGGCAAGATGTTCAAGCCCATGGCGCAGACGGTGGCGTTTGCAATCCTGGGCGCATTCATTTTGTCACTTACTTATGTTCCGATGGTCAGTTCGCTGCTGATCAGCAAAAAAATCAACCATAAAGGCAACTGGTCGGACAGGGTCATGGAAAGGACCGAGCGCGCGTACGAACGGGTGCTTGCGCGGGCATTACGCATGAAGGGGCTGCTGGTGGCAGGCGCCTTTGTGCTGTTCGGCGTTGCCGTGCTGCTGTTCAGCCGGATGGGTGGAGAGTTTATCCCACAACTGGAAGAAGGGGATTTCGCGACGGAAACGCGCCTGCTCGTCGGCACCAACCTCAGCACGACCATCGACGCCATCAACCGCATCTCCGAACGGTTGAGAAAGGATTATCCCGAGGTCATAAAAGTAGTATCGCGGATTGGCAGTGCAGAAATCCCAACGGACCCCATGCCGATCGAAGGCGGTGATATGATCATTGTTTTGAAAGACAAATCGGAATGGATCAATGCAAAAAGCTTCCCCGAGCTGGCTACCAAAATGGCCGCTACCGCGCAGGAAGTGGTTCCCGGTGTTACCACAGGCTTTCAATATCCTGTGCAAATGCGTTTCAATGAGCTCATGACCGGTGCCAAACAGGATGTGGTTTGCAAGATTTTTGGCGAAGACCTGAACAAACTCGCTGCCTACGCCGATCAACTCGGCCAGATCGCCCGGCGCGTGGAAGGCACCGCCGACTTGTATGTGGAAGAAGTAACGGGAATGCCGCAAATTGTGATCGATTTCAACCGCGCCGAGATTGCGAAGTACGGTTTGAATATCGACGATCTGAACAAAACCATTAATGCTGCGTTCGCAGGCGCTGCCGCCGGGCAGATCTATGAAGGCGAAAAGCGTTTCGACCTGGTCGTGCGTGTGGGTGCCGAGGGGCGCAAAAGCATTTCGGACGTGCAGAATCTGCTGGTATCCACCCCAAACGGTTTGCAGATCCCGCTGAGCCAGGTCGCTACCGTGCGGGAAATCGAAGGGCCCAACCAGATCCAGCGCGAGGATACACGGCGGCGCATTATAGTCGGTTTCAATGTGCGCGGCAGGGACGTGGAGTCGATTGTGGAGGAGTTGCAGCAAAAAGTGGAGGCGAAGATCCGGTTTGAGAGCGGCTACTCCATTACTTACGGAGGCGCGTTCGAAAATTTGCAACAGGCAAAAGCGCGACTGGGAATCGCCGTGCCCGTGGCGCTGCTGCTGATTTTTATGATGCTGTATTTTACATTCTCATCGGTTAAAGACGGCGCATTGATTTACACGGCCATACCATTGTCGGCTATCGGCGGGGTTTTCGCATTGGCTATGCGCGGAATGCCGTTCAGCATTTCGGCGGGCGTGGGTTTCATTGCATTGTTTGGCGTGGCGGTGTTAAACGGGATCGTGTTGATCTCGGAATTTAACCGGATCAAAAAAGAAGGAATGATTACCGACGCGCTGCAACTCGTGATGACTGGTACCCGCAACAGGCTCCGGCCGGTATTGATGACGGCCGCCGTGGCGTCGCTCGGGTTTCTTCCGATGGCGATCAGCAACGGCGCAGGTGCGGAAGTACAGCGCCCATTGGCCACCGTCGTGATCGGAGGGTTGATCACGGCCACCTTGCTCACATTGTTTGTATTGCCAGCATTGTATTTATTGTTTAATACTAAAAAAGGCCCTGATGGTAAACCGGGAATGGTGGCTGCAGTCGTGATCGGATTGGTGGTTTTTACACTACCTGCAAAAGCGCAAACACCGGTTAACCTGGAAGAAGCAGTTCAAAAGGCATTGACCTATAATAGCAGTGTAAAAAGCAGCCGGTTGGACGAGCAAGCCGCCGAGAAAATGAGGCGCAGTGCATTTGATATGACCAAGACAAGCGTTAGCACGGATTATGGCAAGTTCAATAGTCCGAACAACGATACCCGGATCGGGATTACACAAACCGTTGCCTTTCCTACCGTTTACACCAATCAACGCAAGGCACGCGAAGCCGATTATTTAGCCGCGCGGGCACAAACGCAGCTTACCGAGCAGGAAGTGCGTACGGGTGTAAGGCAGCTTTTTTATGAATATGCGGTATTAAAGGAGCGGGAAAAGCTGCTCGTGTATGCCGACAGTATTTTTACTGGTTTTGAGAAGAAATCGACGCTCCGTTTTGAACGCGGTGCTTCTAATGTCCTTGAAAAAACGGCCGCCAGTGCGCAAAAGCAACAGATCGCCAATCAGCTCGATCTGGTCCGGCACGATCTGAGCATTGTGCTGGAACGGTTCAATTTCTGGGTGCAGGATTCATTGGCATACACCCCGAAACCGGATACGCCGCGCATTACTGCCTCACCCGATACCACAACGGGAATGCCAGCCGACCTGCCACAACTCGAAATCAGCCAACAGTTGACGCAATCGGCCTTTTTTAGATATCGAACTGAAAAAGCGAAAATGCTGCCCGAATTGTCAGCTTCTTACAACAACCAGAGCCTTCGCGGTACGCAGCTACTCAATGGCCAGGAAGTGAGCCTGACGGGCAAAGACCGGTTCGGCTACTACGGTATCGGAATCAACATCCCGCTGTTTTTTAAAGCCCATACTGCCCGGATTTCGGCCGCCCGCATTGACTGGCTCCGTGCCCGCAACGACGCAGCGCTTACCGGGCAGCGTTTACGGTCCGAGTTGCGGAATGCCCGGGAGCAAGTCCGGAAGTTTGCCCAAAACCTGCGCTATTATGAGCAGCAGGGTCTTCCCAATGCACAAACGATCATCACCGTAGCCGACCGCCAGTTTGTAAGCGGCGAAATCGATTATCTGCAATGGGTAATTCTGGCCGGACAGGCTATCGCCATTCAAAGCGAATACGTGAATGCATTAGGCAGCTACAACGAGGCCGTCATCGAGTTACTCCAATTGAACAACCAGTAAGGACAACATCATGAGAACATACATTTTAATCTCCGCCGCGCTTTGGGCATGCCTGTCGTGCGGTACACCGACCAAGGAACAGCCAGCCGAAGCGCATGCAGACACTGCGATAGCCACACGATCGGTATCATTTGACCCGCAACAGATCCGTAATGTGGGCATTGAGGTGGGGAATCCCGCATTGAAAGACGTTTCCGGCGTGCTTATGCTGCAAGGGAAAATCGACGTTCCACCGCAAAGCACGATCAGCCTGAGTTTTCCGTTGGGTGGTTATCTGAAATCGACCAAAATGTTGCCGGGCATGCGCGTTAGAAAAGGACAGGTGCTGGCCGAACTGGAAGATATGCAGTTTATTCAGCTGCAACAGGATTACCTCACCGCCCGCGAGAAGTTTGAGCTGGCCGAAAGCGAATATGCGCGGCAAAAAGACCTTAACCAGAGCAAAGCAAGTAGCGATAAGGTTTTTCAGCAGGCCAAGGCCGAAATGGAAACGCAACGGATTTTGATGAATGCGCTGGCACAAAAGCTGGAAGTGATCGGCATTGCCCCGAAAAAGCTGAGTGCCGATCACATTTCCAAAACGGTGCCCATCCTTTCGCCGATTGACGGGTTTGTTTCAAAGGTGAATGTGAATGTAGGTAAATACACAGCGCCGACCGATATGCTTTTCGAGCTCGTCGATCCGCACGATATTCATCTGGCTTTGAATGTATTTGAAAAGGATTTGAATGCGCTGTCGGTAGGGCAACGGGTAACGGCCTATACCAATGCGGACCCGTCGAAGAAATTTACGGCCGAAATCATTTTAATCGGAAAAAGCCTCAGCGACGATCGGATGGCAGAGGTGCATTGTCATTTCCATCAATATAGCCCGTCGCTGGTACCGGGGATGTTCATGAACGGCGAGGTGTCCGTGGCAAACAACCGGGCCCTTACCGTGCCGGAGAATGCTGTAGTGCGTTGGGAAAACAAGTCATTCGTTTTTATAGAACGTAATTCCGGCAACTTTGAGATGGTCGAAATCGAGCCTGGGAGCGTCCGCGACGGTTTTCAGCAAATCAGCGGGGCGGGTATAGGCACGGAGTCGAAGCTTGTGATCCGCAATGCTTATGCGCTTTTGATGAAGATGAAGAACGCGGAGAAGGAAGGGTAGTGTGATGAAAATATTAGCTCGTTATCACGCCAAGCGAACCGGCCGCCGGGTTCGCTTAGCGTGACAACTTGGTCATTTTGGAGCGTCCTAACTGTCACTTAATAGCCACTTCATCCGGAAATGGTACCGGTTTGCCAGTTGCTTTGAATACCGGCCATTGGGCATTCCAGGCTTTGAGTTGCTTTGTTAGCAGCGCAGCAAGTTCCTTTACTTTGGCAGGATTGGACGTCGCGAGATCGTGTGCTTCGCCAATATCGTCGCGGAGGTTATACAGTTCGAGTTTCGCCTGCCGGTAATTGTAGATCAGCTTCCAGTCGCCCTGCCGGAAAGCGCTGGCGTAATGGATGTTTGGCCCTTCGGCCGCAATCCAGCGGTTGGGATGGTGCCACACCAGTCCACGTGTTCCATCTTTGAATGCGGGATTTCTCAGGATCGGCAGGAAGGTCTTTCCATCGATTTTCTGAACCGTTTTGGCATTCTTAACACCCACCATGTCGAGGATCGTCGGAAAGAAATCTTCGATGATCACATATTGGTCAGCCACAGAGCCTGCTTTTACTATTCCGGGCCATTTTACCAGCATTGGCTCACGGATGCCCCCTTCATAAACGGAACCTTTTCCGGCTTTCAGTGGGAGATTGTGGGTCCATGCCTGCCCGCCACGTGCGGGCGAAAGGCTCAGGCCGCCATTGTCCGACATAAACATGACCACGGTATTATCGGCTATCTTCTTGTCATCGAGGTATTTCAGTACATCCCCAAGGCTTTGATCCATGCCTTCCACCAGTGCGGCGTATTTTGCCTCCGTGCTGTCGAGGCCGGCCTGAAGGTATCTGTTCAGGAAGCGGGGATCGGCTGTGAGCGGGACGTGTACGGCGTAATGCGCCAGATACAAAAAGAAAGGTTTCTTATCGCTCACCGGCTTTTCGATGGCTTTAAGCGCCTCTATGGTGATTGCGTCACTCAGGAATGTTTCGGTGCCGTGGTAGGTTTCGAGGCCGGGCACGGCATTGCGGTGAGGCTTCCCATTGACGGGACTGTCATAATTAGCTTTGCCAGAATAACTGGCCGGGTGGCCAATCGAACTCCCGGCAATGTTCACATCAAACCCCACATTCAGCGGATCGGAGCCAGGGGTACCTGTCGACCCGAAATGCGCTTTGCCACTGTGGACCGTATAATAGCCATTTTGCTTTAAAATCTCGGGTAGTGCTGTTCCATGAAATGTATGTTCTACGCGGGGGACCGGACTGAAACCATTGATATTCCAGTCGACAGCCTTTACAGTCGGGTCCTCATGATCGGTATTCTTGTTTTTATCCGGAGACGTCCAGTGGGTCACCCGATGGTGCGCCGCGTTGACACCCGTGAGCAGGCTCACACGTGTAGGCGTGCATACGGGCATTGCGTACGCATTCGTAAACTTGACGCCCTCCCGCGCCAGACGTTCCATGTTGGGTGTGTGAAAGCGACGGTTGAAATCCGTCGGTTTGTTCCAGAATGGTACCGAAGTATCCTGCCAGCCCATGTCGTCGACAAGGAAGACAATGATATTCGGCTTGCTTTGTGAAGCGGATTGTGAAGAAACATTGAATCTGGTGAACAGAAGTGCGATGATCATCGCGATAGAAAGCTGGCGGGCAAATCGGATAAGCATAGTAGTAGGGTAAGGTATACGGTAGTAAATGCGGAAAGATCGCCAAAATTGATGTTCAAAGCCATGTAATTCATGTCAAAACCGAAGATTTGTCACCAAGGTGTTTGAAGATAGGAATTTTTAACCTTACTTTGTCTATAAAATAAGTAGACTAATGTTTTTAGCATAAACCACCTGTTGCTGGAACGAAATTTTTGGAAGTGCGGAGATCAACTCCTGTTAACTGGAAACCGTCATGATATTAGAAAAGATTTTTCCACTGAGTGTGGGCCGGGAGGCCAAAATCGTGGTAGGAGGGCAGGTGGTCCGCAACCGCAATGAAATCATTATCGATTACGAATTTTTAATCCGCGAAAAGCACGATACTGACTTCCGTCCGCCCATCGGCCCGAATCATCCGCAATACTGGAAACTGAAAAAATCGACCGCCGAAAAGTCGCAGCTTTTGCAACTCGAATACAGCGGCATCTCGCGCAAGCAGATCAAAGAAGTCACCCGGGAATTCAAGCGCCTCGCCGGCCCTGGCTACATATTCCGTTATCAAAACGAAATCGAAGAACGCACAAAATATCTCAAAGGCATCCGTGTAAGCGCATTGAGCCGCCGGTTGCTTTCTGTGGCGTAGTATACAATAATCACCAATTTGTTTAAGCCCGATCCAAGCCACCAGCCACTATTGAAAGTGGTGTATATTTTGCTGGCTTAGAGATTCAGGCGGGTGCTTCCTCCTTAATTACCGGATCAAAAGGGTGATAAATATTATAAAGATAAAAAGTATAATATGTTTCATAAGTATTATTTGGGCTTAAACATATAGAGAAGAAACCCTGGTCCGGCAATGTCGAAAAGGCCCGATGTATACAGTGGAGAGCCCCGCAGTTCCGTCGGCAACCATCCCACGCACCGTCGGATCAGATTGATATTTCTAATCACTCATTTAGGCACTATGCATTATAATGTACTCATGTAGGAGTTAGGTGGTATGATAACCGAGTTTATTCTACTTAGTCTATAAATATTATAGATAATTAAAAGCCACTTTTTATATTTGTTCCATCATTCAACGGCCGGTCATAAACTGGCACTGATCCTTGCCGCACAGGGCGACCGGGCGGTCAAAGGGCCTGCTTGGTGTTGGGGACGGTCTTCGGCTGCGCTCAGACTGACATTTGGCTGCGCTTGGACTGTCTTCGGCTGCGCTCAGACTGACATTTGGTTGCGCTCAGACTGTCTTTGGCTGCGCTCAGACTGACATTTGGCTGTGCTTGGACTGTCTTCGGCTGCGCTCAGACTGACATTTGGCTGCGCTTGGACTGTCTTCGGATGCGATCAGACTGACATTTGGCTGCGCTTGGACTGTCTTCGGCTGCGCTCAGACTGACATTTGGCTGCGCTCAGACTGTCTTCGGCTGCGCTCAGACTGTCTTCGGCTGCGCTCAGACCGACATTTGGCTGCGCTTAGACTGACGTAAGCAGCGTAATCAGATCGTGGGTTCGATAAACTAGGTACGTGGTGATTTGAGACAGCTGCAAGGTGGAATACGCTTTGCAGTTGTTTGTTATTTCATTTCAAAAGAAATTAAACTTTGATTCATTGAACAGTACTGTTGCTCCTGCGCAGTGTGGGTGCGGCTTTTGGCCAGGACTTTGATGACATTTCGCATTGGAAGTAACCTCTCCAAAACAATGCAAAAGCCGGTGTGAACCTTCCAACTGCCCGCTACGTCATCCCCGAAATGGACGATCATTGTCGGCAAAAACAGGCCTGTTTCAACATTCGCCTTCCGTTCATAGGTAGATTACCACCTTTCTTCCCTTATTTTACTAAACAATTTGCATTTACTAAACAGTGTTTATTATATTTACACAGTAATTACAAAAGCATGGCAATAAAGGAAAGAAAAGAGCGGGAGAAGCAGGAAATGAGGAACCTGATCATTGAATCGGCGACCAGGATGTTTTTAAAGCAAGGTTACGACAAGACGTCAATCCGTAACATTGCCGACGACATCGAATATAGCCCTGCTACTATCTATCTGTATTTCAAGGACAAGGATGAGATTTTTTATGTGATCCACGAAAATGCGTTCGATATCCTGGACCAGCATCTGAGACAGCACGATGGGATTGCTGATCCGGTGGAAAGGCTTGATGCCATTGGCAGGACGTATATCAGATTTGGACTGGAAAACCCGGATTACTATGATCTGATGTTCATCATGCGGGCTCCGATGGAGCAGATCAAGAACGAAGAAAAGTGGAAAGCGGGCGAATGTGCGTTTGGTTATCTGTTGACGACGCTGTCGGAATGCCTGGAACAAAAGAAAATCCGGCCGGCGGATTTACACGTGACGGCGATCCAGGTTTGGTCGTATGTTCATGGACTTGTTTCGCTTTATGTAAGGGAACGTATGTGTATCCTCATGCTGCCCGACGATGCTACGCGGGAGGTTTTGTACAGCTCGTTTGCCCTTTTCATAAGTAACCTGAAAACCTAAAAAAATTTGCCTTTTTACTAAACACTGTTTACTAAATAAACATCACTAATCATGATACGATTTCTCAAACCCATGCCTCGGCATTGGCGGTACCTTCTTGTGCCTTTGCTGAGCTTCTTCATACCCGCGATGGGTCAGGATGCGCGGCTGCAAGGCTACATTGAAGACGGTCTTCGGAACAACCAGGGGCTTAAACAACAGCGGTTTATATTGGAGAGGAATCTCTTTGCGCTCAAGGAAGCCCGGACATTCTTTTATCCCGAAGTGAATTTCAGCACGTCCTACCTCGATTCGCGCGGCGGACGGAAGATCAGCATTCCCATTGGTGACTTACTGAACCCGGTTTACGCCTCACTGAATGAGCTTACCAATTCTTCCGCATTCCCGAAAGTGGAAAATGTGAGCCAGACATTCAACCCACGGAATTATTATGACGCGAAGTTCAGGACTTCATTGCCGCTTTATAATGCCGAAATCACCTACAACACCCGCATCCGAAAGGAGCAAATTCATCTGCAGCAGGCGGAGGTTGACGTTTACAGGCGGGAGTTAGTGCGGGAGATCAAGGTAGCCTATTATGCCTGCCAACAGTCCGACGAGGCCATTCGCATCCTGGAAAGTGCTGTTTCCCTGGCACGGGAGAACCTTCGTTTTAACCAGGCGCTGGTGAAAAACGACAAGGCTATCCGCACGGTGATCAGCCGCTCGGAGAATGAGCTGATCGGGCTGGAGGCACGGCTAGTGAATGCGCGGAACGAATCGGTGAATGCGAAAGCTTATTTCAATTTTATACTCAACAAACCGCTGGATTCCATTCTCGAAATCGCACCGGCCAATGAATCCGTCAGCTTTATCGACAGTGCGGCCGAGGGTAGGAGAGAAGAACTTTTGAAACTGGAATCGTTGTCGAAAATCAACGCATTATCCGGACAGTTGGCGCGGGCAGGTGCATTACCGAAGCTGTCGACTTTCATCGATCTCGGTTCGCAGGGTGATTTTGTGGACTTCAACAAGGATACGCGTTACTATTTGTTTGGGGTGACGCTCGACTGGCGTGTGTTCGCCAACAACCGCACACAATACAAAGTGAAACAGGCCGAAATGGAACAAAAAGCCACCGGCGAGCAGATCAGCCAGGTAGAGCAGCAGCTTCAATTACAAAACAAAACGGCGGCTAACACTTTGCAATCGGCGGTTCAAACTTACCAGGCGACGAAAAGCCAGACGGCGTTATCACATCAATATTACACTGATCAGCAGAAGCTATATCGTGAAGGTCAATCACTTTATATCGAACTCCTTGACGCTCAAAATCGGCTGATCAGCGATCAGTTGCAGCAAAGTATTTCTTATCTCAACGTCCAAACCCGCGCCGCAGAGCTGGAACGGGCACGGGCCAGTTATTTATTCTCAAACTGAAAATGAAATGAAAGCTACTACACATCCATTCATATACGCATACATTCTCGCGGCCGCGCTGCTGACGTCCGCATGCAAAGAGGAAAAGAAACCAGAGCAGACCGACGAAACTATTCCGGTGAAAATCATTAGTTCGGCGGCACTTACGCAGGCACAGGCAGTGGAAACATCGGGTTTGCTGGGTTCGGAAAACGAAGCGAGGCTGTCGTTCAAGATCGCCGGCATTATCCGGGATATTCAGGTAAAGGAAGGCGATCACGTTCGCAAAGGTCAGTTGCTGGCAACACTCAATACTACTGAAATAGCCGCTCAAATGAGCCAGGCGGAGGAAAATTTCCTGAAAACCCAGCGTGACGCCCGCCGTGTACAGAACCTCTACCGCGATAGTGTCGCTACCAAAGAGCAACTGGAAAATACGCAAAGTGCAATGGTACTCGCCGAAAAACAGCTCGATATTGTGAAATTTAATTTATCCCAAAGCAAGATATTCTCAACCGCCGACGGCGTGGTAATGCAGAAACTGCAGAATGCCGGTGAGCAGGTACAAGGCGGAACGCCGGTTTTGCACATTAGCAGCACCAGCAGCAGCGATTGGGTTGTGAAATGTGGCCTCACCGATAAGGACTGGGCAAGACTGAAAGGCGGAGAAAAGGCAGAGGTTACATTTGATGCTTACCCGCAGACTTTCAGCGGCAGCGTGAAAACGCTTGCGCAGGTAAGCGACCCGGTTTCCGGTTTGTACCAGGTGGAAATCCGGCTCGACAAGCCCGTGGTGAAGCTGGCAAGCGGCTTGTTCGCGAAGGCCAGCATTTATCCTAAGCAACAAACCAGCATGGTATCCATTCCGGTGGACGCATTGATCGAAGGCGAAAATGACAGTGCATTCGTATTTGTCGCGGAAGGCAACCGGGCGCAGAAAAAGCGCGTAAAGATCGCATTCCTGGAAGGCGATAAGGCATTTATCCTCGCGGGTATCGACGCCGGTGCGCGGGTGATCCGCGAAGGGTCGGCTTACCTGGCCGAAGGATCGGTGATTAAAGTAGTTCAGTAACCATTTTCAACCGCAAAGACTATGAAATTACCTGAATTTGCCGTGAAAAATTACCAGTTCACGCTGGTTGTCTTCCTGGGCGTGCTGGCATTGGGACTGTACTCGCTCTTCACCATGCCCCGGAGCGAAGACCCGGACATTCATCCGCCGCAGTTTACCGTGGTAGTGGTATACCCGGGTGCCAATCCCAAGGATATGGAGCAGCTCGTAGTGGACCCGATGGAAAAAAAGATCAACGAGCTCGACGATATGAAGCACATCATCACCGACATCCGCGATGGTCTTGCGGTGATGCAGATCATCTATAAATACAGCTCCGACCCGGAAGAAAAATACCAGGAGGTCGTCAGGGAGATCGGTGCGCTGCGCTCACAACTTCCCGCCGATGTCGCCGATATCCGTATCAACAAGCAGATCCCATCCGACGTTAGCATTTACCAATATGCATTGATCAGCGAAAATGCTACTTATACCCAATTGAAGAAGTATTCCAAGGACTTCAAGGAACGGTTAGAAAAGATCAAGACTTTGAAAAAAGTGGAATACGCGGGCATTCCGGAGCCGCAGGTAAAGGTGAACCTTAATTTACAAAAGATCGCTCAGCAGCGTCTCACACAAGACCAGATCGTGGGTGCATTGCAAAGCGAAGGCGTGAATATCCCTGGCGGAAGCATTAGTATGGCCACCAAAAAGCTGAATATCAAAACCAGTGGAAGCTATCGCACGCTCGACGAAGTAGCCAACACGGTGGTGTCTCGCGCGAATGGCAAGGTCGTCTACCTGAAAGATGTGGCCGATGTGAAAATGGGTTATGAGGATGAAACGCACGTTACCCGTTTGAATGGCTTCCGGTGCAGTTTTGTGAATGTCAGTCAGAAGGAAGGCGAGAACATCATTGCCGTTCAAGGCCAGGTGGAACCGATTGTAGCCGAGTTTGAGAAAACACTACCTTCCAATATTGAGCTTGTCAAAGTGTTTGATCAGGCCAAAAGCGTCGACACGCGTCTGTCGCATTTTGCCCGTGACTTTGGTATCGCTATCCTTTTGGTATTGCTCACATTGTTGCCGCTCGGCACTCGGGCATCGCTTGTAGTGATGATCTCTATCCCGCTTTCGCTGGCAATCGGGCTCACGATCATGAATTTGCTTGGGTTCAATATCAATCAGTTAAGTATTGTCGGGATGATTGTGGCGCTGGGTATTCTGGTGGACGACAGCATTGTGGTTGTCGAAAATATCGAGCGCTATCTGCGGATGGGATATGGCAAGGTGGAGGCGGCTATTCAGGCGTCGTCGCAGATTGGGCTGGCGGTGGTTGGGTGTACGATCCTGCTGATCTTCGCATTCCTGCCGCTGGTTTTCCTGCCAGAGGGTGCGGGTGACTTTATCCGCAGCTTACCGATGTCTGTGATCACCACGGTTTTTGCCTCTATGCTCGTTTCGCTGACGGTCGTGCCGTTCCTTTCGAGCGTGATCCTGAAACCACATGCTTCCGAAGACGGCAACTGGTTGCTGAGAGGTATGAAAAGAGGCATTCACAAAACCTACGGCAGCGTCCTTGACAAGGCATTGCATTGGCCGAAAGCCACGCTACTCATCGCCGGACTTATCTTCGCGGGTTCGCTGGCATTGGTACCGCTTATCGGCAATAGTCTCTTCCCAAAATCAGAGAAACCGATGTTCCTCATCGATATTGAGACGCCGCAGGGCACCAATTTGAAGAAGACCAACGAAATCGCGCGTTATGTGGAGAGTGTCTTGAAAAAGGAGCCCCTTATCACCTCTTTCGCGACCAACGTAGGTAAGGGTAACCCGCGGGTTTATTATAATGTGATCCAAAGAAACGAGAGCGATAATTTCGCCGAGATATTCGTGCAGGTAGAAGGGCTGGAAACTGAAGAGAAGGTGGCGGTGATTGAAAAGCTGAGGAAAAAACTGGAACGTTATCCGGGTGCCGAGATCAAAGTGAAAGATTTCGAACAAGGTCCGCTCATCGAGGCGCCACTGGCTTACCGTATTTATGGCGAGGATCTGGACGACCTGCGCAAGACGGCATTCCGCATTGCCGACCTGCTTACCAAGACAGAAGGGACCATTTACGTCAACAACCCGTTGCTCGTACAACCGACGGACTTACGCATTAACATCAACAAGCAAAAAGCAGGAACCCTCGGCATATCTTCGGCCGACATCGATCGCACGGTGCGGCTGGGGGCTGCGGGGCTTAATGTGGCCACTTTCCGCGAGGATGTGGGTAAGGCGGACAGCTACAACATCAATGTGTCTGTGCCCCGCAATGCCGCTATTCAGGATTATAGCGTGTTCGACAAATTGTACGTGACCTCGGCTACCGGCGCAAGTATCCCCTTGAAAAGCATTGCGACCGTCGAAATGGAAAGTTCGCCCAACCAGATCCGCCATTATGACAAAGACCGTTACGTGACTGTTTCCGCATTTGCAAAGCCTGGCTATAATGTGCAGAAAATGAACGACGACATCACGGTGAAGCTGAACCAGTTCAAATTTGAGAAAGGTCAGCACTTTACCGTTGCAGGTGAAAAGGAAAGCCAGCAGGAAAGCTTCGGAGGATTGGGGCTGATTATTCTGATCACGGTTTTCGGCTTCCTCGGCGTGCTCATATTGGAGTTCAAAACATTCAAAAGCATCCTGATCGTACTTTCGGTGATCCCGCTGGGTATTGTGGGCGGTCTGGCAATGCTGTTCCTGACAGGTGAAACACTTTCGTTCACAGCTACGATCGGCTTCATTGCACTCGTCGGTATTGAAGTGAAGAACTCGCTGCTGGTGGTCGACTTTACAAATCAGCTCCGCGCGCAGGGCAAGGGTATCGAAGAGGCGATCATTGAAGCGGGTGAGATTCGTTTCGTACCTATATTGCTTACTTCCATGACCGCCATCGGAGGTTTGTTACCACTCGTGATCGAGTATAGTGCATTGTACTCGCCGCTTGCATTGGTACTCATCGGTGGTTTGATCAGTTCCACATTACTTTCGCGACTGGTGACGCCTGTCATGTACAAGCTGTTGCCACCGGCAGTGGAACAGCAGAACACAATAGCAGAAGCGGAACTGGAAGCAGCTTACTAAAAGGGCAGTTAGTGAAGAAATGAAAAAGGGTTGCCGATTTTGATCCTAGCAACCCTTTTTTGTATTTATAAATTGACAATCACCGGCTTGCCATCGATATGCCGGGCGACCTTGTTGAGCGACCTCCCGAGTCCTTGTGAAAAGCTTTTGCCGAGTTCGCTGTATGCGAGGTCGGTATTTTCGACGATGAGCTTGTGTGCGAGTTCGTCGTAGCTCCATTTCGCAATGGTCGCTTTTTTTGCGATGGCGGGTTCAGCAGACGCTGCAATGATTTGCGATTGGGCCGGGTTTTTAGCGCTGGTGCAAAGCTTCCAGAGGACCAACGTCACGACGACCGCCGCAATAAGCAAGCCTTGCCGTTGTTGGGCTCCCTTATTGCTGTGAAGGAGCGATAATACCGCTGAGGTTACAATAGTAGATGGTTTAGTAAACATGGCTAACGGATTTAAATGCAATTGAATGTTAGGTATTTTAGGTCCGCGTAGGCGGAAGCTACATTTCCTGACAAATTTGCGGCCCAAACGGTTGAAATGTGAATGAAAAATGTCTGATCTGAATAATATCCTATCTAAACCGTTTATATCGAACGGCGAAGCGTATCTGCCCGTTACCCCATTCTGGTCATAAATGCTTTGATATTGTCGCGATAACCGCGCGTCCATTTGATCTTCTCGCCGGTTGATAAATGAATGATGTACTCGCCGTTAAAGTACGATTCAAGTTCGGATATGAAGTTCATGTTCACAATGTTGGAACGTCCCACACGGATCATCACCTGCGGGTCGAGCCGGCTCTCCAGGCTGCCCAGGCTTTCATAGATCGTGTAAACCTTCTTCTGCGAAGTGTATACCGATATATAATTCCCATCGGCCGAAAAGTGGGTAATGTCTTCTGTTTTGACGAAGTACATTTTCCCGGCTTCCTTCACCAGCAACCGCGACAGGTAATTCTCTTCCTTTTCTTTCTGTTCGCGGAACAGGCTGTTTACCAGCTCTTCGATGCGCGGTTGGGATTTCTGGCTGAGGCGTTCTTTAAGGCGTCCGAGCGCCTGGTGGAATCGGATCTCGTCAAATGGTTTCAGCAAATAATCGATCGCATTCACCTCGAAGGCCCGTAATGCATATTGGTCATAGGCCGTTGTAAACACGACGAACGGCTGGTGGTGTGGCCACACTTCGCGAAGTACCTCGAAGCCGTCAAGCTCGGGCATCTGAATGTCCAGGAAAATAACATCTGGCCGGGTCTGTAAAATCCTGACCACGGCCTCTGATCCGTTGGCGGCTTCGCCGGTGATTTCAATGGAATGGTCGTGCTGTACAAATGTCCTGATCACGTCCCTGGCCAGCACTTCGTCATCGATGATCAGGCAGCGGTATTTCATAGTTTTTCGGGGTTTTGATTAACGTTGTTTTTTTGACCGCCGACCGCCGACGGCTGACCGCTGACCGCCGATTGCTGGTAAAGACGATGGACGATGGACCATAGACCATGGTTTTTGCTTTGCAATCCGTGGCAATGGAAAGATGCATCTTCCGTGTTCCTTTGACCGCCGACGGCCGACGGCTGACCGCCGATTGCTGGTAAAGACGATGGACGATGGACCATAGACCTTGGTTTTTGCTTTGCAATCCGTGGCAATGGAAAGATGCATCTTCCGTGTTCTTTTGACCGCCGACCGCCGACGGCTGACCGCCGATTGCTGGTAAAGACGATGGACCAAAGACCATAGACCATGGTTTTTGCTTTGCAATCCGTGGCAATAGAAAGACGCATCTTCCGTGTTCTTTTGACGGCCGATTGCGGTACGGCACCGGACCATAGACCAGGTTGTTAAATAAAGAACCCATTTACCTCCATCAAAAACAAAACATAGTCTATCGTCCATCGTCCATCGTCAACTTACCATCAGCCATCAGCCATCGGCGGTCAGCGGTCCCATGGTCTATCGTCCATCGTCCATGGTCAACTTGCCATCGGCCATCGGCGGTCGGCGGTCGGCGGTCGGCAGTCAGCTGTCGGCGGTCGGCCGTCAAAATAAAGCGTCACCGAAGTTCCGCCGTTGGCAGGCTGCTCAAATTCCAGCCGGGCTTCTGCGCCGTAGGCTTGTTGCAACCGCAAGAGCGTATTTTTCAGTCCCAGGCCAAGTCCTTTGGATGGTTTGCGTGGTGTAGCGCCGAGACCGTTGTCGTACACCGTCACCTGCATACCGGTTGCACTCATGGTGCTCGTAATGCGGATCAGCGCATTGGTGGTCATGTCGGAGATGCCATGGGTGAAAGAGTTTTCCACGATAGGTTGCAGGACGAGCTGGGGGACCGGGAATAGTTCGGAAGCCGGGTCTATGCGGTACTCCACCTTGAGGCGGTCCTGAAAGCGGATCTGCTGGATGTCGAGGTATTGCCTTGTTAGTTTGAGCTCTTCTTGTAAAGGAATAAAGTCTGCCGACTGATTCACTAGTACCGCGCGCAACAGGTCGCTGAGCGTGGTGATCATCAATGTGGCTTTGCGGATGTCGTTTTTCAACATCAGGCTTACCACGCTGTGGAGCGTATTGAAAAGAAAGTGAGGGTTGAGCTGCATTTTGAGCGATTGCAGCTGCGCATTCGCCAACTGGCCGCGCAGCTGTTCATTATGAAGTTCGGTCTCGAAATGCTGCTGTTTGAGCTCCTGATAGCGATAAATATAGGATACTTTGTTAAAACCCACGACAAGCAATAGGTACTGACCGAAACTCGCCGTGTAAGCTACAAAAAATGAGTACAGGTAACTTTCAAGCGGAACGGACTTACCCACAGCCCTGAACATGATCGGGTTGGTAATATAATAATGAACTATATTGATGAAAATGTTAAGGAATGTAACAATGGACAAATGGATGAGGATCGGTTTGAGGATGGAACTCTGCCGGACCTTGAACGCGATGGGCACCTTGATGGACGCATAAAGCACCAGCGGGGTGGTTGACCACCAGAACAGCCCATCGAGCAGCCAGATAAACATTTCGTGGGGACGCATTACCACGCCCTCCCTTAAAAGCCACAGCATCATAAGCTGACCGAACGTTATTACCGCGAAAATGCTCCAATAGCAGAAGGAGTACCACCAAAGCTGCCCGACCGTGAGCGGCAGCCTCGATTGTTCCAACATACGTTTTAAAAAGGTCATGATAGGATGGACTGATCGGAAACCGGTATTATGATTTCAAAGCAAATTTAGCGCTTCTCTACCGGCATGTAACCCTCATTTACGCGAAGCGAAACAATGGTTATCTGAAATGCATTTTAGCGCTTCATTTCGATTCCGGCGGCCTTAATGCACTAATATGTTTATTTTAAGAAAAATTGTAAAAATAATTGCTATGAAATTTTGTTGTTTAAACGATTAAATCTACATTTGGACACAATATTTCCTTATAAATAGAATAAGTATAAAATATTAAAGACCACTATATTTTATATTTCCCTTGCCACTCTTAGAATCCCGGCAATTTTCAAGTACCGATACCATCACAGGAAACCTGACTAAGCAATTTTAATCGACATATTGATTTGGTACATGCTTAATCGTTTAAATAAAATTTGTTGGAAATAGCTTGATGATAGCAGACGCATTCGTGTGCTGAAATGTCGCTGACCACATCCGGCCCGGCGTCAACAAGAGAATTTTTGTCTGCGTATATGTATGATCGTTCGGAATGCTTGTCCCGAACTGAGTGCCTGTTTACCCTTACTGTACCTAGCCCTCGTGTCCGTAAGCAATTACGGTTTTCCTGTATGTTTCGCATGCCACTATTCACCTGAATTTTGACCCAATTAGAACCGATGAAGAAATGTTTTACGATTACCATGCTGCTGCTCTCGATATGTTGCAGTATGGTTTTTGCCCAGAACAGTCGCATTACAGGTACTGTTACGGGAGATAACAAAGAGCCGCTGCCCGGTGTGAACGTGCTCGTCAGCGGTACTTCGCAGGGCACTGTGACCGATTCCGACGGTAAATTTGCCCTCGACGCACCCGCGAATGCAAGCCTCGTATTTTCGTTTATTGGCTACGTAAGCCAGACCATCAACGTTGGCTCCCGGTCGGTGATTGATCTGGAATTAGCGCAGGAGTCCAAGAATTTGACCGAAGTGGTAGTTACCGCGTTGGGGATCAAACGGGAGGCCAAAACGCTTGGTTATGCTACGGCCACTGTCAATGCAGACCAGATTTCGACGAACCGTACGCCCAACGTAGTCAGCTCGTTACAAGGTAAAATGGCGGGGGTTAATATCAGTTCACTCTCGACCGGTCCTGGCGGAACGGCCAAGATCCGCATCCGCGGGCAATCGTCGTTCAGCGGCCAGAACAACCCGCTCATTGTCGTGAACGGCGTGCCGATCGATAACTCCAACTTTGCGGGCGGTGGTGATTACGGGCCGCGTGCAGCGAACAGCTCCGATGGCGGTGACGGTCTGTCGAGCGTCAATCCCGACGACATCGAGTCCATGACCGTGCTCAAAGGCGCCACGGCGGCGGCGCTCTACGGTTCCCGTGCGAAGGATGGTGTGGTGATGATCACGACCAAAAACCGGGGTACCGGCAAAGGTATCGGACTGGACTATAACATCAATTTTACCACCGATACACCCCTGGACTTTACGGACTTTCAATACGAATACGGCCAGGGCGAAGGCGGCAAACGGCCTACTTCGGAGAACCCGACCTCGGGTGTGTGGAGTTTTGGGGAGAAGTTTGAGCCCGGCATGACCCAGGTGCTTTTCGATAACGAAATATGGCCTTACGCGCCTGTACGGGGACGTGTGAAGCAATTTTACCGCACCGGGACGAACATGACCAACACGATCACCGTATCCAATAATGGTCCTAACGGCGGTTTTAGCCTGTCGCTCGCCAACACAGACAACCGGGGGATCGTGGAGAATAACAAGTTCAACCGGAAGGTCGTGAACCTGGGTTTCACACAGAATATTTCCAAACGGCTGACTGCATTCGGTAATATCAATTATTCCAAGGAAAAGAATGTCAATCCACCGCAGATCGACACGCAGGATTTCGCCACCTCGACGGTGATCTTTACGCTCGCCAACTCGATGCCCTTCGATGCATTGAGACAAAACCAGACCCAACCCAATGGCGATGAGTTTGTGTTTTCGCGGTTTTTGGTAAGAAATAATCCATATTATTCGCTCAGTCACCATTTCGAGAACATCACCCGCGACCGGCTGTTTGGTAACGTGGCATTGAAATACCAGTTTACCGACTGGCTTTACCTTCAACTTCGCGCGGCACAGGATTTCTACGTCCGCAACCAGGATTACAACATTCCAAACGGCTACGCACCCATTGCCAAAGCGCCCGTGGGCTATGTAAACGGCTCATTTACACAGGATGTGCGCCGCAATACCGAGCGCAACTTCGACTTCATCCTTGGTGGTAACCACAGTTTTGGCAATGTCGGATTGGACGTGACTTTGGGTGGTAACCAGCGCTACGCACGCATGGACTACAACAGCGTGACAGTCCAGGACTTTATCCAGCCCAACCTTTACACCGTAATGAATGGCCGGGTCAAAAATCCATTGTACAGTCTTTCCGAAAAGAAGATCAACTCGCTTTACGGCGCGGCAACCATTTCATGGAAAGAGTTCATTTACTTGAACATAACCGCCCGAAACGACTGGTTCTCAACGCTTGCTCCGGAGAACCGCAGCATCCTTTATCCATCGGTTACCGGTAGCTTCATATTCTCGCAAGCCTTTCAGAACCTGCCAGCCTGGATCACATTTGGCAAGTTGCGTGCTGCTTATGCGCAGGTGGGGTCTGACAACGTGAACCCATATTCCAATGCATTGTATTATGCGGTGGATAACAACTCTTTCCCGAACCCATCCGGCCAGCTCGTACCAGTTGGCGGTATCAATGCGTCCACTGTGCCTAACAAGAATCTGCGGCCATTGCGCATCAAGGAAGCTGAGGCAGGGTTAGAAATGAAGATGTTCAACAATTTGCTGGGATTTGATTTAACATACTACCACAAAACAACTGATGATCAGATTCTTGCCGCGCAAATTTCCGACGCATCATCCTACACCGCACAGCTTATCAATGTGGGCCGGAGCATGAACAAGGGGATCGAGCTTTTGCTCACCGGCTCGCCTGTGAAAACCAAGAACTTTACCTGGGATGTGAGTTTCAATATCTCTTATAATACGTCCAAAGTATTGAAACTTGGCCTGGCCGAGAAAGATACGGTGATTACGGTTGGCGGTGGTGGCGGCCGGACGCTCAATATGGTCGTGGGTAAGCCGCTGGGCCAGTTGTACACTTTCGCTTACCTGCGCGATGCACAGGGCCGTCAGGTGTTTGATAAAAACAGTGGTATGCCAATGCGAAACAACACATTGGTGAATGTCGGCAATGCATTGCCTAAGTACTTTGGCGGTATTACCAACACTTTCAGCTACAAAGGCATTATGCTTTCCGCACTGGTTGATTTCAAACTCGGCCATAAAATGATCGCGGGACGGAATATTAACTATATGCGCCACGGGCTGTCGAAACGTACGCTACCAGGTCGTGCGGAAGGTTTTGTGATCGGCAACGGGGTGAATCCCGACGGCGAGGTGAACCAGACGAAAGCGGCGGTTCAGCCATTCTACGAGTCGATCAACCCGCTGGGTGTCAACGAGGATTTCGTTTCGAATGCCGGTTTCTGGAAGTTGCGGCAGCTTACATTAGGCTACGATCTGGGCAAGCTGCTTCCCGAGAAATTTTTTGTCAAAGGTCTGCGAATCAGTGCGGTAGCGAATAATGTGCTCGTGATCAAGAAATGGACCGAAAATATGGATCCGGAAGAGGTGCTTAACTCGTCGGATAATGCTACCGGCCTCGACTTCTGGCCTGGTCTGCCACCGACCCGCAGCATTGGCTTCAACCTGAATGTCAAATTCTAAATCCCGCAACCATGAAAGCAACATATAAATACACTCTCGCGCTGTTCCTTTCGCTGACGCTGATGACGTCATGCGACGAAGGATTTGACGAGATCAATACCAACAAAGTAGACCCGACGTCCCTCGCGCCGTCGTTGATCCTGAACAAGGCCATTATCGCCACCACTTACCTCGACGGCGTTTCGACGCTCGGTATGCTGTGTTACAACTTCGGCATTGTGCAACAGGTGATTACGCCTTACGGAAGCTCGCTTTCGGGTGGTAATTACAATCAGATCAACAATGCCAATACACCGCTGGTGTGGGTCAATTTATACAGGAATGTGATCAAGCAGCTCGTGGCGGTAACCGATCAGACCAAGAGCGATCCATTGCAATCCAATATTTACAATGCAGCGCGCATCTGGAAGGCTTACGCGTTCATGATCTTGACTGATACCTACGGTGATATTCCGTATTTCGAAGCGGGGCAGGGCTACATTAATGAAATCATCCGCCCGAAATACGACGCGCAGGAAGCCGTTTACAAGGATATCCTGAAAGAACTCGAAGAAGCCTCAGGCGCATTAGATGCATCACAGGCTGCTGTTACGACCGACATCCTTTACGGCGGAAATGTGGCACGTTGGAAAAAACTGGGCTATTCACTCATGCTACGGGCGGGAATGCGTCTTTCAAAAGTCGATCCGACCCTGGCGAAAACCTACGTCACCAAGGCGGTGGCTGGCGGGTTGTTTGAAAGTAATGCCGATAATTCGATTATCCGGCATACCGCCATTTACAACAACTACATTGCCAACCACCTGGCGGCCCGTGAGAAAACTAACTTTTACCTGGCGGCACCTTTTGTGAATTATCTCAAAGAAAACAACGACCCCCGTCTGCCTGTGTTCGCGGTTCGGTATGTAGGCGCTAAGGGCGGTCCGGAGCAGACTGCTTCACGCGCCTCATCCGATCCGAAAGTACAGATAGGCATGCCCATGGGATATAATGATGTAACTATCAACAGCGTATTGGCCCAAAACGGCGTAGTAAGTCTCTGGGATTTTACCCAAATCAATCTCACGACCGTTCTCAAACTGGACGCGCCCGAGTTTCACATTACATACGCGCAAGTGCAGCTGCTGCTCGCGGAGGCGGCCGTACGTGGCTGGATATCGGGTACCGCGGCCGATTATTATGCCAAAGGTATCCGCGCCAATCTGGAACAAATGTCGATGTACGATGCCAGCGCGACCATCAAGGAAGACGCGATCCTGGCTTACCTGAAAGCGCATCCGCTGGACGAGGCAAAGGCATTAGACCAAATTAATACACAATACTGGGTGGCCACTTTCCTGGACGGCAACGAGTCGTGGGCCAATTTCCGGCGCAGCGGTTTCCCGACATTGAAAAAGAACCCATATCCAGGCTCAGAAATCACCGAGGACTTTATCCGCCGTATGCCATATCCCGACAGCGAGATCGTCGTGAACTTACAGAATGTGAACGAAGCCAATGCGCGTCAGGGACCTAATGATTTGAATACCAGAGTATGGTGGGATAAAAAGTAATGTCAACGATTCTTAAACCTTTAATCTTAAACAAATGAAAGAGAACGGAATGAGTCGCCGGGAAACGATGAAAGCGTTGGGGCTAAGTGGTTCTGCGGGCATATTGGGATTGTTTGGAGGTATTTCCAATGCCCGGGCTGATCGAGAAACGCCTCAGTATGCCAAGGCTATGAAACCCGTAACGATCAAGAGCGTTCGCGCGATCGCAACCGCCCCCCAGGGTTCCAATCTTATTGTCGTCAAAGTGGAGACCTCCGAACCGGGACTCTACGGGCTCGGTTGCGCCACATTCACCCAGCGGGCCGAGGTGGTGCTTGTGGCCGTGAATACGTACCTCAATGAGTTCTGCGTGGGACGGGACGCCGACAACATCGAGGACATGTGGCACGCCGCTTACGTGAGTTCCTACTGGCGCAACGGCCCGGTGCTGAACAATGCATTGAGCGGCCTCGACCAGGCACTTTGGGATATCAAGGGCAAGCGCGCCGGAATGCCGCTTTATCAGCTACTCGGCGGTAAAGTACGTTTCGCGGTACCGTGCTACACGCATGCAAACGGGCGTACGCCGGAGGAAACTGTGGAAAGTGTGAAGAAGATCCAGGAGCAGGGCTATCGGTACATCCGCATTCAGCAAGGCGGGTACGGGGCGGTAGGAAGCACCACCAAAAAGCCAGATTTCAAGGAAGCAGGCTTCGGCGGCGCTACGGACAACTATATGGATGAAAACGCTTACCTGAAAGCCATTCCGATTCTATTCGAAACGGTGCGGAAGCAGTGTGGCGAGGAAGTGGAACTGTTACATGACATCCACGAACGCGTGCAGCCGATGAATGCGATCAATATGATCAAAAAACTGGAAGACTACCGGCCGTTTTTCATCGAAGACCCGTTCTCGCCGGAGAATATGAAGTGGTTCAAATTACTGCGCCAGAGCACTACCGTGCCGCTTGCAATGGGTGAATTGTTTAATAACATCAATGAATTCCTGGAACCGATGGCTAACCAGTGGTTCGACTATATCCGCATTCACGTGTCGCAGATCGGCGGTGTGACACCGGCCATGAAAGTAGCCCGGCTCGGGGAATGGTTCAATGTCAAAACGGCCTGGCATGGTCCCGGTGACGTGTCGCCGGTTGGCCACTCTGCGCACGCCCATATCGACCTGGCTGTGTGGAACTTCGGCATTCAGGAGGCGGTGCAGTTCAATGACAAAACACTGGAAGTATTCTCGGGCTGCCCGACGATGAAAAACGGTTATATGTCGGTCAATGAAGTGCCGGGTATCGGCGTCGACATCGACGAAAAGGCCGCTGCGAAGTTCCCAATTTCTACGAAATCGAACTGGCAAGTAAGAAAATTCGACGGTACGCTTATACGTCCATGAAAAAAACATCGCTTAAAGATATCGCACAAAAAGCGGGCGTTTCCACCGCCCTGGTTTCCTATGTTCTCAATGGTAAAGAGAAGGAAACGAGGGTGGGGGAGGCTATCGCACATAAGATCAAGCAGATAGCGAAAGAAATGAACTATCAGCCGAATCATCTTGCCAAAAGTCTCAGAAGCGGCAAGACACACACCATCGGGCTCATTATTGCCGATATATCCAACCCATTTTTTGCCAACGTCGCCCGCGTCGTAGAGGACGAGGCCAAGAAGAATGGTTACACGGTCATTATCGGCAGTTGCGACGAGCACGCGGAGAAATCGTGGGATCTGTTGAATGTGCTGATCAACCGGCAGGTCGACGGCTTCATAATTGTTTCCTGCGAGGGGTCCGAAAACCAGGTGCATTATCTTAAAGAGCGGAATATTCCTTTCGTATTGCTGGACCGCCATTTCCCTGAAATACAGACCGACTTTGTGGCCACCAACAACTACAAAGCCTCCTATGACGCCGGCGTCCATCTGATCAAAAGCGGCTATTCGAGAATTGGTATTATGGCCTACAAATCGAAGATGTACCACATGGAAGAGCGGGTTCGCGGATACAAACATGCATTACGCGACAATAACATCGAATTTCTTGACTCATGGCTGAAAGAGGTGCATTTCGAAACAATGGACAGCGAAGTAAGAACGGCGATTGATGAGGCATTGGCCTCGGATCAGCAAGTAGACGCCATGATTTTTGCCACTTATGGCTTGGCTATCAATGCATTGAAATACATTAATGAGCTGCGTATCAAAGTGCCTTCCGATCTGGCGATCGTCAGTTTCGGGCAGGCGGAGGTATTCGATCTCTATTATTGTCCGATCAGCTACGTGCGGCAGCCGCTGGAAATGCTGGGCAAAACAGCTGTTGAATTCTTACTGAAAAAACTGAAAAACCCGGAGGAAGGCATGAAGCAGATTTTAATGGAAGCCAAACTCATCGTCCGCGAGTCGTCAAAGGCAAAAACAGCCACTTTGAGCGGGTAACCCTTACCGGCTAATTTTTTCACCAAATGCTTAAACGTTTAATGAACTGACGGTTGCTTTTAATACCTGACTGTTCCAGACAACACCTGACAGACCATTATGCAAAGAAGAAATTTTATCAAAACCGCTTTCCTGGGCACCGCTGCGGTGGCGACCGGCTTTCCACTGATAAAGGCCGAGGCGGCGTCGAAAATGAAGATTACCAAGATCCGTTACTACGCGGCGCCGGGTTATAACAAACCGCTTTTCAACCAAGCACGAGGCATTGTCGAGATCGAAACCGACGGCGGTATTATCGGCATTGGTGAGGGCGGTTCGAAGGATATGATCGAACAATGCGCGCAGATGATGATCGGCGAGGACCCGTTCCGTATCGAGCACATTTGGCAGAACATTTACCGGGGGATGTTTTACCCGCCGGGACGTGAAAAGTTGCATGCACTGGGCGCGCTGGAAATGGCGCTTTGGGATATCAAAGGCAAGGCGCTGAATGTGCCGGTGTATGAACTGCTCGGTGGTGCGACGCGCGATTATGTCGAGTGCTATGCCACGGGTTTCCGTGCCTCAAAAGCCAAAACCGAAGAGGAAAGGGCAAGAGACTGCATTGAGGCTGGCCTGCGCTCTTACCGCATCGGGCCCACTGGTGGTAACGGCGATCAGCCCTTCGACTTTTACGAGAATGTGAAAAAGACCATCGATTTCTGCAAACGCATCGACGAAGCCGTGGGCGGAGGCGGTAAATGGGCTATCGACCTGCATACCCGTTTCGACATGACCGACGGTCTGAAAATCTGCACCGCACTGGAATCGCTGGAACCGTATTTTGTGGAGGATATTATTCGTTCGGAGAACCCCTCTGTGTATAAAACCGTGCGTGCCATGACCAAAGTGCCCATTGCGGTAGGCGAGCAGTTCGGAGACCGGTGGGATTGCAACGAATTTATCGAAAACCGTTGGATCGATTATACCCGCTTTACATTACCCAATACCGGAGGCATCAGTGAGTTTAAAAAGCTGGCTTCGATGTGCGAAACGCATTATGTGGGCATGATACCGCATTTCACCGGTCCACTGGCGACGGCTACGCTGGTACATGTGCTGGGTTCCAGCAGTCCGGCGCGGGCGTTAATGGAGCTCGGCGGGGGAGAGCCGGAACGGCCGGCCTATTT
Organism: Dyadobacter sp. CY261; assembly: GCF_021440085.1. Classification (GTDB taxonomy): domain Bacteria; phylum Bacteroidota; class Bacteroidia; order Cytophagales; family Spirosomataceae; genus Dyadobacter. Next base: position 1,316,900 of record NZ_JAKCPW010000001.1, read on the forward strand.
CAATGAGGATTTTATCAATTTCAAAAACGGCAAGCTATATCTCAACGATGCGCCCGGTCTGGGGGTAAAATTTGATCCTAAGAAGGCGACCTTCATTATGGAGGTCAAAGAGAAAACCAAATTCCCACACCCGATCCTGAAAAGTCCGGACGGCTCTATTCACAACTGGTAATGCAATGAAATCCACGCAAAAATCTACCACCTTATCCCGCCGCGCGGCCATTCAGTCGGTGCTGGGCATTGCAGCTACGGGTACAATCTTACTGCCCAAGACCTCTTATGCAGCCACTCCGACGCCCTTTCAGGCCTACGGAAAGGTCAAGATCACGAAACTGGAAACGTTTCTGGTGAAGCCTCGCTGGATCTTTCTCAAAATCCATACCGACGCCGGTGTTGTAGGCCTGGGCGAGCCACTGCTCGAAGGCCGCGCTTTGACGATCCAGACTGCCATTAAAGAAGTGGAGCCCTATCTCATCGGTAAGGATCCGCGTGCTGTGGTACATCACTGGCAGGCTATTTACCGGCATGCGTTTTACCGCGGCGGGCCGCTGCTTACCAGTGCATTAAGCGGCATCGACCAGGCGCTTTGGGATATTAAAGGCAAACTCCTGGGCGTGCCTGTGCATGAGCTGCTAGGCGGGCCTACACGTGACCGTGTGCGCGTATATGGGCGCGCCTCCAATGCCGAGGACATGAAAAAACGCAAGGCGGAAGGTTATACGATCATTAAAACCGGAGTGGCCAAAAAGAACCCGGCGAACTTCGTCGAAAACCCGGCGTTCATTAAATATGCCTCGGATAATTTTGCGTCGCTACGCGAAGCCGGCGGCCCGGAAATGGATATTGCCATCGATTTCCACGGTGCCGTTCCCCAGCAGACTTCGAAGGTATTGATCAAAGAATTGGAACAATACCAGCCGTTTTTTGTAGAGGAACCCTGCCAGGCGCAGAATGTCGATACCTTGGTAGATATCGCCCGGGGCACGCATATTCCCATTGCCACAGGCGAACGCATTTTTACCAAGTGGGGCTTCCGCGAAATCCTCGAAAAAGGTGCTGCCAGCATTATCCAGCCCGATCTGTGCCACGCAGGCGGCATTACCGAGGGGCGGCTCATAGCTGGAATGGCCGAGGCCTATTATATTCCCATTGCCCCGCACAATCCCATGGGCCCGATCTCCCTCGCTACGGGCCTTCAGCTCGCGGCCAGCATACCTAATTTCCTCGTCCAGGAACAGGTTACGCTCGGCGAAGGCTATCTGAAAGAACCATTCAAACTACAAAAAGACGGGACCGTGATGGTGCCCACCAAGCCCGGTCTGGGCGTAGAGCTCGACGAGGACGCGCTGAAAGACAAAATCGGTCACGACTGGAAGAACCCGGAAAGTTATAACGCGCTGGATGGATCGGTGGTGGATTGGTAAGGAGGGACCATGGTCGATCTGCGGGAAAGGTACAACCTTACCGTTATAATAATAGCATTTTTCAACGTTCATATATAATCTATCTATTACAAACTATGAGAAAACTACTATGCTTGTGCATGGTCTTGCTCGGCGTGGCTGGGGGCGATTTGCTTGCCCAGAATGCCAGGGTGACCGGAAAAGTGACGGATCAGGACAATGCTGCGCTACCCGGCGTGAGTATCCTGATCAGCGGAACGTCGCAGGGAACTGTGACCGACGGGGAAGGGAATTTTGTGATCAATGCGCCCGCAAATGGCTCATTGGTATTTTCGTTTATCGGTTATGAAAGTCAGACGGTCGAAATTGACAACCGATCTGTGATCGACATTAAATTGGCGCAGGGGTCACGAAACCTGGATGAGCTCGTGGTGGTAGGTTATGGTACACAGAAAAAAACCGATGTTACCGGTGCATTGTCGGTCGTTTCGACCCGTGAGTTTTCGCAGCAGCCCATTACCCGCCTCGACCAGGTGTTGCAGGGGCGTGCGGCAGGTGTGCAGGTGACACAATCCAACGGCGCGCCGGGCGGAGATTCGAAAGTACGGGTCCGGGGTGCAAACTCGGTGCTTGGCAACAACGATCCGCTTTATGTGATCGACGGTTTTGTGGGAGCAAATTACAATTTGTTGAACCCGAATGACATTGAGTCCCTACAAGTGCTGAAGGACGCGGCTTCGACTTCGATTTACGGTAGCCGTGGCGCGAACGGGGTGATTATCATAACTACCAAAAAGGGCAGCAAAGGTATTAAAGTGAGTTATGAAGGCCAGGGAAGTGTTTCAAATGTGATCAAGACGTTTGATATACTGCCCGCAGGCGAATTTGCAGAAATTGTGAATGCCCGTGCATTAGCTACCGGCTCGAATGCACCTTTTACGCAAGCGCAGGTGGATGATTTCAAGAAGAACGGCGGCACCGACTGGCAGGACCTTGTGTATCGCAAAGGTAGCGGCCAGCAGCACCAGGTGACGGTTTCGGGAGGAAATGAAAAAACTTCGTTCCTGATTTCTGGCAACTATGTCAATCAAAAAGGCATTGTCAATAACAGTGGTTTTAAACGCTACGTTGTTCGGACGAACCTCAGTACGCAGATTAGCAAAAAGCTTGCATTGAGGCTCAACATTTCTGGCGCTAAAACGGCTAACCATAATACGGATGGGGGCGGTGCATTGATCGAAGCGTTACAATGGGCGCCAACGACGCCTGCTTACGGCACCGACGGCCAGCCAACTTTTGCCGACCCGATCGGGTCCGTTTCGCGGAGTCCGCTGGACCATTTGTACGATAAATCCATCGATACCGACCGCATGAACATCAATGCGATCGGAGGCCTGAATTATCAGTTGCCGATTACAGGTTTGTCCCTCGATTTGCAATACGCGATCAACTATCTTGACGCGCAGAATAAGAATTTCAATGGCAAGCGCCTTTCGAACAATAACCCGAACGCGACACGTTATTCTGCCGATCAGGTAACTTTGCAGAACACCAATGCATTGAATTACAACCGCACATTTGGTAATCATTCGATTACGGCAGTGGCGGTGCTGGAAACGCAACAGTTTACTGACCGGAACTTCACCGCCACCGCGAACGGTCTTCGTTTCCCGCAACTGGGTTATGACAACATAGGAGGCAACTCAGCTGCGACGGTCAATTCTGGCTTCTCGAAGTGGACGTTGCTGTCATTGCTGGGCCGTGTGAATTATGCATTTAAAGACAAGTACCTGCTCACGGCGGCCATCCGTCGCGATGGTTCTTCCAAATTTAGCAAGGACAACCGGAACAGCGTTTTCCCGTCGGTAGCTTTGGGCTGGCGGCTTTCGGAAGAAGAATTTATCAAGAACCTCAATGTGTTCACAAATCTGAAACTCCGTGGAAGCTGGGGTAAAACAGGTAGCCAGGCGATTAGTCCCTACGCGACATTGTCGCCTTACAGCTCTACACAGGTGGCTTTCAACAATATAGCCGTAACAGCCGGGGTGATCCAGGGTAACCAGGGTAACAAGAATCTCAAATGGGAGACGACCACGCAGACCGATGTGGGTATCGAAATGGAGTTCCTGAACGGTCGCTTGCATTTCGAAGCCGATTATTTTAACAAACGTACTACTGACCTGCTGCTAAATGTGCAGCTACCTAACTATGCGGGCGGTGGTACGCAGACGCGCAACGTAGGCGAGATCAAAAATACCGGATTCGAGTTTGCCATCGGTGGTACGCCAATCGAGAAGGGTAAATTCAGCTGGGAAACCAATCTGAACCTTTCGACGCTGAAAAATGAAGTGGTAAGCCTCGGCGGATTGCCTCGCCTCGGTACCGGAACAGGCGCGGGTGGCGGCATGTCTATCACCAATGAATTCATGTTGATGCCTGGCCAGCCGCTGGGATCGTATTGGGGGCTCAAATATCTGGGCACATTTAAGCCGGGCGAGGCTGACATTGCCGCCAAACAAGGCCGCGTGCCGGGTGACCCGCATTATGAGGATGTAAATGGCGATAACGCGATCACTACCGACGACTTCCAGATTGTTGGCCATGCGTTCCCGAAACTGACCGGCGGTTGGAATAACACATTTACTTATGGCGCCTTTACGCTGAATGTTTTCTTCCAGGGTGCATTTGGTCTGGACAAACTGAACTATACCCGTGCCGGGGCGATGTCCGGTTCCGGCGAGGCGCGCCAGTTCCTGCTGACGGAAATTCGCGACTACTACCAGGACAATAACACGGATTCGGATATTCCGGCATTTACCAAGACTTACCAGCCATTTACGCAGTCGAGCCGGTTTGTGGAGAACGGAAGTTTCGCAAGGTTGAAAAATATCAGTCTGGCATATACTGTGCCTTCGTCGCTTTTAAAGGACAAAGCCAATATCCGGATTTTCGCCAGCGCGACCAATGTGCTTACCATTACCAAATACACTGGTCCGGACCCTGAGTCCAGCAATGTAGGTTCCAGCACCGATACGGCCATCGGTATTGACCGCGGTTCGTATCCGAATGCAAAGGTGTATACGGTGGGGTTGACGCTTGGGTTTTAGGGTTCGACCGCCAAGCGCGGACGATGGACCGCAGATTGCTTTTATTACTTAAAATAACATTGCCGGGAGCCGATTGCCGATGGCCTAAGTTTAAAACGACATGAAAAAAACAACCATACTTCTTTTAAGCGGCTTGCTCCTGACCGGGGCGGGTTGCAGTGATTACCTGGATGAGGATACTACCGGGCTTTTGTACGGACCTAATGTGCTCTCAACCCAGGATGGATTGGAATCTGCATTGACAGGCGCCTATAAAGGGTTGGCGAATCAATGGGGATACGGATTCCTGCATCCATCAGCAAATGCGGCGGTACTTGGGGCTGATGACGTTACGACGCACCCGGCCAGTAATAAGGCTGACTGGCGCGAGTTTGACCAGTTTAATGCTTCCACTACCAACCAGCGTTCCAATGCGGTGTATAATGGATGTTATAAGGCCATCCAGGGTGCAAACAATGTGATCAACAATTACCAGCAAACAGTCGGCACCAAAGCTACGATCGACATTATCGTTGGCGAGGCACATTTTATCCGTGCATTCTCTTACTATTGGCTGACCCGCTTCTGGGGCAACATTCCGCTTGTTTTAGCAGGAGAATATTCGGATGAATTACTGACGGTCAAAAAATCGACCCCGCAGGAAATCTACGACCTGATTGTGGCCGATTTGAAAGTAGCTGAAACCAACCTGCCAAACGCCAAACGCGATCCGGGACGTCCAAATAAAGGATCAGCCAAGGCATTTCTGGCAGATGTATACCTCACCATGGCGGGCTGGCCTTTGAAACAAACCGACAAGTATGATCTGGCGGCGGCCAAAGCCAAAGAGGTGATTGATAATGCAGGTACTTACGGTTTCGAACTCCTGCCAACATTCGCAGCGGTGTTTGAGAATGATCCGGCGTCATCGGGCACTAAAGAAGCGGTGTTCCAGATCAGCGGATACCTCGGTGGCAGCGGTACGGCCAATGCGACCTATGGTAACACCACCATGCCGGGTGAGGAAGGTGGCTGGGATGATATGTTTGCCGAACTGAACTTCTTCCGCGACTTTCCGGCGGGTCCTCGTAAGGATGCCACCTTCCGCACGGAATTCGGGCTCGGTGCGACCAAAATCCCCTGGCAGAACAGCTTGACCAAACACCCGTATTATCAGAAATGGTATATCAAAGGCAATATCGTTACATCCAGCATTTCGCTTCCGTCGGTGATGATGCGTTATCCGCATGTGCTCACCATTTATGCCGAAGCCAAAGCGCGCGGCACAGGCGGCCCGGACCAGGCGGCATATGACGCATTGAACAAAGTCCGCCTGCGTGGCTGGGCGGCTGGTACCAAGGCGCTCACGCCGGGAGACGGCCTCACTGCCGCGCAATTCGCTGACGAAGTTGTGCAGGAACGCGCATGGGAGTTCGCTTGCGAACGCACAAGGTGGTTCGACCTCGTCCGTCTGGAAAAAGTGGAGGAAGCCAATGCCAAAAAGAGCCCGGACGATCTGCAACCGATCAAACCGATCGTGAAAGCGAATTACTGGTTTCCGATGCCTTATACAGATACTTCGATCAATCCGAATTTGTAGGGAGAGGGAGTGGGTAATTACGTAGTTCACGCGTTTCGCAATCGCGTATTCGCCCGCGTTCGACTTCGCCCGCCCTCGCCCGCCTTCGACTGCGCTCAGGCTGACATTGCTTATTTGTCTGACTGACGTTGTGCATGTATCAGGCTGACATTGCTTATTTGTCTGACTGACGTTGTGCATGTATCAGGCTGACATTGCGTATTTGTCAGCCTGAGCGCAGTCGAAGGCGGGCGGAGGCGAAGGCGGGCGATACCCCAATTACCATGCGCTTGCAAAAACGGCAGATGCATTAACATACAGCCAACATTCCGATTCTGATGACCCGTATTCCTGTTAAATACGCTTTACTGCTATCCTTATCGGCCATTTTTTGCGGCCTTAAACCAGCCACGCAGGATGATCGGCAAAATGCCGACTGGCCGGTCTATGGCGGTAATAATGCTGGCAATCGCTATTCGGCATTGGCCCAAATCAACAAAGGCAATGTCGCAAGCCTGAAACCGGCCTGGACCTACGATACCGGCGAAAACAACAAGCCCGGCGAGCGCGGGATGGATATTCAATGCCAGCCGATCGTGATAGATGGCGTTATGTACGGCACTACGCCGCGGTTGAAGGTATTTGCCATTGAGGCAGCTACGGGAAAGGAGCTCTGGAAGTTTGATCCATTCGAAGGAAAGAGGCCGAGGTTTCATCCGATGCGCGGGGTCGTGTATTGGTCGGAGGGGAAGGATAAGCGCATTCTTTTCACGGCAGGACCTTCATTATTCGCAATAAATGCGGAGACTGGCAAGCTGGTCGAAGGTTTTGGTAAAAATGGCGAGGTCGATTTTCATGACGGCCTGGGCGATAAGGAAACTTATGGCTATGATCTTTATCAGTTCAATATCCGGAATACAACGCCCGGTGTTATTTACAAGAATCTGCTAATCACTGGCTCTTCTGTGTCGGAAGGCGGGGACGCATTGCCGGGGCATATCCGCGCATTCGATGTGCGCACGGGTAAGGTAGCTTGGGTGTTTAGGACGATTCCGCTGCCGGGTGAATATGGATATGAAACCTGGTCAAAAGACTCCTACAAAAAGCTTGGTGGCGCCAACTGCTGGGCGGGTATGGTGATCGACGAAAAGCGCGGAATGGTCTTCATGGGAACCGGTTCCCCGTCGGTTGACTTCTATGGAGCGGCCCGAAAGGGCAGCAATCTTTTTGCCAACTGTGTAATTGCGCTCAATGCGGCAACAGGCAAGCGTGTATGGCATTTTCAGACAGTTCATCATGACCTTTGGGACCGCGACATTCCTTGCCCGCCAAACCTGATCAGCGTTAAAAGGGACGGCAAGATGGTCGACGCTGTGGCACAGGCTACCAAAGACGGTTATATTTTTCTTTTGAACAGGGATACCGGAAAGCCGCTTTTCCCCGTGCAGGAAGTGCCTGTCCCGAAATCGAAACCGCTGCCCGGAGACGATCCCTGGCCGACGCAGCCCGTGCCAACCAAACCGGCTCCATTTGCCAATCAGACATTAACCGAAACCGACATTACCAACCGAACACCCGGAGCGCACGCTTACGTGCTCGATCGCTATCTCAACAGCAATAAAGGGCCCAAAAACCAGCCACCCGATACCCTCGGCGGATTGCTTTATGGCATCGGCGGAGGAGCGGAATGGGGCGGTACCGCGGCCGATCCCAGTGGTGTCGTGTATGTGAATGGCAATAATATGCTATGGTGGCTCAAAATGCGCGACGGCAAGTTGGGGAAGGAGGGGCAGGTGTTATCAAAGGGCCAGGTATTGTTTAATACTAATTGTGCTGCTTGCCACGCTACCGACACGAAAACTGTTTCTGCTGCTTCACAGGCTTATCCGGTGTTGAAGGATATTGGAAAGCGTATGAACCGGGAGCAGATCGGCACATTGCTCGAAACAGGGCGGGGACGGATGCCTTCTTTCCAGCACATTTCAAAAGAAGACCGTGCAGCGATCGTTGATTTCCTTTTGAGGACCGAAAACAAACCTGCCGCGAATGACATTCACGCACAAACAGCGGATGTAAACACGAAAAGCAACGCCGACTTTCCCTATATACCGCCATACGTCAACAACGGCAATGTACAGTTTCGCGATCAGGACAATTATCCGGCGATCAAACCACCCTGGGGTACGTTGAATGCAATTGATATGAACACCGGCGAATACCTCTGGAAAGTGACGCTCGGCGAATATCCCGAGCTCGCCCGCCAGGGCATCCCGCCAACCGGCACCGAAAACCACGGTGGCCCGCTCGTAACGGCAGGCGGCTTGCTATTCATCGCAGCGACTTATGATGAAAAATTGAGAGCATTCGATATTAAAACCGGAAAGGTCGTTTGGGAATACCAGCTCCCGGCCGGTGGTTTTGCAACCCCCATTACCTATATGGTCGGCGGAAAGCAATATATTGCGATCGCAGCCGGCGGCACCAGGTACGGGCTGAAACCAGGTGGAAACTATATTGCATTTGCATTACCATAGTGTATTAGCGTATCTCCTTCCCGTCGACTTAAGTCGACGGAAGGCAACCGGAGGCACAAACATTTACCAACCCGAGATTTCAGTCTTGAGTACCTAACAAAGAAAGAAGCTATGAGCAAACACCTGCTAAGTTGTGACTGGGGAACGTCCTCGTTTCGGTTAAGGCTGGTCAATGTTGCGGATCATGACGTGGTGGGAGAGGTGACGTCGCCGAATGGCATTGGTGCGGTGTACAATGCCTGGCAGGAGGTACACCAGGCGGATCATGTGCCACGTGGCGTCTACTATCGCTCAATTATTTCGACGCAGATTATCGCCTTGCGCAAGCAAACCGGTTTGGATATTGCCGGATTGCCTGTCATACTTTCCGGAATGGCGTCATCGTCCATAGGCATGCAGGAGCTGCCTTATGCGCGGTTACCCTTTGCATTGGACGGGAGCCATTTGGGTATAAAACAATATGAAGAGCAGAACGATTTTCCGCACGAGATCACCCTCATATCCGGCGTCAGGAGTGATCACGACGTGATGCGCGGCGAAGAAACACAGCTGATCGGGTTAGGAGCAGCAATAGACCTTTCCGGGCGCGACGCCATATTTATTTTTCCAGGCACGCATTCCAAGCATATGTTTGTGCGGGATGGCCGATTGATTGATTTCAAGACATTTATGACCGGAGAGGTCTTCAATCTCATGGCCAATCACAGTATTCTGAAAGACTCTGTCGACCACTATCGCCAGCCCGATTTCAGTGCCGAGGCCGCCGAGGCTTTCCGCGAAGGCATACGCGAATCGGGCTCGGGGAATATTTTAAATGCATTGTTTACAGTAAGAACCAACCAGCTTTTTGATTTATTGAATAAACGCGAAAACGGAATGTTCTTGAGCGGGCTTTTGATTGGCTGTGAAATTCGTGACCTGACCAGAGAAACAAATGCGCACCTCGTGCTTTGTGGTGGCAATAACCTCTATCAATTGTACAAAGCCGCGATCGAGACGCTCGGGCTGGCGGGAAGGACGACTATTATCCCGTCGGAGATTGTAGACCGCGCCGCGACGACCGGACATATCCGGATTTTTGAGAACCTACATGTATCATTGAATAAAACAAAGCTATGAGTGAAAGTACATTTTCCTGGGAATTGTTCAACAAGGCGCCACTGGTTGGAATCATCCGTAACGTGTCACCGGAGGACGTCAAAAAAATCCTCCCCATTTACCGGGAAGCCGGCCTGACGACCGTTGAGATCACCATGAACACACCGGGGGCGACCGACATCATCCGCTATGCATTGGAGAATGAGCACTACGGATTGAATATCGGCGCCGGGACCGTTTGTACCAAGGAAGATCTGGAACTGGCGCTCGATGCTGGTGCGCAGTTTGTGGTGACGCCGGTACTGAATAAAAAGGTGATTAAGTCCTGTGTAAAAAAGGGCATTCCCGTGTTCCCGGGCGCTTATACACCTACTGAAATCTTTAATGCATGGTCACTGGGCGCGTCGATGGTGAAAATCTATCCCGCCACAGCACTGGGGCCGGAATATATAAAAGATCTCAAAGCCCCGATGAACCAGCTAAAACTACTTCCAACCGGCGGCGTAAGCCTCGAAAACATGACGGCATTCCTTCAAGCCGGCGCCAACGGCCTGGGTATTGGCGGGCAGCTTTTTGACAAAAAGCTTATCCACGACAAAGACTGGGACGGCCTGAAAGCACATTTCCTTCAATTCGCACAAAAACTCGCTTAACAAATGGGTAAAATCAGGAATTACCGCTGGGTCGTCGTGATCCTGCTATTTCTCGCCACGACCATCAATTACCTTGACCGGCAGATCATCGGCTTGCTGAAACCCATTCTGGAAAAAGAATTTGTATGGACGGAAACCGACTTCGCGCGCATTGTCATGGCCTTTACGGCCGCTTATGCGATCGGTTTGCTCGCCTTTGGCTGGCTAATCGACAAGATCGGAACGAAGGCGGGGTATTCATTTACGATCGTGTTCTGGAGTATAGCGGGTATGCTGCACGCCGTAGCCCGCAGCGCGTTCGGGTTTGGGTTGGCGCGGATCGGGTTGGGGCTCGGCGAGGCTGGTAATTATCCCGCGGCCGTTAAAACGGTGGCCGAATGGTTTCCCAAAAAGGAGCGGGCCCTGGCAACGGGGCTCTTCAATGCAGGAACGAGCGTGGGTGTGGTGGTGGCGCTGATGCTCGTGCCCTGGATTTTGAGCGCTTATGGCTGGCAGGAGGTATTCTGGATCACCGGGGCACTGGGTTTCGTGTGGCTGATATTCTGGTGGATTTTTTATGATATTCCGGTCAAACAAAAGCGCCTGACGAGCGAAGAGCTGCATTACATTCTCAGCGGCCAGGACCAGGATGAGAGCGAAGCAGAGAAACAACCCGTTAAATGGGCCAAGCTTTTTACATTTCCGCAAACCTGGGCCTACATTACTGGCAAAGGGCTCATCGACCCGATTTACTGGTTCTTCCTGTTCTGGCTGCCTTCCTACTTTGCGTCAACATTTAATCTCGACCTTAAAAAGCCGAGTTTTGAGTTGATGCTGATTTATACGGCCACCACAGTTGGCAGCATTGGCGGTGGCTATTTGTCGTCCTGGTTGATTAAACGGGGCTGGCCTACGCTCAAAGCGCGGAAGGCCGTGTTGCTGGGTTTGGCATTCTGCGAATTATCGGTGATACTGATCCAGTTTTCCAGCGGCGTCTGGATGGCGGTTGGCCTGATCAGTCTTGCGGTAGCATTGCATCAGGCCTGGGCAACGAACGTGTTTACATTGCCTTCTGACCTTTTTCCAAAGCAGGCTGTAAGCTCGGTCGTAGGAATCGGCGGCATGGCGGGGGCCGTGGGCGGCATCCTTTTTCCGATCCTGATCGGCAACTTGCTCGATAGCTATAAAGCGGCAGGAAACATTCAGGCGGGCTACAACATCATTTTTACAATCTGCGGATTTACCTATCTTGTGGCGTGGCTGATTATCCACTGGCTTACAAGAACGCCCAAAGTGGTAGAACTCGAAGAATTGCAATGACTAATTTAAGAAGAACCGACTCCGACGATGAAGATTTCAAAAGCCTGGTAAAACTCCTCGATGCCGATCTTGCGATTCGCGATGGTGCCGACCATGGGTTTTATTCCCAATTCAATAAAATAGACAAGATCCGCCACGCGGTAGTGTGCTACGAAAACGGCCAGCCTATCGGATGCGGGGCCATCAAGGCATTCACCGATGAGGCGATGGAAGTAAAGCGAATGTACGTTTCACCCGACGGCCGCAACAAAGGCATCGCCACGCGCCTCCTCACCGAGCTGGAAACTTGGGCAAAGGAAATGGGCTATCTCAAATGCGTCCTTGAAACCGGCAAGCGCCAGCCCGAGGCCATTGCGCTTTATGAAAAGAACGGCTATCGGCGCATTGCCAATTATGGACAGTACATAGGCGTGGAGAATAGTGTTTGTTTTGAGAAGATCTTGGAAAACTAATTCTTGTGAATAGCCGTGATTTCAATCGGAGGGTAAACGGCGATCAATGTAGGGCCTATGAAGCGAACCTTTTTGATGTTGCCGCTGATGATGTAATTAGTCTTCTTCGGATCATCACTTTTGACCCAGCCCGAATCCACTTTACAAGCCCATGCACCCGAAGCGCCATATGGCGCGCCAGCGTCAAAAGTAAAAAAGCCATTGCCCTGATACACCGCTTGTACATGGGTGACGGTTAACTCGGTGTCTCCTTCACATCCGTACCGAGGTTCCGGATCCTTTTTTGAGCAAGAAATCGCTAGTGATGTTGTTATAATGAATGTGAGAAGTAGCAGTTTTTTCATGGGACTAGGCTTTTTGTTTAGGATGGTCCTGGAATGGAAAGGGGTTTTAGGTTTAAGATTTACTTTTAGTTACTTTGGTTGGAATTGGAGATTGGTGCAATAGCTCAACATGCCCAAACCGCCTGGCTATGATTGATAAACTGGCTCTTATTTATATTAAAGACCTCAAAATACTCGCGGCCCGAAGCCGTGGTCGCGATTTGTTCTACATTCCAGGTGGAAAACGCGAGGTCGGCGAGTCGGACGAGGACGCTTTGGTACGGGAAATATCGGAGGAACTTAGCATTTCGCTAACCCCGTCTTTACTGGAATTTTATGGCGAATTCCTGGCACAGGCGCATGGCCAGCCCGAGGGTGTGATGGTTAGGCTGCGTTGCTACACGACTTCCGAAAGGGGAGAAGTGCAGGCGGCCGCAGAAATTGATGATGTAGCCTGGCTGAGCTATGCCGAGCGGCCCAAGGTTTCACCGGCAGCCCAGTTATTGTTTGATGACCTTTTCGGAAAAGGATTGATCAAATAGGTCCAAAACTAGTTTTTCGGTGAGCTTTGGACCTATTCCGGCTGTTCGATAATGTACTTTTTGTGCTCCTTGCCCCATTCAATCATCGCAAGGATGATGTTGCCGAACGTCTTGCAATAGGGCGTTGATTCGTATTCAACCAGGACGGGCGAATCGGGATATACGGTCCGCTTGATCAGCTTATTCATTTCCATTTCCTTCAATTCCCTCGAAAGCATCCGCGTGGTGATGCCGGGAATGCTTCGTTCGATCTCCCTGAAACGCTTGTTGCCGTTACAAATCGAATTGATAATGGGCAACTTCCATTTGCCGCCGATCACATAAATCGTATCCTGCAAAGCTTTCACTTCTTCTGACTGGTTTCTTACTAATGATGGTGTTGCCATTGCCGTAGTTGGTATACTCTGTGATACTGATTACAAAGTTATACCACTGGCGGGTAGCTTTGTAATATCAAATCAAAATTTATTTAAGATGAGCAAGCAAAAAACAATTTTCATAACTGGTACCAGCAGCGGACTTGGTAAACTGACAGCTAAATATTTCGCGGAGCAAGGTTGGAATGTAGCCGCAACAATGCGTACACCCGAGAAGGAAAACGAGCTGACAGCTTACAAAAATGTTCGGATTTTTAAACTCGACGTGACCAATGTTGATCAGATCAAAACAGCGACGAAGCAGGCGATCGAAGCTTTTGGTCAAATAGATGTGGTAGTCAACAATGCCGGGATGGGTACTTACGGGGCGCTGGAACTGGCTGAGGAAGCAGATATCGATTGGCAGTTCGCGGTCAATGCGCGTGGCCCGATCAATGTGATCCGGGCATTTCTACCGCATTTCAGAGCGAATGGGGGAGGGATGTTTATCAATATCAGTTCCTTTATGGGCATCACCACGGCGGTACCACTCGGGTCGCTCTACAACATGTCCAAGTTTGCCCTGGAAGGTCTGATCGAAGGATTGTATTACGAATTGAAGCCGCTGAATATTGAGTTGCGGCTAATTGAGCAGGGAGGTTCGAAAGGTAACAATTTCGGGGAGAATATTGTTTGGAACACCAATCCGGAAATTACGGCTTACAACGAGCTGACGGATAAGCTGAAATCATTGATGAATAAAAGGGACGACAGTCTGCTGGACGATCCAATGGATATCGTAAACGTCATTTACAGCCTCGCAACCGGCGCGAACAAAAAATTCCGCAACGTGATCGGTGCTACGGGAAACCAATTGATGGAAATGCGTCATTCGATGCCTATTGAAGATTACATGGAGGCAATGAGAACCTTCTTTTGAAGTTTAAGAAACGGAGATCATCGGGGCAGCGAGATGAATTTCGCTGCCTTTATTTATTAGCTAATGCGTGTTGGAAATTAATTTGTTAATAATAAAACTTATATTACTTTGGCCTAAATATAACTCCAAATAATATGATCACTTCTTTGTTTCTCGGGCTGGGTCAAATGGAATTGATTCTGATTTCCGCCATGTTACTGCCTTTGCTGCTGACGCTTTGGGCCTTGATCGATGCGATCCGAAGTAATTTCACCAAGGATATTAACAAGCTCATTTGGATAATCGTGATCATCTGTGTACCATTCCTGGGCGGGATTTTATATTTTCTTTTGGCACGCAGCCAAAAATCCATTACTCAGCAAGGTAAATTGTGATGATATCGACCGTGCTGCTTTTTATGGGATTGGGAGGAATGGAATTAATGTTTCTCTTTATTCTTATTCCACTTGCAATTACAATCTGGGCATTAATCGACGCGATCAAAAGCGATTTCAAAAAGGATATCAACAAGTTGGTATGGATTATTGTCATTGTTTGCTTTCCCTACATTGGAGGAATACTATATTATTTCCTGGGTCGTAGCCAGAAAGCGGGCTTTTAAATGCATTTACAATTCCCGTGAATAACCCTGCTCTTTCTGTTTTTCCAAAAGCAACTTTAGCTCCTTCACAATCTCGGGTTGCTGCTCGTAAAGATTAGTCGTTTCACGCGGGTCGCTTTCCATATCATAAAGCTGCCCGGCAGGATCGGATGCATTGCCTTTGGATGACCAGCCACCACTGCCTTTGCCGTCGATAAACTTCCATTTGACCCGGCGTATTGCAAACATGCCTTCGACGGAATGATGGATAATGCTGGGCCGGACTGGCTTGCGGTCGCCCGGATTTTGAAATAGCGAGGCGAAACTAAAACTGTCCTGACCGTTTTTGCTATCCAGTTTTTGACCGGTTAGGGAAGCCAAAGTAGCCATCAGGTCGGCGAGACAGATCGTCTGTGCGCTTTCAGAGCCTTTTTCGATGCCCGCCGGCCAACGCGCGATGAATGGCACGTGGTGGCCGCCTTCCCAGATATCCGACTTTTCTCCTCTGAAAATGTAGTTGGCCTGATGTGATGGGTACAATTGCTTGTCGCCCGGTTTCCAGTCGGCACCGTTGTCCGATGTGAAAATAACCAGTGTGTTATCGGCAATGCCGAGACTGTCGAGTGTGCGCAACAATTCGCCCACGACAGCATCGGTATGTTGTACAAAGTCACCATACAGGCCGGCATTGGAAGTATTTTGGTGCTTCTCCGACGGAACCCAGGGCGTGTGCGGGCTCGACAGCGGTAGGTATAGGAAAAAGGGCTGCGATTTATTTCTGCCCGCATTGGCAATGAAATGCCTGGCTTCCTGCCCGAAAACATCCAGCGTCCGCGGAATTCTGAAGCTGGCCGAACCTTTCCCATCCCGCCAAAAAACACCGCGGGGCGTGTTACGTCCGGCAATGTCGACGATCTTTGCGTCCACGGGCTTCCCGTTACGGACGTAAACGTATGGGGCAATGTCCAGGGAGGCCGGTATCACATAGCTGTAATCGAAACCGAGGTCATTCGGGCTAGCCGTAGTGCCTTTCTCAATGGAAAGGTTTTCAGTAGAAGTCCAATCATCGTACACACTCGGATCGGTGGTTTTCGAAGCATCCGTTTTGGCCCAATCCAGACCGAGATGCCATTTGCCGATTACACCAGTCCGCTAACCGGCCTTTTTCATCAGATCTGCAACGGTAAACCGATCGCGTTCGATAAGCATGGGATGATAGCCGCCTAACACGCCCTTTTTCAGTCGTGAGCGAAATGCATAGCGTCCGGTAAGAATGCCATAACGCGTAGGCGTGCACACCGCGGAGCCCGAATGCGCGTCTGTGAAAGTTATGCCGTCCTGGGCAAGGCGGTCGAGATTCGGTGTTTTGATCTGAGATTGCGGGTTGAGGCATGCAAGGTCGCCGTAGCCCAGATCATCGGCGAGTATGTAAATGACATTTGGCTTCCGAAATGCACCATCGGCGAGGCTTTTTTTACGGAAAAACAGCATTGCGGACGTCGCCAGCAAAAGCATCAGAAGCGTGTAAGTCAGGTTAGGATAAGTTCGGATCATATCTGCAAGCGCCCGTTCGGAATAGATATTCAAGAATATTCTACTGGGTTAGTAGACAAATAAACAGCATGGGGCGGAGATTTGCAAAAGGGCAAAAAAATGGCGGCCTTTATCGGCCGCCTGCAACCCACAACAAAGCGTGGCACAGCTATTAATCTGCGGTTACGAGATTGTAGTCCTTGACTAATCTTGGGCTTTAAGGCCTGTATTTGTGGTCAGTTATCACATTAACTCATGGAAAACAGCAATTGTTATTGCTTGCCGGTGCATTTGGCCGGCTCCGGAACTTCCATTTGACGGACCACCGATTCCTGTAATGTGATAAAAGAGGTTGCAGAAGCGAAAGTAATACATTTGGACGGAGCAGCCAAAGCTTATCGAATTGATAGGGAACTCATTTTTTGATAGAGTAGGGGCAAAACCTTCGGAATAGCAATACCTGCCGTATTTCCTGCACCAGGAGAGGCAATGCATGTCCATTGCCCTTTTGGCATGGCTTTTGAGGCCTTACGGGTATATTATGGAAAGTTCATCTCAGTCAGCCAACGCGGGAAGGCTCATCATAGTCGCATACCGGTTACCGTTCAAGATAGTTCGTGACGGTGATGTCTCCCGATTATTTCAAAACTCCGGCGGTCTTGTTTCGGCGGTACTTTCGCTGGTCAAGGATCAGGATAATCAGGCTTTCGATGCCCATCAGAAAATTCAGTGGATCGGCTTTTCGGAGAATACACCCGAAGAGCTTGAAGGACAGTCGCTGGAAAATGAAAGCTTTCATGCACATCCGGTATTCATCGCCGATGAGCTCAACGAAAATTATTATGAGGGCTTCTGTAACAATCTGATATGGCCGCTATGCCATTATTTTCCTTCGCTCGCGCGCTTCCACGATATCTATTTTGAAGCCTACCAGGAAGCCAACCGGTTGTTTTTTGAAAAGGTCCGGGAGGTCATACAGCCAGGGGATGTGATCTGGGTCCAGGATTACCAATTGATGCTTTTGCCCAAACTCATTCGCGAGGCATTTCCCGAGAATAAGATCGGCTTCTTTTTTCACATACCATTTCCTTCGTTCGAGATATTCCGGCTGTTGCCGGTTGTCTGGAGAAAGGCCATCGTCGACGGTATTCTCGGTGCCGATGTGGTCGGCTTTCATACCAACGACTATGTGGAGTATTTCCTGAAAGCGGCGAGACTTGTCTCCGAACTGGGGAATAAATTGCATTACATCAACATGGGCAACCGCATCGTAAAAGTCGATTCTTTTCCGATCAGTATTGACTTCGACAAGTTCAACGATGCCTACGACGACCCCGATGTGGCCGCTTCCCGCGCGGATGCCCGCCAGTCGCTGAAAGAAAAAATCATTTTCTCGGTCGACCGTCTCGATTACTCCAAAGGCATTATCCATCGTTTGCACGGTTACCAGCGCTTTCTCGAACTAAATCCTCAATGGCACGAAAGGGTATCTTTCGTGATGACGGTGGTGCCCTCACGGGACACAATCGAGCAGTATCAGCAGATGAAGTCGGATATTGACCAGACGGTTGGTAAGATCAATGCCGACTTCGGAAGCATTTCGTGGCAGCCGATTATTTATCAATATCGCTCTATGCCTTATCACGAGCTGGTAGGCATGTATACCGCGAGCGACGTCGCACTCATCACACCCGTACGCGACGGGATGAACCTTGTTTGCAAAGAGTATGTCGCGAGCCGTAAAGACGGCAAGGGTGTACTCATTTTAAGTGAGATGGCTGGTGCCGCCGCGGAGTTAGGCGAGGCGCTGATCATCAATCCGCTCGACCGGCAGGACATTGCGGATGCGATTAAAACCGCATTTGAAATGCCTGATGGTGAACAAAATAAACGCATGGAGGCCATGCGAGAAAGGATTCACGATTATGATGTTTTCGCATGGACCAATGATTTTTTTACCCAAATGACAATGCTTGAATTAGAACATGGCCGATTGCGTCAGGTTTTCCTGAACAACAAAGGCATTGATACGATCCGGTCAGCTTACCAATCCACAAATAATCGGATCCTGTTTTTCGATTACGACGGCACACTCGCACCGATCGTGCCGGATCCGGCCCAGGCCATTATGACCGATGATGTCAAAAAACTGTTGCAAGACATCGCCAAGCGCGACACTGTAGTGATCGTTAGCGGTCGTGACCGTTATTTTCTGGACAAACTTTTCAGCGATCTTCCCGTGCATATGATCGCCGAACACGGCGCTCTAATTAAAGCAAAAGACTCCGGTGAATGGCAGCTTAATGAAGGCTATGAGGAGAACTGGAAAGACAGCATCCGGCCGATGATGCAGATCTACGCCAAACGCTGCCCGGGTGCGTTCGTAGAAGAAAAGGAAACTGCGTTGGCATGGCACTACCGCACCGCCGAAGACAGGGAATATGCCAGCCGCCGCGCGCAGGAGCTCCTCTGGCAATTAAAGAATTACGTCCAGCCGGAACTGAACCTGCAGGTGATTGACGGGAGCAAGGTGGTTGAAGTCAAAAAGACTGCGTTTAACAAGGGAACTGCTACACGTTTGTTCGTAGAGGCTGGTGACTTTGATTTTATCCTGGCCATTGGTGACGATACTACCGACGAGGATATGTTCGAAGCATTACCGGACACTTCATTTACCATCAAGATAGGAGACGACCTTTCCGCGGCGCGCAACCATATCCGGAGCCAGGACGAAGTTTTTCATTTCCTGCATTTTATGGTGTCGCCGGTAGGCGAGTAGCGACGGCTTTTGTATTTTAGCGGTTCTATGGAGGAATCGCTAAAATTGCTTCAATCGGTCGTGCAGGCCATTCATCCGCTCGACGCAGCCGACTGGGACGCCTTGTCCCGGATTTGGAAACCCTTTTCGGCAAGAAGGAAGGAAATCATTTCCGTGCCCGGCGAAACGGAACGCTATCTCTATTTTGTGACAGAGGGTGTCCAGCGAATCTACTATCTCGATGATCAGAACCGCGAGGCGACGCTTGCCTTCACCTACCGGCCATCGTTCGGAGGTATTATCGATTCGGTACTGCTGGAAGTACCTTCGCGCTACTATTATGAGACGCTTACACCTTCAAGCTTTATCCGTGCACCTTATGCGGAGTTCAAGGAGCTTGCACAGCAGCGACCGGCTATCGAGCGCATGTTACGGAGAGGCATCACTCAAACACTATCGGGAATTCTGGAACGGCTCGTAGAGGTGCAATGCTTTTCTTCGGAAGACAAATTCAGGAACCTGCTCAAACGTAGCCCGCATATCCTGCAACTGGTGCCGCACAAATACCTCGCCACTTATCTGGGAATCGATCCAACGAATTTCAGCAAGCTTGTGAACAAGGTCCGGATATGAAAATGTTGGTTTTTACCAAATATTTCATAAGCCGCGTTGCACAACTTTGCATTGTCAAAATTATCGAACCCCATGAAAACTGTCAATAAGAAAGAACTGCTGCTACGGCTCGACGACCAGGTTGAACAACATATCACGGATGTGGTTGCATTATTTCAAAACCTGGACAACGAGTTTCTGAACCGGCCGTCGGCCACCGGCGGATGGAGTATCGCGCAATGTCTCGATCACCTGAATAGTTACGGGTATTACTATCTGCCTAAAATGCGTGAAAAGCTCCATGTGGCACCGTACAGTTCAAAGGAAGATTTCACCAGCACTTGGATAGGTGCCTATTTCGCCAAAATGATGGACCCTGACACCGGGAAGCGAAAATATAAAGCCTTCAAAGGGCACATTCCGCCATCAGAC
This sequence comes from Dyadobacter sp. CY261, assembly GCF_021440085.1. GTDB lineage: Bacteria > Bacteroidota > Bacteroidia > Cytophagales > Spirosomataceae > Dyadobacter. The sequence continues at coordinate 1,337,080 of NZ_JAKCPW010000001.1, forward strand.
CTTAATGCAGCAGTAGTGGTGAGCGAGTTTATCCGTCAGCAAGAGGAGCTTTTGCGCCTTCTACGTAGCGGCTTAAACAAAGATCTTGACGCCATGCGCATTCCTGTGTCGATCCTGCCATTCATCCGCATGAAGGTCGGTGATGTTTTCCAGTTCATCATCGCGCACAACGAGCGCCATATGCGTCAAGCCAAGCGGAACCTGGTACCACAAAGCATTTATTAGTCCAAAAATAGAAGCGACAGCTGGTGCAGAGCTCCTGCGCCGGCTTTTTATGTACAAAAAAGCAGCTCCGGAAGCCGGAACTGCTTGTGAAAAAAGGGCATTTGAACAAGTGATAAACGGTCAGTAAGTGCTGCTACGCCAGTGAAATGCCGTTGGTTTCCAACCGGGTTTCATTTATGTTTTCGAGTTTAATAAAGTGGCATACATATCCCGCGGAGCGCAATGCCAACTGGATACGTGTGAAATCAGATAGTTCGGAAGTCAGGGTCAGTAGAAAATCCTGAAAATCGTAGGCCCAGTGCTTAACATTCAATTGTTTCAGACAGTCATGCAATTGCTGCAACGACTTGCTTGCCTGAATGTGGGTTCGGAAGAAAATTTTATATGTATTGCCCATTGTTGTTTACTTGAATTTGGCGGGATGTTACCAAATCAACTCAGATCGCTGATTTAATTTGTCAAAAATAGCTCTTATTTAAAATGATTACAAATAAGTAGGGTTAATATTTTCTATAAAAATAAAAAAGCCTCGCAACCATGATACCAAGTTGCGAAGCTTTTTTGAGAACTCCTTTTAGTGCTATATTAAGAATTTATTAGATTTAATAAATTCTTCTAAATGAGTGGGCTAATGTGGTCAAGCCCAGTTTCTTTCCAGAAAACCGACCCAGTTTCGCCACATAATATGCTCAATGTCGCTTTCCGTGTAACCACGTTGCCGAAGTAGTGCAGGGATGGTCTGCAAATCTGCGATTGAGTCCATGTCACCAGGTGACTGCTCTTTGCCGTAAGCGCCATCGAGGTCGGAACCGATCCCAACATGCAATGCATTGCCTGCAATCTGACAAATGTGGTCGATGTGCTGCACGACATGTTCGATTTTCAGGCCGGTATTTTCCGGTGTCGATTTACCGCGTATCCAGCCGGGGATCATCATCCAGGCATCAAACGCCATGCCGATCACCGCGCCGCGATCGAGCAACACTTTGATCATTTCGTCCGAAAACTGGCGGTTATGCGGGGTGATGGCGCGCACCAGGTTATGGCTCGCCCATACCGGCCCACGATACAAATCCATGGCTTCCCAGAATGCCGTATCGCACAAATGCGTGGCGTCGAGGATCATATCCAGTTGATCCATTTCGCGGAGCAGGTCTTTGCCTCTTTCGCTTAGCGGAGCATCAGAATCCGTTCCATAGGCATATACGCCCGGGCCATAATGCGCGGGTCCGATGGCGCGCAAGCCGTAACCATAAGCGGTTTCGAGGTTTTTGAGACTTACAAATGAATCGGCACCTTCGAGGCTCAGAATGTAGCCGATAGGCAGGCCTTCCGTCGATTCGGCATTTTGCCAAAGTTCGAGGTGGTTACGAAGCCCTGCCAGTCCGGTGATCTGCACCATTTCGCCGGCATCTTCCATGGCTTTGTACCAGGCAACCTGCGCCTGCGTGATGGCCCAAGCCTGCGCCTGCGAATGCCAGCCAGGAATCTTGCTGTCGGGTTTGATATAACGGCCGATTTGCGTGGCTACGCAAATGCCGATATTGCCTTTCCGCATTTCGGGAAAGCTGACGACTCCCTTCCCGCGATCGGGTTTGTCGGTGAGGTCTTTTTCGCGTTCGCGGATCGAATAAAGGTCTTGGGTAAGGTCCCGGTTCCATTCCACGGCGTTCATGGAAAGGTCCAGGTGGGCGTCAAAGAGGAACATTGGTCAATGAGTGAATGAGTGGATGAGTGGATGAGTGGATGAGTGAATGAGTGAATGAGTGAATGTGAGTGAATGTGAGTGATTGGATTTTGAATTGAAGGATTGGACACTCAGGCTTAAAATGGTATGACAATTGAAATGAATTGAATTGAATTCGAGCTCTGGGTTGTTCTAACACTCATCGGATCGTTCAAAATTCAATCTCATTCACTCATTCAAAATTCACTCATCGAATCATCAAACTTCTCAAAATCAAATAGTTATGCGTCTGCTGCGTGCGGTAATCTTCCATTCGCTTGTCACACTTCCGTCTTCGATCACGGTTGCAAAGTCGTGCAACGCTACGGTCGGGCAGATGTGGTAGGGTAGGGCGTAAAAGACATCGCCGATCTGAATGCCTTCCCATACGTCGGTGTTTACCTGGATCACGCCGTGTTCTTCGCTTTGGCTCAGCAGGGTGTATTCCGACAAATTCAGTAGCCGTAATCGGTTTTCAATCGGGTTTTCGGCGGCGATCGCTTTGTGCCCGAGATCGACGGTTATGGTCCCGGGAGTTGGCTTGGATATGACGCGGGTTATGATCAGCGCGGCGTGTTCGAATGGCTGGCCGTCGAAGCGATCGCCATAGCCCCAATCCCATAGCACATTGGTTCCCGGACTTAAATATACATCCGGCCGAAGCGTGTGCACTGTAAATGAAGGCGAACCTCCGACGATGATCATCGGCTCATAGCCGCATTCTGTTTCAATGCGATCGAGGAGCGGGAGTACTTTTTCGAAAGCTTCATCGGCCGCAGCTTTGCGTTCCGAAAATTCAGGGTTGCGGATTTGGCCGTCGTAAATGTGAACGCCGCCGAAAGAAAGACCTTCCAGGCTGTTCACATACCGATACAAGGAAAGCAGTGTTTCGTCGGTGGCATGCCCGGTACGGTTCATGCCGTTATTGACGTCCAGAAAGGCTCTTGCACGCAGCCCGCGTGCAAGAGCGGCTTCACTCAGTTGTGTGGCGGTTGCTTCATTATCGACCAACGAAGCGAAAGTGGTGGCCGGGAATTTTTCGCGAAGCGCAAAGAGGCGATCGATATTTGGGCCAACGAGCTGGTAGGCGACCAGCACCCAAGGTGCGCCGGCCCCGGCAACCATTTCTGCTTCCGCGATGGTTGCGCATTTGAACTTCGATATACCAGCAGAAAGTTGGATTTCGACAACCTCCGGGCACTTATGGGTTTTCACATGCGGCACCAGCCTTTCCGGCGAGCCCGCAATATTCACCATACTACGGATATTGCTTTCAATGCGGTCTTTATAGAATAGGAGCGAGGGAGAGATTACTTCTCCGGGGTTGGTTAGCTGGTACCAGGACATGCAGTTTCAATTTTGACCGGGTCGCCGGTGCAATGAGTGAATGATTGAATGCTTCGATGTAAGAATATTCATTAAATCAGGGTCTAATTAGGACTTGTTGCCCAGTGAGGGTTGCTGACAAAACAAACTATTCAATCATTAAAATTACTTTTCTTCAAGCTCAAACATCGCCTCGATCTCTACCGGAATATTATCAGGCAGCGTGCCCATGCCTACGGCGCTTCTTACGCCGATGCCGTTTTCTTCACCCCAAACTTTGGCGAAGAGCTCGCTGCATCCGTTGATGATATAGGGATGTCTTTCAAAATCAGTTGTACCGTTAACCATGCCGAGGACCTTGATCACTCTTTTTACACGGTTAAGGCTTCCGAGATTGGCTTTCAGCGTCGATAAGATCGCCAGGCCTACCTGACGTGCGGCGAGCTTGCCTTGCTCCGCATCGAGGTCTTTGCCGATCCGGCCGATGATCAGGGAACCGTCATCCTGTACAGTACCATGGCCCGAAACGTATACCCAGCGCTTGTCAACGATTAACAAAGGTTTATAAACGCCGACCGGTTTCGGGGCAGGGGGGAGGTTAAGGCCAAGGGCAGCGAAATTTGATTCAGGTGTATTGTCCATAATAGTAAAGAGAATTGAAGTGCCGTTCGGTTCAACGAACGGGGGTGATTGGCTACTGATTTTATTGTTATTGATCTTATTCTTCTGATTTTAAGCAATTATTAGACTGTTGATCTTGATCTGTCATTCTTGATCTTGTTGATTTGGAGCTGGATCTAGCAATCTTAATCTATTAATCTCGAACGGCAAGGCGATAATACAAAGATTCACAACAGCGTTCTTCATACCCTTTTTTGAATATAAAATCTAATACCGTCCGTTTTAACGGACGGAAAACGACTTAGAAGCGTCGGCTTGGGTCCTGTAATACGGTACTCCGTCAGCTTAGGCCTGCTTCGAACCTCGACGGCTGGTTCTTTAGAGTTCCGCTGGCCAAGGCCTGCTTATACCGAACTCCGCCGGTAACGCCGGGTTCCTCTTAGTTTTTTCGGCAGCCTTACACGAACAAATTTAGCACTAAAACGCCCAGTAAACCCATAATTGACACAATTGTTTCCATAACGGACCAAGTCAGGATCGTGTCTTTGATGCTTAGATTGAAGTATTCCTTGAAGAGCCAGAAGCCACCGTCGTTTAGGTGGGAGAACATCAAACTGCCTGAACCAATGGCCAGTACGAGGAGCTCTGGCGGTACAGCAGAATTGGCGAGCAATGGTGCCAGGATGCCTACTGTGGTTAATCCTGCTACAGTGGCGGAACCGACGCAAACGCGGATAACCGCCGCAATTGCCCAGCTAAGCAGGAGCGGGGAAATGTCCATGCCTTTTAGGTTCTCGGCAATGTAGGTGCTCACGCCGCTAGCGGTCATGATTTCTTTAAAAACGCCTGCACCGGCGATGATCAGCAAAATGGTGGAAACACCCTTGAATGCTTCTTCCATCGATTTGCTTACCTTTTTCATGTTCATCCCGCGCTTCACGCCTAATACATATGCGGCGAAAAGAACCGAAACGAGCATGCCGAAATAGGGTTCAGCAAGGAGGCCGATCAGTTTATTTTCCGGGTAAATGCGTTTGATGCCCGACATGGTTGTAAGAAGAAACACCGGAAGCAGTGCAGTAACAATGCTAATGCCGAGTCCGGGAAGCTCCGCCGTTGGTCTTGGCTTTACATCAAATAAGTCTTCATCAGGCTTGGGCTGGAAACGTTTCAAGGTACTTCCGAAAATAGGGCCGGCGATAGCGATAGCAGGAATAGACACGATTATGCCGTATAATAGGGTCTTACCCAGGTCGGCATGGAGCTGGCTCGCGATCGCCGCCGGGGAAGGGTGGGGTGGGAGGTACCCGTGCGCTACCGATAATGCAGATAACATTGGAATACCTACATATAATAATGGTAAACGCGCGGTTGCGCTGATCATGAAAATCAGCGGGATCACAATGACAAAGCCCGCATTGTAAAAAAGTGGTATCCCTATCACAAACCCGGCAAGCGCCATACCCCATTGAATGTATTTTTTTCCAAAGAGCCCGATGAGTGCGTCGGTAATGCGCTGCGCCGCTCCACTGTCAGCCACCATCTTCCCCAGCATCGCCCCGAACCCGACTATGAGTACAAGGTCGCCCAGAGTCCCTCCCACACCTTTTTGGATGGCCTTGCTAACCGTTTCGACATCCAACCCGCTACCTAGCCCGAGAGCGATGGAAACCAGCAGAAAGGAAATGAAAGTGTCGATTTTGAACCAGGCAATAAGTACAATAAGCGCAAGGATTGCGATAAAGGTTAATAGTAAAGGCATAGGTGAAAATTGTCGAAAATTAAGCTTTTGCTAATAAGCTGGAAGAACGGGATTTTTAATGATAGATGCCAAATTAGTTTTCCTTCGGAATTTCTGAGAGGTAATGGGCGGATTGTCACGCATATACGCCCGCACGGGCAAAATAGCACAAAAGATAGTTTGTTAGAATGCTTTAAAATAGCGAAATTTGACTTTTTAGTACCGATAAGTTTGTATTAATCCGTTGGGCAGTTGCATATTATCGATTCGCTCAATTTAAAATTTTGATTCTTTTCTAATTCTCTATGGCAGAATCTCCTGGTGAAAACATTATCCCGATTAACATCGAGGATGAAATGCGTGGAGCCTACATCGATTACTCGATGTCCGTTATCATCTCCCGCGCTTTGCCCGACGTTCGCGATGGTCTGAAACCTGTTCACAGGCGGGTCCTTTACGGAATGGACGATTTGGGCGTAAGCTACAACCGGTCCCATAAAAAGTCGGCTCGTATCGTTGGTGAAGTTTTAGGTAAATACCACCCGCATGGCGACTCCTCCGTTTATAATACGATGGTACGTATGGCACAGCCGTGGTCGCTGCGCTACCCGCTTGTGGATGGTCAGGGTAACTTCGGATCTGTCGACGGTGACAACCCGGCTGCGATGCGTTATACCGAGGCAAGACTGAAAAGAATTGCCGACGAGCTCCTGGCCGACCTTAAAAAAGATACAGTTGACTTTCAGCCCAACTTCGATGATTCGTTGAGCGAGCCAACGGTACTTCCCGCTAAATTCCCCAACCTGCTGGTAAACGGATCTTCGGGTATCGCCGTAGGTATGGCTACCAACATGGCGCCGCACAACCTGAGTGAGGTCGTGGACGGCGTGCTCGCTTACATCGAGAACAGCGACATTACAATCCCGGAGCTGATGGAGTATGTAAAAGCTCCGGATTTTCCGACAGGTGGTATCATCTATGGTTACAATGGCGTACGTTCTGCCATGGAAACCGGCCGCGGTAGCATTATCATGCGTTCCAAAGCGCAGTTTGAGGTTTCTAAGACCGGCCGTGAGCAAATTATCGTCACCGAGATTCCTTATATGATCAACAAAGCGGCGATGATCGAACGGATCGCGTCGTTGATCAACGATAAAAAACTCGACGGTATTTCCGACATCCGTGACGAGTCGGACCGCGAAGGTATGCGCATTGTTTTCGATCTGAAAAAGGATGCGATACCGAATATTGTATTGAACCACTTGTTCAAATACACTCCACTGCAAACCTCCTTCGGGGTGAATAACGTGGCGCTTGTAAAAGGTCGCCCTGTGTTGCTGAACCTGAAAGATTTGATCAGGCATTATGTGGATCACCGGATCGTGGTAATTACCCGCCGGACCGAGTATGAATTGCGTGAAGCTGAAAAACGTGCACACATTCTCCAGGGTTTGTTGATCGCGCTCGATAATCTCGATGCAGTGATTTCATTGATCCGGGCAGCACGCGATCCTGAAACAGCGAAGAACGGATTGATGGAGCAATTCAGTCTCTCGGAAATCCAGGCACGCGCGATCCTCGAAATGCGCTTGCAACGTCTGACCGGTCTGGAAAGAGAGAAAATCGTGAAGGAGTATGAAGAGATCATGCTTTTGATCACCGATTTGAAAGATATTCTTGCCAACGAATTTCGCAAGTACGAGATCATCAAAACCGAGCTGATCGACATCAAGGAACGCTACGGTGACGCGCGGCGAACGAAGATCGAATTCTCGGCAGAAGAATTTAGCGATGAAGACATGATTGCCGACGAGGAAATGCTGATTACCATTTCCAGGGAAGGTTATATCAAACGGACGCCGCTTTCGGAATACCGTACACAAACAAGGGGAGGGGTAGGTTCCCGCGGTGTAAAAACCAAGGATACTGACTTCACCGAGCATTTGTTCTCCGCGACAATGCTCAACTACCTGTTGATCTTCACCGAATATGGAAAACTGTTCTGGATGAAGGTTTACGAAGTGCCCGAAGGAAGCAAAACTTCAAAAGGTCGCCCGATCCAGAACCTGATCAGCCTCGAAAGCGGTGATTCGATCCGTTCGGTGATTAATGTCAAAACTTTGTCCGATGAGGATTATATCAACAATAATTACCTCATTATGTGTACTGAGCAGGGCACTATTAAAAAGACATTGCTCGAAGCATACTCTCGCCCGCGTACGAACGGTATCATAGCGATCTCAATCAACGAGGGTGACCGCTTGCTAAATGTAGCATTGACGAATGGTGACAACGACATTGTTATCGCTTCGGCTGCCGGCCGCGCGGTTCGTTTCAACGAGAAAGGTGTGCGACCAATGGGCCGTACCGCAGCTGGTGTTCGCGGTATCAACCTGAACGAGGCTAGCAATAAGGTAATTGGTATGGTTTGTATCAGCCGGGAAGATGCGCAACTGCTGGTTGTATCGGAAAATGGTTTTGGAAAACGTTCAGCAATAGACAGTTATAGGGTTACAAACCGTGGTGGTAAAGGCGTTTCAACGATGAATGCGACCGACAAGGTGGGTAAGCTGGTTGCCATCCGTGAAGTAACAGAGGAAGACGACCTGATGATCATTACCCGAAACGGTATCGCCATCAGAATGAGCGTATTAGACATTCGCCAGGCTGGACGTAATACACAAGGCGTGAAGCTGATCCGTCTGAGCAATTCGGATGAAATCACTTCGGTAACCCGCATCCTGAAAGACCCCGACGAAAAGGCGGAAGAAGAGCTGGATGAAGACGGCAACGTAGTACTCAGACCGGTAGCACAGATAGAGGGTGCTTCGGCGGATGATATCATTGTGTCTGATGATGAGCTGGACGAGGAAGAAGATGTCGCTGACGACGACGAGGAGGAGGATGAAGAGCCTTCCGACGACGCAGAGGCATGATTTTTGTAAAAATCACATTAATAGATTTATATTTAGGACTCGAACAATCAATCACAACCAAAGTTAATATTTATGAAAAAACTGTTTTTTGTTTCTGCACTTAGCCTGTTCGGCTGTGCTGCGTTCGCGCAGGACGCTGCTGTGAACAAGGCTCTGGTAGATGGATTTCGTAAGGAGAAAGAAAAAAGCGATAAAGATGCAACAGACCCGAAAGCAAGCGCAAAAGCTACCTTCTGGTTGGAACGCGCGAAACTTTATGAAAACATAGCCCTGCAAGGTTCAGAAGTAGATTCCAGTGCAGCGAAAACAGCGTTGGAAGCCTATAAAAAGGTTGTTGAGCTGGATGTTACTAAAAAAGGCGAAGCCGGTAAATCTTCTAAAGAGGCCAGCAACGTTCTGGCTGGTGGCGAAGGTTCGCAGCTTTTCAACGCGTTCGTGAAGCAAGGTGCCGAAAAATACCAGTCGAAGAACCTCGCCGGTGCATTGGAAATGTTTTCGGCGGCGCAGGAAATCAATAAGAAAGATACTTTGGCCGCGCTCTATGGTGGTATCGCTGCGCAACAACTTGAAAAGAAAGATGTTGCAAAAACTTCTTTTGAAAAGTATGCAGCTAATGGTGGTAAAGACCCCAGCGTTTTCTACGGATTGGCTCAGCTATATCGTTCAGAAAACAATTTCGATAAAGCAATTGAAACCCTGAACAAAGGTCTGGCTCAGGCTCCCGGGAACAAGGACTTGAAAGCGGAAGTTGTGAACATTTTGTTGGCCTCAGGTAAGGAAGACCAAGCAATCAAAGAACTCGAAGCTTTGGCGGTTGCTGATCCAAAAAACACTCAAAATGTGGTAAACCTGGCTATTTTGTACGATAACATGTACAGAACTTCAACCGACAAGGTGAAGCAATTGACCGCTAAGGCAGGAGCAGGTACTAATGCCGCCGGGTCTGCTGAAAAAAATATCGCTGCGGAGAAAGACAAGATCGCGGTTTACGACGGTGAAGTAAAACGTATTACCGCGTTGGCCAAGAAGCAACCTAAAAATGCCGATTTGAAACGCCAGCTTGCTGATGTAACTGCAAAGAAAAAGGAGAGCATCGAGGCAGTAGCGAAACTCGAAGGCGAATTGAAAACGGCACAGGAGTCTGCTAAAGGTCAGGACGTAGCTGGACTGGAAAAAGAGTTGACTGAGGCAAAAGCAAAACAAAAGGAAGCTAGCGACAAAGCCGTTCTCAATTACAAGAAAGCGCTGGAGATCGACGCGACTAATTACGATGCGCTTTACAACCTTGGTGTTTTCTACTTCAACGAAGCTGTACAGCTGAAAGGCGAAGTAGATAATATGAACATGACAGAATACCAGCAACGTGGTAAGGAAGTCGAAGGCCGTGTTTGCGGTAAATTCAGGAAGGCTAAGCCATACTTCGAAAAAGCAATCCAGGCTAAGGACGAAGCTGAGGCAAAGGACAACCTTACTAACCTGAATGGCGTTCTCGAACAATTCGCAGCAAAAGGAGTAGCCTGTATCGACGAGTAATCGATAGGGTTATCAATAAAACAAATAGAGCGCCGGTTTATGCCGGCGCTCTATTTGTTTTGAAGGTCTATTTAACATAATATAAATTATACAACATTTATATTTGAACCCGCATTGTCTAATGTTTAATCATACTCATTATTTTTGATCATACCCATTGTTATGGCCGCCGAGAATTGCATCATTCGTCCATGATATCGGGTTTTGATATTTTATCGAAATCTCAGGCGCTTGTATTTGGGGTTTTATCAGATTATCTGTCTCAAAAACAGCGGTGTTAGCTAGTTCTTTTCATTACTAGAAATCGGGCTGGCAAAATTGATTTTTAACGAAAAACGGCGCCATTAGCTGAAATGGCGCCGTTTTTTGGAATAATAGCCGTGAAAATACGTCAGGCGACATCACAAATCCCCACACACTGCTTCAAAGAGGCCAGCGGTTCGCGCTTCGGAATAAATTCCTGAGCGACAAAGCCTGTGAAACCGGTTTCTACAATTGCTTTCATGATGGCCGGATAATACAGTTCCTGAGTTTCGTCGATTTCTGCGCGACCTGGAACTCCGCCGGTGTGATAATGGCCGATGTATTTATGGTATTGCTTGATGGTCGCGATGACGTCGCCTTCCATGATCGACATGTGGTAGATGTCGTAAAGCAACTTGAAGTTTTCCGAGCCGACCATCTCGCAAAGACCAGCACCCCAGGAAGTGTGGTCACACATATAGTCTTTGTGATTGACTTTGCTATTGAGCAACTCCATGATCATCGTAATGCCGTGCTTTTCCGCAGACGGCATCAACCGTCGCAAACCAATGGCGCAGTTTCGCATTCCATCGTAGTCCGACATGCCGCGCCGATTGCCTGAAAAGCAAATAACTGTTTTGTAACCAGCTTCTTTTAGTTTTGGAAAAATGTCCTCGTAACTTTTGACAAGTTCATCATGTAATGCCAAATCGTTGAAGCCTTTTTCGATACCCATACCAGCACCGTTTGGCAATGCGCAAGTCAGTCCGTATTTTTTCAATGTAGGCCAATCTTCCGGCCCAAGGAGTTCGATGGATGTAATACCGATTTTCTTGCATTCCTGCGCGAAGGTGTCGAGCGGGATCTTTCCATAACACCATTTGCAAACCGAATGGTTGATTTTCCCAGCGAGTTTAGTGCCTAAAACTGATTCGTTTTTGGCAAATACTTCCGAAATCGACAGGAGACTTGCGGCACTTGCAGCAGTCCCTGCGGCGATATTTTTTAATGCGTTTCTTCTGGTTGGCATATTGTAAAATATTGAATGTCAATGCTAGGCGATATCACAAATGGTGACACCCTGTTTCAATGAAGCCAAATCGTCGCCCCGGCTCGGGACAAACTCCTGCCCTACGAATCCTTTGTAACCGGTTTCCACAATGGCTTGCATGATCGACGGATAGTAAAGCTCCTGTGTTTCGTCGATTTCATGTCGGCCCGGAACACCGCCGGTGTGGTAATGGGCGATGTATTTGTGGTATTTCTTAATGGTCGCAATTACGTCACCTTCCTGGATTTGCATGTGGTAAATGTCGTAAAGCAATTTAAACTTCTCGGAACCAACCGCTTCGCAAAGGGCTGCCCCCCACTCTGTCCGGTCGCACATGTAGTCCTTATGGTTGACCTTGCTATTCAACAGCTCCATTACCAGGGTCACATTATGCTTTTCGGCGGTTGGAATCAGTTTCCGGATACCTTCTGCACAATTACGGATTCCATCATAGTCGGACATGCCTCGTCGGTTTCCAGAGAAACAAATAATTTTGTCATAACCGGCAGCGCGCACCTTTGGGATTACATCTTCAAATCCCTTGATGAGTTCCTCGTGGTTTTTCGGATCGTTGAAGCCCTTGTCAATACTCCGGGTAAGTCCCTCGCCCCAGGGCAATGCGCAGGTAAGTCCATATTTTTTGATCACTGGCCATTCTTCCGGGCCGAGCAATTCAATCGAGGTGAGCCCTATCTTCTTGCATTGCTGCGCAAAGGTTTCGAGCGGAATCTTGCTGTAACACCATTTGCAAACCGAATGGTTGATTTTGCCATTCAGTTGCGGCCCCAGTGCTTTTTCCGAAGCGGCAAATGCACCGGCCAGCGACGTTGAGAATGTGGTTAGCCCTGCACTGGCAGCAATGTTTTTCAAGGCCTTCCGACGGGATGAAATTTGAGTCATTTAAGATTAACTAACTGGTATAATGTAGATTAAGTATTTTGTTGCGCGATTTAAGCCGAAGAATCCGGTGCTATATACGGAATATCACCTATCCGTAAAAAAGTAGTGATGCTACCGGACCATTTTGTCTTGAAAGACACCCTAGTCGACACGTAGCACCACTATCTTAAGCCTAATAAATTATAATCTACTCTAAATATCCCGTGATCTATTTTCCGCCTTTAACGGAAGCAGATTCGGTATAAATCGGGTTGTTTTTGTTACCACCTGCCATCAGGTAAGCCACCAGATCGCGTAGTTCGCTCGGGTTCAAACCGTTGATTAAGCCTGGAAGCATCATCGATACCGGGGAGATTTTGCTGGAAACGACATCCTTTTTCGCCACTTTCCGGATCGTTTTAGTGTCAAACGGGTTTTGAGAAACATAATAGAAGTTGGCATCCTGGTTCACCTCACGTCCCACGATCGATTGTCCATCTTTCATTTGGAAAGAAATGGAAGCGTATTGATCCGACACAGCTTTATCAGGAATGATTATGGCTTCGAGCATATCCTTTACGGAGAAGCGCGTTCCCAGCTGTGTCAGTTCAGGACCAACATCCGCACCTTCACCCTGGATTGTGTGGCAACGGCTGCAAAGAACGGCAGAGAAAATTTGCTTTCCACGTTCGAAATCGCGGTTTGCCAGACTGTCTTGTACCAACTCCACAGCTTGTTCTACTTTCCAGGCACGGCCAGGACCTTTTGGCGTGTAGAGCTTAACGAGATCGTTACCTGTTCCTGTAAGTAATTCAGAGCCAGAGAGTTTATTGTAATATGCAACTTTATCGCTTGGTACGTTCTTTAATGCCAACTGACGTGCCTTATCGATAAAACCAATGTAGCTGCGGCCACCCTGGTAGCTGAATGCTTTATGGAACCATTTGAAATACTCTTCACGCGATGCCGGTGTCCAGCCGGTTTTAGCACCGCTGAGCATGATGGCGTAGAATGTTTGCTGTTGTGGCGGCATTTTTTCCAACAAACTTGCCAGGTCGAGACCGTACTGGGGATTACGAAGGATAAGGTCGGCTGAGGCGGTTACCATTTCATTGTCCTTATCGTCAAACTTCTCGTTTTTCGAGATAAGTGCCAGGGTTTTTTCCACTGCTTTGGGCGCTTCTAGCGTGATAAGAATCTTCGCTAAAAACCTGTTTTGCAACGCATTTGGCGATGGGTATCTCGGGTTCAGGTAAGCAGTTATTGCCGATTTGGTTGCAGCGTCCGGCTGACCGGTACGATATAGGATCACTTCCACCGCGCGCAAAAGCGCTTGCTTGTTCAAATCGTCCAGCTTGGTGTAGTCAATCGTTGCCAGTTTTTTCAACAGGGGCCCTCCTACTTTGGTCGAATCGCCCTGACGGCCCAATGCAATGGCTGCATAGATAATCGATTGCGGATCCTTTTCGGCGAAAACTTTGCTCTCCCATTGGTCAACAGGTTGATGCTCAATGGCTAATCTGCCCGCATAGCGAAGGAAACGGTCGCTACTTTTTAGCAATGGCCAAGCCTGGTCGATCGCTTTGGGATCCTTTTTAACATGATATTCCTCGATAGCAGTGCGTTGCTTGTGCTCGTTGGTGATAACAGGCGTAACGACGTTCGAACCAGGTGCGATGTTCTTATAATCGCCATAATACACACGATACAGGTCGGATTCCAAACGGCGGCCACCTGTCAGGAAGTACAATGCGCCGTCAGGGCCGATTGCACCGTCTGTCAATGGAAGCGGCGCTCCTGAAAGGAACTCTTCGTGATCTGCGGTGTAAGTTGAGCCGCTTGGTTTCAGGTGCAAACCGTGAACAATACCAAAGCTCCAGTCGAATGCGAGCAATGTGTTTTTGTATTTCGCAGGGAAACGGGCGTCTTTCAGATAAATAAGGTTGGTAGGCGATCCCTGACCGATGTTCATTACCGGTGACAGGAAATCGGCAAATGCCGGCGAAGTGTTCGCAGAGCCTGTTCTCCATCCGAATTCACCACCGCTCACGGCATGGCAAACACGGGTTGGACGGTACCATGGCGTTCCGAAATCCCATTCCATATCCGAGTCATAAGCAAAAAGATCGCCTGCCTCGTTGAAAGCGATGTCGTATGGGTTACGGAAACCGGCTGTGTAGAGCTCCCAGCTTTTTCCTTCGGGATCAGTGTGCGCGATCCAGCCACCAGGTGCGTTGCGGTCGGTAGCATGGCCGCGCGGGTCTTTGATGAATGGGAAAAGGTTGTCGTTTTTCCAGTTCGGCATCAGACGGTAGATGTCCATTTTAGGCAGGTCGGTAAAATTACCGGCCACTACGAACAGCGATTTCTGATCCGGCGCCATTACGATACTATGCGGGCCGTGCTCGCCTTCGCCTGTCAGTGGTTTGATGAGTGTGATTTTATCGTACTGATCGTTATTGTCCGTGTCCTGCAAACGATAGAGTCCGCTTCCTTTCGGGAACCGTGCGTTCGATCGGTTATTGATCATCACGTAAAGGCTATTGAATGCGTACAGCAATCCGTGGGCATAGCCCATTGCTACTTTCGCGGTATCTCCTTCAATTTTAAGTGTCTCTACCTGAGGCTTATCCGTGGATCCAATCGCCGGTAATACCAGCCGGTACAGTCCGCCGTACTGGTCGGAAGTAATCATCCTTCCCTTGTTGTCAAACGTCATGGAAACCCACGAGCCGCTTTTTTCTTCCGAAACACTGTATAAATGGTCGGCTTTGAAGCCGTCCGGTAGCTTGATTTTATCAACCTTGGAGCCGGGGGGACGGTGCTTGGCGGTGCGGTTACTTAGCATCACTCCACAAAAGACCCCCACGGCGAGCAGCACCGCAAGTGTCATCGGAAGTTTTAACCATTGTTTTGTTGTGTACATCTTACAGCTCAGAGTTTAAGTAAATATGATTTGATAAAAGGATGAAGCATCGGGATGCCTTTGGCTCGCAGGTTAAAGACCTTCTTAAATAAAGCAAACTAAAACTTTAAATAATCTGATAATTGCAATATTAGAGCGAAACATCCATGCGACTATCCTGTTGTGTGGGGTATCGGCCCGATAAGTAGAAGTTAATTACACTATCAAACAAAAAGTGCAGCGAGGTTGACCCTGCTGCACTTTTGTTTCTTCAAGTAACCATCAGAAATGTGGTGTCAATGCGGCTTCAACAGCTGGCAGACCGTAGTAGTCGTCCAGCACTGTGAATGCATTTGGCGGTGGTACGGCTGTTTTCGGGAAGTAATATGCCTGCGGGTTTGCTTTCACTTTGGCACCATATGCGCCGATGATCTCCTTCACGCGACCTGTGCGGGTGAGGTCGAACCAGCGTTTGTTTTCGAAAGCCAGCTCTACCCTTCTCTCTTTGAAGATCGCTTCACGCATATCTGCCTGTGAAGCTGCTTTGGTTGCAGCCAGACCAGCTCTCGCACGAACCTGATCCAGGTAAACAGCCGCATCAGCGGGTTTGCCCTGCTCATTCAACGATTCAGCCAGGAACAACAGCACTTCCGCATAGCGATAAACAGGCCAGTTTTGACCGGTATTATTGTGCAGGGCGTGCGTGCGCGCGTACTTCTTGATATAAGGATAGGTCTTGTTTTCGACCAGGGATCCGCTTAATGTTACATAACCGATCGAAATGTCCTTTCTTTTATCTCCCGTTTCGTAAGCAGCAATCAGGTCAGGTGTTGGAATGTTGTTACTTTCCTGAGATGTTGGCTGTGGATTGGAAGTACCGGTAATCGGCGCGATTTCAACAGCGGTGATCGGCGATGGGATGAACCGATAAATCTGGTTACCGTTATACCCCGACGATCCCTCCATGTACTGGATTTCGAAAAGCGATTCCTTGTTGTTTTTGTTACCGCCTGTGGTCGAGAATGCATCATTGTAATCGGGCATCAGCGCATATTGGCCGCTTGCTACAATTTCTTTCAGTAGCGGTTCAGCCAGGGGCCATTTCTTCTGGGTAATGTAAAGATTGGCCAACAACATTTTCGCAGTGCCCGAAGTCACGCGGCCCGCTTCCTGTTTTGCTTTGTCGAAAAGACCAGCAGCAGCTTCTTTGGCATCTTTCTCAATCTGAGCATAAATTTCTTCGGTCGTCGACAATTTTAATGGCGCATCTTCGCGGCCGACCACCGGCGTAAGGTGAAGAGGTACTTTGCCGAAAAGGCGGACCAGGTCGAAGTAGGCAAATGCACGCAGGAACAAAGCTTGTCCTTTGAGGTTGGCTTTTGACGTTGCATCGAAGTCCACTCCGTCGATCAATGCGACGACCTGGTTTGCCCGTGCGATGACGCGGTAGTTCAGGCGATATTGCACCAATACGTTATCATTGGCGGTGACGCCATTGGCTGTGGGTACGGCAAAATCCGCTACGTTTTCAGTCGGGTCCACCGCGCCATACAATACGTTACGAGCGTAGTAAGTATTATCGGAATGCATTTCTTCCAAAATCCAGGCACGCTCGTTGTACATCTGGCGAAAAGGCTCATAAGTAGCATTGACCGCCTGCTTGAAATCGCTTTCCGAGGTGAAAAAGGTGTTGGAACTCAACGCAGTTTCCGGGATGACCGTCAGGAAGTCGTCGCCACATCCTGCCATCATACCTGCTGCCAGGATCCACGCCGCTATATATTTTAGTTTCATTTTTTTCGGATTTAAATGAGAGGTTTTACAAGTCACGCTTAGAAGTTCAGGTTTACACCCAATGTCCAGGTGCGTGGCACAGGATAGTTCGAAAGGTCAACACCCTGGCTCAGGTTACCACCATCTCCCTGTCCGTCGCCTTGTGCGCTGGTTTCAGGGTTAGGTCCGCCCCAGTATTTGGTAAATACATAAACCTGCTGCACGCTCGCATAAAGACGCGCAGATTTAAACAACTTGTTGATTCCACCCAGGTTGTAACCCAGTGTAATGTTCTTAATAGTAAAGTAAGAAGCATTTGCCAGGAAATGAGAGCTGTTCCAGTCACGTTCCACACCCGTGTAGTTACCGCCATTGTTGGTGGCACCGTACATACCGCTGCCAGTGGTGATCACCGTTTGAGCTTCTGGAGCGCCGGTAACCGGGTTAGGACCATTTTTCACACGGAAACGATCTTTCGCTCCTGCCACCATGTTGAACACACCGTCGAGGTTGGCAGTACTGTACAGGTGGCGAACCCACAATTGGTTACCCTGCGATCCTGATCCCACTACCGAGAAATCCCAGTTTCCATAGCTCAGGGTGTTGGTGAGTCCGTATGTGAATTTCGGGAATGGGTTTCCGATGATCGTGCGGTCGTCAGCATCGCCACCATTAGTGATGTCACCGCTTCCGTTGATATCACTAAATTTGATGGTTCCGATAGCCGAGCGTCCAGGAATGATCGGACTGCTGGCCAGCTCTTCTTTGCTCGTGTAAAAACCTTCTTTCACCAAGCCGTAGAATTGCCCGAAAGGCTTGCCTACTTGTGTAATGTGGAAACTACCATATACGCGGTCGATGCCCGGAGCGAGTTCCACTACTTCGTTGCGGTTGAATGAAATGTTGGCATTGGTTGTCCATTTCAGTTTGCCTACCAGGTTGCGCGTTGTAAGTGAAACTTCGTGTCCCCAGAACTTGATCTCACCGATATTGTCATTGTAATTAGCAAAGCCGGCTTCCTGTGGGATCTGAACGGCATAAAGCAGGTTGGTCGTCCGTTTCGTGTAGAAGTCATAGACCAACTGGATGCGATCATTTAAAAGACCTAAGTCAAGGCCTGCATCAAACTGCTTGGTGGTTTCCCAACCCAGATTGGTGTTCGAGAGCGACGTCACTTGTGCACCGGTTGCCACAGTGTTTCCGAATACTGCATTGGTCGTATTGTTCACCAGAGCGTATTGCGTGTAGTTACCGATGTTGTTGTTACCGATCACCCCGAAGCTTGCCCGGAATTTTGCAAATGAGACTTTCGGGATGGCCTGCATAAAGTTCTCATCCGAAACAACCCAGCCGACAGAAGCGGAAGGGAACGTACCCCATCGGTTATCAGAACCGAAACGGGAAGAACCATCTGCCCGCACAGCGGCGGTGAAGAGGTATTTACCTTTGTAGTTATACGTCAAACGGGAAATATACGACATCAGCGCCCATTCATTGGCACCGTTGAATGTATTGGAACCTGAAATACCGTTCACGTTAAAGTTACCGCCGCGGTCGATGTTCAGCGCCCCTTGAATTGTAGGAAGGCGGTCATCGGTATAAGTATTGGCTGTGATACGGTCAAATTCCTGACGGAAGCGTTGCTGTGTAAATCCAGCGAGCAACTCGAAATTGTGGTTTCCGTTGAAGCTGCGGTTATAGGTTGCAAGGTTTTCGTTCAGCCATGAGAAGTTCTGATAGTTCTGACGGATAGAGACGGCGGTGGTCGGGATCGGCACGTTGATCGCGCTGGTCGCTGTCGACGGATTGAAGAAGAAGAACTTGTTGCTCTCCATTTCGATGTTCAGCGTCGTTTTCAGCGTAAGTCCCTTGATTGGAACGTACTGCAGGTAAGTGTTACCGAGCAACTTGTTGATCTTCGATTCGTTCGTCAGCTCATTGGCGGCACGTACCCAGTTGGGATAGTTGAAGATGTTACCAGTACTTCCCGGGAACGTGTTGAATTTGGTCAGTTCTCCATTTGCATCGCGGATAGGCATTACAGGCCACGTATGCAATGCATTGAAAAGCACACCGGTACCGCGGTCACCGTCGGTTCTTGGCGTATTATCGTACACAAATTGCGGTGCTACGTTGAAGCCGATTTTGATTTTACTTGAAATATCATATTCCGAGTTCATACGCAACGAGTAGCGCTTATAGTTGTTGTTGAGGACAACTCCCTTCTGGTTGAATACACCTGCCACGAGCGACGTTCTCATATTCTCCTTGTTGGAGCTAATGGACAGGTTATAGCTCTGAATAGGCGCAGTGCGTAGCAATGCATCATACCAGTCATTGTTTTTGTCGTGATATTGCGAAGGGTTCTGAAATTCAGCGGGAACAGCCTTGTTTTCGTCCTCGAACATTTCCTTCTTGAATTGTGCGAATTCTTCCGCGGTCAACATTTTGACGCGGCCTCTCATCGGAACTTTCTGAATACCACCGTAAGCACTGAAACTCACACTGGTTTTGCCCGCTGTGCCACGCTTAGTGGTGATCAATACAACGCCGTTGGCCGCACGCGAACCATAAAGTGAAGTGGAGGCTGCATCTTTCAGAATGGTAATATCCTCAATTTCATCAGGGTTCATTTGCCCTATTGTACCTGTGATAGGGAAACCATCAATTACATAAAGTGGATCGCTACCAGCGGTAACCGAAACCTGGCCGCGGATACGCACTGCCATCCCCTGCCCTGGTTTACCCGTAGTCTGGTTGATTTGAACTCCGGCCAGACGCCCTTGCAGTTTCTGTGTAACCTGCGACACCGGAATATCTTTCAGTTCTTCACTTTTTACAGTTTGAACAGACCCTGTAATCTCTTTTTTCAACTGGCTACCATAACCGACAACTACCACTTCCGTCAATGCTTTGGCGTCGGTGGTAAGTTTGATATCTATCGTAGAGCCGTTGCCAACCGTTGCTTCCTGGCTTAGAAAGCCTACGGACGAGAATATAAGCACGCCCCCTCTGTCGGGAACGTTGATGGTGTAAATACCGTCTGCATCCGACACGGTGCCTATCGTAGTGCCTTTAAGCACCACACTTACGCCGGGCAGCTTTTCACCGGCATCGTCTGTGACTTTCCCTTTGATCGTCCGGTCGGCGGTGACATGGTTGCCGACAACCAGCGGATTAGGATTTAAATTATTATCGGCCATCGCATTGAATCCACACGCAACTCCGATGAGCGCCTGGCCCACAGAAAGTTTCAGGATAGAATTCAATCGAGCACAATAAGGAGATTGTCGAAATTGATTCATAAGCTTCATTTTTAGATTTAGTAATTAGCAGAGGCCCGGACATCGCTGGAATGCTCGGGAGAACGGGTTAATCGGTTAAGCTTTTTATTTTCATAGTTATCGGTTTAAGTGAACAATTTGTCGGGATTGTGGAAGTTTGGCAGAGATCGTTTGCAACAATTCTTAAAAATATCGCTTTCGTCTGGCTACGAAATGGGCCTGTTCCCCCGGCGCGATGCCTGGAAAACGGATAAGTTATCGTTGATTAAGATTTGGAATACTTTTAGAAATAAATGTCTCATAGATGTATAAAAGACAATTATTCATATTTAAAGTAACATTTATGCAATACTAGAAGGAATGAAACAACAGACTGTCCTGCTCTGTCTGGTTTTCGGTAATATTTAATTAACATGAGTTTTTTGGATATATCTTATATACCGCAAGCCTCTTGCTGAGGAAAGATTACATGTAGTGCCGCAGGAATGTGGAGTATCTCGCGAAAGGGAGCGGATATGGTTGAGGTAGTAACCGATAAATACAATTTATTGTCAATTTGATCTAATTAACTACTTAGATACAAAGTATTTTATTACTATTGTAGATAATATTGTTTTAATACTTACAATTAAATCTACAAATGTTATGAGAACACGTTTTTATTTGCTTGTAATGTTAGCGACATTAGGTTTTTCTGGGGCAATGGCCAGCAATTCTGAACACGGCAAACAGGTTGCCACCGATCCGACAATTGCATACATGCCTGCACTTTCGGAATCAGGCACCATCAACCTAGCCAAATCGATTACGAAGAAAGCCGCACTCCTGCTCGATCCGCCGGTAATTACGAATCCGGGATTGACACTCTTTTATGCACCATCCAACATGTGGCAGTTTACGCAAATCCCAGGAGGAACTGGCACAACTTATAATTTCTACGTTACATCAGGCTCAGCAACTCTGGTGCCAAACGGGGGCGACTGCTACATTACTACGGTGGATGGCGCAACGGTTTGTGTGGCAGGTACCAATGCTGCGGGGACAGGCACGCCGTATTGTTTTTATGTTCCTGGGATGTAATAAAGTGTAAAAGGACGTATTGCCTGCCAATACGTCCTTTTACACTTTTTTTATGAAGTTGTTTTCCAAGATGCTGTTATGGGTTTAAGGAAACTCCAACAGCATTATAATGGGTAAGACATTTTACTTTCTTACTCCCATTTTTTTCAACAAAGCTTTTACAAACAATTTAGAAGCAAACCGGAAGCCGCTCAATGTCTCTGAATTCGCTTTCAGCATTTCCGGATGGGCAAGATCAAAAATCCTCGGGAGTTTGAGCGAAGATGTAAAGGAAGGATCTTTTGAAAATACGAGTATATTCTGCTTATACCACCAGAGTACGTTTGGGTTGTTCCAGAAATATGGCCTGAGGATATCATGGCAGAAGTAGCCATGCTTTTCAAATTTGGCGATCCAGTAGCTGGGCCACTGCTCATTGACGTGATCTTGCCCTCCCTGGCCGGGTATGGCAGCTGAAAAAACGATGTTATCACTGAGCGAAGTCATGTTCTCAATAAACCTGTCGGCACTTTCAGGGGACAAGTGTTCTGCGACTTCAAGACTTATGGCCAGGTCATACCTTTCTTTGTGAACTAAATCGGCCTTTTGCAGATCAGTACTTATAAATTCGTTTTCGTCCAGATACTTTTTTAGTAAACTCCTGTCCACCCAATCGCCATCCATTCCCAACACTTTGGGAACGCCCTGTTCTTTGAAACAATATAAAAACGTCCCTAATCCGCAACCAAAGTCGACGACACTTTTGGGCTGGAAAACTTGTACCAGCACTGGTACGATCTCCCGTGGAGATTGCAGGTTATAGATGTCCTCAGAGTGAAAAAACTTTGTGGCGCTCATGGGATGATTAAATAAAGTGGTGTAAGATGGATTTTGATAAGACAAGATTGTCTTTAAATCCGACAAATCCAAACATGATAATCCGACGGACAAGACTGATGATCCCCGGGTTAACATGCACCTGCACCACTATGGATCAATTTTCAAACAAGCAACTCCTTTACGGCCAGTCCTTTGCCATCCGGCGTCGTGTAAAATGGCCTTTTTTCGATTTCATACTGGGTATCGGGTGCTATACCTAGTGCATGGTAAATCGTCTGATGGATCCCATCTATCTTGACGGGGTTCTCAATGGTTTTACAAGGACGTTCATCAGCGGTTTTGCCGTAAACAAACCCTTTCTTGATACCGCCACCAAACATCAACATCGAACAGCCGTCGGTAAAATGGCGGTGCATTCCGTAGAACTTAAGGTCCGAGAGAATATCCGGCTGAGCAACCTGTTCTTTTACTTTGGCGTCAGGACGGCCTTCCACCATCATATCCCGACTGAATTCACTTGCGAGAACGACCATTGTGCGGTCAAGTAAGCCCTTCTCGTTGAGGTCTTTAATGAGTTGTGCTATTGGACCATCTATTTGCTTTTTCATATCTTCTAAGCGCGTGTGGCCGTTTTCGTGTGTATCCCAACCTTTAAACGGCTCGTATTCTGTGGTAACGCTGATGAAGCGGGCCCCTTGTTCGGTCAAGCGACGAGCAAGCAGGCAACCCAGTCCGAAACGACCGGTATTATAAATATCGTAACTCTTTTTAGGCTCGGTACTCAGGTCGAAAGCTTTCGATTCAGGCGAATTGAGCAATGCGTAAGCTTGTTCCATCGAACGCTTCAACGATTCACGCTGGTAGTCGCTGCCGAATTCGCCCACCGGGCTGTTGTTGATCAATTCATTATATAACTGGTTCCTCCGTTCAAACCGCCTGGCGTCCATACCCACGGGAGGGCGCACGCTTTCGAGGCCCTGGCTTGGATCGGGGATAAAGAATGGACCGAATTCATTGCCAAGAAATCCAGCGGTATGGAAGGCTTTGAGCTCTTCGGCCTCGCCCACGGTAAAGCGCTGACCGATGTCAACGAATGCCGGGATAACCGGATTTTTCGGGCCAAGCTCCTTCGCAATCCAGGAGCCCATATGCGGTGCGGCCACGGTTTGTGGTGGCTCGTAACAGGTATGCCAATGATATTGATGCCGCGAATGAAGAATGTGCCCCATGTCGGCAGCGACGTACGAGCGGATCAATGTGCCCTTGTCCATCACCTGCCCTATCGATTGCAAACCCTCTGAAAAATGAATGCCGTCAAGCTTAGTCGGCAGCGATTTGAACGTACTCAAAACGCGGTTGCCTTCCATATCTTTTTCAAATGGCGTGTACAGCTTCGGGTCAAAAGTTTCTGTGTGGGCCATCCCTCCCGCCATCCACAAAAGAATCACGGTGTCTGCCGTGGAGTTAGCTCCTGCCTTCCCCCGACACGACGATAGCAGGTTTGATACGGGAGCTCCTGCCGCCAGGGCAGCCAACGTAGCTGCGCTGGCACGTTGTAAAAACTCCCTCCTATTCCATTGAACACTCATTTTAATAATATTTATTTCGTTCTATTTCAATTAGTTAAATTAAATACTTTCAATACTTTTTATATTTTTAGTTAATACTATATTATTAATAATAACTATATTATCTAAATTTATGTTATGTCTTGAAAGTGTTATTCATTTCATACTGTAAGTATCGCTAATAAGTACATTACATTTAATATATCAATTGAAATTCGGGCACAAGTGCGATGGCCCAAACAAGGTCCTGGATCCCTTCTTCGTTCGGGGCCGGTCCAAGTATTTTCTTTGCTGCTGCCAGCTCTTTCGGAACCGGCGAGCGGCCCAGCGCCTTACGGTAAAGCGCGGTGACGAGAGAGTCGGATGTGGGATATTGCGACTTCCAGACTTTGGAACCGGCTTTTAATGTCTCGGTAAATTTGGAACCATTTGTCAGTTCCAATGCTTGCAATAAGTTGGCTTGCGACGTCCGGCTGGTGCTCACGGTTTCGCGATTTGGCCGACCCAGAGAAGTGAGGAATGGATCGTTCTTCACAAAGGCTGCGCGGGGAAATGGCAAACGCGACCGAATGTCCTCGGGTAGTTTTTTCACAGCAAGCGCGGTATCCGCATACATCGGCGTGAAGGCCGTACTGATTGCATCGGCAAATTGCTCGGCAGTGAGTCGTCTTCGAACCATGCCGGTAAACTTATAGTCATTGGCCACAATGTCGCCGGCTTCTTTGACGGACGTGGACGGCAACTGGTAGGTCTTCGACGTTACGATTGTATAGATAAGTCTTCTGATGTCATAACCATTCGCTACAAAATCGGAAGCCAGCCAGTCGAGCAGATCCTGGCTCCACGGCAGGTTATCCATCGCGTCCACAGGTTCTACAATACCACGGCCCATCAATTGCGCCCATACGCGGTTGACCAGCGTGCGGTACAATCGCCCGTCCTTGGGCTGGATGAGAAAATCGGCAAGCTGGCGCAGCCGTTTTTCAGTACTCGTATTGACAGCGATCTCTCCCAGTTCGGGGTAAAGAATACGGGTACCCGCGATCTTACCGGTCGGTTTGTCGCAGCGGTTAATTTCGAGTAATGTGTCGGCAAAAATGTTGGCGAATGCATAAGCGTCTGCCAGTTTCCAGTCGCTTATGAAACTGTCGTGGCATGAAGCACATTTCAGGTTTAACCCAAGAAATACCTGCGCCACATTCTGAGCAGCCTGCATTTCGGTGCGCTGGCTGGAATTGATCGTGCCCCGCCATTTGATGCCCTTCACGAAGCCCTCGGATTCTTTATCAGGGCTGATCAGCTCTTTGACAAACCAGTTATATGGCTTGTTGTTTTGTAAACTGGCATAAAGCCATTTCGAAATACCGAATCGCCCGCCTGTAATGTATCCCGTGCCGTCGTAATCATTACGGAGCGCGTCGTTCCAGAATGTCATCCAATGCTGTGCATATGCGTCGTTCTGTGCTAAAAGTTCTTTTGCAAGCAACTCACGTTTGTCGGCGCGGTTGTCAGTCACGAATGCTTCGATTTTTTCGGGTGGTGGGAGCAGGCCCACAATGTCGAGGTAAACGCGACGGATGTAAACGCGGTCATCCACAACCGGTTTCCAGCTGATTTTGTTTTTTTGGAAGTAGGCATTTACGAAAAGATCAACGGGCTTATTCAGATCACCCGTAGCCGCCGGTACCTGAGGCGTACGCGGTGCGAGTTCTGCCACACGGTAAATGCTCTTTTCATTGCCATCCGGCCAGGGAGCTCCTTTCTCAATCCAGAATTGGAGAATTTTAACCTCTTTTTCGGTAAGGCGTTTGCCTTTTGTGGGCATTGCTTCCTTATCGCCTTTTGGAAGTGTTATCCGGCGGATCAGTTCGCTTTTGTCGGGATGGCTGGGAACCACCACTACTCCATTCTCACCGCCCTTCATGATCGCTTCTTTGCTGTCGAGACGTAAGTCGCCCTTCATTTTGGTTTCGCTGTGGCAACTGTAACAGTTATGCGCCAGGATGGTCCTGACTTCCACATTCAGATTTTGTATTTGTTCGGGGGTTAATGCGCCGTTATTAGTCAGTACGAAATCGGCTTCCGTATCGCCTTCCGGCTCCAGGGTCTCGCCGCCGGGCAACACACTCGACAGGTAATCGTCGCCATGGGTTAGCATGGCACCATAATGCCCCGCGAACGAAACGCCGAATACCGTTGTCAGCAGCAGCCCACGGAAGAGGCTCCGGCTGCCTGAGCGCAGTGTAAATGCCGTGGCCAGCGAAAGCACCATGGTTGCGATGCCGGCCCAGCGATGTATTTCGAGGTTAGTGCCACTGGAATCTTCGGAGCTGGCGAGCAGTAAGCCGAAGATCACAGCCACTACCGCACTGCCCGCGCTGATCCACGTGATAATGCGCGTGCCGTCCCGTAAGACAGTGGATTTGTGTTTCCAGTCAATGAGTTCAAAAAGCAATGCGATGCAAAGCAGTCCAATGGGGAAATGGACCAGTAAGGGGTGCAATCGTCCTAAAAATTGCCAAAGCCAAAAAGTTTCCGTTGCTTGGAGTAACACAGTTCAAGGGGTTAGTGGTTCAGGAATATCGGCGGCGACATTCCGCAATATCATACAATACTAAAATGCGTTCAGATTAATAGTATCCTGTTCTGTCTTGCTATAAATGATAAATATTCATGATTTTCTTAAATATTTTATATAAAACTGACTCAATTACGAAATATCTATCAGATCTGTAACGATTTGTTTCGTGGATTAGTTATAAAATTTAACAGGAGAGACATATTGTCCATGTCTCTCCTGTGCATTAAAAGGCTCTGTCACCTTAGTAGCCCGGATTCTGAGTCAATTTTTGATTGATCAGAATTTGCGGGGCAGGCAATGGCAGGACATATTCATTCTCGGTATAGACATAGTCTGTCGAGTTGAATGGCACATTACCACGGTCTACTGTCGGTTTCGCACGTTCCCGTGCGCCGTGGGCATTCATAAATGCGACCCATTCTGCCGGCGTTTTGGTCCGTTTTAGGTCAAACCATCGATGATTTTCAAATGCCAGTTCAAGTCGTCTTTCTTTCAAAACAGCGGCCCTGAAAGCAACCTTGTCGGCAATGGCGACGTCAGCCAGGCCTGCGCGTTTGCGGATTTGATTGAGATAAGCCAATGCTTCTGCCGTGGCGCCCGACTGCTCGTTAATGGCTTCGGCCAACATTAGCAGTACATCCGCATAGCGTAGTACCGGCCAATTGGTATTGGTCCGGTTCACGATCGTGTGCGCGTAATTGTATTTGAATACATAAGGCACCGGATAAACTTTCCCATCAAGCGTGAAATCAGGTTTCAACGAAATGTCTTTTCGCAAATCACCCTTTTCATACGTGGCCATAATATCATTGGTCGGAACGTTCCGGCCGCCGTTCGTGCCTGCTGCATAGCCTGTTACGGCCCCTTTGGAAACCCGTGGGGCGAATACGTATTCAAAATTGCTCCATTCACCAAGATCATTATCACCCTGGTATTGTATTTCAAAAATCGACTCCGGACCATTTTTCTTGCTCGGCGCAGGGTCAAAATTGTCCGCGTAGTTTGCATTCAATGCATAGCCGAGTGCCGTTACCTGTTTCAATGTGGTCACGGCGTCAGCATACTTTTTCTGGGTGAGATACGATTTGCCAAGCAAGCTCAGTGCGGCACCCTTTGTAGCCCGGCCCTTGTCTGCGGCATTGGTATATTTGTCAGGCAATGCAGCTGCGGCTTCTTTCAGATCCTTTTCTATCTGCGCCCAAACTTCGGCTTCGGTTGACCTTACCAGGTCAAAAGCCGGATCCGGAACAGAAAGTGTGGATGTTACGATGATAACACCGCCAAAGTACTGCACCAGATTGAAATACATATATGCCCGCAGGAATTTAAGCTGCGCCTCTATTTCTTTTCTGCCTGTTTCGCTCATTTCTGCATCGACCATTTTTTCCAGCGTTAGGTTGCAGTTGTACAGCACGGAGTAATAGCCATTCCACAAGTTGGCGATTTCGCCATTGCCGGAGTTGACCGTCCCGTATTCAAATGCCTCCCAACTTCCGGCGCCACCGCGGTCGGCCGGATTAAGGTCTACCGTGGTATTGTCTGTCTGGAACTCTCCAAACAGGTAAGCTGTGTTAGTGAGGCTTTGCACGCCACCATACACGCCATTCAATGCCTGTTTTACCTGTTCTTCATTTTTGTAAAACAAATTCACCCCAACCTTCGTCGGATCCGACTGGTTGAGGAAGTCTTCGCTGCACGAAGACATAAGCGTTCCCAGGAGAATCATCCCGGCTGCTGTTATTCTTTTCATCTTAATGCGATTTAGAAGTTGATCTTGATGCCAGCTGAATACGTTCTCGGCACAGGGTATGACTCGTCATCGTTGTTGAGTTCCGTGCCACCCCTTACGCCGGCATCCGGGTTGTTTCCGGGATACTTGGTGATAATCAGCAGGTTTGCCGCGTTAATGAATATCCTTGCATCGGAAAGTACCCCCTTTACTTTGGGTAAGGTATAGCCGATTGTGACATTTTTGAGCCAGGTATGCGTGCCGTCGTAAACGTAACGGTCGCTGCTCTCGCGTGACCATTTGAAATAGTCGGTCCCGCCCTGCGAATGCTTATCGTCTGGATTTGGGCCTGGATTTTGAGGTGAACGCCAACGGTCTTTTGCTTTTTCAAGCACGTTGAATACGCCATCCATGTTCATCGTCGAGGCCTCGATATTCCGGTAAACATCAAACTTATAAGCGCCCATCAGCAATACATTGAAATCGAACCGCTTGTAATCGCCACCTACTGTCCACGCCCAGTTGAATTTGGGGTTTGGATTACCAATTTCGGTCATATCCTTCGTGTCGTAAGACACAATACCATCCGGACCGCCATCTGCTGCTCCGTGCAAGTCGGCAAACTTCATCGCACCGGGAACTGCCCCTTCTTGTAACGGTGATTCGTTGATCTCCTGCTGGGTGTTGAATATGCCAATTTTCTTGTAACCGAAGATCATACCAATGGGACGTCCAACCTGCTGGATATTGTAACCGCCGTATTGACTTCCATATAAAAGGAAGTCGTTCTGTCCGCGGATTGCCAATACCTTGTTCCTGTTGAAAGTAATGTTCGCGTTAGTACGAAGATTGACCTGCCCAATTCTCATGCGGTAGTTGACAGCCAGCTCGATCCCCTGGTTCTGAACCTTGCCCAAATTCTTTAACGTAGACGTAAAACCAGAAACGGCGGGAATGCTGTACGGCAGTAACATGTCGTCGGTGATTTTCTTATAATATTCAAATGTGAAAACCAGCCTGTTATCGAATGTCGATAGGTCGAAACCTATGTCGGTCTGCTTTGATTTCTCCCAGGTAAGTTCAGGATTGGCGAAACGGGTTACCGTCTTGCCCGAAGCCAATGTGTTGTTAAATATGTAATTGTTCAACCCAAGGAATGGTAAACTGGCGTAGTTGCCATCGTCGCCCGCATTTTGTCCTATACCAAAATTATTGTTGGCGCTTACCTGATAGCTGTTGTTGCCGGTCATGCCCCAGCTGGCCCGCAGTTTCAGGTCGTTGAGCCACGCGGCTTTCGGCATGAACTGTTCTTCGGAAAGGCGCCAGCCTATGGATGCCGCAGGGAAATTGCCAAACTGGTGTCCTTCGCTAAACCGTGAACTTCCCTCGCGGCGGAAGGTGGCCGAAAGCAGGTATTTGTCTTTGAATGAATAGTTGAACCTCGCCAGATAGGCGATCATTGTCCATTTCCGCTCAATGGAGTTAGACGAGCGGATCGAGCCGTTGCCGAGATAGGGCGTCAGATCGTCGGGAAATGTATTGGCCGAACCGTAGAGCCCTTTTACCACTTCCTGCTGTGCTGTGTACCCTAGCATGGCGTCGAGGTGATGGTTTTCTCCGATATTCAGGTTATAGGTGAGCAACTGGTCGGCAGCATAGTTCCGCAACTCCTCCGAATCGTCGCGCTCCGTGGCAAGCCGCGGCGGGGCGCCATTAGCAAGCGTTGCAATGGCGTTCCCGATCGTTGAGGGAACATATTCCTTATAGGTGTTATAATTGATTTTCGCATTTACCGATGAACGGAATTTCAGGCCCGGCAAAATCGTAAGCTCGATATAACCATTGGCCAGTACATCGGCGATGTTGCGGTTGCGGCTCACATTTTTGAGTACATATAAAGGATTTGGAAAACCAAAAATATCACCAACACCGAGATGATAGGGAATCAGTTCGCCCTTCTCGTCGTATGCAGGCCGCCGAGGATCGCTGATCAGCGCAAGGCCGACCAAAGCGCTGCGGCCGTCGGTACTCGCCAGGCTGGATTTAGAGTAGCTTCCGGCCACATTTACACCCATCGAGATGTACTTGTTGACCTCCCCGAAAAGGTTGGTCCGAACGGATGCCCTGTCGTAACCGGTGTACTGCAATGCGCCGTCTTCCTTATAATAACCCAACGAAACCACCGACTTGATCGGTCCTTTTCCGGACGATAATGTTAAGTTGGCGTCCTTGTAAGGCGCATTGTTGTTCAAGATCAGATCAAACCAGTTTGTGGAGTACTTCGTGTCTGCCGGATTACGAAAGTCGATGGGGATCTGTTCCTCGGTCGGTTGAACATTGTTTTTCAGCACGTAGCGGCCAATGTAAACCTCCCGAAGGAATTGTGCGAAGTCAGGCCCGTTCAATACCTTGGTCTTTCTCGATTCCGGCACGTTCTGAATACCATAATCGAAAGAAACGCTGAGATTTGTTTTACCTTCCTTTGCAGATTTTGTTGTGATCAGAACCACCCCATTGGAACCACGCGCTCCATATATAGCTGTCGAGGCGGCGTCTTTCAATATGGAAATGGTCTCGATGTCATTAGGGTTGAGATTTTGACCGACCGAAATACCCACTGGAAAGCCGTCAATTACATACAATGGATCACTGCCAGCCCCCAATGAACTGATACCCCTGACTTTTACTTCAAACTGCTGGCCTGGCGTACCACTTTTTTGTTTGATAATAACCCCGGGTGCTTGGCCCTGGATCATCCGTGTCACGTTTGATTTAGGAACCTCCCCGATATCTTCCATACTGATCACGGATACCGCAGATGTAATGTCGCGCTTGCGTTGGGTACCATAACCCACCACGACTACTTCTTCCAATGCTTTGTTGTCCACAGCTAATTGAACGTCCAGCGACGTCTGATTTCCCACTGTAATCTCTTTTGGTACGTACCCGACGAAAGAGAAAACTAAAACCGGGCTGCCTGTTTCCGGTAAATTAATCGAGTAACGGCCATCGGCATCGCTGACAGTTCCGGTACTGGAACCTTTCACGACCACGCTGACACCCGGGAGGCCGGTGCCGTTTTCGTCGGAAACTTTCCCGGCAAGTGGCCGGTCGACGGTAGCAGAAATGTGAGTTTCTGTTGTGGCAATGGCAGCCTTGGTCTGATAGGACCCGGCGAGCGCTACACCCATTAACACCTGGCTAAGCATCAATTTGCGGAACGATCGCAGGCTGGTGTCAAATCTTAATTGTCGAGGTTGATTCATACATTTAGGATTGGAATAGTTAATAAATGGATCTGTGTAATGCTTCATACTTTTGTTTCTTCATAGGCGCATAGCTTGGCGGAACATACAGGAAAGAAGCCCCGGGGAAAAAGCCCGGAGGGAATAGTAAAATTCAAATAAATTAGAGGAGGAGGAAGTTGCTGGTATTGAAGTACCTATCACGAATCATACTTGATATATACAATTAATGATTCGAATTGTATTATTTTGCAATAGTATTGGTATTTGAATTCCATACTATCCTGTGCTGTCCGGTAATTCGGGAAAATTGTATGCTGGACACAATTAATTTAAATATTGCTTCACACGGCGAAATTAATGAGTTCTTAATCTCATGATATACTGTTAATTGACTATTTTAGAGCGTCGGCCTTAACCCAATCACTCACTGCATGCTGAAAGATCTACGGTTCCGATTTCTTCTTTTTTCGCTGTTAATCTGGTTTACACCGTTAACTTACGCTAATCATATCGTTGGTGGCGAGCTGCAAATGAAGCCTGGCGGATTAACCGGCCAGTTTGAAATATCCTTGATCCAGTTCTGGGATCAAAACAATCTTATCATCCCCACCCCGACAGTAGCCGGCAATCGCGATACACAGGCGACCTTGTATATTTATCAGAAAAGCAACAATAGTTACAAGGCTTCCGTAACACTCAAATACCTCAGTACGGATGAGATTACGTATCAAAACCGCGCCTGCGCGAGTAGCAGGTCGTTGAAGACAGTTATTGGTTATTATAAGGGAAACATATATTTGGACCCTTCGGAATACAATGACCCCGCGGGTTACTTCATTGTTTGGGAGCGTTGTTGCCGTAACGACGATATCAATAATATAGAAGATCCGGGTGATAACGGAATGGTATTTTACCTGGAATTCCCTCCCCTTTCGCTGATCGATTCATCCCCCGAATTTGTAGCTCCCAATGGCCAATACATTTGCGCTAACAGGCCTTTTTCGATGAATATGAGTGCCACAGATGCCGACCGAGACGAGCTTCGTTACTCCCTGGTAACGCCCATGCGAGGAAATACAAACCCGAACCAGGCAACAGGAACCCAGTCGCCCAAAAGCTCCTATCCGTTGGTGTCCTGGGTAAGTGGTGTGAGTTTATCCAATGTGATTCCGGGAAGCAGCCCGCTTCGGATCAGCGCATCTGGTATTCTGACTTTGAATACCAATGTGTTGGGCCTGTATGTATTTACGGTACAATGTGAAGAGTTTCGGAATGGCAAGCGGATCGGCGTGGTTCGCAGGGATTTTCAGTTGCTCGTGATTGATTGTAATGACGATCAGCCCGAGCCGCCGGTGATTAAACAAGATGGCCAGCAAATATCGGAAGTTAGTTTCTGTCCCGAATCGTTGGTGGAGCTAACCACCGATAGTTCTACCGACTGGTCATATCAATGGCAATTGAACGGGCTCAATATCCCCGGCGCGACTGGCGCCAGCGTTACAGTAAAGGACTCGGGGAATTACACGGTAATCAAAAGCTACACCAAAAAGTGCTCGCGTGATACGACGTCGTCGGTTGTCCACGCTACCTATACAGAGCCTGAGATGGCTGTTATATCTTCCAATAAATCAGTGCTTTGTGTAAACGATTCGATAGTTCTGCTGGCAAATGGCGGAGCTGCTGATGTGCAGCAAAAGCTAACCTGGCGGAATGGCTCCATAGAGCTGGAGGAAAAAGGGGCCAGCCTTACGGTGCGGGAGACGGGTATATATATATTAGAAGTCGATGACGAATTGCCCGGTTGTGCCGGGAAAGATACTATGGAAATTAGCCGTGAAGAGTTTTCCGTTACGCTGCCCGAAAAGAAAGGAATCCCCGAGGGAGGTAAGGATTCAGTCAGCCCCTTCCTAACGCCGGACTTGCCTTCTTACTCCTTTGCTTGGTCTCCGCCGGACGGTATTTTGTCGGGGACTGATGAGAAGGTTGCGCTGATTTCCCCAGTCCAACCTAAGCAGTTATATAATCTTAGGGTGACTTCGTTAAATGGATGCGTAGCCGAGGACAGCGTTTTAGTTTATCTTGTAAAACGCATGTATATCCCAACTTCCTTTACGCCAAACAGTGACGGTCATAATGATACGTTTGAGATTTTCAACGCCAGTGATCAAATCGAGCAAATACGTATTTATAATCGCTGGGGCGAACTCATCTTTCAATCCACAGGTTACTCCCAGCCTTGGGACGGCACTTATCAGAACTCGCCTGTGTCCGCGGGTAGTTATCCCTACGTGATCAAGACTGCTGGACACGAAATCACAGGTACTGTGCTCCTTTTGAAGTAAACTGCTAGGATTTTTAATCTCTGTCCCGCTGTTTGTCACCCTTGTTTAAATTCCTGAAAAGTGCCATCTGAATAAAAAATAAGCACTTTTTCGATCTTCTTTTCAGGTAAAGCCGGCAATCTCTCTTTGACGACACTTGGCTGCGCGGCCTGTGGAGCGGCAAAAACCCTTTTACGCGATTCTAACGGCGGTTGATTTTGTATTTCTGGCAATGGTTCTTCGTCCAGAATCCATGTTAGTCCCAATTCGGGATAGCGCTTAATGATTTTTTGTACCATATCCAGACTGGGCTTGTTCCTCCCGGCCAATATATGCGACATGCTCGACCGCTGTATCCCGATTTCATCTGCAAAAAGCGACGGCGTGGTATTTTTGTCAATCAGTATCTGTTTAATTTTATCTGTTAAATCCATCTTGGTTTATATTTATAAATACAAATGTAAATCACTAACCATGAAGAGCAAAATAACTAGATATAAAAATGTAAACTTAAAATTTACAAAAATATATTATTGTAAATTAAGCAGCAATTCAGGGCTTGTTATAAATGTAAACTTCTGATTTGGGCAAAAAATAAGTGCGATATGAACCTTCATACCGCACTCTGATTGTGCTATTTGTGGAATTTCCTGACAACTACACGGCTACGCTATTGTCGCGCAGTGCATCATTCAGGGATGTTTTCAAATCCGTACTTGGTTTTCTCTTACCGATGATCAAGGCACAAGGCACATGGTAAGTGCCAGCCGCGAACTCCTTAGGCAATGTTCCGGGAATTACAACGGAATCTTCGGGGACATATCCTTTATATTCAACGGGCTCGCTACCGGTTACGTCGATGATCTTAGAGCTGCCGGTGATGGTTACACCAGCGCCCAAAACAGCTCTTTTACCTATACGCGCCCCTTCTACGACAATGCAACGTGAGCCAATAAAAGCGCCATCTTCAATAATAACCGGTGCCGCCTGAACTGGTTCGAGTACCCCTCCTATTCCTACTCCACCGCTAAGGTGAACGTTCTTTCCAATTTGTGCACAGCTTCCGACCGTTGCCCAGGTATCAACCATTGTACCTTCATCTATATATGCACCGATATTTACATAAGAAGGCATTAGTACAACGCCTTTGGAAATGTAAGCTCCATACCTGGCTACTGCCGGCGGAACTACGCGTACGCCTAACTGTTCGTAACCGCTTTTTAGTTTCATTTTGTCATGGTATTCAAAAATCCCGACTTCGCTAATGTGCATTTGCTGGATTGGGAAATAGAGGATGATGGCTTTTTTTAGTGCTTCGTTAACTATCCAGCCGCCATTAGCATTTGGCTCGGCTACTCGCAGCCTCCCCTTGTCTACCTCCTCGATTATATCACGAATAAAGCTTTTCGTAGACTCTTCTTTCAATAGCTCCCGATTAGTCCAGTAACTCTCAATTTGTTCAGTAAAATTCATGTTAAAGTATAGAATTAATAAAAAATATTTAAACCTATGTTTTACAGCTAGTTACGTTATACAAAAGAAATATATTCTTAAACCTAGTATACACCTGATAGCATAACAGAAGACTTATTACAATAATAGAACATTATTATATTCCATCAAAATCAGAGTGCAGGTGAACCACGTGTCAATACAAAGCAACTACTTATTGCTACTATTTTAATTAGCAAATTTCAAAACCGATCTACTAATAAATTTAGCAATCCAACGACTATTTACTAATTAAATTAGTTGAAACTATTTTAATGCTTGTAAGTTTATATTTCCCGCAATACTTTTCATCGGCGTACATTTTTATTAATATTGCGGCTGAAATAACCAATCTACCTCGATATGTCAAAAGTTAAAGTCGCAATCAATGGATTTGGCCGCATCGGCCGCCTTGTTTACCGTCAGATCTACAATATGGAAGGCATCGACATCGTAGCCATCAATGATTTGACCAGTCCAAAAGTATTAGCACATCTTCTTAAATACGATACTGCGCAAGGACGTTTCGACGCCGATGTTAAGTCTACGGACAACTCGGTTGTGGTTAATGGTGAAAACATTGTGATCTATGCACAACGCGATCCAGCACAAATCCCATGGGCACAGCACGATGTTGATGTAGTTCTTGAATGCACAGGATTTTTCACCAGCGCAGAATCTGCAAGCGCACACATCAAGGCAGGTGCGAAAAAAGTAGTTATCTCTGCTCCTGCTACCGGTGACCTGAAAACAATCGTTTTCAACGTTAACCACAATATCCTTGATGGCTCAGAGACCATCATCAGTGGTGCTTCCTGTACAACCAACTGCCTTGCCCCAATGGCACAGGTTCTGGAAGAGCAATTCGGTATCGTAAACGGCTTGATGACTACCATCCACGCCTACACCAACGACCAAAACACTCAAGATGCGCCACATCCAAAAGGTGATTTGAGAAGAGCAAGGGCTGCTGCTCAAAACATCGTTCCTAACAGCACAGGTGCTGCAAAAGCAATCGGCCTTGTATTGCCTTCCCTGAAAGGTAAATTGGACGGTTCTGCACAACGCGTGCCTACCCTGACAGGATCATTAACTGAGTTGACCGCCGTTTTGGGTCGCGAAACTACCATTGAAGAAGTTAACGCTGCGATGAAAGCTGCCTCTAACGAAAGCTTCGGCTACACTGAAGACGAAATTGTAAGCAGCGATATCATCGGTATCAGCTATGGTTCATTATTTGATGCTACACAGACGCGCGTTCAAAAGGTAGGTGATACTCAGCTAGTTAGAACTGTTTCATGGTACGACAACGAAATGTCATACGTTTCTCAGCTCGTAAGAACTGTTTACTACTTCGCTAGTTTAATCAAGTAATCAGATATTGCAATACTTAATAGCCCGTTTCGGTAATGGCCGGAACGGGCTATTACTTTTACGACAATTGAGCTTTAATATATTTAATTGTATAGCCTTTGCCAGTAAAAATCCCTTCATAATGCGTTCGCACACCGTGGTGTTCATCGAGCAAATGCGACTGATAAAGATCGTCCGTGTGTTCTAGTATCCGGAAAGCAGACGATTCCTGAATGGTCTGCAAACTGTATTCGTACAAAAACGTGCTGTCGGTTTTCAGGAAAAACATGCCGCCCTTCTTCAAGAAGGCGGCGTACCGGGCGAGAAACGTGGGATTGGTCAACCGATTTTTTTCATTCCTATCGCGAACCTGGGGATCGGGATGAATGAGCCAAATCTCGCTTAATTCACCTTCATCAAAAAATTCCTCCGAATACTGGATCCCTGCGCGCAGGAAGGCCACATTGGAAAGGTCATATTCCGCGGCCAACGCACTACCGCGGGCAATGCGGTCGCCCTTTATATCGACGCCGATGAAATTTTTTTCCGGGAACTTTTGTCCCAGGCCGACGGTGTATTCTCCTTTCCCGCATGCCAGCTCAACAACAATCGGACTGGAATTCTTAAAATAAAGCTTGTTCCAATTGCCTTTGATCTCCGAGTAAAGCGGCTTTCCCCGCTGCAATACATTTCTTGCTTGTTCACTGACCTGGTAATGATGTAACTTTCTTCTTGCCATTATACTTGATAAACGCTATAAACTTTTAATGTCTGCTACTACAAAAGTACTGCCTCCGACGTAGATTGCATCCGCGGGCAACGAATCATTTATAGCGGCTTCAAGGGCTTCATTCACGTTCTCATATGCCTTGCCAAGAAGGCCATGCTCGCTCGCCATAGACTGCAACTCTTTCGCCTTTAATGCACGCATATTAGATGGTTGGCAGAAGTAATACGCTGCGTCTTGGGGAAATAGGGACAGCATTGTGGAAATATCCTTGTCACCCACAAAACCAACAACGAACCGTTTCACCCCTTTGCTTACGCTCGCAAACTGGGCTAGCGTAAGGGTAAGGCCGGCCGTATTATGTGCCGTATCACAATAAACGTCAGGCTGCGTTCGCAGCTGTTGCCACCGCCCTTTAAGCCCTGTGATAGCGCTTACAGACTGTAATGCATCGGCCAGGGCATCCTCGGATATTTTCCAGCCCTTCGATATCAAAACTTCCTTCGCAGCCCAGACTCCCGCGATATTTTTCAACTGGTAAGCACCGGTCAGGTCTGTGGCCAATCCTTCCGCAACCCTGGATCCCGAGACTTTATCTTTAATATCAATGAGCATTTTGCCTTCTCGCACGCCCTGATATACTACCTCATACACACGTGAAGCGAATATTAATGAGGCGTTTGCTTTTTTGGCGGCAGCAACCATGACGTCTCTGATTTCATTATTTTGGTCCTCACTCACCACTACCGGAACGTTGTCCTTGATTATACCGGCTTTTTCGCCAGCAATTTTACCCAGTGTATCCCCTAAGAACTGCATATGATCGAAGCTGATATTTGTAATCACCGAAAGCTCCGGCGTGATGACGTTGGTCGAATCCAACCTGCCTCCCATGCCTACTTCTATCACTGCCACATCTACTTTGGCCTCCCCGAAATAGGAGAATGCCATTGCCACGGTCACTTCAAAAAAGGATGGAGACAATCTATCAATGTTAGATTTCTGATCATCGACAAATTTTACAATAAAATCTTCGGGTACAAATGCACCGTTTACGCGTATGCGCTCTCTAAAATCCTTTAAATGAGGCGATGTGTACAGTCCAACCTTGTAGCCCGACTTTTGAAGGATTGCCGCAAGCATATGCGAAGTGCTGCCCTTGCCATTAGTGCCCGCCACGTGGATAGTTGGGTATTTATCTTGCGGATCACCCAGGGCTTTACATAACTCCCTGGTAGTAGTAAGGCCCGGCTTGAAAGCACGGGCCCCGATATTCTGAAAAACCGGTAATCTGTCATACAGATATCCGATCGTTTCCTGGTATGTCATTTAAGTATTAACGCGAACGTATTTTGAAGGTGATAGTACCGATAGATTCGTCGGGCACATTAGCTGACTTCGGTACGAAAGTAAGGTCGCGAACAGCGCTTTTGTACTTGTTAACAACCGCATAATCCGTCACCGTCGTACTCTGTGTGATAATGCTTTTGACGCGGCCGTTTTTATCAACTGTAATTTTGAAGGTAATATCTCCGGTCGCATCGGAATTATCATCCACAACAGGCCTTCTCGACCAGCTCCACCCGGAAAGGTTCAGCCCAACGTTAGTACCGCCGCCGCCGCCTTCACCTTTGTATGTTTTTGCAAAAAGGCTTCCCGTTTTAGAACCCTTGTCGCCCACTCCCTCGGCATCATCACCGTTGTTGTTGCCTCCAACACCGGTTTTTGTACCATTGGTGCCGTTGCTACCCGACTTACTGCCTGACGATTTCGAAAACAACGCGTCTTTATTTACAGCTTTTTCAGGGGCTGGCTTTGCAACAGGTGCGGAAGCATTCTCACTTCCTGTCGATTTTTTAACGTCAGTCTTCTCCGGTGCCTCAACCGGGCTCTCTTCCTTAGAAGTTATCGCGGGTTTCTCAGCGACCGTTTTTGCAGGCTTTGGCGACTCTATTTTAGGCGGTGTCGGCGGTGTCGGTTTGGGCGTAGCCACCGACTTTACTTTTTTAACCTCGTCAGCGTCCGCTTTCATGTTTTCAGCGACCTTGCTGTTGTTAGGCTTGTTGAATGTCTGAACATCTCCTTTTCCTACCTTGCTTGTACCGTAATTCACTTCCACGAACAATTCCATCGGTTCGGTCTTCGGAAGTGATGAGTTCAGTCGGATGAAAAAGAATAGGCCCAACATCGCAATGGTAATCCCGAAGGACCACGCCCATGAAACTGCGATTCGTTGCCGGTCTTCTGCCTGTAATGTGATCATTTAGTCAAAAATCTGGGTTTTCTTTTCGGAAAACGTAAAAGTAACAAAAAACGTATGCAACAAAAAAGGAGGCCAACCGACCTCCATTCTGCATATCTGTATTTTAAACCTTACTTCTTTTTAAAGACCCACCCTGCTTCACCGATTACCGATTTCAACTGGGCCGAAGCGCGGTAAGCATCTGTTTCATTGTCAAAGCCATCCACTGCCACTTTCACTTTCTTGCTCCTTTCATCGCCTGGAATTATTAATGCTTTTGTGAAACCTTTCTCATTTAACTGAGCGAGCAAAACTTTTGCCTGCCGACTACCTTTGAAGGCACCTGCGATGACGTAAAACTTGGCAGAGGCTATTTCGGCAGGCTTTGCTTCAACAACCGGCGCTGCTACTGCCGGGGCTGGAGTTGCCGCCATTTCAGGCGTATGCACAACCGAATCGACAAGCATGGAATCTTCCTTAACAACAACCGTTTCCGTCACTGATGCAGGTGCAGCCTCCTGCACAGCTTCGTTGGCAACAACAGTGGTCTCGGTAGCTTCTTTCCGGCTGAACATTTCCGCAAACGGATTCAACGTGCTCTTAATATATTCGTTCTCTGTATTAACCAGGAAAAAACTCAAACCACAAAGCAAACCGGCGATCATTGCCGCTGCTGCCCAACCTGTCCAGCGGAAACGTGGTTTGGCCTCATCTTCCAATTCAAAT
Source organism: Dyadobacter sp. CY261 (assembly GCF_021440085.1). Lineage (GTDB taxonomy): Bacteria > Bacteroidota > Bacteroidia > Cytophagales > Spirosomataceae > Dyadobacter. The sequence continues at coordinate 1,377,208 of NZ_JAKCPW010000001.1, forward strand.
ACCTCAACTTCATCACTTACATATTGCGTGGAGTTTGATGCGGCAACCGGTCTTGCTTGTGCTACAACGGCTTTGATCTTTTCGAAGCCATACCACTCGTCTTTAAAGTACTTACCAGTGTTAGGTTCGAAAACCAGTTTGCCTTCAACGTTCTGTTTGAATTCGCCAATCCCTGCAATGCTTACTTCACCATTTCCATCGAGACCGGTTCTGAGACGATCGGTGTAGCCTTTAATGTATTCCACCGCATCGGCATGCGTAACTTTCTCATGACGCGAAATGTAATTTGCCAGCAGCCCATCGTCCAGTTTCAGGTACTCATTAAATGCCAGTCTTTTGACCGGTGGTGCGAAAATACCCGAATTACTGTCATACACCGCCGGAACCTGGTGCGAAAGCAAGGCCCCAAAACCTGGAATGATCACGAATTCGTATTCTCCAATGAGTTTTCGGATGACTGTTTCAACTGCTATCATGAAGCGATGTTTGGTGTTATCTCAGCGAAGTTAAAAAGAAAAAGACAATCCGGCAATAAAGTTCAATCCCTGCTGTGGGTAATACTGGTAACGCTGGTACTCTTTGCCCAACACATTATTCAGGTTCACAAATGCAGAGAAGTTCCTGGTTAGCAGGTAATCGATTTTAAGATTCAAGTCGGTAATGACCGGCAATTTGGTTACCTCGCCCGTCTGAAAATTTTTCGCTTTCAAACCTCGCAACATATAAAAATCGGCTGTTACGAAGAGCTTTTTGCTGATGGTAAGGGCATTAAACCAATTCAGAGTAAGGTCCGGCCGATGCCACGGCTCTTCCACCTTATCCACCGCGTAATCGAAGAAATTCGCTTTAAGAGATGTTTTGAACAACTCATTGAAATTATAACCTGCCTGTGCCGAAATCGTCAGCACCTTCGTCTTACCCGGATCGTAAATGGCCGAGAAGCGCGATGTGTCCGTGAGCGAGTTGTTGAACGAATAAAAGTTGCGGTAAGAAGTGTAAGCCACTTTACCTTCATAGTTAATCCCTGTACCGGTTTCACCTTTAACGCCCGCACTGATATCTGACGTCTTTTCTGTATTCATAATCAATACATTAGGACCCAGCCATTGATTTTCACTCAGCATACTTTTTAATGTATTCCGAACAATATCACCATTCCAGCCGGCAAAGATATGAATGCCTGAAAATGGCGTTACATCCAGGTTTATTGCAGGAAATGCTTTTGTACGGTTAATGTCGAGCTGACTATCTGTCTCACTTACAGCATTCACACCTGCCGAAACCGAGAACATGTCGCTCACGTACTTGAATGTCGGTTTAACACGAAAAAGGTTGCGGTTGTAGGTGAAGTAATCGACGCGCTGCGTTACGTAAGCATCCGCTTCCAGCATTGCAAAGAAAGATTCCGAGATGGGTACCGACGCTGTCAGGTTAGTACCCCAATCTATTTCCGACGCATTGTAACGGTCTTTCAAAGAATTCAGGCCGGTCTTGACCGAATAATCCACCAACACCGATGCATCTGTGTTCTCGAAGCCCAGGTTAAAGCCAAACTGATTGATCGTCTGGCGAATAGTGTCCCGGTCAACCACCACGCCATCAGGCTGGGGCTTGTAGCCATAGAAATAATAGTTTTTGCGGTCAAAATTGAAGTCAGCGTCTACTTTGTACTTGGACCGGATATATTTTCCGCCCAGCTTGAAGCTCGTAGCTGCATTGGCCGAATTCTTACCGTCAACTGGTCCGTTTGCTGCCGAAAGATGTTTGAGTTGAGTGGTAAATGCGAGGTCTTCCGTCGGTCTTCCTCCCACAAATATCTCCCCGAGGAACCGGCCATAATTACCACCGCCCGCTTTAACGTAATTGTTCAACACATCGGGCTCGTCCTTACGCCCTTGTTCGTCGGATGCGACGCCCACAGCAGGCGTCAGCTTTGGTGATGTGATATTTATTTCGGGGTCTACAATCTCGTAGGAAACCTTTTTCTTGCCCGTTTCACCTTTCACAGGTTGTGCTTTATCAAACACTCTGTTGGCAGGGGCAAATTCTATACTTTTATCTTTAAGAACCTCGTAAGTCTGGCTTTCGATCTCCCCGCGTTGCGCCATCGCAAATTGGGAAGAGAAGCCCAGGGTGAGCAAAAACAGCGAAGAACGTAATAACTTGGAATGCGTCATGGATAATGAGTTTTTCTGTTTAATGAAACAGCCGTGATACACGGGTTACTTTTCGATTTTGTTCAACTTCTCCTTGGCCAGCTCAACAGCCTCCTTGTCATCCGAATTCTCAATGATGGAATTCAATGTGGCCTTGGCTTGTACTTTCTCGTTCATGCCCAGGTACACGTCTGAAAGCAGGATGAATGAGCGTGCCCGCCAGTAATCGTAACCCTCGAAGTTTTTACCCAAATCGATAATGGCGGTTTCGGCTTCCTTATATTTCTTCTCTTTAAGCAGGACCATAGCCGACCAATACGCAGCTTCTGCGCCAAATTCATCCTTGGATGACGCCGAAATCCTTTTGAATTCTTCGCCTGCCTTTTTCAAATCACCTTTCTCATAGGGCACTTTCCCCAGGTAGAGCTGAGCCTTGCCAATGCTGCCAGGCACGATGTTCCCCATATTGATGATCTCCTTCGCGTAATAGAGCGTCGAGTCATAACTCTTTAATGTGTAGTAGGTATCCATCAAACCGGTCCATGCAGCGGCCTGGTCTTTCTTGTTCTCAGCGTTACGCGAGAGCACGCGGAAGTTGGTTACAGCACTATTAAAGTTACCCCGACCAATTTCCAGTTCTGCTGAACGTTGCGCTGCCGCGCCAACAAACTGCGAACGGTTTTGCTGAACTACTTTACTGTAATATTGAAGTGCTTCATTGACACGGTTAGTCTTATCATAAGAAGAAGCGATAAAGTAAGTCGCGTCGTATTGATTCTTGCTCGCGGGATAGCTTTGCAGAAACGCCTGTAATGCGGCAATGGCGTTATCATACTTTTCCGCGTAGTAGAGGTTTCGAACATTGTCGAATTCAACACCTTCCAGCTTTTCGTTACCCGGATTGTTCTTACGAACCACTCCCAATACCTGGTTGAACTCTTCTGGGCGCCCCACAGCTGAATAACTTTCCTGGATACCCTCCAGAGCACTTTCGGCGGAAGGCGAATCGGAATGTTCGGTCAGGATCTTACGAAAATCGACGATTGCCTGCTCGTACACCTGTAAGTTGTAATACGACTGCGCGCGACGCAACAATGCAGCCGGGATTAATGTGCTCTGGGGCTTTTCGTTGATCATACGCGTGAAGCCCTTAACGGCAGCCGAATAACTCTGATTTTGAAAATCGATATCCGCAAGCTGGAAATACGCATTGTCAAGGTGCTTCGACTGCGGGTACTGGCTGATCAGCTGCTCGAATTGGCGTTTGGCTTCTCCCTCGCGGTTCATGTACACGTAAGCGCGGGCCTTCTGAAACAGGGCATAATCCTTATCCACTTTGCCTTTTGATGCTACTTGTTCATACGTCCGGATCGCCTCGTTGTAGTTCTTCGCTGCAAGGTAGCAATCTGCCAGCCTCGCATGCGCATCTTCTATCATATCCGGCTCCATTCCCTCGATGTTATTGGTAAAATCGCGGAAGTAAGGCAGCGCCTGGCTGTATTTCTTTTGGTTATAATAGATATATCCCAGCGCATACAGGCTCTTCTTCGCATAAATGCCTGCTTTGGAATTTTTCGCGATCTGATTATAAAGAACAGCGGCTTCGTCAACTCTCTTCAACCCATATATGGACTCTGCTTTGTAAAATGTCGCCGAATTGTATAACTCCGGATCGATTGGGAATTTCAGCGACTTTTCCAGCATAACAATCGCCTGCTCGAAACGTCCGGCGTTAAAATCCGTCACTCCCTGATTATAAGTTAGCCTCTGATACGTACCATTTATTTTAGCATTCTTTGTTTTCAAGCCCTCAATGTACCTTATGGCTTCGCTACTATTGCTTGCGCTGGCATATCCCTCTGCTACTAATTCCGTCGCTTCTTCGGTATGCCTACTTTCCGGGTACTTCGTCATGTAGCTGTTCAGCTCTTTCACGGCGTCCGTGTTATTGCCGAGTTCGAGCTGCACTTTTGCGTGGTTATAGGTGGCTTCTTCCTTTACTACCTGGTTGAAGTCTAATGAGGAAGCATTACCGAACGACGTTAAAGCATTACTTAAATTATTCGTCTTTAAGTTACTGATTCCTAGTATATAAGAGGCGTACTGCGAAACAGAATCCTTGCCATTTCCAATTGGCTTTAGAGAGCTGATCGCCCCTTCAAAATTATTGCTCCGAAACTGCGCATGGCCGTAATGCAACGCTACCGATGGGGGAACAGCACCCGGCTTCATGCGCTTATAACGCTCGTATGATTTCACTGCATTAGCATAATCACCTTTCTCGTAATATACTTCTGCCACATACAATGCTACATCGTCCAGCTTGGTATTTCCACGCTGCTGGCCCAGAATCCGCTCGCCGTATTGCAAGAGCTCATCAAACTTTTTAAGCTGGTAAAGTGACGAAATAATCCAGTTAGGAGCTTCATTCTTATAATAAGGATGCTCTTCGATCCGCTTGAAATCCTGGTAAGCTTCTTCAAAATTGTTTTTCTGATAATTGATAACGCCCGCGTAGAAAGAGGCATCGCCAGCATTCTCAAAACCTGCCTCATTCTTTACCTGATTAAATAAGGGAAGCGCAAGGTCCGGCTGTTTGGTGTTATAGTACGACATGGCCAGCCGGTAAGCACTTTCCAGCTTGCCGGCCCCTGTCCCATTCACCGCTTTATCGAGGTAGGTAATGGCTTTTTCGTAGTTACCATTCTCATAATAATATTTGCCCAGATCGCTGTAAATGAGCTGTGCTTTCGGGTGCTCTGCGTGGTTCTTTACAAACCGGTCGACCTGCACTTCCGCTTCCGGGTAATTGAGATATAGTCCGGTTACGGCCACGTAATATTCTGCCGTTACCTTATTGTAGTCGCTCGTGCTGAGCAATTTGTCCTGCGAATTCAGAAAATCCCCGAATTCCTGCCTGGCAGCCACATAGTTAGACTTTGCATAATATTCGAGGCCGTTGCGAAAATGTGCTTCCGGCTCCGTAATACTAAGCGTATTCTGGGCCACTACGGAAGACGCGCCTACACATACAAGCATTCCGAAGGTGGAGGCGCTGCGTTTAAAAACCATAGATACTGAGTTGGTGGAGTTTTGAATTAAGTTTTTGTGGTCTACCATATCCTGACAAAGAATATTTTGGTCCTCACTTACCGCTTAAAATTGTTTGCTATCTAACGAAAAGTGCTTTAAAACCGTATACCTACACATGTCAGAAATACGCTGTTTGAGCTAAAAAAGCACATTATGGCGTATCAGCGTGCCATTAAAATCGGTATGCATCTCATCAAAACGTATTGCCACTGCATTGGTGAAAGCCTCATCCATACATGCTTCAAGCTCGTCGGCCGAGGCTAGTTCATAATCGTCGATTTTGTAAGTTTGCTCATACATACCCGACTCGATTTTAATAATGTACTTGCTGTTCCACTGATACAGGGCGATTTTGTAGTGAGGATTAGGGATATCTTTAATGTACCGCATAACTGTATTTTACCATTACTAATTATATGTTGTTCAAATTGAATACCTTACACGTACTATTATCATTAGTACTAATATTACTAAGCTGCACTGGGCAGGATAAAAAGGATGCTGCCGATTTTTTCCTGAAAGGTAACCAGGCGCTAAGCCAAAAGAACTATGCCGAGGCGCTAAGGCTATACGACGAAGCAATTGCCAAAAATGCAGATTTTTCGGACGCTTATCTCAACAAGGGAATAACTTTGTTGAAATTGGGACGTACCGGGGAGGCTTACGAGATTTTGTCAGAAGCGATCTCCCTCGACCCTACTTTGGTACAAGCGAATCTCGTGCGGTCAGAAGCTGCACTTGATTTGGGCCGTTTGAACGAGGCGAAGGCCGACTTGGAACGCATCGCAAAGCAGTATCAGGACTCTACCCGCTTTCACCTGATCAAAGGCAACCTGCTCGACGCCGGAAGTAACCCTGCACTGGCCATCGCGGAGTACGACCTGGCCCTTAAACTCAGCCGCACAAACGTTGAAGCCTATGTGAACCGCGGCGCTGTTTATTACCGCACGGGCTCTTATGCCGAAGCCAAATCGGATTTTGAAACGGCTGTGGCGCTTGACCCTGCTCAGCCGCAGGCATTGAATAACCTCGGGCTGATCGATTCCAAGAACAAACGATGGCCGCAAGCCATCGCCTATTTCGACCAGGTCCTGAGCCGCAATCCCGCCGAGCCCTATGCACTCAACAATAAAGCCTATGCGCTATTGCAAACCGGCAAGCCCGAAGAAGCGCGGGTGCTCATCGAAAGGTCACTCGAAAAGTTGCCCGAGAATGGCTATGCACTACGCAACCTGGGCATCTATTATCAACAGCAAGGAAACACCGACGAAGCCCTGAAAGCATTCAACAAAGCCATTGAAATCGCAGAGCCTGTGGAGTTGCTCTACGGTTTGACCGGACAAACGTACCTTGCCCGGAAGAACCTTCCAGAGGCTTGCAAAATATGGAAACAGGGAATTGTGCTGAAAGACTCCCTAGCCATTGCGGAAGCTGCGACGAATTGCCAGTAATCCCGACTTCTGTTGCTGATAAGCCTTAGTTATGCATTGCGTGCTTAAGCGCCTTCCATGCCCGCTTGTTTTCGACGGGATCCGTGAACCCTTCCAGTAGCGCGATCCCGTCGGCATTCAGGAATGCCTGCACGGTGGCGTCCGTTTCAGCCAGATCGGAAACTTGAAAATAGGCAATCCCGGAATCTTCACAGGTACGCTTCGCGGAAAACGAGTGCCGCGTTTCAAAATACGTTTCCAATTCCGGCAAACTTCCGGGGCCGTCGATCATCCGGAAGATGTTTCCACCCGCATTATTGATCATAACGATTTTCAGGTTTTGTGGCAGGCTGTTAATTAACAGTCCATTCCGGTCGTAAAGAAATGCCACATCACCGACAACGAGCAGTGTGGGTTTTCCATTTACTTTCGCCGCACCAATTGCCGTACTCACACAGCCATCGATCCCACTCGTTCCCCTGTTCGCATACACGCCTGACCAGTTGTTTTTTGTACCCAGCACGTTGGCGTAGCGGACAGACATACTATTAGCAATATGTAACTGAAAATCCGAAATGATGTATCTAAACATCGAACTTAACAAAGTTAAATCACTGAACGTCGATAGATTTGATAGCGTTTCTAGCTTCTTTTGTCGCGCTATTCGTTCGTTTTGCATCCATAATGCATGATAAGACGTGTCATGAGCCAGTTCCGAATTTTCAACAAACGATTGATAGTCAAGTTTTTCAAATAAGTCACTAAAAAATTGCTGCGCTTTTCCCGGGATTTCCCGTGTAACCGACTGGAATGGATCAGCTAGAAAAGCATCTTCTCCTATATGCCAATGCCATTTAGGCGGGTTTTTACGAATAAACAGCTTAAACTCCTTGGAGAGGAACGACATTCCGAAGGTAATCAACAGATCGGGCCGGAGGTTTTCGGCCTCTTTCGCACCCAAAAAAAGGTCTTGGTGACGGATAAATTCCTCGCTTCCTGAGAGATTCGCAATGCAGTCGCCTAGCACTGGAATATCCCATTCGTTCGTAATGCGCGTGAGAGCTGCATTCAATGCGTGGTCGGGCTTACCCTGTCCACCGGCGATCAGGATTTTAGATGCGTCCTCCCACTCGTCCAGCAACTCTTCCCACTCGCCCTGCGGCCATACCGGTTGGTTGATCTGTCTTTTGATAACCCTCACCTGTTCCGAAGGCTGAAAATCTTCCCCGGAGATGGGGTAAAAAGGCTCTCGAATGGGCACATTGACGTGCACCGGGCCATTTGGGGTAATCGAAGCAAGGTTAACCGCCTCGTTGGTAATACGGTTGATCGCCCATTGAACATCAGAATGCTGATAATCGGGTGAAACTTCAAAAGAACGCTTGACATGCTGGCCGAAAATGCCGGTCTGGTAGATCGTCTGTCCGTCATATTGATGCTGCCATTCCTTCGGGCGGTCAGCCGTAAGAACCAGCAGCGGAATTTGCTGAAAAAACGCCTCAGAAACGGCCGGAGCGAAGTTATAGACCGCACTGCCCGAGGTGCATATCAAAACCACCGGAGAATCGATTTGCTGGGCCATTCCGAGGGCTATAAAACCTGCTGAACGCTCATCGATACAAACGTGCGCCTGAAAGCCTCCGTGGCGCACAAAAGCTAGTGTTAATGCAGCGCTCCGGGAGCCCGGGGATATTACGACATGCCGGATGCCCTGCCGGTAGCAGATTTCGGCCATGTCTATTAAGGGTTGTAAAATAGCCATGAAAAACTTTCCGTGTCTGAAAATGAAAATAGCCTCCCGAAAGAGGCTATTAAAGTAATTAGAAGGTTCGCATTTAACTATGCATTAACCCAAATAGGTTTTCAAAGCTTTGCTTCTGGAAACATGGCGCAATCTGCGGATCGCTTTTTCCTTGATCTGGCGCACGCGCTCACGGGTAAGGTTGAACTTCTCCCCTATCTCTTCCAAAGTCATCGCATGCTCGCCGTTCAAACCGAAATACAGGGCGATCACGTCCGCTTCACGTTGCGTAAGCGTGCACAATGCGCGTTGTACTTCTTTCCGGAGCGATTCGTTCACCAGGCCCGAATCCGGCTTGTCTTCCAGGTCGTTTTCCAGAACGTCCAAAAGGCTGTTTTCCTCGCCTTGTACAAATGGTGCATCCATGGAGACGTGCCTACCGGAGATCTTCATGGTATCAACTACCTCGGAAGACGAAATTTCCAGTACTTCCGCCAATTCCTCGGGTGATGGCTCGCGTTCGAAACGCTGTTCCAGCTCAGAGAAAGTTTTGGAAATTTTATTCAAAGACCCTACACGGTTGAGGGGTAAACGTACGATACGTGACTGTTCCGCTAATGCTTGCAGGATCGATTGACGAATCCACCAAACCGCGTATGAAATAAATTTAAAACCTCTTGTTTCATCAAAACGCTGTGCAGCCTTGATCAGACCGAGGTTACCCTCGTTGATCAGGTCACCCAACGACAAACCTTGATTCTGATATTGCTTGGCAACGGAAACCACAAAACGCAGGTTCGCTTTCGTCAAACGTTCCAAAGCAAGCTGGTCCCCATCCCTGATTTTCTGAGCTAACGTCACCTCCTCATCCGGCGTTAGCAAATCCACCTTACCGATCTCCTGCAAATATTTATCTAATGACTGACTTTCACGGTTGGTAATTTGCTTACTGATCTTTAGCTGTCTCATCTATGTCTTTATTAAGTATGTTATATAACGACGTTTTTACCGTTCCTGCCTACAAGAACACTGAATTACTCTTTTTTGTTCTCAGGCTTTGGTAACAATACTTTACGTGAAAGGCGGTATTTTCCTGTTTTCTTATCGATTTCGACCAGTTTGACCTGCACCTCTTCTCCTACTTCCAGAACACCGTCCATTTGTTCAAGACGTTCCCACTTGATCTCGGAAATGTGCAACAAACCGTCTTTGCCGGGGAGGAACTCTACGAACGCTCCGAAAGGCATGATCGACTTCACTTTACCGGAATAGATTTCACCGATTTCAGGGACAAGGATGATACCTTTAACCCGTGAAACTGCCTTATCCATGGAAGTCTTATCGGCAGAGAATATACTTACAAAGCCTGCACCATCTTTCTCCTCGATAGAGATCGTTGCGCCTGATTCTTTCTGGATATCCTGAACCACTTTTCCACCTGGTCCAATCACCGCACCGATCATCTCGCGATCGATCTTGATCACCACGGCACGTGGTGTATGCGGTTTCAGATCTGCACGGCTTTCGGTGATCGTCTTGTTCATTTCACCCAGAATGTGCAAACGGCCCGCTTTTGCCTGCATCAATGCTTCTGTCAATACTTCAAACGAAAGACCATTGACTTTCATATCCATCTGGCAAGCCGTAATGCCCTGCTCGGTACCGGTTACTTTAAAGTCCATATCGCCCAGGTGATCTTCGTCGCCAAGGATATCTGAAAGGACTGCATAGTTCCCAGTCGCTTCGTCAGAGATCAAACCCATCGCAATACCCGAAACAGGTGCTTTAATCTTAAGACCTGAATCCATCAGCGCCAATGAACCCGCACATACCGTCGCCATGGAAGACGAACCGTTTGATTCCAGAATATCGGATACGATACGGATGGTGTATGGATTGTCCGTTTCAACAGGAAGTACTTTTTTAAGCGCACGCAAAGCGAGGTTACCATGACCAACTTCACGACGGCCAGGACCGCGGTTAGGCTTCACTTCGCCGGTTGAGAAGCCAGGGAAGTTATAATGCAGCATGAATTTGCTGTAACCGTATTTCAATGGGGTATCAATGATCTGCTCGTCCTGTTTGGTACCAAGGGTTACCGTCGTCAGGGATTGTGTTTCTCCACGTGTGAAGAGCGCAGATCCATGTGCATTAGGAAGGAAGTCAATTTCAGACGCGATAGGTCTTACCTCGTCCAGACGGCGGCCATCAAGGCGTGTTCTTTCGTCGAGCACCAACCGGCGGGAAGCCTCCCACACGAGGTCATTGAAATAACGCTTTGCCAGGCTTTCACTGAATTCAGGTTTCTCTTCTTCGGTAATAGTTGTTTTGAATTCTTCCCAAACAGCTTTGAAACCATCTTTTCTCACTGTTTTGTTGGTAGAACCCAACTGCGTTACCGCATATATTTTGCCATAAGCAAACTCGCGCAAACGGGCTTCAAGCGCATCGTCAGCCGGGTCACCTACATATTCTCTTTTTTCAGTTTTGCCAACAGCCGCTTCAAATTCTTTCAAAGCAACACATTGGTCTTTAATTACTGCGTGTGCAATTTTTAGCGCTTCGATCACTTCCTCTTCGGAAACCTCACTCATCTCACCTTCCACCATCGCAATATCATTATACGTAGCTCCCACCATCAGGTCGAGCGTCGCACCCTGCAGTGCTGTCGCACCGGGGTTAACCACATATTTGCCATCAATTTTGGCAACGCGTACCTCTGATACAGGTCCACCAAACGGAATATCGGAAGCCGCCAATGCAGCTGATGCCGCTAATGCAGCGAGTGCGTCGGGCAATGCCTCTGCGTCGGCAGAGATCAGCAATATATTTACTTGTACTTCTGCATGATAATCGTCCGGAAACAATGGGCGCAATACGCGGTCAACCAAACGGCTGGTCAATACTTCGTGATCGGACAGTTTGCCCTCACGGCGTTGGAAGCTTCCCGGAATACGTCCCGCAGAAGCAAATTTCTCTTGATAATCAACCGATAATGGCAGAAAGTCGAGGCCTTCCTTAATATCCCTGTTTGCAACAACCGTAGCCAGCAACATAGTGTTACCCAGTCTTACTACTACCGATCCGTCGGCTTGCTTCGCTAATTTTCCTGTTTCAATTGTGATTTCCCTGCCGTCCGGTAAGGATATAGTCTTGGTAACTATATTAAAGAGCATAGAATATTTGATTTTTGTAGCTGTGAAACGCCGTCCTGACGTCCCGGTAAGTTCTTGTTTTTTCCGCAAAAAATCAGGGAACTTTCACATATGTAAAGTTCCCTGATTTTAAAATTACTTACGTATGTTCAATTCGGCGATGATCGCACGATAGCGATTGATGTCTTTTTTGTAAAGATAATCCAACAATCTTCTGCGCTTTCCTACCATTTTGAGGAGGCCCAGACGTGTATCATTATCTTTCTTGTGCGTTTTAAGGTGCTCGTTCAGATAATTGATACGGTACGTAAATAAAGCAATTTGTGATTCGGCGGAGCCTGTGTCGGCGCCTTCCTTTTTAAAACCTTTCGATTCGAAGATCTCGCTCTTCTTTTCCGCGGTTAAATACATGATTGTAACAACAGATTAAAGTGATATGTAGTATTACGGCACCTTGCCGCAAATAAAGTTGCAAAAGTAGGCTTTTTAAACCGGTTATTAAAATAATTTAAATTAATTATCAGTGATAAGCTCTCTTTTCCCAAATCTACTTGTCCATCGGGCCAGAATTCTCTTGAAAAACATTTGGTACACATCCTTCTCAAACAGCCGGGAGTCGCTGCGTGCCCGATCAATGAAATACATTCCAGCAGCAAACAGAAGCGTGTTTGCCATCCATGCGCCCACCGGCACCGCTACCAGCCCTTCCTTCACCCACTTGTCGCCCTGGTTGGTCATTACATATAGGAGAATAAAGAAAATAATTGAAACCAGCACCGGCACCCCAAAGCCGCCTTTCTTGATAATGGCCCCCAGTGGCGCACCAATGAGGAACATAATCAGGCAGGAGAGCGCCTGGGTATATTTATGGTGCCTTTCCAGTTCATATTTACTCGCATCCTTCAATTTCGTCTGCAAATAGTCTTGCTGAGACTTGATGTAACTCAACATGCTATTCGACGCCGATTTGGTGTTCATCAGGATTTCCTTTTTCAAACTGTCGGCAACAGGCTTTGTTAGCAGCGAATCGATCCATTTGCCCGACTTGATTGTCTTGTCCGTTCCTTGCCGATAGTTATAGGAATAATATTGCTGGCTGCCGGACACGAGGTTTTTCTTCGTTTCCTGATAGGAAGTCCGTAATGAATCGGCGGTTGCTGTCAGGTCACTGATATTTTTCATGAACTCATGGTACTTGAACTGTCCTTCGTCCGTACGCTTCATACCAAACGAGGCCAGACTTTCCGTAAGGCGGTAATGCTGGAACGACTGGCGGTTGAAATTGGAATAAGCAGGCTGCGATCTTGCGGGAGAAGAAATATAAACCGGCCGCGAACTCCCCGAGCCTTGCTCATCCGTGTATCGGGTTCCGTTGTAAAGCTCGATCACCAGATAACGGTTCTCGTTAATGGAATACATCCGACCTGAATCCGCAAGAATAATCTCCGTGTTCCCCAACTCGTAGGACCGGCTGTTATGCTTGTAGATTACCATGCCGATCATCTTTCCATTATCCAGCTTCTCGTCTACTTTAATGCTATATCCCGGTAAATCATTGTAAAAAATCCCCTCCTTAATCTTCAAAGTAGCCTTGGTGGTTTTGATGTCGTACAGCAAGCTATACCCCTTCAGGTTCGCCCAGGGAGATACACGGTCATTAAAATAAAAGGAAAAAATACTGATGCCGACCGCAACAATGAACAGCGGCGCCATGGCACGCACAACCGAAATACCCGCACTTTTAATGGCTGTCAGCTCAAAGAATTCGCCCAGGTTACCAAATGCCATCAGCGAGGAAAGCAAAGTTGCGAGCGGCAATGCGGTGGGTACGGTAATGAGGCTAAAAAAGAAGAATAGCTGTGCATAGTCCATGACATTCAGGTCTTTCGACACAAAGTCATCAATATAAAAGATCATGATCCGCATAAGGAAAACGAACACCACGACCGACATTGTAATCACAAAAGGTCCCCAAAAGGACATTAAAATAAGCTTGTCCAGCTTTTTCATCAACTGCCTACTATTTCTCTTAAATTATCAATAAAGCCCTCCCACAATGAATGGAGCTCGTCTTTGTCGCGGTTCGAAGAATAATCAATAACGCGTAAAAAGGTTGTTTGGGTTAACTCGCTAACTTCTAATTTTAGTTCCAGATGATTATTATCAAGGTTATCGTCGCTGGTATCTTCAAAATCGAAACGCACCGCTTTGTTGATCCGCAGGCCGGTTTGCCGCGCAATGTGACTATCCCCATCCCATTGAAAGTCGAAGCGGTGATCGGGCAGCACAGTGACCTTCTCGGCAAACCATTGTTGGAGACCCGAAGGCGTGGAAATATATGGAAAGAGAACTTTTGGGGAGGAACGTAATTCAAATTCGGTAACAAATTTATATTTTTCCATATATGCTGAAATTAAAGGAGCGGCCTCGTTAGGCCTTGCCTTAGGTGCTGATTTAAAAGTTGTAATATAACATAAATCAACAATAAAAGCGTGCAAATGTAAATTTGTTGTTCCCGAATTCTGCGAAATTTACGCCGAAAATCAGCAAACTGGTTGCATCGTAACATTCTTTAACATACTTTTGCACCACAATTACGACGGCGGGGTAGCTCAGATGGTTAGAGCGTAGGATTCATAACCCTAAGGTCGGCAGTTCGATCCTGCTCCCCGCTACATTGCTAAGACATCCCTTCCGGATGTCTTTTTTATTTCCACCAATTTGTATCTTCTCGAGAATTAAATTCAGCCCGTTTCGGTTTACAGTAATTGATAACACCACCGAATCACCTCACAACTGTATGAAGTTACTATTCCAATACCTGACCAGGTACAAGGGCCTTATATTTCTGGCCCTTATTATGGCCGCTATCAACCAGGTTTTCTCCCTCCTCAATCCATACATCCTCGGTAACTATCTGATCGATCCCTACGCCAATAAAGCAGCCGAATTCCGGAATAACGGGTTGGACAATGCGTTTTTTAAGGGCATACTAATGGGATTGCTGATGATTATCGGCGTAGCGATGGTGTCGCGTATTGCCAAGGCGTTTCAGGATTACCTAGTGAATGTCGTCATTCAAAAATTTGGCGCTAACCTCTATACGGACGGGCTACGGCACGCATTGAGGCTGCCGTTTCAAGATTTTGAAGACCAGCGTTCCGGCGAAACACTCTCCGTGCTTTTAAAAGTCCGCGCCGATTGCGAAAAATTCATCCTAAACTTTGTCAATGTACTGTTTTTCACCTCAGTAGGGATAATTTTTGTAGTAATCGTTGCATTCAGGCTAAGCCCGCTCTTACCTTTGATCTACCTTGTAGGCTCGGTGATACTGGCATTTCTGACGAGTGTTTTGAGTAGGAAAATTAAAACGATCCAGAAAAACATCGTCAAGGAAACTACCTCGCTAGCTGGCTCTACGACCGAATCGCTGCGTAATATCGAACTGGTGAAAAGCTTGGGATTGACGCAGCAGGAAATCGGCAGGCTGAACACCACGACCTACAAAATCCTGAAACTCGAACTTAAAAAGGTGAAAAGTATCCGTTCGGTAAGTTTCATTCAAGGCACGTTCGTAAACTTTCTACAACAATGCGTGATGTTCGCATTACTCTTTTTCGTGTTCCGTGACAAAATTACGGTAGGCCAGATGATGATGATGCAATTTTACTCCTTCTTCATCTTTGGTCCATTGCAAGAATTGGGTAACGTCATTCTCTCCTACCGTGAAGCCGAGGCTTCGCTGAACAATCTGCAGGAACTATTAGCCCGCCCCGTCGAGCACAAACCTGCTAATCCTGAGGTCATTACAGACATTAAAGAATTGCAGTTCGATCATGTAAAGTTCCAGCATCAGTCAGCCAATCGTCCGGCCTTGGAGGACATTTCTTTTGATGTGAAACGTGGTGAGACGATCGCATTCGTCGGACCTTCTGGTTCCGGCAAAACGACGCTGGTAAAATTGCTGGTTGGGCTTTATCAACCAATTGAAGGCAAAGTTTCTTATAACGGTGTAAATGGAAAAGAGATTGATTTTGATGAAATAAGGCATAAAATCGGTTTTGTAACACAGGATACACAGCTTTTTTCGGGTACCATCAAGGAGAACCTGCTATTCGTTAATCCGGAGGCGACCGACGAGATGATCAACGATGTGTTGCTGAAAGCAGCATGCTACAATCTGCTGGCGCGGGCCGAGAACGGAATTCAGACGGTAATCGGCGAAGGCGGATTGAAATTATCTGGCGGCGAACGTCAGCGCCTTTCGATCGCACGCGCACTCCTGCGCAATCCAAACCTGATCATTTTCGATGAAGCGACTTCTGCATTGGATTCCCTTACAGAAGAAGAAATTTCGAACACAATTCGCACCATTACCGACCAACGCCAGCATATCACCGTGATGATCGCCCACCGCCTGTCGACGATCATGTACGCCGACCGTATTTATGTGCTTGAAAAAGGTCGCGTTATCGAAACGGGCAACCATCATACGTTGCTGGAAGAAAAGGGCCTGTATTACGCCATGTGGCGCCAGCAAATCGGCGAACGCAAAGACGAGCAGGTGCTTTCGGCGTGATTTTAATGAGTGAATGAGTGAATGAGAGATTCACTCATTCACTCATTAAAAACCAATACGCAAGAAACAGGTTTCAAGCCAGTCTCTGGTCGGGTAATTTTGGTCTAACAAATCAAAATGCCACCTGCTATGACCAATATCGAAAATCTCGACTGGGCTGCTGTCCGTGATAATCTTCATCGACGTGGCTACGCACAACTCGATCGGGTGATGGATGAAATGGAATGCGATGAGTTGATCGCACAATACGACAATCCGGCCCATTACCGCAAGACGATCGTGATGGAACGTTATCGCTTCGGATTAGGCGAATACAAATACTTCACATATCCGTTACCACAAATCATCCAGCGGCTTCGTGAAATCATTTACCCAAAACTCGCTCCCATAGCCAACCAATGGATGCAGGTTTTGAAAAAGGACCAACCCTACCCTGCCCATTTTGCTGAGTTTCAAGAAATTTGTAAAACAGAAAACCAGACAAAACCCACCGTACTGATCCTCAAATATGGCAGAGGCGGCCATAACACCCTTCATCAGGATTTGTATGGCGACGTTTTCTTCCCGATTCAAATGGTGTTATTTCTCAGTGAGCCTGAGCAGGACTATACCGGCGGCGAGTTTGTCATGACCGAGCAAGTCCCGCGCGCCCAATCAAAAGCCATCGTATTAAAGCCCCGAAAAGGCGATGCACTGCTATTCACGACCAATTTCAGGCCCGTAAAAGGAAGTAAAGGATATTACCGGGTCAACATGAAACATGGTGTGAGCGAAGTACACGAAGGCGAACGATACACCTTAGGCATTATTTTTCACGACGCATTGAGCTAAAAAACAATGATTGCCCACAAAGAAATAGGTCTCGAAAACTTTGCGACTAGCCGGAAACTGAAAGGTATGATCGACAACGGAGAAATTCGGATGGCCGGCAACCGTAACCTGAAAATCTATGGCCAATTATCCTGCGGCTCCGGGAAGCGGATGAAACGTAGTAACCGGGTATTCTTTGCAGACGAGCGTGATGCCCTCTCACACGGTTACCGCCCGTGTGGGCATTGCCTGCGTGAGGCTTATCTGAAATGGAAACAAGGATCAGACTAATGCTTTCACCGCCAGACTTCTCCACAGGTAGAATGCAAGGTAAGTCTCCCAACCTGCAAATGCGCCGAAAAAAGCATTAATCTTGTCCTTCTCGGTCCGGTCGGCGATGATCCCATGTGCAACTAATGCATTCAACAGACCTACATCGCCATGCGGAATGCCCTGCGGAACGCGTAGCGACTTCATCAACGCATAATTCGCTGTCCAGATGCCGATGCCTTTGTGGCTTGTCAATGCTTTTTGTTGCGCCGGAAAATCAGGCAATGCCGCGATTCCTTCTTTGCTGAGCATACCGGCAACAAATGCACGCGCGATGCCACTAATGTACTGCGCTTTCTTCTCCGAGAACTGCATCGCGCGCAGCTCGTCTACCTCCGCATTAGCCAACGTCTCCGCGTCGGGAAATATGTAAAATACCTGGTTATCCCATTCCAAATGCCGGCCGAAGCGCTCCACGAGGCGTCGTTTGAGCTTATAGGCGAATGTAAGATTGATCTGCTGGCCGATAATGCACCAGCACAGCGCCTCGAACATATCCGAAATCCCGATTAAACGAAGACCAGTGAAGTCGTCTGCCATATAAGCCAGGCGCTTGTCGCGTTTCAAATGCGCGTAAAACGGCTGAATATCGCGTTCCAGGTCGAACCACTCCTTTACAAAGCTGGTCAGAAAGTCCCTGCATTCGGGATTGGCGGGACCTGCCAATGTCTCGATCTCCAAAAATCCCCCATGCTCCTGAATATGGAACAGGACGTCTCCGAAAGGTGTCTGAATGGCCTTCCAAATAGCATTATCACTGATCACATGCAGACAATCGTCGTAATTACGGTTCAAAAACCAGAGGCATTCCTGAAAGCTGAAAAACGGCGGTACGGGAATCAAAATAGTTGGATGGTCCATTTTGGGGAATAATTTTAATGACTGAATGTTTGAATGACTGAATGATCGAATAATCACCGTTGACTCAGTTATTCACTCATTCACTCATTCAAAATTAAATCAATGCACGATCTTGAAAACCAGCTCGCGGAGCAGCTCGCCTTCGGGTATGCTCGTGCCATCGAGCCCTTTCAAACGGCCGTCACATTCCCGGAGATAATGGATAATGTTCGCCACCTTAGCCATGGGATAGTTACGCGCTGCCAGCAGGTAATCTTTGACAAAATAAGGATTCACACCCAGCTCCACCGCCAGTCCTTTTTCCGACTTGTCCCTCGCCGCATGCGTCAGCAACAGCTTCGAGAAAAATCCGAATAGAATGATCAGTACTGGCGCCAATGGGTTATCCTTGGGATTGGATGCAAAAAAAGCCGCTATCTGGTTGGCTTTCAATACATCCCGGTGCATTAATGCCTTTTGGAATTCAAACACATTGTACTCCTTGCTAATCCCCACAAACCGCTCAATCGCCGACGCGTCGATGCCTTCACCCACCCTCAGGTTGACCATGATCTTGCGGATTTCGTTAGAAAGCCTTTTTAAATCATTCCCAATGTTTTCTACCAGCATTTGGACCGCCTTCGGACTAATTTTCACGCCCTCATGCTGGCAAAATGAGGCGACCCAGTCCGGCAATTTATTGTCGTACATCTTCTTGGACTGAACAACAACCCCATTTGCATTGCAGGCTTTGAGATAGGACTTCCGTTCATCGGCATTGGCGTGATAACAAAAAACGAGCACCGTGCTCGGCACCGGGTTCAATGCATAATCTTCCAGACGCTGCTGTTGTTCCTTTTGCTCAATACCATTCAGTTTATGCGCCTCTTTTACCAAAACCAGCTGTCGCTCAGCCATAAACGGAAAGCGCCGGGCATAGCTAAGTATGCCGGCCACATCGGTATCTTTTCCATAAAGCACAAACTGATTAAAGCCCCGCTCCGACTCCGGAACCACTCTGTTTTCAAGCTCTTCAGCAATAGAGTCGATGTAATAGGGCTCGTCGCCGTGCAAAAAATACAGCGGACGGAATTTCTTACCTTTTATTTCTTTGAGGACGATATCGGGTGTTTGTGCCATTAGTTTGCAGATTGGGACCGGAATATGATCCGGACATCAAATTTACCCTTCAGCGCCGATTTATGCCGCGTTTTCAATGATAAATTGCCCGGCCTCACGGCGCAATTCAGGAAAAAAAGATAGGAATTTGGTGTAATAAAACGCTTCGTTAGCCCGCAAATCGCTCACAGCCGTGGAGATGGGAGCCAGAAATTCGGCCCGGCGGGAGAGCCTGTGAAAGGTGGTATCGATGCCATCGAGTGTAGCATAAGCAGTGAGCCAGTCCTGGCGGATCATCGATCGGACCATCGGGATCATCGTTTCAGGGATCAAATGCTCGTTTTTTTCGACAATGGAATACGTCCGATGCGCGTATACGCGGAGCGGTTCCCCGTGGTAATGCGCGAAATTTTTGGCCAGGAAATAATCGAAATAAATATCCATCACAATGCCCGCCAGCTTTCCCTGGGTAACAGCCGCCACATCTTTGGCTTCCCGCACTTCGGGATGGCTGTCGGTAAATGAATCGATAAAGCGGTGAAGTTTCAACCCGAGCACATAGTTGGGGTTCCAGTTTGCCGTCTTCTCTTCGGTTAAGCGTCCTTTGATAAAGTCACCGACATAATTTCCCATCATCACCCCCTCATTCTCGCCTGACAGCAAAATATGCGCTAAAAAATTCATCTAAATGACATTTTGACAAAATTGCCGTACGTTTGTTCCAGTACTCTTCCAGGGAACAATTCTTTTACAACAACCATTATTTTAATCAAACTAGCAAATGAAAGTCGAAAAAAATAACGTCATAGCGTTGACATATAGCCTCAGCATTCCCGACTCTGAAGGTGAAACGGATATCGTGGAAGTGGTAACCGAAAACGACCCAATGTACTTTATTCACGGCATTAGCGGCTTGCCAGAAGGCTTCGAAAACCAAATTGAGGGGCTCTCTGCTGGCGATACTTTTGATTTTACGGTTGCTCCCGAGGAGGGCTATGGCGAATACGATGAAGAAGCGGTAGTAGATCTGCCCAAATCGGTATTCCAGAACAGCGAAGTGGATCAGGACGAACTGTTGCAAGTCGGAAATATCATCCCGATGACCAACGAAGACGGCGAAAGGCTCCATGGCCAGATCGTCGAAATCCAGGACGATGTAGTGATTATGAACTTCAACCACCCGCTCGCAGGCAAAAAAATGCATTTTGCAGGCACGATCCTATCTGTACGCGCAGCCACGCGTGAGGAGCTGGATCATGGGCATGTACATGGTGCGGGGGGTGTTCATCATCATTAATGAGTGAATTTTGACCGGGTCGCGGAGCGATGAGTGAATACTTATTAAATCGAATATTCACTCATCCACTCATTGGCTCATTCACTCATTAGTCATTCACCCATTGGCTTATACTGCTCCACATCCACGCCAAACCGCCGCAGAAATTCGACACCTTCCTCAATGGCAATACCTTTGTAAGCCGCGTACGAATGCAGGAAAAAGACTTTTTTGATCTTCATCGTGTAAATCACACGGGCACAGGCTATACAGGGCGCTAACGTCACGAAAAGCGTGGATCCTTCGATATTGGAGCCATTTTTTACGGCAAAAAGAATCGCATTCTGCTCCGCGTGCAATGCCAGCGAACAGCTCCCTTTTGCATCTCTTGGGCATCCTACCTCCGGAAATTCCTCATCACAGTTGTGCGTACCTGCGGGCGGCCCGTTGTAGCCGATCGAGATAATCCGCGTGTCCTTCGTTAGCACCGCACCGACCTGCGCTTTTATACAATGTGAACGTTTGGCAAGATTTTTTGCCAGGTCCATATAAATGTCATCAAATTCCGGCCGCAAATTCGTTGTAGCTAATGTCATTCTCTGTTTAATCCAAATTCAGGGTACAAAATTAGGAAAATGACGGCTGGATTCAACGCAGTTTGAAAAGTATGACCAAAAGCATCTCGCTTATTTTCTTCCTGATCAGTGCCCTTACCCCGCTGCTCGCACAGCAGGACAAGTCTATTGTGACGCTCACCAAAGACCCCGCGGGTCTTTTTAAATCCTATAAATTCTTCATTCAGAATGTCGAAGACCAACGCCCCCAGCCCGGCGCGACATTGGGAAAAGTGATCGCTTTCGGTAAGGAAATACCCGCTGTACTCCCAGGCAGGGCCGAAAGTGAGTTGTTCGAATATTGGTCATTTATAGCACCCAAAAAAGAACAGACTTATTTGCCGCTGTACATTACGATCAAAGAGTTGTCTGTCAATGAGAAACGTGTAGGCCCGAACAAAGTTACCGGCGAAGTGCGACTGAATGTCCGCTTTCGTTGGTACCGCGACATGCAGCCCGTCGAACTGACCGGATACCAGACATCCGCCAATTACACCCGCCCGGAAACCGCATTTACGCACGATAAGCTTATCAGACAGCTTGTGGATCAAGCATTAAGCCATTTTCAAAAATGGATGGCTGCCAACGCCGGTAAAACACCCGCATTGGCCCGAAACCTTGTGCTGGCATTCAAGGAAATCAGTAACTCCACGTCGGAGGATACGGTCTTTTATTCTCCAAAACGGCCCCTGATCTGGAACGACTTCAAAGTAAGGAGTGCAAAACCCGGCAGTCGCTATGCCGCTGCGGTATTTACCAGTTTCGGGTATGAGGGACATTCATATCCGAAGGGCGATGACCTGGTAGTGGAAATAGGTTTAAAGATATTTATGGTCAAAAGCATGTCGTGGGGCCGGCCTGAATCGCGGAATGCGGGAACATTACGACATGAGCAGATCCATTTTGACATTACCCGCCTTGTTGTAGAGAAATTCAAGGAACGCCTTCGAAAGGCCGAGTTGACGATCGAAGACTACGATAGCGAAATTCAATACCAGTTTTTAGAGGCTTTCCGCGACATGAACCGCGACCAGGAGCAGTACGACGGCGAAACCGGTCACGGATTGAATGCGGGAATGCAGGCCGCCTGGGACAAAAAGGTAGCCCAACAGATTGAAGCGCTTTATTCTGTACAATGACGATGCGTTGTGAAGCTGTTTTAGAGTGCGGTCAGACGAATGATGCGCCGGATTTCACGGTTTACCGCATAGTTTTTTACATTAAAATCAAACGCCCGCTTATCCAAAGCGAAGGCTTTATCGCTCACAAGATATAATGCATTGCCTGATTTGAAACCAACTACATGGTGCTTAGGGATTTGAAAACTGACTTGTTCGGCGGTCAGGTAGGTATTCAAACTATTCATAAGAGAAATAGTTACAAATAACATCACCGCTACAACCGAAAGCCGGAGAAAATAAACCGAGTGAGAATGCAGGGTATACCAAACAAGGAAAATGATGCCGTAAAGCATTACCACTTCCAACGCACTCAAATGCAAATTTTCAAGCAAATGTCCAGGTAATGATCGCGGTATCGATGCCGACCAATCGGTAAGCCATGCGGAAACCGACACAATCTTGCCCGCAAGCCAGGCAAGCCAGGAAACACCGATAGCGCTTACAAAAAGTAAAACCAGTGCGGCAGGTAGCAGTACATTCGTAAATGTGACCACCAGCGGGTTGACCAGCCAGAAGTAAGTCGGAAACTGATGAAAATAGTAAAGGCTAAGCGGAAATGTGGCGATTTGAGCCGCCAAAGCCAATACAGTCACCTGCCAGATATATTTCAGCAAGCGGTTTGATGGGGCAAACACATCGCAAACAGGCTCGTAAAGCAGAAAAATCCCAGCCATTGCGAGAAACGACAATTGGAAGCCTACGTCGTACAATGCACATGCATCAATCAGCAAAATAATGAGCGCCGAAATAGCCAGCGTGTTGATTGGGTGATGCTTTCGTCCCCCAGTTTCTGCGGCCACCAACACCATACACATTAGCGCCGCACGTTGCACCGAGGGCGGCAAACCGGTGACTAAGCCATAAAACCCCAGCAATGCGGCCATTAAAACGAAATATAACCATTTGCCGACTGGCCAACGCCGCAGCCAGCCGAACGCAGCACTGATCGCCATAAAAATGATCGCCATATGCATGCCGGAAACTGAAAGAATGTGCACGGCGCCGGAAATGACATAATCGCCAACCTGCTGCTCATGCAGATCATCACGGCGCCCCAGTAACATCGCCTTTACAAGTCCGTACGCTGCCGTATTGCTGACATGTTCCCGGAAGCGGCTGTCGGCCCACTGGGAAATTATTTCGGGCCAATATGCGGGATTATTATCCGCATTGCCGGACATCACTTGGTAAGATCCATTATTGAGAAAAGCTGTGAACAGAATGCCTTTATTACGCAAATAGAGCGCATAGTCGAATTGTTCAGGATTTTGAGGGGGAGCAGGCAGTTCGAGCCGCTTCCTGATAAGCAACCGGTCACCCGGTTCAGGGGTAATAGAAACACTGTCAGGAAGATAAATCAGCGCAGAAACCGATTTCTCAGTCCATTGCTCATCAATTCTGAAACGTTCGGTCTTCACTTCAACCCTAATGGAGTTATTGCGCTTCTCCGGAATGGAAATCACTTCCGCCCCGCAGGCGGTATAATGCAAGTCATTTATTTCAACAATGCGACGGTCCCTTTCCGTCTCGACCCACGTTTTACAAGTAATGCCCAACAATACCATCCAGGCGGCCATTGAGATCGTGAAAACCTGTTTTGACCAAAAAATGTAAAGCAAGAGGCAGACAATACCAGCCAGCGCAACGATAGCAAAAGCAAAGAAAACCGGCATATTAACGGCAAGACGCAATGCGTCGCCCGCCAATATGCCGGTCGCGAAGAAGAGGGTTACGCTGACAAAGGGAGCGCGTGATAGCATGTGTGTTTATCGTACAACAAAACGTTTGGTAACAGTCTGATTTGCGGTTGTCACCTTGTAATAGTACAGACCGCTTGGAAAGTTTCGAACGTTGAGATATGTACGGTTGACGGCATCTTCCGTCACCTTTTGTCCTTTCTGATTGTAAACGGATACAGTATAATTTTCAAAATCCGGGGCGAATATGTTCGTTGTCAGCGTTTCACGTACCGGGTTTGGGTAAATGTCAACGAGTAACTGATCAGTCGTCAGTTGTGAATATTCCACCATCTTGGCGCGCCTGGGGCTTAGTGCGAGCACCGCATGCATCCGCTCCTTCTGATCGTTGGTAAAAATGCTCATACAAACGTCGGGGGAATAATCCATATAGTTCTCGATCATGTTACGCGTCACCGCATTGCCCCGGCATTGTGAATACACAGGCGTACACGACACGTCGGTAGTTTCGTTTTTGGTGTTTGCCGTAGGCGTATCATCACAATAATCCGTGCCGCAGGTCGAGTCTCCCCAGATATGGATTAATCCAAGCCAGTGGCCAACTTCGTGGGTGGTTGTACGGCCGAGATTGTAAATGCGGCTCGTGATAGCTTCGGAATCCCTTCCAAAATAGCGGAAATCAATAATCACCCCGTCCGTCGACGCATCCGTTTCCTCATTTTCGCTCGTCGCCAGGCCTTGGGTGCGATCCGTAATCTCGCTGACTACAGGGAACTGCGAGGTCCCGAGATAACGGTCGTTCAGCCTCGTAACCCAAATGTTCAGATAACGGTTGGTAAACCAGGCCGGTGAAATGTCTGCCAGGTCGTCGGCATCCGTAATGGGACTGAACTGCGACGTCTCATTATAGGTACGCACCACCGACACCAGTTTGAAACGAATACCCGTATCGACCGCCAGTGAATCGGTATAATAGCCCTTGTAGCCCGACGTGTTGCCATAATCCTCATTGAGTACATCGATCTGGCTCTGGATTTGTCCGTCGGTAATGTTGCCGTTGCCTGCACCTCCGATCACATTATCGGTACGATTATGCACCACATGTACCACAACCGGAATCGTGATGGTCTCGCCCGCGTTCGTACGTGCACCCGAATTAGCGCGCAGATAGTTCTGAATAGCGCCTTCTGACCGCATGCGCAGGTTGCGCAGGGAGGGGTTCCTCAGCAAGCGCACCGAGTCGCGCTCGGTGCTCGCACAACGCGTCACGACCGAATCCTGCGCTTTCCCGAGCACAGACACCAGTAACAGGCCGGCCAGCAGCAGGCTATTTCTCCGATTTTTCATAGGCAGCAAGAATGTCCCTCACCAAGCGGTGCCTTACAACGTCCGATCCGTCCAGCTCTACGAAACTGATCCCCTTAATGCCTTTCAAAACCGTTATCGAGTCGATCAGACCCGATTTAAGGTTTTTCGGAAGGTCAATCTGCGATTTGTCACCGGTAATGATCGCCTTGGAGCTCGGGCCCATCCGGGTCAGGAACATCTTCATCTGCATGGGCGTGGTGTTCTGTGCCTCGTCGAGCAGGATGAACGCGTTGTTAAGCGTACGCCCCCGCATATAAGCAAGCGGCGCGATTTCAATTACCCGGCTTTCCAGGTATAGTTTCAGTTTTTCAGGTGCGATCATATCGTCCAGCGCGTCGTAGATCGGGCGTAGATACGGGTCAATCTTTTCTTTGAGATCTCCCGGCAGGAAACCTAGATTTTCCCCAGCTTCCACGGCAGGACGGGTGATGATAATCTTCCGTACTTCCTTGTTTTTCAACGCCTTGACAGCGATAGCAACCGCCGTATAGGTCTTACCGGTACCCGCCGGGCCGATTGCGAACACAAGGTCATATTTGGCCGCTTGCTCCACAAGCAGCTTCTGATTTGCTGTTTTTGCTTTTACAACCAGGCCCTTATTGCCATAGAGGATTACATCGTCGTCATCCTCGCCGGTCGACACGGGCGTCTTGGAAATGCCGTTGAGGTAGCCTTTGACATTGTCGTTCGTTATTTTTCCATACCTCTGGTAATGCGCCAAAAGTGAGTCGATTACATCTGTTATTCGGATAATTTCGGGGGCAGTCCCCTGGATGCGGATCTCGTTTCCGCGTGAAATGATTTTACTTTCGGGGAAAGCGGCGGCGACTTCCTTAATATTCGAGTTGTGGATCCCGAGAAAATCGACCATGGATACGTCTTCGAGCGTGATGATTTTTTCCAGCAAATGAATCAGTGTTTAATGTTTGTCTATTGTTTCTAAAATTTAGTAATAATAACCAACATTTGTAAAACATAATCGTCGAAAAAACAATTAATCAATCAAATTGTCAGCCGAAAAATAAGTCTTTCCCGACCAAGTCTTTCATTATCAGACAGGCACAAAGAAGTCTTCCCAGTGAAAAAAAATTATTGCCCCAAACAGCCCCGCCTTTCTTTTCTCAGAGGTCTCCAATGATTAACTTTGTCTTACATGGAAAACGAAAAGGCACCCAACAACTATCCCAGGAGCGGCTCGAAAACCGGCAACGGCACCAAGCGGGCATTCACACCCCGGACGCCAGCAAACGATCAGAATTTCAGCAAGTTACCCCCTCAGGCTATCGATCTCGAAGAGGCGGTCCTAGGCGCTTTAATGATCGAAAAAGATGCGCTTACGGCGGTTGCAGACATCCTCCGTCCGGATAGTTTCTACAAGGAGTCGCACGTCCGCATCTATACAGCGATCGTTACCCTTTTCGCCGATTCGGAGCCGATCGATATGCTTACGGTTACCTCCAAATTACGGAGCACCGGAGAGCTTGAACTGGTCGGCGGCGCGTCGTATATCATGGAGCTGACCAGCAAAGTCAACTCCGCCGCCAATATCGAATTCCATGCACGCATTATCTCGCAGGCATATATCAAGAGGGAGCTTATCAAAGTAGCCTCTGAGATCCAGCGCGACGCTTTTGAAGATACCACCGACGTATTCCGGCTTCTCGACAAGACAGAACAGTCGTTGTTCGCGATTTCGGAATCCAACATCAAGAAAAATTACGCCGACATGGGCGCGCTTATGCGGCAGGCCCTGGCCGAACTTGACCAGAAAAAGAATAACAAAGACGGATTGACCGGTGTGCCCTCCGGTTTCAGCGCACTCGACAGACTTACTTCGGGCTGGCAGAAAACGGAATTAATGATCCTCGCGGCACGTCCGGGTATGGGGAAAACGGCATTCGTCGTTTCATCGCTGCGGAATGCAGCTGTGGATTTCAATATTCCGGTGGCGATATTCTCTCTTGAGATGTCATCAGTGCAGCTTGTCAATCGTCTAATTTCCGCCGAGGCTGAAATCGATAGTGAAAAAATCCGTAAGGGAAGCCTCGCGCCGCACGAATGGGAGCAACTGCACCATCGCATTCACAGGCTTACCAATGCCCCCATTTATATCGACGACACCCCTGCCCTTTCGGTACTAGAACTGAGGGCCAAATGCCGCCGTCTGAAAGCTCAGCACGACATCCAGATGATCGTAATCGATTATTTGCAGCTAATGACCGGAGATACAGGCGGCAAAAGCCCCGGTAACCGCGAACAGGAAATTGCGATGATCTCGCGGTCGTTGAAAAACCTGGCAAAAGAATTGGATGTGCCGGTAATTGCTCTTTCTCAACTAAGCCGGGCCGTAGAGACCCGGGGTGGTGAAAAGCGGCCACAACTTTCCGATTTGAGGGAGTCCGGTTCGATCGAGCAGGATGCGGATATGGTAATATTCCTGTACCGTCCTGAATATTACGGCATTACTGAGGACGAAGCAGGTAACTCAGTAGCAGGTGTAGGCGAAGTGATTCTGGCTAAAAACCGTGCAGGTTCGCTGGACACCATTCAACTGCGCTTTATCGGTAAATACACGAAATTCGCCGACCTTGATTCGGGCTTTACCCCTGCCCCATTCTCGGTCGACCGACCAATCCAGACCTCCAACCCGATCTCATCATTCGAAAGTCAGGCCAAGCCCACCGCCCCAACAGGCGGAACACTCCGCAGCCGCGCCAACGACCTAAGTAATTTCGATTACAAAGGGCCAGATAGCGAGCCACCGTTTTGATCTGAAAATCATTGGTTATACAAAAAGAGGAGTCCGGAATGAACGTCATTCCGGACTCCTCTTTTTACTGTCGATCAACCTACAACTTCCTGCTATTTCCTGACCAGCAACGCCACATTCTCCACATGGTGCGTATTTGGGAACATGTCCACAGGTTGCACGCGTGTCACTTCATAATCCTCCGCCATCAATGCCAGGTCACGGGCCTGCGTGGCTGTGTTACAGCTTACATACACGACGCGGTCGGGTGCGGCTTTCAGGATCGTTTCGATCACGGGCACGTCCATTCCTGCGCGCGGCGGGTCGGTGATGATCACATCCGGACGGCCGTGCTTTTGCAGGAAACTCTCATTCATGATCGCACGCATGTCGCCGGCGAAAAATGAGGTGTTGGTAATGCCATTCAATTGCGAATTGATGCGGGCATCTTGCACAGCTGCCTCTACATATTCCACACCTACCACTTTCTTCGCGCTACGGGCCACAAAATTAGCAATGGTACCTGTTCCTGTATAAAGGTCGTAAACGGACTCACTGCCGGTCAGTTGAGCATAATCTCTGGCCACACTGAAAAGCTTGTAAGCCTGCTCGGAATTGGTCTGATAAAAGGATTTTGGTCCAACGAGAAATGTCAGATCTTCCATTGTCTCACGCACCACCTTTTCCCCGGCATAATGAACCACTTCCTGGTCCTGGTAGGAATCGTTTCCTTTCAAATTCACGATGTAGTTCAAAGATGTGATCTCCGGATGATTTTTAGCCAAAAATTCCATCACTTCCGAGATAATTTCGTCGTTCTGCACCCCGAATTGCACGATTACCATCACGTCCCCAGAATTGGCTGTACGGACGATCAGATTGCGGAGCACACCCACATTAAAACGTACGTCGTAGTAAGGGTATCCTTTTTCCTCTCCAAAACGATGCAGAGAGTTCCGAATCGCATTCGAAGGGTCGGATTGCAGGTGGCAATGGTCGACCGTAAAAATCTTATCAAATCGCTTCGGTACGTGAAAACCCAGGGCCGTTTTCGTAAAAGGTATGCCCGAATCCAGTTGCTCCTTCGTCAGCCAGCGCCAATTTGAAAAAGTGAATTCCAACTTATTCCGATAGTATTCCGTCCTAGGGGCAGCGATAATTTCGTTAATCTCAACATTCCTGATCTTTCCTATCCTTTCAAAATGATCCACAACCTGCTGCCTTTTGAATTTGAGCTGGTGCTCGTAGCTGATATGCTGCCACTTACAGCCCCCGCAAACCGTGAAATGCTCGCAATAGGGTTCTGTACGTAAGGCCGATTGCGAATGAATTTTGGTAACGATGGCCTCCTTTAATTTTTTCTTGGTGCGTACGACCTGAAGGTCGACGATGTCACCGGGAGCCACATTGCCTTCTACGAAGATTACGCCGTCTTCCGATTTAAATATACATTTGCCTTCTGCCGCAAAATCGGTAATTTCAACGTACTCGTACTTGTTACTCTTAGACATTATTTCCTGTTTTAATTACTAATCCCAATATCCTATCGGACCAATTTTACCGCCGCATATTTCCATGAAAAAACGGTTCATCTTATTTATTCTGATGTTGTTTGCTCTTTGCGAGGCCAGCGCGACGCACATCGTGGGCGGGCAGCTCTTCATCACACAGAACCAGGACAGCTACTACAACTATAACATGGGTCTGACGATGTACTTCGATGCCTTGAACGGCAATCCCGGTGCAGAAGATCCCTTTGTCACGATTTATGTATTCAGAAAGCGCGACAACGTGGCCATCGGCTATCTTGAAGCCCCAAAAATAGAACGAAAATCGGTCACCTACGCAAACCCGCTCTGTGGAATCTCTACATTGCAGACCTGGCAGATCACTTACAGCTCCAGTTTACACCTTACTCCCACCGAGTTCGACGACGCACAGGGCTATTACATGGTATGGGACCGCTGCTGCCGGAATGGAACGATCACCAATATCCAGGCCCCGGGCGATGCTGGCAGCCTTTTTTACCTCGAATTTCCGCCTCTCTTTAAAAGTAACGCCAATTTCAAGAATTCCTCTCCTATTTTTCCGGAGATAAAAGGCGACTATGCCTGCGTCAATTCCCCGTTTTTATTCGATTTCGGTGGCAAAGATGCGGACGGAGACAGCCTGGTATACTCGCTCATCACGCCCATGCAGGGCTATTCGGACAAGGCCAATCCAAGCGCACCTGGCCGTGGATCTTCCAGCTATCCGCGTCTGAACTTTGTCGACGGCGTTTCGGTCAGCAATATGATTCCGGGCCCCGATCCGCTGAAAGTCAACCGCGCAACAGGCATGCTTTCCGTCACAGCCGGTTCTATCGGTTTATATGTATTTGCAGTCCAGGTTGAAGAATACCGGAATGGGCAAAAAATCGGCTCGCTAACACGCGATTTTCAATTGAAAGTGGTCGATTGTCCCAAAATGGACCCGCCGAAATTGTTATTTAAACCGAAAGGAAAAAACACCTACTACACAGAGAATGAGATCATAACTGTCAAAAAAGGCGATCCAAACTGTTTCGAAGTGATGGTAACCGACCCAACCATCAACCAGATCGTGAGCGTCGACGGCCAGGCGGTGAATAATACCAGCGACTATTTCACATTGCTTCCCGCGCAGTTTACCACCAGAGTCCCGAACGATACCCTGAAATTCCAGATTTGCCTGGAAGACTGCTTTGTCACCTACGACAACAGGCCTATTAAAATCCAGCTGGTGGCACAGGATGGCAGTTGCCCATTTCCCCTTACCGACACGCTGAACATTTACATACGGCGGGAAAATAATGGCAATAATCCCCCGGCAGTAACCACTTCGCTCACCAGCGACTATGTACATGTGACAGCGGGTGTGCCTGTGACATTCACTGTTTACGGCAAAGATCCGGACAAAGACAATCTTGCGCTGTCGGGCCGCGGACAGGATTTCAATATGACCGATATGGGCATGGATTTCAAACCTGTGAGCGGGCAGGCAAATGTGGAGCAGAAATTTACCTGGGTCCCTCCCTGCAATGCCAAAAAGGGTGACACGCTGGCCGTGGATTTCAAATTGGAAGATATGCGGTGCGAAGGGAACCCGATGCCCGTCGCCAAGCCGGTCTATTTTATCGTGGACGAATCGCCCAACCGCCCTCCTGCTGTAAAAACATCATTGCCCGTCCAGGAAATCACGTATCAGATCGGCAGTTCCTCGGGTATCACATTCGATGTGCTCGCGACCGATCCGGATACGAATACGATCATTCTGACCGCCGCCGGGCGTGGGTTCGACATGAAAGATGCCGGGATGATTTTCGAAGCGAAATCCGGCGTGCAATCAATTACCTCGCCCTATGCCTGGAACCCCGAATGCGCGTTGCTTGACGGCCAGGCTGAACAAACTTTCATGGTCGACTTCATCACCCAGGACAAGAGCTGCGCCGCAGCCATGGACACGACCACCGTCAAAGTCACGATCAAGGACAATGGCTCCGCTCCTTTCCCTGAATTTCCGAATGTGATCACGCCAAATGGCGACGGTAAAAATGATTGTTTTGCATTCCAGGAACTCCCGGCGGACAACTGCCAGGACCTGTTCAAAGACATCACGATCTTTAACCGCTGGGGTAAACAGGTGTATTATTCAAAGGTAAGACCCAACGACTGGTGCCCTGACAAGATCTCCGGAGGGTACTATTACTTCGTCGTCCAATATACCAAACGCTCCTATAAAGGCGGATTGACGATTCTTAAATAACTTATAATCAGCACGATATCCCGTAGCATTTTAAATGGATGCTACGGGATATTTGTTTTATATGTATTGATTTGAATCAAAAATATTATTAGTCTGATAAATATTAAAAGTATTGAAAGTTGAATACATAATCATGTAATGCCTCATAGCAATGACCATACTTTAACTTTCCTTTCGAGAATGCATTTGCGCTCCGCTCTGTCGTTGCCTCTCTAAAATTTCATTACCCCGCTATTCTACGTCGCGCCGGTGGGTTCTCCCTTTTGCCCTGAAATTACACATTACATTAAAATAATATGCACCATGTTAATCTTACCAGACATTCAATAAGTAATAATTGTATAATAATTTTTAAAAGTATATCCCTAAAACATATTAACATACTTTTAAAAAGTATATATAGAATAAAATGTATATCTCTGGTCATAGTACAATGCACTCTTTTACAGGCAGATCCTTTCTTAAAAATGGTCGAATTTTCTCATAAGCTTCACGATCCGCAGAGGATGCAACATAGCGACAATTTTTACATCTTTTAAAAACATAATAAACTACACTTTAATTAATAAAAATCCTTATTAACTTATCCAGGTCATTCCTTCCGGTATTTTCAGTTAATACAAATCTTTTTGAACGCGAATTCGAATTACTGCTCGTAACTCTTAAACCTTGTTTGTATGAAGAAAATGTACCTCTTGCGCAGCTCGTACCTATTGCACCTGCTGTGTCTCCTCGCATGCTGTTTGTCACTCCAAGCCCAGAATGTGCGGATAACCGGAACAGTCACCTCCGCTTCCGACAATGCCGCGCTCGTCGGTATTTCGGTGCTTGTGAAAGGCACCAACAACGGCACAACCTCCAATGCGACAGGCGAGTACGCCATCACCGCACCGACCGGTGGGACGCTCGTGTACTCGTTTGTAGGCTTTGAAAAACAGGAAGTGGCCATCAATAATCAAAGTGTGATCAATATCGTGCTGAAAGAAGACAATCAACAATTGAATGAAGTGGTAGTAACTGCGTTGGGTGTTAAGCGTGAGAAAAGGCAGCTCGGGTATACCGTTTCCGAAATTTCGGGCGCGAAAATGGCCGCTACCAACGAGCTAAGCCCTATCAGCGCATTGCAGGGCCGCATTCCCGGCGTGCAGATCGACCAGGGAGCGGGTGGGCTTATGGGTAATACAAAAATCCTGATTCGCGGTAACTCTACACTGGGCGTCAACAACCAGCCTATTTTCGTCGTCGACGGTGTAATCCTCGATAATGACGTTTACAATGAGAGTTCGGGCCCGCGAGACTTCGGTAATTCATTGAAAAACCTCAATATGGAGGATTTTGAGAGTGTTTCGGTGCTGAAAGGCTCTGCGGCAGCGGCACTGTACGGCACCAGGGCAATCAATGGCGTGATCCTGATCACGACCAAGAAAGGAGCCCAACGCAAAGGCATCGGCGTGAGTGTTTCCCAGACTTTCAACATGCAGAAACCCTACCGCAGTCCCGATTTCCAGAATGAATACGGCGGCGGAACGGTGGGCGCGTTTTTTACCGATACCCGAGACCCAAACTATAAGCCCGACGAAGCCTGGACCACCAAGGTATTCCCTACCAATGCGCAGGGCCAGCCCTACATCGACCGGCAGCAGAACCGCGAGCTCGAAAACTGGGGACCAAGGTTTGCAGGACAGCAGGTGGTCGATTATGAAGGCAAAATGACCACTTATCAAGCCTATCCCGACAATTACCTCGATGCATTCCAAACCGGCAAAGGCAGCCTGACCAACGTGGCGATCGACGGTGGCAATGAACGGTCTACGTTCCGATTCTCCTACAACCGCGTCGATAGCCGGGGTATCAATTTTAAAAATAACCTCGACAAGAATGCATTCAACCTGCGTGCGACGCAAAACCTGAACAAGTTCCTCGTCGCGGACGTGACGGCCGATTACACTACCACCGAAGGCACCAATCCGCCATCACTAACGCTGAACAACTACATCTGGATCTTCCCTCGAAACTATGACACCCAATATTGGATGCAACGCCAGAATTACACTGGCTACAACGGCGGGCTACGGAATGTGAGCGATGTGAATGAGCCAAACCGCGTTCCCGGGGCCGATTATTGGTTCAATATGTTCGAAAACGATTACACGCAGCGCGAACAAATGGTCCGCGGAAGGCTCGCCCTTACCGCAACCGTTACCGACTGGCTTAAATTGCAGATCGAGGGCAATTTTAACAACCTGTATACTAAAAGCGAGATCAAGGAACTTGGTCAGGGCACCAACTTCACGGGTGGTCGTTACGCCCTGGGCCATTCGACCAAGCAGACGAATTTCATGAAATGGCTCGCCATTTTTAACAAACCAATTACCAAAGACCTCGATTTCAGTGGATATGTCGGTGGTGAATCGCAGCAATACAGCCTGTCGTTCAACAATGCGGAGACGCAGGGCGGGCTTTCTTATCCCGGCAATTTCTTCCTGGCCAACTCGGTACTGGCCCAGAAATCGGAAGGGGGGATCAAAACCCGCCGTTCCTACAAGTCGCTCTATGCCAGCGCAGATTTTGCATGGCGCGAGCAACTTTTTCTTCAAACCACCTGGCGCAGCGACTGGTCATCGGCTTTGACCTATACCAACGGCTCGGGCAACAATTTTTACAGCTACCCCTCGGCCAGCTTGTCATGGGTCTTTTCTCAGACTTTTCATTCTTCATTACCCACCTGGCTGACTTACGGAAAGTTAAGGGGAAACCTAGCCGCATTGGGTGGCGATATCGATCCATTCCTGCTCAACCCCGGCTTCGCGTTCAACGGTTACACCAATGCCGGCGGTTTGGGCGACCAGGCGCTGTCGACATTCAGCTCCCGGTCGACGTTACAACCCAATATCAAGCCCCTCAGAAAAATTGCCAAGGAAATAGGTCTGGAAATGAAGGTATTTAACAACCGCCTGGGCCTCGACCTGTCGGTATACCGCGACAATTCTCGCAACCAGCCTATTCCTATTTCGGCGGCTGTAGAGACCGGCGTGAACAGCATTCTCATCAACGCCGGCAATATCCAGAACACCGGGATCGAGATTGCGCTCGACGCGACGCCGATCAAAGTGGGTTCATTTACCTGGAACAGCACAGTGACATTTTCCCGTAACCGGAACAAAATCATCGAACTGTACGGTGACCGCGAGTATTATGCGCTGGCCGACGAGTCGGGAGGCGGCAACGACTTGATCCCTTATGCGAAAGTCGGCGGCACCTACGGCGTTATCCGCACTAAAATCGCCGCAGCCCGCTTCCAGGGTACCGACGCCAACGACCCGAGGAACGGGATGCCCATTCTCTCATGGCGTGGAGACGCGCGTGCGGCTTTTCCCGCACGCAGCAATGAGTGGAAAGATGTAGGCGATATCAATGCTAAATTCCGCGGCGGATGGGATAATACATTCAGCTACAAACGCTTGTCATTAAATGTACTTTTTGATGCCAAAATCGGCGGGGATATGATCATTACGTCGCTTCGCTATGGAACGCATACGGGCGTGTTCAAGAACACGCTGCAAGGCCGCGATGCGGACCATGGCGGGATCGTATTCACCAGTAAGTTCGATGGCAAGAGCTACGATGACGGTATCCTGCCTGAGGGCGTCTTTGCAGCCGGACAGACCATTACCCAACCCGACGGAAGTAATGTCAATGTCGGCGGCATGACATTCAAAGAGGCTTATGACAAAGGGCTTGTGGAGCCTACGCATTTGCCGCAATACAATTATCGCTACGGTTCATTCTCGACCGCGGTGGGTGATTACTGGATTTCTGAAAACTCCTGGATATCGCTCCGTCAGGTTTCGCTGAGCTATCAGTTTCCACAATCGCTTTGTGAGAAAATCAAGCTTAATGCCTTGTCGATCAACCTCGTAGGACGCGATTTACTATACCTGTATAATACACTGCCCCTGAATTTCAACCCAGCATCCAACTATTCGAACAGCACCGCGGTGCAGAAAGAAGTCGGTTTTATACCGCCGATGACCCGCGCACTGGGCGTGACCCTGCGCGCCGCATTTTGATGTAACCGGTTCCTTTTCAGTACGTTTAAAAGACATTTCAAATGAAAAACATATTAGTCAAATGTGCCGCCGGTACCGTTCTTGCCACCGGCCTGCTATGGGCGACGTCGTGCGAAAATAATTTCGGCGATATCAATACCGACCCGAGCGTCGTGATCACGCCGGATCCCAGGTTCCTTTTCACGCACTCGCTGAACAGCCTGGAGTCATATCAGGGAGCCGAATGGATCTGGGAAAATCTCGAACAACTTCTGCGCTTCTCGCAACACCTGACGACCGATCCTTACGAACTTTCGACCAATATCAACTCGCGGTACTCGGCTTACTACACGAACATCCTGCCGAACCTGGTGGAGATCCGCAAGCAGATCGACCTGAAAACAAACAAGGAACGCTTCCAGAAAATGCGGGCCGCAACTTATGTGGTAAGCGCACTTCATGGCCTCCGTGTTACCGACATGAATGGCTCAATACCTTATTCCCAGGCTATTCAGGGACGCGATGAGCAGAACTACACACCCCAATACGATACACAGAAGGTGCTTTACGATACCTGGCTTACAGAGCTCAATGAGGCCATTACCACGCTCAGTGCGGATCTGCCTGACCAGGAAAACTACGGCAATGCCGATATTATCTACCATGGTGATTGGACCAAGTGGGTGAAAGCTGCCAATACGATCAAATTGCGCATTGCGCTGCGATATGAAGGACAGGATAAGGCAAAAACCCAACAGATTTACAAGGAAGTCGCGGACAATGCCATAGGCCCGATTACCGAAGACGCCGACCAGTTTGCGTACATCGATCCGGACTGGGGCCCGATCGGCGGCGATGTCGATTATCGCAGTACACGCTTTGCAACGAAGTCCATCATGACGTTCCTGAAACAGACCAAAGATCCGCGCATGGTGATCTATTTCAGTCCAAATGACCTGACACCAAGCGCATTAGATTCACTCAAAAAGTATAACCAGCCCGTGCCCGCATTCATCGATGCGGCGGATCCGCTGATTCGTTTTCAGGGCGGCCCGGCCGATTGGACGACGAATCCCACCGTGGCGCAATACTATAAAAACCCGCTCAATGCCGGCAGCAACAAGTACGTGGTGATGTCGACGATCAATAAGGTTTTCTACGCGCCTACGCGCAATGGCGCCAAGGGCACTTTCCACGACTATATGCTTACGAGCGCGGAAACCTGCTTTTACATCGCCGAGTTGATCCAGAAAGGTTACGGAACAGGTTCAAAAATCACGGGCAAGGCGGAAGATTGGTATAAAAAAGGTATTACATCGTCGTTACGCACGATGAATTCGATCGCCCAGGCCGCACTGTCTACCACCGGCCTGACAGCCAATGCCGACGCGGAAATTGCCGCCTACCTCGCGCAACCGGCAGTCAAACTGAATGGCACCAACGACCTCGAACGCATTTACATTCAGGAATACCTCAACTTCATGCGCCTGCCAACGGAAGCATTCACCTTCGTCCGCAGGACCGGTTATCCGAAGAACGGCTCCGCTTATTATCCGCGAGACGCATTTAACGAGGTCATCCCGCGCCGCTACTGGGTCGACGAGCCACCACTTGGCACCAACAACGCCAACTGGCAAACGGCGCAGGCAGAGCAACAATTCACGCCCAACGACCGCACCACCACCACACTGAACAGCCAGAGGTTGTGGTTTGATAAGAATAACCCGGCATTCGGGCAGGGGCAGTAGATTTCGCAGAGGGGAAAGGGAGCAACGGGCGATATGTCAGTCTGAGCGCAGTCGAAGACAGTCCATACCGTAAACCGTAACGTACCGCAAACGCTTCGAACGCCGGGCGGCCACATGCGCCCGGCATGACATTGTCCCTTTCCTCCTCCTCCCAACAGCCCAAAAGACTTGCATTTTTCAAAAACATCTTCCATCTTTGTACTGTAATAAAATAAATTACAGTTATGAACAGCGGTCGCTTTGCCATTTCAGTCCATATTCTTACGCTACTGACTTTTTCGGAGGAAGAATGGACGTCTTCTGAGTATTTGGCTGGTAGCATCAACATTAACCCCGTATTGGTGCGCAAGGAACTCAGCAATCTGCGCGAAAGAGGGTTGGTGACAAGCAAAGAAGGGAAATCTGGCGGTAGCAGATTAGCGAAACCCGCTGACAAAATTTTTATGTCGGAAGTGTACGAGGCTGTGAAACAGAAAGATTTACTAGGCAAAGGTGTCAACTCCCCTAACCCGGATTGTCCGGTCGGCAGAAAGATCAACGACCATCTCGATAGCTTATATGACGAAGCAGAACAGACATTGCTGGCAAGCCTGGGCAAGGTATCATTGGCCGAATTCTGCAAGAAATTCGACTGATTTTTTCTTTGTTCAAAACTGTAACATTTTAAATTCCAGAATATTCATTTAATTAAACCAAATACTTATGAAAATTGCATTGATCGGGGCCACCGGATTTGTGGGCACCCATGTTTTAAAAGAACTGGTTTCACGCGGCCACCAGGTAACTGCCATCGCCCGGAATACTGATAAAGTTGATACCAGCAACGACCTGGTGACCGCAAAGGCAGCAGACGTGATGAACGCTGATAACGTTGCCGCTGTTGTGGCTGGCCACGACGCAGTAATCAGCACTTTCAATGCGGGCTGGACAAACCCAAACATCTACGATGACTTCCTTGCGGGAGCGAAAGCTATTCAGGCCGGCGTAAAGAAAGCCGGAGTAAAACGATTCCTGACCGTCGGCGGTGCCGGCAGCCTTGAAATCACGCCAGGCGTACAATTGGTCGACACTCCCAATTTCCCAGCCGAGTACAAACCCGGTGCGACTGCGGCCCGCGATTACCTGAACATCCTTAAAACCGAAACCCAGCTCGACTGGACTTTCCTCAGTCCTGCCATCGAAATGTCGCCCGCACATCCCGGCGAGCGCACAGGCAAATACCGTACTTCGCTGGATACACCGGTATTCGATGAGCACCACCGAAGCAAGCTTTCTGTGGAAGATACCGCCATTGCGATAGTCGATGAAATTGAGCAAGGTAACTTTGTCAGACAGCGATTTACTGCCGCTTACTAACAATACATTAAATATCAATTATATGTATTATTAGTAAAATATAATAGATTGGTATTATACTTATTATACATTTAATAAGTATAATACTTTAAATGCGTAAAATAAATAGCAAAATATTAAAAAGGTTGATATCATACATACAAATAATTAGTACAATACTTTTCATATGTATATTATTTTTATCGTATTCGCTCAATTAAAACTTTTAATACTTTTAATATAATTTAAAAGATTAATACTTAAAATACATATTTTATTTAAAAATTGTATGAAAAGTATTAATCTTTTCATACGTAAAAAAATCAAAACTTATTGATTATAAGCACGTTAAATTAGTTCAGACCGCCTTTTCAAATAGTTATATCCGCATTGGAACGTAATTCTGTTATAGCTGAGTTGGTATATTTTAACTAAATTTGCTAAGATTAACTCACTTAACATGGCGACAAGCGACACACTTTCATTGACGGAACAGCTTGCAAAGCTGTCATCAAAGGCATTAACAGAGAAAACAGGTAAGGACTGGCACGAATGGATCGAATGGCTGGACGAACTGGGAGGCGAGCAAAAAAGTCACAGGGAGTTGGTCTCGTTGCTGGCGGATCATATTCATAGCCCATGGTATCGGCAAAAAATCGCGCTGGGTTTCCGAGAGGCAAAGGGGCTGCGAGAGCTGGGTGAGGTCAGTTCCGGCTATGAAGTGGGCGTAACAAGGACGGTTCGCGTTCCCCTGAAAAAGGCATGGGAGATTATGACCTCACAAGAAGGGCTCGCAATATGGTTGGGAGACATTACGAAGGGCGACGTCAGCGAAGGCGCATCATTTGAAACAAAACAGGGCATTACGGGTACCATCACCGTACTGGAAGCCGACTCGCATTTCCGCATGGCCTGGAAGCCTGCCAGCTGGCGAAACAGTTCTACCTTGCAGGTACGGGTTACGGGCAGCAAAGCCCGCAGCGCCGGTAAAAGCGTGATCAATTTTCATCATGAAAAGCTACCAAGGGCGTCCGACCGGGCGGCAATGAAGAAGTATTGGGAAGAAAAACTATCCGTTCTGGCTGAAATAATTAAGGGAAAATAAGGTTCTTTGTACCCCAATTTTACAGCCACCAATTATATAATGATGCAGTTCCGTGTTGTCGGCCTATTATTACTTTTTATACTTTTAAGCCATTCAGACCTTTTCGCCCAGCGCTTCCTTATGGACCTGGTGGATACAACCAACCAGATGGGAAAAGGTATGCTCTCGATTTACGAACGTTATAATCGGGTGAGGATCAGCGGATATATTCAGCCTCAGTTCCAGGTCATTTCAAAAGAAGGAGCCGAAACCTATGCCGGCGGCAACTTCTCGGGCCTTTCCAATAATCGCTTTATGCTTCGTCGCGGGCGCCTGCGTGTAGACTATGCCCACTTGAATGAGAATGATGATCCTACATCCTATTTCGTATTTCAGTTCGACGGTACCGAGCGCGGCGTGGCAATCCGTGATTTCTGGGGAAGGTTTTATGAGAACAGATTCAAGGTTTTTGCATTAACTACCGGAATGTTCGCCCGGCCGTTCGGCCATGAAGTAAACCTGTCGTCGGCCAACCGCGAGACACCCGAGCGGGGGCGGATGTCGCAGATCCTGATGCGCACGGAGCGGGACATTGGTTTGATGCTCACCGTTACCAGCCGAAAGACGCAGGAATGGCATCAGAAGCTGAAATTTGATGTGGGTGTCTTCAACGGCCAGGGCATGTCGGGGCCGATGGATTACGACAGCCATAAGGATGTTATCAGCCGGCTTAGCCTTAAACCAAGCAAAATACGGGCGCTAGGCAATGCAACATTGTCTGCGGCGGTGTCGGGGTACGCGGGCGGCATTGTTAGCCAGGGCAACGTGCTTTATAAAACAGAATATAATGGCAGCGGATACCAGGCGGTTCGTGATTCCTCGGCTTCCAATCTTCACAAATTGAGGCCCCGCAATTACGCCGGTGCCGATCTCCAGCTGGCTTTTCCCAACCACGAAGGTGAAACCGAATTCCGCGCCGAATATATCAAAGGGCAACAAACGGCCACCTTCGCAACCAGTGAAACGCCCGGCATCTACCCGGCTACTAACGGCTTGAAGGACCCCCTGTATACGCGCAGTTTCGACGGTGCCTATTTTTATTTCCTCCAACATCTGGGCAGCCTCCATCATCAGTTTGTGATGAAATACGACTGGTACGACCCGAATAAGAAAGTATCCGGCAGGCAAATTTCTGCCGAAAATGGATTTAGTAAAGCCGATCTCCGCTACGATACCTTCGGAGTGGGCTACGTATATACGGCCAATGAATCGTTGAGGTTTATATTCTATTACGAGTTCGTGCGCAACGAGAAGTCGGCCCTGGCCGGTTATGAAAGCGATGTTTCCGACGACGTTTTCACGGCACGCGTTCAATATAACTTCTAGCTTCCGAAGCGTTCGGCTAGTACTTTTTTCCGGTAGATGAAAATCGAATTCACCTCACGGTTCACGATCATCCGGTCGACAATGCTCCCCAGAAAGCCAAATGGCACTTTGTAATGCAGAATATCTTCCATCAATACGCCGCCGTTTTGCTCGGTAAAGCGGTGCTGGTGGTGCCAGAATGCATACGGGCCGAAGCGCTGCTCATCTACAAAATACTGCTTATCAACTACATGTGTGATTTCGGTACACCATTTGAGCGGAATACCGAAGAGCGGCTTCACAATGTAGCGAATGATCTGCCCGGCGTACATTTTCTCACCATGCTGCGCTGACGTTACTACAAATCCCATCTGGGCCGGGGTAATGTCTTTCAGGTTTAAGGGATTGGAGAAAAACGCCCAGGCCTCGTCGAGGCTGATAGGCAACCATTGTGTAAAATATAGCTCGCGCATGCGTTCGTGTTTGTGCCGAATATACGTTAAATTAATAGTCCCGATCAAATTCCGCGCCAGACAGCAGTGCGGAGTTTGGGGTTGGGCAGGCTGCAACCTGCATTTGCTGGCACCTGGCACAGTTTTCTCAGCATTCATCATAATACTTAAATCCGAATAACATGAACAGAAAACAGCTCGCGACCACAACCATTTCTATCCATGCAAGCCCTTCTGCCGTCTGGAAAGCGTTGGTAGAACCCGAACTCGTCAAAAAATACTTTCACGGTACGGAAATGCGCTCCCATTTCACAATAGGCAGCCCTATCACATTCGAAGGCGAATGGCAGGGACAGCGTTATATTGATAAAGGCGAAATTCTGAGAATTACGCCGGAGCGTGAACTCAGCTACTCGTTCTGGAGTCCGCTGTCGGGTATCGAGGATTTTGAGGATAATTATACGCATGTGACTTTCCATTTGTCGGACTACCACGATCATACCACACTTGTGGTTACGCAGGATAATCTCGAAGATGATGAAGCTGTGGTAAAGGCCGAAGGCAACTGGATGAATGTGCTGCACGAACTGAAAAAGGTTGTGGAGGAGGAACGGCTGCACGTGCTCTGATCACATCGTAAAAACTAAAAACCCGTCGGCGCATACCGGCGGGTTTTTAGTTTTTATACTAATCTACAATTTCATTGACAATGCGATCCGTTTCCGGGCAAGATCGACTTCGGTTACTTTTACGGTCACTTGCTGTTGAAGCTTGACAATCTCGTTCGGATCTTTGACAAATTTGTCGGCCAGTTGCGAAACGTGCACAAGTCCGTCCTGTTTCACGCCCACGTCCACGAATGCGCCGAAGGCTGTAATATTCGTAACGATGCCGGGCAGGATCATCCCGATCTTCAAATCCTCCGGCTTACGCACCGAGCTATCGAACTCAAATTTCTTGATTTCCGCACGTGGGTCACGCGACGGCTTTTCGAGCTCTGCTAAAATGTCTCGCAAAGTTGGTAAGCCTACCGACTCGGAAACGTACTGCTCGATCTTGATCTGCCGACGCAATTCCGGTTTTAGCACCAAATCCTTGACCGTCGCACCCGAATCCTTGGCCATTTTCTCGACCAAATCGTAACGCTCAGGATGTACAGCACTGTTATCCAAAGGATTAGATCCATTTTCTATTCGTAAAAAGCCTGCTGCCTGCTCAAATGCCTTTGCTCCGAGACGCGGAACTTTCAATAATTGTTGCCTCGATTTGAAATTTCCGTTTTTAGCTCGAAAATCCACGATATTTTGCGCCAAAGCGGGTCCGAGGCCCGATACATAGCGTAATAAATGCTTACTCGACGTGTTGAGATTTACGCCTACGGAATTCACGCAGCTTTCCACGACTATATCCAACGCATTTCGCAATGAATGCTGGTCGACATCGTGCTGATATTGACCGACGCCAATAGACTTCGGATCTATTTTCACCAACTCCGCCAACGGGTCCATCAGCCGGCGACCGATCGATATGGAACCGCGCACTGTTACATCCTTATCCGGAAACTCGTCCCTCGCAACCTCCGAAGCCGAGTAAATGGATGCGCCTTGCTCACTCACCATGAACAGCCCGATCTCCGCTGACCGTCCCGCGCTTTCCAGCAGCTTCTTTACAAAGTCCTCTGTTTCGCGACCGGCAGTTCCGTTGCCGACGGCAATCGCCTCGACTTTGAATTTACGGATCAATTCATTCACGCGTGCTCCGGCATCAGCCGGTTTATCGAATGGGTAAATGACATGATCGGCGACTAGGTTTCCCTGGTTGTCCAGCACCACTACTTTACAACCCGTTCGATAACCCGGGTCGATGGCAAGCACCGTTTTTTGTCCGAGGGGCGATGCTAGCAGCAACTGCCGGAGGTTTTCGGTAAAGACCTGAATAG
Organism: Dyadobacter sp. CY261; assembly: GCF_021440085.1. GTDB lineage: Bacteria > Bacteroidota > Bacteroidia > Cytophagales > Spirosomataceae > Dyadobacter. The sequence goes on from NZ_JAKCPW010000001.1 coordinate 1,421,101, forward strand.
CCGCGACGTCTGCCTTCTCTCTCGAAAGGTTCGCAAACTCTGTTTCAATGGATGGTTTGAGTAATCTCTTGTAGCTGTCGGCGATAGCGAGTTCGAGCTGGTCCTTGCAAGCTTCTGTGCCAAACATGAAAAGCCGGTCGAGCGCCTCCAGGGCAGAATCCTCATCCGGTGAAATGTCGACGCTTAGAATGCCTTCCTCTTCTCCACGGCGCAATGCTAACAACCTGTGCGATGGGATTTTGGCCAAAGGCTCCGAAAACTCGAAGTAATCGCGGTATTTGGCACCTTCCTCCTCCTTCTTCTTCTTTACTTTGGAAGTAATAACAGCCCCGCGCTGAAAAGCATAGCGGATTTTGGTACGTGCATCCTGGTTTTCATTGATCCACTCTGCAATAATGTCCCTCGCTCCCTGCAATGCCTCACCCGTATTGGCGACCTGATCGTTCAGGAAACCACCGGCCTTTCCCTCGGGATCGCGCTCCTTACCTTCGAAAATAAGCTTGGCAAGCGGTTCCAGACCCTTTTCCACCGCAATCGTAGCCCGTGTTTTTCTTTTTTGTTTATAGGGAAGATAAAGGTCTTCCAGCTCGGTCATCGAAAAGACGCCTTCAATTTTCTTTTTGAGCTCCGGTGTGAGCTTGCCTTGTTCTTCAATGCTTTTCAGAATGGCTTCCCGGCGCTTCTCGACCTCCTGCTGCTTTTGCCAGGCTTCCTTGACATTTCCGATCTGTACTTCGTCGAGCCCGCCGGTCGCTTCCTTGCGATAGCGGGAAATGAAAGGCACTGTGGCACCTTCCTCGAACAATGCAATGGTATTTCTGACCTGCTTGTCGCTGACGCCGGCCTGTTGTGCTATTAGGGTGTAGTTCATGTTTACTAACGACATTGGAAACGGCAAATAAAGCGGATATTCGCAGTTTTAAAAACTGAAATTATCGCAAAGCACATTTATATTTGATCCTTTGTTTATCCTCATACCTAACCCTTATCAAAATGAATTATCACTTCGGACGGCGGCTTGCTGTCCTTCTGGTATTTGCAGGTATTTTGCTTTCGCTCGATGCAGCCTATGCCCAGCAGAAGCCCAGCTTCAAAGTCATCGCATTTTTTACCGGTAAAAACGATCAGGCGCACATCAGTTTCGTGCACGAAGCGAACAAACGACTGCCTGAATTGGGTAAAAAGAACGGTTTTAGTTATGATTCCACCACAAACTGGGATAACCTGAATGCCGAATTCCTCTCGAAATACCAGGTCGTTCTTTTCCTCGACACGCGTCCTGAAAAACCGGAGCAACGCGCTGCATTTCAAAAGTACATGGAGAATGGTGGTGGTTGGATAGGGTTTCATTTCGCGGCATTCGCATTGACGCCCTCGGCATTTCCTCAGAATTGGGATTGGTACCACGATCAATTCCTGGGTTCAGGGCAATACAAGAGCAATACCTGGCGCCCTACTTCGGCAGTTTTGAAAATTGAAGCTCCCCAAAGCCCTGTTTTTAAGGGGCTTAAAAACACATTTAAGGCTTCACCGAACGAATGGTATCGCTGGGAAAAGGATTTAAAACAAAACCCTGATATTCAGATACTTTTGTCTATAGACCCATCGAGCTTTCCGCTTGGAACCGGACCTAAGCAACATGAAATTTGGCATAGTGGTTATTACCCCGTCGCCTGGACAAACAAAAAGTATAAAATGCTGTACATGAATATGGGCCACAACGACATCGACTACGAAAACAAAACCAATAAGGAATTATCATTTACATTTGATAACGACGCACAAAACCAGTTCCTTGTGAATTCGATCCTGTGGCTGGCCAACCGAAAAAAATAGCAGACAATGGAAGAAAGGCAAACCCGGCAATTCGACAAGGGCCAAATGACAGGCTTAACCTGGCAATGCGATGGCATAGTGCTCGGGCATGCCGTTTCGCGGTTTACCGAATTGTCGGGCTTTCACTCGCAAAGCGCCAATAAGGACGTTGTACGCATGCATTTCGGGTTGAGAGGCGACTATATGTTCACCTACAACCAGCTTGGCAAGACGTTCGATCTCGTAGGCGGGCACCATAATATCATGTATTCCAAAGAGTTTGAAATGACGGTGTATGCCAAAACGCTGGAAATCGAAACCTTTGGCATTCAATTTCCCAAAGACGTTTTCCTACAATTCACGCAAACGGCAAGCGATTCATTGAAACGTTTTTCCGAAGCCATCATCCTCGGCAAAAGCACCATCTTGACCGAAAGCTGGGGCACAATCGACTCGCCCATTCAGCAGGTAATCCAGCAAATCATTCATTGCAAATACTCGGAAAGCCTTAAAAAGCTATTTCTCCTCTCAAAAAGTATCGAACTGCTCGTCCTTTGCGCGGACGCATGTGAGGCCTCGGAACGAAAAACCGACCCATTTATCAAGACCAAAACCGATAAGGAGAAGATCATTGCTGTCCGGGACCTGATCAACGATCGGGTGCATTGCCCGCCCAATCTGTCGGAAATCGCCATGCATGTGGGTATGAATGAATTCAAACTTAAAAAAGGCTTTAAGGAGACATTCAACAACACCATTTTCGGCTATCTCACCGACCAACGCCTGCAACTCGCGAGGCAATATCTGCTTGACACCCAACAAACTGCTGCTGAAATATCGACACAACTCGGTTACGCTACCCCCCAGCATTTCAACAATGCCTTCAAAAAGAAATTCGGTGTCACTCCCTTTTCGGTTAGAAATAATCCGTAAAACGCAATCCGGTGCGGGTATCTGGGGTGTAATATTGCAGTGCTGGAAGGGGTGACGGCCGACGGCTAACCGTCGACCGCTGACCGCTGACTGCCGACCGCCGACCGCCTGACGATAGACCATGGACGATAGACCATGGACGATAGACCATGCAAAGCACTCGTCCATGGTCTATGGTCAGGCCGTAGGCCCATGGTCAACATCGATACACTACCCGAAATCGGCGGTCAGCGGTCGGCGGTCTGCCGTCGGCGGTCAGCGGTCAGCCGTCGGCGGTCCTACTTAACATCGTTCATCAAACAACAAAACGACATGCAAACTCCGCTTATCATCCAAAACGAAATTACGATTGACGCGCCTGTATCGCGTGTATGGGACGCGCTCGTGAATCCTGAACAAACCAAGCAATATATGTTCGGCTGTGAGGCACTCTCCGACTGGAATGTCGGTAGTGAGCTGCTCTGGAAAGGGCAACATGAAGGAAAAGATATCGTCTGGGTAAAAGGAGAAATCCTTGAAATCGAGCCGGAAAAGTTCCTTCACTACACGACCATCGATCCGCATTCGAATATCGATGACGTTTCTGAAAATTATCTGAAAGTGACCTATGACCTCATTCAACAAGGTGAAAAAACACTTCTAAAGGTCACGCAGGGTGATTACAGTACCGTTGCTGAAGGGGAGCGCCGCTATCAGGATTCGTATAACAACGGGGAAGGGTGGAATCCTATTCTTGTTGAAATAAAAAAGCTTGTGGAAGCGCAGTAAGGGCCTGGCAAATCATCGTAAGAGGTTGTGTCAAAAGGCAAAACTGCACCTGTTGTCATGGTGAGCGAAGCGGCGGCCGCTTCGCTCACCATGACCGGCTATCACATTTGATAAATGATTTAAGGATTTTGTGACTCAATCTCCCCTACTTCATTTTCATCGGTTTCCTCAGCCGGCTGGTCGTCATCGATCCTCGTTCCAGTGCTTACCTCGGGTGCGTCAGCGCCCGGCACATCTGGTGTAGGATTTAATGGCCCGGTTTCGCCTGGCTTTTCGGGATAACTTGTCGCAGGCGGCTGATCGTCTGGCATTTCTGATGTGGGAAATGCGAAAGCATACTGGTTTTGAAAGTCCATAGTTTTGTTTGTTGATTTAGGTCAACCAGGAAAAAACCATGCCTTTCCATAGTAGCGAAAGTTATTTTCTTTCGAGCAAGGCCATATAAAAGCCGTCGAAGCCGTCGCGCGCAACTGATGTGCGGTGTTCGGAAATAAAACGCCAGTCGGCTTTATGCTTACGCACAAATTTTTGCACCTGCATTTCCGATTCCGACGGAAGAATGCTACAAGTCGCGTAGACCATCTTCCCACCCTTCTTGACCATTACGGAATAGTTTTCAAGAATTTGCGCCTGTACTTTGCGAATCTTGTCCAGGAACTCAGGTTTGAGCTTCCATTTGCTGTCAGGATTTCGTCGTAAAACGCCCAGTCCCGAGCATGGCACATCCAGGAGCAACCGATCAGTAGTTTCAGCTAGCTTTTCGATAATGTCATCAGAATTGATCAACATGGTGCGCAAATTGGTAACGCCGTTCCGCACCGCACGCCGTTCCAGCTCCAGTAATTTGTGGTGTTCAATATCCATCGATAGTATCGAACCGGAGTTTTGCATTAATGCAGCCAAATGCAGGCTTTTTCCCCCAGCACCTGCGCATGCGTCGATCACCGACATACCGGGTTGAACATCCAGATAGGGGGCGATCAATTGCGAACCAGCGTCCTGTACTTCGAAAAAACCACTTTTGAAGCTATCCAAACCCGATACATTGACACGCTTTTTCAAGATCAATGCATCCGGCGCACCGTCGACTTCTTCGGTAATGTCATAGCCGAATTGTTCCCGTACTGTCGCCATGTGCGTTTTCAACGAATTCACACGCAAAACCAAAGGCGCCGGATGGTTTAGCGCAACTAGTTCTTTTTCCCATTGTTGGCTCATTTCTTTTTCGCCAATCTCGTCTATCCAGTCAGGCACGGACTGGGCGATTTTACGGGTTTGAAGGCCTTCCTGATATCTCGCCTTAACCGCTTCAAAATCAACCCCTTCAAATTCAGGCCACTCGGGCAAAATTTTTGAGTCATCACTCTCTGCTAAATGCGCCGACTTGATCAGTTGCCATACACCTACCAACCGCCAGAAATCCTCGCTTTCCTTCGCTTTCTCGATTTCCGCAGTATATTTTACCAACCGCCACCAACGCACGATCTCATACACATTTTCGGCAATGAAGGCGCGGTCGCGGGCACCCCATTTTTTATTGGATTTTAGTATTTGCTCAACAACACGGTCAGCTTGCCGGTTTTTAACAAAAATATCCTGCAATGCCTCGACAGTAGCAGCAACAAGTCCTTTGTACAGTTTCAAAATTTTCTATTCCAGGGTGAAACAAGACGACAAATTTGGCAACGGATCCGCTACAAACCAAAAACGCGTAAAAAAGCCACGACAACGCGTGGCTGGTAGTGTTGGAACAGTCATAGAACGTTTGTTTTTTCGGGCGTATCGATGTCGCCTAGTAGATATTCTGAGGAAGGCTAATTTCAAAATTTGTGCCGACGCCCGGCTCCGACGTGATATTGATCCGCCCTCCAAGGCTGTCAACCAAATGCTTCACGAGAGACAACCCAAAACCAAATCCCTGTTCACCCTCCGTTCCGCCGGTAGACAAAGCATTGCCAGAGAGAATGGCCTGAATGTTCGCCTCCGACATACCGACGCCCGTATCGCGGACGGAAATATGCAAAATCGGCCTGGCCAGGTCGATAAGCAGTCGTAAATCGACTGTCACGTCGCCCCCGTGTGGGGTAAATTTCATGGAATTTGAAATCAGGTTACCCGTGATTTGCAGCAATTTACTCTTGGAAAAATGGATATTTTCCGTCAGCTGGCTGGTATGCACCAGAAAACGGATGTTCTTGTGTTTCGCCTGCGGGCCATACAATTTTTCCAGCTTATCCCGGAAAATAGTCAGTGTGAAGCCCTGGGTAGTCACGGCACGCTGGGCATCGGGAATTTTTGTCTTGTCGCTATGCGATTCCAGGATTTCCTCAGCCAGATCTAGAATGGAATTACCGCTCTTATGGATCAGATTAATAAATTCCAGGACTTCGTCCATCCGGTTTTGCTCGCCCTGGTCGCGGATAATCTGCGCCAGGCCCACTATGCCCCCCAAAGGGCCGCGAATGTCATGTGCAACCTTTTTCTGGGTTTGCCGCGCTTCCAGCAGCTTTGATTTGAGGCTTTCCATCACTTTATGTGTTTTCAGCCGCGAGACGATTTCATGAGCTATTATTTTAAGCAGCTCAACTTTCTCAGGTTCCAGTGTTTTCTGTTCATGGCCAAGTACGCATAAGGCCCCTATCTGCAGACCATCAGTCGTTTTAAGTGGAATGCCATAATAGTATGTCACCTTAGGATCCCCGGTGACGTAAAACTTGTCCTTAAAACGTTCATCTGTACTCAAATCCCCAACTTCAAAATGATCCGTTTCCATGATAGTGTATTGGCAAACGGAGTCTTCCCGAAGCATCTGGTCAATGTCCAGCCCATAATTCGAGATCGTCCATTGGGTAAGCGAGTCGATAAGATTAACCAGCGAAATCTTGGTTCCTGTCACTTTGGCGGCAAGTTTGGCCAGCTCCTGAAAATTAATCTGGTGTTCCGCATAGTCGATATCCAGCTCGGAGAGGCCCATAAGACGCTCCATTTCATTTGCGGGTACTGGTGCGTTAGAAATATTCATAACTGAATGCCGTTTGTCCTCAATTCTACAAACTATTAATTAAAAAAGACAAGTAATTCGATAAAAAAACCACAGGGGCGACTGCGTTCAACGGCGTGACAACAACCAAATGTAAACGTCGACGGCCAAACTAATACCCGGAAGAAGGAATGGATTTTGCTATACTGTTAAGGGGTCGCTCAAAATTATCATGCATATCAAACTTCCTTCAAACAAGAATCTTGGAATAATTCTGTTTTTGTTATTTAAATAACAGTTGTATATTGTCACACCAACTATTCGTCTGTTAGGATTTTATCAGGTCAAAACATTTGCCAAATTAGACCTAACAGTGATAAGCAACAAATCTATCATTGTTAGATTAAAAACCATTGTAAGAAATCACTTTAATTGGGCTAAAAATTAACATTTAGCATATCCAACAGTTAACAATGTTAGATTAAGCACAAATTTAATTTGCATATTTTTAAGAACTCTACAACAGCATAAAATTAGCTCGGCACCATCATTCCAATGTATAAAATACTTTTTACTATATTTTTCTTAGCGAATTTCGGGCCTGTGGGTTCACAAATCATCGTAGCAGACCGGATTGTTGGAGAGTGGATTAATGAAGAGAAGAGCACGCGGATCGAGATTTATAAAAATGGTGAAGAGTATTTTGGACGCCTGCTGTGGGCTGAGGATCTCTTCGAAGCTGACGGGAAAACCTCCCGGAAGGATCTTCGCAACTCCAACGAGACTCTTCGCGGGCGTAACCTCTTACACGCGAACCTGCTATCCAACTTCGTCTTTAGCGAAGACCTTTGGGACGATGGCAAAATGTATGATCCCAAAAGCGGTAAAACATACAATTGCCTTATTAAACTTCGTCGGGAAAAAATGGAAATCCGTAGCTACGTCGGCATTCCGCTTCTCGGTAGAAGTACCTATTGGGACCGCGTACCCTGACTTTCCCCCTACCCTGCCCGTGAACGTTACTTTCCCCGCGGAAAGGACATTTTAACCCGGTAGACGAATATAAACGGCATTCGCCGTGTTATGCTTCAAATCACGCATCGATCTCATGAAGCATTTCAAACTGGGCATTCTCGACCAATCTGTCGTTCGGCACGACTCTAATGTCAGGGAGGCTATCCAGGAAACCATTACCACGGCAAAATTGGCCGAAGACCTCGGTTATAGCCGGTTCTGGGTCTCCGAACACCATAATTCAACCTTTATTGCAGGCTCGGCACCAGAAGTCCTGATGGTCAGGCTGGCCGACGTAACGAGCCACATCCGCATTGGTTCCGGCGGGATTATGCTGCCCAACCACAGCGCCTTGAAAGTCGCGGAGAATTTCCGGATGCTCGAAACCCTCTATCCTGGCCGGATCGACCTTGGGATGGGCCGCGCACCAGGCACCGACCGCGTTACTTCGTCAATTCTCAACCCTTCCAACGATTTTAGCGAAAGCAGCTATTTGCGCCAGCTTGAACATTTGCAGCACTTTTTCAGGGACACGGCTGGCACAGAGCGCGGCTTTATCTACGCCACACCGCAGTCGGAGACGATTCCCGAGCAATGGATATTGAGTTCGAGCGGCGGCAGCAGCAATATTGCGGCACGTTTTGGAATGGGATTGGCGGTAGCGAAATTCATTAATGGCTTCGTTCGTCCTGATGTTGTCGAAGAATACAAGCGCAATTTCAAGCCGTCGGATCAGCTCGAAAAGCCGAAGGTGATCATTTCCGCTTTCACATTATGCGCCGAAACGGAGGAGGAAGCGGCATTAATGCGCAAAATGATGGACTATGTGCTCGTCGAATTCGAGAAAGGTAAATTTGGACCATTCCCTGACCCTGAAACCGTGCGTAAATACCAGTTCAGTTTCGGAGAGCTGGACCGCATCCGCTATAACAGCGGCCGGATCGTTTCAGGAACACCGGAGTCGGTAAAAGAGCAACTCACCAAACTGGCGGTTGATTTCGAAGCGGATGAAGTGATGGTTTCGACCATGGCAGACAGCTTTGAGAACCGCGTAAAATCCTTTCAACTGATTTCCGAAGCATTTAATTTGAGAGAACCGGTTCTTTAACTTTAATTTGTGCCGGACATTCCTTCACCGACACTCATGAACCGCTTCGACCGCATCACCGCCATCCTGATCCAGCTTCAATCCCGTAAAATTGTCAAGGCCCAGGACCTGGCGGAACGTTTCGAGATCAGTCTGAGGACGGTTTACCGCGATATCAATTCGCTGGCAGAGGCGGGAGTACCCATTATAGGCGAGGCAGGCGTAGGCTATTCCATTATGGATGGCTACCGCCTGCCTCCCGTCATGTTTACCAGGGAAGAAGCACGGACATTTATCACGGCCGAAAAGCTGATGGAGAAGTTCACCGATCTTTCGACGCAGTCGCATTATCAATCGGCGATGTACAAGATTAAAGCGGTGTTGAGAAGTACGGAAAAGTCGATGGTGGAGAATCTGGAAAACCATATAGAAGTACGGCACAATCCGCGCGCATTTCATCAGCCGAACAGCAATACGCTCGATATTTTGCTTAAAAGTATTTCGGAACGGAAGATCGCGAAGATCCTTTACGTCGCGATGAGCGCGCCGGAGCCCGTGGAAAGGGTCGTTGAACCGGTAGGCATTTACCACGAAAATAATTATTGGTATACCATCGCATTCTGCCATTTGCGTAACGACTACCGTAACTTCCGTTCCGACCGCATCCTTCAATGTGATATCACCGAGCGCCCATTTGTACACAAACACGGGCCACTCAAAGATTTCATGCACGACAGCTGGGAGAACGAAAATATGCGCCTGGTGCGCATACGTGTAGAGAAGCGCGTTGCGCGTTACATACGGGAACAGCGGGGCTATTACGGATTTGCCTCGGAAGTGGAACAAGGGGACTTTATTGAAATGACATTTCTGAGCGCGTCGCTCGAAGGCTTTGCCCGCTGGTACCTGATGATCGCACCGGAGGCCTGTATTCTCGAACCGGAATCTTTGAAAACGACTGTCAGACAACTTACCGAAAAAACTTTAGAAAATTTGGGTTGCTGATAATCCTGCTGACACAGGGCTGTCATAAGGTACTGTTTTCTTTGTAATGTACTTAAAAAAAGGAGATATGTCAGCCACAATTGAAATTCCGACCGCAGAAAATAGCCTGGCCTATGCGATGAAAAATTTCGCGGATTATAACCATTGGGCCAACTGTACGCTTATCAACTGGCTTCGCACAAAGCCTGCCGAAATCCTCGAAACTGAGCTGAAATCAAGTTTTTCAACCATCCGGCTAACGCTCATTCACATTCTCGAGACCCAACGTTACTGGCTCTCGATCATCAATCCGAACGCCAATTATAGCGGCCAGGATTTCGATGGAGACCTCGAAGCAACATTTGATACGCTTATGGCACAATCTCAGGAGCTTGCCGAATACATCGAAAGCCTATCTGCCGAACAAATCCAAAGCGAGACGATCGTCGAAAGCCAGTGGTTCCAATGTAATTTCCCAAACTTCGAATATATAATGCACGTGGTCAACCACACCACTTACCACCGCGGACAGATCATCACCATGGGCCGCAACCTCGGCTTCACGGACGCACCCATGACCGACTATAACTTTTATAATGTAATGGCTAAATAAGTTGGCAAGCGGTGAAACCTGTTCGGTCCCGTTTTTGTAATGTGATCTATGAAAAACATTCACATTCTGGGCATTTCGGGCAGTCTGCGTGCCGATTCCACCAACACCATCATCCTAAAAACCTTGGGAAGCCTTTTGCCTTCCGACATTACTTTTGAAATTTTCGAAGGCCTGGACGAAATCCAGCATTTCGATCCAGGCCATGTTGACTCCGATTCCGTCGCGCGCTTCAAATCGGCAATCCGGAAAGCGGATGCTGTCGTGATCTGTACACCGGAATACGCATTCGGCGTGCCAGGCACACTCAAAAATGCCTTGGACTGGACAGTAGGCACCGGCGACCTCAATGACAAACCAGTATCGGTGATTAGCGCATCTCCCCTCAATTCGGGCGGCAGCCATGCACTGGCCTCTCTCCTGCTTACATTGACCGCCTTGGGAACCAGAAAGAACGAGGCATCGGCCCTGTCCATTCCGAATGTCAAGAGCAAGCTTAGCGCGGGAGAAGTCAGCAACCAGGAGCTGATTGCCTTGCTTCAAGCCCAGTGCGATAATCTGCTGTCACTCACCAGGCAGTAAGCAAAGTCTCTCCCCTTTCCAAAATCCAATTTATTATCCGGCAAACAAAAGACTATGAGTTTCGTAGAGTAATATCATTTAGTTTGATACATTTGGGCTTTATCCACCTTAAACGTTCCAACCAAATGAAATTTGAAACATTGCAGCTCCATGCCGGACAACAGCCCGACCCCGTTACCAATTCACGGGCAGTGCCTTTGTACCAAACCACTTCCTACGTTTTCAACAACGCGGAGCATGCTGCTAACCTTTTCGCTTTAAAGGAATTTGGCAATATATATTCCCGCATTATGAACCCTACCAACGACGTTTTTGAAAAGCGGATCGCGGCGTTGGAAGGTGGTGTGGCAGCATTAGCAACGGCTTCGGGGCATTCGGCGCAGTTTCTGGCCATTAATAATATCACCACTGTGGGCGATAACTTTGTGACCACGTCTTTCTTGTATGGCGGTTCTTTTAACCAATTCAAAAATTCATTCAAAAACATCGGCGTGGAAGCGCGCTTTGCCGATGGCGACGATGTGAGCAGCTTCGAAAGGCTGATCGATGATAAGACAAAATTCATCTACCTCGAAACGATTGGTAACCCAAGCTATTCCGTCCCCGATTTTGAGGCATTCTCCGCGCTGGCAAACAAATATGACCTCCCATTGATTGTCGATAACACATTCGGTGCCGCTGGGGCGATTTTTCAGCCCATCAAGTATGGTGCGCATGTTGTTGTACAGTCAGCAACGAAATGGATCGGCGGACATGGGACCTCTATTGGCGGCGTGATCGTCGATGCAGGGACTTACAACTGGGGTAACGGCAAATTCCCACAGTTCACGGAACCATCTCCAAGCTATCACGGCCTGGTCCTGAATGACGTTTTCGGAATCGGCGGGCCATTCGGCAATATCCAGTTCATTATCCGCGCCCGTGTAGAAGGCCTGCGCGACTGGGGACCCAGCCTCTCACCATTCAATTCTTTCCTGTTCCTGCAGGGGCTCGAAACACTGTCATTGCGTGTCGAACGCATTGCCGAGAACGCCTTGAAACTAGCTCAGTGGCTTGAAAATCACCCGAAAGTAGAGAGCGTGAACTACATAGGTCTGGAAGGAAATAAATATCACGAGCTTGCGAAAAAATACCTGACACGCGGTTTTGGCGGTGTTTTGTCTTTCACGCTTAAAGGCGACAAGAAGACTGCCGAGCATCTGGTAGACAACCTGAAGCTGATCAGCAACCTCGCCAACGTAGGCGATGCCAAAACGCTCATCATCCACCCCGCGTCAACCACTCACTCGCAACTATCTGAGGCAGAGCAACTTTCAGCAGGCGTCCTCCCTACCCAACTCCGCATTTCCACAGGTATCGAGCATATTGATGATATCATAGCGGATATCGAGCAGGCAATCGCGGCGGTTTAATTTTGAATGATCCGCCGTTCCACGGCGGATCATTCACTCATTCAATCATTCCCCGTTCCACGGAGGAAAATTCAAAATTACTCCCCGATCCCCTCCAACGCGAACATGAACGCGAACTGCAAGGCGATCTCTTTGAGATAGTCGAACCGTCCCGAGGCGCCGCCGTGGCCGGCTTCCATATTGGTTTTCAGGAGCAGGACGTTGTGGTCGGTTTTGTGCGTGCGTAGACGGGCTACCCATTTGGCGGGTTCGAAGTACTGCACCTGGCTGTCGTGCAGACCGGTGGTTATCAGCATGTTGGGATAAGCCTTTTTTTCAACATTGTCATAAGGCGAGTAGGACTTCATATAATCGTACGAGTCTTTGTTTTTTGGATTACCCCATTCATCAAACTCGTTGGTTGTCAATGGAATGCTCTCATCCAGCATGGTTGTTACCACATCCACGAACGGCACATCGGCGATGATTCCCCGCCACAAATCGGGCCGAAGATTGCTGATGGCGCCCATTAATAACCCACCCGCGCTGCCGCCTTCGGCAAACAAATGAGCGGACGATGTGTATTTCTCCTTGATCAGAAATTCCGCACAGTCGATAAAATCGTTGAAGGTATTCTTCTTTTTGAACATCTTGCCGTCCTCGTACCATTGGCGGCCCATCTCCTGTCCACCACGTATGTGCGCAAGCGCGTAGATGAAACCACGATTAAGCAGGCTTAAACGCGTGCTGCTGAACGCTGCGTCCATGCTGTTGCCATAAGAGCCGTAGGCGTATAGCAGCAGCGGCGTCTCTGCACTTTTAGGCGTTCCTTTTTTATATACTACCGAAACAGGCACTTTCACACCGTCGCGCGCGGTGGCATACAAACGTTCGGTCACATATTCCTCGGGGTTGTAGCCGCCGACCACCTCCTGGCGCTTTTTCAATTCCTTTTCGCGGCTTTCCATCCCGTAATCGTATACCGAACTCGGCGTGGTGAGCGACGTGTATATGTAGCGCAAATTCGAACTGTTGTACTCGGGATTTGAACCTGCATAAGCAGTGTAGGCTGGCTCGCCGAAGTCGACATAATGCTCTGCGTTGGTATTGATATTGCGGATACGGAGCTTTAAAAGGCCATTTTTACGCTCGGTGATCACCAGGTAATCTTTGAAAACATCTATGCCTTCCAGCAGCACATCCGCGCGGTTAGGAATCACTTCTTTCCAGTTCTCTACGCCGGTTTTGCCTATTGGCGTTTCCATCAGGCGGAAATTCAATGCATCTTTATTGGTCACAATCAGGAATTTATCGCCTTGATGATCCACATCGTACAGCACATCTTTTATCCGTGGCTGGAATACTTCAAACTTATCTTCTGGCTTGTCGGCATCGAGGATCAGATATTCCGATGACATGGTCGCCGACGATGCGATGACGATGTATTTTTCAGATTTGGTTTTGCCTACGCCGATATAGTTGCTTTTGTCCTTCTCGGCGTATACCACCACGTCTTTCTTCGGATCAGTACCAAGCGAGTGCCGCTTGATCTTTTCGCTCAGGAGCGTTTTCGGGTTGGTAGCGGTGTAAAATAGCGTTTTGTTATCATTTCCCCATTCGGAGCCGCCACTTGCCGGATAAACTTTGTCGGGATAATGTTCCCCTGTTTCCAGGTTTTTGATGTAAATGGTGTACTGTCTCCTTGAAACGGTGTCCACACCATAGGCCAGCAGCGTGTTATCCGGACTCACATTGAAACCTACCGCAGAATAATACGGATGCCCCTCGGCCATTTTGTCGACATCCAGCAGGACTTCCTCTTTTGCTTCCAGCGTGCCTTTTTTGCGGCAATATTTGAAATACTGTTCGCCCTGCTCGCTGCGTGTATAGTACCAGTAGCCATTGCTAAACACCGGCACCGATTCATCTTTTTCCTTAATGCGGCCCTTCATTTCTGCAAATAGCGACTCCTGGAATTTCGCCGTGCCTGCCATCATTGTGTCGGTGTAAGCGTTCTCCGCATTCAGGTAGTCGACGACCCTATTGCTATCGGGACCTTCGCGGAAGAAGTCGGCCATCCAATAATACTCGTCATTTCGCTTGTCGCCATGCATGCCAGTTTCATGGTCTTTTTTATCTGCTACGGGAGGTGTGGCATCCGGCCATTGATATGCTTGTTTCACGGATTTGTTTTGGTTACACGAAAAAATGACAACAGCTAAAAATAGGTAAATAATTCTCATCGGTTATAATTGGTTAATATTTAACTGATTATCAATTACTTAAATTCTAATATACATATTAATAGGAAAATACTTTTTATACATATTGAAAATAAAAGACATACTATTCTTTCTAAATGCATTATACATACATTTATCGCTCAGTGTATTACACTTATATTACTTTTAATAGTTACAGATTGATTATTAGATAATTATACTTTTAATATAATAAATACTTTTAAATAGTATAATACACATTATATATTAATACTTAACTTACTGAACTACCTTAACATTAGTATTTTTTGTTTTAAAAGTATTGACCTTTTAATTAATACAAAAAGACTAATTCGGTTGATACTTCTCTTCTAAATCTACAAAAAACCACCGGCAAACCGTTTCGGTCGCGGGACTTACATTATATTTGAGTTTCGATCATAAACTTACCTCATGGAAAAACCCGTTCACAAGTTGTTCCTTCTGGACGCTATGGCCTTGATTTACAGGGCGCATTTCGCATTCATTAAGGCACCACGCATCACTTCAAAAGGACTGAATACCAGCGCCGTTTTCGGCTTCACCAACACACTGCTCGAAGTACTACAGAAAGAGAAACCCACACATATCGGCGTTGCCTTTGATACTGCTGCGCCTACTTTCCGCCATGTACAGTTTGAGGCTTACAAGGCGCAACGCGAGGCCCAACCGGAAGATATTACGGTAGCGATTCCGCTGGTAAAGCGGTTGCTCAGGGGCATGTGTATCCCCATTCTGGAACTGGACGGCTACGAGGCCGACGATATCATCGGCACTATTGCCAAAGAGGCCTCCCGGGAAGGTTTCGAGGTTTTCATGATGACGCCCGATAAAGATTACGGGCAGCTGGTCGAACAATACATTCATATTTACAAACCTGCATTCCTTGGCAAAGGCGCCGAAGTGCTGGGTGTTCAGGAAATCCTTGACCGCTGGCAAATCCAGCGCATCGACCAGGTGATTGATATTCTTGGACTAATGGGCGATGCAGTTGATAACATACCGGGTATTCCTGGCGTAGGTGAAAAAACAGCTCAGAAACTGATCCAGGAGTACGATACGATCGAAAACATTATCACACACGCTGACGAAATCAAAGGTAAGCTAGGCGAAAAAATACGGGAGAATTTCGATAAGGCCATTTTAAGCAAGCAACTTGCAACGATCGATTGCAAGGTGCCTGTGCCATTCGACGCCGAAGACCTGACGATCTGTTCGCCCAAAGCAGACCTCATTGCAGAGCTTTTTGATGAACTGGAATTTAAAACGTTGAAAGCCAGGGTTCTAGGTGTGGGCGCTGTTGGAGCCAACTCTGTCGGAACTTTTGCTCCGACGACACGATCAGGCGGAGCTCCGGCTCCACGGAAAAGTCCCCAGGGCCAGCTCGACATTTTCGGCAATCCGACCGAAGAAATCGGCAAACAACCGGCCGTCGTCAGCGGCGACCTGTCCGATGGCCAGATCACCGAAGACACCTCCGAAATCCATATTCCAACGTCTAAAAAGACGATCGACAATACATTCCACCGTTACCACACGGTAGACACGCCTGAGCTCATGACGAGCCTTGCATATTACCTGAGCTTGCAGGACGCATTCTGCTTTGACACCGAAACCACCTCCCTGGATACCGTTGACGCCGAACTGGTGGGACTTTCGTTCTCCTACCTGGCAGGCGAAGCCTTTTACATTCCCGTCCCGGCCGACCGCGAAAAGGCGCAGGAGATTGTGGAGCATTTCAGGGCGGTTTTTGAAAATGAAAACATTGAAAAAATCGGTCAGAATATTAAGTACGACCTTTTGATATTGAAAAACTACGGCATTGAGGTACACGGCAAAATGAGCGACACCATGCTTGCGCATTACCTGCTCGAACCCGATAAACGCCATGGAATGGACATTCTGGCCGCGTCCTACCTCAACTACGAACCGGTGTCGATCACGACGCTGATCGGTAAAAAGGGCGGCAAACAGGGCAACATGCGCGATGTGGCCATTCCGGAGATTACGCAATATGCCGGCGAGGATGCGGACATCACTTTTCAGCTCAATACCATTTTCAGCCGGGAGCTGCCAAAAGTGAATGCAGCCAAGCTGTTCCATGAAGTGGAAATGCCCTTGACGAAAGTGCTCGCTTCCATGGAAAATACCGGTGTAAGGCTCGATATCAACGCTTTGAAGGAAATGTCGGCTGTTCTGGAGTTGGATCTTCGCCAAACCGAGTCCGAGATTTACGAAGCGGCTGGGCAGTCATTCAATATCAGCTCACCAAAACAGCTTGGGGAGGTTTTGTTTGACAAAATGAAACTGATCGAGAAGCCGAAAAAAACTAAAACAGGGCAATATGCGACGGGTGAGGAAATCCTATCGGACCTGGAAGCAAACCATCTCATTGCGCGTAAAATACTGGATTACCGCGAATTACAGAAGTTGAAATCAACTTATGTGGACGCATTACCGACGATGGTAAGTAGCCGCACGGGGCGCATTCATACCTCTTATAACCAGGCCGTTGCTGCTACCGGGCGTTTGAGCTCCACCAATCCTAATCTGCAAAACATCCCGATCCGCACGCCACGCGGCCGAGAGATCCGCAAAGCCTTCGTCCCCGATACCGACGAATTTCAGATCCTCTCGGCAGATTATTCGCAGATCGAACTGCGCATTATGGCGGCATTCAGCGGGGACGCAAGTATGACCGAGGCCTTCAACCAGGGCCGCGATATTCATGCCACCACAGCAAGTAAGGTGTTTTCAGTCCCATTGGAAGAGGTGACTTCTGACATGCGCAGGAAGTCCAAAATGGTCAATTTCGGGATCATTTACGGCATTTCGGCATTCGGCCTTGCGCAGCGCCTGGGCATCCCGCGTGGGGAAGCAGCCGAGATTATCCGCGCCTATTTCGAGGAATTCCCTGCCGTAAAAGGCTATATGGACAAAGTTGTGAACGATGCCCGTGAGCGTGAGTTTGTAGAAACGATCCTCGGCCGTCGCCGCTATTTGCCGGATATCAATTCACGCAACCAAACCAACCGCGGTTACGCCGAACGAAACGCCATCAACGCTCCAATCCAGGGCTCCGCAGCCGATATGATCAAAGTAGCGATGATTAATATCCACGACTTCATGGCGAAGGAAAAGCTCAAATCCCGCATGATCCTGCAAGTGCATGACGAATTGGTTTTCGACGCTCATCGCGACGAGATTCCATTCCTGAAAGAAAGAGTAGACGAGCTGATGCGAAATGCCATCCCGATGGCCGTGAGAATGGAAACGGGGATTGGTGTGGGAGCGAATTGGCTTGAAGCACATTAACAGGGAGGAAAGGGAGGATGAGAGGAAACGAAAAATGTCAGTCTGAGCGCAGTCGAAGACAGTCCGTACGGTAAATTGTTACGTGCTGCATTTGCTTCGACTGCGCTCAGCATGACATTTCCTCTTTCTTATTCCTTTCTTCCCGTTCCTTTCCTTCGCTCCTCCCTTCCTCTCTAAAACCTACTTAGCGACCCAGGTACGGGTATTCAAATCATCCACTCCCTGACGTTTCACCGCTTCTTCGCGGTTGACGCCGTTGAGCGATTGCTCTGATAATGGGTAAATGAAGCGAACAGGCACTTTGTTCTGGTTCAGATTATCAGGTCCCGGCTTGATCTCCGGCATGCCTGTACGGCGCCAGTCGAACCAGGCTTCCAAGCCATTGAAATAAAATGCAACCCACTTCTGCAGCGCTATCTTCGCCAATTTTTCCTCGCTTGTGCCCGTGTAAGCCACAGCTGCCTGCGTGTAGTAGGAAGCATCCGGCGTTACATTGATGCCGTACGATGACGGTACCACGCTTTTCCAGTATTCAAAGTTGCTCTGAATGCCTTTTGTGTAATAGTCTTGCGCTGTGCCGCTCGTAATCCAGCCTTTTTCGCGTGCTTCGGCGAGGATGAATTGCAATTCGGAATAGTTCATGATGATGCCACGCGGCGCTGAGGGATCTGGCGGAGCCTGGCCCGGATCATTGCACACCAGACATGCAAATGTGTAACCGACGCGCGAAACGCCTTGCGGACCGCCATTATAGTTCAATGCAGGAACGTCGCCGAGGCCATTGGGAACACCTTCGATCACCGGCTTGCCGGCTGCTACCGACGATTGGGACGGGCGGCCAAAAACGGCCAGACGCGGGTCTTTTAATGCCGTAAGACGGTCGCTCAATGTCTTGCTGACGCGGAACTCGTCAAACGAGCCGACGCGTGAGTCGTACATTCTCCATTGGTTGGGAGCGGCGGCCAGGTATTTCAATTCCGCATTGTCCTGTATCCCTTCGAAAATAGGGTTTTTAGCAGGATCTGCGATAATGGCCTGCAAATCGGCCTTCACGTCTTTTTGCTTAGAAATACGCATCAGATAACGGAGACGCAACGAATTGGCCAGCTTCCGCCACTTGATAAGCGAGCCGCTGCCTCCTCCGAAAAGGATGTCACCTGAAACAGCCGTAGAGCTGGTAGCCAGGATATCGTTCGCCGTTTTCAGATCTGCCAGAATGCCTGCGTAAACGCTTTCCTGGGTGTCGTATTTCGGCAGGTAAACACCGTCGGTCTTGCCCTTGGTAGCTTCGGTGTAAGGAATGTCACCGTAAGCGTCAGTTGCAACGGCGAACATCCATGATTTCAGGATCAGCGCGATGCCTTTGTAGGCATTTTTGTCGTCGGTACCAACCTGATCCATAATGTTTTTGACATTACGCATATTACCATAAACATTGTCCCAGATGCCGTTCTGCTGGCCCCACAGGTAGCGATCCTCGTTCACGAACTGGATCTTGGCGTGGTGCTGCACCACAATGTTGCCGATACCCCATGCGTCGCCTACCTGGCTGTTGACCATGTTCCGGATCACTCCGGCCAGCAAAAGGTCTGGCGTGACGTTGTTCGGAACGTTTTCGTTCGTGTTAACTTCTTCAAAATCGTTGGTACAGGCCCCACCTGAGACGATGACCAACAGCATAATATATATCGGAATAAGCTTTTTCATTGTTCTCCTCTTGAAATGTTACAGTTTGAAACTCACGTTGAAACCATAGCTGCGGCTGGAAGGGATCGACATATATTCGATACCCGGCAATGCAGTTCCTCCGTTGTAAGCCATCGTTTCAGGATCCACATGCGGCACTTTCGACCACAAGGCAAGGTTGCGTCCTACGAACGAGACAGTGATGTTTTTGATCGGTGAACGGCCCAGCAGGCGGTTAGGGATCGAATAGCCCAGCTGTACTTCGCGGAGTTTCACGAATGAAGCGTCGTACATCACCCCTTCGGCGATGTTACGCCCGCCCGTGAAGGCAGTATGCCATGCACGCGCAGTGAGTTTCACATCATTTGTGCTGTAAGTACCGTCCGCATTCTGAACCACACCGTCGCCGATCACACCGTTGCCTGCCTTGGTCAGGTCGTAACCATCCGCGCGGCCTTCAAGTGTTTCTTTGATGATACCACCTTCACGACCCACCACTTGCGTATGGGAATACAGCTTTCCGCCGTGGCGAACATCAAACAGGAAGCTGAATTTTACATTCTTGTAACTGAACTGATTGGAAATACCAGCCAGCCAATCAGGATTGTAGTTACCCATTTTCTGAACATTGGTCGTAGGAACCGGACGGCCATCTTTGTACACAACCTGACCTACATTCTGGCCTGTTGCGTCGTAATAAGGCTTCGAAGGATCGGTATTCTGTACGCGTGCAAATGCGATGCCGTACATATCTCCCATCCGCTCGCCTACGCGTGCTTCGATGCTCACGCCTTTGCTCGCCATCACGAAATTGGTAATGCCGTCCGACAGTTCGAGTACTTTGCTGCGGTTAGCCGAGAAGTTGACACCGATATTCCATTTGAAATCGTTGATTTCCACTGGTGTTACATTCAGCATGGTTTCAAAACCCCAGTTCTTGATCTCCCCTGCATTGAAAAAACGGCCATTGTAGCCTGTTGTCTGCGAAAGCGGGATTTGCAGGATCTGATTTTTGGTTTTGCTTTGATAGAATGTGAAATCGAGGCCTACGCGGTTCTTGAAGAAACGCACGTCAGCACCAAGTTCGTAAGCTGTACTGATCTCCGGTTTCAGGTTCAGGTTAGCCAGGCGGTCGGTTTCGCCATAAATCTGCGAGCTTCCGTAAGGCGTGCTTGGGTTGTAAGCCTGTGTAAATGTAAATGGATCGGTATCGTTACCAACCTGTGCAAAGCTGGCGCGGAGTTTGGCAAAAGAAATCACCTCGGGAAGCTTAACCATATCGCTCACTACAGCGCTCAAAGCTACCGATGGATAGAAGTACGAGTTGTTTTCGGTACCGAATGCTTTCAACGCCGTAGGAAGCGTCAATGCGCTACTCCAGTCGTTTCTTGCGGTAATGTCCAGGAACAGATAGTTACGGAACGAAACCGATGCTGAACCATACAAACTGTTGATCCGCTTGCCGACTTTGCTTTGGGACGCTACAAGCGCAATGCGGGAGTTGGTAAGGTTATAAATACCCGGTAGGTTCAACTGCCCAGCATTTTCCTCGTCATAAATCGAGCTCTGACGATTCTGATTGCCACCGAATGTTGCCGACACATTAATATCCTTGCTGATATCCTTGTTGAATGACAAAAGAAAATCGCTGTTACGCTCTTCAGTGTTGACTTTCACCTCGCGGTATTGCCCGAATGGGAAGCGCTGCGTGCTGAATGCACGGCGGTATTCGCGGCGCTCGTTACCCCAGTCGGTAGCGGTGCGTACTTGCAGGCTCAGCCAATTGGTGAAATCGTACTTCAGGATCACGTTACCGATAATGCGGTTCACTTCCTGGCCGTTGGTGTTTGCAAAAACTGTCAGATAGGGGTTATCGTGATAGTTGTAGTTCCAGCCAAACTGACGTTGTTCTTCCGCACCGTTCATCCATAAACGTTCCATATCCGAAACCTTCACCGAGCGAGGGAGCCAGCAGTTAAAAAGGTACATAATGCTTTCCGTACCATAGCTGATCGACGGACGGTTACCGCTCGATCCTTTGATGTAGCTTACAAATGTTTTAGCCGAAAATTTCTTGGTAAGATTGTAACCTGCACTC
Source organism: Dyadobacter sp. CY261 (assembly GCF_021440085.1). Classification (GTDB taxonomy): domain Bacteria; phylum Bacteroidota; class Bacteroidia; order Cytophagales; family Spirosomataceae; genus Dyadobacter. The sequence goes on from NZ_JAKCPW010000001.1 coordinate 1,442,625, forward strand.
AATGAGACGGTATGACGCTTCAAATCCGTGTTTGGAACGATACCCGTCTGATCCAGATTGGTATAAGACAAGCGGAAATTGCCCTGGTCGTTGTTGCCGATCAAAGCAACGTTGTTGGTGAGCGTGCGGCCGGTTTTCAGGAAGTCCTTCAAACCATTTACATCAGCTTCCCAGGGCGTTGCGGTGATGACACTCCCCGCAGGCGCATTCAGATCGCCGCCGAGGAAGGGAATCGCCTGGCCGTTCAATGTGCGGGGCGAATTGTATTGCGGATAGCTTTGGCCTACAAATGCCGGCCCCCAACCTTCGTCGGTACCGTCGGTAAGACCGCCCCCGGCACCGTTGACGAATGCGAAATCGCCGCCGTTACCGTTACCCTGGCCATATTTGTTCTGATACTCGGGCAATTTCAATGCACGCTCGAAAGTCGTGTTACTATTCACCTCGACACCGATGCCTTTATTGCCCTTACCCGATTTGGTAGTGATCAAAATCACCCCGTTAGCCGCTCTTGAACCATACAAAGCAGCAGCCGCAGGTCCTTTCAGTACGCTCATCGTCTCCACGTCGTCGGGATTGATAAAGCTGGCGCCATTACCGAAATCGACTTCCAGGTTATTCTGGCCCGAACCGCCGGTGATGGAATTGCTGATGGGCACCCCATCGATCACGTACAACGGCTGGTTTTTATTCAAATCCACCGAGCGCTCGCCACGGATCGTTACCCGCGCCGAACCACCGATACCCGACGGGCTTCCAACGACGGTCACCCCGGCTACTTTACCTGCCAGCTGGTTCACAATGTTGGTCTCACGCGCCGTTACAATGCTTTCGCCTTTCAACTCCTGCACGGCGTAACCCAGCTTGCGGACATCTTTTTTAATCCCCAAGGCCGTTACCACCACTTCCTGCAACTGTTTTTGATCGGCCATGAGCGTCACATCGGCCACAGCACGGCCACCGATCGTTACTTCCTGCGATACATAACCTAAGAATGAGCAGGTGAGCACGGAACTGGCCCCTTTGACGCTGATCTGGTACTTGCCATTCGAGTCTGTAACTGTACCATTCGTACTGCCTTTTTCAATCACGCTCACGCCCGCGAGGGGGAGCCTGTCATCGTCGGAAATCACCTGGCCGGTAACCACCGACTGCGCGATGCCCGTATGCGAGTACATCAGGCCGGTAAGCGCAATGCCCGCGCACGCGCCGCTTCTGAAAATACTCAGCCGGAAGCATAAGTAAAATTGTTTGATCATGAGCACTAGGTTATTTAGTTGAGAAAATAGAATGGGCAAATTATGCCCTGCAAAACGCAAAAATCAACTTAATTAAAATCTGTTGTGTTAAGTATTTATTAACATACTATAAACAAATCGGCCATTCGAAACAACCTCCGGAACGCCCGGCAGAGACTACTGATCAATGCATAAAACTCTCACTAACTACCGCTCGCACAAATACTACGCTACGTGGCACGGACGCTGGGCAGCGCCATGTTCCTTTAAATTTACAAAATCGGAATTATAAAAAAGCAACCGCACGTTGCTCTATCCGACTGTTTAGTAGCATTTTAAAAACAAGCTACTCACAAAACCCAAAGATCGGCATTGCCATTTTGAAATAATACAGAAAATTCTTTGAAGAGGGATATTTCCAAATCCCCCGCGCAGGCGGTCATATTGCTTAAAGGCCATACCCACATTCACTCTTTCCGCTATACGCCCCGCGGGAATTATTCATCCTTGTTTAACTTTTGATTTTTCAACCGGCACGTTGGATCATTCTTGTGTTACTGTTTAATGGAATTGTCGTATCAATGGCGAACCCAAAAAAACCGATCGCCATGTTTACGTCCCGAGAGTGTGAAATAATCAGTCTGATCGCGCAAGGATTACCGTCGCGCGCCATTGCCGACCGCTTGTGCCTGAGCACGGAGACTGTCAAGTCTCACCGTAAAAACATTATCCGCAAAATTTCTGAGTTAACGGACGGGTCCACAGCCTTGCTCGAATTTGCGATCGCATATGAAAGGGAGCGTGAAAAATCACTCTAAAAGGGGGATTTACAAGTGTGGGTATATCTCCTACTTTTGAAATCACTCCTAACACTAACAGCCACAATTGTACCCATGAAGCATCTTCCAACCATCGCTACATCCATTATTTCGGCTGCACTCGCCCTCTTTGCTTACAATGCCTCCGCACAAAATAGCCGGGGTCTGGAAAACATTGTACCGAGAAAACAAGCCAAACTACCCGACGGCCATATTTATCTTCCACACGAGCGGCTGACGATAATGAAAGACATATCGAACGACCAAAAAAGAATCCACATAGAGATCAGCAACGAAATTACACCAGAGCGAGAAATCCAGGTGTTTCTGAAACAGGACACGGCTGAGCTGGAAGACTTAGCCACCGGCATCTATGAGCTATTTTTTACCGGCTCGAGCCTCGCCCTGACAAACAAGCAGACAAGCAAGAAAATCGTATTTGAACTTAATGACGAATCGCCGCATTCAAATTCAAGCAAACTGCATGGCAACGCTGACCAAGTACTAAACGCGATTGGAATTGCTGCTTATTTCAAAACCTGTCCCCGCCCCCAATGACCCCCGTTCACAAGTGACCGTATAGTCCGCATAGATTCTCCTGAGCCAACGTATTGTTTTAGCGATTTTCGTTTGCGATTACCTCAATTTCTGGAAAAAAATTCATACTATTTCCAGATATAATGGTAAAAAAAATGCCGAACTTCGGTTTTTAATTGTAAACAATACACTTAATCGATTCCAATGCGTCAATTGTTCCAGACAGTCTCCCTCCTTTTGCTGGCCAGCCCGGCGATGGTGATGGGCCAGACAGCGAAGGGAAACTATTCTCCTCTTTCCCTAAAAGACCTCAGCGCCTTCGAAAGCGCCGCCCCCAACTGGTCGATACAAGGTGGTATTACCATACATCCTTCCGGTGCTGCAAAGCCGAAGACATTGGCTGGCGAAGGCGTCCTGATCGGCAGCCCGGGAACGGTGCTTACCACCAAGCTAAAAGCGAGCGACCTCAGGCTTTCCATCGAATTCAACGTTTCGCCGGGTGCCGAAGGTAACATTATCCTGCCGGGTGGTCAGAAAGTGAAGATCTCCGACAGCAGTAAACAAAAAGTAGCCGACGCTTCCACTTCGGGTTACATCGGCCAGTTCCCTACGCAGAATGCGGCCAAATCCGCCGGACTATGGCAGACGCTCGAACTTTCATATGATGCTTCGGTCCAAAACGTTCCTAACTCGGCGAGGATAAATGCGCTTTCGCTCAATGGTGTGACAGTCCTCGAAACGGTTTACCTTCCCAATTCCAAAACGGCAGCTGATGGCCAGCCGATCGCGTTCGAAGTTACCAAAGGGAGTATCGCGTTTCGCAATGTTGGCTACCAACTACTTGCTAACCGTAAACCGTTATCCATCAGTAATTTGAATTACAAAGTATATTCAGATAAATGGGATGCCAAAGAATATAGCAAGCTCGATCACGAAGGCCAGTCGCCTGTACTAACGCAGGAAGTGACCAACGGTATGCGTGAATTTCATCTCGTATACGAAGGTGATATCGACGTTAGTGAAGCAGGTGATTACATTTTTACGACCATATATTCGGGGCCGGTATTTTCACTGGATATCGATGGAAAAAATGTAGTATCGTCAGGCGAGGCTACCTCACAGGAAACCCATACAGGCTCAGCGAACTTATCGCAGGGTAAACACAAAATCAAAATCTATTACTCGCGATTCCCATGGCGGCAGCCTGCTTTGGGCTTGCGTGTAGAAAAGTCCGGCGTGCGCCCTTATGATTTGCATACCCTTTCATCCCTACCCGAGCCTGAACCGAAGCCCTACATCAGCGTGACACCCGATATGCGTCCCGAAATGGTACGTTCATTTATTCAATTGGAAGGTGAAAAATCCAAACGCACACATTGTATCTCTGTGGGCAGCCCGGATGGCTGGAACTATACAGTGGACCTGAACCGGGGCGCATTACTACAGGCATGGCGCGGACAGTTCGCGGACGTTACCGAAATGTGGTATGAACGCGGCGAGCCGCAATTGCTTTTCCCCGCCGGTTTGAAAGTACACGTCTCAGGCCGCAGCAGTGTCGCCGTGCTCGATAATGGTAATGCAGCATGGCCCGACTCTTCGAACATCAATTTCCTGGGCTATAAAATTGATCAGAAAGGCTACCCTGTTTTCCGTTATGCGATCGGTTCGGCGACCGTGAGCGACGAGTTGGTATCGGGTGGCAACAGTCTTTCGCGGACATTCCGCGTGGATGGAACACCTTCTGGCTCTTTATATTCGCTGCTGGCTAGCGGAAAGCAGATTACCGAAATAGAAAAAGGACTTTATCAGATCGACGACCGCTTTTTTGTGCAGGTCGATAAAAAGGCCAAGGCAATTGTCCGTCCGGCTGGCGAAATGAAGGAGCTTATCCTCCCGGTTTCCAATGCAACCAGCTACTCTTTGTTTTGGTAAAAAACTTAAATATCTGATTTCTATCAATGAAAAATATACTTTTAACTACCCTGATTACCGTCGGCTCCATAAGTGCTTTCGCGCAATCGAAGCCCAATAAAATCGACGATTACTACCGCATTATCACCATTCCCATTCCCGAAAACGTCAGAATGGAGGTGGGCGGCATGCAGGTACTGCCAGATGGTCGGCTCGCTGCTTCCACCCGTCGCGGCGAAGTATGGCTGATCGGAAACCCATATCTCAAAGGCGACGGTAAACCTTCGTTTCACCGTTTCGCGGAAGGCTTGCATGAGCCGCTGGGCCTGTATTACCGCGGCAAGGACTTCCTCGTATCACAACGCGGAGAGGTGACCCGCCTCGAAGACACCGACAATGACGGGGTAGCCGATATTTACGACTCATTTGCACGCTGGCCGTTATCCGGTAACTATCACCAATATTCCTACGGCCCGGTAGCTATGCCGAACGGTGAAATGCTCGTTACCCTCAACCTCGACTGGGTGGGCCGTGGTGCAAGCCAGTCGAAATGGCGCGGATGGATGCTGAAATTAGGCCAGGATGGCAAACTAACGCCCTGGGCGACAGGGTTACGCTCCCCTTCCGGTTTCGGGTCCTATAAAGGCGATATTTTCTATACCGAAAACCAGGGCGACTGGGTTGGCTCGGGTCGTATGACGCATTTGGAGAAAGGCGATTTCGCGGGTAACCCGGCCGGTTTGCGTTGGGGTAAAGAAGAAGGGTCCCCGGTGAAACTGACTCCCGAGGATGTTCCCAGCACGGGTGAACCACTCTACGACGTTGCCAAAAAGGTCCCTGGCCTTAAACCACCTGCTGTCTGGTTCCCGCATACATTGGTGGGTATTTCCACCTCGGATTTCAAAGAAGACGTTACGAATGGCGCATTCGGGCCGTTTACGGGACAAATGTTCGTGGGTGACCAGGGGCACAGCATCATTACCCGCGTAGACCTCGAAAAAGTGAACGGCGTATGGCAGGGAGCGGTGTTCCCATTCCGTGAAGGATTTATGTCGGGTATCCTGCGGCTCGAATGGGGTCTCGACGGCTCGCTCTTCGTAGGCCAGACCAGCCGCGGATGGTCAGCCACGGGTAAGTCCGAATTTGGTATCCAGCGACTCGTATGGACCGGCAAAATGCCCTTCGAAATGAAAACCGTGCGGTCGACGCCGGATGGTTTTGAAATCACCTTCACTAGTCCGGTTGATAAAAAGGCCGCTGCTGATCAGGATTCGTACAAAATGAGCAGCTTCACCTACCGTTACCACCGCACCTACGGCAGTCCGATCATCAACACAGAGGAAGTGCCATTGAAAGGCATCATCGTGTCGGAAGATGGTCTTCGTGTGCGTTTAGTAGTTGATCCCGCTGCCTTGCGCAAAGGTTATATCCATGAGATTAAAACCGAAGGCGTGAAATCGCCGGATGGCAATAACCTGCTGCATACTACTGCCTATTACACGTTGAACGAAATCGCTAACGGGCAAGCTGCGAATGCTTCCCAGTTTACAACAACTGTGAAAGCCGCCGCTGTCGATCACAGCGCGCATACAATGCCTGCTAATTCCGAAACGGCTGCCAGCACTGCAGCTTCGGCCAAACGCGTTACCGAGATGCCAGCCAGCTGGACCAACGGGCCTGACCAGGTAGTGACGATCGGGACGGTTCCAGGTCTAAAGTTCGATATTTCAGAAATACAAGTGAAAGCGGGCAGCAAAATCAAAATCGTGTTCAACAACAACGACGATATGCTGCATAACCTCGTCATTACCAAGCCAGGAACGGTGACTGCGGTAGGCGAAGCGGGCCTGAATCTCGGTTTGAAAGGAACAGAGCTAAACTATGTACCGAGAACGAACGATGTCCTTTTCCACACCAACATCGTCGAGCCTGAAAAGTCGGAATCGATCTATTTCGTAGCGCCGAAACAGGCCGGCACATACCAGTACGTTTGCACATTCCCCGGGCATTACACACTCATGCAGGGCAAACTCAAAGTGGTTAAATAAACCATGCAATGCAATTCGTGAGCGGGGCGGGCTTCACCGCCCCGCTTTCTTCTTCCCCAACGTCCCTTACAAAGAATAATTAACGCCCAATCGCAAGGAGAATGCCCTTACAGCCTACTTTGATTGGTATAATTCATTGATTTAATAAAACATTGCCGTTGCATTAAGGATTTGAATCAGGAAGAAAACATATCGAATGGCAGTGAGCTGAACATCCGGCTCTGGCAACGGTTCAAGGCAGGCGACTCGGAGGCGCTCGGGCAGCTTGCCCAAACCCATTACCGGGCATTGTACAACTATGCCACGAAGTTTTCCTCCGACCCTGATTTCATCCGCGATACCATTCAGGAGCTTTATCTCGAACTTTGGGAGCGCCGTATTTTTCTTTCTGAAACTGCATTCGTCAAATCCTATCTTCTCAAAGCCCTCCGCCACAAACTCATCAAGGAAAGTATCCGGCTCAAACGCTTTCACGAACCGCAAGTAGCGACTTTCGATGCCGATCTGTCCGATCCTTCCATCGAAACCCATATCATTGAAGCGGAACACATCCGATTCCAGAACGGCCACCTCAAACGCATCATCTCACTGCTCTCCAAACGCCAGCAGGAAATCATTTATCTCCGTTTTTACCAAAACCTAGACAACGAAGACATCGCCAGCGTCATGGGCCTCGGCCGCCAGAGCGTCTCCAATCTGCTCTACCGCACATTGAAAGAGATCAAGGAAATATGGGCACCGGCTGAGTTTTTTTGGGTGTTGCTGGTGTTTTTATCGTAGGATGGAGGAAGGGGAATTTACGCGAGCGCTAATGCTTACTTATAATACTTTATTTACTTTTTAAATTTATTATACTTTGTAAATATAACTATCATACAATACTTCACCACCTTTCTATACTTTAACTTCCGTCCTCCCTTCCTTCATCCTCCCATTCCTCTCATTTATAACTTTTTCAAAAAAATTTTAAGTTTTTTGGTTATAACTGCTTTTAAAACTGACATACTACTTTAAAGAGCATTCAGTGCTTCGGACCGTCCGCTTTGTTATGACATGAGTTTACACCGAACCTTTACAGTAGAAGAGTTGGCTACGGACGACACATTCCGTCTGTGGGTGATAAATCCGACGCCGGAGATCGACCGCCACTGGCAGCAATGGCTTCAACTAAATCCCGATCGTGCGGGTGTGGCGGCGCGTGCCCGTGAGCTGGTACTCGCCGTGCATGACCTTTATAAGGATGATCTTTCGGACGAAATACTCAGCCAGGAGATCGCAGAGATCACACGCATTGCCGAAGAGCGTAACATCCCCTTTTACCAGCGCGCAGTATGGCGGGCAGCGGCCATACTGCTGCTCACCGGTGGCCTCAGCTGGTTCTATTATACCACGCATAACACCATAACTCCTGCCGGAAAAAGTACCGAAATCACTTTGGAAAGCGAAATGGTGACCAGGACCAACCAAGCCGATGTGGAGATAACAGTGCTCCTGAGCGACAACAGCGTGGCGACACTTTCCAAAGGCAGCAGCATTAAATATCCACGGCATTTTTCGGCCAGCGAGCGCCGCGTTTACCTCACGGGCGAAGCGTTCTTCGATGTGGCTAAAAATCCAAACGTGCCATTTCTGGTCTACACGAATGAAACCGTGACAAAAGTGCTCGGTACAAGTTTCCGGATTAAGGCATTTGATGGCGACAATACCGAAATGGTAGCCGTGAAAACAGGCCGTGTTTCAGTTTATCCTAAAAAAGACTACGAAATGCAGCACGGTAATGCCAGGCTGGCCGGTGTAATACTCAATCCAAATCAGCAGGTCGTTTTTAACCGGAAGGATAAGAAACTGGAAAAGGCTGTCGCGGCCAATACCGGAATTTTGGCAGAATCGATGTTGCTAAAAGACCAGGTGTTTGATGATCAACCTGTTACAGCAGCATTCGATGCGCTGGGCAAGGCTTACGGAATCAGCATCGATTACGATAGTGCATTGCTGACCAACTGCATGATCAGCGCACAGTTTAAAGACGAAAATCTGAAACAACGGTTGAATGCAATATGCCAGGCCATCGGGGCCGGGTATGATATGGAGAATGGTCGGGTTATGATCAGTTCCAAAGGATGTAATTAATGGGTTAGCCAACCCGCCTCAAATTCTAAACCCTTTTCAGAACTAAAATCAGCTACCATTAATCCTTCGATCTGCCTATGACAAACCTGTGACTCTGCTTTTCCCCTGAATGATAAAGAGCCAGTGATGATTGCGCCATCACCGGCCCTGCGCCTCCCCTCGCTAGGATGACCTCTGCGGCGATACAGGAGCATTCTGTCCCATCATTTCAATTCTGAACAAAACTTTCAAAAGCATGAAAAAACACCGACATCTATCCCGGCTACTTTACAGGGCTATGCGAATATCACTATACCAATTATTTATTGTCTTACTCTTTGCCACTGTCGCATCAGCAGGCACCGTTGGGGCACAGGATATTCTGAACCAGAAGATCACGATCCAGGTTAACAATCTGGAAATGAAGACCTTATTAAATAAACTGAACAAGCTGACACAGTTGCGTTTTACATACAGCTCTTCACTGATCAAAGCGCAGCGGAAGGTTTCGCTGAATGCCATCGACCGTCCGCTCGGCGACATCCTGGACGATCTTTTCAAATCGGCCAACATTACGTACAAGATCGAGGGCAAACAGGTGGTGCTCATCAAAAACACGGCCGAACCTGGCAGCGCATTACCCGAAATGATCCGCAACCAAAGCGCGATCGACCGCAACATCACCGGAAAGATAACAGACGAAAAAGGCCAGCCCCTACCCGGCGTGAGCATTGTGGTGAAAGGCACCAAAGCCGGCACAGCCACTGATACGGAAGGGACCTTCCAGCTCAGCGTTCCCGATGCGGGTGGCTCGCTCATCTTTTCTTATGTGGGTTACACGCCTCAGGAAATACCGCTTGGCAACCAGTCGACTTATGATATTTCAATGACGCCCGACGTGCGCAACCTTGAGATGGTAGTTGTTACTGCGCTGGGTATCAAGCGTGATGCCAGGAAACTGGGCTACTCGACAGCCACGGTGAATACGGAAGAGCTGACGACTAACCGCACGACCAACCTGGGTAACAGCTTGCAAGGGAAAGTGGCCGGGCTAAATGTGACGCCTCCCGCGAGCGGACCTGGTGGATCTACCAAAATACGTATCCGCGGACAGTCGTCATTTGGCGGTAATAACTCCCCGCTCATTATCGTAAACGGGATTCCGATCAATAACAGCAGCGTTTCGGCGGGTGGTTCTAACGGAAATGGCACCGGTAACCCCACCGGCGGCTCTTCCGATGCGGGTGATGGTCTGCAAAGTATCAACCAGGACGATATCGAGTCGATGACGGTTTTGAAAGGTGCCGCCGCAGCCGCATTGTACGGATTCCGCGCGAAGGATGGGGCGATTATTATCACCACCAAAAGCGGTAGCAAAACCACCGGCATCGGTGTTGAGCTAAACTCGAACTTCCAGGCACAGGAAGCCTTGGATTTCACGGATTTCCAATATGAATACGGTCAGGGAGAATTCGGAAAACGCCAAACCAGCGTCGCAGAAGCCCAAAGCTCGGGCGTATTTGCATTCGGTGAGAAATTCGATGGCCAGCCTACGCCGCAATTCGACGGCAGCACCCAGCCCTACGTGGCCCACAAGGATCGTATCAAGAAGTTTTACCGCACAGGGACCAGTTTTACCAATTCAGTTGCATTATCAGGCGGCAATGAAAAAGGAAATTTCCGCCTATCTTTTGCGAATACCGATGCCAACGCGATCATGCCGAATTCGGCTTATCATAAAAGAATCTTCAACCTTGGGTTGAACTACAAGTTTACCAAAAAGCTTTCCGCGCAACTGAACGCGAACTATTCCAACGAATACAACAAAAACCCGCCCCAGATCGGTATCCAGGACATGAATGCGAACACCACCATTTATACCCTGGCGACCAGCATCGACACGGACTGGCTTAAAAACCGCAAGGATGCAAACGGAAACGAAATGCCGCTGGCCCGCTTTACCAACCGCAATAACCCGTACTGGGTAGCTTACGACCGCTTCGAGAACGTCCGTCGCGACCGTATTTTCGGTAACACGTCGGTTCGTTATGATTTCACGGACTGGTTGTTCGTGCAGGGCCGGATTGGTCAGGATTATTATACTCGTCCGTATAACTACAATCGCCCTACCGGTACACGATCCATCGGTGCGGTAACAACCGGTTTCAATGGTTACTACTATCAGGATGTGTCGACTTTCCGCGAGCGTAATATGGACATCCTCATCGGTGCCAACCGCTCCTTCGGCGATTTCGGGATCGACATTACTTTGGGTGGCAACCAGATGTTGCAGGTGAACGACAATATTTCGACGGCGGTTACTAACTTTTATGTAAGGGATTTGTACACCATTACAAATGGTCAGGTTAAGAATCCAAATTATACTTATAGCAAGAAGAAAGTTAACTCCGTCTACGGTGCTGCTGAATTCTCATTCAGAAACTTCCTGTATGTAAATGTTACCGGCAGGAACGACTGGTTTTCAACCCTCAACCCTGCATCCAACAGTTACCTCTATCCTTCTTTGAGCGGGAGCTTTGTGTTCAGCCAGGCATTTGCCAATGCGCCCAATTGGCTCACTTATGGTAAGTTACGCGCTGCTTACGCGGAAGTGGGTGGTGATACCGATCCGTATTCCAATAACCTCTACTATGGTATCAATGCGAACCCTTTCAACGGAACGGCTCTGGGAAACCTGCCTTCGACCGTCAGCCCGAATGCAAATCTGAGGCCATTGAAGGTAAAAGAAACAGAGGTTGGTATTGAAATGAAAACTTTCGACAGTCGGCTGAACCTGGACCTTTCACTATATCGGAAAAATACCGTCGATGAAATCCTCAACGTAGATGTTTCCAATACCTCTGGATTTAGCCAAACCAAAGTGAATGTGGGTAAACTGCGCAATCAGGGCATCGAGTTCCTGCTGACGATCGTGCCTGTCCGCAACGACAATTTCACCTGGGAAACCAGCTTTAACGGCAGCTACAACATCAGCAAGGTGATCGAACTGGCCGAAGGACAAGACCGCTTCGATGTGGGTTCAGGCGAATTCTTCGGCATTGTTTCGCACGAAAAAAACAAGCCACTCGCCTCACTTCGCGGTTTCGATTACAAGCGTGACACACAGGGACGCATTATCACTTCCGGGGGCCTTCCACAACAGGGAAATCTAATGACTTACGGCAGCGCTATCCCGAAATGGGTGGGTGCCTGGGTTAACTCGGTCAATGTGAAAGGTATCCGCATCGGCACTCAAATCGACTTCAAAGCAGGAAACAAGATCCTTTCCAATTCCAACTTGAATTTCTTGCGTGAAGGACTCTCAAAACCGTCATTAGTCGGCAGGGATGGTGGCGTGTTGCTGGATGGTGTTGCCAACGACGGTACGCCTAATGCAACACGTGTGGAAGCGCAGCAATTTTACACCGCTTATCGAAGCACGGGACTAGCCACTCCGTTTGTTTATAATGGTGCATTTGTGCGTTGGAGAAGCATTACAGTCGGCTACGATCTGTCTCGCTTCGTGAGAGACAAGACGTTTATCAAAGGGCTGACCATCTCCGCAATGTGCAACAATGTGCTCATGATCAAGAAATACATCGACAATCTCGATCCGGAAGCCGCCGTATCCGCCTCCGACAACCTGCAAGGCATCGAGACGCATACGCTGCCGACGACACGGAGCTACGGGGTTAATTTGAATATCAAGTTGTGAGGACCGCCGACCACTCATTCAGTCATTCAATCATTCACTCATTCACTCATTAAACTATGAGACGACTATTCATATATGCCGCGGCGCTCGCACTGTTCACCTGCGCCAGTTCCTGCGACAGCGGCTTCGAAGACATAAACAAAAACCCGGTGCTCGCCACGAGCATCGACCCCATCTACCTTTTTTCGAATGCTGAGTTCGGGTCCGCTATTGCTACCCAGTTTTATCAAATGCAGATTGTACAGCAAATCAACTCACCCTATACCGGTGTAATGGAAGGCGGCAATCACAATACGGTGTATGATCCGAATTCCAATGCGAATTTTAACTCACTGTACCTGCAAAATGGCCCGGTGAACCTGCTTACCACGGTTATCGCCCAAACTAAAGACAATCCCGCGCGCTCCAACCTGTACAATATGTCGCGGATCTGGAAGGCGTATGTGTTTATGGTACTGGTGGATACGTACGGTGATGTGCCATATTTTGAAGCTGGAAAAGCGTTTCTGGAAGGTATTAATTTACCCAAATATGACGACCAGAAACTCATTTACGATGACATTCTGAAAGAACTGGAAGAAGGTACCAAGGCGCTGGATGCTTCCAAACCCATTGAAGGCGGCGATTTGTTTTTCAAAGGCAACATTGCCCAGTGGAAAAAATTGGGCAACTCATTGCTGCTCCGTGCCGCGATGCGATATTCCAAAATCGATGTGGCCAAGGCGAAGCAATACGTGGCCAAAGCAACCGACCCGGCAGCGGGTGGCCTGCAAAGCTCCAATGCAGATAATGCGCTGATTGCCTTCAACAGCACATTCAACCATCCGTTGGCCGGCTATTTTCAGGGAACGGAAAGAGCTAATGTATACCTCGGCAAGGCTTTCGTGGACTTCCTCAAAACGACTAAGGATCCTCGCCTGCAAGTAATCGCGGTGAAGTATGAAATCCCAAGCAACCCGATTGCAACCGCCGGAGCAGAAGATACCACGCCTGCTAATCAGCAGGGAATGCCTTACGGATACAACGAATCAACGGTTGCCGGTGCACCTGATTTTCCAGGCAAAATAGGTTCTGCATTCAAATATTCCCAGATCAACCGGCGGACAGCGGGGAAAATCGATGCGCCTGAGTTCTTTATCACTTATTCCCAAACATCCCTTTTACTGGCAGAAGCTGTTCAAAGAGGCTGGGCAACCGGCGATGTCAAGGCACTTTATGATGCCGGTGTAAAAGCGCATATGGCGCAAATGACCACCTACGACGTTTTAGCCACCGTTCCCGCAGCAGCCCAGGATGAATACCTGACAGCCAACCCATTTGTACCCGCGAAAGCATTGGAGCAGATCAACAACCAGTACTGGATCTCGTCCTTCCTGAACGGCTCAGAAGCGTGGGCGAACTTCCGCAGAAGTGGCTTCCCGATACTTCCCGTAAACACTTACCCGGGTAAAGACCCGTCAGTAAAAGATTTTATCAAAAGATTGGTGTACCCTGTCCGCGAACGCTCTGTGAATGAGGCCAACTACCTCGCAGCCATCGCCAGAATGGGCCCTGACGAGCTCGGAACACCCGTTTTTTGGGATAAATAATGAATACTAACCCTTAATTTTTCTTTTATGCTTAAACAAACCTTTCTTGCGGGAGCGCTTATGCTGGGAAGTGTCGCATCCTACGCACAGGCCATCTCCCCCACTCCCGATCAGATCAAAGCTTACACCGCCGGCTGGAAGGGTGAACGGTCGCCCGACGGACGCCCCCGGGTGTCGGACGCTATCCTCGCGCGCCTCAAAAACATTTCGATGGAAGAAGCCTGGGGCGTGCTGCGCAACAAAGGCTACCACAACCAGTTTGAAGGCGAATGGCAGCTGATCCACAACGACAGCACCATGACCGGCCGCGTGGTGACCGCCCAGTACCTGCCCGCACGCCCCGATTTGCAGGATTTGGTGAAAGAAACCGGTAAAAAAGAAGGCCGCGTACAGACAGGCGGCACCAACTCCTGGCCGATCGACGTGCTCAAAGAAGGCGACGTGTATGTGGCTGACGGCTATGGCAAAATCGCCGACGGTACGCTCATCGGCGACAACCTGGGCAACTCCATTTATGCTAAATCCAAGCGCGGAGTGATCTTTTACGGCTCGGTGCGCGATGTGGAAGGTTTGAGCGAGATCAAGGGTTTTAATGCATGGATCAAAGGCCAGGATCCTTCTTACATCCAGCAAATGATGCTCACAAACATCAACACACCGATCCGCATCGGTCGCGCGGTGGTGCTTCCGGGGGATGTGGTTTTGGCAAAAAAATATGGTACGATCTTCATTCCGGCGCATTTGGCGGAAGAACTCGTACTGACGTCGGAAGTAACAGCCTTGCGGGATGAATTCGGTCACCTGCGCCTGCGTGAGGGCAAGTACACGCCTGGTGAAGTCGATACCAAATGGTCAGACGCGATCCAGAAGGACTTTCTCAACTGGGTGAACAATTACCCCGGCAAACTGCCGATGACGAAGAAAGAGCTGGATGATTATTTAAAGGAAAGGAATTATTGAGCGATGCCGGGGTATGGCGGCGGTCCGTGGTAGACCATGGACCGCCGACCATAGACCGCCGACCGCCGATTATTCCTCGTGAATTCTCAAACTCATGGACCGCCGACCATAGACCGCCGACCGCCGACTTTTACTCATGAATTCTCAAACAAATACAAAACCATGGTCTATGGTCTATGGTCTTATCGTCCATAGTCCATCGTCACTACCCCCCATCGGCGGTCAGCTGTCAGCCGTCGGCGGTCAAAAAAATCAAAACACTAACCTCATATCCCAATGAAGAACATTCTTAAACAGATCATTGAATCAAACAAACAAGTTGAAGGTGCGGAGAAAGCGGCCGCGACTGCGGAGATCGCTAACCCGACGACAAATGACAGCCGCCGTAATTTCTTGCGCAAAACTGCGGTAGGCGGCATTGCACTGGGTGGATTTATGTCGATGTCCACCGAGGATACCATTGCGCAGGCCACTTCCAAGGTGAGCCGTGCCTCGAAACCTTCGGAATTGAAAATCACTGATTTGCGCTATTGTATTGTGCAGAATGTGGGCCGGACGCCTATTATCCGGATCGATACCAACCAAGGTATTTACGGGCTTGGCGAGGTGCGTGATGGTGCCGATGAGCGCTATGCATTGTTCCTGAAAAGCCATTTGCTGGGCCAGAACCCTTGTAATGTGGAGCAGTTGTTCAAATCGATCAAGCAGTTTGGTTACCATGGCCGGCAGGCTGGTGGCGTCTGCGGGGTGGAAATGGCGCTTTGGGACCTTTGCGGTAAAGCTTACGGTGTGCCTTGCTGGCAATTGCTCGGCGGCCGTTACCGCGACAAAGTCCGTTTGTATGCCGACACGCCCGAATCGAACGATATCAACGAGTTCAAGCAGAAGATCAAATTCCGTACGCAGGACCAGGGTTATACCTGGCTCAAAATGGATATTTCGATCGGGATGCTACGAAATAATGAAGGTAGCGTGGTCAACAACAAGGTGTGGGGCGGCGGCTTTTCGCAATGGGCTGGTGATTACCATTCCTACGCGAATACCAAACACCCATTCACCGCAATTCAGATCACACCGAAAGGTTTAGATGAAATGGCGAAAGTCGTGGAGGAAGTGCGCGGCGTGGTAGGCTATGAAATACCGCTTTCCTCCGATCACTACGGCCATTTTGACCTTAATAACGGTATCCGCCTCGGAAAAGCGCTCGACAAATACCGCCTTGCCTGGTTTGAAGACATGGTGCCCTGGGAATATACCGACCAATGGAAAACCATTTCAGACGCATTGGAAACACCGACGCTGACCGGCGAGGACATTTACCTTAAAGAAGGTTTCAAAGCATTGATCGAACAACGCGCTGTTGACATCGTGCACCCCGATTTGGCATCATCGGGAGGTTTGCTCGAAACCAAACGTATCGGCGATTATGCCGAAGACCACGGTATTGCGATGGCGATGCACTTCGCGGGCACACCGGTGAGCTTCATGGCCAATGTGCATTGCGCAGCAGCAACACAGAATTTCCTTGCGCTGGAACACCACTCGGTGGATGTTACCTGGTGGGAAAGCCTAGTAAAAACTACCGACGGCCGTAAATTGATCGATAAGGGTTATGCGCCGGTGCCTTTGGAAGCTCCTGGCCTCGGCATTGAACTGAACGAGGAAGAGGTAAAAAAACACCTGCATCCGAAAGACAAATCGTTCTTCGCCCCCACGCCCGACTGGAACGAAAAACGTTCGCACGATCGGTTGTGGAGTTAGGAATTTGAAAGTTAGTAGGGCGCTCCGTCCTACTAACTTTCACCTTAATTGAGTATTTTGCGTGCTTCACTCCCTTACCCAACAGATGAAGAACATTCGCAACGTACTCTTTTACATCATTACCATCGGCGTTTTTTCGGCCCTGCTTTACTTCTTTATCCGACAGGGCACTTTTCTCGAAAAAGCCGGCCAAATTACCCAAAAACAGCTGTCTACCTCTTCCTGGGAGCAATTTAAAGACACCTTCGGGCATAATATCCACCACCCGCTCGCCACGCTCCTGCTTCAAATCATCACCATTATCATTGTAGCCCGGCTCTTCGGCTGGATTTGCAAAGTCATTGGTCAGCCGACTGTGATCGGTGAAATTGCCGCCGGGATATTTCTTGGGCCTTCGTTGCTCGGGATGTTCTATCCCGAAATCTCGGCATTGATCTTCCCGGCCACGTCGCTGGGTAACTTGCAGTTTCTGAGCCAGGTAGGGCTAATCCTTTTTATGTTCATTATCGGGATGGAGCTGGACTTGAATGTGCTGAAAACCAAGGCACAAGAGGCCATTGTGATCAGCCATGCAAGCATTATACTGCCCTTTGCGCTGGGTGTGGGATTGGCATTGTATATGTATTCGGAGTTTGCACCCGAGGGCATCAGCTTTCTTTCATTTTCACTATTTATTGGCATTGCATTGAGTATCACGGCGTTTCCTGTACTTGCGCGCATTGTGCAGGAACGTGGGCTCTCCCGCACGCGCCTGGGTATGATGGTGATCACCTGCGCCGCTACCGACGACATTACCGCCTGGTGTATCCTCGCTGCGGTGATCGCGATTGTAAAAGCGGGTGAATTTGTAAGCGCCATTTATACGATCATTCTTGCGCTCGCTTACGTAGTGGTGATGCTGCAAGTGGTAAAACCGGTGCTGAAACGCGTAGGAGACCATTATGCCTACCGGGAAGGACTCACTAAACCTGTGGTGGCCCTTTTCTTCCTGATGCTGCTGTTCTCCGCCTATTGCACCGAACTCATTGGTATCCATGCGCTTTTCGGGGCTTTTATGGCCGGGGTGATCATGCCTGCGAACCAGCGTTTTCGCAATATTTTCATTGAAAAAGTAGAAGACGTCTCCCTGGTACTATTGCTACCGTTGTTCTTTGTTTTCACAGGTTTAAGAACACAAATCGGCCTGTTGAATGACCCGCATCTCTGGTTTGTGACCGGACTGATCATCGCGGCGGCCGTCATTGGTAAATTTATTGGAAGCGCCGTAGCGGCGCGTTTCGTGAAGCAGTCGTGGCGCGACAGCCTCATTATCGGCTCGCTCATGAATACGCGCGGGTTGATGGAACTGGTCGTCCTGAATATCGGCTACGATATCGGCGTACTTTCTCCCGAGATATTCGCAATGATGGTGATCATGGCGCTCGCAACCACCTGTATGACCGGCCCTGCCATGGACCTTATCGACAAGTTCTTACCTGCCAAAAAATGGGAAGAACAGCATTCAGTCGAGCCGTCCCGTTTCTCGATCCTGATTGCGTTCGCCAGCCCCCAGGGCGGCCGCAAAATGTTCCGCCTCGCCAACAAGCTGATTGCCGGGCAACGATTTGCCGGGCAACGATTTGCGGGGCAAGGAATTTTAGAAGAGGAAATCGATAGTCAGCCAGCAGAACAACACATTACGGCGCTGCACCTTTCGCCGAGCAGCTACCTCAGCCAGGTGAATACGGAGGAATATCAATACGAAACTTTCCGACCCATTAACGAAGAGGCACATTCGCTCGACGTAACTTTTACCTCCCTTTTTAAGCCATCCCAAAACATAGAGCACGACATTATCGAAACTGCCAACGATGGCGAGTTCGATATGCTGCTCATCGGGATCGGACGATCGGTCTTTGAGGGAACATTTTTAGGCAAAATACTCGGTTTTACGTCCCGCTTTGCGAGCAGGGAGCGGCTTTTTGACACCATTAGCGGCAGGGAAAAACTGTTTCATAAAGACGTGTTTGATGAACGGACTGCACATATCATCAAATCGGTAAAGGCACCGGTGGGTATTCTTATCGAAAAGAACCTCGAACAGGTAAACGACGTATTTATGCCCCTGTTTACCCCGGAAGACCGTTTCTTGCTACCCTTTGCGGAACGCCTGGCGGCCGTGGACGGATTGCGAATGACGATCATGGACCCATCGCAAGCCGTCAGCCAGCACCTCGAGGTAGGCGATGCCTTGAATGCATTGCTGGAAAAATCGCCGGAAAATGTGACGCTCCTTTACGAAAATGCGCTTGAAAAGGATTTTTTGAAAGAAAAGGATTTGATGGTGATCAGCCTGGAAAGCTGGAAAAAAGCCGTTGAATCGCACAGCGTATGGCTTTCCAACTCGCCTTCGGTGTTGATCATACGCGGCTGAAAGTCAGAATTTATGGATTTTTAAAGGCCGGAAACTCTGCTTGACGGGTTTTTAAAAGGAATAATAAGTATTTATTTTACAGGAGCGACGCTAGCATTCCAATTCTATGATCCCATTTCTAAGCCAAAACCGCTTCACGAAGTCCATTAACCCGCAAACGATCCTTTTCTTTTTTCATAATTTCTTTACCAATGTAGGAACCACGCTGGTGTACGTCTCGGCCAACGTGCTGCTGCTCGAAAACCATCCCGAGTACTCGCTCCCACTGGCCTACATCGCCGCCGCATTAGCTGTTATGACTGCCGGTAAGGTCTACGAATATTTCGAACACCATCTTTTGCTTGAAAAACTCAGCCTCGGAACAATGCTCTCCTCGTTGTTTATGGTGGTCGTGGTGATAGGTTTACTGCTGGCTGGTCATGGCGTGGCTACGGCCATTGCCGTTATGGTCGGTTACCGGATCATTTACCTGCTTATTAACCTGGAATTCTGGGGGTTATCCGCATTGGTATTCGATGTACGCCAGAGCAAGCGGCTGTTCAGCGTGATCGGTTCCGGTGACATGCCTGCAAAAGCGCTGGGAGCTGTGCTGGCGGTGCTGATCCATTCGCCGTCAGTATTGGCCATTCTACTGGTTATCTCGCTGGTTTTCTTTGCATTGGCATTCTACACTCAAATCCTGACATTCCGCCACACAGACATTCCCAACCCGCACCACGCACGCACACGGGCCACGGATTCCGACTCGCGGATCATTCAGAAATACTTTGGCGGGAACAAGCTGCTTACGTCGCTTTGCATTGGCATGGTGGCCATTGCGGCTGCGGCCACCTGGATCGAGTATCATTTTTTTGTGAATGTGAAATACAAATTCCACAGCCAGCACGATGTCATTTTCTTTGTCGGTTCGTTGCTGACGGCCACTTATGTGATCTCTACGTTTGTCAAAATGTTGTTTTCGAGCAAAACCGTCGAGCGTTTCGGGATCAAACTCACCTTATACCTGCTGCCTCTGACCACCATTGCCATTTCGCTCGGGCTCCTTATATCATCCTATTTCCGCAAGGACGAGCCTTCGCTCCTGGTCTATTATTGCATGGCCTATTTGCTTTTCGAACTGGTGAGGCGGACTATTTTTGATCCGGTTTTCCTGGTTTTATTCCAGCCGCTTTCCACTAAAACACGTTTGAAGGGCCATACACTCGCAAAAGGCTTTTTTGAACCGCTGGGAATGCTGATCGCCGGCGTGATGCTCTGGATCGTCTACACGCAGCATTGGAGCGATATCAGCCTTACTTTCGACCTGTCGCTGCTGTTTGCAGTCGCTGCATTGCTTGTATTCCGCAAAGCTTACCGGTATTACATGCAGGAATTGAAATCCGCCATCAGCAAACGTTTTATCCGGAGCGGTGAAATGGCGGCACCTGCCGAGGCATTGCCGATCATTACCGAAAACTTACAAAGCGACCGCAAGGAAGAGGTCCTGAATGCGATCGACTGGCTCGCGAAGAATAAGGTTTCTATCTTTCGCAAACATGCAGACGGGCTCTTGAAAAGCCCGGTTGTGCAAGTACGGTTGAAGACATTGCAGACGCTGGCCACGTTGGACAAGCCTGAGCTTTCCGCTTCATTTATTCAATATATCGAAGACGAACCCGACGCCGCCTGCCAGGTGCTGGCTGTCAGGCTCGCTTGCGGCAATGGTCGCTTGTCCGACGAACAAACGGCACGCTTTCTGGCCCATACCGATCTCGACATCGTTAAGGGCACCATTATCGGCTGCTGGGAGGCTGGAAAAGCATTACCGCTGATCCACGGCACGCTGCAAAGGCTTTTCGGATCGGAGCAGGAAACCGACCAGCTCGCAGCGCTCGACTGCCTGAAAGTAACGGGCATTAGTTCTTATGAAAATCTGCTCAAAAGCTGCATTAACAAAGGCTCGCAGCGTGTGCGTAACTACGCGCTGGAAGTAGCCGCTACCGTGGGGTCTCCTACCCTGCTCCGCGATTTGCGCATCGTTCTCACCGGCACATTGACGTCTTCGACGATTCACGCACTGATCAATTCCGGCGACCTCGGGATCCGCATTATTGAGGAATGGTTGCAGCAAGATACCTCCGGTGACCGCATTCGGACGTTCATCAAAGTGGCTGAAAAAGGTCGGCACGAATTTATACTTCAAATACTTTTTAACCTTATTAAAAATATTTACCGCAATAGACTTTTTATTAATATCGATAATACAAGCAGTATTAAAAGAAAAGAAAGTAGTGTTCATATCGAAAATATTGACATTTTCACCCATATTGCGGCCCTAAAAGCTCTTAGCCATTATACAATTATAGCTGATTATAAAGTACTTATACCTGAATTTGTCGAAAAGGAACTCATCCATGCGGCGCAGTTGCTGAATGGAATGGATGCCTCCGAAGCAGACATCACCTGGAACAATGCCCTCGAATACGAGCTCGACCTGACTGCTCAGCGCCTTTTTTACCTATTCATGATGCAGTACGATAAGGAGGCGGTGCAGAGTGCATGGAAGGGAATTCGCCATGCGAGCAGGGAAAAACGTGCCAACTCGCTCGAACTCATCGAGAGCCTTTTACCGCGAATGCTCTACCCTTCGCTACATGCATTGTTTGAAAATATACCTATTCAAAGGAAGCGTGACGCATTGCGCCAGTACATGGGCAATGCTGATCCGGGATTGTCTCTTGTTACGATGATTCTCTCCCAGGAAGAGCGTTCCTTCACGAGCTGGACAATCGCCCTTGCCGTGAGCAAATGCGACATCGAAGAGGCGGATCTCGTTCACCTCGAAAAATTGGCTTCCCACCCATCCCGGCTCATTCGGGAGGCTGCTCATGAAAAATATGCAGCGCTCGCACAAAGTCCCGACCTTAAATTTTCGCTTAGAATCCCTATGAAACACGCCGAACCTACCCAGCAGATTTCCGAAATGGAACGGGTGATCGTCCTTAAAAACACCCAGCTTTTCGCGCAGACACCGGAAAACGTTCTCAGCTCCATTGCGCCTATCATGAAGGAAGTGACATACAGCGACGGGCAACAGATTTTTGCCAAAGGCGATCTCGGCGATTCGATGTACATTATTTACACCGGTCAGGTTGGCATTTACGACGGGCCTAAACAGCTCGCGCTATTCGATAAAGGGGAAATTTTCGGTGAACTCGCATTGCTGGATACTGAGCCGCGATCGGCCACGACAGTCGCCGAAACCGACGTGCTCGTGTTCCGGATCGACCAGGAAGATTTCTTTGAATTGATGGAGGAACGTGATGAGATCCTACGCAATGTCCTGCGCATCCTATGCCAGCGCATACGTGTGCAGAACGAGAAAATGCGCCAGCTATAAGGTGCGCGCAGTCTTTTTGAGTTGTTTGAGATGCCGTTGTTTGACGGCATTGCGACGCTTTTGCTCAGATACCGTCCAGTACTGGTGCGCTTCCAGAAAACGCACCTGGATCGCATCCCAGGCCGGAATATCCTCGACCATGTCCCGCGATTTCAGTTCCTCAAATAATGTCGCCGAAATGTGCTCAAAATCATTGCGACCGAGGTAATCCAGATCGGCATCGCAAATGACCCTTTCCAGCTCATTTTTGGGGCTTTGAGGGATCTTTGTAGCCATGATCATCCCGCAAATCTTTTCAATTTGCTCGGCATCATAGCCTAAACCCGGCAAAACCTCGCGAACGACTACGCAACCAGCCTCTTCGTGCCCCCGGTAGGTGGTCATGAAGCCACAATCGTGATACAAGGCAGCCGTCCACAACAATTGAATCGATTCCGCGTCCATGATGCCTTCAAGTCGGGCAATATCCATCGCAGCATGCACAACATCGATCGTATGATGCACACCGTGATAAAACAGCGTGCTATCCAACCGCGCTTCCAGTTCCCGCAGAATGTATTCCTGTGCTTTTTCGATATCCATGGCTATTCGAGCACTTCGTAGATCAACACCGGGTTCGATTTGTTTTTAAGGTTAACCTCGCCCACAACTGTGCATTGAAATGCTTCTTTCAGCTTCTCGTAAGCCGATTGTGGAACGACCACCTGGCCGGGCTTCGCAATGGACTGCAAGCGCTGCGCCACATTCACGACGTCCCCTATCACCGTGTAATCCAGCCGTTTCAATGCCGCCGAGCCGATATTACCCGATACCATTTCACCCGAATTAATGCCTATCGAAACTTTTGGAAAATAGCCGGATTGGTCCGACAATTCTTCTTTGAAAACATTGATATGGTTACGCACTGCAAGCGACGACTCAACGGCCCTGTCGAGATGATAATCGCCACGAAAAACGGCCATTACCGCATCGCCCATAAACTTATCGACATGCCCGCCCTGCGCGATGATCTCTTTCACCATCACATCGAAATACTTGTTGATGAGCTTCACCACGCGATCAGGTTGTTCCTTTTCGGATATGGCCGTAAAGCCGCACATATCCATAAAAACGACGGTCCCTTCAATATTCTCGCTCGTCATCAACGACTGTTCGAATGTTTCCCGCGTCATGAATTGCAGCACCGACGAATCGACATACATTCTGAGAATATCGTTTTCGCGCACCGCTTTCAGCGTTTCCTTCAATTGCGCTACATATAGCAGCGTCTTTTCCATCGTGAGTTCCAGATCCCGGAAGTCAATCGGTTTGGTCACGAAATCGAATGCGCCGCGGTTCATGGCCATGCGGATATTGTCCATATCGCCATAGGCCGAAACAATCACCGATTTCAGGATCGGGCTCATTTCACCGAGCCTTACCAGCAGCGTCAGCCCGTCCATTTCCGGCATATTAATGTCGCTCAGCACCATGTCGACGTCGGTATGCTCTACCAGCATTTCGAGGGCCCTCAGGCCATTTTCAGCAAAAATAAATTCGTACTGCTGTTCGCGGATCTGCCTTCGGAACTTCTGCTTGATCAGTAGCTGCAAGTCGGCCTCGTCGTCTACCACGAGTATTTTGGCTTTCATATAATGTTGAGCAGTTTCTCTTTCAGTTCGTTAAAATTGACGGGCTTGGTCAGGAAATCGTTGGCCCCAAGTTGCATAGCCTGGTCGTGGTTAGCGCTGTCGCCGTAA
Organism: Dyadobacter sp. CY261; assembly: GCF_021440085.1. Taxonomy (GTDB): domain Bacteria; phylum Bacteroidota; class Bacteroidia; order Cytophagales; family Spirosomataceae; genus Dyadobacter. The sequence goes on from NZ_JAKCPW010000001.1 coordinate 1,466,842, forward strand.
GCGGTGATCATCATCACTTGTGGCGGCGCCGATGGGTGATCGGTACGGATCCTTTTGAGTAGTTCAATCCCGCTCATACCGGGCATGTTGATATCCGACAGGATCATGACCAGCTCCGAAGGGTGGTTTTGCATAAATTCCAGCGCCTCTTCGCCCGAAAAGGCAAATGAAAACTCAAACTGTCCAGCACGGATTTCGCGGCGGAATTTCTGTTCAAAAAGCGACTTTACATCTTCCTCGTCGTCTACAACCAGTATTTTCATTCTTTTTGAGGGTTAGAGTCAATTAATGGGTATGGTGAGACGGAACTCTGTTTTTTCCCCCTCCACCGTATCTACTTCCAGCACACCGCCGTGCCCGTTTGTGATGATGTCGTAGCTCATTGAAAGGCCCAAACCAGTCCCTTGTCCGGTTGGTTTGGTGGTAAAAAAAGGCTGGAAAATCTTGGCTTTCACATGATCCGGCATGCCCGTTCCATTATCCGAAACCCTGATATATAGTTTGTTATCAAACTTTCTGGTACTAATTTTGACCTCCGGCTTGTAATCACCGAGTTGGCCGGCCTCTGTGAGACTCCGCTTTTTCTCCGACACCGCGTAAAATGCATTGGTAAAGAGGTTGAGAAACACCCGCCCCAAATCCTGCGGCAACACATTCACCGTACCGATCCTAGGATCGAATTCGGTCACCAGGGCTGCATTAAACTCCTTGTCCTTCGCGCGCAGGCCGTGATATGCAAGGCGCATGTATTCGTCTGCCAGTGCATTCACGTCCACGGGCTCTTTCTCGCCCGATGAAGCGCGTGAATGTTGCAGCATTCCCTTCACGATCGAATCGGCGCGTTTACCGTGGTGCGTGATCTTCTGCTGGTTCTGGCTCAGATCGGCAATGATACCTTTGATATAGTCCTTATCCTCGTTCGGAATATCCACCTTATCGACCTCCTCTTCCAGTTCCTGGCAAAGCTCCACCGACACTTCCGAAAAGTTGTTCACGAAGTTCAATGGATTCTGGATCTCGTGGGCGATACCGGCTGTCAGCTCCCCGAGCGAAGCCATTTTCTCACTCTGTATCAATTGGTTTTGCGTCGCTTTAAGCTCTTCGATCGCCTTTTGCAACACTTCCTTTTGTTGGGTCAACTCCTGTGTCCGTTCGGCCACGAGATATTCGAGCGATAGCTTTGTTTCCTTCGCAACCTGCTCTTCACGCAGACGTTCCTCCCGCTCCTGCGTTAGGACCTTCTGCTGTTTGCGGGCGTAAAACCAGATTACAAAACAGAAAATGAAGGCAAATGAAAGCCCGATTTGAAAAAATTGGTCGTAGCTGTTATAAAATTTAGGAAAGACCTGCTCGAAAAAATCGCTTAGCATCGACACGCCGACGAATGGCAACACCGACTGAGCCGTCGACCGGACTGGTTTAAAATCCTCATTTTGGTTGAAAAACCGCACCAATCCAATCAGCGCCAGGTTCCATATCCACCCAAACCAATCCGGCGAGCCTGCTATATAGTATGTCGCCGTCAGTGAAAGGACGACTATACGCGCATACTTGAAGAAATTGTCCCATTTGGATGCATGATCCGTACTCTGCATCACGGTGTGGGCATATTGGATCAGGAGAAAGGCAACAATAAAATGCATGTAGAATATTGTAAAACTAGTTCTCTTTTGCTAAAATAACCGTTGAGTTGGCAAAGTAACCATTTTCCCTTAAATATCAGTTGTGCCCTGACACCCTGCGCAGGCTGCCTCTAATTTATTTCTAACCGATTTTTAATGCAATTATAAAACAGTTTTAATACCATTTTTAGCACCGCTGAGAACCTTTGCCTGCAGGTAATTCAAACTAAACGAACATGCGTTATCAACTTGTGAAGCCCATTCTCATCGCATTGCTGATGGGGACGGTATCGGTAAGGGCTCAAACAGCCTATAATTTGCAGCAAGCCCTGCAAACGGCAAAATCCAATAACCCCATTCTCAAACGGGAACAATTCAATGTCGACGTCTCGCAGGCAGACATCATCACAGCCCAGCTTCGGCCCAATCCTATCCTGAACAACCAGTCGTTGCAGCTGGTGCAGACTTCGAAGTTCCCGGAGAACACCGGCTGGTTTAATGGTGCGAACCGACAGGTTTGGTGGCAGGTTACCAAGCCTTTTCAATTGCCTGTGCAGAGAGAGAACAAGATCAATTTCGCACAGCAAAACGTAAGGCTGACCCAAAAGCAATATGCTGATACAGAAAGACATCTGTTTCAAGCAGTTGCACAGAAATGGGTGGATGTCTGGGCGGCACGCAAGCAACTCGATTTATTGGGCACTGCAAAGACAAATGTCGATTCGTTAGCGAATATCAATCGCCTTCGCCTCAAAAACCAGGTGATCACAACTACCGACCTCGCGCGCACCGAGCTGCTCGCGAACCAGTACGATATTCAGCTTAAATCGGCCGCCCAGGATTACCGCAATCAGATCTCGAACCTCAAATTTCTGATGGGTGTGCAGGACTCGATCCAGATCGACACCTCCGACCAGTTCGCATTCACATTCCCCGACCAGATGGATGCCATCGTGCAACAAGCATTGCAAAACCGCACCGATATCCAAACCATTAAATCGACCATGGATGTGGCCGACGCCAATATCAAGCTGCAAAAATCGAGTGCATTACCGACGCCGGAGCTGGGTCTGATTTATAACCCGCAAAACAAGGCGCATTATATGGGCGTTTACGGCACGATTGAAATACCGATTTTTTCCCGTAATCAGGGCGAGATCAAGAAGTCACAAGTACTGAAACAACAAGCTGAACAGGATCTCCGCGCCACCGAAACGCAGGCGCAGACCGAAATCCTCACCGCCTGGAAGAGCTACGTCACCCACAAACAGAACTTACAGAATTTCAAGCAGTTGTTAACTCAATCCCAAACAATCCTCAACAGTGTCAAATACTCTTATCTCCGGGGCGGTACGACGATCATCGACTTCCTCGAAGCCCAGCGCAGCTGGCTCGATACGCAGCAGCAGTATTACGACGTCCTCGGGCAATATCGGCAGAGCTACGTCGACCTACTTTACGCATCCGGACTGATCAATCAAATCGCGCAATAATCATGAAAAACATACTCGTTTGCACCTGCCTGGCTATGACATTGATGGCAGGCTGCAAAAACAAGGCAGCTAACAAGGTCGTGCAGGACAACTCCACACCGGTCGTGAATGCGTCGGGCACCAAGATCAGCTTCCCCCTCGCCGAAAGCGCGAACTTTTTTCAAACAGAAAAGATTTCGAGCAGCTCGCTCATGGCCAATGTGACCGCCCCCGCCAAAGTATCGGCTACTGTGTTACGATCAGACGAAGGCGCTTCGGGCAATATTGTCATATTCGACAACCCCGAGCTGGCTGGCAACTACTCTCAGCTTTTGCAGCATTTGACAATGATTAACCAGATCCAGAATGTCAACATCCGTCAGCGCAAAACCGAGCTGGGACGCATGAGGGATTTGCAGGAACACGGGGCCGCCACGGGTAAGGACCTGCTCGAATCACAAACAGCGCTTTCGATGGAAGAGACCAACCTGATCAACGAACGCGCGGCCATTATTGAGCACGAAACCAAGCTCAAAGCGGGTGGTTTTGAACCCAGACAGCTTCGTAACGCCCCCGCGGGCACTGCTTACATTATATGCGACGTGCCCGAAAGTGAGTTGAGCCAGGTGAAAAAAGGTGCTAAATGTACAATACAGTTCACCGCATTCCCGAACGAGGATTTCACCGGCACCATCGACGCCATCGCCGACCTTGTTGACCAGACCACCCGCATGATCAAACTCCGCGTAAGCATTGCCAACTCAACAGGTAAGCTCAAAGCCGGCATGTTCGGTAGCGTGGCATTTGGTTTGAGCGAAGGTAAAAAGCTCAGTATCAATAAAGATGCTGTGGTAACCGTGCAAGGCCGCAACTATGTTTTCCTGAAAACAGCCCCGCTGGTTTTCGAGCGTCGCGAAGTAAATATCGGCGACCAGATCGGCGACCGCATTGTGACATTCAGCGGCGTAAAAGATGGCGAGCATGTAGTCACCAAAGGTGTTATGCAACTCAAAGGTTTATCGTTCGGCTACTAACCCTCCCTGATATGCTACAAGCCCAGATTTTCGTCAGTGCCGATCACTGGAAGGACGAAATACCGCTATATGAATACATTATGCAGTTTTTGGTCAGACAAAAAGTGCAGGGAGCGACAGTGTACCGCGGCCGTCTCGGCTTTGACGGCAAGCACCTGAGCCGCCCCAACGACCTGTTCAGTTTCGACGAAACACCCATGGTCATTTCCTTCATCGATGAGGAAGAAAAAGTGAAATCCGCTCTGACATTGCTTCGGAAAGAGGTGAAAAGCGGGTTTATAGTCACCAACCATGTAGACAAGTGGAATTAAAATGATCAAGAACCTGCTTTTTTTCAGCCTTCGCAACCGGTGGGTTGTGATCGCTGTGAGCGTAGTGCTGATGGGCGTCGGCTACTGGTGCTTTACCCAGCTCAAAATCGAAGCCTATCCCGACATCGCAGATACCAATGTGATCGTGGTCGCCCAATATCCCGGTCGTGCCGCCGAGGAAGTGGAACAACAAGTTACCGTTCCCATCGAAAGAGCGCTCCAGAACACCCCGAATGTACTCGACAGACGCAGCCGTACCATCTTCGGGTTATCCGTCGTGCAGCTGACATTTAAAGACGGCACAGACGATTATTTCGCTCGTCAACAAGTTACCGAACGGCTTGCTTCGGCTGAGCTGCCGGATGGCGTTGCGCCCGAGCTCGCACCATTATCCACCGCAGTGGGGGAAATCCTGCGGTATGTGGTGGAAGCGCCGTCCAGTTACAGCCCTACCCAGCTCCGCGATTTGCAGGATTGGGTGATCAAGCCTGCATTGCTACAAGTGCCTGGTATTGCAGATGTTACGACTTTCGGTGGACCATTGAAACAATTTCATATCATTACTTCTCCCGAAAAGCTTGTAAAATACGGCTTGTCGATGCAGAATGTGATCGACGCCATTAATGTCAATAATCAGAATACCGGTGGGAACGTAATCTCCCGTGGCGGCCAGGGCTTTGCGATCCGTGGGCTCGGGGCCATTAAGAATGAGCAGGATATCCAGAATATTGTGTTGAAATCGGATAATGGCGTGCCGGTATTTGTTCGCGATGTCGCCACAGTCGAAATCACACCTCCCCCTCCAAGTGGCGTGATGGGTTATACTATTACGGCTGATAAAGTGGATGTCAGCAGCGGCGTGGAAGGTATTATCCTGCTCAGAAGGTATGAAAACCCCAGCGAGGTTTTGAAGGTTTTGAAAGAAAGGATCGCCGACCTCGAAGCCAGTGAACTGCCCGAAGGCGTGCATTTGAAACCGCTTTACGACCGCAGCTTCCTGATCGACCATTCGCTCGAAACCGTCGCGCATACACTGTTTGAAGGGATTTCGATTGTCGTGATCCTGCTGATATTCTTCCTTGGAAGCATCCGAAGCGCCTTTGTGGTGGCACTTACGATTCCGTTCTCATTGCTATTTGCGTTTATACTAATGCGTTTGACCGGCATTCCAGCCAACTTGCTCTCGCTTGGTGCGATCGATTTTGGGATCATTGTCGACGGTGCCTGTGTAATGGCCGAGCATCTGATCCGCAAATACCGCACGGCAAGTCCGGAAGAAAAGCGGCAGGGCATTGTCAAAATCACATTGTTGTCCGCCCAGGAAGTGGGTCGGGAAATTTTCTTCTCGGTAACCATCATCATCCTCGCGTACATGCCTATACTGCTTATGACGCGCGTGGAAGGCAAGCTCTTCTCCCCCATGGCGCTGACGCTCGCATTTGCGGTAATTGGTTCTATGCTGGCGGCGCTCACTTTCATTCCGGTACTCATTTCATTCGCCTACAAAAAAGCACTGGCCGATCCCGAGAAGCCGATGAAAGAACACAAGAATTTTGTGTTGGATTTTCTTACAAAGTCCTATTCCAAAGTATTAGGCGCCTTTTTGAAGAATTATAAGACCACCGTCCTCGTTGGTTTCAGTGTTGTGACCATATTAGTTTTATTCGGGATAAAACTGGGTACCGAGTTCCTGCCGACGCTCGATGAAGGCTCGATATTTCTGCGCGGCAACTTCCCGGCTGGGATTACGATCCAGGAAAATGCGAGCTATGCGCCGAAAATCAGGAAGATCATTGCCAAATACCCACAAATATCTTTTGTGATCACCCAAACCGGCCGCAACGACGATGGTACCGACCCGTTCCCTGCCAACCGAAACGAAATCCTGGTTGGTTTGAAGGATTATGATCTTTGGAGCAAAACTATCACCAAAAAAGAGCTCGTTGAAAAGATCAGACACGATTTGCAGGCCCAATTACCGGCTGTGGCATTCTCGTCCGGCCAGCCCATTATCGATCAGGTGATGGAAATCGTCACCGGTAGCGCGGCCGACCTGGCTGTGTCTGTGGTGGGTGATGACTTGAATATGATGCGAAAAAAAGCCGAAGCTATTGCTAAAATTGTGAAAGCAACGCCCGGTGCCGACAATGTGAATATCGAACAGGAAGGTCCTCAGGAACAGCTCGCAATCAACATTAACCGTGAGGCAGCTGCACGTTTCGGAATTAATGTGGCCGACATTCAAAACATGATCGAAGCGGCCATCGGCGGCAAGACCATCTCGACGCTCTACGACGGCACTAAGCGCTACGATATCGTGATCCGCTTCCTGCCCAAATACCGCAACTCCATCGACGCAATTAAAAATGTGCAGGTGCCATCGCTTACCGGGGCGCTCATTCCAATGAGTCAGCTAGCCGACATCCATTTCATGGAAGGTCAGACTAATATCTATCGCTACGGCAGCAAACGCATGGTAACCGTCCGCACTAACATCCGTGGCCGCGACCAGGGTGGATTTGTGAAAGAGTTGCAGAAAAAACTCAATGGGCAGGTGCATGTTCCGAAAGGTTACAGCATCATTTACGGTGGTCAATACGAAAACCTCGAACGGGCCGGTAAACAGCTGGCATTCACCATTCCGCTTACGATTGTTATGGTGTTTCTGTTCCTGTTTATGCTTTTTAAAAACCTCCCGCATACGATGGTGACCATGAGTTGCATTCTGTTTGCGCTGGGTGGTGGTATTGTGGCGCTGCTGATGCGGGGGTACTATTTCAATGTTTCCGCCGGTGTCGGATTTGTGAGCATATTTGGCATTTCGGTAATGGCAGGCGTTTTGCTCGTCTCTGCACTGAACCGCACTACACAAGCCCGCGAAAATTCCTTGGAGCATGACGTGCTGGAAGCATCCTCCGAACAACTCCGTGCCATGCTGTCCATCCTGGTAGTAGCCATAATCGGTCTGGTACCAGCAGCTATTTCGTCGGGCATTGGCTCCGACGTCCAACGGCCTCTGGCAACCGTGATTATTGGTGGTTTGACAAGCACGCTGATCTTCGCACCGGTCCTCATTCCACCGCTGTATTTATGGATGGAAAAACGCCGAAAACCGGAGAAGCCGAGGGAGGTGCTGGAATTGGATTGAAAGGATGAAATAGGTATTTTTGTTATAGTTACAATTCATATAAAACACAGACTATGACAAACGAAAACCCTGTTCTCGAGGCGAAACGCTATGTGGAGAATGCGCGCACCATTTTAAGAGAAAAGGCCGGTAAGGAAAATGAAATGTATACCGACCGGAAGTACGTAAAATTGGCGGGTCATGCCGCCTACACCGGGGTACTACTAGCTCTTGATGGTTTATTTGGTGTGAAAACAAAGAAACGTAAAGACGTCAACTGGTATAAGGAGCAGCTTGCATCGGTAGATAAAAAGGTGCTGAACAATTTTGTGAATGCATATGAACTGTTGCATTTGTACATGGGCTATGATGGAACCCGGGAAGCTGTGGTAGCGCAAGCCGGCCTTAAACGAGCCGACCAAATCATCCAATGGGTCGAGCAGCGGACTGTTACTTGCTAATTTCTGCCAGCCGATAGATAAACAGCGCCGTGCCATTTATTTAGCACGGCGCTGTTTTTTTAACTAGCTCAATATTTAAGCCATATAATAATTATCCAGTGGATAAAATGGCGTTTTTAGTTAAATTTCCTAAGTATTATGTCCCTAACGGACAGCAGCGTACTCAACTATACACTCTAACCTATTCTTCTATGAGGAAAAAGCGCTACCCCCTCTTCTTACTGCTCATTTTCGGTCGGATGTCTACTGCTCAAATTCCAGATTCCATTCCCGGAGAATATCATTTGCAAGGCGTCATGGAAACAGCCTCCGCGATCCTGCTTAAACCCGACAGCACTTTCGAGTTTTACTTCTCTTACGGTGCCATGGATCGCCAGGGCCAGGGCAAATGGCAGTTTCAGAATGGAAAAATACTCCTCAACAGCCGGCCCCGGCCTGAACGCGATTTTGCATTGGTGGCAAGCAAAGCAGCGTCTGATGACTTTACTACCGTCAAAATCGTCGACAGCAACCAGCAGATCCTTCCGTTCTTCGAAACACTTGTTCGAACGGGTAGCGGCGAGAAATATGGCAAAATGAACCAAGAGGGCACATTTCAGATACCCAAAACCAAGGCCACGGGCATCGATCTGTTTTTTACGCTCGCTCCTGAACGCTACACCTCTTTTCCGGTAAATTCCGAAGACAACTATTTCGAATTTCGAATCGAGCCATGGATCATCGAGATTTTCGTGGAAAATATTGCCCTGAAACCGGATAAGAACGGTCTCACAGGTGCACACCCGCTTCTGAAAGGCGATGCATTCTCTTACGAAAAAATGAAGTGATCAGACGTACTGTCGGTCGCCGAGGAGGTTGATGTATTTTACCTCGACAATATTCTTATCATAGCCGAATCTGGTCACGTTGATCATCGCCTGCCCAAGTTGTTTGAGCGTCGATGCCCCATTGGGATATACTGCTTTCACCACCGGATACAACCATCCGAAATATTTATACAGTTTCAGCAGGTTGGTCTGCCCCGGTGTAGCACGCAGAAAGCCGGGCCGGAATGCAAATACCTGATCGAACGGGAGTTTACGGAGATCATTTTCGGTTTTACCCTTTACACGCGCCCACATAATGCTGCCTCTTTCGGTGCTGTCGGTGCTCGCGCCGGAAACATAGCAAAAGGTCATGCCCGGGTTTTGTCGGCTCAGAAGTTCGGCTGCGTGCATGGTCAAATCGTAGGTAATGCGCTTGTAGTCAGGCTCCTTCATACCTACTGACGAAATGCCAAGACAGAAATAGCAGGCGTTATAGCCTTTCAATTGATTCTCAATGGAAGAAAGGTCATAAAAATCCTTGTGTACGATCTCTTTGAGCTTCGGGTGCGTGATGCCCAATGGTCTGCGGTTGATGACCAGAACGGACTCTACATCCTGACTTTCCAGGCATTCGAGCAATACCCCCTCGCCCACCATGCCTGTGGTACCTGTAATAATTGCCCTTATTTTTCCTTCAACAGCCATAGTTGATTTGGTTTGAAATGTCGATGCCGCAAGATAAGGATATTTCAAAGCGACCTAAGCCCCAAAATCCGTTGAAATCGACACTTCCTTCCAGGTTTCCAGCTCATCCGTCAAAGACGCGATTTTGGATTGCGCGAGACCAAAGGCATCCGAACCAAGTAGTAAATGCAGCGGAGGGTTAGCCTCGCCCGCAATGCGGATCATCGCATCGGCTGCTTTTTCGGGATCGCCAGGCTGTTGTCCGTTGATCTGTTGCTCATGCAAAGCCTGCGATTCGCGAACTTCCTTGTAGTCGGCGATTTCGTTCTTTGGTGTTACAAACGATCCTGCTTTTAGGAATTCCGTACGGAAATAGCCCGGTTCTACAATCGTTACTTTCACTCCAAACGAAGCCGTTTCCGCCGCGAGCGACTCTGAAAGGCCGGTGACCGCAAATTTCGTTGCGCAGTAGATTCCGAAGCCCGGAAACGTGCCGGTAAAGCCGGCAATAGAAGATACATTCATGATGTGGCCCGATCGCTGCTCCCTCAAATAGGGCATCACTGCGCGGATTACGTTGAGCGTACCAAATACATTAACATCGAAGTTACCCTTTGCCTCTTCATCCGAGAGCTCTTCAAGGCTTCCGGCTAGCCCATAACCTGCATTGTTCACAATGACGTCTATACGTCCGAATTCGGCTACGGTCGCGGCGATAGCCTTGCCAACGCTTTGTCCGTCTGTCAAAGTCACCGCCAACGGCAAAAATTGCCCTTCTGAATGTTTTACTGCATTTTTGAGATCATCCACCGAACGTGAAGTGGCAGCGACAGAATAACCATGGGTCAATAATTTTTGCACGAGTGCCAGTCCCAGGCCTTTCGAGGCGCCGGTAACAAACCATACTTTTCTGTTTTCCATTTTGCTTAGCTAATTAATTTTTTAACAGTACAAAGGTAAAATGGCCATAGACCTGAGGCATAGCGTGGTTCAAACAGAAACTTGCGAAATTCAAACAATTCTATATGCCGACGGAGTTTGATTGGTTTGTCTCTTGAAAAAATTGTTGAAATGGGATGGTTCCTCGAATCCGAGGCAGTAACTGATTTCCGAAATATTCCAATTGGTGTGCCGTAAAAGCGCCCTGGCCTCGGAAGCCATCCGCTCGGCAATATGCATGGTCGTGGTTTTTCCGGTGGTTTCGCGGATGGCGCGGTTAAGGTGATTTACGTGCACCGAGAGTTGTTCTGCAAAATCATTTGCGGAACGTAAGCCAAAACGTTGTGAAGGTGATTCGATGGGGAATTGACGTTCCAATAGTTCTGTAAAAACAGCTGTAATACGTGAATTGGCGTTCGGATGCTGATATAGTGCTTCACTTGGTTGCATTTTTAGAGCATAGTGAACCAATTCGGTCACGTAGTTCCTCAACAAGTCATACTTAAATGGGTAATCGGAGTCGATCTCTTCCAACATCTTCTCGAAAATCTGACTCACATGCACGTCCTGTGAATCGTTAAGAATGTAGGAAGGCTTCCCGCCGATGGCAAACATGGGCAAGTCGGCCACATTGCCTCGTAGCTTTTCTGAGAAAAAACCTTCTTTAAAAATGCAAAAGTACCCTGTAATGGTGTCGCAAGCCGCTTCCCAGGTGTATGGCACAAGCGGATTGAAGAACATGAGCGATGTCCCGTCCAATTCGAGGCTCTTATCGGCGTAATGATAAACATTCTTTCCCCGGATCAGCGCAATCTTATAAAAGTCCCGACGACTGTAACGAGCCTGGACGGGATTAGCCACGTAATTGTCCCCCATCGAAAAGACATTGAAATGGCCAATGTCTTGTTGCAAATTGTCCGGCAGCCAATTTAACTTGTATTGATAAAATTCTTCGAGTGATTCTGGTTTCTCCATAAGACGAAGTTACAAAAATCAAATAGCAATTGAATTCCATCGACTCATTTTTCCGTAAAGTCACTGGTTGTTCCCGGTTGCTCAATGCTTAGAGTATATAAGCGCCTTGTTCGCCCTTAATTGTATATTTAAGTAACCGAATGTAATTATCTGGCACAAAGTTCAAATCGCTCATTTCCTAACAACTCCGTCTGCCCATGCTATCACTGTCCCCACTGTTGACCGAATACATTCAAAATGGCACACTGGTATGCCCGTTATGCCTTTCGCGTCTGAAAGTCCATAACGAGCAGTTGTTGTGTGATCATCCCGGTTGTAGTCATGCCACAGCGGGCGTGCCCACGATACAGGAAAAGATCCCTATTCTGGTCGATTTCAATCGAAGTATTTTAAACAGGCAAAAGCTGCTCGGGACCGGAGGGGAAAGCCTTATTCCCCGCACCGGCAACAAATATGACAGGGTCAAAGACTTTTTCTGGGGTGATGGTGGCAAGACGAAAAAAAACCTCGTGCAATTTGTCGATAGCATTCAGAAATATCCGGACAAAAAATCGACAGTACTGATCATCGGCGGAGGGGCGATTGGCCATGGTGCCCATGGATTGTACGATGCAAAAAATATCAATATCCTTTCATTCGACATCTACGCTTCGCCCAACACCGATTTCATTGCTGACGGTCATTCACTGCCTATCGCCGACAACAGTATCGACGGTATCTGGATTCAGGCCGTCCTGGAACACGTGATGTACCCGCAACGCGTGGTATCCGAAATCCACCGTGTGCTCAGTAACGGCGGTGTGGTTTATGCAGAAACCCCGTTCCTCCAACATGTACATGAGGGTCCGTACGATTTCACCCGCTTCACCGAAAGTGGCCACCGTCTGCTTTTCAAGGATTTTAAACTGCTGGATTCAGGTTTTCTGACCGGCATCGGCACCGTTTTGCTGTGGAACATTCGGTATATGGCGTGGGGCGTTACACGCAGCCGAAAAATGGCGATCCTGGTTGCCATGCTGTTTGGCTGGGTCAGGTTTTTCGACCATCTCGTTCCCGATTCATTTAATGTGGATACAGCAAGCGGTGTCTATTTCCTCGGTCGCAAAGCTCCGGACCATACGTTCAGTGACATGGATATTGTCGCGCATTATAAGGGGTTTCAGCGGAAGTAGGTGTTGACCGCGAATGGCTGACCATTGAATGCCGACAAAATTGCGGCGAGCCAGTGGTTGTCAGGTATTGTCAGTCATTTAAGTCTCCGGTCACTTGCATCCCGACAGCCCTAACCGCATTACGTCAGCCGTCGGCGGTCAGCGGTCAGCCGTCCGCGGTCAGCCGTCAGCCGTCACCCCACCACCCTGTTCCGATCCGTAACATACGCCAACCCCAGCACGATTGCCTGCAATACCACGAATGAGCCAAGCAATGCGGGGATGGAATTTTCGGGCGGAGGGCCGAACGTATTGAAGAGTTCCGCAATGATGAAGAAGACGATCAAAGCAAACAGGCCCCATTTGCCCTTAGCGTTAATTGCGCGGGTATTTTTGACATAAATCCAGACACCGGCAATGAATAAAATACTTTCTGTTAGGACTGTCATTGGCAACGAATTCCACATCCCAAAGCCCAATTTCGTATCACCCGATATTGTCAGTGGCAGGTCAGGAATATGAACCACCAGGTCGAGGAACCAGTGGCTTAGCACGGCGAGACCGACAATCATTGCGCCACGCATATCTTTTTGGAATAACCAATAAATAACTCCGCACAGCAGCCCCCAAACCACGCCCATAACCAGGCTGTGCGTGTAAGGATAATGCACAAACTCAAACGGGGTAACTTCGGTGAAACCCGGACGGATGTTCACCTTTTCGACGTCCAGTAAAAGCAGGAACGGCCAAAGGATATCAACGAATTCGACGGCAAAAAAAAGGGTGAGGAGCGAAACTTTGGGGGCAGCTTTCTTCGCCCCGAATGCTAAACCATAATGACCTAGAAACATGTGATTGATGTTTGGTTAATGACCATGCAAAGGTATTTATACCACTCTCGAACATACTTGACCTAGATCAAGAAATCAGTTGAGCTGTTTCCGGCGGATGCGGCTGATCGTTTCGGGCGTCATTCCGAGCATGGAGGCGATGTATTGCAACGGTACCTGCGTAAAAATGTCACGATGGCTTTCAAAGAGCAGATTGTAGCGTTGCTCGGCCGTCATAGACAGAAAAGAGAAAACCCGGTCCTCGAGTGTAGTGAAGCAGTGTGCGATAAAGAGCTTTTCGGTTACCGGCCATCTGGGAATATATTCGCCCAGGCGGTCGTAGTCGCGCTTGTCGATGGTGTAAACAGTCGTATCAGCAAGCGCCTGAATGTTCCAGCGGGCGGGCTTTTCGAAAACCAGGCTGGCCAGATCGGCTACGAAATAACCTTGGGTGCATATCCATTGGGTGACTTCCCGGTCTTCCAGATCCACGTAAATACGCAGCATACCCGATTGAATGAAGCTTAGCTTTTGGCAAAGTTTCCCGGTTTTGAGATAGTATTCACCTTTTTTCACTATTTCGGGTTTGAAAAAGGAAGCGACTTTGACCAGATCTCCCTGATCAAAGTCAAAATAGGTTTGCAGGTACTGTTCTAGGTCTGTCATAAGCGTCGTAATCGGCATAAATGTAAGAAAGATCAGCTATCCTTCCCGGCCGGTATCGCACAAAAGTGTCCGAATGCGAACGAGTGGACGGCCACATTTACGTATATATTATTGATTTACAAATGATTAATTTTTTGGCATGTATTTTATACAATGTACTATGCAATGCAATGTACCGTCTGTTAGCCATGAAAATCAATCCTTCAACCGCCATAATTTAGTCCGCTCTATCCCTATGTTAAAAAACTATATCAAAATCGCCTGGCGAAACCTGGCACGGAACCGGGTGTTTTCCGCCATTAATATTGCCGGGCTGGCCATTGGTCTGGCTTCATGCATGCTGATCAGCCTGTATGTGATCGACGAGCTGAGCTTCGACCGCTTTCATGAAAAAGCGGATCGCATTGTAAGAACCACATTTAAAGGGACGATGCAAGGCGGGATTATCAACGAATCGCACGCAATGCCTCCTACTGCGGCCGCATTGAAGGCCGACTATCCGGAAGTACTCGAATCTACCAGATTACGCCAGGGCGGAAGGCCGTTGGTTTTTCTCAATAATAAAATCTACAACGACGAAAAACTCGCATTTGTGGATTCCAATTTCTTCTCCGTTTTCACGCTGCCTTTTATCCAGGGAAATGCGAAAACAGCGCTTTTAGAACCGCTTACGATCGTGTTATCCGAATCTGCGGCTCAGAAATATTTCGGTAAAACCGATGTGATCGGAAAGACCGTCACATTCAAGGACTGGAAACAAACGTACCGCGTCACTGGCGTCATGAAGGATATTCCGTCCAATTCACACTTCCGCTTCGACTTACTGGGTTCAATGGCCACATTGGATGAGGCAAAATCGACTTCCTGGATGACGTCGGAATTCTTTACTTACCTGGTTTTGCCGGAAGGTTATAATTATAAAAAGCTGGAAGCAAAACTTCCCGCGACCATTGATAAATACATTAGTCCGCAACTGAAACAGGCCATGGGCGTTACCATGGCCGAATTCCGCAAACAGGGCAACAATCTCGAACTTCACTTGCAACCACTGACTGACATTCACCTGCATTCCGATTTTCAGTACGACCTGGACGTGAACGGCGATATGACTTACGTGTATATTTTCGGTGCGGTAGCGGTTATGATGCTGCTCATTGCCTGCATTAATTTCATGAACCTCTCCACCGCCGGCTCATCCAAACGTGCACGGGAAGTGGGTGTGAGAAAAGTAATGGGTTCCGAAAAATCCGAGCTGGTATGGCAATTTCTAATGGAATCCATCCTGCTGACGGCTCTCGCTATGGTATTGGCCGCAATCCTCTGTATTGCCGCGCTACCAGTGTTCAATCAGCTTTCGGGTAAAAATCTCTCACTGGAATGGAATTCCGTTCCCGGCCTTATCCCGGCGATGATCGGCTTCGGGTTGTTTGTAGGGATATTCGCGGGAAGTTATCCGGCATTTTTCCTCTCGTCGTTCAAGCCTATCACCGTTCTGAAAGGCGGGGCTTCGGCGGTCAATATTAGCGCCTCAGGGAAAAGCATCAATCTGCGCAGCGGACTGGTCGTATTCCAATTCTCGATGTCGATAATCCTGATCATCGGAACGACTGTCGTATTCCAGCAACTGCAATTTATCCGGAACAAAAAGCTCGGGTACAATAAGGATCAGGTGATTGTGGTACCAGCTTGGTCGCTGGGCAAAAACACGGACACATTCCGCCAGAAGCTCGTGCGCGACTCGCGCGTGGCGCAGGTAAGTCTCTCGGGATATGTACCCGCCGGCCCCTCGGACAACAACAACTTCGCCGTAAACCCCGACGGTAACCCATCCCGGCACATCAAAACCTTACGTTATGAAGTCGATTACAACTACCTTCCGACTTTGGGTATGGAAATAGCGCGCGGCCGTAACTTTTCCAAAGAATATGGCACTGATTCGACGGGCATTATCATCAATGAAACCGCTGTAAAAATCTTCGGCTGGACACCTGAGAACGCATTGAACCGAACGATCACCCACAGCGATAATGACGGAAAAAAATCGGCATACCGGGTCGTCGGCATCGTCAAGGATTTCCATTTCCAATCTATGCATGAACAAATAGGCCCGCTGGTGATGACATTGAGCAATGGGTGGGGCTGGATGATGGTCAAGGCCAGGAGCACCGAAGTTTCAGGCCTGCTGGCCTCGATGAAGCAAAACTGGGATGGCTTCCAATCGGATATGCCGTTCAGCTACACATTCCTTGACGAGCGTTTCAATGAAACTTATAAAGCCGAGCAAAAAACCGGCCAGATCCTGGGTACGTTCGCGGGCCTGACGATTTTCGTAGCCTGCCTGGGCCTATTCGGCCTCGCTACCTTCACAACCGAGCAACGCACCAAGGAAATAGGTGTGCGCAAAGTCCTAGGTGCGTCGGTTGCAGGGATCATCGCATTGTTGTCGAAGGACTTTCTTAAACTCGTGCTGGTAGCGCTGCTTATTGCAACGCCCACGGCCTGGTGGCTGATGGACAGATGGTTGCAGGAATTTGCATACAAAATCAACGTGAGCTGGTGGGTATTCACCATCGCCGGAGTACTCTCGACAGCGGTGGCATTATTGACCATTTCGTACCAGTCCGTAAAGGCCGCATTGGCCAACCCGGTACAGTCACTTCGTTCAGAATGACCGCAGGCTCAAAAGAAGCCGCCCAGAAGTTCATTTGTTATTAAATTCGGGTCTGAGTTGCAGCAAAATTCGTGTGCAGCTCAGGCCCGGATTTTTATAAAAATACCTGTGCGAAATGGAGGCAACCATCCACTGTAAGATCACCCGGCACACCCACGTTTTCCAACCTGGTAATATCATCGAGGTACGGCGACGTATCGTGGAAAAATCTGCTGATCAACCGGAATCAGGCTATTTTATCCCCGATACCGGGGATGGTACGGCGGGGATCGTTCCGCTAAGTGCGGCAGAGGCAATCGTAGACGGTGTACCACTCGAAGAAGCTTACTACGGTAAATGTGTGCTTACCAGCGTTTCCAATTTCTCCCAAAACCCGGACAACCGTTCGACGGTGGATGAAATTGGCATTGTGAAGCCCGAGAATGTTCGGGTTGTGCACTACAACGACTGCCAGCAATTGTTTTTCCATATGCCAAAATACGCCTGGGATGCAGGCACATTTCGCTTGACTAATGCATGCTCCGAAACTTTGCTGGAAGAAAAGCCTGTGCGTGATCGCCTCAATGGTAGCACAATGATCCTGATCAATACGCTTCCCTACCCGCCGGGATTTTACAACATCGAAGCCGACTGGCCGGGAGGTTGGACGCACTCTATCCGCTTTATCAAATTTTCAGAAGGTTTTCCCAAAGCGCCTTACGAAAATCCGCCTGCCAATATCGCCCGTGCCATCCGCAATGAGGAAGTACATTTGCTGCGCCTTCCCGAGCCTGAGCCACCACGCAAACTGACTGTTGAAAGTATCAAGAAAGATGCACCCTACCCTGGCTATTCTTCGCCTCCTTGCAGCCTGCACATGGTCCAGAGCGATGATGAGCACAGGCTTTTCGATTACAACGGCGTAGAGCTGGATTCCGGAATAGATATGGACCGGTTCAGGAAAGACCTTCAAAGCCGATTTTTTCCTACCGTAGAATATACCCAGGATGGCCGTGGCGGCATCATCTACTACAAAGAAGGTGATATCAATATCCGGTTCGACTGGGAATTCGGCGGTGGCAATGCGGTCGTGATTTTTTATATTCCTGAAATAAAATATTGGGAGGCGCAGACCCGGACGCCACTTTCCCGCCGGGATGAAATTCTTCGTTTCGTTTGCGAGCAAGTGATCCGTGACCAGGCACCAGGATGTAAATACAAGATTTACGGAAACTCGATCAGCATTGTCAGATGAGCTTTGGAATGGTTATTGATGAAAAAGCCCATCATCAAACGATAACCGTAATGGCACAAAATTCAGAAACCATCGAAATCCTGAACGACCTGATCCTGATCAACAACGACCGGATCGCCGGATATGAAAAAACCGAGGCAGAAACCAATAAACTCGAAAACGATCTCAGATCCATGTTCAGTAACCTTGCGGAACAGAGTCGCGCGAATGTGCTGGATCTGAAATCGTATGTTACCCGCCTCGGCGGCGAGCCCGCCACGGGCACCATGCTTTCCGGCAAACTCTACCGCGTGTGGATGGATATTCGCGCCACATTCACTTTTGACAACCGCCTCGCAGTGCTCGAAAATGCCGAAATCGGCGAAGATGCTGCGAAAAAAGCCTATGAGGAAGCAATGCAGTCCGACAACCTTCCCGCCGATATCCGGCAACTGCTCCTCAGCCAGTTTACCGCCATCCAATCTGCCTACAACACCATCAAAACTGACCGCAACCGGCAGCGGGATGTTTCGAAGTATCCGCTAACGACCTAGTAGATTGCTTCGGCTGAGGCCGCGGCTGGTTACTTGCTTGCCCGAGGCTGAAGCCTCGGGTTGGCATCGCTGGTAGCCGCCTCGTTAGTTTTTCCCTGTTTCTTCCGTTTCTTCTCCAATCCCGTCGGTAAATTCCCCTAAGTTCCTCTGGATGTGCCGGAACAAAAAGTGCCATTTTTGTAGATATTCTAAATGTGTAACGTGATGCGTGTCAGGCAACAAAAAAATTTTTTCATTTTTTTTCTCAAATTCTTGTAACCTTTCCGTGCCCCCAGAGTTACCACATCAGAATCACGAAAAAAAAAGAGCGAACTTTTGAATACCCTAACCGACAACTCGCTAATGCTCCGGGTAAAATCCGGTGACCTGGATAAGATGGGATTGCTCTTTGAGCGGTACAACCGGCCGTTGTTCGGGTTCTTTTACCACATGACGCACAAGACCGATCTCAGCGAGGACCTCGTACAAAACGTGTTTTACAGAATGCTCAAATACCGGCATACGTTTACCGCCGACGGTGAGTTCCGGACCTGGATGTACCACCTCGCCCGGAATGTGCTGAACGATTCGGTGAAGAAAAATAGGTCGTTTAATTTCTACGACGTTAACGAAGTCGCAGACCGGATTGCAGGAGGCATCCTGGCAGATGAAAATCTCGAAAAACAACAAGACAAGGATTTCCTGCACGAAGCAATGGGCGCATTAAGTCCCGAGTACCGCGAAGTGCTGATTTTGAGCCGGTTTCAGGAAATGAAATACGACGAAATCGCCAAAGTACTGAATATTAACGAGGGAACCGTAAAAGTGAGAGTGCACCGGGCATTGGGAGAATTGAAGAAAAGGTTTTTTACAAATGAAAGAAGATAGGGAAATGAGCTGTGAACATACTAAGGACAAACGGACCGAATGGCTCAACAACAGCCTGGAAAGGAATGAACAAATGGCGGTCAACCGACACTTGGCAGATTGCATAAGCTGCCAGGAAGAATTTGCGGCCGACAGGCTGATCTGGGACGGCATGACGAAAATCAGGGTTCCCGAGCCATCGGAGGCCATGCGCAACAACTTTTACGCGATGCTCGACGAATTCAAGGAGGCGGAAAACGCAGCAGAAAGGTTCTCGTTCCAAAGCATGATGGAAAGCATCCGGGAGTTTGTTTTGCCGCAATGGACAGTGCAGGTGGCATTCAGTCTGCTGTTGGTAGGTTTGGGTTGGGTGATCGGTAACCGGACAAGCCGCAACAAGGTCGACGCCACCGCCTACCAGCAACAGATCGAAACGCTGGCCGGCCAGGTGCAGGACATGAAGAGCGCCATGATGCTGACGTTACTTGATAATCCCTCGGCCACTGAGCGACTTCGGGCAGTGAGCTACACGAGTGAGATCGTGCAAGCCGATGATCGCGTACTGGAAGCGCTTTTTGCGACCTTAAACAACGACCCCAACGTCAACGTCCGGCTGGTAACGCTCGAAGCGCTCACACAATATGCCGATAATGCGACGGTACGCGAAGGACTGGTGAAATCACTTAGTATGCAGGATTCCCCGATGGTGCAGGTGGCGATGGCGGATGTGATGGTGAAATTGCAGGAGAAACGCTCGGTGAAAGCGCTGAAAACACTGCTTCAAAAAGAAGACCTGAACGATCTCGTGAAAGTAAAAATCCAACAGACCATTAAAGACCTTTCATAAACCTAAAACAACTATTAGCCATGAAGTATTTTGCAATCCCCCTGCTGGCGGGAACAGTGCTCTGCTGTACCCAGGCCCAGGCACAGAAGCTGGAACACAAGGAGCACGTCAGCAAAGCGTTTACCGTTGCGGGCCAGGCAGCCAAGAATGTGCTGGCAATCTACAACGTCAACGGGTCCATCAGGGTAGAGGGATATAACGGTGACAAAGTAGTGCTGGAAATCGACAAGAAAATTACTGCCAAAACCCAGGAGGTGCTCGACCAGGGCAAGCAGGAATTCAAATTGGAAATCGAGCAGGACGCCGATAGTATCATCGCCTACATTGCCAATCCATTCGACTCCCGCCCAAACCGTAGCCGCCGCAACTGGGACGGCCCGAAGATCCATTACAATTTCGAGTTGGACTTCGTAGTAAAAGTCCCCTATTCGCTCAATCTACACGTTTCGACGGTTAACGGAGGCGATATCAATGTAAACGACGTAACCGGCTCACTGGGTGTCCATAATGTGAACGGGGCAATCAAGGTGGTGAATGCCAAAGGCCCTTCCGTGATGCGGACAATCAATGGAAATGTCGAAGTCAATTTCCTGACCATTCCCCCAGGCGGATCGGATTTCAAGACGCTGAACGGTGATATCAAGATCAGTTACCCGGCTGCGCTGTCGGTCGACTGCCAGTTCAAGACTTTCAACGGTGATTTCTTTACCGACTTTCCCGATGTGGAGAGGCTTCCGGTAAGGGTTGTCAAAAATGCAGAAAACCATGAAAACAAAACTGTTTACAAGCTCAGCACCGAAACGTTTATCCGTATCGGCAGCGGTGGCCCCACCTACAAATTCGAAACATTCAATGGCAATATCTATCTCAAAAAACAATCATAGCAGAATGAAAACCCCACGCATTTTAGTCCTTGCAGCGTTCGCAGCATTTACCACTTTTTCGGCCCCGCTGCTGGCTCAGGGTGAATTGAAAGAACAACTTTCCGTCCCTCTGAGCGACCCCGCCAAGCCCGGCTCGCTGAAAGTACACCTCGTTCGCGGCTCGATCCGTATAACAGGTTACAATGGCAACCAGGTATTGATCGACGCGAGCTCTAAACAAGACAAGCCTGAAAAGCCTAAGGAGAATTCGGAAGGTATGAAACGCATTTCAAAAAATGGCTCGCTCGACATTACCGCTACCGAGGAAAACAATGTCGTGAATGTCAGTTCAAAATTGTTCAACACACAAATGGAGCTCAACATCAAAGTACCGATGAAATTCGCACTCAATGTCGGAACTGTGAATGACGGCGATATCACAATCGAGAATGTAGACGGCGAAATGGAGATCACGAATGTGAATGGCGATATTCGCCTGACGAACATCTCCGGTTCGGCTGTTGCCAACACGGTGAACGGCCTGCTGAAAGCGACTTTCAAAACCGCTGATGCCAAATCGCCCATGGCATTCTCGACCCTCAATGGCAATGTGGATGTGACCCTTCCGGCAACCGCGAAATTTGACGTGAAACTCAAATCAGATCGCGGAGAGATTTACAGCGATTTCGATGTGGATGTAGACAAAGCCGCTCCGCAGGCAAGCCGTTCCTCGAAGGACGGTATGTATAAAGTCAGCATTGAAGACTGGGTAAAAGGCAAGGTCAACGGCGGCGGCAGCGAGATTATGATGAAGAATATGAATGGAAATATTTACGTGAGAAAGGCGAAGTAATATTCCCTATCCATGGCCCACGCCTCTGGCAGATCGTCTGCCAGAGGCGTTTTTATTGGGCTGTACGGAAAGTTTTCAACACCAAAGGCCGCTATTCAATCGTCGCGCCAAGCTCCAAGAGCATTTTTTGCAATTCGTCGAGCTTTTTGGTCTTTACCGACGCCAGGATTTGTTCCGTCGCAGCCTCAGCGGAAGCGACCGCTTCGACATAAATCTTCTTGCCCGCATTGGCCAGTTTCACATAAGATACCCTTGCATCCCGGCTGTTTGCCTCCCTTTTTACATAGCCCAGCTTCTCCAAAGGCGACAGCATTCGCGTAATCCCCGAGGCCGTCAAACCCACTTTTTCGGCCACATCCGTACGCCGCAATTTCTCATCCTGCGCATTCGCCAAGTGATGCAAAATCATGAATTCATTCAGGCTGATTCCATGGCTTCCAAGCTTAGCATCGAATCGCTTTGACGTCAATGTCTGGATCATAGTAAGATTCAAAAACAGTTTAAGCCCCTGAGAAATAGTTAACATAAGCTTGAATAATGTTTGATTTATAGTTGATATATACTTGACTTATCAAGTATTATGCAATAATAATGTATTTATAAATGATTGAAAAATAATATGTTGATTATTTTTCAATCGGCGCAGGATACGCGGGAGCCTATGGTTTATTCCGGATGAGAATGCATGTCGCGGAGCCTTCCTTTCTCATGGTTGTCGCGTGCCTACGGCATGCACCGCATTGCCAGAGATAACGGTCGGGCAACCAATATTTCGTACCTAACGGCATTTTGGGCAAACATGCAAGCGTCGCGTGGCGACGTAATATTGGCAGAAAAAATCGGGAGTAGCGACGGGGGAAATCCCGTCAGGGATGTAACAACAACGCGGCGAACATGACCATTCAGACATGGGGCAAACCCGATGACAACACTCAAACGGCGTGCGTAACGAACGCCATACGGGTAATCTCCAAACGCCCCGCTATCCCGAATGCGACCGCAATAATTGCCGGTAACTATTGAGCACTGCCGACTTGGAAATAAATCCGACAAACTCTCCATCGACCTTCACGACCGGTAAATTCCAGGCCCCTGTTTCATCAAATTTCTTGACAACGGTGTACACATTATCGAACTCATTGATGACAGTGGCGGGCGGTTTCGCGAGGTGAGAAATGCCGAGAAGATCGTAACCCGCATCGCTAAAAAGCAACGGCCGGATGTCGTCCATGGAGATGATACCAACAAGCTTTTTGCCATCGATTACTGAAATCATATTCCGCTTACCGGTGCGTATCAGTTCGGCCAATTCGTCTCGCGATGCATGCACATCCACCAGCTGAACATCTTTGTCGATAAGGTCAGGAACGTACAGCAGCGAGAGCAAATTACGGTCGTGTTCACGGGTGAAAATCTTACCTTGCCTTGCGAGATTTTCGAGATCAGGGGATATCGAAGAGAACCATTTGGCTATCGAAAATGAGATCACCGAAACCATCATTAGCGGAATGAACAGGTCATAGCCGGAGGTCGATTCGGCGATCAGGAAAATCGCCGTTAATGGTGCATATAATACTCCGCTCATAACGCCAGCCATACCAACGATTACCAGGTTGCTTTCGGGCACATTTGGGATGCCTAGCTGCTTGCATACGAGCGCAAACGCGTAGCCCACGAGCCCGCCTGCGAAAAGCGAAGGCGCAAAATTGCCGCCGTTACCACCACTGAAAATAGTGATGGAGGCAGAGAATGCTTTGAGTAAACATATTAACAGTACGAACACGATCACAACCCATTCATGATAACCAATGAACTGAAAGAAACTATTGGCAATTACCTCCTGGATCTGCCCGTTCGTGATCGCTTTGATAGTGTCGTAACCTTCGCCAAAAAGAGGGGGATAAAGCACGCACAGCACCGATAAAATAGCCCCTCCAATAGCTGCTTTCTGAATGCGGCCGAACTTCAGATGGTGAAACCATTGATCTACATACTTTGCAATGAGCACGTAATAGCGCCCGTACAGCCCACACAAAATGCCGAGCAGCAAATAGAAAGGGATGTTATGATAATCAAACGGTGTACGGGTACTAAACTGGAACAACACCGATTCTTTCAACAAAACTTTGGATACCAGACTTCCGCAAACCGCCGCGACGACCAACGGCAGAAAGTCGGAAAAAACGACGCCGGTAAGCAGTATTTCAAACGCAAACATCATTCCGGCGATGGGTGCATTGAATGCCGAAGCAATCCCGGCTGTGGCTCCGGCGGCGAGCAGCAATGTCCGTTCACGGTAGTCGAGCTTGTAGGTCTGTGCAAAATTGGAACCAATAGCTGCGCCCGTCACAGCGATTGGGCTCTCCAACCCAGCCGAACCTCCCAGCCCAACCGTAATGGCGCTTTGCACGATTTGGGAATACATTTTCACCGAAGAAACAACACTCGAATTTTGCGCGATTTCATACAAAATAGCCGGAATGCCCTTTCTGTCCTGCCCTTTGAAAATGAATAAGACAACGAGGGTCGTCAGCACAATGCCCAGAAACGGGAACAGAGTGTGGAATAGCACCTGCTCCTCAAAATGCACTTTGTAGGTAATTACATAGTGAATGTAATGTACCAGCGATTTCAGCACCACTCCGGCCAGTCCACAAGTAATACCTACCAGGATACCGGAAAGGATCAGGAATTGGGTTCGATTCAGGATACTTTTCAGCCAGAATAGAACAATTTCGTAGCTTCTGGCCTTTCGTAGGCCATACCGGGTGAAGTTCCTTCTGAACTTTAAAAAATTATAAAATTTTTTAATACTGCTTCTATTCACAATCGATTCGTTACAAGGGAGGTATGGGCTAGGACATAACGCTAAAAATAGCATTCCTATGAGCTACCAATAATAGCCGAAAGATCACTAATTAATATGTTAAAAAATCTAACATTGATCAGCAACTTGATTTAAAACAAGTTACTTAAAACAAAAAGCCCGCTGATTTTTACAGCGGGCCCTGAATTCCTGGTAAGGCTGGTTTAATTTGCTCTTGCCAATTGCACTTCGAGACGGATATCAACATTTCGGTCGTTGCCGTTATACCGGGAGTTATAGCCACCGGTACCAATGCCAACACCCATGCCGCCTCCCATTCCTATACCTCCGCCCAGACCAATACCGATCCTCGGACTGAAACCGGAGTTGGAAGAACCTTGCCCTTCGACTTTGATATTCATGCCCATCATTGCAGTTTCCCGCGCATTTACATTCATCAAAGCGAAAGGAATGGCTATTTGCTCAGTCAATTCACCATTGCGGTCCATAGCAATGTGCGATTTGATGCTCCCATCAGGTCGAACGAGATCGATCAAATGCTGGCCTTCACGATCCTTCCAAACCGCTTCCTTGTTGTAGGAATCGAGCAGCAGGTCAAGGCCGAGGCTGTTCGGCAGATCGGTTTCAATACGGCGTAATGCTTTGCGGTCTTCTTTCATTACCACCGGGAACGTCAGCGCATACGCCTCTTTCCTTTGTCCGCCCGGGCTGAAGGCAATTTTCAGTCCATTGCCCAGGATGTTCTGGATCGTGTTGGGATCCTTAGTTTTAAGCGTAATGTACACGTACTGTTCGTCGTTGATGATTCCGTATCTGAGTCGTGACCGCTGATCCTGCTGATCAGGCTTGATTTCATCCACATAAGAGAACGGCGCATTCCATTTCGATTCATAAGGCATCGTTTTGGAAGAACTACAACCGCCGAGGGCTATTAACAGCAGTAATGACCAACTGTTTCTGATTGTTTTCATTTGTTATTATGTCAATTAGAATTACTCTTTCTACAACGAAATCCGGTAATTAATCATTACGAGAAGTTACCACAAATCGTTGCAGTTCAAATCGGAGACACCGTTGCCGGGGTTACGGTTGTGAGGAGCAAATCTATTTTTTGATGAAGTTTCTCAGGTTCGAAAGGTTTTGAAAGCGTGTCATTCATGCCTGCTTCCAGCGCCTGGGCCACTTCCTCCGGCAAAACCGTGGCGGAAAGCGATAAGATAGGCGTGGTAACCCGCAACTCTTCGCGCGCTAGCCGTGCGGCCTGAAAACCGTCCATTTCGGGCATACGGGTATCCATAATGATGAGGTCGAATAGTTCTTCCCGCAGTTGATCCACCGCTTCTTTCCCATTGCCTACGATGACAGCATCCAACTGCCAAGCTTTCAGGTATTTTTTCAAAAGCAATGCGTTGATTGGGTTATCCTCTGCGACCAATACCCGTTTACCTTCGAATGATGGCAGGTTTTGGAAAGATACCGACGGTTTGGCGCCTGCCGTCTTTTCATTCGCGTCCGAGAGCACCAGCGTAAAGAAAAACTGGCTGCCATGGCGAGAGCGGCTGTTCACCTCCAGCTCGCTTCCCATGAGCCTTACGAGTTTTTGCGAGATAGTCAGGCCAAGGCCGGTACCACCATATTGATGCGAGGTGTTTTCAGAGGCCTGACCATATTCGGAGAAGATATTGGCCAATTGATCTTCCGACATCCCGATGCCAGTGTCCGTCACGGCGAACCGGATGGCGTGTCCGCTTGGTACCTTAGCCAAATATTCCAATTTTAGCATTACACTGCCCGTTTCGGTAAATTTCAGCGCATTTCCGACGAGGTTGAGTAAAATCTGGTTCAAACGCATCCCGTCTACCAGCACGCATTCAGGAATCCCAAGCCCGATTTCAAGATGTAGTTCCAGCTCCTTTTCATCCGCTTTGAACCGCATCAGGTCGATGATTCCCTTTCCAAGCACCCGGAGATCAGTAGACGTCGGAATGATCGAGAACTTGCCTTCATCGATTTTGGATATGTCGAGAATGTCGTTCAGGATATTCAGTAGCGAGCCGGACGACTGCCGGAGCATATTCAACAGTTCACTCTGAGACTCGCTAAGCTCGGTTGCGGAAAGCAGGTTACCAAGGCCGATAATCCCGTTCAGCGGTGTCCGGATCTCATGGCTCATATTCGCCAGGAAAGCTTCCTTCGTCTTCCGAGCCTTTTCCGCCTGCGCCTGTGCTTCGACGAGCGCCAGTTCGTGTGCCTTTCGTTTCTCCACATCATGTAGGTTGACGAACAGCAAACGGTTTTTGTACATGATTCTGAGTTCCAACCAAACAGGCTGTCTAAGCCGGCCATAGAACTGGTCCTCGACCACGATCGTTTCACCGCCGGCATAACTCCGCTTCACCAGGACTTCGCGGAGCGACGATTTCAACGGTTCCACGAGCAGATCGAGGATAGGCGTTTTGAGCAACGAAGCCGGGGTTATACCAAGAATCGTTTCTACGGACGGGTTAATGGACTGTATGGACCCCGTTTCCGGCTCCACGGTAGCAATAATATCGGGTGAGTTGAGAACTATCGTCGCATAGTTTTCCAGCAACTTGTTCTTGTCACGTATCTCCCGCTGGCTGCGAGCGAGCTTGATCAGCGAATCTACCTTTGCATTGGTGATATATGGATCGAGTGGTTTGTAAAGATAATCGATAGCCCCAGTTTTAAGGCCACGCACCGCATAAGTGGTTTCCTTCGAAATGGCTGTTACGAAGACGATCAGGATTTCGCGGGTTTTCGGGCTTGAAAAGAGCGTTTCCGCAAACTCGAAACCGTCCATTCCGGGCATCTGAACATCCACCAACGCCACCGCGATATCGCCTTCCCAAACAATCCGCAATGCCTCGTTGGGCGATGTTGTAGCATATATGTCAATGTCGTCCCGGTTCAGGATTGCTTTGAGCGAGATCAGGTTTTCTTCCCGATCGTCCAGCAGCAAAATCTTGGTATTCTCCATGGGTTATCGTTGAGTTGCTATTGAAGTATGTTGTTGATAATGGAAAAAAGGTTTCCGTCCACTATCACCTGATGCCCGGGATAAGCAGCGAGTGCTTCTTCCGGCATCCTTGGCGACTCGGCCTCGGCAGGGTTCTGGACGTAAGTTGGAAAGCCTCTTTGAGCCAACGTTTTCATTCCAAATGCCCCGTCGGCACTGGAACCTGAAAATAGCATGGCTGCCTTCACCGGAATACCAGACATAGCGGCAGAGGCAAAGGTGGCGTCAATGGAAGGCCTCGAAAAGAGCTCCTTTTCGGACATATCGTAGTAGAACCGGCGATCCGGACCAATCAGCAAATGGTAATCAGGGTAAGCGAAGTAAATGGAATTTGCCTCGATCGGATCCAGGTGATACGGTTCACTCATGTATACGTTTGTCTTATTTTTAAACAATTGCGGCAAAACCGACGTGCTTGACTTACCGCGGTGCAGCACAAAAATCAGTGCGAAGGATAATGGATTCCTGATCAGTTTCAACATTTCCTCGAAAATCGCAAAGCTACCCGACGAGCCGCCGACAAGCACCAGACTAAGCGCTGCGTTATCCCCTGTTGTTTTCATCTGATCTTCTGATAAATATTCAACGTACTGTCGATTATTTTGAAATGATCTTCCAGACCGGAGTAGCGCAGCGTTTCTCGCTTTCCCAGACAAAGAAAGCCCAACATACTCAGACTGTCATATAAAAGCCCGAATACTTTTCGCCGTAATTCCAGGGTAAAGTAGATCATCACATTCCGACAACTGATAAACTGAAACTCGTTAAATACCCCGTCGCCGGTCAGGTCGTGCATAGAGAAAACGATATTTCTGCGCAGTTCAGGCACAATAATGGCTTTGTTATAAGCGACCCGGTAATAGTCAGATAACGACTGCTCCCCTCCGGCTGCCATATAGTTTTCGGAAAACGTACGCGCATTTCCCAATGTAAACACACCTTCCCGTGCCGCTGTGAGCGCTTTGTTACTCAAGTCGGTTGCGTAAATCAGCGAACGGCCCAAAAAACCCGCCTCTTTCAAGAAAATCGCCATCGAATAAGCTTCCTCCCCCGATGCGCACCCCGCTACCCAAAAACGCAATGTCGGGTATGATTCGAGGTAAGTAAAAACCTCAGTCCTCACCTTCCTGAAAAAATCCGCATCCCGGAACATCTCGGAATAGTTGACCGTCAGTTCCTGTATCAGGTCGTAAACCACACTTCCTCCCTGCTCAATGTGCACAAGCAATTGCCCGTGGTCCATTTTATGGGTGGTCAGGTACCTGCCCGCCCGCCGCAACAACGATGGCCGTGCATAACCCGAAAAATCGAAACCGGAGATTTCCCTGATCCGCGTAATAAGTATTTCCAGTTCAGGATATTCTATCAATACCATACTTACGCTACGTGTAACCAGACCTTGATCAGCGAAAGCAGCTTATCAACGTCCACGGGTTTCGAAATATAATCGTTGGCACCGGCTTCGAGACATTGCTCACGGTCGCCTTGCATGGCTTTGGCCGTAACCGCGATAATGGGCACGTTAGCCCATCTGCCGCCTTGCTGCCTGATCCGACGCGTCGCTTCTATACCATCCATTTCCGGCATCATCACGTCCATCAGGATCAGTTCAATGGCGGGGTTATCTTCCAGCTTGTTGATCGCTTCCTTTCCGTTCGTCGCGATTTCAATGCTGAAACCGGCGTCTTCTAATACGGCACTCAGTGCGAATATGTTACGCATATCGTCATCGGCCAGCAACAGCTTTCTACCTACAAACAGCTGGTCGGAGTTGACCACCGCATTGCTGAACGACTCCTTTGGAACTTGCGGCTCCTGTACTTTCGGCTGGATCTTTTTGAGGAATAGCTTCACCTCATCCAGCAGACGTTCGTTTGATTTCTTCGTTTTAATCACCACCGGATGTGCGTACTTCATGACCCGGCTCAGATCGGCCTGGGTGAGGTCTTCGGCGGTATTCACTACCACCGGCAGAGCATTCCACTCCGGATTCTTTTTGATTTTGTCCAACAGATCGAGTCCGTTCATATCGGCCAGCCTGACATCCAGAATAATGCCATCTACCCGGTCCGATTCAAGGATATTCAATGCCTCCCCGGCAGAATAAGCGTATAGCACAAAAATGTTGTTGCTGGTCAGAAAATCTCCCAGGTACTTGCTCTGATAGGCATCGTCCTCGATCAGCAGGAGGCGCTGCTGTTCCAGGCTCTTACCTTCAATTTTCAACGCGTCAAAAATCCGCTGTGCCGATCGTTCATCCACCGGCTTCTGCATAAAACCAATCGCACCGTGTTTCAACATTTCGTCATCGACATAATCTCCCGAGGAAACGGTATGCACCGGAATCAACCTGGTACGCGTATCCTTTTTCAGCTGTTTGAGCACCTCCTCGCCCGACATGTCCGGCAAATGCATATCCAGGATGATTGCCGTAGGCTTAAATGCCTCCACCATTTCCAGGGCATCCCGGCCATTGGTGGCTACCTGCACATTGAAGCCGCTGCTCTGCGCTTTCGCAGCCATATCCGCGGCAAAAACCGCATCGTCCTCAATTAGCAGCAGTCGCCTGGTCTGGTTGTTGTCAGGCAAAACCGTACCCGGTTCGCTTACCCTGGATTCAGCAACCGGTGTCGGTTGCGCATTGTCAGTAGGCTGCGCATCGGCGTCGGTCAGGTAAGGTATTTTTAACGTAAATACGGAACCTTCTCCTGGTATACTTTTGAGCGAAATAGAACCTTTGAACAGGCCCGCCAGCTCGCGGCTGATCGAAAGGCCGAGGCCGGTCCCGCCGTATTTGCGGCTGGTAGAGCCATCGGCTTGCTGGAATGCTTCAAAAATGGAGGCTTGCTTTTCGAGCGGAATACCAATGCCCGTATCGGCGACCGCGAAACTCAACTGCCCCTCTTCGCGTGAAATGCTAAGCGAAACCTTTCCGGGAGCAGAGGTAAACTTCACAGCATTGGAGATCAAATTGCGTAATATTTGTAAAAGCCTTGTGTGATCTGTGTACAGCTTATCCGGGCAGGACACCTCCATTCCGACATGTAATTCAAGGCCTTTATTTTCCGCGATTTTTTGAAATGTATTTCTGATTTCTGCTAAAACCGTCTCTGTACCAATGTTCTCATGCACCAGCTCGATTTTGCCGGATTCTACTTTCGCCAGATCAAGAATATCGTTGATCAGCGTCAGCAAGTCATTCCCTGAATTGTAGATCACCGAAGCATAACGCTGTTCCTCTTCACTGAGCCGCGCCCCTTTGTTTTCACCTAATATGCGGGACAAAATCAAGATACTGTTTAGTGGCGTGCGCAATTCGTGACTCATATTGGCCAGAAACTCGCTCTTGAAACGCCCGCTTCTTTCCAGTTCGTCGGCCTTGATCTGTATCTGATCGCGCGCCTCTTCGATGGTGCTTTTCTGTTCTTCAAGCATGAAGGCCTTCTCTTCCAGCTCAGTGTTAATCTGTTTTAATTCCTCCTGCTGCACACGAAGCTCCTCCTCTGAAACTTGCAACAGCGAGGTCTGACGTGTCAGTTCTTCGTTCGTAACGCGCAGCTCTTCCTGCTGGCTTTCCAGCTCCTCGGCCTGCAACTGGGTTTTTTCCAGCAATTCATTGGACATTTCGCGCGCTTGGGCAGCCATAATGGACACTGCAACGTTGTCTGAAACAGTTTCCAGGAGTTTGATAACCTTGGAGCCGGGATCCTGCAAATAACCGATCTCGATCACGCCGATAACCGAATCGTCGAATTTGATATTTTTCAATATCACAATACCCGGTGCAGCGTGGCCGGTGGCCGTTCTGATCTGCAAATATCCGGATGCAACATCCAGGCGCAGGACGTCCGATTTGTCGGCTACGAACTGTCCCAGCAAACCCTCTCCCATGGGCATATGTGCAGGTGCATTGTTATCACTTGAACCAGCGTAAACCGCTGCCCGCTCGAGCACATTGCCGGACCGTGCCATCAGGTACATGACGGCAACCTGCGACTTTGTTATCGCTACAAATTTATTTACAAACCGTTCCGACAGTTGCTCCACCGTAGGCTCTCCACGAACCGCACTAGACAGTTCAATGGCGGCGTTCAAAATCCAGTTCTTTTCCTGATCTTCTTTTGCGAGAGCCTCCAACTGACTGTTGCTCAGTTGAATGGCCTGCTCACTGGCTAGTTGGGCAAGATAAGTTTTGCGGATAAAGTAATAAAGTAAAAGGATCACCAGGAAAAACACTGATGAGCCCAGCATAATATATTGCTTGGCCCGGGAAGAGCTGATCGACGCAAGTTGTTCCCGCTCGGTTAAAAGCGCTTCTTCCACATTCTCAATGCGGCGGAAGCTAAATTCAATTTTGGAAGCGACCTCTTTGCCTTGCAGAACGATGGTCTGAATGGAATCGATGCTGTATTTGCCGGCTTTCAGGACTTCATATTGACGGCTCATGAGAGCCACACGCGCTTCCAGCAGCCCCGAAAGAGAATCGACGCGGGCAGTTTGCGCTTTATTGTCCCTCACCAGCTTCCGCATCGCTTCAACGTCGTTCCAGATATCGTTGGAAGCTTGCAGGTAGGTCGTTTCAAACGTACGATTACCCGTGATAGCGAAGCCGCGCACATTGGCTTCGGCCGTCAGCAAACGGTTTTTAACGGCAGTCGATACCCGCATTACCTCTCGTGTATGGTCTACCCAGCCCGCGTTTTCTTGCTGAATATCGATCGCATGATAAGACACATAGCCTACTACGAGCACCAAAAGAATTGAAAATGAGATGCCCAGCAAGACCTGGCGCTGAAATGTAAGTTTCATAACGTTGAATAGCCCGTAGAAGTAGTACTAATGTGTTTTAAGAGGATTATTCGGAAAAATAATGCTTTTTGACCGCATTGCGGCATTTTTGCGTTGATATTTAACCGTACTATAATCCTTGGACTACAAATATTTCTACGAGTCAACCCATTCAGTCAGTTCGTCTTCCAGGGTGATCAGCACTCCGCGAGACTTTTTCCCGCTCTGTGTGAACGTCTTAATGAGCTTCTTCAAATGTCGCCGCGGCTCGTCGGCATTGTTGCCACCTACGAACGACATAAAAATGTATTCGCCATCCGGCCGTTGAACGACCCTGTCTATATGGAGCATTTTCCCTCCGGGAACCAGCAGTTCTTTGTTGATTTGAATATGATTGTCATTTTGATACAATACTTCCAGTGACGGATCCTGCAAAAGGGAGATTGTCAGGTTTTCAATTTCCCGGGTTTCTTTTTTCGTAAAAATCCCTTCACCGACCAGCTTTTCCAATGCTTCCGGTAAACCCGCAGCCGTTTTAAGGCGCGTCAGCAAATAGCGCATCTTTTGCAGCCTGTCGTGCCGTGGCTCGAAGGTTTGCACATCGAAGATACGATCGGCCATCCGGCGCAGTCGCAGTGATTCGGTGCGATCGTTGCTTAATATGTCTTTCAACACAAATGGGGCCGCGCCTGAGCTCATATGCGCATGCCTGGGTGCACCCGATGCCCCTGAAATCACATAGCTGGAAATCGTTTCATCCCAGGCGGGTACAAAACCTTCCTGCCCCAGATAATCGCGCAGCCAATGGTTCACCTGCTGCCCCGATTCCCAGCGGCGTTCCCGTTTAGCGAGTATGTACAACCTTTGTACCGGTCTTGTGAATGCGACATAGAGCAAGTTGAGGTTTTCAAGCAGCGTCCGCATGCGTTCGTCGCGGTACTGCCCTCCTACCACCGTGTTTTCAAGCTCCTTCACGACTGAAACCATAGAGCTCCGCAGTTTCGTGTCCGCATAATTGGGCCTCTCCCTTAATTTTATTTCCTCAAAATCAACCTCATCGAGATCGACCCAGAGACGGTCGAGTCGTGCATTGGGCGTGACTTTCCAATGGGTATACGGGATGATCACCACCGGGTATTCCAATCCTTTCGATCTGTGGATGGTGGTAATGCGAATGGCGTCCGTCCCTGCGGGTACGGTAATGGAAAACTTATATTTGGCTGATTCCCAGTAGCTCAGAAAGTCGCCGAGGTGATTGCTCTTGCGATTACCAAATTCCAGCACCACATCCAGGAACCGGAAAAGATATTCGATTTCAAGCTGTTTTTCAAAAAGACCGAATTGCTGCATCAGGAGTTCGGTCAATTCAAAAACTGAAACCTGCCGCATTTTGAACGAGGTAATGGTAATATCCCATTTCCTGAAATATCCAAGAAAGCTGTCAAGCCCGCGTTCCTCACAAAGCAACCTGATCTCCTCGTATTCATGCGGAGCGGGGTTTTGTCGGCGGATCACCTGATGGAACAAATATGCCGCCTCGTAACGCGCCAGGCGGTGGTCGGAGCTGTGTAGCACCTTCATGAACGAAATAATAAAATGCACCGAACGCGAATAGGCCAACGACAATGCGTCATCGGAAATGAGCGGGTAACCAGCTTCTTTCATGGCGTTGGCCAGTGCCGTTGCCTCCTTTTTTTTTCTGCATAAAACCGCAATATCACGCCAGTGATAGCCGTCGGTGCGGAGTTCGTTTACCAGTTCGAGCGAACGGCGGGTGATCGGGTCGGCAGAAGACTCTAATTCCTCGCCGTTTTCTTCGTTCATTTCCAGAAACTCGATCTCCACATGACCACCCTCGCTTACGCCTTCCGGTATTTCCTGACTGAAATGCTCGTCATACACCTCGCGGATCATCGGATAGTCATCTCCTAGTGATTCAGCGATAAAGCCGAAGAACTTGTTATTGAATTCCGTCACCTCCCGATAACTGCGCCGGTTGGTTTTCAGGTGGTTGATATGCAAATAGTTATCCAATGCAAACAGCCGCTCTTCGTTGAACGGACTGCTCCCCAGAATGCTACCCAGCCGCATGACCTGGTTCTGGGCCAGATGCAGGATCAAATCCATATCCCCGCCCCGAAACCGGTAAATCGACTGTTTAGCGTCGCCTACAATGAGATTGAAAAACCCGCTCGAAAGCGCATTCTCGATTAGCGGCAACAGGTTGGCAAATTGCAGTTTGGAAGTGTCCTGGAACTCGTCAACAAGGATGTGGTTATATTTTTCGCCTAATCTTTCAAAAATAAACGGCACCGGTTCCCGCGCTACGATATCGACGATCTTCCGGTTAAAATCCGAAATATGGACCTGGTTGTTCTGTTTAAGCAATGCATCGAACTCTTTCCGGATCTCACCCAACAGCGACAGATTGTAGATATGCCTGTCGAGCTGATTGTAAAGCATAACCTTCCCGGTTTCAGCCGAACGGATATTTTCAATCTGGTGAAAATAGTTTTCCAGATCCGTGCGGAGGCGTTCTATTTCATCGCGGATCGGGGCAGGTGTTTTTGCACCATACCAAACCCCCTCGCCAATGGTTTTGTAAACGTAGGAATTGGGCTCCATCCAAAGCTTCTTACCCTCAGCACGATCACGGTAATAACCGTAAATGCCCCTGCCGCTCTGGTGGAAGTCTTTTTCACTTAAATAGGTAGATTGAACCAATTCAAATGCATTCTTCGCGTCCCTGGTCATCATTTCCTCGCGCCCGCGTACAAAGTCGCGCATCTGCTTGCGCACGGCGATCCAGTCCTCCATTTTGAGGTCTTCGACCCGCTTCATCTGCATGTAGCTCTGCTCGCTGAGCAAAGTGCCCGCCGTGTCGCGGATCTGCATCGGCAATGCCCCCCAGTTTTTGCCTTCTTCGGCGTTCTCCCGGTAATATTTTTCGACAATGTCTGTTAATACCTCTTCGCCCTCCTGCCCGATCCGCGCCAGAAGACGGTCCACGGCGTCGTCGAGCAAATCGGCGTCCAGTTGTGTTTCAAATACAAATGGAATCCCCAGCTCGTCGGTGAAGCTGCTGATGAGCCGCTGCGTGAACTTGTCGATCGTCATCACCGAAAAATCGGAATAACGGTGCAGGATCTGTCCGAAAACCATTTGCGCTCGGGCCGCGATCAGTTGGCATGCCCCTGCGAAAAGCTCGGCATTATGCTCTGTATCGGGGTACATCTCAATCACCACATCGCGCATCATCGGGTGCGGCTTCGCTTCGGTTTCGGTGTAAGCCGCGAATGTCCGCAGCATCAGCAGAATGCGGTCCTTCATTTCGTTGGCAGCCGCATTGGTAAATGTCACAGCCAGAATATGCCTGAAATACAGCTCCGTATTGGAATGCAAGGCTAGTTTAAGATATTCTTTGGTAAGGGTATAAGTCTTCCCTGAACCTGCCGATGAACTGTAAACTTTGAACACTTTGCGCTGATAAAAAGGTGAAGCGAGCCGAAACCGCGGGTCAAAATAAATAAAAAAAGCAGGCGTAAACCTGCTTTCTTATGCTTTCGATGGAAGTATTTCTCAGAGATTAAAACGGATGCCCGCTGAAATATTGGGGCTCAGGTAAAACGGCCTTCTCAATAACTCAACGTACGTGCCGGCTTCCAGGAACACGGAAATACGGTTGTCGGGAATGTAGTATTCAAACCCGCCCAGTACCGAGCCGCCGAGGGTGAGGTTCTTTTCATACTGGCCATTCAGGCGCTTCGGATAAGAGCGACGGTTGTTGATCTGCCCGCCTAAGCCGTAATACACATGCACAGCCTCAGAATTAAACAACGGCGTGTGCCACAGGTAATGCGCTTGCAGGGAAATACCCGTGTTTTTGTAAATGCCATCGTCACCCCGGTACTTGCGGTCATTGGACAATATTCCACCATAAGTACCGATGGTCACGTCAATGGCGTGGATATTGTTGAAGTATTTCCGGATGTTGACACCGGTGGGTTCGCCGAGTTTGAAACCTACTGCCCAGTTGTCATATTGGGCATGTGCCATTCCGAAACAGAGTGCGCAAATAATAGTTAAGGCTAATTTCTTCATAATTAAGTAAATCGGGGAAAATGTTCCTGGAACGCTGAAGTGACAGCTACACAATAACGCTCTGAGGCTGGAATTTCTTTAATGATTCGATCAAAACTTCATTTTCTTCTTTTGTTCCTACCGTAATCCGCAGGCATCCTTCACACAGATGTACGCGCGAGCGGTCGCGCACGATGATCGTTTCGCGGATCAGATAATCCATCACGCCCTTCGCATCTTCAAACTGCACGAGCAGGAAGTTGGCGTCCGTCGGATGGATTTTGACCACGATCGGCAGGCTTTGCAGCATTTCGGTCAACGCATCACGCTGTTCGAGAATGTCGGCCACCATTTGGTCTTTCTTTTCAATGCCGTTCAAACCTTCCAGCAACGCCTGTTGCGCGGGCAAGCTGATATTGTAAGGTGGTTTGATCTTATTCAGAATGCGGATCAGTTCAGGTGAAGCAAAACACATGCCTACACGAATTCCGGCAAGGCCCCATGCTTTGGAGAATGTTTGCAAAACGACCAGATTAGGGTATTTATCCAGATGCTGGATCCACGAAGGTTCGTTGGTAAAATCAATGTAAGCTTCATCCACCACTACCAATCCGCTGAAATTTTCGAGAATGGTTTGGATCGCGTTGTACTGCATGACATTGCCTGTCGGATTGTTCGGCGAACAGATCCAGATGATCTTGGTTAAAGGCGTCACGGCATCCAGGACGGCTTGGGTATCGATATGATAATCAGTCGTCAACGACACTTTATCGAGTTTCACGTCGTGGATCGACGCGCTTACTTCATACATACCGTAAGTTGGCGGCATGATTATGACATGGTCCTGACCCGGTGTGCAGGTAGCACGCGTGAGCAGGTCGATCGGCTCGTCACTCCCATTACCGAGGAAAATACGGTCGGCGTTTACATACTTGATCGGACTTAGTTTCTGCTTGATCTCTGCCTGGTAAGGATCAGGGTAACGGTTGTAGTTCTCGCCCGTCACCGAACCGTACGGGTTTTCGTTCGCATCCAGGAACACGCCCACATGGCCGGTATATTCGTCTCTTGCGGATGAATACGGCGCCAGCGTAAGGATGTGCGGGCGAAGGATTTTGTTTAAATCGAAGGTATTACTCATACTCTGAAAAGTTACGGCGGCTGCCGTGTGTGGATTCTAGATCTTTTTGAAGAGCCTGCTGTCAAAGTTCAGCGGCGCTATGTCGGTGATTTTGATAGCAAGCATGCCGGGATGCATCGGATTGACGAGGTAGTTCTGCTCGGCCTGCACAACCACCGAAGGCACCCGTAGCAGAAGGCTGTTGCCCTCTTTCAGCCACGCATCTCCTATTTCCTTGCTCCATTGCTGGTCTTCGTACCATGCGGGCACCAGATTGGGGGCTGTTATGCTTGCGGCATCATCGGGAAGTTCCAGGGAAACGATCACGTAATTGGGAGGTGTCACTGTTTTATGCCAGTGAACGAGTACTTCCAGCATGGCCAACGAGCGATGCGAAGATGTATAAAGCATGGCATTTCTCGGAGTATTCCATCTTCCTCCGTTGTAGAAAGCCCCTATTCCACTCAAATCCTCCTGATATTCCGATCGTGTTATCCTGAATAGCTCCATTAAGCGAAAATACCGTGTTCCATGCGCCCTAATTCGGTTTTCACCAGCTCTATACCCGCATGGGTCCGTAAAAAGCTGATGGGTTTCTCACTTCCCAGCGCAGGCACCTCGTTGTTCAGCCAATCGAGGAAATATTCTTTTCCCAAAGCCCTGTTCCCTACGGAAAACAGATCGGCCAGGGCGATCAGATGATCAGAAACTACATTGCTGAGCAGATCAATATCATTGTACCGCTGCAAATTCCTTGAAGTCACCGGCAACAGTGCGATCACATCTTTAATGTCCATCCCAATAGAATCAGCGAGATGCTGAATAGAAGCTTTCGGAACACCATTTTCGGCCAGGTAAGCCAGGTCGAAGTCATCTTTTACAGCATGTTTGAGGATTCCGTAACCTCCCAAACGTTCGTTAACCATGTATGCTGTCATATCCATTAATTTTAAGGCCGTTGAAATTTGTCCTCTAATTTAGGACAAATTTCCCGGATCTAAAATTTTTTACAAAAGACTTTGCAATCGGATGGTCACGGCTTTCTTATGGGCGTCAAGTGATTCGGCTGCGGCCATGGCTTCCACCACGGGACCAATGTTGCGAATGCCGTCCTGTGTAATATGCTGAACGGTGATTTTCTTGACAAAACTATCCACAGAAACGCCGCTGTAAGCCCTGGCATAGCCATTGGTCGGCAAGGTATGGTTGGTTCCCGAAGCATAATCGCCGCAGGATTCCGGCGTGTAGTTACCCAGGAAAATAGATCCCGCATTATAAATTTTCTCCGTCACTTCTTCCGCATTGGCTACACTGAGGATAAGGTGCTCCGCCGCGTATTGGTTGAGCATTTCAATGGCTTCCTCTTCGGTTTCGACCAGGATCGCTTTGCTGTTAGACATAGCCTGGGCCGCCAGCTCTTTGCGCGGCAGCTCTTCCAGTTGCTCCGACAATGCGATATTGACAGCGCTAAGTAGCTTTTTACTGGTTGAAACGAGTAAAACCTGACTGTCGGCACCATGTTCGGCCTGGGAAAGCAGGTCGGCGGCTACAAAACATGGAAAGGCAGTATCATCGGCATAAACAGCCACTTCCGAAGGGCCCGCGGGCATATCAATCGCCACGCCTTCCTTGCTAATCAGCATTTTAGCAGTAGTAACATATTGGTTTCCAGGGCCAAATATCTTGTAAACCTTTGGCACACTTTCTGTTCCATAAGCCATTGCGGCAATAGCCTGCGCACCGCCAATGCGGAATGCTTTGGTAACCCCCACGAGTTTGGCCGCATATAAAATCGCCGGATGATCGGAAGGCGTGCAAAGCACAATCTCCTTACAACCCGCAATCCGCGCCGGGATGCCCAGCATTAATACGGTACTAAACAAAGGAGCAGAACCACCGGGAATGTAGATTCCCACCTTCTCGATCCCCACACTTTTGCGCCAACAGGTAACACCAGGCATAGTTTCCACCTTCTCGGGCGCTTGAAGTTGGCCTTTGTGGAATTTGTAAATATTCTCATACGCCTGCCCGATCGCCGCTTTCAGCGTATCATCCAGCAACTCACCTGCTTTGGCAAAATCAGCCTCGGCAAATGCCAGCTCGGTCAGTTCTGTTTTATCAAATTTCAATGCTAATGCCTTTATGCCGGCATCACCTTCACTTTTAACCTGTTCCAGAATGGGCACCACCCTGGCTTCTATATCCTTGGCTTCCAAAACGGGACGTGCCAGTAATGCAGGCCATTGCCCCCTTTCCGGAAATGGAATGATATTCATAATGTCAGAATCAAAACCCGGTTTAAGGGGAGCATTTTAAACAATCATTTTCTCGATTGGGATAACCAGAATCCCTTCCGCACCAGCCTGGCGAATTTTCTCTATATTCTCCCAGAACTCATTTTCATTGATCACCGAATGCAGCGAGCACCAGCCCTCTGTCGCCAAAGGCAGGATCGTCGGGGAACGCATACCAGGCAGGAACCTGGTGATATTCTCCACCGCGCTTACAGGGCAATTGAGCAAAATGTATTTATTGTTCTTCGCCATCTGTACCGATTTGATACGGAACAAAAGTTGGTCCAGCAGGTCTTTCTGTACATCCGAAAGGTTTTTGCTCGCGATCATGACCGCCTCCGAACGGAAAATCGTTTCCACTTCCTTCAAACCGTTGCTCAGCAAAGTGCTGCCCGAGCTCACGATATCGCACACCGCATCGGCCAATCCAATGCTAGGTGCTATTTCCACCGACCCGCTGATCTCGTGGATATCGGCGGTAACCTGATGAGATTTAAGATATTGTTCCAGCAAACGCGGATAAGTAGTCGCAATGCTTTTGCCTTGCAGGTCCTGCACACCGTTGTACTCCTGCTCGCGCAAAACGCCGATCGACAGGCGGCATTTAGAAAAGCCCAGCTTGTGAACCGTGTCCACATTCTTGCAGGATTCTTCCGAAACGTTTTCGCCTACAATTCCCAGATGTGCCACGCCGTCTTCCACATAACCGGGAATATCGTCGTCTCGAAGGAAAAGGATTTCGGCAGGAAAGTTGGTCGCGTCGGTTTTCAGTTTACCCGCGCCGTTGTCGAAACGGATGCCGCATTCCTTGATCAGTTTTAAAGAGTCTTCACTGAGCCTGCCCGATTTCTGGATGGCAATTCTTAAAATATTGTTATTCATAAAGTTATAGGTTGCTCGTGCAGCCGTTTGTCGGTATTTAAAAGGTTATTGGTCTTCCCGGGTCAGCAAAGTTAGGATATCTTCCGTTTTCAGTTTCTGCTGCTCGCCGGTTTTCATGTTTTTCAATGTCAGCAAGCCCGACTGGATCTCCTCCGAACCGATCAAAACCACGAACGGGATACTCTTGCGGTCGGCATAATCGAGCTGTTTTTTCAGCTTCACCGAATCGGGGTAAATTTCTGAGTTAATGCCTGCATTTCTGAATTTGGGAAGGATCGACAAGCCATAGGCAAATGCATCTTTGTCAAAATTGGAGATCATCACTTTCGTGCTCGTCTTCTGGCTTTCTGGAAAGAGGTTCAGTTCTTCCAAAACATCATAAATACGGTCGACACCCAGCGAAATGCCCACACCCGAAATCCCGGGAACGCCGAATGTGCCGGTAAGGTTGTCGTAGCGCCCACCGCCTGAAATGCTGCCGATCTGTACATTATTGGCCTTTACTTCGAAAATTGCGCCTGTATAATAGGAAAGCCCGCGTGCAAGCGTGACGTCAAACTCAATCTTCGCATTCTCCAATCCCAGGATCTTCACCATCGTCCACACTTCTTCGAGTTCCTGGATTCCCTTCAATGCAACCTCAGACTCCGCCAGCCAGCTTTTCAGTTTCATAAACGGATCGTTATCGCTCGAAAGGCTGAAAATCGGTTCCAGTTTATTGATACTATCAGAAGCAAAACCGCGTTCGAGGAGTTCCTCCACCACTTTATCTTTCCCTATTTTATCCAATTTATCAATCGCCACACAAAGCGGCCCCTCCATACCATGCGCCCCGATCATGTCCGCGATCCCGGTCAGGATTTTACGGTTGTTGATCTTAACAGTAAAATCGGTAATGCCCAATGCAGGCAGAATATCATGCAAAAGTGTCACAATCTCAGCTTCGCAAAGAAGCGAATCGGTGCCTACCACATCGGCGTCGCATTGATAAAACTCACGGTACCGCCCTTTCTGCGGACGATCGGCACGCCAAACCGGCTGGATCTGGTAACGTTTGAAAGGCATTGCCAATGTGCCGCGGTTCATCACCACATAACGCGCGAAAGGCACGGTAAGGTCGTAACGCAGGCCTTTTTCGGAAATTTTGGTGGTCAATGGCTTCGAGCCCGCATGCCAGTCGGCGTCGGTGAGGTTCCCGCTGAAATCGCCTGAGTTTAGAATTTTAAATAAAAGCTGATCACCTTCCTCTCCATATTTACCCATCAAAACAGAAAGGTTTTCAAAAGCGGGGGTTTCAAGGGGCAGGAAGCCGTATCGTTGGAAAGAGCGACGAATGGTGTCAAAAATGAAAGTACGCTTTGCCATTTGCTCCGGACCAAAGTCGCGGGTTCCGCGGGCAAGAGATGGTTTACTCATTATTATAATGCTGTCAAATGGGCCGTAAATGGCCTATGAAATCGTAAAGTTAGGGCAGGTTATGCAATATTTATGACTATTGCATGCATTATTTACGTTTAAATGCTTAATTTTGCGGCTCTTTCACAAAACAAACTTTTACAATGGGAGTTACGGAATTAAAACGTAAAGGTCGCAGAAACAAAGCAGTAGCAAACAACCGCACTGCGAAAATCAAAAACCTTCTACGCAAACCAGAAGTGCGCAATGTTGACGTTGAGGCTATCAAGGCTCAATTCGAAGCAAATAAAAAATAATAAGCCTCTTCGGAATGCTATTCAACTAGTCCTGTCAATCTGTTTTGGTAGGGCTTTTTGCTTTTTTACCCGATTTGTTTTTCGCGTGAGAAGCTTTCAAATTGACCTTCCGCAGCAACTGGCGCATGCTACGGCGTGTTTCGCGACGGACATCCAGTAAAATACGGAAACGCAGGGCTTCACCGAACATGATCAGGCCACCGTTAATGAGTGCCAGGCTGTAAAGGCCCAGCACGACCCAAACCTGCGTAGGTTCCCCGATTCGACGCTGATGCGCCGCTTCGCTGAGCACGGTAAGGCCGAAACTGAACAGCAACAGGCCTAATGGAGCTAAAATCATCCATTTAGTCCGTGTCGACATTTGCTTTATCAGTCGCTTGCCGGGTGGTTTCGGGTCAATCGAGGGGATCATTTATACAAGTTATTCGGTGTTGTGATCCTAAAATTATTAATTTTTAGTCAATTGGTTTAATGAAATCCATCATTAGTTTAGTTCTGCGCTACATCCCGCGACCGTATCTCCAACTCGTCGGACACTGGGCAGCGCGGTTACTCAGCATTTTCTATATCGGCAGCAACGTTGAATGCCCGGTGTGCAACAGCAGATACCGCAAGTTCCTCCCCTACGGACGCAACACATCAAGCCGCGAGAATGCGCTGTGCCCCAGCTGCCTATCCCTCGAACGCCACCGGCTGATGGCACTGTATATGAAGCGCAAAACCAATTTCTACACCGCCAACCTGAAAGTCCTGCACGTAGCGCCCGAATATTGCTTCATCGACCGTTTCGAGCAGATGAAAAACCTGGATTACATTACCGGAGACATCGAATCACCGCTCGCGAAGGTAAAAATGGACATACACCAGATCCCTTTCCCCGAGAATACATTCGACGTAGCCATCTGCAACCACGTAATGGAGCACGTAGACGACTATATTCTCGCCATGAGCGAGCTTCACCGCGTCCTGAAACCAGGAGGCTGGGCTTTGATCCAATCGCCTCAGGACATGAAATACGAAGTAACCTACGAAGACCCGACGATCACCGATCCAAAGGAACGTGAAATACATTTCCTTCAGAACGACCACTTACGCCTATTCGGCCGGAACTATGGCCGGGAGCTCGAAAAAGGGGGATTTAAAGTAACTGAGGATCGTTTTGTGATGGATGAATTGAGTAAAGCTGAGGTTCTACGCTATTCGTTGCCCGGCGAGGAGATTGTCTATTTTTGTCAGAAATAGTTAGAGTTTA
This sequence comes from Dyadobacter sp. CY261, assembly GCF_021440085.1. Classification (GTDB taxonomy): domain Bacteria; phylum Bacteroidota; class Bacteroidia; order Cytophagales; family Spirosomataceae; genus Dyadobacter. The sequence continues at coordinate 1,510,762 of NZ_JAKCPW010000001.1, forward strand.
AAAGTTTGGAGTTTAGAGTTTAGAGTTTAGAGTTTAAAAGTTTAGAGTTTAGAGTCTAAGGTTTAAAAGTCTAGAGTTTAAGGTTTAAACTCTAGACCACTTTAAACTCTGAACTCTTAACTTTAAACTTTAAACTCTGAACTTTAAACTCTGAACTTTAAACTCTTAACTTTAAACTCTAAACTCTGAACTCTTAACTCCTCACGAAGGATACTCAATCGCTGCGCCGGTTTCGCGGTGTGATTTGTTTTCCCAAAGCCTTTTCCACCCTTCCTGCACAAAGCCAATTCCATAGCCAAATAGCTGCACAAATGCAGCCCCAACGCTCAGAAAAGCTACTTCTGCGCTTTTCGTCTTTTTTAACGCATCAATGAAAAGTAGAGCCACGTAGGTAGCCAGAAACCATAATCCAAGGAAAAAAAATGGTTTAAAAATAAAAAACCACAACGGAATGCTACAAACGCCGAACGTAAATAGCAACGGAAACGTGTGCACGAGTTTCAGCTCCTCAGGATAATAGCGGGCGATATTGATACGGGCACGACCGAAAAACTTCAATTGCCGGAAAAACGCCCCGAATTGCGTCCTGCGTTTGTGGTAAATAAATGCCTCCGGAATCAATGCCGATTTAAAACCCAGCCGCAATGCCCCAATGCTAAACAGGATATCCTCCCCCATCCGGCTCGTCAGAAATCCGCCGGTCTGCTCCCAAACCTTCCGCGAAAGGCCCATATTGAAACTACGCGGATGAAATGTCCCGCCCATATTGTTCTTCCTTCCGCGAATACCGCCCGTGGTGAATACTGAAGTCATGGAATAGCTAATGGCTTTCTGAATGGGTGAAAATGAAGGGTGGTCCGTATCCGGCCCCCCATAGAGATCGACATAATCAGTATTCAGCCGGTTTTCAACAATCGAAAGATAGTTGGGCTCAATGAGCGCGTCCGAATCCAGCAGGATAAAATACTCGCCCGAAGCATGTTCAAAACCGTGATTACGCGCAAAACCCTGACCGCCGTTTTCCTTGTAGTAGTAATGAATGTCGAGTTTGTCCGCAAAGGATTTCACCACATCATCAGCTTTTATTTTCGATCCATCCTCTACAATCACAACTTCAAAATTTTGGTAAGTCTGTCGCGTCAAGCACACAAGCAATTCCTCCAACTCGTCGGGACGGTTGTAGACTGGGATGATGATCGAGTAGCGACGCATTTTTAATTTTGAATGACTGAATGACTGAATGAGTGAATGACTGAATGGGTGAATGGGTGGTTGGGTGAGCGACCGATTTGTCACCCTGAGCGCAGTCGAAGGGTAATGCAAGATGCTCATTGATTTGTCCGTTGAGCAACATCGTACAAGCCCTTCGACTCCGCTCAGGGTAACATTCAGCAAGACATGTTGACGACCTCCAAATTAACGAGTTATCTCAGCAAGCGCCTCTTCATTTGCTGCAATGATTCTATCCAGATGCACATCCGTGAGCGCGGTTGACAGGAACATTGCTTCGAATTGGCTTGGCCCCATATAAATGCCGCGGTTGAGCATCGCGTGGAAATACTTACCAAACAAAGGCAGATCCGAAGATTTGGCCGAAGGAAAGTCAGACACGGCATTCGGCGTAAAGAACAGCGTATACATGGAACCGATCTGGTTTAATGTGTATTTCAAACCTAACTTCTCCATGGAAGCCCTGAAACCCGCTGCCAGCTTGCCACCTGAATTTTCCAGCTGGGTATAAACTTCGGGGTGTTCGTTCAGATATGTTAGCATGGTGTAGCCGGCGGCCATCGCAATAGGATTCCCCGAAAGCGTTCCTGCCTGGTATACCGGGCCTGCTGGCGAGACATAATTCATGATCCCAGCCTTGCCTCCATAAGCGCCTACCGGCATTCCTCCGCCTATTATTTTTCCTAACGTTGTTAAATCCGGTGTAATTCCGAATCTTTCCTGCGCGCCGCCTTTCGAAAGTCGGAAACCGGTCATTACCTCGTCGAGAATCAGGACAATGCCTTCTTCATCGCAAATGCGGCGTAATCCTTCTAAAAATCCGTCTTTCGGCAACACACACCCCATATTACCTACAACCGGTTCAAGGATCAATGCGGCAATCTGGTGTTTGTTGGCGTCCACGAGTTGCTGAACCGCTTCAAGGTCGTTATAAGGCGCAGTAAGTGTATCATTTGCCACCCCTTTTGTAACGCCGGGGCTGTCAGGTGTGCCAAATGTGATGGCCCCACTGCCCGCGGCGATCAGGAAGCTGTCGCCATGACCATGGTAGCAACCTTCAAACTTAATGATCTTGTCCCTCCCCGTGTACCCGCGCGCAACGCGTATTGCCGACATCGTGGCTTCGGTACCGGAGTTTACCATTCTTACTTTTTCAATTGACGGCACCATCGAAACGATCAGCTCCGCCATTTCCACCTCCCTGCGCGTGGGAGCGCCGAAGGAGAATGAATGCTGAATGGCGTCGGAAACGGCCTTTTGAATCAGTTCATGCGCGTGCCCCAGGATCATTGGGCCCCAGGAGTTGATGAGCTCGATGTACTCGTTGCCGTCCTCGTCGTAAATGTATGGCCCCTTTGCCGACTTGATAAAAAGCGGAGAGCCACCCACCGCACGAAATGCGCGTACCGGCGAGTTAACGCCACCCGGAATATAATTTTGTGCTTTTTCGAAAAGTTGCTGACTCGTTGAAATATTCATTTTTGTTAATCGGTTGGTATTATCTGTCCACCGGCACCCATTTGGAGCCGCTGTATTTCAGGACAGGGGTAATCTGGTTTTCATTCGCCTTGGTAAAGTCAAAACCGGAGAGCAAGTACTCTTCGCTGCCGAATTTCCGCGATTGCAAGCCCGAAGGCAGCTTGTCCTTATACTTGGAAAGCATCCGGCCAAAGAAGAGCAACTGATCATAGCCCTGATAGGAATATACCGAAGGAAATGTGCTGGTTTTATTATAGTAATTTTTCTGGAATTGACGGATCGTTTCTTTCTCGCGATCCACGTAGTCGGCATCTACAAGCGACAAACGCGTGCCGTAGCGCGAGAGACGAGCCTGCTGGCTATTGAAGCTTGTAGAAGTCGCTATTACCGGCAGCGTGTTTAATTTCCGGCTATTCAGCACTTCGATCAGGTTTCCCCCCGATTCGCCGTCCGTCGAGAATAATGCCACATGCGCAGGTTTATTGATTTCAAAAGATGGAACATTGCTCTCCAACCATTCCTTGTCGGGCTGGATTTTCGCCATAACGGCCACCTTCCCTCCTTTGGCTTTCCATTCGCTTGCATAGGAAGCCGCCATAGCGGAATCCTTCGGCGTATTTCCGTAGTATATCACGGTACTCAGCCCTGGCGAAAGCGTCCGCATCCATTGTGCCGCTTTCTGGGTCTGGAAAGCAATAGATGGGTGACCGAGGTAAATGTTGGAACTTGATTTAAGCAAGTTAGCGTCTGTCGAAAGCGGGTTTAGCATAATCGCATTGCTACCTGCAACGAAATCCGCGGCCAGCTCGAAAGTACCCGAATATAATGGGCCAATCACCATGTCGGATAGCTGGAAGTTCTTATTACCGGCGATTGTTTGCATGCTTTTCGCGTCATTGCTAACGTCGTAAGCCCACAGGTTAACAGTGATTCCTTCCGTTTGGAGCTGCTCTTTTGCGATTGTCAGGCCGAGGTAATAATCATAGGCAAACTGGTTCGAACGGCGTTTCGAGCTCGCGAATTCATCCAGACGGAACGGCAGCAGCACGGCCACATCCAGGTAACCTTTCGTCCATTGCATATCGGACTTCGGTGTGCTGCGCTTAGGCGCTTCTTCTACCTTTTCACTCTTTTTGAATTTGAACTGCTTGTCGAGCTGCTCGGCATATGCAAGATCGCCCTGCGCAGGTGTACGCGATGACTGTATAGATTGATACACCATCAGCGCAATGTCGCGATCGGAAGAATATTGCTTTTGAAGTTCTTTGAGCTTCAGGAAATCATTGATCGCCCCTAAATGATGCTGCTTCAAAGCCTGAATGTCCTTGTTAAAGGAAGAGTCTTTGATCTTCGCCAACTGATCGAGGCCATCGTTGATCTGCCCGTTCGCCAGACTAATGGAGCCCAGCAGGTAGTAAACGTCATTGATCTTATTCCAGCCAGGATAGCGGCTTTGCAGTTGGAGCAGCATCGGCCGGGCATCCTTATAGCGCTTCAGCTGGTACGCACTCAATGCATAATAATAATGCGCATAAGGCGAATAGGCCGTCTTCGCATTCACGCTCGTCATAGGATAGAACTTATCCATCGCAACGGCGTATTTACCTGTTTTATAATCTGCCAGAGCCGACCGGTACCGGCTTTCCATCTGCACATCACCCTGCGCGAAGGAAGTTTGGTACAAACCGATCTGGACTGTCAAAATCAAAAAAAAGATAACTTTCATCAGGATTCCGGGGTCAAGATTTGGCTGATCTTTGGACTACAAAAATCAGCCCAAAATGGAAAAAAACGGGCAATATCCCAACTGGAACATTGCCCTTTATATTACGATCTAAAAACGCTTTTATTTCTTTTTAGACTTTTTCTCTAATTCAGCCTGTTTCTTTTTCGCCTCGTCCGCAGCCTGTAACGACTTTTCTAGATACTTCTGGAATTTGTTCTGCTTCTTCTCGCCGGTGGCGTTTTTCTTGCGGTTTTCTTCAAGGATATTTTTGATTTTATCCTCATTGACAAATCGTTTGATCAGAAGCTGCTGCGCGATGGTTACGATGTTCGAAACAAAGTAGTAGAACGTCAGACCTGCTGGGAACGAGTTCAGGATAAACATGAACATCAGCGGCATTACGTAACCCAGCGCCTTCATATTCACCGGTCCTGGCTGCGTTGGCGTGTTCTGATTGTTGTAATAAGCATAACCAATGCTGGACACCGTCATCAGGATCGTGAACAAGCTAATGTGGTTACCAATGCCGAAAGGCACAACGAAAGGCAGCTTAAAGAACGAGTCGTAAGTCGAAAGATCGCTTGCCCAAAGGAATGATTGCTGGCGCAGCTCAATCAGGTTCGGGAAGAGGAAAAAGAGTGAAAACAGGATAGGCATTGTAGCAAGTACAGGCACACATCCGCTCAACGGGCTCACGCCTACCTGCTGATAAAGCTTCATTTGCTCCTGCTGCTGCTTCGCTACATCGTCCTTGTTCTGTTCGCGGATCTGTTCCAGTTCCGGTCCAAGGATCCGCATTTTCGCCATGCTGATGTACGATTTGTAGGTCAGCGGCGTCAGCAATGTTTTTACAAATAATACCAATAGAATAATCAGCAAGCCATAATTGCTTACAAATCCTTCCAACAGGTTGAAAAGCGGAACAAGGACAAACTTGTTGATCGGTTTCAGGAATGCGTAACCCAGGTAAACGTTCTGGTCAAAATTCTCTGCTTTTACCTTATCTACAATGTGATATTCGTTCGGGCCGAGGTAGTACTGGAAATTCGCCTCGCCTTTCTGAACAGCGGCTACCGGGATACCGGCCGAAACATTCATATTCTTAACGATCACTGAATCATCCGGATTCACATTCGCACGTAATACGACGTTGCTGAACGGGTGTTTTTCGGAGATCAGACCCGCTAAAAAGTATTTGTGCTTAATAGTGAACCATTTAACCGGATCAGCAGTCTTTTCCTCCTCATTGGCTGTGGGGCTGGTAGCAAGGCTTTTCAGCTCGTCCGTGTAGTAGTTAACAGTAACCACCTCACGGTTTTTCTTCATATCGTTTTCAAGTTGCAGCAGGTCGTTGTCCCAGTGGAAGTTCAGCGATTTGTTCGCAGGTAACACGCCATTTGCTTTGATACCGTAATCAATCACATAACCCGTACCGCGCACCACGTAAGTTTGTTCAACTACCTGGTTGTTTTTCAGTGTCGTACGATAGGTAATTACAGCTGAATCCTTCTCCGCGAGCTTTTTGTCCTGTGCATCGGTGGTGAAAAACTGGTCTGTAAGCCTTACATCGCCGGTTTGCGTAGGCAGGTCGATCTGGAAACTGTTGTGATTTTCAGCAATCAGGTAAAGCGGCTTCTGATCGTAGGTTTTATATTTTTTCAACATTACCTCCTTCATCACCCCACCCTTGTTGGTGAATACCACGCGGGTATCCTGGGTTTCGATCACCAGGTCCTTTTGCGGAATGATGGAAGTTGAATCAACTGATTGTGAGGATTTTGGGGTTGAGTCGGAAGCAACCGAAGCGGCTTTGGGGGCTGCCTTCTTTACTTCTGCTACCGGTGTTGGTTCCACAGGTTTCGGGACCAGTATCTGGTAGCCTATGAGCATCAGCATGATCAATACCAGGCCGATTACAAAATTTTTATCCATTATTTACTTTAATTGTTGGAAATAGTATACCGCAAAGGGTCGGCAAAGGTAACAAGAAATTTTTCTTGTCACCTTTAAATTGTGATTAGTGGGAAACCGGGTTCAATGTTTCAACCGACCTTTTTTGCAATGAGTAAGTCAGCGCAGCAGCTACAAAATGAACGAAGATCGGGTGCGGGTTCATTACTGTGCTTTTCAGCTCCGGGTGGAACTGTACACCTATGTAGAACGGATGCGAAGGCAGCTCGACCATTTCAACCAGGTTGTTGTCCGGATTGATACCCGTCGCAATAAGACCTTTTTCATCGAATTCTTTCAGGTATTTATTATTGAACTCGTAGCGGTGACGGTGACGCTCGCTAATATTGGTTTTACCATAAATTTTGTGAGCCAATGAATCCTTTTTGATCCGGCAAGGGTAAGCGCCTAGACGCATCGTTCCGCCTTTATTGGAAACATCTTTTTGGTCTTTCATCAAGTGGATCACCGGATGGTCGGTAGCGGTATCCATTTCAACTGAATGCGCATTTTCCCAGCCTACGACGTTACGTGCGTATTCGATTACGGCCATTTGCATACCCAGACAAATCCCAAAGAAAGGAATGTTGTTCTCACGCACATATTGGATCGCCGCGATCTTGCCCTCGATACCACGCTCGCCGAAACCCGGTGCTACGAGCACACCATCGAGGTTTTCCAGTTTTTCTACCGTATTCTCGGCAGTAAGGCTTTCCGAATGGATCCATTCGATATTCACCTTGCATTCGTTGGCAGCGCCGGCGTGAATAAACGACTCGACGATTGATTTATAAGCATCGTGCAGCTCTACGTATTTACCTACCAGACCAATGCGGACGGAGTCGACCGGGTTTTTCAGTCTCGAAAGGAATGTCTTCCACGAATCGAGGTCCACATCCTTGTCATTGTAAATGTCGAGCATGTATAATGCACGCTGATCAAGTCTTTCTTTCAGCATGAGCAGAGGCACTGCGTAAATCGTATCGGCGTCCATGGCTTCAATCACCGAGTTGACCTGTACGTTACAGAACAACGCAATTTTCTTGCGGATGTCATAAGGCAATGGATGCTCCGTGCGGCACACGAGGATGTCGGGCTGGATGCCCGATTCCTGCAACATTCTCACCGAGTGCTGCGTTGGCTTCGTTTTCAGCTCTCCTGCCGAGTTCAGGTAAGGGATCAATGTCAAATGGATAACCAGTGTATCCTGATGGTCCATTTCGAATTTCACCTGACGAACCGCTTCCAGGAACGGCAGTGACTCGATATCCCCTACGCAACCTCCAATTTCCGTAATCACAATGTCGTAATCGCCGGATTGACCCAGCAACAGCATGTTTCTTTTCAGTTCGTCCGTAATATGTGGAACAACCTGTACAGTCTTTCCAAGAAAGTCGCCGCGACGCTCGGCCGTGATAACGTTGTGGTAGATACGCCCGGTGGTAACATTATTGGCCTGCGAGGTCCGAACGTTCAAAAAACGCTCGTAATGCCCCAAATCCAGGTCAGTTTCAGCCCCGTCATCCGTTACGTAGCATTCCCCATGCTCGTAAGGATTCATGGTACCCGGATCGATGTTCAGGTACGGATCGAATTTCTGGATAGTTACTGAGAGCCCTCTGGCTTGTAGTAGTTTAGCTAGTGATGAGGCAATGATTCCCTTGCCAAGTGAAGATGTAACACCGCCCGTAACGAAAATGTACTTAGCGGTCTTTCGTGCTTTGGAAGCCATAAGACTTTGCTTTTTTTCTATGATTACGGGATACAAAGATACAGGATTATTAGAAGAATCTAAGCAGGCCCTGTTTAAATATTTGACTGGGAAACAGTAAGCGCCTGGAAGTCTGGGAAGTAATAAAATATAATTTTTTCCTGCCCGACGTGCTGCAAATGCACTTTTATGTAGTAAAGTATAGGGTTAACCGGCTTGATAAAATGGGGATTTTTTTCTGTAAAAAAATATGGCCGGGTAATTTATATTTTCAAACAAAACTTCACCTTCGGCTGCATATCGTCAAATGCATTGAACAACATATAAAATAAGGTAACCAAAGACTTTTGCAGAACTTAAATTTCTATTTTGCAAAAATTCCAAACCTACATAACCTCTTAAAAAATGATCAGAAAATTTCTGCTCCTGCCTGCATTGCTTTGGTGCGGCGTTGCCTCATTTGCCCAGAACACGGGCGACGCAAAGAAACCGCTCAATATTATCGTCTTTGGCGCCCACCCCGATGACTGTGATCTCGGTGCCGGCGGCATCGCTTCTATTTATTCCTCCATGGGCCACAAAGTAAAGTTCGTTTCGCTTACCAACGGCGACAAAGGACACCAGGACATTGGCGGCGGAGAATTGGCTAATCGCCGCTATAAAGAAGCACAGGAAGCTGCACGCCGCTGGGGTATCCAATACGACATTCTCGACAACCACGACGGCGAGCTCTTTCCTACGCTCGAAAACCGCCTGGCCGTGATCCGCAAAATCCGCGAATGGAATGCGGACGTGGTCATTGCACCCCGCACAAACGACTACCACCCCGATCACCGCAATACAGGCATTGTCGTTCAGGATGCTGCATATATGGTAATCGTCCCCAACATGCTCAGCAGTGTCCCGCCATTGACAAAGAATCCCGTGTTTCTCTATTTCCGCGACCGTTTCCAACGACCAAACCCATTTCGTCCTGATATCGCAATTGACATCACCGAAAATCTTGCTAAAAAAGTGGAAGGACTGGATGCACACGTTTCCCAATTTTATGAGTGGCTCCCCTGGACAAGCGGAGATCTTGCTAACGTTCCCAAAGACGTCACCGAGCGTAGAAAATGGCTGCTGACATCCATGGAAAAACGCTCGTCTGTGAACCCGGAAATCAAGCAATCGCTTGACAAATGGTACGGCACAGAGAAGGCCGCACAGGTGAAATATGTCGAAGTTTTTGAGATTACAGAGTATGGAAAACAACCGAATGCAGAGGAAGTAAGGAGGTTGTTTCCAATGCTCCCGAAACTTTAATTTTGAATGACCGAATGACCGAATGATTGGATGAAATTACTCAGTCATTCAATCATTCGGTCATTCAAAATTATTAGGACATTTCCACGAATCACTTCAAGCAAAAAAGTAACCGTTATTGCAAATTCGTTTACTCTTACTACGATAACCGATCTTTGAAGCTTTCATATCCGTACGATCGGATGAGTTGAAAATCCTGCTCACTTTTCCACATCCCAATGGAAGGTAAATTAACGCCGTTAAATGTTGTGGTCTTTACCATGGTGTAGTGGATCATATCCTCAAATATGATTTTATCACCAATTTCCAGCGGCTTGTCAAAGGAGTAATCTCCCATGTAGTCGCCTGCCAGACAGGTCATTCCTCCCATTCTGTAAGTCGGTTTGCCGGGCTCCGGTTCCTGGTAAGCGCCGCGAATGACGGGCTTGTAGGGCATCTCCAGCGTGTCTGGCATGTGGGCTGCAAAAGAGGTGTCCAGAATGGCTACATCTATGCCTTGGCTGTCGAGCACGTCGAGTACTGTGGCGTACAATACTCCGGTGCGCCAGGCGATAGCCGAACCGGGTTCCAGGATCACTTCCAGATTGTACTTCTCCTTGATAGTACTAACTAATTTAATTAGCTTGCTAATGTCGTATCCTTCCCTTGTCATCAGGTGGCCGCCGCCCATGTTGAGCCACTTGGCCTGATGCAGCAGATCGCTGAACCTGGCTTCCAATGCTTCGAGTGTGCGCTCCAGCGTGTCGGAGCCATTTTCGCAGAGCGTATGAAAGTGAATGCCGTCGATCCCTGAGGGAAGCTCGTCGGGTAGTTTGTCGCGTGTTACGCCAAGGCGTGATCCTGGTACGCATGGGTTATACATGTCGGTCTCCACCTCGGAGTACTGCGGATTTACCCGAATGCCGCACGACAAGGTCTTGTCAGGATTGGCTGCCTTGTATGCCTCTACCCTACTTTGAAATCGCTCCCACTGGCTCAGCGAATTGAATGTAATGTGGCTGCTGCGTTGCATAATCTCTTCAAACTCGCTATCGAGGTATGCAGGCATGTATGTATGCGACTGGTAGCCCATGAAATCATTGATGAGTTTTACTTCATTCAGTGAACTGGCCGTCGCCCCCGAGAGGTATTCCTTCACGATCGGGAATGCGCTGTACATGGAAAACCCTTTAAGCGCGAGGATGATCTTACATCCCGCCGCCTTCTGCACCGAGTCGATGAGTTCGAGGTTTTTTCGGAGCAATTCCTCTTCCAGAATGAAACACGGGGACGGTATTTCTTTAAAATCGATGGGCATTTGTTATAAATCAGTGTTTGTGGGATCTTCTTGCATGCAATGATTGCATAATTTTGTACACAAAACTATAAGTTTGAGTTTCCAAATCATGACCATTTTTCTAACATCCCCGCCAACCTGCCTATGTCCTTCCTTGTTTTAGATATCGAAATGACCGGACCAGAGCCGGGCTGGAACGAGATTATCCAGATCGGTGCGGAGTTTTTCGACGACAACTGGCGGTCTCTGGGGACATATCTGCAAAACGTCTATCCCGAAAACGAGGAGGCATTTTCCGTGAAATCTGAGGAAGTACACGGTCTGTCGCTCGGCGACCTGGAAGACGCGCCGATGATCTACGATGTGCTTCCGGAGTTCGAAAAGTGGATCAAAAAGCTCAATATGGGCAAACCTAGCCTCGCAAATGTTATTATTTGCGGGCAGAGCGTAATCAACGATATCAACTTCCTCCGTTTCGCCTATCGGAACGAGAAAATGAAATGGGGCTTCTCCAACAAGCAGCTCGACCTGCATACCGTCTCCTATTTATTCTTCCAAATCCTCGAAAAAAACGGCAAACAGGTCCCACGTTCATTGAGCCTCGGGTCGGTGGCGAGCTACTTCGGTTTCGAGCGTGAGGAGGAAACGCACAATGCATTGGAAGACGCGCGCCTTACTGCCAAATGTTTTAAAGAATTCTTCAAGCTCATCGACCAGGTCAAACTAGCATGATCGACTATAATCCCAAAGATTGGTTCCGTTACATATTCTATTTCCAAAAGGCAGACACGGTACGCAAACTGGCGCCGATGATCTTTACGATGGCCGTCTATTCAACCGTTGTCGCCTACTTTATTATTGTACATTTCAAAATCAGCGAAAACAACGACCTCAAAAACATCTCGCTGATGCACTCGCTGCTGGGCTTTGTGATATCGATGTTGCTTGTATTCCGGACAAACACCGCTTACGATCGCTGGTGGGAAGGCCGGAAGCAATGGGGCTCGCTCATGAATGGCAGCCGCAACCTGGCCCTGAAGATAGCTGGGTTACTTGGCCCGGAGCACGTCGCTGAGCGTGAGTTTTTCATGAAAATGATCCCCAATTACGCACTCTCCCTCAAAAACCATTTACGCAATCGCTACGTCGCCGAGGATTTTGAGGATACGACATTATATAAGAAGTCATCACTCATCACCGCCGACCATATCCCTAACCAGATTGCCGCGGCGCTGTTTGCCAAAGTGATCGAATTACAGCGGAAAGGTGTGTTGCTACCCGAGCATACGATATTGCTGAACCATGAGCTGGAAGGGTTTACGAATATCTGCGGTGCTTGCGAACGGATTAAGAATACACCCATACCACTGTCTTACAGTTCTTTTATCAAGAAGTTCATCTTTATTTATTGCCTCACGCTGCCGATCGGATACGTGTTCAGCCTGCATTTCCTCGTCGTGCCGTTCGTGATGTTCGTGTTTTATATTCTTGCGAGCCTGGAAGTGATCGCGGAGGAAATCGAGGATCCTTTCGGCGAGGACAGCAACGATTTGCCGGTCGACCGAATTTGCAAGGGCATCCACACATCTGCTTACGCACTGCTTAAATAGGGACAAACACCGCAAAAAATTAGAAAGTGGTTAGAAACTTATTAAAATCAAAATTTTTTACGGGATTTTCATAAGTGCATTTTTTACAGTGTTCTGAGCAATTTTTAAAACTTTTTACAAAAAGGCCTTGCTAACAAACCTAATTTGGTAAAAGATCCCATTTTTCCTTAAAATTTACGCTTAAACCAAACCTAATTTGGCTAAATGGGCTGAAAGCGCTAAAATTAGAGCATTTGATTATGGTTTTTTCTGTTATTAATTTTCATACAACCCCTCCCCAAGGTGGGGTGGCAAAGTGAAGATTAAACGATTACCAACATGAAAAAAGCCACTTTTTTAACTACCATATTAGTCGCCGGACTCTTTACAGTTGCCGCCAGCGCGCAATCGATCGTAGATCCCGGTATTTCAGTTTATAATTACAAACATCCCAACAAAGCTGCACAGGCAAAGGCAGCCGGTAAGGATCAAAATACGATCCGCGTTGCCAACATTCGCACGGTCGAGCGTTTTGGCAAATACCAAAAAGGCTATGTAAGCACTACTCCTAAGTACGCGCCAAGGCCCGCAACATTGGTCGTGATCCGCGAATACAAGCCGGAAGGTGTTGAAATCAGCCCACTGACTTCACCGCGCAATTATAAGACTCCGACGTTGAGCCCGACCAAGGACACAGCGCAAATGGCCGATTACTATACCACGCCAGACAAAGTTTATCCTACACGGGATTAACCGTAGGCAACCGATAATAAACGCCGGTCTTTCGAGGTCGGCGTTTTTATTTTGTACCTGCGGCATTGTACAACCCCAATAGTTATTTGAATTCTATATTTATTTGAGAAATCACAAAACCGGTCTGGAATGGATAAACAAAAGCTACAAACAGATCTTTTCGTGTATAGATGCCATCAAAAATATATCCTACTATTTACCAAAAAGTTAAAATTAAGCCAATTAGGAGTTTTTTAGGCTTTTTTTGTCTGTTTTAAACTACAAATTTTCGACCCTTCAAAAAACTAAATTCTTTCCATTCAGAGTGCTAATGCGTTGAAAATTAATTTGATGAATGATTGAATTTTATAGTTCAATGTTTGAAAAGGATATGAATGGTACGAAAACCGGCAGGTAATTTTGAACACAATCCTGATAACCTGTTTCTTTTAATAACCAGACATGAATCCTAAACCACTCATTTTCGCAGCATTTCTCGCATTCACCGCTACGGTCGGCCATGCAACGCAGGCGCAAGCCATTCGCATCTCCGATCCGGGCATATCTGCCCACAATTATAAACATCCAAACAAAGCGGCAGCGGGGCCGAAGGCCGGGCTGGTTGTCGAATCCTCAAATCCGGTGCTCGCTGCCCGCTTTGCTACATTGAACCTCGGGCGGCCAAATCTAGACCCCACGCCCAAATATGCCCCGCGCGAAGTAAGGTTCGTCGTATTCACACGCCAGCACAAGCAACGGAATGTCATTAACCCACTCATCTCAGTCCGCAATTATAAAACGGGTAATGGTGTACACGCGATCAAGGCCGTTCAGGAGGTCGAATGGATTTGTGGTACGATGTAATTATAACAAATGCTACCATTACCAGCCGGTGTTACCCACACCGGCTTTTCCTGTTGTAAGTCCCCAAATGATTTAACCGGGAAAAACTTGGACGATAGAAAGGCTTACTCCTATTTAATTAATTTTTAACCCCCTGGCTTTGTAGCCATTATTTGAATTTCATAATTTCAGCTCATGATACCGAATGAGACCGTAGCGCATTTTTACCAGACGCACCCAGCTGCGAAAGGGCTAAAAGGTCCGGACAAAACGACCGGGGATGAAGGGCACTTTAATGTCTTCTCCCGCGTATTCTGCAGCAAATACACTTCTTACGCCCGGCGCGACTTTTATAAGATCTCGCTGATCCTCGGAAAAGGAAAGATTACCTACGGCAACCAGGAAATAGAGATCAACCGCAATGCCCTCGTTTTCTTCAATAGAAACGTCCCTTATTCGTGGCAGGCACTCTCGGATGAGCAGTCGGGTTACTTCTGCCTCTTTACCGACCAGTTCCTGAGCACGATCAATCGCTCGGCGACGGTAAGCGACTGCCCTATCCTGCGCAGCGACGCTATTCCGGTGTATTTTATTAATGAGGAACAACAAGAATACCTGCTCAGTATTTTCGGTAAAATGCAGGCAGATATCGAATCGAGCTACGTGCACAAGTACGATCTCATGCGCAATTACGTAAACGTGCTCTCACACGAGGCCATGAAAATGCAGCCTTCGGGTACCAGTGATGTACATGTCAACGGTTCGGCAAAACTTTCGTCCCTCTTTTATGAGTTGCTCGAAAGGCAGTTTCCGATCGAATCCCCTGAGCATAAGCTCAAACTGAAAACCGCCAAAGATTACGCGATACGCCTTGGCGTGCACGTAAATCATCTGAACCGGGCTTTGAAAGAAATCACCGGAAAGACTACCACCGAACACATCATCGACCGCGTGCTCGCCCAGTCGAAAGTAATGCTCCGGCACTCCAACTGGAGTGTGGCCGAGATCGCATTCTGCCTGGGATTCGAGTACCCCGCCTATTTTAATAACCTCTTTAAAAAGCAAATTGGCATCACCCCCAAGTCGTATCGCGTTCACGAACGCTAGGCATGTTTGAATTTTATAAGATATTGTTTGAAAGTAATAAACACGCTCACTAAGCCCGGAATTACCTTTGCGAAGCAATTCGAAGGGCCTGGCTGCCCACCGCTGTGGTAGCCAATCATGATGTCCACACACTCGCCCCGGTTCAGTTGCCATATAATTCTGAATGCAAATGACATCAAAGAAGTACTTCCCCTCCCTGCTGCTGACCCTCTCGCTGGTCGGTGCCGGTGAACAACTGAGTGCCCAAACGCTCACATTACAACAGGCCGTTGAAACGGCGGTCGCCAACTACGGAAGCATCAAAGCCAAGAACAACTACCTCAGCGCTTCCAAAGCCACTGTTCTTCAGAGCAAAAAAGAGTATTTGCCCAATCTCAACCTCTCTGCCCAGCAGGACTATGGTACGGTGAACGGACAGAACGGTCCGCTTTACGGTCTCGGCCTCTCGGTGGCGTCTTCGGGGCTTCCCTTGCCGCAGCAGAATTGGAATTCCGCATTCGGGGCATTGTACCTGACGAATATCAACTGGGATTTCTTCGCTTTCGGCCGGGCACGCGAACGTATCAACGTTGCCCAGTCCGTCGTAAACCGCGACCAGACTGATCTGGAACAGGAGCGATTCCAGCATAGCGTTCGCGTGGCAGCCGCTTACCTGAACCTGCTGGCCGCTCAGCGCCTGATGCGTTCGTGGCAAAACAACCTGGAACGTGCCAATGCATTGAAAACTGTGGTGGTTACCCGCGCCAAAAACGGGCTCATACCGGGTGTCGATTCGTCCCTGGCTAATGCGGAAGTTTCAAATGCCAAGATCAGCATTACGCAAGCGCGCGACTTTGAACAGGAACAGGCCAATACCCTGGCCAGATTAATGGGCATAACCGATCAGCATTTCCAGCTCGACAGCCTGTTGCTCGCCCGCGTTCCCAACATCGCCGCCGATTCGACTACCCGCATTGAAAACCATCCATTGCTGAGGTTCTATTCCAACCGCATTGCCGTCAGCGAGCAGCAAGCCAAGTACTTTCATACGCTCGGAATGCCGACATTCTCATTGTTTGGGGTATTTCAAGGTCGCGGTGCCGGATTTTCTTCGAACTACGCAAGTGATCAGACAGCCTACACACATAACTATTTTGAAGGTATCAAACCGGTGCGGGCCAATTATCTGCTCGGTATTGGCGCCACCTGGAATATGACGAGCATTCTGCGAACGCGTCAGCAAGTGATGTCGCAAAAGTTTGTTTCCAATGCACTGAAAGAAGAATACGACCTGGCCGATCAGCAACTGAAAAACCAGCTCATTCTTTCCGAAAACAAGATTAGTAACGCCATTACCAATTACCGTGAGGCGCCTGTTCAGGTACAATCTGCTTCCGATGCCTACTTGCAGAAGAGTGTTTTGTATAAAAACGGCCTCAGCAATATCGTGGACATGACGCAGGCACTCTACGTCCTGAACCGCGCCGAAACCAGTCGCGACATTGCCGCCACCAATATCTGGCAGGCGGTATTGCTCAAAGCCGCGGCGGCGGGGGACATTGGCATGTTCCTGAACCAATAGCGCTCGCCCGCTAACCGAATTTAATATTACAATTCCTCTTGTACCATGGATTTAATACGTTTTGCATTACGTAAACCCATAACCATCATGGTGATGGTGGCCGGTTTATTCTTTTTCGGTATCAATGCCGTGCGGAACATTAAGGTCGATATTTTCCCCAAACTGGATTTGCCGGTGATGTACATTGCCCACCCGTTTGGGGGATACACGCCCGACCAGATGGAGACTTTCTTTGCGAAGCAGTACATCAATATCCTCCTCTACGTCAACGGTATCAAAAGTATCGAAACGAAGAACATCCAGGGCCTTACCCTGATGAAGGTGAACTTCTACCCCGGTACCAATATGGCCCAGGCGTCGGCGGAACTCAGCGCATTCACCAACCGGGCGCAGGCTATTTTCCCGCCGGGCTCCAACCCACCATTCATTATCCGGTTCGACGCCTCGACTCTGCCCGTTGGACAACTGGTTCTGAGCAGCGAAAAACGCAGCAATAACGAGCTTCTGGATCTCGCGAACGTGTACGTGCGCTCTACATTTACCTCTATTCCCGGTCTGGTTTCGGCCCCTCCGTTTGGTGGAAACATCCGTACAGTTGTGATCAAGGCCGATCCGGAACTGCTTCGGGCACATAACCTCACGCCCGACCAGCTTGTGGAAGCTCTGCGTGTGAATAACCAGACGGCTCCGTCCGGCAACGTGCGTATCGGTGATAAAAATTACATTACGCCTACTAACACGACTATTCACACGGTAAAGGAGTTTGAAAATATTCCGCTTTTTAAAGGCGGTGTGCAAAACCTTTACCTGCGCGATGTCGCAACCGTGGAAGACGGTGCCGATGTGGCTTCCGGCTACGGTCTTGTGAATGGCAAGCGTTCGGTATATCTGAGTATTGCCAAAAGTGCCGATGCTTCGACATGGGAAGTGGTACAGAACCTCAAAAAAGCCATTCCGCGCATTCAGAGTACATTGCCGGAAGATGTGAAAATCAGCTACGAGTTCGACCAATCCACTTATGTGATGAACTCGGTGATGAGCTTGCTCACGGAAGGTGCTATCGGTGCAATCCTGACCGGCTTAATGGTACTTCTCTTCCTCGGCGACGCCCGTGGTGCATTGATCGTGATCCTGACCATCCCCACGTCGATCATTTCAGGCGTCTTGTTCCTGAACCTTTTTGGTCAGACTATTAATATCATGACATTGAGCGGATTAGCATTAGCAATCGGTATCCTTGTCGATGAAAGCACGGTGACGATCGAGAACATTCACCAGCATTTTGATATGGGTAAACCAAAGGCGCTGGCTATCTGGGACGCTTGTAAGGAAATAGCATTTCCAAAACTACTGATCCTTTTCTGTATCCTCGCCGTGTTCGCCCCTGCCTTCACCATGGGTGGAATTCCGGGTTCATTGTTCCTGCCGCTGGCGTTGGCGATTGGTTTTAGTATGATCGTTTCTTACTTCCTGGCCCAGACATTCGTGCCGGTTATGGCCAACTGGATCATGAAAGTGAAACATCACCACAAACCTGACGGCTCGACCATGACTGATGCCGAAGAATTTGCCGCATCCGGCCTCAGCAAGGATCCCGACGCGCAGAAAGAAGCATTTATCCACCGCGCCGATGCCGACCGCAATGGAAAGGTGAGCACCTTTGAGCGGATCAGAGCACGTTTCATGCGCTTCATTAACCGGGTAATGCCTTTCCGTAAACCCATTGTAGCCACCTACCTGATCGTGACAACCGCATTAGCCGCTCTCTTGTTGGCCAATATTGGCAAGGATGTTTTACCAAAAGTAAATGGTAGCCAGTTCCAGGTGCGCCTGCGTGCTCCCGAGGGCACACGCATGGAACGTACGGAGGAGAAAACGCTGAAAACGATCGATATTATTGAAAAGATTGTGGGACCTGAAAACGTGTCGGTAACCTCCGCCTATGTCGGCCAGCACCCTTCACTGTTTTCTGTAAACCCGATCTACCTGTTCATGGCAGGCCCTCAGGAAGCAGTTTTGCAGGTGGGCTTGCATGAAGGTTTTCATATCAATCTGGATGAACTGAAAGAAAAAATCCGGAAGGATGTGAAGCAGGCGATCCCTGATCTGGCCATGTCGTTCGAGCCGATCGAATTGACTGATAAGATCTTAAGCCAGGGCTCACCTACCCCGATCGAGGTAAGGATGTCGGGCCGCGACAAGAAGCTCAATGAGCTATATGCGCAGAAGGTAATCGCGAAATTGAAGGAAATCAGCTACCTGCGTGATATTCAGTTGGGCCAATCGAATAAATACCCGGCAATCAAAATCGAGGTTGACCGTATGCGAGCTGCGCAGCTGGGCGTGGATATGAATGATGTTTCCAAATCGCTCATCGCGTCGACGTCCTCATCACGCTATACCGACAAAAATATCTGGGTTGATGAAAAAGGCGGTTATAGCTACGCCGTGCAGGTGCAGGTTCCCGAAAGCAAAATGAACAGCGTCCAGGAAATTGGCGAGATACCATTGCTGAGGAATGCCAACCGCCCGGTGCTAGGTGACATCGCGACCATTACACCCGACACAACTTACGGTGAGAATGACAACCTCGGTGCAATGCCCGTCCTTTCGGTAACAGCCAACTTGAACAACAAAGACCTCGGCGTTGCACAAGCCGATGTAAGGGACGCACTTGCCTCGCTTGGCGAACTGCCCCGCGGACTGACCGTCGAGCTGGTAGGTTTGAGCCAAACATTGACCGATACCCTCGACAGCCTTCAAAATGGTCTGGTAGTTGCCATAATAGTGATCTTCCTGATGTTGGCGGCCAACTTCCAGTCATTTAAAGTGTCTGCCGTGGTACTTGCAACCGTACCAGCGGTAATCCTAGGATCACTCGCCTTGTTAATGGTAACGGGCTCCACATTGAACCTTCAATCGTACATGGGCATTATTATGTCGGTGGGGGTATCGATCTCCAATGCAGTGCTTTTGATTACCAATGCCGAACAGCTCCGCAAACACAGTGGCAATGCCATCGAAGCTGCAAAGGAATCGGCGGCACTTCGCCTCCGCCCTATCGTAATGACCGCCGTAGCGATGGTGGTGGGTATGATCCCGATGGCGAGCGGGCTTGGTGAAGCGGGTGACCAGTCGTCGCCACTGGGCCGGGCGGTAATCGGCGGGCTTATCGCCTCGACGTTCGCGGCA
Source organism: Dyadobacter sp. CY261 (assembly GCF_021440085.1). GTDB lineage: Bacteria > Bacteroidota > Bacteroidia > Cytophagales > Spirosomataceae > Dyadobacter. The sequence goes on from NZ_JAKCPW010000001.1 coordinate 1,530,463, forward strand.
CTGTTCATTCTCCCGCTTGTTTTCGCTTGGGGGCAGGAAAAAACATCGACGCAAAGCGTTTCGCTAGATCCGGAGGATGAAGAAAGCAAGTACTATGTTCCTATGACCCGTTAATTTAAACATCGAACCTATCCGACCATGAGACATATTCATCAAATCGCCATGACCGTTCTCGTTGCAGGTGCAGCGACGGTCCTTCAAAGCTGCGGTTCATCGAGAGCCGAAGAAGAAGAGCACAAAAAAGCCGCAGCCGAGGCAAGCGCAGGAGCTGCGGTGGTGGACGCTTTCCCGCTTAAAAAAGAACAGCTCGCATCGAATATTCAGATCCCGGGCGAACTGATTGCATTCCAGCAAGTGGATATTTATGCCAAAGTGAGCAGCTTTGTCAAAAAACTGCATGTGGACGTGGGCAGCGAAGTCCGTGAAGGTCAACTCCTGGCGACTATGGAAGCTCCTGAGCTCACTTCGCAGTTGGTGACCAGCGAATCCCGCCTGAAATCATTCGAAGCCATTTACCAGGCCAGCAAAGCGAATTACGATCGTTTGCTGGAAACCAGCAAAACACCGGGGACGGTTTCCCAGAATGACCTGGATGTGGCATTGGCCAAACAACGTTCCGATCTCGCCCAGCTCGACGCCGCACGCTCGGCCAGCCGCGAGATTACCGATACGCGCAACTACCTCGAAATTCGGGCACCATTCAGCGGCATTATTTCCGCACGTAATGTAAGCACGGGCGCCTACGTGGGACCATCGGGCAAAGGCTCTGAATTCCCGCTTTTTACGCTCGTAGAGCAGCGCAAACTTCGTCTGGTAGTGAGTGTACCGGAACAATACACCAGCTATCTCAAAAATCAGAGCCAGGTAACGTTCAAAGTGAAGTCGCTGCCCAATCAGAGTTTTCCAGCCAAGGTTACCCGTCTTGCAGGTGCATTGGACGCGCGTTTACGCTCCCAACGGACGGAAATGGATGTAGCTAACGGTGATAGAAAACTTTTGCCCGGTATGATCGCCGAGGTTTCGATACCATTATCCGGTGATGCCGGTACATTTGCGGTTCCAAAAACGGCGGTACTGAATTCCACAACAGGAACTTTTGTCATCAAAGTCGCAGATAACAAGGCGGTATGGGTGCCGGTCAAAACGGGAAGCAGCAGTGCAGACAAGACCGAGATTTTCGGTGATGTAAAAGAAGGTGATGTGCTTGTGAGAGTCGCTAATGAAGAGATCCGCGACAATTCAGACCTAAAAAACGTAAAGCAAACGGAAATCTAGTTACATCACCTTAGGGCTGTTTTTCCATCGTTCTTCAATACGATTCTTAGTTTAAAACCTGCAAGATCGGTCTTTACCTCACGGCAAAGGCCGTTTTTGTAGAAATACACCCCTTCCTTTCCGTCCGGCAATGTAACGCCGTACTTCCCTTCGGAGAGCTTGCGAACGTTGCACATCTTTCCATAACGTTCGGAATAAACTTCTGTAATATTGACTGGTTCCTTATAATAGAGGCTTGTAATCGTCGTGCTGATCGGCTTGTTGACGACCACGCTGGGTTTGTCTTCCCCATCTTCACCGGAGAACAGTACCTCGTACAATGTTCTCGTGCTGCTTTTGGTAAGTGTCTTCTCTTTGAGGTCGCCGTTCACATGGTGTGCACAGGTAGCAGACACGAGTTTACCTTGAATATAATTGGTCTGGGTCGAGTATGTTCCTTTGTAAAACATCACCTTGAAATTCGACTCAATGCGGTGCGTCTCTGCATTACTGTCTACCCCTTTCTCATCGAATACTCTCAACGACCCGATGGTCCGACCCGCGATCATCACATCATAGACATTCTGGCCTCTGGCAACCGAAAAAACAAGCATTATCAACCCGATAGCGACAAATCTTGATACACGCATTTTCATGTTGTTTTAAGTTCTTAAGCAGTGTGCGACTATTTTATAACTACATTATTTTCATTCCTATTGCCTTTGAAGGAAGATTATCAAGCTGTTAACTTAAAACAATGCGCGGGGAAAGTGGCGACCGTTCAGGAAAAAGGGGGATTAATTGCCACATCATTTCTGAATGGTGATTAATCCCCTGTTTATTAAAAACGTCCGAATTTAAATGTCACATTGTATGAAATATTACTCAGATCGCTATCTGTAAGTCCATTACCTTTTGCGTTAAAAGCCTTACGGTAAGAAACACCCGGGCTGAACCGCATCCATTTCAGCAAATTGAACTCGACTTGCACGCCAGGCTCCATCACGAAGAAACATTTGGCGTCGTCATCGTCGTGGCGGTCATCCCAATCGTCCCAATCCCAATCATCGACTTCGCGGCGGTCATATTGCAGCGTGAAACCGGCACCAGTCAGCAGATTGGCGGTGAAATGCACTTTGCGCGTAGATGCGATTACGTACTCGGTCATTAAGCCGAACTGGCCGTACATATAAGTCATTTTCCGTGCGGGAAAATTCTGCTCCAGTTCCGGCACCCGAATGAAATTGGTAGTCGCTGCGCCGGAGACACCGATCAGGAAGCGTTGATTGATAAACCAGCCACCGTACAATTCCGGCATATTGGCAAAACGCCCGTCGATCTTCGTAAACTTATTGGAAAGCGCGGCATAGCCCCCCGACCGGTAAATGCCTTTGTTCTTGAAAATGGTCTGGTTATCCTGTGCAAAAACGCTGGTCCAGCCACACAGAGCGAAAATAATAGTAAATGATAGAATCGTCTTTTTCATAGTCGTCTTGTTTTTCTACCGAGACAACTGGCCTCCTGAATCCCCCTATTCCATCCTTATATTTCTGAAAAACTATTTCGCCACCGAAAAATCGAGTTGTTGTATCAATGCGGGGTTCTCAGGTGACAGCGTAAAAAATACCCTAATGTTTCCCGATGTACATTTCAATGTAAATGCCCCTCTAAGTTGATTTTCAGCAATCATTTCCGTTGACCCCGTAATCGTGCCGACCTTGGCAAGTATGACATCCAGCTCCTTTTTCCGGTGCGATACAGAACGGTCGGGGTAAAAGTTTTCAGCGAAAATGCCGCTCTGTTCCGCATTTTGCCAGGTGGGCAAGAGTTTTACGAGCTGCTCTTTGCGCTGTTTTAAAACGTTCGAAACCGCAACCGGCAATGGCTTCAATCCCGCTAATGCGATTACCGTATCGAGCACGGCCGTATTGATCGTCGCCATGCCCGCATACGTGCGGTTCGCGTGGGAAATGATTCCGATGCCGTATTCGGGCAAAATCTGCCATTGGCTACCAAAACCCGGTAAGCCGCCGGTATGTCCGATACCCGTTCGGCCTTCGCAGTCTTTGCTCCACCGCAATCCGTATCCATACGCCGAAACCATAGCGCAGGGACGTCCGCTCGGGTATTTATTGGAAGCATTGAGATTACTGAAATTCCAGGGCATTTGCATTTCTCGGACATCGCTGCGCATTACCGGGCCTGTTTCCGCACCTGAAGAAGGCGGCCAGGCAGACAAATGAAACGCCACATACTTGCTAAAATCATCAATAGAAGTAATCAGCCCACCCATAGCGCCATACGTCCCGTCGTGCTCCAAGGCTTCTTCCTTCCAAATATCGTCCTCGTAGCGGTAACCATGAGCTAGCAGACTTTTAGGCGCTTCGGTGTATTCCCAAATGGTGCTGTTCATGCCCAGTGGTTTGAAAATAACGTCATTAATGTACTGCTGATAGGGCTTACCCGACACATTGGTAATGATCTTGCCGAGCATCGCGAAACCCAGGTTGCTGTATTCATAAGTCACACCGGGCACATTCGAGAAGGAAATGCCCTTGGAAATCAATGCGATCAGCTCTTCGTCTTTGGTATCGAGCTGGCGGTCGCCCCACGGATTATCTTCCGGGAAACCGGCCATATGCGTCATCAAATGCCGGATCGTGATCGAAGGTGCGTCTTTGGTAAGCGACGGCATATTTTTAAGCTCCGGGATATACAGGTAAGCCGGATCGTCGAGTTTCAGTTTGCCTTCTTTCCGGAGTGCCAAAATGCCCATTGCAGTTACGCTCTTGGACATTGAAGCAATTCGGAAAAGAGATTTCGGGGTTGCTTTCGTCGAAGTAGCGATCTCCGAAAAGCCCTGCCCGCCTGATAGCAGCAACTTTCCATCTACCACCAGCCCGAATGCGAGTCCGGGGAAATGGTTTTTCTCTGCATAATCGCGATAGAGCTTTTCAATGACAGGTAATGCTGCCTGAATCTTGTCAAGCCGTTCCGGCGAGGCCGTTTGTGACCGAGCCATAACTGTCAGTAAACTTAGGAGTGAGGTAAGAATGATGCGCATCGTATCGTGAAAAGGTTGGTTTGATGATCGGTGAAGTTAAAAAAGAGTAACCGTTTTGCCTACTTTTTCGCCTCCCACGACCCTAACCCGAGCCGTTAAATCAATAATATCCAGCGTTTCTTAGTTTAGTACAATACATACTTTTTAATATTATTTAAAAAGTACAATTTAATTGAATCAAATACTGCCTTTGTTCGTTAATTTTGCATCAGTAAGTGTTTACGACTGCTCATAATGCAATTTTAACAACACTTAGCCAGACTAGAAAAAATTATATAAAGAAATACGAATCACACACCGGGCACGCTGGCCGGCTAAATTTTCGCTCCTATGAATTATTCAATTTTCGCCCCTTCCGATTCCAGACGATATTTAAGATGGGCCGTTGCTGCCTTCTTCTTCGTACAGGGTCTCAGCTTTGCTGCCTGGGCGAGTCGCATTCCGGATATTAAAAACATGCTGCATCTGACAGAAGGCGGTTTGGGTACGGTACTTCTGGCCCTCCCACTCGGACTGATGGCCAGTTTGCCAATCTCGGGCTGGATGGTAACGCACTATGGCAGCAAGAAAATGGTGCTGATAGGCGCCGTCTTATATGCCATTACACTAACGTTCATCGGTTTCGTAACCCGCACCGAGCAGCTGGTTATTGCATTGTTCGCATTCGGCTTATGGGGTAATCTTACTAACATAGCGGTCAACACCCAGGCCGTGGCGGTGGAGCAGGTTTATGGCAAATCCATCATGGCGTCGTTTCACGGCTTGTGGAGTCTTGCGGGTTTCGTAAGCGCGATGATCGGTTCGCTCTTCATTTCGGTTCACGTCCCTCCTCATGTCCATTTCCTTGTCATCGCATTGTTCGCCTTCGCAATCATTTTCACAGCATACAAACACACAATGCCCGACACTGAAAAAGAAGCGGGTGAAGAACAGCCAATGTTCGTTAAACCCGACCGTGATCTTTTGATTCTTGGTCTGATCGGCTTCTGTGCGATGGTGTGTGAAGGAGCGATGTTCGATTGGAGCGGTGTTTACTTCCAGGAGGCAGTTCACGTTCCTGCTTCGATGACCACACTTGGTTATGTTGCATTTATGGGTACGATGACCGGCGGACGTTTCGCTGGTGACTGGCTTGCTAACCGTCTTGGACGTCGTAAAATGCTGCAAATGAGCGGTGTACTAATGGGAACTGGCCTGGCGATCGCTGTTACATTCCCGCATTTGGTTACTGCGACGGTCGGTTTTCTGCTGGTTGGTTTCGGTGTGTCATCGGTTGTTCCGCTGGTTTACAGCGCAACCGGACGTTCGAAAACCATGTCAGCCGGTATGGCATTGGCAGCGGTATCTTCCATCAGCTTCATTGGCTTCCTGATCGGTCCACCACTAATCGGTATCGTAGCGCAGTTTGCTAACCTGCGGTGGTCGTTCGCGATCGTGGGTGTTCTGGCAACGCTGACAGCCTACTTATCAACCAAGGCCCGTCTGATCGACTAAATCATTCTGGTACATATTTTTCAAGTCGAAAGAGGATAGCGAACGCGTTATCCTCTTTTCTTTTTTTAGCTCAAAAACTATGAAAAAACTCACACTCAGTCTGGGTCTCCTCTTCCTCTCTTTCACCGCTGCCAACGCGCAAAATGACTCTTTACGGCCGTTGGACATGAACCTGGAAGCTTACACTTATCCTTTCCCTGTCGATTACCTCGAATTTGAATCCCAGGGCGAAAAGCTTCGCATGGCTTTTATGGACGTCCAGCCGGCGCGTGCGAGCGGGAAGACGGTGATGTTACTGCACGGGAAAAACTTCAATGGTGCCTACTGGGAAGAGACGGCGAAAATGCTCGCGGATAAAGGTTTCCGGGTGGTTATTCCCGATCAGATCGGTTTCGGAAAATCGACCAAACCTTTGCATTTTCAATATTCATTTCATGAATTGGCGGCTAATACCAAGAAGATCCTGGACAAGCTGGGTATTACTAAAGTGGCCGTACTGGGGCATTCCATGGGCGGCATGGTGGCCGCCCGCTTTGCGCTGATGTACCCGGAAACAGTGGATAAATTAATCCTTGAAAACCCGATCGGCCTGGAAGACTACAAAGTGAAAGTACCATTCCAGTCGGTGGACAAATGGTATATGAGCGAGTTAAAAAGCGATTTCACCTCCATTAAGAACTACCAGCTAAACAGCTATTATGATGGCAAGTGGAAGGATTCTTATACTAAATGGGTGAACCTGCTGGCGGGCTGGACGCTTGGCAAAGACTATCCGCGCGTTGCCTGGAATAGTGCATTAACCTACGATATGATCTACACACAGCCGGTGTGCTACGAATTCGGGCAAATTAAAGCCGCCACGCTCCTTATCATCGGCCAGCGCGACCGGAGTGCCGTCGGAAAGAATCTTGCGCCTGAGAATGCGAGAAAAACACTTGGAAATTACCCCGAACTCGGCAGACAAACCAAAGCTAAAATCGCAGGTAGCGAGCTTGTAGAGCTGGACAATATCGGGCATTTACCGCATCTCGAAGATTTCAGCAAATTCATTCAGCCGTTAATGCGGTTCCTTGAAAAATAACAGATCGCAATTTACAATAATATCATCTAATTTATAATTATAAATAACAATAAAAGACTACCCCCATTTCCTTACCCAAAAAACTGGCTCACATAGTTCCTGCTTGTTAGAATCGCGCTTTTCACATCGGTGATATTACCCTCGTAGGCTTTGTCTTCCACCTCAATTACAACAGGTCCGCGGTAACGCACGTCCGTTAGTGCAGCGAAAAATCCCCGCCAATTTACGTCACCGAGGCCGGGAAGCTTAGGAGAATGGTATTCCAAGGGGTTAGCCAGAATGCCTACGCTATTCAATTTACTTTTATAAATTTTCGCATCCTTTAAATGTATATGATGTAATCTTGATTTATAATTATAAATCGGTAGTATCTCGTCCATCATCTGCCATATCATATGCGAAGGGTCATAGTTCAAACCGAACAGCGGGTCAGGGATGATCTCGAACATCCTGTCCCACACCGCCGGGCTGATCGCCAGGTTTTTACCTCCCGGCCATTCGTCGTCGGTAAAAAACATCGGGCAATTTTCGATGCCTATTTTCACATTGTTTTCCTCGGCGACTTTCACAATAGAGGGCCACACGTCGGCAAAACGGGCCAAATTATCTTTAATGCTTTTGGACGGATCGCGACCGATAAATGTGGTAACAACCGGAATGTCGAGCTTCGCTGCGCCACGGATCACTTGTTTGATGTGTTCTATATAATATTCCGAACGATTCGGATCGGGGTCGAGTGGGTTGGGGTAATAGCCCAGCGCCGATATGAAAATTCCGGACTCTTTGAGATGATGCTTGATGAAGGAAACCTTTTGGTCGGTGAGATCATTGACGTCGATGTGACTCACACCAGCATACCGGCGACTATCGGTGTTATCGGATGGCCAGCACATCATTTCAACGCATGAAAAACCGTTATTCCCAGCAAACTGAACAACATGTTCAAAGCCAAAATCGGCCAGAATAGCACTATTAATACCTAATTTGAGCATAAGGACTTAGTTTTTTGGCAAACATCCATAAAAAACGAGCGGCTTTCAAGGATAAGCGGAAATTCCATCCAAATTTTCGGCGGCTTCATCCGCGCAGGGCACCATTGGTAAATATCGTCCCCTATGAAATCATTCGAATTTTAGTAATATTGATCCGACAAAAACAATGAACCTTAACGCCTTATATACTTATGGCAGACTCTGAACCGGGTATCGGTAAAAAGATACTCAGCTTCTTCATCAAGGACGCCGACGAAATGGCCGCTAGGCCTGTCGTCGCGAGCTCCGCTCCCGAACTCTCTAAGCCAGCTTCTCCGCCAGCGACCGTGACTAATGCGGCAGGAACAGGCCAGGTTGACCGGAAATTTGTAGAGCATTTTGTCACGCTACTGGAAAAAGCCAATTTGCCTGGCCCCGATTATTTCGAATACAAACAGGCACTCCAAAGTATGGAAGGCCTTGGATTGGGCGAAGAAAAGCAGTTCCAGGCTGCCTGGGCGAGCTTTAAGGCAATGGGTGGCGCAAAGGATACTACTGTTCTGAAAACTTCCGCCGATCAGTATCTTGGAATCCTGAGCAAGGACCGGGATGCGTTTTTGAAAGACGTCGAAAAGGCGATCAAAGATCGTGTGGGCACATTGCAGGACGAGCATAAAAAGCTGGAAGAAACGAATGCGGCTTATGCCCAGCAAATCATTGATCTGCAAAAGAAAATCGATGACAATAAGAACCGGCTGGGGCAGATTTCCGGGGAAGTTTCAGAGCAGACGGCGAAAATCAATACGAATAAAGACAGTTTTGAGGTTACTTACCTTAGTTTCGTAGACCAACTTAAAGCCGATCTTGCAAAAATTAATCAATATCTTCAATAAACCTGACAACTAAATCACAAATGGCAACACCAGATTTCACCCAGATCGGCGGTTCGCAGGAGGACAACTCCAAAAGGTCCTATTGGAGCCGACCGGAAGGCATTACCTCTCTCCTATTTATGGGGGCTGCGGGGGCCGTGGTCCTTTATTTCTGGAATAAAATAGCGGCCTTTCTCATCGAAGTGACGCAGAATACATTATATCTCGGATTTCTGATGGCCGTACTTGCGTTGGTGGTCTTCCTGCTAACAAGCAAAGATGTCCGCACAGCAGCCTTCTTTTTATTCAAAACCCTGATGCGCAACATTACCGGCCTCATTATCAAGCTCGACCCCATTGCGATCATGAAGATCTACGTCGATGATCTCAAAGAGAAGCGTGAGAAGATGCAGGGCCAGATTAATACGCTTGCCGGGCAATTGGTGAAGCTTAACAAAAATATTAACGAGAACAACGAGCGTATTAAGCAGAAGTTCGCCGAAGCCAACAAGGCCAGCACGATGCTGGACCGTCCGGGAATGAAAGAAACCGCATCGCTTGCAACCATTGAAGGGGCCGGTTTACAGGAAATGAACGAAAAGCTCCTTCCCTTGCAGCGGAATATGAAGACGGTTCTGGAATTTATGGAAAAAGTAAACAAGAGCGCGGATTACATTATTAAAGAGACTGAGATAAAAGTTAAACTTAAAGAGGCGGAATACAGAATTGTAAAGGAAAGCTCAACCGCATTGCGCACAGCGATCAGCATTTTCAAGGGTAATCCCGACAAAAAGTTCTATTTCGACGAATCGATGGAATATATACAGGACGATATGAGCCAGAAATTGGGTGAAATGAAACGAGCCATGGATTTGTCGCTGGACTTTATCAATGGTGTCGATGTGCAGAATGGACTGCTGTCGGACAAGGGACAAGCCATGTTGGAAGCCTACAATTCGGGACAATTCAAACTGATCCAACTCGATTCGCCTCAGCCCTCCACCCGTTCGATAGATACGCCGAAAGATTCGAGCTATAAAGGCTTACTGGATTGATAATTCTTCATTTATTCGCTTCATATTTCTCATTTTACACAATATAACTACATGAAAAGACTAACAGTTGCGGGGCGGTTGATCATCACCGTTCTGATTTTGGGAGCCATATTCGTAGGGTACAAATACCTGGGCGGGCAGAAAGCCCTAAACCAGATGGCAGAAGACCAGGCGCAAAGTCCTCAGACCGAGGCTACAACGGGCGAATCTGAAAGCACGGCATCCGATCCGGCGCCGTCGTCCAACAGCGAAGCCACCACCTCGGATGCCAGTTCATTTACCTACACACCGCCAACGCCTGTGGACGGTAAATTGAAAGGCGTAGTGGAGCTTGGCGCGAGCGGTTTCAACTCGTTCATCATTACAGTTGATAAAGAAAAGCGGTGGAAACTTGAAAAATCCGAGTTCGGAAACAGCCTGGTAACAGAAAATATGGCTACCGACGAAGACGTGCGCATTGGTCTGAAAAAGTATATCGGCACCATGCTTGACTATGGCGTGGGTAGCAAAGACATCCATTTTGTGGTGAGCTCAGGCGCGGCAAAAGCGGAGGTTACGACCAAAATTACCCGTGTTTTGAAGTCGCTTGGCTACGTTGTAAACCAGGTAACTGCCGAGCAGGAAGGCCAACTGGCATTGAAATCAGTGTTGCCAGCTGATTACTCCGATAAAGCTTTCGTAGTCGATATTGGCTCAGGTAACACTAAAATTTCCTGGATCAGCGGCGGAAAAGTATCTGCCATCGAATCATACGGAGCCAAATACTTCCAGGACGGAACCGACGATTCGAAAGTGTATCAGGAAGTTAGTTCCAAATCCAAGCAAGTGCCGGCCGAACTGCGCAACACCTGCTTCATCATCGGCGGCGTTCCTTTCGAAATGGCCAAAGAAGTGCGAAAAGGCAAAGAACGCTACACGACATTGAGTGCTCCCCTGGCCTATTCGAAACTCACAAATGCCAAATCCAAAGCCGGAGTTAACATTTATAAAGCCGTAACAGACGCCACCGGCTGCCAGCAATTCGTATTCGACTGGGACGCTAATTTTACGATTGGTTTTTTGTTGGGGCTTTAAAAAAGGGAGAATGGAGGATGGAGGAAAGGGAGGAAATAAAACTATTCCTATTCTTTCCTCCTTTTTCCTTTCTTAATCCTTCGTTCTTCCTTCCTCCCTTTCCCAATCTTCCCTTTCCTCCCTTTTTTAAACATGACGCTATCACAATTCTTTGCCTCCGTTTCCGCAAATCCATGGCCTGCGGTAGTTTACTTTTTGATATTGCCATTTGCTGCCTGGGTTGTCGGGATGGCCGCCCAGGGGAGTCGGGATGTTAAGTTCTGGAGTATCATTTATGCAATTCTAGTTTATGCGGTTTGCATTCCGGGCATCTTTGCCGTAACCCTTAATATTTATCTTTTCCTGTTCGAACGCCAGAGCATCTGGCAAGCCAACCTCTTTTTGCAATATTTGCCCGTCATTTCGATGGTCATTACGCTCATGTTGATCAAGAGCAAGATTCCATTCTCGCTTATACCCGGTTTTGGGAAAATCTCCGGATTTCTTACCTTAATTGCCGCACTCATCGGCACAATGTGGTTCTTTGACAGAATACACTTAGTAGCATTCACTTACGTTCCTTTTTCGATCATTTTAATCGGTTTTGTACTCACCCTGCTAGCCATCAGGTTTGCATGGAGCAAATTGTTCTGAACAACGGCACGTATATTCAAATCTCTGTCAGCGACGAGCAGAAGCTTTCTGCGCGTCGATTGGTCGATCACTCTATTTGCCATCATCAGATTTCTAATATTTGGGACAAAAACGAAGATCGACTTGCGCAGACACGCATGATGCGCTTCACAGGAACGCTTGGCGAGATTGTCTTCGCTGATTGCTACCACCTGCCGCGACCAACCCGTTCTTTCGGTGCCACCGAAGGCCAGGACTGGGGTCAGGATTTTCTCGTCAAATCAGAAACAGAGGATTTCGCCGTGGACATTAAATCCATGAAACGGAAATCGGGCATTCTTCATCGCGGGTACGTTTTAAATATCCCCTCTTCTCAGTTGCACAAGCCCGGCTCCAAAACCTCACTTTACTTCTGCATATCCTTTCACCAATCCGAAACAGACGGTACTATTGCCTCACTGCTCGGTTTTATTGATAGGCAGGCATTGCAGAACGGCGTACTGGGTACGCTGTTCCCTGCGGGAACGAGTCGCAAACGGGCTGACGGCAGTACATTTAGATTCAACGAGTCCACGTATGAAGTGTTATTTTCAGATATTATTCCGCCTGTGATAACCAAATCCCTCCGTAGGATAAAAGGATTCCGAGTATGCAAATTGAAATGAATAGTTTGGTTTATTAAACCAATTACGCTCGTCAACAATGAAAAAACGCAAAAATTTTACCCAAGCAACCGTCGCCTCTGTTAGCAAAGGTGATGTACACCTAGCAAAACAATATCCTGAATCAGAAGAGAGGCAACCCATTGGCTTTGAGGACTTCAAGGCAACCTATTATAAGACTGAGCTTACCGAAAAGGAAGAATTTCGGAATTCCCTCCCATTTCTCCTTATGGGATGCGCCTCAGGGCCGATGAGTAATCTAACTGATCACGAAATCAAACAAATGATGGCCGCCGACATGTCTGGCTCACGAGGATTTTTCTTGATACCAATGGATTAATCGATCACGCCCTGGAACGTCACACCGGTCAACCGGTCGAAGTCGCTACATTCTCTATAAAGCTCGAAAAGATCAGATTCCGGTTTTCATTTCACCCGGTTCATTATATACTTTTGTATATATTATGAATAAAAATGGAATTCGGGGAAAAGCACTTTGTGCCAAATTGGAGGCCTATCTTTCGTTTTTAAATGTTTCCATGTCGGACAAAGTGGTGTTTACAAAGGGCTTAGCTGCCGGCTTTAGGGATATGGAGGATGCTTTTCAATATGCAAGCGCAGTTGAGGAGCATTGTGATTATCTTATCACTTCCAACGTGGCAGATTTTGCACCGTTTTCCAAAGACATCCGGATTTTAACGCCGGCACAATTCGTGATTAAAACACTACACAAAAAACCCGGCATCGATTTCTGACCTAATGGCTTCACAAACACGCACGTATGCGCGCAAAAAATTACTGGGCCAGGTTTATACTCCCGTTCATATTGTTGATAAAATACTGACTCATTGCGGGTTTTATGAGGCCGATCTGCTAGGCAAAAAGATCCTCGACCCTGCCTGCGGCGATGGCCGTTTTCTGATTCCAATGGCTGAATTTATGATCCGGAATACGCCTGCGGACCAACTGGTCGACAAACTGCAGCAATTGCAAGGCTGGGATATTGATCAGGCAGCACTGCTCCAATGCCGCGAAAACCTGGATGCGCTCGTAACTCCTTTAGGCATTTCAGTAAACTGGAATTTACGAAGATGTGATGCGCTGAAACAATGGCGTTCAAGGGAAAAATTCGACATGATCGTCGGAAACCCGCCTTACATCCGCATTCAGCACTTGCCGGAAGCGCAACGAAAATATGTGCAGAATCACTACTCTTTTTGCAGCACGGGATCTACCGATGCATTTATCGCATTTTTCCAGTTAGCAACTAAGCTATTAGCAAGTGATGGAATATGTGGAATGATAACACCCAACTCCTATCTGGTGTCCGAATCGGCTGCGCCTTTGCGAAAGTATTTTAGTAAAAACCGATATTTGAAACAGATCACCAATTACCGTAACATCCCGGTTTTTGGAGCTACCTCGACCTATCCGGCTATTACAATTTTCGGTGGCAAACCGCGCGATAGCTTCCGCTTCGAGCATTGTATCAACAACCGTTTTGAGTATGAGGGACGCGACATTCCACAATTTGAATTAAAAGATGATGTGCCATGGCAGCTTTCCGTCCAGGCTCAGGTAGCGCAGAATGGCCGACGGCTGGGTGACATTTGCAAAATATCAGTCGGACTTACTACGCTGGCTGACGGCTGTTACCTGTTTAACATTATCAGCGAAAAGAATGGCGTAGTTTATGCGAAAAGCAAGAACGGTTTTTTTGCCCACCTCGAAAAATCCCTTTTAAAGCCCATCATCAAAGGCTCAAAACTTAAAAGCGCCAACGATGCAGTAACGGAGTATATATTGTTTCCTTACCAAAAGGATGAGTCTGACAAACAGAGGATTATCCCGGAGGAAACGTTGAAAACCGAATTTCCGCAAACATATTCCTATTTTCTTAAAGTAAAATCAGAGCTGGATCGTCGTGATAATGGGAAACCCAACGCCGTGGCATGGTATGCATTCGGGCGGGCGCAGGGGCTGGACAATGCATTTGGTAAAAAGATTATCTTTTCCCCAATGAACCGTAAGCCCAATTTCATTTTGTACGAAAACCTGGATGTGACGGTTTATTCAGGTTATTTTATTAAATATGATGGTGATTATCAAACGCTTCTGGAACAGCTCAATTCGCAGCGTATGGCCGACTTTGTGGCTATTGCGGGCAGGGACTTCCAGGGCGGGTACAAAGGCTACAACAAAAAGGTAATCGAGAATTTTATTGTCACCAATCACTCCTGAATATGAATATCACTGCCGCCGCCGACCGCCTGACCTGGCTTTGCCAGCACATGCCCGCCCTCATAGAAGCAATTCCTGAACAAGAACTCGAAGGCAAGCCAGCACCCGAAAAATGGAGCAAGAAAGAAATTCTAGGGCATTTAATCGACAGTGCGGCGAATAACCATCAGCGGTTTATCAGGATCCAGGCCGAACATGAGCCTGTGATTTTTTATAACCAGAACGATTGGGTCGCAATGAGCCGGCATAATGATATGGAAGCCGCACAAATGATCGCGACGTGGAAGCACTATAACCTGCATCTGGTAGCCGTTGCCAGGGCAATCCCGGCAGAAAACCTGTACCGCAATGGCCTCGGAAGAGATGGCCAACCGCATACGTTGAAATGGTATTTTGACGACTACATCGACCATATGGAGCATCATCTTCAGCAAATAGTCGCATATTAATGAGCCTGATTGCAAATATTTATATTAGCAAGCGCATAAATAAACGAACGTTCATTTATATTCGCGCTATGAAAACAGGCGTGATACATTGAGAACCAGGGACGCCAACAAGGAGGCGCTAATACGCGAAAAGGCTATTGAACTGATCGTAAACCACGGTTTCGATGGATTGAGCATGCACAAACTGGCAAAGGCAGCCGGTGTTTCGGTGGCAACGATTTACATTTATTTCAAGGATCGCGAAGACCTGATCCAACAAGTTTACACCGACGAATCGCGCAAAATGACAGAAGCTACATTATTAAATTTCGACCCGGATGCGCATTTTGACGACGGTTTGAAACAGCAATGGATCAATCGAATGACGTATTGCCTCGAAAACCCGTACAGCATGACGTTTATGGAGCAGGTAAAGCACTCGCCACTCGTCGAGCGCGCGACCGTGGATACGCGGTTTTTACAGGCAATGCAACGATTTGTTCACAATGCGATCGATCGGAAGGAAATCGTTCCTCTACCCGTCGAAATCTATTGGTCAATCGCCTTTGCGCCGCTTTATCAGCTCGTCAAATTCCATATCGCGGGCAAAAGTATGCCGGGGCGCCCTCCATTCATTTTTGATGAAGAGAAAATCAATCTTACACTCGGATTGGTCCTCAAAGCATTAAAACCTTGACAAAAAGCTGAAACTGGTCCACATCCTAATTTGTTTGCAATGAACGACGATAAAATCACCGACGCGTTTGTAATGGTTTTTAAGACTACTATAAACAGCCCAAGACATGTCAAATCGATCGCCGCAACGCTGGATGGTTGTCCTGAAATCCTCAAATGGAATGTCGACCTGGGTGATATCGATAAAGTGCTGCGGATCGAAGCCACACACGCGCAATGCGAACCTGTGATCGAGATGGTCACGCGCGCAGGTTACGCATGCGAAGAGTTAACCGACTAAACTTTCAAAATCAAACTCTATGTCCGAAACCAAACCCACATTTACCGGCTATGAAAAATTCATCATAGCACTTTTAGCCACTTTGCAGTTTACCGTAGTGCTCGATTTCATGGTCCTTTCACCATTGGGTTACATCCTGCTCGATAAACTTTCGATTACCACCAGCCAGTTCGGCCTGGTCGTATCAGCGTATGCATTCAGCGCAGGTGCCTCAGGGCTGCTCACTGCCGGCTTTGCCGACAAATTCGACCGTAAGAAGTTGCTGCTTTTCTTTTACGTCGGATTCCTTCTCGGCACCCTTTTCTGCGGTATCGCTCCTACTTATCACCTGCTACTTGCGGCCCGCGTGTTCACAGGCATTTTCGGCGGCGTGATCGGCTCCATCAGCTTTGCCATTATTACCGATCTGTTCGCGATCGATGTTCGTGGCCGTGTAATGGGTTTTGTACAAATGGCATTTGCCAGTAGCCAGGTATTAGGAATCCCTATCGGGTTATTTCTGGCAAACAAATTCAACTGGCATGCGCCGTTTCTGATGATCGTCGGGTTGGGACTGATCGTCGGAGTTTTGATTGCGACCAAGTTGAAACCGATCAATGCGCATTTGAAAATGCAGCAACAAGGCAATGCATTTCAGCACCTGGGCAAAACGCTTTCCCGGCCGGATTACCTGCAGGGCTTCGCGGCCACGGCGCTGCTTGCGACGGGTGGTTTTATGCTCATGCCATTCGGTACCGCTTTTGGTGTTCACAACCTTGGCATTGCCGAAGCGTCACTGCCGACCTTATACATGGTGACGGGCATTTCGATGCTCGTCTTTAGCCCGATGATCGGAAAACTCAGTGACAAAACCGGCAAGTACAAAGTGTTTTTGATGGGCTCCGCGATTACCTGCGTGATGACGCTCATTTATTGCAACCTCAGCGTGACGCCGCTTTGGATTATCATCTGCCTGAACGTCCTGCTGTTTGTTGGGATCACCGGCCGTATGATCTCCGCTTCGGCATTAATGACCGCCGTTCCCGACCCTCAGGACCGTGGCGCCTACATGGGCATTAATTCGTCTATCCAGCAGTTCGCCGGCGGACTTGCGTCACTTTTAGCAGGATTTATTGTGTCGGAAACGAGCACAGGATTCATTGAAAACTATCCCCTGCTTGGCGACGTGGTGGTGTTTGCGGTGATCATCACTGCGCTGCTGATGTACCGCATTCATAAATATGTTTCCATTAAATTGGCGGCGGTAGCGCCGGCCAATGCGCCAAATCCTGCGGTGTAGCGCTTTCTCCCATTCACTAATGTTACCCTGAGCGAAGCGAAGTGCATCGTGCGTGATGCACTTCGACCGCCGGGCGGCCCTGTGCGCTCAGGGCGACAAGCATTTGACAGCAGGTTAGCGACCTTTTCAGTATACTCATTATCAATTTATTACAAAATAATTGAAAAAAATTCTTTTAATACTTTCTATTCATTTAAAATGATCGATACATTTACATCGACAAAAACTTTTATCGCTTTTTATTTGGAAGGATTAGGGTTAAAAATATTTTACGTTTATTTACATGACTGACATGGAATAAACTATTAACTTTTTATACTTATAATACTTTTAAATGAAAATCATCAGTATTGTCAACAACAAAGGTGGTGTGGGAAAGACTACATCTGCCCAGAGTATTGCTGCCGGTCTCAGCAAATTTGCCAATGCACGTGTGTTGGTAATCGATCTGGATGCGCAGGCAAGTCTTACCAAAAGTTTCGGCATTCACCATGCCGGGCTTAAAAAAGACAGCGGCTCGTTCATCACCGGCGAATACGAATTTGATGAGATCGTCAAGCGTGTTGGAGACATTGATGTTTTGCCCGGATCGGCCGAAATGATTCACCGGGAAGACACGATTAAGTCGGCGCCCGTGTTTCCTTTCAACCTGAAAATTGCATTGGAAAAAGTAAGGGACCGTTACGATTTCGTGATCATCGACTGCCCTCCTGCCCTATATGGGAATACGAGGCTGGCGCTCGTTTCGTGCCATCAGTATTACGTTCCTTTGCAGGCAGAGTTTTTAAGCTACGAGGGTCTTCGAAACTTTCTGGTGTATTCGGCCGAGATCAAAAAGATCAGCCCTAGTACCAACCTCGGCGGGGTGTTCGCAACGCGTTATAACCCGAAGATCCGGAAGAAGATCAGCCACGAACTGATCATGGCAACACGGGAGCAGCTCGGTGAGGTTTTTATGGAATCTTACATTCGCGACAACATCGCATTGTCGGAAGCACAGGCCAACGGGACTACGATTTTTGATTATGCACCGAACAGTAATGGAGCAGAAGATTATTATAAGTTGACAAAAGAAATACTGGAACGAATAAATAACTGACACTTATGGCAAAGGAAAGGAAGTTTGATTTTGCACCCCTACCCCTTCCCGAGGTTCAACAGGAAGATGAGCCCGTAGTAGCCCAGACAACTGCCGAAGTCGTGGACGGTGCTCCCACCAAAGTCACCTTCGATTGTGATTTCGTGCTAATGGAGAACATGAAGGATTACGGCTACTGGGAAGGTCTGACACAGAAGGACATCATCATCGAATCCTTAAAGCTGTATTTCCAGGACAAAGAAATCCGTCCCCGCCCCGATAAGATTCGCAACCGCACGAAAGTGGGCCGAAAACCCAAATCGGCATTGGTTTAACGAAAAAAGGTCTCCGGGCAGGAGACCTTTTTTCGTTAAACACGTACATAAAGCTGGGAGTATTGTCGCCACACTATCAACGAACAACCACTTGCACCAAAAAAGGTATCCTTCGTTCCGACGGGCCGATCAGGCTAGGCATCAGGAGCGGTGCCGGGGTTTGTCAAGCCGCTTTCTTTCGAAGGACTGTGAATCGCGAAGAAATTGAAATAGTCCCGATAATGGTCGTAGGGCTCAAAGGATCGAAAAAATCCGTGAACTTCTTTGCCTCTTCCACAAATTTCGGCATCTCCTCTTTCGTAAATCCATCTCCCAGGATCACGACATTGATACGATTGTTCAATGAGCCGGTTTTGTAAAGTGTGTCAATCTGGCAATGCTGGGCGAATGCGTGGGTAAAACGGCCTAGCAGACAAAGTGTGAAGATGAGTTTCTTCATAATACATTTTGATATAGTGTGTAAAACTGATAACTGCTTTTTCGATCTGTCGCCCGATCATTGGACCGCGACCTTTCCCGTGCTCTCGCGCGAACCATTGCTGACCCGATAGAGATATATTCCCGACGGCAAGTTCAAGGGAAGCCTTGTCTTCTTCTCAAAAGAGTCCGAAATCAACTCCCGGCCAGCCTGATCGTATAGTTTAACGTTTGATTTACCTCCCAGCTTTGTCTCGATAGAAATATAGTCCCGTGCCGGATTTGGTGACACGCTAACCAGCACGTCCTGGTCGTTCGGCACGGAAAGGATCGGATCGACTTTTACTTCTGTTTGAGCGGTTTTAGAGCAGCCGTTTACATCTTTGACAACAACTTCGTAAAGCCCGGCCTGATTGAGCGTTGCGTTTGGAATGGAAACCTGTGGGGAAATTGATGCAAAAAATAACGGCCCTCTCCACATGTAAGTCTTACCACCGGCAGCAGCGAGCTTGATCGTGTCGCCTGCGAGATACGGTCCGCCATTTGTCGCGGTAGCATTGGGTAATGGCATGATGTGGATGGAAATTTCCGCGGTCTTGACCGATTGCCCCTGAACCTGGCAGGAACATGAATAGACTGTCGTTTGATCTGGTGTTACATGAATGGATTTGCTGGTTTCTCCTGTGGACCATTTCAACGCGCCCGCGCAGCCATGTGCCGTAAGCGCAACTTCATTGCGAAGGCATACCGAATCCGAACTTGCCACTATTTTGAACACCGCCGGAACAGACGATTTCAAAGACCATGACACTGCACGCGAACGGAACGCGCGGGAGTCATCGCGACGGCTCAGTGTTGTGGTGTCGAAGACGGTCGCTGTTAATGCGGACGAATCCGGTATTTCGCCGCCTTTCAGGGATATTTCATCGCCGGAGAAAGGAAGTAACATTCCATTTAAATGCCACTGCACCTGCAGGGTATTCCGGCTTGGTTTCAAAAGCCCGAGTTTAAATGCCTGCCCGGCAGTCACATCGATACTCGCTGCGGTATCCGGCTCGATCTTTTCGACGGGATTAATGTTCTCTAAAAGCCGCTCTACGGTCGCTTCACGGCAAACTGCGCAAAGTTGCTGGTCGAGATATTCCATCAGACAGGTACCATTGGTAGGCTTGTGCCATTTTGCCGCGTCACCCTCCAAACCATGTTTGTAAATACCAACAGGCGGGCTGTTAAGCCAATTCTTCCAACGGATCGAACCAGGATCGCTAATGGCTGTCATGTTTGCAGCTTCCGTACCATATATCGAACCGGCCCAATATTCATCACTCAAGCGCCCGAAAGCATGCCCGATCTCATGAACACCGATGGTATTGGCGGCATCGTTCAATGTATGAACGGCAATTTGCCCACCCGATCCGCCGTAGTATTCCGTATTAACAAGGACGACAATGAGATCGTAAGCAGGCAAATGCGTCGACATCAGATTAAAAAGCACATCAAACTTAGTGACCTCGACCAGCCGGTGTATCGAATGTCCGAACGAAGCGCCGAAAAATGTATCCTTGTTTCCGACAGGCTGGTCCTTATATGCATCGGGAGCGGTCCCGGGATTAGATACGCCGCTTTCTTTTGACGGTGTACGGATGGCAAAAAAGTTGAAATAGTCCCGATAGACCGTGTAAGGATCATAAGCCAGGAAAAAATCGGCAAACTTCCTGGCCTCGGCCGCGAATTTTGGCATTTGCTCCTGCGTGAAGCCATCGCCAAGTATTACAATATTGATCCGGTTTTCGAGCGGGCCTTTCTTGTACAGTGTGTCCACCTGATAATGTTGTGAAAACGCTGTTGATGCAATGCAAATGATGATTAAAGTGGTAAAAATGCTTTTCATGGTTAATTGAAGTCAAGCGTGTAAATTTTTACAGTTCCTTTTTCAGGACTGACACTGAATAGCTCCAATTGGTTGAGTCCAGAATGCTGCTGCAAGCGGATAAGCACATTACCCTCTGTAGCCTTGACCTCTACCTGACGCATATGTCCGGACGGGTCACTTACTTCCCTACCTTTGAATAAGGGATGCTCAAACACCATTTCGCGTTCGACGGCACTGGCTGAGTAGCGAGCGATAGCTTTGATTTGGTAAGGGAAGTGGACTGAACGTGCAATGTCCTTCATTTTGCCATCGCCTGCACTCGCGCTTAAAAGCTCCACTTTTTCTCTACCACCTACCCCACCGCTAATCCGGAAGTTCAGAAAGAGAATGTGGTCAGGGGAATTTGCATTGTAGTTAGAAATCTGGCCAACCGTTAAAGTGGATTGCGCCGG
The DNA here is from genome assembly GCF_021440085.1 of Dyadobacter sp. CY261. Classification (GTDB taxonomy): domain Bacteria; phylum Bacteroidota; class Bacteroidia; order Cytophagales; family Spirosomataceae; genus Dyadobacter. Next base: position 1,551,681 of record NZ_JAKCPW010000001.1, read on the forward strand.
CTTGCAATGAATCATCAGCAAGCCGGCGAGCGTAATGGCGACCGTAGAGGACAAACGAAGCATGGGTAATTCCGAAAAAGCTGTTACAGAAGTCAATGTACAGCTTTATTGACGTATTTCACAGCGAGTGAAATACTTCCTCCATCTCGCGAACCGCTATCGCAATGTCCTCTTTTCCCGTTCGGTAATTAACAAACGCAGCACGCACAGCCGACTGCCCCGATAGTAAAGTGGGCGTCATAAAAACTTTTCCGCGGCGGTTGAGCTCTTTCAGAAAAGCCGGCATCTTTTCAATGTCTTTTTTCAAACGAAAACAGACGACATTAAGCCGAACAGGTGCCACCAGCGCAAAATTTTCGCTGGATTCGATATAACTTCCGAATTCCTGTGCGCGCTCGATGCTATTGCGAACGATCCATTCGAAACCGTTGCGTCCATAGGCCGTAAGACTGAACCATGCCGGCAATGCGCGAAAGCGGCGGGAGTTTTCGGGCAGAAAGTTGAGATAGGAAAAGTTGTCCGACGTATCCCCCAAGTAAGGCGCATTGGAATTTTGAAAAGTACTGATCTGCAATTTGTTATGCTCCTTCCGAACCAGCGAAACGGCGCTGTCGTACGGCACATTCATCCATTTGTGGCAGTCGATAGTTATGCTGTCGGCGTGTTCCCAGCCTTCGAGCAAATGCCGGTGCGACGGCAGACAGGCCACAAACCCTCCGAATGCCGCATCAATATGCAACCAAAAATGATATTTGTTCTTTAATGCAATGATTGCCTTAATGTCATCAAAATCGACGGTATTTACTGTTCCCGCACTGCAATTGACAATAACGGGCCGCCCCTTGTGTGCTTCGAGTTGCTGCTCAAAGTCTGCCAGGTCGATCGCCTCACGCCCTTCGGGCGTTTGAATTCGCACGATGTTGGCACTGCCCAGTCCAAGCATAGAAAGCGATTTGATTACCGACGAATGCGGCGTGGCAGCCATTATTACGATGTCGCCAGCAACGCCTTCACGCGATATGTCTCGACCGGCACGCGCACCAGCCCATTGCCTGGCGACGCCTAGACCAGTGAAATTCGACATCGTAGCACCCGTTACAAAACCACCATCAAAATCTTCCGGCAAATGCAGCAATTGGCAAAGCAGTCGGATTGCCTCCTTTTCAATGATCGCCGAAACGTCACCATCACCTTGTGTGCTTTGTGTATTCTGATCGTAAACGGCCGTCAGCCAATCCCCGGCGATCGCAGCTGGCGTGGCACCGCCTGTGACAAAACCCCAATACCGCGGTCCCGGACTGGCGACCATCAATTTCTCGTAATGTCTTTTAAACAGATCCAAACCGCCCAATGCGCCCGGCCCTTCATTAGCCAATTCCGTCGCTGGAATGCTAAGATCTGTGATTGAAGTTGGCCGGTCTGCAAGGTTTTCCAGAAAATCCAGGCTGTTAGCTTTTACCTGATCAAAAATTGTTTCCAGGTTATTTAACTCATTATCAAATATTTCAAACATGACTAATGATTATAATGCGCATTAACTAAAATGATTTTACCAGCTTCATCGAGTTCCATTAGTTCTGCCGCCATTCGATTGCTGACACTTTTATAATACAAGATCAAAGAATTGGCTCCAACCAAAACTTCTTGGAGATCGAAATACAAGTCAGTATAGATGTCGAGTGCCTTGGAAAAGTATTTTTCCAGTTCGGCTTTATCCGTAATCACACCTTCTCCATTCATACCCAGTTTGATAATGTAGGGCGAATAAAAGCGGATTTCCGAAGCGTAAAGCGACATAATTGCCGCCAGATCATGGCTGTTCCAGGCGTCGATCCATTGCCTGGCAAAGGATTGCGCCGATTGTTCTTTCAAATTCATGGCTATTTATATTTACTGTTGTGTTGATTGCATTTGCATAGCCCAGCGCCGATGGTAATTGATGTGCCCAAGGTGCCAGGAGAGATGCGACAGCAAGTGCGTAAGAATCAGATGAACAGATTGTTCCGGGAACATATCGAGCACTTTCCGCGGATATTCCTCATTCATGGTAGCATCTTCCAGCGTCTCCAATGTCCCGATCACGATTTCATGAAGCGTATCGAGCTCGACGAGCATTTGTTTTTGGGTAAATGTTTTTCGATTGAACTCCGCATCACGGTCGCGAACGTAGCCATACCCTCCAAGCGTGAGGCCAATATAGGTGCGCAAATTGCCGATCAGATGCTGGCAGAGATTACCGCCGGTGTTGATCGTACCCGGCAATTGCACCCATAGTGTGTCTTCATTCTGGTACTGACCAATTTCGTTCCGGAGCTTTTTAATGTCGCGGCTATACAATGTAATGAAGGTGCTATTGCTCATGGATTTTCAGGACGGTTAACTCATTCTTTCTTTTTTGCAGCTGATAACCCCGGTTTACAAGAAATACACCGCCGATCGTCACAGCGAACGCAAGGGTCGTTAGCCATGTAATTTTTTCATTCAATATAAAGAAACCTAATACCAGCGCCACCAGGGGATTGATGTAAGCATAAATAGACACCAACCCCGCCGGCAACCTGGACATGGCAAATAGATACGAAGCGTAGGCTAAAATAGAGCCGAAAAATATAAGGTATAAGAGCGCCAGCAGCGACTGTGTTTGCAATTCAGGGAGATTCCCCCAGTCGTCATTCAATGCACTCAGCACAAAAAGCCCCATCCCACCGGCCATCATCTGGATCGCAGCATTGAAAAACGGATCTGTTCGGCCTTGATAGCTTTTGGTATACAATCCACCCAGGCTCCACAACACACACGACGCCAGGGTCACACAAATACCCATAAATGACTTACTATCAGTCAAATATTCCAGGTTATCCCGAAACACGAGCATTATGCCGACAAGCCCCATCAACATCCCGACCGCAATATGCACATTGATACGCTCCTCTTTCCTCGCAAGCAGGTTAACCAAGATCGTAAAAAGAGGAACAGTAGCGTACAGTAATGCTGCGAGACCGCTCGGAATGAATTGAACACACCATCCCACGAGCCCGGTGCCAAACGTGATCATACACCAGCCAGGAACGAGTTGCAATCCGATATCGCGCAACGTCCATGAAAATGATCTGTTTCTCAAAACTAAAAAGCTTAACAGCAATGCACCCGCGACCACATTCCTGAACCCCATGAAGAACAGAGCCGGAAAACCTGATACGCCAATGCTTGCCGCCAGGTAGGTGGTGCCCCAAAAGAAACACACGAGGATCAATGCGATATATGCTGTCAGATTACCTTTCATAGCCCTTTTATATTTGACGCCACAAAATTCTCGCCCTAATCGTTAAGAAAACAGATTCACTTTTGTTATTTTTGAGCAGAACAGATTAGAATCTAAAAAAATGGTAACGGAAGACAATGTTCGCGAGGATTTCCTCTATTCCCAAATCGCCGACCGCTTGTCGGCGCAGATTGAAAAAGGCATTTTGAAAGCGGGCGACAAACTCATATCGCTTCGTGCATTGAGTAAGGAACAGGGCATCAGCCTCAGTACCGCATTCAAAGCGTATGTGGAGCTGGAAAACAAAGGCATTATTGAGGCCCGGCCGAAATCGGGGTACTTTGTCCGCTTTTCGCCTTTGAATGCGCCGGAAAGATTGAAAGCGGAACCACCGGGCCCGTTGATCGAAAAGGCTAATGTCGACGAAATGATCAGAACAGTTTATAAAACTATGACGCATGAACGGGTCATCCGGCTCTCGGTTGCGGCTCCTTCGGCCGAGCTGATCCCCGAAGCCAAATTAAACAAGGCGATGATCGAAGCGTTACGAAAGAGCCCGCACAGCTGCACGCAATATGAGGAAGTCCAGGGCAACCGCACGTTACGCAAACAGATTGCCAAATATGCATTCAACTGGAAGGGAAATGTCAGCGAAGACGATGTAATTACGACGCAGGGCTGCATGGAAGCGCTCATTTTCTGCCTTAAAGCCGTCACCGAGCCAGGCGATACCGTCGCCATCGAGAACCCGATTTACTTCGGAATATTTAATATCATGAAGAGTCTGGGCCTTACAATACTGGAAATTCCCTGCCATCCCGACGAGGGTGCCGATCTTGAATACCTTGAAAAAGCGCTTGAAACTGTTCCGGTGAAAGCCGTCCTGTTTGTCCCGAATTTCTCCAATCCCACCGGTGCGCTGATGCCCGATTACCGAAAAAAACAGCTTGTCAATATGCTCGCTGAAAGGGAGATCCCGCTGATCGAAGACGATATTTATGGCGAAATGTATTTTGGTAAAACGAGGCCGGCTACCTGTAAAAGCTACGATAAAAAAGGGCTGATCATGCTCTGTGGTTCTGTCTCCAAGACACTCGCGCCTGGTTACCGCGTTGGCTGGTGTCTTCCAGGAAAGTTTAAGGATAAGGTATTGAGTAATAAAATAATGCACACCGTCTCCTCCGCAACTCCTACGCAAGCTGCGGTCGCTAATTTCTTTGAAACAGGGCGTTATGATTTGCATATGAGACACTTGCGAAAATCGCTTCACACGCAATGCCTGCGCTACATTCAGGCGATAGCCGATTATTTTCCGTCGGACACAAAGCTTGTCAGGCCGCAGGGCGGGTATGTTCTCTGGATCGAGTTGAACAAGCAAGTAAATGCATTCGAACTTTTCGAAAACGCCATTCAGGAGAGCATCAGCATCGCCCCTGGCCAGATATTCAGCACCGATGCCCGGTTCAGCAACTATATTCGGATCAGCTTCGGCGCGCCGTATAATGCGCTGATCGATGCGGGGTTACGAAAATTGGGGGAGTTGATTAAAGCGCAATATCCTTGACTACTTATGCGAAGAGTTTTCTTAAGGTGATCGTTCATTTCATCGGGAGAAATAATCAGGCAAGGCCTCGCTCTTTTGATCTCAATTCCGACCGTCGGATCAAGGGACACGAAAAACATGTCGAACCGCTTGACTACCATTCCCATTCCGAATCGTCAAATGCATTTGCCAAATCGCCCAACAAGTCCTCGTCGGTGTTACTATCCTCCGAACGAAAACGATCCGCCCAACCCTCACGGGGGTTGTTACTCGCAGGGATGATCACGATAGCATTGCCTTTGACTTCGACATCAACGTATTCGTCAATATCAACCTGGTCCAACATTGTTTTGGAAAGTAGGATTCCCCGGGAATTTCCGATCCTGCGAATTTTGGTGAGCATATTACAAGTTATAATTTGTTATAACAAATCAAAATTTCACATTATCTCAATGTACAAGTGGCTGACCGATAGTCCACATAAATTCGCAACAACATTGCAATTAGCTGATTTTCAGCACCTGTAACCCTGTTGCATGCATTTGCAACCTACATTTGTAATGATCCTCTGGCGGCGCTAGCCGGGAAGCGCTCGACGGATCAACATTTGGATTAGCATGTTTGCATTATGAAACTCGACGAAAAAAGCCCCACTCATCAACACGACGACTGCTGCGCAGCGGAAACAAACACCAAGCATTCCCGCGGGCAAAATCATAACCACGACCATGATCACGACCATGACCATGACCACGGCGATCACAGCCATGGGGATGGCGGGGATGCGGGCATTCTGAAAGGTCGCTGGATGTTATGGCTGAGCCTCATCATACTAGCTGCGTTTCTGACCATTACCTACATTGCCAAAATAGAAGTTCCCCGTCCGGTGGAGATCGGGATGATGGCCGTAGCATACATCCTCGCGGGAAACAAAACCGTGGCATTGGCATTCCGGAAGGCAAGCAGGGGCGATTTTTTCAATGAATTTACATTGATGACGATCGCCACTTTCGGTGCATTCTATATCGGCGAATTCAGCGAGGGGGTTGCGGTGATGATCTTTTACGAAATCGGTGAGCTATTTCAGGACATTGCGGTGAGCAGGTCCAAACGATCAATCAAAGCATTGCTCGACATCCGGCCCGACAGCGTCACTGTGCTCCGCGATGGCAAACCGCTTCAAATAGCACCCGGCGAGGTTCAAATTGGCGAGACGATATTAGTCAAAGCGGGTGAAAAGGTAGCGCTGGATGGCGTTATCAGCTCGTCATCAGCGACATTTAATACAGCCGCATTGACCGGCGAGCCCAAACCCCAGATCATCGAAAAAGGTGAGAAAGTGCTGGCAGGAATGATCGCCATCGAAAAGTCCGCCGAAATCGAAGTAAATACGCTATTCAAGGATTCCAAGCTTTCGCGTATACTGGAAATGGTGCAGGAAGCAAGCGCACGAAAAGCCCCTACCCAATTGCTGATCAGCCGATTGGCTCGCATTTACACACCAATAGTATTCCTGCTCGCATTACTTATCATCATCGGCCCGTTGCTTTTTGTAGACAATTACAATTTCGACCAGTGGCTTTACCGGGGCATGGTGTTCCTGGTGATCGCCTGTCCCTGCGCATTGACAATCTCTATTCCGCTCGGGTATTTTGGCGGGATCGGCTTGGCTTCCAGAAACGGCATTCTGGTCAAAGGCGCTAATTTTCTGGATATTATTACCAAAATCGACACTTTGGTTTCGGATAAAACCGGCACACTTACCAAAGGGGTTTTTCAAGTTCAAAAAGTCGATACACTCCTTGATAACGCCGATTTCCTGCACCTGACGGCATCACTTGAAAGCTATTCCACCCATCCAGTGGCCAGGGCGGTCGTTACCTATGCAGGTGGTATTGAACTCACAAAACCTGCGAATGTGCAGGAAATTGCGGGCCATGGACTCGAAGGCGATGTAGACGGACGAAACATTCTGGCGGGAAACTCCAAACTTCTTGATAAATATAATGTTAGCTATCCCCACGAACTTGCTTCGATTATCGAAACGATCGTCATGGTTGCCGTCGACCGTGCTTATGCAGGGCACATTCTAATCGCCGATGAGATAAAAGAAGACGCCGCAATGGCTGTTTCAGAACTCAAAAAGCTAGGCATCACAACCATTATGCTGTCGGGCGATAAAGAAGCCGTTGTCACAAAGGTTGCAGGAGAGTTAGGCATTGAGAAGAGTTACGGCGGGCTTTTGCCTGAAGACAAAGTCCGGATCGTCCAAGAGCTTAAAAACCAGGGCAAGCACATCGCATTTGCAGGTGATGGCGTAAACGACGCGCCTGTGATCGCGCTCGCCGACGCCGGCATCGCGATGGGTGCATTAGGCTCGGACGCCACCATTGAAACGGCCGATATTGTGATACAGAACGACCAGCCATCCCGCATCGCATCGGCTGTGAAGATCGGAAAAATCACAAAATCTGTTGTATACCAAAACATTTCATTGGCCATGGCCGTGAAGGTGGCGGTCATGGCGCTTGGTGCGGGCGGCGTCGCTACACTCTGGGAAGCTGTGTTTGCCGATGTCGGCGTGGCCCTTCTGGCAATTTTAAATGCCTACCGGATCCAGGGAAAGAAAATCTAGAACACCATCTTTTAATACTATGGCTAAGCAACTGGACCATATCACAGACGATTTGCAAGCCTTCATTCAGGCACAAAAGATATTTTTCGTAGCCACTGCGGCGGAAACGGGCACAGTAAACCTTTCGCCAAAGGGGATGGATTCGTTCCGCATCCTCGGCCCCAACCGTGTAATGTGGCTCAATGTAACAGGCAGCGGCAATGAAACTGCCGCACATTTGCTTCATAATGATCGCATTACCATCATGTTTTGCGCATTTGAAGGAAAACCTTTGATTTTGAGATTGTACGGACACGGCAAAACCTACCACTCTGGCAGTGCGGAATGGAGTGAATACTATCCCCTTTTCGCACCGCTTGAGGGAGCGAGACAATTAATTGACATACAGGTAAACCTCGTACAAAGCTCATGCGGCATGGCCGTGCCGTTCATGGATTATAACCGGGAAAGGGAGGATCTTGCCATCTGGGCGCGCAAACAGAGCCCCGACGGTATTCAGAATTACTGGGCACGGAAAAACATGGTCAGTATTGACGGCTTCGACACCGGCATCTTCGCCTCCCCATCGGCCAGCGATAATAAAAATTGAATTAGTTCGGGGTTCAGTAATACTGAACCCCGAATACCCAATACCGATGCATTCTTAGGTCGGATCGAAGAATCAGAACTAGAATCCAAAGTCTTCCTCGGGCGTAGCCCACTCATTCCAAGACTTTTCAGTGCCCCGAAAAATAAGCGAAACTGGCCGACAAATAATTACCTAAACGACTGGAACGGGAGTAATGCCTGCCACCTTTTCAAGGGCGATGGTAACCCTCTCGATGCGGTCAACGTTACCGCGACTGCTATCCGAAACTGCCTGTGCCACTGAGGTTAAGTAGTCTCCACCAAGCTTGGTGTTGAAAAATGGGTCACGTTCCGCAAGAACGCCACGCCAGTTCTTACCCACAATGTTTCTCGATTTCATAAACCTGATTAACAGGCGCTCCTTGATGGACAGACCACCATACTCGGAGACTCTTGCTTGTAGCTCTGTCATCTTTATGGGAGGTGTGTGTTAAAAATTGTAATTTGCGCTTTACTAATACCGGTAAGTACTAGTATGATCAAAAGTACAGATTAACTATATCAAAGTCAAGTATTTTTATATTAAACTTCTAACTAATGTCAATTGTTGGCGAACGCATTAAAAAATACCGCGAATTGAAGGGCTGGAACCAGCATAAACTGGCCAAGGCATTAAAAAAATCGGGGAAGGCGGTTATCTCCAACTGGGAAACTGGAAGGAACGATCCCTCCCTGGCAGAACTTCGGATGATGGCCGAGATATTCGACACCACCGTCGCCCAGCTAGTAGGCGAAGTACCCATGCTCGAAGAACCGAGAGAGCAATATATTATGATCAAAAAAGACGACCTCATCGACCTTCAGCGCAAAGCCCTCGAACTGGAAGCCGACAGGATCAATGCTTTAAAAGGGCAGTTGGAACAAGTCCAGAAAGGTGAAGAGCCGAAGGATCAGTCCATTTCATAAGGCAAGGTTGCGCTGAAACAACGACCGGAACCCGAGCGCACACGTGCAGCTGATCACAATAAGCAGTATCCACAGGGCACTATAGCCCCAACGTCCTGCCACATAAGCACCCATCATCGGGCCTATAATCTGCGCGATAGCCTGTGACACCGAATAGGCCGCCGAATATTTGCCCCGGTTCAAATCGCTCGCCCGGTTCATAACGAACGTGCTCAGGTAAGGGAAAGCCAGCATTTCACCCGTGGTAAAAAGCACCACGGTGACTACTGCCAATACTACGGGAAGGACAGAGGGCATCACCAGCGCCAGAAAGGCTATGGCACTAAAAGCGGGTCCCGACACCATGTAGAAATAGTCAGGTTTACGATTCGCAAGATTTTGTACCAATACCATTTCGAACAGCGCGATAATCAGTCCATTCATTCCCAGCAAAATCCCGATGCTAGACTCGCCAATGCCCATTTCCTGCTTCCAGTAAACGGGTACCAGTCGGAACAACACCACGAAGCACAGCATATATAAGGTAACCAGCACCAGGAAGCGCACAAAAAAAGCGTCGCGCCACGGCGAACCTGTGCTTACATTCGCTTCTTCGCGAAAGTCGTTTCGGGTAGCGGGTTTTCTTTTGGGTAATAGTATCACAATCAGCAGCCCCGCAAGGACATACACAATGCCATCTACCCAAAACAACAAATGATAGTTAATCGCCGCCAGCAACCCTCCCACTCCGGTACCAAAACCAAAGCCGATATTGGTGGCAAGACGATTGAGTGCGTAGGAGCGCATCAGGTTTTCCGGCGTCGAATAGGCGGCAATGGCAGTTTGATTAGCCGGTTTGAAAGCTTCCACAAAAAAACTGAGGACAATGATCAGGAAACAGAGCAGTACAAAATCGGTCACAAAGCCAAAAAGGACAAAAAACACTCCGCTTAGCACCAGGCTTCCGATCTGCACGGGGTGAAAGCCCAGTTTATCGGTAAGATAGCCTCCCGCCATAGCTCCGAGCACGGAGCCGACACCGAAAAGTGTGATGATAATGCCTGCGTCCCCAATACTTCGATGCAGGCTTTGCGTGATATACATACTCATGAAAGGCACGGCCATATATCCGCAACGGTTCACTAATATCACCAGGCTCAGCAACCAGGTTTCCCTGCTTAGCCCACTGAACGAAGTGCGGTACGCCCCTATAACTTTTCCGATCATAACAAATCCCTGATTATCCTGACACTTTCCTCGAGTTCCCCCGGATCAGAAGAAGCGAATCCGAGGCGTATATAGTTCCTGAAGTGGGGAGGATATCCCGCAACTTTTCCATCCGCGAAATAAAGGTCCTTCTTTGCGGCTCTGGCAGCCAGCTTTGGAACGTCGATGCCAGGATCGAAACTCGTCCAAACGGCCATTCCGCCGTCGGGTACGTCAAAACGGACGTGATCGGACAACTCGGTTTTCAAAAGTTCACAGAAAAAATCACGGCGCTGCTTGTATACGCGTACCGATTTCCGCAAATGGCGCTGTATCACACCGGTTTGCAGCAATTCGGCGACGGCATTTTCGAGCATCACATCGCCCTGCCGGTCGATAATACGCCGAAGCGACGCCAGGTGCGCAATCACGTCCTCGGGCCCGACCAGATAACCAATCCGGAACGCCGGTGACATGGTTTTAGTAAACGAGCCGCAATAAAGCACCATCCCGGCGCGATCGGCGCCGAAAAGCGGAAGCAGCGGTTTGCTGAGATAATGAAAATCGTAATCGTAATCGTCTTCAAATATCACAAAACCGTGCGTTTCAGCCAGTTTGAGAAGCTTGATCCGGCGATCGGGCCGTAAAGCGACGGTGGTGGGATATTGATGGTGAGAGGTGACGTACACCATTCTGACCGACTGTTTAAAACAGAGCTCTTCCAGCGCATCTACGTCCATACCGTGCTCATCCACTGGCACATGAAAGATATTCGCGCCCGCCTGGGTAAAGTTCATGGATGCCCCGAACCACCCCGGGGCATCGGTAACAACGCAATCGCCGGACTTGACAAGGCTGGTTACGGCCAGGTACATACCCATAATCATTCCCCTGACGATGAGAATGTTGGCAGGTGAGGTTTTCAGTCCGCGCGTCTCGTTCAAATGGGCGGACAGTTCCTGCCTAAGCCAGTTTGTACCGCTGGTTTCGCCGTAGCCAAGCCGCAAATATGGATTGCCATGCAGCAACTGGCTGCGGTAGGCCCTCGACAAGTCTTCCAAAGGCGCGAGCCGGGGATCGGGAAAGCCGTCGTCCAGGTGCAGCCGTAAGCCGGCTTTCAAAACCGGCTTATTAAGATGTTCCGGTCTGTTGAAGCGAAATCCGGCGATTTTCAAAGGGTCGCGACCGGCAGTATCTTCCATCTGGATAGACACGAGCCGTATTTCAGGAAGGTTTTTAGCGACAAATGTGCCATTTCCTGTCTGGCTTTCCAGCCAACCCTGCGCAAGCAGTTCGTCGTAAGCCTGCACGACGGTCCGACGATGGACTTTCAAGAAAGAAGCCAACTGCCTGGTACTCAATAAGCGATAGCCGGATTGCAGCGTACCGTCTTTGATCAGCGACATCAACTGGTTGGCGATCTGAATGTAAACCGGCTGCTTTCCTCCCTTTTCAAGCGTAATAAGGGTGGACAGAACATTCATCATGATTGGACTACCTCTATTTAAAAGATTGGATTAGAACGATAGGCCAATTAAGCCATAATTTCGAGGAAAACAAAGCACATGAACACGCCACCACCCTATCTCGTACCAAGCCGTCTGGCCAAGCGGACGCATTATGAGCATGAAACAATCTGCTCCATTCTCGACGAAGCACTGTTTTGCACTATTAGCTATGCCGTGGACAATAGGCCGTTCTCCATTCCGACGGCTTTTGTCCGCTACGAAAACAAAATTTACATTCACGGTTCGGTAGGAAGCCACTTCATCCGGGAAATAGAGAAAGGCGTTCCGGTTTGCATTTCCGTGATGCTGGCCGACGCATTGGTGGTGGCGAAGTCGGCGTTTAGCCATTCCGTGAACTACCGGTCAGCTATCATTTTTTCGAAAGCGGAAAAAGTCGAGGACATCGAGACAAAAAGAGCTGCTTTTGAATGGCTTACCAACAAGATCGTTCCAAACAGCTGGGAGTACCTGCGCCCTATGACCGACAGCGAAGTGCGGAAAACAACTGCGCTGGCATTTTCATTTGACGAGGCTTCCGCGAAGATCAGAGATGGAATGCCAAAGGACGAACCTGAGGATCTGGCACTACCTATCTGGTCGGGACTTATTCCTTTGCAAACATTACGGGGCATACCGCTGGCAGATGAAACCAGCCAAAATATCCCGCTTCCCAAACATTTAAATTAACCCCATGCAACTTTGGTGCCGGTTGGAGCATCTTTCGGGCAAATTCACCTGCAATATCATATCAAATGTTGCACTTCATGTCAGGAAAGGAAATATTCGACCGGTACCAACTGGCTGCATTAAAAAAAGGACTGGGTTCCCACGAGTTCGACTATGGGAACATTTTATACCAGGCGCTGCGCATCGAAGGGGAAGAAAAGGTCTTTCAATTGCTTGAACTGGCGGAAAATACCGGTAAACGCATCGCCATCTCCTACTCTGTTCCCGGTGCAGACACCGATGCCGAGGCAACTATCGTAATTCTCGTCTGACAAAGCACGTGACCAACCACATAGCCTATCACGTTAAACACATAATTCTCTTTTGATTTGCGGACCGCGGTAGCGAATTTTGGCATCATTTAAATGCCTCGAATCAGCAGATCATATGGAATTTCTTATCGTTATCGCTTTTTTCGGATACATCTATTACCTCCGCAACTACGCCGACCTCCGAACCCCAAGCGAAAAAGAAGCAGCCGCCCTCGCCGAGGGCATTATCTTATATGAAAACGGGCAAACCGGTAAAGCATACGACTATTTCGACGCCAGAATCCGGCAAAAGCCCAAATCCAGCATTGCTTATCTTTACCGAGGTTTGTGCCAGCATAAGCTTGGAGATAATGTTTCGGCTTTGAAAGACATACAGAGTGGCCTTAGCTACGACGACCAGGTTTACGAGCTTCATCTCGGAATGGGCAAAATTTATTTGGAGCAAGGCGAAACCGAAAATGCACTCTCTGCATTCGACAGAGCAGTAAGTACCTCCGAAGAGCAGAGCGAAGCTCCCTACCTATGGCGGGCAAAGGCGTTAACCCGACTTGGCCGGGTTAACGAAGCCAATCTGGACCATTTGCACGCCGAGGAGTTGAAGGAGGCCCTTAAAACAACTTCTGGTAAACCTGTGTCCAAAGCGCCTTTTTTTGACAAACGGCTTGCTATCAATATGGCGATGATTGTCATGACCAGCGCTTTACTGATTTATGTAGTCAAAAGCGCCGAAAGCATTCACTTGCCGTACTTGGTGGCAGTTTTCGCTGCGATTTCTATCGGCTTTGTCGAGCCTTACAAAGGTTGGTTGTTGGCTATCATGCAATGTACTTTTATGCTGACAGGTTATTTTCTTTTGACTACACTTCCAACTGACGGCGCCCGGCAGGAGCTCGAAAATTTTAGTCTGTACGGCGCAATGATCCTGACCTTCGCGGCCAGCTTTTTAGGAGGGTTTCTAAAGAGAGCTTTGAATATGAAATAATTATTTATCAAAATCATTGCTCAAATGGTTACCTGATAATCATAAAACGTTTCCCACGAGAACCGGCATTGCGCGTGTCGCGGATGACATATATCCCTGGGGGAAGGCGGGAAACATCTATCGAATTGTTCTTATCCAATTTGACGTCGTTCAGGCGGCCTGTTGCATTAATGTCGTAAATGTCAAAGCTCGTCGTGGCCTTCGCAGGGCTAGTCCACTGCACTTGCAGATATGAGTCGGTAGGGTTCGGGAATAAATCAAAACCACCATTACCTTGTATGAACGCCGACACTATTCTGCTGTAAGCATAGGTTCCGTCCAGATCGAGGCATTGCAAACGGTAATAATTGTTGCCGGAGAAGGGAATGGTGTCTACGAATTCATAAAATTCCATCCCCTGCCCCGGCACCTCGCCGATCTTGACAAATGTCTTCCCGTCCTGGCTGCCTTCCACAACATATCGATTGAAATTTGTTTCCTCCGTTACCGTCCAGCTTAGTCGTGTCTGCGATCCTTCGGCAGAAGCGCTGAACGATGCCAAACGCACGGGAAGTGCTCCGAAATTATCTACGCCCGGGCTTCCGCCATTGGCCTCGCGGACAGACCAGTTCTCGCCATTGGTATTATCGGATGAAGGATTCAATAATTCCAGGGATTTTCCGCCTCCGTCCGCTGTTGCAGGCCACGGGGCGCTATCCAAATACTCAACCTGATCGATGATGTTTCCAAAAGCATCAGATAGTGTGAGCTTTTGGGATTTGTTTGAAAGATTTCTGGTGAATTGTCCAAAGGCCTGCTTGCCGTATTTGGAAGCAAAAACCGCGCTCTTACTGGCGATTACCAGTAAACCGTTAGCAGCCAGCGTGCTTCCTGCTGGAAATTGGTATGTGAGACCGAGTCCTGCGAAATACAATCCCGAAAGGTCAGCAGCAGTACCGGCAATATTCTTTATTTCAATAAATTCCTGATCATTACTGCTTCCAAATGGCCCGGCGGGCGGATTATACATGATTTCATTGATCACCAGCTGCGGTAATACCGGGTTCGCACAATTGCCGAACGGACCTATATTAGCCGTCATCCAGTTGCTACGGTCCGTGACGAACTGTTTCAAATAATTAATACGGTCATTGAAATTTCCGATCGTCCCCCACCTCGCATTATCCCTCGCCGCTGCATTCGCCAGCCAGCTTTTCATCGAATCGATCGTCCCGTGGATCTGATTAATATTTAACGCTGCATTGGGTTGGCTCATCTGGTTCCACCGGCGCGACAGATAACACCTATAATTCTGATTATAAAATAGTTGTCTAATAAATTTAGGGCCTTCATTATTGCCATTTTCAAATTGCCAGAAGGCAGGTTGCGAACGCCAGTCGGGCGTTCCTCCCACCAGGCCAAAGCCATAGTTAAAGTCCCATACAGGTCCGGCCCGGAGCTTTCCGTTTCGATCCTTGTGATAGTAAGTGCTGTATTTATAGGCATCGATACTGCCCCCCAATTCACTTACCAACATATAATCGATAAATGTCGGCACATCAATAACCGAAGGAAAACCATTCGAAACAGAAGCGTTGTTGGCGGCCGCCTTAGCTTCCAGATCGCGGAAAATCGATTCGATGTAAGTCTTTTGCGAACCGGTTATAGACGAGGGTTCCGGTGTGTCATGAACGAAATCGATAGTCTCGTCGTAGCCATTCAGGTGATTGCCATCCATGACAAACGCCACCGGATCACCGCCGGTTGTCTTATCAGCCTTAATAATATATCCCCCTGTCACCGCAGGAGCTGCGTTGTCGTTCGCCGACATTTCGAGCAGGTTTACACGGTCACCGTCGATTTTAATCTTCTCCTGCAGCATATATACGCCCCGATAGTCGCTGTTGACAAACAATTCACAGAAAACCGTTCTCGCCGAATAATGGCCCAGATTCCGGGAAAAGCTATATGCCAGATAGTCGTGCAATAATGTCGGGTCAAAAACAAGCCCGTTTAAAATCCAGTCGTTTTCACTCGGCATGCCCAGCAGCGAAACATTCCGGTTCGAAATGTTGTCGGCCTGCCGCGTTTCAAAACCATAAGATTTCTTGGGAGAGAGCTGCGAACTGGAACCCCGCGTTTCAATGGCTATCCTGCCATCGTAATTCAAGCTGGCCGGGTTATCAATATCGTCGTAGGAATTGAGCTGACCTTCACCGTTGAAGATGATTTTCATGGTGGCGCCTACCTTCGGCTCATCCTGGATTGCCTGGTCGGAATTGATTACCACGATGGGAAGATTGGTCGTCAGACTTTGCGCCGATGTGTCACGCGGTGCAACGAAGAGTGCAAGCATCAGTGTGAAGTATCTCATGAGCATTTGGTGTGAAGCTCCCAAGTTGCAATGGGGGTATTTCAGTAAAGTATTCTATTTAACATCCGGCTGGATTGAACAAATTATCGGCAGCGAGGGCGTCGGGCGGGGCTGCTGGCTTAGTTATTTTGGGTAAATGGAAAACTGAATATCGATGAGCACCGCACATACAAAACAGCAACTCGAAGATAGAATCCTGGCTAAGCGCCAGCAGATCGAATTCGAGCGTACGAATCTGGAAGAAGAAATTGCCTTTTCACCAGAGAATCGCGAAAACCCGGAGGTAATGGAGGAATCAAAAAATTTCGACGACCCGGCGCAAAATATCGTAGCAAATACGGAAATGCGATCATTGGAAGCGGCGGAACAAGAACTTCAGGAATTGCTGCGACAATTGGAAGATCTGCAAAAAGATTAAAGGCCTATTTGAAAGCGAGTACAGGCACCGAGACTTCCACTGCAGTAGAATCGGATTCCTTGCCATTCACTTTTCCGATTCCGAAGTCGCCCCGGTTAACTTTAAACTTTCCATAAAAGAGCGGCTGGCTCCCAGAGGTCGTGAAGCCAAAAGGAATAGCTATTTCCTTTTTAATCCCCTTTAATTCCAGCTCGCCCCGTACTACAAAACCGGTATCAGTCCTGCTAACCGATTTCGAGAGGAAATTAATGCGCGGAAACTGTTCCGCGTCGAACCACTTGTCGCTTCTGGCGTGCTTGTTTTTCAGTTCGATACCTGTATCAATGGAGGCTACATCCACTGACACCTCGAACTGTGCTTGCTCGGGGTGTGCGGGTTCAAACCGGATTTTTCCTGCCATTTTGTTGAACGTACCATGCGCATACTTACCATCGAACCTGATCTTGTATCCATCGGCAATTTGCCATTCCTTGACGCTCACAGATACGTAGGCACTCATTATCAATAAACTGACCAGCGTTAAAAACTTTTTCATTGTCATCAGGAGCATTTTATGTTGATATTTTTCCGGCTTTAATCTTCGAAGGGTTAGTTCCCCGGTATTTTTTAAATGCTATTGAAAAGTGCTGCGCATGCTCGTAACCGAGTATCTCGGAAACCTCTTCCACGGAATGCGAAGAGTCAAGCAACAGGCGTTCTGCGTAATTCATCCGCAGTTCACGCAGATAACCAAAAACAGTGGTGCCAAACAACTCTTTAAAACCTTTTTTCACTTTGAATTCATTTAACAGGCACATTCTTGATAGTTCCGAAAGGGAATGTTCTTCCAGAAAATGGTTGTCCAGAAAGTATTTAAGTTGATACAACTTATCCATATCGGCAACCGAAATGCCGCTGACCACCCGCATCGACCCACGGAACTGGTCGATTTGCAATGCGAGCAGTTCCAGCACTTTGGATTGAACCAACAAATTTCGCATTGTACCTACCTCCCTGCATTGCTTTATCTCCATAATCACCCGTTGCATAAGCGGCGTCAGGTCGAGCGTACCCTTAATGCCGGAAAACGGGCGGTCGTTCAACAGGTTATCCTGCATTTTCTCGCTCCAACGATCATCGCATCCGATAATGTCGGCGAAATACATTTTATCCAGGCTGATGTGAAACATTTCGGCGGGTTCGTGTGCGTGAATCCGGTTGATATATCCTCCTCCGGGCGAATACACGAGATTATGTCTTCCGGGTGCCATATTCAGTTCACACTGGATTCCCTCGAAAGTGGTGTCCTGCCTGCCGGCCATATGGAAATTGATATTAACAGTGTTCGTCGGCGAGCTTTCGTAAGCGACCAGATCCGAGTCGGAGGCCCAATGCAGGTTCATTACGTGCATATGAGAGAACATCAGGCTTTTGAATTTCACGTGCCCAACCTTAGGATGAAACCGCGTCACAAATTCGCCGGGATTGGAGGCCCTTATGCCTGGGTTCAGCATCTGCGGGTTGGGAAGCGGATTGATATCAAAAACGTCGGTTGAATGGATAACGGTGGCTGCCATAGGACGAAAAATGGTTGATCTCAGCACGAAAATACGCCGGTAAGTAACTTCAAGTGCTTCTTTCTGAGCAAACGGCCCGATTAGTCGACGAAATCCCTTCGTCGTAGGTTTTTATCCGTTTTGCGTAGGTCAGTATCTCATGCTACTCGCCAGTTTTGCGGGAAAAACATGTTACGCCATGATCAAGAAAATTTTAAAATGGACAGCCATCGTCCTGGCCGGAGTCGCCCTGGTGGCCATTTGCACCTACACCTACATGTCGGTAACGATGAAAACCCGCATGAACAAACTGTATGCATTTGAGAAGGAAACAATCCACATTCCGATGGACAGCACGTCGATTGAGCGTGGAAAACACCTTGTTGCCATCAAGGGTTGTCAGGACTGCCACGGCAGCAAACTCGAAGGTAAAGTAATGAACGACGATGGGGCTATCGGCAGACTGGTGGCTGCTAATCTTACAAATGGAAAGGGAGGACTACCCGAAAACTATGACGTATCGGATTGGGTAGTGGCGCTTCGTCACGGGGTGCACCAAAATGGCAAACCGCTTATTTTTATGCCTTCTCACGAAACCACTTTGCTTTCACAGCAGGACTTGGCGTCACTAGTCGCGTACTGTCGGCAAGTGCCGGACATCGACAATGTCCTACCCGAAAACGACCTCGGCCCCGTAGCCGTCGTCATGAGCTACCTGGGCAAAATGCCACTTTTATCGGTGGAAAAAATTGACCATAACAAACCGATGGTCGCGGTAGCGGACTCAACGGAAGGTCCCGCGCAGGGCAAATACCTGGCCGTGTCGTGTTCAGGATGCCATCGCGAGAATTTTAAGGGTGGAGAACCAATTGCTCCTGGGTTCCCTCCGGTTCCTGACATTACTTCGTCAGGCCATGTAGGTAATTGGACCAAAGAGCAGTTCATCGCGACGCTGACTTCCGGAAAAACACCCGAAGGCCGCGTCCTTAAAAATGAAGATATGCCGTGGAAAATGACCGCGCAATACACGCGTGCCGAGCTTTCTTCACTGTATCAATATCTGCAATCGATCCATTAAGCGACGGGGCCGGACTTTGTCAGTCCGGCCCCGCTATGAATGATCATTCTTCTCCTGTAGCAATGGGTCTTTCATTGCGCGACCATTCGCTCCATGAGCCTACATACAGGCTTGCTCCATGCATACCTGCCTCAGCCAATGCGAGCAACGTGTGGCAGGCGGTCACGCCAGAGCCACAATGCACAATTACTTTGCGTGGATCTTTGTTGGCTAATGCCTCCTTATATTTTGCTGCCAGGTCCGCGGGAGAAATAAATTCGCCTTGACCGTCAAGGTTTGAGGTGTAAGGAATATTGACGGCGCCTGGAATATGGCCAGCCAACAGATCGATTGGTTCGCTTTCTCCCAGGTAACGGTAATGCTCACGCACGTCGATCACCATCGAATCAGGATCGGCTGCGGCCAGCGCCACGTCGTCGGCATCTACCAGCGGCAACTGCCAGCCAGTGATGGGATATTCTTCCAAAGCGTGCAGCGAAGCCGCTTTTTGGGTTGGCTGGATACCCGCCTCGACGATCGCATCTAGTCCACCGCTCACTACATATACTTTTTCATGTCCCGCGGACTTCAGCATCCACCAGAACCGCGCGGCTGCATTGGCACCTTTTTTATCGTCATATACAACAACTGTTGAAGACGGACTGATGCCCAAAACCCCCAAAAACCGCCCGAAATCCTCGGTTCTTGGCAAAGGATGCCGCCCGCCCTGGGAAGGATCTTCGGCCTTTTCCGACAAATCCGTTTCAAGATCTACAAACTGGGCATTTTCCAGGTGAGCCTGATTGTAGCGCTCCAGGGCGTCAATCCCTCCCCGAGCGTCGATCACGATCGGATCTTCGTTTACCAGAATGGTTTTAAGCTGGTCTGTTGTAATGATGTTCATAATACCGCTTCGTTTTAAAAAACTTTGGTAAATAAAGTGACTTTTGATAAGTTTTTCCCAATCTCCGCAACCTATTGGGAAAGATTTGATTTTGTATGGAAAAATTTTTTCTGGAAACGATTGGCGCGCATCAGCGGATCATCCACAAGGTGAGCAAAATGTACCGAAACACCCGGGAAGATCAGCAGGACCTTTTTCAAGAGATCGTGTACCAGCTCTGGCGCGCATTTCCCGGCTTTCGGCACGAATCCAAGGTTTCAACCTGGATTTACCGGATCGCGCTGAATACGGCCATCGTTTCCTACCGAAAGCACAGGCCGGCCATTTCACTCACCGATCAGCCTCCCGATCTCGCCGAACCCGCAACAACTTTCTCCGAACGCGAAGAATGGCTTTTTCGCGCTTTGCGTACGCTGAATGAATCCGAACGGGCACTCATTTCACTTTATCTTGAAGATTATTCCTATGCAGAAATAGCTTCGGTTACAGGCATCTCTGAGAATTATGTGGGCGTCAAGCTCAACCGCATTAAAGAAAAACTGAAGACACTTTTAGCCTCAAAAAATCTATGAATATCGATGATCTGAAATCAGACTGGCAGCATGCCGACCAGGAAATCCATTCCGAAAAAGAACTGGCGATGATGACCCGGGTTCGAAACCATCCGGTACTGAGAAAACTGCGGGTTAAGTTCGTAGCTGAAATAATCGCACTTACCGCTTTCCTATTTCTCTTTTACGATGCTTTCGATGGTAACCAAAAGCCACTTTTCGTAAACATATTGCTGATCATCAGCATTTTATTATACATCATTAATAATGCATTGGGATATTCCCAGATACAAAATCCATCCGTAAACAGTGACATTCGTGCGTCATTGGCCCGCCAAACCCAGCGTTTGAAAAAGATGGCAATCCTGTCGCTTTCCTCGTCGGTATTTTATGCCGGGGCATTGGTATTCTTTTTGACTTATCGAACGGTTTTCACACAGCATAAATATATCATTTTGAGCATCTTAATATTTGTATTTATGCTGATGTTCTATTACTCCGGAATTAGTTGGCAAAGAAAAATAAGACATTTTAAGCAAATGCAGGAAGATTTTTAACATTTTAGCATGGTTAACTATCCATGCCATGATTTGCCAGGAATTTACAGAAGATGACATTGCCTATCTGCCCGAACTTGAACCCGAAGGATGGGGGGATATCCGGCCAAGGTTCAGCTACTTTTTAAAATCACCGTGCTGCAAGCCGATCAAGATCGAAGATAATGGTCGGCTTGTCGCTGTCGGAACCTCGATTTTTCATGCCGATACGGTCTGGTTCGCGTGCATTATCACCCATGCCGAACACCGGAACAAAGGGCTGGGGAGCGCCATCACCCGGAGCCTGATCGAAAGTGTCGATCCGAACCGATATGCTACTATTTATCTCGACGCCACGGAATTCGGTTATCCGGTGTATTTGAAACATGGGTTTGAAGTAGAAGGACTATATGCGCATTTGAGACGGGAAGACGCTCCTCAACCGCCCTCACTGTCTACGCTGATCAGGCCATTTTCAGAAGATTTCCGCGAGGCTGCGTATGCGCTCGACCGCTTCGTGTCTGGTGAGGATCGGCGAGGTGTGATGGCCGAATTTTTGAAGGATTCCCTAGTTTACGTTAATGTGAACCAGGAATTGCAGGGCGTTTACTTTCCAACCTGGAGCGATGGTCCGATTATAGCGGCAAACCACGCTGCCGGTTCAGCGCTGATTCAAGTGCGTTTAATGGAAAGACCGGTCGCCATTTTGCCATTGGATAACCATGCAGGCGTAAAATTCCTTCAAGAAAACGGATATAACATGTACCGGACCTCGCGCCGCATGATCCTTGGAAAGCACAGGATTTGGCAGCCGGAGCACCTTTACAACCGCATCAGCGGTGCCTTGGGCTGATTAGCGCAATACCAGCTCGCTGATTTTTGAAAATTCAGTATGCGGCGCCATGGCTTTGATAATGCCTTTGCGGTCGACCAGAATAAAATAGGGCGTTTCGCTGATCTTGTACCGGTGATTGAAACCGTAAGATTCTGGAACAGGAATGAAACCGCAGTTCCGTTTCGGGATCGCTTCCAGGCATTCGTCCTCTGTGTTTAGCGTGGTGCCAAGAGATACGATTTCGATACCCTTTTCCTTATTTTCATCAATAAATTTGGAAATCACCTTAGTGCTGGCGAATGTATATAAAGGTTTCTCATAACGCACCCAGAATCCCAGCAAAATATATTTACCCCGTAGTTTCTCCGAATCATACTCCTTTCCATCGAGGCCGCGCATGACGAACGGGGCGATGGGCTCCCCTATCTCGGGCATCAGATCCGGATTCTGCATGACGGAACCATCCTGCTGAATATGCAGCTGACTTCTTTTAATGATTTCGAAGGCAGACGGCTTGCCGTATTTATCAAAAATAGGCTGGGTTTTGTATTGGCCTGGATTGCGTTTGAGCATATTGTCATATGCTTCATAACTGATACGCTTTCCGGTAGCGTGGTCGATAATCGGCGTATCGCGATTCATGGCGAACTGTTGGCTTACCTTCCCGTTATAGCGGGTTACCTTAGGTTCGTCGGACTGACAATGTGCTGATATTCTGGCGGATCCAACCACCGTTAGCAGGCAAATGGAGAATTTAGATAAACGACCTACAAACATTCCGCCTTAAAAGATTGTATAAGTATCAAAGTTTTGATATTTTTATGCACAAATAATCATTCGGTGCAACCTCTTAATAACTGGAAATCACCATTCGATATTTTAGGGAAACTTCACTAATTGCAAAATTCTGATATGTACGAGCGGATCCGTGAGAAGTTAGGGATTCTGGCTGATGCTGCTAAATACGATGTTTCATGCTCATCGAGCGGCAGCAACCGGAAAAACGAGAATAAAGGAATTGGGGATGCGGAAGGAACGGGAATTTGCCATACTTACACCGAAGACGGCCGCTGCGTGTCGCTGCTGAAAATTCTGCTTACCAATCACTGCATTTTTGACTGCGCATTTTGCGTATCGCGGCGCAGCAACGATATCAAGCGGGCCGCCTTTTCCGTAGAAGAGGTGGTGGAGCTGACGATGAATTTTTATCGGCGCAATTATATCGAAGGGCTTTTTCTCAGTTCGGGGATTTTTAAAAATGCCGACTACACAATGGAAAGATTGGTCCGCATCGTAAAAAAGCTTCGCCAGGAGGAGCGTTTTAATGGTTATATCCATTTAAAAACGATCCCCGGCGCCAGTGACGAGCTGCTACGTGAGGCCGGTTTGTACGCCGATCGGATGAGCATTAACCTGGAAATGCCGACGGAAAACGGTTTGAAATTACTGGCACCGGAAAAATCGCATGCCGAGGTGAAAAAGCCTTTGAAATACATTCAAAACAATATCACTCAATTCGAAAGCGAGAAGGCGCTCATTAAAAGCGTCCCAAAATTCGTCCCGGCGGGCCAGAGTACGCAGATTGTCGTCGGAGCCACAGCGGAGTCCGATAAGGAGATTATGCACACGGCCAATGCATTTTACCAGAATTTTTCTTTGAAACGGGTGTACTATTCAGGCTACATTCCGATCAGCAACGACGCCCGCCTGCCCGTGATTGGCTCCCAGCCACCGCTGATCCGTGAGAACAGGTTGTACCAGGCCGACTGGCTAATGCGGTTCTATGGTTTCAAAGTGCAGGAAATCCTTAACGATCTTCACCCCAATCTCGAAGCCGACGTCGATCCAAAACTAAGCTGGGCACTGCGAAACCTGGACCAGTTTCCGGTCGACATTAATACCGCAGATTACTTTATGATCTTGCGCGTGCCGGGTATTGGTGTTGCCTCCGCGTTGAAAATCGTTCAGGCGCGCAAATTCGGGCGTTTATATGAAAATCATTTGCGAAAGCTCGGCATCGCATTCCGCAAAGCGCGGCATTTTATCAGGTTTGCCGACAGTCCGATGCTGTTGAAGGAATATGAAGCGGGGCATATTAAAGGCATTATTCTTTCCGAAAGCAAAAGCAAATACCAAGCCAATCCGAATAACCAGTTGTCGCTTTTCTAATGGAGCTATATATTTTCGACGGATCGCTGGAAGGCTTGCTCACGGCTGTTTTCGAATGTTACCAGCGGAAATCGAGAGTCGTGAAATTGGTGAGCGAAATCCATCATGTTCCGGATGTGTTCGACGCAGGGTTTCGCGTGGATTCCGACCGCGAAAAAGGTAAACGTGTTTGGAAAGGTCTGTGCAGAAAGCTCGGCAAGGAATGGCAGCTACGCTTTTACAAAAGCTTTCTTTCCGAACAACCGGAAGCTTTTCAGCATTTACTCAATTTTGCCCGTTATATCATCGATCAACCGACCGGTGCCTGGGAGAATTTCGCACATCCCGACGTGCTGGCCATTTCACAGACAAGCCAAAAGGTACATCGGGAAAAACACCGGATGGAAGCCTTCATCCGCTTTCAAAAAACCGCCGACGACATATACTATGCGCATATAGAACCGGATTTCGACGTGCTGCCGCTCCTCCCTGACCATTTCCAGAACCGCTATGCCGACCAGCGCTGGATTATCTATGATTTAAAAAGAAAATACGGGCTCTATTACGATTTGGAAAAAACGGAAGAAATAGAACTGGATTCAGCCCCGCAAATGTCGATCGTCAATGCACTTCCTTCGGACCTGCTAGATTCCCAGGAAGCGTTGTATACGCTGCTGTGGCAGGATTACTTCAAAAGTACCAACATTCAGGCGCGCAAGAATATGCGTCTGCACGTCAGGCATGTGCCCAGGAGGTATTGGAAATATCTCTCGGAGAAGCAAGATCAATTCTAATGCCTCCAATGGCCAAAGCCGGGGAGCGCAGGAAATTATGTCTACTATGTCGGTTATCCGGCTAACGATGTACTTGTAACCGTTTTCTATGCCACCAATGGCTGAACCGGCAACCGCTTTTTCCTATTTCCATTTGCTTCCAAGCCAGGCCTTTCGGAACGCCTCCATGTCAGCCGTCAGCGTTTTCCCGGCCTGCTCATAGGTAACAACCTGTAAGCGCGGATTTTCAATTAGTTCCAGCATGGCTGTCTTTTGATCATCGCGGTGCCGGTACTCGACCGCAATCTGATCCCCCGGCTTATGGCTTTTCAAGATCGAAACCAGTTCATCATTTTTGGTTACCACTCTACCGTCCAGCTTTAAAATTTCATCATCGATATCGAGTCCGGCCTTGTAGAGCGGGCTGCCGATGATCGTGTTGGTAGTAATGCTCAAACCGGCGCCTTCCTTATATCGGATATCGCCAATCCAGGCTTGTCCTTCGAATTGCTTTTTCAGTTCCAAACCTGCCTTTGCAAGCAATGGCGTGTAGTCTACGGACTCATGCCCATTGATGTATTTTGAAAAAAAGCCCTGGGCAAATGTTTTGTCTTTGGAATAGGACTCTAAAACTACCTGCAAATCAGCAACATTATAAGCAATCTCTGGTTTGCCGTGTTTAGTCCAAACAGCTTTCATAAAATCGTCCAGATTAAGTCCCTTGCTTCTTAGTTGTAAATCCAAAGCAAGCGCCACGGATGCGCCGTAAGGGTAATAGGAAGTATAAATGTTGGGATAGTTTGTCTTGTCGATCGAAACACCTGCGTCAACAAAAACTGCGTTGCAGCTTGCCTGCACAGGCGAAATGCGACGCGCGCCGGCTGTATTTTCTTTGGTGTTGACAAGCGATGTCAAAGTCTGGCAATATTCATCCAGTGAATCAAATCCGGCCCTTTCCAGTAGTAAGTCTCCGTAATATTGGGTAAACCCTTCGGCGAACCAGAGCTCGAAACTCATGTTGCTCTTTTCAAAATTAAAAGGTTCCAGGGTCTTGGGACGGATCCGCTCTACATTCCAGGTATGGAAAAATTCATGGGAAAACACGCCCAGCAAGTTATTTGAGCCATCGAAAGCGACCGGCAAGGTGATCATCGTGCTGTTGCGGTGCTCCATGCCGTCGCCTTTTACATAGGGATTGATGCTGGCAAGGAAAGTATAGTTACCGTTATCAAATGCAGGGAATTCGCCAAAAACCATGCGCGCTTCCTCGGTAATGCGTTTTACCTTACCGGCAAACACGGTCGCGAGCGAGTCGCTGCCTTTCGCTTCCAACGCGAGCCTGAATTGCGAAGCTTTACTGTCGGCATTCGGAACGGTCCATTCTTTTACGGTCAATTTGCCGATTTTAATGGGCGAATCCATGAAGTATTGCAGGTCAGGCGCCGTAAAGATCTTCGGATCGGTTGTGGTTTTGAGCTGCGTCGCAATGGTCCATTGTGCGGCTGAGGCTTCAGTTGGGGTTTTAGGTGCTGTCGATAGGTCGAAAACTACCGTTAGGGGGGATTTTTCCAGGCCTTTGACCCACATGAAAGTAGCGGGCGCGTTCAAATGTATGCTATTAGGGTCAATTCCAGCATAAGTACCATCCGCGTGGTTGGCATATAAAGTGTATTCAACTTTGACAAAACCATCAATGCCCGAAACTTTGTACACGTCCCCATCGATCCGCTCCACTTGTACCGGCTTTCCCGCCTTGTCGAATGCCGCCACGTCATAGATATTCTTCCCGTATTCATGCGTCGCATACCGGCCCGGAGACGAACGCGACATCCGGAATATCAACTCTTTCTGTGCCGCATCCGAAACGCTTACCGCAATGCGCGCTTCATGGTGGACGATATTGGGGAAGGATAAATCGTAGCGAATGGATTGCGCGAACGCGTACGAGCATAGCATGGGGGTGGCGAGCAAAGCGGCCAGTTTCTTCATGGACTGATAATTAGTTTGAATTGAAAGTGCTTCAATTTAAATGATTCGCCCAACATTTGACACGACCATAAGTGTACTCATGCAATTATTGCTTAATTTTTCCGGTTCAAATACCATTAAAACTTTAAATAGTATCGACTATCCATGAAGCAACTTTTTCTTCCGCTCGTCCTGACCCTGCTTATCAAGTCACATTTCGCATTCAGCCAAACCAAAACGCTTTTCAACGGCAAAGACCTTAAAGGCTGGCATATAGACGTGCCCGAAATGGACAAAGATCCTAAGGCCATCAACCCGTTTATCGTACGAAATGGACTGCTCGTAAGTTTGGGCGAACCTGGCGGCCATTTGATTACCGATGCGCAACACGAAAATTTTCGCTTCACCTTCCAATACCGGTTCGCAGGAAAGCCGGGCAATTGCGGCGCGCTGGTTTTCGTTTCCAAGCCGCGTGATTTGTATGAAATGTTTCCCAAATCCATTGAAATACAACTTATGAACCAGAATGCAGGTGATTTCTGGTGCATTCAGGAGGACATTACCGTGCCCGATATGGAAAAGCGACGCGGACCAAAAGAAAAATGGGGCGTGAACGGCGACAAGCTACGCCGCATCCCTAACCTGACCGACGGCACCGAAAAGCCGCTCGGCGAATGGAATTCGATGGTGATAGAATGTGTTAAGAATTCAATCAAAGTATGGCTCAATGGCGTGCTGGTCAACTATGGCTACGATGCAACTGCTTCGAAAGGACAGATCGCATTGCAGTCCGAAGGCTCCGAGGTTGAGTTCAAGGAAGTTAAACTGACGCCGATCAAGGCATTATCAAAATAATGAATTTTAAATCAAACCGTCTTTTCAGGAATATTGCCATTATCGTGCTGTTGGTCGCCAACATCGGGTGCGACCAGATCTCGAAGAGTGTGATCAGGGAAAATGTAGGCTTTTATCAGACCATCCACGTTATACGTGATTATGTAACAATTACCTATGTCGAAAATACGGGCGCATTTCTCAGCATAGGCAGCTCACTACCAAGTGCAGTGAAGATTTTTGTACTGTCGGTTATCCCGCTGATCGCATTACTCTTTGGCGTTATTTATTTGCTTACCAAAAAGAACCTCACCTGGCTGAGCGCCCTCGCATTAAGCTTTGCCATCGGCGGTGGCATCGGAAACATTTACGACCGCCTCGTGCACGGTTCGGTGACCGATTTTATGCACATTAATTTTGGGCTATTCCAAACGGGTATCTTTAATATGGCCGATGTCTCGATTATGACGGGGATGTTTATCTTCCTATATCAATCGTATAGCCGGCAAAAATCGCGGTTACCTGGTTATTGATCCGGGCGCTTCTCCAAAACCCTGGCAACAAAAAAGGACTTCCGGTTAGCGGAAGTCCTTTTGCATTTGGATGATGTACTAACTACGCGGCGCCCACTGATTTGCGGATAATATTCAATGCGGAACCTGCTTTGAACCACTCGATCTGCTGGGCATTGTAAGTATGGTTTACAGGAAATTCCTCGTTCGTACCGTCGTTGTGGTGCAGCACGATCGTCAGGGGCTGTCCTTCTGCAAATGTTTCCAATCCAAGGATATCGATGGTGTCGTCCTCCTGGATTTTGTCGTAATCTGCTGTGTTCGCGAATGTCAGCGCGAGCATACCTTGCTTTTTCAGGTTGGTTTCGTGGATACGGGCGAATGATTTAGTCAAAATCGCGCGTACACCCAGAAAGCGTGGTTCCATCGCCGCATGCTCGCGAGATGAGCCCTCTCCATAGTTTTCGTCACCTACCACGATGGTACCGATTCCGTGCGCTTTATAATCGCGTTGAACGGCGGGTACTTCCGAATATTGGTTATTCAACTGGTTTTTGATGGTGTTGGTTTTTTCGTTAAAGAAGTTAACCGCACCGATCAGCATGTTATTCGAGATATTGTCCAGGTGTCCACGGTATTTCAACCATGGGCCGGCCATTGAAATGTGGTCGGTTGTACACTTGCCCTTTGCTTTGATCAGCAGCTTCAAACCGGTCAGGTCTGTTCCTTCCCACTCAGCGAATGGTTCAAGGAGTTGCAGACGGTCCGAAGTTGGGCTAACCAGAACCTGAACCTGGCTACCGTCTTCCGCAGGAGCCTGGTAACCCGCATCTTCTACCGCAAATCCTCTGGCTGGCAATTCAAAACCGGTTGGCTCGTCCAGCAATACTTCCACGCCTTCGGTGTTCAAAAGCTTGTCAACACGTGGGTCAAAAGTAAGGCGTCCGGCGATGGCCATAGCGGTTACGATCTCGGGAGAAGCTACGAAAGAGTGCGTGTTGGGATTACCATCGGCACGTTTCGAGAAGTTCCGGTTGAATGAGGTGATGATGGAATTCTTCTCTCCTTTTTCAGCGCCGTGACGCGCCCATTGGCCGATACAAGGTCCGCAAGCATTGGCCAGCACTACGCCGCCGATTTGTGCGAATGTATCCAGGTAACCGTCGCGTTCCACCGTGTAGCGAACCTGTTCCGAACCAGGCGTAATGGTATATTCGGAAGTGACCTGCAATTTTTTATCAACAGCCTGTTGGGCCAAAGAAGCGGCGCGGCTCACGTCTTCATAAGAAGAGTTGGTGCAGGAACCGATCAGACCAACCGACAGCACTTCGGGCCATCCGTTTTCTTTGACAGCCGTAGCGAATTTAGAGAGCGGCCAGGCCAGGTCCGGCGTAAACGGTCCGTTTACATGAGGCTCCAATGTTGTCAGATCCAATTCAAGAAGCTGATCGTAGTAAGATGCGGGATCTGCATAAACTTCATCGTCAGCACGAAGATTTCCTTTAATGGCATCGGCCGCATCGGCAACATCAGCACGATCCGTTGATCTCAGGTAAGCTGCGCTTTTCTCGTCGTAAGCAAAGATGGAAGTTGTCGCTCCGATCTCAGCACCCATGTTACAGATTGTGCCTTTACCAGTCGCAGAAAGGCTTTCAGCTCCTTCGCCGAAATACTCTACCACGTAGCCCGTTCCACCTTTCACAGTAAGCTGGCCTGCAACCCACAGGATCACGTCTTTCGCAGCGGTCCATCCGCTTAATTTGCCCGTGAGCTTAACACCGATCAAACGAGGCATTTTCAATTCCCACGCAAGACCAGACATCACGTCACTCGCATCTGCACCGCCCACACCGATCGCGATCATCCCCAAACCACCCGCATTCGGTGTATGTGAGTCCGTTCCGATCATCATCCCACCCGGGAATGCGTAGTTTTCAAGAACAACCTGGTGAATAATACCCGCACCTGCTTTCCAGAAACCTAAACCATATTTATCAGAAACTGACGATAGGAAATCGTACACTTCTTTGTTTTTATCTACCGCATTTTTTAAATCCTGCACCGCCCCGACTTCTGCCTGAATAAGGTGGTCGCAATGCACTGTTGAAGGAACTGCAACCTGAGGTCTTCCCGCCTGCATGAATTGTAAAAGCGCCATCTGGGCAGTCGCATCCTGCATAGCAACACGGTCAGGGGCAAAATCCACATAAGATTTTCCTCGCTCGTAAACCTGCGTAGGGCTACCTTCCCACAAATGAGAGTACAAAATCTTTTCTGCTAAGGTCAATGGACGCCCTACTACTTTACGGGCAACTTCCACTCTTTCCTGCATGCGGGCATAAACACCCTTAATCATATCTAAGTCAAACGCCATATCTCTCAAATTAATGTTTTACACATTCACTCTTCTCAACAACTGTACCACCAATGGCTACCTACTCAATTGCTTGACAGGAGGGGCGAACTTGGTCAGGTCAATACCAACTACCGCAGCCTTATATTCATCCACATTAGGAATTCGTCCAAGGATTGCCGACAGCACAACAACCGGTGTCGATGCGAGTAAAGACTCTCCTTTTTTACGCTCCGAATCTTCCACGACCCTTCCCTGGAAAAGACGTGTTGAAGTTGCCAGAACGGTATCCCCTTTGGCTGCTTTTTCCTGGTTACCCATGCAAAGGTTACAGCCCGGACGTTCCAGATACATCATATTTTCGTATTCGGTACGGGCCGCTACTTTTGGCGCATTGTCGTCGAATTCGAAACCGGAATATTTCTGCAATACATCCCAGTCACCTTCTTTTTTGAGTTCTTCGATAATATTATAAGTAGGCGCTGCCACCACAAGCGGTGCATGAAACTCGACTTTGCCTTGCTGCTCTTCCAGGTTTTTAAGCATCTGGGAAACAATTTTCAGATCTCCCTTATGAACCATGCAGGAGCCGACAAAACCAAGATCTACCTTTTTATCTTCCCCATAGTAAGACAGCGGGCGAATGGTATCGTGCGTGTAACGCTTGGAAACTTCTTTATTATTGACATCCGGATCAGCAATCATAGGCTCTACGATCGCATCAAGGTCAATAACAACCTCAGCATAATACTTCGCATTCGCATCCGGGGTCAGTGCTGGCTTTTCACCCGATTTAATTTCCGCGATCCGCTTATCCGCTTTGTTGATCAATCCCTGAAGAACCTGCTTATGGTTCTCCATGCCTTTATCGATCATGATCTGGATTCTGTTTTTCGCAATTTCCAGTGATTCGATCAGGGTGTCATCCTCAGAAATACAGATAGAGGCCTTAGCCTTCATTTCCGCAGTCCAGTCTGTAAAAGTGAATGCCTGGTCGGCAGGAAGCGTTCCGAGATGAACCTCGATGATTCTACCCTGGAATACATTCTCTCCACCAAATTGCTGCAACATTTGAGCTTGTGTTGCATGAACTACATCTCGGAAATCCATATGCTCCTTCATGTCGCCCTTGAATGTCACTTTCACGGATTCAGGAATTGGCATGGATGCCTCACCCGTAGCCAATGCAAGCGCCACTGTCCCTGAGTCAGCACCAAATGCAACACCTTTCGACATCCTCGTGTGAGAGTCGCCGCCGATGATAATCGCCCACTCGTCAATAGTAATGTCATTGAGCACCTTGTGGATCACATCGGTCATGGAGTGATATTCTCCTTTCGGGTCACGAGCGGTAATCAAACCGAAGTCATTCATGAACTTCATCAGCTTCGGAATATTAGCCTGCGCTTTTTTATCCCATACTGATGCTGTGTGACAGCCCGACTGGTAGGCCCCGTCAACAATCGGCGAGATCGTTGTTGCCGCCATCGACTCCAGTTCCTGAGCAGTCATTAAACCAGTAGTATCCTGTGAACCGACGATATTAACTTCTACACGAACATCTGAGCCGGCGTGTAACACCTTACCCGGAGTAATCCCAACCGCGTTTCTGTTGAAGATCTTTTCTACTGCCGTAAGGCCTTGCCCTTCATTAGAAATCTCCTTCGACGGAGCAAATACAGAAGTAGGTTCTATACCGAGAATCTTCGCCGCAACTGTCTGAATCTTTTTGCCGAATACAATAGCGTATGATCCCCCGGCCCGGATAAATTCCTTTTTCTGAGGAGTGAGGGCCTTAGAAATGTCAATCAGTTCCTGATCGCCATTGTAAAGCTTCTTTGTTTTTGTATTAATGGTCAGAACAGTGCCCGTAGCGACAGAGTAAACTTCCTCAAGAACAGGGTCACCACTTTCATTGCGAACAACATTACCATCCGCATCCACCTTTTTGACCCAGTTTTTGAGATCAATACCAATACCGCCAGTTACGTCGACAGTAGTGAGGAAAATCGGGGAGATGCCATTTGTACCCCCAACAATCGGAGCAATATTGACAAATGGAATATATGGGCTCGCCTGCTTACCAGTCCAAAGCGCGACGTTGTTTACGCCGGACATCCTGGATGAACCCACGCCCATCGTACCCTTTTCGGCGATCAACATCACGCTTTTGCCGGGATGTTCTTCCTGCAATGCCTTGATTTCCTGTTGCGCCTGGGGGGTAATCATACATTTACCGTGTAATTCACGGTCCGAGCGGGAGTGGGCCTGGTTACCCGGAGAGAGCAAATCAGTCGAAATGTCGCCCTCGCCTGCAATAAAAGTAACTATATGAATTTCTTCGGGTACGTCTGGCAGTTTGGTGAAAAACTCAGCGCGTGCGTAGCTTTCAAGAATCCCTCTGGCGATTTCGTTACCGCTTTTGAATGCCTCTTTGAGACGGTCTATGTCCGCATCATAAAGGAAAACCTGTGTCTTGAGAACCTCCGCCGCTTGTATTGCAACAGAAGCATCGTCATTTAGGGCAAGATCAAGCAATACGCCAATAGACGGGCCACCTTTCATATGCGACAACAACTCAAGAGCAAAAGCTGGTGATATTTCTGCCACTACGGATTCCCCCAGAATGATCTCTTTTAAAAACCTCGCTTTTGCACCGGCAGCACTTGTGGTTCCTGGAAGTGTGTTGTAAATAAAAAATTTGAGCGAATCTTCCCGATGCTCGTTTTCCGAATCTTTAATTTGTGCGATGATTTCTCCAAGCAATTCGGCACCATCGATTGGCTTTGGATGAAGCCCCTGGGTTTTTCTTTCTTCAATCTCTTTAATGTAGTCCTGATAGATATTCATGATGAAATCTTTTCAATGTTAAAGGCAAAATCTGTTGTCATTAAAACGCGCGAAAGTACGAAATTACGGAATATACGGAGGTATTTCGGCCGATTTTCCCTACTATTTAAAACGAGTATATTCTAGTCGTACATTTAGATAACCTACGTAAAAAAAAATTTGTTCTGACAACCCGCATATTGAAGAAATAATTTGAACCACCCCTTCGGGAGGTGCTGTAAAGGGTTCCGTTTTTCCGTCAGCTTTGATTTTTTCTAGGATTGTACCCTATATTTGGACATTCAAAGTGCTACCAGGTCCCTTAATTAGAAAGTTATGTCAAAAAATCTGGTGATCGTAGAGTCACCGGCGAAGGCCAAAACCATTGAAAGTTACCTTGGGCAGGATTTCACTGTCAAGTCCAGTTTTGGACACGTCCGTGACCTCCCGGAACATGATATGGGTGTTGATGTTGAGCATGGTTTCCAACCCTCTTACGAAATCTCCTCCGATAAAGTCAAAGTCATTTCAGAGCTAAAAAAACTGGCAAAAGATGCCGAGGTATGGCTAGCGACCGATGATGACCGCGAGGGGGAAGCGATTTCCTGGCATTTGAAGGAGGCCCTCGGCCTGCCCGACGATACCAAACGGATCGTATTTCGCGAGATCACCAAAACCGCTCTCCGGAATGCCATCGCCAAACCACGGACCATTGACACAGACCTGGTAGACGCCCAACAGGCGCGTCGTATTCTCGATCGCCTCGTGGGTTATGAACTTTCACCCGTTCTCTGGAAAAAGATTCGGATCGGTAAATCCAACCTGTCGGCCGGCCGTGTGCAATCTGTGGCTGTACGTATTATAGTAGAGCGCGAAAGAGAAATAGACGCATTCAAAAGCAAAAGCAGCTTTAAGGTAACGGCCCATTTCGACCTTGGCAATGGTAAAGTACTGAATGCCGAACTGGCGAAAAACCTTTCCAACGAGCAGGATGCACAACAGTTCCTCGAAAAGTGCATCGGGGCGCAGTTTTCTATCCGCAATCTTGAAGTAAAACCAGCTAAAAAAACTCCTGCACCGCCATTTACAACTTCTACATTACAACAGGAAGCATCGCGCAAGCTGAGCTTTTCGGTAGCGCAGACGATGACCGTCGCGCAGCGCCTATACGAAGCCGGTAAAATTTCCTACATGCGTACCGACTCTACAAACCTGTCGGAAGAAGCGTTGGATAAGTCAAAGCAGCAGATCACGAAAGAATATGGCGATGAATATTACAACCGCCGTATATTCAAAACCAAGTCCGAGTCGGCACAAGAGGCTCACGAAGCGATCCGTCCTACCGATTTTTCTACGCTGGTAGGCAGCGGCGACCGCAACGAACAGCGTTTGTACGAACTGATCTGGAAACGCGCGATTGCCTCACAAATGTCGGATGCACAATTGGAGCGCACAACGGCCACCATTGCCATCTCGACTACATCTGAAGAGCTGGTAGCACAAGGCGAGGTGATTAAGTTTGAAGGGTTTTTGAAAGTATATCTGGAATCCAGCGACGAGGAGGACGAGGAACAAAAAGGAATGCTTCCTCCATTGAATATCGGTCAGATATTGAAGCTGGCAGATATGAAAGCGACGGAGCGGTTTACAAGAAACCCACCGCGCTATACGGAGGCAAGCTTGGTGAAGAAACTGGAAGAAATGGGGATCGGGCGGCCGTCAACTTATGCGCCAACGATCTCGACGATCCAGAAACGGGAATATATTGTAAAAGAGGACCGTCAGGGTTTTGAAAGGGAATTTAAAGAATTGACCCTTGCCGATGAGCAGATCAAAAGCAAGGTGAATAAAGAAGTTTACGGTTCGGAAAAGTCTAAACTATTCCCGACCAGTACTGGAATGGTGGTAAACGACTTCCTGGTCAGCCATTTCCAAGATATCGTCGATTATTCGTTCACCGCGAACGTCGAAAAGGATTTTGACCATATTGCGGACGGTCAGTTAGGCTGGCAACAGATGATCAGGGACTTTTACACGCCGTTCCAGAAAAAAGTAGCCGAAGCGCGCGAAGAGGCGATTGATAAGAGCCTTACCTCGCGTGACCTGGGTGAGGATCCGGCAACGGGTAAAAAAGTATCGGTGCGGATCGGGAAATACGGCCCATATGTGCAGATCGGCGATGTGGAAGACGAAGAAAAGCCGCGTTTCGCGAGCTTGCAGAAGGGACAGCTCATGGAGAACATCACTTTGGACGAGGCATTTGAGCTATTTAAACTGCCTCGTCAGGTTGGGTTCTTTGAAGAAAAGGATATGGTCGTGAACGTCGGCAAATTCGGCCCTTATGTCAAGCACGACGCGAAGTATTATTCGCTTGCCAAGACAGACGATCCCATGGCAGTAACCGAAGAGCGGTTGATCGAAATTATCGGAGAGAAGCGTTTGCAGGACAGCAACCGGACCATTAAAGAGTTTACGGAAGATCCGGAGGCGAAGGTTTTGAATGGACGGTATGGGCCTTACATTGCTTTTGGAAAGAAGAATGTGAAGATCCCGAAAGGTACCGAGCCTGCCTCGCTGACTTACGACCAGGTATTGAAACTGGCAGCGGAAACGCCGGATAAGCCTGCCGGACGCGGAGCTAAAAAGCCTGCGGCTGCGGCAAAGGCTCCGGCGGCTAAGAAGCCCGCCGCAAAGAAGGCTGTCAAAAAGGGTTAACACCTCTTAAACGCCGCTGCATGAACGCGATTATCCACGATTAACGATAAAAAGCCCATGAAAAAGCTAGTTGTACTTTCCGGAGCAGGGATCAGCGCAGAAAGCGGGATCAGTACTTTTCGTGACAATAATGGGCTTTGGGATAACTATCGGATCGAGGATGTAGCTACGCCCGAGGCGTGGGTGCGGAACCAGGAACTTGTGCTGGATTTTTATAACCAGCGACGCAAACAGGCCGCCGATGTGAAGCCTAATTCGGCACATTACGCGCTGGCAGAGCTGGAAAAGGATTTTGATGTAACGATCGTGACGCAGAATGTCGATAACCTGCATGAAATCGCTGGCTCTTCGAAAGTGATTCATTTGCATGGAGAGCTTTTCAAATCACGTAGCACTAAAGATCCTGGGCTGGTATATGAAATGACAGGCTGGGAGCTAAAAACCGGCGATTTGTGCGAGCTGGGTAGCCAATTGCGGCCGCATATCGTATGGTTTGGCGAGGGGGTGCCAATGATGGAAGTAGCAGTCGACGTGGCCGAACAGGCAGATGCTTTCCTCGTTATCGGAACGTCACTGGCCGTTTATCCCGCTGCGGGGCTGGTGCACTACGTCCGTCCCGGCAAGCGTATTTATATCGTAGACCCGGCCAAACCGGATATTACATTAAAATCCAACATGATTTTCATTCAGGAAAAGGCGACTACCGGAATGCAAACTTTGATTAAGAAATATTTACTACCTGAATAATAATGCAACTACTCGACGGGAAGGCTATTTCCTCCCAAATAAAATCTGAAATCAAAACGGAGGTCGAACAATGGATCGCGGGCGGTGGCAAGAAGCCTCATTTGGCGGCAATCCTGGTGGGCCAGGACGGCGCCAGCGAAACTTATGTAGCTTCTAAGATCCGCAGCTGTGAAGAGATCGGTTTCACTTCTACCCTGCTGCGCTTCGAAGCCGATATTACCGAGGCACAACTCCTTGCGGCGGTGGAATCGCTTAACAACGATCCGGATGTGGATGGTTTTATCGTTCAGCTTCCCCTGCCAAAACATATCTCTGAAAATACCGTCATGGAAGCCGTGAATCCCGCAAAGGATGTGGACGGCTTTCATCCTATCAATGTTGGCAGAATGTGCAAAGGGCTGCCTGCTTACATTTCCGCGACACCATTTGGCATACTTGAAATGCTGATCCGTGCGGGCATTGAAACAAGCGGAAAGCACTGCGTCGTCATTGGCCGCAGCCAAATCGTAGGCTTACCAATGAGCATCCTGATGCAGCGCAATACGTATCCGGGAAATAGCACGGTGACCATCACGCATAGTAAGACACAAAATCTGAAAGAGATCTGCCAGTCGGCCGACATTCTGATCGTCGCATTGGGCCGTCCGGAGTTCGTGACTGCCGACTATATCAAAGAAGGTGCGGTGGTGGTGGATGTGGGCATTACCCGTGTGGCGGATGCTACCAAAAAGAGCGGATTCTCGATCAAAGGGGATGTGGATTTTAATGATGTTGCGCCAAAAGCCAGCTTCATTACCCCGGTTCCGGGTGGCGTTGGGCTGATGACCATTTGCGGTTTGCTGACGAATACATTTAAAGCTGCAAAAAAAGAGATTTATAAATAATCATAAAGACAACCTTATAAATGACAGCCGACTGCTGACAGCCGACGGCCGGTCATAGAAGTAAAAATAACCCGTTTTCGTAAAAGCTGGATCGTCAGGTAACTAAGCTTAAACCTGATGACCCGGCTTTTTTGTATTAAATTCGAAAAAAGAATGTGAGAAAGTTGCTGGTTTCATTTTTTACTAAAAGATTTGTCAATTAGTAGGCAGTTTCAACCGATTGGTTATACTATGAGCATCGTCAGCAACAACATCAAGTACCTCAGAAGGCTGAACGGCCTGACGCAGGAACAGTTTGCCCGTAAGATTGCGATCAAGAGGTCGTTGCTGGGAGCTTATGAGGAAGCAAGAGCTAATCCAAACCTTACTAACCTCAAAAACATGGCTGCCGCATTCGGGG
This sequence comes from Dyadobacter sp. CY261, assembly GCF_021440085.1. Taxonomy (GTDB): domain Bacteria; phylum Bacteroidota; class Bacteroidia; order Cytophagales; family Spirosomataceae; genus Dyadobacter. The sequence goes on from NZ_JAKCPW010000001.1 coordinate 1,589,679, forward strand.
TTAGCGTTGACAATTTGCTAAAAAACGATCTACGAAGACTAAGGGAAACACCCGAGATGTCACTGCCGCTGACAAGCTCACGTCAGATGACCGTTTCGCATTCGGGAGCGATGCCGCAGCCCTCACCTACGCGGACGCCGGGATATACGGAGCCACAGCCACTTTCTAAAATCATTGAAACCTATCAGCAGCCCGAGCAGCCGATCCGGCAGGTGTCGCGGCAAGTCAATCTGAAACCTGTTAGTGGAGAAGTGTACCAGGCCAACCAGCAGGACCAACCTCCGATGTTTCAGCAACCCGTATTTCAGCAACCAATTGCCGCGCCGCAACAACCAGCGCCGCAACCAAAAACTCGGCAAGCAGCGTCTCAGCACACCACACCTCAGCCGGTAGCAGGCATACCTACATTTAACAACCAGTACCAGGCGACACAGTTCAATGCAGCGGTAGAACAGCCTGCACATCATTTCCCGACCATTCAGTGGGTCGCGCGCAATGCACAGGCCGAATACATTGCCAACTTTCAGAACCCGGCCTACCTCAATGGCCTGCCATTGTTTCAATTGCCTAACTTACCGTCGGGCTATTATCGTGCATTCGAAAGTGGAGAAGATTTTGCGTATCCCGGGTCCATTCTCGTGGGAACGTTCATTCGGAATTGGTACGATATCAAGGATGGAATGCAATATGTATTCTTACTAAGAAGCCAGGGACTAATTTACCGCAATGTGTTCAACCAGGTAAAAACGGCTGGTATTTTGCTGCTCACCTCGGATAATACGGATATTGAAGAGCTCGAAATTCCGTTGCAGGATGTGCTGGAAGTGTGGGAAGTGAAAGCCTTTATAAGCCTGCAAATGCCTCAGCCTCAGCCTTCACTCGAAAGAGTGGCTCAGCTCGTAGATGAGTTACAAATAGAGCTGAGCCAGTACCGTCAATAAGTCCACCTTATTTGGAAAGGGCATTGAACAATGCCTCGATTTTTGATAAGTCCTTACTTTTGGATGTTGTTTCGAGGATTGCCTCACCCATTTTGTACCATAATCCATCGCCGGCAGTGATGTATTTCCCTCGTTTCGTAGGTTTGTTTTCAGATGCATTATCCGGCACGAATTCAGCTTTGTAAATTGTGTCCATGATTTTCTGCAACTGATTCCAATCCAGTTGACGCACCGTGCCCGCATTTTTGCTTAATGTGAATTCCTTTTTCGCAAATGACGCTTTGAGATCGATCGTGGTCTTGGACTCATTATCAATTTCAACATAGCTCAGCTCGAAGGGATTCTCGCGACCACCTGTTTCAAATATCGCCTGCATCATTTCCTGCAAAAAGTACGACCAGCGCTCCTTATCGACCGGATAAATGGTGACGCGCTTGTCATTCTCATCCAGTTCTATTTCAATAAAATCTTCAAATTCACTCTCCTCTCTTCTGCGAATGATTTTCGAAGACTCGAAAATGTTTTCAAACTCCTTGATCCAGATCGCGGGCAAATCGCCTCTCCATTTGTAATCGTCATCGGTTGAAAATCCTTCATCATAGATCTCGTCCTCGGAAAGGTCGTCGCGGTCGGTGTATGCGATATCAAAATCTACGCGCAGATCCTGCGCCGTCTGAATATCCATTTTTAATGTATAAAAATGTGAAAAGGGGGCCGGGACCACCGGAGCCGTCTGAAAACGAATGATATATTGACCGGGGATTTGAAGATTTTTATCCATTCTAAGATTCTAAAAACTGTTGAAATGTTGCTCGCTTGTCGATTTTATCGGTTGCTGTTTTGACAAATGCTTTTGCAAAGTAAATATGTTTAGGGTTTCCATAGCCTGAAACATGTTTCCTAATTTCTGCCGATAGCTGTTCCGGTGTCAGACTAGGCAACTCTTTTTCGATGACCAGCACCAACTTTTGCCCCAATTTCTCATCTGCTTCCCACCAGCTGAAAAACGCATTTGAAATACTCAAATCATTAAAAACCAAGGCAATACGTTCATCCGCCTGGTCGAGCACGATTTTCACCCCGCCCGAATTGATCACATTATCCACCCGGCCAATCCATTGGAATGCATTCCCCTGTATTTCCACCAGATCATTCGTTTGCACCTTGTGTCCATTGGTAACAGCGCCTGAGACAAACAAACATCCACGCTCATCGGTACCGAACTGGATGCCAGGTAAGAACATGTAGGAGTTGCTCCGGTTGACGCCATTGAGCGCTTTTAATGCAACGTGAGACACTGTTTCCGTCATTCCGTAACTCTGGAAAACAGGGACGTCAAGCGCCCGGATAAGTGCCAATAAAGACATGCTCACCGGCGCGCCGCCAAGCAATATCTTACCCAAATGTCCCGCTTGATCCTTCGTCGCTGGGTTTTCAAGGATTGCCTGCAATTGCATAGGCACCAGCGCTACAAAATCAAAATCCACAGCATCCAGCCCTGCCATTGGGTTCGATGTCGGCTCGGTGATCGTGAGCTCCCAATCCAGTTCCATTCCTCTTACGAGCATCATTAATCCGGCAATGTAGCCGACATTCAGACAAACCAGCGCGCGTGTACCAGTTCCGAGCGAGAGTACTTGACCGGTCATGGCTGCACTGTCAGCAAGTTGCTTGCGGGTAACCGTGATGGGCTTGGGCATGCCGGTGGAGCCGGAGGTGTGCAGCACAAATTCATCTCTGCCTTGCATCCATTTTTCCATAAAATCATAGGCTTGGGCAAAGTAAGGATTTCGTGGCCTTTTCTGTGTTTGCCAAAGCGCTTTGCTCGTCGTCCAGGTCATAGCGAATGCGTGCATTACCGGTGTTGTTACCGGGCTTGAATGCTCCGGAAAGTTATTCATTTGTTTTTGAAGGTAACCTAAACAATGACTAATTTCGCACATTCGGGCAATCCCTGGTGGCCGCATTCCGGCTTTCGCATTGCTTACCGATTGCATTTATTTTAATTTTACCACTCTGATTTTATGTCCAGTACAGTTCAATGGGAAACCATTAAAGAATACGAAGAAATTCTCTTTACGCTTCACGAAGGAATTGCCAAAATCAGCATCAACCGCCCGCATAAGCATAACGCATTCACGCCGCTCACGGTAACCGAAATGATCGACGCGATGCACATTTGCCGTGAGGATCCCAGGATCGATGTGATCATTTTGACAGGCGAGGGCGGCAAAGCATTTTGTTCCGGTGGCGACCAGTCGGTACGCGGCCACGGCGGCTATATCGGCGATGACCATGTACCACGCCTGAATGTGCTCGACCTTCAAAAAATGATCCGTTCGATCCCGAAAGCGGTCATTGCGATGGTGGCAGGCTGGGCGATCGGCGGTGGACACGTATTGCACGTGATCTGCGACATTAGCATTGCAGCGGATAATGCACGATTCGGACAGACAGGCCCGAAAGTCGGCAGCTTTGATGGCGGTTTTGGCGCATCTTACCTGGCACGTGTGGTTGGCCAGAAAAAAGCGCGCGAGATCTGGTTCCTCTGCGACCAATATGACGCTGATGAAGCATTGCAAATGGGCCTGGTAAACAAAGTCGTTCCTTTGGAGCAGCTCGAACCGGTTACATTGGAATGGGCGAAGAAAATCCAGGAGAAAAGCCCCCTATCGATCCGTATGCTGAAAAGTGCATTCAATGCGGAACTGGACGGCCAGGCCGGTATTCAGGAACTTGCCGGCAATGCGACGTTGCTTTATTACCTTAGCGAGGAAGCCAAAGAAGGCCAGCGCTCGTTTTTGGAAAAAAGAAAGCCGGATTTCAGCAAATTCCCAAAATTTCCTTGATTTAGTCCAGAAAGATTAACATTTTAACTCCTACCATAGAAATACCCACCGAATGAACCATTGGCTTGTAAAATCAGAACCATTTAAATATTCCTGGGACCATCTCGTTGCCGAGGGTGAGGGCATGTGGGACGGCGTACGGAACTACGCGGCACGTAATAATCTGATGGCCATGAAAGTAGGTGACCCGGTGCTGTTTTACCATAGCAACGAAGGCAAGGAGGTTGTGGGGCTTGCCAAAGTATCCAAAGAGCATTACCCCGACCCTACTACCGACGAAGCGGGCTGGGTGGTGGTGAACCTGGTCCCGGTTAAGAAGTTTCCAGGTACTGTTACACTCGCTCAGATCAAGAAGGACGAACTTCTGAAACAAATGGATCTGGTCCGTTTGTCGAGGCTGTCGGTCGTACCGGTGAAACGCGAAGAATTCGACCATATCGTTGCTCTGGCACATGACAAAAAATAAGCGATCCGTTTTTCGGCTGGTCTTGCCGTTCCTCTTCCTGGGTATCCTGAGTGGACAACTCTTTGCCCAGGGAGTGAAACGGATTGAACTTCCATTGCCCGGTAACACGGCATATCAGGCAGTTCCTCTTGGCAAACAAGGTGTGTTGCTGATCTCCAAGCCTGACAAAGGCACGTTCAATGTCCAGAAGTTCGATACGAACCTCGAACGGGTGTGGTCCATCGACGGTCCGATCGAGTCTAATCTCGACTATATCGCTTCCTCCTATGACGGGCAGGCCGTGTTTCTGCTTTTCAGCAAATACCGGAGCTCATTGTATCAGATTGTGAAGGTTAACGTAGGCCCGGGTTTCGTGGAGACGTTTACAATCAATACAGTGGACCGTTTTGAGATTACCGATTTCAAAACGCTGGGCTACTCGGTTTTTATGGCTGGAATGGTCCGTAACGAGCCGGTTTTGATTTATACTCAGCTTACAACACAGCAAACGCGGGTATTACCATCCGCCATTAAAGGTTCTAATGCCATTCAGACCGTCGAAGTCGATACGGCTCAGCATTTAGTCAATGTTTGTTTTGCGGTTAAAAAAGGCCGGCAAACCAAGCTTGTAGCCCGTTCCTATGAAGAGACCGGTGAACTTTACACGCAGGTAACTGTGGACCCAGAAGATGATTTTTCGCTCCTGAGCGGACGTTTACAGGTATTAAACGACTCGGTGCGCATCGTGATCGGCACCTATGGCTATCGTAATATGCAAAGCAGCTCTGTTGCGGCATCGCAAGGTTTGTATATCAGTAAAATAGTGGGTGAAGAGACCGTTTTCACCAAATACCACAGTTTTACGGACTTCAAGAACTTCTTCAATTTCATGAGCGAGCGCCAGCAGGAGAAGATGGAAAAACGCATACGAAAGAAAAAGGAAAGCGGAGACGACCTGAAATTGAACTATCGTTTGCTCGTTCACGATATCGTTCCGAGAGCCAACAACTTCCTCCTTGTCGCGGAAGTTTTTTATCCAGAATACCGTTATCAGAACCCAAGTATGATGGGCGGTTTCGGCTATGGATATGGCGGCTACGGCTATCCGCTGGGAATGGGTCTTTATAATCCTTACCTCTGGAACCCAATGTATGGCGGCCGGGGTTACAACCAACAGGTCTTCGATGGCTTCACCTATACGCACGCGGTCGTAGCAGACGTAGACCAGAATGGCAACCTGCTTTGGGACAACAGCATTAGTTTTGACAATGTAAAAAGCATGGAATTGAAGGAAAAGATCAAAGTACAATCTTTTACTAATGGCAATTCCAAACTGATTTACAGCCACAACGGTGCCATCCGCAGCAAGATCATTAAAGCTGATCAGGTAATCGACAGCGACCGGGCTATCCCTAACGAAACCTACGTGGAAGGCGATAAAGTCCGCAAGACCAGCACCGACGATATCGACTACTGGTACGACAACTTCTACCTCGCCTGGGGAGAGCAGCGCATTGTGAACGCAGCGGGAGACGCCCAAACGCGTGGGCGACGGAATGTGTTTTACCTTAACAAGATTGCATATTGACCATGGACCGCCGACCACCGACGGCCGATTGTTGCTTTTCTGTAATAAATAGAGTTGCGATCGGCGGTCGGCCGTCGATGGTCGGCGGTCAAAAATTTAAACCAACACCACCTTGATACTACTCTCACCAGACCAACATACTGACTACCAGTTGATAGATAGCGGCGGATTCGAAAAGCTCGAAAAATTCGGCCCTTACGTTCTCTCACGTCCCGAGCCGCAGGCAATCTGGGATAAATCCCTCTCCGAAGAGGAATGGGAACAACGCTCGAATGCGGTTTTTAAAAAAGACAAAAATTCACAAGAGAAAGGCCAGTGGATCACCAAAGGAGATATGCCTGAGCGATGGGTGTTCCAGTACCGCACCAAAGACTTGCATTTGAGAAGCAAGCTGGCATTGTCCGCTTTCAAACACGTGGGCGTATTTCCCGAGCAGGCTACCAACTGGGATTTTATTGCCCGGACTTTGAAACAAATGCCCGAGGAAAAGCCGTCCGTACTTAACCTTTTTGCCTACACCGGCATTGCTTCGCTAGCGGCAAAGGCTTCCGGTGCGGATGTGACGCACGTGGATTCGGTGAAACAGGTGATCAGCTGGTCGCGGGAGAATATGGATTTGAGCGGACTGAGCAACATCCGCTGGGTTGTGGAAGATGCGTTGAAATTCGTGCAGCGCGAGGTTCGTCGCGGTAACAAGTACAATGGCCTTATTCTCGATCCTCCCGCGTACGGTCGCGGGCCCGACGGTGAAAAGTGGCTGCTCGAAGAAAGTTTAAATGAATTACTCCGGCTTTGCGCACAGTTATTAAAGGAAGAGAACTTCTTTTTTATCATTAACCTTTATTCGCTCGGCTTTTCGGCCTTGATCGTGGAAAACCTGATTAAGGCGCACTTTGGAACGAATATCAAGCATGAGTTTGGAGAGTTGTTCATCCCCGATTCTTTTGGAAAAAAACTTCCATTGGGTGTATTTTCCCGTTTTTCGGACCAGAATGTTTAAAATCGGATTTAGATTCTTCAATTTTGTGTTTGAATGGGTAAGCTAACAGCAACGATAGCAAGGCTCCATTGGCGAAGCATGAAGTCCGACAATCTCAAACATATTTCTCTCGCATTTCTGATCGCTCTCGGAGGATTCGAACAATCCTGCGAGAGTGATGCCCGGACGTCCACACGGATTCCGCCGGTGATCAAAAAAGGCAAAGTACAATGGCAGAACGATGCATTACTGTCACTCACGGAGCTGATCAACCGTGGGATCGATTCGGACGTCAATTACTTTAAACGGGCACGCATTTATTTCGAGCGGGAACAATACTCGGAGGCGCTGGACGATATCAATGAATCGATTTACGAGCAGGACAATGTAAGCGAGTATTTCCTTCTGCGCGGGAAAATAAACCGGGAACTGGGCAAGATCGACAATGCGCTGGAAGACGCGCAACGCGCAGAGGCATTACAACAAAGCAGCCCGGAACTATATGTTTTGCTTGCCGATATTCTGCAAGCAAAAAACCGTTTCGGTGAGGCGGCTGGCTATCTCAATCAGGCATTGAAAATGGCACCATATGACGGCTCGGCCTATTATGTAAAAGGTATGTTACAAGTTCGGCAAGGCGATTCCCTGGCCAGCTTGTCGAGCCTCAACTATGCGATGAACGTCAATCCGCGATTACTCCGCGCTTACGAGCAAGGCACGCTAATCAATTTAAAACTGAAAAACACCGCGGAAGCACTCGCTATCAATGAAAGGGCGCTGCAACGCTTTCCCGAGCGCGCTACCTTGTTTTTTGGAAGGGGTGAAATCCTGAATGCATTGGCCAAGCCGGACACCGCATTAATCTTTTATCAAAAAGCCGTAGCAATCCAGCCCGATTATGAAGAGGCTTTAAACCAACTGGCAGCAGTAGCCATGCAGCTTCGCGCCTACCCGCAGGCGATCCCCGCATTGAAAAAGCTTTTGAGGAAAAAGCCGCAATCGAAAGAGATCAACAACATGCTGGGCTATGCCTACGAAAAGAGTGGTGAGCTTGATCTGGCGAAGACCTACTACACCACTTCATTGACCATCGCTCCCGGCGACCAGGATGCGCGCTACGGAATGTTCCGGATCCGGAAAATCGAGTCGGAAGGTCTTTATCCCTCCTATTATCCGGAGCAAGATGCCAATCAGGGATATAAGTTGCTGGATACCGCTCGGGTTAAAATCAATATTATCCAGCCACGTGGTACTACAAATATCCGCGTGGACTCGTCACGAAAAGCTAAAATTGAATAGCTTTGTGCTTTGCGGCCTTCCGCATTGCCATTGAACCATAGTCACAGAATATTTTTTTGAATGAAAGACGAGTCTCAAGTAAAAATTACCCTGCCCGATGGTAGCGAACGTTTTTACCCAAAAGGGGTAACCGCTCTCGAAATTGCGCTCAGTATCAGTGAAGGGCTTGCACGTAATGTGATAGCCGCCAAAGTGAACAATGAAGTCTGGGACCCAACGCGCCAGATCACGGAGGATTCCCTGGTAAAACTGCTGACGTGGAATGACGAGGATGGCAAAGCGACGTTCTGGCATTCTTCGGCCCACTTACTGGCCGAAGCATTGGAAGCGCTCTATCCGGGCGTTAAATTCGGAACGGGACCTTCTATTGAAAAAGGCTTTTACTATGATGTAGACCTCGGCGGACAAACGATTTCTCAGGAAGATTTCCCGAAAATCGAGGCAAAAATGCTTGAACTTGCCCGCCAGAAAAACGAATATGTCCGCAAGCCGATCAGCAAGGCAGATGCACTGGAATTCTTTACCCAAAAAGGAGACGAATATAAGCTGGAGCTGATCGACGGGCTGGAAGACGGCTCTATTACTTTGTACGAGCAAGGCGGTTTCACCGACCTCTGCCGTGGGCCGCATATCCCGAACACCGGATTTATTAAAGCCGCAAAACTGACCAACATCGCGGGTGCTTACTGGCGTAACAAGCAGGAAAACAAAATGCTTACGCGCATTTACGGGATTACTTTTCCAAAACAAAAAGAGCTGGAAGAGTACGTTACCCTGATGGAGGAAGCGAAAAAACGCGATCACCGCCGTTTGGGTAAGGAGTTAGAACTTTTTGCATTCTCCGAAAAGGTAGGACAAGGCCTGCCATTGTGGTTGCCGAAAGGTGCCATGCTGCGGGAGCGTCTGCAGGCATTCCTGAGCAAGGCACAGTCGCGTGCGGGCTATTTGCCGGTGATTACGCCGCATATTGGTAGCAAAGATCTTTATGTGACTTCCGGCCACTGGGATAAGTATGGCAAGGATTCTTTCCAACCCATTAAAACTCCGAACCTCGGCGAAGAGTACATGCTCAAACCAATGAACTGCCCGCATCACTGCGAGATTTATAAAACCTCTCCGCGCTCCTATAAGGATCTGCCATTGCGGTTCTCGGAGTTTGGAACAGTGTACCGGTACGAGCAAAGCGGCGAGTTGCACGGGCTTACACGCGTACGCGGCTTCACACAGGACGACGCGCACATTTTCTGCCGTCCTGATCAGGTGAAAGAAGAATTCATCCGCGTGATCGACCTGGTATTATATGTATTCAAATCGCTTGGATTCGAGGATTACAGCGCTCAAATCTCTTTGCGTGACCCGAGTAACAAGCAGAAATACATTGGAAAGGACGAAGATTGGGAAAAAGCGGAAAGCGCGATCATCGAAGCAGCATCAGAACGCGGCCTGAGCACAGTGACCGAACTAGGAGAGGCGGCCTTTTACGGTCCGAAGCTCGATTTCATGGTACGTGATGCATTGGGACGTAAATGGCAGTTGGGTACCATTCAGGTGGATTATCAGCTCCCTCAGCGTTTCAGTTTAGAATATACCGGTTCGGATAACCAAAAGCACCGTCCGGTGATGATCCACCGTGCGCCTTTCGGTTCGATGGAACGGTTCATCGCGATTTTGATCGAGAACACTGCGGGCCAGTTCCCATTGTGGCTTTCACCCGACCAAATTGCCATTCTGCCGATCTCCGAAAAGTTTGCAGATTATGCAGAAGAAGTGTTCTTCCAATTGCAGGATCATGACATCCGTGGCTTTGTAGATCACCGCGACGAAAAGATTGGCCGGAAGATTCGTGACGCGGAAGTTACCAAAGTTCCGTTCATGCTGATCGTCGGTGAGAAGGAAGCAGCCGAAGGAAAGCTATCAGTGCGTCGCAAAGGCGAGGGTGATTTAGGCAGCATGACCATCGAGGAGTTTATCACCTTTTTCAAAAAGGAGGCCAGCATTGCTTGATGTTTTTATAAGATTTTAGTATTATTCCAGCAATAAGGCACTATTTTTGTGGGAGTAGTGTTAATTTTTTCGATTTCCACCAAAAATAAAAAAACACCAATACAAATTATATGGCATTAAGACCCCCTAGTGGACGGTTAAGGATTCCCGAAGAACCTTATAAAATTAACGAACGAATTACAGCGAAAGAAGTACGATTGGTCGGTGAAAACATTGAGCCGGGCATCGTAGATATCAATACCGCCCGCGCGTTAGCAAAGGCACAATCACTTGACCTTGTGGAGATTGCACCAACGGCAGTTCCGCCTGTCTGCAAAGTGGTTGACTATTCGAAGTTCAAGTACGAGCAGAAGAAGAAACAAAAAGAAATTAAGGCAAAGGCACAGAAGGTGGTCATTAAAGAAATCCGTTTCGGCCCTAACACGGACGACCACGACTTTGATTTCAAATTGAAGCACGCGACCAACTTCCTGAAAGAAGGCTCAAAAGTGAAAGCATATGTGCATTTCGTGGGACGTACGATTGTCTTCAAAGAGCGCGGTGTAAATCTTTTGAAGAAGTTCTCCGAAGCATTGTCTGAATATGGCAAGCTGGAAATGGAGCCTAAGCTGGAAGGAAAGCGGATGACGATCATCCTTGCTCCTGCACCTGCGAAGAGCAGCAAATAATACGCTTTTTCATCAAGCATATCGATAGAAGATCGTGTTTTTGGCCTAGTGCCGGAAACACGATTTTTATTTTTTGGAGATTATAACTAATTTTGCGGGCTGTTTTATATTTTATCAACTATTAGTTTTTTGAATCATGCCTAAAATGAAAACCAACTCTGGTGCTAAAAAGCGTTTTGCGCTGACAGGCACTGGAAAAGTGAAACGCAAACACGCTTTCCACAGCCACATCCTGACTAAAAAATCAAAGAAGCGCAAGCGTGGATTGGTGAAGACAGGTCTGATCGATGTGTCTAATGAGAAGCAAGTATTGGCAATGCTTCGGAAATAATCCGTAAAAAGCCGATCAGAAATTAACCTCTGGTTTTTTGTTCAACCCGATAGAAGGCATTTAAGTCTCAGCAGAGCGCCGAATATCAAAAACAGTTAAATTATGCCACGTTCAGTAAATCACGTAGCGTCACGTGCAAGACGTAAAAAAGTTTTAAAACTCGCGAAAGGCTATTTTGGCCGTCGTAAAAATGTATGGACCGTTGCCAAAAACGCCGTTGAGCGCGGGTTGGCTTACGCATACGAAGGCCGTAAACAGAAGAAGCGTAATTTCCGCGCATTGTGGATCCAGCGTATCAACGCAGGGACCCGTCAGCACGGATTGTCTTATTCTGCTTTCATCGGCAAACTTAATTCAAAAGGCATCGAGCTGAATAGGAAAGTTCTCGCTGACTTGGCGATGAATCATCCCGATGCATTCAAAGCGATCGTTGATCAGGTAAAATAAAACAGCATCCCGCCTCTCCGGCGGGATTTTTTTTGCTTAAAATTTGGATATTGCAGGCGACAATCAACTCGTACCTCAAAACCAAATAATATGCTTGAACAACTCTTTGACCTCGTTCAACAGAATTCCCAGCAAGCCGTAATCCAAAACCCCGACGTGCCTAACGAGCATAACCAGGAAGTGATGAACACACTGGTTGGCTCGATCACCGGCGGTTTACAAGAGGAGGCGCAAAGCGGCAACGTTGGTGGCATCATGAACCTGTTCTCAGGCGAAAGCGGCACATCGGCGGCATCGCTACTGAACAATCCCATCGTCGCTTCGATCGCTACCAATGCCATTGGTGCCATCGTTCAAAAGTTTGGATTAAACAGCCAGGTGGCGGCCAATATCGTCAATTCAGTGCTGCCGAGCGTATTAGGCGCGGTAATCAGCAAAATGAATGGAACCGGCAGTGGCGGGTTTGATCTCGGCTCACTCGTTCAGATGGGCGGAGGTCTCTTTGGCGGCGGCAAGGACGAAAAACCCGGTTCAGGCGGCATCGACCTTGGCGGCATGCTGGGCGGCCTTTTCGGCGGAAAGTAATCGGAAAGAATAACGGCACGATAAAGTAAGGGCTTCAAAACGATAGTACATTTGCATAAAATGATGTACTATCGTTAAAGCCCTTTTTCCTTTTTAAACTCACCTTACCATGGACTCGAGAAGAGAATTTATCCGGAAAGCCACCATGCTCACAGGAGCAGCCGGGTTGTTCAGCACCCTACCCGCTTCGATTCAAAAGGCATTAGCCATTAACCCGCCAAAAGGTACTACCTGGCAGGACGCCGAGCATGTGGTGATATTGATGCAAGAAAACCGCTCCTTCGATCATTCCTATGGAACCCTGCGCGGGGTACGCGGCTTCAATGACCCTCGCGCCATTACCCTTCCGAATAACAATCTCGTTTGGCTGCAAACCAATGCATTTGGCGAAACTTACGTGCCTTTTCGCTTGAATATCAGGGAGTCGAAAGCGACCTGGATGGGTTCTCTTCCACATTCCTGGCCAAACCAGGTGGATGCACGCAACGATGGAAAGTATGATAAATGGCTTATCGCTAAGCAGCCCGGTAATAAGGATTATGCTAAAATGCCTTTGACACAAGGCTTTTATAATCGCGAGGACATTCCTTTTTATTATGCAATGGCGGATGCATTCACTGTTTGCGACCAGAACTTTTGCTCTTCGCTAACAGGCACCACGCCCAACCGTCTTTATCTATGGTCTGGAACCGTCCGTGAAAACCCGGATCCAAAGCATTACGCAAATATTCGCAACGAGAATGTCACTGACGACCGTGAAGCTTCGTGGACGACATTCCCGGAACGCCTGGAAGACAGTGGCACTTCGTGGAAAATATACCAGAATGAACTGAGTATCAATACAGGTTTCACGGGCGAAGAAGATTCCTGGCTCGCCAATTTCACCGACAACCCTATCGAATGGTTTACGCAATACAATATCCGTTTTCACACAGGCTACCATCGTCACCTCAAAGAACGCCAGCAGATGTTGCCAGCTGAAATCGAACAGGCGCAGGCGAAGTTGAAGACACTTTCGGGCAAGGAATCCTCCGATCTTGAAAAAGTAGTGAACGAAAAACGCGCTTTGCTGAAACTTGCGAACGAAGAACTGATCCGTTGGAGCCCCGAAAAGTTTGAAAAATTGTCGCAGCGCGAGAAAAATATTCACCAGAAGGCATTCACAGTCAACAAAAATGACCCGGATTACCGGAAGATTACCACGGTTAAATACCAGGACGGAGATATTGAACACGAAGCAAAAGCGCCCATGGGTGACGTGCTGCACCAGTTTCGTTCGGATGTGAAAGGTGGCGCCTTACCTACCGTCTCATGGCTCGTTGCTCCTGAAAACTTCTCCGATCACCCCGGTGCACCGTGGTATGGTGCATGGTATGTCTCCGAAGTACTCGACATTCTGACGGCCAATCCGGAAGTATGGAAAAAGACGATCTTCATTCTCTGTTATGACGAAAACGACGGCTATTTCGACCACGTACCGCCATTTGTTGTTCCCAATCCATATAAGGAAGACACCGGTGCAGTTTCCGAAGGCATTGACTGCAAAACGGAGTTCGTGACACTGGAACAGGACATGACCAAGAAGAAAAAAGAGGAATGCCGCGAAAGTCCGATCGGGCTGGGTTACCGGGTGCCGCTGATCGTCGCTTCACCCTGGAACCGGGGCGGAAATGTATGCTCTGAGGTGTTCGACCATACCTCAATATTACAATTCCTGGAAAAATTCGTGAGCCTGAAATCCGGCAAGCAGGTGAAGGAAACAAATATCAGCGAATGGCGACGCACCATTTGCGGTGACCTGACATCGACCTTCACACCCTACGACGGGCAGGAGTTCAAGCTCCCGACTTTTCTGGAAAGGGAAGAGTTTATGGAAAGTATATTTAATTCAAAATTCAAAAAGTTGCCTAACGGCTACAAAGCATTATCCAAAGGCGAGATCGAAGAAGTAAATAAGAGCCCGCTCACCTCTTCTATCCTGCCAAATCAGGAAAAAGGAACACGGCCCGCGTGCCCCATACCGTATGAATTGTTTGCCGACGGTGCCGTAAACTCTGCCAAAAATACATTTGAAATAAAGCTGGAAGCCAGAAATGGCATATTTCGCGACAAAACTGCTGGTGCGCCATTTATCATTTACGCTCCCGGAAAGTACAAAAATGAGCATTTCAAGGTCTGGAATTACGCAGTGAAAGCGGGAGATTCTATCCATTGCTCCTTTAATATATCCGATTTTGAAGGCGGAAAATTCCACCTGAAGGTGTATGGGCCAAATGGATTTTTCCGGGAATATGCCGGTAAGGAGCAGCATTCCAATATTACATTCAAAACCCAGTTAGAAATCGATAAAAATAAAAAATCTACCGGAAACATTCAGGTCGATTTGCGGAACAATAGCTCATCCGCTGAATACAAAATTGCATTACGGGACAACGCATACGGTGCTGTAAATCAGTCATTAAAATTACCCAAAGCAGCCGGTGCCACGAAGAAAGGGAATGTACTCACCGTGAATACTTCCAAGAGCGGCAACTGGTACGACTTCTCGATCGTCGTGGATGGCGAACCAGATCTCATCATTCGCCAGGCAGGCCATATCGAGACAGGTAATATCAGCGAAAGCGACCCTTATATGGGGCAAATGGTTAGCTAATCCCTAATCCACTCGCCAGGCCGGATTTTGGCCTGACACTTTGTCACTCCCGTTTTAAGTATGAGTATCTGGTACGGGCTTTTTAATAGTACACCCAGTGACCAATGAAAATAGGTCTGAAAGTCCAGAATCAAATCATACTTAACTTATAAATAGAAAATGGGAAAAATTATTGGCATAGACTTAGGAACTACGAACTCCTGCGTGGCTGTCATGGAGGGCAACGAGCCGGTTGTTATAGCCAACAGCGAAGGTGCTCGCACTACTCCGTCTGTGGTTGCATTCATGGATAATGGTGAACGCAAAATTGGAGCACCGGCCAAACGTCAGGCGATTACCAATCCCAAGCATACTATTAGCTCCATTAAGAGATTTATGGGTAAAAAATACGATGACACAACCTCAGAAATGAAGACGGTTGCGTACAGCGTAGAGAAAGGCCCTAACAATACTCCGCGCATTCCGATCGGTGACAGACTTTATACACCGCAGGAAGTTTCCGCTTTCATTCTTCAAAAAATGAGGCAAACTGCAGAAGACTATCTGGGCCAGGAAGTTACCGAAGCGGTGATCACTGTCCCCGCATATTTTAATGACGCGGAACGTCAGGCTACCAAAGAAGCTGGTCAGATTGCCGGGCTGGATGTGAAGCGTATTATCAACGAACCTACTGCCGCTGCCCTCGCCTACGGTCTGGACAAACAGCATCAGGATATGAAAATTGCTGTCTTCGACTTGGGTGGTGGTACTTTCGACGTATCCATTCTTGAACTGGGTGACGGTGTGTTTGAAGTGAAATCAACCGACGGTGATACCCACCTTGGAGGTGACGACTTCGACCAGGTAATCATCAACTGGCTTGCAGATGAGTTCCAGAAGGATGAAGGCGTCGACTTGAGAAAAGATCCGATGGCATTGCAGCGTTTGAAAGAAGCCGCTGAAAAGGCAAAAGTTGAATTATCAAGCTCTACGCAGACTGAAATCAACCTGCCATATATCTTCCCGGTTGACGGTATTCCAAAACACTTGGTTCGTACCTTAACCCGCGCAAAATTCGAGCAACTTGCTGATTCGTTGTTCCAACGCATGATGGAACCTTGCAAGAGAGCAATGAAAAATGCAGGATATTCGAACAGCGATATCAATGAGGTAATCCTTGTCGGTGGATCGACCCGTATCCCTCGCGTGCAGGAAGAAGTGGAGAAATTCTTTGGTAGAAAACCATCGAAAAACGTCAACCCTGACGAAGCTGTTGCGGTAGGTGCTGCAATCCAGGGTGGTGTGTTAACAGGTGAAGTGAAAGACGTACTTCTTTTGGACGTTATTCCTTTGTCTCTCGGTATCGAAACATTGGGTGGCGTGTTCACCAAACTGATCGAAGCGAACACTACCATTCCTTCGAAAAAAACGGAAACGTTCTCAACCGCTGCTGATAATCAGCCTTCTGTGGAAATTCATGTATTGCAAGGTGAACGTCCGCAAGCTACGAACAACCGTACACTCGGTCGTTTCCACTTGTCCGACATTCCGCCAGCACAACGCGGTGTACCTCAGATCGAAGTGACGTTCGACGTGGATGCGAACGGTATCCTGCACGTTTCTGCAAAAGACAAAGGAACAGGCAAAGAGCAGAAGATCCGTATCGAGGCTTCCAGTGGTTTGACCGACGCGGAAATCAACAGAATGCGTGAAGAGGCGAAAGCAAATGAAGCGGCTGATAAAGCAGAACGTGAGAAAATCGAAAAAATAAACGGAGCGGATAGCCTGATCTTCTCAACTGAAAAACAGTTGAAAGAATATGGCGACAAACTTTCGGATACTAACAAAGCTAATATCGAAGGTGCGCTGGCAGAATTAAAAACTGCTCACCAATCTCAGGACCTTACTGGCATCGACGCTGCTATGGAGAAACTGAATGCGGCATGGCAAGCTTCGGCTCAGGAAATGTACGCACAAGGTGGTGAAAGTCAGCCCGGAGGCGCTCAGCCGGGTGCAAGCGATCCAGCTGGTAATCCCGGTGCAGGCGCTGCAAACAGCAGCTCGACTGACGACGTGACGGACGTTAATTTCGAAGAAGTGAAATAAGAATTAAGATTAAAAAGTCCCCGTCCGTTAAACAGATGGGGATTTTTTTTACCCGCAGTGTTACAAATTGGGGTTTTTAAGCGTATATATAAATGGATAATTCGTTGTCAATTTACTGGCACTGATTTTTTTAGAACCAAGTACAATCATCATCATTCTAATCAACCATCACTAAAACTGATCTTCTATGGACGCAAGAATCGCATTACCAGAATTGATGTACCTTTCTCCTACGACTCGTGAAAAAGCAGTTTCGATAGCACAGGAACTACTGAGATCTACGAATATCTCCCCACGCGAAGCTGTCTCAAAAGCGATTCTGATTGCAAAAAACTGGGCGGTCAAAAACGTGAACCGCAGCGTTTGGAAAAAATTGAAGTCAGTCGAAAAAGAAATGATATGATAGAACTGGCATTCAAAGATCAGGTAGTCATAGTGACTGGGTCAAGCTCAGGGATCGGTAGAGCTTGCGCCGTGCATTTTGGGAACAATGGTGCGCACGTGGTCGTCAATTACAGTTCCAATGCAGCGGAAGGTCAGCAAGTTGTCGACGAGATCAGGTCTAACGGCGGCACCGCGATTCTTGTGAAAGCCGATGTTAGCAAGGAAGAAGAAGTAAAGGCGTTGTTCAGCCAAACGATCAATGAGTTCGGCCGATTAGACATTCTTGTCAGCAATGCAGGCTTACAGAAAGACGCGCCGTTCCTGGAGATGACTTTGGAGCAGTGGCAGAAGGTAATCGATGTCAATCTCACCGGCCAGTTCCTTGCTTGCCGTGAAGCCGCTAGGCAGTTCATCGCTCAAACAAAAACCACTACGGAAACAACGCACAGCGAGCTTGCCGTTGGCAAAATTGTGTTAATGAGCTCGGTCCATGATGTCATTCCTTGGGCGGGACATGTCAATTATGCGGCTTCCAAGGGCGGTATTATGATGTTCATGAAATCCATCTCGCAGGAACTTGCACCACACAAAATCCGTGTGAACTCTGTCAGCCCCGGAGCGATCAAAACGCCTATTAATCAGGAAGTTTGGTCGGATCCCGACAAATATAAAGACCTGCTTCAACTGATTCCATACAAAAGGATTGGCACTGCTCAGGACGTTGCGAAGGCAGTTGCCTGGCTTGCATCAGATGATTCAGATTATGTCAACGGCGAAACACTTTATATCGATGGTGGCATGACGCTCTATCCTGAGTTTGCCGATAACGGGTGAATTAATTGTTAGAAACACGATTGGTTGTCATATAGTTAGCTAAACAAAACGTCAGGCAGTTGCGCCTGACGTTTTTTATTGACTTAATGACCATCCCTGACGACAGCACTTGCCAATTCATGACCACAGTTGCCCCATCCTTCTCCTGCTACTGCGTTACAAATTCTCCTTTTTCAACAGACCAGTCGTTTCCAAAGAAGCCGGACATTTTTACTTCCTTAATTCCATCCCTCAGCATATCGGCTGAAAAGATCATTAAGTCGGGGAACCCGCTACCACCGCTGAAATATTGATTAGCATTCGCAGCCTGAAAGCCAAGTTTACCGGTTCCTGAAATAACAGTCACCGATGCCGTTTTACTGTCCGATCTTGGATAAATGAAATAGGCGGCAAGATTGTTACCGGCAAAC
The DNA here is from genome assembly GCF_021440085.1 of Dyadobacter sp. CY261. Lineage (GTDB taxonomy): Bacteria > Bacteroidota > Bacteroidia > Cytophagales > Spirosomataceae > Dyadobacter. Next base: position 1,608,181 of record NZ_JAKCPW010000001.1, read on the forward strand.
TGCTTGCCGCCGACGTCAATTTTACCATTCGTCACTGTCACCGGACAGTTTTTCAGGATCTTATCCCAGGCCAGGTTGGTCGTTTTATTACCATAGAGAATTACACCTCTGTCCTTAAACTGTTGAGGATCGAAATCTTTATCTGCAACAATATCCACCGCCCCATTGCCGCGGTAATACCATGACTCCGCGTCGAATGTCGCTTTTTCAAATGCCCATGCTTTTTCGTCGGCATTTCCGCCAGTCGCGTACACATATACCATCCGGTTTCTGAATGCGTCTTTCAAAGTACCACTCCGCTCAGCATTCTTTTCCGTAACTGCCGGAGGACCCGCCAATTTCCAGCTACCTTCGTTTTTTAGGTGAATAGTTTCACTACCTATTACATCATATTCAATCGGTGCCTGACTGTCGAGGACAATTTTCAATTTAGATCCAGGTACAAACGCGTCGAGGTCAAGGGAAAGTAGCGCTACGTTCTCGGTAGTACCGTCAATGCGAAAGTCTTTTTTGCTGCTACTTAGTTTGATTTGGCTGTATTTTAATGCATTAATCTGTTGATGCACAGCAGCCCAGCGCATCCTTGACGAGATTCCTGGATTAGCTGTCTTAAAATCAATAAATGTAACGGCAGTGTCCCTTGGGATAGCATGCCAACTGAAAAAGTTGAAGATCGGTGGCCAGTCTACGCTAATATCGCCGTACCAGTGCTCGCCGCCAATGTGCTCATAGTAACTAAAATCGCGGTGGAATTTTCCAAGAATGTCGCGCATTTGACGCGCATATGTGACGGGCACCGTACGATCCGCATCCCCATGCGCAACGTAAACACCAAGGCTCTTATAATTCGAAGTCAATGCCAAAACATTGCTCGGGTTGCTGGCTCTCAGCAACATAGCCTCAATCAGCGATCCGGCGCTATCGGGTATGACGCCGTCATGCGAACCATAAGACGCCAAAGTTGGATACCCGGCGGAAGGGGCAATAGCTGCCCATTTTTCAGGATAAGTCGCTCCCAGGAACCAGGTACCGTGACCGCCCATCGAATGGCCGGTCAAATATATACGTGATGGATCGGGGCTAAACTGCTTTTTGGCAATGTCAAGTACTTCCAATGCATCCATCCGGCCCCAGTCTTCCCAATTGAACCCGCGCGGTCGGCGATTGGTTGGTGCAACAAGCACACCCCAGTCCTTGGGCTTATAAGCTCTCGCCTGACTAATCGCCTGGACCTCAGCACCGTGTACAGAGAAAAACAATGCAGGTTTTTCCGAAGAATCACCCTTAATCTGTGGCGATACAGCATAATATTGCACGCTGCCGTCCAGGTCGCTCACAAATGTACGACTGTATTGCTTGCCTGCTTCAACGGATTGGATCGCAATCTTTGACAGATCCGTTACCTTTCTATTTTGCGACAAGGTAAGGACCGCTTCATTCTTATGTACACTTGTAACGCCACTACCGTCAATCAATACCCCAACTTTGCGCAAGCTCATCGCCGGTACTGACGGCAGCCTGGTAACAATCTCTTTTCCGGCTACGACCGCTTTCATTTCAAGACCGGTCAGCGATTTCTTAGTCATATTTGAGATCACCACCCCGGTCCAGAGTGAATCATTTTTGAAACCCGGAACGACATCGGAAATGGTAAGGTCTTCTGTATTAATGGAAACCTGCTTTGTCGGAAAAGTCAGATTAGCAGTGATGCCCCCAAAACGTCCAAAGCGAGCAACGCGCGCGTAAATTTCATTTTTACCTTTTTTAAGCAAAACAGGCAAATGCATCCAGCCATATCTGTACATGTCGCCCCCGCGGGGAACGCCATTCAGAAAAATCATGTCCTGACCGGTGATCGTCAGAATGGCGGCTTGCTCTTTGCTGGATTCGTAGGTTAGGTAGACATAGCCGTTCGAAAATGCATCTCCGCGGAAACGGTGGGTTGAATCGGCTTGTACTTTCTTCCACTTAACTTCTCCGGCTTTTGCATCGCTTAGCAGGACCCCGCCCTCTTGGGGTTTGAGTGTTCCTTTATAAAGTTGGTAAGCAAGTTGATCAGTGTACAATGCCTCGCGTCCATATTGATGGCAGGGTCCGATCGCAAGGCCATCCTTGAAATGGTAAACCGATTGGGCCTGGTTTTGTGAGAAAACAAATAGTAACGAGAGTGTCGCAAAAATCTTTTTCATTGAAATAGGTTTAGTGATCAGACAAAAACTAAACTTAATAAAAAATATTAATAAAAGACCGCTCTATTTTTAATTAACTCATAATTTGCATTAGAACACCGAAATGGAGGAGTAAATGCCCCTTTTTACAGTTTAGCAGATGAAATTTCAAAAAATGGACCGTAACTTTCGGTATACTATTTCAAAAATATAACCTTAAAAATGTTACAATCAGCGGCTCGATTTATCGCTCAACGTCAATGGATTATCTGGACTTGGAGTTTCCTGATCTTAGTTGCGTGCACATGGCCGGGCAAAGATATACCCGCAGCACCCGTCGTAGGTTTTGATAAAATTGTCCACTCGGGACTATTTACGGTATGGGCGATTCTCGCGCTGATTATTTACCCTAAAAAAAGCCGGTTAGTAGTAGGACTGGGAATGGCTTACGGGCTCGGATTGGAATTTTACCAACAGCTTCTACCATTCGATCGCACTTTTGACTGGTGGGATGCGGTGGCAGATGCTGTTGGTGTGGGAATCGGCTATCTGTTCACAAACCTGGCGTTGAAAAACTAGCGCCAGCGCTTGTATTGGTTAATCAAACCATTTGTCGAACTGTCGTGATTGGTAACCGGCCAATCGTTTTGCAGCTCGGGATAAATTTTGTTGGCGAGTTGCTTACCAAGTTCAACACCCCATTGGTCGAAACTGTAAATGTTCCAAATGATGCCCTGCACAAAAATCTTGTGTTCGTACATGGCAATCAGGCTTCCTAATACTTTCGGAGTGATCTTTTTTACAAGTATTGAGTTGGTAGGGCGGTTACCTGAGAAAACTTTGAACGGAGCAATCTGCTCGATTTCCGCGTCGCTCTTTCCGGCAGCTTTCAGTTCTGCACGAACTTCCTCGTCTGTCTTACCGTTCATCAACGCCTCCGTTTGAGCAAAGAAGTTGGATAGCAACATCTTGTGGTGTTCACCCAAAGGGTTGTGACTTACCGCAGGCGCAATAAAATCGCAGGGAATTAGCTTAGTACCCTGGTGGATGAGCTGATAAAATGCGTGCTGGCCATTGGTACCAGGTTCCCCCCAGATCACGGGACCAGTCTGGTAACCCACCGCCTTGCCATCACGACCTGTGCTCTTGCCATTGCTTTCCATATCGCCTTGCTGGAAATATGCTGCAAAACGGTGCATGTACTGATCATACGGAAGGATCGCCTGAGTTTGCGCGTCAAAGAAATCGTTGTACCAGATTCCGATCAATGCAAGGATCACCGGAATATTACGTTCCAGTTTGGTAGTACGGAAATGCTTGTCCATCTCATGTGCCCCAGAGAGTAATTGCTCGAAATTCTGGAAACCTACGTAGCAAGCAATAGACAAACCGATAGCAGACCAAAGTGAGTAACGGCCTCCCACCCAATCCCAGAAGCCAAACATATTTTCAGGATCAATCCCAAATTTCTCCACTTCCGAACGGTTGGTCGAAATGGCAACAAAGTGCTTTTTCACGTGCTCTTCATCCGAGGCCTTTTCCAGGAACCAACTCCGCGCACTGTGCGCATTCGCCATCGTTTCCTGTGTGGTGAAAGTTTTCGACGCAATCATAAACAATGTCGTCTCCGGATTAAGCGACTTTACTGTTTCAGCAATATGCGTCCCGTCTACGTTGGACACAAAATGAACATTCAGTCCATTTTTAGCATAAGCTTTCAGCGCTTCCGTGACCATTACCGGACCAAGGTCGCTGCCTCCTATACCGATATTCACAATGTCCGTGATTTCCTTTCCGGTATAACCTTTCCACGCACCTGACCGCACGCGGGTCGAAAAATCCTTCATTTTCGCGAGCACTTCGTTCACGTCGGGCATTACATCTGCGCCATCCACGAGCACGGGTTCATTGGAACGGTTGCGCAAAGCGGTATGCAGTACCGCACGTCCTTCGGTAGCATTGATCTTCGCTCCTGTAAACATCGCCTCGATCGCCTCTGCGAGGCCAGCCTCTTCGGCCAATTGGATCAGATATGAGCGTGTGCGTGAGTTGATACGGTTTTTGGAATAATCCAATAATATATCCCCGAAACGAATGGTGAATTTCTTGTGACGGTCGGTATCTTCTTCGAAAAGGGTTTTTAAATGCTTTTGCGAAATGGTTTTGTGATGCGTTTTCAGCTTTTTATAAGCCGCCAACTTATCAAAGGGAACGTTTGATAGCATTATTTCTGGCGTTATGGTAAAAAATCAAACCTTGGTAATGTAAAAATACGGTTTTCAAAGCGGACGTTTGATGACCATATTTCAGGCGTTGTGGTAAAAACCAACCTTAGTATTGCAAAAATATGGTTTTAAAGCACATGATACGCCTTTTCTTAATCAACTAGCCTGGCAAACTCCCCTAAAATACCCTACCGACTCGGCGATACCCGCCAGCGGATCTTTCATATCTTTCTCATATTCAAGGCTACATGACCCCGCGTATTTAACTTTCCGCAGCATTTTCACAAAAGCAGGAATATCGATAATTCCACGTCCCAATTCGCAGGTCTTACCATCTTTCGTAGCAGCCGTCACGTTTTTGAGGTGGATATCGAAAATGCGCTTGTTGTATTTCCCCAAGTCTGCAACCGAGTCCTGGTTGTCTCGCTTGTTGTGCCCCATATCAAAACAAAGCCCCACCCGTGGATCCAGATCCTTTACGTGATTGTAGACCGAAGTCGCATTCGGATACAGTTTATCCTCGGGGCCGTGGTTGTGAATCGCATAGCGGATGTTATATTCTTTCACTTTTTGCTCTACATACTTCAAGTCTTCGTGATTCGGAATACCCACAATCAGCTCCACTCCCACCCTCTTGGCATAATCGAATGCATTATCAATTTCCTGATGGTTTTTGGTATAAATCGGGCCCACGGCGTAGCCGGTCACGTCTGCATCTTTCAGTTTTTGGTGAAACGCCGTGATTTGTTCAGCAGTACTATTATAAGGCAAATGAAAATCCTTGATACACAGATAATGAACATCAGTCTTCCTCATCATTTCGAGGGCTTCGTCCAATTTAAAATGGACAAAACTGTAACCCGCCACCCCTAATTTGAAGGTATCCTCTTTTTTATCAGGAGCTTGATCCGCAATGCTTTTAACAGGAAAGGAAATGATGCCGCCCGCCATCAGACCGGCGATGCCTTTTTTGACAAATGTTCTTCTGGAATTCATCTTTTTGAGTTGGTAATAATTGCTATTTCAATAAAAGACGACGAGTTGGGAATTTACCACCTATCTCTTTATATTTTAAGCTTAACGCCCATGCGGTTGATAGCACCTGTCAGCAAAATGACTAGCAACGAAAAGCAAGCCGACTTCACCAGACCGATGACCCCGGTACGCAGAATCATGGGAAGGCTGATGCCTGCCAGCGTGATAACGGCGTACCATATATATGGAATTAGATAGCAAGTCAATGTTGCTGTCCCGGCCGGTTTAATAATGTTCGCCCAGTTTTTGAACTTTTGCAGATCGACCAGCCAGAATAGAAAGGAAAATGCCAGAAAACTGATTCCGGTACAAATGCCAACCCATGCGGGTGTAGCCCTGATCTTGGAAATACCCCAAAACGGCCGGGTGCCAAATCCGTAGGCCAGGCAGACGACACTCAGTACAATCAGAATTATCCAATAAGTATTCCCTATCGTATTTCGGCTGACGCCGTTCCGATAAATCACCGAAGCTACCACGCCACCCACCACAAATGCAGGCATCGAACCGCTTCCGACGATCCAGACATACTTTTTCACCGGATCGAGAAAATCCAGAATGCCTGCGAAATCAGCAAGATTGAAAAGTTCGAAAAACAGCCAGCCTGCAATCGCCCACTTCATGCGGTCGCCGGTAAGCAGGTATGTGAGCGCCCCTAGCAGGTAAGACCACCCGATCAGCCCGAGAATGCCATACCAATGCACCCCCATCCACGACGGATTCTCCGAATCTCCGCCTTTGTAGATCATCGCCAACCCTGCAAGTAGCAGATAACCAGCAATTCTCAATGCAGTGTAAAGCCCGTTCTTTTCTGGATTTGCGGGATAGACATTCCAGATCATAAAGAAAGCCACGACCATTCCGATTTCCCAGACATACTTACTGACAGCCATCGCAGGGCCTGCGATATTTTCATAGTTGACAATGAATATACCCATGAGCAACAGTGCGAACGTCCTCTCCGCAATATGCATGATAATCAATGTATTATTATCACCTTTTTGCTTACGATTGGAGATCGCAAAGGGAATCGAAAGGCCTACAATAAATAAAAATCCAGGAAAAACGACATCGGAAAGTCCCATGGCGTCTTCGGCGGCTTTGCTGTGTTCCAACCAGTCGGGCACATCTTCGAGCGTCCAGAGGTCATTCACAAAAATCATTAAAAACATGGTGACCGCCCGGAAAACATCAATCGAATCCAGGCGGAGCGAGGGAGAGGCAACTTTGTTCATCAGAAATGATAGGATTTAGGAAAGTCGAATATAGCGGTTTTTCGTCTTTCTATGTTAAGTTACAGGCCCCACATACTCCTTTGGGTTAAGTTCGCTCATAGATTACGCTGCGACCGCTGTCATCTATTCGCACATAAAAAAATCGTCCCTAACAGTTAGGGACGATAATTCTCTATTCGGACTCCGAAAGCGTTCAAATGGATTAAGCAATGGGAGGTTGAGAATGTTCTCACATTGCAACCTCCTCGACTAGCGTCGATTAAAAGCTTGCACCTGCTAGCGATTTACCATATTCGATTACACCATTTTGATACTTTACATATGACCTCGCGTTCATGCGTTTCGGCTTTGCAATAGGTATCACTTTGCTGTGAAAACCGAGTGAGACTGGCAAGTCAAAAGTTAGTTTGTTATCGGCCAAGGTGGGGAAATCGGCCAAAGTTTCGCCGTCATTATTGATGTAAGAATATACGATACCATATTCTGCAATTGGAAGTCCCCCTAAATCGGTCACATTCATTTTACCAAATAAGAATCCATTCAGAAAGACCGGCGACTCCGCTTCAATGACCGCCGTGTCATACCAAATATATTCCAACACGTTTCCATAGACAACCGTATCATCTTCCAGAATTGCAAACGCACGATAGTACATTTTCTCAAAACTGCTTACAGGTAGATTGCGCCCAGTCCGATAATTGTCGATTTGTCCGGGATTTGTCTCGGAAACAACTTTTGTGTCAGCGAGAGTTGGGATAGCATGAAACGATGGATTGTTCAAAAAACGAAGAGAATACACAATTCCAATCTCTTTTATCGACTTAGAACCAACCACTTCAAGCCTTGCACCAAAGATGTAGAAATTTTCAGGCTTATAATTTAATTGTGTTTCCAAGGTCGTTATTGTAGTCTCAACTTCCGGATCAGGTGGTATTACATGATCCGTACAACCAATACAACATAAAAAGACAAACGTGAGCATTCCGCAGTGTCGGAGAGATAATTGTTTCATGACAAAATTTCGTTTAATTGGAAGAGTTTCTCGATTATGCGGCAATTAAATACGGTTGCGCAATAATCCGATCACGACCTGCGCCTGTATTGAACTAACGGCAGCTAGTGAATTAACTACCGGGCGTCATCGCTTTTATCCGGTACTCCCGAACCTGGTCAAGCTAGATACGATTACTTCTTAGCATGTCCGATATATCTTCCGTAGTCGATTGCACCATCAGTATATTCGACGAAGCTTCGGACGTATATCTCATTGATGCTATTGTCCGCAAGGTTATCGAGAAGAAATCCTATACCGGCTCCGCCAACCGGGATCTTAACTTTTTCGTACGAAAATTTGATGGATTTGTCCGCAATAGTCGGGACTGACTTGATCGCCTGATTAGCCGCGGTATTGTAAGAATACACCACACCGAAATTCTTGATTGGTTTCTGCCCGAGATCCAGCAGAATCACGCCGGCATGATAGGGCTTGGCCAGCTTCGGAACACCCACAAATTCGAGTATCGCCCTTTCCGATTTATCTTGCTGATAAGATTTGACTTCGCCATACAATGTCGACCCATTGTTCAGCACCGCATACGCACGGTAATAAATCCGAAAAAAGCTTGTGGCTGGGGCTACCACGTCCTTGGTGTGAAGCGCATTAGATGGACTGTCGGTGAAGAGGATTTTTGACCAACCCAGCTCAGGTTTGTCTGTGAAGGCTGCCTTCAATACATCGTAATACTGAACGCTGTAAACTACGCCAAATTCTTTGATTGCCTCGGCCGTGAATTCATTCAAATTTACTGCGAAACGGAAGAGATCCGGGTTTATCACGGCCATATTGCCGGTCGTCACCTGAGGCGCATTGGTTTGCGGGCCATGATCGGTACAGCCGATGTAGAGCAAACCCATTAAAAAAAACACGAAATTAAGTCGGCAAGAACTCGTTCTCATAGCTGTGATGTGTTAGTGTTTTGTGATTAATATCACAATGATACACATGACAAATCAAGCCTGTAAGCAATAGATCTTGACGATGAACAAACGGCTAGCACTGTTTATCCCGTTACAAAATCAAGGGCCATTTCTATTTTGTAAACAGGTCAATACTGGATCTTAAATCGCGAAAGATCCGGCAGGAATTCCTTTTTCCTCTTTAACTCGTAATCATAGATCAGCTGCCCCAAATTTTTCATAAAAGGGTAGCAAACCTCTTTGTATTCATACCGATCGTCGTTGTAGACACCATCCTCATTGGACTGCACGACGGCGCTCAGCATAAATTCCACTCCGTTTTCAAAATCAACGATGTAAGCATTGTCTATAATGAAGCCGTAAGAATCGCCATATTTGTTGAATATCCGCATTCCGCGCTGTGGAGCGCGCTCCTTATCAGCACCATAGAAAAGAAATTTTGCATATAGCGGCCGGTATTCGACGGGATCATAATGTGGATAATCGCTTTCCGTCGGCAGCTTACTCATATAGGTGTAAATTAATTTATAGTCGTCTGCCGCGAGGTTGAAGCGCTCGTTAGCCGGAAAAGCCTCTGGGAAAAGTAGCTTTTTCATCACACGTTGCTGGTCAGTGAGGCTGAATGCATTTTTGTTAGCCATGTTGAAAGGCCTGTTCACGAGCCGATCGGAACTGTCCATATAGGCCCGCCCCATTAATGTGTTGGACAGGTTTAGCGGATAATTCTGCGGATCAAACTGCCCAGGCTGGCTGTAAAGTAGCTTTTGACCATCATAAAAACTGACCGGATTTGTGTGCCTGGAAGTTTCTTCGGTGTCCTTAACCGCATACCGGTTCAGTATCCTGCTGGTGGTAAGGCCGTGTTGCCGCAGCCGCTTGTTGATTTCCGCCCGGCCAACCCATTCGTAAAGGCGGTTGTAGGCATCATTGTCACTGACCAGCAGTATTTTTTTGATGTAATGCCCCAAAGAAGGCGATCCGCTGGCAGAAGTACTGTCTTTTTCCACCCGGGTTTGTTTGGTAAAATCAGCACCGGTTATCATCGTACTGGTGCGCGTCAGACCATTGATTTTGAGCTCATTCAATTTTTCCAGCGCAAAAATCACCGTAGGCAACTTCACCGTGCTCGCAGGGAAGAAGTAATGCAAATCGTCGAGGTTGTAGCTGTAACTTTTGAAATGCGGCACATTATTCCTGTCCCGGTCGATCTGCGTGTAAAGGATTTGAACCTGATTCTTTTGCGGATGACCCAGGATCTTGCGAAACAGGTCCGGACGGCTGCGAAGCAGGTTTTCGAGTAGCAGCGTGTCCGGTCTCTGAGCCATCGAGGCCAGGCTGATGGTGAGGAGTACGACCAGGATTAGTGATTTAGGCATATCTTTTGGAGATAATGTTTTAGTGCTGTGCATCGGGGAGCTGTTGGTCTGCGCCTCGATGTCCTGCTGCCGTCCGGTCGCACGCCCAGGGTTGAAACCCTTCCTCCTTTCTTCCCCTTATCTCTCTACTCGTCCCATTCGTCAAGGTACGAGCCTTCTTCCGTCTTGGTCGACTGTCTCACAGCTTCGTTGATTTCGTTCATTTCTGCGGGTGTAAGGTCTCGCCATTTGCCTGTGGGCAGGTCGTTGAGCGTTACATTCATGATCCGTACGCGTTTCAGTTTGGTTACATTGTAGCCCAGGTATTCGCACATACGCCGGATTTGGCGGTTGAGGCCCTGGGTCAAAATGATGGTAAATACGAAACTACTTTCTTTCCGTACAAAGCACTTTTTGGTGATAGTCCCTAAAACAGGTACACCTGAGGCCATCTTTTGCAAAAAATCGGGTGTAATCGGTTTGTTAACGGTTACCACATATTCTTTTTCATGATTATTTCCGGCGCGCAGGATTTTATTCACAATGTCGCCGTCGCTGGTCAGGAATATCAGTCCTTCCGAAGGCTTGTCGAGCCGGCCGATCGGAAAAATACGTTCCTTATGGCGGATGTAATCGATGATATTACCTTTGATGTGTCGCTCCGTTGTGCAGGTAATGCCTACCGGCTTGTTGAATGCGATGTATACGGCGGGCTTTTTGGCTTTCAGCGCTTTTCCGTCGACACGTACATCGTCGTCACTTGTCGCCTTGTCGCCCAAAACTACTTTCCGGCCATTAAGCGTAACACGGCCTTGCTCTACGAGCTTGTCGGCTTCCCTCCGCGAACAAAAACCGGTTTCACTGATAAACTTGTTGATCCTGACTGGGTCCAATGCTTTCTATCCTTTTTCCAATGCCTTACCCGACATTACTGGCCGCAAATTAATTGAAATCACAAAAAAAATAGGGTTAAATATAAAGATTCGGGCATTTTTGCCCTTTACCTCTCAATGCTAACTCTTTCCGATCACAAAATAGAACAAATTGCCGGTCTATGAAAAATCGCTTTTTACTGAGCCAATTATTTATTTGGATAACCATTCTGTCCTTGCACGCCCAGCCAGTGCGGCGGCCCGTTGAGGTAATCGTCACTGCCGACCGCGATGACTGGACTTACAAACCGGGCGATAAAGTACAATTTATCGTTAGTGTTCTCCGCAACGGCAACCCCGTCAAAAATGCGCAGGTCCGCTATGAAATTGGTTTGGAAAAACTCGACCCAACCGTTAAAGAAACCAAAACAGCCACTAATGGCGCATTAACGATTGATGGCGGCACCCTTAAAACCCCGGGATTCCTGCGCTGCATCGCCTGGGCGACCGTGGACGGTGTCGAATATCGTGGACTGGCCACTGCGGGCTTTGATCCATTAAAGATCCAGCCGACAGTGGCTAACCCGGAGGATTTCGACACATTCTGGGACAATGCGAAAAAGGAACTGGCTGCCGTTCCAATGGATGCCAAAATGACCCTTTTGCCCGAACGCTGCACTGAAAAAACCAATGTGTATCATCTGAACCTTCAAAATAACCGTCCTGGCGTACGCGTCTACGGCATTTTGAGTATCCCTAAGAAGGAAGGAAAATACCCTGCGCTTCTGCGCGTGCCGGGTGCTGGCGTACGCGCATATTATGGTGATGTGGTTACGGCTGATAAGGACATTATCACCCTCGAGATAGGTATCCACGGCATTCCGGTGATTATGGACCCATCGGTGTACCTCGACATGGGCCAGGGCGTCCTGAACGGATATCCAGCTTATAATTTAGACGATAAGGACAAATTTTATTACAAACACGTATACCTAGGCTGTGTTCGTGCAAACGATTTCCTCACCAGCCTGCCGCAATATGATGGTAAAAACCTGGCTGTCACTGGTGGAAGTCAGGGCGGTGCATTGTCTATTATCACAGCTGGTCTGGATCCGCGCGTGAAATGGCTGGGCGCATTTTATCCGGCATTAAGTGATGTAACGGGTTATCTGCATGGACGCGCGGGCGGATGGCCACATTATTTCGATAAAAACGGTGTCAAAACCAACAACACCAAAGAAAAGCTGAATACCGTTTCCTATTACGATGTCGTCAATTTCGCTAGACGTGTGAAAGCACCAGGGTTCTATATGTGGGGTTTTAATGACGAAACCTGCCCCCCCACTTCCATGTACGCGGCCTATAATGTGACTTCGGCTCCTAAAGAATTGAAGCTTTATCTGGACACAGGCCACTGGACCTACTCCGACGAACGTGACCTGATGAACAACTGGCTCATCGAAAAATTGAAAGGCAAATAATAAAATCAAGCAAACCGGAACAGACCTATATGGATCGCAGAACATTCATTGAAAAATCGACGTTGGCGGGGGCTGCATTCTCTTCGCTACCACTGCTTACTGCATTAAAACGCGCTGCACCTTACCGAACGGCATTGATCGGCGCGGGCTGGTGGGGTACGAACATCCTTCGTTGTGCAGTTCAGGCGGGGGAATCGAAACTTGTTGCATTGTGCGATGTCGATCAAAACCAGTTGAAAATTTGTGCGGACGTCTTTTCCAAACTCACCCCGGACAAACCGAAGCTATACAGCGACTACCGTGAAATGCTAGCCCAGGAAAAACCCGAGATCGTGATCGTGGCGACACCCGACCACTGGCATGCCTTATGCTGTATTGCGGCCATTGAAGCCGGTGCGCATGTGTATGTCGAAAAACCAATTTCCCATACTATCAAAGAAGGCCGCGCGATGGTGAATGCTACGCGCAAGCACGGGCGCATTGTGCAAGTAGGCACACACAGACGGGTGTCACCGCATAATGTATCCGGTATGGAATTCCTGAAATCAGGAAAAGCTGGTAAAATCGGGATGGCACGGGCATTTGTGCATTATGGTGGCGGACCTGGGCAGAAGACGCCTGATTCCGAACCGCCACAAGGTCTCGACTGGGACTTCTACTGCGGACCGGCCCAACTCGTTCCCTATAATAAGACAATCCATCCCAAAGGTTTTAGGGGGTATCTCAATTTTGCAAACGGCACATTAGGTGACTGGGGCATCCACTGGCTAGATCAGGTGCTCTGGTGGTCGGAACAGAAATACCCGAAAAAAGTCTACTCGACGGGGGGAAGGGCCATCCGGCAGGACAATACCGATGCACCCGACCATCAGGTGGCCGTTTATGATTTTGATGGGTTTACGCTTGAATGGGAACACCGCAATTTCGCGGCCAATAATGCCGAGAAGACACATCCCAACCAGGCAGTGGGCGTCTACTTCTACGGCACCGAAGGCACATTCCACATGGGCTGGCTTGATGGCTGGACATTTTACCCAACCAATCCTAACAAGCCGGTAATCCACCAGGATGCGCAGCTCAACAAACCCGATGATCAGAATATCCAGCAGCTTTGGGCCAATTTCCTCGAATCCATTAAAACCAATAAACCGCCGATCTCCGAAATAGAAGTGGGACAACGCTCCACAAACGTGGCGTTATTGGGGATGCTTTCCTACAAGCTCGGACGGAGCATCGTTTGGGACGGTGAAAAAGAAATTATTCCGGGCGACGACGAAGCTAACAAGCTCCTAAGCCGGAATTACCGCGGGGAATGGAAGTATCCGCAGGTGTAAATGTCAGATATTGTCAAGGATAGTCAGGCATTGTGGGGCAAATTATTGAAGTAGATTTAAATTCTCTACCTGATTAACCATGACAATACCTGACTACCCTTAACTACAAATGACCACTCCTGACGACAGCTGACCCGTCAATCGATTTTAACGACCTCTGCAGGAATCTTATACTGGTCCACGGCCTCACGGGCGAAGCGGACGTGCCCACGCGGGGCCATCAAATAAAGTTTTGCGCCTTTTGCACCAGCTAATTCGCTTAGTAGTTTCCATTTGGAAATATTACCGCGCATTTCGTCTGTCTTCACACACACTTCTAAATAATGGCGGTTGAACATATTTACGCCGGTTACGTCGGGTGTGAAACGGATATTGTCAGCCGCCCTTTCATATGACTTGGGTGTTTCATACCCTTCCATGTTTGCCTGGATTTCCTTAAACCCATGCGATTTTGCCCACTTTATTACCAGCGGGATAAATGCTTCCTTTTCCATATTATGCATGAATAATTTTTCCGACAGGATCTTCCAAACCGGAAATTTGTATAAAAATCAATCTTGACCGAGCAGAGGAGATGGGGCAGGAATGATAATCCCAGTGTAAGGGAAATTTCATCAAAGATAGCCTATTTTCCTCGAAAGACCTAGTTTCAGATTAATCTTCCCATTCATCCAGAAAATTATTGTATGCCGATACAAGTTCCCGGTGCGTTTTGGCATTCCCTTGCAGAAGCGCCAATTTCACCCCTTTCTGATAGATTTCCTCAGCCTTAGCCACATTTTCGATGCCAGCAAAAAATGCACCAGCATGGTAATAAGTCGGCAAATAATCGGAATGTTTTTCGAGAAGAATGTTAAAAAAACGCTGAGCTTCCTTCAAATCCGACTTGGTATACTCGATAGCCAGCGCATACGCATTGAACGGGTCGGCCGGATCCTCGTCATAGAATGCCTGTAAATTGGTGAGCAGGGTGTTATTCATCGATTTTATTATGCTTGCATACTGTTTACTTTTCCCTTAATTTGCCGGGCAAAGTTATTCTCTTCAAACGTAAAGAAAAGGAACCATACCATCATGAAAATACTCGTTTGTATAACCAATGTCCCCGATACAACAGCCAAAATAAGTTTCACCGACAACGACACCAAGCTCAATAAAAACGGAGTGCAGTTTATCATCGGCCCGTACGACGACTATGCGCTGGCCCGGGGGGTAGAGTTAAAAGAGCAACTGGGTGGTAGCCTCACCGTGCTGCATATAGGCGAGGCCGATGCCGAGCCACAAATCCGCAAGGCCTTGGCAATTGGCGCTGACGATGCAATCCGTGTAAATGCCGATCCGCAGGATTCCTATTTTGTCGCGACCCAAATCGCCCACATTGCCAGCCAAAACAGCTACGATCTCATTCTGATGGGCCGCGAGTCGATCGACTATAACAGCGGCGTAGTACATGGTCTGGTGGGCGAAATGCTGGGCGCCCCCTCCTACTCGCCGGTGATGAAGCTCGATCTCGACGGCAGCAATGCGACTATTACGCGGGAGATTGATGGGGGAAAAGAAGTGTTGAAGGCACCTCTTCCGCTCGTACTAGGCTGCCAGGAGCCAATTGCCGAATGGAAAATCCCGAATATGCGCGGTATTATGACAGCGCGAACCAAGCCGTTGAATGTGGTAGAGCCGATTTCTGTCGACGATGTGACCGTGCCTCAATCGTACAAACTGCCTGCACCGAAGGGTGCTTGTAAAATGATTCCCGCAAGTGAGGCGGAAACGCTCATCAGATTGCTGCAAACAGAAGCAAAGGTGCTTTAAAGCATTCCCTATTTTTTACTTACAAAAGAAAACAGTCATGTCAGTCCTTATATGTGTAGAACTCGATAACGGTTCGATCAAAAAAACTTCCCTGGAAGCCGTAGCTTATGGCGCGCAAGTGGCGGAAAAAACCGGTGGCCAGGCGGTGGTAATTGCATTTGGCAAGGCGGATCCTGCCGAATTGGTCAAGGCGGGGCAATATGGCGCCTCTAAAGTCCTTCATGCTGCCGATGCCAGATTGGAACACGAAAACAGCCTTGCCTACGCGGACGCGCTTGTACAGGCGGTGCAGCAGGAAAGCAGCAAGATCATAATCCTTTCCAAATCCGGCCTCGGCGACGCAATAGCCGCCCGTGCAGCTGCAAAATTGAAAGCAGGTATTGTCTCAGGTGTCACCGCATTGCCTGAAACTGATGGCGGTTTTAAGGTAACACGGGCTATTTTTACCGGAAAGGCCTTCGCCACGGCCGAAATCAGATCTGAGATCAAAGTTTTGGTCATCCGTAAAAATGCGATCGAAATTGATGAAACCAGCTTGTCTGGCGGTGATGCGACGGTTGAAGCATTCCAACCGACGCTTCGTGACAGCGATTTTACAGCCACCATCGTGAGCGTGGAAAAAGCTGATTCTGAGCTATCATTGACAGAAGCCGAAATCGTCGTTTCGGGCGGCCGGGGCATGAAAGGTCCCGAGCACTGGCAGCCGCTGATCGACCTTGCCAAGGCATTAGGGGCCGCAACAGGCTGTTCCAAGCCCGTGTCGGACCTCGACTGGCGCCCTCATCACGAACACATTGGTCAGACAGGCATCAAAGTCGCACCAAACCTGTACATTGCCTGTGGTATTTCCGGGGCTATTCAGCATTTGGCCGGTGTAAACGGTTCGAAATGCATTGTAGTAATCAACAAGGATCCCGAAGCCCCATTCTTTAAAGCGGCGGATTACGGGATCGTCGGCGACGTTTTCGAGATCCTGCCGAGATTAACCGAGGCAGCTAAAAGCCTTAAATAGTCTCGCAAAGGCTATCTTTTCATATTTAGTTAATAGGGGCGAACTCAAAAAGGAAGCTTAAAATCAGTTGATTAACCTCATCCGGTATTTCTTATAACAATCGTCACCCAATCTTAACCCTTACTGCATTTTTTTATGCAGTGAGGGTTATTTATTTTTGCAACTTTGATTTGCGCAATAGCGCTTATTAAACAGGAACACTTTAAAAGGTTTAAATGTTAACCGGTTGAAAATCAACATTCGTTAACATCTAAATTTGCCGAATTAACTGGCTTCCGTAGCCAGGAGAGATATTCACCACGACTGTTAACCATTTGCGCATTTAATTTACACGTGAAAAAAATCAAGTTAGAAATCCTGGGGCTCTCACCAAGCCAATCCCAAGCCGGTTCGTTTGCATTGGTACTTGGAGAAGAACTAGGCAACCGCAGGCTGCCTATTATCATCGGCGTATTCGAAGCGCAAGCCATTGCCGTCCAGATTGAAAACATAGTACCCAACCGCCCGATGACGCACGACCTTTTCAAGTCGTTCGCCGACGGCATGAATTATACATTAAAGGAAATCGTCATTTCCGACCTTAAAGAAGGCATTTTTTACGCCAAGATCATTTGCACCGACAATCTCCGCGAAGTAGAGATTGATGCCCGCCCATCGGATGCCATCGCAATCGGTTTGCGTTTTGACATACCTATTTACACCTACGAAACCATCTTATCGGAAGCCGGCATTGTTTCCAGCTCCGTGAGCGAGGAAGAAGATGAGGATGAAGACGCAGTTCGCGAAACCATCCGGCCTGCCGGATCAAAAGATTCCCTCCGCGACCTTAGTTTTGACGAGTTACAGCGCATGCTTGATGATGCCCTCACAAAAGAAGATTACGAAAAGGCCGCCAAGATCCGCGACGAAATGGGAAGAAGGAACTAATGCCTTCATGATCGTTAAAAATAGTTAAGGATTACACCAAGAAGGGCTGTTTTGAAATTTTAATCCTTATTTTTGCCCGAGTCGTTTTCCAGTAAACCGAACCAACGACGAGCGAAATCCTACGCTGTTATGCCTAAAAAAAAGAAGATCGGGAGTTATCCCAACGCGATGATCGTCATGAGCCTTACGGCTGCATTATTTCTGATCGGTTTTTGCGGACTCCTGGTGATACAATCCAAAAAGCTGGTATCCATCATCCGCCAGAACATCGAAGTAAGGGTGTTCATTAATAAAGAAGTCTCCAAGGCCGGGCAGGATTCGATACTCAATATCATTCAGGCAAAACCATTTGTCCTGAAATCCACTGATGTAAAGCCTATTACATTTGTCTCAAAAGAAGAAGCCGCCAAAGAATTCATTGAAGGCACTAAGGAAGATTTTGCGACGTTCCTCGGCGAAAATCCATTGCGCGACAGTTATCGTGTAAAAATCCAGGAAGATTATTTCGAAGAAGCAAAGCTGCAACAGATCAAGAAAGAGCTGGATCAGGTGAAGGGTGTATACGAGGTGGTGTACCAGGAAGATCTGGCCGATAACATCAACCGCAACGTAACTAAAATCTATGTTGTACTGGCAAGCTTCGCGTTGATCATGCTCGTGATCATTGTGCTGTTGGTCAATAACACCATCAAACTCGCGATCTACTCGCAACGCTTCCTGATCCGCAGTATGCAGCTCGTGGGCGCGACCAACGGCTTTATCCAGAAACCCTATGTGCTTCGCGGGGCCATTCAGGGCCTTGTGGGCGGGGTGTTGGCGGGTGCGCTGCTTGTAGGTCTGCAACAATTGGCAATCAGGAATGTAGAAGGACTAGCCATGTTGCAGGAATATGATAAGATCGTGATTCTGGTAGCGACTGTGTTAGGCTTAGGCATTGCAATCGGCGTTGCCAGCACTTACCAATCTCTTGCGCGTTATTTGCGCATGACTCTGGACGATCTGTACTGATACGTACTTCGCCATATCCCTCTTTCAGGCATTCAAAAGAATAGTAACCGATAAATAAACGTTATGAGTACTTCAAAAAATGAGCTTCCATTCTCATCATCCAACTATGTGATGATGCTGGTCGGCATCGCGGTAATCCTCGCAGGCTTTCTGATCATGACTTTCGACGGCGAAGAATTTGGCTTCGGCTTTCTTGGCCTTACCCTCGGCCCCATCGTAACTGTCGCGGGCTTCATCATCGAGTTTTGGGCGATCCTCCGTAAACCCACCCATTCATGAGCATCTGGCAAGCCATCATTTTAGCAATTGTTGAAGGAATTACTGAGTTTTTGCCCATCTCCTCTACCGGGCACATGATCATAGCCTCCTCGTTTATGGGGATCAGCCATCTGGAATTCACCAAAATGTTCACGGTCAATATCCAGTTTGGGGCTATACTTTCCGTACTCGTACTGTACTGGAAGCGCTTTTTTCAAACCACCGATTTTTATTTCAAACTTCTCGTGGCATTTCTGCCGGCAGCCGTTATCGGTTTCGTGTTGAACGACTTTATCGATGCATTGCTCGAAAACGTATGGGTAGTATCTATCTCGCTACTGCTCGGCGGCTTCGTACTGATCTTCATCGACCGCATTGCGAATGATACCGGCGAGAAGAAAATCACTTTTCCAACTGCGTTGAAAATAGGCTTTTTCCAATGTATTGCCATGATTCCGGGCGTTTCTCGTTCTGCATCTACCATCATCGGTGGTATGCTGAATGGGCTTTCCAGAAAACAGGCAGCCGAGTTTTCATTCTTCCTGGCGGTGCCTACCATGGCTGCTGCGGGCGGTTACAAGCTTTTGAAAACTTATGATACGATTCAAAAGGAGGATATCCAGACGCTGTTGATCGGTAATGCGGTTGCATTTGTCGTGGCAATGCTGGCGATTAAATTCTTCATCAGCTTTTTGACCAAATACGGTTTCAAAGTTTTTGGTTATTACCGCATCATCCTCGGCCTGATCCTGCTAGGTCTGCTGGCGTCGGGTTATCAGCTGGATGTTGTTTAAAAAGTTTGACCACCGACCGCTGACGGCCGACCGCTGACTAGCATATTCAATGATCCATCGTTCCATGGTTGGCCAAAGGCGACAAGCAATCGGCGGTCAGCAGTCGGCGGTCATCATTTTTAACATCCCCCAATTTGAAACAAGAAGAAAATATACCCGATGAAGGCGAGGTCATTCTGATCGATAAGCCTTTGACGTGGACTTCCTTTGACGTGGCTAACAAGCTCAAAAGGGCTTGCAAATTCAAGAAAATAGGCCATGCCGGTACATTGGATCCGCTTGCCACTGGCCTGCTGATCCTTTGTACCGGTAAAAAAACCAAGCAAATCGATAACTATCAGGCGCAGGAAAAAGAATATACCGGCACATTGGTACTTGGTAAAACAACGCCGTCCATCGATCTTGAAACCGATTTCGACGCCGAATATCCCATTGATCACATTACCGCTGAGGTGCTCGAAAATGCGCGGCTACAATTGAGCGGCCCCATCGAACAGGTTCCGCCTATTTTTTCGGCTGTAAAGATTGACGGCGTTCGGGCCTACAAGATCGCGCGGCGCGGGGACGAAGCCGAAATCAAGAAGCGGGCGGTTGAGATTAAGCTCTTTGAAATTGACGCTACCCATTTTCCTTCCATCGATTTTAGGATCATTTGCTCAAAAGGTACTTATATTCGCAGTATCGTTCGGGACTTCGGTGTGCTGGCGGGCAGCGGGGCGCATATGAGCAAGCTCTGTCGGACCAGGATCGGCGATTTCGAATTGAAAGATGCATGGCAGCTTACTGCTTTCATCCATCAGAAACGAGTAGCTTTGAATTTGGAAGTTGACGAATGAACATTTATCATAGCCTGGATTCCTTCCAAAAACTGGAATATGGCGTCGTAACCAGCGGTACTTTCGACGGGGTGCATCTGGGACATCAGAAAATACTGACCCGTCTTAAAGAAATTACAGCGCAATCGGGCGGCGAATCAGTGGTAATCACTTTCTGGCCGCATCCGCGAATGGTCGTATCCGAAGACAGCCAGGACCTGCAACTGCTTTCCACGATCGACGAGAAAATCGAATTATTTTCTAAACAGGGCATTCAGCATCTCGCGATCATTCCCTTTACCCGCTCTTTTTCGGAACTGACCTCCAACGAGTTTATCCAACAGATATTGGTTGAAAAGATCGGCACCAGGAAGCTGGTGATCGGTTACGACCACCGTTTTGGCCGCAACCGCGAGGGAAGTTTTGAGTTCTTGCAAAAAAACTGTTCGGAATACGGTTTTGAGGTAGAAGAAATCCCCAGGGAAGATATCGAACACACGGCGATCAGCTCCTCGCGCATTCGTAAGGCATTGATTACCGGGCATATCCAGGAGGCAAACGAACTACTCGGCCGCTCCTATTCATTGTCGGGAACTGTGGTAAAAGGGAAACAACTCGGCCGCACCATTGGCTTCCCGACCGCGAACCTGTACGTGCACGAATCTTACAAGCTTATTCCCATGAACGGCGTCTACGTAATCAACGCTATCTACGAGGGACATGTTTTTAAAGGAATGCTCAACATCGGCGTCCGCCCGACTGTCGACGGCACGTTGCGAACGATCGAAGCGCACTTATTCGACTTCGACAAAGAAATTTACGGTGAAGATCTCAAACTGGATTTACTTCATTACCTTCGTCCTGAACAGAAATTCAACGGGCTCGATATGCTCGTTAAACAGATCGAAATAGACAGGGAAAACACCATGGCCTATTTCGCCTGATCCCCCCCGAACTCATTTTATACTACTCATACAGTTTAATTGTGCGAAAGCGTGTCCCAACCGGCACGCTTTTATTACGTCTATACGTAAAACGCGCGGCAAACCTGCTTTCCTATGCAGGGCCTCTTACCATTCCCTTTTTACTTTATGAAACACTACGACGCTATTGTAATCGGTGCAGGCCAGGCAGGCACGCCGCTTTGCCGTAAACTGGCCGAATCAGGTTTAAAAACCGCATTAATTGAAAGAAGATGGGTCGGAGGGACCTGCGTGAACGACGGCTGCTCCCCTACCAAAGCGCTGATAGCTTCTGCAAAAGCCGCGTGGTCGGTGCGGCACAACGAAGTACTCGGCGTGAGCGTCGGTGGTATAACGATCGATTTCGACGAAATCCTAGAACGCAAAAACAACATTGTCAAAAAGATGCGCGGCAGTTCCGAGAAGCGCATCCTCGACACTCCGAACCTGGACTTGCTCTACGGCTCCGCGCGCTTTTCCGGCCCTAAAGAAATCACCGTGACATTAAACGATGGTGGTACCGATACTTTCAGCGCCGACAAATTCTTCATTAATACCGGCCTGCAACCCGTCATTCCCGACATTTCCGGTATCAAGGATATTCCGTATCTCACTTCCACGACCATTATGGAGCTCCCCGAGGTGCCAGAGCATTTGCTGATCCTCGGCAGCGGCTACATTGCGCTTGAATTCGGGCAAATGTTCGCGCGGTTCGGTAGCAAAGTAACATTAATCGAGCCTTCTGAGCGGATCTTAAAGAGAGAGGATGGAGACATAGCAGAAGAAATCGCGAAAATCCTCGCGCGGGAAGACATTGAAATACTCACTCATACGAAGGCTGTGCAATTCTCCAGAAACGGCGAAATAATTACCGTCGCGCTCGAAAGCAAGGGCATTAAAAGTCAGCGCTCGTGCACACACGTGCTGGTGGCCGCCGGCAGAAAGCCCCAAACTGGTAGTTTAGGCCTTGATATTGCAGGCATTGTCACCGACGAGAAGGGTCATATCAAAGTCAATGCGCGCCTTGAAACCTCGGCGGAAGGCATTTACGCGCTAGGCGATGTAAACGGCGGCCCCGCATTTACGCACGTTTCGTACGATGATTACCGCATTATCGTTCAGCAGGTTATTAAAAACAAGAATGCGAGCATTGAAGGCCGACTCGTTCCCTATTGCATATTTACCGACCCCCAACTGGGACGCATAGGCATTACCGAGCAGGAAGCGCGGGAAAAAGGGTTGGATATTAAGGTGGCAGTCTTAAAAAATGACAGCGTGGCCCGTTCCATTGAAACCGGCGATGAACGAGGGATGGTGAAAGCTGTTGTAGACGCAAAAACGGGCAAAATCCTTGGAGCCGCTGTGCTGGCCGAGCAAGGCGGCGAAATCGCCACTATTATGCAAATGGCCATGATCGGAGGCATTACCTACGAACAGATCATGAACGGCGTTTTCGCCCATCCAACTTATGCCGAGTCGCTGAACAACCTCTTCATGACGCTCGAATCGTAAGTCCGATTTTGTTTTTTCAATGTAAATGGATCGATTTTCGACCGATTTATGTAGAAAAGAAACATGCAAATCCCATTGCATACCTGAACCACGTACCTGTTCGCATACATCATGATCGTTGCCGACCACATCAGCAAACATTTCAATGGCATTGAGGCAGTCAGTGATGTATCCTTCCGGGTTGGCGCTGGTGAAACCATGGTACTGCTGGGCACGAGCGGTTGCGGCAAGACCACCACACTCAAAATGCTCAACCGTTTGATCGAAGCAACTTCGGGCAGCATTGAAATTCTTGGAAGAAGAATATCCGAAGAAAAACCGGAAATACTTCGCCGGTCGATCGGCTACGTATCCCAAAACAACGGGCTTTTTCCGCACTATACCGTTTCTGAAAACATAGCAGTCGTGCCCAAATTGCTTGGTTGGGCTGCAAATGACATTCAAGAACACACGGAACGCCTGCTCGAACAACTTAAATTACCAGAAAATTTCAGGCAAAAATACCCGAGCGAGCTTAGCGGCGGCCAGCAGCAGCGTGTGGCGATTGCCCGTGCGCTCATCGCCGATCCGCCCGTTCTGCTTCTTGATGAGCCTTTCGGCGCGCTAGACCCTGTGACACGTGCCAGCGTACGCAAGGATTTTGCAGAGTTACCGGCATTAAAACAAAAAACCATGGTGCTCGTCACGCACGATGTGCAGGAAGCACTCGAAATGGGCGACCATATCTGCCTGATGGATAAAGGACGGATAGTTCAGTCCGGTGCATCAGCCGATCTGCTATTTAAGCCTGCCAACGATTTCGTACGCTCCTTCTTCGATCAGCAGCGCTTTTTGCTTGAATTGAAAATTATTTCGCTCCGTTCGATATTTAATGTGTTACCAAATTCAAAAGCAACGTATCAATATTACTTGACCACAGAACAGAATCTTTGGGACGCATTGGAAATACTTTCCGTTCGACATTTAAATGAGGTTATCATTCGCAATGAAAAGGGAGAATCAAGATCGCTAGCCATGGCAGACATTCAACGCGCTTATCACCAGGCAAAACAACAAGGTTAATGGACGAACAACAGTCGTTATGGGCATTTATGACGCAGCAATCAGGTAAGCTGTGGAGCCAGACCGTGGCCCATATCGGCCTGACCTGCATTTCATTACTCATCGCGATTGCTGTCGGTTTACCTTTGGGAATTTGGATCGCACGGCGGAAGAAAGCGGCCTGGCTGGTACTGGGAGTCGCAGGTATACTGCAAACCATCCCGAGCATTGCGTTGCTGGGCTTTATGATCCCGCTGCTCGGCATCGGTGCATTGCCTGCGATCACTGCGTTGTTCCTTTATGCATTACTTCCCATTATCCGAAATACTTACACGGGTATTACGAACGTCGATCCGGCCATTACCGAGTCGGCACGCGGAATGGGGATGACTCCGTGGCAGATACTAGCCAGCGTGGAACTACCATTGGCGATGCCGGTGATCCTGGCAGGCATTCGCACGGCGACGGTCATTAATGTGGGTGTCGCAACGTTGGCGGCGTACATTGCGGCCGGCGGTCTGGGCGAGTTTATTTTCGGGGGCATTGCTTTAAATAATACACAAATGATCCTGGCAGGTGCCATTCCGGCTGCGCTACTTGCCGTAGTGCTCGACTTTCTGCTTTCACTCGTTCAAAAGACCGGGCTGCGCAAGATGCGCAAAGTGTCCGTCATTTTGCCCGTATTGCTGCTTCTACTTTCTTCTTTTTACCTCATCCCTTACACCAAAGGAAACTTGCTGGCTGGCTTTACACCCGAGTTTATGGGACGTGAAGATGGGTATCTCGGACTAAAAACAAAGTACGGGCTCGACATGCAGACGGTTGTTATCAGCGATGCCGTAATGTACAAGGCCGCATTTGAGAAGAAGCTGGATGTGATCAGCGGGTATAGCACAGACGGCCGATTGAAAGCATTCGATTTGATCACGCTCGACGACGATCAGTCTATTTTTCCACCCTATTACGCCGCGCCGGTAGTACGGACGGCCGTTTTAAACCAATATCCTGAATTACAGCCGGTCCTTGAAAAATTGACCGGGCATATCAACGATTCGGTGATGACGGAGCTTAATTATCGCGTCGACTATTTGAAGCAAGCGCCCGAGCGTGTCGCACATGACTTTTTGGTATCTAAAAAGCTTTTCCAAACGCCGCATTCGGGCAATAAGGGTAGGATCCGCCTCGGATCAAAGATTTTTGCAGAGCAGTACATTTTGATCCAGATGTACAAAGAGCTCATCGAAGGTAATACCGATCTGGCAGTAGACACCAAAACCGGTCTCGGCGGCACCAAGATCTGTTTCGATGCGCTGACCAATGGCGAGATCGATATGTATCCGGAATACACCGGAACGGGCCTGCTGGCGATTTTGAAAGCTGATCGGGCTACGCTTCAAAGCCTCGGCGGCGACCGTGAGAAGGTTTACAATTATGTCAAACAGGAATTTTTAAACCGTTACAAGCTGCAATGGCTCCGACCCATTGGTTTTAACAATGCTTATGCGCTGATGATGCGTCGGGCACAGGCACAATCATTGAATATCCATTCCATCACAGATCTAAAAAACCATGCAACTAATGGAAACCACCGGCATTAGGGAAGCATTTCACAATGTCAGAAAACATTCCGAACACATTTGCGCACCGCTCGAAACGGAAGATTACGTGCCCCAACCAGTAGCCTTTGTAAGCCCGCCTAAATGGCACCTCGCACATTCGACCTGGTTTTTTGAAACATTTATTCTTAAACCAAATGTACCCGGCTACCGGGTTTACGATCCCGACTTCAATTATTTGTTCAACAGCTACTACAACAATGTAGGGGAGCGAACGCTCCGCACCGATCGGGGGAATGTAACCCGCCCGACCACTAAGGCCGTATATGCTTACCGCGGGTATGTGGATGCACAAATGGATGCATTTCTGGAAGATCTCACCGATCCGGAACTCCTGGCCCTGATAGAACTTGGCTTGCATCATGAACAGCAACATCAGGAGCTGCTGATTACCGATATTAAATACATTTTAGGTCACAATCCGCTTTTTCCTGTTTATCGCAGCGGTCAGAACATGGTAGGCGACCACAACACTGAAACCGGCTCTCTGATCATTCCAGAAGGTATTTACGACATTGGACACCAAAGCGAGGGATTCTGTTTTGACAATGAACTCGGTCGTCACAAGGTATATTTACATGAATTTGAAATCAGCAAAACACTCGTTACTAATGCAGAATACCTGGAATTCATAGATGCAGGTGGTTACCAAGATTTCAACCTCTGGCTCGACGAAGGATGGTCTTGGGTAAATAGTAATGGCATTTCGTCACCGATGTACTGGCATCTGATTGACGGCACCTGGCATTACTTTACCCTGGGCGGTTTGCAAAAAATAGATCCAAATGCCATCCTAAGCCATATCAGCTTTTTCGAGGCGGCCGCATTTGCGCAATGGAAAGGCATGCGACTTCCAACCGAATTTGAATGGGAAATTGCCGCCACCAACCTCGACTGGGGCCAGCGCTGGGAGTGGACCAACAGCGCCTATCTGCCCTATCCCGGTTTCTCCAAAGCACCAGGGGCTGTTGGGGAATACAATGGCAAGTTTATGGTAAACCAGATGGTGCTTCGCGGTGCGTCGGTAGCAACATCGCCCGGCCACTCACGCAAAACCTATCGCAACTTTTTTCACACACACGAGTGCTGGCAGTACACAGGAATCCGGCTTGCGCGATAATCAATAAGTTATGAACGATTTACAAACTTTTGCGAGAGACATCCACAAAGGACTATCCGCACCATTGAAACACATTTCCAGCAAGTATTTTTACGACGACATTGGTAGCGGAATTTTTCAGGACATTATGAAAATGCCCGAATATTACCCTACTCCGTGCGAATTCGAGATTTTATCGCTGCAAGGCGAGAACATCATCAACCAACTGCATTTCAGTGAGCCTTTCCAGATCGTTGAATTTGGGGCAGGAGATGGTATCAAGACCCGGCAGTTACTAAAAAAATTGGTGGAGCGGCGTGTGGATTTCACTTATGTGCCTATTGACATTTCGGCCAAAGCCATCGAAGAACTGGTAACGAATATGCTTACCCATTTACCTAGCCTGCAAATCAAACCAATGATCGGAAATTACTTTTCGATGATGGAAGAGCTCGCGGAAACCCGCATTCCCAGTTTGCTGCTTTTTCTCGGCGGTAATATCGGTAACTATGAGCCGTTGGAAGTGAATAGGTTACTTGCCGAGTTCCGCAAATGCATGAACCCTGGGGATTATCTGCTGACCGGCTTCGATCTGCAAAAGAACCCGGCTACAATCCGCTGCGCTTATGACGATCCGCGAGGCATTACCAAGGCGTTCAACATCAACTTATTGCACCGCATCAACCGCGAGCTTGGCGGGAGCTTTAAGACAAACCAGTTTGATTTTTATTCGCATTATAATCCCATTAATGGAGAAGTGCGGAGTTATCTCGTCAGTTTGGTGCCGCAGAAAGTGCATGTTCAATACACGCAGAATTGCTATTCATTCGACAGAAGCGAAGTGATATGGACCGAACTTTCTAAGAAATATACCGTGAGAGAAATCGAAGAGGTGGCAGCAGCAAATGGCTTTCGGGTTATGGAGCATTTTATGGACTGTAAAGCCTATTTTACGGATAGTCTGTGGGCATTATAAAAGCGGCCGGGCGAATTTTCATCATTCCCGGCCGCCTTCACTTTACTAGTGCTTCTTATTAGTTGCTCGAAACAAATTTGCTGAACCGGCTTTCTTTACCGTCGGCTGTTTTTTCCTGGTATAGAAATTCCAGTTTGCTTTCATCGAATTTCTGAAAAAACTCGTCCCAGCTGATTTCCTGCAACGAATCCTCACCACTGTACCCTGGAAAATCAATGCGCAGAATGCCACCGCCTTCTTTTTTCTTGGCGGTACCTTTCACTACCGACGGTACACCGCCTCGCTGCTCCACCCACGAACGGATGGTATCGTGGTCACGTGTGGAAGTATTCGAATTACTCGAAGATTTCTTTGCGTTGCCAGACTTTGCACTGCCGGATTTCGTTTCGCCGGATTTAGAAGTTGTTGACTTCGCCCCGCTTGATTTCGCAGCGGATGATTTTGTACCGGATGATTTTGTGCCGGATGACTTTGCAGCAGGTGCATCTGTCGCGGACGACTTCGTGGTTTCCGATGCTTTCTTGCCCGCAGCACGCGCAGCAGCGGTGGTATCGGCCTCGGTTTTACTTTTTGTTGATGTTTTCGAGGCCGTTGATTTCGTAGTGCTTTTGGTAGTAGCCTTCGTTGTGGCTTTGGCTGCTGTGGTCTTATCGTCAGTGTTTTTGCCAGCAGTCGCCAACTTCGTTTTAGAAGGGGTTTCCTTAGTAGTGCTTTTTGTAGTAGCCATGGTTTCAGTTGTTTGATTGACAAATCAATGACTTCAAAAAGCGTGCCGCACTTCCATTGCCGCAGTGGAAGTGCCTGCCTCCTTCATTCATTCAAAGGCCGTTATCGCCCCTTTCAACCTGAAACCACAAACCGTCAGACCGGCCTTTTCTAATGTAGCCTGAGATATCCGGTTTCCAATATTGCAGCGGGCTGCCGGAACCCGGCCCATTATATAGGCGGTGCGTTTAAGTTCCTGCACAATGTAAGTCGCATAACCCTTCTCCCGGTGCGGCTCTTTGGTCTGCATATAAATATCCGCATACGGAATGTTATAATTGAGCATTAACCCACCGCTTGCAACTATTTCGCCACCCACATCCAGCACATACTCGCTGTCATCCCCGTCCATGGGATCGTATTCGGAGCGTTTGCGGAAAATGGCCCCGGGAATTTCAAACGACGTCTGGAAATGGTCTTCAAAAAGAATGGCCTCTGCAAATGACGTTTTGCAGAACCGGTATAGCATAGTCGTCAATAGAACGTCGTTACTCTGGCTCTCGATCCAGATCGCCTTACATGCGCGCTGCATTTCCTCGAAAATGGTGCTGGCAAATTTTTGGTAGCCCGGCAGCAGATAAAACTCGAAGATCGTGTCGCGGTCCTGACGGCGATCTGTCCCCCACACGGAACCATAACCGACACGGACGTTGTCGATCCTGAACAGCCAGGTATCAGCCCAGCCATAGTCGTGGCACTTGTTGCAGACGAACTGGAAGTTATTCTCATGCAGGAACATCGTGCGCAAATCCCTGATCTCATCCAGCTCGGTTTTAATAATGTCGACTCGCATAGTTTGGAAGGGAATCCGATAATAAGGTAACATAATGGGTTGAAAAAAACTAGCTCCATTGCACGTAATACATCGCATTGGGCCGACTTTTTTGTACGGGCAAAGCTGGCAAAATCCCGTCAGCAAGGCAACAGCGATGCATTTCTGTTAAACTCGATTTTTATTAACCATATCCTAAACCGGCATGAGGCCTCTTATTCAGACCGTTAGCTTACTCATATTCATCATCCTTCAATGTCACGCCCAAAACGACATTCATTCAAAACTCTGGTATAAACAACCTGCAAAACAATGGGAAGAAGCGTTGCCAATCGGTAATGGCGCATTGGCAGCCATGATTTTCGGAGGCGTGGAAACCGAGCAGATCCAGTTTAACGAAGAGACCTTATGGACCGGCGAACCAAGAAGTTACGCGCATAAAGGTGCATCAGTGCATCTGGCCGAGATTCGAAGGTTATTGAATGAGGGCAAACAAAAAGAGGCCGAGGCAATGGCCAATGCGCAGTTCATGAGCCAGCCACTTCGGCAAATGGCCTACCAGGCTTTTGGTGATGTGTATATCGATTTTCCGGGCCACGCGCAACATACTGCATATCTACGTGAACTCGACCTCCACACGGCCACTGTAAAAAGCAGTTACCAAGTCGGTGCCGTCCGGTACACGCGTCAGGCTATTGCCAGTTATCCGGCTAAGGCCATTTATTATCACATGACTAGTTCAGAAAAGGGTAAGTTGGATTTCACCATAAGATTGGATGCCATCCATGCAAAGAAAGAGTTGAGTATCACCGAAAACCAAATGGAATTGGAGGTCTACGTCGATAAGGGCGCGCTCAAGGGCATTGCAAAATTGAAGATTCTTACCGACGGAGAAGTAAAACGAGCCGATGGGAAACTCATCGTTTCAAAAGCAACGAATGCAACCCTGGTGCTCGCAGCAGCTACCAACTACATCGATTATAAAAACATCGGTGGTGATCCCGCCGCAAAAACTGCTGAAATCCTTCGGGAGGCGCCGACGTTTGAAAAGGCCTACAGTTCGCATTTAACAGATTATCAGAAACTCTTCAACCGTTTCGCCATTGCATTAACGTCAAATGAAGCTTCCGCACTGCCAACCGACGAGCGGTTGAGCCATTTCAAAAAAGATCCCAATGATCCGGCTTTGCTTGCCCTATACGTACAGTTTGCCCGCTACCTGCTGATTGCCAGTAGCCGTCCGGGAAGTCATCCGGCCAACTTGCAGGGTAAATGGAACCACAAGCTAAATCCCTCCTGGGACAGCAAATACACCGTCAATATCAATACGGAAATGAATTACTGGCCGGCGGAGCTGACCAACCTCAGCGAATGCCACGAGCCGCTATATCAAATGGTAAAAGAAGTTTCCGAAACCGGTGCCGAAGTCGCCAAGGAGCATTATAACGCCAAGGGCTGGGTATTGCACCATAATACCGACGTTTGGCGCGGTGCGGCACCTATCAATGCTTCCAACCATGGCATCTGGGTCACTGGTGGCGCGTGGCTAACCCTGCACTTGTGGGAGCATTACCGCTTTACGCAGGACAAAGCCTTCTTGCAAAATACTGCCTATCCTTTAATGAAAGGAGCAGCGGAATTCTTTGTTGACTTTCTGGTCAAAGATCCGAAAACAGGTTATCTGATCAGCTCGCCTTCCAACTCTCCGGAAAATGGCGGTTTGGTAGCCGGCCCAACAATGGACCATCAGATCATTCGCGCATTGTTTAAAGCGTGCATTGAAACGGCAGGCATTCTTAAAACCGACGCCGCATTGGCAAAGAAACTTGCGGAGACCTCTAAGCAGATAGCCCCTAACCATATCGGCCAGTACGGACAATTGCAGGAATGGATGACCGATATCGACGACACCACGAGCCATCACCGGCATGTCTCGCATTTGTGGGGGGGATACCCGGGCGAAGAAATCAGCCCGGCCACACCCGATTTGCTCAAAGCAGCCATTAAATCGCTCAATTACCGCGGCGACGATGGAACGGGATGGAGCCTGGCCTGGAAAATCAACTACTGGGCGCGTTTCCTCGACGGCGAACATGCCTATACGATGATCCGCAAGTTGTTCAATCCGGTGTACGATGCCGGCCAGAAAATGAGCGGGGGCGGCTCCTATCCCAACCTTTTCGACGCTCACCCGCCTTTTCAGATCGACGGTAACTTCGGAGGAGCTTCCGGAATCCTCGAAACACTGGTACAAAGCCATTTGGGTGAAATCAATTTGCTTCCGGCATTACCGAAAGCCCTGCCCGACGGCAAGATCAGCGGCTTGTGCGCCCGAGGCGGTTTTGAAATGGATATGGAGTGGAAAGAAGGCAGGCTGACCGGACTGGCGATCCGTTCCCAGGCCGGAAATACCTGTAAAATCCGGTACGGCAGCAAAGTCGTGTCGATACCCACGGCGAAGGGCAAAACCTACCGTCTCGGCCCGGACCTGACGGTCTTGAAATAAATTCAAACTTTTTCGGAGGTGTCAAAATCCTGCTGACATACTGCTGTCACTGGCCGGTGTTTAGTTTGTAATGTAATCAAACAATAAACTTTAAAAACCTTTGACATGGAAACTAACAGCACCGAAAAAGAGATGGCAACCACCACGAACGTTATCACTGCCGAGGCACTACTGGAACATTGGCAAGGCCACCGCAGGCTCAGCCGCAAGGTTATTGAGGCATTTCCTGAGGATCAGTTTTATACTTTTTCGATCGGCGGCATGCGTACTTACGCCCAGCTCACCATGGAGATGATTGGCCTAGCCGCTCCCGGCATCCGTGGTATCGCATTTGGCGACTGGACATTCAGCGATCCGGCACTTGATTCCTCAACTCCTGCCCCGGCTACCAAAGCGGAAGTGCTTAATCTTTGGGATCTGGTAACAGAGTACATCAATACGCTGTGGCCGCAAATCCCGCCACAACGCTTCACCGAAGTAGAAGCTGCTTTCGGGATGTACGAAAACACGATTTACGGAACGATCCTTTATCTCATCGACAACGAGATTCACCACCGTGCACAAGGATTTGTATACCTCCGTGCCCTTGGCATTGAGCCACCATTCTTCTGGGACCGTTATTGACAATTAGCCACCCTTTGCCCCATTTCTAGTCCGCCGAATGCATTTACCGCCAGGAGAATATGCACCAGGAATAGAAATGGGGCTACGATTTTCATGGAATGGTTTTAGTATATAACTTAGTGCGATTGAAACAACTGAAAACGAGACGTATGCCGCACATGAAATCTAAGGGTTGGACGCTGATTGCAGCGGGCTTACTGCTGACATTGAACCACGTGAATGCACAAATAAGGCAACCATTGCCCACAGGACAAGTACCTAAGGCGTACACAGGTGTACAAGCGGGCGCTGCTCCTACATTCAAGCCAAAGCCGACCGGGCAGATTGCGCCGGAAGTACCCGGACAGCCGGTAGGGACGCTACCTCAGCCTGCTACCACCACGCAGAAAGTACCGGAGGTTCAGAACCTGGGTTTTGAAAGTTATACGGCACCGGCCACCCAGGCCGGGATGGTTCCCAAAGTAAATACTTCCCAGGACCCTAGGGTAATGCCTGAACGCTATCAGCCGGATGCAGGGCAGCCGCAGCCGGTGGTTACAACGGAGCAGTTCATCCAACAGGTGCAAACACAGCAACTGCCATCAACAGGGGCTTATGCCCCGGCCGACCAAACGGTGCCTGCTCAGACCAATGCGCAGTCGACTCCGGGCACGGTGGTTAATACAAGCCAGCCGACACAACCCGGGCAGGGTAACATGCCGGCCCCCACACCACAATTGCCTCAATCAAATACTCCCAAAGCTGCGCCCCAGCGCGTGGATCCTAATTAACTTACACCCCGGACCATTCCGGGGTTTTTCATTTCATCCGGTCCGGCAGATCTGCTTGGAATGGCAAAATACACCTGTAAATTGGGCGTAGCATAGCAGAAGGAAGTCGCGTTTAGCAATGACCCGATCGTGGCTATGCACTGGCCATTTGGAAGTTCTCATACTTCTGCGGCGGTATGAAAAATCTCAATGATTAAATAAAACGCCACAAATCCCTCTGAATGCACGGAAGCGGGAATAAATGAAGCAGAGCCGTTTTCTCCAACCGGATCCGATGCTTTGAGCACCCATAAAAACCCTCGACTCGCGAATCGCCTCCTTCAATTCTGATCGATTTCTATTCTTGTCGTTATCAACCATTGCATAGTTAACTCGCTAACCAAGGTATGTTCTTTAAGCGAGCAAAGATCGAAGCCATAAAAGAGTCTAGCAAAAAGAAATGATTGACATGCAATATCTAGGAATCCGAAGCGTACTGAGCAGCCCCATAGACGTGAGAGAGAGTATGCGATCGCTCACATTACCTATTGTTTAATCCCAACAAAATGAAAGCTCCGCCTGGATCGGTCGAGAAAGTGATAACTTCCTGTCATTTCGAGCGTATCTCCTCTTGATAGACCTGTTGCAGAAACCCGTAAATCACCACCATCGCGTATATCCGTAATGTTAAACGCATATGGATAATTTCTTTCGATGTCCATTTTTACGGCCACACTATCGAAACCAACCATGGTGCCGCCTGCTTCACCAACAGTGATCTCGAAGGTGGCTGGTTCAGTAAATGGGATTTGCCCGGAAGCTGGAAAGTTTGAAGGATAGAAGCTACCTTCAAGCGTGCCGTTATACCGACCAGAAATTTCTTCCATCTTCGGCACCGGAGAATCCTTTTTACAGGAAATCATTAATGTAAGAATCAGAATGGCAAGAACCTGTTTCATGGCTGTTTAATTTTTACGGAAATCTGACTAAGATTGAATTTAATAAGTAACCGGTTATTATCTATTACTTATCTATTCCACATTACGCCCCATTCGGATATTTTGTTGAGCAATTTTCGAATTAGGTAGATGAGACGTATAATCACATTTACATTAATCAAACCAACTTCACCTGCCGGGCTTTTTGTTGTAGACTTAATAACAGGAAAAGTTCATGTGAGCTTCCTCAACGTCCCCTCAAAACAGCCCTAGAATGCGATTGAGCCACATTTCTAATTTTTGGCTTATTTCACCCGTAAATTGTCCTATACCCCCACCGGTTGATGGACCGATTGGCTGTATTTTTGTATCAACACTTCAACAAGCCGGTGATTGTCCGGTCACTAATCCCCATCGTTATGAAAACCTTTTATGCGGTTCTCGCCAATTCGCTGGCAGCCGCGCTTACGAACACATTCGTCTGGTTTGCCATTACATTCTGGGTTTATCTCGAAACGAAGTCTGTATTGGCCACATCCGTAATGGCGGGCGTTTACCTGGCAACAGTGGCGGTTTCGGGTTTCTTTTTAGGATCAATTGTAGACAGGTACCGAAAAAAAACCTCCATGATGCTGTCGGCGGTAGTTACACTTGCCTTGTACATTCTCGCACTGATCATTTACCTCTCCACTCCCCCAGCCGTTTTCAAGGACGATTCGAGCATTAATCTCTGGCTTTTTATCGTACTATGTCTATTCGGCGCCATTACCGGTAATATCAGGACCATCGCGCTTTCGACGGTGGTAACCATCCTCATTGAGGAAGAAAACCGCGACAAAGCCAATGGAATGGTGGGTACAGCCAACGGCGTTTCATTTCTGGTCGCTTCCATTTTCAGTGGATTGGTGATTGGCTACCTGGGTGTTTTGTGGATGTTGATAGTGGCCATCGGGTTAAGCGTGCTGGTGATCCTGCATTTACTGACCGTATCCATCCCTGAGAAAGAAGTGGTCCATACCGAATCGGGTACGCAGCATGTCGATATACGTGGTACTATAACCGCCGTGGGCGCAGTTCCCGGACTTTTCGGACTGATTTTTTTCAACACTTTCAATAACTTCCTCGGCGGCGTATTTATGTCGCTGATGGACGCTTATGGGCTTTCAATGGTATCGGTGCAGGCCTGGGGCATACTTTGGGGCGTACTGAGCCTGGGATTTATCGTCGGGGGGCTAGTGGTTGCCAAGCGCGGTTTGGGCAAAATGCCTTTGAGAACGTTGTTCACGGCTAACATCGTGATGTGGGTGATCTGTATGATCTTTCCTATGCGCTCCTCCATCATACTGCTTGGCAGTGGTATGTTCGTTTATCTTTGCCTGATCCCTGTCGTCGAAGCGACGGAGCAAACCATTTTGCAAAAAGTAATCCCTCCCGAAAGGCAGGGACGTGTTTTCGGGTTCGCGCAAAGCATCGAACAAGCTGCTTCACCTATTACAGCATTTTTGATCGGACCCATTGCCAAGTTCATTTTCATTCCTTTTATGACTACCGGTGCGGGCGTAGGCTGGATCGGTTCCTGGTTTGGCACAGGTACGGCCCGCGGTCTTGCACTTCTATTCATTGTTACCGGTATAGTCGGCCTGATCGTCACACTCTTCGCTATGAGGTCGGCCGCATATCGGAAGCTTTCTCTTGTTTATAAAAAGCCGTCACCGGAATATGACACCGATGGTGTAGCGATCCGGGAGCAGGCGTAGATTTCTTCATTTTTAATCAACAACTAACCATTACGACTATGTTTGGACAAACTAAAGCATTCAGTGGGTACTCCGTCGATAATTTAAAAGAAGCGCAGAGATTTTACGGGGAAGTCCTTGGAATCGAAATTTCACAGCAGCAGGAAATGCCGGTCCTCCATTTGAAAATACATGGAGGACATGACGTGATCCTGTATGAAAAAACCAACCACCAACCGGCCACGTTTACCGTACTAAACTTCCCGGTTGCCAACATTGAAGAGATTGTGAAAGCGCTTAAATCAAAAGGCGTACCGTTTGAAAGCTACGACTTTCCCGATCTCAAAACGGACGATGACAATATTGTGCGCGGTAATGGCCCTACCATCGCCTGGTTTACCGATCCGGCCGGAAATATCCTGTCCGTCATCGAAACAGAACATTAATAATCCCTTAACCTTCAACCAACCTATGGAAAACGTAAAAAGCGCACGAATGTATGGCATTATCAGCCTGTACGACCTGCAAACTCCATTTTCGAGTTCGTCACCGAGAAATTCACTGACGAGGACATCCACAAACGGCTGGATACCAAAGCTAACCACGTCGGCTGGCTGGCCGGGGCATTGGTGGAGCAACGCTTCGACCTCGCCCGGCAGCTTGGACAAGATATTCACCAGCAGGCCCATGAACTGTTTAAAGACAACAAGGGCATCCAGGAAGGCGTCACATATCCTTCACTCAACTCATACCAGGAGGATTGGAACAAGATCACACCGATTCTCAAAGAAGCTTTGAACCAACTCAGTGACGAAGAGCTGGAAAAACGCATTGAAATGGGTCCCGACTTCTCGATGTCGCTGTACGAACTGATCACATTTGTGAGTTATCGCGAAGCCAATATTATCGGCCAGATTGCCCTCTGGAGAAGGCTACTGGGATATCCGGCTATGCGCTATATGTAAAAAGGTGGAATTGTGCTTTCTTGCGGGCCAAATATCGAGCAGGCAGTCTATGAAAATGTTCCAGCAAGGCATTCAGCTCAAAGCAAGGAGCCGCGGTTTCCACCTCATTACCGGAGATATCCTTCATGCATTACCATCGATCAGCGAAATAAAGGCCGGGATGTGCCAGGTATTTATCCAGCACACCTCGGCTTCGCTGACGATCAATGAAAACGCGGACCCGACGGTTCGCATAGATTTTGAGATGTATTTTAACAAGGTGGCCCCTGAAAATGATCCCGAGTACCAGCATGACTACGAAGGCTCGGACGATATGCCGGCACATCTGAAGGCGGCTCTGCTCGGGAGTTCGGTCATGATACCAATTCGCAACGGACGGCTGGCGCTGGGAACCTGGCAAGGTATTTACCTCTGCGAGCACCGCGATTACGGCGGGTCTAGAAGCCTCATTATTACTGCCTGGGGAATCTAAGCTCCTTCCGGCACAAGCCTGAACGCCATGCCGTTGCCTGCATCAGACTAAGTAGAAATCCAGCACGAAGTGGCCTTTGCTAGTGCACGGACCAGATGTTTCCCCAAGCCCGTTTAGATCCCGATCGCGGCATCATCGTTGTACAGCGCGATAGCGAATGGCCTCAGGCTAGTGGGAAGCCATATTTTTCCGAGCCATCTCAATATTATTAAAAGTAGTAAATGTATTATAAGTACCACCCATATTTTGGAACACTTCAATTGTCCGTAGGCAAGAATGATTTTCGCACGGTAGCCGCTTCTTGTAAACAGCTGACCCGCGTTATTCCAAAACCACCACCACCACATTGAACAGAACTCCCTGACATCCGCTCAGCGCCATTGTGTAATAGTTTCCGAACCCGGTCCTTGGTTTGTCCAAATAGCATCACAGCGTGCGATTTGCTTCAAAAATGAATCCCTGTCGGGTACTGTCACTAGATTTCCTGCCGTAAGATATTGAAATGTCGTTACCTGGTCCAAGCAGGATATTACCATATGTTTTTGGGCATTTTCTGCGAAATTTGCATCGCATTGAAGCGCGTACCTAAGCAAATCAGTATCCAGAACGCCCGTCCGGAACTCGCCCTGATGGCCGCCCGGTCCATTTGTTTCATTCGCATTATTGACGAGTGTCACCGGATATCCTTCCGACGACATCCACCCGTTGCCATGCCTAGACTGGTAAGCCCTTGTCAGGTAATAGACATCCGAATCGCGGCATATGTTATTGCGCCGCAGTATTTCGAATGCATTTTTGCTTGTCGTGTTGGATCGGGTAACGTTTGGGAAAACGCCAAAATCCATATCCAATAAGATTCCCTGACCACCTTCGAAAATGTGGTTTTCAAATCCCATTGAAAACAATTGCTGCTCCGTCAACAAGCTGATAATTTCGCGGGTAAGCTCTACTTCCCGGCGGAACTGGTCTATACGCATTATTTCCAGTTCCAGCGCTTCCAGGCAGCATTCTAGCCCACGTGCTTTGAGCCGGGCGCGGTAAGAGTCCCTTACCGCTTCCAGTTTTCGATGGAAAACAGTGGGGAACAATAGATCCTGCGCGTAGAGTTTATACGGCCCCTGATTTCTCTCAATGGTCGCGCCGAACCCCACCCCCACCGTTCCATGTGCAAGATTCGCACGGTCATTTACATTATAAAATTTGTCGAAAGGCGTGGTTACCATTGCCAGGGGATCCACAAACAGCACCGGAGTTACTCCCAAACGTTGGAGGGCATTAAATTCACGGACAATCCCCATTGGGTCGATCGTACAAAATCGAGAGAAAAAGACCGGAACCTGGCGGAAGGAGCCGGCTCCGAAATTGGAAAAAACATGAAAATGGCCATCGGCGTGTCTGACAGTATGCCCGCATTGGTGACCGCCGTTAAAGCGGATCACCACCGGCCTGTCGAGTCTTGATGAAAGGTAATCCGTGAAAACGCCCTTCCCTTCATCACCATAACCCATCCCCAAAATAATATGGTTTCCGGCCATTATAATGCGATAATGCCTGATGTGCCATGATCGCGACGAACCAGCGAATCCTTTACTGAAACCAACGCATTCGAAACCGAGAGGCGCGTTTGGGCGTCGAAACCGCTCATAGCAACATCTGCATGGACGCCTTTCACGAGCGCAACAGTCGTAGCAATCAATTCTGCAATATTGTTTTGATCTTCTAAAACCAGGAAACGCTCGCCTAAAAGCGATTTCCATTGTGAGAAAACGAAATGGTCGTTATGATAACTCGCTTCGTTGGCGTGGATGTGAAAAATAAAATAGGATCGGCTGGCTTCGTTCAGCAGCGACGACGCGGTGAGATTTTCCCTGCCTTTGTATCCGCATTTGGCCTGTAACAAATCGGCAGCCATCTGATCATGAAAACCTTCATCCCCAATCGTGAAAAGAAAGCCTTTTTCCTGTCTCTTCTCGAATGAGTCGATCGACGTATGGCGGGCTGCGAAATACCAGGCCAGCGGATAGCTTTCGCGGTTCTGTCCGCCGCCGCCACGTTCAATAAAAATCTTCGAAAGGCATTCATCAAGTTCTATAGTCCCCGACTCAAACTGTCCGACCTGCAACGGATAGTCGTCGGAAATGTGGTCGCCCACGGCCATAAACATGATTTGTGGATCCAGAATGCCATTATTGATCAGTGTATTCATCAAGGCACCGAGTTTATTTTTAATCAGGTTTTCAGGGATCGACCCCATTGACCCTGTTACATCCAATGCCACAATGATCGGCACAGAATTGGGATGCAAGTGAGAGTCCCTCGATTCCCTGACATCCACATTACTGGGTGAAAGGTCGGGATGGATTACGCCTAGCTTGTTCTGAGTAAAGTTGTCGTCAATCGACCGAGTTTTGCGCACCCGGCTCACGCTGTCATAAGCATCGCTGCTCCATGATGAATAGCCCATTGTATCAGATATTTAAATGTATGAATTGGGATGGAAAGTTTTTGTCGAGCATTCCTCGGTATTTTTCGTAGCATTCCAGCGAATCGTCGTCGGAACTCAGCAAAAAGTCTATGAAATCGCGATTATGCGTCCTTATCAGGGAAGTCCCCAGTCCGGAACAATCGCCCAGCAGGTAGGCCCCGATCCGTTTTACCATTTCGAGGTCCGCATTTTCGCTGGCTTTTTTTTTCCTTAATAACTCCCCGGGATACCAATGCCGGAAAGCGGCAGATATGGTAGACACGCGCTTATCCAGCGGGGTAGTATGGTAGAAACCTGCCACGGCGATCCCGTGCGTTTCGGGTATGAGCATTACATGTGCGGGTGTAATGCCCAGATGTGCATGGCCCGTCTGCCTGTGCAAGAGCATACAAAATTCAAGCAATCGCGACGTTACCCAGTTGACGTGGTCCTGGGACAGTGTAAGATTCAACAATGGAATTGCTCTCCGACTTAGCACAAATCTGTCTCCGGAATCCCAGGTGTATGGCATGTATCGTTTAAGATGTTCGTTTGCCAGTGCAGCTATTGCCTGTTGCTTCTGCCTGCCGTGCTCGACGACGGTGCCTTCACCTTGATAAAGCACCCAATAGTCGTTGGTTAGGAAATTACCGGAATCATCGGTAAAGGCGGTGCCGCTGATAAAATGGCGGTGTATTGCCAGTAAACGATTGGTTGCCTCCTGCGCTTGGGGATGCTTGCATTTATCCGGATGGATTATTTTCAACAAGTCCCGGAAATTGAGATCTGTACCATCCGCCGGTTTCAAGGCATTAAAATGCGTGGCTCGCATTACCCGGTCAATTATTTCGCTTTCGCTCGTTATCACTGTCAAATCTGATTGCAGGTCGACCAGGTAATGGCCGACGAACAGGCAATCTATCAGATATGGCGGCTTTCAGAACGTTTAAATGATCTTCCGGCATTCCCGGATTACTATCCGGCATTAAAGGCCGATCGAAAAGCAACGTCGGAAAACGCGGTACGTCATGGGGAGCTCAGCGCAAAGTTCAACAAAATAAACACTTAGCATAGTAAGGCAGGCACGCAGGACGTTGAACGCAAAGAAATGTTGGGCATAGTCTCGGTTCGGCCGCGTTAGTGTACGGTGCAAAAGTCGGACGTTCAAACAAGCTGAATGTACAAACAAGATAAGCGTGCAGACAATTTGGGCGTGCAGACAGGTTGAGTGTACAGACAAGTTGGGCGTAGTCTTCAGACTTCGTCCGAGCGTCAAGCGGTCTCCGATCGCAACCAATCATTAAACATAAACTATCTGAATAAACGCCACCTCAATTAATCCCTTCCACCCCGCATAACAACCCGCACTGGAATACAAATACTCCTCCGGCCGCTCTACCCAACCCGCGCGGACAGGGTTCATATGAATGTAATTCAGCTTCTGCTCAGCGAATTTGACAGAAAACAATTCAACCGGATGGTTCTCATGCGTCCAAAACTGATGAAAGCTGTTCCGCATATTTCGCCTCGCCGCGAATTCAAAACGCTTCAACATCCAGTCCTTTCGACTCTCGGTCTCGCTTTGAATCGTTTCGATGATTGTCCTGCCGGTGAATTTTTTAAACTCCCTTACTACCTCCGACAGGTTACCTTTACTGGCCCGCCATATTACGTGTACATGATTGGTCATAATGACGTATGCGTAGATTTCCAGGCCCATTTTAGATTGGCAATATTTCATGCTGTCAATCAGAATATCCCGATAGATTTTTCTTGAAAAAGTGTCGACCCAGTCGATGACCTGGAAAGTCATGTAGTGTGCTGCGTCCTGGTCTGCGATTTTGTAGGTTTGGCTCATAACATCGGCGTTTTTACTGTTGATACGCTCGATTGTTGGATTGGTCACAATTGGGGTTTGTTGTTGTTTGGTTGTATTACTTTTTAGTTACGGTTTTCGTTTTTTGGTTATCGATTTTTAGGTTGGTTGGGTTACTTTCCGGTCAGAGACCGGGTGACGCTCGGACGTAGTCGGAGACTACGCCCAACATCTTCGCTGTATTCTCTACGAGATTTTGTAAGTCAAAATTTCGCCACATTGACTCACGCAATTCCTGAGTAAACTGCGCAACGTGCAGAAAACATCAAAAACAGATCACGCATAAAAAATTGAACGCCAAAAGTTGGGCGTAGTCTCAGACTACCTCCGAGCGCCAGGCAGTCTCCGGCCCCAACAAAAATTTGACCACACCAACAATCAATAAAGCAATCAAAACAAAGTCCCACACAGGATCCATTTGTCACAATCCCCCCCTGACAATGTCGCAAATCACATCTCTTTTTGTAAACAGAACCCGCTTAGTTTGTAACATCGGATTCATGTCGGGCGCAGCACTTAAAATGCTGTCAAAAAGATCGGAAGCACATGGTAGAAGTATTCAAAACAGACGTAGAGAAACAAAGCCAGGCAAATCTTTTGATCAACCTGATCTGCATCGCATTCAACGGCTATCAGGCCAGTTTTGATCTCGAAGATTGCGACAGGATTTTGCGGATCACATCCTCAGGCGACCCGGTATGCGATATCAGCATAATAGGGTTACTGGAAAGCTTTGGATACCAAGCCGCTGTCCTGGAAGAATCATTTTCCGGGCCTGCATTCCGAAACAACGCAGAAGCGAAGATTAACAACTAAACTACATCAACAATGAAAAAGACAAAGATTATTTTCTGGGTCGTTACAGGATTACTGGCGGTCATGCTCGGCATCGGTTCCGTTTTTGATGCCATTTCGGCCCCCGAAGCTGTGGCACATGTAACGCGGATCGGCTATCCGGTATACATTGTCCCGTTTCTGGGCGTGGCCAAAATTTTGGGCATTATTGCTATCGTCGTTCCCGGTTATCCGAGGATCAAGGAATGGGCATATGCCGGAATTTTCTACGATCTGCTGGGCGCATTTTATTCGCACATCGCATTCGGCGACGGGCCGGACATGTGGGCCGGATTCATTGTAGGTTTTGCACTGATCGCCACATCTTACATTTATTATCACAGAATACAGCAACAAACCTACACTGCCGTTTAGCCACCAACGTAACCGGGCACCAACATCCTTTTGGCACGTTCACTGCCTCTTTCCCCGTTCCCGATTAGCTTTTAACGTTCTTATTACGCTTTTTTTCCAAAACCTAAAAAATCTATAAAATGAAGATTGTCAAGAAAATACTGTTTGTCATTGCAGGTATCATTGTTCTCGCACTCATCGTTGCGCTTTTTGTGAGCAAAGAATACACCGTCAAACGAGAGATCACCATCAATAAGCCCAGCCAGCAAGTTTTTGAATACGTCAGACTCATCAAAAACCAGGCGCATTATAACAAATGGGTAATGATGGATCCGAATATGAAAAAGGATTACAAAGGCACCGACGGAACGATCGGCTTTGTTTACGCCTGGGACAGCAAGGACGATGGCGTTGGAAAGGGCGAAGAAGAGATAAAGCAGATCGAGGACGGTAAGAAGGTCGACCTGGAAATCCGGTTCATTAAACCTTTCGAAGGATTGGCACACACCGAAATGACAACCGAAGCTGTCTCGCCCACCCAAACCAAAGTAGCCTGGGGAATGACCGGCGAAAGCAAGTACCCCATGAATTTCATGAATATTTTCATAGACGGTATTTTGGGCAAGGACCTGGACGAAAGCCTGAACAACCTGAAAGGCGTCCTGGAAAAGTAAGCACTCATCTATTTCCAACTCATCAGCAACTAAAAACAATTAAAGCTATGTCAACAAACAACCTGGGACCATCCCCCGTGCCGCAATCGAGAGAGACTATGGACAGACGACGGCTACTGCTTGAACTCGATCAAACCGAGCAAGACTTTTACTCCACCCTAGCTTCATTTCAAGCAAATGAGGTAAACGTAGTCCCGTTTGAGGGCAGTTGGACGGCCGGGCAAGTCGCCGAGCATATCCTGCTGTCGGAATCCGGTATCCCGGAAACCGTGCTGGGATCCACGGATGAAACCGATCGCCCGGTAGCGCAATATGTACCCGTCATCGAATCGATCTTTTTGGATTTCTCGGCCAAGTACAAGTCTCCGGATTTCATCTTGCCCTCATCAGGCCCTCATAATCAGCAGGAACTGTTGGAAGCATTCAAAGGGGAACGCGCTGAAATTCGTAAAATTGCGGCTAGCGAAGACCTAACGCTAACATGTACAGACTTTGAATTTCCCCAGATCGCCAAATTGACGCGCTGGGAATGGTTGCAATTTGTGCTGTGCCACTCGAAAAGACATGCGCGACAGTTACGCAACATTTATGAGAAAGTTACCCGGTAGGTCTCGGCATAGTGGATCAAAGATTTGATAACTTGCGGTTCCATTTTATGACACAAGTTTTATGTTCCAAAAGTTATTGTTTTTGTTTCTTTTACTGGTGGGATCGAACGGCTTCGCCCAATCGACTGCCAGCCCCCAAAAAATAGCCCCGTTTCAGATCAGACTGGTTAGCGGCCAACAATACACATCAGCACAACTGGCCGCCGGGCCCGTTGTGCTGATCTATTTTTCACCCGATTGTGAGCATTGTCAGAAATTCACGAAAGACCTTTTAAAGAATTACAGTGTGGTTGCGAACAAACAGGTGGTGATGGTTACTTTCCAATCCATGGAAATGCTGAAACCATTTGTGACGCAATACAGCCTTGGCACTTATCCTAATTTTAAAGTCGGTACCGAAGGGACTTCTTACCTCGTGCAGCGCTACTACCAGATTCGTTCATTTCCCTACATTGCCATCTACGACAAAAAAGGCAACCTCGTCAGGACATTTGAAGGAGAGCAGCCGCATGCTGAAATTTTTAAAGCGTTGAAGCAAATCTAAAAACAGCTTAATTAGCCGTTAAACATCCCCTCATAATGCGCCGAAGGTGCCAGTATTCCCCCACTTTCGGCGTAAAAGGATTTGTCGGTAAGATATACGCCTTTCCGGGTCTTCGTCCAGCTGCCGTCGGCCTTCGGATGGAAGGTCATTAACTTATCCCAGTTCTTGTAGTATTGATGTCCGTTGGTTTCCTGTAACCCAATGGACATTCCGGGAAACGGTTGCAAGCGGGCCGCCACATTCTTGTTCCAATCGACCAGGATCGGATTCACCGTCAGGTCGGCACAAAAACACGGAACCTTTTTTTCGTAGGCTAATTGGGTGATTTTCATAGTCATACTCATGGTTTTAGCAATAGCTTTCACCGCAATGGCCGAGTACCCAAGCTCGATGCGATGCGCGGCGTCCTCGACCGTATGTGCGCTTTCGTCAGCAGCCACACGTACGCCCAGGTCACCCACATAAGTCTCGTTACTCTCCTCAAAAGGCTCCTCGATTACGGCTA
Organism: Dyadobacter sp. CY261; assembly: GCF_021440085.1. GTDB lineage: Bacteria > Bacteroidota > Bacteroidia > Cytophagales > Spirosomataceae > Dyadobacter. The sequence goes on from NZ_JAKCPW010000001.1 coordinate 1,653,081, forward strand.
TCTGCTCAAATGCCCCAATTTTTCTCGCATGGTCGAGGAATCGCATCAATGTCTCTTTTTTTTCATAACGGCCATTCACATCGAAATAATAAGGGATTTTACCGTTTTGAGTGTAAGGCGTTTCATAATGTCCGATGGCCTTGTGCACAGCCGTCAGAAATGCGATGTCCTTTTCGATCATTTCCTGCTGTGTGCCTGCCGCCCCGGTTTTTAGTTTTAAAATAAAATAGCCCTCGTCGGCAGCCTCCTTGACGCGCTCGGGCGTCGTTCCGACGGCGAACGAAGGGATACTCGCCACTTTCTCATGTCGGTAAGAAAGGCCAGGCCGATATGCTGCCGGTACCATTTCATCAAACTGTTTCATCCCATTCTCCTGCGCGTAAAGCAGCCAGGCCGCATTGTCCACGCATACCAATGCATTCAATGCAAATGTTTTGCGGAGGTCGGGGTTACCGGTTATTTTCTTACCATAAGCAAGCACTTCGGGCAGAATATCGTTGAGCAACTGAACCGGATCGTGGAATGACGTCCCTTTGATCATTTGTAATGCGCGTTCGCTCATTGCATACATTAATGCATTACCCGCACTTTCGGAATGCGCTGCAAAAACTTTTGAATCAGACCATAAAACTCCCTGCGTTCCCAACCCAACCTTTTTGATACCCGAATCGGATTCGAGCATCGCAATGGCCTGCCAACTATCGGTAATGGCGCTGCCCTTGAAACGATAGGGATTCAATGGCTCGCGCTCGAAATTAGAACTGACGTTTTTAATGGTGATCTTTTTCACGGTTGGCTTTGGCAATGGGTTCAGGATATGGTTTTCAGGCGCAAATATACCGGCTGCCGCCAGCAAGCCCGCGCGACGGGCAAATTCACGGCGTGAAAGATGATCGGATTGTTGGGATACCATGGGTTCAGGATATGTGATTCAAATATGCAGACTTCTTAACCAGCCGCTACCCTGACCCAATTTCTAAATTTCATCCCATTTTACACACCTAAATTCCAACAAAAACAAAATCAGCCGGCTTCTGCGGAGGCCGGCTGATTTACATTACGCTATGAGAATTAACTAAGACTTATTGACGTGATTACTGATAACCCGGATTTTGCGTCAAAGTAGGCTTGCCGTTCAAGGTGCTAAGGTCGATCTGCGTCTGCGGAATTGGATAGAATTCATTTTTGTTCGGGATAAATTTCATCCCGGTCACTTCGCTTACCTTCGTTACCTCGTAAGCATAGTAACTGTTCAAAAAGCTATTCGCTAACCCCCATCGCACAAGGTCAAAAAAGCGGTGTCCCTGCATGGCGAGTTCGATCTTCCGCTCAAAATAGATGGCTTTCAAGGTATAATCCTTCCCGCCTGCTTTGAAATTCCCTTCCGGATAAAGCTTGATCAGATAATTGGCTGCCGGAGTAGTCGAAAAGCCCAGCTCGGGTTTAGAGTCATCCTTGTACTTATATGCGAATCCCTTTGGATTAGCCGCGCGGCTACGGATGCGATTCACATAACTTTGCGCTACATCCAGGTTTCCGAGTTGCGCTTCGGCCTCGGCAGCCAGCAGGAGCACATCCGCAAAGCTGACCACATTATAATTGATCGCCGATCCGGGCGCCCAGGCAGTACCGTCGTAATAAAGGCTTTTGGTAGCATTCCAATAGATGTTTTTCAAATTGACGTACGGCCCTGTCGACACCGAATTGCGGATCCAGGCATTGCCGGGCATCAATCCCCAGTCTTTAAAAGGAATGCCCCGTCGGCCGGCCGTCCAATCCAGGCGCGGATCCAGCGTGCCTGCATCTGGCGTGAACGGCTGGCTCGAAAGAATCCCGATGTCAGCCTTCACTTCGTGCTTGTTATAATCGTCCAGGTACGGCAAACCCGTCTCCGGATTCGTGCGAAACGAATTGACCAGATCAATGGAAGGCAGGAAGTTACCACAGCAGCCGAACGGACTGTTAATGGGAAAGTTAAGCATGCTCCCCTGGTTTGCCGTCGCGATCGTTCCATTGCCTACATTGGCCGACATATCTATTGAAAACAATGCTTCCGGACTATCCAGCTCTTTCTCCGGGCGGTGGTTATCTTCGAATTCAGGGTTTAAGTCTACTTTTTTGCCCCTGCTTGTAATGCCTCCATTGATGACCAGGTCAAAATTGGTTTTGGCTTCCGGGTATTTCTTTTGATACAAATACACTTTCCCGAGGTAAGCCTGCGCAGCCGTTTTGTTGATCCGTCCGGCATCCGGCTGCGTTGCGGTCACATTCTCGACCGCATATTTAAAATCCTCCTCGATTTTCGGCCAGATATCCTTGTCATTCGGCTGTTTAAATTCCGTAGTCGACTCATCGATCCACGGCACCATATTGTACATACGTTTCAGCTCGAAATAGTAATGCCCGCGCAGAAACCGCGCCTGACCAATGATATTTTTCAACTCCGCTTCACTCAACTCTGTCGTTTTTGCCGCCACACGCAATATTGCATTGCAACGGCTCACACCCGCAAAACTGGCTTTCCAACGCTCATTCAGGAATTCGTTGATGGGCTCCACACTGGTCGACAACGGCATCGCGTGCGATTCGCCTCCATAACCACTTCCGTAAATGGCATTATCCGGCCCAACTGCCCAGGCAGTGCCCCCATTGATGTTCAACCCATAATTACCCTGCCCGTCGAGCGCCGCATAAGCTCCGATCAGCAGTGAGTTGACACCGTCTTTGGTCGCTAGTAAATCTTCACCGAGTGCACCCTGAGGGGTGTAATCCAGGAATTCCTCTTTGCAGGATGTCATCGAAAAGGTCGCCACAGCGCATGCTAGCAGCCATTTTTTATAGCTTTTCATAAATTCTGATTAAAGGTTTAGAAATTAAGCTGTATGCCGCCAAGGAACTGGCGATCATTTGGATAGACCCCTTTGTCTACCCCAAAACTGGTTGCCGAGCCACCAATTTCGGGATCGAGCCCAATATATTTGGTAATTGTAAACACATTGGCCGCCTGCACATAAATGCGGAGGCTCGACATATGGAGCTTGGAAAGCAGCGTAACGGGGAGGTTGTACCCGAGCTGGATGTTTTTGAGCCGCAAGTAAGAGCCGTCCTCGACGTAATAGGAAGTTGGTGAGCCGTTTGTGGCCGCGGTCATTTTTGTTTCCTGGATTGGCAGGGTTGCATTCGTATTTTGTGGCGTCCATGAATCGTACAATGCGCGCTTGCTTTTGGCCTGCACAAACGAAGCGTAGAAATCGTGGGTATACCGTAGCTGGTTCCAGATATCTCCCCCCTGCACGCCGTACAAGAAAGCACTGAGATCGAATCGTTTATACGTCAATCCAATGTTCAGGCCGTAGTTGAAATCAGGGTTCGGGTTTCCGAGAAAGGTCCGGTCGTCGGCGGTAATGATGCCGTCGTCATTGACGTCTTTGAAGCGGAAACGGCCCAGTGCCTGGTCGGTCTGGTACACGGCCGCCACATTGCCCGTCACCTGCCGTGCCTGCTCGTTGGCGGCATCCAGCTCCTGGGTAGTGTTCCAGAAACCGGTGATCTGATAGCCGTAAAACGATCCGATCGGGTGGCCTACTTCATTCCGCACATAGTTGATACCATTCAATGCGCGGCCGGTGGAGAAGAAATAATTCGTGTTGTCGGTCACACGTGTGACCTTGTTTTTGTAGGAAGTAAATGTGGCACCGAGATCCAGTCGCAAGTCGGTTGCAAGGTTTTTGTGAAAGTTAACCGACAGATCGACGCCGCGGTTGGTAGTTCCTGCAATATTTACAAATGGTACAGTACCGGGCCCTTGCGTCCCCGGAACTGCCGGATTATAGAGCAGGTCCTTGATATCCTTCCTGAAATAGTCAACCGAAACGTCGATCATTCCATTCAGGAACGTAGCGTCGATTCCGACATTGGCATTAATATTCCGCTCCCATTTCGCATCCGGGTTGCCGATTTGGCCTACCTGAAAGCCCGGCTGGTTGGAATTGTTTGTACGCGCAATGTCGTAATAGGAAGCCGCTTTGTCCATGATAAACGTGTAATAGCCATTATTGGCATTGACATTCAACTGGTTACCCATTACACCCCAGCTTCCGCGCACTTTCAGGTCGGTGAGCCATTTGATCCCCTGTAAAAAACTTTCCTCGGACAACCGCCACCCGGCACTCACTGACGGGAACCAGCCATACTGGTATTTGACAAACTTCGAGGATCCATCACGCCGCAGTGTCCCACTCAACAAATATTTGCCCCTGAACGCATAATCCAGCCGTCCGAACTGCGAGTTCAGCGACTCAAAACTCCGCCCGCTGTAATTACTCTGAATGCCAGAACCGGTTGATAATGTGGAATAATTGGGGTCGAACGTGTAATAATCGCGTGTGGTACCGCCCAGGTTCTCGTAGTAGGATTTATAGGCCTCATTGCCCAATACCACGGTAATGTCGTGCAAACTACCTATCAGTTTTTTGTAGGTCAATGTGTTGGTCCAGGTCCACGCGTAACCGCTCGAAGAGCCCTGTGAAAATGCGTTGTACTTGGTATTTTCATTGTTTTCATAAGTTGGGTACACAAACGACCGCGAAGTGCCCGAATACATTTCACCCCCAAAATTTGTCCTGATTGTGAGGCCTCTAAGCACATCTATTTCCGCAAACATATTTCCGAAAAGCCGGTTGCCGAGCGTGCGGTTGTCCTTCAAACGCTCCAATGTCCCCACCGGGTTGTTACCATTATAACCCGTTCCGAAGATGCCCGCATAGTTACCCATGATATCCCGTACCGGAAAGATCGGCGACATTTGAGCGGCCGTTTGAACGATGTTCAGGTCGGAAAGCTCGGTCTGCTGGGGGTTGCTGGTGATGGTGTAGGTCAGGTTTTCACCAATGCGAATATGCTTGCTGACGTTGAAAAGCGTGTTTGCCCGTAGGTTGTAGCGTTTCAGGTAAGTCGAAAGCATTGTGCCTTGCTGGTTGAGGTAGTTGAGCGAAATCATGTAGTTCCCTTTGTCCGTGCCGCCGCTAACGGATAGGTTGTGGCTCGTGTTGACAGCAGGTTTGAAAACTTCGTGGTACCAGTCGGTACCCGCCTTGTTTGCCCGGATAATGCGGTAAAATTTGTTGTAATCGTCGTCGGTTTTGTAGTTGGGATTGATGTAATATTTGGATGGATCTACCGCAGGATCGCCTTCCATTTTACCCAGCGGATAAATGTAGTCGGGAATCACCGGCTCAGGTCCCGAACCGTAAATGGGGTCATTAATGGGTAAACCCGAATTCTTGTTTGCGATCCAGCGCAACTGCGCTTCTTCCGTCGGGCTCAGCAAATCCCACACATTCCCCGATTTCGGCACCTGCACGCCATAATAAGCATCATATTGTACCGACACCTTACCCGTACCTTTTTTAGTAGTAATGATAATCACCCCATTTGACGCCCTTGACCCATAAATGGAAGCTGCACCGGCATCTTTCAGCACCTGAATGGATGCGATGTCATTGGGATTCAGGTTTGTACTGTTCTGCGTAGGCACACCATCGACCACATACAAAGGCGTATTATTGCCAAATGTATTGATCCCCCGGATACGCACCTGCGGCTCCGCACCTGGCTGACCCGAGGAAATCACCGTCACCCCGGAAGCTTGTCCTTGTAACAAACCCGAAACGAGCCCATTCGGCTGTTTGGTAATATTTTTCATATCCACCACTGCCACAGAGCCGGTAATGTCCTTTTTCTTCTGTGTCGCATAGGCCGTTACCACTACCTCACTGAGGATCTTGGTATCAGGCATCAGCTGCACATTGATTTCAGAACGGTTGCCAATGACAATTTCCTGAGACAAATAGCCGATAAACGAAAACGTCAATGTGCCATTTTCAGGAACTGACAGACGAAAATTGCCATCCGGGTCCGTCGTAGTGCCAACCGACGTCCCTTTCAGGATCACGTTTACCCCAACGAGCGGCTCATCCTTGTCCGAAAGCACTTTTCCTTTTACTTCCGCATCAGCGTACAATACATCCGCGACGATGAACTTTGTGGGCAACGAGGCCAGCGCGAAGCCCGCATTACAGCTTGTAAAAGCCGCCAATGCAAGACATAAAGCCCGTTTCCCTGGTGAGTAGTGTTTTGAATTCATAAGTAAACAGAAGGTTTTTCGGCTACCCACAATCGGGGAGCCTGGTTTAAAAAATGAAAAGGATAGGATGTGCCTGATTGGACTCTGCCGGGATTATTCCTGACCATTAAATTGTGTCAATCACACACTTTGATGGTAAGATGAAAGAATATTTAACTATCTGTTGATAAAACAGTTAAAAAATTTCCGCAAACCTTTTCGCAATCCTTTGCAGAAATCCGTTTGCTTAACATGAGGGCATATTTTGCAGGTTCTTAAAAAGCAAGTGTGTGTCTCGCCACTTCAAAAGAATTATAACTATTTTAAGGAGATCTCTTCAAAAGAACTTCCGCGAAACAAAAATGCCAGGCTTTATCACCTGGCATTCAATGCTATTGTTCAAAATTCGGCTTGGTATTATACTGGTCGGATTGCAGTCCTCGCAGCTTCACTTTGAGGATCACGCCGTCGGGTGTCAGCGTAGAATGGTACACCTCATCACCGTTCCAAATGCGCCTTCGTTTCCATACGCCTTGTTCAAAAGTACCTTCCTCAACATAAATCAACTCTGAAGCCGAAAAGCCGGAACCTAGTCTTGGCCGGAACTGAAACTTCGCATCGAAACCCATCAGATAGAATTCGTCCGGGGCGGTTTCACCCACAAGCACACGACCGGTAGGTTCTTTAATTGTCTTATAGGAAGGAAAGCCAAACGTAAGCAGCAAATCATAATCAGAGAAATGCAACAGCTTCTCCCCCAGCCCGTCTTCCTCAACGGCAGCTTTGAGCTTGCCAGTGCCCTGCAAGCTGGTAATCAATGGAATGGCCGGATCCAGCAACTTGTAATTGGCTGCAATAGCCGAGAACTTCTCGTCGAGCTTCGTCTTGTCACGTTGGTCATGCGGGTCTGCATGAAAAGGGTCGATGCCGTACGGGGCCACGCCAATGGTGTTATAATCGCCAATCGCGTAGAAGTGAAACCGCGCAAAGAGCACTCCCTTACCGGTTTCCGGCACGAAGAGTGCGTTATCGGGACGGGCATATTTCTCACACAAATCCCTAAACTGCACATAATTCCGGTTATAAATATCCACCGCCAAAAAGTCGATATCTGGCGCCACGGCCTTGTAAACGTCGATCATATTCGAAGTAGGTCCGCCGCTCGGGTGCTCGCCCGCACGCTCGAAGCGGTTTTCGCGCAGCCAGGCGTTCGCGTACATGGGAAGTGGATATTGCTTTTTGCCTTCTGCTGTGACGTAATTGATGTACTGGGCCATATGATAAGCCGAAAAAGTCTCCGGCGCATCGAAACCGAACACCTGTTGCCAAGTGCCTGGCTTTTTCTTCAAAGTTGAAACCAGTTTGGCCGGAACCTGGCCATTGAATAGCTTCGTGGCGTCGGGCGAATAATCCCTGTCGGTTCCCAGCGAACCCGGCTCATTTTCAACCTGCATCATAATAACCGTACGATGCGCCTCGTCGATTTGCCGGATATGCGCCATCACAGCCGCAAACGCCTTGGCATCTGCATTGCGGTTATTTTCGGAAATCGTAGCCTGAACCTGGATCGGCTGCCCGCCGGCATTAAGCATCCGCGTGTACTGTTTTGTATTTTCCTTCATCCAAACCGGAATATACTGCGAGCTGCCATTCTTGAACGACGCAAACCAAAGCAGCACCAGCCGGATGTTTTCCCGTCGGGCGTCGAGTATCAATTTATCCAGATCCGCAAAATCATATTTCCCCTGTTCCTTCTCTATATTTTCCCAATAAATAGGCACTTCAAGCGTGTTGCAATGCAGCTCCTTCAATTGCGGCCATGTCTTATCGAGGATATCCGGCCATCCGCTCGAATTCCACATTTGCGCGCCGAGAATTAAGTAAGGTTTTCCATCGACCATCAGCGTGTGACGACCGTTTTTGGAAACAAGTGCCGGGATCGGCTTTGAATTGGTTTGGCTAAAAGCGGGAAATTGGGCAGAAAGCATTAAAACGCCCGCAACCAGGCCATTCAGGTATCGCTTGATCATATTCAGGTTTAGAAAATTGAGACCGGAATATGAAGCAATATTCAACCCACTGCAAACAAATAAGTTAAAAAATTTCCGCAATGCGTTCCGCAAAGGTTTGCGGGAATGCATGGGTTTACAATCTCATGCAAAGGCCGTGACGGATTCCTTCATCGCTGTCAAATCTATTTCTGATAATAGAATAGAATTGCTCATCCCCACGCTCATAATATCGAAAAATGGCATAAGCTATAAGATCCGCCAGTTGTATGATCCTCGAAGCTCGCGAATCCAAAAATAATGGTACCTCAGAAAGATTGCGTAAAACTCCCCATCGATGGCCTAACGTTCGAAAATTAGTTGCCAATCCTTGAAGCGCCACCTCGTAAGTAGATTTGTCGACAATAATCAATCCACGTTGCGGATCATTTACTTTGTGAAGCCTTCCCAAATAATGGTCGAACCTGCTCGCGATCTGCTCGAACGCAATTTCAACAGGATCTTTCGGAAATACTTTTGCCTTGTTGACCACACATGCAAATATGCGGTTCGACGGATGGGACTTGGCCAAGACAGTCAGTGCATCGCGGACAGCGTCGATGCGTTGTTGTTTTGAAAAAGGCTGCCAGAAATGCCGCCCGCCCATCATAGGACTTCCATGGAGTTCAACATCGCATGTATGGCTTGGATCAAAGCGTTCTGCTATTCGGTCTAGTTCGTTAGCAAGCCAGAACACTTGTCTTTCAAATAACGATACACCTGCCAGAACGAAATGTCTTTGATTCGGATCCTTCGCGCTACCGGATTCATCGCAGTACAGTAAATGCATAAAAAAAACAGTTAAGGAGAAACCATGTTCTCGCGATCCATCAGGCAGGACCTCTCAACTGCATGGTAAAAGTAGGTAAGTTATTTTTAGAAGTCAAGACGGAAAGCCCGGCTATTACCCAACCGGGTCATTCCAATTTCCAAACGGTAAAAAGATGTATTACTAAACCAATAATGGTCACTCTTTTCTTAAAATACTTACTTCGGAAGATAGAAACCTTCCCCAAGTTTCGCCCCTTTCCAATCCATCAACAATTTCCCTTTCAACCCCGAGTGTAAAACCGAAACATCCCTTATTTCCAACTCCCAACCGTCATATTCTCATCAAACCGAAACATAGGCTCCGGCTAGCGATGTTCTTTCCTGATGACATTTTCAATTACCAAACGGTCGATTTCGGAATTTTTGAAGGTAATGGGCGCATAAGATGCATGCAGGTTCGCGTGTTCCGATCGGGATTAGATGTTGGTGCCTTCAATGCGTGAGACTTTTACATTGGAGAAGTAGCCTCTCTTATCAAACAAACTATAAAAAAGAATGGATGCCGCGGCGGTATTTCCCTTGATGCTTTGGTAAGTAAATATAAGGGTTTAGGTAGAGACTGCACGTAGCCAACCGATAGGCCGACTACGTGAGTCCTTTTTTCAAAATCAATATCCGTTATTCTGTTTTAATCCGCTCGAAAGGTCGATTTGTGCCTGCGGGATCGGGTAAACTTTCATGAAATCCTTAGGCGCAAGCTCAACGACGACCGGCGTTTTGGCAGCATAATTGTAAAGGCGCTCCTCTTGCTTCATCACTGTGAGGTATTTGCCTGAGCGTACCAGGTCGAACCAGCGCTCGTGCTCATAGGCGAGCTCCAACTGGCGTTCGTTCAGGATCAGATCCATCAAATCGGCCGTTTCGGTGCCTTTGTAGTTATGCGCGGCGTTGCCGAATGCACGTTCGCGAATTTTGTTCAGTTGCACCAATGCATTGGCTTTGTCGCCTTGTTTGAACAGTGTTTCAGCATACAACAATACAATGTCCGCGTAACGCAGCACAGGAATGTCAATCCCCGACGCGCCGTAGGAATGCTTCACGGCATACTTGCTCACATAGGGATAATAGATTGGCTCCGCATTGGGTTGCGCAGGCGATGTCCACCATTCCTTCACAGTGGCGGCCTTGCGTTTGTCGGCCTCTTCGTATTTTTTCAGGAGGCTCCAGGATGGCAGCGATGTTTCCGCACCACGGTCGGCGATACCCACCAGACCGCCATTTGGCGTATAGGAGGTCGATAGGCTTTGTCCGTTGGTCCCATCCACATATTTGACGGTAAAAATCACCTCGTCGTTGTCCTCGGTTTCAAGCTTCCAAAGTGACGCAAAATCCGCTACCAATTTGTAATCCAATTCATTGATCACTTTTTCCAATTGGGTTTTTGCATTAGCCCAATCCTGGCGGTAAACATATACCTTTCCAAGTAATGCCATCGCTGCACCTTTGCTCGCACGTCCGGTCGCGGTGGATTTGCGGGCGGGGAGTTTGGCGGCTGCGTCGGTCAGGTCTTCGATAATAAGAGAATAAATCTCCTCTTCCGTTGCTTTGGGCAATGCCGCAGCCTCGGGAATCGAAATTTTGTCCACCACTTTGGGCACCGCTCCGAACACACGAACCAGATCAAAGTAGTACAATGCACGCATGAATTTGGCCTCGCCGATATACTGATCTTTCTGACCGGCAGTATAATTCGTCGGCGTGTCGATGTTGAGCAACACGGCGTTGGCGCGGAAAACACCGTTGTAGGTGGTGTTCCAAAATGCGGCAGTCAATGCGTTATCGGCATTCACGGTAAGGAAATCGACATCGTTGGAGCCCGCGATGGTTGTGTTGGCCGACATATAAAGGTTGTCTGCCGGTACTTCCATCAACAAATAGTCGGTCTGGCGGCGCGTTTGCAAACTATTGTAAATGCCCAACACAGCCTGATTAATGTCCGCTGCATTCTTATAAAAATTCGTAGGCGTCAGCACCGAATCCGGTGTCAGGTTCAGCAGCTTGTCTTCGCAGCTGGTAAAGCCTAATGCCATCAACATCAAGCCCGTTTTAATATGTCTTGAGATATTCATATCCTGGTGCATTAGAAATTGAAATTGAGACCCAGCGTGTACACCCGGTTGATAGGCGCAGCACCGTTATTATAACCTGGCTTACTGCCTGTTCCGGCGATCTCACCACCTGTGTAACCCTCCGGGTTGTAGCCATGGAAGCCTTTTTTCGTAAACATGAACGGGTTCGCGAGCGATGTATACACGCGCAGGCCCGACAAATGCAGTTTTTGCGACACATTTGCCGGAACCGTGTAGCCAAGGTTGATATTCCGAACGGCCAGAAATGAAGCGTCTTCAATATAAGCGTCGGATGACGACTGGTAAGTCAGCTTGCTGAGTGAACTTGCTGGCACCATTCCATTGCCCGGCTCGGCTTCCGACCACCATTGGGTATCCACCATCGAACGGCGCATGGCACCCAGTAATGCACCCTGATAATATTCATTTTCAAAATTATACATCTTCGCGCCCACCGATGCCTGCATGGCAATGCTCAGGTCAAATGCCTTGTAAGCGAAGTTGTTGATCAACCCAAAATAGGCTTTGGGCTGGAAGTTGCCGAGGATCACTTTATCAGCCGAAGTAATCTGCCCGTCGCCGTTTACATCCTGAAACTTGGGGTTACCCGGCACCGAACCGGCCAAAACCGGTGAGTTTTTCACATCCTCCTCATTTTGCAGCACACCTACGATCTTGTAACCATAGTAAGAAAACATGGGCTGGCCCAGGCGCAGAATCCACCCCATACCGTAAGTATCAGTGGCAATGCGCTCCGTCACGCCGCCGAGATCTTCCACCTTGTTGGTGTTTTTGGCAAGATTGAACGAAGTTTCCCATTTGAATTCACCTACCAGGTTTTTGGTAGTCAGTTCAATTTCAAAACCTTTGTTGCTCACACTTCCGACATTCGAAAGTGAACTCGTAAAGCCTGTGATCGACGGGATCGAGACATTATAAAGCAGGCCGCTTGTACGCTTGTCATAGTAGTCCAGCACGAGGTTCACACGGTTGCGGAACAAGCCCAGTTCCAGACCAAAATCGTAGCTTTTGGTTTTTTCCCAGCTCAGGCTGTTGTTGCCGTAGGATACCTGGGTCTGTCCTTTTGTCAATGTGTTGTTGGGTGAATAATACACATCACCGATCTGTCCCAGGTATTCGAAATCTCCAATATTGAAGTTACCCGTCGCGCCGTAGCTGGCTCGCAGTTTCAGCTCGCTCACAGCGCCGACATTCTTCATAAAATCCTCCTGCGACATACGCCAGGCCGCCGAAGCCGACGGGAAGTAACCCCATTTGTTTTCAGGACCAAACCGCGAGCTTCCGTCCGTACGGATCGAGGCAGAGAGCAAGTATTTATCCTTATAACCATAATTCACACGGCTAAAATACGAGATCAACCCCCATTGCGATTTCGACGACGTCGAGGCCGAAGGGTTAATGATCGCGTTGTTCAAAGTGTGAATGATATCATTATTAAACGAGCCATTCACAGCGGCCATCGAGCTGTTGCTGGAATTGTATTTTTGATAAGAAGCTCCGGCTATTGCGCTCAAACTGTGCACGCCTTTGAATGTGTTGGTATAGCTCAAAACATTCTCGTTCGCAATGCTGGTCGTTGAGCTCAATGCTTGCGAACCGGAGTTCAGACCGGTACTAACTGCCCAGGAAGCCTGGAAGCGATCGGTGGAGTTCGAGGCAAGGTTGGTGCTCAAAGATGAACGGAACGACAGGCCTTTCGCCAAATTCAGGTTAATGAATGCTTCGCCGAGATTGTTGACCGTCGTGCCATAATAATAGCTGCCATCCAGTGTCGCCATCGGGTTGGTTTGGCCGCTCACCACAGCGCCCCAGTACGAGCGTGCATTCGGATATGTCCCATCAGGATTCTGAACCGCAACGAAACTGGGGAATTTTACATAATTATTGATGTCGGCGGAAGCAAAACGGCGCTTTGCATATGACGGATTCAGCATAAAACCCAGACTTACAATGGAGTTGACGGTCACGTCCACGTTCGCTCGCACGCCGTAGTTTTTGTACGAGGTATTTTTCAATGTACCCTGTTCGTCCTTCAATGTGCCTGATACGTAGTACTTCACGTGGTCATTACCACCGCCTACCGAAAGATTATAGTGTTGAATGACAGCACTTTGCAGTACCTCATCTTCCCAAATCACATTATTACCATTCTTCAAAACATCGCTCACCTGATAGGCATTGGGGCGGCGGGCGTCGTTCCATACCGGAATACTGGTATCGCCGCCGATCCATTTATATTCGCGGTTCTGATAGCGCACGGCATAGTCGTAGTATTCCTGACCTGTAATCCAGTCCTTGTGGCCCTTTGCATTCGCTACGCCGGCATAGGCATTGAAATTGAACCTGGCTTTGCCCGATTTGCCCTTTTTGGTCGTCACAATAATGACGCCGCCTGCACCGCGAGAACCATAAATCGCCGCTGCGGAAGCGTCTTTCAGCACTTCGATCGACTCGATGTCGTTGGTGCTCACACTACCGAGACTACCGCCGGGAAAGCCGTCTATCACCACGAGCGGATCGTTACCTGCGTCGATGGAACTCGCACCACGGATGCGGATCAACGGCGCACTCCCTGGTGAGGTGTTGTTCTGTGTCACATTCACCCCGGCCAGCCGCCCCGCCAGCACCGATTCCGGCCGACCGACGGGGATTTGGTCTAGTACCGTGTTTTCGACCTTCGCCACGGATGCTGTTACCGAACTCTTTTTGACTGTACCGTAGCCGACCACCACCAGCTCGTCGAGCACAGTATTGTCCTGCCGCAACACCACATTGATCACCGACTGATTACCCACTGGGACTTCCACTTTTTTGTAGCCGATAAAGGAGAATGTCAGCACATCGCCAGCCGATGTCTGAATCCGGAATTTGCCGTCCACATCCGTAGTAACACCTTTACTAGTGCCCTTGATCACCACGCTCACGCCAGGAAGCGTCGCATTGCCGACGCTGTCAACAACCGTTCCGGACACGTTTCCCGCACCCTGAGCCTGCAAACGGGCCGATGTACACAAGACCAGCACCAGCATTACAGCCAGCAGTGGCCATTTGAGGTAAAACTTCATTTTCATCATAAGGTATTTGGGTTTAAACTAGATTTACAATTGGTGACGTGCACGTGCCCGAACACGCATGAAATGATTACTTCGCTCTGACATTTGACACATCCCGAGCGCTCACCGGGTCCAGATCCTGGTTGAAGAACTGACGCACGTAAGTACCGATTTCGGCAATCGAATCATCAGGCAAAAAGCCCAAGGCCGGCATATGCTGGTCGAACTCTTCACCCTTGACGATGATCTTCCCGGAGAGGCCCGTGAGCATGATTTTCACCAACTGGCCCTTGTCTTTCACCTGCTCCGTGCCATGCAGTGTCGGGAATATACCTGCCGAGCCTTTCCCATCGGGCTTGTGACAGGAAGCGCAATATTGGCGGTATAATCTGGCGCCGTTGGAAGCTTTATCATTAGTGGCTTCTCTTGCGGCATTCTGAGTTAGTAAGTCGGCCTGCGTCCCGCGCTTGATGCGGAGAATGCGATCATCTTTGGGTTCTGGAAAACCGCTGCCGGGATTCCAGTCGCGGTTGCTCGTCGAAACATAAATGCTGCCATCGGGCGCTACACACACAGCGCGCAGGCGTCCGTATGTGGCGTCCAGGGGAATCTGTTCCGAAACGAAGCTTGTGCCCTTCGCGTTGGTTTTCAGAACACGCAAATCAGCTTCTTTTAATGTTGTCTGCAAAACAGCTCCTTTCCATTCGGGAAACTCTTTACCTTCATAAACGGCTATTCCCGCCGGAGCGATCGTCGGTGTCCAGGCTTTCATAGGTTCGGTAACTTTCATCGAATCACAGAACGCCTGCTCGTTTGGCTGATCGCAGAAACCTTCCACTTTGGGCCAACCGTAGTTTTGTCCCTTACGGACGATATTCAACTCGTCTTCGACCGCGTCGCCGTGCTCGGAGCTGTACAGGATACCGTTTGCGCCATAGGCCAGCCCCTGAATGTTCCGGTGGCCCCACGACCATACGAAACTTCCTTTAATCGGATTATCGGCCGGAACGCTGCCGTCCAGGTTCATTCTTAACACCTTTCCATTCAATGAGCCAGTATTTTGTGCGTGAGTAATGGTAATGGCGTCACCGGTGGCGAACATCAGCTTACGATCCGGCGAGATGACAATCCGCGAACCGTTGTGACCTGTATGAGCGGGAATTTCCAGCATCGTGTGCGGGTCTGCAAGGTGGTTTTGGTGGTAGGTAAATCGGACCAGCTTTGTGGTGATCGCGGAATCTTTTTTGCAGGTATAATCTACATATACATAAGGATTTTGAGCAAAATCCGGGTGCAAAGCCATTCCCAGCAACCCCAGCGACCGATACCGGTACACTTCGTTTATCTTGACCAACAATTGCTTTTCGCCCGTGTTGGGATTCAACCTGCTGATAGTCCCGCTTTGCTCGGTGAACCATATCCAGTTATCCGGCCCCCATACTATTTCCCAAGGCACATTCAGCCCTGAGGCGACTTCGTGCACGTGCACGGAAATCGGCAAAGGATTCAACACGCCTGTACCGTTCCGCCCATGGGAATCTTTACCGGTCGGAGCTGTGAAAAACAGCGCCACCGCCACTATCAAAAACGGTATGGAACGAAAAATCTCCATCAGATTACATTTACCTCATTTTCGAGAAAACGCGCTACAAAAGCATCGTCCACCAAATGCGGGTACGCTTCGATTACACGGGTAATTTCCTCATACTGACCTGGTGAAAGGGTTTCCTTCGGGTTCAGCGTCCAGATACCTTCCATTAATCCTTGGCGGCGGAGTACTTCATGTACACCCGTAATACAGCCATGAAACGCGTTAGCAGGATCAAAAATGGCGGCATTCATGTCTGTCACAGCGACGTTTGCGCTTAGCATCGAATCCGCGTCGGCATAAGCAGTTGCCAGTGTGTGCTTTACAGCCACCAGCAGCTCAACAGCCTTTTCAGTCCAAACCGCCCAATGGCCGAGCAAACCTCCTACAAATCGCATTTCAATTGTTTTTCCCTCAATTTCAAAACGGTAAGGCGTTAGCAGATCGGCCACGATGTTATCGTCGTTGCCCGTATAGAGCGCGATCTCATCACGGCGGCTCGAATGCGCCACCGCGCGAACCACGTCCAGCGTTTGGTAGCGGTTAAATGCCGCGATTTTAATGGCGTACACATTGGGGATTTCGGCAAATTGCTGCCAAAAATCGTAGCTGTAAACCCTCCCGCCAATGGCAGCCTGCAAGTAGAACCCGAAAACCGGTATCACTTCTGCTACCTGCCTCACATGCGCGATGATCTCCGATTCCGGCTCCGTTTTGAATGCCGCCATACTGACCAGCCCAAGGTCGTAGCCATATTTCACTGCTATTTCGGCCTCGTTCAATGCCTGCTCCGTCAATCCACAGATGCCTGCCACCTTTATAAACGGCCGGTTCAGCGCAGCGCGGTCAATTTCATCAGCCGTGATGGCCAGCACTTTCTCAAATAAATTCACTGCCGGATCCCGGATTTCGAATTGCGTTGTATGCACACCGATAGCCACTCCACCGGCCCCACTCGCCATATAATAGCGTGTCAGCCCGCGCTGTTTTTGTTCGTCGAGCTGCAATTCGCGCGTCAGTGCCAGCGGATGCGCCGGAATCACCACCCCCTCGAACAGCAGCCTCTTTATATCTTCTTTTAACATAATTTATTTATCCTCAATACATTAACTATTACACCTACAAAACTCAACAATACACAACAACGCCTGACAAAACCTTGACGTACCGACAACACCTGACTCACCTACAAGAAGCAACTTCCCTTCCTCCATTAATTTAAAACTCCCCCTTCCGCTCCTGAAAGTGCGTAGGCTTGTTGATCGTCTTCCCACCTTCGAGCAACCACTGCGCTGTAATGCCGATCATCTGCTTCAAGGTCGTGCGTGGATAGCCAAACAGGCGGAATGATTCCGACGCATTGCTTAACAAAGCAGTAGCCTGTTCTTCCCCGACAAATTGCGGTTCGATATTGAATATACGTCCGAACTCCTTCGCCAACCAGCGCAGCGAAACCGTCTCAGGACCGGTAATGTTCAAGATTTTAGACGGCGACTCGCAATGCAGCAGCGACCTAATCGCCATCTCATTCGCATCTCCCTGCCAGATCACATTCACATT
Organism: Dyadobacter sp. CY261; assembly: GCF_021440085.1. Lineage (GTDB taxonomy): Bacteria > Bacteroidota > Bacteroidia > Cytophagales > Spirosomataceae > Dyadobacter. The sequence continues at coordinate 1,670,375 of NZ_JAKCPW010000001.1, forward strand.
CCCCATTGTTACGTCCAGCGGCTTACCGTTCAGCACCGATTTCGCCACTTCCAGTAACACGCCATATTTGAAATCGATCGCATAGTTCAACCGGTAAAGCAGGATCGGCGTGCCGTAAACCGAGGAAAAGTACTGGAACATACGCTCGCGGCCTAAACAAGACTGGCCATATTCCCCTATCGGGTCAGCCCGCATTTCCTCCGTGGCCCCGCCGGAACCCACCGGTGTGAATGGGTAAACATTACCGGTCGAATATACGACGATGCGAGATTTGCGGAATTTCTCGGCCACACGCCCCGGCAGATAGGTGTTCATCGCCCATGTGTAAGGCTCGTTACCCGAAGTACCAAACTTCTGCCCGGCCAGGTAAAGTACGTTTTCTACCTCTGGCAAGCTCTGCAATTGCGTGTCGTCGAGGATGTTGGCTATAATCGTTTCAATTCCCTCTGCATTGAGCTCTCCGACAAGACCCTCCTCGCTAAATCGTGAGACGGCGATCACCCGTTTGTCGAGCCCGGCACGTTCGATGGCCTGCATTGTAAGCCTCGCAATGCTCGGGCCGATTTTCCCTCCCGCGCCCAGGATCATAACGTCGCCCTCGATGCTCTTCATGTCCTCGATCAGTTCGACCGATGGGAGAAGCCATTGTTCGTCAAAAGATTCGTTACCGTTCATTTATTTAAAAAGCGGATTGTTGAAAAATAATTCTTTACTATTAATGATAGCCAGGCTGAACACGATCAGCAAGCCGATGCCAGCTACTACTTTCACAAGCGGACTGTTGACTTTATCGCCCATGATCTGCTTGTCGTTCCCCACCATATACAATGCCGTTCCGATGAAAGGCACTACGAAAATCGTCACGCTCTGCGCGAATACGATCAGTTCTAGTGGCAGTTTTCCAAAACGGATCGCGATGGTAGCGCCGATCGCCATCACCAGGGCAACCAGGTAGCGCACTGCTTTTGAACTGAAATTACTACCCAATCCCAATGCGTCACCAAGTAGCGTACCTCCTACCGACGCATTGCCGATCAGCGAAGAAAACGCCGCGCCGAACAAGCCGATCAGGAATAAGGTGGATGCATTACTTCCGAAAATCGGTTCCAATGCCCTTGCCATGTCGGTGGCTGAATTCACTGCAATGCCTTTCGGGTGTAAAACAGCTGCCGCGCAGATGATCACAATGCTGCACATGCCGCCCAGCAGGATAATGCCGGTGGTACTGTCGTTTTTGGTGCCGCGCAATTCCGGCTTTACACGGATGCGTTCCTGAATGAGGTAAGACTGATAGGACGCACCGACAATCGAGAAAGAGGACGCGATAAATGCGATAATGAGGCCGGTTGAGCCTTGGGGGATGACGGGTGTAGTAAAACCTTTTACGATCTCCACAGGATCGGGGTTAGCCCAGAAAAATGTAGTGGCGAATGAAAACAGTTTTACAAAAATCAGCAACACCATTACGCTTTCCAGTACTTTATAAAAGCTCCTGAAAAACAACAGACTGATCCCGAATGCATTCAAACCGATAATCCAGGGTACCGGCGAAGTATGGAACAGCTCGCCTACCGCAATACCGACGCCTACCGAGTTGCCGGCCTGAAACGAAGTGGTCACCAGAAATACCCCGATACCCATTGCCACAGAGGCCGCTTTACCCCATTTCTGCTTTACCGAAGCGAGCAGCGATTGGTTGGTAGCCACACCGATGCGTGTGGACATGGCGGTGAACACGCCCATAAAAAAGATAGCGACGATTACGATCCACAGAAGCGAATAACCGTAAACCGCGCCGAGTTTGGAAGTAATAGTGAGTTTGCTGGGACCAAATACCAGCGCTGCGGTAATCATCCCCGGCCCTAGCGTCCGAAGCCATTTCAAAAATTTTTCTTTGAGATTTTCCAAGGTAAAAGGGTTTGGCTTTAAATGAGTTTTGGATTGATCGACAATTTACGGGCACGTGCCCGTAAAGGTAGAAAAGAAATTGTTAATTCCACTTTTCAGGAAATTATATCTATAAAATTTTGTGAAAATTTTTAACGGCAATCAATTTGACACTTACAGGCCGGTTTACACCATATATATGTAGGTGGGCCCTAGTTCTGGTAGAACTCGTAGTTTTCCTTCGTCACAATGTCGATGGGCATGTAATTCTGCTTGATCACCGGCGCATTTACGACGAGCTTCTGGTAGAGCGCCATCATACCCCGATAGCCCTGGTCGTCGGGGCGGTGACAGATGAGAAAGTCGATGACATTGTTTTCCAGGTAATCGACATTCTCCTTCACGAAGTCATAACCGATCAGAGATACGTGCGTGCGATGGCTATTTTTGAGGAAGGAGGCCACGGTGTGAACGCGCGAGTTGGTCACGAATGCCGCGCCGATGTCCCGGTTCAAATGGAAGACATAAGTTAGGTGCCGCGCTACCGACTGATAATCCGTTTCGCGGATATCGATCCTGACGATCTCGTTCGGCTGCTTATTATCATTAAAATAGGCCCTGAAACCGTCCTCGATTTCGAGGTAATTATAATTATCGATCTCCTTTGAAATGTTAATGATCAACACCTTCTTTTCAGCTTCCAACCGGTAAGTGAGCAGCTTTGCACCCACGTATCCGCTCTTGCGCAGGTGCGGACCTATATATGAAAGACTGTGCAAGTCGGGAATATCGGAGTCGATGAAAACGTAAGGGATTTTACGGCGACCGCATTCGGCGGCGAACTTTTTCGTTTCCTCAATGAACGAAGGCGAGATTAATATCCCTTGAAAACCGCCTTCGAAAACGTGGCGGATCTGTCCGGCAAATGAATCCTTGTCATTCAGATCAAACAGAAAAATCTGAACCTGTACGCCGTACTGTCTCATTTCAGCCTCGGCGCGACGTATTCCGCTCAATGGTGCAGACCAAAAATCCGTTTCTTCGGACACCTCTGGGATCAATGCGGCAAGATTGATGATTTTCTTCGACGCCAGCCGACTCGCCAGGATGTTGGGCTGATAGTCCATCTCCTTGATGATCGCGTTGATCCGCGCCTTGGTTTTCTCCGATACACCTGTCCGGTTATGCAGCACACGGTCGACAGTGGCGGTGGAGACGTTGGCACGCCTGGCGATTTCCTTCACGCCGAACAATTCGTTCTCTTTTTCCATTCAGGGGTTCGTTTCGATCGTTCGCGGAAACCGGCATTTCCCGCGCTCGTCACGACGCCAGCGCTTGCACGGACGTCAGGTTAAGGTTTGGTTCGAAGAGTAAATATAGTCGCAAGACCGGGATACCTGCAAGGGGATTGTTTGCCCAGCCCGCTACCCTACCCTGCCAAAAGCTGCTTTGGAGATACATTTACCGTTTGCCCGAAATGAATTACAACCCGCGAACAATGCATAAAACCAGATGCCATCGCATTCTTCAAATGCCCAGTAACTTTTTCAGGCGGTCGTAAAAACCGGTATCGCGAAATGTAAATTGTTTGTGTAAAACATAATTACTTAAAAAGCTGGCACCCATCGCTGCTATCTGGGAAAAAAGCTTGTTTAAATTAACTTCTTTAACAGAAAAAGGGATCGTAAAAGTCAATATGCCAATCCATTGCTTTGAAATATCAAACAAAATAGCGGAGCCGTAAACGGTAATCAGGCACGAGAGGATAGAAACCAAAATAAACTTCACAATCTGGCGTCTGGATTGCGTGGTATTCCGTGCATTGAATGCAAATAACCTCGTCAGAAAATAGCCTACCAGAAAAGAAAACCAGTAGCCTAAAAACAAAGCTGACTTATAGGTAATTGTAAACCATTCTTGTAAAATAGTAGCAACGAGCAGATTGGAAAGCGCCCCGGTTGCCGCAACGATGAAATAAGCAATGAGATCGCGGCGGTTAAAAAGCTGGTCTGGCATAATGTCGGTTTTGCGAGGCCAATATAGGGTTTACAGGATTTCCTCTCAACTAAAATCATCCGTAACATGAAAAAAGGTCCATTGCTTCTCGCTTTTCTGTTGCTGACCAGTATGGCGCTCTATGCGCAGAAAACCGAGTCGGTGTTATGGAAGATCAGTGGAAATGGTATCAAAAAACCTTCCTACCTGTTTGGTACGATCCATGTCGCCTCGATTGCATTGCTGGACAGTTTTCCTCAGTTAATGCGGATTGCTCAAAACGCGGATTTTGCTATTTTTGAAAATGGCGGCTCACATATAGGCAACATACCCACTCCGGTTGAGTCGAACCAGCCTCCATTGGATTCGCTTTTCACGTCCCAAGAATACGCCAAAGTCGACAGCTTTTTTACTGCTTCTCCGCACGGAAGCATCCGTCCGCATAACGATGAGGCCGATCTGTTTTCGATGGTCCAGGTGGCGATGACAATAATCGAAAACAAAACGCAACATGATCGCTTCGACGACCTTCTGTTTGCGAAAATGCGCGACCTCAATAAACCGGTCTTCCAATTGGATGTCCCTGACGATGTAGAAAAAGTCATTACCTCATTGGGATATCAGCGTCTGGCCAAGTTCCTTGTCTATATAATCGATAAGAATGCCCCTTTGAAAAATGTGTTGCCGAAGAATGAAATTGATTTCGAATTGTATTCGAAAACGTTGCAAAATCCTTTAAAACTGGACGAAAAAGTGAATGAAAACGCAGAGAATGCGACAGTTAAAAGAAATGCAAAATGGCTACCTAAAATTGAACAAAAAGTAAAAGAAGGAAGCTGTTTCATAGCCGTCGGATTGGGGCATTTGCAATATCAAAGCGGCCTTATTCAATTACTGAGAAACAAAGGCTACGCCGTAAACCCTGTTAAACTCTGAATTTTGACGGAAATTTTTGCTAAAAGACCTGACTGGCCATACATGAGCAATCCCAAGCCGATACGGCGCTGCCTCAGCACGTTTAGCAACCGAAAATGATCGGTTGTATCACCTGCCCCATTGCCTCGGATGTTATTTGTTTGCATTTTAGGAGCCGAAAAACTACTCACTCCATTCACTCAATAGCATTCTATGTACATCAACCGTTACCTTTCCCCGGTTATCGTCTACTTTTATTCATGGCGGATGGTGCTCTTTTCTATCGCCACCGGTTCTATTGCAATTTTCCTGTATGATTATCTGGACTGGAAATGGGTCGCGATTCCGTGGCTGCCTGTGTCGCTGGTAGGTACGGCCACCGCGTTTTTTGTGGGTTTCAAAAATAACCAGTCGTACGACCGGAGCTGGGAAGCCAGGAAGGTTTGGGGGGCCATAGTGAATAACAGCCGGTCGTTCAGCACGGCGGTACGGTCTTTCACCACTTGCTCACCGGATGCTGACAGCGTTTCCGCGGCAACGGAAAACCGTATCATTATCTACCGGCATATCGCGTGGCTGTACGCACTGAAAAATGCCATGGCACAACGCACCAACTGGGAGCATAGGGACCGGGCCAGCGAGCGGCAGCGCAGGGCATTACATCGCGCCCAATCGCCTTGCGAGGTGGAAATTGCCAAGTATCTGCCGGCAACCGAGCTGGCTTCGATCAAGCATAAAAACAATCAGGCCACCCAAATCCTCGACCTGCAATCACAGCATATCCGTGACTTACGTCGCGCCGGCTCGCTCGACGCTCATCAGCATGTGGCATTGCAGAACCTGATTGCACAACTTTATGATGAACAGGGCAAAAGCGAGCGAATTAAAAACACGCCATTTCCTCGCCAGTATGCCACCACTTCCACCCTTTTCATATTCGTATTCATGACCCTGCTGCCGTTCGGTCTGCTGCCGCAGTTTGTAGATCTGGGAGAGAAATTCATGTTTCTGCTCATTCCTTTCAACATGATCGTCTCCTGGGTCTTTATGTTTATGGAATATGTGGGCGATATCAGCGAAAATCCGTTCGAGGGCTTGCTGAACGACATACCGATCAGCACCATTATCCGAAACATCGAAATTGACCTCAAAGAAATGCTCGACGAAACCGATCTGCCGGAAAAACTCAAAAATTACGCCGGGACAGTTTATTAGGAGGACATCAACCTCGTAAAGAGTCAGTCGAAAATATCGAGAAAAATCAGGCGATTGTGAAAATGTCACCATTTCGGCTTAACGGTTATTTGCAGAACCGCGCGAATTCTTGCGATATTGCCGTCTGTTAAATTCTCGACGTTAAAAAATATGAAAATACTGATAGCCGACGACCACTCGCTGGTACGGTTCGGGCTGAAATTAGCACTTCACAACTACTTCAATGACAGCCAAATCGATGAAAGCTGGGATGGTGATTCGGTCAAAGCGCAATTTGGAATTCACCAATATGACCTCCTGCTGCTGGACCTGAATATGCCTAATACGGATTCGACGGTGCTGCTGCAATGGATCCGGGAAGAGCACCCGCAAACGAAAATCCTGGTAGTTTCCATGAATGACGAAGGTATTTTTGGAAAGAGAACGCTGCAACAAGGCGCACATGGCTATCTGGAAAAGGACTCGTCCCCGGAAGAACTCATGAAGGCGGTAACGACCATCATGAACGGGAAGCGCTATGCCAGCTCCAATCTGGCCAATATCCTGATCAATGATACGCTAGCAGGGCGATCGGCCAATCCCTTCGATCAACTGACGCCAAGGGAATTCCAGGTAGCAACTTACTTGGTCAAAGATTACTCCGTGACGCAGATCAGCCAGATACTTCACTTGGAATATACCTCAATCAACACATTCAAGCGGAGGATTTTCAAGAAGCTGAATATTCCTAACAAGTCGGCACTAATCAGGCTGGCAGAGGCCTACAACCTCGGTTGAATGCAATTCGGTGATCAGGGAACTGCGGCACACCAGGCCGGTTATACTCACGGAAGTTCCCTCGCCCTTAATGCTGGCCAGGTCGAGCTTGTAGCCGAGGGTATGGGCAAGATCGCCCATTAGCTGGTAACCGAGCCGACTGGTGGCTTCGACCGGCGCATCGAGCATCGGATTGGCCAGCCTTCGCCGGATTTTTTGCAGATCGGACGAAAGCATTCCGCCCCCGTTATCCGATACCGTCAATAAAGCACCGCATTCGCTTTGGGTAAAAGTCAGCCTGATCGTACCACTGCGCGTGTGCTTGTTCGCATTGTCGATCAGGTTTCGCAGAATGGCTTTCAAGATATCACGGTGTGTATAAACGAAGACGTCATGGGGGTAATCGACGATCAATACATTGTTGTTCAGCCACAACATTTCGCCGAAAAACTGTTGCAACTCGGCCACCAGTTCGGCGAATGGAAATGAGTGCTGCGCCAACTGGAAATTTTCATGCTGGGAGCGGGCCCAAAGGTTAACCTCCTTCACAAACGCGTGGATATTGGCAGTCGCTTTTTTAATTTCCTCTGTGCCCGCCTTTACTTCGGAAAGCTGGTTATTGGCCGCAAACCTGGAAACGTGTTCTGAAAGCACATTCAGAAAATGAAGGGGCGATTGCAGATCGTGGGCGATCATCATTGTAATCTTCTGTCTGAGGCTATTGCTGTATTCGAGCTTCTTCGATAGATCTTCCACTTGCCTTTCAAGTGCCTTTTTGGCATGGTTAAGCTGAGAATAACGGTGGCTCATCCAAAGACAAAACGCCAGCATTACTGCTGTCAAAATGATGACAAAGATCCATTGGGAGAGCATAACTTCACTGTGTGGGGTTAGATTCGTATTTTTTGAGGAGTTGTGAAGGTGCTTTTCGTTGACGCAAATTAATCCATTTGTAGTAAAAATTGTACTAACACGTCACTTTTTTAACCTAGTTCTACAACTTTATTTCGTTTTTATATCGGCTTTGTCAAATACTTTTGATTTAACCAAAAAAAGAAACAGTCCCGCGGCAATGCTGCGAGACTGTTTTACATCCAATTGCAGGGCGTTTGCCCGGCCTTTCCACACTCCTATTCTACAAGCCTGATCCGTTTACATTCCTCAATCGAAACGGTGGCCGAACTCGCTTTCCAGTTACCTACCTGCTCCCCTCCTTTATACCGTTTCCCCGACACGGCATACGTTCCCACAGGCAGCGTCAGGCTCACCACCGATGCACTACCCGGTACATTGCATTCGGGTCTCGCGGCAGCCGTCTCCGAGATCGATCCCAAAACGTTCCCGTCTACGATCACATCGATGCGGTCGTATTTTTCGGGCGAATAGTTGGTGTAGAAAATCAGATTTCCCTGCGGAGTTGGCTCTTCATCGTCCTTGCATGAAAATACCAGGACCAGGATCATCAAAAAAGCTAAGTTGCTTAAACGGCTGTTGTTCAAAAAAGATTTCATGGCTAATAATTGATAATTAATTGTGAATGATTTGGTTACTGCGATCAGGCATCTCTCTAAATCGACATGACAAAATTATGTTTGACCAGACCCTGTCCGTCGCAATGTTGAGTGGCCGGCAGTTTTATTGAGCAAATCGACAGAAACCAAAAATGCCCTGCATAAGACAGGGCATTCCACTCTTAAAATCGTTTACAACTCATTGATTACTAATTAAATAATCAAAACCGTTAACTAAAATTCGACTGATTATCCGGTCAAAATCTGGCGAACATCTCCATGAACTCCTGCCGTCGCGAACGCGATATGCTGATCGCAACATCGTTGTCCATCACAACATACCCGCCTTCGCCCCGCACAAATTTCTTGATCCGGTTCAGGTTAATGAGGTAGGAGTTGTGTACCCGGTAAAAATCGGGGCCGCTTAATGCTTCATCAATGTCCTTCAATACCTTGGAAACCACCACTTTTTTACCGTTGGCAAGCATCACGCTCGTATAATTACTTTCCGCTTCACAATACAAAATGTCCTGTGTAGGCACGAAGATCATCCCGTCGCCCGTGGTAAGTGCGATGCGCGGCGGTGTATTCCTCACCTGCCTTACATGCTGGAAAAGCAGTTCGATCTGTTCGCGGGACGGAACGCTCCGTTTTTCATCTATCCGCCGGATGGTTTCCAAAAGATCGTCCGGATCGATCGGTTTCAAGAGATAATTCAGCGCACTGTACTTGAATGCCTTAATGGCGAATTTGTCGTAGGCTGTCGTAAAAACAACGTCGAAATGCAGCCTATCGAACTTTTCCAGCATATCGAAGCCGTTCATCCTTGGCATTTCGATATCCAGAAAAACCACGTCGGGACGGTGCTCCCTGATCGCCTCGATCCCCTTTTCCGCCGAGCTGCACATGGCTGCGATCGTAACCGACGGCGCATAGTTTTTCAACAGCCATTCGAGCATTTCGAGGCAATTGTTTTCGTCATCGATAATTACACATTTGATCATACCTGTTTCCATATCAAGTTTCTGATAAATTTTCCTCAGACCGGGAATGTCACAACGACCCGCGTGCCCGATGCCCGTCTGTTTTCATCTTCCAGGTCGAGTATCTCCACGCTCGCGCTGGTCCGTGCGTACTGATTGAGCACGGCGATCCGGTCCTCAGTCAATTTCATACCCAGTGATTTCTTGCCCGTAGCCGACTTACTCCGGAATTCCGCGGCTTTCCCGCGCCCTACCCCATTGTCTTCCACCACGCATTCAAGCCTGTTGTCGTCGAGCATCCTGATTTTCACCCAAAGGCTTCCGCTGGCCTCCTTATGCAGTAACCCGTGCCATATCGCATTTTCAACATAAGGCTGGATAATCAACGAAGGCACCTCGATCGAATCGGTATTGACCTCCTCGTCGACCATAATGCGGTAGTCGAACTTGTTATCGAACCGAATGCGCTCCATTTCAATGTACAACTTCAATGCTTCCAGTTCGTTCGATAATAATACGTTCTTGCTGTTTGAATTGTCGAGTATCAGCCGGATCAGCTTCGCAAAGCGCGTCAGGTAAAGTGAGGCTGTGGCATTATCGCTTTTGACGATATAGCGGTTGATCGAATTAAGACAATTAAAAATAAAATGCGGGTTCATCTGCGCACGCAAGGCACGCATTTCCAGCTCGGCCATATGCTCGCGCAAAGCAGTTTGCCGTCTGATAGCTCCCACACGCTGCCTGAAAAGCCAGTATCCCAGCGCCGTTGCGACCAGCACGACAGCACTTATAAACCACCAGGTCTTCCACCATGGTACCAGAATGACAAATGACAAAGGCGTTGCCGTTTCGGACCATTGCAGGCCATCCAGACTCGCCGCGACCGAGAAAGTATACTGCCCCGGCGGCAAGGAGGTGAACCTGACCCGACTATTGCGTGCATTGTCGACCCAATTGTCGTCGAGGCCGGTCAGGCGATAGCGGTACATGAGTTTCTCCGGATTGCGGAAATACGGAGTCAGGTATTGTATCTCCACCGAATTCTGCGTCCAATTCAATCTCAATGGTGCTGGTGTCTCCGTCAGCAAAGAATCATCCTGGTTCACCTTTACCGCGGCAATGATAACATTCAGCTTTTCTTCCCGGTATTTAAGCAACCCGGGATCGAAGTAATTGAGACCGTTGAGCCCTCCGACGTACATCCGCCCATTCGCCGATTCCAGAACGCTGTTGATATTGAAAGGCTTGTTTTGAATATTATCCCTGAAATCAAACCATTGTAATTTGGCTGCATTCCGGTTAAGCAAATACAGGCCGTCATCGCTTCCGATCCATATCCGGCCGGCCTTATCGCGATGTATCATCGATATCCGCTGGTTGGCCAGTTCAGGAAATATCTTCTTCTTTTTGAAACCACTCCCGCTCCGCACGACCTCGTACAACCCCACCGAACCGCACCAGGCCGTCGAATCGTTTTGCATAAGGATCGCCCCGACCAATTTTCCCGGTAAGAAATCACTGTCGGCCGCCGCATTCTGAAAGATAGAATCCGTGACGACCAGGCCTTGGTATGTTCCCATCCAATATCGGCCTTTTCCGTCGCGTGCCATTGTTTGTATCAACTTATCAGCGCCCGCCACAGCCAGCTCGCTGATTCGGTAAGATCCTCGCTCTACCTTATAGCACACCAGCTCGCCGACGATGAGATGATCTCCGGATGGCATTTTGACGATGGTTGCGATAACTTCACCGCGAAGTTTCGCACGTAATGCTTCTCCCATCGTGCCCTCGGGGTAAACCAGGTCGGAGAATGATCTGCGTACAGGATCAAGGATTTGCGGCAATGCACCGCTGCGCGCCACAATGAGGTTCCTTCCATCGAATACCAGCCCTTTTACTTCTGCGAAGTGATTGCTGCCCTGGTTACCAGGATTAACAGGGGTCACCTTTCCATTTCTTACGTCGAGTACGGCAATGCCCCGGCTCGTGCCCAACCATATGCGGCCCGCGCCGTCCTCGGTAATGGCCTTTACATTATTACCAAGCCCAGCATACGCCCCCGGAAAGCCATTAAGCCAGCCGATCGTATGCGCGAGCGGCCTGAAAAACAGGACACCTTCCTGGCAGAGTATCCACTTTGTGCCGTCGCGGTCAAGAAAATCGGAATAATTCTCATCGTTGGGCAGCGGCTTTCCCGATTGGTAAAGTACCGCGCGGCTGAATGCACCGGACCGGGCGTTGTAGAGATAACAACCTTTGGTGGTGTTCACGAGCTTACTTTCTGGCCCCAGAGGCGTGATACTGATCAGTTCCGTCAGCGGAATGCCGGTAGGATTCTCACGGCTGTGCGCGGCAATCTGCCTGACCGAGCCGGTGGCAAAATTCAGTTCGAAGGTCTCCATCCGGCTATTACTTGCCCACACGATGTCGTCCGTAACCGGTACTACCGAGCGGACCGAGGCAAAAGGAAGCTGCCGGACGCGCTGGCCGCGGGTGTCATAAGAAAATACCGTGGTAACATCCGCCAGATAAAGCTGATAGTCTTTTTTGCTAAAAATCCTTCGATAATAATGATGTCCTTCCAAACCCGGCAATGCCTGGTAGCGGAATGAATCCGTGCGCGGATCGTATTGATAAAGACCTCTGCCGGCATTGACCCAAATGTGGTGATCGGGTGTAATCTGCAATTTGCCCAGCTTGTTGAGAGGCGCAATATCCAGACCGCTGGTAGGTACATTCCGAAGCGAACGGTAGCCGGTACGATATTTCCATACACTGTTATCGGATGTGATCCAAACCGTGCCCGCGCTATCGGAAGCGATATCGATCAGGCTTTCTCCTTCGGCCTCGATCCGGCGCACGTTCTGGCCGTCAAATCGTTGAATATGCCTTGGCGAAAGAATCCACAAGAATCCGTCTCGGTCTCGGATAAGCTTGGCCGCATTGGCCATCTGAATGCCATTCTTGTCGTCGAGCAACTGCACGTTGAAATCCGGCAACTGCCCGAAACATCCGGATCGCGTTGCTATCAGGATTACCAGACCGACACACAGACATTTCACAGCATTCACGAGCACAAACACGATGATGGAATTAATTTGAAAGGACACAAGTTTTACAATTTAAAACACGATCGAGCAAACCGTTCAGTAAATTGCCGTTTTTCTTAGTGTGCGGCAGAATATGGCCAGCCGATTGTTAGTCAATGATTCGGTTGCCGCCCATTTGGTGATGCTACCAATACCGGGCAGTGTCGCCGCGTCGATCGGGCCGTGCACCGCGTTGGATTCGGGCGTCTCACCAAGATCAGTTTCAGGCGGGAAACCATTCGAATCGGTGATCCAGCCTTTGATACTCCAATCCTTCTTCTCTTTGCCTTGTATCCGTCTCATCAGTCTCCCAATCTTGGGAAATAGCACCATTAAGGGATCAATTTTTTATGAAAAACTGAAAAGGATTCTGATACCCGACGTCAAATGTGAATCAACGACAATCGTCCATCGCTCTCCAACCTTCATCCATCCCCTATATTTCAGCCTTTGTCATATTTTGCTTTCAGGCCAGCGCGCGTGAAGGCATTTTTGTAATACCAATTACCAATCCATGAAAATGATCAGATTTCTCCTCATTGTTACCATTCTCGCCAGCTCACTCCTATCACCGGCATTCGCACAATTTCCTGCCGCAGGAACCAGCCAGCCCAAAGCCTTGCCGGGAACAGCCGGCGACCAAAGCCCAAAGGGATCGGCCAAAATTTCCGGCTCCATTGTGGATTCAGCTTCAACCAAACCCATTGAGTTTGTAAGCATCGCGCTTTATAACAAAACCAGCAACCAGGCCGTAGATGGAACCGTAGCCGATGAAAAAGGGAAGTTCACCCTTGCAAAACTGATCGCCGGCGACTACAAAGTACTTATTTCGTTCATCGGCTATGGCAACAAAACCATTGACAACATTAAAGTAGCCAAAGGCCAGGAGGTTGACCTCGGCACGATCAGTCTTGCTTCCAACACCAAAACACTCAACGAGGTAACCGTAACCGGACAGGCCGCGTTGATTGAAGAAAAAGTAGACCGTCTCGTTTACAATGCCGAAAAGGACATCACGGCCAAAGGTGGCGACGCTACCGATATTCTCCGCAAAGTGCCCCTGCTGACAGTCGACCTCGATGGTAACGTATCGCTCCGCGGCAGCCAGAACATCCGGGTTTTGATCAACAATAAGCCCAGCACGATCATCGCCAATAGTGTGGCCGACGCATTAAAGCAAATTCCAGCCGATCAGATCAAGTCGGTGGAGGTGATCACCAGCCCATCGGCCAAATACGACGCGGAAGGCTCCGGCGGGATTATTAACATTATTACCAAAAAGAACTCCTTACAAGGCCTCAACCTTAACATCGACGCAGGTGTAGGTAACCGGGGTTCTATGCTCGCTCTTAATGGCGGTTATCGCAAGGGCAAGGCCGGCTTCACGATCGGCGGGTTCGGACGCGGGATGTACAATACTGTTACTAAAACTACCTTGGAACAAACCAGCACCGTCGAAAACCAGAGCACAACGACACGCCAGACCGGCGATGGTTCGAGCCATGGGCTTTTTGGAAATTACAACCTCGGCTTCGATTACGATATTGCCAAAAATCAAAGTCTCACCGCAGGTGTCAAATACGGTGTTCGCAATTTTTCCAACCAACAGGACCTGGTCACGCGACTCATGAAACCAGGGTCGCCCGACGCCCTTTCTGCACGGAATGTAGCTGCCGACAACCTTTCCGGAACAGTGGATGTCAACGTAGACTATTTGCATACATTCAAACCGCAACAGGAATGGAGCGTATCGACCTTGTACAGCCGTAATGACCTGACCAACGACTTCGACGCAGACATTTTTAGAGAGCGTGAACTGACTTCCCGTCAACGCAACCTCAATAAGAGCATTAACCAGGAATTTACGTTTCAATCAGACTACCAGACGCCGATCAAGAAAAACCAGATGCTCGAATTTGGCGGAAAAGGGATTTTCCGTGAGGTAACCAGCAAGTATAGCTTCCTGATAGCTGAGCCGACCGGTGATTACCGCCCGGAGACCGACCAGCCTGCCGGTGACCTTACCTACCATCAGAACATCGCAGCCGCATAGTCGTCTTATACTTACACCACCAAAAAACGTTACACCATCAAAGGTGGCTTGCGTTACGAGCATACTTTCATAGACGCCAGCACCAACGAGGGCGTTGTGGGTGTAGGGAATTACGGCGTACTGGTTCCGAGCGTTAATGCATCGAAGACATTCAAAGGTACTACCGTGAAACTCGGCTATAACCGACGCATCCAGCGGCCTGGTTTACAGCAGCTGAACCCGAACTTCAACTCGGCCAACCCGCAGAATATCACCATCGGTAACCCCGAACTCCGCCCTGAGCTCACCAACAACTACGAGCTGGGATTGAGCAAGAATATCAAGAAAACCTATGTGAATGCCACGTTTTTCGGACGGTTCACAAACAATGCGATTACCCAGGTTCGCCAGCCATCCGACACGCTTGAAGGTGCGATTGTAACTACTTACGAGAACATTGGTAAACAGCATGCCTACGGTGCCAATATTTTCGCCAATATCGCTGCTACTTCAAAGATCAACTTCGGACTTTTCGCCAACGTATTTTATACCAAGCTGACCGGACAGACCACCGGACAGAACGGACTTTCCCAGGAAATCGATAATACCGGCGTAAACGTAAGTGGTGGTATATTCTCGCAGGCCACGTTCGGAAATGGCTGGGGTGCGCAGGCATTTGGATTCATGCAAGGCCAGCAAATCCAGTTGCAGGGCAAGCAAGGCGGGTTCGGTTTCTATACAATTGGTGTCAAAAAAGAATTCTCCAACAAAAAGGCAAGCCTGGGGCTTGCAGCGGAAAACTTCCTGAGCAAAAGGTATAAAATGCATACCGAGCTGACATCCCTGCAATTCAACCAGGTAAATGATGTATATCTTTACAACCGAGGTTTCCGTCTTACATTTACTTACAAGATCGGTAAGATGACCATGGAGCAGCCGAAAAAGAAAGCGAAGTCCGTAAACAACGACGACGTGAAAAGTGAGGGCGGTCAGCAGCAAGGTGGCGGCGGCCCGGGCGGCGGGAACGCCCCCCGGTAAACGCAGCACATTTCGTGATAATTTACACAAGCCTGTTTAACTCAAATACAACTTCGGTATGAAAACAAACAAACTAATCTGGACAATGGCCGCGGTATTCGTATCTGCCGCCTCCTTCGCGCAGACTGTCGATGAAATCGTCGATAAGCATGTCGCTGCCTTGGGCGGGCTCGATAAGATCAAAGCCGTGAACACCCTTGTCATCGATCGCTCACTCGCTGTCCAGGGCATGGAAATACCCAATAAGACTACACTTGTGGTGGGCAAATCCGTGCGTAACGAGTCGACCGTAATGGGTAATACAATGGTTCAGGTTGTAGATAATGGCCAGGGCTGGATGATCCGCCCCACCATGATGGGCGGCACCGGAGAACCTGAAGACATGCCGGCCGACCAGTTGAAACAACAATTGAGCTCGCTCGACCCGTTTGGCGGCCTGGTGAGTTATAAAGAGAAAGAAAATAAAGTAGAATTGGTCGGTAAGGAAACCCTCGACAAAAAAGATGTATTCCACCTGAAACTGACCACCAAAGACGGACAAGTGATGGACGAGTACGTCGACGCCAGCACTTACCTTGTGAGTAAAGTAAAAGTTTCAATGAACGGCCAGGACGGCGAAATCGACCTTTCGGAATACAAGGAGGTAGACGGCGTCAAATTCCCAAACACGATGGAAATCAGCAATGCACAAATGGGCACCATGTCGTTCATTACTAATAAGATAACTGTCAACACGCCGGTTGACCCGGGGCTTTTTAAGAAGCCGGGGAAATAAGTGCAGGCAACTGTTCCCGTTGCCTACGACCATGGACGAAGGACCATAGACCATAGTTTTTTACAAAACATGGGCTATGGTCCTTTTATTTGCCACGGTTGCCATTTGCCATGCCATGGTCGACGATCCATGGTCATCACCCATAACGGCACCATACCGGATCCGCCCCTCAACTCAACATCGTCACCTTCTCTATCAATTTGATCAGGCTATTTACCTGCATCTTCTTCAATATCCGCATTTTGTGCGAGCCTACTGTCGTCTTATTAATGTTGAGTATAGCAGCTATCTCACCGGTAGATTTGCCGGCAATCAGATGCTCCAATACCTGTCTCTCCCGGTCGGAGATACTCATCAGGGGGTTGCTATACCGTGCCGAGCGGCTCACTTGGTTTTCCTGGATAATCTGCTGTTGCAACGCCGCGCTGGCATATTTGCCCATCACCATCATGGCCCTGATAGCCTCGTCGAACTGACCCGATGAGGCCAGCTTTGACAAAAAACCGTCCGCCCCTGCTTTCATGTAAGGGAAGCCATAAATGCGCTCTTCAAGGTCGGTAATCACCAGGATAGCGGTCTCGGGGTAACGCGACTTCATCCGTTCGACAACCCTTGCCCCAACTTTGCCTTTGATATCGATATCCAGGATGACCAGTTCGTACATGGTACGTGCTGCGAGCTCAAAAGCTGTATCGACAGATGCGGCGGTGGATACTACGGCTATGGGATTGATTTCGCCTATCTTCTGCTTCAATCCCAGAACCGTGAGCGGTTCATCCTCGATAATGAGTATATTCATATAAATGGCTGGTTGGCTGACACCACCCAGGTGGCCGCACCATTGGTGATGTCATCATGACGCTCATCCACATTACAAGTAGTTCGTTACCTGAATATGGAAATTTTAAGGCAAAAATTATAAGTATTAGTCTACAAATATATGTAGAATTTTATCTATTATTTTTTAATATAATATAATACATATTCGCCAGTGTCATACACATCTAATTCTCAAAACGATAGGAAATAATGTCAATTTGGCTACAAGCACTATTTGAGACGTTCGAATCAATAAAGTTTGTAACAACAATTAAAACTTTTTTTGACGAAGCGGTTAATTAACTGTAAACTTGTACAGGCCGATGAATAAATATTACATCAAATAATAGGAGTTTTACTCGATGTTTAATGCAATTACGGGATAGCTATTGGCCCTTAAAAAGTTGTTAACGGTCGGAAACTGAATATTAGATGTCCTTCGAAGATGAAAAAAATCTTACTGGTTGAAGACCATGCTATTGTGAGGCTGGCGACCCGGTTCCTGATTCTTGATTTACTCAATCCGGTGGTCGTTCACGAAGCAGGCTCATTCAGTGAGACACTCTCACAACTCAGCGACAATCCAGTTGACCTGATTATACTGGATATCAATATCCCCGACGGCGAGGGATTTAATATGATCCCCAAAATCAGGAAAATACAGCCCAAGGTGCTGATCATGATTTTTTCCAGCCTCGAAGAAGAAATTTACGCGCTGCACTACATCAAAGCAGGTGCAAACGGCTTCCTCTCGAAAAACGCTTTACAAGAAGAAATCAAAAGGGCAATATTGTCTATGCTGGAAATAGGTAACTACATCAGTGCGGCCGTTCAGCAACAACTGCTCCGTAACACGCTCGAAAATAAACCCAATGGCGAAAACCCTTTGGAACACCTATCCCAGCGTGAGTTGGAGGTGATGGATATGCTGATCGAAGGCTATTGGACCAAAGAGATCGCCATTAAACTAAGCCTCACTGAAAGCTCCGTAAGCACCTACAAAACCCGCATCTTTGACAAATTGAAGGTATCGACGCTGATCGAGATGTTCAAGAAAGTCCAGTTCTTTAAAAA
This sequence comes from Dyadobacter sp. CY261, assembly GCF_021440085.1. GTDB lineage: Bacteria > Bacteroidota > Bacteroidia > Cytophagales > Spirosomataceae > Dyadobacter. Next base: position 1,688,464 of record NZ_JAKCPW010000001.1, read on the forward strand.
CCAGGACACTGGAATCTGAGGCAGAAACTACCTTCCAACTAATTTTTAAGTTAAAAAACTTTCCATAGTTACGAAGTTTTCGTAGACTTACGAAAACTTCGTAACTATGGAAAAACTAACAGCTCAGGAGGAAGATGCATTGCTGGCAATTTGGAAGACCGGCGAAGGGAATGTCAAGTCATTTATGGAAGAAATGACGCCTCCCGTTCCACCGTATACGACAGTGGCCTCGACCATCAAAAATCTGGAAAAAAAAGGTTACCTCAGCAGCCGCATGATCGGCAATGCCTATTTATATGCACCTGCCGTCACCGAGGAGACCTATAAGCAGAAATTCATGGGAAATGTGGTAAAGGACTATTTCGAAAACTCCTACAAGGAACTTGTGAGTTTTTTTGCGGAAAAGAATAAAATTTCGGCCGACGAGTTGAGGGAAATTATCGGCCTGATCGAAGAAAAAAACAAGCACTAAACCTTTACAGCTATGTCGGCATTTCCGGATTACCTGCTCAAATTATCGGTCAGTTTCACTTTGATCGCTCTTTTTTACCATTTGGTGCTGCGCAAGCTCACATTTTACAATTTGAACCGTCATTATCTGCGGTTCTATTCTTTGCTATGTTTTTTGATCCCCCTCATTAATATCAATACGGTGATAGCACCGTCGCCCACGTTTACGCCCACTCGTGCATTCGTGCAAAGTGTACCCACTATTACCCGCGTAACAGCCCCGGAAACGTCGTCGTTCTTGCAAGCCGCACCCAGCGAACCGGCATTTCCTGAGGTTACTGACTGGATTTTATGGATCTGGATCGCGGGTATGGCGCTGATGGTTCTCCGGTTGCTGTTACAAATCCGGTCTTATCTGAAAATCAAATCACAATCACATCTGATTTCGGACGACGGGGTGAAAATCTATCATTTCGACCTCAAAATAAGCCCGTTTTCTTTCTGGAATTCCATTTTTTACAACCCGCACCTGCACCAGCCGGATGAATTGCAGGACATGATCCTTCACGAATACATTCACGTACGGCAGTGGCATTCGGTGGATGTTATCTGGTCGGAAATCCTGTGCATTGTGAATTGGTTCAATCCGTTCGCCTGGCTGATCCGGAGTGCAATCCGGCAAAACCTGGAATATATCGCCGACCAGAAAGTACTTGAAAACCATTCGGATACAAAAGCGTATCAGTACTTATTACTGAAAGCAGCCGTGGGCCCCGAGTTTTCTATCGTAAACCAGTTTGGTTACCATTCTTTGAAACAGCGGATCATTATGATGAACAAAAATGCGAGCCCACGTATACTGATGGCCTGCTTCCTGTTCATTCTTCCGTTAATGGCGGTAATGTTGGCGGCCTTCCGGGTCGATCAGCCCGACAAGAAGAAGACTAAGTCGTTCTGGATCCACACCGGAGAGCAGAGTACCCGACAACCTAAGGACCGCATGCATCTGGCGGGTCTGCTGCTGGATAGCGAAACAAGAAAACCGCTGGCCGGTATTCCGCTGGAAATTTCACACGATCAAGAATACATTAAGACCATCAGAACAGATAAGGATGGCTACTATTTCATCGAAGTACCCATTTTAATCAAAGACAAGGAAACCCACAGTTATGGGTTCGGCTATGAAACCGATGAATATCTGGGCTTTGGCGGTGGTAAAAGTTACCAGGATAGCCATTGGTTTGGTGATGCTTTCAATGTCTATTTTCTGAGAAAGGCAGGCAGGCCGGCCCCAAGGTTCGAAGGATACGGGGTATCGGCCAAGCCATTCTATGATGTCTACCATCCATCGAACACCAGGGCGGAACTGAAAACATATCTGCTCACAAATTCGCCTCCGTTTAAAGAAGAAATGGCGCTCAGACAGGATTTTCTGAAAAATTACCATTGGCCCAAGGAAGTTATCACCCTATATAAAGGCGGTTATTTCGACCGCAAAAAACAATTGATAGGCTACGAAGGCAAAACAAGTCTTTACCTGAACGGCAAAGAGGCGAAGTATAAGGAGATCAACTACGCATTCCGAGATTATCCTTACATGCTAAGCCAGGCGCAGGAAAGACGCAGTTCGTACGGCGGCGTTTGCAACGAAATTGCCTACCTCACCTTTCCGCTCCATCGTGACGCACCGCCCGCGGCTTTGTTAAAGGGAAATGTAGAGATCAAAGATGTCCCGTCTTTTAATCTATCCAGATTGAAAAACGAGCCCTATCTACTCGACGGCTTCCGGCAGGTTTACGGCGCGAGCAGCAACCTGATGCCGCTCAAAGAAGAAGTTAAAAGGGTAATGCTCCTTAAGGGTCGGCTCGCCCGCTATTACGATCCGGCCCTCGACCAGATCTGGTGGATCGAAACCCGGCCGGTGACCGAAGTATTTGAACGACCGGATTTCGCATCCAAATAAAGATTGATTAACACAATGCCGATTCGTTGAATCGCTCCATCACTTGCCTTGTATGACCTAGCGTAAGACTTGGCTTGATGAGCTCTTTGAAAAAAGGTAACACCGGCGCTCCCGCAGCTATGCGTTTAGGCCAGTCCGGCGAGGCGATGGCAGCGCGGCCGATCGAGACCAGGTCGGCCGCGCCGCTGTTCAGTAATGTTTCCGCCAACTCCACATCGTGCATCCCGCCATTTGCTATAATGGGCGATTTCAATATGCTTTTGGCAATGCTGTTGGACGACTGGCCGTTGGGATACAGGCATTCACGCGACCACCGACCACCTTCGGCCGCGATGTGCAGATAATCCGGATCGATTTCGGCCAGCACTGCAAAAATGCGCTGCGCCGTTTCGGCTCCGCTGGGCCATCGGTAGGCGAGATCATTGACTTTACTTTCTGAAACCCGGATGCCAATGATAAACCCGGCGGGCAATGCACCTTTAACGGCATGATACACTTCCATTAAAAACCGCAACCTATTCCGTTCGTCACCGCCATACTCGTCCGTGCGGAGATTGGTATGCGGCGTAATGAACTGATCGAACAGGTAACCATTGGCTGCGTGTATTTCCACACCATCAAAACCCGCTTGATGCGCCCTTAATGCGGCATTGACATAACCGTCCTTGACAACTCCAAAATCTCCCCGACCCATGACGCGGGGCATCGGGAACGGGCTTGGCGTGCGGGTCGGGTCTGTCGCACGCAAGCCGACGGGCTGCACCGCCGAAGGCCCTATCGTATGCTCACCGCATTCAGACAATGCCCCGCCGTGCATTAACTGATTAATAATGAGTGTATCGTGTGAATGCACCGCATCCACTACCCTTTTCCAAGCCTGCATTTGTTTTGTGTTGACGATGCCCGGCTGGTTGTGATTGGCTTTGCTGTAAAAATCATCGGTGAATGTTCCTTCGGTAATAATCATCCCGAAGCCCCCGGCGGCGAATGCCTCATAATAATTCACCATCTCCTGTGTAGGTACGCCTGTTGGTGTGGCACTGACGCGTGTCATAGGCGCTACCACGAGGCGGTTTCCCAGTTTTCGGCCCCGGATATTTACCGCGTCGAATATCGTTTTCCTGATCGTTTCCATACTTTGTTTTTTGATGACAAAAGTACCTGCCCGACCGGCCCCGCGGCATATAACTATTTTAATAAAACACCTTATACTTATTTAATATCCCGAGACGATTGCTTGCGGATCTGGCTGAGAAACACGGGTGTAATGCCCAGATAAGACGCGATGTGCCGTTGCGGCATGCGCTGTTCGAGCGTGGGATATTTGGCAATCAAAGCTTGGTAACGCTCGGCGCCGGTCATTGAAATAGCATTCAAAATGCGCTGGTCCTGCGCAATACCGCCTTTTTGTTCAAGTATGCGCCAGAAACGCTCGAATGCGGGAACATCCTGGTAGAGTTGTTCGAGATCGTTTTTTTCGACTTGTAATAAAACAGAAGCTTCGAGTGCCACGATGTTCCGCGTGGCCGGGATTTGCAAATGGAAACTGGTGGAGTCGCTGATCCACCAGTCTTCCATTGCGAAATGCAGGGTATGGTCGTTCCCCCTCTCATCTACATAAAATGAACGAAGAAAACCTTTGCAAACATAGCTTTCGTACTGGCAAACATCGCCCTGCTGGACGAGGTATTGCCGTGGAAGTAGCTTGCGGATTTTCAAAATGGAAATAAAACGCGTCTGTTCAGCGTCGGTAAGCTCGATGCGGCGCAGAACGTGGTCCAGTATCATCCTGTTCAATGCGGGGTCTTTTTCCAATGGTTTGGGCGGCCTGGTGTCAGTCGCAAATATTGGAAACTAATCTGTGTGATCCAACCTGCGTGGTCCGCCCCCCGCGGTGCGACCTGCGCGGTGCGACCTGCACGGTGCGACCTGCGCGGTCCGACAACCTAGCTCAGCGTGCCGCCGTCGATCGTGATCACCGAGCCAGTCGTGTAGCTATTGGCCGGACTCGCCAGAAACGCCACGGCATCGGCAATGTGATCGGGATGACCGTATTTCGGGATCGCCATCATGCCTCGCTGGAAATCGGAGAACTCGGAGGCTTCCGGGTTCATGTCGGTGTTCACCGGGCCCGGCTGGATCAGGTTCACGGTAATGTCCTTAGGTCCCAGATCGCGGGAAAGTCCTCTCGTAAAACCCGACAATGCCGACTTGCTGGCCGCGTACAATGTCGCCTGCGGAACCGCCGCGCGATCGGCCATACAACTGCCGATGGTAATGATACGTCCGCCGGGTTCCATTTTACGGGAAGCTGTCAAACACGCCTCGAAGACGGATTTCACATTGACATTCATTACATAATCGTAATCCTCGATAGTATGCTCTTCAAATGCCTTGCCCACATACACGCCGGCGCTGTTGACGAGGATATCGAGCTTGCCATAATGCTCGATGGCCTGATTGATCGCTGCCGAAACAGCACCTTCCTTCGCATTATCCGCTTGCAGCGCAACCGCACTCAGGCCCGCTTCGGCGAGCTCGCTGACCAGCGCTTCTGCCCGGTCTTTACCGTTGACGTATGTAAAAGTCACTTTCGCCCCTTCCGCCGCGAGCCTTCTCACGATGGCTGCTCCAATGCCCCGGCTTCCGCCGGTTACGAATGCGACCTTGTCTTTCAGATTTTGCATGATGATAAATTGGTTTTTGATTTCACTGCAAAATTACGCGCACACTCATAATTTTACAGGTACTAACATATTTATTAAGTACTAACATAAAAGTAAGTTACTGCGCGAATTGAAAAGCGGCGGGCCTATCAGCCCGAAGTATATCCCAAAGTGCCGCCACCTGTGGAATGCCAGCTCACCGCGGTCGGTAAGAGCCTCGAACCGATCATTAACGTCCTCACTCCCTGCGCCCAACGAAAATCGTCCCCAATCGGTACGCAAACGCGCGCAATGACCTCTATTAACAATAAAATAACACGCAATACCGGCGTATAACCGGCACAAGTTCAAATCTTCGTGCGTACATCGTAGGCAGGCACAATTTTAGCGCTACGCTGCACCCCCCATATACACAACGTTATGAACCATCGTGACCTACTATTACATCGCTATTTCCCGTGGCTGTTACTGTCCGGTATTTTGCTTAATATTCCCGGCCTCTGGCTCGATATTATTGAACCAGATGGCGCACTTTACGCCACCATCGCCAAGCACATTGTTATACACAACGACTGGATAAATTTATATGGCGACGGTCACGACTGGCTAGACAAGCCGCATTTTCCGTTCTGGATGGCGGCCATCAGCTATAAAATCTTCGGCATTACCGGCTTTGCCTACAAACTGCCGGCATTCCTGTTCTGGCTGTTGAGCCTGCGTTATACCTATCTCATCGCCAAGGAATTATACAATGAGGACGTTGCCAAAATAGCCGTGCTGATTTACACGGTGGCCCTGCACAGCACGCTCGCCAATTTCGACGTCCGCGCAGAACCGTACCTGACAGCTTGCATTACAGGGGCGGCGTGGCATATGTTGCAGGTCAATGCCCGTATTCATTGGTCCCATATTGTCTGGGCGGCATTGTTCGCGGCTTGCGCGATTATGACAAAGGGCATTTTTGTGCTCATCACGCTGGGCGGTGGCTGGGTCATTTATTGGCTGATCAGCAAACAGTTCCGCCAGTTTGTCAACTACCGCTGGTGGCTGGTGCTGGCATTATGTTTTGTATTTATCCTACCCGAATTATATAGCCTCTACGTTCAGTTCGATCTCCATCCTGAAAAAGTGGTTTTTGGCAAAACGAATATCTCGGGACTTCGTTTCTTCTTCTGGGACAGCCAGTTCGGCCGATTTTTCAATACCGGGCCTATTAAGGGCAAAGGCGATGTCACTTTTTTCCTGCACACCACATTATGGGCGTTTCTACCGTGGTCGGTAGGGCTGGTAGGCGGCATCGTTTACCTGTTGCGTTTTGAAAAGAACCGCGACGCGATCCGCTGGATCATTTATGGTAGCACGCTGGTAACTTTTCTCTTGTTTTCGTTATCCAAATTTCAGCTTCCGCACTACCTCGTGATCGAATTTCCCTATTTCTCGATCATCACAGCCTATTTCTTTTACGAGCTTGCCCGACGCTCGCAATTGCAACATCTGGTTACCGCGCAAACCATTTTACTGGTCATCACCCTCATTTTCATTTCCGTGTTGCTTTACATTACCCGCATCGAAAACGGAATTATAGCAGCCGTGATCGCGCTGGCGATTGTGTTTGCGGTCAACATTGTCAAGTACGGGAATCCTATGCAGCATCTGCTTTTCAAGGGTTATGCGATGGCGGCAATGCTTTACATTTTTCTTTTTCAATTTTTCTACCCGTTTTTACTGCAATATCAATCGGGTATGCAGGCTGCCAGGTTTATTCCGGAAAAAAACCGCCATTTGCCGGTAGCCGCCTACGGTTCATTTTCATACAGCCTTGAATTCTATTCGGCGGGTGAAGTCAAACTACTTAAAAACGGCGAACTCCTCGGTGATTTTATCGATACCGCGCCATGCTACCTGTATACCACTGCCGCCATAGCCGACAGCCTGATCCGTTCCGGCGTCGATGCCGAAGTGCAAGCTTCTCCCCAGCATTTTCATGTAACGCGCTTAAAAATGGGTTTTCTCGACGAAAAAAAGCGTAGCGCAGCAGTGGAGCCACGTTACCTGCTTTATATCCGCGACGAGCATACGATGTAAAAACAAGCCCCCAAAGACCAACGGTCCCGGGGGCTTACACTACTTCTGCGTATAATTAGGGAACCTGCACGGTTTTGATGGTCGTGTAGTTGTACTTTTTATAAGTATCATTCACCCGCACACCTACCCGCACGAAATAAGTCGTGCTGTATTTCATCGGTACGGACGACGAAATCGTGATATTCTGGCCTTCTTTATCGACCGTTACCGGCACCACCGCTCCTACCGCCGTGTTGTCCCAGTTATTATTTCCTACATATTGATTGGTCGAAATAAAAAGCTGGTAATCAAGTGGATTGGGTTTCATAACGCCTTCCGGCGCGGGATTACTGTTAAATTTGAAGGTAACGGCGAGCTTCTTGTCGGCATTCACCACCGGCTCGCCAATCCAATCTACATTCAGGTAAGGAATTACCGTGAAATCCACCTTGGTGCTGCCTTTGATGTCGACGGTCTTTTCTGTCACGGGATAAAACGGCCCTTCGACCGGCGTTACGCGGTAATTGCCGAGAAAGAGCTTGTTGTTGATAAAAGAACCGTCCTGTTTCAGGTTCAGAAATAGAGGCAGCGGCGTATTGCTCCAACTGAGCTCCTCCATTTTCAGTCGCGCACTCGACGCTCCCTGTTCAATCTGGATTCCATTCCCGGCCGCATCCACCAGTCGACCTTCAAGAGTCGAATCCGGCGCGTCCACATCATCGATCTTGCAGGAACACAGGAGTAGCGGGAAGATCAGGATATACAAAAGACTTTTCATTGTTAGATTGGTTTTCAGTGATCAATATTGCTCATTTTGAACCAGTTTCGGGTTAGCGATCAGCTCGGCACCCGGAATAGCTTCGTAGTAATTTTTGGTAGCGATGGTAAAACGCGCGCTTCGTTCCTCGAAACGGCAGTCGAAAATGTACTTGCCTTTTACATAATCGCTCGTCTCGACCACCGCACCTTTTGCGAACAGAAACGGGTTGCATTTCCGCCAGATGCGGGCATTCACCTCGGCATCGGCTGTGCGCCAGCGAAGCATATCCCACCAGAGTTTGTTCTCGAATGCGAGTTCCTTCCGACGTTCGATGCGCATGATTTGTAACCCGCGTGTAGGTGCCAGTACATACGAGCCTACGCCCGTGCCTGGTGCAAGCGGCGCGGCCGACGACAGTTCGGCCGCAGTTTTGAGCAACACAGCCCCGGCGCGGGTCCGGATCTTATTGATATTATCAAAAGCATCATTTAGTAAAGCCACGCCATCCACATCGATAACGCCATTCTGATGCAGCTCCAATGCGGCCTCGGCGCGGTTGAGCAACACCTCTGCATACCGCATTTCGATCCATGACTGGTTCGAGCGGTGCAATGTAGTAGCAGCCGGCGCAAGGTTTGGCATCAGCCATTTACGGCCATGGAAACCTGTAGTCGTCGCGTTGTTCGCCGAAGTTGGGCCATCAAGGCCGCTCGGATTGACCGACTGACCGTTTGAGAGTAAAATGGGCGTCTGGTTGTTCCAGGTGCCGGATTGCTTCACATTGGCATTGTAAAACGCATTCGAATTGTAGCCACTGGTCATGTCCTCAGGAATGAATTTCGGGATCGGCACCAAAGGATCAACGGTCTCTACAAGCGTTCCGCGACGCAAATCGGTCCGCACGCCTTTGATCGGCTGGCCCGGCAGCAACACGGTACCACGCAAACGCGGCTCGCAGTTTTCGAAAAGCTGCTCTGCATAGTCGTACACAATGTAATTGCCTTTGTCGTCAGTGGTTTTCAATTGCCCCTTAGCATTCTTCGGAAGGCCATCGAAAAGCTCCACATAATCCAGCGTGGGGTTATACCGATCGCCATAAGTAGAGGTCATATGCGGCGGCGCGTAGACGGCGTCGAAACTGTGCACCGCCTCGGGATAGGAATAACCTTTGGCAAAAATGGTTTCGGGGCTGGATGTGTCTAGAAAAAGATCGGCGTAATTATCGGCTGTCGCGGTCTTGTCGTCGGGTGACCATTTCTTCGTATAAAGCGAATACTTACCTTCTATCGATTTTGCCGCCTGGAATGCTGCCTTGAAGTAGTCGTTCGCTTTCTCTTTTGGAATACCACATAACATTACCCCGTCTTTTACAAACGGATTCGCGTAACGCGCGATGGAACCGGCCGTCAACGCCACGCGCGATTTGAATGCGGCGGCGACATTCTTGTTAACCCTGCCCGATTGCTCGCTCGCTTCCGGCATGGTTGCGATCACAAAGTCGAGGTCGGCAAGGATGAAATCGTACACCTGCTGTTCGCTGCTGCGAGGGATTTGCAGGGATTCCAGCGTACTTCCGTCCAGCGACTGCACATCCTGGGTAATGGGCACGCCGCCATAGCGCTTCGCCAATGCGGAATACGTAAACGCACGCACAAAACGCGCCTCCGCGATCCATCTATCCACTTTCGGCTGCGTGAGCGCCGTAACATATTTCGGCAATTCGCGGATAAGGTAATTCGCATTGCGGATCACCTGATAACCGCTTTTCCAATAGCCGCGTGCAGGGTTCACAAAGCCGCCATTGTTCCGGTTCGCATTCTCACCGGTATTCAACGCGGGCGTCGCGATGTTGTTCCAGGTATCGAAGCCTTCCGTTCCTTCCTGTGCACTGTATTTGAAATCCTCGATGGGCATGCGGCTGTACAGCGCTGCCATGTAGGCCTGCATACCGGCGTCAGTGAATGCATCCTTGTCCTGCACCACGTTAATGGGCGGGATGTCGAGCTCGTTACACGCATAAGTGCCACCCAGCAGCATTAGCGCCAGGGCATATTTTATATTTTTCATTTGAAATACCATCCTGATAGAATTTAAAAACTGATACTTGCTCCGAGATTGATCGTCCGGTTGATCGGGTACATATAGCCATACAATTCCGAGGGATGCTCGGGATCGAGGCCCTTCACTTTGGTGAAAGTGTGGAGGTTATAACCGTTTACATATATACGCAACCCTTGCGCGCCTACCTTTTTCAACAAATCTTTGGGCAACGAGTAGCCGATCTCCGCGCTCTTCAGACGCAGGTAAGCACCATTCTGAATGTTGCGGGCAGAGTTTTCATCAGCCGTGGTGCCCGTGTAGGCGTAATAGCCTCTCTCCCATTGCGTCGATGGATTGTAAGGATCAGCCGTCGGGTTGGTCGGGTGCCAGCGATCCATGAAGAACTCCAGTGCATTGCCATCCCAGGCCAGTGGCTCACGTAGCTGCTCGCCGTAAGCGACATATGAAAGCGCAGCTCCCTGGAAAAGAATGTTCAGGTCAAACCCTTTGTAATCAATGGAGCCTGAAAAGCCGAAATTCATGAGCGGATGGTTCTTTTTGGCATCACCGCCAACGGTGGTGGTACTGGCGGGATTAATGGTCGTCGCAATGGGGTGGCGGTCCGTATCGTCGATAGTGCCGTCGCCGTTCCAGTCTTCATAAATGTAATCTCCCGGCAATGTAGCCCGGCCCACGTAAGAATCGTGGCTGGCAATCTGATCGTACGATTGAAACTGTCCTGCATAACCCCAGCCAAACCAAACGTCGTTGTAGCGGTCGCTGCGGTTGTTCCGCCAGTTGTCATAAGAGTTACCCGACTGCCCCCTTTCAATGTACAAGTTCCGCGTACGGGTGAGCGAAAGGTTACCAGACACGTTGTAGCGGATCTGGTTGATGCGCTTGCGGTGCGAAACGGAAATTTCGAAACCGCTTGTCTGATCGCTGTTCAGGTTTTCCTGTGGCATCGTCGCCCCGAACGTGCCGGGGAGTGACATCAGGCGGTTGGCGAGCAAGCCCGTGCGGTTGCGGCGGAAAACATCAAAAGTAACTTCCACCAATCCGTTCCAGAATCCAGCATCCAAGCCCGCATTGGCGGTTTTGACGGTATACCAGGTGATATTCGGGTTGGGTGAATTACGAAAACCCAGTGCGTTCACAAACGATCCGCCAAACATATAACCGCCCGCCAATGCCTGGCTGTTGCCATTAAACGGATAGTCATAGCCCGACACAAACTGGTATGATGAAGCACCATCATCCCCCATTGTGCCATAAGAACCCCTGATTTTCAGATTATCCAGAAAACGGAAGGCTGCATTGTTTTTAATAAAACCCTCTTCCGACAACCGCCAGCCTGCCGAAACCGCCGGAAAGAAGCCCCATTGCTTGCCCGGAGGGAATTTGGACGAACCATCGTACCGAAAACTGAAATCGGCAATGTATTTGCCTTTGAAATCGTAGTTCAAACGGCCTACCAAACCCTTATTCGCATTCTTCCAGATATTGTTGATATTGCTGTTACCAACCTGGTTTTGCGCCTTCCCTGCGAAAAGATATTCCATTGGGATACCCAACTCGCGGCTGGCGAAGAAGTTATCGCTGCTGCGGGTGCTTTCTTCGTAGAGTATTAATGCACCTACATGGTGTTTTTCCTTGAAACTGCGGCTGTAATTCAGCGAAACCTGCATCAATGTAGATGGTAGGGTGTTGTAGGTACGGGTCAGCTGGTCGGGCAGATTATTGGCGAACGGCGCGTAGGTGTCGTTGGACGCATTGTAATCGTACAGATTGTATGATTTTTTATAATTGGTATTGGAATTGATCCGCGTATCGTAGCTGAACATCCCCTTAGCCATCAAACCTTCCACATAAGGAACGGTGTATTCCAATTGAAACTGGCTTTGCAACCATTTGTTATTGTCCTGCTGATAACCCGAAATATCCGCTGTCGTCAAAGCTACCGGGTGACCGGCTGCCATTTTGAAGAGATAATCGGGATTATTGTTCGCATAATTGGTTTCATTGGGTTGCGCGCGCCAGAGCGGACCGTAAATCTCATGCATACCGCCGGCTTGCTGATTATTTTTAGTGTCGATAATGCCGCTCAGCTTTAAAGAAGCACGCAGATTTTTGGTAATCTGGGCATTGACATTCGAACGCAGGTTGTATTTGTCGTAATTCAAGTCCTTGCTTTTCCAGAAACCTTCCTGGTACAAATAGCCCATATTGATAAAATAATCAATCTTGCCGTCGGAAGTGCCGCCGCTTGCGCTGAGGTTATGCTGCTGCTGGGGTGCGCGTTTCTGCATCGTTAGGTCGTACCAGTCGGTGCTTTGCAGCTTGCCTTCGAGGTAAGGGGCAAAATCCGATTCGGAATAGCGGATGATCGGGCTGTTGACGTTGTGCATGCTCTTCTCGTTCATCAACGTATACCGATCGATCACCCCGACAGGTTTGGGCAAACCCAGGGCCGTTTGGCTGCCGTAATACATTGAGTATTCGATCTTCGCTTTCCCGCTGGCACCGCGCTTGGTGGTTACGAGCACCACGCCATTCGCTGCGCGCACGCCGTAAATGGCCGCCGCCGCGTCTTTCAGGATGGAAATGCTTTCGATCTCGTTCGGGTCAATGCGGGAAATGTTGTCACGCGGTACACCATCAATGACGATAAGCGGGTTACCGAAGCCACGGATATCGAACTGGCTGGAATTGAAATCACCGGGCTCGGAAGATTTCTGCACCACGCGCAAACCCGGCAGCTTGCCCGTCAGCATATTCTGCACGTTCTGGTTTTTGGTAGTTACGATCTCCTGGCTGTTCACAGAAACGACGGCGCCGGTAAGCGTTACTTTCTTTTGTGTACCATAGCCCACAACTACTACTTCATCGAGATTCTTGTTGTCTTCGACCAGGGTTACATCAATGTTGGTCTGGCTCCCGACTGCGATCTCCCGTTTGGAATAACCTACAAAAGAAAAGACCAGCACATCGGCACCCGAACCGACCTGGATCGAAAACTTCCCTTTCGCATCGGTTGTCGTACCCGTTGCGGTACCTTTCACGAGTACATTCACACCCGGAATGCCCTCGCCTTTTTCATCTTTTACCGTTCCTGAAACGTCGGTTGCCGCGGCTGGTCGCGCTACCAATAACCGATCGCCGCCAGTCCCGAATGCATACGCAGGTGCGTGAAGACGGCATAGCAATGCCATGCTCATCGCCCATAAGGGGATGGATAGAGTTTTGTTCATAATTGTTTTTTTGAAAGAAAAAGTTACATGGAGGCAATCGTAAATCCGGATGCTAAGTAACGTGCGAAGTGTTAACGGGGACTTAATTTGGACTTAATTGGGCATTTTTAGCCGATATTTTTTCCCATTTATTCTTTATTAATTCCTAGTTAAGCTAAAATTATAGGTGCGCGTCTAGATTTGGAACAGTCCGGAAGCCTCATCTGGCGACCGGGTGCTTTCCAATCTTTCACCTTAATCCAATCCTGAATGAAAACAAACTGTTTACTGATGCTCCTTTTACTGGCGGCAGCCCTGCCCTCGTATGCGCAGGTCACGCCCGTGGATGATTGCGAATCGCTTACCGGCTGGGGCGGTGGCGGCAACACCCTGAGCCTCGACAGCGACGCGCCGGTACAAGGCACCTATTCCATCAAATCGGAAGGAGGAAACACCGAACGTTTACGCAGAACATTTACCACACCGATCAATACCGGCATCGGCCCTACCGAGCTGAACATCGCTTATCTTCAATTTTCGTTGTATGTTTCGGATGTTACCAAGTTCAGCGCTTCCGGCGGACAGTTCGAGATCACCAGCTCTGGCAACCCCGATACCGACGAATACAACTGGGGCACCGGAAGTGTAAACCTCCGCAATGGCTGGAACAGTGTGGTACTGCGCCTGAGCGCCGCGGGCAAGCAAGGCAATCCTAACCTGGGGGCGATTAACTTTTTCAGGTATTATAAACCGATTAATGCCAGCGAGTCGGTAATTATCAAGATCGATAACGTCCGTTTTACCAAAGGTTACGACGGCAGTGTGCTCAGCGGTGCGCATATTTTTAATGCCGCTGACAACACGGCAGGTTGGTCGGGCAGCGATGCGGTGAGCACCGATACCGGCAACAAGATTCTCGGCAGCGCATCCATTAGCAAAAACGGATCGGGTTCCAGCTGGTTTTCATTCAATGGCACTCCATTTAATACGACGGTCAGTGAAACCGATGGGGTCGTAAAATTCTGGCTTTTCGCGTCGGACGCAACAAAGTTCAACGGCGCTGGCAGCATTGTATTTTCGTCGTCGGGACTGCCTGGCAGCAACGAGTATCGCTGGAACGTGGCCAGTCAGAAAATACAGAATGGCTGGAACCATATCATTCTGCATTTGGCGGATGCCGTTAAAACCGGAAATCCCAATCTGGCGGCAATCAATTACTTCCACGTTAACCAGCCATTGAGCGCCGCCATTACGGCGCGGATCGACGAGATCGAGTTTTACGAACCTGCGCCGGCTACAACACCCGTGCCTTCGGCCAATACATTGAATAACAAGGTTATGTTTGGTTACCAGGGCTGGTTCGGTCTGCCTACCGACGGTAGCCCGACCCACAACTGGTGGCTGCACTGGTTCGGCGGCGCTCCTGACCACGCCAATGCCACTGTGGATATGTGGCCGTATCTGGGCGATTACCCGCCGGGGGAACTTGTAGCCACGAATATGGCTTACAGCAATGGCGCGCCTGCCAAGCTGTTTTCAAGCTACAATTACAACACCGTCGACCAACATTTCAAATGGATGCGGGAACATGAGGTCGACGGGGTGTTCCAGCAGCGGTTCCTCCAAAACTTCCGCACCGGCGACTCTCGTGTGACCCGGCATTTTGAAAAAGTGATTGAAAATGTACAAACGGCGAGCTTGAAATACGGTCGCGTGTATGCGATCATGTACGACCTTTCAGGCGCGGACGATACCTCGACCGAAGCTGTGATCGCCGATTGGAAAAAGCTCGTGGACGAAATGGGGGTAACCTCGGAAAGCAATTATTTGTGGCATAAAGGCCGCCCACTCGTTGCTTTATGGGGTCTTGGCCTGGCGTCCAGTCCCGAAGCAACGGCTGCACGTTCAGATAAGCTTGTGAAGTTTTTCCGTGACGGCGACCCTACCGATCTGACCGACGCTCCTAAATACCGGGCTACCGTCATGGGCGGACTGAACAACGACTGGCGCACCCATACCTCGGAATGGCGCGCCGTTTATGATCAACTGGACGTGGTCAGCCCGTGGTCTGTGGGCCGGTACAACACCGAAAGCGGCGCCAATGACTTCGCCATCAATTCCGTGCGGCCCGACATGGCTTATTTACAGCCCAAGAATATTGATTACATGCCGGTCATCTTCCCGGGATTTTCATGGTTCAATCTACAAACTGTGAGAAATAACCCGTCAGCAGCTATTAAAAACTCAATTCCACGCAACGGCGGCAGCTTCCTGTGGCAACAGTCGCAGAATGTGATCAACGAGGGGGCCAATATGATTTACCTGGCCATGTTCGACGAAGTGGATGAAGCTACTTCCTTTTTCAAAATGGAGAAATTCGGCGACCACACCCCGAAAGGTGGTGACACCTGGTTCCTCTCACTGGATGCCGATGGTTACGATCTTACGCCCGACTGGTATATGGCCATAGGCGGCTACACCAAAAAGGTGCTGGCAGGCAAAGCGACCAATAGCCTTTCTGTACCGCTCTACCCTAATGCCCTCAGCACAACTTCCGGCCAACCACTGCCAGTTACACTCGTGAGCATTAGCGCAAAAACCGAGCAAAACAACGCGCTATTGACCTGGCGTACGTCGCAGGAAACCAACAGCTCACATTTCGAAGTACAGCGAAGCACCGATGCCAAGACATTTACGACCATCGGAAAGGTTAATTCGCATCGGAATGCCACTACTGCCAACAACTATCAGTATAGTGACGCCAATTTGCCGGCGGGGCACTTCTATTACCGGTTAAAGATGGTGGATCTGGACGAAACATTTGCGTACAGTAGCATTGTAACGGCCAAAATCGAGACGCCATTTACTGTAAGCGTATTTCCTAACCCGGCCTCTTCCCTGCTCACGGTGAAATCGGATGCCCGGATTTTGCAAGTGGATGTGGTAGGCGCCTCCGGGAGGAAAATGCATTCGTCATCACCGGGACAGCCCTATTTTGAACTGAATATAAGCAACTGGCCTTCCGGCATTTACATTGTAAAAATCGACGGCGTAGAGCGGAAGATTGTGAAGCCTTAACGCATCGGACAGCCGAATTTTTAACACCAGCGCCCCGGTCCGTATGCGACCGGGGCGCATTTTTTACGAGCTCCCGTCACTCCGACCTTATATTATTTCAAGTTTTTTTTAACTTTTGTAAATTATTTGAAGCTACTGCGTATTATCTGAACCGGGCCGAACCCTTATGAGCCATTCAATGCCTCCTGAAACCACCATGTGTGGCATACGCCCGATATTGCTCCCGGATTCCCTGATGAAATTCCCTATTTTCTTCCTGACCTGCATTCTTGGCGTTTTATTTGTTCCCCAAAATTCTGCCAATGCCCAATCGCATGGCCTGCGGTTTGCAAGCTATGAGGTTTTGCAGGATCAGCGCACGACACTGAACCTTACACCGACCAAGCCGGTGTGCTTTTCACAGCAACTGGAACTCGCATTCGATCTCACTTTTGCTCCAAAACAAAAGACCTATTTTGGTTATATTTTCAGGCTTATCGGTAGCGATAAGCATAATATCGACCTCGTTTATGACAACGGCGTCGCTGCGGCAAATGGTCGTTTTCGGGTCATTACCGGGGACAAGCTGTCGTCAATCGCATTTAATATCCCAGACAACCTGCTTTTCGGGCAGTGGAGCAAATTGCTTGTCAAGCTCGACGCTGCCGCCAGGAAACTGACCATTACAGCCGGCGGAAGGACATTCACCCATATGCTCGAAAAGGTACCGGATGGCTGCTATCACATTCTTTTCGGCGCCAATCAGCACAAGTCATTTCAAACAACCGATGTGCCACCAATGACGCTGGCCAATATCACGCTCGCTCAGGATGGCAAAACAACGGGCTCCTGGCCACTCGACGAATATTCAGGCACAACAGCACGCAATGAAAAAAGCAAGACGTCCGCTATCGCAATCAATCCGGTTTGGATAGAAAAGTTGCATGAAACATGGCAACCACGAAAACGGATGCTGACAAGCGGTTTTGCCTGCACTGCGCTTGATCAGAAACGGGAGATTCTATATCTTATCGGCGAGGACAGTTTACATACTTATTCGGTAGCCAGCCAGATTACCATTTCTTACCCCTATCAATCGGGCCGCTTGCACCTGGCGAAAGGGAATCAGGCATTTGTGGATACCATCACTGGCAATTTGTACACCTACAATGTCGACCAGCAACGTATTGCACGATTTAATTTTGCTACACGGAAATGGGACAAAAACTTCATATTCCCTATCCCCGAAAGCTCAACCGAATACTGGCATTCCAACAAGTTTTTTTCTACGGCCGATTCGTCGCTCTATGTGGTCGGCGGATATGGCCATTTAACCTATAAAAACGAAGTTCACCGCTATCATCTGCCTTCCGGCAAATGGACTGCCGTGGCAAGCGACTCTGGCATTTACACCCCCCGCTATCTGGCGGCAGGCGGCCTTGGGGCAGAAGGAATGTATATTTTAGGCGGATATGGCAGCCTTACCGGCCAGCAAATCCTCAACCCAAGAAACTGGAATGATCTGTTACTTTTCCAGCCTCACAAAAGGCAATGGAAGAAAATCTACGAAACGGACGCCGACCTTCCGCACTTGAATTTTGCCAATTCACTGGTAATTACCGGTAACCATTTCTACGCATTAGCATTTCCTAAAAACCGCTATAATTCCGAATTACGACTCGTGCGGGGCTCGCTGGACAAGCCCGTGTTCCAGACGATGGCGGCGGCGATCCCGTATTCTTTCCACGACACACATTCCTTTGCCGACCTCTTTTACTGTCCCGGCAGCAAGCAGCTCATTGCACTCAGCATGACACGCAGCGAGGACGACAAGCAGACCGTCATGCACGTGTACACGCTCCTCACACCTGTGCGCGAAACAGTTCCCGGGATCGCTTCTGCTGAAAATCAACCAAAAGCCATCTGGCCATTTGTGCTTGCTGGGAGCGCATTATTGGGATGTGGCGCAGGGCTGCTGTACCGTCGACGGAACCTGTCTGCAAGAAACGTAAAGCGCGATACCCCAGAACATGCAGCGGAACCCGTAAGCACGACGGTGCCAAAGAAAATGGCTGCGCAGACCGATATACAGGAGAAAAACAGCATTTCACTATTTGGTGATTTGCAGGTAACCGACAACAACGGAAGCGATATCACACAAATGTTCACGCCCCTTATTAAGGAGCTCTTTCTGGTCATTTTACTTTATACGATACGCTGGAAAAGAGGTATTAATTCGGATAAATTGAGGGAATTGCTATGGTCGGATAAATCAACCGAGAGCGCACGGAACAACCGGTCGGTGAACCTCACCAAGCTGAAAGCGATCCTCAGCAGAATACCGCATTGCCAGATCGTGACATCGGCAGGACATTGGAAAATGGACTTTAACGAAGACGACGTACACGTGGATTACTTCGAATTTCTGAATATTACCTCGTCCAAATACAACGACCGTCCGATGATCGAGGCGCTGATCGCTATTACGAACAAAGGCAGTTTTCTTTCCAATCTCGAATTTGAATGGTTGGACCCGTTCAAATCGGAGATCTCGAATATCGTGGTGAACACTTACCTGAACTATGCAGGCAATATTCCCGTATCCGACGATCCTGAATTTATGATCCGTCTGGCGAACAACATTTCCTATTTCGACCCCGCCAACGAAGAGGCGATGATTCTCAAATGCAAGTCTTTTGCATTACTCGGCAAACACTCGCTGGCGAAGAGCACTTTCGAAAGCTTTACCCGCGAATACAACAACATTTACGGCGAGGAATTCCGGCGGGAGTTGACAGATATCTTAAAATCGGAAGTATAACACCAAATGCAGAAAACAGGCCGGCGAGCATTACGCCGGCTTATTTTTTGGTATAACGCAAACCTACTGAGAGGCCGATCTGATAGGGTTGGATTTTAAAAGGGTTGTCAGGATTCCTAAGTTTCGAAACGCTGTATTCAAAATAGGGGCCGACGGTCATCACAACGTTATTTCCTGCAAAAAGCTCTTTACCAAAACCCGCATTGAGCCACACCAGATTCTTTTCCGACGTCAGGTCACGGCTGAATTCAGCACCGACATCGCCAAAATAATTGCGCAGGAAATGAGAACGGCGCACAATATGCTTTTTAATGCTCATGCCGACTAAACGAACCGTGCTGTTTTGTTCCTGAGGGATACCTTTTCTCACCACCTCATAGTTTCCAGACAAATCAGGTCCTACCACGAATTCGCCCGTGGCGATCTCATAGCGATACGACTGCTTGAACTGCCCGTAATTAAGCAATAACTGGAACCCTTTACGCTCCACGCCGGCAGAAAATTTATAACCGACCGTCGCAGCGGATATTTTGGACGGTAATACAAAATTCTGGTAAACTACGCCATTTCCCGGCCTTACGGTCAGGATTTGGAAAGTGCGCAACGGCGTAATTCCTGCTACAATAGTCCAACGCTCTTTAAAAAGATATTCGTATCGCTTTTTAGGCTTACCGGGCGTGACAAGGCTGTCGGGCTCCCACTCATATTGTGGAAGGGCCAGTGGCCTGTGATCCAGCACCCCGATGTCTTGATCGGCCACGGAAGGCCCTTCCAGTACCTTGTTATGGTTTTGTTCGATTACAACACTATCCTGCTCTGTATCGCCAAAGCCCGCTTTTTTCAGTTCCGATTCCAAAAATGACCGATCCCCAGGAGTAATGACATCATCCTGGATCCATAGTGAGCCGAAAGACGAGTTTGACTTAGCCGTTTCAACTATTTTCACCAAATCCTCCCTTGTTATCCTATACGGTTTTACGGGCCTGCGGGTTGCTCGCACAGACATTCCCGGTGCTCTCCGAACCGGGTCCGCATTCACTATTTTCTCTGTCGTGACTGTTTCAACAGGTCGGTTTACAACCGGGCGGACTGCTATTTTCGTGTGCTCCTCCGTTTGATCTTGCTGTTGAGCCCGGATTGGCTTTACCGCCGATTGTACATCCTTCGCTGCCGTTGATTTCTCCGGCACATACCGCGCTATATCGCTCGTAATAGCTACTGCCCCACTTTTTTCAACGGTAGGCAACGAACCGAAATAAACCACGGCTGTAACCGCCATCAGCAACAGTAAGGATGCGATCACGCCGGTTTGCACCAGGCTCTTACCACCGGAAAGGCCTTTGAGCACCTTATCGCGCAAGGCAGGATCGGGAAGCCGTTCGAAATGATCGAATCTTTCTCTGAGGGCTTTCCGCAATTCCTCATCGATGCGCTCTTCAGAAGATTTCATATTGCGTAATACCTTTTTCTTGTAACTTTCTCATTAACAAATTTCTTCCCCGCAAAAACTGCGAGCGTGAAGTGCTGTCGGATATACCGAGCATTTCGCCGATCTCAGTATGTGTATAACCATCGACCAGGTGCAGGTTGATGATCATCCTGTACCCATCGGGCAGGGTATTGATCACACCCAACAAAACATTCATGTCCATACGCGTGATGATCTTTCCATAATCGCCCGAATCGATCTCCCGCTCGAAATCTGCCAGGTTCGAATGCAGTTGCTGTTCTTTCGTGACCCTGTGATAATAATTGATCGCCGTTCTGATCACCACCGATTTCACCCAACTGTCGATTACCTCGACATTCCGCAGCTCACTTAAATTTTTAAAAACCTTGATAAACCCTTCCTGAAAAATATCTTCCGCTTCTGCCTTCGTTTTAGCGTAACGCACGCACACTCCCAGCAGCCGCGATTTGTAGCGCTCATAGAATGCAGTTTGCGCCCTGGTATCACCGGCCTGACAAGCCCGTACCAGGTCGGCTAGCGAACTGTATTTGTTACTGCGGAAAAACGTCATTCAGGCGGGCTGCGAAGTGTATCGTTGAAACAATTACTCTTTTATCATCGGTATAGTGCGGTCTGATACGTCATGTTCACAAAATTCCCCTCCTGATCAAAGTTTATCCAGCATTGTTCGTTCATCCCCTCCATATTGATCACATAACCGGTTCCGACCGGATCTGAAAACTTGTAACCTTCTGCTATTTTCATCGGCGAAAAACCGGATGAGCTTTTTATAAAGGTCTGTATTTTGTCAGGCAATTCTTCAATATTATAATAAAAAGCTTCTGCCCTGTAAATTGTATTGATCAGTTTGCCCGACTGGTCAAAAGTAAACTCATAATTGGTACTCGACGCCGTTGTAGCACTCATGAGATACTGTTTCTCGTTTTTTTCGTTCAATGAAATCTTCGCCGAAGTAAATCTCAACTTTTCTCTTTCCAGAAAACTAATGATCTGAGCAGGCAAAGTGTACCGTTCATCCTGATAGATGGTGTATGAAAATTTCGAATAGGGCTCTAATTTGACGAGATACTTAATGGGATTGGTCGGCGCGTTTGGAAACCATGTTAGCAAATAGTCCAAGTTATTCCAAGCGTATCTCGCAGTGAATATATTCTGTTTACTGGGTTGTGGTACAGGCTCTTTATATAGATCAGCTTTCCCTCCCTGCACACCTTGTACCGGTAGCGACTGCTGCATGGAATCCGGCACTGCTCCATACATGCGGTACACACTCAGTATTTTTTCCGTATTTAAAGCTGCGTAAAACGGATCTCCTTTCAATTTGTAATAAACTTCATAAAGTTTATCCTTTTCAACCGTCTGAAAAGTAGCATCGGTAGCATCCGGAAATGCATTGGACATGACTTTGATGACCGACTCGGGCAAATTTTCGGGTGGAATCGATTGCTGATCCTTATAATTGCTGCACCCCGTCAGAACGAGAATGAAAACAGTTAAAAGAAATACGTTTTTTGTAAAGGTTCTGTCATTCATAGCATCAAATAATATGATCGCCGGGGTGCCAAATCAATATTCAATATAAGGATACGCCATATTTATGCTCGGCATCGCGGTAATCGACGTCGGTCATCCAGGATGCGCGCATGGTAAATGCATAGGTAATAATGCCGTTTTGAGTTTGCTCTTCAATTAGTATTTTGATCCGCTCCGGACTGGCCGCCCGGCGGGCCTCCTCCACACCTCGGTACAATGGTACGGGTTCGCTGGCTACATAACCCGTTTCGGGCAGCCAATCAGAACCCGATAACGCAGCGGCGATAGACCGGATGCTTTCAGGCAATGCAAGTTTGAGCATTTTGCGCTGCTCATCCCACGTCCATTCCCCACTTTGCTTAACGCTCTTGGGCATCAGCACACACTGGAACTCGCCAAAGGGAATCTTGCCATAGGCTCCCGACATTTGTGCTTCGCTGACAGTTCCCTTTCCGTACGGACCGCGACCGAATTGGACAGCTACCAACGGAATCACGTCGTTGAGAAAGTGACTGCTCAATATGGACGAACTTTCCCGGACATTCACCAGGGAGGTCTGGCTTTCCTGCTCCCGGGATATTTCCTCTATGCGCCAGTACCTTTCCTGTACGACCATCCTGCCCAGAAACTCTGCCTTGGTTACCGTTGCCAGCCCGGGTTCCACTTTCTTTTCCCCACCACACGACATCAGCAATAAAAATGTAACAAACAGTGAGCTGTTCGCCAGGTCTGTTACTATGCGCCTGCTTATCTTATGCTTCATGACCATTCATCATTCGGTTTGCCCATCCTCTCAGCCAGGGATTTTTAAAATACGGATTCTGAGAATCCTTTAAATTTATGATTTTCATGGCTAACAGTCTAATTCGAAAGTGTCTTCCGGCTGATCCCAGGTGTGGGACATGCAGGAAGACACGCTTTCTGGAAATACCGCTGCACGAAACGGAAAAAAATTGCTATCCCATTCCTGGCAACTTCAATCCCGAACCTCTCAGGGCTTCCAGCAGTTTTTCCTGAATTTCCATTTTAGTATCTACAAAACCATGAGCGTCGAGCCATACATTCACCATCACTTTATACCCGTCGGGTTCAATGGAAGAGATGCCGATGCGCCTCGCGGGGACTTTAAGGGCACTTTGGGCATCATCGAGGACATTGTTGACGACCTTTTTTACCTCTGCGAAATCAATGCCGTTGCTAAATTTCATCTCAACGTCGAGCCGTCGGTTACCCGAGCCGCTAATGTTAATGATCACCTCGTTGGACAGCTTGCTGTTCGGGATTACCACCTTTCGGTTATCATACGTCTTCACCACCGTGTAAAAGATCTTGATCGCCTCAACTGTCCCCTCCTGCCCTTGTGCCACGATATTGTCGCCAACGTGAAATGGTTTCAGGATCAGGATCAGCACGCCGCTTGCGAAATTCTGTAACGTACCTGACAGTGCAAGACCAGCCG
Source organism: Dyadobacter sp. CY261 (assembly GCF_021440085.1). Classification (GTDB taxonomy): domain Bacteria; phylum Bacteroidota; class Bacteroidia; order Cytophagales; family Spirosomataceae; genus Dyadobacter. Next base: position 1,711,978 of record NZ_JAKCPW010000001.1, read on the forward strand.
CAACACCGATTGCGCCCACCAGCGCGGCAAAAATGGTCATCTGGATACCCACGATCTGCATGACGGAAATAACAAGCAATATCCTCAATGTCGTGACGGCCAGACTGAGCAAAAAGGGTGTAAGCGACGGGTCAATCTCGCGCTTAAACATGTGTGTGTTAAGCCAGCGGGACAAAATACGGATAAGCCAGAAGCCGACTATTAATACTATTATCCCAACAAGAACGGAAGGTCCGGTTGCCAATATCCAGGTGTAAGCTTTGTTATAAAATTGCTGGATTTTCATGATTCGATTGAATTGAATAAAATAGTCACAAACAGGAAAAATCCATTCCAAGGCCTGTTGGCACATTTTTTGATCCCATTTTCTCAAATAGTCAAGAAAAAAAATCTATCAGATATGGAAATTCATCATCATCAACAACGTCCCAGATCATACCGCAGGATTGGACGGTATGCTATATACCTGGTTCTTGCTGCGATTGCCATTGGCATCAGCTTCTACTTCTACGCACCGAAGCCTGTGAATAAAGCAGCCAATGAAAACATGCTTCTTTTTCTGCAAAACAAGATCAGTGACATCGATGCAAAGCTCAAAAACGGAGATAGCAATACGGATCTTGCTACGCGAGTTTCGTGGCATAAATCGAATACCGAGTTATACAATGAGGCCAAAACTAATCCCGACAAGCAGGTCAAGGGACAACGGGAGGTTCTGAAAAAGAAAATGATACAAGTGCAGCAACGCGACTTCCCTGAATTGCGCACGGCATATGTAGCGTCAAAAAAGGAAGCCCTCGGGGAACAGCATGTTTCCATCGGCCTATCCGGCAATAACCGCGAGGTGCTGACTTTCGAGAGCGAAATGTTCCAACCAAAACGGGTTCAGGAAGATTTTATGAAGAACATTTACGGGATCGTGAATGACCTGAGGTTTAAAAAAGTAATCTATAAATGGTCGAACGGGGCGGACGGTTTTCACAATTACGAGATTAAGTCTAAGGAGGATGCGGAGATTTGACCGGTGACGACCGACCGCTGACCGCCGACGACCGACCGCCGATGGCATGTCGACCATGGACCGCCGACCATGGACCGTGGTTTTAGATTAACCGGATCGATATGTTATGCTTCCCAATGCAAAAACATGGTCTGCGGTCTATGGTCTATGGTCTATGGTCAAGATATCATCGGCGGTCATCAGTCGGCCCTCAGCGGTCATCCGCCAACCTCCCCCCACTAAACTCACTCTTATAAATCCGCACGAGCAGGAGCACATAGCTGACGAGCAGCGGACCGAAGATAAATCCCCAGAATCCAAAGAGTTTGAGACCGGCGATCAACCCCAAGATGGTAATCACAGGATGGACATTGCCGACTTTTTGAAGAAATGTAATTCGTGCGAGATAATCAATATTGCCAATTACCACCACACTATAAGCTGCTAAGCCGATCGCTTTTCCACTTTCACCTTTTGAAAAAAGGAATATCACTAGCGGCAGCCAGATCAACGCCGTGCCAATTACCGGGAAGAATGCGAATAAACCGGTAACCAATCCCAAAAGTACAAAGTCTTCGATGCCCACCACCCAATAGCCCAACAAGGCTACCAGGCCCTGGATCACTGAAATAAGAGGAATACCCAACGCATTTGCCCGCACCATTCCACAGGTTTCCTCGGCGAGCAAATCGATATTTTTAGGACGGAGCGGGATGAAATGCTCCAACTTACCTTCCATCACCCGCCCGTTCTTGAACATGAAGAAGGCCAGGAAAAGGATCATGAGCAAGTTACCCAGCATGGTTGCGGAGCTGTTGAGAATGCCGGGGATGAAACTTGCTGCCTTTTTACGAAGATCAGCCGTTGCTTCCTTGCTCAGCAAATCCTGCCCCGTCCATTCCCTAAGCTGGTTAGAAATTGCTTCTGTGGCCTGATTCACCTGCTCTGGGTTTTTCATGACCGTCTCAACCTTTTGAAAAATCATCTGAACCGCGAAATAGACCGGAGCTACAATACAGGCCATAAATAGCACCATAAACAGAATAGCCGTGAGGCTTTTGTTCCACTTGCGCTCCTCGGTGAGGTAGAAGTAGTACTTACGGCAAAGGATATAGAGCGTCAGCGCGCCCAGGAAACCTGGAAAGAAACTGTAAAGCTGCTTGAACACAAGCGCAGCCAAAGCGGTGACAATCAGCAAAAAAGCGACCTGTCGGATGCGGTTATTATAATCTGAGAGCATAAGGGACAATTTAGATCTATATACGTAATACAATTACCGTACCAGATGCCCTATATCTCACATGGGTTTATGCCCATCCAACAAACCCACTTGCATTCAGAAAGGATCGAAACCGCCGAACTTGACTTGGGATGGAAAAGGATATCAAAAGCAAGCTTCCTACCACTCAGGATGGCTCCTCCTTTCGTAAATACCGATCGCCCACTGCACGGGTGACATCTCCGCGGTAAGGTGTACTTACCGGTAAAATATGTGCATCGATCTCGATCATGTAGCCGTTGAAAGCCGTGATTTTATCGATGGCGACGATCAGCGAGCGATGAATTCTCATAAAACCCTTTCCCACCAGCCGCGCCTCGATCGCCGAAAGTCCCTGGTAAACGACGATTTCTTTTTCGGTCGTTTTGATCTTCGCATAGTTTTTCACTCCTTCTATGTAAAGCACTTCATTGAAAAAAACTTTAACCGTTGTCTTCGCTGAAAATAGGTACGCAAACGGCCCACGGCTTTCGGAAGCACGCCTGGCCCTGGCCGGGATGCCGCGCCACTCGACCGTCGGCATCGCGGCATAGCACCGGTCGATGCTTTCCAGAAAATCCTCGAAGGCAATTGGCTTCGCCAGGCAATGCAGAATGTAATCGTCGTCTCCGGGTCTCCAGCGCTTTTTTTTAGCGGCCAGGAATACCACCCTGGGCCTGCTCGGCAGCAACCGTAAAAATGCTTCCCCGGTGATTTTCGGAAGCATAATGTCAAGAAAAAGCAGATCCACTTTGTGCTGCTGAAGATACCTTAATGCATCGACAGCATCATAAAATGTCCCCACCAGTTCCAGCGATTCGAGCTCGCTGATGTACGCTTCGAGGATGTGCGCTGTGTATGGCTCATCGTCGATTATCAAACATTTGATTTTGTTTGTCATAAATAATCCTGCAATTAGCTGTATTTCAATACCCTGACACATTTGGAAAGGATTTATTGAACGGGAGGCAGGCCGGAAAAACCGACTGATAGCGTAATAGCTGGAAGCGAATTGAGTAGGAAGCACTTCAAGTTCGATATAATTCCGGAATTGTGCAACGCTTCGGGCTGACGGCCCATCGCGTTGCACAATTTGAAACATCAACCGGAAGACGCTATCGCGTCAGATGCTTTTCAGGTACAACCTCAATGCACGCATTTCGGTATCCGAAAATGCGGCAGTCATTCGCCACGGCATCGGTTCTTTCAGTTCAGTACCATCGGGACGTTTGCCGGTACGAAGTGAATTAAAAAACTGCTCATCCGTCCAGTGGGCACTTCGGCCGGTCGAGGAAATGTCAGGTGTTCCGTGTTCGCCCGGTTTGCCCTTCATATTGGGCTGATGACAATGGGTACATACTTGTGAGACATATTTACCAAAGTCCGCAGTAACGTCTTCGCGGGTTGCCATGGGAAGTGCCGCGTTGTGATCAATTTTTTCAGCTTCGAAAAGATCCAGCTCGCCAAGATCAGCCAGGATCGTGGCACCGACACCTATTTCGCTCGGAAGATTTTCGCGGTCGACGGGCGGCACCTGCGAGCAATAGGCGATCACCGCTTTCAAATCGGTATCGCTCAGTTGGTTGTAATCGCCCGCCGGCATGTAAATGAGCGGTGTACCGTCGTGCTGCACCCCGTGACGGATTGCCCTTACCCAATCTTCGGTACTGTAATCTTTGGGCAGTCCACCCTTTCCCTTGGTGAGATTTCGCGCCACAAGACGACCTACTCCATTTTGTTCGAAGATCGTACGTCCGCCAAGGTCTTTGGCATGGCAGTCGTTGCAGCCTTTTGTGGTAACGAGTCGCTTGCCGAGGGCCAGTGTCGCCGAATCCGTTGGAATGTCGAGTTTTAATGGCTTTACTGCGTAAACTTTGCTGCGACGGTTCTCAACGGCAATGTAGGCTTTGGTGTAATAGCCGAGGACAAGCAGGATGACGACCAGCAATGCACGGCCGGTCCATTTCATGATTTTTTTTAACATGGCTTTTTTGTAAAATAACAGTTTGTAAAAAACTGTCGGCGTATTGCCGACGTCACAAAAATGCCCGGCTGGTCAGCCAATTCCGTAGTTATCTTTCCCGAAGTGTCAAAATGCTTGTATGAAATGCAAAAAAACATTCGCCGTTAGAATTCCGTCGTAAAAATGGCTGGTGACCCGACCTGAACCTGATCGAAAATCTTAAAATCCGGCCATGTACCGATCCAAACATCACCTTGTGCGTTTCATCCTCCGCATTTTGCGGTTGATCCACAATGGCCGCTGCTCCACTGGCCCGTCCGATTAATTTCGGGACAACGATTGCAACCCTGTTAGCCATGAAAATCAATATTTATCAAAATGAAAAAGCTTTACACACTGCTTTTAATGCTGGCAGCCGCATTGTGCGGCTGCATTCATTCAGCGCCTGTACCGGACGAAGTAAAATCCTCCGCGCCTGGATTCGGTACTTCCCGCCAACATCCCACCGGTAAACCGCTTACTCTTCCAGCGGGCATTAAAATCGTCGGTAAACCGCATTGGGACCTGGATTGCATCGCGGAAGCCAATAACGAAAAACGCGTTTACGGCAGCGGCGGCGAGGTCCGCTTTTGCATACAGTTTTCAAATAATACCAGCCAACCCATTATCGTAACCATTCCGCCAGGCACGATCTTCATTTCCGAAAGCACCGAATCACAGAATGGGCTCGTTATACAGATGATCCAAGTCACCGTACCTCCATTGAGCACGCCTTTCTTCTATTTTTTAAACAATTGCCTCAACCCGGATCGGGACGTTACCAACTTATTGGATGAATTCGAAGCGCAACCGATCGTTACCGATCATCCGGGCGTAACTGAACTGACCAACATGCTGAGCGGAAAAAAAGTAAATAGCGAGGACTATAACCATGAAGTTCCGCCGACGGAAATATTTGTTCCGGTGCAACGGGCAGTATCGGAGGTGTCGCACACAGGGAGCATGGCGGCGGAGACCCGGGCGAGCCTTTCGCGGTTACCCGACAAGTAACATCTATACCAAAGCCAGTACCAGCAAACTCACCGAAAACAACTGGGAAATACGATCCCGGTAACTTGCTTTGCGTCAATCAGAATATCAAACCGGAATAAGAAAAAATGCGGGCCGTTACCAGCCCGCATTTTTGCATTTAGAAAAGTACCCCTTCATCGTCCGATTTCGTCGGTGGCGTATAAACCTCCTCGGAAACGGTGGACGAGTCGGCGGCGCACTCGCCTGTATAGCCTTCTGGTCGGGGAAAAGGTCCCTTCCGGTATTGAATGAGCGTCTGATCGTTATACACCTTTTGCATGAAAGCACCCCAAGCTGGCATCGCCACGCGACCGCCCTGCCCAAGCGCAAGCGAGCGATAGTGGATGCTCCGATCTTCACCCCCTACCCAAACACCGGCCACCAGATTATGCGTCATGCCCATAAACCAACCGTCGGAATGGTTTTGTGAAGTCCCGGTTTTAGCGGCGATCTCATTGCCATCGGTCACGCCATATTGCCGTAAGCGACCTGCCGTACCACCTGGATCTTCGACAGCGCCCCGCATCAGGTACAACATGTTGTAGGCCATCGTTTCGCTGAGTTCCTGGCTCTGTTGCTCATGGAATTCAGCTAGCAACCTGCCATGACGGTCCTCGATACGCAAGATCGTCATCGGCAAAACCTTGTACCCGCCATTGGCGAACGAGGAATAGGCCGACACCATTTCATAAATAGAGACATCGCCCGTTCCCAGGCACAGGGCCGGCGTGGCGGGCAGCTCACTGGTGATGCCCAGCTTGTGCGCATAATCTACCACGGTATTGGCTTTTACCATCTTCATAATGCTGGCTGTCACGGAGTTGACCGATTTCCCCAACGCCTGACGGAGCGAAAGTGGTTGTTCGGAATAGACGCCATTGGAATTTTTGGGGGTATAGTCTTCCTCTACATCGTCGATCCCGGCCTGGAATGTAACCGGTGAATCCATGATTTTCTCACAAGGCGTAATGAAATTTTTGTCCAGACCTGCCGTGTAAACGAACGGCTTGAACGTGGATCCCGGCTGCCGCTTGCCCTGCTTGACGTGGTCGTATTGGAAATATTTAAAATTAATCCCTCCTACCCAAGCTTTCACGTGCCCGTTGCGTGGGTCCATGGCCATCATGCCTGCACGCAGGAAGCGCTTATAATATTTAATGGAATCGATCGGGCTCATGGTCACTTCCTTTTCGCCGTCCCATGAGAACACCTTCATTTTGTAAGGCTTGTTCATGACTTTCCATGCCTCCTCCTCGCCCAGCTTGTTTTTAAGTATGTTAAAATACGGCAACCGCCGCACGGCTGTGTTGATAAAACCCGGGATTTCTTTCCCGTTTTCGGCCACCCAAGGGTTACGACCTTTCCAGTGCTCGCTGAATGTCTTTTGCTGGTCCTTCATGTGACGGGTAAGCGCGTCCTCCATGTAGGATTGCATGCGTGAGTCGATGGTCGTGTAAATGCGCAGGCCGCTGGTGTAGAGGTTCAGATCGGTCCCGTTTTCCTCATTATACATCTTCACCCAGGCTTTGAGATACCCCCGCATCGACTCCCAAAAGTAGGGCGCCGGGCCGTTGGCGTGCGTTTCCATCGCAAACTCCAAATCGAGCGGTCTCTCTTTCAGTTGGTTAAAGTCATCTTCCGTAATATCGTCGTACTTCCGCATTTGCGCGAGCACGGTATTGCGGCGGTTGATCGCATTCTGGGGGAACCTCACCGGATTGTAAATGGTTGGGTTTTGAAGCATTCCCACCAAAAGCGCAGATTGCGGGATATCCAGCTCCGAAACATCCTTGTTGAAATACGTTTTCGCGGCGACTTTTATACCAAATGCATTGTTCCCGAACGACACCGTGTTCAGGTACATCTGCATAATCTCCTGTTTGGTATATTTTCTTTCGAGGATAATCGAAAGTATCCACTCCTTGGTTTTCGCGATCACGATTCGTACGCCGGGAATTTTGCTTAATGTACCTTCAAACTCCTCAGATCGCGTATTGAACAGGTTTTTCGCTACCTGCTGCGTAAGTGTACTGCCGCCACCCGAACTCGAATTGCCGGTGAGAATCCCCTTGGCCACGCGCAAAAGGCTTCGTGGATCGATACCCGAATGGCTGATGAAGCGGGTATCTTCGGTAGCCACCAATGCATTGATCAGATTAGGCGAAATGTCCGAAATCTCCACCGGCGAACGGTTTTCGATCAGGTATTTACCCATCGACTTGCCGTCCTGCGAAATCAGTTCGGAAGCCACCTCACTTTTAGGGTTTTCGAGTGCTTTCAGGTCCGGCATGCCGCCGAAGAGCCGGAAGAAATTATAGTTAACGGCGGCGATGTAAAAGATCAGCAAGGCGAGCCCAATGCCGAATGCACGCCATAAAAAAAGGATGCGACGCCGGTATTTCCCGGGTTTCAATTCAATCATGTAATTCAAGAGTAACGTCTAATAAACTGACCAAATAAACGAATTTGATTCACAAATCAGCTATTAGAACGTTGCTGAGGCGCTATTTGCTATGGTTTTGATGAAATATTTAAGTAAATTAAAGTTAAGCAGTCCCCGGCTGGCCGACATATTCGGTGCGCTTTTTATATTCATTGGGACTGATGCCTGTTTCCTTTTTGAATAAACGCGAAAAATAGGGCGGATTTTCGAAACCCAGCAGATAGGCCGTTTCAGACACAGTTTTGTCGGTGCTCAAAAGTAAATTTTTCGCCTCGGAAACCAGGAAAATGTGGATCAGGTCCATGGCAGTCTTGCCGGTTTCCTGTTTGAGTAAATCACTTAAATAACGGGGCGAAGTGTTGAGCATGTCGGCCATTAATTTCACAGATGGCAACCCTATTTCCTGGAATTTCCCATTCTCGAAATACTGGGCCAGACTTTCATTAAAACGCGACACTGTGGTACCTGAAAGCTGGGTGCGGTTGATAAACTGGCGTTTATAAAAACGTTGCGAATATTTCAGCATCGAATCCAGGTGCGTCAGCATGATGTCGCGGCTATATTCATCTGTATTATTAAAATACTCCGTTTGAATACGGTTGAAAAGATCCCAGATAATCTGTTCCTCCCGCTCCGACAAATGTAACGCCTCGTTAGCCTCATAATCGAAATAGCCGTATTTTCGGATTTCTGAATGCAGCGGGTGTCCATTCAGGAAATCTTCATGGATATAAATGATAAACCCACTTTCCTCCAATTCGATATTATTGATCTCGACCACTTGCCGCGGTTTCGAAAACAACATGGAGCCATTCTCAAGATCATACTTCGTCCGCCCGTACAACACATGCCCGGACTTGATTTTTTTGAATGCGATCATATAAAAATCCGTCGTGAACTCACGGCGGCCTATGGTGCAACTTCTCAGTTCGTTGCACGTAAACATGCTGATCAGGGGGTGTTCGGGCGACTTTAAATTGCTGGATCGGTGCAGCTCGCTGATACTTTTATAATGTTCCATAGTTTGAAACGGTTAAAATCTGCACCCATAACGGGTGCAGATCTGTCAATTTAATCAATCACTATTAAACTGTCAATCACGCAGTAACATGACCATGTGCGGCATCAGCTACTTCTTTCCATTCTTCCCAGGTCGCAAGGCGGTCGGCGTAAACCTGACTCAACCAAGGTAACCCTACTTTGCCGAGGAAAATTCGCAATGGCGGATTTTCTTGGTCTACCACTTTCAGGATCGCGTCGGAAGTAGCTTCCGGATTACCGATGGTGTCGGGGGTCAGGCCAGCGTAGAGCGCTTCCTTGATGCCGTCGTACAATGCGATCGGTTCGCTACGGGTAGCAGAAGCGCCTGCCCAGTCGGTCGAGAAGCCGTTTGGTTCAATAAGCGTCACTTTGATACCGAAATCTTTTACTTCCGAAGCCAACGTCTCGCTAAGCCCTTCAACGGCCCATTTGGAAGCATTGTAAAGACCCAACACCGGCAATGTTGCCACGCCGAGCACGCTCGAAACTTGAAGGATATGGCCTCCGCCTTGTGCCCGCATGACCGGGATAGCTGCCTGGGTAATCCATAGCAAACCGAAAACATTGGTCTCGATCTGATCGCGCGCCTCTTTTTCACTGGTCTCCTCGATCGTGCCGAACAAGCCATAGCCAGCGTTGTTGATCACGACGTCCACTCTGCCGAAATGTTTGGCGGCCTGTTCCACAGCGGCGAAACTTGCAGCGCGGTCGTTCACGTCCAGTTTGATGGGTAAAAGGGTATCAGGATATTGCGCTGCCAGTTCTTGCAGCGTTTCGATGTTGCGCGCCGAGGCGGCTACTTTATCTCCTCTTTTCAAAAAAGCCTCAGTCCATATACGGCCAAATCCCTTGGAAGCGCCGGTAATAAAAATAGTTTTTGACATGATTGAAATCGTTTTTGTGTTTTGATGCTACAAATTTACCGGGTCGCCGCTGCCTGCATCTTATACAAAAATCCGTAAATGAGATACACTTTTACGTAAGCCGTTAAACGCGATTCCGGAGTTGCCGGGAACTGTTACCAGCCGCATTCGTCGGTCAGTCCGCTCACCTGCCTCGTCGGAATGCGGACGGAAATCGAAAAAGGCCACTCGGGACAAAATGCTGTCGTATATTTATGCTTCCATTGCCAGCAAAGCACCATGAAAAACGAAGTACTCGACGTCACAGGAATGCGGGCCTTACCCGTGGATCTCGACACGGCCCTATCATTAATGCCGTATGTCCGTTTCCTGGAACAACGTATCGTAGAAGAAAAGACCCTCAAATCCGGGTTCTATAAAAATATCCTAAACTATTTCCGGGAAAATCAGCTTCCGGAAGGCGACATACCGCTCGAGGAAGCAAAACAATACAGCGAATTTTTCGAATACGTTTATGGCACGCTGTCGGCCCCACTGGCATCCGAGCACAAGTTGGCGTGGGGATTGAGCTTTCCTTTGTACCCATTTATTTTTTATGGTACCGACCTGCTCTTCGAAATGCTGAATACAAAGCCGCTAGATGCGCAGTTCGAATTGCAGAAAAAACCCGATGATTATCAGCGCGACCGCCTGCATTTGATTTACACGTTGATCTTGCAACGGCTTTATAATTTTCAGGTTCCGGTTAAAATACAGCAATATCACACCTGGACTGATATAAATACCGGGCTGCTCCGCTACTATGAAGTGCTGGTCAATCCCGAATTCGTAGAGGTGAGTGCTAAAACGGAATTGCCGGAGCTCAACTTCGTAGAAATCTATGCGCATTTCAGCGAAGAGGACGGGCATTTACAGTTGCAGAAGGTATTACCGCTCGAAATGTTCCGGTTTAGAGGCTTCGCGGTGATTACCGTTACGGATGTAACGGCCAGAATGGCCGTAGAAACTATTAAGAAGGTACAGTTCAACCGTATTCCGGGCGACAGTCCGGCGCGGTATCACCGTATTATCCAGTCGCTGAAAACATTGGTGCAAAACAACCGCATCGAATTTGATCTTTTCCCTTTCGTGCGTGTGAACGGGCAGGCGGTATACGGCTACGGCCAGGCCGGCACAGGTGTACTTTTTCAGATTTGGGGTGAGAACCGGCTTACGCCCGAAGAATTCCGCCGCCAGGCCGAAGGCTATGCGGCCAAACCCAACTCGTTTTTTTCACCCGATATCCAGGGTGAGGACGAAAAACAAATCAGCTGGCTCACGCCTTTCCGTAACCTGAATGTGCGTTCGCTCGCTCTGGTGCCTCTTTTTGTGGAACAAAAACTCGTAGGTGTGCTTTGTATGCACACCTGGGAAGATGAGCGGTTCGACGAAAAGAAGCTGGCATGGATCGAAATGGCTTTCACACCGATAGCCCAGTTGTTGAACACTTATATTGAAGAGTTCAACATGGAACTGGAAAGCATCATCAAGGAGAAATTCACCTCCATACAACCCGCCGTACAATGGAAGTTCAACGAGGCCGCCTGGCATTATCTGCACCGCCGGAAAAAAGGCTTGCCGGAGGTTAGCGAAAATATTGCCTTCTACGATGTGTTCCCGCTATACGGCGCCATCGATATCCGCAATTCTACCAGCGAACGGAATACGGCCATCCGCGCCGATCTCGGCCATTACCTGGATATGCTGGATGAACTGCTGAATGCATTGACGCCTTTCGACCGCTCGTCGCTCATGCGGGAATTGCGTTTTCATTGCTCCAAATGGTTGCAGACGGTTAAGCAGGGTGAGCTGAACAGCACTTCGGAGAATAATCTCAATACGTTTTTGAATGAGGAAGCCAGAAATTACCTCATGCATTTGTCGCAGCAAGATCCGCGTACCACTTTGCTGATCGACGAATACCTGGGCTTTACGCATGCCGGCCAGGGTGAAGTGCACCGGAACCGGCAGGAGCTCGACCGCTCAATGGAACTGATCAATTCGGCTGTTAACCATTATTTTGAGGACGAAAAAGAGACATTACAGGAATCCTACCCATGTTATTTCGAGAAGTTCAGGACGGATGGCATCGAATACGACATTTACATCGGTCAGTCCATCGCGCCCGACAAGCCATTCAGTCACTTCCATCTTAAGAACCTGCGGCTCTGGCAATTGTCGTCGATGATCGAAGTGGCGCGGCTTACGCGCAGACTTCTGGCCGAAATGCCGAAAGAACTGCATACTACGCAACTAATATTTGTGCACAACCACATGATCGACATCAGCTTCCGGGCCGACGAACGGAAATTTGATGTGGAAGGCGCTTACAATATCCGCTATCAAATGATCAAAAAACGGATCGACAAGGTGCGTATCAAACATTCCGAAGAGCGCCTTACCCAACCCGACAAGATCGCCCTTATTTACCTGCATCACCGCGATATTGAAGATTACCTTCCTTTTATTCATTATTTACAGGAAACCAACGCATTGGATCCGGTTACCGAAGAGCTCGAACTGGAAGATTTGCAGGGCCTGAGCGGACTGCGCGCTTTGCGGCTGGCCATTAATTATCAGGAAGCCGAATAGCAATCCGGTTTCTTTATTTCAATTCAAAAGCTTCATTCAAAACAGGACAGACTTGTGTAAACTGATTACATAAGGCTATCCTGTTTTATTTTTAAATTAAATACTATTTGGACTTATTATAAATAAACTATATTTGCACGTCCACATGCGAAGTGGAAGATCAATTCCCTTCGCTTTTTACTACTCATTCTTCTCAAATAATGTTTAAAAAACAACTTATCATTATCGCTTTCCTTCTTTGCTGCTCGGCGCAGCTATTCGCTCACGCGCTTTGGATCCAAACTGCATCGAAAGGTAAAGCGGGTCAGAAACAAGCCGTCAAAATCATTTACGCTGAACCGGGGGACAAGCCCGAAGAGCTGGGTGAATGGTATTCCGATGTGAAGGATTTCGAACTTTGGCTTGTAGCGCCCGACCATAAACGCACCAAACTGGCGACCATCGCAGCCGACGATCACTTTGCCGCCGAGTTCACTCCCGACCAACAGGGCGTATACACCTTATCGGTAGGTCACACGGCCAAAGAATTGGGAGGTACAACTGTTTACCAGTTCAATGCCAGCGCATTGGTATCTGTCGGCAAGGCCGATGCCGGAAACAGTTCCGCTGCGAACACCAACGAACTCCATATTTTTGCCGATCCCTTAAAAGCCCACAAAGTGAATAGTCCGCTCGATTTGCGTGGTCTTTTCAAAAACAATGGCAGTGAAAAATTATACGTGACAATTGCTGCGCCGTCGGGATGGAGCAAGCAAATCAGCACGGATGAAAAAGGCTTAGCGGAATTTGTACCACTCTGGCCGGGAATCTACTTTATCGAAGTATCCAAAAGCTGGAAAGATTCCGGCACACACAATGGTAAAGAATACAAGGCTTTCTGGCGCAGTGCAACGACGCTCGTTGAAGTAGGTAAATAAAATATCACAAAGCGCATTCTTTCGCATGTCCCTGTACGAACAAATCAGTGCCTATTGCAGCCGTCATAAAATAAGGTTGGCCGAAAAACGGGTCATCGTTGCGGATCAATTACTTGTGGCCAATGAATATACCGACGGTGATACGTTATGGCGCGACATGCGCAGTCGCGGCATCAAGATCAGTCCCGCAACTGTCTACGAATCTCTCAATTGGCTGGTGAGCGCGGGTTTTGCGGAAAGGCGTTTCGCTACCGACAGCCGGAAAAACCTTTTTGGTATTCCCGAACCTGTCAGACACACGCTGGAGAGTTAATTCAGGTTCCTGTTTACCAGAACTTAACAAAAAGGGTCCGTGTTGAACGGACCCTTTTTGAGTATTTATTCAGCGACCACCGCATTCTTGGGTTTGCGGCCACGTGGCTTCCCGGTATACGCCGGCTTGGGATCTTCGGTTCCCAATGCGAGTTCGAATCCCACGACACCTTCTTCATAATTGAAAAGCGTAATCTCAAAAACGAACTTCGTATTTTCAAAATCCACACCACCTTTACGAAGGATCAGTTCCAGGGGGATCGAATATCCGCGGCCACTTCTGGTCAATGCGAATGTTCCGTTTTCTTCTGGGCTTGGAATGAGATAAAGATACTTCAAAGACCTTTTTCCCTGTTGTGTTCCAATTTTGAAGTGAGCGGTTTCAGGTTCGATACCTAATTCTTCCAATGTTTTAGGAGGAAGGACAATCTTGCCGGAGGAAGAAACATACCCGGTAGGCTTCGATTTCTCCTGAGGTTTTTTCGTTACTGTAAGATTATCCTCGGGTGAAAAGAATTTAATTGCTCGTGCTTTCATAAATAAAATATGGGTTGCTGGTGGATTATTACTTTCGCAAAAGTAATCAAGTTAACATTTTATTAAAATATTTTTTTGTAATAAATCGAGCGCAAATGTCATGAAAATTAATTGGTCTGTTTAACCACAGGTGGTGTTTTTATTAAGCGTTATTCACTGTTCGGATCGTAAATTCAATTTAAATAAATATTCGTCAGTCCCGAAATTAGCATGCACCCAATTACATTCGATTTGCAATTCACGGGAGCTGTATAAATCATCCCCATGCTTTTCGCATCAGATTTCCAGATAACCCCTTGCCCGCTTTCCTCTTGCTTTTCGAAAATATGAATTGAGAACGAATTTGTCCCAAACGGTTACAAAAATAATAGATCAGTTACTTCCTCAACATTCGGTAACTACTCATCTAAGCGTCCAAGCCAGCTCTTTGTGCGGAAAACTATTTTTGGAAATTTATATTAGCCGAAAAAAAATAGACATCCAATTTAAAAAATAATTACGTAGAAGTAGTTTGTCGGACACATTTCCATCTAAAATTTAAGTTTATATTAAAATCCTTTCACCCATTTACAGATGCATTTTCTGCGGATTATCGAAAACTGGCTCTCAATCAACCTGTAAATAGTTACTAAACGAAAGCAATTTTTCAGCATTCATTTTCAGTCCGCGGTTGGGACTAGCGCCCGTCCAGTTACTGGTAGTCATTGCGACTACGACAGACATATGCCGTACCAGCAATTTTAGCCCCGCTAAACTTTTCCTACGGCGAAGCCAAACCAGGTACTCAGCCTGAAAATTTTTTCTGAAAATTTTCAGGACATCGGCATCCTTTCCGACTCTAGTGATTAGAATGCATTCAAAATAGGAACTATCCCAGCTATAATTAGATAAAAACGATTTCTACATGCCGTTGGCCAATTCAACATATACCGACCACGAAACGTCCGCTTTCCAGCGCGCCCAGGAACAGGAGCATGCGGTACGCGAGGCTTTCCAATCGGGCGACAGGCAGGCATTTGCTGAGATTATGCAAACTTATTACCCGTTGCTGCTCAGCTACGGGATGCAGTTTCAGCGTGACAGGGAGTTCGTCAAGGATTGCCTGCACGATCTCTTCATCGATCTCTGGAACAAACGCGAGAAGCTGGAAGGTGTCCAAAAATTGAAACCCTATTTGCTCAGTTCTCTACGCCACCGGCTGTTCCGGGAAACCAAACGGCTCCGCTGGTTCCGCGAAGCCGAGGAACTGACCGATGACTACGACCTGGAAGTGCAATTCGCGATCGAATCGTACCTGGTGAATCACGAAGTACAGCACGAGGAATTGAAACGCCTGCAGGCCAATCTGGAAAAACTTTCGAAGCGGCAGCGGGAGGCTATTTATCTGCGGTTTTTTCAGGAAATGGAGTACGAAGACATCGCCCGTGTGATGTCGATACATTATCATTCGGCGGTTAACCTGGTGTATGAAGCACTCAGGATGCTGCGTAAAAACTGGTTCCTGTCGTTGATAACGGCCATTTCCTCCATTTTCCAAGCATGAAAACTTACCAAACATACCAAACAGAGGATTTTGTCCAGGACCCTTATTTCCGGAAATGGGCACTAAGCGAGTTACCACCGGAAGACCGTTTTTGGGAAACCTGGCAACAAACGCATCCCGATCAATATGAAATACTCGAAAAAGCGAAATCGATGGTGATTGCCTTACGCATTCCAGGCATAGAGATCCATGACGCCGAAATCGACGAGGCAATTGCCCGGGCGCTGAAGAGCACCGAAGTGGACGGACGGACTGCGGGCAGTCGGGCTGCCCGCAGCCGGATCGGGTGGTGGCCTGTGGCGGCTTCGGTACTTATACTAATGGTTTTCGGGTATTGGATGTTCATGAATCGTGGTGAGGGAACGGAGCACCTTGCGGAGCATTCAAAGCCACAGCCAGCTTCAACAGACGAGACACAGCTGAATAATGGTGCAACTACCCGCATAATAACATTGCCCGATAGCAGCCGGGTGACGCTGGAAGGCCACAGCTCGTTGCGTATCGGGCGACATTTTGGGAAAACAACGCGGGAAGTGTACCTCACAGGAGCCGCATTCTTTGACGTAAAGCGTGATACTGAGCGACCATTTATCGTCTATTCCGGGAAGGTCGTAACCAAAGTGCTGGGCACAAGCTTCCGCATTAAGGCCTACGATGCCGACGCGAACGTTTCGGTGGGCGTGCGAACGGGGAAAGTAACGGTGTTCAAACGGGAATCCGGCGCGAAGACCGATCCAATGCTTTCCGAGGAGGTTATCCTGACGCCTAACCAGCAGGCGGTGTTTGTAAAGAAGGAGGAAAAGTTTGTAAAGACCTTGGTGGAGCAACCAGCGGTAATCGACCGGCTGAGCCACAAAAATCGGCTGGATTTTTCGGAAACGCCTATTCCTGCCGTGCTGAATGCATTGGAAGAGGCATATGGTGTTAAAATGATTTACGATGCCGAGAACCTGAAAGAATGCAATATGACCGGTTCGCTTAATGCGGGTTCACTTTACGACAAACTCGCTATTGTTTGTGAAACGATCCAGGCGCATTATAAAGTCACAGACGGCCAGGTGGTCATCGATGGCAAAGGATGTAAATAAATAAGTACTTGAATAAAAAGGCCAGCAGTGTTCGCGGCACTACTGGCCCGGAAGTCCCTCTACCCTGTAAGCATCCGCCCACCGGATGTAGGGACCGTTTTTGCCCAATCTTTCTGTAAATCGTTCAAAAACTGCCTTGGAAGGCAAATCAAATGTATGGAAAAACCCTTTAAAAAGCGTGACCTGCTGCTCACAGTCATGAGAATAACCGTTATGCCGCTGCTCATCGCACTGATAGGCCTCCAAATGGCATGGGCCTTGGAAACGCCGGCGCAGGAGCTGCTCGACAAGCGCATTTCGCTCCGGGCCGACGACGCGTCGCTGAAAAACATCCTGAACCGCATCGAAGGCCTCACCGAGATCCGCTTCACGTATAGTCCCAAGGTGATCCAGGCCGACCGACGTGCATCGGTGAGCATCCAGAACCAGCCCGTACGCGAAGTACTCGAAACGGTGCTGAAACCGATGCGTATCAACTACCGCGTGATCGGCAACCAGATCATCCTCAGCCAGCAGCCCAGCCCCACGGGCGAGGCCACGCCGCCTGCGAACGCCCCGCAGGCAGCATCGATAGACCGCACCATTACTGGGTCGGTGAAGAGCGAGAGCGGCGAGGGCCTGCCCGGTGTGAGCTTGGTCGTCAAAGGCACAGTGCAGGGAACAACCACCAATGCCGACGGTCAGTTTTCATTTACCATTCCCGATAATGCTGCTACGATCGTGTTTTCCTATGTCGGTTACCTGAGCCAGGAAGTCGCATTGGGCAATCAGACGCAACTGAATATCCAACTGATGCCGAATCTGAAGGCCCTGGACGAAGTAGTAGTAGTGGGTTATGGTACGCAAATCAAGCGGGAATTGACCAGCGCCATATCAAAAGTATCGGCCAAGGAGCTCACCGAACTGCCCGTGGCGGAAGTGGGGCAGGCATTGCAGGGCCGGGTGCCGGGACTAACCGTTACCAATGTGAGTTCACCGGGAACGGCACCGAATATCCGCATTCGCGGCGTGAGCTCGGTAAGCTTCTCCACAGACCCGTTGTACGTGATCGACGGTTTCCCGACCACCAATCTTTCCAGTTTCGACAACCGCGACGTCGAATCGGTGGAAATCCTCAAAGATGCCAGCGCCGCAGCTATTTATGGTTCGCGTGCAACCAACGGGGTCATCCTTCTGACCACCAAAAAAGGCCAGAGAAATAAAAAGATGACCGTCAATCTGGATTCCTACGCCGGGATCGAATCGGCCTGGCGGAAGCTGGACCCGATGAATACCGAACAACGCTCGCGGTTTATGGATGCCATGTTTTCCGGTGCCAACCAGGAGAATGCAGGTGCACGACCCAGCAGATATACCCCCGCAGAAATGAACAAGTATCCCTACCCCGGCGCGCCGCAAACCTACGCCCAGACTAACACCGACTGGCAGGACTTGTATTTCAAAAAGGGTTTTATGACCGGCAACAACGTGTCCATCTCCGGCGGAAGCGACAAATCGACATTTTACAGCTCAGCTGGCTATATGCGTCAGGAAGGCATTGTGAAAGGCGTGGGTTTCGATCGGTACAACTTTCGCGTCAATTCCAGCCACGATCTTGGCAAGCGTTTCACATTCGGACAAAACCTGCTGGTAGCCTATACCTCTCAACTTTACAATAACTCCGACGGACAAACCGGCGACCAGGGCACACCGCTATCATTGCTTCAATTCGCATTGCCGCATTTGCCTTTGAAGGACCCGACCAATAATGCGTGGATCAAGGCAGGCGGCGACGCCATCGACGGTCATCCTTTTCCCAACCTGATCGCTGATATAGAAAACATCGTTTTTAGAAGAAATACCACCAAAATCCTCGGCAGCGCATTCCTCGACGTGAAGCTGCTCAGTTGGTTGAAATTTCGGAGCACATTTGGAATCGATTACGCCAATTCGCTCGAAAACGGCGCTGATAACAGCTATACGGTCAACGACGGTAATAACGTATTTAAGCTCAATGATGGGTTGTCGACTATTTCCAGCAACCGGAACACCTACTCCTCCCTATTGTTTTCGGAACAACTGACGGCCGACAAAACCTTTGGCACCGATCACCATTTGAATGCTATTCTCGTTTTTGAAGGTCAGAATGGTAAAATCCGTACGGAAATGATGTCGGGCAAACAGTCAAACCCGGATATCAAGACATTGAATGGTGCTACCAATGTGAGCGCATTGAATGCGTTGGAAGAAAACCTGCTGCTCTCGTACGTCGCGCGTGTGGGATATGCTTACAAGGGGAAATATATTCTGAATGCGAGCATCCGTCGCGACGGCTCGTCGGTTTGGGCACCGGGCAACAAGTTTGCCAATTTTCCGGCGGCTTCGGTAGGCTGGAATATCGGACAGGAGTCGTTTATGCAAAAACTGTCGTTCGTGTCGGACATGAAAATACGGGCGAGTTACGGCGTGACCGGACTGAACCCAACTTCCCTGAGCAATTATCCGTGGCAATCGCTGGTTTATAATTCGTCTTATCCATTTAATAATGAAAACGCGGTCAATGCCTCGTTCTACAATAAACTGGCTAACCAGAACCTGAAATGGGAGAAAACCGACCAGCTTAACATCGGTCTGGATGCTTCCCTTTTCAATAATTCCGTATCCTTTACGGCCGAGTATTTCAACCGCATTACCGATAACCTAATCCTGAAAGCCCCTACTCCGCCGTCGTTTGGCTATGTGCAATTTACGGATGTGAACATTGGAAAAATGGAAAACAAGGGTTGGGAGGTCGCATTGGGCTATCGCTCTCCGGGCAAGAAAAGTTTCAACTGGGGCATCAGTGGCAATATCAGTGTGGTCCGTAACAAAGTGCTCCGCCTGGATTCGCCAAGTGGTGTGATTTACGGCGGCGATGGTAACTACTTTTCAAGCTGGGGCGTGCCTGTTACCCGCACAGTGGCCGGGGAATCGATACAATCGTTCTATGGTTGGGATTTTGACAAAATTTATCAGACACAAGCCGAAGTGGACGCCGATAATGCTGCCGCGCGCGCCAAAACAGGTTCAGACGGCGCATATTATCAAAGCCAGGCCACAGCCCCCGGCGACGTCCGTTTCCGCGACCTGAACGGCGACGGTGTGGTCGACGACAAAGACCGCAAAGTGATCGGCTCCTTCCTGCCCGATTTCACCTATGGTCTCAATCTGACCGCCAACTACAAGCATTTCGACATTTCCATTCTCTTTCAGGGTGTGCAGGGCGGTGAAATTTACAGCGGTATCGGCGTCTATGCAGGTGCGTTCCGCTGGCCCTTGGGCGGCAGTCTGGATGCATTCGAAAATGCCTGGACGACCGAAAACCCGAGTACGACCAACCCGCGCATCAAATGGAGTGACCCGAACGACAATTCGCGCGTGTCGCAACGATGGTTGCAGGACGCTTCCTATTTACGGCTTAAAAACATCAGCATTGGCTATGAGCTTCCGGCCGATTTGCTGGCAAAGAAAACCAATGGCGCATTCTCCAAATTCCGCATTTACCTCTCGTCCCAAAACCTGCTGACTTTTACCAAATACGACCTCGGATACGACCCCGAAATCGGGATGAAAATCGGGAGCAACCGCGGGGCCGGTAACCTTACCAACGGCATCGACTACGGACAATATCCTGCCGCACGTTCTTTTACGCTCGGTTTACAATTAGGTTTTTAAATTGATATTCAGGAATTTATGAAAAGATATAAACTTTTACCCGCACTCATTACCGCATTGACGTTGCTGGGAGGCTGCGAAAGCCAACTCGACAAAGTGAACCCGAATGCGGTCACATCCGAAAATTATTTCAAAACCGCCGCCGAGCTGGAAAAGGGCGTCAACGCAGCCTACACTACCTTGAATGGCAGCTACCTGGTCGGCAATTGTTACATATGGCTGCACGATCTCCGTTCCGACGATTTTGTGGGCACCACGCTTGCAGATGACCGGGGCGAAATCCTGCGCGGCACGCTGGGCGTGAACAACTCCTACGTGGAACGTGTCTGGAAAGGCTTCTACATTGTGATCCATCGCGCCAATGTGGTGATCAACAACACGGTCACCGACAATGAGGCGTTGAAAAACCGCGTGGTGGCAGAGGCAAAATTCCTCCGCGCATTTTCCTATTTCGAGTTGGCCAGCCTCTGGGGCGGCGTGCCGCTGATCACAAAGCCGGTAAGCGATTTCAATGGCTTCGTACCGCGTTCGACCCAACAGGCTGTTTATGAGGCCGCTATTAACGATTTGAAAGAAGCGGCCGAGATGTTACCCGCGACTTATGACGCAAGAGACAACGGCCGGGCAACCAAAGGCGCTGCCAATGCACTGCTAGGGCGTATTTACATGCAGATCGGTGATTTTGCCAATGCCAAAACTTATCTTGAAAAAGTACGGAGCTCGGGACTTTATTCGCTGGTCGACGATAGTAATGACAACTTCCGCGAGGAAAGCGAGTTCAACAAAGAGTCCATTTTTGAATGCATTTTCTCCCCTAACCCCTCTGCTGCTGAGGACGAGGGCGATGATTACGCGCAGGGTCTCTACCGAGAATCGACCAACGGCACGCGCCAGTACGATATGAACACGGGGAACGGCGTCGTGTTGCCCGCACCGGATCTGAAAAAGGATTTCGAAGCCAGTGACGTGCGCAAAAAAGCGGCGTATTATGAAACCGGAGATATCTGGGCCGGTGGTGAAATGACGCAGGAATCGTGGAAGAAATATACGCTGAGCTACAAAAACGCAACGCCGGGCAATGTGGCGAGCGCCATCAACCGCCGGATGATCCGCTACGCCGAAGTGCTGCTTATGCTCGCCGAATGCGAAAATGAAACAGGTAGCCTGGCCAACGCCATTTCGCGCCTGAACGACATTCGCAACCGGCCCGATCTGAAAACCGCCAAACTGGCCCAGTTTCCCAACACCGCTTTTCCCTGCAAAACCAAAGACGACGTCATGAAAGCCATTATCCACGAACGGAAAGTGGAACTCGCGGGCGAACAGGTCCGCAACCGCGACATTCTGCGCTGGCGTGCTTCGGGAAAACTAGCGCTGGCTGGCAGCGACCCGATCACCTATTTCCAGGCCAACCGACATGAGTTGCTGCCGATCCCGCAATCGGAAATCGACCGGAACATTGCGCTCGGAACCGGCGGCGTTCCAGCACAAAATCCCGGTTATTAATTCAGAAAACCCTTTCGATCATCGGTTTATCCCGTACATTGCAAATCGTACGGGATAAGTTATAATCACTATGAAAAAACTGCTATTCCTAAGCCTTTTCTTTTTTACACAGAATTCTTTGCATGCGCAGGCCACACGTGAAATTGCTTCACCAAATGGCTCCATCCGGCTGATAGTAAATGTTCAGGACCAGTTGAGGTACAGTGTTTATTGTAAAAACCAACTTTTGGTTTCTCCCTCTGAAATAGATATGGAACTGTCGGATGGCAAAAAGCTGTCCGACGGTTTATCTAAACTACAATTCACCAGAAGAACGGTCAATGAAACGATCATTTCGCCCGTTCCTGAGAAACGTATTCAGATCCCCGACCGTTACAAAGAACTTAAAGTCACGCTGCGCAACGCTTTCTCGGTGATTTTCCGCGTTTACGACGATGGCGTAGCCTATCGCATTGCCACGTCCTTTCCTGGCGAGATCAAAGTCCGCTTGGAAACGGCTGCATTCCGTTTCCCGGCCAACCACCCTGTATATTTTCCTGAGGTTGTCCCGCCATCGAACATGGATATTTACCATACGAGTTTTGAGGAACCTTACACTATAAAACCGCTGGAAAGCATTCATGCCAAAAGCCTGTTCTTTTCGCCCATCCTCATCGCTCCGGATAATTCTCCGAAAATTGGCATCACCGAATCGGATCTTGAAGATTACCCCGGCATGTTCTTGTCGGGCAATGCGGAAACGGCCTTATTTGGCCATTTTGCGCCCTACCCCGCCGAGGAAACGGAAACCAAAGAGCTTTATTCGACGCGCTATGTTTCCAAACGCGCCGACTTTCTGGCGCAGACCAAAGGCACACGGGCATTTCCGTGGCGGGTTTTGCTGATCGCTCCCGAAGATAAAGACCTGCCTGGCAATGATCTGGTTTACAGGCTGGCTAGCCCGTCGCGCGTGCCGGATGTGTCGTGGGTGAAACCGGGCAAGGCTACCGACGAATGGATCATCACTTCCAATATTTTCAACGTGCCATTCAAAAGCGGGATCAATACGGCCACTTACAAATACTATATTGATTTCGCCAAACAATTTGGTTTCGAGCGCATTATGATGGATGCCGGTTGGAGCGACAATAATGACCTGTTCAAGATCAATCCGGATATCGACATGGAGGAAATTGTTGCTTATGCCAAAAGCAAAGGCGTCGGTGTCAGCATGTGGACGCTCGCCCTTACGCTCGACAAGCAATTGGAACCGGCCCTGCAACAATTCAGCCAATGGGGCGTGGATTTTATCATGACGGATTTCATCAATCGCGACGACCAGAAAGCTGTACAATTTTTTTACAAAATCGCGGAAGCCTGCGCGCGGCACAAGATCATGCTGATGTTTCACGGCGCATTCAAACCCGCCGGCTTCAATCGTACGTTCCCACACGCAGTGGCACGCGAGGCAGTGCTTGGTTCGGAATACAATATGTGGAGCGCCAAAGCTACGCCGGGGCACAATGTGCTGCTGCCTTTTATCCGGATGCTCGGCGGCCCGCTGGACTATGAGCCCGGTATGCTCAATAATGCCACCCCAAAAGGCTTCCATCCGATGCCCGAAAACGTAATGTCGCTAACGACCCGCACACAGCAACTGGCCATGTTTGTGGTTTACGAGAGCCCGATCCAGTTTTTTGCCGGTAACCCATCGCAGGGACGAAATGAGCCGGCATTCATGGAACTCCTCGGCAGCATCCCGACCGTCTGGGATACGACCCGTATCCTCGACGCACGTCTTGGCAACTACATTGTTACCGCACGAAAAAAAGGTACTGATTGGTACATCGGCGCCATGAACGATTCCACCGCCAGAGACCTCAGTATCCCCCTCGATTTCTTGCCGCCTGGTAATTTTAAGGCCACTATTTGCGAAGATGGCGTGAATGCGGACAAGTACCCGGCCGACTACCGGCTTTCCGAAGCCACATTAACTTCACGGGACAGTTTAAAAATACGCATGGCACCAGGCGGTGGTTATTTAGTGAGATTGAGGAAGTAGATGGTGTTAACACAGCTTGAACCATTCACCCAAAAAAATCACCTATCATGTAGTATGCAATGCATAGTACCTAACATTACATAGCTTTGTATAAACTATTAGCTATGAAAACTTTTGAAAATGATTTCGGCCCTTTTCCATTCCCCGGGCGCTGGTTGGGTGGTATATCACTCGTGCTGGCGCCCGTTTTGCTTTTGGCTGGGGAAATCCTGAAACTCCGGTTTGATTTCTTCTTTCCCGAACAGCTGCATGCTTATCAAACCCATCCCAGACTTATGTTTACGGCTTACAGTCTGTTTCTAGCCGGAAACATGCTGCTTTGGCCTGCCATTGTTACTTTGGCCAATCTCATTGGGCGCGAGAAGCCGGTTTGGGCTGTCTGGGGCGGTAGTCTGGTGTTGTTTGGGCTGTTCGCACGGACGTTCCATTCAGGGGTCAATCACCTCGCATTTCAACTGGTGAACATCCTCAGCTTGCCAAAAGCTACCGAGGTAGTGGCACAATCGTATGGCGCCTTTCACATTGTTTCGACACTGTCGGGTGCTATTCTTTTCGGCTGGGCAGTATTAGCGGTCGGCGCCTGGATTTCGGGCATATTGAAGCCATTTCAGGTGGTGGCGCTGGCAATGATGTCGGCTCTGATGATCGGGGTATTGAAAGGCGGGACCATTATGTCGGTGATTGCTACGGGCTGTCTTTGCATTGCATTACTCCCGTTGGGCGTACGCATACTGGCGCATGGAGACATGCCTTCCGCAAGAATATTCTGGGGATGGGTGATTTTTTCAAGCGCGGTGGTCGGCTTATTTTTCTTTCTGGGGCAAGCGGGGTAGTTTCAACACGCGGCGGATGCTTTCACCTCCCTGGCTTGGGTGATGTCGAAAATACCGCGGGGACTTCGACCAATTTTCGTTTTTCCAGCTCGTCGAGGAACGCGCTTTGTCGTTCATTGATTTTGGTGCGGGCAGTTGGGATGTCGAACCATTCGGCACGGTCGACTTCGGGAAAGCTCCGCATTTTGCCGGAACGGGGAGGCCACTCGATCTCGAAAACATTGCTGACGATCTGTTCCGCGTCAATATCGCCTTCTACTGCCCAAGCTTTCACTTCCTTGCCTCCCTTTTGTTTAATAGCGGCTAACGGCAGAAAATCCCCATCGATGGCCATTCCCGTTTCTTCCGCAAACTCGCGGCGCGCGGCGGCCAGCGCATCTTCCGGGTCGTCATACTCTCCTTTCGGTATGGACCATGCGCCAAGGTCTTTTCTGGCAAAAAAAGGTCCGCCCGGATGCACCAGCAGCACTTCGAGCCCCATTTTTCTTCGAAACAACAAAATTCCCGCACTGCGCCCTGCCATGGTTACCTATCTATGATGTATACCGGAAAATAGCAGGTACGGCGGGCATTAGCAACCGCTTTGGGTTTTCTTTTAATTTTGTCGACTGTTTGTCCCATTCCAGCAACTGCCGTTATGAAGCCCGCGTTCTTTTCCAAATACGAGTGGTGGTATCATCTAGCGATGATGCCAGTCTGCTTTGCGCTGGGCAACTACTATTTGCTGGGCGAACGATACTTCATGCATTTGCCCACATTCCTGACAGCCTCTTCGGTGGCACTTTTACTTTACTGGTTTTCGGTTGTCGCTCTGACGATCGTCATTCGGCGCACAGCAGGCAGTTCGGCCCAGGGGCAAATCCAGCAACAAATGCTGAGAATGTTTTGGAAACTGGGCATTGTGACGGTGTTCCTGGCGATTTTCAATAGCTGGATCTACACCCTCGTACCGTCCCTGGATCTTACATTAAGCGGAGCGAAGATATGGCCGATGGGTTTGATGGGACTGATTTGTGCCGCCTTCATCTGTGCATTGCTCGGGCTGTTCTATGCGTTGCAACAATGGAAAAACGACCAGGCCGACGATGAGAAATCGGCAAGGCAGTCGGCCGAAGTGGAGTTCGATGCGCTGAAAGGACAGGTGAACCCCCACTTTCTGTTCAATAGCCTTAATACACTTTCGTCGCTGATCAGTGCTAATCCCGCGCAGGCGGAGGATTTTGTGGAAGACCTCGCACGCATTTACCGCTACATGCTGCAAGGTGCCAGGGTCGAGCTGGTACCACTCCAATCCGAGCTTTCATTTCTTGAAGTGTATATAAGGTTATTGAAAGTGAGATATCACGATGCGCTGGTGGTGCTCCTACCCGACCGCTGCCCTCCGGATCTGACGATCCCGCCGCTCATGTTGCAGATATTGGTCGATCACGCTGTTCAGTACAATGTCCTCTCGGCGAGCCGACCGCTCACGATAGCAATCAGCCTGACTGACGATCGCAGCATCCTGATTACCAACAACATTCAGATGCGCCATCGTACAATCGGTACCAGCGGTGCTGGCTTAACCGGCCTTTCAACCAAACTGTTGACATTCACTGCACGGAAATTAGAGATTCGCGAGGGCGACGACACATTTTCAGTAACCATACCGCTGCTTCCGGACGTAGTAACGGCACCAGTTCCGGGGTAATGACAATTCATGCCGATAAAAATACAGTTGGTGCAAGTCATCCGATTGCTTTTTCAAACATTACCCTATTTTTGAACTTGTCGTAAGGCCTTGACTGACCTGTCGGCTGCCTGACCATGAAAAAAAGAGCATTGTTTGAAAATCTTCCGGAAAAACTCCCGCTGGGTGACCGCTGGGAATACGTGTTCGGCATGGTCGTATTTCTGCTGTTTTTTAACTATATCACCATTGGGAAACCATTGTTGGGTAGCCTCTCATCTTTCGCAGGAGCCACACTTTTGAATGCGGCGATTCTGGCGTCGGCTTTTTGGGTGCAGGTGCGGGTGGCCCGTTACATTGCCAGTTCTTACAGCGACGTCCATCAAACGCTCGTGCGGGTTGCCCTCTCGATTTGCGCCCATGCGGTGGTTTCAGGAGCATTTGTATTGCTTGTAGCCTGGCTTTACATCGATCAGAAACTGTTCGGGTCCACGCTGACAGTGCATACTCTAATTGTGATTTACGTCATAAATCTGGCGACGATGATATTGGCGGTAGGCTTGTTGGAAACGTTCGGTGCCCTCACGCGCTGGCGGCAGCATGAGATCAACACGGAGCGGTTGATGAAAGAGAATGTCAACGGACAGCTGGAAAGCCTCAAAGCGCAGATCAGCCCGCATTTTCTATTCAATACCCTTAATTCCCTATCGGCGTTAATTGGCGAAGACCCCGAAAAAGCTGAACAGTTTGTAGATGAAATGGCGCGGGTGTACAGATATCTTTTGCAAACCAATCATTCGTCGATCGATCAGGGGGATTTGGGCCAATTGACTACTTTAAAAAAAGAGCTGTCGTTCATCGAATCCTACGGGCATTTGCTCAAAACCCGGTATGGCGATGGGATGAAACTCTATATTCATGTAGAAGAAAGTTTTCTGGACGCACGCATTCCACCGCTGACATTGCAATTGCTGGTGGAAAACGCCGTAAAACATAATGTGATCCGTGCCAGCAGGCCTCTCACCATTTTTATATTGAGTACAGTGGATGGCCAATTAATGGTTAGAAACAATTTGCAGAAGAAAAACCTGACCGCTGGTGCCGAGAACATCGAATCTACGCACGTTGGCTTGACGAATATTATTACTAAATATAAACTGCTGACCGAATACCGGCCCGGTCTTTCCCAGCCGATAATCGAAAGTAATCACGAGTTTTTTACCGTAACACTTCCATTGATTTCCTGAAAACATGAATGCGCTTATCGTTGAAGATGAAGATTTGTCGGTCCGCCGACTTAAAAAAATGATCGGTGAAGTCGCACCGTCGCTGGATATTGCAGGCGTCACTGACAGCATCGAACAGACTGTGGAATGGGTACTCGAAAACCGCGGGGCCGGCCACGCCGATCCGGACCTGATTTTTCTGGATATCGAGCTGTCCGACGGCCAAAGCTTCGAAATTTTCAACCGTATCGAGGTTTCCAGCGCGATCATCTTCACAACCTCCTACGATGAATATGCTTTGCAGGCTTTCAGACACAACAGCATCGATTACCTGCTCAAACCGGTACATCGCGACGATCTTCAACGTGCATTGCACAAATATGAAAAAATGAGGGTACAGCCCGAGACCGATCATTCACTGGCGGGCATCCGTAAGTTGCTGGAAGATTTCAAAAAGGCGTCTTCTGTCGAATACCGTCAACGTTTTCTGGTGAAGCAGGGCCAGAAGATGCTTTCGATCGAAGTTGGTGAAATTGCCTATTTTTTCACTGACGACCGTTACAGCTTCTTCATGACCGATTCCAACCAGAAAATGCTGGTCGACTACACCCTCGACGAGCTAGCCGAATCGCTGGATCCTTCACGCTTTTTCAGGATCAACCGCGGGATGATGGTCACGCACCGTTCTGTCGACAAGATCGACCCTTATTTCGGCAACCGCCTCGCGCTTACATTGAGACCGACCCATAACAAAGAAGCGCTCGTAAGCCGGGAAAAAGTGGGTGATTTCAAAATATGGATGGGGAAATAAGACGATTCCACAATACCTGATTTGCCCAATAAGGGAAGTAGTAACACTCACATTTTCAGCACCAGCCGATCTTCCAACGCGGCATTCACTCCCTGCTCGATGCGTCGCTCGTGCGGGAGGGTGTAAAACTCGACGGTTAGCGTGATACCACCGGCAGTTCTTTCCAAAAGCACTTTCAGGAAGCCGTGTTTGGTATCACAACTGTTTTCGAGGTGGATACCTTCGAAAATGGGTAAAGAGCTGGTGAACCGGTAATCGTTCGTATAGGCCACCGGGTGCAACTCGTCGTAACCGCCGCTGCCCGCTACGATGAATGGCAGCACGCGACCGCCGCGGTAATGCCGGTTAAACCGCTGGTAGTTATGCACATGCCCGCTGAAAACGATGTCGGGATAAATGCCTGTTTCTTCAAAAACACCTTCCAGCAGCTCGATCATGGGAATACTAGACCCGTGGTTAATATCCGCGGAATAGGGCGAATGGTGCAGGCAAAGAATCACCGCTTTGTGCGGGCGTTCGCTATCTGCTGCCCGAAGTTCGTGGATAAGCCACTCGCGCTGCTCGTCGGTGATCACACCGAACTTGGTCACATTACTGTACATGCCGATGATATTCGCGAGCGGCGTCACGAGGGTCCAGTATACATTGGGCTGCACCATACTTTTGCGCTCCGCATTGCCGCTGAACGAAACTGTGCGACGCTCGGTATCACAAAAAACGGCCTTAAATCCATCCAGGCTGTTGTACCTCACCCGGCTGTCGGGATTAATGTCGCTGTCGTGGTTACCCGGAATCGCGAAAATGGGTCCGGGATACTTCTTGTAAGGGTCGAAGAACTGGCGCTGGTACTCGCTGGCCTCGCCGTGGTTGTAGACTACATCGCCGAGGTGGAACAAAAATTGTGGTTCATAACCCGTTTTCTCCGCCGCTTCAAACTGCTTGACCATCTCGCCCACCACCAGTTTCTGGAAATCGGGTGTGCGGATGCTACCAGTATCGCCTACCATATGGAACGCCAGCTTGTTCTGATCAGGCACCGGATCGATCGCTTCGAGATCTAAACGATAAGGGTATTTTCCGGACGGTTGGGGAGCAGGCAGGTACTTGAAGGTATCGTCGGGAACGTCTCTTTTAAAAACGGGTTTTGAGAATTTCTTGGAAAAATCTGATTTCATTATCAATGGCTGCCATTAATCAGCCTTTTTGCTTTCAACAATGGCAAGCTAAGAAAAATGCTGTTTAGAAGCGTAAAATTTGCGTTAATTAAGGTGGGTTTGTCTTAATGCTTTTAGTTCTTCGACTACATGACACTACAACTTGATATCATGATCCCCAATCTTCGTCGGAAAGCGTGAGGCGACGGCTTCCGGTGCGGCGGGAGAATAAATGGTGCTGCGGCCTTCGATGGTCAGTTTGCCGGAAGTTTCCAGCGTTACGAATGCATAGAGCGGATCTTTGTAATAATAGGCACCACCTTTGGTATAGACGTACGTGGCGCTGTTGACGATGAAGTAATGCACGCCGTTGCGCTGGCCATAGCGGTCGTCGTGATCGTGTCCCATGAAAACGGCGGCTACTTTGGCCGGGCTTTTGTTTTGGGCGGCATTGAAATTTACATCATCGAAGATTTTCAGAATCTCGTCCGCATTGCCCAGCTCATCGTGAAAATCACTCAGGAACACGGGCTGGTGCATGAATACGATTACCGGACTGTGAGCTTTCAGCAGATCGTCGCGCAACCAGTCGAGTTGCTCCTGGTCAGTGAAACTGCGCTTTGGCGAGCCGAGTTTTCCCCAGTTGGAAGTGTCGTAATGCGTCAGCCGGCCGTCGTCCTCTTTCAAAAAGTTCCGGTCCATCGCCACGAAATGGAAGCCATTCTGGTCAAATGAATAATACCGTTTCGGCATACCCCAGAACTGCATGATCGTTTCTTTGCTGCAATAGTCCATATCGTGGTTGCCGAGCACATGGTACTTGGGTCCTTTGTACCGGTTCCATTGCTCCATAATGCCTTCCGAGCGGGTATGCCGACAAAAGTCGCCGCATTGGATGATAAAATTCGGATGGGTTTTAACCACATCATCCATAAATCCGCCCAGGCGCTTTACCTCTTCCTGGCCAAACTGTAAATGGTGGAGGTCGGAGATCATGCCGAAACGCACCTTCTGTGCGGGGCCGCTGGCGTAGGCGGGTATTGAAAAGGAATTCTGGTAGACGGCGACACTCCCCGCCGCTACACCCAGATTTTTAAGAAAATCTCTCCGCTGCATGGTCCGGACTATTTAAAAACACTTTTCAGCGGCTCGCCAACAGGGTGGTTCGCCGTAAACTTGAATCCCATCAGCTGGGCCACGGTCTGCGCGAACTGGTCCTGGTAAATCTGCGACTGGCTTTTCATTTCCCCTCCCACTGGGGTATCCGGACCGATAACCGCCATCCAGGTTTCGTTGGAATGGGGTGCCGAGGTGCCATGGCTCGTCCAGCGGTCGCCAATGCCGCGGCCGTGATCTGGGTAAATGACAATGGTTGTCTGGTCCTTATAAAACGGGTCAGCCTGCATATAATTCCACAGGCCTGCGACCATGCCGTCCACGTAGTGCGCGCCATCCAGGAAGGAATCATACTGGCCATGGTGCCCGAACTCGTCCATATCTGCGAAATCGATATGCACCACACGCGGGTGATTTGCTTCAATATATGAGCGGGTCAACGCATAGGTGTGCACGTCGAAACGCACCGATTTGCCAAAGTACTCGGGTAGATAATTTTGCAGTTCATTGGCAAGTTTCTGAGCTTCTGTCAATTTACTACCTTTTACCTGCTCACCCGGAATATTGACGAGCATTCCATTGCGGTCGCGGTTGAGAATGCGTGAAAGCGCGTCCCAGGAAGCAAATGTGACCACTTTTCCTTCCAGCCCTTTTTGCTTATTCAAAAATTCCAGCACATTCTCGTTGGGGTTATTCGGATAGTCGTTGCTGTTGATCTTCTCGTCATAATACCCGCATAGCGTTTCGCTGCGGCCGGGATAGGAAAACCAGTATTTATTGCGAACATTGACCAGATTTCCCAGATCACGGTTACCGTAAAGCTGGCCCTGTTTGGCAATAGTATTCCAAAAGAAAGGCATCAGCTTTGAACGACGCTCGTCGGCTGTCTTGCCCCAATATTTGGTATTCATCGCAACCGAATCCTGTTGACGATATTTTTTAGTATTAAACAAAGTAGAATCCGCGCCACGGAAGATCTCCTGCCAGCGACAGCCGTCGACGGAAATCATGACCACATTTCGGGTTTTGGTTTGTGCCAGCGCCGCCACACTCAGCACGGTCAGCATCCAGGTTAGTAGTTGGGTTTTCATAAATGTTAAGGTTAAGAGTCCGGAAAAGTAAAAAACTTCCCGCGGACCGCACGGTCCGCGGGAATCGAATTTTATTTGATCAGCCACATCACGCTATTCTGCGTGTCGGCGCCATTAAATTGTACTGAAAGCGAGGCCTTTACGTTCGCTTCATTGGTGGTATATTCGGCAGTCGGGTAAGCCCAGCGGACAGGGATCTGATTGTTGTTTGAATTGGATTGACCAATATCAAATGCCGGGATACCCGTGCGGCGATAATTGTAGAATGCCTGCCGTCCGGAGTTTTCAAAGAATGCCATGTATTTCTGTTCGAGTATTTTTTGCAACCCTTTTTCTGTGTTGCCTGGGTAAGGGTTTGCAGCAATGAATTTGTCGATTTCAGCTTGCGTGATGTTGTAAAACTTCATCGATTCGGTAATGCCTTTGTTATAATAATCAGCAGCATTACCCGCCAGCCAGCCCCGGTTAATGGCTTCGGAAATGCTGAAGTTAACCTCGTGCGCACCAAGCTGGATCGCAGGCACGCCCGCAGCGGAAGCTTCCCAGTAATCGAAATTGATCATGGACAGAAGCCCTTTTCCCGCTTGTTCGAGCAAGGTCGATTGCAAGTCGCCCGTTTTCCCGCCGCCATAGCGCTGGTATGGGTCCTGAGCACCTTTCAGCGCGTCTGCCGGCAATGCGACGACGAGCAAGCGCGGGTCACGCGTGGCTTTGGCAATGTCTGCAAAAGTGGCACCCAGTGTATTGCGTTTATCATTTTTAACCACCACACCATTACTAGGCCACAATGGATAAGTATTGATGGTATTGTAAACTACCTGGAAATTGTCTGCGTTGGTCGTGATCAGCGGGTATTTCGCGGGATCATTCACGATAGCGGCAAACTGTTGTTTTACATTCAGTTCCGGCGTGTCGTCGGCGCGCTTGCTCAGGCCGATCAGTACGCGCAGGCGATAGGAGTTGATCAGTTTCTGCCACTTCACCAGGTCGCCGCCGTACATATAGTCTCCGGAAATCGCAGGCTTTTTGGCGATCAACGCGGGCATTTCGGCATTGGCTTCTTCCAGCCATTTCAAGACCTGGATATAAACCTCTTTCTGACTATCGTACTTTGGTTTAAAATTCTCATCGCTCACACCCCTAATCGCTTCCGACATCGGGATATCGCCGAACATCTCGGTGGCCCGGCTATAAAAATAGGCTTTGAAAAACTTGGCCAGCGTCAGGTAATGCACGCCAACATCACCGGTTTTGGCGGCTTCGATCTCCATCCGGCTCACATTGCGGAGCGGTGTGTAAAAGCCGTCGTAGGATCCCGTCGTCCAGCCGTAAGCCTGGCCGTCGTAATAGGCCTCGTTCTGCGTCATGAACTGGTTATGACGATGATCTGTGCTCCACGGGGAATCCCAACTGCTGCTGAGAATGCCGGTAAGGATGAGGTCCGCCGAAGGGTTAGTGATCGCGCCGGGGTCCTTTTGCAGCGTGTCGATCTCCTGACAGCTTCCCAGGCTTATCGCCGCCGCTAGTATGAGGTATTTGATCTTTTTCATGGGTATTTTCGATTAAAAGGTCACATTCAGGTTAGCTCCGAAACTTTTGACAGATGGCGTTTGAAAGCTGGTAGTCGTGCCTGTAAATTGGTCTAGATCGATGTTTTTGGTATATTTTCCTGTAAAATACAGCAGGTTACGTCCTACAAGCGAGATGCTGGCTGCGCTGGCAAAGCGTGTCTTAGCAAGCAGTTTTGCAGGAAAATTATAGGTCAAAACCACTTCGCGGAGCTTCACATAAGTACGGTTCTTGGCCGCAATGTAGTTAGACTGGTAATAGTTCGTCGCCCATGCCTGCCACAAAACCGGCACGTCGTTGGCGGCAAATTCGCGGGTATCCGAGATCACATTACCATCCTGATCGGTATTCAACTGTCCTTTCACGATCCGCTTGCCTTCGGTCATCACCGAGCCCTTGTACTCCGGGTTATCACGGTTCTGCCAGTCCTTCAAGCGGAATTCATTGGCCGATTCCGGTGCCGTTCCGCTTCCAAACTGTTTGGTATACATATAATTGTTCACCTTTCCACCAAAACGACCATCCACCTGGAAGCTCATCGTAAACGACTTGTGGCTGAATGTGTTACTGATTCCGGCGGTGAAGTTATTGTCGTAAAAACCAATCTTGGAATTATAAGGATTGTAAGCAGGCATGCCATTCGACCCTACGATGATATTGCCCGCTTCGTCGCGCTGGAAATCCTTGATATAATAGGTATCCGCACGTTCACCGACGTGAATATTACCGTCACGCTGCTGCACGCCGTCGATCTTGTCAAGCCATTTATGGTTGGTCGACCAGTTTGCCGCCACATTCCAGGTAAGGTTTTCGTTTTTCACAACCGTTCCATCCACACTCAATTCGACACCCTTGCGTACGTATGTGAATGCATTGCGCTGCACACCCGATACGCCCGAAGCTAGGGAGGTGGGCACGCTCACGATGCCGGGGCCTTCCACATTCCGGAACACCGCCGCGTCGAAACCAAGCCTGTTATGCAGGAAACGCATTTCAAGACCCAGTTCAAGTGTTTTTACACGCGCCGCTTCGAGATTATCGCTGTAAAGCGTTCCTGTGTAGCTCACACCGGTGTAAGAATTGTTCCAACGCGTTGAGCTGGCGTACGTTGGTAGTAGCTTATAAATATCATACTGATAGTTTTCGTCCACAAAATCGCTCGCCACATTGGCGTAAGAACCGCGTAGTTTGGCAAATGAAATCGCTTTGGGCAAGTCGATCACTTGGGAAAGGACCGCGCTCAATGAAGCCGATGGATAGAAATAAGTATTGTTTTTCTTCGGCATCGTGCTCGACCGGTCGACACGGCCTGTGAGGCTCAGGAATAGGAAATCTTTGTAATCCATGTCCACAAATCCGTAGACGCTCCCTACCCAGCGCTTCGCCTGGTCATTGGCAGAAGTAGCGGGCTGCACCGAGTTGGAAAGGTCGTAAACACCCGGCACGATCAGCCCCTTGGACGTTGTTCCTGTCAGCGAGGTCACTTTCACGTTCCGCAGGTTACCGTAGAGCGATGCATTCAGGCCAAAGTCCTCCATGAAACGGTTTTCATATTTTAAAGACGCTTCCGTGTTGTTTTCCCAGAAGGTGTCATAGGTTTCGGAATAGCCGCCTGCCTGGTTCGGGAAGCCGAAGTTGTAGAGGTTGGACGAGATCGGGGCACGTGTGCTGCGATTACGGTTCCAGGTGCTTACATTGGTCCGCACGTTGAACGTCAGCTTGTCGGTAAGCTTGTAATTCATTTGTAAAAACCCATACACATCGTTTTTGTAATAGGTTTTCAATGCTTCATAAGCCGTCAGCCAGGGGTTATCATAAATGGTATATTCCCGGTTGTATTGCTGTGCATTCTCCTTGCCTGGCTGCCAGTAGTTGCGGAGGTCGTTCACATCGTAATCCACCCCACCCCATACTGTAAAAATGTAAATCGGACTTGCCGGGCCGTAATCCAGCGTCGGATAGTTAGGTGAATACTGTCGGTTGTAGTTGATGCTCGCATCGAAACGCACTTTTTTACCCGCATTGATCCCGCCGGAAATGTTGACGTTCGTGCCGCCGAGTTTAGTATTGGGCATCTGACCGCGCTGATACAGCTGCGAAATCGAGAGCCGGAAATCGCCGAAGTCGTTTTTGCTTGAAATCGCCAGGTTATTGGTGCTCAGCAAGCCATTGCGAAGGAAGTTGTTGAGGTTATCCTTGCCTCTCGCAAGCCAGGGAATAGGTGTGAGCTCACCTGTGACTGGGTCTTTCGGGCTGTTATACTGGGTAATTAACTGGCCTTCAAAACGCGGGCCCCAGATATTGTAATCGTTATCGTTGATCCCGCCGCCGCGGCCGTCTTTGAATGCGTATTCGTAATCGCTACCCGGGCCGTATTCTGTCTGATATTTCGGAATCGCATTAAAACCGGTCTGCAACTGGGTGCTGGAATTGAAATCGACCGTAAAACCTTTCTTCGCGCCGCTACCTTTTTTGGTGGTAATGATGATGGCCCCATTCTGGCCGCGGTTACCATAAAGTGCCGCCGCGCTGGCTCCCTTCAGAACTGAATAAGTCTCGATATCATCCGGACTGAGGTTCCAGGAATCGGTATTAACAGGTACACCGTCAACCACATAAAGAACTCTATCCCTACCACGTAACGTTACCTGCGGGTTTGAAAACAAGTCGGTGCTTTGTGCGATCGTGAGGCCGGCTACCTTGCCCGTCAGCGAACTGATCGCATTTGGCTCCCGCGCTTTGACCATTGTAGCACCTTTCACCTCAGAAACGGCGTATCCGACGGCTTTCTTTTCCTTTTTGATACCCAAAGCCGTCACTACCACCTCATTAAGCTGCCGTTGGTCGGCATTCAACGCAATATCGATGACCGACCGATTGCCAACGGCGACTTCCTGCGACAGGAAACCAAGGAACGAGAAAACGATTGTATCACGCTCACTGTCAACGCGCAACACATAGTTGCCAGTGGCGTCGGTTACAGTACCACGTGAGGTTCCCTTAATCAGGATGTTGACACCCACCAGACCTTCCTTACCCGGGCCATCTGTCACTTTACCGCTGATGGTTGTTTCGGCATCGCCGATATCCCCTCCAAACGAACGCTCATTAATATACGCAAATCCATTCGGAGATGTATTTCGGGGCTCCGCGGTAATGTTACCGGCTTTTACTGTCTGCGGAAGCAAGGCCGAAAGCCCAAGGCATAAGGCGAGTGCAGCAGATCTGCACCCGCCAGGGCGTATCCGCTTTAAAAGTGTAATAGTGTTCTTCATAAGTGACTGTTAATTAGCTGGTTTTTCAAGTCAATAAGGGTTCATCGAGGGTCAACAGACCATCTTGCAAACATGTGCGCCAAGCGCGGGCAGATACGAAGTCATCAGCGACGACACTCAGGTCGCAGGGCCGATTATTGAAAACAAGTTCAGAAATGCATATGACAGTCAGGTTTGTGAACAAATACTAAACATTCTAAGAATAGCACTACTTCGAAACATTCTGCTGTTAAAATCTAAAAGTAAAGTATAATTTAACATATAAAAATTTTTAAACAGAATTTATTCTTAAAATCAGATAAATATGTTCGACCACACCGAGAAAAGTTTACAAGTACTACATATTCTATAAGTACATCACAAAGATATTTTCCCTCTCGCAGAGTTAATTTACCA
Source organism: Dyadobacter sp. CY261 (assembly GCF_021440085.1). Lineage (GTDB taxonomy): Bacteria > Bacteroidota > Bacteroidia > Cytophagales > Spirosomataceae > Dyadobacter. Next base: position 1,749,025 of record NZ_JAKCPW010000001.1, read on the forward strand.
GAATGTTAATTAATATTTAACTTTTAAACCAAACTCTTATCCCAGCTTCCGAGTTTGGCAGAGCAAATCTGTACCTAAGCCCTTTCCAGTTCTCCCCCAGCCGCTTGATCATCCATCGTATTCAATGGATAATCGGATGCCGTATGGTCGGCATCGCTATATGATATTTCCCGTCAGAAATGCCATGATGATAAAATTGTGAACTAGAATTTAAGCTTACGTGATCAGTTCGCCCCTACTTGATCATCCACTTATCAATTTCTTAAACTGCTCTAAATTAACTGTTTAACAAGCTAAAAATTCTCACTTAGCCAACATTCGCATAACATTCGCAACTCATCTTTACCACACTTATGAAACAACTGCGCATCGCATTGCTTGTATTGCTGTCCTGCATCGCAGGGCTGTTAACCCACCAGTTCCTTTTCTGCCCCCGGTATCAATTCAATCCTCCCAGGCCATTCGCGGGCTCACACATCAATAATCCCTATGATTCTATGGACGTTCGCAAGTGGGTGAAATGTAACTTCCATGCGCACGCTCATTCGTGGGGAGGAATTACCAATGGGCACGGTTCGGCTGATCATGTTCATCGCGCCTATGAGAACCTGCATTACGGTGTACACTGCGTTTCCAACTACCATAATATAGATACCAGCAATGCCAAAGAAGTCAACTACCTGTCCGCTTATGAGCACGGATATAACATGCTCAAAACCCATCAACTGGTACTTGGCAGCAAAACGGTTAAGTGGCTAGATTACCTGCTTCCTCAGACCGTTCACAACAAGCAGCACTTGTTAAAGACACTTCGTGAAACCGGGACGGTGACGATTCTGAACCACCCGGCCCTTCGAAACGGGTATACAAGCGAAGACCTCGCGCAAATCGTCGACTATGACTGCGTGGAAGTGCTGAATCCATCCGTAACATCCACCGCAGAATGGGACGCGGCATTGTCAGCCGGCAGGACTGCTTTTATAGTGGGTGACGATGATATCCACGATGTAATTTCCAAAAGAAGGCTCGGCACACGCTGTACGTTTGTAAACGTAAATAGCAGTTCCTCAACTGAGGTTTTGCATGCACTGAAAACCGGTAAAAGCTATGGTGTTATCGTCGGCGCGAGGCAACATTACGATTCCATTCCATATCTGCGCAGCTTAACGGTCCGGGGCGATAGCATCCATGTCGTAATGAGCACCCCGGCTCAAATGGCCAGCATTACCGGACAAGGGGGCAAGTTGCTGGTCGATTTTCGAAATACGGCACGACTGTCGTATCGGATCAAACCAACTGATCACTATGCCAGGGCAACTTTCCAATACGATAACGGCACCACTGTTTTCCTTAATCCCGTCTACTATTCTGCACCGGGCGGCCATGTCGTTCCACCAGTGACGGAAAACTTTATTGAAACCATTTTCTTTCGCATTCTGGGTGTTTGTTCGATGCTGCTCTGGCTATGGTTCGGCAGGTGGTGGATGTCTCCGAAACCACCGACACGTGGCGGACAGGTAAAACGGCGAAGGGAGGATTATGTACTCCAAGAATAACACCATGATTTTGAGTCACTTAAAAAAACCACTGGCACAACTAATCGTCGTCACGACGATCATCCGCCTCCTTATTGCCAACCTGATCAACCTCGGCAACGACGAAGTTTACTACTTTACCTACGCCGTGTTACCCGACTGGAACCATTTCGACCATCCGCCGATGGTCGGTATTTTAATTCGCCTTTTCACATTCAACCTGCATTGCAATTCGGAAGTTTTTGTGCGGATGCCGGGCATTGTTGCAGCTGGGATAAACACCTGGATCATTGCACATTGCGGGAGTTTTATCAAAAACAGGAACACCGGCCTGATTGCCGCCTTCCTGTATAACTCTTCTATTTACACCTCCATACTTTCCGGCATCTTTATCCTTCCCGACTCGATACAGCTCACATTCTGGCTTGCCGCTTTGTACGCGATGCTTCGGTGTATCAAGGCAACCAGCCCGGCCGAAATCCGGATGTACCTGCTGCTCACAGGTCTCTGGATCGGGCTGGCGACGATGAGCAAGGTGCATGGCGTCTTCCTTTGGTCCGGATTTCTGGCGTTCATTGCTGTTAACCATCGTGGACTACTGAAAAGCCCATATTTTTATATTTCACTAGCCATTACTGCCGTGGTTGTTTCGCCGATCCTGTTCTGGAACTTCGGAAATGACTTCATCACCTGGCGCTTCCATAGCGAGCGTGTGACGCTGACGGAACAAGGCATTAATCTTAAATCATTTTTTCGGACAACCATCGGCCAGGTGTTGTACGCCAATCCGTGCCAGGTTATAGTTTTTGTATTAATGGGAAAAGAACTTGTCCGGAAAAAGGCCTTCGCCGATGCAGCCGCCGTTGCATTACTACTCTGGTGCAGCTTGCCGATTATCGCTTGTACCATGTTGGTTTCGCTCTTTCGTGACACCTTGCCGCATTGGAGCGGGCCCGGATTTATCGGTTTAATGCTCATCGGCTCAGCCTGGATTGATGAGCGATTTTCAATAACGTCCCGGAATATACCGGGAAGACTACTTATCGCCTCCATAGGCGTAATACTTTTTGTGCTTACCATCGGCCCGCTACTTATTCGTTGCTACCCGGGCACGATGAGCCCAAAGCCGTTCCCACGTACGGGTTCGGGCGACGCCACATTGGATATCACAGGATGGGAACAGCTTTTGCCCGCATTTGAAAAGCTGCGGAACGATAACATTGCGAGCGGTAAGATGTCGCGCGACGCTCCGATGATCGTCCATAAGTGGTTTCCCGGATCGCACATTTATTACCATGTCGCATACCCGCTCGGTATGCGCACTATTGGTGTCGGGAATTTGGAAGACCTTCATCAATTCGCTTGGACCAACCAACTTTATGGCCACATTCCGGTGGCTACCGACGCCTGGTACATAGCGCCGTCCAACGACTTCACCGATCCTGCCGAAAATTATGCGGGGCAATTTGAAAGCATTGAAAAAGCCGGAACTATCACGCAACGGCGCAACGGACGGGTGGCGCGGTATTGGTTTATTTACCGTCTTAAACGGGCCAAACGACAATTAGGCTACCAAATCGACACTACTGCTTACATTTTCTAACCTCCCATACAACCATTTCCTGATCTTGCGGCCTCTTTAACCCGAATACGCTAAAAAACACCGCATGACTTCGGAGGCCGATTTGATTACTGGTTGCCTTTTACACGACCGGATTGCCCAACGGCAGTTGTACGACCGGTATAAAAAAGCAATGTACACCCTCGCCTACCGCATTACCGGCGATTTCGACGACGCTAACGATGTTTTGCAGGATGCATTCCTGGAAGTGTTCAAACACCTGAACCAGTTTCGTGGAGAATCCATGCTGGGCGCATGGATCAAGCAGATCGTCGTGCGGAAATCAACCAAAAAGAAAAGAGCGGTGCTTTGGCAAAATGTGGATGATTATACCGGCGAAAGTGTCGATTGGGGCGAGTCGGAAATCAATGCGGCGCATCTTGAAACGGCGGTACTGTCGCTGCCCGATGGCTTCCGGACCATTTTTGTACTCGCGGAAGTAGAGGGCTACACGCATCGGGAAATTGCCGTGATGCTCAACATTTCGGAAGGCACCTCTAAGTCGCAATTGTTTCATGCCAAAAGAAAGCTTCGCGCAATGCTTTCGGCTAACTGACATCGAGAATCATGGAAAAGAACCATAGCAACCTTCAAAATGCCATTCGTCGATTTCCCGCTTATGAGCCAGGAGATGAGGTCTGGAATGCGATTTCCGAAGAAATGAATGCGCGGCCATTGAAGCAAGCTCTTACCAAAATGCCGCAGTACGATCCGGATGAAAAACTCTGGGATCTGATTGAACGGAAAAATGTACGGGAAAGACGCTTGAAATGGTGGTACGCGGCAGCAACGATTTTGCTTGCCACCGGGGCTGCCTGGCTGATGTGGCCGGGCAACTCAACCCGCATCGCCTATTCGCAGGAAACGGTCGACCAGCGCTTGCAAATGGACGCTGGTGTTAAGACGGACCAACAATATCAAGTATTAAAAACCTATTGCGAAACGGAGACATTGGTATGCAACACCCGCGAATACCGGACACTTCAGGCAGAATATGAGCGACTTAGCTCCGCATCGCAACAGTTGGAACTAGCTATTGGCGATTTCAACACCGAACCAGCCCTTCTCAGGCAATACAACGAAATTGAACGACAAAAAACGGACATTCTGAATGCAATGGCCAAAATGATTTAAGCACCAGAACCAATGAAAAAGTATATCAAAGACCTGACCAAACCGCTGCTATGGGCATTATTTACCTGGGCGTCGATCCATGCACCGGCCGCCGCGCAGGGAAAATTGCAGGTAGCAACCAAAAAGATTGAAAAGACGATCAGCGCACCGACCGTCCGCACGCTCTACATCAGTGCCGAAAAAGCAGACATCGAGATTGTAACCTGGGATAATGCCGACATTACGGTGCTCATGGAACTCTCCGCCCGCCATCCCGACCGCGCTACCGCTACGGAAGACCTCTCCAAGCTGCAGTACATTGCCGACCGCAACGGAAAAGATTACTTTCTCCGCAATTATGTAGTGCTTAAAAACGGCGAAGCCAAGCCGGTATCGAACCTGAAAGCGCGCTACACCATTCATTTGCCCGCTTCATGCGCCGTCGATCTCAAAAATTCGTTCGGTACCATTACTTTACGAGGACTAACAAACCAACTGAACCTCAAGGCTGATTTCTGCACTACGAACCTAACCGGAATCAGCGGCAAAGGGGCCCTTCAAACCACCTTCGGCGAACTTTCGGGCAGCGAACTGGCCGGTACATTCACCTTTTCCAGCGACCACACCAATGTCCGCCTGGAACAGATAGCAGGCGCTGTGCGCATCGACGCGGAGTATGGTAATGTCGAAATCTACCCGACCGTAGGCCTTACCAGCCTCGGAATCCATTCCAAAAAAGCCGAAGTAACCCTCCTCGCCAAAAACTGGCAGCAGTTCAACTACACCATCAATGGCGCCTATGCCAGTATAAAGTTGCCCAACGGCTTCAAATGGAAGCGCAACACGGCAGATTTTAAAGAAGCATTTTTCTCCCGGGACCAGCTCGCCAGCGTGGACATCAACGCAGAGTTCGGCCGGGTTACGATAAAATAAATACGGGTGCTTTAACTATTAGTCATGAAAGTAAAATTACTTGCCATGTGCTTGCTGAGCTCAGTTTGGAGCTCAGCAAGCGCGCAGGACAGCTTGGCTGTCAGCTTTTCCGAGGAACAGGATACCTTGGTAAAGCAGCACTTTATCGACAGATATGAAAACATCTTTATGACAAAAGTGCCAACGCGGCACATGCTGAAAGCTGACATGGCAAGTTCCGAAATGAGCGGCAAGGGCATTTATGTGGGGTATGAATATAAATTATTCCCCTTCTTATCGGTGGAGGCTGGCATTTTCGCCCAGGCCAGTAACTTCGACCCAAACCGCTGGGATGAAACGATTATTTTTCAGCTCAATAACCCCAGTATTTGGGCGTCAGGGAAGGTTCGGTGGTATTACAATATGAATCGCAGAATCCGCACCGGCTTGAGCGCAAACAATTTTACCGGCAGCTACGCAGGTTTCCAGTATGACCACCCGCTAAGCCTTGACTATTTCCACCCCAATCATAAAGATATGCTCGGAAGACTTGGTTTGGTCGCAGGTTATCAGGGACGATTTCTTCAAAACGGACATTTCGATTTTTCCATTGGACTATTTAACCGGCAAATCGGCACCGAATATCGCTATGGAGAAGACCTGGGACTACTTACACCCGCCAATTTCGCAATAGGGACACAAATGAGCCTGGGCGTGGCAATGGGCGACTGGAAAAGGCAACGAAAGACGGCACTATGCGATGTGCTCATTTGCGATGAGCACGTTGAATCGCATTGGAAGCTTCTTTTCCCGGACATTTCCGTGGGCATAAGACATCAAAGAGCACTAGCAATGATTATGTATGAAAGGCAGGTTGGCCAGACTCCTTTTTCGGTCCAGATCCAGTTTGAAAGTAACTACTGGCGCGACTCCTATAATGGCCAGCCGGGTTCGAGACTTACCCTGATCCCCGGAATTCAGCTGAGATCCTATTTTTTACAAAAATCCCGTGAAAGAAAGGGATTGGGTGGATCGAGCCTTTCCGGCATGTATGCAGCGCTGGTAAGCAACTACATGAGATTTGATGTGAATCAGGTCCTTACCGGCTTCCCCGACCAACAAGGCCCTGTCAAATATCGCAGCAGAGGTGAATATCTCAACGCAGGGGTAAAAGTAGGTTACCAGCAACGGCTTTTTGGTAGAATGTTCATTGACGTTTCGTATGGATATGGCTGGCATTTCCCAGTTAAGAGAATTGTCGGATATCCTTACGGAAGCTACCCCGACCGCTATGATGCCTTTAATCTAAGTACCGGCATTGGTTTGACATTCTAACTAAAACGGGTAAACAAAACCTGCCGGCAACTTTTAGTTTTGACCACAAAAATCAAACGGTCAAAATACTATGAGACAATTCGGCACTAACCTTCCACGACTTGCAAGCCAGTTTGCATTAATACTAACCACATTATGTACATGTGTGCAAGCGGTGGCCCAAACCTCCCAAAACAAAATCATCCCACTCTGGGAAACCGGTGCGCCCGGTTTTGAAAACAAGCGTAGCGAACCCGAGTCGGCCAAGGATTATTGGGTCAAAAATATTCATAACCCTTCGTTACAGGTTTTCACGCCTGTGGGAAAAGCGAATGGAACGGCTGTTGTTGTTTGTCCGGGTGGTGGTTTCCGGTTGCTGGTATACAAGGCAGAGGGCGTGCAGCCAGCTGAGTATCTGGCTAAACTGGGCATTACCGTTTTTGTGTTAAAATATCGGTTGCCACGGGAAGAAGGTTCACCCTATTCGCTCGACAAGCATCCCCGCGAGGACGCGTTGCGTGCGATCAGGCAGGTGCGGAGCCGTGCGAAGGAATATGGCATCGATCCAAACCGTGTCGGAATGCTTGGCTTTTCCGCGGGAGGCGAAGTCGTGGCCTCAGTGGCTTACGTTTCAGGCAAAGGAGACGCTAATGCGAAAGACCCTGTTGACCGTCTCGACGGAAGACCTGATTTTCAAATGCTTATTTATCCGGGGCCGCTAGGCATACCCGACAAAGTCCCGGCCGACGCGCCGCCCGCATTCCTGCTCGCCGCCAACGACGATCCTTGCTGTGGCGTCACAACTGCGGATTTGCTTGTCAAATACCGAGAAGCCAAACGGCCCGTCGAGGCGCATCTGTACACCAAAGGCGATCACGGTTTCAACATGGGCGACCGCTCTCCTTTGCAGAGCATCAAATCGTGGCCACAGCGAATGGCCGATTGGTTATCGGACAATGGCTATTTGAAATAGAAAGATCCCGTTCACTATCTTGCATTCCGATTGATATGAACGCCGTAAAAATAGTTGTATACAACATTTCCATTCCCAAAGCTGCCGAATACCCGGCCCTCATCGAAATCTGGGAAGCCGCCGTCCGCACGACGCACCATTTCCTGCAAGAAGCGCACATCCAGCATTTCAGATTACTGATTCTGAATGAATACTTCGCGGCAGTTGATTTATTCTGCATCCGGGACGAGGCGGGTCAGATCATGGGATTTTCGGGACTTTCTTCGGAAATGGTCGAAATGCTATTCATCCATCCGCAACATGTTGGCAAAGGTATCGGCAAGATACTCATGCAGCATGCCGTGACGGAGTGCGGTATACGCAAGGTGGATGTCAATGAACAAAACCCTGACGCATTGGCAAATGACCAACACTGTACGGAAAGATTTCTCGTAGCAAATCCTGTTACCTTTTACAAAACCAGCGTATAAATGATGGATGCCTGCTTGCTTGTCATCCGAAAAAATATTTACATATGCCGCTGACACATTAAACGTAAAATTCACATCTGAGCTATGGAACTTAAACCAATCAAAAACGAGGCTGAATACGACCATCTATTGGAATGGATCGATAGTCAATTCGATAATCCTCCTATTCCTGATAGCGCGGAAGGCAACAAACTGCAAATTGTATTGCTTTTGGTCAAAGCATATGAAGATGCACATTATCCCATCCCAGCGCCAGACCCGATCGACGCCATTAAAATAAAAATGGACGAAAAAGGCCTGAAAAGTAAAGATTTGGCTGAATGGGTCGGAAGCAAGAGTTATGTCTCCGCGCTTTTGAACCGCAAAAAACCGCTTACACTAAAATTGGCCAGGCTTTTTCATGAAAAACTAGGTATTCCGGCGCAGGTATTGCTTAGCTAAAATTCCCGCTCCTGATAAGGCAACCCTTCCCCTTTCTCGCAATAATCTTTCAAACTCAGCAAAAACATCGCCCAATTATAATTGCACCATTGATAAAATTCGGTGAGTTCGCGCCAGTTGAAATGCTTCAAAACGACGGCTGTGATGCCGTTTTTCCTTTCGAACAATTCAAATGAAACGCCGGTACCAATCCACTCAGGGTCGGAATCGGTGCAGAGCCATTCGATGCGCGTATTTTCCATGAGTTCGGTAATTTTCATTAAAACACGGTCGTCTTTTCCGAAGCCGAAGTCGCTGATGGCACCGACCTCGTTTTGAACGGTCAGGTCGGTGGTCCAGATGTTTCCGAGACCTTCCCTGGTCGTGAGTGCCTCGTAGACTTTTGAAATGGGGGCCTTAATGTAGTTGATGTGTTCGATTTTTTCCACTGTTGTTTCTATTGAGCTATGATAATGCAGCAAAGTTAGCGTCATGGTCAATGACGTGTGTCGGGGAAATGGGACATTTGAGGGGTTGTTCCAGCCAAGTTGGCGTTTACTTTGCTGTTACATGCCTGACGGCATTTTTGATTATGTTGCATTTGTGGCTTTTACCAATATTACGTGCCTGACGGCACTTCACTTATTGCACTTACTTCTCCGAATTGGAAGCAACTAAAATAAACGCCACACCCAAAGTCCAATCGTGCCAAGTCGTGCTAGCGACGTAATATTGGTAAAAAACCACGTTTTCTCTCAAACGCCAAATCCCATGGGGATGCAACAACAAATCAATCGCAACGCCGATCGCCCATGAGTCAAATCTTAACGGATCAAACATCACTCGATTAGACCCGCGTCAAACGCCTCTGCGTCAAATATCAACACCGCCTCGCAAATACTCCGCCGTCAGCGATTCTTTCGATTTCAACAGGTCCGCAGGCGTACCTTCAAACAAAATCTGCCCACCCTTATGCCCGCCTTCCGGGCCGAGGTCGATGATCCAGTCGGCATGCTTCATCACTTCGGTGTTGTGCTCAATGACAATGACTGAATTCCCCTGGTCGACGAGGTGATCAATGATTTCGAGCAAATGGCCTGTATCCGACATGTGCAGGCCTGTTGTCGGCTCATCCATGACGTAGATCGTTCCACTTTTATGGATCTCGCCGGCAAGCTTGATCCGCTGGCATTCACCGCCGGATAAGGTGCTTAATGGCTGTCCCAACGTCAGATAGTTGAGCCCTACCTGGTTCATGGCGGTTAGTTTGTGAACAATGTCTTTGGTTTTGAAAAACGTCAATGCTTCCTCCACAGGCATATCCAGTATGTCGGTAATCGACTTTCCATTCACTTTATATTCCAAAACCTCGGGTTTGAAGCGCTTGCCTTCACATGTTTCGCAAACGGTTTTAACGGGTTCCAGAAACGCCAGGTCCGTGAAGATAAACCCTAAACCCTGACATTCAGGACAAGCGCCGTCGGAATTGAAACTGAATAGCGACGCACTTACCTTATTGGTTTTACCAAATAACTTACGGATGTCATCCATAATACCAGTATAGGTCGCCGGATTCGAACGGATCGACGTACCAACAGCTGATTGATCGATCACAATCGCCTCGGGATGTTGCGAAAGGAAAACGCCATTGATGAGCGAACTTTTGCCGGAGCCAGCCACGCCGGTTACCACCGTGAATACACCGGTGGGAATCTCTACCGATACGTTTTTGAGGTTATGCCGCTTGGCATTCTTTACTTTCAATGCGCCGGTTGCTTGTCTGAATGCCGGCTTCACCCGCAAATCCCGCTTAATGAACTGTCCGGTTAAAGTCTTTGCACTAAGCAGGCCTTTATAATCACCCTGGTAAACGATCTCGCCACCACCGGCGCCGGCTTTAGGGCCTACATCCACCACATGATCGGCCACCCGGATCACGTCGGGGTCGTGCTCCACTACGAGAATGGTATTGCCTTTATCACGCAGCTTTTGGAGTAACTCATTCAACCTGTGCACATCACGTGGATGCAAACCAATGCTCGGCTCGTCGAAAATGTAGATAATGTCGATCAGGCTGCTATTCAGGTGCTTCACCATTTTGATCCGCTGTGATTCACCGCCGGACAAGGTGCCTGTTTCGCGATCGAGGCTCAGGTAACCCAGGCCAATGTCGACCAAATGCTCCAAACGCTCGGTCAGCGTATCGATCATCGGTTTCGAAACCGGGTCGTGGATCTCGCGTATGATCTTGACAAGTTCGGCCACTTCCATCGCCGACATTTCCGCGATGTTCATTCCATTAATCCGGCAGTCGAGCGCCTTTTTGTTCAGGCGAGCGCCCTTGCACGAGGGACAATCCCCCATTTTAAGAAATCGTTCGACCTTTTTGACAGTCTTTTCCGAAATCTCACTGCTGTCCTTCTGAATGTACAGCCGGTTAAATTTATCGACCAGCCCCTCATATTTCGTATCGAACACCATGCCATTGTAATTGGATTCATACGTGCCCTTCCCGTAGAGTAATGTGTGCATTTCTTCATCCGAGTAATCTTCAAGCTTCTTCTCATTATCGAGCATGCCCGAAAAAGTGTAGGCTTTCCAATACCAGGTGCCGACCGCGAAAACAGGAAACAGGATCGCGCCTTCATTCAATGATTTGGAAGGATCGAGAAATTTCTCAAGATCTATCTCTACTTTTTTACCCAAACCATTACACTCCGGGCACATTCCCGCGGGATCGTTGAAAGAAAATGCATTGGAAAAACCGGCGTGTGGCTGGCCTAGTCTTGAAAATAGTAACCTCAAAACTGCCGAGATATCGGTAATCGTCCCCATGGTCGAGCGGGAGTTACCACCGAGACGCTTCTGGTCGATGACGATCGAAGTTGAGAGGTTTTCGATCGCATCAGCGTCCGGCTGACTAATGCGTGGCAGGCGGTTACGGATAAACATGCTGAAAGTTTCATTCAGCTGACGCTGTGCTTCTGCGCCAATGGTGTCAAAAACAATGGAGGATTTTCCTGAACCGGACACCCCGGTGAAGATGGTGATTTTCCGCTTTGGAATATCGAGTGAAACATTTTTGAGATTATTTTCCCTTGCTCCGCGGATGCGGATGTACTCCTGCTGGCTCATAGGTTTGGATTTGAAGTGGTGAAGTGTAATGAGTGAATGAGAGAGTCTTTTCACTCATTGACTCATTCACTCATTAAAAGCGCCCTCCGTCGCAAACATAACCAAAAAGCATTTCCCTCAGGAAGCACTTCCGGCAGAAAAAATCCACTGAACCGCGTAACGATCTGTGAGTGTGGCCCATTGACCTTTGAGAATATCCGGCGAAAGCGGCGCGGTGACTTCACCTTTTTGAGCGAGCCTTGTGAATACCGATTTCAACTGCTCGGGTGCTGTAATACTGATCCACAGCGAAATGGCGCTGCCGATAGCCCCCCCTTCGTCCCCGCCAAGATCGGATGCAAAGAGCCGGACGTGCTCCGACACCAGGCTCGCATGCAGCACCAGTCGGCGTATCTCGCGGGGAAACTGCTTCCCGTCGGGCGTATCGCCCAGGTACGTGAAATGCAGCTGCCCCCCAAAACATGACTGATAAAAATGCATCGCCTCGCTGCAATTACCGTTGAATGTAAGGAAGGGGTATATCGCCATGCTATTGTTATTCGTTATAAGCGCGGTCCAGCTCGGCAATATCGAGCTTGCGCATGCCCATCACCGCCTGGAACATCTGTCCGGCACGTTTCGGATCGCCATTGGATAACCGTTCGCCCAGCATAGCAGGCACGATCTGCCACGACAACCCGAACTTGTCTTTCAGCCAGCCGCATTGGCTTTCTTCCCCACCGTCGGATGTGAGGGTGTTCCAGTAAAGGTCAATTTCCTCCTGATCTTTGCAGGACACAAAAAACGAAACCGACTCGTTGAACTTGAATTGCGGACCGGCATCGAACATATGCAGCGTCAATCCCTTGATTTCGATAGTACCCATCATCACCTGGTCAGCCGGAAAGGGGCTGCCCTCTCCCCACTTCTTAATTGTCTTGATCTGAGAATCGGGAAAGAGCCGGGTATAAAGGTTCATAGCCTCTTCTGCCTGGCCATCGAACCATAGAAACGGGGTAATACCTTGTGTAGTTGATAAATCGCTCATTGTTTTGAATGTTGAAGGTGAATGGTTTGGATAAAAATAGCTTTTAGTTTGTTGATCGATTGACATTACAAATTTGGCTGGTTGAAAAGAAATAAATGGGGTGCAAATGCGCCGATCCAGAGGGGTAAAAATGCCAAGTGAATATTTTCCTATATTTACACTTCTAAATCCAGATTCGTTATGAAGCATATCTCGGTATATGTCCCCCAGTGTTCCTACATCGAAGCGGTTTCACCTGCTTACCGGCTTTTCAACACAGCCAATGATTTTCTGAAGGCATCGGGAAAAGAACCGAAATTCAACGTCGAATTCGTTGGCCTCAGCCATGATATCAAGGCACAGGATGGTGAATACACAATCCGTATCAACAAGCTGTTAAGCGAAATAAATAAAACGGACCTCGTCATAATTCCCGCATTGTGCGGTAACCTCCGCGATTCCGTAGAGCTGGATCGCCCGGCCATTCCGTGGATGCTCGAAATGCATAAAAGCGGCTCTGAAATCGCTTCACTTTGCCTGGGCGCATTCCTGCTGGGAGCTACCGGTTTGCTCGATGGCCGTAAGTGCTCCACGCACTGGGCTTATTATGAGGATTTTAAAGAAATTTACCCGCAAATCGAAGTCGTGGATGGCACCATTATCACCGACGAGGGCAAGGTTTATTCGAGCGGCGGTGCCAACTCCATCTGGAACCTGCTGATTTACATTCTCGAAAAATACACCAGCCGCGACATCGCAATTCTGGCCGCAAAATATTTCGCGATCGATATCGACCGCGATAACCAGCGCGCATTCACGATTTTTAAAGGACAAAAGAACCACAACGACGACGGCATTCTCGCCGCACAGGTTTTTATCGAGAACAACTACACGGAAAAACTGACGATTACCGAACTTGCCGATATCGCCAGTGTAAGCCGCCGGAGTTTTGAACGGCGTTTCAAAACTGCCACCAACAACACTATTAATGAATACGTCCGCCGTGTGCGTGTGGAGGCAGCGAAACGCAGCTTCGAAGTGTCGCGCAAGAACGTTACGGAGGTGATGTACGACGTCGGTTATACAGACACAAAGGCATTCAGGGATGTTTTCAAAAAGGTAACAGGTCTCACACCGATCGAGTATCGAAACAAATACAGCAAAGAAAACTGATAGCGGCCTCCGGGCCGTTTTTTATTGAATGGCAACGCGCTAAGCGGTTGTTTATCAAATAGAAGCAATGATTTGCCGGTAGCTCATTTTATTTGCAACCTCTTGTACTTCTGCGCACTTTTGCACCGCCATTTTTAAAATCGAACCAATTTATTGTTATGCCAAAATCCATTTTGATCATCGTGCTTGCCTGCATGATCGGTTCCGCACATGCCCATTGCATCCATCCGGTTATGAAAAGTAAAATTGCCTACACCGAGACTGTCGATTGCGGCAGTGTCTCGCTTACCGACATTTTCAGACGCGCCCGGTTATGGGCCAGCCAGTCGGCCCCCGACAACAAAACGCTTGTCGATGATAAAGAAACCGGCGACTTCGTGACGCAGGGAAATATTACCATTACCATCCCGAGATCTGAAAACAGCGCCGGTGGTATTTTCAAATTCGCATATGTTCTTTCGGTGGAGTGCGCCAACCGCAAATACCGCGCCACGGTCGCCAATGTGGAATATCAGGACGGCAACGGCGGCCACACTATACCGATGGAAGCTTTCAGCCAAAAAAGCGAGAACAAGGCCGCTGCCACTGAACTGGAAAACAAATTGAAGGAAATGCTGGCCGACCTGCAAACGAACGTCAAGGACTACAAGCCGTTCTAACAATGAATACCAACCGCATTACAACGTTTCTCCTCGGTCCTGAACTTTCCTGGTTTTTAATGTACGGGCTTACCCTACTCCTGGTTGCGCCCAATCAGCCAGCAACCGAAGCCGGTAATATCCGGCTCGAGAGCCTAGCATGGTACACCATTTTTTCGGCGATCATCATCTCATTTGCACCTTTATACTGGTCACAAAGCGGACTGGGCTGGATGATGCTCCGCATTGGCATTGCCGGTCTAGCAGGGATCGTATCACTCAGCACCGCATTTTGTGCTGCCATTAATTACCATGACTCGCGTAATTCCGGCGTCGGCACGTTATGGATGATGCTGGTGATCTTCGGGTCGATCTTTCTTTTTCTGGGCATGATCTGCGTGAGCTTGTATATGAAATTCAAATCCTGACATGTCAAATGGAGCATAGCAAGGGCGTCCCTGGTTTCGAGTTGTTCATCTTGCTTTTCTTCACCATCGGCTCGGTATTCGCAGTGATATCGTATACTATTTACCGTAACAGCCGTAACCTGATCGAAAACGGGATAGAAACAAAAGGAATCGTCATCGATCTGCACCGGCTGAAACCCCGGGAATATCCATTGGCCCCGTCTATTCGCTTCTTTACAAAAGAAGGGACCGGGCGGGTGTTCCATAGCTCGGAAGCACGCAACCCGCCAGCCTACCAGGTCGGAGAGGAAGTCACGCTTCACTACGATCCCAAAGATCCGGACAATGTCCATTTACAAGGCAATTACCTGCTTGTTTATGTTTTTGGCGGAATGGGAGCAGTGTTCTGGCTGTTCTCGATATGGAGCGTTGGTTCGGCAGTAAAAGCCGTATTCCAATGGCTTTTCGATTAATTCACAAAATCAAAAAAGGGCGTTCGGCCCTTTTTGATTTATGCCAGGATCGGCTTAACCACTTTCCCATGCACGTCGGTGAGCCGGTAGCGGCGTCCCTGGTGCTTGAATACGAGCTGTTCGTGATCGATCCCCATCAAATGCATCACAGTCGCCTGGAAATCATGAACATGCACAGGGTCCTTAATGATATTGTATCCAAAATCGTCGGTCTGGCCGTAGACAAATCCTTTCTTGACACCGGCACCAGCCATCCAGATCGTAAAGCTACGCGGGTGGTGGTCGCGACCATAGTTGTCGCGCGTGAGCTTCCCTTGCGAATAAGCACCCCGGCCAAACTCGCCGCCCCATACCACGAGTGTTTCATCCAGCAAACCGCGCTGTTTCAAGTCATTGACCAGCGCAGCCGACGCCTGGTCGACGCTCTTAGCCATCGTTTTGATATCATTCGGCAAGTTCCCATGCTGATCCCAGCCCTGGTGGTACAATTGCACGAATTTCACATCCTTTTCGATTAATTTTCGCGCCAGCACGCAGTTGGCTGCAAATGTGCCCGGCTTGCGTGAATCCTCGCCGTACATGTCGAAAATATAGTCGGGCTCCTTGGAAATATCCATGGTCTCCGGAACGGCGGTCTGCATCCGGTACGCCATTTCATATTGCGCCATCCGGTAATTGATTTCCGGGTCCAGAAGCTTTTCGAATTGCCCCTGCTGCAATTTTGCCAGGGAATTCAGCATGCGTCGGCGGCTTGTGCGATCGATCCCCTCGGGGTTGTTGAGGTAAAAAACAGGGTCCGGACCGGAGCGGAACACCACGCCCTGATGAATGGACGGTAAAAACCCGTTGCTCCAAAGTTTGGCATACAAAGGCTGATCACCGCCACGCCCTTTCGAAAGTAACACGACGAACGAAGGCATATTCTGGTTATCGGAACCCAGGCCGTAACTCACCCAAGACCCCCAGGATGGCCGGCCGCCTTGCTGGCTGCCGGTCTGGAAAAAGGTTACTGCCGGATCGTGGTTGATAGCTTCGGTAAACATCGAGCGTATGAACGTGACGTCGTTCACAATGCCCGATGTATAAGGCATCAACTCACTGATCATCATATCATTGTCGCCATGTCGCTCGAATTTATACTTCGAAGCGGCTAATGGAAAGCTGCTCTGCCCGGCAGTCATCCCTGTGAGGCGTTGACCCTTCCGAACCGATTCGGGCAAATCCTTACCCCACATTTCTTCCAGTTTTGGTTTGTAATCGAACAATTCCAATTGGGAGGGCGCCCCGCTTTGAAACAAATAGATTACCCGCTTGGCTTTTGGCGCGAAATGAGGATGCCCGATCGGCAGTCCGGCTGCCTCGGCCCCCTTCTCACCCACTTTTTTGGCCAAAGAATTATCTGCACTCAAAAGCGATGCCATCGCTGCCGCACCCAGGCCCAAACTAGTCTTCGACAGGAAGTTACGCCTGCTCAATTGCTCATGGACATGGTTTTCAAGTTCTCTATATAGGCTCATTTGCTTTGATTGTTATCGCTTGATCAAAAATTCATCAAAATTCATCACCGTGCTCGCCACGATGGTACCGGCTGCAAGCTGCGCCGGATTCAGTGTTTTGTCGAGGGGATATTCGCCAGCCGACAGTATGGCCTTCATTCGTTTCGGATTATGGCTGAAATCCTTCAATTCCTCGTCATACAGCTCTTTCAGCACCATTTTTTCCCTCGGATCGGGCAGGCGGCTTGTCAGTGCTGTGAATGCGTAATCGATTTGTTCGTCGATGGTCTTGCCCTTTTGCAGCATATGTTGCGCCAGCACACGGGACGCTTCTACAAACTGGGGATCGTTCATGACCACCAGCGCCTGCAATGGCGTGCTGGTTTTCTGACGCTTAGTAATGCAGAAATGGCGTTCGGCGGCGTCGAAATTGAGCATCATCGGGGGCGGCGAGCTACGTTTCCAGATCGTGTAAAGACTTCTCCGATAAAGGCTGTCGCCATGCTGCTGCTTATAGGTAACCTCGTTACGCGTAGCAAGCGCTTCCCACAAGCCTGCGGGCTGGTAGGGATATGCACTTTTGCCCCCAACCCTATTTGTAAGCAACCCGCTTGATGCCAATGCATTGTCTCGGATCTGCTCGGCACTCATGCGGTAACTCGGTCCGCGGGCATACAGGCGGTTGTCGGGATCGACATCCTTTGTACCCGGATCCATTTTCGACGACTGCCGATAGGTGGCCGAAGTCACGATGAGCTTCTGCATCGCCTTCACATTCCAGCCTGATTCGCGGAAACGTGCAGCCAGGTAGTCCAGCAGCTCGGGGTGCGTAGGTAACTCACCCTGGTTGCCATAATCGTCACTTGAAATCACGATTCCCTTGCCGAAATACGTCATCCAGAAACGGTTGACGGTCACCCGGGTAAATAGTGGGTGCTCTTTATCGAGCAGCCATTTGGCCAGGCCCAGGCGGTTTTTGGGATATTCTTTGGGGATTTTGAAGAATGCATCCGGCGTATCCGAAGTAACGGCCTTACCGGGCGCATCATAAGCACCACGATTGAGAATGAAGGTCTTGCGCGGATATTTACGCTCTTTCATCACCATCACATCAATCTGCTTATCCATGATTTCGGTCTCCTCTCCGATCAATGCGAGGCTCGCGGCTCTTTCCTTCTTATAGCCGGCATCGATATTTGTCAGGTAGTAATCTTTCAACGAAGCTAGCTGAGCAGGCGTCAATTGCGTGGCAGATGTCTTCAATGCTGTCAGCAGCTCATTTTTCAAAGTATAAAGTCCCAGCATTTCAAGCGGACTGACTGCCCGCGTGTAAATCTTAAACTCGTCTACCTCAAAATTCTTGGTCCGCTGATCCGACAACCGGCCGATATTGAGCTTGTCGACGTACCAGTTTGTTTTATTTTTTCCATACAAAATACTCTCGGTGAGATGGTCATTATGCACGGTTACTTTAACAGGCTGCCCGTTCACAAATAGTTTAAGACCAGCGGCTTTGCTCATTCCATCATAGGTAAAGCCCAACTGCGTCCATTTGTTCATCGGAAACTTGTCGATGGTCTGGATCTCAATGGCATTCTCAGGCCATACGTGACTGATCGTCAACCTGATCCGCCCATCCGTCTCCCTGAACACATTCCAGCCGCGATAGCCATTCATTACGCCATTGGATTTGTGAATCAGCGAACCACTGACTGCCGGATCGTGCAGATTAAGCCAAATGCTGATGCTGAAAGGCTGGTTACGTTCAAAGAATGCGAAGTTGTCGCCGAAGCTCACTGCATTTTCACCAAAAATATATCTGGCCTTCCCGATCCGCCCGTTGCGCGAAGCGACATTGGAAAGGCTGTCGTCACCCTCCGCATTGGCTTTATGCTTTGGATCGGCCAGGTTGGCAAATTCTTTACCGGTAGGTTCATCGAACGTGAAATGGCCCAACAAATCGGTTTTCTCTGGAAGTAATGCTTTTTCTGGTGCATCGCGGGCTGTGACGAGCCATTGCTGGAAGTTGCGTTCATATCTAGCCGAGTTCGCTGCAATGGCCGCCTTTTCCTTTGTCAGGTTTTGGTGGATAAATTTCAGTTTTGCATCTGCCTCCGGCGTCGGAAGCGTGATGGCCGGGCTCGCTTCTCCATTGTAAGGGATCTGTCCGTTTTCGTCATTATTGTTGAAGAACGCATACAACGAATAGTAATCCTTGTGGCTGATGGGGTCATATTTGTGGTCGTGGCAGCGTGCGCATTCCACGGTCAGGCCCAGGAATGTTTTGCCAAATGTATCTACGCGGTCGGAAACGTAAGCTGAGCGATATTCCTCGGGGATAATGCCGCCTTCCTGGCTTTGCTGGTGCATGCGGTTGAATGCGGTGGCTACCATCATGTCGCGAGTGGGATTGGGCAGCATATCACCGGCGAGCTGCCAGGTTACGAACTGGTCGTAAGGCTGGTTGCGGTTAAACGAGTTGATTACCCAGTCACGGAACGGCCAGGCAGTGCGTAAGCCGTCGTCCTGGTAGCCGTGTGTATCCGCATAACGGGCAGCATCAAGCCAGGGCACGGCCATATGTTCGCCATAATGCGGCGATGCCAGCAGTTTGTCCACCGCTTTTTCGTAGGCGTTCGGCGATTTGTCGTTCAAGAAAGCTTGTACTTCCTCGGGTGTGGGCGGCAGGCCGGTCAAATCGAGCGATGCGCGGCGTAATAATGTCGTTTTTTCGGCCTCCGGCGAAGGTTTAATACCCTTGTCTTCCAGTTTTTTCAGGATAAACCGGTCGATATCATTACGTACCCATGCTTCATTTTTCACCTTCGGCAATGCCGGCCTTTCTACTTTGGTAAATGCCCAATGCGGTTTGTACTCCGCGCCTTCCTCTACCCAGCGGATCAGGATTGCCTTTTCACGTGCTGTAAGCGATAAATGCGACTCGGGCGTTGGCATTACGATATCCGGGTCGGCCGACAGGATGCGATACACCAGTTCGCTACTGCCCGGCTTTCCGGGTTTAATGGCCTTTAAGCCACTCTCCGCTTCTTTCTTGTACGCCACTTCGGCCACATCCAGTCGCAGGTCGGCTTTCTGGTGGTTAGCATCCGGGCCGTGGCAAGCAAAGCATCGATCGGAAAGGATCGGCTTCACGTCGTAGGTGTAATCTACCGGGGCAACGAGCGTATTCATTTCTGCTGCCACGTCGTCTGGGAGGTCGACCTTCTTGTCACAGGACATCAACATGAATCCTGCGGCAGGGATCAGCAAACAATATTTAAACCAGGAATTCAACATCAACAAAATATTATAATGAACAGGAGGCAAATAGACCACTCAACATATTATCAAAAGCACACATTGCCCCATTTCTTAATCTAATTTAATAAATAAATCCCATTTACCGTCGGTTAAAACCGACGGCAGGGATTGTAAATGGTTAGTTGTCCTGTTTTGTGTTAATGTTGCTTTCTAATTTTTTTGGCATTTGTTTATGGCCTGCTGGGGGCGGATAGTTCTGGTGCGCGGCATCACATTAAGGCTTTGCATACCCTTTCGCCGCATCATCGATCACCAGCACCCAGTCGTGCCCGTACCCGGAGGTAGGAGGTACAAATTTGTTGACCGATTGATTATCGAATTTACCAGCATCCTTTACTTTCCCATTGCGGGGGTCATACCAGAAAGCTTCGAGGTGAGCGCCGGAGATCTTACCAGGATTTACGGAAAAGGATTTTCCGGATGCCGTATATACAAATACGTAATCCTTCCCGCGCGTCGCCTGGACGCGGTCAGGAGCAGGCAACGCATTTTCGACCACAATGGACTGATCGGGCACCCGGTCGATAATCGGCCGCGATTCGATCAGCTTTCGCACAAACTTCATTTCAAGTGCACCGGGCAAATCAAGCGCCTGCTGCCAGAATACATGCGGACCATTGACCGCCTCCCGGTTTGGCGAATACATTTGCCAAATGTCGTGACACCCGTAAGTATGCCCGAATGCCCCTGCGAATAGATCGAGGTAAGCTGATTTGCGAACGTCGTAGGCGCTGGAAATACCGTTTTCCTTTGCATTAAAACAAACCGGGTGATCTTCGTAAATAGGCTCCGCGTCGATTACCGGCTTAACGACCGCACGGGTATAAGACCGTTGAATGTTATCGTAAACCGGCGAGTCGCGGCAATGGCCCGTCTGGAACATGTTGAAATCGAACCATTCGTCGTCATGGAACCACTCACTGGAACCTTCCTTGTTGGGCTGAGGATGGTAGGTCATCAGGGCCTTGTCGTTGCCACCTACTCCTTCGGCAATGCCCGCAGCCATAGCACGCCAGATTTCCACATCGCGGCTATCTTTGCGTGGCTGGCGATCACCGCCCAGTACCCAGATCAGGTTTTTCTTGGCCTTATAGCGGTTACCCAGCCACTTACCATAAACCCGTGCATTGTTTTCATTGAATATCTCCGGCCCCTTGCCCCAGGTGCTTTTAAATACTTTGTCACCCCATGTCGGCAAAAACGCGATTGTCAAGCCATAGTCCGCGGCTTTGTCGATAATGTAGTCCACGTGTTTGAAATAGGCTTCGTTCGGCTTGGCAGGATCGTTGCTGACGAGCGGCTTCTCGCCATACGGATTGGGTTCTCCGAGCCCGTCGAACTCGGCCAGCGCCACGGCCTGAATGACGGTGAATCCCTGCTCGGCCCTCTTTTGCAGGTAGTAATCAGCATCCGCCCGGTCGAGGCGGTGAAAAAGCTCCCAGGCAGTGTCCCCGAGCCAAAAGAATGGCTTACCCTCTTTGAGCAGGTAGCGTTTACTTTCGCTCACAGCATAGTGCTGCGCGCGCGCGACAAGGAACGAACCGCAAAAAAGGACCAGTATCAGGGCTTTAACTCGCTTCATCGAATGTAAGGGCTATGGGTGAATAACCATTAAAGACAATGTCTGTCAATTCTTAACCTGCAATAGTCAATTCTTATCATAACAAGATTGTAAACTTCTCACTCCCAAGCTGAAAGATTTCAGTCATGCGATTGTATCCCTTAGGCACTATGGCCAAAAAAATTTCCAGCAATCGCAATTAAAACATAACAAGCTTAAAATCAATATTTTAGTGTAAAAATGGAGACAAATTTTTATCACTATACGTAGAATTAATTTAACCGCTTAGTAAGTATTTCCCTTGAAACGGTGATATATGACTAATATTGAAGCACTATTTTTACAACAACCTAAACCCAACGAACCTCCGATATGAAAAGAAATTCTACACATTCTTTTTCATTGCCGCATTACAGACATCTCCCTGGTCTGGTGACGTAGCGTCTCAAGCGGCATTTCTACATAATTGGCTTTGCACTTCCTCTGGTATCGCGTTCAGGCGATTCGTCAATTCTTAATAATCCATCTATCAATCTAACCTATTTTTTCTATGGCAGAACCATTCCTATCAGAGATCCGGCTGGTAAGTTTCAACTATCCTCCCAAAGGTTGGGCGTTCACCAATGGACAGCTCCTACCCATTAATCAGAATCAGGCACTATTCTCCCTACTCGGTACCACGTTCGGCGGTGATGGTCGGGTCAACTTCGGGCTTCCCGATTTTCGGGGACGAACACCCATGCACGTAGGTAACGGCCACACGCTCGGGGAACGTGCCGGCGAGATGGGTCACACGCTCAGCGTCCAAGAGATACCGCAACATACCCACTTTGTTTCGGCGATCGACGCGCCTGCCACCCCGGTCCCAACCAATAATCCGACCAATAATTACTTCGCCAATACCCAGCCCAACTTCCTTTACACAAGCAGCACCAACAATAAGGTGGCGCTTAATGCGGGTACAGTGTCCAGTGTCGGGGGGAGCCAGGCTCATTATAATATGCAGCCCTTTCTGGCGATCAGTTTCTGCATTGCACTGCAGGGGATTTTTCCTAGTCCGAACTAGTAGCACCTACTTTTCCATCCAATTTTAACACCTGAAATATATGGCACAGCCTTATGTGGGAGAAATCAGAATCTTTGCCGGAAACTTCGCCCCCGCGGGGTGGATGTTTTGCGAAGGACAACTACTCCCTATATCAGAAAACGAAGTACTCTTTCAACTTATAGGAACAACTTACGGCGGCGACGGGCAAGAGACCTTTTCGCTTCCCGACCTGCGTGGCAGAATTCCCATTCACCAGGGCAACACCGGCAGTGGCACTTTTTCACCCGGGGAAATGGGCGGATCCGAAGAAATTACACTGACGGTCCAACAGATCCCTGCCCACACGCACCCGTTCATCTCGACCACCAACCTGGCAGACGTTCCGAGTCCTAACAATGCAATTTTAGGTATTTCCAGCACTACAAACGTGTTTTTCAACGATCCACCGGCGGCTCAGATGGGTGCTCAGAGTCTTTCCGGAGAAGGCGGGAACCAGCCACATACCAATGTCCAGCCTTATCTCTGTGTCAACTTTATTATCTCGCTATTCGGGGTCTTCCCATCGCAGACCTAGACGCGAACAATAAACCCGAACATTAAACCCCAATCAACTGTCATGGATCCTTTTGTAGCAGAAATAAGAGTATTCCCTTTCAATTTCGCGCCCAGGGGCTGGGCGTGGTGCGACGGGCAGCTATTGCCCCTTTCGCAAAACACAGCATTGTTTTCTCTTTTGGGAACAACCTACGGAGGCAATGGCAAGTCTAACTTCGCTTTGCCCGACTTGCAGGGACGGGTGCCGATGCATCCCGGACAAGGCCCCGGCCTCTCGCTCCGCGACCTGGGTGAAGCAGCTGGCGAGGAAACAGTGACGCTGCTGAGCAGTGAAATTCCCTTTCACACCCATTCGATCAGGGCAGTGGCTGAACCAGCCGACCTTAAAGATCCGGGGGGGTATTCGCTTGCCGCTTCTACACAAGGCAAAGTGTATGGCCAGGGCTCGCCTAACGTGCGCATGGCGCTAGACCAGTTGACGCCTGTGGGCAATAATCAGCCCCATAACAACATGATGCCCTACCTGACGGTATACTTCTGCATCGCTTTGCAAGGGGTGTTCCCGCCACGCGGCTGATATGACATCCAGGATTGACAATTTGATATATTTTATACTGAAATGCATTTTACGCTGACCAACAACGCCTTATCGCTCAGACACATTACCTCCAGGGATATGCCTTCTCTCGCGAAGATCTATTCAAGTACCAGGGAGCAGGAAATGGAACGGGTACCGCAATGGACCGACCTTATGAAGCAGGAATTTCTGTCCAGTCAGTTCGGGGCGCAGCATGAATACTATCAAAAAAACTATATCGGAGCCGATTTCTGGGTGATCGAACACGAAAACAAGACCATCGGGAGGCTTTACGTCCACGAAAACTTCCAGGGCAAGGGTATGCGGATCATTGACATCAGTATCCTGCCGAAATACCGCAACCGCGGATTCGGCCAGGGCATTTTTAAAGACCTCATGAGCAAAGCAACCGAACTGCAGCGGCCGCTCAGCATTCATGTAGAATCCTTTAATCCTGCCAAAAATCTGTATACCCGCCTTGGATTTCAAACAATCAGTGAAACCAATGGAGTTTATCATTTAATGGAATGGAAGCATACGATTTAAAGGAGATAGCAGCGGCAGATTTCCTGCCTCATGTAGGAGAACCGGTGGTTATCCATTTTGCGCAGGACTTTTCACTGCCATCTACCATTTTGAAAGTAACGGAACTGAATTCTTACACCCCGCTGGAACGGGGCGCATTTTCGGTGGAATTCCAGACCACCGGCGAAAACCGCGCTATTGTACAAGGCGTTTACCGGGTCGTCCATCCCGATGGCAAATACATGGACATTTTTCTTGTGCCGATTGCGCAACATCACAATGGGATGCGCTATGAGGCAGTCTTCTCGTAAGCCGGAATTACCCGGATCACATCTAACATTCTTTAAACCAAAATCGTTAACCATCCTGAAACCATGAGAAATTTCTACCTATACCTGGCAGGCGTTGCCCTGCTGGCATCTGGTGCTGAAATGATCAGCAAGATTTCCGGTGACCCGTCCTCTGCGCAGACAGAATGGGTTGGCCGAAAGCAAAACCAATCAGACAGAAAAGAGAATGAACGGGTGCCATTTGCCCGCGCCCGTAAACGATCGGGTACAAAAGCATTACTTGCACCGAGTATCAGCGCTACAAATACTTACGCCATTACAAACAACGTCGGGCCTGCCGGAGCATCTGCAGGGGATGAGCTGGAATATACCGTTGTGATCACAAATGGCGGGCCCGATCCTGCAAGCAATACAGCTTTCAACGAAACAATCGACATTAACACCACACTGGTTCCCGGCTCGGTAAAAGCAAGCCCGATCGCACAAAACGATAGTTATGTAACAATCGGTAATGTCAACATCACCGTTCCCGTAGGAACAGGTTTGTTTGCCAATGACATCAGTCCTGCCGCTACGGCGTTGAGCCTGAGCAGCTCGACCAATATTACCACCTCCAATGGCGGTACAGTCGTCATTACCGCTGCCACAGGAGCATTCACGTATCAACCCGCCGCTGGCTTCACGGGTAACGATACCTTTACCTATGATATTCAAAATGGCTCCGGCATGACGTCCAGTGCTACCGTTACTATCGCGGTAGGAAATGGCGCCGGTAATGCCATCTGGTTTATCAATTCAAGTGCAGCTGCCGGTGGAAATGGTACTTTGGCAAGTCCGTTCAACACCATGGCGGCGTTCCAGGCAATCAATGACGGAGGTACAAACCACGCCAAAGATTCACATGTCATTTTCATGTATAGCGGAAGCTACGACGGTAACATCACCTTCCGCAACAATCAGAAATTGTTCGGACAAGGTGCAACGTCTTCACTGATCACCCTCACGGGTTTTGCACAACCAAGCGGAACCGATCTCATTCCGGCAACCGGCGGTACACGTCCCTTACTCACCAATGGCGCGGGCAATGTACTCACCGTTGACGGCACTACCACCGTGCGGGGCTTAAACATTGGTAACAGTTCCGGTGCCAAGATCAACAGCTCGAACTCGGGCACATTTACCGCGAGCGAAATCAATCTGACAGGCACAGGAACAGCCATAAACCTGTCGGGCAAGGCGCTGGCCGCCACATTCGGCCAGGTATCGTCCAGCGTTAGCGGTGGCACCAGTCCGATCAAAATTTCATCAGGCAGCGGAAACCTGACAATCTCTTCAGGAACGCTCACCGCAACCAGCGTCCCCGCGTTGGACATTGCAGGCAGCGTGGCTTTGACGGTAACGCTGGATGCAGTTAACGCAAATGGCGGTAATAAGGGGATGATCGTGTCAGGCACGACGGGCTCTCTGCAGGTAACAGGAAGCGGAACAACGGGTGGTTCAGGAGGAACGATCCAAAACATTGTGCAGCGGGGTATCGAGTTGGTGAATGCAACGAATATCACACTCAAGAACATGAACCTGACCAGTGCGAACACCAGTGATGGCGCAACGGCCTCCAACCAGGATAACTCCGGTGCCAATGCCGCGGTATACGCGTCGGGTGTAAACGGGTTAACCATGGACCGGGTAGTTATCAACGGGACCGTAACGCAAGAAGGAGTCAATCTCTGGAATAGCAGTAATTTTAATTTCACAAACGGATCGATCGGTACAGCGGGGGATTTAAGCCAGGAAGGCTCTATCTACGCGGTCAACACGGGCGGAACAAACTCTATTGTGAATTCCACTTTTACCGATCCGGGTGGCCGTGCTGTCTTTTTCAGCAACAACAGTACCGACATGGCATTGCTCACCGTCGACAATTCCACGTTTCAGGACTCCAATAACTCCGGACTTCAGTTTTTCGGGTATGGCGATTCGGACATGAAACTCAAGGTTCAGAATAGTTGCAAATTTTTAAGAAATCCGACCGTAGGCGTATATGTAGGCGCCAATGAGCAGGCAGTGATTCAGGCCGATATCAAAAATTCAACCGTCGATGTGGGGAACGGTGTCGGAAGGACTTTCGATCTGGCAGCAGTAGGGACGGCCACACTGAAATTCAACGTGACTGGCAATACGGGTAATTTCAACGGCGGTATTGGGATCAACATGTTCGCTTTTGCAGGTGGTTATCTGGAGGGTAATGTCGTGGGAAATACATTGACCAACAAGCCCTCTTCATCGGGCGTATCGGCAATTTCCATCGATACCCAGGGCGCTACGGGCAGGGGTACCTTCAACATTGAAAATAACACAATCCTTAACACAATCGACGCACCGGGGATCGCTACGCTCACCACATCCAGTTCCGGTGCACAGACCAACGTGCACGTGGTCGGTAACAGTGTTCAGGTGTTTGATTCGGGAGACAATATTTTCAACGGTATTGACCTGGCTACGACCAGTGCGGCGGGAAACAATTCCAAGCTGTGTATCGAACTCAAGAACAATGCTGTGTCGATTCCGGCCGATCACAACGCGCTCCGTACAAGGTCAGCGTCTGCTCTCACCACAGTACTGCTCCATAATAGCGGCACCCCATCTTCTTCGCTTGTGCAAGTATGGAATACCGGCGGAAATACTCCTCAAAATAGTGTACTCCAATCCGGAGCGGCAAACCCATATCTTTATAATCAAACTTGTCCTACAACCAGCGTAAGTCCGTTGCGTGAAGCGATGGAGCCTTCTCCGGAACGCGTCGCAGCCATAACCGAAGAATCGGCCGCTCCGAACATCGCACCACAAGTGGCCGCTGGCACGCCATCCGCCGAACCTTCGCGTGAAGTGGTTTCGGAGCCGGCAGTTCAAACAGCGCGTCCAGCGAGGACCGAAGCCGTACAGGCAGGAGAAACGGTTACCGTGAACGGATCCGGAAGTGGCTTCACCCTCCCTGCTGGCAAAAATACCACCATCAAATTCAGAGTGACCATTAATGCCGATATTCCGGTATCTGATTGCGAGATCTCAACGCAGGGTACAGTCTCGGGGTCGAACTTTGCGGACGTCCTGACAGACGATCCGAACATACCAGGCACCAACAACCCGACCGTTACAACCATCACTTCGGTACCTGTCATCACATTCTGCCCAGGCAACCAAACTTTCTCTCCTGATGCCGGAACTTGTACATCCACACAAACATTCGCGGCTACTGCTGACGCATGTCCGGTGGCGACCATTACTTACAGTGTAGGCGGCAACCCGATCGCATTTCCTTACGCATTCCCTGCCGGCGAAACTACCGTGCTTGTAACTGCCTCGAATGGCATTGGAACTGCCCCTACATGCTCATTTACAGTGACGGTAACTCCTACCCCAGCACCGCCGATTACCGACGAGCCTGATGCCCAAACGATTTGCGCAGGGGCAAGTACTTCGTTTACGGTGGCCTCTTCACAAGCGGGCGTCACTTATCAATGGCAGAAAAAGCCATTCGGCGGCTCATTTGCTGACATTACGGTTGGCTCCAACCCTACCGCTGACGATGCGACGCTGACACTTTCGAACGTACCGGCAGCGGACAACCAGTCGGAATACCGCTGTATCATCTCCAATCCATGTAATACCAGCACATCCGCCGCGGCTCTGCTGACCGTCAATCAGATTACAGGCTCTTCTCTGACAGGTACCACGACCGTCAACCAGGGCGCAACCGCACCAGTCGTTACATTTGAAGCAACAGGCGGAACATTGCCTTATACCTTCACCTACCAGGTTAATGGCGGTAGCAACCAGACAGTTTCAACCACAGGTGTCCAGACAACTGCCACTGTAAGTCAGCCAACGGGCACAGTAGGGGTATTCACCTATGAGCTCGTGAGCGTAACTGACGCACAATCCTGCTCACTGACACCTCCCTCGGCACAAACCGCCGCAGTCACCGTTGCCAACAACCTTACAGCAACCATTTCGGGAGCTACGGAAGTATGCAAGGATAATACCGAACCGGTCATTACATTTACAGCAGTGAATGGTATCGCACCTTTCACATTTAGCTACACGATCAATGGCGGTCCGGTTCTGCAGACCACGACTACCGGCTCCAACACCTCGGCAACGGTCAATGCGCCGACGAACGCCACAGGGGCATTTGTTTACAACCTTACCAATGTGAGCGGAGCAGGCGGGGCCACAACAGCTATAACGGGACAATCGGCCACGGTCAATGTGGGTCAAAACCCAACCATTGCAATTTCCGGTCAGGAATACTTGTGCAGCGGCGACCTGAACACTTACACGGTGTATTTCACCGCAACGCCAGGTGCTGTGATCACGACCAACAAAGGAACAGTAGACGGGAATACTGTCACCGGCGTTCCAAGCAAGGAGACAGCGGTAATTGTGGCTACGCTTGGCAATTGCACGGATACGCTAATGGCCTTCAGGGATTGCTCACTTCCTGTTACTTTGGTCGATTTCATTGGCTCGAAGACCGAGAATACCATTTCTTTGAACTGGCGCACGACCGAGGAAACCAACAGCGACCGCTTTGAAATCCAACGCAGCACTAATGGTAAAAACTGGGCGGCGATCGGCACGGAAAAATCCCATGGAGAAAGCAGTTCGCTGATTTCTTACAAGTTCGTTGATCAGCAACCGGCGCAGGGAAACAATTACTACCGCTTGAAAATGGTGGACTTGGATAAGACGTTCGCTTACAGTAAGATTATCAAAATAAGCTTTAATGATCTGGTCCTGAAATCAGAATTCTATCCAAACCCTGTCTCCGATGTCCTCTACCTGAAAAGTACGGATTGGAACCAGGTCAAATCCGTTGAAATGCATAACATGATCGGTGCGACCGTTTACAAATCGGGCGAAACCGTGTCGAAAACCATAGATGTAAAAAATCTCGCGGTGGGCATGTATATTCTAACAATCACGCACGAAAACGGCGAAGTCAGCAGCCGGAAAGTGCTCATTAACCGATAAACGCGACACCAATGAAATCTTAACGTGTTGTTTAGGTTAACTGTATCAGGCGGGGGCTTCTCCCCGCCTGATTTTTTTTACCCCAACCCAAAATTCCCCAATATTTTACCCGGAAAATGTAAAAAACAACCTGATTAAGCGCTGTATTAATGCTTTGTTAACAAGGTTGGCAATTTTCGATCAAAACGCGCTTCACGTTAGTTTAAAATACCTTGATTCTGCGCAGTACGGGCACTTTTGGATTTGGCGGATTTAACGAACATTAAATACTTTTATGATAAATCTTTCCCCCAAACCTTACCCCGGTCTTTCCCCCGGCTTACCCCGATACAAATATACCGCTATGGCAACTGTTACATTTTACTTAAAAGACGCGAAAGGCACAAAGGAAACGCCAATTAATATGTACTTCTCATACGGGAATCTAAAACCATTCAAGTACGCCACTGGCGAGAGAATTGCGCCAGCAAATTGGAACCCCGAAAAGCAGATGATCAGAGACAAAAAAGGCGTCAGCGATGCGATGATTCGAAACGAGACCTTGGACCGGATGAGGAAGGCAATAGTAACCATCTACCGAAGGCTCATAATTGACGATCTGGATGTTTCCGATACATTGCTCCGCGAGCTATTAGACATTGAGATGGGGCGCAAAAAAGCCGACCCGAGTCTTACGCTGCTTCACTTTGCAAAGTCGTTTTCTGAAAAAATGGTTAGTCAAAAAAATTCCAATGCCAGGATCGTTACGATGGCCTATAACAACCTGACCGAATACTGCTCAAAGAAAAAGACCAGCATTGACTTCAAGGATATGGATATGTTGTTCCGAGACAGGTTCAATAGGTTTCTTCAAGAAAAAGGCTATGCACAGAACTCCATTTCCACCTGTTTCTCTGCCCTAAAAATCATCCTGACGGCTGCGAAGAACGCAGGCATTAATAAGTTCCTTTACTACCGAGATCGTGATTTTAGCGCGAAAAGAGAGCGGGTACGGAAGTATTCACTCTCGTATGACGAGCTGCTGGCAATTCACAAAAAGGACCTGTCCAATTTCTCTGATCAGTATGATGATATTCGGGATCTTTTCCTTATCGGCGCATTCACCGGTATGCGGTTCTCGGACTTTTCGAAATTAAAGCCCGAGTCCTTCGCCGATGGGATGATCACCAGAAAGACGAAAAAGACCGGCAACCTAGTAACCGCTCCAATGCACTGGATTATTCAGGAAATATTAGATAAGCGCGGAGGACAAATGCCGCGGATATACTGCTACGATACATTCAACAAAGGAATCAAAGAAATAGCCAGAATCTGCGGCGTGACGCAACCGGTAATCCTCAGCTACACCAAGGGCGGCGAAAGGGTTGATGAGATTGTTGAAAAATGGCAGGCAGTATCGACGCATGCGGCCAGGCGGTCCGGCGTGCGTATGATGAGGAAACAAGGCATAGACCGCGAAAAGATCATGCTGATTACAGGACACGAATCAATTTCCAGCTTCCGGATTTATGAAGATGTCGAGCAAGAGGAAAACGCCCTGGCACTAATGGATCATGCATTTTTTAAGAAGCCAGTATAGGTTCTATTGCGAATTTTGATAACTCGCCAATTTTCCGTTTTCAAAATAAAGATACATATCTGGATAAACCCACTGCTCATGAATTCCCCAATTGCCAACCGACTTATTAATGCTCATTGGATCTCCAAGTCCATCTCTGGCCATTCCAGCTGACATCCCAACCCAGTAATATCCATCAATGACCTTCTGCCCCACAGTTTTTCCGTATTTCCCTATCATCTTTTTCCTCCATAAAGCAGCCTCTACTTCGATTTCCTTTTCTATTTTTTGCAGAAGTAATTCACGATCTTCTTCCTTTTTTCGAAGTTCCGATGCTTTGTTATCCGCTAATTGTTGCTTTAAATCATTCTGCCGCCCTTTCAATGCTATTTTGTATCGCTTAATATCATCAGTTTCATTAATGAACATTTCGGAAATAAATCCGGTGATGAGATCTCTACTAACGGCCCAATACCCATTATCATAGTCAAGTAATCTAACTGCTGTTCCATTTTCCACAAACAGAACATTCTCCGAGACGGGATCAGGCTCCCTTCGAATAACTCCTCCGGTTGAAACTATTGCAGTTACAATGATGCCCTTATGTGCCTCAGAAAACTTTTCAATTGACGCGTTTGCTTCAAGTCGAGCCAGAATGCTTTTTGCCAAAATCAATGAATCACTCCTGCTTTTGACCTCAATTGTCAGTCGGTCAATTCTGGTTCGCAAAGAACTAATACTGTCGGATCGACTCGCCTGGCCGAACGAATCCACACTTAACGCAATGCACAGAATGATGCTTATCACATAGGGAATATGTCTCATACGCATACCTATCAATGGATCTACAAAAATTTCGTCTTCCTGTACAAATCTACCACGTTCATCATTTCGTAAACATCCGATAAATAAATTTCTTGATCTGGATAGATAGTCTTGTCTGGGTTGAGCGATCCAACGATGATCTTTCCATCCTCAACAAGGTGCGACTTAATGCGTTTCACCAGAACCCCATCCTTATGGACAATAATAAAGGTTTTGTATTGATGAATATGGAACCTGGATAACCATAGTGGCTTTTCAATGATCCGGCCAGTGATGATATCCCCTTCAATTATGGATTCCAGTGTGCCGTCATTCATGCTTTCTCCTCTTACTCGAAAGGCGCGATAATCGCCCTTGTTGTATACATCAACGCTTATCATATGCTTCGGAAGGTCATCTATGAAGTCGGGGTCACTC
This sequence comes from Dyadobacter sp. CY261, assembly GCF_021440085.1. Taxonomy (GTDB): domain Bacteria; phylum Bacteroidota; class Bacteroidia; order Cytophagales; family Spirosomataceae; genus Dyadobacter. The sequence continues at coordinate 1,781,422 of NZ_JAKCPW010000001.1, forward strand.
CATCCAGAAAGGTAACCACCATACGCATAGTACTCCACCAAAGGAACAAGCATGAAAGAGTTACCCTTTTCTGTATCGATAAATTCGTTACCAGATTTGTTCTTTATCACAGACTCGGAACCATCAGGATATCCGATTTCCTCAGCTTCGGATCTCGAAAAAAGCATCAACCCCTCGCCGGTTTCAATCCAATGCTGATTGATCCGGTCATCCAAAGAACCAATTTTCTGGATCAACTTTTTAGGAATAGATACTTGTCCATTTAAAATATTCGAAAACGCCCCTTTCGTTGAGTAGCCGAGCTTAAAACCAAGGTCTTGCTGAGAGGATGCTAACTTACTGGCTATCAAATAACTAACAACCATTTTAATTCGACCTAGGATATCCATGAAAAAAAATCTATAAAAAGTACATATTTTTCTTGCATAGAAATATGTACTTGTATATATTTGCATAAGTAATAACAGTCGCAAAACAACATCACAAAGTCCAAACGACCAAATCATTTGATTTAGCGGCATTTTCACACTTTATCACCAATCAACATGGATATCACTACCAAAATCAAAACTTTCGAAGATGCTTGCGAAGCGCTTGGCTTGGATTCGCAACTCGAAATCCCCTATCCTCATCCCGCATCTGATCGCCAAAAGGGCATTAATGCCGCTGCAAAGCTATTCATTATCGCTGAGGCATTGAATGAAGGTTGGAAGCCAAATTGGGAAGATTGGGACGAATACAAATACTATCCCTGGTTCAATATGTCCGCGGGTGGTTCCGGGTTCTCGTTCCTCGTCTACGGCTACGACGACTCGCTTTCGGACGTCGGCTCCCGCCTCGTTTTTCGGTCCCGCGAACTGGCCGAATACGCCGGGGAAACGTTTCTGGATATTTACCGAGATTGGATGCTATTCGGATAATGCATTCTACTTTTCTAAATTTGAAATTATTCATTAATAAAAAAAACTTAGCATTGATCATGGTCATTAAAATAAAATCATTCGAGGACGCCTGTGAAGTGCTTTCTGTTGATCAAGGACTAAGCAGGTCTGCTTTTGAGAAGTTAGAAATAGTTACGAGCGCCCTGAATGATGGATGGGTCGCAAATCAAAACGATCCAATGCAAGCCAAATTCTTTCCATTTATCAATAAAGCAGCCATTCAAGAACGGACAGGGGATTTAAAATTAACTGGCGATCTATCTTTGATTCTCTCCGGAGCGGGGTCTTTAAGTCTGTCCTTCAAATCGCCCGAACTTGCACTGTACGCAAGTAGTCAATTTGAATCCCTATACCTGGACATGATTCTCGAATAAAAAGCATGGTGGTAATGTAGCTCGGTTGGTCAGAGCCATGGGTCGGAGGTTCGAGCCCTCCCACTACCGCGCGACACGAACAGCCCCGTTAAGGAGTAAATAAACCGTATAACGTGTACGGCAACACCGTGTGTTTCTGATGTTGTGCTGTGAAATCAGAGAGGGAACCAGATACCGCAACCGGCAGATAAGTCGTAAGTCTGGAATCATAATCGACCGAGAGTAGGCTTTCCGGTGTGCCGCAACCAAAAACACCGGATATCAAATACACTTCATCAACAAACTTTAAAAACAGCATGATCCAGATTTTCGAATACGAGAGTAGTCCCATCCAATTCGAGGTGATTGATGGACAGGTAATGGCAAACGCCACCCTCATGGCCAAGGCATTCAACAAGAAGCCGGATGACATTTTCAGAACAAAAACTTGGAAAGAGTTCGAAAATGCCGTTATGGATGACACTGAATTGCGCTTCGAAGATATTCGAACCGTGAAAAACGGCGATGCTGGCGGATCATGGATTCACCAAGAACTAGTTTTGGAATTCTCACGCCGACTCAATACCAAGTTTTCTCTCTGGTGCAATCGAATGATAGCAGAGCTTTTGAAAAGTGGAACGGTGTCAATAAAGCCGAAGTCCACAGCAGAGCAGTTATTGGACAGTGCAAAGGTAATGGTCGAACATGAGCAGCGACTGAGCTTGTTGGAATCTAGAATTGAAAATCTTGAAGTAAGTAAAAGCAGAGCAACAAGACAGGTAATGGCTTTGCCGCTGAGCAATACGGCAATACCAGAACAAAGCGATAGAACAAAGATTTTGAGGCTGGTTAATGGGTATTGCAGAATGACGGGCATCAGCTCCCATGATACATGGAGTAAGTTGTACGCAGACTTGTATTATCTATACAACATTAGCGTTAGGGCATACAAGAAAAGACCGGACGAAAGAACCTATCTCGATGTCATTGAACGGCTAGGTCACCTTGATAAGCTTCACGCACTGATATCGGCAATGATTTATGACCTGGACCAAATGGCATCATGAGATCAACACCAATCATCAATCTCGAAGTTGGCGGAGTTTACCTGGTAAAAAGTCAAAAGGCCTGCTTGAAGGCAAATAAACCGCAACATCGCAAGATCGTCCGCCAACTACCACCAGGCAGCCTTTATGAATTTGAAGACGATCAGGGCGAGTTTTATACCAAGGAAGGCCGGTTCTTGAAGCGGATGCCATCCAATTACGATCTGATCAAGCGAATATCCTAACATCAATTATTACAACCCATGGAAGCGACATTAGAGAATTCATTCAGGCTGGAAAAACAAGGACACCGACAGAAAGTCTACGATGAATACACAAAGTTGATCAAAAACGGATTTCGATCACATGAGGCGGTTACCCACATTGTAAAAAACGCCGAGGCAATTTGCGGCATAAAGATCCATTCATTTGTAACCATCTATCGATATATCAATCGGATGAAAGCCGAAGAGGAGAAATCAAAAAAGCATCGATCCGTACGCTCATGAAATCGGTAGCTATCGTCCTCATCTTGGCACTCTCTATCCTTTCGCCGGCCATCAAATTCAAGATTGACCAGCTTTTTAAACGACACTGAATCAATGACGTTAGAAAATATTGAATCGCACATGCGCAATCAAATCGCTGTCATGTCCGAATTCCGGAAAGACTTTGACCAAATCAAAGAACATCTGCACAAAGGAGATGCGCTTCCAGAGGTTTATATAAACAGTAGCGAAGCTCAGCGTATCCTGAATGTATCTGCGAATCTGATCATTTTTTGGAGGAAGGAAGGGCTTCTAACCCACCACAAGAATCAGAAATGTCAAATCAACCGATACTTGCTATCCGAGGTATGGTGGCTAAAAAAACAGAAATACATGTTCATGACACCAATAGAGCTCACAAATCTGATCAAAAAAAGAAAGGTAGAGCTCGGCTTTTAATAATCGTTTATTCATCACCGTTATCAACAGTTCACCAATAAATTTATGTCACGTTACGAATCTACCCAAGCAGTAAACCCCGTCCAACGATACTACGATTGGGACGGACAAGGTCAAACATTCAGCCATTACAATTCAGAGTCGGCTGAACAAATTCCGGAAACATTGCCGTTCAAATTTTTCATCATCAGTGAACGGTACTGCGTCCGCGGGTTCGATGAAAATCTTCGCCAGGGCATTTTTTCAAATGTGGTTCAATATGTCGGCAGAGAAGAGCTCAATGTCCGCTGGAAAGATGGCAATACCATTGCAAAGGGACTATGGCGCGACATTAAAGGCGAGGTAAACGCCAACGGTGGTCACTACACAATGGTAATTTTTGCCATGTCGGAATTACAGGACTTGATTTGCATCCGACTCCGCGGGTCAGCCATTAAGTCTTGGGGCGACACAGTCGGCAAAAGCCGCGTACGTCAAAACGATGAATGGATTTCAGTTGCAAGCGTAGGGACAGGTGAAAATGAACGAGGCACTTATTATTATCCGATCTTCTCATTCGGCGGTTCACTTGCCAAAGAAGATGATGAGATTGGCGCGCAATTAGCCGCAGAACTCAAAAATTACCGGGAGAATAAACCAGTCGCTCAACCTGTCAGCCCAACGCCATCAACATCAATGCCCCCATCAGCCACCCTCCCGCCACCTACGGACGATGACGATGATCTTCCTTTTTAGCGTGTCAAATTCCACTTCATCATAATTGAATATAAGTAACCTCATCTTTCAGTATGGAGCGTATTAACAAGTCAAACGTCAAACGAGCCGTAGCTATTCACCGTGCCAGATCGCCTCGAAAAAACCGCCCGACGTTTATCTCAACCAGAGCAAACGGAACATTCCGGATGTCGCGCGGGCTCGTTGAACTAATGAATGATCCATCTCACGTTGAATTTTACATTGAGGACAACCGGCTTTTTATTGCACCAACAACGGAAGGCGTCGGATTCAAAGTAAGGAAATATTTGGATGGAGATAATAACGTCTTCTGCTGTCGGTATATCACTTCGATCTATTCAATGCTTATCGATCGAAAATCAATCGTATACACAGAACCGGTTGTATTAAAACTGGACGAAAATACCACCATTTCAGCTTACGAGATCCGTCTTGTAACAGATCCAGTCAAAAGTTAAGGGTTTTGGAATAATGCGCTTGGACATATTTCCAAGTCCACTTTGTGGATCAATATCGCTCATCACAAACAATCAATAACATGTCAACAGAATACCTTCAAATTTCAAAGTCAAATGCCATCAAAGCGTTTGAGTCAGCCGACAGGGCTGGGAAAAAACTTCTCAAAGACCTACTCGGAGAGGTTGCGCTAAGCCAGAAAATCACGGATCGGGTCAAATCTTACGAAGATGCGTGTCTGATCAAAGGCATCAAGCCAAAGACTATCGAAGATTTCTCATTCTTGGAAGATCAGGCAGAATACATGTTCGCAGTTCATCAGGACGATGTGATTAATGAGGTACTAAACGAAGGATGGAATCCGGATTGGAGCGATGACGACCAGTACAAATATTATCCATACTTCTATTGGGACGAAAATGCCGCGGGTGGTTCCGGGTTCTCGTTCCGCGGCGTCGGCTACGACTACTCGTTTTCGGGCGTCGGCTCCCGCCGGGTTTTCAAAACATCAGAACTGGCGACATACTCCGGAAAACAGTTTATTGAAATCCATCGTATCATCCACAATCCAAGACAGAAATGACAGAATTAATCCAAATCACCAAAGAAAATGCCATCAAGGCATTCAACTCAGCCGGACCAAAAGGAAAGGCCCTTCTTCAAAATTTGATTGGTGCCGATGTGTTGATTGAAAAAATCACAGACCGAGTGAAAAGTTATGAAGACGCATGTGAAGTACTGGGACTAAAACCCAAGACCATAAATGATTATGATGGAGCTGTCGCCGAATTTGCATTCCACAAACTCGAACGGATAGCGAAAGCACTAAATGAAGGCTGGAAACCAAATTGGGACAATTCAAGCGAGTGGAAGTACTACCCTTGGTTTGACATGCGGTCAACATCCGCGGGTGGTTCCGGGTTCTCGTTCAGCGACGGCGTCTACGGCAACTCGCGTTCGCGCGTCGGCTCCCGCCTCGTTTTTCGGTCCCGCGAACTGGCCGAATACGCCGGGGAAACGTTTCTGGATATTTACCGAGATTGGATGGTGATCGAATAAAGATAATGGGTTGTGCACTGCATGCCGCAGGTAGTTCCAGGTTCTCGTTCAACGACAACGACTACGACAACTCGAATTCGAACGTCGGCTCCCACATATGCAAAATCAAGAAATTGCAGCGCAGACCTTGGCAACATGCCAAAAAATGACCTGATAACCTTTATGACGCGCTGGTATCGCAAGAAAAAGCGAGTCGCAAAGCATAGGCTATGAAACGGACGGGAAATCTTTACGAAAAAGTTTGCAGTATCGAAAACCTTCACCTGGCCGATAGGAGAGCCAGAAAAGGTAAGCTCAGTCAGCATGGCATCAAAAAACATGATCACAACAAGGAATATAACTTACAAGCCTTGCACCTCATGCTTCGAAACAAATCGTTCAAAACATCGCAGTACACCACGTTTGTGATCTTTGAACCAAAGAGAAGAGAGATATCAAGGCTTCCTTACTTCCCAGACAGGATTGTACATCACGCCATCATGAATATTTTGGAACCAATCTGGACCTCAATTTTCACGCATGACACGTACGCATGCATCAAAGGGCGAGGAATTCACCTGGCCGCATCGAGAGTTAGTGCAGCGTTGAAAAACGAGCCGGAAACTAAGTACTGCCTAAAATTGGACGTAAGGAAATTTTACCCAAGTATCGATCATCAAATCATGAAATCCATAGTGCGTCGAAAAATCAAAGATCCCGACCTGTTGTGGCTGATTGACTCGATCATCGACAGCTCAGAGGGACTTCCAATCGGGAACTACCTCAGCCAGTTTCTATCAAATCTTTATCTAACCTACTTCGATCACTGGATTAAGGAAATGAAAAATGTTAAGCACTATTTCAGGTATTGCGACGACCTGGTAATTCTTGGGGACAGTAAGCCGGCATTACACCAGCTGCTCTCCGAGATCCGGGAATACCTGAGAGACAAATTAGGATTAGACGTCAAAGGAAACTATCAAATCTTTCCGGTTGCATCCCGCGGCATTGACTTCGTAGGGTACCGGATGTACCACACGCACACTATGCTCCGAAAGTCAATCAAGAAGAGCTTTGCCCGAGCGATCGCCAAAGGCAAAGGACCTGAATCGATCGCCGCGTACAAAGGATGGGCAAAGCACGCAAACTGTCTAAACCTCATCAAAGTACTCTCCCATGGAAAAAGTAAAGAAGTTCAAGGAATTCGGGATACAACCTGAAAGCAAAGGGTTCGTAGGGGACAAAATCGACGTCGACCGGATCATTAATACCGAAATAGTAGTGCACGACTACCGCATTGAAACATCCAAATATCCCGGCAAAGGCAACAGTAAATGCCTTCACATGCAGATCAGCATCGGAGATCAGAAAAGGGTGGTGTTTACCGGATCGACGGTCTTGCAATACGAAATTCAAAAAATATCAAAATCTGATTTCCCTTTCGAAACCACTATTGTCCGGGACAACAAACGTCTCGAATTCACCTGACTCCAATTATCATTCATCCTCAACTATCCAAAAAAAATGACACCTATCGACAAACTTTGGAGCCTTATTTCACTATGTATAATGCTAGCCATGGCAGGCGGCATGGTTTACATGATCATCTGCTTTGTCAGCGAAGTTAAGCGCGCAGTGAGAATGGATGATGGTGATCACAAACCTCGGCGCCGTGGCAAAAACCTGTAAACATCCAGGGTGTACTAATCCGGTGTTTTCAAAGCTCTACTGCCTGTTTCACCAGTACATCATCAAGAAGCCTCAGCGGATCGCGGCAGTGAGCAAAAAACAAGCCGAGAAGCTGAAAGAATACACCCGGCTGCGAATTGATTTTTTGAAAGTTCGACCAAAATGCGAAGCCGCGTTATCCGGATGCATAAAACGAGCAACACAGATCCATCATAGGGCTGGCCGAGGCAGGTATCTCCTTGAAGTGATAACATGGATGGCTATTTGCCAAAACTGCCACAGTAAGGTGCATGACCGTATGGGAGTTGACGAAGCGATAAAAACCGGCTTACGAATTAAAAAGACTTAGTAATTACACTTTCCATGGCCAGACCTCACAAACCCGGATTAGAATACTTCCCAAAGGATTCTAACATGCTCGGGGATCGAAAAATAAGACGACTTATGTCTGTCTGGGGCCTCAAAGGCCTTGTGGTTTACGAATATTTACTTTGTCTGATTTACGGAGATCAAGGGTACTTCATACGATATGACTCAAATCTGGCCTTTGACGTTGCTGATTACCTGAAAAACGACATTTCCGAAACCGATGTGAAGTCAATTGTTGTCACATGTTTGGATATTGATTTATTCGATCAAGATCGGTTTAAATCACTGAATGTGCTTACGTCTTCTGGTATTCAGAACAGGTACCTAAAAGCAAAAAGAGGTGGGGTTATTGCAAAAGAATACGAGGTTGTTGCAACAGAAACCAGGGTTATTGCTGCAATAACTACACTAAACTCAGCAATAAGTACACAAAGTAAAGTAAAGGAAATAAAAGAACAGGATAGTAAAGGAATTTTAGCGCCCGTCGGCGCAGAGAAAGAGGGGTTTAAAAATAAGGGTGACCCTATCATAGACCCGAAAAAAGAAAATGCCCCCCCGGTTGCGCCGCGCCCCCCCAAGTCAGAAACCAGATTTGACCTTGTGTCTGATAAGCTTGGAGTTATTAAATGCAAGGTATTAGCTGCATTGCTCAAAAAATACGATGACGAACACCCAAATGCATACCCAAGTGAGCTCTATACGAAATTTCTGGTTTACTGGTCCCAACCAAACGAACGCGGCCGGCCGAAGTGGATTGTAGAGCAAGATCGAAAAGGTGGAACATTCCACATTCCTGGCAGACTATCAACATTTAAGCAAAATGACTTCACCAACAAACCAACATCAGGAAACGGAAAGCCAGGTACTCTTAGACCTACTTCCATCGGTTCCCCTAACTACCGAGGAAAAGGAAGCGATTGCGATGTGGAACTCTAACCCGCAGGTTTTTCCTGAACTGACCGAAAAAGAGCGAGAATTCGCAATTGAAGATGCCATTGCGCGAGCGAGAAAAGAAAAGGGACAACGGCTATTCAACCTCGCTTACAAAGCGAAAGTCGAACGTGAGCGAGTATTCCCTTCGTTCGACGCGAAGTCCTTCAAGGATCTTCTACTACGATTGGGACAAACTCGCGCTATCGAACGCAAGTGGAAGTTTCCGTTTGCAATCGACGAGGATAATGAAAAAGTTGTTAAGCTACTTTGTCTGTATTTTACGCGAGATGAAAGATTTGAGCAGCAAAGCCCTGAATTCTCGCTCTGGAAAGGCATTGCACTGGTTGGTGACACTGGCGTCGGCAAAACAAGTTTGATGCAACTGTGTGCGAAAAATCCACACGCCTGCTATGCTCAATATGACTGCAAGACCATCGCGGACCAATATGCCGAACACGGCCCCGAAGTAATTGACAAATACATCGCCGACTTTGAGATCAAGAATTCAGATGAGCATTTTGGTCAAAAGGTTATCGGTCGCCTGTTTGATGATCTCGGCACCGAAGCCACTGCAAAGCACTTCGGCAATGAAAAGAACGTCATGGGTGACATCATCGAAGGAAGGTATCAAGGCGGATGGCACAATTTAACCCATATCACATCAAACCATACACTGGAAGAAATTCACACGATGTATGGGAAAAGGGTCTCTGACCGACTTCGCGAGATGTGCAACATTATTGAGTTTCCAGAAACGGCAAAATCCCGCCGCCGTTAATCACCATTTCATCATCAAACTTAAAATCATGCGAACAGAAACCCTAAACATGGAAGGATGCATCCGGACTTTCACCGGCATCTACATGGATGTTTTCAATCCTCAGCCTGAAATGATATGCCTGGAAGATATCGCCCATGGGCTTTCCCATCAGTGCCGATTCGGAGGACATCTGCCAAAATTTTACTCCGTGGCTCAGCACAGCGTAATGTGTGCCAATCTTGTAAGCCGTGAGTACGCCATGGCGGCACTGTTACACGATGCCAGCGAAGCATACCTTCTGGATATCCCGAAGCCAATTAAAAATCTCATACCACAGTATTCAGCCGCCGAGGATAAGTTGATGCAGATCATTGCCGACATGTTCGAGTTTCAATTTCCATTACACAAAGCAGTGAAAAGCATTGACCGGTGGATGCTGGAATGTGAATGGGAAAGCTTGATGCTAGGCAGGGAATCGAAGGAAAAATTAGAATGCTGGTCGCCGGAATTAGCAAAAGCCAATTTCTTATCCTATTTCAATTCAATCGCATGACGCACATTATTGGAATAGACCCGGATTTGGACCGGTCAGGCGTCGCAATTTGGAATGCTGACACCAAGGTATGGGAGCTGGCGAAAGCAATCAGCAACGAGAATTTGATTGATGAAATACTGGCAGTTTCCAGACCATCTTGTTCAGTCATCCTAATGGAAGCCGGATGGCTGAACAAGAAAGCCAATTTTCGCAAAACAACGGGCCGAGTATCGCAGGCAATTTCAAAAAAAGTAGGTCAAAATCATGCATCAGGTCAAATCCTGATGAAGATGCTCCAAAAAGAGGGATTTGAAGTACAAGAAATCAAGCCGCTCGTAAAAGGAATTCTTAAAAAGGATGGGAAATGGACGCATTCTGGCAAAAAGTTCATCGTCGAAAATACTGGGATTACTAGCAAAATGAATGATGAGGTACGCGATGCTCTGTTCATCGTGATGATCTCAAACAAAAGACCACTTTACTGAACATACTTCATCAACAAGCAATGAACTATCTGGAATTTTTATCCGCCAAGCAGCGGCGGCCGGTATCATCAGGCTTTGACGTAGATCTTTGTGACCTCAACCCGCACATGTTCCCGTTTCAAAAATTCTGCGTGCAGCGAGCTTTGAAAGCAGGTAAACATGCATTCTTCGAAGATTGCGGCCTCGGCAAGACGATTCAGCAGTTAGCATGGTCCGAACAAGTATCAAAACGAACCGGGATGCCGAGCATTATTCTTGCACCGTTATCCGTCAAAGATCAGACCATCAAGGAAGCGCGTAAGTTTGGAATTGATATGGCAAACATCCATGTCGAAAACTATGACCAGCTGCACAACATCGACACTAGTATCTATGCCGGCGTAGTCCTGGATGAATCATCAATCCTGAAAAACTTTGAAGGGGCCATGCGGAATCAAATAATTGATGCATTCCGAAACACTCCCTACAAATTGGCTTGTACCGCTACCCCATCGCCGAATGATCCGATGGAATTGGGCAACCACTGCGAATTCCTTGATGTGATGACTCGAAACGAAATGCTATCGATGTATTTCGTTCACGATGGCGGAGAAACCTCCAAGTGGCGGTTGAAAGGGCACGCTGTGAAAGAATTCTACCGGTTCGTCGGATCATGGGCGATCATGCTCAGTAGTCCGTCCGACATTGGATTCAAAATGGAAGGGTACAGCTTGCCAGAGCTCAATCTTATCGAAAGGAAGATCAAGACTTCGAAGAGGGATAATGGATTGCTTTTCAACGATGTCGTTGTCTCTGCGACGAATTTCAATTCTGAGCTTCGGATGACTATGAATGAGCGAATTTCCGAAGTTGTTGAAATCGTCAAAAGCAAACCAGATGAGAGTTTTATTATTTGGGTAAAGCACAATGAGGAGGGCGATACGCTTGAAAAATTGATCCCTGGTTCTGTTCAGGTCAAAGGTTCCGATTCCGCCGAATGGAAGAAAACTCAGCTGCTCGGATTCGCCGATGACAATTTCCGGGTTCTAATCACGAAGGTTAAAATTGCATCCTTCGGCATGAACTATCAGAATTGCCACAATCAAATTTTCGCCTCGCCGGATTTTAGCTTCGAAGGACTTTACCAGGGCATTCGCCGGTCATATCGATTCGGGCAGAACAAACCAGTTAACATTTACTTGATCACTACCGACACAATGTCGAACGTAATCCGGGCCATCAACCAAAAAGAAAGCCAATTTGAAATAATGAAAACAGAGATGAGAGAAGCGACAAATGTCCTTTTGAATCCAGACAATGCAACATCAAAATATTACGATGTTGAATCCGAAGAGAACGAATGGTATTCTGTTCAATGTGGCGACTCGGTTCAGCTCATCAAAGACATCCCTGATGAGTCAATCGGCCTCAGCGTATTTAGCCCACCGTTCGCAGATCTTTACACGTACAGTGACAAAATTGAAGACATGGGAAACTGCAAGGACTACACTGAATTTCTCGTACAATTCAAGTACCTGGTAGTTGAACTTTTCAGGATCATGATGCAGGGGCGGAATGTCGCGGTGCATTGCATGGACTTGCCGATTCAAAAGGGCAAAGAGGGGTTTATTGGGCTCCGTGACTTCTCCGGCATGATCAAGGATGTTTTCGAATCTGTCGGATTCATTTACCATTCGAGAATTACGATTTGGAAAGATCCTGTGGTCGAAATGCAGCGGACCAAAGCATTAGGCCTATTGCACAAGCAGGTAAAAAAGGATAGCACTATGTCAAGAGTCGGCATTCCTGATTATATCCTGGTATTTCGTAAGGATGGAGACAGGTCTAACCCGGTAACCAACACCGATTTATCCGTCGATCTATGGCAAAAATACGCTTCCCCCGTTTGGATGGATATCAACTACGGAAAAACACTGAATGGATTCCGAAATGCTCGGGAAGATGATGACGAGAAACATATTGCTCCTTTACAACTGGAAACAATCGAAAGGCTCATCCATCTTTATAGCAACAAGGGAGATACCGTTTTTACCCCATTCATGGGCATTGGGAGTGAGGCATTTCAAGCCGTTCAGATGAATCGAAAAGCAGTCGGCTTTGAGCTGAAACCAAGTTATTTCGCCGAAGCAAAAAAGAATCTGATGTCATGTCTCGAAGGCAAAAAACAGCTGACGCTATTCTAAATTAAATTCACTTCAATCAACAAACCAACATGAAAAATGCTAAACTGGACATCACTGTCCAAAGTGCTCAATCTGCCTTCAATGCAGGTAACTCCGATCAAAAAGAGCTTTTAAAGAAGCTATTTCCCGATCACAATTTTCAGCAAAAAATCACTGACAGGGTGCGGTCCTATGAAGATGCTTGCGACATTGTCGGTATCGTTCCGCACACAATTGAAAACTTTTCCGATGTGCCGGATGTCGATCGCCAATCAACCTTTGCCTATCACCAGCTGACAATTATTGCCAGGGCTCTAAACGAAGGATGGGCTCCTGATTGGAAGAACCACAACCAGCCAAAATATTACGGATGGTTTGAGCATGCCGCGGGTGGTTCCGGGTTCTCGTTCTGCGTCAGCGCCTGCGTCTTCTCGCTTTCGTACGTCGGCTCCCGCCTCGTTTTTCGGTCCAGCGAACTCGCCGAATACGCCGGAAAAACTTTCATCGAGATCTACAACTCATATCTACTGTAACCCATGGCAAGCTGGTATTTAGGTCAAATTCGATATCAAAAGGAAGATGAGGCAGGACGCCTCAAAACCATCAATGAGCAGTACTTGGTAGACGCTGTTAGCCATACCGAGGCCGAATCAACGCTATACAAAAGGATTACGACTGGCGCATCTGATTTTTCCGTAAAGCGCATAACGCCCGTCAAGCTATCAGACCTTTTTAGCTATGAAGATGGCGAGGAATGGTTCAAATCCAAGATCGTCTACTTCTCCGTTGATGAGAAAAGCGGCAAAGAGAAAAAGATCGTCAATCAGATGATTGTTAACGCAGAAGGTATTCAACAGGCCCTGGACCGGATCAATGAAAGCATGCGAAACTTCCTCATCCCTTATGAGGTGGAAGCGCTTACCAAAACGAAAATATTGGATGTGATTCCGTATCTATCCGAGGGCGAAGAAAATTTAACAATCCCCGAAAACATGAAGCCGCTGTCAGAGGTTATGGCAGAAAGGCAAGCCGATTCGCCACCGCAATCAGATCAATAAAATGGAAACAACCACAGATAACTTGAAACAGGCGTCCTGTTTGATAGAATCGGCAATTGAATGCATCAATGCGGCTTTCATGGTTGTGCCAGCACCCGAGCTACTTATAGACATCAACAACTATGTCAATGGAGCTTTTTCGATTATGGAGGACGAAGAAATGGAGGTCATCCGGTTTGGCGACTTAACCAGGACAACAGATCCAACCTATCAGCCTTATGCATCTATCAAAGCCGCAAACGACATATTATCAAAATTGATACTGCCTGTCACATTTAATGAAAAACGAGATGCATGGATCGATGTGATTGATAGATTAAAAGTGTCGCAGGCTCATTTACAACAAGTTTTATAAACAATTACACTCATCATAAAATGACAACAACAGCGGCGCCCAAGGTTAAGGGCACATCGAAGCTGGGAGAGAAGAAATTCTCGCTCAACGTCAACTCGAAAGAGTTTTTAAAGGCTTGCAACATAGCAGCAAAAGCCATTGATCCAAGGCCCATTGTACCCGCATTCGGATATATTAAAATTGATGTCGAATCTGGTCAAATGACGCTATGTGGATCGAATTCTAAGCATTTGGTGACTACCACTTTATCCTGTGATGAAAAGTCTGCACCATATTCATTTTTATTCCCGTCGGAACTCGGATTGAAACTCCTGCGCTCCTTACCAGACACTTCCATCGAAATTTCGCAATATCAAAACAATGGATGGAAGGATGTGAAATCGTCAGGCGGTGTTTCATCAATTCAATTCGAAGCTTTTACCATCCGAATTGAATGCGGTGGAAATTCATATCAGCTGGAAACTGAGAATCCCGCAGATTTCACAATTCCTAAACTATCAGGAGAGTTTGTCGAAATATTTCTTCCTCTCGCCGAATTATCAAAATCTATATTCTATTGCAAAGACTCGGTTGCCGAAGAAGGGAAAAGCCAGGAGCATTTGGAGGGAATATTAGTGGCCATTCAACACGAAGAATTGATTGTTGCCAGTTCCGACAACGTCGTGCTCGTTGAGCGCAGAGTTCCGGTGCGTAACGACGATAATCTTGATGCCAGGATCAACGTTCCTATCGCATTTGCGTCATTACTTCCAGTATGTTCCGGAGAAATCGCTTGCTTGAAAATTTATGACGATTCGATCGAGGTTACAGATAACGTAACCACGGTGAGAGTGATGCTACGAAATGTTCAATTTCCGGCATACGAAGCCATGCTGCCGACATCGTTTGCCACGAAGGCATCTACAACAATGGATTCTCTTGGTGCAGCAATTTCGAGATCTACCCTTTTTGCAAATCAAGTGTCAGGGCTAGCAAAATTATCAATCCAAGACAATGGGTTCACTGTCGATGTTCCACCCGGTGTGTATTCAAACGAGTCGAGCGAATCCGTAGAAATGACCCACTTTGAAGGTTCAGAAATGGGAATATGCCTCAACTGCCGTAAAGTAAATGACATCCTCGGCAAAATATCCGGTGGCGGGAATGTCCTTCTGAACATGAACGGCCGAATGAAAGCAATACTTGTGTTACCCGAATCAGACCCAGGACTTAAAATACTGGTCATTCCGATCGACGAAGAAAAGGCTCCATAATTCAATTTTTACCACCTCATCAACAACAAAAATGCGCAGAGGAACAGTTAAAGCAAAACCACAATCTCCCAAAAAGAAAAAAGCGAATCTTGTTACGCTTGGAGAAACTTACGACGGATCCATTAATCGATCCTATGAAGGCTACCCTCGATACCTGGTAATCCCGCCCAAGGGGTCCGGAACATCATTCATATCTCAGACCAATATGAGCGTTGAAAAGCTCCTTAGAAAGCATCCGGGTTCTGAAATACGACCACTACCCTATTAACTATGGGAAGCATTGTAAGCCATATCCATGACCTGATCGAAGAGTTCGGGTCATGGGAAAATTATGAGAAACATCACCAGGCTGATGATATGAAAACCATTAAAATAGAGCCGAACGACTCAGCAGGCAAAAACCTCATGACTAAAAATGATCAGTATAAAGGGCGCTGGATAGGAACAAATAGCTTCATATACGGCGATTTGTTAACCACATCCGATGGGAAGCACTTCATAGTCACGTCCGAATTCGACTCTAAAAAGGGCGGATCCGTTCATAAGCACTATGAAGTATATCCTGGCACAGTTCAGAGGGTTGAAAAGAAAAATCAATCAACACCAATCATCAAACAGTTGAAGGAATGAAAATACAATTAAACGACTCATTGAGATCGAGATTTTTCGCTCAATATATCAACACCTGTTATTGCGGAGATCATGGGGAAAATTTCATAGAAGAATGGAAGGAATCTACTTTCATTTCATTCATTGAAGCAGAACAGGAGCAGGCATTTTTGTTTTTACGATCAATCGAAGCTATTACTGACGAAGAGGCGATTGAGGTGGCGAAGATTATAAATGGCGATTCAGATTATTGGTATGCTCCGGCAAATGGGCGTAATGCTATTGCTGAGTTAGAATGGACATGGCCATCTCCGAAAACCATGGGTGAGTTGAATGACTACCTACGCTCAATCGGAGTGGCATTGCCTTATCTCGGCCACTCAGTCGCCGACCTCGAAGCCGCTGGCTGGATAAAGTTAATCGAACACAAAACCTCAAATTAGAAGAAAGATGGCGAGAGAGATAAAGTTTCGCGGATGGCATATTCCGACAAAGAAAATGATCGACCTAAAAAAGATCACGCCATTAGCCTTGGACGCAGGACTTCAACACCAAGACGGACTATTTCTTCCATTTTCGGGGGATGTAGTTTTGGAGCAGTATGCCAATCGGAAGGACAAGAATGGGGTCGAAATTTACGAAGGAGACATTGTCAAGCTTCACAATAATATCGAAATAACAAAAGAAGAGTATTGGTTCCCGGTCTACGAAGTCCAATATGTCAATCTTGGATTCGATTTAAAATATGTAGGTGGCGGAATGAACCCTCAGTCTCAGATGTTTCATTTTGCGCATTACTTCAAATCGTTCGAAGTGATAGGAAACATCCACGATAATCCCGAGCTACTACCATGAACCAAGACCTATTCAACCAGTCAAAGCAAGCGTGGCGGTGAGGCATGGGTAAAAACAAGCTTACAAATGAAAACATTCGAAGAAATACTTCAAGAAGAGTTAGGAAAATACGGATGCGTAACCTTCGCTCATTTCCTTTGGAAAAACAAGCCAAACGCAATTAAGCTTTTAAAGGCAGTCTCAGAACGATTAGCCAACGAGGCAGTGAAGGCTGATCGCGAAAACCGTGATGGGTTCTACGAGGAATACATGAGCAGGGAGTTAATAATTAGGCATTGGGACTTGAATAACCGAGACCTCCCCTTCCCACAACCACAAGAGAAATGAAAACGAGAGACCATTACAATGATCCGATTCGGGTGAAAGGGCTGACTTTTCTTGAAAAGTATAACTTGACCAGAGACGACATGACCACTCTTTGGGATTTATTCATGAAGTATGGCATGACGAGGCCAAATCAGCCTGAGCAAAGTAAAGCCAATCACTACTTTATTCAAGGTATCGTTGAGCACAATATTATTGGCTGGAAGGATTGGAAATCAAAGTTAACGCCAAGCGTTAAGTCGTTTATTCAAGAGAGATATCCTCAACTAATGGTTCAGGATAATAAATTTTCTAAGTCATGAAAACCGCCGAAGAAATGATCAAGAGCGCGTTCCCTGACTGGCACGACTGGCCGGAATGGGCGCTAGAAGGGACAATCCAAGTTATGCACGATTACGCCACCTCCGTCGCGAAAGATGCGCTGACCATGGCGGCGGACAATGCCGAGTTCGTGCAATGCAATGGCTTTGACGTAAAAGAATCTATCCTTAACACTGAAATCGTACTACCATGATAGAATATCTTAAATATTACTTCTTAGTTTTTCGAATGTACTTTTTCTATCGAAGGCAGAATCGAAGAATGAAAAAATCTTCAAGGCTATGGGAAGTAGCAAAGCTAATGGCAGAAGTGAGTCGCAAGGAGCGATGGTTTAATGACAAGGTTGACTCGCTCATTATTCCAGAGGAAACTAAAAGGTCTTTTAAAATAGAAATTCGATGAAGCCCCTCCACCCAACCCCATCCGAACTCGATGCCCTTTTGGAGGGGAAGTGTTCGGCGATTGTGAGGCCGATAAAGCCGCAGCCGACCGAAAAAGGTCGCATAGCATTCTTGGTAGATCAGCCTTCCCGATTTGTTGACATACGCGAAAGTCAAGACTTCCATGGGAAATCAGAGATCGTAAATCAATGGAACTCCCCCTTCGGTTCTGCCGGAACGATCTTATGGTGTAAGGAAACTTGGCAATACGATTTTAAAATTGAAGACGAATCTGATTCTGAGAAGATTTTCTTTCACAAGCACAGTTGGCCAAATTACCCAATGAACAGTGGTCAATATTGGTTATCGCCCGCTGTTATGCCCAAAGCAGCATGCCGCCTCTGGCTGGAAGTTGTGGATGTGAAGGTGTGCCGGGTGCAGGAACTGACAAATGAAGAAACGATTGGCTTTGGTCACTACCCTATGCCCCATAGATGTGAGCAATCATGGCCATTCGATTCCCATCGAGACGCATTCCGTGTTTTATGGAATCGAGAATACGGGCCAAGGCAACTACAATTGGATAAAAACCCCTGGATCTGGTACGCAACAGTTAAACGAATCGATAAACCTGATAATGTATGAAAAAGAAAGTTCATTTCGAAACGCCCGGCGGTACTTGCTGTGGCATAGTCTGCGCTCCTAATTCTCTTGGAAATTCAGCGATTGAAATTGAAGACGATTCGATGAAAATTCTAATGAAATTAACGTTTCAAGATGTATATGACTCGGAATTTTGGATGAGTGATCGCTACCCTGAATGGGTGCAAGCAATTCCTGGGTCCCAGGTTGCGAAAACGATCCGGTCTTATACAAATCAGGCTGAGTTTATCGAAGCTGCGGTGAGAGAAAAAGAACTTCGGAACAAGCACACCGGCGCATTCGTAATGGAGGCGTAGTCGCCCGGAATAGGTAAGATCCCGGTATTAGGCCGGGAGACGAGAGTTCGAATCCCTCATGCGTCGGGTGCTGTTTTATTTTTTATCTTTGAATAACTTCATTTAAACATTCTGACGTATGCTAGGCACTGGATTTTCGGTTAATATCATGCCGCACCTGATGGATCCAGACGGCGAACCAGTAAGTCTTTTGAACGAGATTGGCGAAATTGTCGCAGATCATTTTAGTAGTGATATCACCGCAAAGATTGAATTTGCGGGATCGCATGACTATATGTTTGAATATTATCTGCCGGAGCATGCCGCCGGAGCCTATTTAAGGATCTCGGCCGCACAAGCTCATGGGAAAGTCAGCATCAGCCAGGCCGTAGACTGGTTTATTAAGCACCTTCAAAAAGAGGTAGAAAAAGTATCTATTCGGGATTGGGTTATGAATAAAGCCCACATTATGATTTTAGGCACACCCATTACAGATTACAATGTGATAATCCCAATCTTCGACCGACATGGCGGGCTATGGCAAGTGGAGTTCACGCCAAGGGATGGAAAATGGGAGTTTGTAAGGGTAAAATAAATCAGGGGCCATGAGCCCCTTCTTTGTGTACTAATCTAACTAAATCGAATGTGGTGTTAGTTATTCAATGCGTACATTATTGCGCTGAACATCATATCTGCTATACGGGTATAGCCAGTCGAGTTTAAGTGC
>NZ_JAKCPW010000021.1 GCF_021440085.1 Dyadobacter sp. CY261
GCTGTGAATTTCCTACGGCTTTGTTTCATTGTTTCATCGGTTTAATGTCAAGTTACTAAACTTAACCGATGGCCTCAATTTTGGGGAGTATTACAGATAGATACTATTCCCGCCAGATAACCTGCCACTTGGTTGAGCTCGCACTACCTATTTTTACGAGCTGTAGATGTGAATTAAAGTTAGTCCAGGGGGTAAATGCGGTGATAGTATGCTTAATTTTAAAATTTATGCATTTTATTTCAGGTGCCTATAAAGAAAAATTAATCCTAGCACCCTACTTTTTTTGCTCTATCGTGAATTTTTGCAAAGAAGACTCCATGAGATCCTTCGCGCCTGTCATACTTACCGGTAAGGAGAAAGCTACAATTTGGGGCGAAAGGTGCGTGTCCTTGTCATAAATTTTGGATTTTATCACTCCAACGGCTTGTATTGCGGCTTGGATAGTACTTTCATTTATTTTGTCAGGGATTGGTAGTGCCGACGATATTTTCTCGCCGCTTATTCCCAAAGTTTGGATAACTAGTGACCCTACTATCTTATTTTCAGATGCAGCAAAACCTAGACCAAATAGATTTCCAATGTTTACCGAATCCTTTAATGCTGTGATATTTGCTTGAATCCGCAAGCCAATACCAACATAAACAGGGATATTTAAAGCATTATCGACATTGTATTCACTGAATTCAGAAGACTCAGGAATAAATCGAAAGGATGATTTTTGTATTTTTCCTTGATCGATTTTTAGTTGTTGCTCAGTATATATAATTTTTTTTGGATTGATCTTAGTAGCGTCATCAATTTTGCCATCTATAACTTCAACTTGAAAGTGCGGCAAAATGCCCATTAGCGATGGTTGAGCCTTGACAAGGTTTTTATATTCATCATTGGAAATGATCTTATTGCTCTCTGCGTATTGTGCTGATAAGGATAAAGTTTGGTATTTGATATAGTCAACTATTACTGAGTAACTTTGGCCTTTTCTTGCGACATTAAATGAACCGTAAGACAAAGTGCCTAAATTGTCTAGCTTTCCAATAACTAGCCTTGATGCTTCATTTGGTAGACAATCTATTGTTCCAAATTCCTCTTTTTCTGATTTGGGAAGTCTGACGGGATCAATGGGTTGGTAACCTTTCAGAAGCGTAGAGTTTTCACTATAAAAGTCTTCTAGTTTTTCTGCATTCTGAGTGCCATTTTTTTTACTAAAAATTGAGCAACTACAGAAGCTCAGCGTAAGTATTATCCATGAGAGGACGCGCATATTAAAGGAGGATTTCGATGACTGGTGAATTTAAAGTTTTATTGTAAATTCAAAAAAAATTTTTGATGTAATTAGTATTCGGCAAAGCAATCCAGACGAAACGCACGATTCCATCGACCGCTCTGCCCTCTGCTTTCTAAATATTTTGAGACTTAGTTTCATGAAACAGTCCTTGCAAAAGATCCGACCGTATGATTAACGCCTCAGACGGTGGCAAACGAAGTTGACAATTACAGTGTTTTTCTTCATATCAAGCCTTGTCCAGGTCGATACCGATAGTTGTGCAAGTCATAAGCCGAAGGTCTAAGCCTATATTTTGATGTCGGTAAATCGTCCGATATGGTAGAGTAAAAGACAGAATCACTGTGGGTAGCATTGCGAGTAGATTATCTCTTACGTGGAGATATAGTAAGTTTTGTCAAGTATTTAGTGCAATTCTTAGATTCCTGCTCGATTATCCTTTCGGATTTACTAGGATAACGTCGTTAGCATCTAGGCCGTCTTTGGTGAATAATTCTGGCGTGTTTTCCTCACCGATATTTTCCAGCATTATTGCTGCTTTTGCCTGATCGAAAGCTTTCTTAACAGAAAGCCCAAACCCGATTGCAGAGTAAAACTGAGAAGAGAACACCCGAGCGGCAACATCTCCAATGCTCGTGTTCATTCCAATTGCTGTATCGATATGTTGAACGATGGTTTCTGCTTGCGCGAACGAGTAGCAGGTATTAAAAAAGACTAATCGTATTGTATCCGAGGTGGCAGCTATGGTTTCTATGATGGCTTCTTTTCTTACGAACTGTGCTTGGCCTTGATTATTTTGTAAAACTAGATCGTTGGTATCAGTGCCGTGACCACTGAAATGGAGAACCGTTGGATCGAGCTCATTGATGGCTTGGAAAATATCTAGCGGTCTGACTGCCCAGCGAGTTTCTAGCCGGACAGAATCTCGGTGCTTCGCTTTTCTAATCATTTCTGTGATAGACCTTGCTTCTTCGTCAAGCCCTAGAGCCGCCTGATCGACCGGGTTGGAAGCTAGGAAGAGAACGACAATGTTTTTGGGGAGCCGCTGTAGTTCTTCGAGCTTCGAGAGGGTTGACCTATGTAACGAATCATGTTTAGTGATTGCGGCGTTTAATGTCTTTATCTGCGCCTGATTAGCTTTTGACTGTTTATCATATAAAGCATTTTGCTTTTTTTGAAGGGTTTCTTCTTCCTTAAATATTTTTTTCTGTTCTGCATTTATTTCCTTCTGCTTTTGCCCAATTTTTGTTTGCAGCTCCGCGATTCTCTTTTCTGCCGATGCCTGGTCTTTTCTGTACCGCTCAATTTCGCCAAGCTTAGACTTGGCCGCGCTAGTGCTGGTGGCCCTTGAAAGTGATTGTGACGCCGAATTTATTTTGCCGGATAATTCGGCGATCTTTTTGCTGGCAGTTGCTTTTTCATGCTGCAAGCGCGCAATTTCATCGTTTTTACGTTGAACATTGTTGCGGTATGTATCTAAGAATGACATTTTTCTATCGGAATAATATATGAAAATCTGAATTTCATGATAGTATGTGAAGTTAGGGGATTTTTCCATCGGCCATATAATAGCGGTGGGCTTTAATAGTTGAGACTTTGTCGGGACTGCTTTTGAAATGATGAGCGATTAAAGCGGAGATGATCACCTTCTAGGTGACGTGGGGCACCGGATCGGGTGATCTGGACAAGTTCAAGATGAACCGAATTTTAATTTAGAAGTAAATAGATTTTCTATGGTACACGTATAGGTACACAGGATCACGCCTTATCTAACTTTGTGTAGGGACCAGGGAGTTAAGTCTTTGAAAATATTGGTGGAGCTAACCGGTCTCGAACCGGTGACCTCTTGCATGCCATATGGTAGTATCCATTGACCAACGTATATACATGCTGATATGTATTTTCTAATTCAACCGGCTAAGTTATGCGTGATTAGCGCCGGGAATAAGATGTGTATTGTTTTGGAAGACGGATCTAGGCAGTACTGGATCGTATTGTCAATGTCAAAATGGGTCGCTCGTTCTAGCCAGTCAGGCCAACTAATCGGTGCACTATTTAGAATTATCGCCCGTAGTTTATGGTGGACACTGACGTGGTTCCGTTTTGGTTTACACTTCTTGCTGGTTAGTAATTAATTTTGGTTCTTTTTTCAACCCGTTTTTCGATAGTAATCAGCCCCGAAAGCTGCGGGATTACGATAGTTTAAAGAAGAATGTAATCGCCTCGTATTGTAATAACCATCAATGTATTCAAACAGTACGGATCTCAAAGCCGCAAGGTTACTGTAGCCTCCTTTCGGAATTTCCAATTCGGCCTTCAATCGACTCCATAGAGATTCTGCCCATGCATTATCATAGGGATCGTCAGCGCGGGACATACTTTGTCTCAGTTTGAAAGTCTTCACGAGCAATTTCATTCTGCGTGACAGATATTGACCTCCCCGATCTGAATGAATTATTAGCCCTGGCTTAACTCCTCGTTTCAATAACGCTTTCTCCAATGGCTCTCTCACGAGATTTTCCTGCATGTGCTACTCAATCTTCCAACCGACGATCTGGCGAGAGAAAAGGTCCATCCAGATGCACAAATATGCCCATTTCCCGCTCCTTAGTGGCATATAAGTGATATCCGACACCCATACTGCATCGGGTTGATCTGGCTTTGGCCGATCGAGCAGCAGATTATCGCAGACCCGTTTGCCGTGCTTACTGTCAGTAGTCCTTGGTATGAATCTGGGAGGCTGGATCGCTCTCAAGCCCTCTTTTCGCATGATTTCAACAACCTTTCTACGACCGATTCTGATGCCCTTTTGCTGCAAGGATTCCTTGATTCGTCGACTTCCGTAGCGTTTCATGTTCCGGATAAATTCGATCTGGACTTCATGCTTTGGACGGTTGTATTTCTTGTCCGCGTTATGACTTTCCCCGCGCCTGTATCGGTAGTAAGCAGTTCTGCTAACGTCAAATAATCGACACAGATAGCTTACTTTATTGGTCTTCGACAGGCTGAAAATCAAGTCATAGACGTCTCTCAGTCGGACTTGCTGAAAAGACCTAACGCCTTTTTTAGGATCTCACGGTCGGTTTTCAGGCGTTCGTTCTCAGCCCTTAATCTTGCATTCTCAGCTGCAAGCTTAGCAGACTTACCGCTTTCACTATCTCCCGTTTTCGTTTTTGTCTTTGTCTTCATCATCGCCATGCTTTTCCAACGATAGAGAAGATTTTCTGCAATTCCAAAACTCTGAGAAAGTTCTCTCGCACTCCTGCCAGACATCAACATCGTAGTCAGTTCTTGCTTGAAATCAGCATCATAACTTTTTCGGGATTTTACCCCGGTTCGGTTTCCCATTGCACATCAGCTTGCGCAAGAATGTGTGCCGCTTTTTGGAACCACCTCACACAGCTATATATAGCATTTATGTAAAAAAATGTGATCGACTCCATAGGCATCTCCATCTCAGCGATTGCTTAGGTCGTTTTCATTTAAACGTCGAGTAGAATTAGTACTTCTATAATCATTGAAATTGATATGTCAGATCATTTGTTCCAATGAGTACAAAAAGTCCTGCTAAGGTGCCGCGGTCGGACGTAAATTTTGTTGATAGTATTCTTCTGGGTCGAAGGTCAATTACTCGTCCATAGATCCTCTATATGACCTAAGCCCATGTCATCTAGTCAGTCGCGGAAATTGAGGGATTCAAGATCTGATTTGTTTTGCTGAAATTGCATCGTATCGCTTGGCTTGGTCGTCTCAATTCATATTGCTTAATTGCTGATGCGACCAACCAATTCGACGTAACATGACTAATAAAGAGCGATTCCTTGCAGGCCATCACTTTACAATTAGCAATGAGTGGGGGCAATTTACATACTATTACGATCACCGAGGATTTCAGAATGGGGGCATGATAGTGCACTACAAAGGGAAGAATCTACCTCCGCGGCGCATGGGTATTGCCACAATCGATGAGGATACTGACAGTTTTACTATCGTTATAAAAGGATTGCTGGTTGGACATGAGGAAGTTATTGCGCTCAATGACCTTGATTTTGGATATGGCTGATGTAAATTCAAAAGTTTGAATGATAGTTACTTAGCAAAAAATAGCAGTTTCAGCCAACCAGTGTAATCATATGACCAACAGAGAGCGTTTTTTGGCCGGGGAGATCTTCTCGTACGGGGAGGAAGACAGATTTTTCAAACTTGTGATCTTAGACGATAGCAGTGCCAAGGAGCATTATCTGCTTGAGCAATTGTCGGAGACTGACTGGCAATATCGGCATCCACTAATCCCGTACGACCAAAGCTATGCTTTCGGGCTGGTTGCAGAAATTATGGAAATTCAAGATCAGGTTTGTTTTGCTCAACTAGAGGGCATTGTGGATGTATTCGAGGAAGAGCTGTGCTTTGATCAAATGCATTTCGATTTCGAAGATTAAGTCACATAAAAAGACGTAATGCGTTGAAGCAAGCTTATACACTGAACTTCTTAATAAGCGTTTCTACTCTGCTGACATGTGGCGGAAGCTGAGTTTGTACGGGAGCTGAATAGCCTGGCTCAGAGCTACATAAACCTACAGGCTGAGAAATATTTGAGCAGCCGCCATTGATACATTTGTTCGTTTGAGAGCAACAGGGCGGCGATTGCAATAACCCACCAAGGTTGACAAGGAAAACCGCCCAGCTGGCTCATCAAGGATAAATATAATTAAAAATTGCCGCAAAAGTTATTCTTCCATTTTATCCTCTATGACTTTGAGTCTCTTCAAGACAGTATTCATTGTGATGGAAATATGCTGTATGTCGGAAATCCGCTCGGGCACCTCCACGGAAACGTAGCTGTGAAATTTCCAAACCTCCAGCACGTCCGAGATGTTTACTTCATATGACTTATAGGCTTGGTTTAAAGATTCCAGATGCATCGCCCTCGTTGCGCTGTTGATCGTTACCTGTTTAAAAACAAAGTCTCGCTCGGCCTTTAAGATAAGGACACAGAGTGTGCCAGGTTTGAGGTTAGTCCAATCTTCCACATATTCGCATATAATATCTGCACCTTCGGGAATAGGAAGCATTGAGTCACCGGTCGTCGGAAACATCCTAAATGTTCCAGTCTGTGACACTGTTGGAAGAGAAAACTTGGGTATTCGTCAGGCCTCTTTTAAATGTTTTCGTATTGATGGGAACATCCAACATATTTTGATCGGAACGAGCGCAGGATCGTGTAGTGCCTCACATTTATTCAAGTTGTTTGAGCAGAAAATATCTCAGATAGAACCTGCGCTAGGGATTGAACTTTTCCTATTAGAGGCCCCCGTTGTGGAAGACCTGGCCAATCCACAAGAAGCGCTCCGGGATATCAACGGTGGAAACAAAATGGTTGTGATTGCGGAACTACTCGATCGGCTGGCATCGAGATCCGGGAGCGATTCGATCCATCGCTATCTTCCTGCCGAGCATCATTGGCCAGAACGTGTCATGGAAAAAACCACGACAGATCTTGCCGATAGCTTTTCTGATATTGGCATCACCGTAATTCAAGGGGATATGCAAGACGACGTTTCAAAATCACAAAGAACCGGAATGATCGGCTTAACAAAGACGGCTAATTTCTTTGCTGGTTTTCAGCCTAGATATTTGATTGCTTTACAGGAAGATGAGTACTTGGTCAACTTGGATGGCGAAACAATATATCGCGGTCTATACGACGATCTTCTCGTCAACAACTCATATTTTGCCGAAATTTTCAAGCAAAATATACTCAACGGACTTACCAAAAGCTTGTCAAAATAAAGCTTGGTTCGAGAATCAAACTAGGTATCGCGTAAGTTTTTTACAATGTGATGGGACGCAGCAGACCTGTTGCAGCTTGAAGGAATAGCCTAAAGGCAAGGTTATTTGTATTCGAACACAATTCCATTTAACAATGATGAGCTTCTGCGACTCCTGATTTTGCTCCTTAACTTGTGAGATGGGGTGTTCAAGAATACCGCCCTGGTCTGAAACGGGATTGATTGACAAAATTTGTCAATTCCAGTGCATAAGTATACAATCATCTACATGCTCACAAAATCAGGTGGGTATCATCTGGTTGTTCAAGAGCATAGTAATGTTGATATCATAATGCAGAATGAAAAATACTGATTGGCCACTGGTCTTACGCATACTACAATTCCTAGCAACAATGGTATCTGGCTTGTTAGGTATTGTTGCACTAGTCTACAACTATAAAGACAAGGAAGCGGGAAGGCTGACGGGAGTTGGGCGCATCGTTCTTGGAGTACTCTGTTTTTCTCTTTTTCTATCAGTTTCGATCAAAGTTGTCGAACAGCAGTCGGAAAGCAGTAAGGCGCGGATCGCATCAGAGAAAAGTTTAATTGTTTCAAGGAATATAGAGCGGTTGCTGAGCGTCGTGCACTCGAAAACGATAGAATTGGAACTTTACTTATCCCTACAGGTAGTGGTATTTTCGATAGTTACGCTCTTGTATCCAATAGATAACTGTCACAAACATCAGGAATATTCTTAGGTCTAGAAGCGTTTTCCAATTGAAATTAAAAATTGTGGGAATATAACGTCACCATTAGTGTCCAATTGAAGGCCCGTTGTCGCACCTATAGTCCAATTGTTTTTTAAATTATGTCTGGCGAAGATTTGTAAGGTGACGCCACCTGAAAATGTCCGTTGCGGTTCTGTGTTCCGGTTAATTCTTAATGGCAACGGATATCCTGTGAGCGCGGGAAAAAGAACCTCCCTGTCGTCCGCCAATGAGGACGATTGATAGCGAGCTAATAAGCCCGCCTTACCACCAATCTCAAATTGGTTAGTGCGTAAAAAGTAATATCCGATTTTTCCTGCAATTTGTATGGCTGCAATTGTATATCTATATGATAAATCTTGTTCTGGTAAATTGTCTAATTTAACTTTTAAAATATCTGCGCCATCATGTATAGTAGTGGCCAGTTCCGTTGACCATAAAAACCTTGGTCGAAATTGTCTTTCATATTCCATGCCTATCATCAAACCATAACTGTCTCCAGTGCCAAGTTTAACCAACCCAAGATTACTACTAAATATTTGACTGGGAATAGCCTGAATACTTTGACTAAGTGACGACTTTACTATTAACAGACAAACGAAAAGTATTAGTATTTTTCTCATACGGCGATTTTGTTTGGGGACCGGACTAGTTTCCGGCCCCGAAAAATATGCATTAATTAAAATCTCCTTTTAAAATTCATGAAACTTATTTGATATACCTGAGTTGCTGGATCAGTAAACTGAACCATGGAAAGTCCAAAGTTATTATCATCAGACCCATGATTCACTGTATAGGATAGCGCTGGGAGTCCGTTCGAAGAGGGAACCGAAACGGTAGTGGAGGATGTCCCACCCCCATCTCGCTCCCACCAGTTTTCGATCGTATAATTGCCCCAATTACCTGTATTCCAATTTCCAACTGAATGGCCAATTTCGTGCCATACCTGATTTCTGAAGTTTTTCCGTTTAAGTTTTCCAAAATCCCGATTTGAGATCTCCGTATTGTTAGCACTGCGGATTATTACCTTAAATTCTAGTTTTCCAGATGTCCAGTGCTCAATCGCGTTTAAATCAGTTACTTGAATGATGCCTCCAAATTCTGCACCTCCATTAAGCCTAGCACCGTTCTGTTCAACATTTTCATCTGTACCAATTACATAAATGTCATTTTCCCATGCATATTCTTCATCCACCTTCTGAACAAAAACCCAAACACCGCTATACGCAGATTGAATCATATATCCATTTAAAGCATTCGCCGGGGTATCAGGATAATAATCTGATGAAGTCCGGCCGCCAGCACCCGCGCCAACAGTGATTGCGTCCGCTTGGAGTACTGCAAGAGGTTCAGAAGTTACTACGTCCGTTACTCTCGCAGTAGGATTCTCAACCATACGCTCTTCAATTGTTTCAGCTCGCGGATAGAAAATAAGAGGTTCATTATTGTAAACTAGCGGTTTTATTTGCTTAACCAGCGCTTCCAGTCTTTGCATGGGGGCTTTATATTTTTCTTGGCCTTTATAGTTTGCTATTATATCTCTGATATAAACATTGTAATCGCCATGCTTCTGTTTTAGGCATTCTTCTAATACAAACTGTCTAAATTCGGTTTCTTTGGCTAATGACAAAACTTCAACCATGACCTTTAGTTGGAGTTCCCTCAAAGGGCTATTAACAACATCGAGAGGACGGTCGCCCTTGTCTTGGACCACGGGCAGTTCATTCTGGCAATTTGTAAGCAATCCCAAGAGGAAGACCGCCATTGGCAAATACTTTAAAGTTTTTAGCATAGTTTTTGTAAATTGAGTTGAGAATAATAAAACTTTCACAATATAAAAACTTCTAACTAATCAAGAATTAATTTTATGTTATCTGTTTAATTAATTTGATTGTAATACGACTTGATTGTTCGGCGACTCCCTAAGTCCTTATTGATGTTTCTTCTTATGCAAGAATGGAACGATCATATTTGATGACATCGTTTCGGTACACGGGATGGTACACAGAGCTACCTTCGGTTGGACTTACCGCGCAGAGGATCGATATGATATTTGATTTTATTGGTGGAGCTAACCGGTCTAGAACCGGTGACCTGCTGCATGCCATATACTGATAGGAAGAAATGATTGCGGGTTATAGCTTCGCCTCGTCTGTGGCCCAGAATTTTAAACCGATGCCGGAGTGAGAGCATTCAGCTTACATTCAATCCTGGTAAAAAGGGCTCAACGAGGAGCAATCGTCTTATCCTCGACGACACCGTCCCATGTACAAAAGTTCGAGTACGTGCTGCGTAGTGGTTATCGTTCGTAGCTCGGCTGGATGGACTTAAAATTTGAGATGGAAGGTTTCAAGTGTAAGCCGCCGTGTATACGCGGTCGTTTGCTGAAGTTTCGTCAAGAAGGCGCCTAATAATGGTTTAATTATAACACCTTTTGAACAATAGCCGACCGAAATTAAATTAGTTCCGATCGAATATGAATGGTCGACTTAGCGCATTCGGTCAAGGCTCGCTACCGAAAACTAAGAAAGTGTTGATAATGAGTATTTTACATTTGAGATAATGTAACTTATCTCGCAGTATTATTACATGAGAATGCCTTAATCTCATTGGCCATTAAATCCTCGCTCCTATGTCTTGCTCAAATTGCGGTACCGGCTCATTCAATTCGAATGTCTTCACACCTGTTCCTGCCATTCCTATAGTATTGGCTAATGGGACAACCCTCACCAGAGGGAGTGATCAATCTAGTCTGACTGTTTCCAAGCAAGGACATTCAATACCATTTATTGGTCCGCAAAATGGCCAAGCAACTTTTTGCACCTGGGGAGATAATTATCTAGCCGTGATGACGCGTGATGGATTTACCGGATCGGAAGTATCCATTAATATCATTGATACAACCGTTAGTCCAATCGCTTTGCATGGAGTGGTTTTCACAACAAGTATGCCTAGCGATTCTTCTCCGGCGATATCAACCTGCCCCGGAGATGGAGCAATTGTGGCGATCGTTACTTCTAGGAGCGTGGGCACCGTTTCCGCAAGTCTATTTCAATCGCGAAATGGTTCGTCAGTAGCGACTGCTGTTGATTTCGTGCCGTCGTTACAAGTATCGGCGAACGCTACTGCCACGCATTTGCAAATTCTTCACGGGACCGAGGTTCAGTTTTCTGTACTGAAGCCGAAAGCGATTTCGGTCGTTTCGCCCCTGAACGCGGGAAGGGTCCGGTTTGGCGAAGCGGTTACGGGTCAGGGAACAACTGCCGCTCAAAGCACAAAAACCAAACCGGTAACGATCAAAAACACCGGGAACAATTGTCTTCAGATCAATCAGCTTGTTGACAGCGCGCACTTTAAGGTGCAGATGGCATCCCTCTCTAGACCGTTACCCGCAAGATTGGACGCATCGGAGACACTCACATTCGACGTCAAATTTGACCCAGGAAATGTCGCGTCCCTTATAACATTCGACGAGACTATCGCCATTTCTCCGCAGCCGGAATCCATTAACACCAGGATCGATTGTAACGGAACCGCAAGGCCCGCCAAACGAACGATCGGCTATAGCAATATAAATTTCGGCTCAGTCCTGGTCGGTGACGACCCAACCCGCACACTGCAAATAACAAACACCGGCGATGTCCCTGTTACAATTAATTTTCCAGCTCCTAGCCTGGGTTCCGCATTTACATGGGTAGCGCCGTCTCTGGGCACGCAGATCAATGCAGGTGCCAGTCTCTCCATTCAAATAAAATTTAGTCCGACGGCTGTTACAAGCTATTCTTTGCCCGTTGTGTTTGACGCAAGCACAGCGGCTGGAATTCACCAGGTGACTTTAACGGGAGCGGGATGTTCGCCTAAACCTTCCATGCAGGTGCCAGCTGTGGCGCCCATTTCTTTCGGACAAATTCAGCAAGGATTCAGAACTATCCGTTCTTTTAAAGTGGCAAATACGGGTAATGGTCCGTTGGTTTTCAGTGCCAGGATTGTAGCAGCGATTCCGGCAGATAGTCAGTCCGAAACCGAGGCCGGTCTCTTTGGCCTGATGGAGCAGACAGGTGCCTTGTTACTTATGCAATCGGCTACACTTGAAAACCTTTCTGTGCTGCCCGTATCAAACTGTGGCCCGGGACAAAACGGTTCCGGAGAGCTGCTGATCGGCGTTGTTTTCAATGCAAATCATTCAGCCAATGCCGTTTCGGCGGTTCTGGAGCTATACGATCACAATGACAGCACCCTGAGCGCCGTCATGCGATATCAGTTACTTGCCGAAATAACGAACCCAGTGTCGGTCGACATGGAGATAGTTTTGGACAGATCTGGAAGTATGAATGAATCGTCGGGAAGCCGGAAGAAAATTGACACTGCTCTCGATGCTGCGCGACTATTTGCATCATTATTCAGGTCTGACGTCAGCGACAGGCTCGGGTTAGTGCGCTATAACGATGTCCCCGAGGTAGTCACCGTGGATGGTCAAAGTATTACCGCATTGACGGCATCCAACCGCACGAATTTCTTAGATGTACTTTCGCTCACCAATTTTAGTCCTTTCGGAAATACCTGTATCGCGGGAGGTATTTTGGTTGCACAGAACAGCATCAGATCCAATCCGAGGGTGGTTCCTGCCGATCTGCTCAACAAAGTCGTACTTGTGCTCACGGATGGAAAAGATAACGCACCCTATCTGAACCCTGATGACGGTAGGTACTATTCCTTATTAGGCGGAC
The DNA here is from genome assembly GCF_021440085.1 of Dyadobacter sp. CY261. Classification (GTDB taxonomy): domain Bacteria; phylum Bacteroidota; class Bacteroidia; order Cytophagales; family Spirosomataceae; genus Dyadobacter. The sequence goes on from NZ_JAKCPW010000021.1 coordinate 12,545, forward strand.
CAGGCTTTGATTTGAGTACAGGTTTTCACGATACCGTTGCGCTTCCTGTACCCGGCGATATCAAGATTTATGCGGTAGGCATCGGAGACAACATCGACAATGGCCGGTTATCGGTGATCGCAACATCTTCCGGCGGCGCCTACCTGCACGCGAGAGAGTTTCAAGGGCAGGATTATTTCAACCTTGAAAAACATTTCACGCAGGTTTTCATGGAGGCTGTAAATTACGCGGTCATTTCCGATCCCGTTTTTACCATTGGACCTCAACAGCAGCACGATTTCCAATTCGAAGTGCTGGAAGGCGATAAAAGCGCCCTCATTGTGATGTACGACAAAGACCACATCAGGATCCCGTTCTATATCCGAACTCCCGGCGGTATCGAAATAGACGTAACCACCGTTCCGGTCGATTTTGCAATCAGAGCAGGGATCTCGCCTACGGCACGTTTTGTCGAAATACTCATGCCCGCAGATAAGCCGGAGATTTATGCCGGGACCTGGACGGTCATTGTAAAGCATCTGGGAAGTGCTTGTGTAGCCAACGAAGCGTTCGTATATAGTCAAAAGGAGCGGGACTCGATCCAGCAACTAGAGAAGTACTACGAAACTGGATTCAAGCCTAAATCCTGCAAGGAAGAATTCGGACTGAATGTGTTGTATGGCATTGCCATCGGGGTCAATTCAGAATTTAGCTTCATTCCATTCGTTACACCGGGCATCGTCAAAACAGGTGAAATGATCCAGCTCACTGCATCCGTAGAGCAGTTTGGAGGCCCTGTCAGAAACTGTCAGATCAAAGTCGTGGCACAAAAGCCAAATGGCCGCACCAGCGTTCATTATATGGCGGACGATGGGCAACATGGAGACGACCAATCCAACGACGGCTTCTACGGTCTTCCGTTTTTGGGTACGGATCAGTCGGGCACCTATACATTTACGTTCACCTGCTATGGCCAATCCAGGGATGGAAAGCCAGTTCAACGTGAGGCCGTGCGCTCCAAATATGTCGAAGGAACGGAGCCGCTCATTCCAGGCAAAGATTCCTATCCCATAACGCCAGTTGACACGGAGGACTGCTGCCGGAAAAATTCAAGAATTCTGAACCTGATTGCTCTGCTTCTGACCATTATATTGGCCATATTGTTATACTTAATCCTCAAATAAGACTAACGGTAATTTTAAAGATATTGATACTGGCCCAGGGGCAAGTGTTCCTGATAAACCTATTGGAGTTTTCGGCCTAATAAGCTGTGATTGCGAGCACTAGGCGATGGTGCATCAATGAAGTATCGTTAAGTTTTTGGTTTTGACTTGACACAAAAAATTATTGTTAATTTAACAAAAAGGTAGTTTTTTCTTGAACTGAAATTGCTACATTGGAGAACAAAAAAGTAATCCCGGGAAACTAAATCTAAAATGCAGATGGAAGTAGAAGTACAAGCTTTAAGAAGTAAACCCTCATTGTCGGATAGAGCTCAAATCGTTCGTGACCGCTTCAAAACCTTAACTCCGGAAGAAAAAGCGAGTATCTTCCAACTTACTCCTAAGCAAATCGAATCTGGGTACAGCTCCGACCACGTGGTCGGCTTTTGCCAATGGGAGCAAAAATGGGAGCAATGGCAGCAAAGTCAGTGGTAAAAATATGTCCGTTTTTCAGTGACACTTCTATAATTGAGGACAGCGACCTTGTTTCCTAAGAGTAAGATGGCTTATCGAAGAACATTGCTAATTTTGCAGCCCACTCCCTTTTGCAACATAGACTGCAGCTATTGCTACCTCCCAAGCCGAATGTCGACTAAGCGGATGGATTTGAAGGTCGTGAAAAAGATTGCCGAAGAGGTGTTTTCAAGTTCTTTCATTTCAAAACCAGTTGATTTCCTTTGGCATTTGGGTGAGCCACTAGCACTGCCAATCTCCTTTTACGAAGACGCATTTACTTTAATAAAAGAGATTAACAAGGAGTACTTTGTTGAATATTCATTGACTTTTCAGACCAATGCAATGCTTCTTAATGAAAGCTGGATTGATCTAATCAAAAGACATCAAGTTAATATAGGCGTGAGTATTGATGGCCCCGCTTTTCTGCATGATAAGAAAAGGGTCGATAGGAAAAACCGGGGGACTCATGCGCAGGTAATGAACGGAGTGCGGCTACTTCAGGCTAATGGTATTCCGTTTGGTGTAATTGCTGTTATAACTAATGATAGTCTAAATTACGCTAATGAAATTTGTGATTTTTTTCTAGATAACAACATTTACAACATCGGTTTTAATATCGATGAGATGGATGGTATTAACAAATCAAGTACTTTCCGGGATGTAGAAGCCGGGCTTTACAAGTCGTTTATAAAAACGTTATTTGATAGATCCGTTGCTTCCAAAGGACTGTTTAAGATAAGGGAGTTTTGGGTGAACATCCGTCCCTTTACTGTAGATATCCAAAATCCATTTAATACAACCAACAATCCTTTCGCAATTCTAAACTTTGATTGCCATGGCAATTATAGTACTTTCTGCCCTGAACTTATTGGGGTCGAAGATTTGCAGTACAATAACTTTATCATGGGTAACATTGTGACAGACGGCCTTGCGGCCATAAGGTCGAGTCCCCTGTTTTTGCGCATGCACGAGGAAATACAAGTCGGGGTAAATAGTTGCCGGGATAATTGCGACTATTGGTCGTTTTGTGGAGGGGGAGCTCCATCTAACAAATATTTTGAAAATGGAAGTTTCTCCAGTACGGAAACAATCGCATGCAAATATCAGAAACAAATTGTCGTTGATGTCCTCGCAGAACATTTTGAGAAACAATTTGCCATCGAAGTATAGATGACGAAACGAATTATCCCGGTAGCTCTTTTTGTCTACAACCGCAGGGACACTGTTGAAACCTTGTTAGATTGTCTTAAATCAGAGGGGATACCGCTGCTTTACGTTTTTAGTGATGGTCCCAAAGATGATTTGGATCAAATTAAAGTCGATCAAGTGCGTGAAGTAATTTCTGCGATCGACTGGTGCGAGGTGGTTGTTTTTGAAAGACCAGTCAATTTTGGACTGGGACGGTCTCAGATACAGGGGATATCAGAAGTGTTGTCTAGACATTACGCCGCCTTGATTTTTGAAGATGACCTCTTTTTTGTCAAAGGCACTTATAGCTACTTGGTATCAGCGCTGGAATTCTACGAAAATGCTCCTGAGGTGATGAGTGTAACAGGATGGACTCACCCTCTGATAACTCCTAAGAATTTACATGGAAATCCCTATTTTGACGGTAAGTCTGAATGCTGGGGTTGGGGCACTTGGTCGCGGGCTTGGAAAGGAATGGAGCGAAGTGCGCTCGAGATTTATAGCGAGTGCCTGAGCCGTGGAATTGATGTGGAAAAATATGGCTCGGATATGCCCAAGATGGCATTGGAGGCCGCTGACAAGAATTTATGGGCTGTCCGCTGGTGGTACCTTCATATGCTAAATGATGGCCTTTGTTTGAGACCCCCTCATACACTCATCGAAACCAGCGGGTTCGATGGCCGCGGAACGACAGTTAATCCAACAATGGCAATTTGGAGAAACCCGCAATTAACAGACTGTCCAAGTATTCCGGAACACTATCCAGAACCAATCGAAAATATTGATTGCAAAAAATTATGGCGCAACGCCGTCGATCGTACGCCCGTCAAATATTCCGGGGTATATTCTCCCAAGGGATATGAGCTGGGTACGGGCATTTGGCAGTTTCAAAATTTTTTAATGGAGGTTGAAACTGAATATTTACTGGCGATGGCACTAAGGAATGGATTTGACGGCGCTCGTAATGGGCAACACAACGGTCGATATAATTTAGCGGTCTTTATTAGAGATGATGAAATGCTTCAATTATTAAGGTCGCGATTGTTGTTGACGCTGGAAACTTTAAATGTTTCTTTTCAAAAAGCAGAAACTACGGAAACATTGGAATTCTATTCGTATCAAACTGGTCATTTTGTTCGAACGCATTCTGATAAGCCCGCCCAAGTCGGGAGAGACCTTTATACCAACTACAAAATACTTATTTACTTGAACAGTGACTTCGAGGGAGGTTCAACCTATTTTGACACACTTGATCTAAAAGTAAATCCTGGCAAAGGAGGCGCAATTATCTTCAACACAGATTTATCACATAGCGGTCTAGAGGTTCTGCGCGGAGCAAAGTATATACTCTGTTTACGTTTCCGATCTGGGATTTTGTAAAATTGGACCTGTGGATCCATACTCGTGAGCATGTTGCTTTGGCTTGTTATATCACAGGTCAAGCGCCGACGATTTAGTGGAATTGTACAGTTTAGCAGGTCAGGCGGTCCATCGAAGGAGGACAGCGGCTCTCGCCGCCAATAATATCCTCTTTGATGACCTGCCTGCTTCTGCTTATATATATTTAAAGTTTCCATAAAGGGGAAGAATGTCACATCAAGCTAATCAAACGTAGATTTTGTGTAAGCTTTCCCGGATTGTTGAGAACTGTAACAAAGCGCCTCTACTCGATTTCCTTGTTCGACGATGTAGCGCTAAAAACAATTAAGCCAATAGTCGGAAGCTACATGGCTACTAGATAGCGGTCAATGTCTCGTCAATGGGCCGCCACAACATAACGGCCTCGTATCCACACCAACCGGAACTGGTTCTATACTTAGGAAAAGTGGCCCAGAATTTAAAGGCTGAGTTTCGTATGAGTAGATGTAGGGTCTAGCAGGATCAATGCCGAAGCCGCTCGCAATAATTACATTATTGGGAAAAAAGACCGTGACAGTGCCAAGGCCCCAAGAGTTTTCTGAGAGGGGAAGTGTGAAAAAGGCCGATTGCTCAAATACGCCTGGGCCATTAGGCAATGGAGTTCCCAGGAATATTCCCGTTTTAGTTGATGCATTACCAGATGGGAAATTGCTTCCAAAGTATGAATTTACAAAACCTGGTGACTCCTTCAGATCGCCTGGGTCAAATTCCATTATAGCATATTTGTAATGACTTCCATATGTGTATAAATTCCAGCCGATAAAGTCTACATCAGGGTGATATTCAATTGCGGTATAACCTGTTGTTGGATTGAAAGACATCAACTGGCTTAACTGACATGAAAAGGTTCTTGGGAATGTGACAATACCTCCATTTCGATTAAGTAATAATAGGTGGACGTGAAATTCAAGTTGCCCTTCAATCCAGTTTTCTTCAGCAAAAAGTTGCATATAATACGGATCAGCAAATTTTACCCCTCGTAGCCTTTCTGTGTAGTTTGCCAGTGTTCCAGAATTATAGCCAAGGTTAGGTGCAATATGATAGTAAATCCAATCTCTGTGATATTGTGCATTATAATTGTAAGCGTTGATAACCATCGGTGCCACTTCGTTCTGGCTAGCATAACGGTCATGTGCTCTCGGTTTAGACTGTGGATTTCCAATGTGATAAAATATGTTCTCGCCATCCCGAAATACTTCTTCCGTAGACATAGTCTGTACCAAATCATTTGTGATTTGGCTAGGAGCAGTCTTTAATCTTGCTACTATACGTTCATTTTCTTTTACCACTACGACTGGCAAGCGCGGGACTATTTTTATTAATTGCTCGTAAGGATCTTCATTTTGGGAAAGGATACGTACTTTCTCTTTTGAATATTTTGGATCATATATGGCGACTGCCGGTATTTGATCAGAAACGTTCCAATCCTCTGCCGAGAAACCTTCGAGTTCTGGTATATATATTGTTAGGAGGGGAAAGTGACGCTCCCATTGACCAGAGAGCGCTTTGCCAGAGTACGAAGATAGCACCTCTGTGAACGTCCTTCCATCCGCAACTCTTCGATCCTTAACGTACGCGTATAGCACATCGAAGTCGCCATCAAGTTTTTCTAGTGATGCCTTCTTTATTAATTTACGAATTTCTTTTTCTTGCATCGCCTTAGCTAGTGAGGCTGCGAAATCTTCTTGTATTTCGCTTTTTAATTGTGCATTAGTTTTATTTGCAACCATGGCGCCAGGATCTATTTCATTTGTACAGCCATAGAAAATGGCCGTGATCCCCAGTGCTACGCATAGCGATAAGCTTAGAGTCTTGATCATAAAATGATATTTAGTAGTGAATAAATGTAACCAGTAAATATTATTAATTATATTATCATAGTCAATATGCTAATTATAGAATTAATAAATTAGCAACAATCTGGTGCAGGCCATAGTGTAAACTCATTTGTAGTTAAATTATGCATCGGGATCGAATATTTGATGGATCAGTCGGTGCGTAACTATTGGACTCTTGTAAGAATTTCAGAAACGTCCGAGAGGATGGGAACGGAGTTTTGTTTTAGGGATATCTAAAGTCTACTTTTCTCAAAGTGGAACTAGCGCATGATTAATTCCCGTGGCGAAGCATAGATAAAAAGGAATGACTTCGCTAGTCTATGGCTTTTATCAGATGCAGACCTAAGGGACCTTCCAAAGTGCTTTGATTTTCCAGGCCGAGAGATAATTTACATGGTTGCCCGAGATGATGAGCAGGGCATCCGAGATATCAAGTACTCCCTCCGGCGGTCACCCTCTCAAGGTGTTTCAGTCTTGTAACGCATATGACCTGAGCCTGCTGAAGCTAATAGCAGTGACATTGAAGTTAGATTTGGACCGTTACCTTGTGACCATAGAGCTAGGAACTCGATTTAGCGAATCGTGGATCGTTTTGCATAGATTGGCCAGTAGCCAATAAGCGGGGAAGTTTGACCTTTCATGTATGAAAATCCGTTGCAAATGTGGAAATTACAAGCACGATTAATCTTCTGAATCCCTTTGGCGAGGCTGGCATGTCTTGATATGTCGTATCTGTCTTTTGTTTGATAGCTAGCTAGAAGATCGCGAAGCACCGCCAGTGGTTAAACTGCCGAGGGATCAGTTGTTCGATAGTACTAAATTTTCCAAACGATGTCACAAGAATATTTCAGAAAAAGAAGCATCAGCGACCGCCTCCTTGTAGAAACGTTAACTAGGTATCTGTTGATACCGGAAGATGCCGGAGAGGCAGTGACATTGGAAGAATATCTCTACGTGCAGAAAGGTAAACTTCACGATTGGTTGAAGGATCCATTCATGAAAAATAACGTCCATGACTATCTGTTGGAAAACGGTGTTACCCCAGCGCTTGTAACATTGGAGAACTACAACCCGCAAAGTGAGTATATGGTTTTAAGAGATCCTCTGTGGGACATTCGCTTTGCGCAGGTTGATTTCGCGATGGACAATGTGTTAACTTCTCCCGGAAAGTGGACACATGCAAAAAATATTGTTGTAGAAAGCCAACGGGAAGAGATGAGAGTCCGAAGTGCGGAGACTATTATTAACTTTGTACAGCAGGATTCTTATAATGCCCAAGTTGTTCTCTACAAAATTGCAGGACTTTACAAAAATGGTAGGCTGGAACAAGAGTTCGAGAGCAGCTTTCCAAAAACAAGTGCGAATCTTCCCTACTTGCAATCTATTTCAGTTTCTCAACAGCCATTGGTAGATCTAAATGCCTTCATTTTTAATCATCGTGAAGAATTAACAACTGCATACAAAGAAAGGATAGCTGACGATATCGCTGAGGCTGCGCCAACTGACTCTATTGATCGGATTCTTTCAAACCGGCAAGCACAGGAAGATTATTATCAGTTTAAAGACGATCCTACATTTCTTGAGGTCTTACGGAATGCACGAATCATTGAACAGGAAGTTTATCGAAAAAAAAAGGAAGGAAAAGGTGACGTTTTTAGTAAAATTTTTGATTTTATAAAAGATATAATTGCGAAATACAAGTTTTTACCTGACGACAGGTAGCTTCTAACGCTGTGACAATAGCTGCGTCCTTCGGGGAACATTACAAAATCGGATACAATGTCGAATTTGCCTAATAGCGAATGCACATTATCTTGGCGTTGTCAAACAGGAGGCCGAGCTCATTTGCTTTCGAAGAAGCTGTTGGCTGCCATTCGAAAGGCCTGCGAGGCAAGGGTTGGTACTCGTGAGGCCAATTTCTACAACTAGTAGAATATCTACGACTGAATGGGGGACTCAAACGATATAGGTAATTCTAAGCCACTAAAAGATAATGCCTGCTTGAAGACACGTTGTCGTCTTAGGCTTGAAAAGTCAGACTTCTAAAGCAAGTTTGCAAAGAAGGCTGTGCCTGCCATAAAGAAGCGATTGACCGAGGAGATTTCAGGACTATGGCCTGAAGCGGGTTCCTTAAAGCTATACCCTTAACTTCACAAAAAAAATATATTACGTTTGGCAGTTAGCAAAGAATATATGTTACCTTGCGTATAAAGCATTTGTGCGTTTGCAAAGGACAGTTTCCGTTGCGGTGTGTTCTATTCGTATTAGTTATTCACTATATGTTAAACATTTTTATGTGATGCGGTCATAGCGTCACGACAAATGTTATTGACTTTTTCTGATCCGTGTCCAATGGGCTGACTAATTTATAACTATTGGTTGCCTCATTTTTTTTGAAAAATTTGGCTGTCTGTTATCGACCTCTTCAGAACCTATTAAAAGTTGAACTCAGTCAATATTTCCAATTTATAGAAGGTTTTTATACGTACTAACCATACCTCTAACTAAATTATTGCAATTCGATGGCGCTATTCAGCAATTCCATGGATAAATCCTGGTCCTCCTCTAAAAAAGCATCTTTTTTCTTCTATTTAATTTTCCTCGCTGCGAGCGTTTGGGCCTCTGGCGAGTCGTTAGCTAGAACATTGGAGACTAGTAAAATTTTATGTTATACGCTTGCGTTTGCCGGGCTAGCGACTGCGTCCTTTTGTCTAAATCTGCTAAAGCAAAGTGCCAGTAGAGGCTATATATCAAATCGCACCACTAAGGCTGCTTTTGGTTTCGTAGGATTTTTGTTTCTCTGGTTTTGTATCCTGATGGCCAATACTCATAATATTTATTACATTATGACGATAAATAAATTGCGCCAAAAGGAACTACGAAATCTGAAGAATCAATTTGAGTTGGTACAAAACCAGGGGATTTCGACCCTTAATACAGGGAAGGCGAAATTTACTAGCAAAGTGGAAAGTGAAATTGAAAATTTGAAGAATGAAATTCAGAATCCCAATAACTTGGGACAAGGTGCCAAGACAGATATTATACTAAACAGAATTGAACACTTACTTGGGTCGGAAGTCGATATGTTAACCAACCCTCCAAGCGATAGAAATGGGCTTAGAAGTTATGCGACAGCTATGTCAGAAAAAATTAGGTCCATTAAAGACCAGAAACTTAGGATAATCGATGAAAAGATCAAACAACTGGAGATGTTCTTTGAACAAAAGGAATTCAAAACAACAAATGAGAGAATTGAATTTTTGATTCAGAATTACGAGGATAGTAGCGAGCGGGATATCATAGTTGGACTACGGAATGGATATTCGACATATCAAAAATGTCAAGAATATTTTAATTCGTTATTTAATGAACCATTTATTAAGCAAAATACTAGCTCTAAAATACAATCTTTGCCCGAAGTTCCTGAAAGTATTGAAATGGATGATATCTCTTATTCCTGGGGTAAGTTCAGTCAGGGCGAATTAAATACGTCGCGTTTTATTTGGTCAATTGTAATCGCCCTGGTTCTCGATTTGGCTTGTTTCCTATTTTGGTATTTTGGAGTTCTTGCGGACGAGGATTGACAACTATTAATTCATTTCGAAAACAAAAATATTTAATAAGATGCCAGAAAACGATTTCCCGGAACAGAAGACAAGCGAATCGAACTCGTTGCCGTTCGAAAAAGACCCGCAGATTGCTCTAAATCTTCAGCATATAGAAATAAATGGTATTTCTGGTCCTCTAGTAATTTTTTTTGGGCCACGGAACATTGGTAAGACTGTTACTCTATTGCGACTTTGTACTCATATTGCGCATTACGATATAAGGCCTGACGAGACGTTTAGAACGGACGACCAATACCAAGATACTATCAAAACTTTTGAAGAAGTAAGAAGAAACTTAAAATTCGCACCATCTGCTACCGGCAATATAAACTTTCTTTTGCTCAACGTTACACATATGGGAAGTAGATTTTGCCAAATTTTAGAAGCGCCAGGTGAACATTTTTTTGATGAGGAAAATCCTGGCAAAGATTACCCTGTATACCTTAACAAAATAATCAACTCTGACTACAGGAAAGTTTACGTTATTTTCTTTTCGTTGGATATGTTTAAAAAAGATCAAGATAAATTCAACTATACAAGTAAAATAGGAAGACTTCTAAGGGAAAGAGTTAATTCTAAGCGTGATCGAGTGGTAATAGTTTGCAATAAGGCCGATCTGCAGCCTTTTATGAACGCGGGTAAACCAGTTGAAAGAGAATTTCGCGACGCGTTATACAAGCAAGATACATTTAGACTATTGTATGACACTTTGGAGAAAGGGGGGTTTGGACACATACCATTTGTTCCGTTTTCTGCGGGAAGTTTTATTGACGATGGTGAGGGGAAGTTCGCTTTTGCACTTTCCGACAAACAATATCCAGCGCGGCTATGGCAGGAAATTCATAATTCCATAGAAGGAAAAGCGTGGTGGAAAATTTGGTAGACATCTGAATGCGAAATAAAAGATGGATAAAATTATAAGAAACATATACTATTTTGGAGCTCTTGCCGATGGATTTAAAGTCTATCCAAATCATACAGGTGTAGATAATATTTTTTCAACCTATTATAATAATTCCGAAACAGATTGGTTTGTGTTAGCTAATAACACTCAGAAATCAGTGTTCTATACATACGTAAGGTATGGGATTCTAACATCTGTGGCAAATGGGAGAACTGGCAGCTGCTTTGGAATTGCAATTGAATTTGAAGATTGTTATTTTTCTGATTTCGAGATATTTAAGGCTTCGATTATCGATAAGGTGATTGAGATATTATTAAAGGAAGGGGTTTTGCTCTCTCGTGTATCCGATCTTATTGCTTTTAAACCCTATAATCTTACAGAGGTAAGCAAGTATTTAGATGGAATGACTCTAAGGATTGAAGAATTTATTAGAGGAAAGTATTTAGCTTATTTGATTCCAAAAGATAATGTTGAGAAGGTTGGTGGCAAAAAAATAATCGGTGTTAATGATCAGACGCCGAACGATGTAGTTAGTGGGCTCTTTACACGGTATGGTTCAGTTAAACTTTCGCCCAAAATTCCACTTGAAATCAAGAGTTCCACTGGGGGGAAAGACCCCTCCACGGAAATTAATGCAGTTGAAAATAATATCGACCAGTTGCTAGAAACCAATCAGCAATTGATAGAGTCTCATAGCGAGCTACGGGAATCGCAGGACAAACTGCATGAGTACAACAATCAGTTACGTAAGGAAATCGATTTGTTAAAATTGCAAATTAATAACTACGGCAGGATTATTGAAAAGTTGGAATTAGATCAAGAGGGGGCTGCGGGCAAGGGGGGGAAGAAGAAACGTCGGCAGGACTCATCTGTTAGTGAAAATGCGATAGGAGAGGGGAGCGGGATGGGTTTAGAAGACTCTAGTAAGGACACACTCACTAATGTGGTAACTAGCCCGAATGAAGATTCTGAGGGTCAAAGTCAAAATGGTTCATCGGTATTAGCGAAATTTGTTGATGAGCTTGTTGTTTTTGCATCACAAATACGTGCTGGCCTGTTACACAAGAGAAAGCCAGATGCAGTTGTGAACGGAGAGGTGGCCAAAAAGCATCAGAGGCTTCCGATAATTCCATTTATTTTTGGTTTGCTGGTGATTCTTATATTATGGATTCTTACAGCACCAATATTTTCAGAAACAGATAAAGTTGAAGAAGATGAGTTTGTTCAGCAGTCTGAATATGGTAGTTCACCTCAGAGTCAAAATGGCGCGGAACTAGATAGTTGCGACTTTGATATTTCTCAGGATAGTCAGGAATATAGATACACTGGGAATCGATATAAATCTACGGATTCACTTGCCTTTGCTATTGCGAAATTATCTAATAGAAACGATTGTGGAAACTGGATTTCGGGATTAAAAAAGATGCTTGAAGAAACGAATGGTAACGACATTGTAAATGGAGAAATCAAGAGAAGTGGAAATATAGTTTTTTATCTCCCTCATACTACGCAATTGAGCGTAAATCGAGGATTTTCAAAGGGAAAATAAATTCAAAACCGCTTGTATCTTAGGCTTAAATTATAGTTAGGGTTGAAGTACTAGCATCGGTCGAAATCACGTCTTAACAAATTTGATATGTGCTTTTCTTGCTGGATGAATCAGGTGCCTTTGCTACTTTCATCCGGCGTGGCAAAAGCCGAAGCACGTTGCTTATATAGCAAGTAGAGCGACGGCAACCTCAGCTCAAATCGAGAAAACGGCCCTCAAAAGTGGCGAAGAGCCTGAACTTGGGCCCACATTCCGGGCAAGCGGGTCCACTTAAAGAGCGCTATTTCTTAAAGACAACAAATTTTTTTTTGCGCAGGTTTTTCATGTGATAATTGAACTAAAACAAAGCCCTTTTTCTATGTCATAGAATAAGGGCTTTGTTTTTTTGGTAAGCGCCAAGAGGAATTTACCTATTTCGATTTTTGTATCTTAATATCGAAAGTTAATGAATATCCTTTTTCAGTAGCTACGAAGCTGTTTAACCTGATTAATCCCTTCCTTCCATCTTGTGTCAGGAACCTTCTCAATGTTTTATTCATGAGGATATCAGGTTTACAATTATTTGTTGTACTGACGATGTTAGAAGATGTATAATCATTGTCGACAGTATACTTTCCATTTCCCTTTTTAAAGGCGTCTTCAATGGTTTCCGAAGAGGTGATGGCACTCCAGGAGTTACGAGCTACGAGGCTGTTATTTGTAGGATCATCATCCCTGGGAAATGCCATGAATTCGATCGTTCCGCGTCGGTAGTCTTTCCATTTTTGTTCTACGATAATCCCATTCATTCTGCTAACGCCACAGCTTCCGCCACATGTAATTATGGTTTGTGGTGTATAGAGCGCAGCTCCGCAATAAATCAAAAACAAACCATCAATTTGATCCGCATACTTCGCGCCATCCTTTAACTGAAAAACCTTACCCGTCGAATAATTGACAAGACAGCTATCTTCAATATTATCCTGAGACTCAGACATTGTGACTTTTACATTTTGGAAGTAATCGATATTGTTGTAAGTGACTAATTCCGTAATATTTTTGTTGGTCTCATTTTCTTGAGCCCATAAAGAAGACTTGGTCATATTCTGATCGCCAGTCGCGACGAGATCGAAAACACATGCACTTAGGTATGGCTCCTTTGTAATTCCGCTAGCTTTACAAGTGACTTCTGCTCTCGCCCTCTGGTCCAAAGTTAGCTGTAAAAGAAGATCGTGACCTAAAATCCATCTAGCTCTGAAGTGTCATGACGGAATATGACGCCTAAAGACGCTTCCTGATGTCATTATAAGATATTGACATCACTAAAGAAAAATTCGATTTGGGGGTAAAAATGGGGGTAAAATCGATGCTTGAAAGTTTCAGGCTTATATAGATCAAACAGTTAGACCCATACTTTAGAATCCTAGCACCCCAGCCAATTAACCATTTCACAACCAGTCAAAAGATGTCAAAACCCCTTGTTTTTCAAGGGGTTTTCTTTTATCCTGTATGTCAGGGGCTTTCCTTGGAAGTCGTCAAATCCCACCATTTTGGGGGTAAAATTGGGGGTAAAATTTTACCCTCTAAAAATTTTACCCCCAGATCGAGAGTTTTCAATGTCGTTGACCGATTTGAAGTGCCGTACTGCCAAACCGAAAGACAAGGCTTATCGCTTGGTCGATTCTGGTGGGCTGTTCCTTGATATGTCTCCAACCGGAAGACGTACCTGGCGTTTGAAGTACCGTTTTCAAGGAAAGGAAAAGCTGTTAACGATTGGCCCTTATCCAGCAATTTCCATATTAGATGCCAGAATAAAGAGCGAAGCTGCTAAGGAAAGGCTGTTAAGTGGCCTTGATCCATGTCAGCTCAAACAGGACGAGAAGAAATTAGCCGAGTTTAAGAACGCTCAAACTGTTGAATTAATCGCGATGGAGTGGTACCGAAAGAATCTGTCGACCTGGGCACCTAGTTATGGAAAAAATGTATTATCTCGGCTGAAACTAAATGTGTTTCCCTTTATCGGTCAGCATCCGATATCAAAAATAACGGTTCAGCACATACTGGTCTGTGCTCAGAAAGTAGAGAACCGGGGGAAGTCGGATCTGGCGCATCGGGTTTTACAAATGATAGGCCAGATTATGCGGTATGCAGTCGTTACAGGCCGGGCAGAAAGAGACCTGACAGTTGATCTGAGAGGTGCGCTAAAAAAATATAGGAAGGGGCATTTCGCCTCCATTGATATTGATGAGTTACCTAAATTGTTGAAAGCGCTTGAAAGGAACGATGTTCGCCTTTTCAGACAGACCGTTTTAGCAATTAGATTAATTTTATTAACGTTCGTTCGAACAAGTGAGCTCATCAATGCAACTTGGGGCGAATTCGATTTAAAAAAGAAACTTTGGCATATTCCGCCGGAGCGGATGAAAACGCGTATAGCGCATACTGTTCCGCTTTCTAGCCAGACAATCGAAATCCTGATGGAGTTGAAAAAATTATATGGGGAGGATGGGTATATTCTTCCAAGTGCTTTTAAAAGAGGGAAGCCGATGAGTAACAATGCAATCTTAACTGCGCTTGGCAGATTGGGTTACAAAAAGAAAATGACCGGACACGGGTTCCGGTCATTAGCAATGAGCGCAATTAAAGAGAGACTTAATTATCGTCATGAAGTGGTGGATCGGCAACTAGCCCATCAACCTAAGAATAAGATTGACAAAGCATACGATCGAGCGATGTTCCTTCCCGATCGGATAAAAATGATGCAGCAGTGGGCTGATTATATTGATCGCGTTTCGGGAAAAGACAAGAATCTAGTGAAGGCTCGAGTTACTCCGGAGAAGCTAAGAAAATCTTCTGGCATTCGACGATGTCGCTGATTTTCCAGGCCGTAATTCGCTGAGACAATTTATAGGGCTTGGGAAATCGTCCCGACTTACAACCTCTCCACCACGTAGATTCACTCACAGGAATAAGTTTCAATATTTGCTCAAGTCTCAGGAAACCGATGAGATAAGGTAAACGGGTATATGAATCGTCCATAGCGGGTCCTTTGGAAAGAGAATTGAATTTTGGTTGCCACCCAACCTTTCTCAACTATTCATTAGAAAGTTCAAATTACGATCGTCCGAATTGTTCCTGAGAAGTGGCATTGCGACACCTAAATTCTACTGCAACTTGTTGTTTTTTTCTGGAAATGTTTGTCTTGTTAAAGGTTAAAGGCCGTCGGATGAATTTGGGACCTAACTTTCAAAGAAGAATAATAGTCAAATGGCTTTTATTCTATCGCTTCTGCTCGATTGATCCTTTCGAAAGGCGGAATCGACCTTGCGAACCGTAAATGTATTTTTACTACATTAATCTTTCAACACGAGGGTGTTACTCACTACGCTCTCGACATTTTTGGAGAACAACCGGCCGAAAAAAGGTACCCAATACTGGCAAGCCGCGAGGTATGAGACTGATAAGCCAATCGGAAGAAAATACACTTTAATGAAAGCGCATTACTAAGTCACATCCGCAACCGCATTGTCGTTTGGCAGCGCAGGAATAACATCATAATTTGAATCGGGCACCATCAGCTAAATCTCTTCTCGGGCCATGAAAGAGGAGTGCGGAGGAAACCTTATCGAGTATGGTTATGTAGAACGTAATCAATCTTTAACGCTTCGGGAATATTAAGGTAAAATTGACAATCTATGATAGAAATCCTATGAACGACTGGTTACAGCCGGTTGATTCATCTGGTGCCGAACCCGACATAGATTGAGGAGCTTAAATGAAAATCGACGAACCTGATGCACAGCAATTGATGAGCCGAAGGGCTGCTGCTGAATACCTTGGTACGACGGTAGGTGTGATGGCCGTCTGGGATTGCCTGAAAAGGTATGACTTCAAGCCGAAAAAGATTTCAGGAATGGTTTACTATAATAAAGACGACCTCGATAGCCACCTGAACCGAATGTTCTTCGCTTAAAAACACAAAATCAAAAACGGGGAAGAAAGGTTCTGGACAAACTTTTCTTCCCCTGTGCCCTTTATACATCGATTTCCCAGGAGGATCGCAATGGACAAGGACCATGCGGACAGTATAGCTATTTCCGAAATTCTGGACAAGCTTCAAATCCAACCCCAGCATAGTGGCAAGGCAAAAGCGTTATACCACTCTCCGTTCAGCAAGGAGAAGCAGCCAAGTTTCTGGGTCTATTTCAAGACAAATACCTGGTATGACTATGCCATACCGGCGGGCGGCGATCTTCATGAGCTCGCCTGGCGATATTTAAGATTCGCCGGAGAGGCCTACACACCTGTTGATGTCGAGCGATGGATTGTTAATATGGCGAGGGGAGGGCTTCTAACCGAACAACTCGACAAAAGTATTTTCCCGCCCAACGAAGTAGACGGACCCTTCCTAACTGCCAAATCTGTAGAGCAAATCCGATTTATTGGCCTGATCAAATATCTTGAAGGCTTGGGCATCCCACTGTCGCTTGCCCGTCGGTACGCGACAGAGCTGAAAGTTTTCAACCACAAAACCGGCAAGACGTTTATCGCTATCGGTATCGAAAATGAAAACGGAGGGCATGAACTGCGCAATCCATTTTTCAACGGGTTTGTCCAGCAGCGAGGTATTACGTTTTTTCGGGGGAAACCCCCCCGCTCCAGTGGCATACATGTCTTCAAGGACATATTCGATTTTCTGTCGGTTCTTACTCAGCTAGATTGCCAGGCATGGGAGCACGACACAATCATCTTGCACGCCAATTCCAATGCGGCACTCGCAGCTCCGTATATTCAGCACTACGATTATAAGACCTTGTATACCTGGATGGACAATGACCCTGCTGGTCAAAGTACGACAAATGTCCTGCACGGCTTTGTCCGCAGCCAGCCTGGACTGGTGCATTTGAAAATGAACCGGGTCTATGAGGACTTTCTTTCTGTAAATGCCTGGCATGTCGCCCCAGAAACCAGGAAAAATCACCTGAAACTGTAACAGCATCTGTTGCCGGAAATATATCGTCACGGTCTCCGCAGGTCGGGGATGGAATTGTGTGACTATACCCGGCCCGCTCATTCCACCAACAAGAATTTTCCCCTGCCTTCGGCATTCCTCGCGCGTCAAAATTCTTGCCGGTTCATTCGCTTAAAGCCGGGTTTTGGTCACTCACATCCCCCAACCTGCGGAGAGATTACTATGACTTTACATTCCCATTCACACATATCCGAAAAACAAACCAATGGACAGCCAGCTGGCGATATTTATTCTCGGGTCACCAACAAGATTCTGGCCGACCTTGAAAAAGGGGAATTGACCTGGCGCAAACCCTGGAGCAACGAACATCTGGCCGGATCGATTACCGTTCCCAAACGCTGGAACGGCATTCCCTATACCGGAATCAACATCATTGTCTTGTGGGCAACTGCGGCAGAACAAAGCTATGCATTACCGCATTGGATGACATTCAAGCAGGCCGTAGACATGAAAGCCAGTGTCCGCAAGGGTGAGAAGGGTACCCAAGTCGTTTATGCTGACAGTCTTGTTAAAGAAGAGGAAAACGACAAAGGCGAACTTGAAGAAAAACGTATTCCATACCTGAAGGCTTACACGGTCTTCAACGCATCGCAAATCGACGGTTTGCCGGAGAGCTACTACGAAACTCCTGCGGTTAGAAAAGATGGGTCTGCTCAGCGCATAGCAAAGCTGGAAGAATTCTTCGCTAGCACCAAAGCTGAAATTCATACTGGTACCAAGGCGGTGTATAACCAAACCGCCGATAAGATCCAGATGCCTCCGTTTGCAAGCTTCGGTAGTCCGCTAGACTATTACAGCACGTTGGCGCATGAGCTTACGCACTGGACAAAACATCCTACGCGCCTGAACCGTGACTTTGGGCGGAAGCACTTTGGTGATGATGGTTATGCCAAAGAAGAGTTGGTGGCAGAATTAGGGGCTTGTTTCCTTGGTGCAGCGCTGGATTTTGAACCGATGCCTGAAGAGCAACATGCAGCTTACATTCAGTCTTGGTTGAAGGTGTTGAAGGATGACAAGCGTTTTATCTTCTCGGCAGCATCTCATGCTCAAAAAGCGGTTGAATATTTGAGTAAGCCTCAATTGGTTATATAGGCAGAGCATAACAACCTCTCGTAACCCAGGGAAGTGCACGAAGATCCCGTACGTCATTATTCCGTTTGTTGACATGGCTTAGGGTCATCTTATTCTATCGGCTCAGTATTCTCAAAAATATCATGTATCCTGAGAGAATATCTAATGAATATTCATTTCACGAATTCATAGTTAGGAACGAAGTTAGGGAACGTCGTATTCGAAAAAATATTTAGCATATATTCACTATCATTATTATGAAGTATAAACGATTTTGGAAATTTTCTTACCCAACTATCATCTAAAAAATTAATTCTGTTCGACTGCCTGATCCTATACATTCTAGGATCTATGTACGTCTCCGTGAGCTCCTCACCATCGACCTCGTCGACATAGTCATCAACATTTCCCATCATTCTATCCAGCTTATACCAAGCTATATCGTTCTCGTTTCTAAGGCTATCAATCCTAATTTTATCTGTTTTAATTCCTTTTATATAAAACGATAGGATGTTTCCTTTCTGATTTACTCCTAATTCTTCATTACCCACAAACCTGTTTCTGTGAAATATTTTCCCCCTTTTTTCTAAAAAAAAATGCGCTACCTGACAGTTAAACTCAAAATCTTCTCTATTTGACATTCTTTTTATATTTCCATAGATAACACTTGGGCTGCGACCCAACGTGCGCGACGCTACTCTATTCATTCCGTCAAGTAAAGCCTGTCCAAGATTATCTCCAATTGATGCAAATATTTGCCTATTAGTATTTAAGAGCAAATCTATTCCCCTGTTTCTTGCAGCAACGCTTAGTCTCATATCGAACAAGTCATGGTTCTGGTCATAAATCGACTGGATAAAATCTATTTCCTCCATTTTCCTTGATTTTACCAGTTGTGACAAGAGTACCTGATCTATACTAAACAATGATGACAAAACATAGCCGGAACCATCATTCAAATTTATCGCCCGTTCCAACGCTGACAATTTCTCCATAACATCCTGACCAGGGCTCGAAGTGGCTAGTTTGCTTATGGCATCTGCTAAATCTCGCCGATTTCTTTGAATCTGAGCGCTGTCATTTAAAATCCTTGCCTTATCTATCTGAACGGTCTTCTCTTTTTCTATCGATATTTTCGATTCCAATTCATCGTTATTTCTCTTCGTAATTTGCTTTGCCAAATCCAGCTCATATCTCTTTTGTCCCGTCATAGCCTCGATGCTCCTCAAAGTCTGGCCTTCTATACGTTCCTGAATTGCAGCCAAATTTTGCTTTTCTTTCTGCAATTCAATCTCCTTTGTAACTAAGCTTACTTTCTCAGCAGACAGGACCTTAATTGCTTGGAGTTCATTGTCACTTTTAATGGCCTCCTGCTCCTTTTGCTTGGTTTCCTCCCGTTTTTCAGAAATTTCATCCTCTCTATGATCATTGTACAACTGGATACCCCCATACACCATTCCGGAAATGGCCACTAGTACGGCAACTAGCTCACCCACTAGCTTGATTTTCCTTAGTTTGGCATTATCCTGATTACCTGCATCAGAGCTATCGGCATTTGATGCAGGAATTGAAGTATTTTCCATAGATGTCCGAAGTTTTCAACAAGAGCTTTTTTAAGTATCACAATGATGCGTAGAAATTGGTATTTTCTGAACTAGCTAGCCGACAATAACATGATCCCTCTCTGTCCGGAGATTTCCGAATACGTCACCTTTCACCCAAATTTCATTTCGTTTCAAGTGCCGTATGCTAGCTCAGCCGACTGTGTAACAAAACCTGAGATCGCGACAGTTGTCCTGTCGTCAATCACACAAATGCGGTACATTTCAGATATCCGACAGGGCGACCTGAGCGGAACATCTTTAAAGGCTTTGTTAAACCTAAGCTAGGCGACAATCTAACCGTTATTTCGAACAAACGGCGCGTGTACAATTCTTCGATGTTGTGGCCATGCCGTGCGCCTCCATTGGGTTGACACTAGGTTATTGCGTTTGAACACCCAGGCCTCCACGTACTCTAGAAGGTCGCTGTAGCGGCTCTATGATAGTTCACAAGATTTCCTCTTCCGATTTCCTTCCGCACTTTGACACCCGTTATCTCTCCACAGCTCCTGATTAACAATTACTTTGTCCCCTTACTTCATTTCTAACATAGTAATCACTTTTGAATCCTATGAATTATTGTCGACGGATCCCTCCCCCTAGTCATAGCACTCACATAATAGCCACCTTCGAGTTCCCTGCCAGGCTCCTCGCATCAATATATCAGTGCACTCAACGAAACCTTCTATGACGGCGTGGCATAAACGTCTCCGAGATTCATTATAATCCTTCTACCCGATTTCTACCCGTTCCAAATACAATTTCAGTGTTGCTAGGTTTCTATTAAACAATTTCGTTCCAGATTAATCGATTCCTGGCACCTACCTGTACTCTCATTTGAGCTTATAACATCATATGCCTGTTCTTAAAAATCCTGCAATAACCACTATCCGTAATCTCACTTTCACCACATAGTGCACCAGCTCTAATGTATTCACAGCCATAAGCACGTCAGGGCCGTTTCACGTTTGTCAATCCATCGTATATAACCCAGTCAGCCTGTCCCAATGAGTGAAAATCAACGAGCGTTAAGAGTTCGTAGAAACTCTCTAACAATGTCGATCTGTTGTATTCGTGCAGAATCCCGATAGTCCGTTGAGAAATTAAGTAATTGAGACTCGAGGTCTGGTATTAACACATTCAGCTGAGTCCTCTTGTCATTCAATACACTAAACGAGTTGGTATCAAAAGGACCCGGGACGCTTTGTGACCAACTTGGAATAATAATAGAACTGAAGCACATCAAGATAAGGAAGTTTTCATCTGCAAACACTGATGCAATTATCTGAAATAACCTTGGATTATGGCGGTATCTGATGTAGCTCCAAAACGTAAGCCTGTAAACAAAAATCCTGCAAACTCTCGCTAGGCAGCTTGGAATTGAATACACCTTTATGTGATATTGAGCTCTTTCAGACTACTTCCAATATCAGTGAATATAATATACAAATATTCAAATTTATTACCGGTAAATAATTGTTATACTAACGCGCACACTAAGGGTTCGCGTACTCACTACCTCAATTGCACTATCGGCTCTCAGATTTTCCCGTTTATGGGACTTCTCGAAAAAACACCAGACTTACAATTATTTAGCACCATCACCTCTTTGACGGACATGAACAATCGGACACAAGTATTGGTACGTCTCGGCTCCGGACAAAGCGTGAGAAAAGCATCAATACCCAACTTAGGCAATAAACCTGTCAGCAAGGGCGTGGTATCAGGCCTGCTGGTAACGACATGATCTTTTCCAGTTCGGCAGGATCGGTATGTTTATACAGGTAAGGGAAATCTCTGCTAAATTTTTTGAGCAATTGATAGCCGTTCCGTTTCGTGGCATTGCGAATATAATTTGCCTGAAAGGTAGCCGTCTCCCGCATTGCTATATAGTAGACCTCGTCCATGTCTGGGTTCAGCTGCATAAACCGTTCAAAATGTTGCAGGGAGATCGCAATCAATTTACACGGTTTATAGAAGTCATTGAAACCTCTGGGCCAGATCAAATTTGTCGATCAGAAAGCACAGCTCGCAGTGCAGATTGAAAATTGTGGTCTGGGGCCTATGATCATTGAAAGCCTTTCATTTTCGAAGGAAGGAAAGGTTTCTTTAAAAATTGATGAATATCTGGGTTTGGATAGCCGCTCATTTTTTTCGGAGGGCATTGATAGTGAAATCAAGAAGGTTTTGCCACCAAATGGCCAAATGGACGTTTTCGCGAAAAATGTAACTTCTTTGACTCCCGAAGAGATTGATTTGGTGAAAGGCAAATTGTCGGTTGTTGGTGTGAAGCTGGTGTATTGCGATATATACAACAATCGGTTTACTGCCGAACGTAGTTTGCAATGGTTTTCACGTCATCACTCACAGACAAGATTATTCAAACTCGATCCAGGAAATCGTCGTTAAACGGGACTGAATGGATTTTAGGCAATTTAGAATGGATGCGTCATCCGGCAGTTTGCCAAATACCAGATTTCTAAACTCCCGTGTGTAAGCATCTTTAATTTGATTCCATGTAATTTCCAGATCGCTGAATATCACAGCATCCATTGGATGTTTTCTGAGCCACTGATTATTATTCCGAAAGCTTTTAAAATCGTCTATTCCAACATCTGTCAACATTTTCTCAAATTCGGCGGATTGAAGGAATTGGGAATATTCTTCCAGTTGCAATAATTGATAAAGGTCGTAAATATGGCGTACTTTCTTCCGGAGATCCACTATGGGCGTGCCCGTATGGGAAAACCGGACAAGACTCATGATTTTTTCGCACGAAGTCCGTAACGGTGACAGAATCTGAACCGTAAATGGCAGCAGGTTATACTGTGCTGCTATTTGTTCTTGGTTTGCCTCCAGCATCATTTCGTCGACAAATGAAACGATAGTTTGTTCCCCATATGGCTCGTAATTTCCGAGCCATGTACTTTCGAGAACAATTACATCTCTTATTTGACCATAAGTGCCGGCGAATTCTTTTGGAAATAAGTGGGCCGTTTTCCTGTTCATGCCTCTTTTGTGTGTAAGTCCTTCCAGCTCGATCTCAGGCAGGACGGGCTCAATGGAAGCGCTTATTTTTTTGAGCTTGGTTTTAAGGCGGTTATCTGTTTCACCTTCCTTGCGAAGAACGACCAGATCGATATCTTCGGAAAAGCGTTCAATCTTTTTGAAGCATTTAGATAGAGCAGTGCCACCTTTGAAGATCGTCTCATCGCCAATTTCATTTTCGAAAATCGTAAAAAGTGCGTAGGTTACCCAGTAGTCTTTTTCAACATATATGGCGGGAATTCGCATGCGGTCCGCTGTTGCTTGAATTGCCTGCCGGAAGAGTGCTTTGTTTTCGTGCAGGTTCATTTGATATTCCACTTGTTCGTGTAATCGAGAACATGAGTAGCGCCTACGAGTTCATATTGCGTGATGGGATTCAGTGTAAGATAGAGAGCTTCTGATGCGGAATCCATACCTAGTTGATCCAGCAAGGCTCCGAGCAGTGCCCTGGAAGATGGCGGATACTTCAAGGCGAGTCGCATCATTCGTAACACTTCTTTCTCTGAATAAACCCTTAAAAGAGCTATGAGCCGTCTAAGTGCGGCTTCTAGAGAGGTATCGGGTATCTTTTTAATATACCGGATTGTATCCAGAATTTGAAGTAAGGGGATATTGTCTTTGGTTATGGTGTTCTTTTGTTTGACGAACGAAATGGTGTACCGTTCTCTTTGAAAGGGGGAGCGGATGTCATTTCTGCCGATTTGGATAATATTGCTGACCTGGGTTGTAAGGCCAAGCTTATTATAGATGCTTAGGCCCGTTAAATAGCCTATTGGCTTGCCGTTTTCTTCAAGAAGATCTTTTACAACTTGGCTGACATCAGGCAGTAATGTGCCAAATGGAGTTAGTTCCGGCTTGTAATATTTTCCTTTTGCCATCTTTGCGAGTTTACCCGCAAAAACCAATCGGTTGAGCGCCTTGATGACTGCCTCCCGCTTGTTGATATCATCAACAAGACTCTCATAGGTGAATATATGGCCGTAGGGCAATCTGCTTACGGTAAGAGTAACATAATCAGAGGTTTTCATACAGCAAGTATACTGTAAATGACGGAAATTGTCCAGTTTTTTGTAAAAAAAAACTGGACATACTTAATTTGGAATACATTGGCGTCGCAAAAAGCATTTAAAGAGCAGTATAGATCAATGCTTTTACCGAATACCTATGAGTCAATCAATATCGTGAAGGATTCCATATTGCGGACGTCAAAGCCAGTAGTAGGAGGAATGTACGGGTAATGGTCAATCATGCATATACTCTGAACGTTGCAAGGCAAAATGAATGAAATCTTAGAAATCGTGGAAAATGTGAGTTAGTAAAGTCGATGAATGAAATAAGTCTGCGGATCCGCATGTATTGATCCTTGCACCTGAAGAATTCACAAAAAGATAACAAATCAAGAAGGCATTTGGGTGAAATTTTGAAGACCTTATGACTGAGTAATAATGGAGTCGGTAAGTTCAAACAACTGTGATGTGATCTTTTATTTTCGTCAAAACCATCCTTCGGGACACATGCTCAAAATTAGAAACGAGACATGCTTTTGTAGCCTGAGGTCACATGTGCATAAACGACCGTATTATTTACTACTTTTAACCTAATTTCCGACTAACGATATTACTATGAAAAGATCTACTTTTTTGTTCCTAATGACTAACTTGATTGCATGTGTAACTTCTGTGGCTCAAGTACCGCAGAATTGGAACTACGGATTGAATGCCGAATATTCGTTCGAGAAATTTGATCAAACATTCAATCATCTTGCGGGCGATTTGCCAGATGAGCGGGGTTCTGCCAGATCAGCTTATGCCATCGGCGGTGGTTTTTGGTTTGAACGGCGTTTTAATCGTATAGCATCGCTATATTCCAAGTTAAGTTTTCATTCCTTGCAAGTTAACGACCAACTCCTTCAGTACTCAATAAGTAAGGTTGGAGGAGGTAAACAATATCGAGAATGGCATAATTCGCTCGCATTGGCAGTAGCTGGACGATTCTATCTGTCTCATGGAAAAAATGCCAAGATTTTTGTGGATGGAGGACTTAAAGCTGATAGAATCATTCGGTTCCGGCATCAATATGCTGATTTAGATTTTCATAGTTGGAATCCTGAAAGCTTCAATGCGCTGGTGCCTGCCTGGATTGGAGCAATAGGTGTTAAAATGGATCGATTTATTTTTTCTGCTGAGTATCAGGACTACTGGGGCGACGCACTGACAGACAAAGCAACCTTGTACGATCAATCTTCATTTATCCAAAGGCAAATTTCAAGGAAGAATATTTCCCTAAATTTAAGTTTTCAAATAAATAAGCCGGCAAAATAATCGACACTAACCATTATGAAGGCTTGACCTTCGATAATCAAAAGAGTTCTAACCAGGTCGAATTGAGAACGGCGTCAGAATACGTCTAGGTTTTGCACATTCCTCATAGTGAGGGATTTCTTGGTTACCTTACTTTTGGCATTATTGCTGACAGCTTTATTTCCTAGCTTTTAAATGGATAAACAAGGTCTAACCATTTTAATGTTAGCAATATTAGTCGTGTTGCATTTTCTTCTGGCCTCTTGCTTCGTTCGTACGTCTGGAATTATTTTGGTTCATCCATGCCGGCTTATCTGAATCAGTATTGTCTTATTGATAATTGCTTAGTTGTAGATAGGATTTCTATCTGGTTTATATATTAAACAAATAGAACTGTAATATTTGCTTGTCGAATTGCGAGAATTTACAATGTCGTAAACTGCAGTTCGAACTTTTTTGTTTAATTGTGGTTACAAATAATTATTGCTTATCGAGTTGCAAATTTTTAATTGGAACCTTTAATTGAACAAATGACATGCGGGTATTTTATCTTCAAATTCTAGCCTTATTGGTGGGCGTTAAATTTTCGTCAGCTCAGATCGTGACGAAGAGTCTTGAAAGTTCAAAGATGGATCTGACTTCCGGCATATATGGAATCAATTATTCAGAGAATCCTGTTACACTGGTTGGTCCATCGCAAGAAGAAGTAAAACGATTACTTAAGGAAGACAGCGCAGGTATAGAATCAAAAGGGTACCGCATTGCAACTCTAATACAAGCGAAGCTAGACGTTGCAAAAGATGCTAAATGGGTGGTGCGAGGTGACACGGCATATGGGAGATTTGCTATCGACCTTCCTAAGGCTACGACAGTAAGTATTAGCTTCGAGAGATTCTGGCTTCCCAGACATTGTGAGCTACATATTTACAACGGAAAGGGAACCGTTGCAGGGCCTATCACAAGCAATGAAAATAAGGCAGACTTGAAGTGGGGTAGTCCTATTTTTAACGGCGGAAAAATTTGGATTGAAATTAAACTTCCTTTGCGAGAGAGGCCTGAGCTTCAGCTTATTATCGGTAGTGCGGCCTTCGGGTATAAGTCAATTAGTAAGGTATTTGGATTTGGAGATTCTGCGAATTGTCAGGATAATAAAAATGTTTTATGCTATGGCTATTCGGTTCAACGAAATGCGATCTGTCTCATCCTTTCCGGTAATGGTACTGCGATCTGTTCCGGATCATTAGTAAATAACACATGTAACGACAACAAACCATATGTCCTAACGGCGAACCATTGCGCACTTGCCGAAGGTTTTAATACCTGGAGATTTATTTTCCAGTATTGGAGCCCACAATGTGATCCAACGCAGGACGCAAATAACTATCTGACATTTAATGGTGCCACGTTCCGCGCAAACGGGATTACGTCAGACTTCCTGCTTTTGGAATTGTTTTCCCAACCAAGTGGGTTATTTGGGTCTTCAGCGCTGACTTACTTAGGTTGGGATCGATCCACACTGCCCACTTCTAATGTAGCAACTCTTCACCATCCGTCCGGTGACGTAATG
Source organism: Dyadobacter sp. CY261 (assembly GCF_021440085.1). Classification (GTDB taxonomy): domain Bacteria; phylum Bacteroidota; class Bacteroidia; order Cytophagales; family Spirosomataceae; genus Dyadobacter. The sequence goes on from NZ_JAKCPW010000021.1 coordinate 39,307, forward strand.
AAAGTTGCAAAAAGTACTAATGCTACTTTCAGCTCCCAGAGCGCTTGGGTCGATGGGGCACTTGTCGACAATAGCCACTGGGGAATTCAGTGGACTTTGGGAGCTACCGAAGGTGGGTCTTCTGGTGGGCCGCTGTTAAATCAGAATAACTTAATAATTGGACAATTGCATGGCGGTACCTCGGTATGTGAGCCGTCGCAGGGAGGAGTCGACTGGTATGGCAAATTTGATTGGTCATGGACAGGAAACGGAACAAATGGAACAAGGCTCAGTAATTGGCTTGACCCCAAAACGGCGAATCCGACGACAATGAATGGAATAGGGGTACACTATCTTAGCGGCCCCGATTTGATCTGCTCTTCTGGAAATTTTAGTATTGTCAATCTTCCTGCTGGAATGTCAGTAACGTGGTCATCGAGTAATTCCTCAGGTTTAACGATTACTTCAAGCGGCGTTGCGACACGTGTCAATAATTACAGCGGACCAATTACCATCACAGCGACAATAAATTTATCTGGCTGTGTGGCGCTCACGAAAGTAAAAAATATTTGGGTCGGATCACCGGTCCTAACGTATATGACTTATGGTGTAACAGGGACAAGTGCAGGGTCGTCTGTACTCTCGGTAAATAATGTAAATGCATCTCCATTCTTTTACTGGGTAAGAACAAATATCATCAGTGGTAGTACAACATGGAGTGTGACCCCTTCTATCAATGGTTACGTTAGTGACAGTCATGAGTATACCTTTTCATTGAATTCTGGCCAGCAAGCTGATTTCAACATTAATACTACTAATTCGTGCGGCAGTTCTTCACGCACCACTCGTTTTCGGAACACCTCAACCCTGTTATCCGTCTACCCAAATCCAGCTGAGGATGTTATTACGATAGAAGTGAATGGAGCTATGCCAAGCAAAATAGAATTATACAGCGAAGAGTCTACCATGCCAATACATTCGGTTGAGACGTCAAAAATGGCTACGGGGCAGTCGGCAAGTAATTCAGTGTCGTTCAATGTAAGGGAACTTGCCAGAGGCAAATATTTTATACACGCTACCTATGCAAATTCCAAGACGATCGAAAAAATTCAAGTCCTATTGAAATAGGGCTTCATGGGTGATTGTGTGACCAAAAGCCGGGTGGCTCTACACCTGGCTTTTTTGGTGCTGTATTGACTATAGTAGCTCACTGGATTAGGAATTCATGTTGTTGTGAGCGGCCATGGAAGCGGAAGCGGGTATTTTTTCGTAGATTTGAGACACGATATGACACGGGTTTCACAATGTCTGTATAAACCTCACCTTATTTATTTCAAGGAATATCATCAAATTTGAAGCTTTAAGACGTATCTGCAACCATTATCATTAATTTAATTTTTATATGAGAAAATATTTTTGCGCTGGCTGTTTTGTTATTGGAGGGTTTGCCTTGTCATTGTTTTCATGCAGTGAAAGTGAGAAGGATATAGTGAAATCTAAGTCAATAATTGAAATTATATCAAGTAATCCGGAATTCACAACATTGAAGTCCATTATACAATATGCTGGCATGTCTGACACACTTGCTATCGGAACTTTCACAATGTTTGCGCCAAGCAATTCTGCGCTAGAGAAGATAAAAATAAGTGATGCATCGACAATTTTAAGAATGCCAAAAGATTCAGTAAAGTGGTTCGTCAAGTATCATTTACTTGGCAAACAATTGAACTATTCCGGATTTGAAAAGGGGCAGCTGACAAATATTAATAAACAAACGATCGCTGTGACAAAGGACGCAGAAAATAGTGATATATTGATTAACTTGAATCGGGTCGTAACTAAGGATGTTAGTGCTAGTAACGGGTTAATACAGGTCATAGATAGCGTTTTAATAAAAATTAAATAATATCCAATGCCATTGAAACTAATAAAGCCCACATTATCTTGTGGGCTTTATTAGTTTCTGGACGTTAATTTTTGTGCGAAACATTCAGAATGAAATATTAACTAATCATTTTCCTGTGTTTCATTCGATGAGCAGCCTTATTTTTTCCTTTTCCTTATTGACCATTTTTCCATGTACGATATGAAGGTAGTAAACACCTTTTGCTAACCCATGGGTGTCAATTTCAATTTTATTGTCATCTTTAAATAACTTTCTCTTGAAAACATCAATTGCCGATACAGTTTTTACTGGCGATGTTGATCTTTCCGAGAAAAGAGCAATGCTCTGTGGCATTACATCTTCGTTTTCTACATTTTCCAATTCAATTGTGATTGTGTTCTGAGTCGAGGGGTTGGGAAAAATTGTCAATGCCTGAGAGCAGCTGATGGACCTAAATCCGAAAAATTTTGTCGTATTCCCGCAAATATTTGAATAATTCACGCTGAACAGTCCTTGTTGATTTACTGCTTTAAAGGTAACATCCAACCCCCCGTATTGATTTGGTGCCCACGGCATATTGGCGGGAGTGGAAGATATTTTGGTCCAAGTTGTACCAGTTGCTCTTAAATAGTTGACTTTTGATATTGCCGGTGAGGAAGGGCCTGTGTAACAAAAAGCATTTGGGTAAGGTGGATCTTCTGATTCCGCGAGGCCATATGTTAAACCATTTGTTTCATACCAACCACTGCTCAATGCGGGCGGGCCAAAATACACGTTTCTCGTTTCAACATTGTCGCTTGAAACTCCGCATACAGAGTTGTAAGCACGGACAGAGTACGTTCCATCAGAGGTGGCAGAAATTGTAGCATGTACTTCCCCGGTGGAAGCATTTGAAGTGATTATGGTACCTGATTGGCCATTTACTTTGACACCCCCTGTGGTGGTCCAGATGAAAGCGTCCGACCCGTATGGTGGATAGTATTCGGATGTAGCAGTAACGTTAAGCGATTGGGACGTATTGCAGAAAACTGCCTGTGCGGCTTCTAATTCATCCAGTTTAGGAGTTTCGCGGTAGACATTAAATAGTTCGCTATTAGTAGTGAAACTCGGCACATCGGACCGACTTGCTAAAACCCTGATACCTCCGGATAAATTTGCAGTGGTGGTGACACTAACAGTTTGACCATTATAGTTTCCCCACGGTGTTACCCACTGATAATTGGTTGCGTTTGTTACTGGATCTACCGACAAGGTAATATTGGTGCCAACACATGAAACTGAGACGGAGCCCGACTGAGTCACACCATTGACTTTTATAGAGCCAGGAGTTCCCAGGTACTTAATATTTATATCTTTTTCTGCCGTCAAACCGGGGCAGTCTGAGCATCCAGTAATACTTGATGCACTTGATGTTACCTTTACTTTACCTGGGCTGTTTACATTATTCCATTGCACCGTGATAGCATTTAGCTGATCTGCTTCAAGTTGCCCGGGAGATGTTGGTAATGCGCCGACAATTTTCCCATTTGTAACTTCCCATTTAAACCTACATGAAGCGCCAGAGAATCCACAATTTGCATACGGCGCAATCACCGCAACGTAAACATGTCCCTGGCCATTTGGGCGGCCATCGAAACTGTTCGCTACCGGAGCAGTACAACCGATTGTTAAAGTTGGATTTTGCCCATAGGTCAAATTAGAAATCAATAAGAGAATGACTGAAATGATGACGTATTTAACTTTCATGCTGATAAAGGTTAAAAATGATAAGAGACATTTAAAAATCGAAGTGGGTAAAATGATATCGATAGCTGTTTATCTTCTCCTTGTTTAATATTTAAATGGTTGAACTGACTTTGAACGAAGTATTCCATAGATAGAGCCATTTCCATTGAAACTGACAATCTGGGTATAATTTTATACTTCACTCCAAAAAATGGGGTTAGCGAAATTTTGTTATTTTTTGCAACGCCAACATTGATGTAACTGTTGTCTGCAAAGTAATGCCCATATCCGATGTCTGAACCATAGAATATTTGATGTTTATCGTAGCTCTTATGAAATTCGTACCCAATTCGTAAGTTTAGGTTTCCAGTTTTAAATTTGAATTTTGAACTTGGTGGCTGAGGTATGGTATCAAATTGAGAAGAATTATTTTCTCTGTTTGAGAAATAAGAGGTTCCAAGTTGTGCTCTGAGTGCTCCCTTTTCCCAAGATCCGTAACGTAGCATTACGGTAGCTTCGCCATTTGAAAAAAGCTGATACAGATCAATACTTAAATCATATTTATAGAGCGGTGTTTTTTTTTCATTATTCGGTTCTTCTTGTGCAACTGAATTTGTTGACAAGAGCAGACAAAGAACAACTATTGCGTACTTGTACGAATCGGTAACTTTCATAAATATTGGATAATAGGAATGCGTTACGCCCCGAGGTGTTTCTAGCGAAATACAAAAAGTGTAGGATGCTTATGGAGATAATACCTCTATTGTAATAGAAATATTGCTACAATGTTATGTCGAATTTTTTAATAAACAAGGGAGTTATTGTAAATATTTTTTCGGTTACAAATTACTATATTTATCACAACTTTATGTTTGCCCCGTACCATTTGGGCCTCACTTTGCAACATCCGCATGGCACAGCATTTACTCACTGTATCGTGGACATAGTCTGATTGCTAGTAAAACTCGGCGTATCTATTAGCAAAAACATGCCGCAAGCTCATTAGAGAATCATGAACGGTGAGAAGAATGAATTTTCAATTGGATGGATATCTCGCTGCGATTGTAGAATTAATCTAATGGCAGGAGGTCCTGAATTTTTTTGTTACGCAAAGATCACCTGACGGCTTCGCTTCACTTTGGGGAGCTGTTACCGTCTTTTGCTGACATCATTAACAAAGAAAGAAGATTGATGATAACTGGTCAAAACGCCCCCCCCAAAATAATGTTCCGTTACATAAAATGCAGATCACTCTACCGCTAGGAGCGGATCATTTTCCCTAAGGGCTTGAAGCTCCTGTGGCCTTTTCCATTATGGAGATGCGCTTTGGGGGTGGAGATCCCAAGGCAGATCCGTATCAACAGTCTCAACTTAGATCTGATTTTGAAGCGCCGATGGACGAATAACGCCTGTTGGTCGGGGAGACTGGTACAGTAAGGCTTAAAATTTTTATGTGTCGGACATTATCAATGGATGCAACCTTCCAGTCAGCCAGCTTTTGTTTAAATTGTATCAACTCATTCAGTGCGAGAGCCCTGGCTTATGGGGCCATTGATGCACCTTTTGTCTGGGTTGCAGAGAGAAAGTCCCGGACTTATGCTAGACCTTTCATCACACTTTTAGCGGTGGAAATTTCGACGCTTCGGGTATTTGATTCCACTTAGCTTAACGTAGGCAAGTAAATCTTCTTTGATTTGTCTGTCGATATATGCTGTCAGCATAGCTCAACGCATAGGATGACGCTTATCCCTGATTTTTTTACTGCATAAAAAAACCATCTGCGACTCCGCTACGCTTCGGGGAGCTGTCCTGTGCTTACGAGCTATTTTGCTGCCATCATCAACAACAAAACAAAGGAGATTTGCTGATGACAACTGAAAGCCAAACCGAAAAGAAATACCCGACCCACAACCTGTACTTCCTGACCGATAAGAAAGGCAGCGACAATAAAGACTGGAACAAAGTCGGGGCTGCCTGGATTCACGCAGACGGAGAGGGATTCAGTATCTCGCTCGATCTGATGGGCCAGAAAATCCCGCTGACGATGCGCAAATACAAGCCAAAAGAAAACTAAACCCAAAGCCGGGCAGAGCAATCTGCCCGGCTTTCATTTTTCAAGGAACAAGGAGAAAATTCATGCCCATATCAAAATGCGACACTTGTGATGGAGACTTCCATTGGAACTGGGAGGAAGCGTTCGATAAATTCGGCTTCGGCGATGGCGACGGACATGTCGAAACATGGACGGTTGAAGCCGCTTTGACCGAAGCAGGTTTCGAAGCCAGAGTAATTGGGGACGGACTACACAACGCGATAATTGTTTCAATTAAGAAGGAAGGCATCGAGCAAATTCCAGAAACGGCCAGGATCGGTTACGATAATCCGCGAGACTTTCTCCCGCGCCTGATTGTCCGGCTTCTCGACAAATGTTTCCCTTCCGATAACCCTTATACATTTTAGACCTTATGATGGGCCGGAAACGGCCCATCATTTTGAAATCCAGACGGTTCATTCCGGTTTTGCCACCTGTATCTCAATGACGATACTTTCGCGTGGATCACCTTCGGTTATATACCTGGGGTCTACGGCCTGGATAACCCGGGGACGATGATCGCGCAGCTGTATAAAGAGCGGCTCCAGCATGTAACCTTTCAATGAGACAAGGTATCCCGAAAAATTCAGGATAATTTCATTGAGGTCACGACCAGGATAGAATTCGGCGGGAAGCAGATAGGCATAGTTGAATAATATCTGCCTGCCATCTTGCCAGATCAGGCACAAATTACGAACTGAGCCGTCTGTTTCGTAAAATGCATGATCCGAGATGGGCTGTTCCCGCTCGGCCTGCGGCTCGGCTTCCGGCTCCGGCTGTGGCCGGGCCGGGTTGCCTTCGCGGAGCTGGTCGTATCGCAATTTAAATCCTTGGCTCATGGTCCTTGGTTTTAGTTACGCGGATAGGTTTGTGGATATCGATAGGTTCCTTTTCCTTTTGAAGGGGACGTTTTTCCATCTGTTCGCGCACATGCTGCATAGCAGCTTCCCGTGCTCCGACGATCAGCTCAATCGCTGATTTGCGGTCGCTGATTTTTTTGGCATGTTCGAGCAGCGCATCCTTATAGTCGGTATAAATCCTGATACGCTCCCGCCCACGCGATACAGACACATATATTTGTTTAGCATCCGTTGCTCCGAAGGTCGCGGAGGGCTGATGTAGAAATACCTCATCTGTCGTTCTGCCCTGTGATGAATGCGAAGTAACACAATAGGCATGAGCCAGATGTCCGAAATTCTGATCGAGCCTGTAAGCCGCTTTGCTGACCGGATTGTGCAGGGCAATAGCACCTGATTTCCTGACTGAACTGACCTGCAATATCTGACCATTATTCAGCCGTTTTTTCTGATTGTCGAACCCGTTGCGGGTGATCCGGATGAGATCACCTTTGGCAAGTGCTATCTTGCTCTCCCTGTAAATATCATAGGAGTCACTATGTTCCGTAGGGAGTGGGATAATTTCATCATCCCCTTCCTTTCTAATGAAGACGTTGTGGTCTGTACTACTGGTGATTGTCCAGATACTACCGCGACCGATCCCGGCGCGGTTCTGGTTGAATTGTACTATATGCCCTTGTTGCAGATTGCGCCAATCCGCTTTTTGCGCGGTAGTCAGGTTCAAAACGACGAACTGTTTTGCCTCGACCTGTTTTTTGCCAAGATGTCCGGATTCCTGAAGATTTTGCCGAATCGATTTTGTGATCTCATGACCCTGCTCATGCGTTGGGGATATAACCAGCGCTGATTTCCCGCTCCGGATAGTTTCCGCATAATCGTCTATCAATTGCGTATTGGGGCCGAGTGGGTCGATTTCTTTGATCGCTCCGGCATCGTCCAATTTTTGAAAAGCTTGCGCGACATTCCCTCTTGATAAATCTTCAACGATAGATCGATAAGCCTCGCCCTTTTGTCGATAAATCTTGCTGACCTCGGCGGATTTTATCCCGCCCACGGTGTTCAGGATACGCAACGCGTCGCCTCGGGCAACACTAGCGTGTTGCCTGGTGTCTCCTCCTAGTATCAACCGGGCATTCTGCCGGTGTGCCAGATCAATCAGTCCAGACATGTCGCGAGTACCGAGCAGCCCCGCTTCGTCAACCCACAGCACCTGGTTTTTAAGCCTGTCCTGCATCTTCTTATCGGCCAGCAGCTGTGCCACGGTCTCGACCTTGTCAAAGCCTTCGTCTTTGAGTACGCCGCGCGAGGCTTGCGAGGTTGGGGCGACGACCGTAACGGAAAGAAGAACTGGTGGCAGAACTGGGGCTTGCTTTCTCGGCGTGACGTTAGATTTTGAACCAATGCCTGAAGAGCAGCATGCCGCCTATATCCAGTCATGGTTGAAAGTATTAAAAGACGACAAACGGTTTATTTTTTCCGCCGCGTCACATGCTCAAAAAGCGGTTGAGTTCCTGTTTGCGCCCCAATAGGCAACTGGTTGAAACATCGATCATCGATATTGCTGCAATCGTAAAGTTCTAATGTCTTTTGTTGCGATGTTTGTGACGAAGAAGTTTTGTTACAAAATCGGTTTACGTATATTTATGTAACTGATGGTGAGGTAGCTAACAAAAAAATAGGGCTTCATGGATACAATCTACAACTTCCAGGAAAAGGAATATCGGATTTCTGAATCAGTATGGAGAACCCTTATCGATCCCAAATTCGCAGATGACCCTCTGACGCTGAAGCATAAGGTTATCATTTTGAAATTGATTGGTCTAGGCTTTCGTATTTTGCGTGACGACGGTAGAATTCTTGGATACGATCTAGAAAAGGATCATTTTTTTGATACCGGACACTATTTTGGGAAAGAACAGGATTTGGTGACTGAGTTTCCTGCAAAGGTCGTTCTGCAATTTGTATTCGGAGTACTCATTTACGGGCTTGTTGTGTTTCTGGGAAGAATGTTATTAAAGAAAGAAGGCCTTCCTACCGAGACGCCTGGAATGATCCATTTGATGGCGTTACCTGATCGGATAGAATACCTGGAGAAGGAAGCGGCCTCCATGGACTCTGGTAGAATGGAGCGGATTATTCACAAATAGAATCCTTCCAAAATCGATCGATGCCCCAGGGTTTGCAACAGGTCGTTAGTTTTACAATGTTAGATTGCGATTAAAGCCCATAAACCAAGGGAAATCCGGTTATTACGGCTGAACTAATTTTCGGCACTTTAAAGTTAAAACCCATGCCAAAGCAGTTCGATGACAGTTTTCCAGAACCCTACTCACACATCGGAGACCTTGTTTACTCCGCGAGTTTGCAAATCCAGCAAATGAATGAAACTATTCGCAATTTGCCGGACATGGGCGAGGCTTTGGTCTTGAATGAGCGTTTTCGCTATGATATCAAGGCGCGGCATACATTTATGTTGCAAAATGCGAGAAACGCCTATGCGCGAGAGATTCTCAACTGCATTAAAGAGGAAATGGCGCCTGAAGATCCGGATCTTGCTCGTTGGGTAAACGACAGCGCGAGCATTCGAATCAATGGTGTTTGGCAAGGAGAAAAGGCGCAGGAGCCTGCTACAAGGTTTAATAGCATGCTGAGTTCATCCAAAATTAAATCAAGGGAGATTAGTGCGTTTGATAAAAAACCGCACGAGAAATCAGTCCAGAAAGATAAAAAAGTGAAGGAATAGGCCGTGCCAGAATATTCCAACGGGTGCTTTGTTACTTCTCTATGTGACGGATAAAACGGGTTTCCCAAGCCTGACGCTATGCGGAACTGAATTCAAAAATGCTTAAAATTTCAGAGAAGATTCCCCTTACTGATGATGTTGTTAGCGCTTTACTACTTCCGCCAGCGTGTGCCTTCCTTCTGGTTCAGAAGCAGCTAGTACTGTGAGATGAAGTCGAAATCCTTTGCCAGGAGTGCTTGGGGATGCATTTCCAAGCCCTTTGCGTATTCCAAGAATGTGGTGAAGAAATAATCTTTTTTGCCGTTTTCAATGTTGCTGATATTGCTTTTCGTCAGGTCACATTTTGCCGCGAGCTCATCTTGACTCAATCCGGCCTGATTCCTCAATTCTTTGAGGTACAGTCCGATTTCCTTCAGCCTTGATAGATCTCGATCTTCTTTCATTCCGTTTTTTCGCGAATGAAGAAGTTTTGAGTAAAAAATATGTTATAAGATCTTATAACATCTGGACGTATTCTTATCTTTGTAAACATCGCAGTAAGTGCCCCTTTGTGGGGGGGTAGAGCACTCACTGCGTAGAACGTAATGGCACTAATGCAATTAAAAACTAACCGACATGATCAACACAACCTCAACAGATCTGCTTTTCGACGACTTATCTGCGCTTGGGCAAGCCGTACAAACCGATTTGCAGCTTTTCGCCAAGGTAAACAACGATTGCGACTGCGTATCTTATGGTTCTACCTCAAACCGCGTACAAATTGATACCGAAGAAATCGCCCGGTTTGCTGGTCAGGAGCATTGATAGCAATCAGTTCTACGCAGTGAATTGTTTTTACCCCAATTCACTGCGTATCCTTAACTCCAGGCAATATGATGTCCTGACGGCTGTGGATGGCAAAACGGATGTTTCCAGGCTGGCCGAAAGGTTCGGTCTGGATGGTTTGGCATTACGGGAGTATTTCACACAATTATCACGTACCGAAATCGTGCGGTTTGACGACAGGTTCAGACAGCCCGGCAGGCCTGATAGCACAGATGCACTGAACATATGGATACATACGACCAACAAATGCAACCTGTCTTGCGGGTACTGCTATATCTCCACGTTGCAGAGCACCGGTGGCATGAGTGAACCCGTCCGTAGCCAACTGCTTCGGAAGCTCGTTGAAACAGTCGCCGCCAAGGATATCAAAAGTATCAAGCTTCGCTTTGCCGGGGGCGAACCATTGCTGCAATTCAAAAAATGGGCGGAATTTGTTCGTGAAGCGAAAACCCGGTTGCATGGGCTGGGATGTGAATTGGAAATCTCGTTCCTCACCAATCTCACCGTCCTCAATGACGAGATTGTCTCGTTTGCGCAAGAACACAACGTTGGTTTCGGTGTTTCCCTGGATGGTATCGCGCAGTATCAAAACCAGACGCGTTCGTTTCATTCCGGGAATGGAACATTCGCGCGAGTCGAGCAAAATTTAAAGACGTTGATAGACAATGATATCCGGGTGTCGGTCAATACAGTCGTTGCCAATGAGAATCTGGAAGGATTACCCGAACTAACCCGTTATTTAATTGACCTGGATATTCCCTTCCGATATTCAATTGTGAAAGGTACTCCGGTTGATCCGGACTTGTTGGAACTGGAACTGTTGGAATCTTATAAGATCGCCGAGATGGCGATCGACAACGGGTGGCGCTTTTCGCAGAAACACCAGTTCTGTGATCTCAAACCCGCAGAGCTTGGCTTCCAAACCTGTGCGTCCGGGTTTTCTGGCGGGGCGATTTACGTGGACGGTTCAATGCACTACTGCCATGTTCAGTTCGGTGACGATACCCAGCAATCGTTCTCCATCTTCGATCAGGAGATGGACCTGGTTGATATGATCGAGCAGGGCGAACATATCGAGACGAATCGGTCCAGCGATTGCAAAATATGCAAATACCGTTCAGTGTGCACCAGTGGGTGCCCTGTATACCGTGTCAATGGCAAGGACCCCCAATGCAGTATTTATCATAAATTTATCCCTCGCATTTATGACCTTCTGGCAAAAGAGCGGTTGAAATTACTTCGAGATTATCAGATCATGTAACTACAATCTCCTGCAACCCATTTCTCCTGATAGTCAGGAAAGGAAGGCCAGCGTGGCAATCGCTATTTCAGTCTTAGCACTTATCGCTACGTTTTATCAATTATACCTACAACGTACCCACAACGAAAAATCTTTAAGGCCTTTGGGCCAGATCAAATTTGTCGATCAGAAAACGCAGCTCGCTGTACAGATTGAAAATTGTGGTCTGGGGCCGATGATCATTGAAAGCCTTTCATTTTCGAAGGAAGGAAAAGTTTCCTCAAAAATTGATGAATACCTGGATTTGGATAGCCGGTCATTTTTCTCGGCCAGCATTGATAGCGAGATCAAGAAGGTGTTGACACCCAACGGACAGATGGACGTCTTTGCGAAAAATGTGACTTCTTTGACACCGGAAGAGATTGATCTGGTGAGAGGCAAATTGTCAATTATTGACGTAAGGCTGGTGTATCGCGATATCTACAACAATCAGTTTGTCGCCGAACGTAGTTTGCAATGGTTTTCACGTCACCACTCATAGGTGGTCATTCAAACTCAATCCACGAGATCGTCGTTAAACGGGACTGAATGAGTTTTAGGCAATTTAGAATGGATGCTTCATCCGGCAGTGTGCCAAAGACCAGATTTCTGAACTCCCTTGTGTAAGCGTCCCTAATCTGATTCCAGGTATTTTCTAGCTCGCTGAATATCACGGCATCCATCGGATGTTTTCTGAGCCACTGATTGTTGTTTCGAAAGCCTTTGAAGTCGTCTCTTCCGACCTCTATCAACATTTTCTCGAAGTCGCCAGATTGAAGGAATTGGGAATATTCTTCCAAGTTCAATAGTTGATGAAGGTCGTAGATATGGCGAACTTTCTTCCGGAGATCTGCTATGGACGTATCCGTATGGGAAAAGCGGACAAGGCTCATGATTTTTTCGCACAGAGTTCGTAGCGGTGACAGAACCTGAACCGTAAATGGCAGCAGGTTGTACTGCATAGCTATTTGTTCTTGGTTTGCATCCAGCATCATGTCGCCAACAAATGAAATGATTGTTTGCTCTCCATATGGCTCATGATTGCCGAGCCAGGTGCTCTCAAGAACAATCACATCTCTTATTTGACCATACGTGCCGGCGAACTCTTTTGGAAATGTGTGGGCCGTTTTCCTGTTCATACCTCTTTTGTGTGTAAGTCCGTCAAGCTCGATTTCGGGCAGGACGCGCTCAATTGAGGCGCTTATATTTTTGAGCTTCGTTTTAAGACGGTTATCCGTCTCACGTTCGTTTCGAAGAACGACCAAGTCGATATCTTCGGAAAAGCGTTCGATCATTTTGAAGCATTTGGATAACGCGGTGCCTCCTTTAAAGATGGTCTCCTTTCCAATTTCATTTTGAAAAATGGTATAGAGCGCGTAGGTTACCCAGTAGTCTTTTTCAACATATATAGCCGGAATGCGCATACGATCCGCCGTCGCTTGTATCGCTTGTCGGAAAAGTGCTTTGTTTTCGTGTAAGTTCATTTGATATTCCACTTGTCCGTGTAATCGAGAACCTTACTAGCTCCCGCCAGTTCATATTGCGTAATGGGATTCAATGTCGGGCAAAGAGCTTCCGACATGGCATCCATACCCAGTTGATCCAATAGGGCTCCGAGCAGTGCTCTTGTAGATGGCGGATATTTCAAGGCGAGTCGCATCATCCGTGACATTTCCTTCTCAGAATTGCTCTTTATAAGAGCTATTAGCCGCCCAAGAGCGGATTCGATGGACGTATCGGGTATCTTTTTAATATACCGTATCGTGTCCAGAACCTGCAGCAAGGGGATGTTGTCTTTGGTAATGGTATTTTTTTGTTTGACGAACGAAATGGTGTATCGTTCTCTTTGGAAGGGGGAACGAATATCATTTCTTCCAATTTGAATAATATTGCTGACCTGTGTTGTGAGGCCAAGTTTGTTATAGATGCTAAGCCCAGTTAGATAGCCAATCGATTTGCCGTCTTCTTCGAGAAGATCTTTAACGACCTCGCTGACATCGGGTGATAACGTACCAAATGGGGTTTGCTCCGGCTTATAGTATTTGCCTTTTGCCAGTTTTGCCAGCTTGCCTGCTGAAACCATACGGTTGAGCGCCTTAATGACGGCCTCACGCTGATTGACGTTGTCAATCAGGCTCTCATAGGTAAACACATACCCTTTAGGAAGTTTATCAACGCCAAGCGCTACATAATCAGAGGTTTTCATAGTGCAAGTATAGCACACATCGTTATCAATGTCCAGTATTTTTTGCAAAAAACTGGACAATTTTATATAAAAAGAAGGTGTCAAAGAAAGATGGCTCGTTCAGGTGTGAACATCTTACAAGTGTTAAAATCTACGCTCTTTCCGTTGACAGTTAAATCCCGGTTAGGGAAACTCCTTCGCTCCGTCTAATGATCGTTAACGTCAAGCAGATTTTTTAAAGATCGCGGCTGACAGTTAACCTAGCCAATGACTCTGTATGGTCGATAAGCACTGCTATAAAATGCCCATCCTAGGCGGCAGGCAATGTGTTGTACTTCAGCTCTTTTTACGTTTGGAGGTTGCAGGAGTGGGATGAATTTTCTATTTAATTCCGGAAGGTTTAATGCAGTCATTGAAATGAACCTTTGTTTGTCTGTCAATATATGCTGTCAGCCTAGCCCAAAATCCGTGACGGCGCTTATCCCTGATTTTGTTCGCTTTTGCAAAAAAATCATCTAACGACTCCCCTTCGCTTCGGGGAGCTTTCACGTCTTCTTTGCGCTGTTTTGCTGCCATCATCGACCAACAAACAAAGGAGATTACGATGACACAAGAAAACCAAACCGAAAAGAAATACCCGACCCACACTGTTTACTTCCTGACAGAGAAGAAAGGCAGTGACCAGAAAGACTGGAACAAAACAGGCGCAGCTTGGGCACACGTCGACGAAGACGGCATGAACGTATCGCTGGAAGTTTTCGGACAAAAGATTTCTCTGGTTATCCGCAAGAATAAACCAAAGGAATAATTCATCCAAGCGGGGCAAAGCGCTTTGCCCCGCTTGACTACTGATCGTCTAAAATTCGATTGATAATAAGGCGGGTGATCAGGTAGCCGACGATAAATCCCATACTAAGTGCGTATACTATAATACCTGCACAAAATGACCTCGCCCCTAGCACATTCCCTTTAAGGGCTATTCCTTCCGACATCCTTGTTGCGACTTTTAACACATACGAAGGGATGCTTTTCATCTCCACTAATCCTGCTCCGACAATCGTTTTGGTCAGCCAATCCGATATTTGAAACAGATTGGTATTTTCCTGTAATAGTTTGCGTGTATTCTGTTGCTTGCTCGAGTCAGGTTCAGCAGATAGAATCTTTGGAATCGCGAATACCATACCCAAGACTGCGCTAGCCAAGGCTAATCCTGTCATCCATAACATCGCAGCCTTATGTTCGATTAGGTTTTGGAATTTTAAAATGAACCAAGTTCCTACAAAGGCGGCAAGAGGCCAGATGGTCATCCAGAAATAGACACCATTTTTGGGCCTAAAAAATTCGGGGATTGAAAATTTGCTCATTCGAGGGGGTGTTTAAGTGATAGAATGTAACAAGTATATTTAGTTGCTGAAATTATTCTTCAATGATGATTTCCAAGACCTGGGAGCTCTCATCATTCATGGTGTAGCGCTTATCAATCATTGCAATGATTTTTGGAAGATGGTCGAGTAGTTGCATAAACAGGGATTCCAGCCCGTAGCCCTTCAAGACGACAGTCTGCGATGAAAAACCAAGTTTGATCAAATTCATTTCGTTGCCGGGATTAAAGTCGGCTGAGATCAAGTATGCATAGTTGAAAAACGCACGCCTGCCGTCAGGCCAGACCAGACATAGGTTGCGGGCATGGCCCAAGGAATGCATGGCATCATCCGACCCGCCAAGAACAGGTTCTTCTTCGCCGTCGGTTTTCGCGGGACTGTTCTCCCGCATCTGGTCGAAGCGCAGTTTAAATCCGTGGCTCATAGTCGATATCAATTGTGCGCTGTTTGGGAGTAATCGTTCTTGTCGGATTTTTGTCCTTGTATGGAGCATTGCGCTCGCGCGCAACTTGCTCTGCCATAGCTTGAATGTTCTTGCGCTTTTGCATCAGCTCCAAGGCAGACTGACGGTCGCCCAGGCGTTGCGCGTGTGTCAGAAGCTCTTCTTTGTCATCGGTATAGATATGCACTTTGTCGCGTCCGCGAGAAACCGACACATAGAGTTGCTTGGAACTCGTCGCCGGGAAGGTGGCCGCCGGCTGTGAGATAAACACCTCATCGACCGTCTTACCCTGTGAGGCGTGACTTGTGATACAATATGCATGGTTGATATGCCCGAAATCCTTTCCAATTTTGTATTTGGTTCTACCGTCACCACCTAAGAGTTCAACGTCACCGCTTTTTTTGACCGACGCGACTTGAAGAAGCTGACCGTTGTTCAGCCTCTTGTCTTGATCATCAAAGCCGTTGCGTGTGATTCGCACCTTGTCACCCTTTGCAAGATCGAGCGGTTTTATCCGGTATATATCGTAACAGGCACTTTTATCCGTAGGTAAAGTTTGAGTTTCGCCCTGATCATCCTTGATCAGGACATGATGATCATTGCTGTATGCTACTTCCCAGCGGCTGCCGCGCTGGATACCTGCGACGTTCTGGTTGAACTGAATAATATTGCCCTCACTGATGTTGCGCCAATCCGCCCGCTGCGCTTCGGTCAGGTTACGGTTAACAAGCCGGTCAATGGTAATCTCCCGTTTGCCAAGCTCGCCGCTGCTTCGCAGCTTTTGGCGGATGCTGTCTGTGACATCCTCTGCCTGCTGGTGTGTTGGAGAAATCACCAAAGCCGTCTTTTTACTTTTAATGGCTACCATATAATCGTCGATCAGTTGCTTGTTCGGACTAAGCGGATCGATTTCTTTAATGGCTCCCGATGCGTCGAGTTTTTCAAATGCACTCTTAACGTTGCCCGCAGAGAGATCTTCAACCGCCTTGCGGTAGTTTTCGTCGCGCTGCCGGTAAATCTTGCTTACTTCGGCAGTTTTAATCTCGCCGACCGTATTGAGGATGCGCAAGGCATCCCCACGGACGACCGAGCTATGCTGCCTGGTATCGCCTCCCAATATCAACCTGGCGTTCTGTTTGGTGGCAAGGTCGAGCAGGGCGGTCATATCCTTGGTGCCAAGCAGGCCCGCTTCATCCACCCACAAGACCTGGTCTTTTAGTTTTTCCTGCATTTTTTTATCGACCAGGAGCTGAGAGACGGTTTCAGCTTGCGCGAAGCCTTCTTTGCGCAAAACTCCTCGCGAAGCTTCGGAGGTCGGCGCAACAACGGTCACTGTTTTTCCAGCTTCCTCCATATGCTTGATGGCCTCTTGCATCAGTGTCGTCTTGCCAGAGCCAGCGGTGCCGCGAATGATCGAAACTCTGTCTGTGGTTGTCAGAAGGTGCTTGACAGCTTCACCTTGCTGGCCGTCAAGCTTTACCTCTGGACTCTTCGCATAAAGTGGCCGAAGTTTGCCCTGACCGCCCCTTGCGAGTTTGACCATATAATGCTCCTCGGACAGAACCTCTTTGGTCGTCATGAGCTTTTGGCCGCGTTCGGTAATACTCATAAGCCGCTGATCGGCATTCAAGCTGTCGGTAATCTGACCCAGAGCGACGGTCCTGTGGCCGATGCTCTGTCGGTAAGCGCTTTCAAGCAGCCTGCGGTCGTGAACGACCGAGGCCCGCTCAAAACTGTGTTGCAATGCGTGATCAACGCAGTCCTTGGCATGAACAATCTCGGCCTGCTTTTCCTGGGCGTTGCGGATGATCCGCTCGCCTTTGCCGTCCTGAGGCGGCTCGAGCTCGCGGATCTGTCTACGCCAATCCGCTCTGAGCTCGTTCATGCCGACACCCGGCTGCTTTTTGGCGCGGGTACGGGCACCAAGCTCGCCCAACTCGTCGATATCGGTAATGCCCTTTTCCTTAGCGATACGACCAATCTCATCCGTGCGTTTCGAAAACAGGTCGATTACCTGCTCAGGCACATTCTCGATCTCGAAGGACTTCTCTGTGCGCCGAATGCCGTAGCCCTGATCAATCAGATTATCGGAAAGATATTTGTGGAACCTTGACTGATAATAGGGCATGTCCCGTTTAATGTCCCGGAACTGTCCTGCCTTGACCCGCTGTTCGTCTGCGTCCCACGTTGCATTGAAGACAAAGCAATGAGCATGCAAGTGGGGGTCGGGTAAATGCCCGTCTACCGGTCTTGCGGTCTGATGGACGAAGTCCGCCCAAACCAGCTCACCAGTTTGCCGGTCGTCATACTGGCCATCCTTTCTCACTCTGGTTTTAGCGTCCGCCTCAATGTCGCGCATAGTCGCCTGCACGCTATCCTCGAAAGCTTTCATCAAATGATCGTCGTCGGATAGGGCGTGCAAGATCGACACCGATTTCGGGCAATGAAAGTTGATATCATATCCCGTCGTCCGCTCTGCCTTTGTCCGTGGCGTCAGGTGCTTGCCAGTCGCCGGGTCGATATTGTCGCATAAGGCGTAGAACGCCTCCTTTGATGCAATACCTGTGATGCCAAGCCGCTCGGCAAGTTTGCCGCGGATCTGCCCATTCAGCTCCTGATCATTGATGTAATAATCAGCTTTGGAGAGGGCTTGCTTGAAGTAGGCTTTGGCATGGTCAGCATTGCTGGCCTGGATCATCCGTATCATAAATGCAGTTTACAACAGGATTGAATTCGGGATTGATATTTCTGGTTACGTTAAACGAAATGCCTATCTGGTTTGACCAGGAGCTGTGTACGGAAAACCCCTTAGGCAGTGTACGGGAATTGCTATACGTAGTGTTAACTTTTGTATCAGACGTCTTCCCTAAGCACTGCTTAGGGGGTCACATGGCCACTGCTATTTCGGAATCTTCGACGAAATTTTCGGCAACTTTCCGGCGCATATTCTCATCGGCTGGCTTGCGTCCGTAATAGTTAACGCCTCTGGTTTCGTTGGGCGTAAGGCCGTCGACAAATGAAGATGTCATCTCTTCATTAAAAATCATCTCGTCGATTTGATCCATGACAAAGTTGTCGCCACGGTGATACGCGCCGACATAACTGATCGAATAACAGATGCTGCAATAGACAATCAGAATTCCAACGTGTTGCTGTAATAGCCAAAGAACGAGGCCGATCACAAGGAAAAAGCCCGGCTCAATGACAGTCTCGATCGTGCGAACCGATAGCCTTTTTCCATAGGGTTGGTAGTTAAGAAAGCCGTTATGGATGTTACCTGTTGATAGGCTGTAGCGACCAAAATCAAATACTGAAGGAAGCCGTTTGATCTCACGACGACGGTCGAGACACATGCCCACAAAACCGGCTAGGAACAGATACCAGGTCAGATCATGCAACAGAAAATCGAAGATGTCGAACTCACGGCTGAACCCATATTTGGCTAGAAAGTAGAAACCGACGCTTGTTCCGATAGGTAGGATTGCCAGAACTGTTGTGGCGATAATGGCCGTTGAAAATGAGAAATAACGCTCGCCCATGTTCGTGCGGATAAACACTTCTAGAAGCAGGCGCGGGACGGAGCAGGTTGAAAGGAACAGATCAAGGATCGCTTCCTTGATGACATTCTTGCGACGAAAGACGGTACGGAAATAAAGGTTCTTTTTCATAGAGTGAAGAGTTAGGTTTGTTATGGTTGATAGTTTTGTGCAAATAGCATTTTGATATAGTTCTGGCCTTTGAGCACCATGTCACCTTGCCGGTGTAAGTAGCCTTCTACCCAAAAGCTGTTGTTCGGTCCGCCGGTTCTGAGACGAACGAACTCTTCGGGCCTTACCACGCGTTCAAGGCGCATTGAGCGAGACTGAGACTTAGAAAACTGCTTGGCGAAGGTGACGCTATCTCCATATTCTTCGAAGAAAGCATCACCGATCAATTCGGATGCATACTTATTGGTTTCGATATCGGCGTTGGCATGAAAGATTTTGGTGCCGAGCGTTCCAAGAAAACTTTTGACTTTGAACTCGCCCTGTTTGCCACCCATAGAGGCCATGTAATTGGGCAGGTTCTGTGAGATGTATACTGTGGATACGCGGCTACTCCGTGCAGTGGCTTGAAAGTCGGCATCTTTCTCGTGGATAAAATTTTGAGCCTCGTCTGCCCAGAGGAACACAGGCCTGTCATTACGCGACACGTCACGCTTTTCCATGGTGCGCTGCCAAATATATTTGAACAGGATCTGGCAATCACGTCCCACTTTATGATAGGTTTTCACAGGCAGGTTGATCAGGATGATTTTACCTCGCAAGGAGTCCTCAGGCGTCACGGTGGACAGTTCATGTCTACAAAACATTGAGTACACCGGATCTCGTAATAATCGGAACAGAAATCCGGAGAAGATAAAGTCTATGATTGACCTGGTCTTGTCTGTCAGGGAGATAAAGTTTTCGACAAAGAACTGATCAATGAATTTAAATAACCTTGCGTTTGGAACGGCCTCTAAAAGCTCATTCTCAAAGTCCAGTTCGTCTTGTAGTCGCTGCTGGTGGGAGAGGGGGAGGCTGGCGAACCATTCTTCAACCTGAACATTGACGTTTTCCTTTGCGGTCTCAAACGCCTTGTGGAAATATTTGGCTCCCGCTTGCGCTTCGGTTTTGAGACCTTCCAAATCCTTTGGGATTGTTTGGGCGATATTGTAAAGGTCTTTAATTGCGACTTTGCCGTAGGCGAGCTGGCATAGGTCGATGACATTGAACATGAGCATATCTAATGCCGTCTCCCAAAAAGGGTCGTCGCCTTTTCCCGCATCTTTTTCTTCACCAGCACGTATAACGGTCTTCAGCACATCGACTAGATTTTCGGTTAATGCCGAGCCACCACCGGACTGCACGGATTCATAAGCCAAGAAGTTAAAGTTGTGTTTGCCGCCAGGCTCCAGAACAATCAGATCATTGCTTCGACCAGTCTGTTGACAGTAATCGACCCAGGATTGTTTTTCGTCTGGCTTAACCGTCAGCACCAACCCGCCAAACCCTGCTTTGAGATATTTGAGAGCGATCATCCGGCCCGAGCCAGACGTTTTACCCGAGCCGATACCTCCGAAAATTTGGACGCCTTCGACAGCGTGGCGGAGAGTCCAGTAATTCCGTTCAGACGGTGAAGCCAACTCGATGATTGGCTGATCAAGATCAAACGAATTCATAAGCAAGAAAGGGAAGAGGGTAAAATTACTTTGACAAAATATTGGATTGTTTTGAGAATATTTTGACCGTTAAATAAGTAACCCCAAAATTATTTATCGGGGATACTCTTGATTATGAGGAAGTTTTCGGAAGTTAGTGCTTAGCGTTTCCAGATAAAGAAGGATTGGAACGGTTTGAAGGAAAGTTGCTTCAAACCGTAGGGTAGACTTTCGGACTTATAGATTGAAGTCAAGTCAAGAGGTTTTTCGGAAAGTGTGGCAGGGGTAACGAGTTTGTTCCAGCTAACAGCACCTTCGCAACCCTCGTCGAGTGCTTGCTGCCAGGCTTTTTCGAAACGTTCTTTGTTGCCCTTAAAGACGCTTTTGAGTAGGTGTTCCTGATATTCCATGGCAAGCCTCCGTGAATTCATAGTACATGGTTCGTCTATTTATATTACCATAAATTCGATTAATGTCAAGAATTTAAACCCTCTAAAACATGGATAGCAAGGATAGTAGGAAGGAGCATTATCCATTTCCCGAGCACATGGAATATATCGAAGAGATGGTCACTGAGGCTCGGAAAAAGACGGAATTGATCGACAAGGAGCTTGACCGGACGCCCAGGGAATTTAAAGAGCCTGATCCCTATGTACCTCGTTACAATCCGCCAGGGTTCTTGAAACCCGCCAAGCAAAACAATCCCGTTAACGTTGTTTACAACCTCGAAAAACAGAAAGCGGACATTGAGTCAGGGCTCAACAAACGCATTGAGCGCGAGATAGATGCTATCGGCCTGGACGAAGCAACGGCCAACCAATTGCGTGAGGCGACGTTCCACAAGATGAACCCCAACGCGTTCGAAGGAAAATCTGATAAAGAAATGGATGGTCTACGGCAAACTCCCAAAGACATGAATTATTCGCAGGACTATATGCGACAGCTGACAACGAATTTCAGGGCGAAGGAGAATGAGGAGAAAGCGACCCCGGCGGCGCCAGAAGAAACTGTAAGGAAAGAAGAGAAGACATTCTCGATGTCAGCGCGATTTACGCAGAGCCTGAGCTACGCCAAGGCTCAGGAACAGAAATCGCCGGAACCAGGGAAACTGCCCGATAAGGGAAACAGTACTCCTAGCAAGGAGTAGGCTATTTAGATGGCGGATCAACATCGCGGGTTTTAGATTTTTCGGGCGAGGGAGTGTCTTTGGCTGTTTTGTCGTTTTTGAGCCAATGTGGAAGCTTACTTTTAACTTGATCTACCAAATATTGCTGGCGGCCATCACGCATACCCTGTAGGCGTGGACTATCACCTTCGATTTTTGAGAGTTTTTCCGATAGCCCGGACATGTGTTGCGCAATCAGGTAGCTATCGTTGAAGCCTTTCAGATAGTCTGGGTCTATTTTTTCGTCTTCCATAGTTAGAAAGTATTACGGGCATGTTTGTTCAAATAATCCTCAATGGAATCACGGTCATAGAGGATTATTTTCTTTTGTGGCTGAGAAAATCTAACTTTTCCCTCGTCACGAAGTTTCTGAAGAGTAGTCTTAGATTTAATATTGAGCATTTGCATTGCCTGTTCATCAGACAACCACTTCTCAACTTTCCGAGAGGATTGTGTGTTCAATCGTTCAACTACCTGGTCAATAAGCGTGTAGAAGGCAACTTCTTCTAAGCATATTACTTGCATGTCTGGGAAATGTTTAACTAATTGCTAGGTAGAGATCATATTCTTTACTTGTCAATCAATATTATTGCAATATGAAAGATATTAATTTTTTAATGTGCATTTTTTAGATTATTTTTTCCTAAATATTCTCTATGTATGAAGGTAAAAGCCGGATTTGAAGAGTACTACGTTAAAAACCTTAATGAGTTCAATAGTATTATTCTGACCCTGGATGGTGATCAGAACGAGGTGTATTATCGAGGTGTGAATCAAGCGAAATTTAATTTAGCGCCGTCAATAGCTAGAAACTTGCCCAAGGACTTTTCGCTTCAGACAGAAATAACATTTTTAAATAATTTTAAGAGATCAAGTTTAAGCTATTATAATAATATTTACCGAGAGTATACTGGTGATTTAGACTCAAACGATGCTGAAACCTTAGCAATAGCCCAACATTATGGATTGCTTACAAGACTATTAGATTGGACCACAAACCCGTTGGCTGCATTGTGGTTTGCCTGCACGCCTCCTGCCTTTATTAGTGATGATACGGATGAATATTGCGCAATTTGGATTCTGGTTGCTAACACTAAATTCAATGCAGACGAGAATAAAAGGCGTCAGTTTTTTTTCTCGGAAGATGAGACAAATATGAAATTTAAAGATTTGACTGAAATAGGTGCGACTAAAATATTCTTTCCAAATGTGGTAAGCCCTAGAATAAAAAATCAGTCCGGACTTTTCACTTTTCATCACTTTGATGCTAGGAAAGGGTATGTCCCTCTGAACGAAAATGAGCAGTTCTTTCCACATAAATTTGACCCCACAAGAAAAAAAGAAGACTCTTTCTGGGATATGTTTAAAATTATGATTAATAGAAGCACTTATGGTAAGGAAATAATGCGTGCACTACAGTTATATAATATCCATGATGAGACTATATATCCGAGCTTAGACAACCTATGTAAAAGATTAAATTACCAGCTTCGTGAAGGTAGATTAAGGTAGTTATTAGAAGAAAATACTATTTCTTTGAAAGGTCTTTTAAAAATTCTCGATACAGCGAAAATGAAAATAGATATTCAAATTCAGATAGATCTAAATGCTGAAAGCAATCGAAAACTATCTCTTCATTCAACAGATATCCAGTTGTAATAAAATAGTTTAAATCATCCGCAACTATTCTCAAATCATCATAAAAATCTAAGAAATCCCAATTGATCGCCGATACTTCAATTTTGTCGATACCATCAAAGAACTTTTTATTGTTTAAAAGGTTGTCTCGGAGCAATTTGTCGTTGGCGCTTTCAATCCCATCTGGATGTTCCATGACACACTTCAGAACACAAAATCCATCCCGAAGGAGGGATGAGCCATTGTCATTTTCAAGGCGTGGAAGGGCATTAAGCAAAAAA
Source organism: Dyadobacter sp. CY261 (assembly GCF_021440085.1). Lineage (GTDB taxonomy): Bacteria > Bacteroidota > Bacteroidia > Cytophagales > Spirosomataceae > Dyadobacter. The sequence goes on from NZ_JAKCPW010000021.1 coordinate 62,964, forward strand.
CTGTATAGCCTTTTGAAATTTGCCTCCAAAGTACTGAAGTTCTCAAATTTATGTCGGGATTCGCCCTCAATAGAATCTCCAAAATAGTGATGATTTTTGAGGCATTGGAGATAGTCGTTATGCGATTGCAAATAGAGGCTATTCGCATGGTGATCTACGAGTTGCAAAAAGTCACTTATTTTACTATTATCACGCCATAAATTAATTATTGCAACTTTTAGCGTTGTGTGCGCAATATATTGCCGTAATGATTTTATGAATTGATTTTCTGTATTTTCGATAGCTATTCGTAGATCTTCAATCGACTTAAAGTTCCCCTCTCGGAGAAAGTTAAATATGCTCTCTTTTGTGAAATCGAGATGGATCGTGTTTATGATTTTTTCGCTCTCTTCGTCGGGGGAGTCTTTACCAAGCTCACCAAAGATAAACGAAGAAAAACGTTCGCACAGTAGCTTTAAACTTTCTGGTAGATCGCTGGGTATTTCAGTTTTGTGAATGAGAAAAATCTTCGTTGCGCTGGTCCATTTCTTTTTGGGAGGGACTACAAATGTCAGAGAGCTCGAAAGCTTGCCGTCTTGCCTCTTAATTTCTTCGTGGCTTTGTTGCCCCCCTTTGACACTGAGTCCCAATTCTTCATTTGCTTTTTGACTTGATCCATTTACGTTCAGCGGCAGTAGTTTGAAAGTGAAGCCATATTCTTCATGGAGTAATTTTTGCACGAGGCTTCTAGCTTCTTCACCAGAATCGGAAGATACATGAAATGAGCGATAGCCTCTCGAAAGTAATAGACTCACAAGCTTAGACAGATATGGTAGTCCACGATAGAAACGCGGATTGTTGTAATATCTCCTGCTAAATTCCCATATCCTTTCTACATTGATTTTATTTTCGAAAAAGATAAATCTGAAGAAAAAGTCTGAATGATGGCATGTGTCTTTGTAGATCGAGTAAAGCTGGGAGGTGTTTAGCTCATAGAAAGCGTCCGTAAACACGTCATGCTTATCTGCGGAGCTAAAATGCAGTATAAAATCGTAACCGTCTCGGCTTGTCAGTTCCTGAAATAGTTTAGGGGAAATAGCATCCTTCCAATCAAATGGCTGAAAATCTATCTCTATTAGGCTTCCAACAGTTTCGTAGGAATTCTTACAAATTTCATTTGCTAAAAAGGTGAAGATGTGGGTATTTACGTAAGTTGGGTGGAATATTAGTATTTTCTTCCCCTTTAATGAGGCTAACCAAGACTTCGCCGATACGTCATTTTTTAGATCCATCTTTTTAGGTTATTTCATCTGTATAAATTCCGGTTCAATAGGTGCTTTATTAATGATTTTATTCTTTAGAAGATAGCCGCTTACATTGGCAAAGATTTTTTTTGCGCTAAACGGTGCACTATCAGATATAATTAGCTTTTCGGCCTCTGTAATATTCTTCGGGAATATTTCTTGGCTTATTGCTTTTTTATATGTATCAATTGTATATTTTGTAGAAGCGTTGGCGCTCAAATAAGGTAAAGTGGATATTCCAACACGTGCATTTACGTCAGTTGTAATGTAGTCAACAGACTCAAACCACATTTTTATGAGTTTCTCGATATCTTTCTTTCTTGTCTTTAACACGCTTTCCTTGCAAATAAAACCAGTTATATCCGCAAATCCGAGGGTCTCAAATGATAGGACGGCCTTTCCACCTAGTCTCTCTATTTCGTTTCTTTGAGTCAACCCAGCGGACGCAAAATCAATGCTGTGAGATTGAAGTGCCAAGATGCCGTCCGCCATAGGAGTATCTATTATTTTTACTGAATCAATATCATAGTTAATCTTATTTGCAAGGCTATAAATAGCCATGTCAAACATCGAATTTTTTTGCGCTCCGATTGTATGAGCTAAAAATTTTGCAACAAGTTTTTTGTCATTAACGGTATTAACGTTGAAAATTGGATAATCCTTATCCAATGAGGTAAATGCGCCTCCCGCAAAAACGTATGCGGGATAAATGAACAATATAGGATCTTTTGAGTTTTGATTAATATGATTTGATTTAGTTATGTATTCGATGTAACTGGCAAATCCAACGTCGATGGTTTGACCTTGACTTCCAATCGAAGGAAGTATTTCCTCCCATGGTAAGGTTACTAGTTCAACGTTAAGGCCAAACTTTTCCTCCAATTTTAGATTTTTGATGTTTGTGATCATCGCAAGATCTTGATACGGAGATATGCCGAGCTTTAATTCATTCCCGGTTGTTGAAGAACTGTCACCGCAAGAAGTTACTGTAAAGCAGCTTATGAATAAAATAAGAAAACCGAATACATTCCGTTGTTTCCAGAAGGTGATATAGCCCCATAGAGTGCTTATGAGTTTGTCAAAAGAGGTGTTAATTAGCCCGAGAAGAATCATAGCCAGGAATATTACGTGCATAGAATATGTAGAGCGAGAAGTTTGTATTAGATAACCAAGTCCGATTTGCGCACCAAGCAATTCACTCACAATCACGAGGCCCAATGCAGTGGACAATGAAAAACGGATCGTCGGTAGTAGTTCTTCGAAAACTCGTGGTAAGAGAAAACTTTTAATCATTGATTGTGGCTTTATATTGTAGCTTTTGAACATGACCTGGTATTTTTCAGGGATAAAAGATAGAATCTGATAGGTAGAAATCGCGATGTTAAAGGCAATTCCGAGAAGTACCATGGTGTATCTACCAATCTCAGAAAAACCAAACCACAGAATAAAGAATGGCACCGTTGCTATTGGGGGAATTGACCTCATAGCTTGAATTGTCGGATAGAGTATTTTACTTAGCGTATCAAATTTGTATATAAGTGTTCCGAGAAGGATGCCGATCAGTACACCAAGAGTAAAACCTATCGTGAGGCGTCCAATGGTATAGGAAGCGTGAATAGTAAGAGGCGGTTTGAAATCGCCGATGGAATTCACTACATCTTGAATTGAAGGCAGCATTCTATCCGAAACATCGAAGAAATTCTTTAAAGTATACCACGCCAAGAGCATCAGAAGATACCCCAGGATGGTAAGCACTGACGTTGGATTAGATGTTCTTTTTTTCAAGTTTTGCATATGGCATTACCCCGCTAAAGTGATATACCTCGTACTTTTGGTGCCTTAAAAGTTCAATGTCCGAATCATAGTGTGTCGTTAAAATTATTGTCTTAGTCTTCGGTAATAAATCTTTTGAAAAAAGGATCCTAGCAATAAGACTTCTACTGTGCTCATCCAGGTAATTAAATGGCTCGTCTAAATACAAGATTTCGGGTTCAAATAACATCGCTCTAAATAGCTCTATTATTCTTCTTTGCCCAAAAGACATTTCGTAGGCCTTCTTATCAAGAAAACCCTGCAACTCGGGGAATAGAATATGTGACTTTATTTCGTCTTTACTTTTGCCTGTTACTAGTGCAATATTGCTATACCCATTCAGCCATGGGAAAAGCGAGTCTTCTTGCAAGATTAAGCATGGTGTTTGCAGACTATTAAGATCCATGGTGCCTAGCTCATGCCATAAATTACCCGACAATAACTTCAGTAAAGTGCTTTTACCACAGCCCGACCTCCCTTGAAACACGATGTATTGGGCATTTGATGCAAAATTAAAATCCTTAAACACATGAATGTTGGGCTCATATGAAAATGTCAGACCATTAATTCGCATGAGCTATAAACGCACTTGGGTTGAAAGTTATATTTCTAAAATACTCGTCGATTTCAATTTTGCTAACATGATTGCCTGTTTCGCGATAGTAGCTCGGGTCCAGTGATTTATAGGGGCTCAATAAATATCCGTCATAGGTTACTCTCAGAAAACCGTGTGAGAGAGGATCGTTTTCAATCAACTTGACTTTGCCTTCAAGACCTAGCGACAAGACAGTATTCTTTATCTCGTTCATTGAATTAAATCCTTCGTCATGAAAAAGCTTACTTTCTCCAAGAAGATGGTAAATATCTAATAGTATAAATGCATTTTCTGTATACATGAAGTCTGGATTAGATGCAAATTTTTCCAGTACAATTCTAATGGGTAGGCGTTCGACAGTATTTTCTCCGTCATTCTTAGTCTCAATGTAAGGTGAAAACATGATTTTGTTAAAATTTGCATAATTCTTAACGTTTACCATATCTGAAATGTGTCTGGCTGTCGATAGGTTCACAACGTGAAGAGCATTGAACTGCAAATGAGGGAGGTTTCGTGAAACCGCATGTATGTTTCCAATGACTTCTCCAAAATCGGCTTTTCTGTATAAATGGTAGGTTTCCTTCCCGCCATCAAAACTTACGTCAATGTATGACAAGTCTGCGGCGGAAGATTGAGCAAGTTTGCTCAGTTTCAGTCCGTTTGTTATAAGACCTATCGTTTTACCGCGCTTGACATTTGCGGAAACTATCTTACCAACTATTTCCTGCGAGTGGGAATTAACTAATGGTTCCTTACCCACAATTACGAGATGTTTGAACGAGGTTTCTTCAACTGCATTCATCACCTGTTGGCTAATGTAATTAGACGACTTGGAGGGCTTATATTGCAAATAGCAATGTGGGCATGATAAGTTGCATAAATTATTGATAGTCAGTGTAATGGTAGTGAGTTTCCGTGTTAGGTGAGGGGCAAAGTCAACTAATGCTGTTCCTGCGATAGCTCCGGCCATGAGTAATAGTTGGATAGGTTGGAAGATACTCAAATAACGCAAATCTTGGACTAATTAGCCATCAAAAGGATAATATGTTTTTGACTGGTGATTAGGGGCAGGAGCTAAGGCACGCTCCAGCAGTGAATGAGAGTAAAAATGTAATCGTAGGTGGCATGTAAAAGAGTATCAGAAGATAGCCCCTTACTCAGGCGTTGCTGCGCGAGATTTTAGTCTAATTATACGAGATCTTTCACGAAGACAGGTTGATTTGCAGGTTGGTTGGTATAGGCTGTTGTACCTATGTTGTACCAACAAAAAAAGCAGTTACAAACCTGAGTTTATAACTGCTTGAAATTCAGTACCGGGGACGGGAATCGAACCCGTACGGGCGTTTCGGCCCACAGGATTTTAAGTCCTGCGTGTCTACCAGTTCCACCACCCCGGCAAAAGCCAGGTTTCCGGCACTAGTAAGAGAAAAAAAGCACCGTTTCCGGTGCTTTCATGTCTCTGAGCGAAAGACGGGGTTCGAACCCGCGACCTCGACCTTGGCAAGGTCGCGCTCTACCAGCTGAGCTACTTTCGCATATTTGCCTAACCGTTGTCGGTTATTGTGGTGCAAATGTAGGGAGACGGGATATTCAACGCAAGCTTTTGAGAAAAATATTTAACAAAAAAATCTCATAAAAACATTAACAAATTGTAAATCAATTGCTCGCGCCTGAAAATTTTTTTGATCGGAAAACGCAGAATGAAAGCATTGTGGGGCTTTTCCTTTTAAGGTATTTATCCCGGCGAAATCAATGAATGGCCTTTCTCTTTTACCGCCCGTCAGATTTCACCTTTCCACTTCCTTTTTTGTTTACCTTTGCCTCCTTCAAATCGTATAGGCTGTGATTTACCGGAATGGCCCGGTTTTAGTGAGAGTCAGGCCTGCCTACTAACAACTTAATTTGCTTGTTCATGTTTTCCAACGAAGTGCTGTTTTTTGGAGGTTTTATACTGGTAATCAGTGTAATGCTGCTTTTGGATTTGGGGGTTTTCAACAAAAAAGACCATGTGGTCAAGTTTGGAGAAGCAGCTGCCTGGACCGTCGCCTGGATTGCACTGGCACTGGCATTTTACCTGGTCATCAACACGCACGGGGATCTGGTACATGGGATGGACAACTACGGGGATCTGGAAGCGATTAAAAATAAATACGCACCACATCTTAAACTGATCCCCGGCGACTATCACGAAAGTCTGGAAATATATCGAAAGAACATGTCGCTGGAATTTATAACCGGCTATCTGCTCGAATATGCACTCTCGGTCGATAATATTTTCGTCATTATATTAATCTTCTCTTCATTCGGAGTAAGAGCCAAATATTTTAAGAAAGTGCTCTTTTGGGGTGTTTTGGGCGCAATTATCATGCGTTTTGTATTCATTTTCGTGGGCTCGGCTTTAATGCAGCGTTTTGAATGGATCATTTACCTGTTCGGCCTGTTGCTGGTGTACCAAGGCGGCAAGATTTTCTTCGAAGGGGGAGAAGAGGAAAAAATCGATCCTGCAAAGCACCCGGTTGTCAGGTTCGCCTCCAAATACCTGCCCGTGTTTCCACGCTATGTACATGAGCACTTTTTTGTACTGAAAAAAGGCAAATGGCTCGTAACACCGCTTTTTGTGGTGGTGCTGATCGTCGAGTTCACCGACCTTATTTTCGCAGTCGATTCAGTGCCGGCGGTGTTCTCGGTTACGAAAGACCCTTACGTCGTTTTTTTCTCGAATATCTTCGCGATTATGGGGCTGCGGTCTATGTTCTTCTTCCTGAGCAACATTATGGGGCTTTTTCGCTTCCTCAAGTACGGTTTGGGCGTTTTGTTGGTATTTATCGGTGGCAAGATGCTGGCGCACCATTATCTTGAATCCATTGGTTTCAAAACAATATATTCCCTGTACGTGATCCTGGGGATTTTGGCTGTAAGCATCTTGGCTTCGCTCGTTTTCCCCGAGAAAAAACTGGCAGAGAACGAGGTATTATCCAATAGTTGAGTATTGGACGTCGTTTGAGTACCTATGAACCGGATTCTTAAAGCTTATTTAAAACGACTTACCAATCTCAGTACCCGCAACAAGTCGCTGTTACTCACAAACTTGTCTGCCGAGCAATTTCTGGATTTTCATGATATTGATTTCCTGTTGTCCAAGCCTTCAATAGAAGTGCTACAACAGGTTATTCAGGGGAAGGGCCGGGTTGCATTATGCGATGTCGCCGATCCCCGGTTCGAGAAGGTCAATGAGGTCAGTAAAAGGCTTCGTAAAATTTCCCGTACAGAGCGCTTTATTGAAGAGGAAAGAGGTTCCCGCGATCTTTATGTAGGTTATCCTTTTATCAAAGGCAAACTTTCGGACGGTACACCTATTCATGCACCATTGCTTTTTTTTCCTGTAACCCTGCGAATGGACCGCGAGCAGTGGTGCCTTTTGGAGCGCGACGACAGTATTGTGGCATTAAATCAAAGTTTTGCACTGGCTTATGGACATTTCAACGAGGCAAAAATCCCGGATGAAGTGCTTGAAAAGTCATTTGAAGATTTCCCAGAGGATTTTCTTGAATTCAGGACACAATTATATGAATGGTTAAAGTCGACACCGTTCAAAATCAATTTCAATCAACAGCTTTTCGAAGACAAGCTCATCGCATTCGATGCCGGAAAAGCCTCGGAGCTGGTTACTAATGAACGTAATGGCGAGCTCAAACTCTACCCGGAGGCGGTTCTGGGCATATTTCCGCAAGCGGGATCCTATCTGGTGCCCGATTATAACAGACTGATCGATCTAGCCGACAAAGAGCATTTCAGCATTCCTTTGATTGGTTCGGAGGAAGCGGAAGGAGAAGTTGAGGGACAGACTGAGCCTGTTCCCACCTCCGAAAACCGCCAGATGCGGGAAGAGGACGTGCTGACACCTTTCGCGATCGATGAGTCGCAAGAGGAGATCATTCTGGCGGTGAAATCGGGGCGGTCGGTGGTGGTACAAGGCCCGCCGGGGAGCGGCAAGTCGCAGTTGATCTGCAATCTCATTGCGGATTTTGCTTCCCGGGGTAAGCGGGTATTGCTGGTGTGCCAGAAACGGGCTGCGTTGGATGTGGTTTATCAACGTCTGACAACCACCGGAATGAAGGATTTTACCGGCCTCATCCACGATTTCAAGAACGACCGGTCGGCATTGTATATGCAGATTGCCGCGCAGATCGAGAAGGTGGACGCTTACCGCCAGCAAAATTACAGTCTCGATTCGGTGTTCCTCGAAAGGCAATTTACCCAGGAGAGCCGTGCGATTGACAAAACGGTAAGCGAACTGGATAATTTTCGCTTGGCACTATTCGATGAAAATGAATGTGGTGTCAGCATTAAAGAACTCTACCTCACCAGCGACCCACAGAAGCCGCATGCTGATACGCGCCAATATTACCGGCAATTCAGAATTGACGGCTGGGATGGTTTCAAAAGGCATTTGAAGACCTATTTCGACTATGCATTCCTGATCCGTCCAGGGCATCCCTGGCATCAGCGACGAAGCTTCGCATCATTTGGCGTGGGAGAGTTGCGGACCATGGAGAATATGCTCTTGGAATGGCCAGCCGCGTTCGAAAAGCAATTAAGGGCATTTGAAAAACTAACAGGTTTACAATTTAATAAAGAATATATTAGTCAACGGCACGAAATCGTCGAACGACTCACCCATATTGAAGAGCTGGTGATGGACGAAGCTTCCTGGAAGTTGCTGAAAAAGTATACTGGTTCCGGGCCAAATCCACATGAGCGGCTGGCATTGGCGCGTCAGGCGGTTGACACCATGGAAGGGTTTTTGGCCGAGGGCGGCATTGAGATGTCATTGCCAGCCCAACAGCTAAACGCATTTGAAATTACGCTGAAAAAGTCGCTGGAAACAAAGCAGTCGGCGGTGTCGGGCTTTTTTTGGGATGTTTTTAGTAAAGAAAAAAGGGAAATAGAGCGTGTAGCTAATAATAATGGCCTAACTATAAAACTCGAAGATCTAACACGTCTTGAAGAGCGGATTAGGAACCGCCGACAGTTGGAATCCTGGCTGCAAAATACAAGCCTAGGTTTCGAACCAGGATTCATCGACGATTTTTCGGCCGACCGGGCGGGGGAATATCTTTTATTTTTCAGATCCGCGGAGCGTGCGGCTGACGCGACCGCTCGTATGGATATGCGCATGTGGCGGGGAGTGTTCCACGAAATAGTTCGGGTAAATGATCATTTGGGCCAGTTTAAGAATATAATTCAAAACCTTAAGCAATGGCTGCAAGTATGGGACCGGATGGAAAAAGCGATGTTGCCCTATTTACTGCCAGCACAGATCACCGCATTGATCGACGAGCCTGCGGGTTATAGCAGGACATTGCTCGAAGCGCTGCGTAATGATTTTGATTCGCTGGCTGATATGGATCGCTTATGGGAAGGCATGACGAAGGTAGAGCAGGACACTGCCCGCGCCATATTGGATAAGGCGGTGGAATTAGCGCTGCCGGATGCCAATGCGGCGTTGGAACTGTTTGAAAATAGCATTAAGCTGGCCTGGATCGAACATGTTGAGAGCAAGTATCCCGCTTTGCGGTCGGTTACATCACTGAAAATGAAGCAGTGGGAGGATCAGATGCAGGGAAGTATTGCATTGAAACAAAAGCTAAGCTCTGACATTGCGAATATCAAATTGCGGGAGGCTACTTACGAGGACGTCGAAAAGAACCGTCTTGGAAACCGGGTAACGTATAGAGAGCTCGGGCATCAGGTTACCAAAAAGAGGAAAATATGGCCTGTCCGCAAGATGTTCGAACATTATGCGGACGAGGTTTTTGCTTTGATCCCCTGCTGGATGGCATCACCCGAGGCAGTTTCGGCTATATTTCCAATGGAAAAAGGATTGTTCGACCTGGTGATCTTTGATGAGGCATCTCAATGTTATGCCGAGTATAGCCTGCCTGCGGCATTCAGAGGAAAGCAATGGGTAGTAACGGGTGATAGCAAGCAGCTTTCGCCCAGCGATCTTTATCGTGTGCGGTTCGAGGATAGGACAGAGGATGAGGAATATTCGGCAGCAATTGAAATAGAATCATTATTGGATCTTGCAGGACAGTCGCTCGACCATTATCAATTGACGGGCCATTACCGTAGCCTTTCGCTGGATCTGATCGATTTTTCTAATAGGAAGTTTTACAAGCAAAGCCTGAAACTGCTGCCTGATTTCAACAAAATCAACGATCGTGAACCAGGTATTCAATACATTAAGACGGATGGCGTCTGGAAGAATAATACGAATCCGATTGAAGTGGAAGAGGTGTTGAGACTGGTCCGAGAGCTTGGGAGCAGCGGCAGAAGCATGGGCGTGGTGACCTTCAACTTTTACCAGCAGGCTGCAATCCAGGATGCGCTGGAAAGGGAAATCGCTGTGCCGGAAGGACTTTTTGTGAAGAATATCGAGAATGTGCAAGGCGATGAGCGCGACGTGATCATCTTTTCGATGGGCTATGCGCCGGATGAAAAAGGCCGTATTTCAATGCAATTTGGTACGTTGAATATGCAGGGAGGAGAAAACCGCCTGAATGTGGCCGTGACACGGGCGCGGGAAAAGATCTATTTTGTAACAAGCCTATGGCCGTCACAACTTCAAACCGAGCATACCGCGAATGAAGGTCCCAAATTACTGAAGGCCTATATGGATTATGCCTTGCAAGTGTCGGAGGGTAGGTTTGAGCCTGCACCACTTACGACTGGCCAGTTCCGTTCCGACTGGTTATTGAAGGAGCGCCTGGTTAAGCAGAATCCCGCTTTTGAAAAAGAGCTTCCTTTTGGGGACATTACCGTCAAAGAAGAAGGGGCCTACAAGGGCTTGGTTCTTACGGACGACGATCTTTACCATTATAGTAAGTCGTCCAAAGAGCCTCACGCTTATCTGCCCCTTCTGTTGCGGCTGAAAAACTGGCCGTTCAGGCGCGTTTATAGCCGCGAATATTGGTCGGGAAACCTAAAAAACGGGTTATTATAGTTCCTTAATGCGGATATTGCGAAAGGAAACTTTGTCGCCGTGGTCTTGCAATGCGATCTTTCCTTTAGAAGATGCACCGAAGCCCTGCCAGGTTTTGAATTTGCTGTTGGCAACGAGTTTGTCCCATTCAGCACCTTGGGTCGGGAATTCAACCACTTTTTTGCCGTTCAGCCAGCTTTCACCTTTACCGCCTTTGATGATCACTTTTGCCTTGTTCCATTGTCCGGCAGGTTTTACGGCAGAAAAGTCAGACGGAGGAAGCATGTCGTACAAAGATCCCGATTTGTGGTTGCCTTCTTTTCCGGCTTTTGCATCTGGGTGTTTTACATCATCCAGTACCTGGATTTCAGGGCCGGTAGAGTAGGGGCAGCAGTATTTTTTATCTTCCACGACGTGGTAAATGATGCCGCTGTTACCGCCTTCTGCGATCTTCCATTCGAGTTCTAGTTCAAAATCGCCGTATTCTTTATCGGTAACGAGGTCTTTTCCACCTTTCTCCGCCAATACAACTGCGCCATCTTCGATTTTCCATTGTGGCAACACTTTATCCTGCTGCCAGCTATGCCAGCCGTTCAGGCTTTTGCCATCGAAGAGGGTAACCCATTTCCCTTTTTGCGCTGATGCGTCATTAGAAAAAGCCAGGGCGGCCAGGGCGATAACGGATGCTTTTCCGAAAGCCTTCCATTTTGTGCAATTCATGTTTCGCTTGTTAAAGTTTTAGTCCACAATATTAAGTACTTTTTGAGTTTTCAAAGGCATATTTGGATCGAAAGTTGACGGCTCCTATTTTTGGGAGTAGGTCAAAATCATCTGTCAATATATCCACATGGCATCTATATTTTCAAGAATCGTAGCGGGGGAGATCCCTGCCCATAAAATTGCGGAAACAGAAGATTTTCTGGCGTTCCTGGACGCATTTCCCATTGCGAAAGGACATACGCTTGTCATCCCGAAAAAAGAGGTCGATTACCTTTTCGACCTCGACGACCGATTGTACACCGGTTTGTTCGCATTTGCGAAGAGCATTGTTCCGGCGTTGGAAAAATCGGTGCCCTGCCTGCGAGTAGGTGTTAGTGTGATTGGCCTGGAGGTGCCGCACGCGCATGTGCATCTACTCCCACTGAACAGCATGGCCGACGCTGATTTTAGTACTAAAATAAAAACGTCGCAAGAAGAACTCGCGACGCTGGCTGAAAAGATCAGAAACAATTTGTGAGACGCGGCTCAGTAAAACGACAAGTCTTTTCTTACACCGAGCATAAATCCGTAAGTTTTACGGTACAGATCGCCTATATCGGCTGCGTAGGCACCTTTCACCGTCAAGCCACCAAGTATGTCAAGCTTTGATTGCATCATCAGCACGCCTGAGAATTGCCTGGGGGAACCGATAAACGGTTCGAGATAAGCACCGCTGTTCTCTGAATAGGAGAACTTACCCAGCCATTGAATTTTACGGAATAACGTGCCTTCCAGGCCGAGATGGAGCATCATTACACGGTTGTTGCTGGTGAAGTTATCGGCATAATTGGGCCATCTCCACTTGGTCTGCGAAGTTGGCGGAATGAACGGCGTTCCGATAGTTCTGTCGTAATAGCCCCATCCGTCGCGGACCTGCTGGTTGTTGAAATAATTGTCGTGCCCCCTTTTTTTTGGGTCGCCGATCACAAAGTCATCACCTCCCTGGTTTTTGGTATAAAGAAATTCCAAAACGGCCGTATTGATTTCGAAATTGGCCCCATATGAGTTTTTCCGCTTGATCCGGGCGCCGTACAAGCCGTCATTAATGGTGGTCAGATAAAATAGCGAGCCATCCTCGTAGATGAATTGCCTGTACAGAAAGATGCTGCTTCCGTAGGTTTCTACCTCTATCGCGAGGTCGATCGATCCGAGGTGGTTTCCTATCCGGCTGGTACTATCGAAATGGGTGATGTCGTCGCCGCTACCTCCGATAGATCCAATAACCGCATGAAAGTAGTTCGAGAGACCACTAGGCATCTGCCCGCCTTCACCGGCAAGACCGACAGTCGTTTTTCCACCCCATTGAACCTGATGGTTAAAACCACCATACAGCTTCAACAAGGAATGGCCTTTCCCGATGCGCATGTAGAATGCTTTTTGATGAAACTTCAGGTCGCTTGTAATCGGCCTGCCTTTTTCGAAAAGTCCGTCCGAATAAAATGCCTGAAAGGAAAGCCAGCCTTTTGTAAAAGGCACCGACACAAACTGGGTGGTTCCAATGTAGATCTTAGGAATAGGCAATGCGTTCCCCGACCATGCATATGAGCCGGAACCGATGGTAGAATCCGCAAGCCCAAGCGCTTGTTTCTTCCGGCCTACGTAAAATTCCCAGTTTTTATAACGAAGCGAGGCATGGGCCTGCGGAAGTCGGAAATCATTGGTCTGAACAAAATTGCCGACAGCTTCCACACCTCCGCCGACGCGCAATTTGTTACGCGTTTTATTCTCCGAAATTGTCCAGTAATGTTCGAGTCCTACGCGTGCACTAAGATTTGGTCCGGTTGTCGGGACTATTCCGTATTGGTTAGATTGTATCCAGAATGGCGTGTACCCGTTCGTGCTGCCCATTCCAACAAATTCTGCGTAGTTGACGGTCGAATCGGTGTATATAACTGGTTCTTTGGTCTCAGATTGGGAAAAACCAATAAAGGGCAACATTAGCAATATGAATAAAAGAAATCTCATAGGTGTGCCCTCACGCTTTGTCCATCATGTGTATTATAGCCAACAAAAATAAGTAGAACTTTTCTCTTATCATATTGCACGCCGCGTTGTTCGAAGAATATACGCTCAATCGAGAAAACCGCTTTTTCGAAGGCCGATCGTAAGTCCGTATGTGTTCGGATACAGTTCTCCAATATCGGATGATAATGCGGAATAAACACTGCATCCTTTTAAGATATTTAAGTTTTTTTCCGCACTCAGCAATAATGATACCTGTTGTTTGACATCTTCAAACGGACTTAAAAATGTCCCTGAATTACGTGAGTAAGTGCCCCGGAATGCAAGTTTAAGATTGAGCCATGTGGCGGTTGCCCCAGTATGAAACGCCCAGAAACGATTATTATTCGTGAATTCCGAATTATTCCGAGGTAAACCCGTATCGGTCGTGGCGGAAGCTGGTGCAAGCGGAGTGCCGATTCCGGATCCATAATATGCCCAGCCCCGTTGGTATACGTAGCTGTTGAAATAATTGCTTTTGCCAAACAATACGAGTTCAGATATCGGATAACGGTTGAGCTGGTTATGTGTTCCGACAACTTCCAGTAAGAATGAGTGGAAGGCAAAGTATGAAGATCCTTTCGGCAAAGGTTTGGCCCGTTTGATGCTCAACCCATTAAGACCGTCTTCGAAATTCGAAACTCTAAAAAGGGAACCCGTTTCATAGATATTCTGGCGGTAAAGAAAGAAGTTCCATTTTCTGCCATGCCATTCTCCACCGATATCAAACGTGCCGAAATGATTTCCTACCTTTCTGTAATCCAACGTTTTACCAGAAATTGTGTACCAGTAAGCCTTAGGCATTTTCAGCTTGTAAAGGGGCATGAGCTCCTCTTCTCCACCCCAGATTGCCTGATGGTTCGCGCCCAGATGTATACGATACCGGTGCGATTTGCCTCCCAGCCGGAAATATATCTGTTTCTGGTGCAGATAGGTGGATGAAACCTTGGGCACGCTTCCAAAGTTGACCCGGCTGCCGCCGAGATATCCGTCAGAATAAGTAAACTTGATTGCGACGAAGTTGTTTGTAAAGTATAAGGGAAAGTATTCGGGAATAGCGATCTGGAACCTTGGATGAGGACGTGCATTGCCGGCCATTGCCAGCGGACCCGACGAGAGCGTTGTATCGGCAAGACCGGCCGTCATTCTTTTCTGCCCGGCCAAAATTTCCACCCGGCCAAGCTTTGCTGCAACATATAAGTCCGAGAGAAAAACATTTTCCGATCTGCCGTAACTTGCAATTGCCTGGATACCAGCGCTCCATTGAAATAGCCGTGGGTTGTTAGGATTGTATACTTTATAAAAACCGGCGTCGACCATGCCGAAATAGCCGTTCATAGGCACACTGCCATTTTGGTTGGCATATTGCCAGAAAGGAGTCTGTGCCGTCGCACCAGCACCTGTTAGTGAGGCTTTGTAATATAACGTAGAATCCTGTGCGTGTGTGAAAGACGCGAGACAAGCAATGCAGAAGGTTAGTAAGGCTCGAATCTTAGAGAAAGGGTGCGACATTTAAGCAATAGAAATAGAACGTCCGTTGGGGTCAATGACATGGCTTCAAAGTTATCGGATAAAACCGGATTTTCTCCATCCGACCATTATGGCCATGTTGTTAGGATAAAGTTTGCCGATATCGGCGGCCAAACTCAGGGTTAAATAATCTTTACGAGATGCCGATAGCGACTTTTCTGCATTGAGAATAAAAGAGGTTTGATGTAAGGTCTCGCTGAACGGTCGTCTGTATGTTCCTAAATTAACCGAATGCGTGCCTTTCAGTGAAAAATTCAGGTCTTTCCAGGAAATATCTGCGCCGAGATGATACGCAATTATCCTGTTATTGGGGGTAAACAACGTGGAAGATGATTGAAGCTCTGGTCGGAATGAACTTTGCGGTGCAATGATAGGACTGCCAAGTGTCCGTCCCTTGTACGACCAGCCCCGGTTGTAGACGTAGTGATTGAAGTAATCATCCATCCCGAATGTGCTCGTGTTGAAATCGAAAACCGCGCCTCCCTGATTTTTTGTGTAGATCAATTCGAGTAAAACGGTATTGACGCTGATGCCGTCAGAAGGGCCAGGACGCGACTTTTTCTTAAATCTGAGTCCATTTAATCCATCTGCAACATTCGAAAGGTCGCTCAGCGAACCGTCCTCGTAAATGCTCTGACGGTAAAGGAACACATCCCATCGAGAGCCTTTCCATTCAGCTGCCAGATCTATGGTGCCAAAATGATTTCCCACCCGGCTGCTCAACCAGGATTTGCCAAAGACGACATATTCGTATGCACTTGATCGCTTAAGGCCACCGGTAAATATTTTGTCCTCGCCGCCCCATATGACCTGATGATTGAAACCTGCGAAAAGATTTAGCTTATGGCGCCGTTTCCCCAGTTTAAGGTAAAATGCTTTATGATGGAGATATGTTTCGTCCACGCTCGACACATTCCCATAGTGAACACCGGAAGGGCCGAGTATGCCGTCAGAATAAGTAAATTTGAAGCCAATAATGTCATTTCCAGGTATGATATTTACAAACTTAGGAGTGCTGAGCTGTATCTTGGGATATGGACGATAGTTTTGGGAAAGCGCGAAAGATCCGCTGGTGAGGCTGCTGCTGTCCGCGAGGCCAATCATTTCTTTGCGTTGGCCTACACTTAGTTCGACGGGGCCTGCTTTGCCCGCAATGAACAAATCAGTGAAAAAGACTGATGAATTTTTGCCAGCAATGCCAACGGCCTCAACTCCACCCGACCATTGCAGGAACCGTGGATTATTCTGGTTATATACGCGATGGAAGCTAGCTTTTATTCCGGCAAATGAACCCTTGGTAGGAATTATCCCATTCTGATTGTTACTTAACCAGAATGGGACTTGTGATGTAGATGCAGTACCCAGCAAGGTAGCTGAATAAAAGAATGTCGAGTCCTGAGCTTGGGTTTTAAAAGAATATGCTATGCAGAGAAGTAGCACAAAAAGATGTTTCCTCATTCAGGATTTGCATGTGGGCATAAATTATCTCCCTCTTTTTCCAAAGATTACAACTGCTGTCAGAAGAATGATCTTGAGTTCCAGGAACAGACTCCAGTTTCTGATATAGTACAAGTCGTACATCAATTTATGCCTTGCGTCGAACACACCCGCACCATACGAGTACATCACCTGAGCGTATCCGGTAATCCCGGGCTTTATGTTGTGCCTCAGATTATAGTAGGGAATGATTTCGTCGAAAGTTTCGGTAAATACCGGCCTTTCAGGCCTTGGACCAATCAAAGAGAGATCACGCCGGAAGATATTGATAATTTGAGGCAACTCATCGATTCTCGTCAGCCTCATGAATGATCCGTAACCGAAGATCCGGGAGTCATTTTTCTTTGAAAAGGTCGCTCCGTTCTGCTCCGCGTCAAGCCCCATTGACCTGAACTTGATACAATTGAAGAGCTTGTTGTTCATACCAACCCTTTCCTGATAGAAGAAAACGGGCCCGGGGGACTGGAGTCTGATCCGGAAATAACTAAATATCCAGATTGGTACGGTTAGAAGAAACAGTATTGCAGAGATCGTTACGTCTATGATTTTTTTCGGATAGCGAACTCTCCTGCCGAATGCGGGAATGGTCAATAGGTTGGGATTGATCTCGTTTACGTCCTCGGGGATGTAAACTTTTTTCAAAAACTTTTCGCAGAAATCGTATACCGTTGTGATTCGTATGGATTTGTTCTTTCTGACGACAAGCTCGTATATTACTCGGTTTCGCTTGTCATAAATAGGATTTGTAACCAGATGGACCTTTTCAAATTTGTCCAATAAAGGTCTTACAGTGTGGTTCAGCAGGTAGTCGTCGTCATCGGTGTGCGGGATCAGAATTATTTCCTTGTACCTTTTGAGCAGCGAAGACAGGTCATGCTTCTGCAAAAAATAATCGTAACTGGTTACAATTAAAACCTCCTCAGAAACGGCTGTTTTGCTTAATAGACGATGAACATACCGCCGGTTAGAGATGTAGGTGTTTTTCATATGTGTGCGCTAATGTTGGAAAAATTATACAACTAGTGTGTCAAAGTGCACAAGTATAGCCATTAACATTGAATAATCAAACTAAAAATTTAAGCACAAAGTCGATTGCAACGTAAAACCATTATATTAAATACCGGTTTTACAATAATCCGTCAGTCGGATCAAGTTTTTAGTCAAGTGTTGAATACAGAAGGGGAAGAATTACAAAACTACGAAAAATCGCAGAACCACAAGCTGTTACGGCTATTTAATAAAATAATTTTTATACCAATCGGCGAAGGTTCGGGTCCCGCGATCAATATCAGTCCGGGGACTGTATCCCGTGGCTCTTTCAAGTTCAGTCGTATCCGCCCAGGTGGAGACAATATCACCCGGTATCATAGGATGCATTTGCTTTTGGGCCGGTTTCCCAAGGTACCGTTCCAGACAGCCGATAAAGTAAATCAAATCAACCGGTTTCCCGTTTCCAATGTTGAAGATCTGATATAAATGGGGCAAGTTGGCACCGGTAATGGACGTGATTCCCTCGATAATATCGTCGATATACGTAAAGTCACGTTTCATTAATCCATTGTTGAAGACCTTGATCGGTCTATCGTTCAGGATTGCATCCGCAAAGAGGAAAGGGGCCATATCCGGTCTTCCCCAAGGGCCGTATACCGTAAAAAAACGCAACCCTACTGTTTGAAACTTATAAAGGTGGCTGTATGCATGGGCCATCAGTTCATTGGATTTCTTTGAAGCAGCGTAGATGTTGATAGGCGTATCAACTTTATGATCCGTTGAGAATGGTTGTGTTTCATTTAAACCATAAACGCTTGAACTGCTGGCAAATATCAGTTTTTGAGGCGGATACATCTGGCAACATTCCAGGATATTGAAAAACCCTTCGACGTTGGATTTAAGGTAAGTTCTTGGATTTTCTGTGCTATACCTGATGCCCGCTTGTGCCGCCAGATTGATCACATAGTCGAATCGATGCGTTTCGAAAAGTTCAACGAGCTTGTCCATATCCAGCAGATCGGCTTTGACGAATAGGTAGTTGCCCTGGGCGCTGGAATGGGTATTTGTATTTTGGCTGTCCAAGTCAACGCCGGTAATGCCGCACTCAGAAAGCCGGTCCAGTTTAAGGGACGTGGAATAATAGTCGTTGATATTGTCTATCCCCACAATCTCATAATTCAAGCGAATCATTTGTTGGACAAGATGAAATCCAATAAAACCTGCGGCACCGGTCACTAGTACCTTCATTGGTTGTACAATTTTACTATTTCTGTAAATATTCTGTTTTCAGAGAACTCCGAAATGGCCAAGTTCCGGCTCGCTGAACCCATATCCGTCCACCTTTCCCGCTCGGCGATAATTTTTTCGACAGCCCGTCTTATGGCTTCAGTCGAGCGCGGCGGAATGAGAATGCCGTTCTGATCGGGCACAATTGTCAAATTACAACCCGGAACGTCGGTAGTAATAACAGGTAACCCCGCTGCGAGCGCCTCGAGAATGCTCCTGGGGATGCCTTCGCGGTAATAGCTAGGCAGGATAAATACATCGGAATTTTGCAAATGCTCCGTGATGTTATCCTGCCGACCAAGAAACCGGATGCACGGATTTGTGCTATATCCTGTAATATAGTCGTTTGTGACGCCCCGCGGATTTTTATTGTCCGGCTCGCCGATGATCCTGAGTTCCGTTTTTTCCCGTACTTCGTCGGGCAATGATTCAAAAGCTTCTACAAGCTCCCTGATACCTTTTTCCCATATCAGCCTCGTTGTGCAAAGAAAAACCATTTTTTCAGATGAACCGCTGATCTTGTCGATGACGTCGGTGGAGGGGCAAAATTTTGTGATATTGACGCCGCTGCCCTTTACCACCTTAATTTTTTTCCTGAAATACTGTTTGAAAAAGAAATCGTTGTAATCGTCCGGGTTTTGGATGATTACCAGGTTGGCGCGAAGGAATTGCATTAGAAACAATACCTGCTGGATAAATTTGAGTATCCTGAACTTGACGGTCGTGTTTGCGAATGCGATCCCCAGGCCGGCAATGTGCAGGACGACCTTTTTCCCGGTAAATATATTCGCGCAGGAGTTGATAAGATTAGGTACGAACTTAAAAGAGTGTACGATATTCACATCATTCTCGCGTGCAAATTTTCGGATCTCAAGGACGGATTTGAGCAGGTTCAGCGGATTTTTACTATCGCGCTCGATACTTGAATGCTGCACGTGAAATCCTTCCTG
>NZ_JAKCPW010000022.1 GCF_021440085.1 Dyadobacter sp. CY261
GCTGAATCGATTCTTCTTCATGTTCCTTTCCTTTTATGAAAATATAATCGGAAAGCTCCATTTATTCAACGATCACTTTTAGGGGAAGCTTACAGTCGCCAAAAGCTTACGGCATAATGGCGACCTTTTCCTATTTAGCAAGCCGAAAGATGAAGGCGGCCACTCAGGACTAATTCCCTTTCCGTTTGGCTAAATACGAGCATCTTGATCCGTGGTTCCGAATTCTCCACCTAGGTGAAAGCAACAGTAATTTCTTAATCTATGACTCGGTCTACAAATTAGGATTCTTTTATACATCATCATTGTTACTGCACGTTTTACCTATCTTGCTCTTAACTACCAGTAAGATATCTAAATGCTTTCCTCTTTATAGCTCGATGAACTTTTTCCAATTCATTTATAAAATTTTTGTGTTGAGCTTCCGGATAGTTCATCGATTCTCACCTATTTTCAAGCAAATCGATCTGCGGAAAATGACTAGAAAAACAATTGCAGTTCGGGATGCTTGCTAATTTACCCTATATGAGGTAGTATCAAATTCACCCAGCCTAAAATATCCCAATACTTCTTCGTTAGAATCATTGACATTAGTACAATTTCCTTTTAACTGTACGGGAATAATTGGAAAAGGCCCACCTTCATCACTTCCGGATTGCTGAATCAATATGTTTAAATAGTCATAATATCGTTGTGAAATACCATACACATTAATTCCTACAGTTACTCCAGCAACATTGTTTTCATTATCGTTCTCAATATAATTTTCATTGCCATCGGAAAATTTATCGCTGATAACTGCAAGAGACGGCAGTGGTGGATTAGACGGAGTAAATTCTCCTAAATAATAATTTTTAACAGCGCCGGGGTCGTCAAAAAATACCTGAAGCACAATTTCCTCGTCACCATCAGAACCTTCAATGGTTTGCTCAACCCGATTAATAACAGGTGCTGCAATTAGGGCTTCGGTTGCTGTGTAGGAGTTGCCGTTGTAAAGGATTTTCAAAGTGTACGATGCGTTTAATTCCGGAACAAAATCGGTTGCTGTGTAACTGCCATTATTCTGGTCGGCAAACACAAATATTGACCCGTCGTTTTCTTTGGTTACTGTTACTGAAGCACCCGTAACAGGAACATCTGGACTCCTATCAAAAAATGCCGTTGATTTTCTTAGATTGATGGTTTGTGCTTTTCCCGTAGTACCTTTTTGCCACTTAATAGACGCATCAACCACCAATCGTGCCCTGCCATTTGGGACATTGACATCTATGACCTCCGTACAAGAGTTTAAAAGTCCTATTAATAAAAGGAGTGCACCTAATTTGCTGTATATATTTCTGTTTTTCATTGTTTTAAAAATTAAAATTGTATGTTACTGAGGGGACAATACCAAATATGGAAGTACGAGTGGCTTCAGATACACCTGTCTGGTGATTTTGACCAAAAGAAATAGAGGCTGCATTACTTCGGTTGTAAGCGTTGTATATGCCAAATACCCATTCTCCCTGCCATCTTCTATCTTTATTTTTTCGAGGTGTTAAGGTTGCAGAAAGGTCTAGTCTGTGGTAGGCCGGCAATCGGTCTGCATTCCTTTCGGAATAAGTCGCAACGGATAATCCGTTGTATATAAACTGTCCGTTGGGATAGGTAACAGGTCGTCCTGTTTGGAATACCATATTAGCCCCAAATCGCCATTTTTCGTTGAGTTTGTAACTTCCGGTAAACTCAAAGTCGTGGGTTCTGTCCCAGTTAGAGTTATACCATTTCCCGTTGTTAATACCTAATCCGCCAGCTGCTCCTCCGGGTGTGCGCTGTTGCGACTTTGACAACGTATACGCCACCCAGCCTGTAAAATCGCCTTGGTTTTTTCGCAGTAGAAACTCTAATCCATAAGCCCGTGCTTCACCAGTCAATATTTCGGTTTCAATGGTGTTTTGTGCTATAAGTTCTGCGCCGTTGATATAATCTATCCTGTTGTCGATCGTTTTGTAATAGGCTTCGGCTTCGATCGAAAACATATTTTCATTTAAATTTCTGAAATAGCCCACAGTATATTGGTCTGCCATTTGCGGCTCAATAAACTTTCCGCTAGGCGCCCAAACATCTAATGGCGTGGCTGATGAGGTATTGGAGATCAGATGCAGGTATTGAGCAACTCGGTTATAACTTGCTTTAAAAGAAGACTTCTCGTTGAGCTGATATGAAAGTGCAAACCGAGGTTCTAAATTACTGAATGTAGCTATGCTTTTTCCCCTACCGTAATTTGTCTCAGAAATGGATTCGGCACGCTCATAAATGCCTAATTCTTCGTTGTAAATCACAGGTAAATTATTGGCGTAATTGTTTAATGTTTGTTTTCCAAGTCGATTAAAGTAACTAAGACGCAACCCATATTCAGCGGTAATTTTTTCGGAAATTTTATGTTCTAAACTTGTATAAACCCCAGCTTCAAAAGCGAATTTGTCGTCTAATTTCTCCGGATTAACACCCGAAGTTGCATTTAATGGGTTGAGTGTACCTGGATTAAAGTTGTAATAAATGCCATTTATCCCAAAGTCGAATTTTAATTTATCGCTTGCATAATACCCAAAGTCATATCGCATGTTATAATTGCTTATATCTGAAGTCCAATCAATTCCCTCAATAGGAATTTCCAGATTATAATTATATCGACTGTATATTAAGGATGCATTGGAGAATAACTTGTTGTTAAAAATATGATTCCATCGCAAGTTTCCTGAGAGGTTTCCGTATGAATTAGTGAATAATCCTGCCAAGTTAAAGTTATCATTGCCTAAATAGCCAGATAGATATAGTTTGTTCTTCTCATCAATCTCATAATTTGTTTTCAGATTCAAATCGTAAAACCCGGCCCTACTGTTTTGGTTAGCTAAGGCTAAAAATATATTTACATAAGAAGCTCTGCCGGCTATTAAAAACGAACCTTTGTCTTTAAACATAGGCCCTTCCGCCGCCAAGCGACTGGAAATAGCCCCAATACCGCCAGTGAGTTCAAATTCTTTACTATTTCCGTCTTTTTGACGTATATCCAATACCGAAGAAGCCCGCCCTCCAAAACGTGCAGGAATGCCTCCTTTATAAAGTTTAACATCCTTAATAGCATCAGCATTAAATACTGAGAAGAAACCAAACAAATGGGAGGCATTGTAAATAATTGCTTCGTCCAAAAGAATTAGATTTTGATCTTCTGCACCACCACGCACATTGAAGCCCGATGCACCTTCGCCGGCGTTGGTAACACCTGGTAGCAATTGAATGGACTTGATCAAGTCTACCTCACCTAAAACAACAGGCATCTGTTTGATATCCTTAGTTGAGAGCCTTGCCACACTCATTTGTGGTGTCCGAATGTCTACTTGCTTTGATTCATCAGCTGTGATGACTACTTCATCTAATTGAGCGTCATCCCCTTTAAGCTCAATGTTGAGCTTTTGATTAGAGCTAAGGTTTATTGCCCTCTCAAAAGTTGTAAATCCTAAATAGGAAATGGTTACGGTATAATTACCCTCAGGTGCTGTGATAGAATAAAAACCATATTCATTGGTCGTGCTTCCAATAGAAGTACCTTTTAAAAGGACAGTTGCCCCCGAGAGTGTCTCACCGTTGCCAACATCCTTGACTACACCACTAATTGTATATTTGGTTTGTGCAAAAAGGAATACTGGACACAACATCATCACTACAAATAACGCCTGCCTTTTCCTTGACCTAAATGATTTTAATTGACTTGTTTTTTTCATAATATTTTCAAAGATTATTTATGTTTTGTTTAAAATTTTCCATTAATTTTTGTTTGCTAAATCTGATATACCTTTCGTCCTTTTATTTAAATTGATCTTACTTCGGGCGATCGCCCATTTCAGAGACGAGACGGTTCATGAATTTGTAGATTCCCTGAAAAAGGAAGGAGGATACGAACTAACGTAATTGGCTATACGCTTATTAAGATACCAGTCGTCGTTAATATGAAGCGCGGCTTGGATTGCATTCTGCCGATGAATACTGTTCAGAGGAAATGCCGGAATCTTGCCGATTTTGGGTATCCGGTAACACGAGTTGATCATTGTCTACTAATTAAGATGAGCATATACAGGAAGCATAAACTTTGTGCGAAGAAAGTTTTGCCAGACTGGTTCAGATCGCGAATTGAAATATTCGTTACTTATTTCAACTTCAACCGTACGGATCATCATGTGGATCACCAGATCGAAGATATCGGTGAGATAAAACGTGGCATCGCTTGGAAAGATAATTCCGGTTTGTCCGTGGACGAAACCGAGCATCCGTTTAATCTGGTTATCAGACATTTTCAGATCAGCCTTGAAATTAGTTTCGAGGTTAACACGTTCGGGAGGAATTCCTTGCTGAATAAACAGGTGATATTTAAGAATATCAAAATTGAATTTCATACAGGTTAATCGTTTAGCATAAGTACGGGCAATCGTGGTGCCTGCGTCAGCAACTGGTGTATGATCCTTTACTTTGCTGCCACCCTAGCGGGCAATTCTGTGCCATTTTCAGGGATAATGTTGTCTTGGGCAAATGTGATGTACTGCCAACTAACGACATAAGGGTGCGGCCGACATGACCTTTTTAAAAATGCAAACCATCGTAGAGAACAAAACAGGGATACACTGTTTTCAAAGGCCATTACGGGTTGTCCGAAAAAATAGTGGGGTCAATGCTAAAAAATCTTTCCTATCCCAAAAAAAATATAGAATCACACCCCACCTTTGCATGTTACCTTCCGTAAGGAGAAGAAGATGATGTCTAATCCTAATTAACATTGCTATTTAGAAGGAAAACTCTCTTTGATGAACAGGATCTGTCAAGCATTTTGGATGCCTGTAAGGATGGCAATGCTCAGGCACAACGATGTCTGATCCGACAGTTTGCGGGATATGCCAAAAGCATCTCGCTTCGATATGCAGCTACCTTTGAGGAAGCGGAAGAGATTGTAAATGATTGCTTTTTAAAAGTGTTTATGAATTTACATAGCTATGACAAAGCTCAACCTTTCAAGGCATGGTTTCGAACAATTGCTATCAATACGGCCATTGACTATTACCGGAAGAATCTTAAATGGCAGGGGCAGCTTAGTCTGGATGATCTGGAAGTAGCGGACTGGAGTAATGACATTTTAAGCGAAATATCTGCTCATGAAATATTAATAATGGTTCAACGCCTTCCACCGGCTTATAGAATGGTTTTCACACTGTTTGTAATTGATGGATATTCACATAAAGAAATAGCTAACATGCTTGGTATCCAGGAAGGAACATCAAAATCTAACCTGAGGGATGCCAGACGAAAGTTGCAGACCATGATAAAACTAAACTTTCCGCATTTGTATCAACTTTATAACTGGCCTAATAAGGGAATTAATGAAAACTGAGCAATTTGACGATGAATTCCGGAAAAAGTTATTGGGTCTGGATCCAAGCGATGAAGAAGTCGATCGGATATATAATTATGTCTCTTCGAGTGGTAATATTACGCCCCATTTTTCATGGACTAAAATCCTGATTTATGGGTTGGTCGCTTCGTTGTTGGTCGGCTCTATAACATTCAATTACGTTCAAAATCTTACCAATAAAAAACTCTTATCCTCCCTAGATTCTTTAAAAAGCAGAATCACTTCTATTGAACTAAATTCTACTCAAAAGACAAGTCTACGTGTCGACACGGTATACATTGACCGATATATTGAAAAAACCATTGCAGCTCAGGATCGTCAGGAGTTGCTTTATACAAGGCAGAGTCCTCATAACGAAATTCAGCAGCCAATTAATAATCCGATTACGGATAAATCAGTAAAGAATCCAAATTTCAGAAGAGCAGATTCACCTGACATCGCACCGGATCAAACGGCTGGTACGGTTGCGAAATCCATTGCTCAGAATAATGCTTCCGGCGCAGAATTAAATACGGGCAGATCAGATAATACCGT
This sequence comes from Dyadobacter sp. CY261, assembly GCF_021440085.1. GTDB lineage: Bacteria > Bacteroidota > Bacteroidia > Cytophagales > Spirosomataceae > Dyadobacter. Next base: position 5,969 of record NZ_JAKCPW010000022.1, read on the forward strand.
AGTTAAGAGAGGATCTTCCGAAATAACCGGCAACGACAATAATCCGGCAAACAAGGCAGCGTATACAAATAAAGACGATTTTCCCAAAGCTGGTAAGACAATAGAAAGTTACTCATCCAATACTGCCGACAACTCAAATAATGCGGCCCAAGCGAAGGAAAGCAAAAACTGGCTACTGTCGGAGCTAAGCCGTATTGGCAACATTCATCTTTCATTTACGCGGTTAAAACTACCGGTTTTAAAGACGCCGGAAAAATTATCTTCTGCTAGCAAAGACAAACCCAAATATTACTCCGAATCAATGAAGTCGGTTCTTAAAAGGATGGATTATTATGTGGGTGGAAGCCTTGAGGCAGGTAACAGACAGGTGGCGGGCTCACTTCTTGGAGAGCTGCGGATCACTCCCAAATGGAGTTTTCAAACCGGTGCCCGCTGGAAAGAGATCACCGGCGACAGTTACGACACTGCCGAGCAGTTTGGTCAAAATACTGGCCAGGATTTTAGGGCTCTGTATGCACCTTACGTAGCTCAAAACGTTGATTTGTTAAATATTGAACAAAATTACCAGCTCGTTCAAATTCCCTTAACAATTGCATATCATTACGAAATACGTCCGAATTGGGCCCTACGTTTCGGGATAGGAACCGATCTTACAGTTTACTCCCTAAAAGACATCCATTTCAATTATAAGAAAGACAGTCAATCCTTTGATAAAGGAGAATACAATGCAAAATTAAGCGTAAATCCTTTTAACGATATTACAATAAACCTGGGTCTGGAGCGTCGCTCGAACAAGTTCCTGTTTAGGTTAAGTCCGTACGTTAGTCCTCAATTACGTAAAACAGAATTTTCCAACAAAGATCTTTTGTGGGGGGCCAGTGTGCAGGTTTTGTATAAATTCAATAGATGACTTGAGGGCTAGTTCATAGTATTGTTGTCTTTACTTGTTAAAGTTTATACAACCCGCCCATTTGTTAGCTGCGAGCGCTCCCGCTTTTTTCAATTAACTCGGTTGGTGTAAGGCCAAATGTTTTTTTAAAGGTGAATGAGAAGTGCGACAGGTTTTCAAAACCAACTTCTAGATAAACTTCCGAAGGCCGCATCCCCCTTTTTGAGATCAGATAATGTGCTTGCTCTAAACGCTTTTGTTGTAACCACTTTTCGGGCGTTGTTTCAAAAACCTTTGTAAAATCCCGCTTGAATGTTGACAGGCTGCGTCCTGTGAGTTTGGCAAATGTGGGGAGGGGAATGTTGTAGATGAAATTGTGGTTCATGTACATTTCCAAATCGATCTTATGAGGCTGCTGAAAATCAAATAGAAGCTTTTTGTAAACATCACCGCTTTGAAGCAGTAGTTCAATGGCTTCACGGGTTTTGAGCTCCGCTATTTTTGCCGTCAGTTTTTCCGGACGCTGGGCGTAGGGCACTAATGAGTCAAAAAATCCTTTCAAAAGCATATCGCCTGTCAGCTCCATCATCGCTTTTCCTTTGTATGGACCTTGTTTGGCAACATCGTTCTCAGTTGCGTATTGATGCAGCGTTTTTTGATCCAGGAATATGCTGATCAATGCAGGCGGATCACCATTTGGACCCGCCTTTTTCAGCTTTTTGAACAATTCATTCCGGCGCATCAGACAGATCGTGCCTTCCTTCATCACAAATGTTCCTTCGTTCGAATAATAGTAGGACTCACCTGAAAGCATGATACCCAAGGCATGTTCAGGAAAGTAGTGTTCGCTACTTTGCGTTTTTTGATGACCTTGTGCATACAGGATATTATGTTGAAGGACGACGTTTTCCATTTGGCTCAATTCCATTGCGGCAATTCCATTGTGGTTATTTTATTTGGCTCATGATCAATCGATCCATCTGCTTGTCGGATAGAATCCTTCTCAAAAATAGCAAAAGCGAGGAAGCCATTTGCGAAGTTGTGTAGCGGGTTTTTGGACTTTTAGCTTCGATTCCGCTCCTGACCAGTTTGGCGATCACTTCTGGCTCTGCTATATCTTTATTTAACCGGGTAAATACATTGTGTGTTTTTGCCGCCAGGTCTTTGTAAGCTGTATGGCCAGATACTTTCATGAGAATGTCAGTGGCAACATTGCCCCATTCAGATCTGGTGGCACCTGGCTCGACAACGATCACGTCAATGCCAAACTGCTTGACTTCACTGCGCATACTATCACTCAATGCTTCCAGTGCAAATTTGCTTGCATGGTACCAACCACCCAGTGGAAAAGCGATCTTGCCGCCAACAGAAGAAATGTTGACAATCTTGCCATACTTGTTTTCCCGCATTTTGGGCAAAACCAGTTGCGCCAAACGCATAGCGCCAAATACGTTTACTTCCAATTGATAACGTGCGTCTTCCATCGAAATGTCCTCAATTGCCCCTTCTAAACCAAAACCCGCATTGTTGACTAAAATATCGATACTTCCAGCTTCCTGCAAAATTTGATTGACGCACGCCGTCACGCTATCATCTTTTGTTACATCAAGTGCGATCGGTTTGATGCCGAAGGATTTCAAGTCTTCCATTTTGTCGGTCCTGCGCGCAGCACCATACACATTATAACCATTTTGAGCGAGATAAATGGCAGTCGCTTTGCCGATTCCGGCCGAAGCCCCTGTTACTAATGCGGTCTTTTTCATTTTGTCTAAGTTTTCTTTGGTTAAAATTTATATGACAAAGGTAACTTAGGGCCATAGGTGCGGGTTTGTTGAAAGGTCCAAGTTTGTGTGCTGACAAGTTCAAATGCAGGATGCTTTGACCACGGATGCTTTCTGCAACAATCTTGCAAGCGGATAATTAAAGTGTTTAGGTCAATAGCATGAGAACTGTGATGGTCTTGAATGACGGTTAAGCTTTCTTTCTTAACCTGCCTAAATGTTGCGGGTCAGGCCCAAGTAGGATGCTATGTAGTATTGCAGGACTTGCTGGACTATTTGCGGGTAGGTAGCGACAAAATTTCGGTGTTGCTCTCCATCCTGCGCTTAGTTTAAATTCACTATGCAGTAAACTGCCTGACCTTACTTACAGATTAATTTTGTAACCGCTATGGACGTTTCGCTAATTCGGTCGTATATCTGTACGCTTCAACCTGCCTTCCCAACGATCGCTTTTGTGAAGTTCAACGTAACCTTGCCTCGAAATTGCTGAATAACATTGCATTCCTTCGGTTAACCTATTAATGGATGTATTCGCCCTTTTACCGCCGCTTCTCTCATTCATCTGGAAATCGCGTAACCTTAGTTAGGATAGGTAATCCGCCTCCGTGATAACCGGAATCAGGGTAGCTTTTAATCCATTTTGTTCCATCAGAATCCAAATAGTAGACATTAACGCTAACAGAGATTGATCTCATCGACGACTCAGTGATAGTAGACTTTCGGGCGATAATAAGTACTCAGTTTGCTGGTGGCAATGTCCCAGAAAAGTTCGAGGACTTAATGGAAATTCTTCACCTGGGAAAGTTTTCTTCGGCACCCAATGGAGGATTTATCAATTTTTACTCCGTGCACAGCCGTAATCGTGAGAACTACATTTTATTTTCGGGTGTCAATGAGGTTAGTAACTCTCACTATGTCGTGACAGTTCATAAAGTACTTCACATAAGGTAGCGTAGGCTATACTACCGGCGTATGAAGAGGGACCAGGTAAAAGCAAGAATGTCCGCTATACAACTGTTAGTTATATCTTCCGGTTTCAGATTTATTAGGTGGTAAAAACATAATTTGTCCAAAGTGCGTATTCACCTTTCATGAATAAGAAAGTTTGGGAGTAACCATAAAAATATTGATCAAATAAAAACAGACTTGTTTGTTTTTATTTGATGACTTGAGTAACTTTCCCTTTTATCTACGGCTTTGATGGAAAACAAACTTATTTTAACTGGTTTTTTCTTCAATCCCCAGGGGGATAACCGAATGTCATGGCGGTATCCTTCTGCACCTGAACGTGAGATTTTTACACTTGACTACTACCAGAAGCTTGTGCTGGCCGCCGAGCGAGCTGGCCTGGATGCTATTTTTTTGGCCGACCATGTTGGGATATGGGACAGCTACCCCAGCAACATCGTCAGTTACGCCAACGCACGGCTGGAACCGATAACCTTGTTGAGCGCGCTGGCAGCGACAACACAGCGGATTGGCTTGTTCTCGACAATTTCAGCGTCATACAGTGAGCCGTACAATGTGGCGCGCATGCTTGCTTCGCTGGATCATATCAGTAAAGGACGGGCGGGGTGGAATGTAGTTACGTCCGGGATGAATGAAGAAGCCATGAACTACGGCAGAGATGCCCGCATCGAGCATAGCTCACGCTATAAACGCGCCGAAGAGTATGTAACACTTGTCAAGGAGCTGTGGGATAGCTGGGAGGATGACGCGATCAAAATCAACAAGCAGTCGGGTGACTTTGCAGATCCCAGTAAAGTCCACAGGGTTGACCATCGTGGTGAGTATTTTAAAGTGAGGGGGCCACTAAATGTGCCCAGGCCCCTTCAAGGACATCCGGTCATTATTCAGGCGGGTTCTTCCAGTGATGGGAGGAACCTTGCCGCAAAGCACGCAGATCTTAATTTTGCGCTTCTCCGCTCGATTGAAGAAGGACAGCAATACCGGGCTGACTTCAACAACCGGCTTGCCAGTTTTGGCAGGAAGCCTGAATCATTGAAAATCCTGCCTGGGATATTACCGATCATTGCAGGCTCTGCCGCTGAACTTGAAGAAAAAAAGCGTCTGCTGGAAAGCCTGGTACCCGACCAGGTAGCCATTGATCTGGTTTCCAGTTGGGTCGGGATGGATTTGTCGGGACTAGACCTGGATGCCCCGTTGCCGAAATTACCGGATGAATCGACTTTCGACGGACAACGTACCAACCTGGTCAAGGTTAAACAATACCAGAGCGAAGGCCTGACATTTCGTCAAATCTCGACGATTGTTGCTAGCGCCGGAAGCGCGCCCATTGTAGGGGGAACACCAAAGGAGATAGCCGATGAGCTGGAAGCCTGGTTCAGGGCCGGGGCAGCTGATGGTTTCGCTCTAATGTTTCCCACTATCCCCGAAGACTGGGACCGGTTTCTTGAAGAAGTAATGCCTGAGCTCAAAAGGAGAGGGCTGGTTTCTGATGACGGTGGCGGAGGTACGATTCGTGACAGGCTTAGGTTGCCCAAGCCTGAAAATACTTTTTCGAGACGAAGCGCCAAATAACGCTTTGATGCATCATACAGACTTGTCTGTTCGATCGGTTTGTTTAACTTTGCCTTATGCGCAAGGATAGAAAAAATGCAGTCAGGCAAGCAGTCGTAGAAACGGCTTCCCGGTTGTTTTACAAGCAAGGGTACAGTAACACCGGCATAAACCAGATCATTGAGGAATCCGGGGTAGTTAAATCATCCTTGTACACAACGTTCCGTTCGAAAGAGGACATTCTGATGGCTTATCTGGAAACTTCCGGTGCTGCTACCGACCAGGCGTTGAAAGATGCAGCAGACCGCTTTGAAGATCCTGTCAAAAGAGCATTGGCAATATTTGACTATCTGATCGAGTTGGTGCAGCAGAAGGAATATTACGGCTGTAACTTTTTGAATATTATCTCAGAAATCCCCAAGGAGGACGAACGCGTCCGGGCACAGATTAAAAAGCAAAAAAATGGGGTCCGCAGGCTGTTCTATCAAATCCTGGAACCGATTGGGAAAGAAGATCTGGCGGATGAAATGTACACGCTATTCGACGGGGCGTTGATTGCCAATAAGGTCCACGATGAAGTATGGCCCGTATTGAGCGCCCGAAGAATGGCCGCCAAGCTGTTGGATAACTAACTGTTCTTACGAACTGGGACAATTCCAGCATTAAAATAGAATTAAAATTAAAACAGACTTGTCTGTTTTAAAAAAATGCTTTATCTTTGAATCGTGAGAAACATCACCGTCAGGGAATCAATCCTAAAAGCAGCGGCAAGGCTGTTTTATCAGCAAGGTTATAGCAACACAGGAATCAACCAGATCATCGAGCAAGCTGATATCGCCAAATCGTCTCTGTACCAACATTTTAAATCGAAGGAGGAGTTGCTCATGGCTTATTTGCAATTAACCGGGGCCGAGAGCTTGGCGCGTTTGGTAGCGGCATCTCAGCATGGAGCATCGCCCAAGCAGAAGGTTCTGGCGATTTTCGATTATCTGGCGGCTTCGGTGACCAACGAAAGTTTTCATGGCTGCCATTTTCTCAATATCGTATATGAAATGCCTCACGACGCTTTGCGGGTGCGGCAGCAGGTCAAATTGCAGAAGGAAAGCGTGCGGGACCTGTTTCGTGATATACTGCAACCATTGCAAAACGAAGCATTGGCCAGTGAAATCTATACACTGTTCGAGGGGGCGCTCATTGGCCATAAAGTGCACAACGATCCCTGGCCGGTTTTCGCCGCACGGGCAGTTGTGGAAAAACTGCTTTGATTTAATTTTGTTAAAACAGACTTGTCTGTTTTTGTTTTATCTTAAACCGTAAACTTTACTGCAAATGAAAAAGAACCAGGTACGCTACCAGAAATTGCAAGTCAATGACCTGAACGTATTTTATCGCGAAGCAGGACCTATGGACGGACCAGTGGTGCTTCTTTTACACGGCTACCCGACGTCCTCGCATATGTACCGAAATTTGATACCGATCCTGGCAGAGAAATACCACGTATTCGCTCCCGATTTGATCGGTTTTGGCAATTCGGATGCACCGCATTACAAATCGTTCGATTACACCTTTGATAACCTGACCAAATATGTTCAAGGGTTTATCGACCAACTCGGATTAGAACGTTTTGCGGTGCAGGTATTTGACTACGGCGCGCCGGTCGGGTTCCGGCTTGCGGTTGCCAACCCGGAAAAAATAACCGGCATTATTACCCAAAACGGGAATGCGTATGTGGAAGGGCTAAGTGATGGCTGGAACCCGATCCAGAAGTATTGGGCAGACCCCAGCGAGCAGAACCGCAATAACCTTCGGGTGCTTTCGACCGCCGAATCCACGCATTGGCAGTACTTTACCGGCGTGAGCGATAAGAGCCTGGTTGCACCGGAATCTTACCTGCTCGACCAGTTTTTCCTCGATCGGTCCGAGAATGAGGAAATCCAGCTTGACCTTTTCAAGGATTACGCGAGTAATGTAACATTGTACCCGACTTTCCACCAGTATTTCCGAGACTCTCAGGTGCCATTGCTTGCCGTTTGGGGTGACAAAGACCCATTCTTTCTGCCTGCCGGAGCAGAGGCATTCAGAAAAGACCTTCCTAATGCGATCGTCAAGCTCTACGATACCGGCCATTTCGCACTGGAAACCCATGTCGATGAGATTGGAGAAGCAATTTTGAAGTTTCTGGACACGCTGCCGCGTTAAGAGTTGCAGACGCGCAGTTTCAAATTGGTTAAATATTTCAACTGTGATCATCATGGAAACAAGGACGCAAGTTCAGGTACTCCGCGAGCGGTACGAACAGGTGCGCCGGCTCACCGTCGATATCTGCCAGGGTTTGGAGACCGAGGATTACGTAGTGCAACCCACCGCAGATGTAAGCCCACCCAAATGGCACCTGGGCCACACCACATGGTTTTTCGAAACATTTGTGTTGAAGCCCCACTGCCCAGACTATCAGCCGTTCAGCGAGGACTTTGACTACGTTTTTAACAGCTACTATGAAACGATCGGACGTAGGGTAGTCCGGACCGATAGGGGCAATTTGAGCAGACCAACGGTACAGAAATTATTTCGGTATCGCGATTATGTCGATGAAAGACTGTATCAACTACTAGAATTGGCAAGCACTGACCTGCTGACAGAGATATCGCCAAACATAGAGCTTGGAATAAACCATGAACAGCAACATCAAGAGCTGCTCTGGAGCGACATAAAGTACATTCTTGGTAATAACCCGCTGTTTCCCCGCTTTTTAAATTCGCAGCATCCTGGCATCACTGACAGGCATTCAGAAGAAGGCTTTTTATCTATCAATTTTGGGAACTACGAGATAGGGCACGTTGGGCCGGTTTTCTCATGGGACAATGAGCATAATAGGCATACGGTGTATCTGCAGCAGTTCGAAATAAGCACAACGCCGGTTACCAACAGGGAGTACCTTCAATTCATTGATTCTGGCGGATATACCGATTTCCGGCATTGGCATTCGGACGGTTGGGCCTGGGTGAACATGCAGCGAATCCAAGCCCCGCTATATTGGCATCATTGGGACGGCGAGTGGCTTAACTATACCTTCGATGGACTGCGACCCATCGATCTGCAAGAGCCCGTTTGCCACGTTAGTTACTACGAGGCCTACGCCTATGCCAATTGGATGGGACTAAGGCTTCCTACGGAATTTGAATGGGAGGTTGCAGCGCCCAAAATGCAATGGGGTCAGCGTTGGGAATGGACCGAAAGCGCCTATCTACCTTACCCTGGCTATAAGAGGCCTGCCGGCGCCCTTGGAGAGTATAATGGCAAGTTCATGGCGAACCAGCAGGTGCTCCGCGGAGCTTCCGCCTACACTTCGCCTGGCCACAGCCGGATTACCTACCGCAATTTCTTCCAGCCACAGGCTCGTTGGCAATTTTCCGGGATCAGAACAGCGTGCGCTTAGTTTCTTAACTGGAAGCGTATATAAGTAGACGTTATGACACCAAGCACTCAACAACCAGTATAACTATGTTCATTCCAGACCAATTCGTTGGTAGTCTCGAAGTTGCCCAGACTCCTGACAAGACTACGGCGCCATATAACTTGAATTTTTACGTCGGTATCCTCAGGGGACTTAGCGCCCGGCAAAAGGGTATCAGCTCAAAATATTTCTATGATGCGCAGGGCGACCGCATATTTCAGCAGATCATGGCTTGTGAAGAATATTATCCGTTCAAATGCGAGTTGGAAATATTTCAAAACCATTCCGCAGACCTGGCCCGGCAATTGATGGGCGACGGCAGCGATACGGATTTGATCGAACTGGGCGCAGGGGACGGACAAAAATCGGTTTACCTTTTGCAGGCGCTTAGCCGGTTACAGGCATGCTACACTTATGTCCCGATTGATATTTCCGGCAGTATTGTTTCATACTTGACTGGCCATTTAGGCAGCATGGTTCCCGATATCAGGGTAAGCGGTTTGGTGGGAGAGTATCTGCCGATGTTGCAGGAAGCATCTAGGCGCTCGACCAACAGGAAGACGGTAATAATGCTGGGTTCAAACCTGGGTAATATGCTCCCAGTGGATGCCCTGAAATTCTGCGAAAGCATTCGCGCATTGTTGAATGCTGGCGACCGGTTTATGGTTGGGATAGACCTTAAAAAATCCCCGCAGCAGGTGTTGGCAGCTTACAACGACAAACAGGGCATTACCCGCCGCTTCAATTTGAACCTGCTTACGCGGCTCAACCGGGAGTTGAATGCGGATTTTAACCTGGGCCAGTTCGAGCATTTTCCCACTTACGACCCTCAATCGGGGAGTTGTAAGAGCTATTTGATCAGCTTGCAGGAGCAGGTGGTGAGGTTTCGTTTACAGGATCGAACCGATTGTATCTATTTCCAGAAGTACGAGACGATATTTACAGAAATTTCACAAAAGTATAGCCTAGCCGAACTTGAAAAGATGGCCAGAATGGCCGGTTTCGAAGTGATTCAGAATTATTACGACGCGAATGGCTGGTTTGTGGATATGGTTTGGGAGGCCAAACAAGCATAAACATGCTCGAAAGATGGAACAACAATCCAAAACAAGGACAGAAGGTGCTTCTGCCGACAGGGTGTTTGCATTTTCTGACGGCGTTTTTGCAATCATTATTACCATTATGGTACTGGAATTAAAAAAGCCAGCCGGGGATGACTTCCATGCAGTGCTCTCATTATGGCCGACATGGCTGAGCTATGCCACTAGCTATCTTTTCATTTCTATCGTATGGCTTAACCATCACTATTTGTTGAGGAACCTTTCAGCGGTTAGTCTACGACTGTTGTGGGCAAATTTCGGGCACTTGTTTTCGGTTTCTCTCATTCCTTTCCTGACGGATTGGGTAGCTGAAAGCAATCTTGCACCCGTTCCTGTTTCACTGTATGCTTTCGTATTCTTAATGGTTAATGTTAGCTATTTAATCCTGGTTTGGGAAAGCCAGGACGACCTTGTTACGAAAGAGCATAAAACAATGGCGAGCTGGATGATTCGGTTACGGTCTACGGTCACAATTGCGGTTTTCCTGGTATCGACAGTGGTTTCGCTTTGGGCACCCATATTTGGTTTTGCAATGGTATGCGGATGCCTGATTCTTTACACCAGGCCGGAAATTAAAGCTTCCGATCAGCATCTGGATAGATTAGGAAAAATTCAGAAATTATTAAAACACCCAACAGATAAACGTTAGATATCAATGGTTGACAAACGCGTAGCAGTTGTAACTGGTGCCAGTAGCGGCATTGGTGCTGCCACAGCCTTGCGGCTGGCCGAAGATTTCGGGGGCATTGTACTCGTCGCCCGCAGAGCAGATGAATTGCAAAAGACCGCCGAGCAGGTTAGGGTAGCTGGTGCTGAGCCATTAATTGTCTGCGCTGACCTAATGGAAGCGGACGCGGCCCAAAGAATTATCCACGAAACATCCGTCCGTTTTGGCAGGATCGATGCGCTAATCAACGTGGCGGGCGCGGTTCCCCAAGTCGATGTATTAGAAATGAGCGACGCGCAATGGCTTGCCAGCATGGAAGTTAAATTTCACAGCGCGAGAAGGCTGACTATACAAGCGTGGCCGCACATGACCAGCAGCAGAGGCTCCGTTATTTTTATGTCTGGCACGGCAGCAGAAAATCCAAAGCCTGCGGCCGCGGCCATTGGAGCGATCAATGCTGCAATCGACGCGCTTTCGAAAGCATTCGCAGAAAAAGGCTTAGCGGATGGAGTCCGAGTTAACACAGTACTGCCAGGTCCAATCATGACGGAAAGGCGCACGGTTTTTCTCGAAAAGATGGCAAGATCGGAGAGGGTAAGTGTGGGTCAGGCCGCCAAAAGTTTCTTGCGCGAATCAAGGATCACCCGGTTTGGCCAGCCTGGGGAAGTAGCAGAGTTGATCGCATTCCTGGTTTCCCCCAATGCCAGCTTTATTACCGGCACCGCCATCAGGATAGATGGTGGAGAAATTAAAGGAATCTAAAACATCAAATTCAATCATTTTAACCTTCAATACTAACTTATGAACGCCTTTTCAGTGCCCGCCAGGCAGCAAGTATCTGCCGCCAATCAAACCCTTTTTGACAACCTGACGAAATCTGTCGGCAGAGTCCCTAATTTGTTTTCTGTACTCGCCTACTCGGACAACGCGTTGGCAAATTATTTGACACTTAACAGCGGGAAATCGTCACTTCGTGCAAAAGAACGGGAGGTTATAAACCTTGTTGTTAGCCAGGTGAACGAATGTTTATATTGTTTAAGCGCCCATACCGCAATTGGCAAAGTACAAGGCTTTACCGATGAACAGATCATTCAAATACGGAAAGCGAAAGTGGACTTCGACCCGAAGCTGGATGCACTAGCCAAGCTTGTCAAAAGTATCGCTGAAAACAAAGGCCACGCCAAGCCCCAGCTAATAGATAACTTTTACGCGGCAGGCTATAACCAAGGCAATTTGATGGATGTGGTTGTGGGGGTAGGGGACAAGATCATAACTAACTATGTCTTTGCGTTGACACAAGTTCCCATAGACTTTCCCGTCGCGCAGCAATTATAAGCTGACCTTGCCTAGCAGGAATTAGGTATGTTCCCAGGTTCGGGAAAAGCGCCCCTGACAACGGGAAGTATCGCCATTCTTTGGCAGCGGCTTTCGCCGGACCTTTGACCTATCAAAATATCGAACACGAAAAAAAGAAGGACAATGAAAAATCTTGCAATTTCCACCGAAGATCGAAACGCAGCATTGATATCCGAACCTGCATTGGCAAAACTGGCCGTCAAAATCGAACAACTGGACTTACCATTTCGGGTAATGCTTACTGCTATGACAGTGATGCTTTTGTGGGCGGGTGCGTATAAAATGACCGACCCCGGCTCGGAGGGCATCGAAGTACTGGTCAACAACAGTCCGCTGATCAGCTGGCATTTCCATATCTTCGGCGTGCATACGGGTGGCGACCTGATCGGTTTGACCGAAATCGTAGCGGCTTTGCTCATGCTGGTAGGGCTTTTTCGTCCACAGGCCGGCATTGTGGGCGGCGGCATTGCCGTAATGATGTTCTTTGTGACCAGCACGATGCTCATCACCACGCCGGACGCCATTACGCACGTGAATGGCGTAGGTTATATGAGCTTTTTAGGGCTCTTCTTGTATAAAGACCTGCTGGCACTGGGCGTTTCCCTTTACCTGATCACCCGGTTCGGCCACAGGGCCGCGACGCAAAAAGCATGAAAGCCTTTGATCGGCCTCTAATACGGCTAAGTATAACCTGTAATGACCATGCCGGCACCGGGTATTCCGGGCCGGCACGGTTTGTTCACATATTTCGTTTGCCACATTCGAGATTATATTTGTTAAACCTTCTGATACATGCTGCACCAGCTGACCCATCCGCATACCAATGCTCAATTCAGGCTCGTATATGACCAAAGCGATTTCGACCGCATCTTCTATGGCCGCGACCGGAAAGATAAGCTATTGACCATCGCCTGGAACCGCGGTGTTGCCCAGAAAGCTACCATCGATAATGTAGTTTACGATTTCCCGGCTAACTCGGTGCTATGCCTGATGGTCAATGAAAGTTTTCACTTTGAGAGGCCTTCGGATATTGTCGCCTGGCAATTTAACAGGGATTTTTACTGCATCGTCAACCACGATAAGGAGGTAAGCTGCGTAGGTTTTCTCTTTTATGGTTCAGGGCGGAGGATGTTCATGGCCATTGACGAGAAGCATCAGAGAAAGCTGGACCTGCTGTTACAGGTTTTCAAGGACGAGTTTGAAATGCCCGACCCGATCCAGGGCGAAATGATGCTGGCGCTGCTCAAACGTTTGATCATCATTGTTACCCGGCTTGCCAGGGAGCAGTACATTTCCGAGCAGGACCTGCCGTCAGACAAGCTGGATATCGTCCGGAAATACAATTTGCTAGTGGAGAACCACTACCGGCAGCAGCACCAGGTGAAATTCTATGCCGATCAGCTCAACAAATCGCCCAAAACGCTTTCCAACCTTTTTGCATTGTACAATCACAAAAGTCCATTGCAGGTGATCCAGGAGCGGGTGACACTCGAAGCGCGGCGGCTATTCTTTTATACCGACAAAACTGCCAAGGAGATTGCTGACGAGCTCGGTTTCGAGGACGCCAACCATTTCAGTAAGTTTTTCAAGAAGCAGACCGGGCAGTCACCAACTCATTTCAAGAAGCACAATCCGCTTATCTGAAAGCCCGAAGTGGGCTGGGACAGGCCGCTTCGGAATGACAAAATCTGCAATCGGGAAAAGCAGACTATTCTTCGGGCAGTTTGGCCATTCTTCCCGGGGCAAATTCGCCGGACCTTTGGAATATCAAAATTGATCACAAAATCAAACTTCCAAAGACAATGAAAACGTTCAACATCCCCACCCGCGAAACAGTATCAGCCAATAACCAGGCACTTTTTGATAACCTTACCAGAGTAGCGGGCAAAGTGCCTAACCTTTACGCTGCACTGGCTAATTCGGATCACGCATTGGCTAACTACTTGACATTGCAAAACGGCAAAACATCGCTTCGTGCAAAGGAACGTGAGGTGATCAACCTCGTGGTGAGTCAGGTCAATGAATGTCTGTACTGTCTGAGCGCCCACACGGCAATTGCAAAATTGCAGGGTTTTTCCGAAGAGCAGATTATTGAAATTCGCAAAGCCCAGATCACTTTCGATGGCAAACTGGATGCGCTGGCGAAACTGGTGAGAGCAATTACGGAAAACAAAGGCCATGCCGCTCCTGAACTGCTGGACGCATTCTATCAAGCCGGATATAATGGGGGGAGCCTGGCCGATGTGGTGATTGCCGTAGGCGATAAAATCATTACCAATTACCTGTTCGCACTTACACAGGTACCAATCGATTTTCCGATCGCCGCCCAGATTTGAGGGCAGTGGAAAGCGAACTATTTTTCGTAGGGAATGATACCATCTCAGAATCCGTGCAAGCATAATGCTGCCAGAATTGCGCTTCCCCCATATGGGGAGTTGAGGCTTCGCATTTAGAGGACGACAAAATAGTATATGAAGTTGAGCGGTACACCATGATTTGCTCTGCCGCATTTGTGTTACGTTCCAGCCCGTGGCCGAATGCGAAAGCCTGGTGCTAGTCGATTTGAACAACATTGAAATACCGCATCATGATTTGCGCTTGCATAAAGGACGTTTCAAGCCGTGACTTGACCTTTTTCCAGTAAGATATTTCTAGACTACCCAATAATACCTCATAGATAACTAGCTGGTCAACCTGGGCATTATTCTCGGAAGGCTTCCATATCCCTTCTACCGGCGCGCGGGTATATATGGTCACGCCGCCAAAACGGTCTGTGAGCTCATCCCGCAGCGCCAAAAAATGCTCTTCCGGGATTGAATCGCCCTGGTTGTCACGGGTGGGTAAGAAAATTTGCATCAGGTACATATGCCACGGTGTTGTCTTGTGTCGGCAGCCGGCCAGCAGAGCGAAGCTCCCTGCTAAACCACGCTAATGATCTGCTGTATCCTGCCGGTCGGGAATGGACGAAGAGTAAACGATGATTTGGGGACTATCGAACCTGCGGAGCTTTTGCAGCTCTTGCAAGCACTGGTCTCCATCCATTCGCGGCAATTTCAGGTCTATTAACACATAGCCAGGTTCGAGGACATTATTTTCGCTAAAATGGGCGATTGCCGATTCACAGTCCGGGAAAAACAGGCACTGCCTGGGCCTGTCCAGGTCTTCGACCGCCATTTTGAGTACTTCGTGATCGTCGGTGTCATCGTCAATCAGCACAAGAAGCCCATTGTTTCCCATAGGTGCCTTAATTTTTACATCTGATTTCCGGGCTTGCTAAAATTTCGTACCGCTGGTTTTCGTGGGCATTTGCGAGCAGGGGAGGGCCGGGCGAGTAGATGGCCCGCTTACTTCAAATTATTGGGGTGGAGGCAGAGCTTCCAGTAGCCGATGATCAATTGCAGGTGGTCCTTGCCTTCCTGAAAGCTGTTACATTTTTGGAAATAGCCCTGGATGGTACCATTATAGGCTTGGCGCACCAGGGTGGGACTATCCGAGGTCGTCAGGAATATAAAGGGGATAGATTTGTTTTTCAAGTAAGGGTCGGCATCGATCTGGTCACGAAGTTCAAGTCCATTCATGATCGGCACGTTTATGTCACACAAAATGAGCAGCGGACTTTCCAAGGTAGTTAACAGGTAGTCCAGCGCGCGCTGACCATTCCCAAAAAAGCGAACCTGATTGACAAGCGCAAGCTCTTGCAGCATAGCCTCGATCATCTCCCGGTCGTCGGGATCGTCGTCGATAACAATAATGGGCCCTTTTAGTGACATTAGCAGATTTTGAAAATCAAATATCGCATATAGCATCCATTGTTAAGCAGGGCTACTGTGGTTTTTGGCGCAATTTTTGCTAAAAATCACCTTTGACATGTGGGCACTCAAAATAGACTGCTGCTGATTTGGACATGGCCCTTTTGTCGAGAACCAATCCTTCACAACCGCTCATTCATCATCGCTCCGGCGACCCGTTCTGATCGCGGCGTGCAATACTGCTCATGGAAATACGTCAACCGGCTCAGAAACGAAAGCGTGTCCATCAGTATGGCAGAAAGCGGCGACCCGAACGAGAATGCAATGGTCGAACGCGTGTTCCGGACACTAAAAGAAGATTTTAGGCTAAGAGGTTTTCTTTCTTTTTCAGCAGCAAGCACTTCCATCGGACGAGCCATTCATGCCTACATTAACCTTCGGCCGCACGCTTCTATCGGCTATCTCACACCCAACCAGGCGCACCGACGGTTAGGTCCGCTCCCGTTAAAATGGTATCCTTATAAAAAAGTGCGGTTCGGGAATATCCAATATAGCGCTCATTTTCAACGAACTGGCTAGTTGTCAACGCCATTCCGTTGCATACGTATAGCACACATTTGGCATTATTTAACGAGACTTTATTTGTCACAGGGTTTACCTTACATGATGTACATGCAAAATTCGAAAAGCCTCGAGGTGTAAGCGAAGCGGGTCACATAATTACCGAATAATCAGTTTATGGATAAAATCTGTAAAACTAATTATACATCAAGATTCTGTTATGTAACTTTTGGATACTCGGCGGTTTTATTCTTCCGCAGTGCAATGAGCATGTTGTAGGCTTGAGTTTTCACCTTTCCCTTCCACCATATAAATCACGCATATGAGCGCAATTTACCGCCAGCGAAGCCACCAAAAGAAGCTGCTTCCTGTCCTTCTGTTTATTTTACTTGCTTTTGTAAGCAGTTGTCGAAATGAAATCGAGGAAGCTGGCAAAGCAAGCCTCGGAAACGAACTGGCAACGACCCGAACGAACGGTGATGTTTTGTTAGCGATATCGTATGAATCTGAGACAACATCCCTTCGCCTTGTTGAAGGCAATCAGCCACCAAAAAAATACGAGCTCTTATATAAGACCATGGGAGTCCCCATTGTAAGCAGGACAAAAGTAGAGGGCGTATTTTTAAAAAGCGGACAGGAAGAATGGACCTTTACGACGCTAGATCCAACAATCAAAATCCCAACCGGGAAGGAAAACATTCCAGCTGATGATTCGCCTAAGGTAAAAACAACCAGGATAAAAAATGGAATAGCCTCTTTCTTTGATGAAAATGGAAAGCTGATCCGGCAATCGGAATTTCCATCTTCCAACTTGGATAATTTAAGACAAATAATATCGCAGGCGGACACGTCCTATCTTTCAAATATTGACAAGCAGATACAGGAATTGCAACGACAGGGAAGTGTGGTGTCTAATATGGGTAATGAGGTTGTATCGATCAGAACAAAGATAAACCCTTCTGATTTTTATGTCGACAAAGGTCAGGCTGCTTCTTCGGCACAGCAATTTGAATCGTTGGCGCTTCTTGATAAGAAAAACGGGATAATGATCGGAAATTCGTTATATGGAAGCAGAGGAGAGCTTCTCCAACAGGTTTTCTACCGATACGCTGCCAGCCAATCGGGGCGAAAACCAGAATTGCAGTTTCAGCATTGTGAAGGCTTCAATACCGACAACAACGGCATCGCCATAAAGACCATTACTGACATCCAATACAAAGATTTTAAAATCGAACGTTTCTAACTCCGCCGAAATCATGATAAAGATACAAAGAGCCTTACTGCTTATAGTCTCTATACTGCTATCTGATATAGCAGGCGTTAATGCCCAAACTCCAAGGCCAGCACACTGGATACATGGGTTAAATTCGAGCACTAATTTTTGGGGTCAATACCGCACGCAATTTCAAGCGGCACGAAGGTTTGACAACAACACTTCTACAAACCCCAATTACAATACCACCAACGGTGTAAACAACTTCGCAACACAGGTAATCAATTCAACAAACCCAAACGCGAATGCTCAGGGAATGGCTATCGGGCACAGCATGGGAGGAACGGCTGCCCGCCAGGCATCTACGACATCAAGTAATTTTGGTGGAATGATCGTTTGTGGATCACCTTTGAACGGGCGCCGGTGTTGAATAGCATCGCCAATGGAACGATGGAATCCACGATTACAAATGGCGTAGATCAAATTGCAAAGGGCCCGACTGCCCTGAACGGGGTTCCAGTATTCATGATCACAGGCATACCGCCGGGGCCAATCGCTTCCATTGGGATTGCCAAAAAACTACGGCAAATCATCAGGAACCAAGTTACAGGCGATCCGGATATTCCCATCACTCCTGCCAACGCGACAACCTTCTATGGAGCCCAGACATTTGCAGATCTGCAGCAAAACAGTACGTATATGAATGGAATTAACAGCTTCTCCGGAACTCCAATGCAACGATTGGTGATTTGGGGTAATGAAAGCAGCCCCATTCACTGGCGTCTGGCTTCATCGCAGGACAAGGCAAACCAAGCAACTGCGTGGGCATCTAATGATGACCAAACATTTGTATCATATGCAAGCACTGCCGTAAATTTATATGATGCCCAGTATGCGAACCAATTAAGCATTGCAGCGACCAATAATGCATTTGGCAATTTTCCCGCGGGAATTTACCATACATGGATTGCCAACGAGTGGAAGGCTGGTCGGGATTGGCTCAATCAATCTGAATCACTTTGGGCAAATCTGATCGGGGCGAATACCGGAACCATTCTAGGGGGATTTATCAATACCTGGACCCAAACCTGTTCGGAAGGACAATGGAACCAGTGCTATCCTGCCAACAGTATGGCTACTTGTATGGACCAGTGCGGCGTTTATGGATCTGTACCTTACTATGTTTCGGTTCAGGCTGGAAGTGATGGGCTGGTACCGATCTATTCCCAACAAGGAACAGGAACCAATTGGCTCGTTACTCCAGATCGGCTTCTTGAGGCTACAAATGTGAACCATATGGAAATGAGGGGACATACCAATATGACTACACAGTTTAATAACGCATTTAATCGAACGGATTTTTTTCGAACACCGGTATGGTAAGACCTCTTGCAATCTTAATAGTGGCGTGTCTGCTTTTTTCCTCCTGCAAAGAAAAATTAGATCTGGATCACAACCCGGATGGAAGCGTTTCGGAGAGGCGGACGATGTGGAAAACCGCCGTTAATACGGATCGTTATTTTGCAACCGGCCTTAGGACAAACATCACCTATAACGGTGGTGTGCTGGTGCCCTATTCGACCGGGATTCCCTTTGTGGCCGGAGGATTTAGCGATAGGGGTGGAATAGCTTTGCTCGATGGGGAAACCGGCAAAGAACGCTGGCGCTGGCAAGGTTATATGTACGAACGGGAACTGTTTGACATCCAATATGCCTATTTGCAAGGAAACCTGATGGTCTTTCCAAGCGGCCCGCGTACCCATTGTATAAATTTGGACAATGGTCAGACAGCCTGGCAAAAGTGGAAGCAGGATACGGTCTATAGCCAATATACCATGAGTGGACTGGGAAATTCCTACTATTTCTGCGGATCGAAGATCGTGCCTGGCAGTAATCCACATTCAGCACTTTACCGAGGCAATATCCTCGCCCCCCAGCCGGAAGAGCTTGTCGCTGCGCCTCAACTGCCTGTTGAATACTTAGAGGAAACACCTATTCTCTTCGGGGCCACTTCAATGGCTCCCACAGTAATCGAAGGTGACACGGTAATTGTGGTGGACTATCAAACTCCTACCGCCGAGGCACGATACAATTACATCCGCTCCGTCTATGGATTGTATAATTTGAGCAAGAAGAAATGGGTTTACAAAGACATTCCGTTGGTAGACCCACAGCCCGGTACAGTTGTGGACTGGTTACCTGTTATTTATGAGGGAAAAATATACCATTCTGTCGGAAGGTTTATTACTTGCCATGACCTTTTAACAGGTGAAAGAAAATGGTACCAGACCTTCACGCAGGATTTCCTGATGTCTGGATTTATCGTTTCGGACGGTGTTGTTGTTGCCAACTGTGAAGACACTTATATCTACGGTTTCGATGTCAACTCGGGCGCACAACTTTGGAGAGAAAAATCTTCGGGATCAAGTACGAAGCTGTTTGCCCAGGAAGGATTTGTGTATTTTGCGGGCGGGGGAGACGGTCTGCTCCATGCTGTCGAGATCAAAACGGGACGGACCTGGTGGAAGCTTGAGTCGCCCGATCTGAAGAAGAACGGTTATGCCTATTTTCAGCAAATGGTGTCAGGGATTCCGGCAAAGGCGGGACGAAAGGGCAGGGTTTATGCTAGTACTGGCATTCATATCTACGCATTTGAGGCGATCAGGTGAGGGGTAAATGGGAAGCCCGGCCTTTGCACTAGGGCAAAAGCCGGGCTTCTTGTTCCGTGCATTTACGTGGCTGAAACAATTTTTTCTACGCGTTTTTTATTTTTCACTAGCCTAAAAATCTTCTGACTCGGCTAGACAAAATTCAACTAAATCAAATTTTAAATATTAGACAAAGGGACTTGTCGAAGCTCAAACGGTTTTTCATGACAGCCAAAATTTATTAGCAAAGTCTTGCGATCAATGCTCTGATATAAGAAATGGATTGTCTATGCATCATTTGTATGGTGCAATGATCAGACATTAATCAGTTCCATAGTGTCTGAATCCTTTATTCGACCATTAGGAAAGGATGTTCCACACCAATTAAGGAACCATTTTAAGGATATTGCAGATTTCTTTAACACCGACGATCTGGAATATATTAAGGCTATGAGTATCAAGAATATCCTTAAGATACTGGAAGGCAAACCCAATATACAGTGGTACGAAAACCTGTGTAGCATTTATTCCAAATATGACCATTTCAGCCTAATCCCGAACATTGCGCGCAAATCGCCTGTCGAAAAGCTTGAACTCGTTTTATTGGCAACCCACATGATAAAGCATTCACTGTGTGGGTGTCTATAATCAACTAAACTTCGGATATAATCTTTTTCTCATCAGAAATGAACTCTCATAATGCGTGTCGGCGGAACAGATATGCACGTGGTTACGCTCGTGTTTATCATACTCGAACTGATCATGTTCGTTTATCAGGTATTCTCTTATTTATCTCATCCAAAGGATAAGCGTCGACTGTATTATGTAGGCTTGTTGTCTTTCCTTATTCTTAAAAACATAGCAAGCGGTTTTTTTTCAGATCCAAATCTAAACTACCCGCCGCTGGTCGTACAATACGCTATTGCTTACGGGATGGGATTCTTGATGGGCGCTTATTTTCCTTATTATTTCTATAAAGCGTTTGAACTGCATCGGCTTCGCTGGCACGCGCTATATGGCGTACCGCTGTTTATCCTACTGCCATTCGTGGTAATTTTTCCTTTAAAGTTTCTTTTTGACGGGGACATCGATCACGCTATCAACTACGGCATGGTCATACCAGCTGGCTACGCCTTGGTGCTACTCTACACCATTCAAAGTTCTATTCAGGACAAGTATAAAAAGGATATTCAGGATCGACGCTTTTTCGAAGTGACGGCGGTGTATCTCGCCGTCATTCCATGGGCATCGCTTCCGTTTTTTGCATTTTTCAGGATCCATCAGGTGCCGGAAGCGCTGCTTACTAACGTCGGCTTTATTGTAATAACAATCTTGTTTATCAGGCGGTCAATCCGGGAGAGCCGGGAGGAATACGACCAGTTATTAAAACTTGCGAGCGCAAATGGTAACGGATCTTTGTCCAAGCTCGATCTCATTGAGCAAATGACCCGGCAGTTGGAAGAAAGCGGCATCTCGCCAGCTCAACGTTTTGAAATCAACCTCAGCACAGTTGGACTGACTTCAAGGGAAAAAGAAATTGTTCGCTTAGTCCGCGAGGGAAAACCCTACAAATCTATTGCAGATAAACTTTTCATTTCCGAGCGGACGGTGAGCAAGCACATCCAAAACGTTTTTGAGAAGCTCGGTGTCTCCAACAAAATCGAGTTACTCAGTCGGCTGGAAATTTGGGAAAACGGCTAAATCCAGCCAATAGTCGCAATGTACGTGTTTTTACGTAGTTAAAATACGCGATAATGCGTAGTGCCTAGACCTTTAAATACTAGTTTTCTCGTATTTACTTTCGTAAGCTAATCTCTGAGTTTTACACAACCTTCGCCGTAATGGTTTGAGGGAGACGAAAACGCGAGATTGGTATGGAACAGGGGTATGTATTAGAATGGTTGGATCGTGCGGTTAATCAATTCAACCCTGCACAAGCGCAATTTGCGAATTTTGAAGATTATCGCTTTCAGGCCTTTTCCGAAGAGGTACGGGAAGAAAAGGCCAGACAGATTTCTTATTTAAAGAAGCTCACATTTCAATATCCTAAAAAGCGAAAATTCCAGGAGGTTTTAGATTCATACTTCGGTGCGTTGAACAGCTTGATTGACAATGCAGAGTTTAACTTATCGCTGATACCTGATGAGTCAGTGATTCTAAAGAGAGCCATGGAATTGGTTGTCGCTAACTTGGCCGACATTCATGCGTTTATCTTGGAGAGATATTCAGTTTCTCTAGATCCGGATGTGCCATTAAGAAAATACCATTTAGCAGCGCCAAATCCTGATTTCGCTCAGCTAGCAAATAGCAACTTGTTTGTTAGCAGTCCATTACTCGTGTCATTGTTAAGTAATGAATTTACAAAGGCTTTCTATGCAGACAATCTGGCAAACATTAGTTCTCGTCAAGTGGAGTATTGGAAAGGTCTAAACGAGCTGATTAGCGGATCCCAAGGAAGAAATGTCGGTGACGAATATTTTTGCAACGTGGAATTACTGCTCATTGAGAGAAATTTCAACTCGACAAAATTTGTGAGGTATCTTACCGATCGCATCAAAAGTGAGATCGAGGGACTTGCGTTTGGTGACATTAGAATCAAGAAGTTAGCCTACATTCAAAAGTTATTTAATCAAATTCCGGTAATCAAGGGTTTAGCTTATGACCGCCAGTATGATGACCTATCCCTGACAATCAACAACTGGTTTATCCGCGAGATTGAATTTAGATCCCAGGGCAATACTGAGAACATAAATCAGTCGCCGGCTACGGCAACCAAGTCATATGGCTATATAAAAAAGAGTGCGAATAAGATACTTTGCAAGTTAACGATTGATCAGTTGGCTCTTTTTTTCAAAGCGGCTGATATGTCGAACATTATAACAGCACGCTCTTTATCAGCAGTTTTTCAATCGGTGGCTCCTTATCTTTCCACCCAACATCGCGCAGAAATCTCTTACAGCAGTTTAAGGGTTAAAAGCTACTCGGTTGAGGAACGAGATAAATCCTTGCTGCTTGAAATGATGATCAGGCTGACTGAGCAAATCAAGGATTTATGATGGAGGCTGTCAATGCTAATTAATGGCTGTTCGGATAATTAAGTTAATGCCATTGAACAATTACTAATCTATGGCATAGCTTTTTTTTGTCTTCAAACAAAATATCTATTTGTAACACAACGCTATGATAAACATGGGAATAAAAACAGGACCTAAGAAAATCGCCAAGTCAACGGAAGAGCCAGACAGGCGTCAACGGGACAATAAAGAATCCCCAGGCAATACGCCATCTTTGAAACCGCACAAGCACAATAAAGGCGACTAGCTTTTTTTAAGAGCTTGAAAAATATTGTGTGCAGCTATTATTAGGCTAGGGTAATTCCTAGCCTTTTTGGTTCGCAGTGGCAGTCTTAAAAGCGAGTCAGTTTGTTTCAGCCGCAATTTAGCGTGAATTGTTTCGGGACACTTCCAAATCCGTATCTTGGCATCATGCCTTAGCTATTTAAAGATGATGCAGATGCTGGCTATCTACGCGCCCTTATAAACTAACCTGGTAAAAAAGGCTGGATCGATGATGAAAGTCCCGAACTTACCATCAAACTTTGAGGTCGGCTTCGCCTTAACCACTTCTTCCATACTTTTTCCCTGAAGCTTCAATTTCTTGACGGCGTCATAGATTGTTGATAGCATGCCCCTGTAATCGATGAGCTGTGTGCGGCTGCCGATCGGCCCGTGTCCGGGAATGATGATTGTTTTGTCAGATGAATTTTTAATATTCCGATCTGTTGCATGAATCATTCCCTTGATATTACCACCCGTATTGTAGTCAATAAATGGATAATGACCATTCCACCATGTATCTGCAACGTGAAGTACATCCTCCTTGGGGAAGTAAACCGAAATATCACTATCGGTATGCGCAGGAGGATAATGAAGCATCTGAATATCTTCACCGTTAAAAGTCATTGCATCCTTGTACCGAAAAGTTTAAGTTGGCAGTGCGCCCTTAGGGGACGGGGGAAAAGTATAATTCCAGTCCTCGACCCGTATTGTTCTGGACATATTTTCGAGCGTATTCTCATGTGCGACGATGGCGGCGCCTTTCTCGTGCAGCCACAAATTGCCGTCGGCGTGGTCGAAATGCCAATGTGTATTAATCAACACTTTTAATGGTGCGTTTCCGAGTGCCGAAAGTGCAAGTGACATATTTCGCTTCGATACGCCGATTCCGGCGTCTACCATCAGTTTACCATCTTTCCCAGTCGACACTAAAATATTCCCGCCGGATCCTTCCAAAGCTGACAAACCACCCCTTAGTTTGGTACTGTTTATTTTTGCAGTCGCAGCAGCCTTTTTGATGATATTAACTGGACTTTCTTGGGCCAATGCGGACTGATTAGATAGCAGCAAACCGAGAGATGCAAGTGCAGCTGATTCAATAAATTTCCGTCGATCAATGTTGAAATTTTCCATCATCTTAGGGTATAGAATGGTTTCAATTGGTTAATAGTCGGGCAAGCGTTCTCAACTGAGCACTTGCTGTTAGAAGGGATTTTTGGTAGCAACGTAGCTTTGCAGCGCCGCTTATTTCAAAAATGCACGTAACATCCAGGCCATCTTTTCATGATCCCGGAGCAAGCCGGTCACGTAGTCACTAGAGCCCAGATCTTTATAGGTTTCAGCAAAGTCGATTACCAGGGTCCTTAGGCTCCTGATAATCATTTCGTGGTCATCCAGCAAATTTTCTAGTTGTGTTTTCGCTGCGTTGGTGTATCCTGGCTCAGTCAGGTCGGTCAACTTGAGTATGTCAGCGAGCCGGGCTTCCGAATAATGACCGATGGCTCGTATACGTTCGGCGATATCGTCCATGATCTGGTCCAACTGTTCGTATTGCCCTTCAAAAAGTTTATGTAATTCGAAGAAGTACATGCCGGAAATATTCCAGTGACAACAGCGCGTCTTGGTATAAAGGACAAATTCATTCGCCAAAAGCTTATTGAGCTCATAAGCCACCTTTTCAGTGTGGTTATCCAAAATCCCGATATTCGTTTTCATAAATTCAATTGTTTGATGACTGGCTTGTTTGAGAATGGTATCTATGCATGAAACTTTGGGAGAGGTCACCACATTTTAGAAAGGAGTGAGCCCGCGCTATCAGAGGCCACAACCAACCCTGCTGCCAGCATAATGACATCCTTGACCACAAGCCGCCCAGTACCCGACAAAAACGGGAAACCGTGGTTGGAGCCGCCCAGGTCAGGCACATACGCTTCCGGGGTAGTAATGAGAAAAGAGAGGGTAACCAGCGACATGCAGGCCGTAAGAAGCCCGCCCGCCAGTCCCAACCTCGGAGACCAGATACCGCTAAGCGTAAGTACGCCGATGGAGATGATCACCAGGCCAAGCCCATAAGCGAACACGTAGGTATTGTTGCCCTGGTGCCAGGCAAAATTTCGGGGTACGCTTTCGCCTTCTTTGTTTTTGTAGGCATTGTATTCGTTGGGGTGGCGATAAAGAAAACGCATCAGCGGACTATTGGCCACAAAAGGTACAATGCTTTCCGCCTCGTATTGAAAAGCTTTCAGCCCGCCTATCCACGCCATCACAATGAAAATGCTGACGCGTAGCAAGTGAATGAGAATCGACTGGCAATCAGCCAGCATTTGTGCGAAGGTGTTCATGCCTGTGACTTGTCTAGTGATCACTTATTGCCGGCTTAGCTGCTACCTTTCGGTCCAGAAAGTCCCTGATCTTTTCCGCAATTTGATCTCCGACCGTTTCGAGTGCAAAATGACCAGCGTCAAACAAATGATATTCCAGATTTTTAACATCCTTCTTGTAAGCTTCTGCGCCGGAAACGGGGAAAATGAAGTCGTTTTTGCCGTACACGATAAGCATTTCAGGGTTGGTGTCCCGAAGATATTTCTGCCATTCCGGATACAAGATCACATTGGTCTGGTAGTCATAAAAAAGGTCGAGCTGAATCTGTCCGTTTTCCTCGCGTTCCAGGTGGCGCAGGTCTATCTCCCAGTTATCGGGGCTGACCAGGGCAGGATCCGGAACTCCGTGGGTATATTGCCATTTCAGGCCATCGGGTGAGTGAAAACTTCTGAGTTCATCTTCCGACATTTTGTCGCTTCGGTCTTTCCAATAGGCTTTGATCGGATCCCAGAACGTTTCCAGGCCCTCTTCATAGGCGCAACCATTCTGGACAATGAGCGCTTCAATCCGATCAGGATTCCCGGATGCAATCCTCCATCCGATCGGCGCCCCATAGTCCATGAGATAAAGGCTGAATTTGTGAATGCCAAGCGCCTCCAGTAGCTGCTCCATGATGGAAGTATAATTGGCAAACGTGTATGCGAAATCTGCTATTTTGGGCTGGTCACTCCGTCCATACCCTGGATAATCGGCCGCAATCAGGTGGTATTTGTCTGATAGGTCATCCATCAGGTTCCTGAACATATGAGAGGACGACGGGTAGCCGTGAAGGAGTACCAGGACCGGTGCTCCCGCTGGCCCCGATTCGCGGTAAAAAATATTCATCCCATTGATATTGATAAACTGATGTTTGGTTTTGACTTTGAGGGGTTGAGATTTGGAAGGTGACGAGGGAGGATTCAGATTATCCTCATTCCACAATGTATCGCCGCATTCATCGCTGGCAGCCTGAGCATTGCTAAATTGTTCAATAGGGGTCATATCTGGAATGAATTAAAGGTTTCCAACCGGGCGGTCGGATCCCTGGTGAATGAATATGCGTGGTAAGCGCTAATTGTCTTGGACAAAAGTCGGCCGATCCTGCACTTTCTTCAATGTATATATCGGGACACGTGTGGTATGGGTCAGAACTTTCGAGGGGTTGATTAATGCTATTGAAATATCATTGGTTAGCTTTGTAAGCTGCTGTTTTTTAATGAAATGAGTATTTTGGTATCCTGATTTTTATTAGCCTTAGTGGTCACCCCAACAAATAATATGTGCAGTACCATACTGATTGTAGAGGACGAATTTATTATCGCAAATGCTTTGCGCGTTACGTTGCAGCAGGCGGGGCATAAAGTAACCGGCATCGCGTCATCAACGGAGGAGGCACACGAGCACCTGCTAGCTGCAAAACCAGACCTTGTACTCCTCGATATTCGATTGAATGGAGAACAAACGGGAATTGACCTGGCCAGAAAACTGAAAGCTGAAAATATTGGGTTCATCTATTTATCGGCCAATTCAAGTCAGAAGGTACTTGAATTGGCGAAAGTGACGGAGCCTTACGGTTTCCTCGTCAAGCCATTCCGAGATAAGGACTTGCTTGTGGCGCTCGATATCGCTTTGTACCGCCATAAAAATAGTCTTGAATCGAGGCTACGACAGGAGACAATCTTGCAAAAGGCACTACTGGACATTAGTAATGAAACCTCCGAGCCGGAACAAAAATTACTGAAGATAGGCCGTGCAATCAGATCTTTCGTCCCATTTGACCTGGTAGTTTTCGGAAATAAATCGCTCGAGAAAGAACGTTTCGATGATTTTGGATACCTGCGGACTGGATTTGATGAATACCAGTTTGTCGGCGAAAATGAATTGCAGCTTGATTCTGGATTCAATCCAAAAACAACATCCGAAGCTATTGGAAACAATAATGCAGAAGTAAGAGCCGGCATTTATAATAACGAAACTCACAAGACTGACACGGCAGGTACATTGCGCCGGAAAATAGGGGTTCATCGTTTCGAGATTGCATCCTATATCGTCTTCCCGATCAGTCTCAGTGACGGGTCGCAGATTAGATACTTTTTTGGTAGTCGGCAGCATGATTTTTACAATCAGGGTCACCTCGCTGTATTGAACCTTTTTACAAGTTGTCTTACAAATGTGACGGAAAAAATGCTGTTGTCCGGCCCTGCGTCGATTTTTACAACGCCCTATCCCGGCGGTAAAAAGCAAACCGGGACAGAAAATGATCACGCTTCCCGCAACCTTCCGGTTTTCAAAAACATTGTGGGGAGCCACCCGCTTATTTTAGCTGTGCTGGACCTGGTGATGCAAGTGGCACCGTACAATACATCGGTTTTGATCATGGGCGAAAGCGGTACAGGAAAAGAGCGGGTTGCACATTCCCTTCATTTGCTCTCTCCGAGGAAAGCCGGGCCATATATTAAAGTAAATTGCGCGGCCATTCCCGCCACATTGATCGAGTCTGAATTATTCGGGCATGAAAAAGGGGCTTTTACCGGCGCTGTCGAAAAAAGAAAGGGAAAATTTGAACAGGCAGACGGCGGGACTATCTTTTTGGATGAGGTGGGGGAGTTGCCACTGGATATGCAGGTAAGGCTATTAAGGGTATTGCAGGAAAAGGAAATCGATCCCGTAGGGGGCACCCGGCCCCGGAAAGTAGATATCCGCATTGTAGCGGCCACCAACCGGAACCTGGAAAGGGAAGTTGCAGATGGTAAATCAGGCTCGACCTTTATTACCGATTGAATGTTTTTCCGATCCTATTGCCTCCTTTGCGGGAGCGAAAAAGTGATATCGCACCGTTGGCATTATTCTTCGCGCAAAACTTTTGTAAAGAATTCGGCAAGGAATTAAGTGGGATCTCGGACGCAATGATGGACGAACTGCTTGCTTACCAATGGCCCGGGAATATCCGTGAGCTTGAAAACGTAATTCAAAGATCGGTGATCCTGAATGATAGCAGGTCACAGCTGAACCTGACGCAAAGCCTCGGCCGAAAAGCGGAGGACATATCGGAACGTGTGGATGTAGGAAATCTCGCCGACGTAAAACGCGTCCAAATGAATACAGAAAGAGCTTATATTATCTCTATCCTCAAAAAGGCAAAAGGTGCAATCCGCGGCATCGGGGGAGCCGCCGAATTGCTGAATCTCAAGCCCACTACGCTGGAATCGAAAATGGCCAGGCTGGGAATTACAAAAGAAGATTACAACAATCCGTCAGGTGAACAATCTGGCCTGTAACACGCTGATTGCAGGAAAGAGCTCCGTTAATTCGAGTCCAGTTTTATACAATAGTAATCCTTATTTGACCATCGCGGGAAACTAAGAAGTATGCTAGCATTGCATTTTATTGACTAAATAAATTGCTTTGATGAACGGATATCTCTACCGGCCCGGTTTCCGGCAGTCCATCATTTTTATGGTGGCCATTTTATCGCTTTCTGAGGTCGAACTTGCCGGCGCGGCAGCGGTTAAGGTGGTATTGACAGGCAATACCGCTGATTTCAAACGTCCTGACGACTTGTTCGATATTGTTAAAAACCACATTCGGCAGAATACCGATCAGGATACCTTGGTTTGGGTTTTGAATGGCGATGTTTTTCCTGAAACTTATTCCGACGAACAGATACTGAACTGGAAAACCAGAGCCAATAGCCTCCTGGAAGCAAATCCCAGGCTTTTTATCCTTCTTAACCAGGGAGACCGGGACTGGATGGATTCGGGAAAAGGCGGTTGGCAGAAAGTGCGGTCAATCGAAAAGCTGCTTTTGCAGGCAGGGCATCCCCATTTCCAGGTTTTTTTACAGCAGGGTTGCCCGGGGCCCTGGGTGGTTTCGTTTCCGAACCTCGAAGTGATCGTGATCAATTCCCAATGGTGGAACCATCCGTTTGACAAACCATCGCCGACATCCGTTGTTTGCCCGATTTCCGATACCGACCATTTTATCGAAGAACTCAGAGCGACGCTTGATGACACAAAGGCTAAAAATGTGCTGATTCTCTCGCATTTTCCCCTCGTATCACTAGGTAATTACGGCGGCAGATTCCCTGCTTCGGCCTATTTAGTCCCACCCAAGGTCGCATTCAGACAAACTGTGGGTACCAGTAAAGATATTGTCAATCAGCAATTTGAGGCATTCCGGTACCGGCTTTCGCATGTGTTGCATGAATACCCTTCCGTGATTTTCGCATCGGGCCATGAGATGAACCAGTCCATTCTTAAAGTCGGAAATAACTTCTATATCAACAGCGGTGCCCTGGCTTCCGCAAAATTTGCCGCGAAAAGCAAGAATGCTTTACTCAGCTCTTCTGAAACCGGCGTAGTAGAGGTTACGTATAATCAGGATGGGCAGGTTGGCTTTGCAGAACTTGGATTGAGTGAAGGACAGTTATCGGTTTCAAAAAAAGGGATACTAATCAACATTCCGGTCGCTAAATCACAGGTTTATAGAGGGTCGGATCAGCAGCGCAATCCAGATGGACAGACGACGGTTGCCGCAGGGCCCGAGTATGCCAGCGGATGGTTCAAGCGGGTCTGGTTTGGCCGGCACTACCGGTACTCCTGGACCACACCCGTGCAGGTGCCCTACCTGGATGCCGACACCACCTTCGGCGGGTTAACTTTCGTTGCCAAAGGTGGCGGGAGACAAACCACCTCGCTGAAATTATCCGCCGGAAACGGGAAAGAGTATGTTTTCCGGTCGGTCAATAAAGATCCGTACCGTGCGCTCGATTTCGAACTGAAAGGGACCGTCATCGCCGATGTGCTGAAAGACCAAACGTCCACACAGCAGCCATACGGTGCCATGGCAGTAGCGCCTTTGATGGATAAAATAGGCGTTTTGCATGCCACGCCGAAGCTGTACGTGCTGCCCGATGACGAGCGGCTTGGCGCATTTCGGGCCGGTTATGCCCACCTGTTTGGAATGCTGGAAGAGCGGCCGAATGACAAGATCGCGGAGGGAAAAGTGTTTGCAAGGGCCGATGACATTGAACAGAGCTACAAAATGTTCCGCAAGCTCTATCAGGACCACGATAATTACATCAACAAAGAGGAGTTTGCCAGGGCAAGGATATTTGACCTATGGATTGGTGATTGGAGCAAACACGAGGATAACTGGAAATGGGCCGGTACCGCAAGCAAGGGAGGCAAGGTCTTCCGGCCAGTCCCGCGCGATCGTGACCACGCTTTTTCCCGCTGGGACGGCATTATTCCCTGTCTAGATGCGATTTCTTTTTTATTTGTCACCACGTGGCTGATCACATTCTTTAAAACGACTCACGTTCGTGGATTGTGTGAGAAATTTGTTGAAGTACCCTCGATGGAAAAACCGCATATACTTTTCAGTACACCGGGAACTTGCTTAAAATGTTGAGAATAAATAGGCTTTCGTTATAAAGTATTTTGATTGGGCATTCTGTAAGTTTCAATATATTGGTAGGCAATACCTGATGGAAAACGTTTGGTTATTGTAATGTAATTGTCTGAAACTGTTACAAATATGTGCGATTGGTATAAAAATTAGCTGATTTGGTATAAATAGCAAATCATGTTTCTGTTACCCAATTACATTTGAATACTCAGCGATGAATAACCTGTCACTGTCTATTTTTTGGAAAACAAAAATGTTATGAACGATCAGCTACTTACACTCATCAGTGACGTTTCGGGGCTCCCACAGAGTTCGATTTCACATCAATCGCACCTTTTTCGTGACTTGGGCCTTGATAGTCTGGACTTGGTAGATCTTGTCTTGAAAATGGAAGATGCTTTCAAAATCTCCATTCCTGATGAAGACTATTCAAAACTGCAGACAGTCGATCAAATTAAAGCTTATTTAAATGTCACGCACTGATGAAACAAACCTATTTAATATTGGTCCTAATTATGAGTGGGTTTCCACTTATCGCCCAGACGAATTCTGTCATGTCTGGACAGACTGAATTTGAGGTGAAAGCAATCTATGGAACTGTTAAAGGCAGTTTTGAACCGCCTTCGGGTAAAGTTATTTTCGACCTGTCTGCACCAACAAAATCGGAAATAGACATATCAATTGCCGCCTCGTCGTTTTCTACTGGCAAAGCAAGGCGTGATCAGAAAATGCTGGAAGGTAATTTTTTTCACTCAGAGCTGTTTTCAAGGATACAATTCAAATCCTCAATAATTCAGCCTCTCGATGATTACTATTTGGCTACGGGAATGTTGACGATCAAGGAAGTCTCTAAAATGGTTGCTCTACCTTTTAAGGTTAACAAGAATCCAGACGGTAGCCTCGCTCTTAGCAGTACCTTCAAAGTAAGCCGCTTGGCATATGGGATAGGAAGGCCTTCGTTTATGCTAAAGGATATGATAACCGTTAGCATGAATGCTGTAATAAAATAACATTTAAACCATCTAATTTGCGGATATGGTAAACTACGAACTTATCGTGACAGGGAAAAAGCAGGTAAGACCAAAATTAAAAAAGTATTACCATTTAATCCGGATTGGACTCGGGGTAGTCTTGGCACTTGCCGTTACAATGTCATTGATCAAAGGACATGAAAATATTGACCCTAGCACCAGATCAGGGCAGGTGCTTAAATCATTGTGGGATACGGCTTACCTGATGCATACAGTAAAGGCAGTGGAGATTTTGTGCGCCATCTCCCTGCTGCTAGACCGGTATGTAAAGCTTACCAGCATTATGCTGATGACGATCGTTTTTAATATCATTATGTTTGATGTTTTTGCTGATAATCTCAAAGGTCTTGCATCAGCCTCTGTAATCCTGCTACTCCTTGTAAGTTTGATGCTGATCAATATCAATTCTTATAAATCAATACTCAGCGAAAGGTGAGTGTCGATATCGAAAACTCATGGTGATCGGCAATTTAATTTCGAACGTATAGAGCATAGAGTCGGTATATAGGTAACGAGGTTATTCGGTTGCCTGATTAATCATTGAAATACTCAGACCAAGAGTTTAATGATGGATTGTTAGTACAGTTAGTAGTTAGATTAATGAGATCAGTGCTGGTAAAAAAGTAGCCGGCACTGGCTCATCAATTTTGTAAATTTTCAACTATAAATTTCAATTCAACACCATTCACGCCAGCATATGAAACGGAGTATTATCTTCTTAAGCATTTGTCTTTTCCTAAATCATGCCGCCTCTGCCCAGCTTCAGAAAGCGAAAGCCCATTGGACTTACACTTTTTCCAAGCCGGAAGTCAAGAAAGGCGAAACGCTCGATTTGGTCTTCACTGCAATAATTGATAAAGACTGGTATCTGTATTCATCGGATTTCGACCCGGAACTTGGCCCAATGCTGACCAGCTTTAAATTTGATAAAAACAACACTTTTGAGGTTGTCGGAAAATTAAAATCGGAAAATCCCAAGACTAAGTTTGAAGAAGTTTGGAATGGAAATGTCCGTTATTTTGAAGGGAAAGGTGTTTTTAAACAAACCATCAAGGTACTTGCCGACAACCCGGTTATAAAAGGAACTTCCGAGTATCAGACTTGCAGCCATGTGACAGGGCTTTGTGTTCCCGGCGATGATGATTTTCAATTTAAAGGGTTGAAGGTTGTAGCCGGAACTGTAACAAATGATCCAGAGCTGGCACTTGGTGCCAATACTCCCGTTTCTTCATCAAGTGTTGCAGCAAATCCGGCAGATAAACTTATCGATTCTTCTTTTACAGAAAATGCCGCTGAATCCCTGCCAGCATCGAAGTCAAGGGCAACCATAAATCAATCGCCAAGTTTAGAAGATCCGGCGGCTGGTAAATCACTCTGGGGATTTGCATTGGCTGCATTCTTGTCAGGCCTGGTAGCATTACTTACACCCTGCGTTTTTCCGATCATCCCAATGACGGTTAGTTTTTTTACCAACCAGGAAAAGGGAAAGTTGAAAGCATTGATCTACGGAATTTCCATTGTTTTGATTTATACTTTAATAGGTACTGTCGTTTCAAGGTTGAATGGCCCGGCGTTTGCCAACTTTCTGAGTACGCATTGGATCCCCAACCTGCTTTTCTTTGCTATTTTCTTTGTTTTTGGACTGTCGTTTTTAGGTCTTTTTGAGATTGTCCTGCCTAGCGGGTTTGTTAACAAAATGGACCAAAAAGCTGATCAGGGCGGATATGCCGGTGTATTCTTTATGGCATTTACATTGGTGCTCGTTTCATTTTCCTGCACCGGGCCGATTGTCGGAAGTTTACTGGTGGCCTCTGCGGGTGGTGAGGTTGTGAAACCTATTATTGGTATGGCCTCGTTTTCGGCTGCATTTGCGATACCATTTACATTATTTGCCCTTTTCCCCCAATGGTTAAAATCATTACCAAAATCAGGTGGCTGGCTCAATACAGTAAAAGTCGTTTTGGGCTTTCTGGAGCTGGCGCTGGCAATGAAATTTTTCAGTATTGCTGATCAGGTATATCACTGGCGTTTATTAGATCGGGAAATCTATCTTGGATTCTGGATCGTCATTTTCAGCTTACTTGGTTTTTATCTTTTGGGTAAGATCAGGACGCCGCATGATTCTCCGCTCGAAAAAGTAAGTGTCCCCAGACTACTGCTAACGATTATCACGCTCACATTCGTAATATATATGATCCCCGGCATGTGGGGGGCGCCTTTAAAAGCATTGTCAGGTTATCTTCCCCCACAATCAACAATGGACTTTGATTTGAATAAACGAACTGCCGGGACAGTCTCGACTATCGTTGTCGGCGAAACCCGGAAATACGCCAAGCTTTTTCACTTACCACATGAATTGGAGGGGTTTTTTGATTATAAAGATGCATTAGCTTATGCCAAAAAGGTTAACAAGCCTGTTTTCATCGATTTTACTGGTCATGGTTGCGTAAACTGCCGCGAAATGGAAGCGCGGGTTTGGGTTGATCCATCGGTGCAGCAGCGCCTCCGGGATGATTATGTGATCTTGGCACTTTATGTGGATGACAAAACGGAATTGCCGGAAGCTAGCTGGTATACTTCCAAGTACGACAACAAGGTAAAGAAAACCATCGGCGCGCAGAATGCTGATTTGCAGATCGTAAAATACAATAATAATGCGCAGCCGCATTATTGCCTGATTGATCATGAGGGAAATTTACTGGTTAAGCCAAAGAGCTATGATTTGAATCCCGCCCATTTTGCGTCGTTTTTGGATAGCGGGAAGGCCGCGTTTGAGAAAATCGTAGAGTTTTAATCTACTGTTAGAGGAGATGCTGCTGTCAATCTTGTAAGAAACTTGATAATACACATCTCCAATAACTTCAAGTAGATAAGTTCGTTGTCCAGTTTAACAACATTTCTCTCATTTCAAGGGTAAATAGTTGTTTCCATACGAACAAATTTAGCTTAAACGGTCGGTCATTCTTCCTGATTTTTTTAAATATCTCACATACCCATAAATTATGCCTAGCAGGATAAATATACCGCTGAACAACCAGTTGCGATGTACTGCTGACGGAATTAGTTCTGGATATTTATAGATGATCAGCGCGTTTATCCCCGTCATCCAGACCATTATCGTATTGTATTCTTTTAAAATCCACCGTTTGTAATTAAAACGCATCTTGTCAAAAGTTGGTGAAACTCCTGTGAGATTTATAAGCCAACGGTTAACCCTGGAACAGTATGCATCAAACTGAGATCCGAATTTATTTCTCAGGAAATTTTCTTCTGCAAAAACAATTGCCTGGTAGATAAATAGAAACAAAGGAATTACAATCGTTACATAGAGCATGGAATTGGAAATAATGCCTGCTCCAAGCAACATTAAGATGTTGCCAACGTATAGAGGATTTCGACAATGGTTGAAAAGACCTTCGGTAACGAGCGTTTCTGCATATACTTTTTTGTTGCTTCCGCTGCGGATGATATAGGCCAGTCCAATAGTAAGTCCCCGGATCAATTCTCCGGAAACTGTAATGATCAAACCAAGAATGATGGGCAGCAAGTAATAGTTTTCGCCAAAGGTATCGGGAGCGAAAAGCAAGGGTGAAGGCAGAAAAAGCAGCAGGTATAAAAACACAAACAAAATATTTCTATACTTAAAAAAGAAATTACCTATTGTGATCATTGTTTTGTAGCAATTAGTCCTGAAAAATTATACCATTTAAAAAACGTTTCGCAATGGGCAAATCCAGCTTCATTTAATAGCGTTACGTTTTCCGACAATTTGTAGGGTATCAAAACATTTTCCAGCGCTTCCCTTTTCTGTGAAATTTCCATTTCGCTATAATCCAGTCTGCGTTTGTAGTCGTAGTAATATTTTATAAAATCCCGATTGAAAAGGCTGTTTTCTGCCAGTACTTTTTCTACCAGGATTAAAACGCCCCCCTGGTTGAGCCCGTTGTAAATGTTTTTTAATAGTCGGTTCCGGTATAGCGGTCGGACAAATTGTAAGGTCAGACAGAGAATAACCACCGAAGCATTATTGATCTCGACATCCTGATGCAGATCGCCTACCTGCAGATCATATGCTCTGGTCACACCTGCTTCTCTTAACTTAGTATTACACTTGTTGAGCATTTCTTCTGACTCATCTATTCCTATAAAATGTATTTTTTGAGATACCAACTCATTGAGGCCAATTAAGGTAGTTCCGGTAGAACACCCCAGATCGTACACATTGGTGGTTTCCTGAGCATGGTCGGCAGCCAGTTCTGCGGTCATGCGCTGCATTTCCCCATAAAAAGGCACTGACCGGTTTACCATATCATCGAAGACGTTAACCACCTTGTTGCCAAACTTAAAATCCGAAACTTTTGTGATCTGATCTTTAAAAATATTGTCCTTCTCGGACTCTTCGTTTATGTTCATCTGATTAGCGTTGGATTTAGATAATACCTTGATTGGAAAATAATTATGCAAACAACCGGAAAGGAGTCAAACCTGGTATTGCTCCAAATGTCTTCAACAAAACCATGCACAATATTCTGTTTGACTCCTCCATGATCGTTTGATTTGAAAAAGCTGAAAAATTCACTCCTGCTGCAAGTCAAACCTGGCGCCAAGCCCGGAAACAACTGCAACGTTGAAGAACCCAACGGCTTGTGAACCAGACGGGTTCGCATTAATAATGTTGGTCGAAACATTGGCCTGTGGCGGTGAGTTGAAGATTTCTCCCAAGCCGCCTTGCCGGTCTATCTGGGCAATGAGCTGCCGCATATAATTAAAGGAAGTAACAGTCAAGGAATGTATCTCTACATAGATCGAATCCCCCGGAATTAGGGCAGGCAATTCGTTACCATTTTCATCCCGCTCATCGGCGTTGATCCTGCCGCGGACAGGGATGATGAACACTTCGCCGTCGAAGCTGGCACCCGGATTTTCACCTCCGTCGTAAGCGACGTTGATGTCGTCGGGCTCATTGAGCAGCCGCCCATTTTTATAAGTTTTAACCCAGTAGGTGTCATTTAAGCCAGCCGGGTCCCTGGCCCAAAACTCTGCCCGGTAACCGGCTTGGTTGAACCCTGCTTCCTGATAACGAAACGTGATACTATCAATGGCGGGAACCCTGCCTGCATTGCAGCTGGATGTAAATGTTTCGCCCTGGTAATTGACGCTGAGCGTGTAACTCTGCCCGGTAGCGCCTAATTTCTGATTGCCTTTCGGTGTCCATTGGTAGGTGCCTGCTTCTCCTTCCTCAAAATTATAAGTATTGCCCGAGCCGTCTGTCACTGTCACGGTAGCGCCAGAGGCGGCAGGAGGGAAGTTGTCATTGTCGAAATAAGGTTGTGTGAATGACAAGCGAACGGTCTGCGTAGTGGGCTTGCTATCAAGCCACGCATCAATGTTCAGCACCGGCTCAGCGGCAGGCGTGTCCACTTCAACGATGTCTTCGCAGGAAAAGAGCAGTGGTAAGCTTAGTAGTGCCAAAGCAGATAGAATGTATCTTAAATTAATTTGAGTAAGCTTTTTCATAATACATACGTTAGAATTTGAAGTTGTAGGAAACAGACGGGATGACGGTCCCGATAATGGAAAGCCGGTTGGCCTCCGCTTGCAAGGGCCGCTGAATGTCGCCAACTGGCCCATTTGATTGTGAGAAAAATACCGAAAATGCATTTTGGCGAGCATATACATTGTAGGCAGAGAAAACCCAGTAATCTGTCATTTTTCTGGGCTTACCGTTTCTTTTGAGCGATTTGCCTTCCATTCTCAGCGACAGATCGAGCCTGTGGTAAGGCGTAATGCGCGTGCTGTTGCGGGAATTGGTGGAGTTGAACGGGATTAGCTGGCCTTGGGAAACGTATCGCTGGTTGGGGTAGGTGGTCGGTGTCCCGGTGGTGTAGGTAAAGTCGGTCGTGGCGCTCCATTTTTTGTTAAAAGCATAGGAGCCGACGATTTTCAGGTTATGGGTTTGGTCAAAACGGGCAGCGTACCAGTCGCCATTGTTAATGCCATTTACCTGTAATTCTGAGCGGCTTAATGTGTAGCTGACCCAGCCTGTAAAGTCTCCTTTCTTTTTTTGAAAATAGAGTTCCAGTCCGTATGCACGGCCTTTTCCGCTCAGCAGGTCGCCTTCGAGAAATTCATTGGCCAATACTTCGGCCCCGCTGATGTAATCTACTTCATTGGCAGAAGTACGGTAAAACGCCTCGGCAGAAACTTCGTAGGTGCCCGTTTCGCCAATGTCTTTAAAATAACCCAATGTAAGCTGGTCGCCCACCACCGGTTTCAGATTATTTGAACTTGGTGTCCAGATATTGAGCGGATTGGAGCCGATTGTATTGGAAATAAAATGTACATACTGCGCGGTGCGGCTGTAGCTGGTCTTGACAGAGCTGCTTTCGTTAATCTGATACTTGGCTGAAATCCTCGGTTCAAGATTTTGATAAGTTTGGATCGATTCGCCGCTTTCATAACGCTGCTGTGCGACCACACTGCGTCTTCTGCCGGGAATGGTATCATTGTAAGTATAGGCCGTGCCAGCACCCATGTAATTAAAGTAAGAAAAACGCAGCCCGTATTGAACTTCCAGTTTCGGACCAATTTTCAGCCGATGATTCAGGTAAGCAGCCATTTCCAGCCCATTCTTTTGCTCCTGACTGTTGTCTGTAGTCTCGCCGTTGCTTACTGACTTTGTCGTGGATGGGTCAAACTGATAGTACGAGCCTTCCAGTCCAAATTTCAGCTCCGAGTTTTCATTGATAAAATAGCTGAAATCGGGTTTGATCACATAATTCGTAATCTGCGATTTCCAGCTGTAATTGTTTTGAGCATCCTGCTCCGTTTCCAGGTTGAAATCGTAATTGCTAAAAATCCCGGAAAGATTAAAGAAGAGCTTGCTGTTGATCACGCTATTCCAGCGCAAAGTGCCCGACCGGTTTCCCCAGTTGATGCCGGCAGCATCGCTCAACCCCATATTATCCCGTCCCAAAAAGCCAGAGAGGTAAATGTGGTTTTTAGCGTTGAGCTTATAATTGGTTTTTAATGTAAAGTCATAAAAATTTAGTCCAAAACCCGAGTCCAAAAACGGGCCCGCGAGCACATCCGCATACGATCTTCTGGCTGCAAAAATGAACGAACCCTGATCTTTTTTGAGCGGCCCCTGAACTGCGACACGGCTGAATATCAGACCTAAGCCGCCTTCAACCTCATACTTCTTCATATTGCCTTCTTTCAGACGGACGTCCAGCACCGAGCTGAGCCGCCCGCCATATTGAGAAGGTATCGCTCCTTTATAAAGCTTAACATCTTTCACCGCATCCGGGTTAAAAACCGAGAAAAAACCAAGCATATGCGAGGAATTGAACATCGGCGCCTCATCGAGCAACACCAGATTTTGGCCCACACTGCCGCCACGCACATTAAAGCCCGACGAACCTTCACCAACCTGACTGACGCCAGGCAGAAATTGCAGACTTTTGACAATATCCACTTCGCCCAGCAGCGCGGGAAGCTTCTTAATAGTTCGGATATCCAGCTTATTGACGCTCATTTCAACGCTTTTGGTGCCTAGCGCATCACGGTCATCCACAATCCTGACTTCTTCCAAATTGTTAGAAACGGTCGGCAGATCAATGTTCGCTTGCACGTCTTTATCGAGGACAATCTGCTTTTCAACCTTTTCAAAACCCATGTAAGTGTATTCGACTTGGTAAGTCCCGGCGGCAAGAGTTAATGAGTAAAACCCGTAAGCATTGGTAGAAGCCCCGCTTTTGGTCTCCCGTACAAAAACGGTTGCGCCAATAAGCGTCTCACCGCTGGACTGGTCTTTCAATGTCCCGCTCAATGTGAACTTCCCCTGCGCCAACGCCGGTAAGAACCCGCTTGCCAGGATCGTAATCAGCGCATAACAGAGGCGCGATCTCTTTGTTAAAAGACGAATTAGATGCATTGTGTATATGGATTAGTTGAAAATAGAAAATGCCGTGTCAGCCTATACGTTCGAAGGAGTACACTGCAAATCTATCCGCCGGGAGAAATGGCGTTTTGTGAATTATAGCAAAGCCGCTAACTTTTATAGGAAGCAGGGGTTTTGGTATAGAAAGGGGATTTGGAGGTGGTGGGATCGTAATGGGAAATGCCGGTTTGGGCCATTTGCTTTATCGCGGATCATAATACGTATACCTGTCTTTGAACCATTCCCTTTGTTTGCAACAAACATCGTTAAATAGATGAACTGCCAGAAAACCTTTGCATATTTGATAGATAGCGGTCAGGTATGACGACCACCAAACTATCTTGACATATGACAATTAATGCGGAGCATATTTTAAAACTGGATTATAGTAATCTTAGTAAATACAAATTACATCTTGCCTGCTATAACGGACATGAACAACCTTTAAATGTTTATTTACAAGGTTGGGAAAAGTGGGTAAGCTGGAACAAATGGCGTGGAAATAAAAACGACTTCAACAGAGAGTACATTTTTAGCCTAATTCAATTTTATCATGAACCGAATAAATGGTTATTCGGAGGAATTTTCCGTGTGGTTGATACGCTAGCTGACTACGGAAATACGGAGGTTGGGTATGAATTAGAATTAGTCGACTTGCACAAAGAACTTGTGGGGAGGCTTGTTATTGACTTTTATCGCTATCAAGGTATGAGGGGTAGAGCATTTTTACTTGAAAATTATTACCAGAAATTTATTATTTCTGAAATTCTTAAAAGACCGTTTGATGGAATAAATTTCCCTGGATATGAAAACATAAACATTGACTTTCCAGAATTAGAAATTGTTTTTAGATATCAAAAAAATGATTGGAAAGGTGCGTTGGAAAATGTAAAGGGAGTCTACGTAGTAGTGGACAAATCAAACGGAAGAAAATACATAGGTTCAGCATATGGTGACTTTGGGATATGGTCAAGATGGGCTGTTTATATTGGTACAGGACATGGCTTCAATGATGAACTAACAAGAATTATTTCGGAGAACGGAATTGATTACGCATGGCGAAATTTCAGATTCAGTTTATTAGAATATCGTTCTATGCGTATTGACGACAATGTAATAATCAACCGGGAATCTTATTGGAAAGAGGTATTATTGACAAGAGGAGATTTTGGATATAATAAAAACTAATAGATCTTATCAAAAGGCTACACTGACTGACGGGAAACCTGAACTGCTAATATGGTTTTACCGAAATGAGAGCTAGCGAACAAAGGGTCAAGTTAGGTTCTATAGTGCAGAGGTTAGGCCGAAGTGCCTCGGTTTCTCAACTTTTGTAAGTCAAAAAAGCTAGCAACCCATGGCGACAGTGCAATCATCAAACCGATTCAGGATATGATACTTTACAAATACAGAGGTAAGTCAGGCAATACGGACAAAATATTTACTGAAAGGAAGGTTTGGCTTTCAAATGCCGCCGGGCTAAACGACCCATTTGAGTGTTCAATTCAAGAAATTGCAAAAGAATGGATTGATGAACATGTTAGGGAGTTGAAACAGGGACATCTTTCAGGTTTAATTTTTGCATTTATGCAAGCAAAAAAATCCAACAGTCATTTCTTTGGATTAAGCGTCTCTGATGCAGAAAAACTTATCAGCTCTTTCAAAACTATACCAAGTTTTGACGACAAATATAAATTCTATCGGGAGTTCATGAAAAGTAGAAATGGGAAGTACCCTTCTGACCCTGAGGCAACCTTTGCAGGTTTTGACCAACAGTTGAATGACGCAGGTA
Source organism: Dyadobacter sp. CY261 (assembly GCF_021440085.1). GTDB lineage: Bacteria > Bacteroidota > Bacteroidia > Cytophagales > Spirosomataceae > Dyadobacter. The sequence continues at coordinate 47,777 of NZ_JAKCPW010000022.1, forward strand.
TTTTCAGCCTTTCGGAGAACGCCGAAAACCAATTAATGTGGTCTCATTATGCGGACGATACCAGGGGTATAGCAATTGGCTTTAAAGTTGAGCCAAACTCGAAACTATCTGACGACAATTGTTGTGTAAAGGTTAACTACTCTGACATGTTACCTTCATTCGCTGGAAAAGGATTCCTTAATGAGATATCTTTCTACATGGATGAATATGGAAGACCGTATTCAAAACAAAAAGTATCTTTTAGTGACCCAACTTTCAGGTTAGCTATTTCAACTAAGCCCACTGTTTGGAGTTACGAAAGGGAATGGAGATACATTGAAGAGCAATCGGGAGCTTATCCTTTACCAGTAAAATTAGCGAAATAGTTTTTGGTTTGCGCTGTTCAACAGAAAACAAAGACCGATACAAGGCACTTGCAAAATCGTATATAAAAAACCCTATTTCTTTTTTTGAAATACAGCGTATCCCAAATACAAATAGTATTGTTAAAGTAAAACTTACAGACTGATGGATATGAATTGCAGCTATAACCTTCTAGGTAAACTCCTCGCTGACCGTCTTCGGACGGACAGCCATTAATCATTTGAGGCATGCGCTCTCAACCTAACCGCTAAAACGGGTTGCATTTCCATTATCATCTCAGCCTTCCGTAAATTGCGCAATCCTCTCCCGACAAATACGCTCCGTCAAATCTCTCAACAACGTCACCCGACTGCCCAAATATTCTAATTCCGCTTTTTCAATCTTATAATTTCTATTATACCTCGCATCAATGTAAGCTTTTTTAAGAAGTACAAAAAGTCGCTTTTCCTCTTCCGTAGCCATTGGGAAAATTGTAGCAAGCTCTGCAAGCTGTTTAACAACTTGATTTCCAAGAATTTAAATGTCGTGGATTCTCGGCTTGTAATCGGTGAATACCAGAAGTATGGCAGCATAAAACCTTTCTGCGGTTTGATGCAAGAGAAAGGCAGCTTCTTTAAAATTTGAACGGTTAAAAGTATCCTGGTAACTGAGGAAAAAATTTGAGGCACTTTCGAACCAATGCTCAAATTCCTCGGTAGACTTTTCCACCCGTTGTGCCGGATTTAGATCTTTCGGTTCAGATAAGGTGAATTTTCCGGAATCGAAAAGCGTGATTCCTTCTTTCAGGATATCTACAAAGAAGTAGTAATTCCGCTCGATCTTGTCATTTACGAAGCCAATGCTGTGGTAGATGATGCTTGTTCTCGTGATATCCTAATTAGCCATCAATTCCTCTTCCAGCTCACGCGATTTCTTGACTTGTTTTGCCGAATTTTTGTCCTTGGTGACGATCAGAATATCAAAGTCGCTTACATACTCGTACTTTTCCTGGAAATCCTCCACCCAGTCACCCCGCGCATAGCTGCCGAAGAGAATGATCATTTCAGCCGGGACTTTGGCCTGAATTATTTCGGTCAGGGTTTTTAATTCTTCTTGTTTGTGTTGTGGGAGGTGGGTTAAGGAGGTTTTCATAGGTGTGTAGTTTTTGAAGAAAAAGATGGTGCATTTCTAGAATCAATAAACAAACCAAAAAACTCTGACATAACCAGCGATTCCTTAAAAAAACGAGGGCGAAATTTGCCCTTGATAGTTGAACGAGGGCGAATTTTCATTCTTTTCGCCCTCGTTGTTAAAATGAAGGTAAATTTATGCATTTCTTGTATACTGATAAAACAACCTGGGCCGAAGGTATGGCAATACCCATTTCGTATAAAAGCCAACCGTGTTGGTATAAAAACATCCGCAAAGCCTTCTTTAAATCATACATTTGATGCTATATTATTACAAATAAATCAGTATGAATTCGCAGGCCGGGTTATTGGATGTTACTTTTTTTCGCGTCTTGTGGGGTAGTCCGGGATACCGGTTTTTGAGGCACCTCGCGGCTCTTGTCATGGTAGCCTTGATGCTTTTTACCATGGACCCGCCGTGGATGAAGCCGTTTCGGCTGGATGCGCAGCTGACGATTTTTGCATTGGTGACGTTTTTATTTTATTCCAATATGTACTGGCTGGTCCCCCGTTTTTTGCTACATGGCAAGTATTTGTACTATGGATTGGGTATAGCAGCTTATATCGCCATCGCTTTACTTTTAATCCGAATATTTCAGATTCGCTCCGAGGACTACTTTGTGGGGATTAATGCTGATGAAGGCTATAAGCCCGAAATGGTCATTCGGTTTTTGTTTATTCTGCTGGTCCTAGTTGGCGCAACGACGGCGATCAAGCTATTTCAAAGGTGGATTGCAGATGCGCGGCGGATTACTGATTTGGAAAGGATTACCATGCAGGCCGAGCTTGAACAGCTCAAAAACCAGATTAACCCGCATTTTCTGTTCAACATGCTCAATAATGCCAATGTGCTTACCCAGCGGGACCCGCAGAAGGCTTCGCAGGTGCTGATGAAGCTAAGTGATTTTCTGCGTTACCAGATCTACGACTGTGCAAGGCCGCAGGTTTTATTAACCGCCGACATTCATTTTCTGACAGATTTCCTGAACCTTGAAAAAATCCGCAGAGATAACTTTGAATTTATTATTTCAAAAGAAGGGCAGCTGACGGGCGTGCAGGTCGCGCCTCTTTTGTTCATCACGTTTGTAGAGAACGCCGTCAAACATAACATGGATGCCAGTAGCGGCTCTTATGTACACTTATTTTTTGAAGTCCAAAGAAACGAGTTGCTGTTTAAATGTATTAACTCAAAACCACTTGTAGCAGCCAAGAAAGGGGTAGGAGGGTTGGGCCTCGAAAATGTAAGTCGCAGGTTGCAGCTGCTTTATCCGTTGACACATCAATTGGAAATCAATGACCAGACTGACACTTTTACCGTAACCTTAAAAATCACTCTATGAACTGCATTATTGTAGATGACGAGCCGCTGGCCAGGGAAGCTATTCAATTGTTGATCGGCACTTGTAAGGAACTCACTTTGCTGGGTGGTTTTGGTAGTGCCAATCAGGCTTCCAGGTTTATGGACGAGCACGCGGTGGATTTGGTTTTTCTGGACATTCAAATGCCCGGCACCAACGGGATCGAATTTGCAAAATCGATTGCAAAGCAGACGCTGGTGATTTTTACGACTGCATTCAGTCAATACGCTTTGGATAGCTATGAGGTGGAAGCGGTCGATTATTTGGTTAAACCGGTCCAGATAGAACGTTTTAACAAGGCGGTCAGCAAAGCATTGTCCTATGCGCAGCTTTTGAAACCGGACCATTCAGCGGGCAGCGTCGAGCGGTTTTCGGAAGACTATATTTTCATTAAAGCCGACCGGAAAATTTACAAGATCCATTTGAAAGACATTCTGTTTATCGAGGGGCTGAAAGATTATGTGGTGATCCATACCGAGGACCAGAAAATCATTACGGCTATGAATATCAAAACCATCCATGAAAAGTTGCCGCAAAATCTTTTTGTGCGTGTCGCTAAATCCTACATTATCAACATCCGGCACATTGACTCTTTCGATAATAACAGTATTTACATTGGTAAGAATGAGATTTCTATAGGGAATGCGTATCGAAGCTATTTTTTCGACGAGTTTGTAACCAAGAAGTTGTTGACGAGGTAGGGGCTTTTAGCCTTTAGCTGTTAGCCTTTAGATATTAGCTTTTTTGACTGTAATCATTAACCTTGAATTTGCAGGCCAGCCGTTTCGGCCGGACAGGATTTCTATGCTTTTTTCAGTAAACAACCCAGGTCATGGAGGTATTTGACAGACATAAAGACAAGATCATGGTTTGCATGCTTGCGCTGCTGGTTGTGGGTTTGGGGTTTTGGCTGGTTCGTTTGACGAAAGAGCCGGAAGCTGATTTGCAGGTACCGAAATTAATGGAAACCAGATATCTGACCGGTTTTGTGAGCATTCACAAATCACTCGCGGAGCTGCGGACTTTGTGCCTGAATGGGCAATTTGAAACCGCGCACGACACATTTCTGGAATTGCAGTACCAATGGCAGAGGCAGGATGTAGTGGCAGCAGCTATTGAAGATCATTCACCAAGCCACTATCCTTCCGATAGCCTGGCGAAGCTGGAAAAGTTGCTGCACCACCTCAGTAAAAACGGAGAAAGCCGGGTGGCAAAATGGTTGCTGATTAAAGAGGTTAAACATTTACACGAGCGCATTGATGACATTCATTGAGGCGTACATAGCGCACCGTTACTAACTGATACATGACGAAAAAACCAAAGATTGCAGTCATACTGTGCCTGATCATCATGTCCGCAACCTTCGTGCTGGGGCAAACGATTCTGGTCAAAGGTGTCGTGAAAGATGCCGGAAACGGGCAGACACTTCCTTATGTGAACATTCAGGTCAAAGGGGCTTCATCGGGCACAACAACCGACCAGGAAGGGAAATATACATTGAAGCTCGCCGCTGGTGACAGCGTGATACGATTTACCTACATCGGCTACATGGCTTTTGAGAAAGCCGTAGGTAAAGAGGCTAGTCAAATGATCCATGTTAAAATGCATGTAGATACGGCCATGTTGAAGGAAGTGACCGTAAAAGGAAAAGCCGGGTACCGCAACCGGGACAATCCGGCTGTGGAGCTGATCAGGCAGGTGATTGCCCACAAAGACCAAAACAGAGTCGACAACCAGGATTTTGCACAGTACGAACAGTACGAGAAAATGTCATTTGCAATGAGCAACCTTTCTGACCGTTTCAAAAACAGGCCGGTTTTGAAAAATTATGGGTTTCTTTTTGAGCAGCAGGACTCGGCTGTCCTGGCTGGTAAAAATATGCTGCCCGCCTACATGCAGGAAAAGCTCTTACAGGTTTACATCCGTAAAGACCCGGCTGCGAAAAAACAATGGATCAAAGCAGACCGCCGGGCTCAATTTGATCCCAAGTTCGTAGATAACGATGGTCTGGCCTTGTATTTCAACCGCATGTATGCAGACATTAACATATATGATAATGATATTTTTGTAGCTACCAATATGTTGCTGAGCCCGGTTGCGGCTACTGCGCCTGCGTTTTATAAATTTTTCATACGTGACACGCTCAAAACCCACGATCCGTGGCTGATTGAACTTGGGTTTGTGCCCAGAAACAGCACGGACATGCTTTTTGAGGGCAGACTGTTCGTAACGCTTGACGGTAACTATGCGGTGCAAAATGCATTTTTGACGGTTAGCAAAAATATCAATCTCAACTTTATCCGGCAGCTTGAAGCCAGGATTGGTTTTGAAAAAGGAGAAGATAACAAATATTATCCTGCCAAAACCACGCTTTCGATGGAGTTTGCTTTTGGCGAGAAAGGGGCCGGCTTGCTTGGCCAAAGGACAATCACTTTGAAAAATTACCAGACCGGCCGTCCAATGGCTGACAGCGTCTACCGCGGTCCACCCGAGCAGGCGATCGAGGATACACTCCCAAATCAGGGGGAGGAATACTGGGGGCAGGTCAGGCACATTCCACTCGAACGGACCGAACAAAACATTTACCGCAATATCGACACGCTCCAAACGATCCGGTCTTTTCGCACAACAATGGACATTGCTACTGTTTTTCTGGCAGGGTTCAAGAATTTGGGAAAAGTTGAAATCGGGCCAGTTAATACATTTTACAGTTTTAACCCGGTTGAAGGCCTCAGGCTCCGTTTCGGCGGGAGGACGACACCAGAATTTAACAAACGCATTTACTTTGAAACCTATGCAGCTTATGGATTCAATGACCAAAGATGGAAGTATTTTGTGAGCGGGACTTATTCCCTCAACAACAAGTCGGTTTATCATTTCCCTTTCAACTACATGCGGCTCAGCCATCAGCACGACACCAAGATTCCGGGCCAGCAGCTCGAATTTGTGCAGGAAGACAATTTTTTGCTTTCCTTCAAATGGGGCGACAACAACACCTGGCTTTATAATGATATTTCGAAATTTGAATATGTCCGCGAATATCAGAACAGGCTTTCGTTTAAATTAGGATTCACTCATTGGGTCCAAAGTCCGGCGGGAAATCTGCGCTATACCCAAACCGATCTAACCAACGACCGGCAGTTAAATATCAGCACATTACGAAATTCGGAAGTGAACTTTGAACTGCGGTATGCCCCGCATGAGAAGTTCTACCAGGGAAAAATTTACCGGACGCCGCTCGTTAACAAATACCCGGTATTCACATTTCGCTACAATGCAGGCATTAGAAATGTGCTCGATTCCGAAAATGCTTACCATAGCTTTACGGGTAACATTATCAAGCGGTTTTATCTTTCCCAATTTGGCTATGCCGACTTCACCACCGAGGGCGGATTCATTTTAGGAAATAACATTCCATTTCCGCTGCTGACGATCCACCGGGCAAACCAGACCTATGCCTATCAGCTAAATTCATACAACATGATGAATTTCCTGGAATTTGTCAGTGATCATTATGCTAGCTTGGATGTCCAGTATTATATGAATGGTTTTTTGTTTAATAAAATACCACTCTTGAAAAAGCTCAAACTCCGGGAAGTTTTCAGTTTCAAAGCATTGTACGGTGGCCTGCGAGATGAGAATAATCCCGCTTATACCCCGGGACTCTACGACTTTCCCATCGATTCACACGGTGGTGCCAGCACATTTGCGCTGGGTAGCACGCCCTACATGGAAGCAAGCGTAGGTGTAGCCAATATTTTCAAACTGCTCAGAGTTGATCTGGTCAGAAGGTTTAATTATCTGGATAATCCAGGTGCACCGCAGTGGGGGGTTAGGGTAAAATTCAGGCTTGATTTCTGATCAGCGTTATGTGGGAAACTGACAAGATAATTATGTCGCATAAACATTTCACACGGGCATTAGCATTATTGCTTTCCTTAGTTATCCTGTCCAATTATTCTTGTAATCAGCAAGATGAGATTGCCGTAAATGAAATGCTTCCCAGACTTTCCGACTATGCTATATTTAATGGCAATGCGTCTGATCTGGTGCCAAATGCTGATTACAAATTGTATGAATTAGCATCGACCCTTTTTACAGATTATGCAGAAAAGCAGCGGCTCATTAAAGTGCCGGCAGGTAAAACGATCAAAGCGGTAAATGATGGCCTGCCCGATTTTCCGGATGGAACTGTTATAGTGAAAACCTTTTACTATTTCCATGATAAAAGGGATATATCAAAAGGTAAAAATATTATCGAAACCCGGTTATTAATCAAGAAAGATAACCATTGGAAAGTGGGTGTTTTCAAGTGGAATAGGGAGCAAACCGATGCCATTCTTTTTACATCTGGTGATTATCAGTCCGTTAACTGGATTGGTCTGGATGGGAAAGCGAATGTGATATCTTACCGGTTTCCAAGCAATGCAGATTGCAGGACCTGCCATCAATCGGACGACGATGTGGTTCCCATCGGGCCAAAGATCCGGAATTTGAATATCAATGTCGCCCGAAATGGTGTATCTGTGAACCAACTCACACATCTGGCTGATGAAGGGGTTTTAAATAGGGTTAAACCTACGTGGTTTTCGGTATTACCCGATTATCATAATACTTCACTAAGTGTGGAGCACAGGGCACGGGCTTATTTAGAGGTAAACTGCGCTCATTGTCATTCCGATGGCGGATTTGCGGGTAACAGAAGGCCACGGTTTGGATACGAATACAGTTTGCAGTCTTCCAATATTTTGGCAGAAAAAGCGACCATGGTACAACGAATGGGAAATGGACAAATGCCAAAACTGGGCAATACCGTTTTAGATAAAGAGGGTACAGACCTTGTTATAAAATATTTAAATAGCTTGTAGGATGATGAAAAATTTGAGGATATATCTTGTCATTATCCTTGTTATTTCTCCTGACATTCTAATTGCTCAAACTCAGAATTCTTTGGGAAAATTTTCTATCGGAATTACTTTTGAGCCGAATTACGGTTACCGGACATTAAACTTTTCAAGTGGCAATAAACTCATTGCCGAAAAGAGAAATGCCAATGAAGTGTTCAGATTCGGATACGCACTAGGTATGGAGCTGAAAAGTAAAATATCCAAAAATATCCTGTTGTCTTATGGTTTGCAGTATCTGGAATTTGGCTACAATAGCCGCTTCCAAACGCTAAAATTTGCTAACGCAAACCCAGAATTTCCAGTTGGAAGTAAAACTGACTTTTTTCATCAGGTCGTTGGTATACCGTTATCAGTTCAATATCATTTTACAAAAAGCAGGTTCAACCCATACATTATAATAGGAGTCCAGCTAGATTGTATACTTCAAAAAACCGCCGTGACTGTTTTAGAATATGAGGACGGCAGGACGAACAGCTCCGAACATCGATCCACCCTGGATTTTCAAAGATTTCCTGTGTCAGCCTTACTTGGTGCAGGAATGGAATACAGGATTAGCGATAGGATTTCTATGGTGGCAGAACCACTATTGAAAAGAAGTATCACCTCATTAATTGCTGATAGAACAGCCAAAGAGAAGCCTTACTCGGTTGGATTAGCCGTCAAAATTGTCTACAAGTTCAAAAGGTAACATGGATTTTTTAACGGGCCCGATCTTCTTACCATGGCACATTTCCTCCGAAAGTAGTAGTTCGTATAAAAGATAGCCACGTTGGTATAAATAAGAAATGACGCTTAACTTCCGAGATTACATTTGAATATTCAATAAGCAATTACAGGTGTAGATGTGCAGCTGATGGAATCCGATTATTACTCACTATTTGACTACTCAAACATGAACTTACTGACCACCTTAATGTTGGCTTTTCTGTCCTCACCACTCGGCGACTGGAAGCTTAATTTCGCAGAGGCTAAAACGCAGGCGAACGCAGACCATAAAATGATCTTGCTGAATTTCTCAGGCTCCGATTGGTGTGGGCCTTGTATCAAACTAAAAAAAGAGGTTTTTGAGTCCGAAGTGTTTGTGAGCTATGCTTCTGAAAAGCTGGTTCTGGTACGCGCTGATTTTCCAAGGCAGAAGAAAAATCAGCTGAGCAAAGAGCAGGTGGCCCATAACGAGGATCTCGCGGACCGATACAATCCCAAAGGTCTGTTTCCTTTGACCGTGCTGATTGATAGTAAAGGGAAAGTCATCAGAGAATGGGAGGGTTTTCCAACCTCGTCGGAGACATTCCTTTCAGATCTTCGTTCGCATTCTGGTTCCCGGTAAAATGGAGGCGAAAATCTTTAAGAAGGTGACCAAACTGATGGGCAACCGATTTGAGATCAGCGCAGTTGGAACGGAGGAGGCCTGGGCAAACCACATCATCGACCAGGGTATTTTTGAAATACAACGCATTGAAAAGCTGCTGACCACGTTCAATGAAGGCAGCCAGACACAAGAAATCAACAGGCTGGCGGGGATCCGGGCCTCATCAGTGGATCAGGAGGTTTTTGATCTGATTAGCAGGGCTATACGGATTTCAGAATTAACGCAGGGGGCTTTTGATTTGTCCTACGGCTCGGTCGATAAGTCCCTTTGGAACTTTGATACGCACATGAAATCGCTTCCGACACCAGAGACAGCGAAAGCCATGGTCAGACTGATCAATTATAAAAACATCATTCTGGACGCAGAAAAGCGAACCGTTTTTTTGAAAGAAAAAGGAATGCGGATAGGTTTTGGCGGGATCGGAAAAGGTTATGCGGCGGAAATGGCAAAGGCAGTAATGATCAGGAGCGGGGCACTGAGCGGCGTTGTGAATGCATCGGGCGATCTGGCAACCTGGGGCAAACAACCGGGCGGAGGCGACTGGACGATTGGAATTGCTGATCCTGAATCAAAGGAGCAGCCATTTTCTTATATCAAGATCAGCGACTTAGCTGTGGCCACTTCTGGCAATTATGAAAAGTTCGTGGTGATTGGCGGGCAGAAGTATTCGCATACGATCAATCCAAAAACAGGGCTTCCGGTAACAGGGATCAAAAGTGTCACCATCATTTCGCCCAGTGCCGAGCTTTCTGATGCGCTTGCGACCCCGGTAACGGTGCTTGGAGTGAAGGTTGGCCTGGACCTGATTAACCAGATGAAGCAAGTCGCGTGCATCATCATTGATGACCATAACAAAATTCTCACTTCCAAAAACATACAAATGTCATGATACGTATAACAAATACCGTTCGGTTAGCAGTTCCTCTTTTCTTAGGGCTGAGCGCGGCCTCCTGCATTTCCGTCAAGGAATACCAAAAGAGCAGGATCAATGATTCAGAAATGGGACTCTCGGCCCGGAAATCCGAAAAATTTGAGCAGAGTTTCTATTTGTACCGGGAAGGTGCTTCGGGAGCGAATGGCGGAAAAAGTGGCGGTGGATGCGGATGTAATTGATTTACTACTCTAAAAGTATCACCTTATGAAAAAAATTACCCTTACAGTAGCCGCGTTGCTTGGCTGGTTGGGCTCGGTATCTGCGCAGGTTCAGGATTCTGTTTCAACAGGTTATAAGGCCAGAAAATTAAAAATTGAGGAAGTCAATTTTGTTACGGGTTATTACAATCAGACCGGAAATAACTCGGCTATCACAGGCGGCATTGGCACTGAAAACCTTTTTGATGTGGCCAATTCGCTGGAAGTGAAACTGACCAGAACCGACAAGCGCAACCGGGTTCACACTTTTACCGGAGATCTCAACATTGATTTTTATTCTTCTGCATCTCAGGACAACATTGATCCGCTGACCATTTCGTCCGCTTCGAAAACGGACACGCACATTTATCCTACCATTTCCTGGAATGTTAAAAATGACAGGACCCGGACCAATAAAGGCGCAACGCTTTCGTATTCAACCGAATTCGATTATCAGTCGGTGGGTTTTAATGTCAATTTTTCAAAGTTGAGCAAGGATAACAACAGGGAAATTACCATCAAGGCCGGTACATTTCAGGACACTTATAAAGTGATCCTACCTTTAGAGCTCAGACCTGCCGGATACGGCTCGGGCTCCCAAACGGATAGCGCGCAGGTTCCTACCCAGTCGCGGAACAGCTACAACGGATCTCTCTCTTTATCGCAGATCGTCAACGAGCGTTTTCAGCTTTTGATCATGGTGGAACCCACGTATCAGGAAGGACTTTTAGGTACACCTTTTCACCGGACCTATTTTACCGACGGATCTGCCAGAGTGGAAAGACTCCCAGATACGCGCTTCAAAATCCCCGTTGGACTTCGAGGAAGTTACTTTCTTGGGGACAAAATCATACTGAATGGTTTTTACAGATTTTATGCCGACGACTGGGGCATGCGGGCGCATACGTTCTCATTGGAAACGCCTATCAAAATCACGCCTTTTGTTTCGGTAAGCCCTTTTTACCGGTTTAATACCCAATCATCGATCCGGTATTTCGCCCCATATATACAGCACGATCCGCAGTCAGAATATTATTCCAGTGATTATGATCTGTCGTCTTTTCAAAGCCATTATTTTGGTTCGGGTATCCGGTTCGCATCTCCGGGGGGCGTTTTGGGAATCAGGCATTTCGCCTCGCTTGAAGTTCGTTACGGGCATTTTTACCGGAATGCGGGAACTGGAATGCAATCCGATATGATCACATTAGCAGCTAAGTTCAAATAGGATATTATGAAAATTGAAAAGGTATCTTGCCTGATTATCGGTTCAGGTCCCGCCGGTTACACAGCCGCAATATATGCTTCACGGGCAGGATTAAACCCTGTGATGATTATGGGCGCTCAGCCGGGTGTACAACTTACAACCACAATCTGAAGTAGATAACTATCCCGGCTACCGCGATGGAATCACAGGTCAGAAAATGATGGAGAATTTTGGCAAACAGGCCGAGCGGTTTGGGACCGACATACGGTATGGGTTGGCCACGCAAGTTGATTTTGCAGGCTACCCGCACAAAATAACGATCGATGAAAAGTATGTCATAGAAGCGGAGGCTGTCATCGTTTCAACGGGGGCTTCTGCTAAGTGGCTGGGCCTTGAAGGAGAAGATCGTTTGAATGGAAGAGGCGTCTCTGCCTGCGCGGTTTGTGATGGCTTCTTTTTTAAAGGTCAAGATGTTGTAGTAGTTGGTGCAGGAGATACTGCCGCCTAAGAAGCAAGCTACCTCGCAAAACTTTGCCGAAAAGTATATCTTTTGGTTCGTCTCGGGGAAATGCGCGCATCAAAAATTATGCAGAAACGTGTTGAAATGCTACCGAATATCGAAGTCATGTGGAACACTCAAACCGTCGAGCTTTTGGGAATAGAAGGGCTTGGAGGGGTTGTGGTCAAACACAATAAAACCGGTCAGGTGCGGACTCTGGGTGTGACCGGTTTTTTCGTTGCCATTGGCCATAAACCGAATACGGATATTTTTAAAGGCTACCTGGATATGGATGAGACTGGTTACATTACAACTGTTCCGGGAAGTTCATTGACAAATATCAAAGGCGTATTTGCATGTGGTGACGCGCAGGACCATGTATACCGACAGGCCGTGACCAATGCCGGAACGGGCTGTATGGCCGCACTTGATGCTGAACGATTCCTGATGGAGCGGAAAATTGAGATCATTATGGAAGATAATCAATAGACAGCTCCATCCCAGACAAAATCGGTTCGCAAACTGCCGCTGATTTACTCTCAAAACATAAATCAATAGTGCATCAACGAATCATCCAGAAGATGAGGCATGCTTCTGTCGGCATTGGGGAGATTTAACTTTCAAAATTTAATCTTTGGCGAGATGAGAATTACAGTACTAAGGGATCAATCGACGAGAGGATACTTCCCGTGGATGCTCGCATTTGGCATTTTATTGAATTTGCCCGGACTTTGGCTGGACATTATGGAGCCCGATGGAGCATTGTATGCAACGATTGCCAAACATATAGTGCTGAGTGGCGATTGGATAAATCTGATCGGTGACGGGCATGACTGGCTGGACAAGCCCCACCTACCATTCTGGATTGCTGCTGCCAGTTTCAAGCTGCTAGGCATTACCAGTTTTGCATATAAGCTTCCTGCATTTATATGTTGGCTGATAGGTCTAAGGTATATCTATCTGACTGCCAGTTATTTATTTAAATCGGATGTTGCCAAGCTCTCGGTGTTGATATATGTGGTTGCGCTCCACAGCGTGTTGGCTAATTTTGACGTCAGGGCAGAGCCATATTTAACAACTTGCATTATCGCAGCAATATGGCATCTTTTAGGTATTTACACTGGAAAAAACTGGTCTCACATCCCTGCATCTGCGTTTTTTATGGCTTGTGCTGTAATGGTAAAAGGAATCTTTGCCTTAGTCATTATTGGCAGTGGTTGGGTGATATTCTGGATACTATCCAAAAAGTGGGAACAGTTTACCAATTATAAATGGTGGGTTGCCTTAGGCTTGTGCCTTACTTTTATTTTACCGGAACTGCTCAGTTTGTATGTTCAGTTTGATATGCATCCTGAGAAAATTGTATTCGGAAAAACCCATGTTTCTGGCCTCCGTTTCTTTTTCTGGGACAGCCAGTTCGGAAGATTTTTCAATACCGGTCCTATTAAAGGAAAAGGAGACGTCTTCTTCTTTTTGCATACTACCTTATGGGCTTTTCTTCCCTGGTCGGTAGGGCTTATTGGCGGGTTGGTCTATCTGATAGGTTATGAGAAGCAATTTATCCAGATTCGCTGGGTAATATATGGCTGTGCGCTGGTTTCGTTTATCATCTTTTCTTTGTCACGGTTCCAGCTTCCGCACTACATTATCATTGTGTTTCCTTATTTGTCGATGATCACAGCTCACTACTTTTTAAGTATAGCAGCTCACCCAGTACTGAAATATTTTGTTTGGATGCAAACCGGGCTGCTATTGGCAACGGGCCTACTAATCATTGCCCTGCTCTATTCTACAGGTATAAACACCGCGGTATTGGCGACAGCGGTAACAATTATTATAGTTATTGCCGCAAACACTGTTCCAACTGAGAATTTACTAGTAAAGCTGGTCTGCAAAGGATATGCGACGGCAGCAATCATATACGTCTTTCTTTTTTTCTTTTTCTACCCATTCTTACTGAAATATCAATCTGGAAGGCGAGCTGCGGCTCATATTCCAGCATCAGAAAGTCTTATTCCTACCGCCGCCTATAAATCGTTCTCATATACCTTCGAGTTTTATGCCCCCGGGAATGTAAGGTTAATCAATCAACGGAAGGAACTTGCTCAATATTTAAATAATAGGCCATGCTATCTGTATACTACCCGTCAAATCGCGGATAGTATACAACATGCAGGTATAGAAATGGAAATATTGGCAAGGGTAGACCACTTTCACATAACGAAATTGAAAAAGGACTTTCTTACCCCCAAAAGTAGGAGAGGTGTGTTAGAGGCACGCTGCTTATTGTATTTCGGAAGCAAGCACCTGGTCAAGTATTGACAAAAATCGAGTTACCTGAAGAGGGCTATTCTGTGCAGAGTTTGAGCAGGATCGTGTGAGGATGTGGTTAAAGTGGAAATAGGAGAAGACAAATTGCTTTCAGCAGACTTTATGTCTTGTCACGAGATTCCGTTATCAACAAAAAATGCATTTGCTATAAAAGTTATAGCGTTTGGTATAATTCTTGAAAATGAGGGCAACCCATAAAATACTTTTACAACATCATATTTAAGCCATGAAGTAAAAGGATATGTAAGGGACATTACCGTATATCTGACGGTGTGTATAATTCGCTGTGTTTCCAAAAATCACTGCCATTCGAGGCAATCGAAAACAATTAGAGCATTAGGCAGTTAAAGAGGCAATATGACTCAGTTTTGTACATGCGATTGGCACTGAGCACAGAGAAGATAGGAGTGAAGCGCTTATCAGAGAAGGGGCAGTTGATTGAGGGGCTCCTGACAACCCTGTCCTTTTACTCCAACTTGAGAGTCTTCACCGGGGTCATCAATGCGGCCTTGATGGCCTGGTAACTCACTGTGAGCAGGGCAATACCAGTTGTGATTACGCCGGCCAGTGCAAAGATCCACCACTCCACGTCGATGTGATATGCATACTCCTGAAGCCAACGATTAGCGCCAAACCACGCAACAGGAAATCCAAAGCAGCAGGCGATCAAAACCAATTTCACAAAATCTTTGGAGAGCAAGGCCATAATGCTTAACAGATTGGCACCCAAGACCTTTCTTACACCGATTTCCTTTAACCGTTGTTGTGCTGAGTAAGTAGCAAGTCCGAAGAGGCCCAGGCACGCAATGACCACACTGGCCAGGGCGACCCAACCGAGAATCGTTTGGCTGCGCTGATCTTCCATATAGAACCGGGCGAGCTGCTCGTCGAGGAAGTGGTATTCGAAAGGCTCGCGTTCTTCGTTTGCTACCATTACGGCTTTAAGCTTTCCGAGGGTAGCCTGAATGTTCTGCGGTTGGATCTTTACTGAGTAATAATCAATAGGATAAATCGGGTTGTCATGGTAGGCAATGATTAACGGCTCTATCTTCGCCCGTAGTGATTGAAAATGGAAATCCTTGACGATGCCTACCACACGCGGTTTGAACGAAGCGTTGATATCGTCATAAACCGGAGCAAAAGAGGAACCGCGGGCACTTTGCGGAATCTCAACAGCTTCATTGGAACCATGGGTGATGCCCAAAATTCTTGCGGCCGCTTCGTTGATCAGGATGGCGGAGGTGTCATTCTCATTAGGGAAGTTCCTGCCTTTGAGCAGCTTGATCCCATAGGTGGCCAGAAAATCCTTATCCGCACCAATCACATAGGCTGTGTGCAGCTGATGGCCACCGCCCTGCTTTTTGAGTTTGACCCTCACTAAGGTTTTCCAATCCCCAGGCACATGCGATGTTACAGAAACTTGCTCTACTGCGGCAATCTTCGACATCTCCTTCTTCACCCAGTCAAAGTTGGAGCGGGCCTTGACCACATTCACGTCGATGACCACCATCAGGTCTTTGTTGAAGCCCAGGTTACTCTCGTTTAAAAAACGTACCTGCCTGAAGAGCACAATCGTTCCAATGATCATTACCGTCGAAATTGTGAACTGCAGGACGACCAATGCTTTGCGCACGGAGAAATCACTACCACTTCTGAGCACCTGGCCTTTAAGTAATGAAACCGGTTTGAAATAGGAAAGCAACAGGGCAACGTAGCCGCCAGAAAGTAAACCCATTGCAATGATCAGGCCTGCCGCGGCAGCCCAGAAACCTAAGCCCACGGAGGAGAAAAGCGAAAACTTCTTATTGACAAATTCATTGAATGATGGCAGCAACACCGCGACGATGAGCACAGCAACACCGAAAGCGATCACCATTGTAATGAAGGATTCGACCAGAAACTGCCCGATCAGATTGCTACGCACCGCGCCGACCACTTTTCGGACACCGATTTCCTTAAGTCGGCTTGAGGCCCGGGCTGTGGTCAAATTCGAGTAATTTATTCCAGCAATCAGTAAGACAAGAATGGCCGTAAATGAGAACAATGTTACGTATATAGGATTTCCCTGCGGAACGGGCTCAACATTTGAATTTCTTGCGCCATCAATAATTCCGTCAGATTTCAAATGGACGTCCTTCAACGGCTGGAGACTGTACGAAAGCTTTGTGCCTGGTTCGAGCGATGCATTGGCATGAACCAGGCGAGTGATTTCATTGGAAACAGAATCAGCATTCGCATCGGGCTTTAACAATGCATAGACGGTGTAGTTCTGTGAAGCCCAGTCACTCCGGGCTTCACGCATAAATTCTTTATTGGAATACCGCGTCGACTCCGACAACACACTAGTAAAAGTAAAACTGGAATTCTGTGGGTGATTTTTCAGGATCGCCGTGATCTTTACTGGATTATCCATGTGGCTGAACTGCAAATTCTTATTGATTACATCAGTCCTGCCGAAAATTCGCATAGCGAGGTCTTCGGTAATAACAATGGAATTTGGCTCTTTTAACGCAGTACGTTGATCGCCCTCAAGAAGCGGAAAATCAAACACCTGAAGCAAATATTCATCCGCGACAGTGATAGCCTCCTGTACATTGACGGGATTCTCGGGATCAACAAGGTTAGCACGCCCAATGCGTTGCATGCGTGTGGCCTGCTCTACATTCGGAAAAGTTTGCTTGCATTCTTCGGCCACCATATACCCTGCTGCGGCGACTGTTGTAGCTTCATTGTTGGGACTTTTTTCATGGGTAATTACACGATAAATGCTTTCCGCCTTACTATGTTGACTATCGAAGTTGAGTTCATCATACACATATAGACCGATCAACAGGAAACAAACCATGCCGAATGTAAGGCCTAGTACATTCAGCGTCGAGTAAAGCTTGTTTTTCCAGAGGTTTCTCCACCCCATCATAAAGTAATTCTTGATCATACCGTTGGAGGGAATAGGTTGGTGAATGTTTGCCGATCGGATAATGCCTGGCCTGAAAAGGAACAGAACGTCTTTGCACAAGAGTAAATTTGCCCGGGTTCTCCCCTGGTCTGCTGCCCTTCTATCGTAGATTTCAAGCAGGTCTCCTTCGATGTCGGCATGATATTCCGGCTTGCAAAACCATTCAAGGAAACGCAAGATGAAACGGGGTGGCTCAGCGCTTTTCATGGCCTTTTATTTAAGATTGAGCACCAGTTGGGGCAGCGCATTCCAAAGCTCGTCGCGCGATTCTTTACAATAATCCAGGGCTTTTTTTCCGTAAGCTGTGACTTCGAAGAAAAGCTTTGGTCGTCCACGCCGGCTTTCGTTTGAATCCCCAGGCGTTGACTTCAGGAAGCCTTTGGATTCCAATCTTCGTAATGTAACCTGCAAGGATCCGACGGTTACTTCCCGGTTAAGGCGTTGTTCGATCTCATCCTTGATCGTTACTCCGTATGCATTGCCGTGTAGCACGCCTACCGTAAGAAGGACGATCTCCTCGAATTCACCGAGCTGAAAACGTTTCATAACTGAATAATACTATTATGCAGTAATAATGGCGAAGATTTTGCATAAATACTATTTTGTAGTAATAATTATTTTCTGGGGTGTGATGGACCCAGGTTTTTCAAACCGATCATTTATCAACAAGTGTCATAATAGGGTTACGATAGTGAGAAGGGGAGAGTTCGTTTGGACTTGCTCCATAGGGTTAAATTAAAAGATTGAACGGCAGTGGCCGCCGCCAAAAGTACAGCAGTCAAAACGTGCAGACGAAGCCCAAAATTTTACATTGATATATGTACGAAAATATCAGTAGAATGGGTTCGATTAACAGATTATACGTAAAGTGCCGTCGCTCCTTTTAGGGAGGCTTTAAAGGCACTTAATTAAATTAACTTTTGGCAAAAAATTATTGTAAGCCTACCAACAGCACTCTAATGGCTGAATCTTGCTAACATTTTGCAAGATGGCGCTGAGATTTGAATACAGCTGATATTTACTCGGCCACTTTGCCACGCAGAACCCATGGCGTTTTATGCACTTTCTCTTTAACTTAAACCTTAGTGAAGTCTATTGTTTTCGAGGAATGTAAGATTCTAAACACTTTTCCACCAAATAATATTTTGTTGTATAACAGGCTTATGATAATTTAATCGTTTCGTCCTTAACACCATGAGTTGCCGAGGCGATGTGGTAGCGGAATCTTCCGCTGACGGTGGAGAAGGTCACAGAGGTACTCCTGCGCAATGGGCTTTTCGCCCGATTTCGTCTCCAACCTGATTGAGATGGGCACCGCGATTAGCACTGGTTATATCAGGCGAATTTTCATCCATAGATAAGAGCGTTAGAAGTTAGGGCTATGATGCGATTCACCTTTATTTGTAGGCTCGAGGAAAATGATATAACATCCAAAAAAGCTTAGCAGATCAGTACGCAATGCACCCTCAATTCGGCTACAACATTTCCGGTTTCGGCTACAAGCGCCTTGTCACGATCGCAGAAATTTGCTGTGTAAAAATTAAAAATAATATGCAGACAGAAACAAAGAAAGTGGCACTGGTTACAGGAGCAAATACAGGCGTGGGATACCAGATCGCTAAATCACTTGCTGATGAAGGCTATACCGTTTACGTTGGTGCCAGAAACCCGGACAAAGGGGAGGTTGCTGCTACCGAGATTGGAAAACAGTCAAAAGCCATTCAATTGGATATTACCGATTCCCAATCCATCGATGCAGCAGTAAAGAAAATTCAAAACGAAGCCGGATACCTGACGCTGCTGGTTAATAACGCGGCCGTCTCGAATGCGGGGAAACCTGGACGCACTATGGAAGAGGTCCTTGGAGCTCAGCGCGCCAGTATCGCGCCTATCGAAGAAATGAAAAAGGTCTGGGAAACGAATGTGTTTGGTACACTTGCTGTGACACAAGCCTTTTTACCTCTATTAAGGAAGGCTGAGAAAGCGCGGATTGTGACAGTGTCGAGCGCATTGGGTTCTCTTACTTTGAATGCCAATCCAGCTAATCCATACCGCTCAGCATTCGATGCCGTCTATGGGGCATCCAAAACTGCGCTTAATGGTGTTTTCCTTTCGCTGGCCATCGATTTAGCGAATACCAATATCAAAGTACACCTGGTAAGTCCTGGTTTTACGGCAACGGCTCTGAATAATTTTCAGGGGACCGATTCGGTGGAGGAAGGGTCTATGGAACCCATAAGGGTGGCCTTGTCAGAAGACCTGCCGACAGGAAGTTTTACCGGACCCGCTCAATATGCCGGATCAGACAACATTGTTCCGTGGTAATAGTAACAGGGTCAAAATCCTGTGGCTGGAAACAGTCACGGGGTTTTGATACATTTATATGATGAAAACTAAGGAAGACAAATTGATACGGTTCATAACGATATCGGAAACGCATGAGGCTTTTGGCTTGCCCAAACCCCAGCATCCTTTGATCAGCCTTGTGCATTTCAACGAGCGCAATCCCTTCAATACAAGCATGGCGCCGATCTACGACGTGCTTAGCTTCTACAAGATCACCTTCATCACCGATAACAACGGAAGGCTAAAGTATGGAAGGGATTACTATGATTACGATGAAGGCAGCATGCTGTTCCTGGCGCCTAACCAATTAGTAGGAAGCACGGATTACAATAGCAGAACCTATTGTTACATCCTGCTCATACATCCCGATTATTTACGGGGCTATCCTTTGGCGAGTAAGATCAGGCAATACGGCTATTTCGCATATTCAGCGAATGAAGCACTGCATTTATCCGAGACAGAAAAGGAAAATATCCTTTCGATTTACAGGAACATGGAACATGAACTCAACAGCCGTGTGGATGAATTCAGTCAGGAGCTCATGATCGCCCATATCGAATTGCTGCTAAGCTATGTCAACCGCTACTACAAGCGGCAGTTCATTACCCGCAAAGTGGTCAACGATGATATCCTGTCGAAAACAGAAGCCATACTCGATCATTATTTGAACAGCCAGCAATCCCTGCACGACGGGGTTCCTACCGTACAATTTCTTTCCGAAAAACTGAACCTTTCGCCAGGTTATCTAAGTGATATGCTCCGTTCGCTGATCGGGCAGAATGCACAGCAGTACATCCATGAAAAATTAATCGAAAAAGCCAAAGAGCGGCTGACGACGACGCAGCTAAGCATGTCCGAAATTGCCTATGAGCTCGGATTTGAACATTCGCAAAGTTTCAGCAAGCTATTTAAAAACAAAACCAATCAATCTCCGATGGAGTTTAGGGCTTCGTTTACGTAAAAACATTCGTTTAGGGCAAATCAATTTAAGAATGGGAAAGGATTGATTTTATTAACTTTGCCCCATGCTAAATGAAGAAACGACTCGAATACCCGGACTGAATGAGGTGGACCTTCGACTCAAAGGCTTTAAAGTTCACGCCCTTCCGGAATCAACAGAACTCCCAGTTAAAGCTGGGCGGCGCGACTTTTACAAAATGGGTTTGGTCAACGGCGAGATGACCATTAATTATGGTGGTCAGCTCCTGGACATCAAAGGGACCGCACTCTTTTTCGTTAACCCGCAAGTGCCGCACGCGCTCGTTCGTCGTATCAACCCTACCAGTGGCTACGCCTGTATCTTTACTGAAACCTTCCTTCATGGCCGGGAATTACAGGACTCTCCGCTTTTCAGGGTCGGCGAAAATCCAATTGTGACGTTGAATGCAGAACAAGCCGCATTTATGACTGGCCTTTTCGAGAAAATGCTGGCTGTTTACGACGGCGACTATCTTTACAAAGGTGATCTGATCAAAAACTACATAGCACTCTTCATCCACGAGGCCCTTCTAATACAGCCCGCGCAGCATGTCTCTACCTTCAAAAATGGCGAAAGCCGTCTTGCACACCTTTTCATTGACCTGCTCGAAAAGCAGTTCCCGATAGAGCGCAGCGACCAACCGCTCCGTCTACGCAGTCCGCAGGAATATGCCAGACATTTAAATGTACATGTCAATTATTTGAACCGGTCTGTCAGGGAAACGACGGGCAAAACCACTTCGGCGCATATATCTGCACGGATTATTGCCGAAGCAAAAGCACTGTTGCAACACAGTGATTGGAGCGTGGCCGAGATCGCTTACGCGCTTGGGTTTGAATACCCTGCGTATTTTAATAACTATTTTAAACGCCTGACTGGTAGCACACCGAACACCTTCCGCAAGGTTTGAAAATCATAGTTATTGGTTTGATATTGATTGGCTGTCCGCCCAGCTGCGGCCTAATTTTGCCGTATCATTATTAAATCATTCAACAATGAAAATTTTAGTAACAGGAGCAACAGGAAAAGTAGGAAGCCGTTTAGTGCCACGCTTGATAGCCAAAGGCTATGATGTATCGATATTGGTCAGGGACATTGCAAAAGCTGGCGGTCTGATTGAACTCGGTGCGACACCCATAACCGGCGACCTGTTTGAACCAGCCACCTTGCCAGCGGCGGTTGGTGGCATGGATGCCGTGATCCACCTTGCCGCGCTCTTCCGGACCTTTACAGATAATGAAGGTATCATCAAAACCAACCGCGAGGGAAGTATCGCATTAGCGCAGGCAGCACACGAGGCCGGAGTCAAACGATTTGTTTTTACAAGCACCTCTAATGTGTACGGTTCAGGTTACCACCGCCCTGCAAAAGAAGACGAACAGGTGGATGTTAACGATCCGCGCTCCTATTCTTCCAGCAAGATCGCCGCAGAAAGGGAATTGATCGGGATGCAGCAAAACCAGGGATTTGACGTCCGTATCTTGCGTCTTGGCTTTGTTTACGGTGACAAGGACCCGCACATTGCCGAAATTATCCCATATATTAAAAAGCTGAACATGCATTCTGGTTCACGCATGCACATGGTACATCACCTGGATGTCGCGCAGGCACTGATCCTGCTGCTCACCACCGAGGGATTGGATGGAGAAATCTTCAACGTAGCCGACGATGCACCAGTTACTTTGTACGAACTGGCTGATTCTGTCGGAAAAGCAGCAGATACCTTTGATGAAATAGAAGGGCCGCTTAAAGACCCTTTCCAGGGCGTTCAGGATATTTCCAAACTTCGAAGAAAAACCGGCTTCCGGCCATTGGTGCCAAGCTACTATGTGGCCCGCGATCTTGATATTTTGTAACCATAGACCGTGTGCTTAGCAGCATTGGAAAATTCGGATACCTTTTACCCGGATTTGGATAATTGCGGCCGCAAGCCGCTTCCTAAGTTTGCATCATAAAATGATATTATGATAACAGCAAAAGGATATGCGGCGCAAACGGCAGAGAGCCCACTAGCGCCCTGGCAATTTGAAAGACGCGAGCTCGGCGCGCACGATGTACAGATCGAAATTCTATACTGCGGAGTTTGTCATACCGACATTCACCTGACCCGTAACGAATGGTTTGAAGGAATTTTCCCGATGGTTCCAGGGCATGAGATCGTGGGGCGTATCAGTACGCTCGGTACTCATGCCAGAAAGTACAGCATCGGTGACCTGGGTGGCGTGGGCGTGATGGTTGATTCCTGCAGGGAGTGCCCTGACTGTAAAAACGGGCAAGAGCAGTTTTGTAGCGTGGCCCCGGTCCAAACCTACAATAATCTGGGCCACGACGGCCAGCCTGTTTACGGCGGATATTCCAATACCATCGTCGTCCATGAAGACTTCGTGCATCGCATTTCTGAAAAGCTCGACCTGGCCGGAGTGGCCCCATTGCTTTGCGCGGGGATAACTACCTATTCACCGCTAAAAAGATGGAATGTAGGTAAAGGGCATAAACTGGCTGTGGTCGGTTTAGGTGGACTGGGCCACATGGGCGTTAAATTTGGGAAAGCCTTGGGCGCAGAAGTAACGGTATTGAGCACTTCTCCCGGCAAAAAGGAAGCGGCCATGCGGCTCGGTGCTGATCATTTTATCATTTCCAGGGAGGAAACGGAGATGAAACGAGCCTTCAAAACATTTGACTTTGTGCTCGATACCGTTTCGGGCAACAGTGATGTAAATCCTTATCTGGCGGTTTTAAAAAGCAACGGTGTTTACGTCAATGTCGGGATGCCGGCCAAGCCCTGGGAGGTGAGCTCCTTTTCGCTGGCAACGGGTAATAAGGTCATCGCCGGGTCTGGCGCCGGAGGGCTGCCCGAAACACAGCAGATGCTGGATTTTTGCGCCGAACATAACATCGTCTCCGACATTGAGCTGATTGATATCAAGGATATTCACACAGCCTACGACCGCATGCAGAAAGGTGATGTCCGCTACCGTTTTGTCATTGATATGAAAACCCTGTAACTTCAATCAGTGAATAAGCCATACCTCATCAATTCCATATCCGAGCAGCACCGGCTGCTCGGATTGCCTAAGCCAAAACATCCGCTGATCAGCGTATTCCGGCATGAACATGCTGATTACGCCAGCCTGGTCGATCTGCAGCATTTTACCCTCAATTTTTACTGCATATCCATCAAAACGGATTATGACGGCAGGTTGAAGTACGGGCACCGGCACTATGACTTCGATGAAGGTATGATGGCCTTTATTTCGCCGTACCAGTTGCTGATGAAACTGGACCCGGGATCGAAGCCGCCGGGTGGCATGACGCTGATGTTTCACCAGGATTTCATTGCAGGCACTTCGCTGGCTACCAAAATCCGGAATTTTGGCTTTTTCTCCTATGAGCTCCACGAAGCCCTTCATTTGTCAGAACAGGAAGAGGCAAAGATCAAGGACCTGTTTGCCAGCATAGAGGCGGAATACCAAAGCAGCATCGATCATTTCAGCCACGAAGTGATGATCACCCACATTGAGCTTTTGCTTCAGTATAGCAGCAGGTTCTACGCCCGTCAGTTTATCACACGAAAAGTGGCTAACGACGAGATCCTGATCCGATTGGAAGGTGTGCTAAACGGGTTTCTGGAATCGCAGAAAGGCCTACCAACTGTACAACAGGTCGCCAGGGAGTTGAACGTGTCCGCCGATTATCTCAGCGATATGTTACGGACCGTTTCAGGACAAACCGCCCAGCAGCATATCCAAACCCGGGTGATTGACAAGGCGAAGCAGCTACTGGCGACGACGAACTTACAGGTTAACGAAATTGCCTATCAGATGGGCTTTGAGTATCCGCAATCCTTTCATAAGCTATTTAAGAACAAGACGAACATGTCTCCGATACAATACCGTGAAAGCTTGAATTAGACCGTGAAGCCTTGATCTATTTGCGGGACGCGGTTTGGGATCAGATTATTGATTGGACCGGGGACGTAACTAGCGCACCATAGAGCATCGCGGAACCATACAACGACCTGCGCTGCCCAAGTTTTGATATCGAATAATTCCCGACACGGCCGAAAATGCTTTTTAAACCTTTGAAGTCAATGGGATATGGCACCCAGGGATTGGATGCTGTTGTGTCATACTCGACAATCAAAAACTTTCTACCTTTACTAAAATGTTTTTCCAGGCGCCGGATTAAGGATTCTTTATCCCTGATGAAATGAAGGGAGTTCGCCATCAGGATCCCGTCTAATCCCGCCACCTCCAGCGCCTCTGTTTCAAAATCGGCCTCGATGAACTTGATCGAAACCTGGTTGCCCATTTGCGGCGGAAGCTGTCGGTTGTTTTTGTCCACGCCGGTAATCTTGCTGTGCGCTGGCAGCATCGTCGCCAAGGCTTCGGTGAAAGTCCCCGTCCCACAACCCAAATCTAACCAGTACTGCGCATGCTCGCCATTGGCACCGCCATCGATTAGTTCTATGGCCTCTTGATTTGTCATGGTTTCTAGATAATTAATTGCTTTGGTTGAGAATCAAGCCGTGATCAGGCTATGCTGCCTGAGCCGACCATAACAAATATAAGAGACAATGACCACGGGGAGCATGACCAGCCGCGCGATTAAGCTAAATGCAGGTCGCCCACCATATAGTGCGCAATGGAGGCCGGAAATAAATGTTGATCTATACCGCTCAGAAACAGTATTGGTTTCCCTTTGCGAAACGCTAACCAAACTAGTTCACGTAAGGTAGGTTACCGAAAAGGTTACCAGATATTTTTGACCTGAATTGAATCGAAATTACACGTAAATCTTTTTACGAAATCACAATAGCGACTATTATGAATGAAAAAAGCGCTCTCTGAAGCGCTACCAGTTGTCCCGCTGGAATCATTTTTATCGCCTAACTGTCTCAAAAACAGCAACATTTCAAACGTCAATTTCCAGGTTACCGGATAGGTTACCAGTTGAAATGATCGATTTTGTAGTATTTTGACCGATTTCTTCCTTTAAAGCTATAAATGATGAGCCGGAATTGCTAGTGATGGAGGTGTTTTTTAGGATCTGTTCCTGGCCGTTTTGACTTTTAGGGGTGGCTACATTCCGCAAATGTTGACCTCGTTTTGTGACAAAAACTAAAAGTGCATTACTGAGCTTTAGTCATGACCATGGCAGTTCATGTCCGCTAGGTAAAGCGAGTGTCTTAGCCCCCTAAATGGTTGGACAAAATTGTAAAAACAGTTTAGTCCATTTAATTTAGGAATTATGAGTAAACAACGGCGAACATTCAGTGCAGAAGACCGGTACTCGATCGTACAGGAATCTATTCGGAGCGGGCCTTCGGAGGTCAGTAGGAAGTATAGCTTGTCACCCTCTCTTTTGAGAAGGTGGAAAGAAAAATATTTGGCGAGTGGCAAGGATGGACTTCGGGATTCTTATTCAAAAGTCGATCCGCAGGTACGCGCACTAGAACCGGGCCGCCGGAGCGGAAGAAAATGAACGACTTAAACGCATTGTTGCCAAGCAACCCCTGGAGTTAGAGGTAAAAAGCGAGTTGCTAAAAAAAACTCCTATCGGACCCAGGAAAAGATAGCCGTCATGACTCGATATCAGCAATTTACAACGCGAAAGCAACTGTGTAAGTGGTTAGAGTTACCCCGTAGCGTATCTTATTACAAAGCTCGAAATGGAAAACCAGGAGCAAAAGCCAGTCAGGTAACGATGAAGCTAGATGGATCTTTGGTATCTAACGAAGATGTCGTAATTCACATTAGAAAGCTTATTGATACTGAATTTAACGCGTTTGGATATGAGTATGCTACGCACGAATTGAAAAAAGAGTATCTGATCAATAAGAAGAAGGTGTACCGGCTTATGCTTGCCAATGGCCTTTTATTGAACAAAATGATTCGACCCAGTGGAAAGCGTGAATTTGTTCAATTTCGTCGTATTGAGGCCAGTAAGCCACTAGAATACTTGTGTTGGGATATTAAATATGTTTGGGTCCACGGTGAACGTCGCAATTACTATTTGCTGTGTATTTTGGACGTTTATACCCGTAAAATTATTGATTGGATGTTCCAAGGCAGCATTCGGCAGCTTGATTTAATAAACTTGCTTCGCCGGGTTAACCATTTTTATCAGTTGCAAGGTGTAATATTACGAAATGATAACGGCAGCCAATTCATCGCCCACAAAGTTCGAAATTTCTTGAAAAATTCGGATGTAAAGCAACAATTCACGCATGTTGCAACGCCAGAGGAGAACTCTTACATCGAGGCTTTTCACAGTATTTTAGAACGAGAAGTGATTGAGCGTAACCAATTTGCGAGCTATTACGAGGCCAAAGATACAATTCAGCGTTTCATCAAACATTACAATGAAAGTCGCTTGCATCGTTCAATCGGTTTCGTGACACCCCAACAAAGGTGGGATCAAGCCACGGTTTGTGACACAACCATTTTAGAAGAAGTGTCCAATTTATAAGGGGTCAAGACACCTTTCCAACAAAGAGATAGCAGCCATGCTCAATATCGATCCGGGGAGCGTTCGCCGGGCCAAAACCAGACTTTCGCAAAAATTGCCCAAAGCGAGACTAATTCGCCTGTTTAATTTGTAGTGGCTCTACAGTTCCGCTACATCTAGAAGTCGGCAAAATGTAGGACAAAACTACGTTTTGCTTTTCATTGCCAGCTTTGCCATC
>NZ_JAKCPW010000023.1 GCF_021440085.1 Dyadobacter sp. CY261
AATACACCTGCGGGCATTGGGTAAGCACATTAAGTGATCTGAAAATCCGGATCAGCATGGATGGAAAAGGCAGGGCGACCGACAATGCGCATATCCAGCGGTGGTTCCGGACAATTAAACAGAAATACATCTATCTGAATCCCGAGAAAAACGGCCTTGACCTTTACCAGGGGGTCGCTCGATTTGTCCAACATTACAATTGCAGAAAGCATCAAGGAATAGGCCGCAGAAAACCAATGAATCTTTACCTGAATGCTGCTTAATTTTAATCAATCATAGCCAACTGATGGCCTTAAAAATAGGGAGTACTTCATCAGGCTTAATCTAAATGGAATGAGCCCGGTACAATACCGAGCTCATCATACTAGTCGTTAAATTTTTTAAACCGTCCAACTTTTGGGACACTTACAGTTCAGTCCCTTTGAGGCGCTTTCAGTGATCCCGCTGGAATCATTTTTATCGCCTAACTGTCTCAAAAACAGCAACATTTCAAACGTCAATTTCCAGGTTACCGGATAGGTTACCAGATGAAATGATCGACTTTGTAGTATTTTGATCGATTTCTATCTTCAAATTTACAAACTCAATGCTTGGCTTGCCAGTGATAAACATGTTTTTTTGCCTTAAACCCAATGACAATGTCAAATATCGCTGCCCATGCCTCGGCGCCCGCTTAATCAGTTGTTTGGTTCCAAAGGAAATGTTATTTGAAATGAAAGATGAGATCGGCACAACATTTTTATCACAACCTCCTAAATGATTATCCCATGCGGAACCGGTATCCAAACAAGGATGAAACACAAAGAAGAAGAGTATATCAACGCAGTATTATTTAGAATGACACTGAACGATAAAGCAGCAAATGAACGAGTCTCAGCGAAGCTCGGGCATCGGTCTTTAACGACACGGTTCTTATGTTACGGGCCTGAGGGGAAAGGTTTTTCAGTGGAAAAAAATATCGCTTTCCATCTCAGGCGGCATACAGTAGTAGAGCGGTATCTTAAGAGTCGGTTGTCACAGCTTGGGGCTGCACAATAAATATGCTGGCAGTGTTTTCAAATGGGCATGCAGACAAACAGACGGATATATGTGTTTCGATAACTTTGACAAATAATCTTTGAGCAGTATTTATAAACAGGCAGTGAAAAATAAAAAAGCAGATATCCCAAGATATAGCTTGGACAGGTTCAGGCCGGTACACCGGCAAGACGGTTCCACTACGCCGTTTGGGTATAACCAGATTGGGGAAGTTAAAGTCATTGACGGCTTTGAGCTTTATTCCAGTGAGGGGCTGATCAGCTCGACGGGCCCATTAAAGTCGGCGTTTTACAGGATCAGCATTACGGTCTACGGCACGCTGGATATGAGCATCGGATTGGAAGCTTACAAACATCAGCCACGGACACTATCCTTTACCTCTCCCAACCAGATCTTTTCAAAAAACAATATCAGCCGGGACGCTTTTGGTTATTACATCCTCTTCAATCCCGATTTTCTAAACGATATCCTGCCCGCCGTGAAAGTGGCGGAGGAGTTTCCGTTTTACGATACGACGGGCACACCCGTATTCCAGATCAGTGATCAGGAGCTCAGCAGCATAACTGACCTTATCATTCATATGGATAGTGAATTGCAGCAGCATAGAACCGGACGCGAGAAAGCCATGAAAATGTATTTATACCTACTGCTGCTGGAAGCTAAAAGAAGCTACGAAAGACAGGGGCTAGAAATCAGCCCGGCCACCAGCGACCACCATGCGCTGGTCACACGTTTCAGGAAACTGGTGAGCGTTCATTATCTTGCCAAAAGGCAGGTTTCTGATTATGCGCAGCTGCTTTCGGTTAGCCCTAACTATCTGAACAGGGTCATTAAGGACACCACCGGCAGTACTGCTTCTGCCAGCATCAAAGAGATGTTATTACAGGAAGCCAGATCACTGCTTCGCTATACGGATCAGACCATCAGCGAAATTGCCTACAAACTCGATTTCAGCGACCCCGCATCTTTCAACCGTTTTTTCAGGACGCTGACCGCCGAAACCCCGCTGACATACCGGAACAGGCACCATTGAGACTATACAAAGCATGATCCTGTCAATAAACCTGCCGTAATACTGCGCCACCTTTGCAGCAGGAAAATTAAAAGCAGATTATGGACACATCCCAATTTCAAAACAAAAAAGTCATTGTTGCCGGTGGCACTTCCGGTATCGGCCTGGTCACTGCCCAACTTTTCGCCAATGCCGGTGCAGCAGTAACGGTAACAGGGCGGAACGCAAACAAAGTAAAAAGCAGTCAGCAATCGGGCCTGAATGCAGCGCAGGTTGACAGCTCAGACACCGGAGGCCTGGAAGCTTTTTTCAACAGCCAGGGCGCGATCGATCATCTGGTTATTGCCCTTAGCGGAGGCAAGGGCCTGGGTAATTTCGCAGACCTTTCTTTGCAGGATCTCCGTGAGGGCTTTGAGCAGAAATACTGGGCGCACCTGGCGACGATCAAAGCAGCGCTTCCTTACATGGGCCTTAACGGCAGCATTACTTTGGTGACAGCTATTACCGGCAGCGCCAGAATGCCGGGTACATCCGGCATTGGCGCAATGAACGGTGCGCTGGAAATTATGGTGCCCATCCTGGCCAAAGAATTCAAACAGCTGCGGATCAACGCCGTTTCGCCGGGCGTTGTGGATACCGGGTGGTGGGATTTTCTCACATCTGAAACCAAACAGGAAACCTTCGACTATTATGCTTCCCAAATCCCTGTGGGGCGCATTGCACAACCGGGCGATATAGCCAGTGTCGTCCTGTTTCTGGCAGGAAACGGATACATGACCGGCAAAGTAATCGGCTGTGATGGCGGATTAGCCTGAGCGAAATCAGGATCAAAAAAATAGCATCCTTTCGATGCTATTTTTTTGTCACGACAGCGGATGAGCGCGTTCGATGCGGCTAGCATCGAACTGCACTTAATACGTTTGGTTCCACCAGGAAAAAGAGGAAGTAATCCAATACTGTTTATTATTTTCCGGGCAAATACGTCGGTAATACGTAACAAGCGATGTTTTGATTTATCAGGTGAAAAAAGCTGGAACTATAATCCGTCCAGGCTTTCAAACTACGTATAGCTTGCATGGCTTAGGGATACCCAGGGCGGATTGCCAGCTAGCGATCGTCGATAGCGTCTTACCTCTTCACCACTTTATGTGCAATAACGGTTCCATCGGTATCCTCAATTCGCATAGTATATAATCCCGCCGGGATTCTAACCGTATAAAAATCGCGCTTGATTATCAATAAATTAACTCCTCAGTTGCCACTGGGTGACCGATTGGGTAACCGATTACTTTAGCTCGCTTCAATGCATTTTAGACACCTCACTATCTATCCGATTCAAAAAAAAGAAAAAATTGGGATCTGATCAGATTAAGAATTAGAGAGATAGATTCAGAAAATCATTTTGATCGCACACGACTGAGATTCCACCCAACTACTGCCCTTTCTTGATTTGCAATGATTTACTAAGCAACGGCGTGTTAGTGGCGAAAGTGGATAGATGTAAAAATCACAGTGATAGTCAGCGAATACTAGGACTTAGCATATGTTTATTTCGCCATTCTCAACCTTGTCCTGCCGTTTAATAAGTTTTCGCGTTCTGTATGAGACCGGGCAGAATGGTTATGTAAAATTTAACTAAATTTCTCTAAGTGATTACGAACCGTTTGTGGGGTGCCAGTTAGCCGAGGAGATAGGCACATAATGAATCATGATGAGGCGAATCTCAGTTATAGTAATTATCCACCAATTTTAGGTTTTGGCCGTACCTGTCTATTTTAAGAAATAATTTCACATTATACCGAAGGCAATGGCTGGGTCAGAAGTAGGAGACAATAAGGGGCCTTTGAAAGACATTTTAGATGTCTACTCTATGGCTATCAAGAATTTTAAACTCTTAAAATATTCTTGGGTATTAATTGCCACCATCTGCATTTTGGCTTTGGTAGCTTTTTATAAACTGCAAAACAAGGACGTTTTTCTATATGCTTTGGCTGTGATTTTCATTTCCTTTATCGGATTCTTATTGTCAACGTTACAAGCACAGAATGACAAATTTAAAAAAGCCCTCATCAACGTTCTAATCGCCTCCCTTACGATCACGATGTCAGTTGCTATTTTGAGTTTTGGAAGTTTTATTATTTGGGGGCAACCTGAGCTTTATAAAAACGTGTTTCCAAGTGTTAATAGCCCTTCAGTGGATACAACCTATTCAGAAGCCCTTAACACAGCCAAACGAGACACTATTTCGAGTGACAGTGGTTCGATTGCTAATAAGGCAAATCAAAAAGCAGACAACACTCCAACAAATCAGGAATTGACAAAACTTTCCGACTTACCCAAAGCAGACATCAATAAAGAAAATGTCAAAAAGGTGTCACGTGGAGCCAAGCGTATAGCAAAGATGCATCTTGATACAATGACCAACATACAAGGGCATGTGACCGAAAATAGTCAGGCGATCAAGGGCGCCACAATTTACTATCAAGGAGCAAAGGTAGCTACTTCGAATGAAACTGGTTTTTTCAGAATTCAGATTTATGGTGTAAAACAGGATAACATTCTGATCGATATTAACTGGAAACAAAAAAATGCAAGAAAGCGTGTTGGCATATTTCAAACTGATGTAACTGTAAAACTATGAGGACCGCATTATTGTGCTTAGCGCTGATATTCGCAAATATATTTTTTACCAAGGCGCAAGATATGACCGACGTAGAATTTGTTATTATGGACGAAGAGTCAGGTCAAATGATACGTAAAGGCGAGGTATCGTTAAAGATATTGTATAAGAACTATGGGGCGGGGGCCGATCATGAGTTTGACAATGGAACAACCTCAGTAAAGTATCCGGTTAATACAACGTTGATATACACCATTGTATCAGATGACTATTATCTTAGGCGTGCCCAAGTGATGAGCCTGAATGTACGGAAAGGGGAGCCCAATGTCGTGACAATCGACCTAACGTCTGCCGAAGAAAAAGATATAATAATAAAGGGGAGGGTTAAAAGACCAGATAATTACGACTTACCTGGCTGCCGAGTGCAAATCAGTATGGAGTCTTCTGGTATGAGGGAAACAGTTACTGACAGTTCCGGTTTTTTTCAATTCATTTTAAAGGACAGTAAAAACCTGATTGGAACAGATTTCGTATTAGGGCTACGGCATCCGTCGTACGCGCAATTTGACTCCTTGTGTTTCCTCCGTAAAAAACAACGAATCGTCAGCCTCAACGATTTGACAATTCGCGAAAAGGCCAAGCCAGTCAAAACTGGACACATAAAATTCTACGGTTCACCAAAAGCTCTTGGCAGCATTTTGCTTAGAAGTGAGATTTTTACAATTAGCCTAGCTGGGATTGGCTATTGGAAATTGGTCACCAACAGAGACATTCTCCCGAGTGTAGTTAAACTTAAGCTTGATTGTCGAAATTGTATAACTGATAGCCTCTCAATCAATACCTCAGACCTTATAGGCAAAACATTCGAAGTTGACCTTAGACCCAGAATGTCTTATCCAATCAATGCCTTAAGAGTTTACGGCAGCGGTGAATTTGATATTTTTTCAGGTCCCAATATGGAGCGACGAAGCAGTAATTCTGCTAAGGTTGGCGTCGCGAGAATATTTTCAGTTCTTGGTCATTGGTTTGAGATTGATGCGGCGATAGATGTCTGGAATTCCTGGTTCATTGAGCGTAACAAATACCTAACTCTTCCCGGAAACGAAGGGGCTGTATCAAATTTTTATTTCGTTAAGGCATTACCGCTTTTGCGGGCTCGATACTTTCTTCGCCGCCCTAACGGGACGAGACCATCATGGTATGTCGGATTAAATAGTGCCTATTACCGTCAGTCATTTAAGAGTTTAACATCGGATAAGGAGATTGATGAAGATGAGCATCATTCCTCTTTCTTTGGTCACGGTGTGAATGCCGGTGTTCGCTATAATTTGAATCCTCGCGTTTCCATTTACGGAGAAGCCTGCGTCGATTATTTAAAAGTTTCGAGTATTAATTACCAATTCAATTATTTCGGAAGGGCAGATGAAGCAACGTATCAGCAAACACGTTTGAAGGCGAATTTTAATATTTCGATGAGCTATAACTTATGAAACTTATAAGCTGTCTTAAACTCTTATCCACTTTGTCGTTTTTTTGGCAGCTGCTGTCCTGCAATGACTACAGTTCCACGCCTAACCGTTGTCGGCTCAACTTGTCGGATACGGATTTGTTGAATCTTATTGGCGAAACCAACACAAAGGCGAGTGTTTTCCCCAATACAAAGCTTATTTCTTTTAGTGAATATTCATATTCTAGGAATGGTGTCCGCTATCTGATAAATATGGAGCGTCAACTGACGACTGGAGATTTTTGCTCATTTTTGAAAGAGGTTAGTTTACACTCCTCGGTTCCGAAGTTTATTGTACCTGTTCTTCCTTCCAAGCTGGTTGCTATTTGTATTTCTACCTCTCTTTTGAAGATTAGACTGGATAACAAGAGTGTCGAAAACGTGAACGATATCGTCTGGACTTGGAATTCCGGATTGAAATCTGGCACGATTTCCGGGGGCAAACTAATTGTTGACTACTCGGAGGGAAAAATGGTCAAAGATGGCGTAGTAGGCATGAGTTCAAAGGCAGAGCCGCTTTCAAGTGGAGGATTTTATTTTTTCAGTATGTGGTCTTGGGATGACCAAGGTAAAGAAATCGAATACTCAAGTGCAAATATTCCTTTTATAGTCGAAAAAAGATTCTTTAAATTTCCTTCATTAAGTTTTCTAATTGGCAATCTCGCCGGCACCAGGTATCCTTTTGGTAGCTGGAAACTGCAGGCCGCCACTGATGCGCAATCCGGCCTGCCAATAACGGTGACTGGCGTACCAAATCAATTAAGTTTTGAATTTGATAGTGAAGCATGTGAAGCCGGTTCGCAAGAACCCTACGGTTATCTCGAAGGAAATGTTTTCAGATCTATCACTTTTGATGGCTACAATATAGATATTCAAGATAGCAAGCTTTTTGTTGAAAAATTGGAAGTTCTATTTGTCTGTGAGTCCGAATTGCAATTCAGAACGGTAGTTCGGAACTTGAATGTCATACTGACCTACAGCAAAATTTGATTTTGTCGTAGATCGCGTTATGAAACAAAAATTCAACTTGTGCATCCTCTTGGACAAGCTTAAAACAGATGGGCGAATCTAAAACCGGTTCGCCAGCCAATATGACATGCTAAACAGACTAGTCAACAACTTATTTAATAATCTTGTTTGATATTGTTGTTCTCGAGATAAATTTTTCGTTCCAGTGAAAAATCCTTTCCGTGCTCACTACGTTGCAGATATTCCTTGTACAATTCGGTTATAAAACCTAAAAGGTATGATGATAAAAAACCTATGCTTGCGATTTGACTATTCATATCCGGTGTTAGGTCAACACCCACCAGCCCTTTTAGGAAATCGCTGCGAAAAGAACTCAAATCTACATGCATCACGCTAGCTTCTAAGTCGAGGATTGATGAGTCGCTGTTGTAGTTTAGTCGATTTCTCAACCAAGACGGGTATTCAGTTTTAAAAGCGGCGAAGTGAGAAATAAACGTCTTTATAATCGTTTCCTCCGTTTCATCGCAGTCTGCTAACATTTCTCGAAATGTTGCTTCTAGCTGAATCCAATTTTGCTTATGAATGTTATCGCCCTTGAATGTCAAAGTAATGATTACTGTATCCGTTTCGGTCGTCTCTTTTAGATTAAAGTAATAGTTGCCACTATCCAGAGAAATAACGTCCGAATATACAGCCTGGGAGAAGTCTTCAAGCCGTTTGATTTGCTCGCTGGAAAAAAATATAAAGCCTCGATTTAAAAACCTAAAAAAACATGTTGTCGAAAAAAATGTTAGATAATATAGGGTTACGAAAGACCAGCTTGGGGAGCTGGTTTGTGACTTAATGTAATCAGCATATTGAATGGTAGCTTTATTCATAAAAAGTTCGATCTCACAATGCAATGCACGGTAATAGTCGCTCTTTGAGATTTCTACTTCAACAGATTTTCCTTGAAGCTTATTGAGAGAGATGACATTTTTGGTTATAATGTCTTTAAAGGACCAGTACTGATACTTTTTTCTAGCAATACCGTAGCTAACCAACGGAAGAACGTGTTGATTCCGAATTTTCAAAAAATTATCTCCATAAAGTCCCATACATTAGAATAAATCACCGCCGTTTAACAGGTTATAGCGTCGTTCGTACTCATTCAATTCTTTCCTCATGTCCGATACAACTTTATTAAATGTTGCGTTGCCAGTGCCGGTATACGAGTCAAAATTCAGCCTCGAAACTGGTTCCATAACATTAATGAATGACTCAACCTTAAGGTCTCCATGTTCTCGTAGTGCCTTGTCAACGGCCTCATGGAAAATTGCAAACAATGCCCTGAAAAAAGTCGCATTCGTTAATTTTGCTTTTTCTGATTTGCTTCGTTTGAAAATTTTCTCCGCGGCTTCCAAATAATTTCTCACGCCTTTATAGATTGTATCATTATCCTTATCTAAGAAGAAGCCACTCTCGAATATATCGTTAGTGGACTGGTTAAAAGAAACTCTGGTGATCTTTCCCACTTTACTTTTGGAAGGAGACAAAAGCCCCGCCATAATGCTTTCTCGATTAAGTCGATCGAAGAGCTGCCGTTGGCGTTCCTCCTTTTTTGTCTCTGTTCCTGAGAGATTCTTTATATCCAAGAGGAGAGTCGTGGGAACTCCCTTTTGTGTCGTATTGATATCAATGAAAAGATTCACTTCCTGTGTAGTATTTAGCTTGTTGAAGATAACAACCGGTATTACATATTCTTTCGTTGCTTTCAACAGCCCGAACAGTCTATGCTGCCCATCTAGGACCATAAAGCTGTTAGTAGCTGTTTGGAACGATATTTCACCTTTACCCGAATCAAAAGCGAAGCGAGCAGTATCCTGGGCACTTAAAATTAAAGCTGAAGGGATTGTCCCTTTCAATTCATCCAGATACCGGGCAATATCTTTTGCGCGTGATTCATTTAATGTGCGCTGGAACCCTTTTTCGGCATCTTCGTCCCTTCGCGCAACGAAGCAAACCGATTTTAATACAGAGTTCGGAAGTACGGAAATATAGAATACCTTGTCATTCTGTTTGCACTCAAGGGTTTTGTATCGGACTGTTTTTGCCATGGATTATTGATTTTATTTTAATGTTTGAGTGTCATTACATCGCATATATCGATACCGAGTATCGAATGTAACTGAAATAGCTGACGTATTTGAAGGAAAAGAAGAGGTTTTATGATCTGCTCCATCGCTTTCGATTGATGTTAGTGTCCAATGTTGTTTCTGTCGGCAACATTTCAATATTTGCAAAACTGGAAATTCCTGGACTTTAGATTTCTCACCACCTCGCGGAAATCCCAAGTAGAAATGGAACGACCTAAAAAGACTCCGCCGGTTGTTTATTCGCAATTTTGTAGGTGGAGGTTTATGTCTTTGGCCTCGGTTGCCCCTTTTTGTCCAATCATGTCCAAAATAGTATTTGCAGCTAATCACCTAAGCAGTCATAGAGTCATAACGAAAAAAAAATGTCGATCAGTCGGCGACAATTTTATTAATCCTTGAACCCAATTTTAGCAAGACACCTCTTTGGCTCATATAACGTCTACTATACAGTTTTACCGGTACATACGTGTTAGATCTTTCATAGCGCGGGTCTGTGAAAGAGCGTCAACTCCATGAAAGAGCATAAGGTTCATAACTCCCTAGTGACAATGTCAATTTTAAATCATTCCGCCAAAAGGTGCTTAAAGTAGCCGAACTGTTCGTCGACAAGTACTCTTCGATCCAATGCTAGGTTCATTTCCTCGCATGCAGTCTCGGCGACAAGTCCACATGAAAAGCATGCCGAAAGATTCAGATCAAAAATTCCCTGACCTTCAGATTCCCAGCACAAAGGATCGGATGAACAGTTGATTGAACGCTCTAAGCCTTTTTTTATAATTTCCAATATCCTCTTCGGCTCACCCTGTGAAACGAGACCACCCATGCTACCTTCTGATCCCTCGGCCGTATATATTAGCACACCGGCCATTTTTCGCTCAGGACTTTCTGAGATAAATAGGCGTTCCTTGAGACTAGCTGTCGGATATCCGCAGGAGAATTCAAGTTCGCGCATCATTAAATGTGAAAATGAATGTATCAAAAATTGTTTATAGCGATTGTTGTATACTTTCATTTTTGAACTTAGCCCCTGAGCATCAGCCATTGGTCGCTGATTTATGTGCTTTGAAAAACGGGTCTGCAAAACTTCTTCGTGATCTGTCATCCATTTTTGTAGGTACTCTTCGGAGAATTCAAAAAACAGTCCCTCCCCAATTGTCTCGTTCGCGGGAAGCACGAAAACCGCCTTTGGATTTGTGGAGAAAACATTCTTTCCCCGCACGGATTCCTGAACAATACCATCGACGACAATTCTTTCCTTCGGTTTAACTCTCGCGAAATCGAGCTGGACATTCGTTACCCTAAGTTCCTCTACTTGCTGAACCTTCTTAAAATAGTTCTGTAAGGGTAGAGGCAGCTCGATGTCAGCAAAGCTGATCCCGACATCATTCGATGCTGGTATAAACGTATTTTGAGAAAAACATCTGAATTCTTGCCATCGGTATTTCTCGTATTCATCTACACTTTCGTCGTCCTTGGGCTGTTCCAGAAATGCCGCTTCAAGCTGCGCTTTGAATTCATCAATGTTATCAACCTGTAGGTCGTTGTCTATTATGAAATCGTTGATATCAAACTTTTGAGCCCAATATTGCACTCGGGAAATTTCCAGCCTTTCTAAGTATTTGTTATATTTTCTCCCCAGAACATCCATGGCTTCAATTATTTCCTTGGACTTGTCATCTGCCAAATGTAACGGGATAAATAAACTGGAGAAGCCCGTCGCGTAGTACACGTTGTTTGCCGTTACTAGAGCCACCTTCATTTTTTCATGGCCGTTCTGTGGTATCTCTCTTACATAGCAGGATTCTACTGGGATACCGCGAACCTCCGCTATATCAATCTCCCAAGGCTTTTGTCCAATACAGGTCGGTTCTAACGAGTTGATTCCTTCAAGATTTATTTTTGGTTTCTCATTATTGATCCCTGACCCAAGTTTACAGTTCAAACATTCGATATGGACACTCGCATAACCCTCGGACTTGGTCTTGCTTTCTGTCCATTTTAGCTTTGGACTTCCGCAACAAGGCCTTCCCATTTGCGTCGAGAGGAGTTCCTCGCCTTTATCACTCGGCGGTCGTTGATGAAGTGCTTTTTCAGTTTTCCACCTTAGGTAATTTGCCCAGGGAATGTCGGAGAGGTGGC
This sequence comes from Dyadobacter sp. CY261, assembly GCF_021440085.1. GTDB lineage: Bacteria > Bacteroidota > Bacteroidia > Cytophagales > Spirosomataceae > Dyadobacter. The sequence goes on from NZ_JAKCPW010000023.1 coordinate 11,421, forward strand.
CATTGGGACAAATGAGAACAAGATTTGTCTGATCAAGAACTTTGTACTCACGCATTGTAATTGTATTGCCGTCCTCGTTCTTGACATTAATCTCTCTAACAAATTTGCTCGCATCTCTTGGAGGAGCGAAGTTATCAAGCCTCAAAGTAGAGGGAAATTTTTTGCACTCTTTCTCCCACAGTTCTCCCCATTCACTGATTAACTTTAAATCGCCATCGCTGTTTCTAAACCACTTTGGAAAGTGAGTAGCACTTACCATGTAGTTCTTTGCAGCCCCCTTATGTTCTTCGCCGGATTTTTGTAGGGCTGCCTTAATTGGATGGCTCTTCCATTTTGGCGTGTTAAACTTCTCATCCAAAGCCATGTGAGGAACTTCAACGAAGCAAACTAGATTTTCGATTTCTCTTTCTTTCTTAATGAAATTGATGAATCGCTGGTCATCCACAAATTGTAATCCTCGATTCATGATTTCCAATTTACTCAGAGCATACACTTTTTTATCATCAGAATTATTTGATCTAATTCCTTCAATTTTTGCATTTGCCCACTTTATGAAATTCCATTTATTGATGTCAGAGATTAATACATATGACCCTAACTTACTTGTAAGAATCGAGCCGACGCCTGCGGTCGATGACAGGAGCTTGTACTTTCCGACTCCCTGGTTATATTGATGTTGCTTTATGATTTTCATTCTATTTGGGGTAGATTTTTACGGCTGCTTCGGGTTCAATTACCCGAAGTGACATTGGAATTTGCCATTTTTTGCTGTGTATATTCGCTTCGTATTCTTCGACGTCAACATAAAGTTGTTCTTGGGATGGAGTTGACCTAACGGCTTTATTATTGAACACAAAGTCCATATTCGCAGTAAGTGCTTTGTCTGATTGCTCTTTCCAGTCGAATATTGCCTTGAGAATCCAACTTTCAATATATTCTACATTCTCCTTGGTGATCAACCCTTTTAGAGAGTCATCAAGTCGCGAACTTCTTTCTTGCCTTCTCAGGAAGTAGCTAGCGAGGTCGTCGGCCATTTTCTTGAGCTCTAATTCAGACATTGACGAAATCCTATCTGCCGAGTCTCGATCGATGAAGCCCACTTGGTGTCGAATCATCGTCGCTAAATACAGTCCCATGTATCGATCGATTGCTTTTTTTGTAAATGGAGTTATTGAAATTGGCTCGACATAACTATACATCTTTTCATGAAATTCGATGAATTTCTCATAGTGTGAAATGTCCCTAGCCCGGAATGGATGATGCACCGTCAAGACCAGTCCATAATTATTTCGTGCTACCCGGCTACTTGCTTGAATATATTCCGCTGTATTTCTTGGCATTGAGTTCATTATAATGAGATTGAACCGTGACACATCAATTCCAACGGAAATCATATTTGTTGCAACAACGAACTCGGGAGGAACCTTTCCTCTGACTGTCTCAGTCTCCTGTTTCCACGCAAAACGATTTTTGGCCCGCCACGTTTCTTCTACATTTTCGAGTTCATTTTTTACCTCTTCGCCTGAAAGTCGCCCGGTTAACTCCGATTCTCGCATCGGCCCATACGTATACAGAGCATGCATCAACTTTTGTGGCCGTACCACACGGGTGAAAACCCTTCTCACTTCCTTAAGAATATAGGTCTGGACTTGGGACTGCGTCTTGCCGACCTCTTTCAAGCTATTGAAATAGGAGATTATTGTGTGGTAGAAATCCATTGCTTTTTCGAAAGTCTCATATTGTTCGAAATCCAGTGGGCTAGCGTTTTCCAATTGTCTTAGCTCAAAAATAGCTCGATGAGTCATAATTATTGCAGCCAGTCTCATTTGCATCCATATTTGCGTTCTTCCGGTGGGAAGAATCCCGAGGTACTTTCTCTTGGAAAGAAATTGTTCACCATTTCTCGCTGCATCAGTAAACACTCGCCTGTAGAACGCAAAAAAAGAGTCGTCACATTCCACCCCTGGCTTCGGAAAAAGATTGACTTCTCGATCAAAAATGGCAGCTATTTGTAACTGCGTATTTCTGGTAGTAGCAGTTGAAGATATAATTTTCGGCCTTCTCCCATTTTCCGATGTACACAATTGATCGACCGCTGTTTCAAAAAGTGCGACAGCGGAACCGAGCGGTCCTAAAAGTAAGTGTAGCTCATCCTGAATAATTAGGTCAGGTGGTAAGTAACCGCCCACGGGCTTACCTGCTTCCCATGTGCCTTTCCCAAATATCCTTCGAGAATCACTATTTTGGTCATTTGCATTTCCATTCACTTTGTGCGCTAACTGAGCAAACTTATCGACGGTTCCAAACAGGAGCGTTGGCGGTTGCTGATATATTGATTCATCACAAAGGTTAACCGGAATTGGTCCTTTCGATATATCCTCATCAAAAAAGTCTGCTTCAGTATAGCTACATTTGTTGTTATCACAAAATAGGTGCACTTTATTAAAATTGTAAACATCATTTCGGTTACTTATCGCATTACCGGTAGGGCAAGGTCTCAATTCTGATCCACACCACGGACAATTTGAAAAAGGAATTTTATTGCTTCTTCCGTTGCTAAGATTGTTAAACTCTACAAGTAGGTCTTCGATTCTATTTGGAAGTGATTTATCGCCCACCCAAAGGCCGATTGTGATTGGCTCAGCCCCAAGGCCATACATATCCCAACGCCTAAGCTGTTCAAGCGCCATGACCATCATTGTAGCACGTTGAAATTGCTGCATTGTCAGAAGGCGTAAAGTGTACCGCATTATAGCGGCTGTTCCTCCACCGCTTTCCTTGGTGAGTCGTCGTCGATTAATAATGGTTAAAGCAATTAATCCTAAGTATGCTTCGGTTTTGCCGCCTCCAGTTGGAAACCACACGAGATCGACTAGATTATTTCTAGCCTCCCATTGGGGATCATCGCCAAGCTGGAAGATTCCGTCTAAATTTAGAAGAATGAAGGCCAATTGGAATGCTCGCCAAGACGCCGACTCTTCAGTCGGAAACAACCTGTCGCTAGCGTGTGTCCTGTAAAAATCAAAATCGAATTTTTTAAATGCTTCGTCATTAAAGAACGAACGAACTCCATCTTCTTTGACCTTAATAGAGTGCCAAAGTTGAATGAACATCGCAGTATTCATTAGCCGAAAAGACATTACATGTTCGGTGTTTTCATTTCCTGAGAGTAGTTGGATGACGTTTTTTCGCATCCTACGGTAGTCTTTTTCACATTTATCCAGTTCCTGTGTTGCAATATGAACAAATTCGCCTTGGTACTTTTTCCTTTTGTTAGATATCCAACTGCCGTAAGCGTCTATAAAACTTAAAAGCGACGCCACAATCTCCTCATCGGACGCATCGGATAACTTCGAGAGCCATTTAAACTCTTGCACCTTCGTATTTGTCAAGAATTTCGCGGCCACGAAATCTTGTCCGTTCCGATCCAGAACCGCTGCCTTCGTTTTGTCTCTTGGAATTGGATCGACATCAGGGATTTCGCACGCGGGTATGTACTCTGTTTGGATAGTCTGCACGTCGCTCATATTATCCCACTTTACTGAACAACCATGGCCGATACCAAAGTCATTATATTGAGAGTATATGAATTGTGTGGTCGTGTCCTCATCGAACATGCCGTTTTTAGCACCGTAAGCTTGATTATTATATGGAACAAGGTACTCGCTTGTTATAGATGCATTTACGCCAAAAAAGCACTTTTGATTTACAAGCTCATTGAAAGTTGAGTAATACCGGCTACGATTTTGCAGACCCTCATCATAGGGTGAACTGGTGTTGACGATTTGAACCTTTAAGAAAAAGCTGCCTTTGTCTCGCCTGCTGTCACGAGTTAGTTGAAGGTTTACAGATAGTGACGCGAAGTCCTGTTGTTGACCAACGTCGAATAAACATATGTCCTTTAAACCTTTTTTTTCGGAACTTCCATTTCCAAAAACAGTTATCGTTTCGCTGTACTCTTTGTCCTTGTTATATAAAAACACCTTTTTTCTCTGATCCTTCGGGAAGTCGATGTTATCGATAATTATTATTTTCTGGACACTTTCTGACTGCCAAATGCCGTATCCATCCAAATTTATGTCTATTAAATTTTTCAGATGATCTGTAAAATTTTCGAAGAGTTCGATCTTCTGGGTAATTTTGTAGAGCTCAATTTTTTTTGAATTATCGTGAATTGTATTTTTTAGTTCGTAGTAAATAGATGACTTTAAATTACTTAAGTAAGTATTCTCCACTTTCAAATTGGTCAGCGGAACTATGCGTACCGTATCGGAATGCCAAACCGCCGCAGCACTCTTCTGAATATTCAGCAATGTGAACTTCAACGCTTTTAGCTGATCAATAGTCTGCTTTGATAGCAAAAGAACATTGTTCCCGTATACGGTTCGCAAACTGAATTGATTTAGAGAATATATATTTAATAAGCGTTCGACTTCATCTTTATCTATCTCACAAAGAACACCATATCGTTCGTTGAATTTTCCTTTTCGATCCTGCTTGATCTTTCTGTAATACCTGAAAGAAACTTTCACGGCAATAGTGCCCGCCAGAAGGCATTTCTCATCGAGACAGCAAGAGAATCCCATTGTTTTCGGGAACATTTGGTTTAGCTCAACTGGATCGGATGTGTCAATATCGTCTTCCGTGTTTTCGTCTAAGCTAGCATCCGCAGGCTGACCATCGGGATCAGTGTATTCATTGACATCTCGGGAAACTCCGAGTCTTGATGTTCCACTCGAATCTTCGGGGAACAATATCCCTGTACTGTAAATAGCAGCGGGAACAATGTCTAGAATTTCATTATGATAGTCTATCGGATGGGCCTCCGCTATCGACTTCTGTGTGAGCATAACGTCGTCGATGTCAATGTATCTATAGCCCGCTATTCCGGGACCAATTGTTTGTTCACGTATGAATTGTTCGAGGGTATTACGTTTTTCAAATATCTTATTCATTGTATATCTTTTCTAAGGTCACAATTTCAAAAAGTCTTAGTTCAGGTATAATCAATTCCACTAAGGTCACAAGATTTCCGAGTAGATGGTTTTCATCTATACCAAGCTCATCGAGCGGGTGATTTTTCTTATAAAAAGTTAATCTATCGACCAAAACTGCTTGAGGATCGACCCCTACATCGAAGCAACCGTCATTAAATAGGTCCTTTAACAACAAGTTCATTTGACGGGTGCTATGTCTACTAGATTGTTTCGCGGAATTCTTGAGTCTTTGGACGATTACAAAATAAGTTCGCGGCAGATTGAGGTATTCACATAGAGATAGGAAAACGTTCCTACTTAATGGGCTTGTCGAGTCACTACCTGGATTTATCCATGTATTCTTATAGTGCTGGAATGATACTATGTTCAGCCTCCTCGTCCTTAGATAGTCCCGCAAGTTCTCATAAGCAGACACTTCTCCGTGTTTACTTGCTTGTTCTTTGAGCAATACCTTCCAAAGGCTTCCCGCGGTATCGATTTCAAGTTGAAATTGTTTTCGGATCACTCTCAGTTCTTGTTCCTGAACTGTCGTATCAACAATTTTATCATAAATATTAATATCCTCTTGAATATCATCCAAATTCTGAATTACAAGCGAGTCGTCCCCCTCATGAAAGTTTTCAAAGATATTTGCCATCCTATCTACTCTATAGACTCCATTATTAAAATTATTGAAGATAAATAAGTCGGACGACGTGTAGGTTCTGGCTTTCCCGGCTTTGTATCTTATTCGATATGTTTCCCCAATTTTTGAACTTGAGTATTGGTTTTCTTGACTCCAATCTAAGTTCATCTTCTTTTTCGGAATCGAATAATTTAGTTTCTGTTGGAGCTCCCCCCAGGCGAAGTGCTTCCGCCGAATATCATGAGACAAAAAGTGAATTCTATCGCGATTAAATGCGTATAGAGACCATTGATAGCGGAGACGGAAGAGAAAACTAACGTACACCGCAATGATCATGTTGCAAGTTGCAAGCGCTGATTCAAATATGTTCGGAAGGATATGGTTTGGAAATCTTCCTTGATCTTGGTAGCACAGTAGTAAGATATTAGAATCGATCAGGTTTTCCACAGCGGCCCATGAGGCAATTTTATTCGCCCCGCCCAGGCCAAGTGCATCTGAAATTTTCAAGGTCAATTCCTGGCTAGCCACCACAAGATCAGAAACTACAATTATACTGTCATTACTCACGAATTTCGCTATTTCTAGATTGTGTTCTGATTGTATGATTAAATCAAATACGTTGTCAAGTAGATTTCTAATCCGTGCCAAGGTGTCTATATCAAGTTCACTAATTGCTTCTTTAGTTGAATTTGATATAAACTTTGAATCATCGTGGCCAAACAAATCGGAAATCAGATAGTTTTTGATGTCTTCATTGTAGCATAAGGAATATATATTCAATAGTTTTATTGACCGAAGCTCGTATAATTCTCTAATTGTTGTTTCCGTTACAAAAGCGTCCCAAAAATGTGAATTCTCTATACCTGTGAAATGAACTGATATTTGGTTACAACCAGACTGATCTAAAAGCGATTCCATCGCGGTTATTACGTATGATGAATTAGCTGGGATCTTATACCGTTCATTTATAAGGTCTCTTCGAGATTTTGATCGGTAGAAGGATTTCGGCGTTGGCGACCATGAAAATACTAGCAATTGCTCAAAGTTGGTTCTGTGATTTTTGTTTAAGTCAGCGAGTCGGATAAAATTCAATTCTCCAAACCTCTTAATGCTACTTTCACAATCGAAGAGAACGATCTTTTTAGCTACTTTTAGAAGCGGGGTATTTCCGACCTTCAATTTAGAAATGTTGTCGAACTTTTCCGTATTATAGATTACATACGAATGTGCATCTATATTATTTATTTGCGCAGTGGATATAAATGTTGGATTATCATGCATGACCTGGCGAAGTCTTTCCGCCATTGCCATGTGAAGGTTTAACAAGGTTTCTGGTAGAAGTGATGCAGTACCTTTGAGGGTCTCATAGAAGCCTAAATGTTGCCGCTGCCTTCTTTTTTCATTCCTAAGTTTTGTTAGCTGTGCTTTAGAGACTCTTTCTGGGGCTTGAATTGGCTGTTGAGCTTTTGCTCTTAAATAGTTAATTGTGTCAGTTACTGTCGTACTCTCGGGGCTGCCGTTGTCGTTATTTATTGACATCCGAAAGTAAAACTGCCAGATAAATTCGGCTATTAATAATTTCCCGTCTTCCGGAACATGTTCTTGGAACTGCACGTGAAACGCCTTTAGGTGACTTTTATCTAAATTCTCCACCTCAATTAATAAGCAGTAGAGATATTGCAAGGTCTTCTCATAGCGAGACTTGCCAGGCGCTGTAAGAACCTCAAATAGCTCCAAGAATGTTGAGTCAGACGATATCAAAAATTCGTTCAAATACTTTCGAATATGGTCGTTTACGAGGTCCATTATCGAATAATATTAATTTGAACATTAAGTATTGCTCTGGTTAAGCCTATATATATCTCATACTGGTTTATTAAAGTGGGCTCAGTAATGATGAGAAATATGTTTTTTTTCTCTAATCCCTTGAATTTAAGGATGGTGGTATAGCGAAGTTTGTTTGAGCGATCAGCAATATTGGCCTCAGAAATTTCTTCAATATCTTTTATAATTAGGAGTTCGGCAAGATCTTCACCTTTGTAAAGTCCTCTAAGTAAACTTGATTCGACGAGTAGCGTGCAATCTTCACCACGTAGCGATGAGTTCGGCGCTCTGATCGACGCAAGGACGTTCTTTACCAAGTGCGACTTTGCCTCTGAGAGAGACTTATGAGTCACGATATCTATTGAGGGATAAGTGCCTTTGATATTTCCTTTCAGTAGAGTGGTTGGGTCATTTAGAACGGCTAAAGATAATTTTCTAATGTCGGGACTTTGTGTACTTCGCTTTACCTCGTTGATCTTGTAGTGACAGTAATATTCCGAAAACAAATCAGCGATCTCGTGAACATTTCTGCCGTTGTATGAGTAACTCTGGTCAATGTCATAAAGGAGCAATGAACTGCCGTTTTTTAGACCCTGTCCATTTGATCCGCAAAATTTATTAAGAAATAGGTCTAACCCTCGGTCAAAAAGATCTTGCGCCTCGTCAATGACAACAAAGTCATATGGTAAAAATGAAGCATCGTCAATGAATCTCGATATCGTGTCTTTAACTAAATTGTAAAACTTATCTTCGTTGTACGATGCAAGAAGGTTATAGCTTAACTTGGGATTGAGCTTTTGAAAATAACGAAAGTAGGTTGTCACTTCAATCGAAGACATGCATCCCCGGTGAGAAAGAACGTCCTTAGTGTAATGCATCAGAAGGTTGTTCCAGCACAAGTATATTCCCCGCTTATTAAACTGTTTGTCTATGTATGCCTTCGCAAGCGTCGTTTTGCCAGAGCCTGGTGGCCCTTCGATCATAATTCTCTCATTCTTATTAAGTCCGTCCAGTATGTCTATATTTTGAATTCCAAGCCAGTCAGTTGTACTTATCGAATTTAGTGAATTTCTGTCACTGACAGTGGGGCTTAGCGTTTTTCGAACTAACGACCGTTCCTTCGGAGATACCTCAGCATAGCTTCTGTCAAACCTCGTGTGCTTTGCTTTCGAGTAGTGGAAGACACTTAGAATAAATGCTTCGATAGATCGGCCATAATTTCTTGATAAATATTCTGTCCAAAGAAGATTTTGGTCGAAAAGTTTAGACTCAAATGGATAATCGACATGTGGGAATGCAACTGCCTCGCAGAAGAAGCAACCATTTACATTGTTTAATATGTTGTCTTTTATCGTGTACTTACAACCCTCCGCTTGTCTGAATGGATTTTGGTTGATTTTCGTCTCAAAATTTTTTCCGTAAAAGAAATGATTCTCTTTCGTTGAAATAGCACCTCCTTTAACTTCAAGTATTAGCAGACCATGCTTACAGAGTATCAAGAAGTCAATTTGGCAACTGACTTTTTGATAATAGTTGAAGCTTCCGGAGTGATCTGGCAGTTTTAAGTCATGCCATATATCCCAATCAAGAGCGCTCTTGCCTAATTCGGCACTTAGCAACCGGTAGATACTTATTTCTCCATACAGTGGTGTCCCGTCATCTTTTACAATGATATCTTCTAGGGCATCTATTGGATTACTGGGATAGAAGTTTACCGGCATGTAAGTCTATTTGCTGTTAGCGAGGCTTGATATTTTATTTATAGCATATAGTGCGAAAACCTGTTTTGTTGGAACTATTTCCTTGTTTTTAAATACTAGAATATCCTCTGGACTACAGAGCGAGTTTTCCAAACATAGCTCATCTATTAAAGCCCCTACTTCCTCGACCAATTCAGTGGGCTCGAGATAGCCGTTTTCAGATTTTTGCTTTTCGTAGAGGTCTTGCAATATAGTTCGTGGAGCGATTCGCGGGTTGAGACGATGATTAATTTCATAAATGAAGTGCTTACCTTCGACCATGCGGACTATTTTCGCTTCAAGTTCTCTGTAATAATTATCTGGAACATTGAAGGTTGGAAACCCTTCCCCATTCCCATACTGTATCGATGTCCTCCAATGACTCGCCACTTTCTCACCATTTTCAATATCGTAATTCGAAAGTGTAACAGTCATATTGCCATTTTTGAAAGGATGCCTCCTAAATCTAGAGCCAAGGTTACGTTTTGGAGGTGCAAGAAATATCCTTTCTTTAAAAGTATTTAGGTCGCTTCTGTCAGTGACCGATTCCATCGGCTCTATTATTGGCTTTGTGTTGAGCGGCAGCCCTAATTCAAACCTAACTTGTCTCGCAAAAGCGCGTGATACATTTGGGCTCACGGCATTGCCGACAAGCCGCCATTTTACAGTTATTCCACCGAGAAACTGATAGGTGACTGGGAAACCCATCAAACATGCAGCTTCACGTACCGTCGGAACTCTGAATTCTCCGTCACCAGTTCTGTCATATTCCGACTTAAATATTATCGCCTCACGGGATGTTCCGATCTTAGTTGCAGTAATCGTCCGGCTTGGCCTATCTTCGTTCTCTGGAAAAGCCATTTTTCCCATATATGGGTGGTTTGTCTTCAAAAACTTCGACTGTTTCCATTCGCATTTGAACAGGCCTGTGTCGTAGAAGTGGTCTGTCAAGTTATCAGAGCTGATAACAAGCGATGGATAATTTGGGTCGCACATTAGTATCGGAGTTTTCGGACTGCTTGGCCTAGGCAAACCTTCTCTAATTTGTCTTAATGTGCGCCATTTTGGTAAAGAGGTGGGGGACGATGGTTGTTCATCGTGCGTTGACGCCGGTAAAGTAAGTCTCTTGCATTTGACTATCTCACCGGAAATAACACGTGCTCTAGATTGCGGACAGCCATAGTCTGCAGAGTTAATAACTTTTTGATTACCATCTAACTTAATTGCAACTTTCGACTTGCCTATCCTATTTTTAATTGCCCACTCGGCTAGACCGAGCTCTTCAAAGGTATATTCTTTGCCTAGATGTTTTATTGAACTCGGTACGTTCTCCATAAGCCAAGCTTCCAATTTCGAGCCTTTCTTCCACTTCTTTACAGCAACTATCCTGAGAAAGATTTGAGTGAGCGTTATTCCAGAAGTTTTGTCTGCCTTGCCAGATATGTTAGATGATGAGAAGGTCACACATGGGGGACTGCCGAGGATAACCGAGGTGTCGGGTAGCTTCTCAATTTCCTCAACGGAGCTTTCGAAATCAAGTATATTCTTTACCATACTGGTCGTCCCGAAATTGTGATTAAAGGTTTTGGTAGCTGCTTCCCAATGGTCATAGCCAGCGACTATGTCGAAACCTTCCTGCCTGAACCCCTCGGAGAAGCCACCAGCTCCGCAAAAAAAATCAAGAAGTGTCAGTTTGTTACTCATTTAAAATATTTTGAATTTCTTTTATTTTTTGATCGATCGATTTTTTGATTTCACATTCCCACACTGTTATTGTCTTCCAGCCGGCTTCTTCAAGTAGTTTCCGTTTCTTCGTATCCCGCTCAATATTTGCGTCAAATTTTTTTACCCAAAAATCCCTATTTCCTGATGGTTCGCGTAGTTGGCAATATGGGCAGCGGTGCCAGAAGCAACCATTTACGAATATTGCCACTTTGAATCTGGGGTATATAATGTCCGGCCTGCCTGGGATTTTGTTGGGATGAAGCCTATAGCCGCGAAGATTATCACTCCACAATCTTTTACGGAGCGCCAACTCAGGTAGAGTATTTTTGCTCTTATTGGCACTCATTATTTTTGAGATATGCGGCGTGGTCGGGACAGGGCTTCTAAGATCTCTTGAATATTCTATGGCTTTTATTGTCGTCATTCTAGGGTTTCTTAACATGTTAAGAGGTGCAACTTTGTCAAATATGGGTCTTAGGTGGCAAATCCGAGTTGGACGATCTGACTGTCTTCGAAATGAACTTTTGTCTTTTTGCTACCTACAAAGTCGTGAAACAAATTTTGACCATTGCAAATTGTTACCCCTATGCTACTCTTTACGTGTAAATATAAGAATAAACACGATTTTGTGGTTGGATATTCTTAAAGGGCTGCGGGCCTCTTCGTTACTATTCCTGGCGGGCGCAAATGATAGATCCACGTAGCCGGGCTTTCCATGCTCGACCGTGAGACAGGAAGCAATTATAACAAATTAAGACGTAGTCGAATCATTTTACGTTTCAGCATTAAAATTATCTAACGGTCTCAAAAACATCAAGTTTTGAATTTGATTGACTACACTCGCGCTATGATTTCCCCACCTCAACTGCTCTACGTGGAAACTACGCATTATTTAATGATCTCGTACATTTCAAACTTATGCTAGCTTTCTCCCGACTGGACCTCTGCCGTCACCCGACCGTCTTCGATGACGATATTGATGTCGATAGGAGTATCGGGTAAAATGCCTGTTTTTGCAGCTATGAAGGAGGCAATATTTTTATGATAGTTTCTGATGACTTTTGATACCCAGTCGTCCGTCTTGCATTTAATGACAAACAACAAGTACTTGGGATCGTTAAAAAGCCAGACAAACCTCACCATCTCGCGTAATGCGTCGATCACCCGCCCCTCATTTGGTTCCAAATTAAGGGCGTGTTTCTGAGCTTTTCCTTGTAAGCAGTGGCAATGAAAGCCCGGCCAGGCTGAAGGCCCGGCCAGTTAAAGCGCTGCAGCACGATATAATACATACCCTTTGTCAGCAGCGTTTTCAGGTAAGGCATGTCCAGCACCAGAAAAGGGTTATAGGCAGTTGTCATCATTGATAATCGTTTAACGGGTTATGTTTTGGCAAATTAACTTTCTATGTCCGTGGCATCACCTGAAATTCCGGCCAGCTGGAAATATCTCCATCTGGACCGGCTTTTTCGCAGTGGCTTTTTTATTTACCATTTCGGAGGTGTATTCATCTTTTTCATCTGCTCGCGATAACGTCATTACGTCCGGTTCTTCTTTCTGGGTGGCGTTCAAGCCACGTAACAAATAAGACAATCATAAAGGTTCTTTGCGATTACATGTATCACTACGCCTTCTATCTGCAGTTTCCCTTCCACCATCAGCAGCCGTGACCTAAGTACTTCTTTGCGGAACTTTGCGAATGTATTTTTGAAAGCAACCAGGTTGGCAATTCCCGTCTCATCTTCGACAGTAATGAAGCAGATACCTTTGGCGGACCAGGTCTTTGCCGGACGAGTACCAATCCCGCGACCCGAACGATACTGCCATCCTTATACGTACTTAAATCTTGTGTACAAAGCGAATTCATTTCGTTAAGCTGCTTGCGGATGAAAACTTACCGGTTGCGCTTTCAGCGAAAGAGATAGCGAGGCATAATCCTGCACCACATGTTCAGAAAGTCAGCAATCGTCGCGAATATGTTTAGGCCTTTGGTGTGCGTTATGCTCCCATCATTTTCGGCTGCATCTTTCGGGGCATCATATTTCCTGAAAGCATAGGCCATCAGGCCCAGGAAGACAATTGTGTCTTTTTCTGTTTGGAATAACGACATGAGCAAAGGGTTTGATTTTAAGCAAATTAAGAATTTTTCGCAGCTAACGTCGTGAACTCTTCTAGCTTTGTAAAAACTTCGATCATGGCAGAAAGCAAAAATAAATACCCAGGAATTGGTATTGGACTTGGCGCCGCCCTAGGGGGCGCGTTCGGACCGCCTTCGTCGCTTCGTCGGGAAATGTTGTGGTCGTTGTAGCGATTGGATTATCCGTAGGTGTTGCTATCGGTTCAATTATTGGCGTGACAAAAAACAGACGGTAAATTTCGGCAAATGCAGGTGGCTAATAAGACTAGGTCAGTCATGTATTGATCCGTACTGACGGATGTGGTCAGTTGTTGCCTTGACCCAGAAGGGCTGCAATGAGAAGAGGAGGTTTATTCGACTCTTTTTTAGTTATTCGCCAAGCTATTCAAACAATATCCTGATCTTATCCCGCACTCCATGATCATTTTGAAAGCTGATACCATAGTGCCAGCGCATTATCAAAAGTAGCTTCAATCGCGCCAATGTGGAATTGAATTCGGATTTGATGTCGAACAGTTAACACCTATCTGAATGTTCGAATTAAGCGGCGGATGTTGACGGTAAAACGGTGCATTGACCTTATCAGCCACTATAGAGTCTCTTTGGCGTCTTGTCCAATCCCAGCTGATTTTGTATCTTGCCTTGGCAAAGTTTCTTAAAAGGACTTTTGTGTAGGTCAAAGTGTAACGAAACGAAGAGAAAGAGATGAACCTGCATACCAATTTACAATATCCTTTACTCAAATATCTATCAGAAGAATTCACAGGCAGCTTCTATAGGAGCGAACTAACCTGTCTGAACAGGATGCTGATTCTGTACCACAATCGGCTGTCATTTTCGATAGACGACAATACTTCAAGCTTTTTGGATGAGTTTGCCAGGTATTTAGAAAGACCTGTGACTTACTGGTGGATTCCGGCCCATAAGCGGACGCACATCAATGTGCTCCGGGCCAGGATCAGGTTTGTTCTGAAAAGTAACCGCCAAATATTTCAAAATCTCTTATCGAGGCCAGATTACAGCTCTTTCGAAGCCAAACGGCAAACGATCAAAGACATCTATCAATGGTTGGCGTTGGGTAGTGAAGCCGATAAGAAAATTGACGTTAAGAGCTGGCGAAAGGACTTGAAAGCCCAATTCGGTCAAGTTTTTGAAGAAAGCAAGCAGGCCAAGGATAGGAAACCATCGAGAAAACTTTCTTTTGAACACTTTCATCAGATCTTGAAAGGGAAAGATGAACCCGAGAAGCAGTACAAATTCCAGCGACTCGTTGATATTCTTCTTAGAGAGCAATGGATTTCAGGGACAGAGAAGCCAGGAATCTATCAATTCCGCAATAGCGGAACCGGAGGAAGACTTCAACTGGCTGCTCTCTATTATACCCTGAGCAAACAAGGCCACATTGACAGGCAGCTGCCCGCGCCGCAGGTGGCAGGCCTCTTTAACAGTTGGCTCTCACATGACATATCACCAAAATCCTTTATTAAGGCCTTTCAAACCGAACAACTCGATACATTCAACTGTTCAACCAACCGGCCCCGCTACAAATATGTGACCGAATGCAGGCTCCTACTACGAGATCTTTGAAGCCGGATTGTCCCTAAAATTTTGGTAAAAATTCTTTTTATTCCTGCCGGAATAGCAGGAACGTTATTGTGAAAATCTGAGGTGAGATTTGCGATATGTTCAACTAAAACAGTTCGCAAATGAAGAATCTGCAATCCATCTTTTCAGGCCTGATGCCCTCAGACCTGAAATCAATCCGCCCAAAATTGACCGGAGGTAATCCTGGACATCGGTTCGCAAACAGGATTTACTGCCGGAGGCATCTGCTGTTCAAAGTCGGCCCGATACCGCGGTGTCATAGATGTGCTCAAACCGGTATGCTTTATTTCTGCCATCGGATGCTGGAAAAAAAACACTTAAAGCCAACCCAAAGCGCATAACCATGGAGCCAGTATCATCAACCAAAGAATTGCTCCTGATGCTCTATGCGCGCAAGGACGTCAAGAGAAGAAGGTTTCTTTACATGCATTACGAAAACCTCTTCGCTCAGTATTATTCAATGGGTTTTCTGGTCGACTTGATCAATCAAGATCTAGGCAAAGCGTTGGTCGCAGTAGGCGATATCAAGTACATCAGGGCTAATGCGCACAGATGGAAATTAGAGCGGATACCCCAGGATGTAAAGAATACGGACGATGAACGTCAGATTCAAGCCGACACAAATGGGGCTCAGGATTTGACAGTGCCTTAAATAGGATAAGCACATGGATAAGGAAACATTGGTCGATTTATTTGATAGGCGGGACAAAAAAAGAAGACGCTTGCTTTACCGGCTTTATCAGGAGTTGATCCATTCGGATCTGACGGCTGCTTACATCGCAGAAAAAATCAGCTGGGAATTGGAGCGTGAAGGCCTGATAAGCAGCACCGATATTAAGTTCTGTCGGTACCACTTCAAAAAAAGGCCGCTCAAAAAACTCCCGCATTCTTCTGGTTCGACGCCGCCTACTAACCGAGCAAAGGATCGAAAAATGGAAACTGCTTCTTCTACCGGGCTGGATGGGACTTGGACCGATCCAGAAAAAATCAGCTTAATAGACAACATGATAGTTGAGTCCAAATTCGCTAAAAAGAAAAATCATGAAACGTAAATTTCATTTTATACTCCAAGCCAAAGGTGGCGTTGGCAAGAGTCTGTACACTTACCTGAGGGCGGTCTCTGAAACAGGCAACTCTTCCTTGTTTGTCGATGTCGACAGTTCCACCAAAACATCGAGCAGGCAACTGCTATTTTTAGGGCAAGACAGGCTGGAAAGCGTGTCGCTGATTGACAAGAGGGATGTGCTGGTCAGGGACTTATTCGTGGGATACCTGGAGAGTCTGATAGATTGTCCCTTTGAGCAAATCTACATGGACTTCGGCGCACCTGAAAGCGAGCAGTTCCCTGCACTAATATCCCGCGATCTGGACTTTAAGGCCTGGTGCAATGAGCTGGGTTTTGAGGTCACCTTCCACATCATCATGGCAGCGGGCGGGGCATACCTTGCCTGCGCGGACTACCTCAGGAAGATGTTCGAAGTTCTGGATGGGCAGTTTGAAATTGTTGCCTGGGAAAACATCTACACCTTTAAACAGTATCCGACCCTATCTGATGAACTCGCAGAAAAGTGCTTATTGACCGGCATCAAGCACCGGCAATTCGGAGATTTCGACGCGAATAGCCTTTTGGGCATCCAAATACTGGATGGCATTAGAAACGGGTACAGCCTAGATCAGTACCGGCCAGGTGCGAGAATACGCTTGACAAAGGAACTTAGAGACCATTTCGGCTATGAATGATCAGCTAAGAGAGCTTCTCAACCGGTTAAATGGGAAGTACGGACAAAAGTACGGGCATCTGATGGACGACTGGACTTCGATGCTGCTTGAGGAAATCCATGAGAATTTTGCGGGGCTCGCTGCTGAGATTAAGAGCTGTACGCAGGCCATCGGCCAGGCGCAGACCAAAATCAAAACAAGTCAGAGGGCAGTTCATTTTGGTTCGACCCGCGAGGCTTTGTTTTACGCTCTTGGTGTTACGGCTCCGGGAGCCATTGCCGTAACCATAGTCTCGGTACTGATTTTTTGGTATGCGTATACAGAAGAGCGTTTTCAGAAGCGAAGAAACATTATCGATGCCTTTGAAAACGTATCCGACTACAAGCTGCTCATGCAGGGTGGGAAGGTCATTGAAAAGGACGGGGTGAATTATTTGGTGCTCCGTCCTGCTCCTTCAAAAGGGGATATCATGATCGGAGAGGATTATGTGTATGACCACAAAAACAAGCGCGTACTTGTGCCTTTGGGCAGAAAATAAAGGCAAAAAACGGTCAAGTGGACTTTTATGAACTTTGGTTGCCAAACGCGGCCATTTGTAAGCTTTCGTATGCATTGCGGTGGTTTTCCTCCATAGCCAGCTATCGCCGGTACGTCGCAAAAAAGCGACTCCCCGGCGGGAGCTGGCCATGGGAAAACCCCTGGACCCCTGCTATTCGCCTCCGGCTCATAGCTAATCAAGAAAGACACATGAGAAATCAGAAACAAAAAGGCAGACCGCTCAAGGAGAAAGGCACTGCAAAAAGGGAGCACTTCTCAGTCTGGGTAAGCGCTGATCAGAAAAGACAGATTAATGAGCTGATCGAAAAAAGCGGGCTTTCAGCCAGCCAATACTTTTTGGTCCTGGCGCTGGACGTTCCTTTTAAAACACCGCAGAAAAGGGCGCTGCCTAAGGCAACTGCTGAGATGGTTAGGGTGCTCCAACAACTTTCAGGCGTCTTGTCACTGGCTGCCTTAAAAACTAAGGGGCATCAAATGGTTTCAAATCAGTGGCAGCAGAGTAGTCAGCGGGTTAGGCTGCTCGCCGATCTTATCACGCTTTGGGTGTTTGAAGGCTTTGAGATCCGCCGCGTGAAAAAGGCGTTCGACGAGCTTCTCAAATGGTCAAATGAGCTTACGTCTTATCTTTCTCAAATGCTACCTGAAACCGAAGGCAAATATCAGCTACTACTACGATGCAGTTCGACCAGCCGGCTGATCGGTGATTTGCAGGAAAAATATGAGGCCTACTATTCGCAGCCACTTGAAGAGCTAACGCAGCTCTGGAAATCGGGTGAAACCGATGCCCTTTCCGTTCACGCTGAGATTGAAAAAGCTATAAGCGCAACCATGAAAAGGATGAAGTTATGATTGGAAAGGCAAGCCTGGGCAACTACGCCAAAGGGCTGATCGAATATTGCTATTACGACAAGCATGTCTCCGCGAAGATGCGGCAACAGCTAGACGAACAGGATGTCCGAGGGGAATTGGTTTACATTCAAAACCTCGGTATAAAAATGCAGGCAAACGGAAAGTTGGACCTGAACTATTTGATCAACCAGTTTACTAGTAATCATATGCAAAATACGAACCTGAAAAAATTCATGTGGCACCAGTCATTTAGTTTCGCACCAGGCGAAAAGCCCGGCAACGAAACGATCGCAGAGATTTCCACGGAGTTCGCCAAGGAGTTTGGGTTTGAACAGAACCAGATGCTGGTTTTCAAACATGAGGACAGCGCTAATTTGCACTTTCATATTGTGGCCAACCGCATTAATTCCAATGGTAAAAATACCTCAAAGCATTTTCATAACTACGCCAGAACGGGCGACTTCTGCCGCAGAATGGAGCAACGGCTTGAATTGGTCCAAGCGCCGGAAATGAGGATTAATAAACGGCCGGGGCCTGAAAATGTACTGACCGACAAGCAGCATCTGAAGCTCAAATCATCTATTGATCAGGCATTAAATAACGAGACTTCGATTGACGAACTTAAAGCGAAATTGTTAACCCAAGGCTACAAGACTTATATTGGAAGAGGGATTGCATTTTATAACATGCGGAAAAACATCAAGATTAAGGGCTCTGACCTAGGACGAAGCTATTCCCTGGCCGCCATTGAAAAACGGCTGGCTCAAAACATCGGAATACAGGTTAAAGAGCAGTTACAGCATGAGCAAAAAAGGCAGAAAAAACAGGGCCTGGGTATTTAAAATGCCAGTTTCTAGGGAGAATGACTTATTTTAGCCCAAATAACCCATAACACCATGAAACTGAAAGCTATCAAATTCTTTTCCCCAGAGGAAAACGTTTCCAAAGTTAAGGCCACATCAAAAGCAGCGCCACTTCCGACTGGTTACATTTCTAATTCCGGCAAGCTTGTTTTCCCAGCTGCTGCGCTTGGCGACTTGGGAATTGATCCTGAGTCGGCCAATTTTAAAATCGGTGTACAGGAAGGAAAGCGAAAAATCAAATCGGTATACCTTGTTCCGGCTGTCAATTCGGATCAGACATTTTCCTTCGAAAAAAGCGGCCGGGGGCACGTAATTCCGCTTGCTATTATATTGAAAAAAGGTGGGGTTGATTTTGAAAGTCAAAAGTTGGTTTTCAAAATCTCGACTTTTGATTTCGATCAGGCTACCAAAGGATATGAGCTGACCATAGAGGCAGAAGCACCAAAGCCTGAATACACAGGCAAGCCCCGTGGCAGAAAAGCCAAAGCTGTGACTGACTCGGAATAAATGCAGCTGCCTGTGAGCAGCTATTTGCTTACAGGCAGCTGATTTCACGATAGATTCATTAACTTTTGAACTTAAAAGTTCCGGCATCTCTTACCTTGACGACCATGCAACAGCCAAAAACACTTGAAAAACCTGATTTTGCCCCTAAATGGTTTTGGGATCTGGACTATGAGAAGATAGACTGGCAGGCATCTTACAAAACCGTTATTGCCCGAATTGTCGAACGCGGTAAAGAAGAGCAGTGGCAAGAATTGGTCCGCTTCTATGGGTTGCAAAAAGTTATTGACACCCTTAAAAACGAAATTGTATTTTTGCCGGATTATGCCATCGAGGAGGCCTGCACATACTTTCCTATCAAAAAGGAGGAAATGCTATGCTACACGAAGAAATTGTCGAAGCCAGCACACTGGCTTTGATCCGACGCCTGATGGCCGATGAAAATCTTGCGGATTTTTATCTTGTTGGTGGAACGGCACTGTCTTTAAAGTTAGGGCACAGAATTTCCATCGATATCGACCTTTTTATCGGCAAAGACTTTGACTCCGCTGCCGTCTGTGAACACCTTAAAGCCGTATATGGGTTGACAGACGAAAAAACGGTCAAGAATGGCATCTTCGGATTTATTGACGATGTCAAAGTAGATTTCATCAGTCATCAATACCCACTGGTCAAACCCGTAGAGCTAACAAGCGGGATCAGAATGCTTTCCTTGGAAGATATCGGTGCAATGAAGCTTTCAGCAATCGTACAAAACGGAAGCCGAATCAAAGACTTTATCGATGTCTATTCGCTTTTGGAAAAATTACCACTAGGGCTGCTTGTAAAGGCTTATACAGACAAATATCCTCAAGCCAGTTCGCAGATTGCCAAAACGAGTCTGCTGTATCACCAGGACATCGATTTTTCTGTGCCGATCAAACTACTTGATAGACAGTTCGATTGGCAGGAAACAAGTATGCGTCTTAGTCAGGCTGTATACAGACCATGGATTACATTTGAGGAGAAGCAGCCCCAACAATCGCTGAAACGAGGAAGGAGGCCAAGGTTGTGAGCCTATCAGATAGCGAATTCGGAGATTTACGGTTGGTCATTCTTTGCTTTAAGCAATTCGACTTTTTCGCGTTCGCTTTGCAATAGACGCTCGTACAACTTTTTGTGCTCTTCGAAAAGTTCTACAAGCTTATCGAGCGGATTAAAGGTGCAATGATGGTTAAATGTTCCTGCACTATTATCATTAAAATTATTAAAGTAGTTAAACACCGCGTCTTCATTAAAATTCTTAATCCCTTCCACTGAAACGCCGAGAACCTTGCTGATCTGCTCTAGCAACTCTTCATCGACCGTTTCGCTCTGCTCGATTTTCGATACCGTTTGTTGGCTGACCTTCAGCTCATAGGCAAGGCTTTCCTGCTTAAGACCGCGAAGTTCACGTATGCGGCCGATCTTGTGACCGATGTGATTTGGCTTTGTTGCTGTGCTCATGGTTACAAATAAAGGAAATATCTACGCTAAGGTCAACATACGGCAGAAAGTGTTTTACCAATGGTCTATGGTAGTATACAAGTTGTTGTGGTTCGGTACGCTGAATCGCAGCTTCTTTTTTGCTAAAAAAAGAGAAGCCTATGGAGACTGTAAACTTAACATCAACTGAGAATCAGGGTTCGAGCGAGCGAAAGCTTGCCGATGCCCGCGAAGCTATTGCAGATTTCTTTCACGCGACTGACTTGGAATTCGTACGTGTCGAACTGTGGCAATTCCTAAAAGCAGTGACGACGGAGAAGCCGTTTTCATTTCTTGGTGATCCGTCCACGGTACTTTGCCTGCAAAGACATTTGCAAAAGATCATTTCGGCATGTAGGCTGCTATTAGATGTTGCCGAAGACGGTGAGACTGATCTGCATGCGGGCGATTTTCAGCCTTTCAGTCATGCGCAAATTGAAGCTGATCGGCAGTATATGCGTGATGTCCGGGAGCTCAACGACCGGCATGGAGGCATGATCCGCAGGCTGTCGCTCGCAGAGACCGAGCAACCACTTCTAGCGATTAAGCGCGTTTTTGATGCTTACAGCTATGATCAGTGGCAAGGAATTCTGGAAGACTGGGTGGAGTATGGATTAAGTAAGGTGAGTATTTGCGAGGCGACTGGCGAATGTGCTGAAATCATCCAGTACGAGTTATTAGAATCGCTTCTCGAAGCCGTTTATCTCATTTCAAGAGACGATCACGGAATTCCGTATCAGAAACGCCGCCTTGGGAAGCTGGCTGGTAACAAGGCAATCATAGAGCTGGTAATTGCAGCACTCGACCCACTACTAATATATGAGGTAAAGCATCCCATGCCAGATTCAATGGAGCAGAAGCCATATAGGGACCTGCTGATTGTATTTGCTGACGATAACCAAAAGCCCTTCAAAGTGCATCAACCCATAGTTGACCTATTTAGTATGGGCGATGAAAAACTCTGCTGCTCAGTTCACAAATTATCGGATATCCATCAGGCGCTTACTAGCGGGCAAGTGTATTTCTCTATGGCCTGTACCAGCGAAAACCTGGTTTACCAAAGAAGCCCTTCACCATTGCCGAAAGTACTGCCCGAAGCGCTCGAACGATTGATTGAGCAGTCAAGGCATGGCTTTACGATGGGAATGAGCAAAGCCCGAAAATTCTTCGAGGGAGCAGAATACTACCGGCAAATAAGTGAGTACGCACTATCGATGTTCTTGCTTCAACAAGCCGCTGAAACTACATTTCGTACTACCGCTATCGCGCTTTACGGAAGCGAACGGCGCACACATTCCATCAGATCGCTTAAAAGGTTCAACCATAGATTAGCTCCTCAATTGAACAACATCTTTCCTGGCGATTCGCCGGATGAGGAAAGGCTTTTACAGCTATTGGAAGATGCATACCTGGAAGCTAGGTACAATCTGCATTATCAGATCAGCGACCAAGATCTTCATTTAATTTCCCCGCGAGTCTTCCGCCTACTGGAATTAGCCGAAACGGTGTTCGAAGAGCGAATGACTGCTGTCGGATTTTAGCGGGGAGGTGACTACCTGCCTTTTTAAGTTGCTCGGATTGCTGAAAAGAATCACTAAAAGATGCGTTCAGTGCAAACGAAAGTTACAAAGCAAAAAATGACGGTTGCTAGCCTACACTGCGTCATCTGGCTTTTTAGCTGACCGCACAACTGCCAGCCGCACCTTAAACCGCCGGATGGGCTTGCAACCAGGGGGGACCGGCCCCGTCATTTTTTCTTCGATTGATAGGCAGCGATTGCCCTGAGCACAAAGCCGGGGCCAAAGCAACTAAAATGCCTTTCAATCATGAGAAATCTCGAAAATGCTCCAAGAATCTATGTAGGAACCTATGGTCAATATAACAATGGGTCGCTGTTCGGTAAGTGGTTTGACCTGACGGACTATTTAGACCTCAAAGAATTCCTGCAAGACTGCTTTGAGTTTCATAGAAATGAATTGGACCCAGAGCTCATGTTCCAAGACTGGGAAAATATCCCGGATTTTTTAATATCGGAATGCAGCCTTCATAAAGAGGCGTTCGCCTACTTTGAGGCCACCGGTGAAATGGACGATGAGACTGCGGAAGCTTTCGAGATTTACTGTAAGCAGATCAACTATTGGCCATCCAACGGCTACGAACTGGAAGACCAAATTGAAAGTTTCCAGGAAAGCTACCAAGGATTCTTTGGTGGCTCAGGGAAAGACGCTACACTTGAATACGCCTATCAATATGTCGAAGACACAGGTTTGCTGTCAGGGGCTCCAGCGAGTCTCGAACGTTATTTCGATTACGAAGCCTTCGCCAGAGACCTGTTTTTAGAAGGTTACAGCGAACACGAAGGTCATATCTTCACAGATTATTGAAGGCAAAGTGCAGTTCGATGCGGCCCGCATCGAACTGCACTTTATTCTTTTTGTTCCACCGCGAAAAAGAGGAAGCAATAACCAAATGCTGTTTATTATTTTCCAGGCAAAGACATTGATTACACGTGATAATCGATGTTTTGGATTGGTAACGTAAAACAGGGAACAATGGAAAAGAGGCGAAAGCAAACAGAGGAGGGATCGGCATTATTCACGCATCAACTAGTCACTTTGGCGGATCTGGAAAAATTTAAGGAGCAAATGCTCTCCGAAATGAGACGGCTGCTTGCAGGTGGAGGAACTCAGCTATCCAAGCAATGGCTCAAATCTCGGGAGGTTAGGAAGTTACTCGATGTTTCGCCCGGCAAGCTGCATGCCATGCGCGCAAGTCGTCAGCTCACCTTTATGCGGATTGGCGGTGTGATCTATTACGATCGAACAGACATTGACAAGATGTTCGAAAAGTTTAAAACTGCTGCGGTCAAATGAAGCAAAAAAGATTGTTATCTGGCTTTGGAAGCCAATGTCCCCCTGACGAAATCCACGTCAGGGTTTATTTTTTGCAGCAAGGCTCGACTCCCGAGGATTCTTCAATATTTTTCAACCACTACGGGGCGAAGGGGTGGGCAAATGCAAGTGGTCGTATGCTCCGGAATTGGAAAAGACTTGCCTGGACATGGATATTTTACAAGTAGTGCTCTCCCTTGCGTATTCGTTGCTAACTTCTCGATCACGAAAAGGTAAAAATTGACACTCAAAGCACCGTTGTAGGATCGAGAATTTTTCAGAACTTCATTCTTTCAATACTATTTGCTTTTTGGGCTAGGTTGGAAGCCTTCAAATTGTACGCCTCATACTTTTTTTCAGCGCATAACACCCTATCGCCCCTGAAATCACTAAACACCCGATCCCAGTCATGAGGATAATTTTGAAATCAATAAAATCAGCAAGGTAACCCCAGCCACCAGCCATAACTGCCCCGCCTGCGGCCAGCGCTATCGATATGATGGCAAAAATACGAGCATAGTCTTTGCTGCCAAAAACCGAACGCACCAGCAGAGCCGTTTCGACAGTCACACCCGCATATGCCCAGCCAAACAGGAAAGCACCAATTAGCATGAATGCAATGTTGTCTTGGCCTGTAAGCAAAAACACAAATCCGAGAACGCCAAGTCCTGTGGAAGCTAACACCCCTATAAGAGAGCTTTTATCATTAATCAAACCTAAGGCCACCTTACCAACGGTAACCCCAAGCATTACCGAAGATGCTACCAAGGCGGATTGTTCTACTGAAAATCCGGAATTGGTAATATAAGTAGGCAGGAATAAATTCAGTGTTGAAACTGAAATCATAAAAAAAGCAAACACAAGTAGCAGATAGAAGACAGGGTTTTTGATAGCTTCCCCAAATGCGATCCCTGTCCTTAATCCGTCGTTTTGTTGCTGATCACTTCCAAAAGGAGCTAAACCCATGTCCTTCGGATGGTTACGCAGTAACAATGCAAGCACTGGGGTAACTATTAACAAAATGACAATCCCGAAGATCAGGTAGGTATTTCTCCAGCCGAATTCCGCGATTAAACGACCGGCGAGTGGATTGAATAATACCCCACCCACACCCGAGGCAGCGCTGCACAGGCCGATGAAAAAACCGACCCTGACCTTAAACCATCGATTAATTAAAACAGGATAGCTGAGATATAAAAGGAAAGCGAGCGCCACACCGATCAACGTTCCTGCCGCATAGAACTGCCAAACAGCAGAGAATGTCGACATACCGATGTATACCAATCCCAAAATCCCGGAACTGATCGTGAGCAACCATCTTGCACTAAACTTATCCATCATCCTTCCTGCAAGTGAAAGCATTAGGAAGGATAATGCATAAATGAAGGTCATATAAAGTCCGAAATCTCCAACAGAAACGCCAAGGTCAGAACTCACAGGTTTGTAGAAAATGCCAGCGCAGCTCATGACTAGTCCGATATCCACCCCCATGATTAGACAGCAGCAAATTACGATCACATAGCTATAGTGAAATTTGGTGGTGCCGATCATGACTGATTCATTTCGGGTTGAAGTGGGCCGTAGAAGTAGGATGCAGTGGCACCACCATCGATCAGAAAATCAGCGCCAGTAATGAATGCACCCTGTTCTGACATTAGCAACTCGGCAACATTAGCAACTTCATCTGCGATGCCTGGGCGACCGGCTGGCGATTTGGCAAACATATTTTTGTAAAAATCACCTCTCGGACCACTGAACTCGTCCAGGGCTAGTGGTGTGACGATAATTCCCGGCGAAATGGAATTGATGCGTGCACCTCGTTCGCCCCACTTTACTGCTTCCGCCATCACGCGTTTGACGTTGCAACGTTTCGCCATCTGGTAGGCGTGAAGCGTATCTTTGATATTCTCCGGTTTGAGTATTTCCAGTTTCAGCAATTCTTCGACAGGAGTTAATGCCAACAATCTGTCTTCGTCCGGCGTAAGTGCGGACATTCTGTGACCAGATTGGCTAGAAATCGTGACGCCCGAGCCACCTTTTTTGATCACTTTGCCAAACTCTTCCAGCAACACCGAAGTTCCGTACAAGTCGACTGCCAGAATGTGTTCTTTGGTAGACTGACTGGGAGATAATCCAGCCGCATTGATTAGCATAGAAATTTCCCCTTCTTTCGTTGCCGCTGCAATGAGGTCAAGGATGGATTCTTTGGACGAAATATCCACTTTGAACGGAACCGCGTCAAAGCCAGCTTCTTTCAATGTTTTGACAATTGCCTCCGCATTCTCGAATTTCCAGTCGGCTACAAAAATTCTGTTTCCGTAAGCCATCCTTCTGGCGATCGCCATTCCAATCTGGCCAGCGCCTGTAAGTACGATAATATCTTTTGTTGTGCTCATGATTTTATGTTTTAAGCTGATAATGTGGTTGCTGTTAATGTCAGCAAAATATCATGGCACAAACTTCGTCGCATTCCTTGATGAACCGGTTATACTGATTACGGTTTGAATTACCAATATTACCGACGCAGCTTATTAGTTGCCAAAGGTTCGAACTGTTCCCAATACGAGATGCCTGAGCTATATCAGTAAAAATGGTAAGGATTGCAGTAATTAGTATAACCTCCTCTAAATGAATGAGGACGACCTTTGCGTAATGAAACACATCCTTTTAACAATATTCATTTTTGGCGGCTCAATTGCTGTGACAGCTCAAAACAGAAAACCGGCAATGGAACAAAATACAAGAAACGACGAAGACGCAGTGCTTGCCGCAGTGAGGCAATTAGCCCAGCTCATGATAGCAAGGGATACTGTGTCTATGAATGATATTTTGGACGAGCATTATACGCTGACCCACATGACAGGATACGTCCAGCCAAAAAAAGAATGGTTCGGCGAAGTGCAAAAAGAGACCATGAAGTATTATTCTGCTGAAGAGGTCGCTCATGATGTAAAGTTGAATCGCGATAATGCCGAAGTAACCGTGAAGAACAGGGTTGATGCCCGCATTTGGGGCAGCAGGAACACATGGCGTTTGCAGCAGAAAATGACGCTGGAAAAACGTAATGGAAAGTGGATCATTTTACAATCAGTTGCTTCTACTTTTTGAGGCACTTGAATTAAAAAATATACCACATTTTTACACGTTCAGCGACGTTTTCGCGTATTAATATTTTGAACAAACCAACATCAGCACGCATGGCATAATTGTACGTTTCTATTTGGATTTAATTTTTAACCTGATCCGTACAGTTACATGTCGCGATACTTGTCCTTCTCTCTTACTAATACATTTCTGTTCGGTTTTGCGCTCCTCGGGTGTCAGACCGACGATGAATTGGAGCCTGAATTTTCGGCCGATTGCCTGGTAGCAGCTTCTGCAAACAGGGGCCAGGTCGTTTCGGGGGCTTATATTGTCACTTACCAGCCTGTACAACCACTGCCGAATGCTTCCACGGCACGCGTAGCCGCAGCGGAAGCACTTACTGGACAGTTTTTGAATGGCAAAAGAATAGCCAATGCGCAAGCAGAGGTTCTTGCCGCGGGTGAGCAGACTACTTTCCTGGCACATTTGACGGAGGCGGAGTCGGAGGCGCTGCGACATGATCCATCTGTAACGATTGTGGAACCCGACAGGATCATGTCTATTTGTAGTTGTGTCGATGTTGCTACCACATCCACGCTGACTTGGAATGTATCTCAGACAGGGTACGGTCGCGGGGATTTGCAGACAACCAAAACTGCCTGGATCATAGATACCGGCATTGAT
This sequence comes from Dyadobacter sp. CY261, assembly GCF_021440085.1. GTDB lineage: Bacteria > Bacteroidota > Bacteroidia > Cytophagales > Spirosomataceae > Dyadobacter. Next base: position 38,725 of record NZ_JAKCPW010000023.1, read on the forward strand.
CTCGACCACCCTGATCTGAATGTGGATGCCGCACGAAGTAGATCGTTTATCAGCGGACAGACTTCTGCGGATGATGAAAATGGCCACGGCACGCACGTAGCGGGGATAATCGGCGCAGTCAACAATACCATTGGCATTACTGGAATAGCTTCCGGCGCCTCGTTAGTTGCGCTGCGGGTATTGGACGATGAGGGAGAAGGCAGACTTTCGGGGATTATTCAGGCAGTGAATTACGTAATACAGAATGGCAAGGCGGGCGATGTCGTTAATCTGAGCCTGGGCGGCGAAGGAATATCAACGACACTTGAAAGAACAATTCTTCAGGCAGCTAATGCCGGGATATTATTTGCTATCGCGGCCGGAAATGATAATAAAGACGTTGCAAGCTATTCCCCTGCTCGGGTTAATCATGCCAATGTTTTTACGGTTTCCGCAATGGACCAGAACAACCGTTTTGCTTCATTTTCAAATTACGGAAGCAGCGTTGATATCTGTGCTTATGGAGTGCGGATCAGATCAACGTATTCAGGAGGGCGTTATGCCACTTTGAGTGGCACTTCCATGGCTGCCCCGCATGTTGCGGGTTTATTACTGATACGAGGTGCCAACTTACCCATGCACGGCACGGTGTCCGGCGACCGCGATGCTGTATCAGATCCTATGTTAGGGGAGATTCAGTAATTATTAATTAGTATCCAGAATCAAAGCGGGGGAAGATTTTTATCTTCCCCCGCTTTGATTTGTTAGGTACTGCTAGCTGGCCAAAGATGCCATATCAATCACAAAGCGGTATTTCACATCGCCTTTGTCAAGACGTTCGAATGCTGTGTTTACGTCCTGAATATCTATAATCTCACTCTCAGCAGTAATGTTGTGTTCGAAGCAGAAATCGAGCATTTCCTGTGTTTCGGCTATGCCCCCGATATTGGAACCGGCGAAACTTTTTCTTCCCATCACTACATTAAATGCCCCGATTTCCAGCGGTTGTGGAGGAAGCCCGACTAGCACGACTGTGCCATCGTGGCGAAGAAGACCCAGATACGTGTTCACATCATGCTTGGCCGAAACAGTATCGATGATGAAATGCAGCTTATTGGTATAGGCTGCCATCGCATCGGCATCGCTCGATAACACAGCAAAGTCGGCACCCAGACGTTTGGCGTCTTCCACTTTACTTTCTGACGTCGTAAAAACAACCACTTCGGCACCCATTGCTTTGGCAATTTTGATTGCCACGTGGCCCAGACCACCGATTCCCAGCACACCTACTTTTTTGCCTGGCCCGGCGCCCCAGTGTTTCAGCGGCGAGTAAACGGTAATACCCGCGCAAAGTAGCGGAGCCGCAGCCGCCAGATTTTCGAAAGCAGGCATATTCAGCACATATCTTTCGTTACAGACATAGGTTTTCGAGAAGCCACCAAAAGTATGGCCGCCAGACACTTTATCAGGGCTGTTAAAGGAAAATGTTACACCTTCTTCGCAAAATTGCTCGATACCTTCATTACAATATTCACAATGGTCACAGCTATCAACAATACAGCCAATACCCGCCAGATCACCCACTTTGAAGTTTTTGACATGGTTGCCAACTGCGGTTATTCGACCCAGGATTTCGTGGCCAGGAACGATGGGAGCAGGATATTGTCCAAAGTCGGCTTTTACCTGGTGCAGGTCGGAATGGCAAATTCCGCAAAACAATATTTCCATCTCGATATCATGTGGTTGCAGTTCTCTGCGCTCGATGGTGAGCTCGTGCAGGGGTGTTGACGGATTTTCGGTTCCGTAGGCTTTTACTTGTTGCATGATTGTCTAGTAGTTTAAATTTTAAATTAGTGGTAACCCAAAAACGCTATTCTGGCTTGCTGATTCCCAGGTTTTCGTTTTGATGCAAATCAGGATTCTCAACAATTTGCGCTACAAATGCGGCAATACTTTTTCGGGAAATAGCAGTACCTGATTCGGGCTCGCCTTTTTTAGTTAGTGCAAAGTCGATTTCATCATCGCTTGTAAACCAGTCAGGCCGCAGTATGGTGTAGGTCAACCCTGACTTTTCGATTATATCAGCCAGTTTTCTGTAAGGTCGCAGCACTGGCCGTAATGGTGTTTCATAAATGCCAATCGAACTGATCGCTATAATACGTCCGACACTTGTTTCCTGCATTGCCTTGACAATATTGCCAGACATAATTTCCAGGTTACCAGCCAGGTTTACATAAACTATTTCCTGTCCATCGATCGCTTGGCGAACGCTGAGAAAATCCATCGCATCGCCCTCAATAACGGTTGTGCCTTGTTCAGCACCCTTGTGCAACCTCCGCCGGTTTCTAACAAATAATGTTAGTTGGATGCCTTCTAGCGCCTTGATTGCCTCAATTACATATTGGGCAAGGCTCCCGCTTGCACCAATAATGATTACTTTCTTCATTTGTAGTTTGTTTAATTTCCTGTGGCTTGAATCACAACCGGGAAATAGGTCCTTTTATTTATTTACCTGCTGCGCTGACTGGCCGGTGTACCGGTCGCCCACGATTGTTATCTTGTTTAGATCCGCCGTTAATTGTCTCAACTCGTCGGGCGTGAACTCATAGTCCATTGCCCAAAGGTTTTCCTGCAAATGCGCGAGCTTGGTCGTTCCGGGAATGGGCACAATCCAGGGTTTCTGTTCTAGCAGCCACGCCAGTGCAACCTGAGCAGCCGATAGTCCGCATTGGTTGCCGAAACTTGTAAGTGTATCGATCATCACCCAGTTGGCCTTGATCGCATCGGGCTGATAGCGGGGCAGCGTCGGACGGTTGTCGTTGGCCGGGTTGTATTTGGTATGTTCGGTAATGTATCCAGAAAGAAAACCGCGGCTCAGCGGACTGTATGGCACAAAACCAATCCCGAGCTCTTCGCAGACTTTGATGACGTCTTGTTCCGGCTGGCGTGTCATTAAAGAATATTCGCTTTGCAGAGCGGTCAGTGGCTGCACGGCGTGGGCTTTCCGGATGGTTTCAGCATTGGCTTCACTCATCCCGAAATGCTTGACCTTTCCTTCTTTGATTAGATCCCTAACCGTACCTGCCACATCCTCAATCGGCACTTTCGGGTCGACGCGGTGCTGGTAAAGCAGGTCTATATAATCGGTTTTTAATCTTTTTAAGGATTGTTCGACCACTTCACGAACGTGTTTAGGGTCGCTGTTTGGCCCCACCAGCTTTCCGTCCTGGATGTTGAAGCCGAATTTGGTGCATAGCACAATATCTTTCCGCTTCGCACCCAGCGCCTCGCCGACCAACTCCTCATTCCGGTAAGGCCCATAAGCTTCTGCGGTATCAAAGAAAGTGACACCCATATCCACAGCTTTGTGAATAAGGGAGACCATGTATTTTTTGTCGGGGATAAAACTGCGGTGATAGCTCATGCCCATGCAACCCAGTCCGATCGAGGAAACCTCGATTTTATTCTTACCCGTGCCCAGTGTCCGCGTTTTAGGTTTAGCGGACGGTTTCGCTGGCTGTGCATTTGACTGCACCGATGGCACGAATAGCCCTGCACCCAGTGCCGTCGTAGCTTTGATAAAATTTCTCCTGTTTTCCATTTGTTCGTTGCTATGAATTGATAATGCAAATTTCAGTCGCTGCGGCCAGTCAAGTAGGATACAGATTACGGTTTTCGCTACCAATATTACCGATTCGCGAGCCTGGGCTTTTTGATGGCAAGTGTACTGCGTAACTTTAAGTCAGTAAATAATAAATGATTATGGAAGAGATAGTTAAGCTCGATAGCGTCGCTGCCTACAACAGCATGCGTGGCGTAAAAACGCAGCATCCGCTGGTAACCCTGCTGGACTTGTCCAAAGCAGAGGCAATGCCTGCAAAGACCTTCAATTTTGGCCTGTATGCGGTGTATTTGAAAGAGTTGGTTTGCGGGGAATTGAAATATGGCCGCAGCCACTACGATTATCAGGAAGGTACGCTGGTATTTATTGCGCCGGGCCAGGTGATGGGCGTGCAGCCTGGTGTTAAGACATTTGAGCCGAAAGGCTGGGCATTGCTGTTCCACCCCGAGCTCATTAAAGGAACATCGCTGGGAAGGCACATTCACGACTACTCATTCTTTTCCTACGATGTCAATGAAGCCTTACACGTTTCTGACAAAGAGAGACACATCATTCTCGACCTTTTCGGCAAAATCCAGCACGAACTGGACCAGTCGATCGACAAGCATAGCCGCAAACTAATTTCAGCCAATATCGAACTGCTTTTGGATTACTGCACCCGCTTTTATGACCGGCAATTCATAACACGCGACCATTCTAACAACAGCATACTTGAGAGATTCGAAGGTGTTTTGAATGGGTATTATTCATCGGAAAAACCTTACGAAAACGGGCTGCCGTCGGTTGCCTGGTGCGCAGCAGAGCTCAATCTTTCTGCCAATTATTTCGGGGATGTAATCAAAAAAGAAACCGGCAAAACGGCTCAGGAGTACATTCAAGCCAAAGTAATTGATATTGCCAAGGAACGGATTTTTGATTTGGAGAAATCTGTTGCTCAGGTTGCTTATGATCTGGGTTTCAAGTACCCTCAACATTTCACCCGGCTTTTCAAACAGCGTGTGGGCTGTACCCCTAATGAGTACCGAGCGCTGAACTGACAGAAAGAAATGCGACATTGCAAATTCACCTGAACCCATCAAAGAAATGACTCGCAGCAACACAGCCTCAACAAGACGTTCGTTTCTGAAAGTTTCCGCGCTCGCAGGAGGCGGTATGTTATTGGGGATCGGATGGTTGTCTGATTCTTACGCAGCTGATATGCCAGATACATCTGCTGCCGGGCTTGAAGGCGGTGAATTAAATGGTTACATCAAAATTACTCCTGACAATGTCATCCGCATCATGTCCCCGAATCCGGAAGGAGGGCAGAATGTAAAGACATCGATGCCGATGATCGTGGCCGAGGAACTGGATGTGGACTGGAAGGATGTCGTTGTCGAACAAGCTCCCTTAAATACAGATCGCTACACGCGCCAGTTTATCGGAGGAAGCCAGGCCATCCATCAGAGTTGGACGAGGCTTCGTACTGCTGGCGCAACAGCAAGACAAATGCTCCGCGCCGCAGCCGCCGATCAATGGAATGTCCCAATTGACGAGGTTACAACCGAGGCTGGCGTTTTACATCACAAAATAAGTGGCAAGTCTGCCAAATATGGACAAATGGCTTCCGCGGCCGCAAAGGTTCCCGTTCCAAAAGAGGTATCCCTGAAAAGCGTTAAAGCCTTTAAAATTATCGGCCATTCGCAGAAGAACGTCGAGCTTACCAATATCACCAAAGGTGCTCCTTTGTTCGGGATCGATCAATCCGCACCGGGTATGCTGATTGCGATGATCGTGCATCCGCCTGCATTCGGTATGAAACTGAAAACGCTCGATGACAAAGACGCAAGAGCAATGTCGGGCATCAAAGCTATCTTTCTAATCAAATCCATGGAGGACGATTATGTCAGACAGTTTTTTGATACTTGTACATTCACCGAAGTCGTTGCCGTCGTCGGTACAAATACCTGGGCGGTAATGCAGGCAAAGAAGGCGCTTAAAATCGAATGGGAGCCTTTTGAAGATTATTCTGAAAAAAGGGAAGGCCGGCCGGAGCCTATCAAAATCCCCGCCGGGCTGGAAAACACCGCTGATCATTATGCAAAGATGGCGGAGATGAAAGGCAAGCAAGTTACGGTCCGCCGAAAGGATGGCGACCCGGACTCGGCATTTAAAAACGCTGCAAAGGTGATTGAGCGCACTTATACAGGACCGTTTCTAGCGCACAACTGCATGGAGCCTATGAACTTCTTTGCGCACGTAACCGATGAAAAAGCAGAACTTTCCGGGCCACTCCAGAAGCCTGAACCTACGGAAAAGGCCTTGGCAGCTCGCCTTGGCCTGCCTTTGGAAAAGATTGATATCAAAATGACACGCCTAGGTGGCGGATTTGGCCGAAGGTCTTACGCTCATTTCGCACTGGAAGCAGCACTCATTTCCCAAAAGGTAAAAGCACCGGTGAAGCTGATCTACACCCGAGAAGACGATATGACATCCGGCATCTACCGTCCAGCCTATTCCATTTCATACAAGGCTGCCCTGGATGCAAACAATAATCTTATTGGCCTCCATGTCAAAGCCGGAGGAATTCCGCAGTCTCCTCTTTCTCCAAACAGATTTCCTGCGGGCGCAGTAGATCACTATCTCGCCGAAGATTGGACGCTTCCTTCTAACGTAACAGTCGGCTCATTCAGGGCACCGAGTTCAAACTTCATGGCGGCGGCTGAGCAATCGTTTCTCGACGAAGTCGCCGAGACTGCCGGAAAAGATCCCATTGATTTTAGACTGGAACTTTTGAAACGCGCAAAAGAACGACCAGTCGGCAGTAACAACGACTACGATCCGACGCGCTATGCCGCCGTGCTTGAACTAGTAAGGGAGAAATCCGGTTGGGACCAAGCAAAGAAGTCCAGAAACCTGGGCGTTTCAGCCTATTTCTGCCACGACTCCTATGCTGCCCACGTGCTTGATGTTGAGATTAAAAACGGACAACCCGTGGTAAACAAAGTGTGCTGTGCCGTGGATTGCGGCATTGTCATCAATCCGGACGCAGCTGTTAATATGACCGAAGGCGCAATCGTCGACGGCATAGGAACTGCGCTTTTTGGAAACATGACATTTAAGAATGGAGTGCCGGACAAGCAAAATTTCAGCCAATACCGGATGATCCGGATGAATGAAGCTCCGAAAGAAATCGATGTACATTTTGTGAAAAATGAGATTGACCCAACGGGTATGGGCGAGCCTGCTTATCCGCCGGTTTTTGCGGCATTGGCGAATGCGTTGTATAAGGCTACTGGGAAGCGGTTATATGATCAGCCGTTTGGGATGGAGTTCCTAAATTAATGGCATTTACCTTCCACTGTTTATGAAAGCAAGGTAGTTGCTCTTCGAAATGTTACTTTGGAACAAATATGTAGATGGTTTATTTTTGTCGTTGGAGATTCTCTTTTATCTCTTTGGCAACATTATCAAGAGTTGGCATCAAACGAGAAAGAGTTATATTCTCTCTTCTTAGCAATTCCTTTAATTCTGACGTTTGATCAATAGGAAGTCTAATCTTTTTACATCTCTCCAATTGATCACCCCCAGATAGCGAAAATAGATAATCTTCTACTGATGGATATTTATTAAACTTATTTAAGCATCTTAGCGGTTGTGTCCAGTTTTTGTGCGATAGGCATCACATTTTATCAAGCTTATTTGCAACGAACTCAACAATACGCATCGGTCATACCAATACTTGACTGGTATCATACGGGCCGACTAGATGACAACATGAGAGGCTCGGCTGCGACAGTAGCTAATTCGGGGCTTGGGCCAGCTCTGATTGATAGCATCCAGTATTACTATCAAGATAAACGCTATTACGATATGTACAGCCTTATCAAAGAGATGAAGGTAAAAGCGTATATTAGGGACTCAACTTTATTAATAAGCGATTTATGGGAAGACAAGGTAATTCCGCAAGGAGAGAAAATTTATCTGTATCAAACCACCAATCAGGCGGTAGTAAGCCAATGGCAGCAACAATGTCAATTTATAAGTTGTGTGATCTATTATAGGTCAATCTATGGGGAGCATTGGGTACTTGATCCCCGTAAGCCTAAACACAGCCGTAATCGAAAATTGAACTGATGGTATCAAGATTTTATTCATAAAACTTACTCCGACACTGAAAGCCTGGAAAATATGAAAAAAATTCTCCGTTTAATGATTTTTGTTTTTTTCTCAATTCAAGCACAAGCACAAGAGAAAACGTTCTTAAAATCAATTGACAAAAAATTATGGATACCCTTCAGATGGACGAGTGACAGTTTGGGTGGACGATTCTTTGACCGTTTGTCGATCAATATTGATGGTAAAATCAACAATGTACCTTATCCCCTCGAACTACAATTTGATACGGGGGCTTCCAGCAGCATTTTGTATGGCAACACGCTTAAATCATTGGTTAAAGTACAACCCAGCTTAGCCGCTCAATGGCCTGAGTTAAAAAGCGATACAGTAAACCAGTGGACACAAATCAATGTTGAGTTATCCATGCCACTCACCGGCTCCCGAGTAAGCAAAGCCTACGTAATGAATCGCTATGGTCAAACCGTTTCGGCTGAAGAATTCAAGGAAGGCAAACCAATTCATATCGGTTCATGGGGATTGGATGCTTGTTTAGGAAAGATCGTACTTCTTGACTTTCGGAATCAACGTATTGCTTTCTTAGACCAATCCGTCAATGAAAAACTGGTCAGTTTTGTACCATTTAAATTGGAGAAAAACCGGATCAAAGTTCCGCTTACCATTAATGGAAAGGAGTTTTACTTTCTCTACGATTCGGGTGCCAGTTTATTTCCCATCATGACGGTTAAAAAGGGTTGGGACTCCATTAATCCTGTAGCGACTAGTGATACGATTAAGGGCGTCAGTACATGGGGAAAATATTATGATGTATATGGAGCCCCTCTTGCCGCTAAAGCTTATCTGGGGGATACCCCACTCAGCTCTAAGACAATCTATTACCACCCTGATCCGGATAAGTATCATGAGCCCATTTTTGATGAAGCGGGCGTGGTTGGCAGTATCGGCAATAGCTATTTTTTTGATCAGATTCTAGTCATTGATTTTAGAACCAATCGATTTGGCGTAGTAAAGAAATAATATCACGACTACCATTTTAAATTAAGCTCTCTTTGAACGCATAGCTTTGAGATGCTTTAGCGTACCCTCTCCAGTAAGTTGTTTGGGTAAATGATCTCTATGACATGTACACCGGCTTCCCCTTGTTTTCGCAGGAATGCGGTTATGATCCGAGAGGTCACAACCGATTCGTGAGCTTCAAAGAGCTGGTCTTCTTCTTCCAGGACGTTGGGGCGATGGGAAGGAAGGCTTAGGAGAAACGAAGAAAAGACGAAGGCAGCCGGTTTATGCTAGTTGCCTTTTTTCATGCTTCCTAACCAAAACAAGGTAAAATAGACGGCCAAATCTGTACTTCAAACCTGAGAAATGAGCGTTCGCCGCCTTCTGAATCTCAAAGGCTTTCAATTTTGGTCGAAGATTCAGGTCGTTTGACGTGCTGCTGATGTCGTTGGGCTAATAGCCGTAAACCGCTATTTCATATAGCGGCACGTCACTTTATCTTCATGAAGAATAAACTCCCCGACTTCATGCTTTTGAGTTCGACAGCTTGCGGTGACGTTCAAATAACACATTTCATGATCACAGACTCCTTCAACCGCACACACAACTATTTGCGCATATCCTTAACTGACAGCTGTAACCTCCGCTGCTTTTACTGTATGCCGGAGGAGGACTATGAATTTACACCGACCTCCCGGCTGATGAAAGCTTCCGAAATCGAGTCCCTGGCAAAAGTATTTGTTGCAGCCGGGGTCGATAAAATCCGGTTAACCGGCGGAGAACCCCTGGTGCGACGCGACGCAGTCGATATTATTAATAGGCTATCCCAGCTTCAAATCGAGCTATCGCTTACAACGAATGGGACCAGGTTGCACCACTTTGTCGATACACTTCTAGCGGCCAACATTCGTTCGGTCAATGTGAGTTTGGATACACTAGACAGGCAAAAATTCAAGCGCATCACCAGAAGGGATCAGTTTGACGTCGTCTACGATAACATTCAGGAGCTATTGCGTATCGGCATTCGTGTTAAAGTAAACGTAGTTGTGATGAAGGGAGTCAACGACGACGAACTGACTGACTTTGTTGCCTGGACGAAATTCCAGTCAATAGATGTCCGCTTTATCGAATTCATGCCTTTCACAGGCAATCGCTGGACAAACAATCAGGTGATGACCTTGCATGAAATGCTGCAAGTGATTTCAAATGAGTACGATTTCTCTGCCGTAACTGCCAGCCCGAACGAAACGGTAAAACGTTTTCAGGTGCCAGGCTTCGCTGGCACTTTCGGCGTGATCAGCACCATGAGCTCGCATTTTTGCGGGAGCTGCAACCGGATGCGCCTCACCGCCGACGGCAAACTCAAAAACTGCCTTTTCTCCGAATACGAAACGGATCTTCTCTCCGCCCTGCGTGATGGGCAGGATGTGGAGCCACTGATCCGGCAATGCGCCATGGATAAGCATTTCCAGCTGGGAGGGCAGTTAGCGCCTGATCTAAACGATGTACAGGCAGATCAAATTCACAACCGGAGCATGATCACGATCGGCGGATAACTAATCAGTAAAAATGGTAGCAAAAACAGGAATCCATATAAGTAGTAGCAACTCCGAATTGAAGACCTTTATTTCCTTTACAAAGACTTTCAACAGCCCACTAATTTTCCATTAAGAGAACTTTCACAACATAGATAACATCATTACCGTGGCGACATTCAATCTGAAAATCAATGGAAAAACCAGGGCGGTCGACGTAGACCCGGCAACCCCGATGCTCTGGGTATTGCGCGACCATCTGGACCTGCCTGGTACTAAATATGGTTGTGGCATCGCACAGTGCGGCGCATGTACGATCCATCTGGAAGGCAACGCCGTCCGATCTTGCCAGCTCCCGGTATCAGCGGTCGGGAAGGCTTCTGTAACGACCATTGAGGGTTTGTCACAAAAAGCCGATCACCCCGTGCAGAAGGCATGGCTTGAACATGATGTGGCCCAGTGCGGTTATTGCCAGACCGGTCAGATCATGACCGCAGCCGCCTTGCTCAAACGCACACCCAACCCAACCGATGAGGAAATTGAAGCCCAAATGAGTGGTAATATCTGTCGCTGCGGCACATACCTGCGGATAAAAGAGGCGATTAAATCGGCGGCGAAAAAGTAATCATTTCCTGAACCTGCAAAAAGATATTGACCATGAACAATGATAAAAATGCCTTAGACCGGCGCTCGTTTCTAAAAGCTTCCTTGCTGTCGGGTGGCGGCATGATGCTGACTGTAAGTTTCTTGTCCAGCTTCAAGTCGGCCGATAAAGCTGAGGCGCTTAATCTGCCGGACCAATGGGCGCAGCTTAACGGCTATATTCAGATTACCGCGGATAACAAAATCAAACTCATTTGTCCCAATCCTGAATTTGGGCAGAATGTAATGACCTCGCTACCGATGATCGTAGCCGAGGAGCTTGACGTGGACTGGAAGAATGTCACCGTCGAAATGGGGCCGCATGACAATGCAAAGCTTGGAGCGCAGTTCACCGGCGGGAGTAATTCTGTAAGGTCCTATTGGAAGCCCCTGCGTGAAGCAGGTGCGGCGGCACGGCAAATGCTTCGTGAGGCAGCGGCGCAAACATGGAATGTGCCTGCAAGTGAGGTAGCAACCAAAGCGGGCGTCCTTTCACATTCAAGCGGAAAAACGGCAAAATATGGGGAGATGGCAGCGAAAGCAGCGACATTACCCGTGCCCAAGGATCTGATTCTGAAATCGCCAAAGGATTTTACCATCGTGAGAAAATCCAAAAAGAATGTCGAGGGACAAAAAGTGGTTACCGGTAAGCCGCTTTTTGGATTGGATTACAGGACCGAGGGCATGCTGATCGCGATGATCCAGCACCCACCAGCCTTTGGGATGAAATTGAAATCCTTCGATGCGGCAGACGCATTAAAAATGCCGGGAATTAAAGATGTTTTCAACCTGAAAATGTACCCCGAAGGCTTTGAACAGGCAGGTTTCGATACGCGCACATTCAACGACCTGCTCGTGGTGGTGGGTAAGAGCACTTGGGAAGTCATGAACGCGCGCAAAAAGCTGGTGGCCCAATGGGAACCGGCAGGTGATGTAAAAGATGTGGTCGGCGGAAGAGGTGGTAAAAGGGAAGTGGTCGTCCCTGGTGCATTGGAAAGCTCCCAATCTCAAATGGAGCAAATGGTTGAATATGCCAAAAAGCCAGCCCAGGAGCTGCGCAAAGATGGCGATCCCGAAACGGCTTTTAAAAATGCCGCACAGGTGATTGAGCGCACTTACACCGCACCGTTCCTGGCGCACAACTGCATGGAGCCGATGAACTTCTTCGCCCATGTTACCGATGAAAAAGCACTTTTAGTAGGGCCTTTACAGGCTCCGGGATGGGTAGAGCCCACGCTTAGCAAACTACTGAACCTGCCTCCTGAAAAAATCGAGATACAAATGACCCGTATGGGTGGCGGCTTCGGTCGCAGGGCTTACAGCCATTATCTTTCCGAAGCAGCTTTAATCTCGCGAAAGGTTAAGGCGCCAGTAAAATTGATGTATACACGGGAGGACGATATGACTTACGGTATTTACCGACCCATGTATACAGCAACGTATCGTGCCGCGCTGGATGCTGATAAAAAGCTGATCGCATTTCATGTGAAAGGAGGAGGAGTCCCCGAACATCCGATACACCCAAACCGTTTTCCTGCGGGAGCCGTAGATAATTATCTGGCAGAAGGTTGGCAGATTCCATCCAATGTCACTATCGGGGCTTTCCGTGCCCCGCGCTCGAATTTCAATGCGGCGGCCGAGCAATCTTTTCTGGATGAGGTCGCCGAAGCAATGGGCAAAGATCCGATCGAATTCAGGCTAGATCTTTTGAAAAGGGCGAAGGAAAACCCGGTCGGCAAGAACAATGATTATGATCCCGACCGCTATGCAGGCGTGCTGGAACTGGTACGCGACAAATCGGGCTGGGGCAAGCCGGGCAGCGAAAAATACAGCCGTGGCGTAGCCGCCTATTTCTGTCACGCGTCGTATGCCGCGCACATTGTCGATATGGTGACCCGAGATGGTCAGCCGTATGTGGAGCGTGTTTTCAGCGCGATGGACTGCGGGATCGTAATAAATCCCGATGCGGCTACAAACATGGTGCAGGGCGCTGTGGTCGACGGCATCGGAAATGCATTTTACGGAGCATTGACCCACAAAGACGGGGCCGCCCAGCAAACTAACTTTAACAATTATCGCATCATCCGTCACAACGAAGCTCCAAAGATAATCGAGGTGCATTTCGTGCAAAACGACAAAGATCCGACCGGGCTGGGAGAGCCGCCGTTCCCTCCAGTGTTTGGGGCAGTTGCAAATGCGTTGTATAAAAACAAAGGGCGGAGGTTCTATAACCAGCCATTCAAACCTGAACTGGACAAAGCGATATAAGTATGAAAAGCAGTGTTTTAATGTCGATCGTATTGCTGATAGCAGTGCTTTCGTGTTCAACCAGTGGCCAGCCGGAAGTTACGGAAACGCCGACACTAAACGCATCTGCGGATCGGATCCTGATTGTCTATCTTTCCCGTACAAAAAATACAAAAGCAGTAGCTGAAATGATCCAGCAGCAGGTGGGCGGTAAACTTGTTGCATTAGAATTACAAAGCCCATATCCGGCCGATTACAGGACTACGGTCGATCAGGTTGCCCGTGAAAATGCGTCAGGCTTTTTGCCGCCACTAGCAACCAAAATTGATTCGATAGAGAAATATGATTTGATCTTTCTGGGATTTCCAACTTGGGGAATGCAGCTGCCGCCGCCAATTAAAAGCTTTCTGGCACAGTATAACCTTGAAGGAAAAACGATTGCCCCATTCAACACCAACGCGGGTTATGGCATCGGGACCAGCTTCGACCAGGTTAGAAACCTTGCCTCACGCAGTAATGTAGTCGATGGTTTCTCGACCCAGGGCGGTATCGAGCGGGACGGTGTCTTGTTTGTGATGCAGGGAGACAAGCAGGTGCAAGTGAACAATGAAGTCGCAAGTTGGCTGCGGAACCTGAAACTTCCCTGATCTATTTAGAGAATAGTGTAGTAGTAATGCAAACAGCCCGTAAGATCTAGCTTCCGGGCTGTTTCGGTTTTCAGGGTAATACTTTACTTACCTGATCATCGTCGAAAACCATTTGATGATCGAAGGATCACGGTGGCTGAAAAACAGACTTTGGTTCGTGTCCATTGCCTGTATCGCCTGCATATCTTCTGCGGTCAGCTCAAAGTCAAAAACTTCGAAATTTTCCCTCATTCTTTCTTTCCGAACCGATTTCGGGATCACGACGATGCCGCGTTGAATGAGCCAGCGCAAAATTACCTGGGCAACGGACTTATTGAACTGTTTACCGATCGCAGAAAGCATTTCATTAGTGAACATGTCGTTCTTCCCTTCCGCAAACGAAGCCCATGATTCGAGCTGGACACCATTTTCCTTCGAAAATGAAAGATCCTCTTCGCGCTGGTAAAAGGGGTGAGTTTCAATCTGGTTGACTGCTGGAACTATCTTGTTGTTGACGATCAAATCCATGACACGGTCAGGAAAGAAATTGCTGACACCGATCGCCCGGATTTTGCCGGCCTCGTACAACTCTTCCATTGCCCGCCACGAGCCATGGACATCGCCATAAGGCTGATGGATCAGGTACAGATCCAAATAGTTGAGTTGTAGCTTGTTTAATGAGGTTTCGATTGCGGCTTTGGTTCTTTCATAACCATTATTGGAAATCCAAAGTTTTGTGGTCACAAAAATCTCATCCCTTTTGATGCCACTCTCCTTTATGGCCGCGCCTACCGCTTCTTCATTTTGATAACCCGCAGCCGTGTCGATCGAGCGGTAGCCAAGTTCCAGAGCATCGGTAACTACTTTTTGACACTCTGAATGGTCGGGAATTTGGTAAACGCCCAAACCTAATATAGGCATTTCGACGCCATTGTTTAATCTTACTGTTTTCATATCAATCTGCTTTAATTCTGTTGATTTTCAGCACTGTTTATTTTTGAGAACACATGCTGTTTTCAAAGGTTTTGTCTATTTGGATGTTTCTATCACAGTCCGGTTGTTTTCTCAATGCTTTCGACATAACGACCGCCTACTACCTGTAAATTATCGGCAGCTTCGGTGATCGCTTTCACATCTTCTTGCGCAAGTTCTACACTGGCAGCGCCAATGTTTTCTTCTAACCGGTGCAACTTAGTAGTGCCTGGGATTGGGGAAATCCATGGCTTTTGGGCCAGCAACCAGGCCAGGGCAATTTGGGCTGGTGTTGCCGGAGCGCCGGACGCATTTTTTGTGGATGCAAAATCTTTTAGCAGGTCGACAAAGGCCAGGTTAGCTTTCCTCGCTTCCGGACTAAAACGAGGAGAATTTTGGCGAAAATCGTTTGCTGCAAGTTCTGTGTTTTCATCAAATGCACCTGTCAGAAAGCCCTTGCCCAGCGGACTGTAAGGCACCAGGCCAATGCCCAATTCTTCCAGTAGCGGAATTATTTCGTCTTCCGGCCTACGGAACCACAGTGAGTATTCATTTTGCAGAGCGGAAACGGGTTGCACGGCATGTGCTTTCCGGATCGTGTCCGCCCCGGCCTCCGATAGTCCAAAGTATTTTACTTTGCCTTCGCTAATCAATTCTTTTACAGTTCCGGCGACATCTTCGATAGGAACATTAGGGTCGACCCGGTGCTGGTATAAGAGATCAATATATTCTGTGCCCAATCGTTTCAGGCTACCCTCGACCGCTTTTCTAATCTGCTCCGGGCGGCTGTCAGTTCCTGCCATTTTTCCATCCTGAATATTGAAACCGAATTTTGTCGCGATCACTACCTGCTCACGAATTGGTGCGAATGCCTCGCCCACAATTTCTTCATTGGTGTATGGGCCGTACACTTCCGCCGTATCGAAAAAAGTAATTCCCTTCTCTACGGCTACCCGTAATAGGGAGATGGAATCTTCTTTACTGATACTGTGACCATATGAGAAATTTAAGCCCATACAGCCAAAACCTATCTCTGATACCTTTAACCCGTGGCTTCCTAACTTTCGAGTTTTCATATTGATTTCTTAGTTAAATGATAAAAATTGATGAAGCTTCTTACTGCTTTTCTGACAAGTCCAGCAAGTCCTTATGGAGTCTTTCACCCTGAATTTTGATTTGAGAAAGTCCGTTCTCGATTTCCTGTAGATCTTCCGTGGTAAGGGACACATCTGCGGATTTAATGTTATCATCGATGTAGGGGATCTTATCCATTCCAGGTATTGGGACGACAAAGGGCTTTTGAGCGAGCAACCAGGCAAGTGCGATCTGAACGGTAGATGCGCCTTTTCGTGCGGCGATATCGCCCAGCATTGTTACAAGAGGCATATTTGCCTTCATGGCTTCTTTCGTAAATCTTGGGAATGACGCCCTCAAATCATTTGCGGCATCGAAAGTTGCGTCAGAGGAAATTGTGCCGGTTAAAAATCCCGTTCCCAACGGGCCCCATGGCACAAAACCGATGCCAAGTTCTTCGCAGAGAGGGATTACCGCTGCTTCCGGTTCTCTCGTCCAGACAGAATATTGATTTTGTACTGCGGTAACCGCTTGCACTGCGTGAGCCCTTCTGATTGTGTCGACACCAGCTTCGGAAAGCCCAAAGTATTTTACCTTGCCCTCCTGAATCAAGTCACGGACTGTGCCTGCCACATCTTCAATGGGCACGTTGGGGTCGACCCTGTGCTGGTAAAGCAAATCAATATAATCCGTTTGTAGCCTCTTTAATGAAGATTCAACCACCTTGCGGATGTGGGAGGGCTGGCTGTTAATTCCTGTGTCGGAAATCATTCCGAATTTGGTGGCAATAATTACTTCTTTACGAAAAGGCTTTAATGCCTCGCCAACGAGTTCTTCATTTGTAAAAGGCCCATAAGCTTCGGCAGTATCGAAGAAAGTAATGCCCTTTTCATACCCTGCCCGTATCACTTTAACGCCTTCGCTCACTTCGACTGCCATCCCTGTGCCGAAGCTCAGATTCATGCATCCCATGCCGATCGCGGAAACTTCTAATCCGCTACTTCCTAATTTTCGAGTTTTCATATTTGATAATGGCTTTTTGTTTGTGTTTCTGATCTTTCAAATTGATGACACAAATTTCAGCCTTATCTGGGATACACCACTTACACAGATTACGGGTATGTCTACCAATATTACCGTACACCAATGCCCTCAAAAAAACGGCGGGAACCGTCAGTTCCGACAGCCCCCGCCTTGTAATAGTCCGAAGTTTAGTTTAATCCAATTCTATAAAGGCGACCACCGTCGGTAATCGCGTATAATGCACCGTCCGCACCCTGGGTAATATCCCGAAAGCGTTGATTCTGGTCAGCAAGCAATCTTTCTTCTCCTACAATTCGGTTATTTTCGATTACAAGCCGTGCGATGTGCATCCCGCTTAATGAGCCAATAAATAGATTGTTCTGCCATTCAGGAATAGATGTTCCCGAAAAGAAGGCCATCCCGCTAGGCGATATCACCGGGTCCCAATAGTAGGCGGGTTGTTCAAGTCCGTTGCGCTGCTGGGCAGCTTCTCCCACAGGTTGTCCACTGTATTCGATCCCGTAGGTAATGGTGGGCCAGCCGTAGTTTCGGCCAGCTTGTACGCGGTTGATCTCGTCGCCCCCGCGTGGCCCATGCTCGCTCTGCCAGAGGTCGCCGGTTACCGGGTGAAGAGCTAAGCCCTGGGGATTGCGATGGCCGAGCGAAAAGATTTCAGGCCTTGCGCTGGATTGCCCTGCAAATGGATTATCAGTGGCTGGCGCACCATTTGTAGTGATTCTCACAATCTTACCCAGCCCCGAACTCATTGATTGGGCCTGAGGTCTGGTAACAGTCGAGGATCTTTCACCGGTGCTGACCAGCAAGTGGCCTGTCTGGTCAAAGAGAATCCGGCCGCCGTAATGCGCACTACTATTGAATGCAGGAGTTGCTTGGTATATCACAGTGGGACTTTCCATTCTTGTCTCATCGCTGGATAATCTGCCCTTTGCCACTGCTGTGAGCGTTCCTCCCGACACCGATTGCGAAAACACCCAATAGACGAGTTTGTTGGATTCAAAATTCGGGTCAATGCACAATCCTAGCAAACCGCCCTGCCCCGATGCATTTACAGCGGGCAAACCGGAAATTGAAGCGACAATCACCCCACTGGCGTTCACAATCCGCATTTCCCCTGATTTCTGTGTTATCAAAAAGCGACCGTCGGGCAGGGATGTGATTCCCCAGGGACTGCTTAGTTGTTCGGTCAGGATCCTTGAAGCGTACTGCGCCTGCGTTTTTACCGCACGTATGCGCGTCTGACCAGCGAATGCTGGCGAGTAAGTAGCATTTGGTGCGTTGGTTTCCACGCTCGTGGAGTCGCCTTCCTGCTCGGTGCCGCCCCCTGGCGATGGATCGGAAGAATTAGCCTCTTCCTGCTTGCAAGAGGCTAATAATAGTGACGAAATAAGTAGTGCTTTAAAAATGTAGTACTGCATGTTGTTTTAAATTTGTGAGTTAGGTGATGTTATCGTTTCGCTTGCCGACAATTCGGGCATTAATTGTAAATAGTTACGCCTGATGTGAGGCTTTCGTTAGGAGAAAATTACGCATTTAGCCAAACGGTAACATTTGCCCTCCGAAAAACAGCGTTGATTAGTCCAACGACAATCCTGTTTTAGGCATATCGGAAAACAAAAGCGCGATGATTGCCATGTTCATCGCGCTTTTGATGAGAAAATTTGAAACACTGCTGCCTACACACTCCCTAAACTAAATGGCAGCTTTCTAATCCTCTTACCGGTCAAATCAAAAATCGCATTGGTCAATGCGGGTGCAAATGCGGGCAAGCCTGGCTCCCCAACACCTCCGGCATTTTCATCGTTTTCCATAATGTGGATTTCAATGGGTGGAATCTCATTAATTCGCGGCATTTTATAGGTACTGAAATTCCGGTCGACGGCCATTCCGTCCTTGAAAGTTACCTGATGTGTTGTCGCCGCGCCAAGACCCATCACGATTGAGCCTTCGACCTGGGCACGCACGGTATCGGGGTTTACATACCAGCCACAATCCATTACAGCCCATACCTGATCAATCTTTACACCGCCGCCAGCTACTTTGGAGATTTTCACAACCTGACCAACCGTGCTGGCAAAACATTCAGTGATCGCCACGCCGTAGCCTTCACCTTTTTTCCTGTTTTTCCACCCCGACACTTCCTCCATTTTATCAATCAACTTATGCAGGCGTTCGTCTTTGAGATACTCCCTGCGAAATGCGAGTGGATCTTTACCAGCCTCCACAGCCAGCTCGTCCAGAAAGCTTTCGTATGCAAAACCGTTGGTTGAAGCATAAACCGAGCGCCACCACATTGTAGGAATAGGCGTCTCAAATGGCACGTCCATGATCGCCAGGTTTTTGATTGAGTCTGTGTAGGGCTTCAAAAAACCTTCGGAGGCGCTTCCATTAGGCACGTCCTTTTTACCGCCTCGCCAGTGGCTGTTATTTTGTCCGGCAAGTTTAACTTTGAATGCCTCGATCGCACCGTTATTGATCACGCCTTCGCACCGATAAGTGATGCCTGGTCTGTAAGGTCCCTGGGTCGCATCATCTTCGCGTGTCCATACAACCTGAACGGGCGCATTAATCGCTTTGGAGATTTCAGAAGCCTCGTGAGGATAATCCATAAATGCTTTCCTGCCAAATCCGCCCCCTAGAAATGTCATGTTCACTTCGACTTTCTCCCTTTCCAACCCCATTTCCTTGCTGATGAAATCCTGGACCCATTCGGGTGCCTGTATTGGTCCCCAGATTTGCAACCTGTCACCCTGGAAATGCGCCACGCAATTCAGTGGCTCCATGCAAGCATGGTACTGATAGGGCGTTTCGTAAGTAACGTCGATTTTTTTCGAAGCTTTGCTGATAATCCCGTCCGGGTCGCCCTGCTTTTTGAATGGCAAGCCTTCCTGAGTTTGCAGCGCCTCGGCTTGCCTTTTGTAAATATCTTCGGTATTCAAATGCTCAAAACCTGAATCGTCCCATTCCACCTTCAAAGCTTTCTTGCCTTGGATCGCCGCCCAGGTCGAGCTGGCCACAACGGCGACGCCTTCGCGATACGTGCTGAAAACGCCCATTTTAACTTTCAGTACTTGCTTTACGCCCGGCACTTTTAGCGCCGCTGAATCGTCGTAACTTTTGACTTTTCCTCTCAGCCGCGGATTACGTTCAACGGCTGCGTAAAGCATGCCGGGGATCATTTTGTCCAGTCCAAAAACAGCGGTTCCATTAGTTTTAAATGGCGTGTCAAGTCTTTTAAGCGGCTTGCCGATTAACTTATAATCCGCCCGTTTCTTCAAAACAACATTTTTGGGTGCTTCCAGTTTGGAAGCAGCGTCAACCAGCTCGCCATAATGCATTTGCTTGCCTGATGGCTTGTGAAAAACTTTTCCGCCTTCCGCATAACATTCTGCCTTGTCAACCACCCATTTATTGGCTGCCGCCTGGACAAGCATTTCGCGGGCCGTTGCGCTTAGGTTCAGCAGGTTTTTATAGGAACCGCGCACCGTGGAGCTTCCTCCGGTGATCTGGCTTCCGTATTTTTTATTGTCGCCCTGGGCGAAAACGACATTGACTTCATTTAGATTAATTTCCAGTTCCTCCGCGATAATCTGCGGAACGGCCTGATAAGATCCCTGTCCCATTTCGGCGCGGTGATCGAAAATGGTCACTTTGCCCGACTGGTCAATGTGGATCCAGGCATTCATTTCAACTCCATACTTTTCAGCATCAGCTGCATTGATAATCTTTCCTTTTTCCGCATTCGTCGGGAGGTAAAAACCCAGCGACAGAAAAGTGCCCGTGATGCCGGATACTTTCAGGAAATTCCTTCTTGATAATGATGTATTGTCCATGATGGAGATCTTAATTAGTTGTGGGTGCCGGTGCATAAGCACCTTTTTTAATCCAGGTTGTCCAGGCTTTTACAAAATCCTTATGGCTCATCGGCGGAAGCGTGCGCCCCTCGCCCGGATTCCAGCCTGCCAGCACGAGCGAATCGTGCGCGTGTTCGAGCAGTTGTTTTGTATCCTTATGCCCGTTCTGGTTTTTGTCGACAAGTTGTTTAGCAAGCTCGTGCGGTGTTTTTCCCTGAAAAACCATCTTCATATCTGCCGGGGGCAAATGCCAGTTTGGGTTTCCCGGAGGTGTGTGCAGGCCTGGTGTGTTGGTCGGCTGGTGGCAGTTGGTACATTTCATGGCGTAAACGCCCTTCCCGTCTCTGCCCCGTTTAGGGCCCATTGCATGCAAATGACTGTCATCACCTTGCAGCGGCACGTCTCCGGCAGGGTGACAGTTCATGCAACGCGGACTCATCAGGACGGTGTACACATCCATGAATGCTTTCACGGATTCGACGCTGTCTTTGTTCTCTTTTTCAAATGTAATTTCCCGCATCATTGCTTGATCCGATTCGCGAAATGCGGACGAAGCCACTGCAACGCCGAAAATCATAAGAGATAGTATGGCGGCCGTCCTTTTTGAGAAGAAGGAGCGCGCTTTTGTTTTTAAAAAGCTCATGGTGAATGTGGTAAAGTGTGACAGATTAGCCTTTGCGGGCAGTTTTTTGCAGTTCGGAAGCCAGATGAATGGCTTTGCGGATTCTCAGGTAAGTACCGCACCGGCAAATGTTGCCCGCCATGGCATCGTCAATATCCTGATCGGTCGGTTCAGGCTTTTCGCGCAGCAGCACGGCGGCCGACATAATTTGTCCAGAGTGGCAATAACCACATTGAGGAACATCGACCTCCTGCCATGCTTTTTGAACAGGATGGTTATTATCTTGCGATAAGCCCTCGATCGTAACCACTTTCTGTCCTTCGGCCCGACTGATTTTAGTCACACAGGAGCGCACGGCTTCGCCATTCAGATGCACAACACATGCGCCGCATTGCGCTACGCCACAGCCGTATTTGGTTCCTTTCAAACCCGCCAGGTCGCGAATTGCCCAGAGTAAAGGCATTTGCGGATCCGCGTCCAGGACGAAGTCCTTGTTGTTGATGTTCAGTTTGATTTTTGCCATGGTGAATATTTGGTTAATGTGAGTTTTGAAGAATTTTGTCCAGGCCTGCTTTGTAGTTCCTACCAATCGGGATTTCCTCGTTGTTGATCCTGATATAATTTGCGCTCAGAGCTTGGATGTGGTCAAGCGAAATGATATAAGACTTATGTATCCGGATAAACCGGGCGGGCGGAAGCTTTTCTTCCAAATAACTGATTCTCAGATAAGATACCAGCGCGCCGGATTTGGTGTGTAACCTTACATAATCTTTAAGACTTTCGATCCAGAAGATCTCGTCCAGGTAAAGTTTTACCATTTCCTTATCAACCTTAAAATATTGGTATTCACGCACCGAACTGACTGTCTGTAAGAGGTCTGGCTGTGCGCCATTGTTGGGCGAAAACCGGTAAATCTTGCCAACCGATTGAAGGAAACGCTCGAAGGAAATGGGTTTGACAAGAAAATCGACCACATCAAATTCATAGCTGTCCAATGCATACTCCCTGAATGCAGTTGTAAAGATCACCTTGGGTCTGTATCCCAATGGCCTGAGCAAATCAAATCCTGTGAGCCTGGGCATTTGTATATCCAGAAAAACCACGTCTGCCTGCGACTGCTGCAACATTTGCAAGCCCTGCGTGGGGCTGTTGCAGACGCCAATCAGGTCAAGATCAGGCAAACGGCCGATGTAGTCCTGCATCAGGTCGGTCGCCAGGGGCTCGTCATCAAGTACAAAACATCGGATTGCCATCAGTCGATATTGAATTTAAGAACGGCCAGGAATTGTCCTTCCTCGGGCATCGTGACTAGTTCGCAACTTTCAGAAAAAAGTATTTCCATTCGCTTTTTCAGATTCGTCAGTCCAAGACCCGACCGGAAAGGAATCGGTATGTCGGTCGGAACCGAGTTTTCAACCGAAAAAATCAGGCGGTTATCAGTGAGCGAAAGATTAATCTGTATCCAGCATGGCCCTTCCGTTTGCGCTGCGCCATGTTTGAACGCATTTTCAACGAAGGGAAGCAAAAGCATTGGCGGAACCATAACCTGGGGCGAACCACTCAGGTAACTGAAATTCGTCTGAATGTCCAGACGTTCGCCGTAACGAATCTGTTCAAGCGAAATGTAGTCTTTCAAATAAGCTATTTCCTTCGAAAGCGGAACACTGTCTTTATGACTTTCATGCAGCTGATAACTCAATAATCCTGCCAGACGCTGCAAAAGGTTTGGCATTTTTTCCGGCTGCTGTATGGATACGGAGGTCAGATTGTTTAAGGTGTTAAATAAAAAATGGGGCTGGACCTGGGATTGCAGCAGCCGATATTCTGCGGACATTTTCTCGCGGCGATAGGTTTCGCTAAGATTTTGCTGCTTCAAAGCGTGACGTACTAGATCTACGGCTACAAAAAGAGCTACAACGAGATGAAGCTGCATGGCCTCGGCCAATATTTTGGGGGCATACCAGAAAGGTTTGGCCAGGGCAAACTGATAATACATCGGATAAATCAAATTATAACTGATAGTACGCCGCAGCACGCCAAACACAAACAAGCTGGCAATCAAAGAAATCCAGAATGCGGTCATGCGCCCATGCAGCAAAAAGCGGCGCACGGTTACTAGCAAATGCCAGTAACCCGCCACAATCAGCAATGGCAGCTGCACGCTGATTTGGCAGAGGCTCTGCTGAAAATTGTCCAGGTAAGCGCCGGTATTAAGCCACTCGAATAAAAAAAAGCATAGCCAAAACAAGCTTTGCGGCCAAAGCTCCCTGGGAGGTTTCAAAGACGAGATGCTAATCATTAATAAAATTCAGAGTCTTCAAGGATTAAAACTAGAAAATTGGCAAGAGAGATATCAAGACTTTCGTCAAACGACACCATTTGCCTCCCAAACGTATTTTAAACCCAGCCTATATGCCCAGAGCTCTCGGATTATGCTATTACGTTAATTTTCTCGTGGTATAGGCCCGCAGGTGTGTCATACGTCTAAAACTCAGGTTTGCAATGAAAATGTTAAGCTTATTGCTCGTGGAATGCGAACAAGTTCAACCAACTCATCACCAGGTCATGCGCAAATTGGTACTCGTATTATTCATCCTTCAATCCCTACATCTTGGGGAATATGCACAGGCGCAGTCTGCGCCTCTCGGCTATCTGACTGTCGATGCCGATTCTTCCGGCTCTTACTGGCGGGTATTAACTGACGCCAAGGCAAGGAATACGCGGGTTCAGTTTTTCGGAAATGATCGCACTTTGCTTTATGAGGAGGAAATCCCGGAAAAATGGGTAAAACAAAATAAGCGAAACCGGCGGTGGCTGAACCGACTACTAACAGACATTTCGGCAAATAGATTGATTGTATCACGTCTCAAGACAGAACAGCTTCCTGCTGAACCTACCAGGTCGGCTGTGCCCGCACCGACGGGTATCACCGACCACGGGAATGCTAAGGATTCGTACAAGGTTCATGTTGCAATCAATTCCGAAGGAAAAATCCGGGTGGCAGTCAACAATCCAGAAAGCCTAAGATATAAAATAGAGATCGCAGATTACCGGGACAATATTATTTATCAGGAATTCACAAGTATCCATCAATACAGAAGGCACATTGACATTTCTCCGGTGATGGGGGACACTGCTCAGCTAATTTTGTCCATTGATAAAAGGCGATTTGTCTACAAAATCAGAAGAGAGGAGAAGAGAAGCTCCTACACCGTAAATCCAGTCATTGTTCTACGATAAGCCGCTCTGGGATTGCGGCGATTAACAAGCTGGCGGAACTTGCCTCGCGTAATGGGCCCGCGGGCCTTAGGAACATTATTCGAGTCAGCCAGTTTTAACGGCAAGAAAGTGTTGATCACTCAATCGAAGGGCCAGCTCTGGTCAAAAGGTGTTGACCGACTTGATGAATTGATTGCTCACCATCTTGCCAATATACGATTATCTAGATATTTCATTGAGGCACTCGAGATGACAATGTCCCACTACTTATCGTTGAGGGACATTGTCTTTGCAATCGAGGTCAAATATAAGGATAATGTCAAGCAATACCTACTCGCTATCGACATCACTGAGTCTGAAGGTTCTACATCTAATATGATGAACCCTTTAACGTTCCCGCCGAAGAGAATAGTCTATTCCTAACTTTGGCCACGTTTTCACTTATCCTTGATTTTCTGACCCGGCAATAACGCATCGTTGTCCGGATATTTTTATGGCCTAACATCTTGCTGACATCCTCAAGAGGCACACCATTATTGAGCATCATATCTGCGAAGAAGTGGCGGGCATCGTGCGTGTCGAGCCGCCTGATGTTTCCTTCGATATCTCGGATTTCGCATAAATGGGCAATGTCTTTTAGATACACATTATAGCGATAATTGCTGTTTACCGGGATTAACTTGTGATTAGCCAGACAATAAGGGTGATCCCGATATTTCGATATTAGTTGGTCAACGATCGGCAGGATAGGTACCATTTCGCCAACTTCCGTTTTGCCTCGGTGTTTGACTAGCCAACGTTCCTTTTTGTGTCCGACCAAAACGATGTTTTCCGGGCTGAGATCGTAAATATCCTGATAAGCAAAACCGGTGAAGCACTGAAAAATAAATGCATCTCGAACCTCAGATATCCTCTCAACGTTGAATTGCTTCTGTTGAATTTTCTCGACCTGCCAAAATTCCAGGGGTATCACCTCCACGTCTCCGCCAGAACACTTAAAGCCTTCCATCGGGTTGGTAGGAATGTACTTCTTTTTAACGCCAATTTTGACGATTTGCCTCACCCATTTGACTTCTTTCCGGGCCGTTACCTCGGCTAACGGTTTGACGACGTGCAGCGTCAGATAATCATAGAGATCTTCGGCAAAGGTGTCGGGTAGAGAGGAAAAGTGAATGTCCTCGCGGTCGAAGTGATATTTGATAAAACCGGCAACTTTCTTCTTGGTACTACGCCAATGTTTCAAAGTTTCAAACGAAGCATTTTCCCTTTCAACGCGTTTCTCAAATTTGGAGATGAACTCGTCGAAGACTTCCAGCAAGGTCTGCTCCTTGTTTTGAACCGGCTTAGTGAGCTTAGGCTGCTCGATCGCATCCTTTCCCAGGTAAACGTTCTTAACCATCGCTGGGGTAACCTGCGGGAACTGCATTTGAAGACCGTTGAAAATCCGCTCGACGTCCGTTTGAAGCTGGGCCAATTTCTGATTGGTCAGCTTTACTTCCATCCCTGAGCCGACGACTTGTTTGCCGTCCAGATCCCATGAAACGGGGTTTACTTTCTTGCCTGTTGAGATTTCGGTGTACTTACCGTCGATTGTGATTCTGGCATAAATAGGAGCTTTGCCGTCTGCTTTCGCTTTTTGTCTGTACAACCAGAAGAGTACAGTCAGGTTCTGTTTGAAATTCATCATCCTCACAGTTTAAGGTTAGAAAAACATTGATGTTTGAGAAACCTTGGTCAAAATCGCCGCTGTCAAACATGTCCATTCGGTAACCTAATTTAGTAATCAAAGCAGGTTACCGAATAGGTTACCGAATGCTTTGATCTGGAAAGAATCTGAATGATATGCTTATCTTCGAAAACAGTGAAAAAATGACGTTTTTAAACGAAAAAAGCGCCCTTTGAGGCGCTTTCAGTGATCCCGCTGGAATCCGAACTCAGGACCCATACACATAGGATTAGGTGGACGGTCAACCTTTGATTTTGTACGTAAAAGCGTTGCTCAATCCTCCACTTAATATGCTTAAAAGAGTTTGAAACCTTGTAAAACGTTCGATTTGGATACCGCTCTCCATAAACATTCTTGCACCGCGAATACGGTCGCTTGCCGGACTTGAATGATATGAGGTGGCTTGATTCGAGTTTGTAATGATTGATGATAAATTGTATCTTAGTTCAGATTTTGCGAGAAAGAAATCAGGTGCGTAATTCGGTGAGTCAAATTCTTTTGCAGGTTTAAGTGGTTTATTTTTAGTGACTTATTGGATTAGATGTGCACCCTTCGGGTGCACTAGTAAGTATACTAAAATTAGCTAAAAACCTGCAAATCAAAAGTTTGTAGGTTTTTTTGTTTTTACGCATATAGTTAAAATGCGTAGAAATGCTCAAAAAGCTGGTGCGTCTTTCGGTGAGTCACATCAGCATTGCATTCTCCCATTTTTCCGCTGCAATTAAGTCTTCTGCATTGCTAATCGCTGAGTAATGCTCCCTATATTCCTTTTCTGATGACAAATTTCAGGCCGCTGGCCTGAAATCCGTTGACTAAAATCATTAAATTCGGCAGAACAACAGGTCACTCCTCAATCTAGCAATATGAAATTCTCGCTCCTAATCGGATTGCTTCAATTGGTCTGGATCAATAACTCGATTGCTCAAAAAAAATACGATCTGAATGGAGTTTGGGTTAATGACGGATATCAATGCCCTCCCGGTGTTTATCATACTCAATCAATCCGAATTACACATAACCTGAAAACGGGTGAAGTTGCTGCCATGAAAATCTCCGGTAACGACTGCGTAAAGGCTGGAAGCCCGACTTTTCAAGGAATCATTTCGAAATCTGGTTTTGTAATAGAAGGTAGATTTTTTTTTGGGAGCCCTGATGAGCCAAGCAGTACGGAAGTCAAAACCGAGTTGATTATAGTAGATAATAATACCATAAGAACCATAATAGATCAAGGCACATATATAAGAGTGGCGCCAAAAAAAGACTCAGTTAATTTGAAAGTAGAAATTCGTGATAAAAAGACCAATCTGCCGCTGAAAGCTGATCTTAATTTGAGAGAAGACAGCCAGAAGGAGGGCTTAAATTATCCGGGGTCTAGGTCAATAACAACGAAGGTTAAAATTGGTGCAACATACATTTTGTCTGGATCTGCTGACGGATACTTTGCCGATGGTTATCAAATGACTATTGGAGAAGAAGATTTTAGGACTTTTCTTGCTTTGGAGCCAATGGAAACTTCAAGCACACCGGTGGCGGAAACATTTTTTCAAGGGCGGGTTCTAAATAGTATAAATGAAGAAGAGATCGACGCAAGGTTAGTTTTTTCTACTGGCGGGCAACTAACCTCCGTAGAATATCTAAAAAATAGCCCGTTTAGGATCAAGCTCACTGGTGACTATGAATATCCTTTGAAAATAATTGCCAATGGTTTTCTAGATCAACAAGATAACATAAAAGTCAAGACTGGCGAAATTCTAAACAGAACTTATCGCCTCGAACCAAAATCATTCGTATTTAAGAATGTTAATTTTGACGTATCAGATTGGAAAATCTTAACAACTTCTTACCCAGAATTAGACAATTTAGCGGGAATGCTGCTGGCAAGACCAGGTACGAAGATTCGATTAGATGGACACACTGACAAGATTGGCAAGTCAGAGAAAAATAAAGAATTGTCTGAAAAAAGGGTGATTGAGGTTAAGAAATATTTAGTTGCCAAAGGCGTTAACGCTCAACGTATTCAGACCGTCGGTCATGGCGACACTAAACCACTTACTCAGGGGTGCTCGGAAAAAAATCCTTGTCCTGAAAACAGAAGAGTTGAGTTTGTAATACTTGAGAAATAGGGAATTCATTGGCATATGTTGCTTGGAAGAAGTTTAGCTCGACTTGCTTCAGTGGAACATCCCGTAGCTACGGTTTTCACTAAGAAATTCCTGTCGCCTAGTACTCTTAAACTATCCGTTTTCAATCGGTGCTTAACCTCTTTGGCATAAGCCTCAAGCGTCATTGCCTGCGGTAGCGAGCTGCTTGAAGAGGTCACACACCAGATCCTGAGTGACGAAATTGAGGTACTTTCTGTTGTTGCAGATCTTCACGAACCATCCGCGGCCAGCGAGATAATCTGAAGTACTCCCTATTTTCAAGACCAGCGATTGGCTATTGTTAATTTAGATTAAGCGGCATTCAGATAAAGGGTTATGGGTTTCTTGCGGTCAA
>NZ_JAKCPW010000024.1 GCF_021440085.1 Dyadobacter sp. CY261
GCAGGTGCCGGAACTGGTAACTATGGGTTCAGTATTGTACTACCGTCTGTTTTGAAGGACGGGAAGGCGCACCAGCTGAGCGTCCGTGTGAAGGACGGTGGCTACATCTTGG
This sequence comes from Dyadobacter sp. CY261, assembly GCF_021440085.1. Lineage (GTDB taxonomy): Bacteria > Bacteroidota > Bacteroidia > Cytophagales > Spirosomataceae > Dyadobacter. Next base: position 113 of record NZ_JAKCPW010000024.1, read on the forward strand.
GTGGTTCACCTCGTTCAGTGACCTGCTCAGCAGTGTCTGCGAGAATTGCCGTTACCGAAGATCCGCTGAACGCTGAGAAAGCACAAAGCGTCGAAGAATCTGATCTGGGTGGAGGGGGGATGGTAATATGGCCAAATCCTACATCGGGCCGCTTTAGAATTAGTATGAAAAAGCCGCTTGGCAGTACTGACGGCGTGGCCATAGTCGATTTGACGGGCAGAATAGTATGGATTTGTAAAAAAGAGCTAGCAAACGCTGAGGTAATTGATGTGGATCTATCGCATCTGGGTTCTGGCACATACCTGGTGGTTTGGCAGTGTAGTAACAATAAAGAGGTTAGACGAATTATTCTAGTAAAATAATAAAAGCTAAGCCTACACTGATGGGGCATGCAATGTAATTGGTGAGGTCACCTTTCAATAAAGAGGTGACCTTCTTTAGTGTCCGAAAACTGATTGCATATTTGTTTACAAATAATATCCTCAAAACTATGCCGACCCGGCGAAACGTCTTCTTCAAATTTCTTGGACTGGCCGGCCTCTCCGCTGCCTGTGCGAGAGGTGACAATCTGCCAGTAGATCCAGTGGTACCAGGAAATCCGGCACTTGAAGATCTTGGTTCAGAACCTAATCCAGATCCCGTCTCTCCACAGCTGAGATTTGCCGTATGTTCTGACGGTCACTACAGACAGCCGGGTGCAAGTATGACGAAGCCCATAAACGGTTGGCGGCTTGGCCAAACAGCGAAGCGGCTGAAAATGGCCTCGATTTTGTTGTTTTCAATGGAGATGCGGTTCATGGTAAGGGAAGGTATCTCGCCCTGTAAGATCCTATATAACCGCAGATTGTTTGTTCTTCGAATTGTTGATTTGCCGGCCAGGATCCTTTATGAAACGACTAATGTGCCTAACGAGGGGCTTTTGGTAAAAGGAATGGCGTTAGGACTGTATCAGGCCCAGCTAAGAACAAAAAGCGGTGAGGTTCTATCTGAGCGTGTCATGATTTTAAGAGAAACTGGAGCATAGAAATAATTCGATTTGATTGTTTTTAATCTACCGTTTAGCTACATTGTAGGTAGGTTATCATATCAACGTTCCTCCATCATGAAATCAGAAAACCCACTTCGGCATTCCTATGTCGGGATGATTCATGCGCACCGTTCGACAGTCGTTGTCGAGCGTCAACGAATTGAAAGAGTCTTAGCCCCCTAAATGGTTGGACAAAATTGTAAAAACAGTTTAGTCCATTTAATTTAGGAATCATGAGGAAACAGAGACGAACATTCAGTGCAGAAGACCGGTACTCGATCGTACAGGAATCTCTTCGAAGCGGACCTTCCGAGGTTAGCAGAAAGTATAGCTTATCACCATCTCTTTTGCGGAGGTGGAAGGAAAAATATTTGGCAAGCGGCAAGGACGGCCTTCGGGATTCTTATCCACGAGTTGATCTGCAAGTACGCATCTTAGAACCGGGCCGCCGGAGCGGAAGAAAACGAACGCTTGAAGCGCATAGTAGCCAAGCAAGCTCTCGAACTAGAGGTAAAAAGTGAACTGCTAAAAAAAACTCCTATCGGACCCAGGAAAAGATAGCCGTCATGACTCAATACCAGAAATCTACAACGCGAAAAGAGCTGTGCCGGTGGTTAGAACTTCCCCGTAGTGTGACTTACTACAAACGTCGGCAAGGTAAACCGGGGGCAAAACCTAGTCAAGTAACGATGACAATCGACGGAGTTTTGGTACCAAACGAAGATGTGACATTACTTATTCGACAACTTCTTGATACTGAATTCAATGCATTCGGCTATGAATATATTACTCATGAACTGAAAAAAGAATATATAATCAACAAGAAGAAGGCGGCCGCAGCGCGGTATACCGCTTAATGCTTGCCAACGATCTGCTGTTGGGAAAGATGATTCGAACAGCTGGAAAGCGGGATTTCGTTCAGTTTCGACGAATTGAAGCCACAAAACCCTTGGAATATCTCTGCTGGGATATTAAGTATATCTGGATCCATGGTGAGCGACGTAATTACTATCTCCTGTGTATTTTAGATGTATACACACGTAAAATCATCGATTGGGTGCTTCAAAGCAGCATTCGACAACTGGATTTGATAAACTTGCTAAGGCGAGTGAATAGTTTTCATCAATTGCAGGGCGTCGTTTTGCGAAATGATAACGGGAGCCAGCGGTCCGCCGCCGCGGTTCATTGCTCACAAAGTGCGTAATTTTTTAAAAAATTCAAAAGTCCGGCAGGAATTTACACATGTAGCAACACCGGAAGAAAACTCCTATATCGAGGCATTTCACAGTATTTTGGTGCGTGAAGTAATTGAACGGAATGAATTCGTCAGTTACTTCGAAGCAAAAGATACAATCCAGCGCTTCATCAAGCATTATAATGAGCGTCGCTTACACCGTTCCATTGGCTTCACCACACCCCAACAAAAATGGGAAGAAGCCATGCCAAACGCCTTAACCATGCTTGAACAAATGTCCAACTAATAAGGGGTCAAGACACTAACTTCGCTGCTTTCTCGTTGCGATTTTCGCCGCTATTTGATTTTGTCTTTTCGTTGCCATTCTTCTCCAACGATAAAGAACCCGCAGCTGCGGCCGATTCTCGGCAATTCTAAAGGCCTCCAACGTTTCCCTGGCACTTCTGCCCGAAACGAGCATTCTGATCACTTCTTGTTTGAATTAAGGATCGTAACTCCGGCGAGTTTTTATGAACTTTGGGTCACTAATAGTGGACTAATGGAGATTCAATAAAATTCATAATTTTAATCATTTGTTATATAACCTTTGTATATATTTCGCTGATTTTCGGCCAATAGTTCTTAATAATTACTCAACGTTATCGTATGAAAAAAGCTCTACACGTATCGGCGTACGTTCTATTTTTCGTTTGTGCCGGTTTTTCTTCACTTCAAGCCCAGACATGCAATGTCTTCGATTTAAAGTTAAACTCTCAGGCTGCGGTAAATGACTTTAATTCATCCTGTAAAACCGTTAAGGGTGACATTACTATCAATGGTGCAGACATTACAGACCTCAGCCCCTTACAGAACATAGAGACCATTGAGGGGAAGCTTACCATTCAAAATAATTCCAGCTTACCTAACTTAAAGGGATTAGAGAAACTGACGAGCGTTCAGCATTTACTGCTTTACACGAATGACTTACTGACGGATCTGTCTGGTTTGGAGGGACTTAAAGTTGTTTCTGGTATCTCTCACATTCGTTTTCATTCCAAACTCACCAGTCTAAAAGGGCTTGATAATTTATCGACCGTAAACTCGCTTTATGTAAGCAACAATGATTTGCTGCTGAACCTTTCCGGATTAGGTAGTTTGGAGACTGTTACCGATTTACTGTCTATATCTGTGAGTAAGAAGCTCACTAGCTTAACCGGATTGACTAAGTTAACAAGCGTCAGACGAATCATAGTAGGCGAAAACGATATACTGACTGATTTAACCGGCTTAGAGACCTTGCAGTCGGTAACGTATCAAATGCACATTACTTTAAATAAAAGCCTTTTAAGCTTAAATGGGTTGAGTAATCTCAGTTATCTGAGCGAGGTGTATATCACCAGCAACGACGTGCTTCCGAGCCTTTCAGGATTGGAAACAGTAGGCTCGGTCAGTTGGATCGTTGTGGGAGAGAATAAAAAATTGACGAGTCTGACCGGATTAAACAATCTCGCTTTTGCAACAAACATGATCATACGGGCTAATGCATTGTTGACAAGCTTATCAGGGCTTGATAATTTGACAAATATCGGGTGGTTACAAATTTCAGGCAACGCTGAACTATTGAGTCTGTCCGGGCTGGGTTCTTCGTCCAGTGACGGGCGTATAGGCGCTAACGAAAGGGTGTCGGCGACGCTTGCTTTGGGAGGATTGAACATTACCAATAACCCAAAATTGACTACCTGCGCCATTGAGCCTGTGTGCAGTTTTATTGCTGGTGGTACCGCTACTATCAGCGGAAATGGTAACGGTTGTAATAGTCAATCAGAAATAGCAACAACTTGTGGATCGCTGCCCGTAGAGCTGGTTAGTTTTAAGGCGGTTGCCGAAAATAGCACTACGCTATTGCAATGGTCGACTGCCGAAGAGCACAAAAGCGCTGTTTTTGAAATAGAGCATAGTTTGAATGGCAAGACCTGGCAACTAGCAGGAGAGCATGCGGCAAAAGGAGAGAGCACTGGTCTCGTTGAATATCAATGGATTCATAAAACACCAGCTATCGAATTAAACTACTACCGCCTCAAAATGATAGATCTCGATGGGACTTACGCTTACAGCCGAATTGAGAAGGTGGCTTTCGAAAAGAATAACCGGGTTGCTGGGTTAATTTATCCAAATCCCGTTTCGGATAAGCTGTCGATCGGAGGGAAGGATGAAGTTGTCCTGGTCCGCATTGTTGATTTAAGAGGTAGAACCGTTTATGAAACTACCAAAGTAGCTGCTGAGGGGTTTTCGGTAAAAGGAATGGCGGCCGGGTTGTATCAGGTTCAGGTTACTGCGAAAAGTGGCACCGTATATTCAGAGCGTGTCATGATTTATTGAAATATAGAAATAATTCGATTTGATTGACTTTAATCTGTTGTTTGGCTATATTGTAGCTAGATATAATACTCAACATATAATACTCAACGTCCTCCATCATGAAATCAGAAAATCACCTTCGGCATTTCTGTGTCGATATGATTCGTATGCACCGTTCGACAATCATCTTAGAACGCCAGCGTATCGAAAGTCAAAAGCTCAACCTACGCCAAAACTACATTAATACATTAAAGTCCTCCAAATACGGGCCATTGATGAAGACCTATTTGTGGTTTAGCCTGTTGCGGGATATTTATCAGTTCGAAGTGTATGAGGAGCAAAGATTGCTAAGAATTCGCAATGAACAGGAGCAGAAGTTACACCGATTGAAGGCAGCAGTTCATGCTGCTGATCTCGATGTAACTTACTAGGATCTTGCGGTACGGCATTGAAGAAAACTTGCCATGAAAAGACGATCAGTAATCGCTGATCGTCTTTTTTCTTCTAAACACTCATAGCAGTCTCTTTTTGCCGCAATTTGCTCGAAGATTTCCAAACCGAGTGTTCGATATTTGATTTACTTCCCGCGGCTTCTGCCTTTAAAAAACCCGGCTTTTGGGCAAGTTCGATCAGATCGGCGAAGTTCTTGACGTTGAAGCGGGTCATGAGCATTTTGCGGTGATATTTCAGCTCAATCACTGAAATTTTCAGCTTATTGGCGATCAACTTGAAAGGCTCGTCTCTGGCAAGCGCTTCCATGATCGAGCGCTCAATACTAGACAGGGATTCGACAGACGCCCTGCCGGTCATGATGCCGGTCAATAATATATTTTGAACATCTTCTGATAAAAACAGGTTGCCTTTTTGCACTTGGGCAATAGCTTCCAAGAGCTCGTTGTAAAGGCAAGTTTTGGTAAGGAACGCTTTCGCCCCCAGCCGCATGTAGCTACGGACCAACCAGTCATCACTTAGAGACGTCAAGATGATAATTTTGATGTTCTTCTGGTTCAGGCGGAAGATCGCGTCAATACCTTTGTCGTATTTGCCGTTAAAGGAAAGCTCGGTAATCACAATAGTTGGAACACTATCGCCAGCCGCTGCTGTGAATGTCTCGAAGGAGCTGTGATGCTCTATCGATTCGATGGCCGGCAGTGATTGCATGAGATTCACCTTTAAAGCCTCAGATACGATCTGATGATCATCGATTAATGCTATTTTCATTTGTGGAGGTTATTTAGGACAAGGCAATGTAATAGTGCTTGTCACGAGATTTGAATATAAGTGCCCAGCCAAGTCGCCTTTAACTGCAATGCAGCCACAAGCCTATTGTCTTAGCGCAAAAAACTGGATCGTCGGAATGGCTGGTTGTCTGACAAGTCCTATACAGCTAACCGTCTCCCATTTCAATTTGGAAGATGCGTCATAGGCCGCCAAGCCTTTGCTTGGCTAAGAGCATATGCGTTAACCGTAAACCGGCTAATTATAAAAGCAGAGCGGCAGACGTGTCAATTCACAACCAACTGCTGCAATCTAGGTGATAAGAGGAAAATGTAAATGCAGAATTTGCTTTGGAATGAGCCTATTGAGGCCAGTTGAGATATGATGTACTAGTAACATTTGCAAAAAGATTAACGTTGAGTAAAATATCACTTCATGTTGATACGGTATCGAAACTCCTCCTCCCACAGTGTGCATCTATCTCTCAGCACTTATCGTACACAGCGTTATAGGATACTTGCCAAATCGCTCTTGCAAAAACAACCCGAAATCGAGGTTGCCTTGGTCAATCTGCTTGCTATTTGTCAAGAATTATAGTGCGTTTGATTGTCTTCTACAAGAACTGGTGCCAATTTTTTGAATGACCAGTTCTTAAAATAGATCCCGGTTTGCTTTACGTATGGCATCAGCGCCGGATATCTGAGGTTGAAGCTATAAAAGAAAGTTTATTATCACAAACCTCAGCGCGACTAAATTCTACTTGTAAAGACGATTTAGTTGAATAATTATATTTTTTGAAATTATTTTCTTATATTTTGTGTTACCGAAACTGTTTCATAAACGCTCTTTGATAGTTTGGAGGTAAAGCCAGCTGTCGCCTTAACCGGCCAGGATCCAATTGTTAGGTGCTAGATCGAGAAAACAATCTGAGCGCGTCACCTGTTACATCTATAGCGGGCAACCTTATACGTCAGTCAAGTCTGTGATACAACGTTTATGTGTATACGTTTTGTGGTGCGGTTAGGTCGTTTACAAATTTGTCTACAACAAATCGCCTGATGGTAGGTGAGCATTAATGCTGAGCATTTGACAAACAGATTGATGCGCCCTGGCACCAATGCTATGATAGTTCGCCATCTTAAATCTCAGGGACCAATTGTATGGCAGCCAGCCGAGCATTTGTAGCAAGCGGCACCGGATAAACTATTAGTGTTTTAATATGAGTGTATTCGGATCGTGCTCTATCTGCTGGAAGCGGTTAGGGAAGATTTCGGGCGGTTTTGCACTCGCCGTTTCTTGGAGAATTCTTAAACTGGTGTTTCCATTGGAAGAAACTAAGGGTTTGAAAGCCTGAGAATAAGTTGGCGTAATGCTGGCAGCGCATGGGCGATGCTACCAGCAAGTAAGAAACTGTACTTGGCGCGTGGCTAGCAGCAGTGAGCCGACTAAACTACACTTGCTGATTATTTGCTGATGATTAAATGAGTGAGCTCCGGGTCAGAGAGCATTCGTTCCATTTCCGAGAATATGATCATTTCCACATCCTCTTTGATCTGCCGGTAGTTGGCCTCAATCACCGGCGGGCTTACAGTTCGGACGACCGGCAATGGTTTGTATTCGTTCTGTTGGCTGTCCAGCGCTTCATGATCGTTGACCAATGTGCAATGAAAAGTTTTCAGATCCAAGGGCTGGTCGGGATTGTCTGAGCACATGCCGACAAACTCCCCGGCGCTCAGAGCGGCAATCCGCGAAGGTGGGATGGCCGGGTCCAGCTGCTTAGAACGGCTGATGGAGGTGTCGGTGCGGTTGATTGAAAGACTTGTACGGTCTTGGTTGATTCTTCCAAAGCGCTCTGAGAGTTGTTTGGCGGTCTCGCCGGTGACCTGGCCACAAATGATGTTTCCAGTTATGTTCATTACCACATCGGCCAGCTCTCTGCCGTAATCTTTTCGGAGCTGACTTAAATCCTGTATTCCCAGCGTGGTTGCCACTTTATTTTGGCGCGCAGTGGCTATCAGCGAGTCGATGTGGTTGAGATAAACGGTCGGGAATTCATCGAATATAAGACTTGACTTCACCCTATTCTTTTGATTGACGGCTTTAATCATCCGGGAAATGTAAAGGGAGACCACAGCGCCATAGGTCTGGATCTTTCCAGGGTTGTTGCCCATAGCGACAATTTTGGGTTGGTCTTCGCTATTGAGATCCAAAGAAAAGTCGTTTCCGGAAAGCACATAATAAAGCGCCGGTGAAGAAAGGCGCGCCATAGAGATCTGGGCCGATGCGATCTGGCCTTCCAGTTGTTGGTTGGCATGGTGAATGAAGGCGGATATGAACGGGTTGATCAAAACCTGGATCTCGCGCTGGGTCCTAAGTACAGAAAATAGCTTGGCGTGCGTTGTTTGCATCAGCTCGACTGCATGCGGAAGGGTGCAGTATCTGCCGTTTTCATACTTTTTTAAAAACCAGATGATAGCCGTTAAAAAATTAATTGGGGATTCGACAAAAAAATCACCCTGACGGCGGATCCACTCCCGGTTAAGGCCCATCAGAATCGTCCTGGCTGATTCTGCCGCATCAGAGATGTCAGTCATCGTGCCGGGTTCAAGCGGGTTGCATCTATGCGAGCGGGAGAGATCATCAAAATTGACGTAGTAAAAGGCTTTGGCAGTCTGGGGTTCACTTTGCACGTCCAGCCAGGTGTTATAGGCGATTTTGGTCAGATCGTCGTATTTAAAATCGTAAAGGAACATTGAAAAGCCTTTGCGGATGTGCTGGGTGATAATGTGCCGGATCACATAATAGGTCTTTCCCGAGCCAGGGGAGCCAACAACGAGAATGCCGCGGAAAGGGTTGATAAAATTCACCCAGCTATCGCGGATTTTGCCCTTGTGCTGGTAGCGGGCTTTCAAATTGACCGAATATTGGTTTTCTACCAGCGCCTGCTGCTGGGGAAAACGCTCGTTTTCAGCGTTGAAGATATCGACCGTGATCCTCTGGCGGATCACCCGCGAAAGGCGCGCTCCTGCCCAGAGAGCGGCAAGGTAGCTGGTAGAGCACCAGCCGATATAGAGGGTAGCCGCTAGCCGGTCAGGCTCTGATAGCCTGAGGACTAGCGAAGAAAAGTAGAAGCTTGTAAGGGCAGAAAGCAGCACCCATACTGGAAGCGCCAAAGTGAGCTTTTCATCCTTTTTGCCTCTCACGCCCAGAAGCGAGATAAATAAAAATGCCAGCGAGGCGACTCTCGCCTTTTCAAAGCTGCTAAAAAGCCCAGTCTTAATAATTTGATCAAGGATTTTGTCGGTAAGTGGCCAGGTAAGATCCCAGTGCTGGAATGCCCCATAGCAGTAATAGTAGCAGTGAAGCGCAAGTAGGGCCAGGCTGATGAGCCGGCTCATATCCATGATCCGCCGCAGCGCCTGCTCGTTTTCTCCTGTGGTTGCCATGTTATTTTATTAAATCTGTAAAGAGATCTGTCTTCGTTTTTTCTTGGCCTGTTTTCTAAGCTCGTAAGGGAGCCGCTCATCTGATTTGACGGGCTGCAAAAGAAGGCTCAGAAAGCCCTCATCCGCGCTGCTTTCGGGTGACTGGCTTGCTAACAGGGGCCCGGCAGGCTTGCCAGGGGCCAAGTCAGCTTGTAGCGCATCACTGATTGATGCTTGGTGTGTGGGTTGAGGGGCCTGCATTTTTATCGGCGCAGCTTCGTCTAGCAGCAGAATCTTTGAAGGCGTATAGCGCTCTCCAAGCCGTGCGGCAGAAAAGGCCGAGCGCGCCCTGAAATCGATGAAGATGATCTCTCGGAGCGCCGCATTGGAATCATAGGCAAAAACCGTTTTTACACCTTCGCTGGATAGGCTTGCCTGTAAATCCGACAGATCAGCTACTTCCAAGCTTAGCAGGGCCAGATCGATCAGCGTTTTTATACGCTGCTGCTGGGGTGTTGAGGTGAGGGCATTGGCCTTAAAGCGCTGGCGCAGATAGGCAAGTGTGGGTTTTGATGGCAGGCTGCTGGCCTTGACAGGCACGCCGATTGTTTTGCCATCCTCTGAGAGCATCTGGTAGGCAAGCCCTTGATTTTGACTAATCTTAGAGGTAGGCCGCCCTGTCTTAGCTATCAGATTGTAATGTCTGAGAATGGCGTTCAGCTCTAAAACAGAGCTGTATTTGAAATTGGGCAGCACCACCGAAAGCACCTGCCCGATCGCCTCAACAGTCTGCATCTTGCCGTATCGCAACTTTTGTGCGCTATCGGCCTTGTGCTCTTTGATGCTTCTTCCCTGGGCGGCCGTCAAGCGAAAGTCTTCTTCGATGCGCTTAATCACATTATTGTCAACAGCCAATTTTTTGGGGAAGGCATCGATCACTGCCCCGTCGGCTTTGATGGTGACAGTGACGATATGAAGGTGAGGGTGCAGGGTATCCAAATGCTGATAGACTAGGAAAGGCTGATCACCCAAGCCGGTTTGGTCCATGTACCGCTGAGAGATTTTTCGAAGCGCTGCTCTGGAGAGCTGATCTTGCGGGTGAAAGGAAAGCACAATGTGCAGGGCGCTTTTCTGGGACCTGGCATTTAGATCAAGGCGCTTTTCCAATAGCCTAGCGCGCTGTGTGGCCGTCAGATCCTCAGGCTCACAAGGGTAGTTGCCAGCCATGATGCATTCAGCCTGACCGGTTTCAACCTTTGCTTCATTGTACTGGCAGCGCCGTTTGGCAGAGCGGGAGGAGCGCACTATTGCAACCATTTGATGGCGACCTGTTTGGTATGCTGATAAATTTGCTGGATATGGCCCAAGATAACTTCCCGGTCCTTCTGATGAGCTTCAAGCCAGCTTTGCTGCTCAGCCCCATAGGTCTGCGAGACTTTCTCAGCCGATAGCGCAAGCGCCTCAGCCGCAGTAGCAAGGTGCCTTCTGATGATGGAAAGCTCTGTGATCAGATCTTCCAGGGATGCATCTCGGTAATTGACCGTTACGGGCTGCTGACAAACGAGTCTTCTGATGTATTCGGTCAGACTGCGGCAGGTGGTGCTGGCCCGCTGGGCCTGAAGGGAATCATACTGCTCAGCATCGATTTTAAGCCAGATGTTGCGCCAGGGCTTGTCAAGTGTCTGCTTCATCGTCTATATTGTTTTGTAGGTATTTATAGCGCAGCTGGACATGCCGTCTCAAAGAGACAGATCAAGACCCAGGTTTTTGCCCGCCTGATTTTTCAGGGGATTGCCTACTGCAACATGGTATTCGTTTAGGTCCTTAAAGCCTTGATAGAGCGCGCTTTGATCAATGAAACGACCGCTTTCTGCCTGGGCCCTTGCCGTTAGTAGCCTTCCGGTCTGATCCTGGTCCAAATACAGGTCGACCTTCCGGTAGGTTTGCAGGTTGGGCATCGCCTTCGAAAAGAAAGCGGCCGAGTTGAGCACCAGATAATTTTCCCTCTGGGCTGTATCAGCTTTAAAAGAGCGGTAGGAAAGAAAATCAAAGAAGCCCTCAAAGACGGCGATTTGATCAGATTGGTTATCGATTAATGTGATGTCTTTGGGGGAGCTGCCAAGCTTGCTGTACGGGTTTCTAAGCTCATAGCCGCCTGAATCGTTGGCAAAGCCAATGGCGTAATAGCTCCGGCCGGCAATCTGATAATGCACCTGCTGGCAGTGGAGCCTTGCGATACCGATGTCAATTTTTCTTTGGGTCAGGTATGCCAGAAGCGCAGGCCTTTCAAGCGCAGCCACACTGGTAACTTTAATCTTGCTTTCTTTTGGCTGCTGGACTGGCCGGCTGACCGCTGCTGCCGCCGGCAGCAGCAGTAGATCTGCTTTAAATGCGCTTAGAAAATCCGATACAGAGCACTGGTGATACCGGATGCCAAAATCAATTAGGCTTCCGCCGATGCCTTCACCGAAATCATACCACCGGTTAAGGGTCCGGTTGACTTTGAAGGAAGGACTTTTCTCATCTCGTAACGGGCTCAGATACCAATAATTGTTGCCACTGATTTTTTGCGGCTCAATGCCGAGCCGGGCCAGATAGGAGACCAGGTCCACAGCGCGGACCTGGTCGATGTATTCGCTGCCTAGGCTCATTTTCCAAAGGTGTTAGCGCGTTATGCGTTCGGCTCAGCCAAGCGACAGCCCCTGATCGTTCTGGTGAGCCTGATAGGTAGCCAGGCTACGAGCAGGGTTTTCCAGCTGGCTACGCGTCTGGGTGGCCTCATTGATCTGCCGGCGGGCTCCGTTTTGATCGTAGGCAATCACTGCTTTGAACTGCGGGCTCGCTTCCAGAAATAGCTTATGCTCTGCCACCCCGTCCAGCAAAGTCACCTGCTGACGGTTTCCTTTTCTGAGCGAATCCAGCAGCCTGGCCCGGCTTTCAGGCTCGTTTAGTTCTTTGAGCGAAAGGCGGGCAATTTGTCCTGGCAGATCAAAGCCGTAGTTTTGATGAAACTGGCGAATCTTGAAATTGCCTAACTGGTCCGTTTCTTTGAAGTCCAGTTGCAGCCAAGCCGAATACTGCTCGCCCTTTTGATTGAGCAGCTGCTTTTCAACAGCGCGGCCCTGCATGAGATTAAAGGCCTCTCTGAGGGTAACACTTCCCTGACGCTGGATGTAAAACAGCTGATTGAGCATCTGAGACTGATCCTGATTTTTGAGCGTTGCCAGATAGCTGTTAAAGAAATAGAGCTCGCTCTCGCGGGACCTTTTAAAATGCAGCGCGCTTGTCAGCTGATCACCTCCGAAAGTGGCCCTGTGGTGCAGGGTGAACTCGGGCAGCTGCTTTTGCATGCCGGCCCTGAGCTGCTCGTCAAGGTTATCACCAAAGCCAGTATATTTGATTTGGGCTTTGAGGTATTCAAAGTTTCTGGTGTCCATAGTAGATATCAGGATGATTGTGATCGTTTCAGCACCGTAATTTGAAGCTGGCAGCCAGGCCGTTTAAGCGCCCAGACAACCTTAGAGCGGGGCGATGCGGCTTATGTGTTTCTTTTTTAGATCGATGGCCAGGTTTCTGGCGCCATTTGCCTCAGTGATCCCAATCGAAAGCCGCTTGTTTTCAGGGATTGTCAGTTTGGCAATGGCCAGCACAAGCGTTTTCTTTTCCCCGGCTTTCACCTGATCGGTCCTTTCGGAGCTGCCAATCACGCTGAGCTCATCGCGCTGGCTGGCAGAGCGCTTGATCTGCTTTTTATCGGTTGTAAAAACCCGAAGCGTTTGGATTCGGTAATCGATCACCGAGCGGTTTTCAAGCTTTAAGCGGAGAAACATGACAGGGCCCTTGACATAATAGCCGTCAATGCTAGCGGAAAATCCAGCGGCCTGCCGCCTCCTATCAAGATTAGGCTTTTTGATTACGGCAAGACCGATTCCTTCGTTGATCACAGATTGATCGATCCCCTCAGACAATTCGGCCGCGTGCGGCTGATGGCGGCTAGCAAAAAGATGCAATCCCAGCGAGCTGGGCTGCTCCTGGTAGCGAACCTCAAAGGTGTGCAGCTCCCCGTCGGCGGTAATCACAATCAGGCTTGTTGGCTGCATCTGGGGGCGCGCCGCTTTGAGCAGGACAACATTCTCAGTGGATTTGGCTTTTTGCGCCAGCAGATCGGCGCTACCGCGGTCAAGGCTTTTGACAGGTGCAGAAAAGCTTAGCGAAACGGTCCTGCTGGCGCTGACTTCAAGCGGCACCGGCTCAATAGCGTAGAGCCTCTCATTTTGCGCGCTTGTCTTGGAATGTGCCAGTAGCTGGATAAGCCAGCATAGGCAAGCTGCTGTTTTGATTGTTAGATGCATGGCTAATTATGGTTTGGTGGAGGTAGTATCGCGCAGGATCACTTTGTAGCCTTCCCTAAGGGTAACCTGGGTCAATCTGGTTTTTCGGCTTACCAGCATCTTGCCCATCTGAATGCCGGCCGAGGCCGCCTGGGCACCTACTGAAAAACCGCCAGCATCCAGCTCATATCCTTGCAGCTGGCTACCGAGTTGCTGCTTGGCCACAGTGCGGGACAGGGCTCCGGGGATAAATATCCCTTCGATCCCGTCTAAATCGTAGACAGATAAGTCTACCGGCAGTATCTGATCAGCTGAGACCAGTGAGCTGATCATGATTTTAAGCCGCTCCCCAGAGAGGGATGCAATCCCGTACACGAAAGTGTTTGCCGGGATCTCAGCGCCCGCTACCGATAGCGCCCTTGTCAGCCTTAGCTGAACGGTGTTTCCGGAAACCAGTTGCTGGTTATGCTCGATAACTGCGGTAAGTGCTGATTGGGCCCGGGTTGCAATCTGTTCATCCAGGCCATAAAAGCCTATTTGGCTACTGGCCCCTGCTACATAAGCAGAGGAATCCTGTTGCCCAGAAAGCAGGGTCATGTAAGGCTGATCAGATGCGGCATGCACTGCCAGCCCCGGCGTCTTATTTGCCGCCACAGTTTCATTGGGCTCAGAGCCCGATTTTTCTTGCTGCTGCAACTGCAAGAGCTTGTCTAGCATGCCATCGAGCTGGCTCATCTCGGGATCTGGCGCCTGGGCCAGATTTTCATTTTGCATCTGATCCATCATCTTTTCAAATCGTGTGATTTCCGGCCGGGCTTCAAGGGTTGAATCCTTACCCAAAAACTGATCTTGAAAGGATGGGGCAGATGAGCTGGTCAAAGCTTTATCGAGCGCCCTAAGCCTTAGATGCACCTGTTTTTCCTGCAGTGTTTGAGCGGCAGCATTCGCTCTGAACAAAGCCCGATGGTTGGCTTTTGGCCCCGGCACAGAAAGTCCCATCAGCGCCGAGTTTGTTGAATCGACCGCAACAGAATTCTCGCCTTGCCGGTAGGGGTCTTTTTTGATTTGCTGTGCCCAACTGGCCGATTCCTGGTCTGCTTTCCGGTAGTAGGCAAGCTTATCCATGTTTTGCTCGCCTTTCAGCGCTGCCGATGGCAGGCTCAGCTGTAAACCCGGGCCCCGATTATCCTCAGAGCCATGTTTGTCTAGGGTTTTGACAACTACTTTCCAGTACATCAATGTCAGAAATGGTAAAGCAAGGAGTGGCAGAACCAGGTAAAATTTGCGTTGCCTTAAAAACTGCTCAGTGTAGGGCTGATGTGTCATGACTTATTGTTGATTTAGCGTTTTGGATACTATCTAAGATGAAGGCTTTTTCGAGGCTGTCAAGATACTTTTCCAGTGCTTGCTGCATCCGGGGCCCTTCTGGGACAGAGACAGGCTCGAAAAGCATGGGCAGATCGAAGCGGTGCAGCGTTAGCTGTTGGGCGCTGATGCCGCGGTAGATAAGGCCTGCCGAGACTGCGCAGGCTATAATGCCGGCGAGCGCAAGCAGGATTTTGAGTCTTTTGGCGGGCAACTTTCGCGCCCGGGCGTTTAAGCGCTTTGCCCACGCGCGCTGCATGGCAGCGATTTTTTCATTGAGCCTTTGTGAATGCGCGCTGTGCAGCCTTCGGCTGCGGGATGGTTTGAACGGATAAAACATAGCAGTTATCTGGTTTGAATTTGAATGTCTTTGTTCTCTAAGCTCACCCACCGCTCGATGAGAAACCCATGCGGGTTGTTATCGCTTCGCTCTACGGGTCTTAGGTAGCCTGCCGTGACAAGGCTGCGCGAGACGATGCTGGTCGGGCGGATGATGCGCTGTATAGCGCGGCATTCGAAGGCGTAGGGCTGAGCCGAAGCATCGACCTTGACGCTATCGATGCGGATTTCCTGCGAGATGTTTCCCGATATGACCCCTGCATAAAATCCGGATTCGCGCAGGTCCTCGTACTGCTTTTTGGCGCTGGCATCAGCCAGATACAGCGCGCGCGACAGGTTTGCAGTGATCACCTTATCGTCGGGGGACAGGGTGAAAAACAGCCTGTGAAAGGTTTTGACATGATCCCGCGCTTCGACTGCGATATTTTCCCTTCGCTCGGAAGCGTACGCTTCGAGCACCTTCCCGCTGGCCAGAATGTAAACCTTTTGGGTAGATCTTTCGGCCGAATCAAATGAGAGGTAGACAGAAACGGCAGAGACAAGGGAGCAGCATATAATGACTGCAAAACTAAAAAGGCGGATGTGGCGGAAGGCGCGCTCGATGTCCTGGGTCTTGGTAAACATATCTTTTAGCTTTTGGTGGAAGTTCGTTGCGAGGGAGTTAGAAGAGGCCCTGCCGGGATGGCGATCCGGCCGGCCGAGGTAGTGGCGGCATCGACAAGCCTTGTCGTTTTCTGCAGGAGGGCCCCCGGCCCACCGGCATGAATAATGTAGCCCGCTACCGATGGAACTGAGAAGTAGCCTACAATGCCGATAATCAGAAATATCAGGTAGGCCATATCGTGGGCGTTAAAGAAGGTGTCCCCTGAGCCTTCGATCTGATGGATATCCATGGCAATCATTTTTTCCTGGATTTTTCCGATAATGGCCCCGAAAATGTTTGCAACTGGCAGCCAGAGAAAGACATTGATGTAGCGGGCGATCCAGCTGATAAGTGTGAATTGAAAGCCGTCAAAGACAGCGATCCCGAAAGCAAGCGGGCCGATGATGGCCAGCACTATCAGATAAAAGGTCCTGATCGTGTTGATACAGAGCGCTGCGGCTTCAAAGATTACTCTGAGGATTTCGCTTAGCGCTGCCTTAATCGAGTTGCGGAAGTTGTAGGACTGCTTGGCCATGTAAAATTTAATATCGTTGGCAATCCCGTCGGTAAACCCTTCCGAGTAGCTGTTTCCATACATGTAGCGAAGCCACTTCTCGCGGTTACCCCGGCTGTCATCGCCCACATACATTTCCCAGAAATCCGAGCTTTTTATGGCATCTTCTTTCTTTTTGAGAAGCAGCGCGATGGCTTTGTCTGAATCAGTGACCATGCCCGAAGTTCCTCTGACGGCAGGGGAGAGCACCGCGTTGATCAGGGCGATCACAGACGGGAAGACAAGGATGGCAAAACCGATCACAAATGGTCTGAGCAGTGGGTAGAAATCGATCGGTTCAGCAGCTGCAATGTGCCGCCAGACCCGGTGGCCGATGTAAAAAATTGCGGCAAAGGCGGCAATTCCGCGCCCGACGCTGATTAGCTGCTCGCAGAGCGGCAACATCTCAGCGTACAGCTCGTCGAGCACCCCGTTCAGACCGCGGATCTGGGCCTGATAGCCCTGGGAGTAGCCCAAATTGGGCAGTAGCGTTCCGGTAGCTGCAAACAGCAGCATAGCTTTGAATTGTTTCATGACGGGTAGCAGAAGCCTACGGCTTGATATCGTAAAGGTTTTGCATTGTTTTCACTGAGGCCTCCTCGTCCTTTCGCTGGGCGGCCAAAACACTATTATTGCTGCTGAAATGCCGGAGGAAGATCAATTGGTCTGAAACGTCTTGGTAGATCGCATCTATCATCGATAGCCGCTCATCATCAGAGGCCCTGAGCTTTTTGGCTGTTACAACAGAAAGCAGTGCATCCAGATTTTTAAGGCTTTCGGCAGTGAGCTCGCTGTACACCTGGACCAGATAATCCATCTCTTTGGCGCTGAATACGCCTGAGGCTGAAAGCTGGCCGGGTGCGCTGCGGCATTCTGCCGCAATGGCAAGCTGCATCTGAACGATATCCTTTATACGCCCGTAGTTTTTCACTGCCGGGCTGACTTGCAAAAGCCCGTCCAAAAACGCCTCATGGAGCTTGAAGTTGCCGCGGGATATATCGCGGATCTTAGTATAGCCTTCAAAAAGAATATCATATCCCTTTTTGAGCTCTTGCAGGATTTTTCTGAGCTCTCTGAGCTTTTCAAGGTTTAAAATCAGCTGGGTCACTTCCTGCGTCTGGGCATTTGACCGCGCCGGCACCGTAAGGGCCAGTAGCAACAGAATCATGATTTTTTTCATATGGCTCATCATTGAATGCCGTTTAACGTGCGGCGGTGATCGATCTCTTTTAGCTCGTTTTCAGCGGACCCGCAGACCAGGCCCAGTTGCCTTCGAAGGTTCTGGGCAAAGAGGTAATTGTCTTCAAAGTCTTTACGCAGATCTTCTATCCGCCGGATTCTTTCATCATCTGTCATCGAGACCTGATCATCGCGGATCACCATGAAAAAGATGCCAACCAGCACCTGAGAATCATCATAAAGTGTCATAAGGCTGGTAAGCATCTGCTTTTTTATCAAAGGGTCAAGCATCCGGCAGCCCGCTATATCAGATGGAAGCTGCTCGCAGATCTCATTGATGCTTCCGTGCAGATCGGTGATATGCTGCAAGCGGGAAAGCGAGGTAATACCTGATTTGACAATGCGCAGCGAATCAAAGCGGTTTTTATGCAGTTTGAACTCGCCGTTTTTGATCTGCTGGATCGCATCAAGGCCTTCCCTTGCGATTTTGTATCCTTCCTTGGTCAGCTCTAAGTAGAGCTTTAACTGCGCGATCTGCTCTTTGAGATACGCTCTTTGCGTGCTATTCTGGCGGAACCATTCCTTGAAGAGCTGGGCGTTAGCGCCTGCCGTCAGTAGTGAGAGCCATAAGGCGATCAGGAGTGCTTTCATAACATTCTGCTTTATGGGATACCGTATAACTCCTTGGTGATTTTGGCGTCAAACTCGTTTTTGGCCCGCGAAAGGCTTAGTAGTGTATTTTCCTGATTGAAGGCGTTGAGCTCATCGTAGATCTGATCGACCGCCGCTGCCGCGCGGTCAATGATTTCAAGCCGCCCCGCATCTGACATCTCGGTCGTAAAGGATTTAACGACCAGCTCCAAAAGCTCAACGCTGCGGGCGGTTTCTTCCAGTATGCCCTTATAGACCTTCTGGATCTGGGAAAGTTCTGCGGCAGTGAAATGCCTATCGCTGCGAAACAAAGACCAGGCGGCTTGGTACTGCCTGACGATCTGCGCTTCTTTGTCTGCGATCGCTTTGACGCGGAAATAATAGGTGACGACTGATTTGACTTTTTTAAGCTCTTCGTAATACTCCTTATAAAGGTCTCGCTGCTTTTTAACCCACTCTTCGATCTCATCGAGCTTTAATTTGGCCATCGTGTTTTCAAGGACTTTCTGCGCATTTTGAAGCCTGATCTGCCGGTTTTGGCGCCGCTGGACGAGCAAATCCATAGCCCGTACCACCCTTGTGATGGCTTCCTTAATGATTTGGGCCCAGGGGATCGCTGCCTGCGCTTCTTTGACTGGCGTTGTTGCCAAAAGAAGCAGCAGCGTAAAGACTGCTATCTTCTTAAACATATCGTCTTTGGTTTTAAATTAACTTTTTTGTCGCATCTCTCCGGCGAGCACTGAGACGGCAGCCTGCATACTGCCCAGTCTTTCGGCGTACTGCTGGACTTTGATCTTCTCGGTCTGCTCGGTGGTGTAGGTCAAATATTCTTCCAGGCTTACCTCGGTGCGGTAAACTTTGGATAGTGTTCCGCCCAGACTGATAAAGACCTCTTTATAGCGAAGTAGCGGATCATTAGCCTTGTTGACCGAAAGCACCAGCGATTTTTCCTTTTCGGTTAGGCCCAAAAGCTCCTGGATCTGATCGAACTTGTTTTGGTATTTTGATTGGTCCAGCAGGATCTTGCAATCCGAGTTGTTGATGATCGCCTGCTTGACAATCGGAGAGGAGATAATATCTTCTACCTCCTGGGTGACCACAATCGCCTCGCCAAAGAACTTGCGTACTGTTTTGAAAAGATACTTGATGTATTCGGCCATGCCTTCTTTGGCAATCGCCTTCCAGGCCTCCTCGATCAGGATCACTTTGCGGATGCCCGATAGCTTTCTCATCTTGGAGATAAAAACCTCCATGATAATGATGGTCACGATCGGAAAAAGGATCGGATGCTCTTTGATGTTATCGAGCTCAAAGACAATAAAGCGCTCGGATAATAGATCGATGTTTTCTTTGGCATTCAGAAGGTAATTAAACTCGCCGCCCCGGTAGTAGGGACGCAGAACGTAAAGGAAGTTACCGATGTCAAAGTCCTTTTCTTTGACCTGATCCTTTTTGAGCACCTTTACGAAATGGGTCTGCAAGAAATCATAAAAGCTGTCAAAGCATGGGAAGATGTCCTTTCCATCGATGTGCTCATAGTACTGGGTGAGCGCAACTGACAGGGCGACGTATTCCGATCGCTTAAAGGTCTCGTCATCCTTTTTCCAAAGCGCAAGCAGGAGCGTTTTAATGCTTTCCTTTTTTTCGGTGTCCAGCGCATCGCCGTCTGTGATATAAAACGGGTTGAAGCGGATCGGGTTCTTTTCATCATAGGTGAAGTAGTAACCCGATACCATATCACAAAGCCCTTTATAGCTGTGACCGACGTCAACGAGCACGATATGGGCGCCAGATTCGTAGTAGCTTCTGACCATGTGATTGGTAAAGAAGCTTTTGCCGCTTCCCGATGGCCCCAGGATAAACTTGTTGCGGTTGGTACAGATCCCCTTTTTGATGGGCTCATCGGAAATATCAACCAGCACGGGTTTGCCGGTGAGCCTGTCGCCAAGCCGGACTCCGAAGCTACCCTTGGAGGATCGATACGGAGATTCGAGATTAAAAAAGCAGGCAGCCTGTTCTGCGAAGGTGTCAAAGGTATCGTTCATCGGAAAATCGGCTGCATTTCCCGGTATGCCCGCCCAGAAAATCTGGGGGGCTCCGGAGGTCTCCAGTTTCGCTGAGCTGTCCAGCTGGGCAAGTACCGATGAGACCATGCTTTTAAGTTCTTTAACCAGGGAGTGGTCTTCCGTCCAGGCAAGCACATTGAAGTGTGCTTTGACCGGAAGCCGCTGCTCGCGGATGGCTTCGTTTAAGAATTCGTTGGTAGCATCCAGGGCAAGGCTATTCTCCCGCGCATAGATTGACAGCGATTGCAATCTTAACCTTTTACTTTCCAGTCTTTTGAGTGTCTTTTCACTCTCGCCGGTAAACACATATTGGTTGTAGATGTGATTGCATGCGAGCAGTTCTCCCAGAAGGCTGGCAAAACCGACGCTGAATTTGGTGTTGTCAGTCGAGTAGCGCTCATAGGTTGTTGCCGCACTGCAAAATCCGGGAAGATCCGCCGCATCAGCTAGCGAGTAAAGGCTGCAAAGCCTGTCGCCAACCTGGATTCCTTTCTCAAAGCTGATGTCGCGCAGCAGCCTCTGCTCAGTGCCGGTCAATAGAAACGCGTACTTTTCGATCAGGCCGGCACGTTGCGCCTGGCTAAAAAGCTCCTCGTTTTTAAGCTGCGTCAGGCGGGTCATCCCGCTGTCGTCAAGAATGCGTTTGAACTGGCCTGCACTATCCAGGAAATCATCGAGGGCGGCTTTGTGCAGCGTTTGGCTTGGGGCGATTGAGCTGCGGAGCAGGTTACTGCTCAGCGAACTGGATAGCTTTCTTTCGTCGGGCGATTTGGTCAGCATTACGTAGCATTCATGAGACAGATAAGGCCTTCCCTGAAAAAATCTGTCACTGGACCGGCTCAAAAAGCTGATGGGTTCGGCCCTGATAGCCGAGAATTTTTCTGAAATAAACCAGTCTTGTTTATGCAGCACGGCGCGGTTGGGAAGAACCTTGATAGCTTTGACCCAAGTCTGGTGAAACGCATCGTACTGCTGCTCGGAGAGCGTGAAGATCTCTGGCATTTGGGCGCGGAAGACGATGGTAACATCGCCCTGGCGGGAGAGGATCATATCGTGCTCGACGTCAAGGACCGGAAGCAAATCATCTAGAAGCTTTTCCATTTTCTATTATCGTTTTGCTCGAAAACCTTTTTCTGGATTTGGCCTTGACCAGGCGGGGCACCTTCCGTGATGCCCACGCCTTAGTCAAGCCATGTTCCCCGTAAGTGGCACTCAGCTGGAAAACAGCCATGATCGATAAAGCAGCCATGCAAACCGCAATCAAAAGGCATAGATAGTTATTGACCCCAATAGCATACAATAACCCATAAAGGACCATGACCATAAACATTGCCCCGCCTGCATACCAGATGTATTGTCCTTTCAGGCCTTTGAAAACAATGCTGCGATTAATGCCTTTGTTGATAGTGTAGTTTGTCCTGGCCATACCGATCAAGTTTATACGTTAGCTGTTTACAGGCCGAAGAACGATTGCAGCACTGTGGCTACCACGACCAGAAAAATGCAGCTGCCAAACCATGCTGCGGCAACTTTTCCGGTGTCCTGATCACCCGCATTCCATTTCTGAAAGACCTTCACAGCACCCACCAGACCGAGCACAGCGCCGATGGCATACATCAGGTTAGTGCCTGGCTCAAAGTAAGATCGGACCTGTGAATCAGCTTCCGAAATACCGGCCGCTCCGTCCTGGGCCCATGCAATTGTGGTTGCCAGGCTTGCAGCGATTGTCAACGAAAGGGCATACCATACCCCTGGATTCTTTCTCCTGTTTTTCATACTCCTCTATCTGTTTAAGTTGAACATGCTTGGATTACCGCGGCTCGGGCACCCTTCCCAATGCGGAAGGGGCCAAAGCTTTGGTCAGGCTCCATTTACACCACATTCCAAACCTCCCTTTTATCGCCTTTGCTTAGGTGTATGGAGCCGTATTTTGCGCATTCAGTATCAATGAGGTTGGTCACCTCGGACTGAAATGCGGTGCCTTTCAGCACAGAATATTCTTTAAGGATTATTTGTAGCATTTGGATCAGATCCTGCTTGTCATAGTTTTTTTGATGGGCTTCCTGGATTTCTTCTGTTAGATGCTCCAAAAGTTTGTCCACCTTGAAGGACATTTCTTCGTCTTGCCAAACTTGCTGCGCTTCTTCTAGGACTTCTTCATGCTGCGGGCCTGGGCCAGATGTTTCCTTAACTTTCCTGATAGGAGCGTTAGAATTAGATTGCCTTTTTTTTGCTCTGCTTCCAAGCAGGTGTTTGATGTCAGCTCGAAAATATTTCCACCCGACAAAGATGTAGTAGATCAGCAGGCCGCCAGCGAGAATCCTGGCATAAACAGCCCATGGGTTTGAGGTAAACATCTGCATCTTACGTTTGCGTTTGAGGTGATCGGCTTCTGCAGCCGGTTGATCTTTGTTACGCTACAAAGTAAGTCGCAGGATAAGGGTACAGAAAAGTACAAGTTTTGTTGTACCTTTTTGTACCCTTTTTTCGTCGTGGGTAAAATGGCCCAAAGTAATCACGTGAAAGCAATTGGTTGACTTCACTTATGGAACCTCTCGAAAAACCTGAATTTGAATTTGTAAGCGAAATCTCGCCGTTTGATGTAAATAGCTATCTACCTCACATGGGGTGGATTTCATCTTCTCCGACCGACTTCAAGATTTACCGAAGTGAGAATTCGTCGAACTATTTTTTGCACGATGAGAAGTCCGATCAGCTTTTTGAATTTAGCTATATTGAAGGACGCACTCTTAAAGAGAAATCTCAGTTTGAGGCAATTATTGAAGGGCTAAAGCTGCTAGGGAATTAGAGGAAAGGGAAAATTAGAAATTGAACCAGTTTGATTGGGTAGTTTCCCAAGGTACTGTGGCGAAAGCAGAAATATTACAAAGGATACTCTGGCAAGAAATCCTTAGGAGAGCAATCCAACGCTTTTGCCAAAGCGTTTAGGTGATTGATATTGTATTTGGCGCGCCTGCTGGGTGCTTCTACGTGCGAAACAAATGTATCAGTCATCTCCATTTTTTGAGAGAGCGCCATTTGAGAAAGACCAAGCGATTTGCGCTTTTCTCTGACCTTCTCAACGATATATTTCTCGATTGGTGACAACAACATCTGTTTTTTGTTGCAAGCACAATCTTTTATAAAATTTTCTCAATGGTACATGTACCATTGTAAGTAACTTTTTGTTATATTTGTTAAAACAATTGGCGGGTGTTGCAATCCGGTATTCGTCAATTCTATTTGCGATACTTCAGAATATCAGAAGCATTCGCTTTGAGTCTCGTTATCGAAACCTAGGAAATTTCAATATGCACGGGATGATAAGTCGATTCGCTCACGACCCGGGCGTGGGCAAACTTATCCGTGCGCAGGCTTCCTAGGGCCCCGATAACAGTAAGTTTGAATCCACGCCCTTTATCCGGAAAAGGGCCTTATTCAAACTTCTCGAGTGACATAGTACTTTGTTCCATTATGAAAACCTTTTGGTGGCCTATGTTCTGCTCCTTCATTTTCCAACTTATTATTCGTAAGCCCGAGTAGTATCTTCGAACTTACTTGCTGATTTTGCTCTGACCTCACTTACAAAGTGAAGCAAGCATTTTCATGCCTTTCTTCATATTATTCACTCCAAAGCTATTGCAATGAAAATCATTTATTGCTCTCCTGGGAAAAGACTGTCCTATATACTGTATTTGCTTTTGGCCTATTTTCTGCTTGTCATGTGGAGACCGGTTCACGGACAAGGAAAAACGCCGCTCCATGTCGGTGACCGGCTTCCAGACCTGCGCCTTTCCGGCGTGATGGATTACAGCTCACCAACTGTTTCGCTTGCCGACTTTCGAGGTAAGCTGTTGATTTTGGACTTCTGGGCCAGTTGGTGCGGGCCTTGCGTGAAAATGATTCCGGTACTTGACTCGCTGCAACACCAGTTCGACGGTAAGGTCCAGATTCTATCGATCACCTATGAGAAAGAAAAGGAAATTCGTTCTTTTTTTTCCAAGTATGACCGTCGCAACCTTAAACGTATAGGTGTACCCGGTGTGACCGGCGACACGGTGATATCGCGCTTGTTTGAATTTAACGCCGTCCCCCATTACGTGTGGGTGGATGGCTCGGGGGTGATCAGGGCATTCACCGGTATGCAGGAATTGACGGCGGACAACATCATAAAGATGCTCGAAGGTACTGTGCCTGTTATGGCGCAGAAAAGTGATGAGAAAAGAATTCCATACAGCCCGTATTGGCCTCTGATGCTGGATGGAAATGGCGGCGATGGTTCAAACATGCTTTATCATTCGCTTTTCACAGGCTACACGCCTGGTATCGGCTTTGGGCATTCTATCCTGCGTGACAGCACGTCGCATTTCCGGATTACGGTACGAAACTGTGAGCGGGCTTGGTATTTCAAGATTGCGCATGCGGTAAACGGAGTGCCTTTTAGTGAATCCAATACTATTCTCGACGTCCGTGATAATGGCCGGTTGACCTCATCGCTTGTCGGAGGACCGTATGAGAAGTGGCTGCAAGAAGGCAACGGGTTCTGTTATGAGCTGGCCGTGAGCCTTGATCAGGAAAAGCAGGCGTTTAAATTGATGCAGCGTGACGTTGAAATGTTTTTCCCCGAGTACACTTCCGCAGTCGAGCTGCGCGATACAACCTGTCTGGCGCTGAAACGCACTTCTACGGCCCGGGCATTGGCCAGCAGCGGAGGGAAAACCATTGTTGACCTGGGGCCGTACGAATGGAAAGTCTCCAACGCATCTGTCGCGCAAATCATACGCCGGCTGAATTACTTCCAGCGGCTGAAGACGATGGTCGTCGACCAAACCGGATTTAACGGTAAGATGGACATGCTGCTGACCGCAGGGTGGTCTGATCTGAAAGCGCTCAATTCAGAGCTGGCAAAATATGGATTTGTCCTCGAGCCGGTTCAGGCGCCTATCCAAGTGCTGGTGATTCGTGATAGAAAATAATTAAAGCCCTTCCGCTATGAAACGATCTATATTGTTTATTGTTTTTTTGATGCTCTGTGGCGCGGTTTGGGCGCAGAATTCCCGTGAAGTCCTCGGTCGGGTGCAGGGTGCAGACGGCGTTATGCTGCCCGGTGCATCGGTGGTCATCAAAGGCACGCGCCAGGGGACGATGTCCGATTCACTTGGAAGGTTTAGGCTCTTAGTTCCCTCCGATACAGCAATGCTGACGGTTTCATTTATTGGCTATGTGACAAAAGAGCTTCGCGCGAGCTTGGGCAAGCGCATGGAGATTGTGTTGGCCGTAAGCAGCAGCCAGCTCGGGGAGGTGATTGTCTCGATCGGCTACCAGCAGCTTCCCAAAGAGCGCGCAACAGGCTCTTTTGCCCAAATAGATCAGAAGCTATTCAACCGGAGCGTAGGGCCGGATCTGATCAGCCGGTTGGCAGATGTTACCCCTGGTCTGATCTTTAACCGAGGGATCGTCAAGCCAGGTAGCCAGACCAATATTTCGATCCGAGGACAAAGCACAATTTTTGCTAAAGCCGATCCATTGATCGTGCTGGACAATTTCCCCTATACCGGAGATTTGAATGCGATCAACCCCAATGACATAGAGAGTGTCACGGTGCTCAAAGATGCTGCCGCAGCTTCCATCTGGGGCGCACAGTCCGCCAATGGGGTGATTGTGATTACCACCAAAAAAGCGACCTACGAGCAGCCGCTCCGGGTGAGCCTGAATACGAACGTGACTGTGAGTCAGAAGCCTGATCCGTTTTACCTGCCCAGGATGTCCAGCTCAGAGGTGATCGATATGGAGCAGCTTTTGTTTTCCAGAGGCTATTACAGAAATGCCGAAAACAGTCCGAGTAAACCTGCGCTTTCGCCGGTTGTCGAGCTTTTGATCGCAGCGCGCGATGGCAAGATACCGGCGGAAAGTGCCAGCGCTCAGATCGATGCTTTGAGGAATATCGATGTCAGAAACGACTTTAGCAAATACCTCTACCGAAATAGCGTCAATCAGCAGTATGCGCTCAGCATGCAGGGTGGGGGAAAGGCCTCGCGGTTTCACATTTCGGCCGGTTACGACAAGGGACTCTCATCTCAGGTTGGCAATAGCTCGGGGCGCGTAACTGTGAGCGCAAATAATGATCTGACGCTTTTAAAGGGGAAAGCAGAGCTTTCTACGGGAATCTATTTTACCCGCCAGCGTTTGGAGGACAACGCCCTGGGTGTATCTTATTTGAATCTGACATCTACCAGCAGCATTTATCCGTACGCATCTTTCACAGACGCAGCTGGCCGTCCGGCCAAGCTCAACCACTATTATCGAAATGGTTTTTTGGATGATGCCGCCTCAAAAGGACTACTGGACTGGGGATTTGTACCCTTGGGCGAGATGGGCTACCGTAATTATCAGACCAAGCAGCTCGACTACCGGATCAATACCGGGCTTCGTTACAAGATACTTCCCGGATTAAGAGCCGAAGGCTTATTTCAATATACGGGCAGCAGCACCCGGGGCTGGCGGCAGCAAAACCAGAATAGCTGGACGGTACGAGACCTTGTTAACCGTTTTACGATTGCCTCCGAAACGGGTCTCATAAGGCCTGTACCATTAGGGGATATTCTCGACCAGTCCGCGCTGGATGTTTCGGGCTATTTTGCCAGAGCGCAACTTGATTTTGACAGGACAATCTCAGCGAAGCACCAGCTGACAGCAATCGCCGGGGCTGAAGTGCGGGATCTGGGCACAAAATCCAGCGGCTGGCGGAGTTACGGCTATGATGACGGGTTGGGCAGCTTTCAACAGGTCGATTACCTTTCCACTTTCAAATCCTATGTTAATCCGGCCTCTGCCTCCAATCGTATCCCGCAATATGGAGGGATGACTAGTCTTACGGACCGTTTTGTCTCTTATTATGCCAATGCTGCCTACATCTTTGACGGTAAATATATGATCTCGGCCAGCGGCAGAAAAGACATGTCTAACCTTTTTGGTGTCAATGCCAATCAGCGGGGTGTACCGCTGTATTCTGTCGGTTTCGGCTGGAATGTGCACCAGGAAAAGTTTTTTCACGCCAAGTGGCTCCCGCAACTCAAACTTCGCGCCACCTATGGCTATAATGGCAATATAGACCGTACACTCTCAGCTTACACGACCGCCTATTACAGCATTGCCTCTCAGTCTGAAATTGGCCTGCCGTATTCGCTGATCCGTAACCCGCCCAATCCGGATCTGCGTTGGGAGCGCGTCAGGGTGATGAATTTCGGACTGGACTTCAAGACCGCGGCGGGCCGCGTGTCCGGCAGTATCGAGTACTATAGCAAAAAAGGGGTTGATCTGATAGGGGATGCCCCGCTTGCCCCGCAGACGGGCTTGACAAGCTTTCGTGGCAACACAGCCAATACCAGCGGGAGGGGCATAGATGTGCTGGTGACCAGCAATAACTTTCAGGGTAAATTCAGCTGGCAAACGCAGTGGATCCTAAGTTATGCGAGCATCAAAGTCAGTAAATATCTGCCCAAATCCAGCAACTTGCGGGGCGACTATGTCGTTTCGGCAAACGGGTATCCTACCCAGGGCCGCTATTTGACTGGGATGTACAGTCTGGCCTCGGCCGGCCTTGATCCCGAGAATGGAGACCCTAGGGGATTCCTGGAAGGGCAGGTTAGCAAGAACTACGCGGCCCTGCTGGCCGTGCCGGACCTGAATACGCTTGTTTACCACGGCTCTTCCCGCCCCCTTGTCTTCGGAGGCTTGCGAAATACGGTCAGTTGGCACAATTGGAGCCTGTCAGCCAATATCGCCTACCGGCTCGCCTATTACGTGCGGCTACCCTCAGTACTTTACTCCCAGGTTCTGACAGGAGTAACTGCTCACGGCGATTTTTCAAAGCGCTGGAAAGAGCCTGGTGATGAGCTCAGAACCCATGTGCCTTCCTTGCCTGCGGCAACCAACTCTAACCGCGATCTATTCTATTCAGGCTCTGAGGACCTAGTTGAAAGGGCAGACCACGTCCGCTTGCAGGATATCAGAGCAGCCTATTCTTGGAGTGCCCCTGCCGGCGGCAGCTTCGTCCGGGATTTTGAGATTTATGCCTACGCGGCAAATCTGGGGGTCATTTGGAAAAAAATGAAAGGCGGGCTTGACCCTGATTTTGTTGATACAACGCCGCCTCAACGCAGCATTTCTCTGGGCATCCGGGCTAACTTTTAAATGAAAACAGCGATGAAGAAATATGTTATCTGGCCTGTGCTGGCCGTGCTTTTGAGTTGTCAGGATTCGTTTCTGGATGTCAAACCCGACAAGGCGCTTGTCGTTCCAACCACGCTGGCCGATTATCAGGCAGTACTCGATAATTTTGACAGCATGAACTCCCCAGGGCTCAACCTGATCGCTGGCGACGAGTTTACCGCAAGCCCCGAGCAGTTTCAGTCTTGGGAGTATGTCGAGCGGCAGGCATACCTGTGGGCGGAAGATTTGTATAGCGGGGCAGGCTCCTCTGACTGGGATGTACCCTATAAGGCAGTTTTTGCTGCAAACCTGGTTTTGGAGGGTGCAGATAAACTTAGTCCCAGCGCGGAATCATCCAATCTGATAGGGTATGCTTATTTCTACCGGGCAAATGCTTTTTACGGGCTAGCCCAGCAATTTGCGCAGCCCTATGAGCCGCAGAGTGCCCGCTCGCAGCTGGGAATACCACTAAAACTGACCACCCAGGTCACCAAGACTGTTGCTCGTGCCAGCCTGTTTGACACCTACCAGCAAATCCTTTCTGACTTGCAGCAAGCAGCCGGGCTGGTCACAGCCGAATCTGTTTGGAAAAACAGGCCTTCACGCGCGGCAGTCTATGCGCTGATGGCGCGCGTCCAGCTTGCGATGGGCGACTACGAAAATGCCGAAAAGAGCGCCTCGGCTTCCCTGACCCTTTCCGGAGAGCTTGTCGACTTTAACGAGCTGGATACTGCGGCGAAATTGAGCTTTCCAGATTCACCCAAGGATGCCAATCAGGAAGTACTCTACTATAACAGGATGAACTTCTATCTGTTTTTCTTCACCCCTTACTATCAGGTCGATTCATCGCTCTATGCATCTTACGGCGCAGGGGATTTGCGCAAGCGTTGCTACTTTGATACGCTGGCTGACGGGACGGTTTGGTATAAGGGAAGCTATGCGGGCAGCTTCGGCTTTTTTAGCGGTCTGGCAACAGATGAAGTCTACCTGACAAGGGCCGAATGTTACGCCCGGAAAGGGAGTACGGGTCTTGCGCTCTCGGACCTGAATACGCTTTTGGCGAAACGCTTCAAGAAAGGCGCGTTCAAGCCGCTAACAGTCAACAACGCTGAGCAGGCCCTACGGCTGGTGATCGCCGAGCGGAAAAAAGAGCTCGTCGCTCGTGGCCTGAGGTGGGCCGATCTACGTAGGTTAAACAAGGAAGAGGCATTTAAAACAACGCTTCGTAGAACGGTTGACGGAAAGCAGTATGTCCTTACGCCGGGAAGTGTCAGGTACACCTTCCCGATCCCGCCTGGTGAGCTTTCCGGCAGCGGCATCGAGCAAAACCCAAGATGAATGTGGCTCAGCGGACTTATTCCGGGCGGCTTTAACTGTTTAATTTCGTCTCAAGACACTGTAATATGCGGCCTATAGCAACGTCAAACATAGGTTACCCCGCTGTGCTAGCCAGCGATGTGGAGCAAATCTATCAGGTAATCCTAAAAGGGAGCTGGAAAGTCTCCGGTTGCGGGTTGGGGCAGGGTGCATTCTCCTCTGCGCTTTTTATGAGTCAGTATGCAAGGATGTCCAAAAAGGTTGATCTTTGCACAGAAATCCAGGAGCTCTTTGACCGTGGTTGCAATAGCGTCGTCTCAGGTAGGACCGGCTGGCTGGATTTTGCGGACCTGGCGCTGGTTGCACATAAGCTGCATGAGCAGGGTTTTATCCAGATCGAGCAAGGGGTTTTTTTCGAGGACATCGACAAGCTCGCACTCGCCGCGATCGGGCAACCCTCACAGATAGCTGGATTTGAGAATTCCGACCTCGGCGCGGCGCTTTATGCGTACAGACGGTTTAACAACGGAGCGGCACATTTCTCAGGGCCAGTTAGAGAGTTTGCCTCTGCGCTGGCCTGTGGGGCTGATCCGGCTTTTGTCGGTATAAATAGGGACGGAAATGAGAACCTGCGGACCGGGCTTTCAGCGCCCCTGCTGTTTGTTGCAGCAGCAGCAGAGATCGGGCTGGTGGCTAAAAACGAGGGCGTAGGTGGTGTCGGAAAGCTTGTCGACAAGATCTGCGAGAACATGTATGGTTTGAGCAACACTCACTTCAATCCCGGATTTCTCACAGGGGACCTTGGTAAGGCGTACGCGATGCTGCGCGCAGGGATGTGTTTTCAGCGGGATGAATGGATAACAGCAGCTTTACAGATCTTAATCGACTGTGCATACTCGATACTCGATCACGGTATCGGCACGCTCGACATGGCCTCTGGCGCCTCTGGCATCGCCTTGGCATTTCATAAGCTATACCACTTGATCGGCTACGACATTTTCCGCAAGGCTGCTTCCACGGCAAGATGGCTGGGTTTGAAAGCTGGTGTGATAATCGATGATTGTTATATCGATCGGGGAGCCAGCTTCTATCATGGACTGGCGGGCATCGGGCTCTCGACCCTTTATTGGCAACATAATCGACCCGAAGAGCTCGACGATTTTCTCTGGTTGTTGTGATTAGTCGTCTTATTGGTTGAAATATTGGCTCGGGACTCTCCTCTGCATCCTTCTTATGAGTCAGTTGATTTTTGTGTTGATATGGTTTGATATGATTTATAATTAATTGTAAATCAATAATTAACTTGTTTTTGCAGGCCATATCGGAATGGAAAAATATGGATTTCCTGTGCAAATCCAGTGCAAATTTTCCTAACTTCGAGTATGAATACTAATCTCGTTATTTCATTGGATAAACGCCGGTAGAAGAAAGACGGAACTTATCCTATAATTCTGCGCCTTGGGCACAACGAACAGACAACGTCCATCCCACAACGGGGTTCAGCGCAAGCGAACACGATTGGGATGAACAAAATACGGCTTGTTAAAAAACATATAAAGGTGTTAGTTCTGTTGCCAGGCTGAATAACGAAATTCAGAGGATGAAAGCCGAAGCGATGGGTATTATTCTGAAACTTCATGAATCCGGCGTTCTGCAAACATTATCCTTGACGGCTCTTAAAGAGAGGCTAACGAAGAAAGAGGCAAGAGAC
Source organism: Dyadobacter sp. CY261 (assembly GCF_021440085.1). Classification (GTDB taxonomy): domain Bacteria; phylum Bacteroidota; class Bacteroidia; order Cytophagales; family Spirosomataceae; genus Dyadobacter. The sequence goes on from NZ_JAKCPW010000024.1 coordinate 31,681, forward strand.
TCCTTTTTTTGGTTCGCTGACCAATGTGTCGACGAGCTTATAGGGGCCCATAGAATCGGTACTGCCAGGTCTTATAGGGGTGTTATCAGTGTCTTGAAGGCGTATCGAAAGGGGAAAGACTTGCCTTTTAGAGAGCTGACTTTCGACTTTCTTTCGAAATTTGAGACAAGTCACAAAAGCAAGGGAAACGGGCTGAATGGCTTGGGTGTTTATATGAGGACGATCCGGGCCATATACAACAAGGCTATAAAGTCAGGGGTTGCTGCGAAAGACCAGTACCCGTTCGAAAATTATAAGATCAAGTCTGCACCGACAAAGAAAAGAGCCCTGGATGCCGATGCGTTGAAGAAATTATAGCCCTGCAACTTCTTCCTGACCATACATGCTTCAACACTCGGAATTACTTTCTCGCTAGTTACATGATGTACGGTATGAACTTTGCTGATATGGCCTATTTAGAAAAGGCCTCCATTCAAGGAGGCAGGATTCAATACAGTAGAAGGAAAACAGGAAAGATATACGATATTAAGATACTTCCGCAGCTTGAGGAGATCTTAAATTATTATATGAAGAAAGAGCCTGAATCTCCGTTTGTATTCCCTGTTCTAAAAAGGGACTCTCCCGTTTTGCGTGAGAAGGATATTCAATGGGCCCGTTTGAGGTATAACAAAAAGCTAAAAGTATTGGCTTCGCTGTGCGCGATTGAGTCAAACCTGACCAGTTATGTCAGTCGCCATTCATTCTCGACGCAGGCTATGATGCGCGATGTTCCTCTCATGGCAATCAGTGCGATGCTTGGTCATTCCAGTATTAAGACAACAGAGATTTATCTAAAAGGGTTGCCTGTAAATATTCTTGACGATTATAACGAACGCGTTCTCACGTAGTCTTAGGTTGATCTGCTATGGGTTAGTAGTGATTACCACATTTCGGAGCGAACTTTCCTGCGATATCGTAAAAGGCCGCTGTGCTTTTGAGTGATAAGTTAATGAAATTAATGGTGCCCATGGCTCTCCAAGTCGCTGACGATGTATATCTCAAGGCAAACATTCGCCAAATTTCATCCGACGGGATACCTGTGAATGTCCTCCAACGACTGTACCGTCACTCCGATATTAAAACGGCGATGGGGTATCAGAGCAACTTTATTAATAAAGCTACGGTCTACGCACTAGATGCGATAATCAACATTTATGAATATGGGCGCTTGCCTGCGGGCTGTGATACGACGTAGCTGAGCTAATAAGTGTGGAAATAAGGATAATGTATCCTTATTGACTGCGGGTGTAATTCGAAATTTTAGGCGGTAATTGTCTGTTGTTCAGTTGTTTGCGTTTGGTATCGATCGCATTTATCAAACCGGTCGTAAACAATTCGTAAGCACAAATATTAACGTCAAAATTCTCTATCTCCATACCCTTCATTGCTCAAATTTACTAATAATTGGCGAGGAGAATGCGTAATTTAAATTAAAAGTGCTTCAGCGATGCGTTGCGGTAGTCATCGCCACCGCAGTTGCCTGGTACCTACATCTACCTCAACTATATTTCCCAGGTTGCGCTTAACTTGATATAATTTCCGGATTTAAAAGCGTCCGACTCGGTTACAAATCGAAGGTTTGATTTAATTTCCCTTTCCAGTTCTTCAAAATGGTTCCCTTGTAGCTTACAGTTTCGTGCTGTGATGAATTCAACCTCTTTGATAAGACCATCGGGAGCAGCATAGCAAGTAACCGTTATGTTGGTTTTATCCAGCTTTCTGTTTGTTACCTGTCGACTGATCTCCTTCATTACGCGGTAAGATTCTTTATGAGCTGCCATTAAAGCCTTTGATGAAAATCGCTTTGTAAATGGATCTACTCCCACATTCCTATTTTTTGGAATCATCAGGTAATTTGGCGTCACCAAATTTCCTTTGGGAAATTCCATAGTCTCCTTATAAAGTTCATTCGAATTATTCCAAATCAATTTTTTTTCAGAGTCTGCGTAGACATTGACGTTATATGACATGTCTTTTCCCGAAAATGTGCTATCTACCATTCGCCCGTCTTGAACTGGCATATCATCAAATTTCAAGAACAGTATGTGGGTAATAATGACGAGTGAAAGTGCAAAGATGCTTATTTTGGACATGTTGAATTGGCTAAAATTGACAAGTAAGCATCTGGTTTCAAATTATAATTAGTAGGAAAGTTGTAGATTGGATGCTCTGCTTTGAACCTATCCATCCAAAAATAATACTTTTCTTGCATATCACTCCACTGAGGCCATTTTGCACCGTTATTCGTGATCGTTGTAAGCCATAGAAAGTATTGTGGGTCCGCCGATGCATGACAACATCCAGAGGATGGTGGACTTTGCTGTGTACCCGTCATTCCCATGATGTCTCTCATTAACCACGCCTCAAATTCCATGTTGGCCCTTCCAGCCGGTGGATTTGGGTTGCTAGTAGTCGCAACATATTGAGCAGTCCCGCCAGGATAGTAGATTTTTTGATAAGCATGAAAAAATTCTTCGGTGAAAACATCTCTTATTATGGCGCCATCATCTTTAAATTTGAAATCATTGGTGAAAGGGTCAAATGCGCCTTGGCCTGGAATTGTGTGATCAACTGAGAAATTAAATTTCATTCCAGATGCGATGATATTTGTATATACTAGGCTATTAAAGCACCCTTTTATATAGAAGAAGATAATCTAATTTATAAGAAACTTTTGAGCATCATTTAGCAGTCAAAATAGACCCGTTTGGAGCTTATAGATATAATCAGGATATTCGCCAATGTATGGCCTACTGGTTGGGCCTCCACCTCCACCTGAATAGTTATATCCTCCACCTACGATAGTTGAATAACTGCCACCTCCCGCGTACCCGCCTCCGTCTCGTGATGGATTGCATTTAAAGTCATTGTACATCCATAAACAATCGGCGTACCAACCAATTTCAGGAACCGAGCGCATGAATAATAGCTTACCCGATAACAGTCATTAGTCATTGTTCTCCCATTTGGGGATTCATTTTCAATGTTATGGGTAACCTTGCCCTCATCGAACCTATACCCTTTGAGAAAATTTCCATTTACATCTTCCACAACAACGAGACCAGAGAAGCCAACGCGCTCTCGGCGGTTCAACCATTTTTGATCTGGATATCTGGTAACTACTTCATAATCATAATCGTTTCCTTTTTTTGACACGACAAAAAATGTGTTTTCCGAAAAAGATGCTATGGTACTGTCGGGATTTTTATAGAACAGATCGCCGCCTTAACCGGCAGGAGCCTCTCCGCGTTTAAGCGGGACTTTAAGGATATTCCAGGAACCACCAAGTTAATGGCTGGTCCGAAAATGTTTGCAGCAGGCTTATATCCTGTTGGATAAGAAAAAAAAACCGCCGATATCTACCTTGAACTAGGCTTTAAAAGCTTGTCGCATTTTTCTGTTGCGTTTAAAAAGCAGTTTCACTGTACCCCTACGGAATTAGTCACCGGCGGATAGTTCTACGGAAATGGAAGTGCTGGCAAGCTCTGCCATCCCTGAATGCCCTTGATCGGACGATTACCACTGCCGGTTGGGATTGTGTAGTACCCCGATGACCATTGCTGGTAATGGACCAACCCCGCCCGGCAGGGTTGGTCCAAATGGAAATAGCAATCGCCTATGCCGACTGCAAATGCTTCAGGCGACCGGTCAGTTCCGTCAAGCCGGCCTTTTCCCGGTAATTGGTCACAATAGTCCCCTCCGCCAATATAGCACTCCAATCAAGAAGGCAGCCGACTTTGACAATTCAAAACACTCCTGGGTAAGTAGCATTACGGAAGCCTTGATGAATGGCTGGAAAGTGCATCACCCCGAGTCGCTTTTGAAAAACTTTGCAAAAGGTATCAAGACTGACTATCACGCCGTCGAGCAAGCGTTTGATTCTGATATCTCAAGCGGGAAAGTAGAGGGCCACATTAATCAGTTGAAAACTATCAGGAGATTTATGTACGGACGGGCCGGAATTGGCCTGCTTACAAAAATGTTATGAACCCGAAATAGACAGGCCACCATCAAAAGTGACGAAGAGCCCTGTTTCGCTGGAATTTCCAATTTGAAATCCGAAAACGTTGTCCTCCAAACGACACGATCAGTTAAATGAAGCTCTGAATTCCAGAGGAGATACTTTGGTTTTGGTCTTAAAAAGTTTGTTGAACGATTGTGGGTGTTCAAAGCCGAGACCGTAGGCAATTTCGCTAACTGACAAGCTGGTCGTTGATAATTTTTCCTTGGCTTTATCAATCAGCTTTTCGTGAATGTGCTGCTGGGTGTTCTGTCCCGTAAGGTTTTTCAGCAAACTCCTCAAGTAGCCCGGTGAAACGTTCAGCACATCTGAAATATATTCAACTGTTGGTATACCGCTTTTAACCAGATCGTCGCTATTGAAATAATCATCCAATAAACCATTCAGCCGGTCAAGGATCTGGTGATTCGCTATTTTACGGGTAATGAACTGCCGCTGATAAAAGCGTTCGGCGTAATTTAGCAGGGTCTCAAGGTGTGACACGACTATATTCTGTGTAAAATGATCAATGTTCGCATTGCATTCCTGCACAATATTGCCAACGATATCATTGATAGTTTTTTCTTCTTTGTCCGACAAAAATAGGGCCTCGTTTACCGCGTAATTGAAAAACTCGTATTGTTTTATCTTTTTTGCAAGTGGAGAGCCCCAGAAAAAATCCGGATGCACAAACAGCATCCAACCCTTGGGTTCATATCCAGGTGCGTGCTCTTGACCACTTATTATCTGGTTCGGTCCGATAAAGGCCATAAAGCCCTCGTCAAAATCATACTTCTGCTGCCCATAGATGAGGTTGTTGCAGTTTCTTTTAATAGAAATCATGTAAAAATCGAGCACTGCGCTCATGCCAGGCTGTCCTTTTAGCTGGCCACATTTGATAAGGCTGATCATGGGGTGCGGCGGAGGCGCGAACCCTTGCATCTTATGGGCCTGAGGTATTGAGCTTATTCTGATCGGTGCGTTGGGCATATTTTATTTTAAGATTTGATGGGATATTTTACCAGATCAAAAATATTCGTTAAAAGATTATCTACCGCTCAACCCGTACACCAAACGTCGGAAACATCCCCAGGCCGACCCTGTACACTCCGCCGGTATTAGGAATGAATACCTCAGAATTTACATTAAACTGGTTGTTGAGGTTGGCAAGGTCTACAAAGGCCGAGAAGATTCCTTTTTTCAAAGGCACATTGTAATCGACGCGAACGTCAAGGCTGACATAATCAGGCAGCCTTCTGCCATTAAGCTCAGTGATTTCCTGCGAGTAACGCAGCATATTAGGGTTGCCTAGCACATTGGCGTGAAGGGTATAGACATCTGCAGGGCGACCGGTGCTGTACCGGAATTTACCCGAGAAGATCCATTTATTATTAGGCTTGTAACTGCCCAACAATGAAAAGTTGTGTGGTATGTTGAAAGTGTAATCATATTCACCAATGCCGTTGTGATCGTCCCGTTTGCTTTCCATGTAGGAATAACTGACGGTACCGTACCAGCTTTGTGAGAGTCTTTTGGTAAGGCTCAGGTCGGCGCCGTATGCGTAGCCCGTACCGTTATTATTGAGGTAGCTCTGTATCCGGTTGGGCTGGACAACCACGTCGTCGAACTGTTTATACCAACCCTCCACGACCAGTTTCAGATCGCCTGAAAATTGGTATTTATAGCCTAAAATGTTTTGAAAAGTCCGCTCATTTTTCAGCTTATTGGCAGCGCTTTGACCTGCCAGATCGGAGAAGGCAGCATCCTGAAAGTAGATACCGGAAGCAAAATTGATGCTCTGTTTATCGCCCAACAGAATACTGCCGCTCATTCTTGGCGAAACAGTATGCTGCTCTGTGAAGCCCGTGTAATCGTATCGAATGCTTGGGTTCAGGGTAAATCCATTAGCGATTTTCCATGATACCGCTAGGTAACTCGAACCGTTGAAGGCACTGTTATCAAAACTGGAATTGTATTGGGATGGGTTCAGGATCTGGTAATATTGGCCGGGGCTTGGTCTGAGGTCCGTATTTCGGAAGGTATAGACGGTATCGATACGTTTTAATCTTCTCTCATAATCAAGGTTTACCACAGCGGCATCCATACCTGCGGTTAATGTCAATTTGTTAAAGCGTTTGGTGTAGATGGAGCGGTAGCCAATTTCCCCCTGGTTGTTCTTTATCCGCCTGAGATCATCTTCGTATCTGCCATCTCTTGGGTCCAAGACCATGCCTTCTTCATCCAAGGATGGCGTAAAGTTGCCAAAGTTGTTATCCACCCCCGATGTACGGAAATATAGGACATTCTTGATGTAACTTTTGCTGTCGATCAAGGTCCTCAGATTCAGTCCGACCAACGCTTTGCTACCCCTATGATTAAAGAGTATAGTGCCGCCACTATTGTCATCATTTATATTGTAGTTTGCATCGATATCATCAATGCTCCGGCGTGGCCTTTCCGGATTATACATGGCAATAAATGAAAGTTTATTTTTTGCATTGAGCTCTGTTGTCGTTTTAATCAGGTAGTCGCCAAAGCCGATGCTGACCGGATTTTGCTGGTCCAGCAGCCGTTGTAACAACCCAAAGTTCTGGTACCGACCGGAGGCAAACAAACTTGTTTTTTTAGAAATCGGGCCATCGGCAATTAAAGTCGCTCCCAACAAATCAAACTGTCCGGCAAATGACCAGGTTGCCTTGTTACCTTCCTTGATCCCAAGCCCAAGGTAGGACGAAGATTTTCGCCCATACACCGCGTCAAAACCACCGTTCTGGAATTGCACATTGTAGATGATCCTCGGCGCAAAAATACTGAACCGTCCGCCATTGGGATCATTAAAGCCCGAGTTGAAACCCTCCGCTTCCAAATGAGACAAGTTGAACATCGGTATATCATCGACCATGTAAACGTTGTCCTGGGTTCCTTGTCCCCTTGCGGCAATGGCAGAAAATTGAGCCCCGCTGCTTACCACCCCCGGCAGGCTTCCCAACGCCCGCATAATATCGCCCTGGGCGCCCGGATTTCTGAAAATTTCTTCCCTTGAATAAGAAAAAGTGGAAACTGGTGTCAGAAGGTTGTTTTCTCCCTTAAATGCACGGACCGTCGCCTCGTTTAAGTTGGCCACCGCTTCGAGGATTTCTAATTCAGAATAATAGGTTTTACCCGATGTGATGACTACTTCGCTGATATTCTTGGTTTGAAATCCTATATAGGAGATCGTTACCGCATAAGTACCTGCTAGGATATTATTTATTGTGAATACCCCGGATGTGTCGGTAGTCGCCCCGAGCTGTGTTTGATCGATTTGTACCGTCGCGCCCACAACCGGCTGCTTGGTGGACTGATCCAAAATTTTCCCTTTTAAATTTCCCGTCGCTTGTGCGAATGACACCAAGCTCGCCATACTGAAAAGTAGGGTCAGCACATAGGCCTTCATCTTGCTTCTTTGTTTCATTTTATCCTGATTTCGTTTATGCAAAATTGCAGCAGGAATAAAAAGCGGAAGTAGCCTAAACGCCTTTTGATGTAGTCAAAAGGAATATAATTTGCCTAAGCAGCCTTTGGATTGGATAGTTTGTTTCAAACATCCGAACGTTTGTACTTAATCTCAGTTACCGTTAAAGCGAACAGCCGCCCGATTGCTTTTGATAGAAGATATTATTTATTGATCAGCACGCCACCGCCGTCAATTGCTGTCGTGACCTGTAATCTAGTCCCAATTCATTAAGTGAAAATAGGTTCGGGCAACATCTTCTGCACCGGCTACCTTTCCTGCTGGCAGTAAGCAAGTAGTGCCTACCGGTAAAAGCTGGAATACTGTCTATCTGTCGCGGAAGCTGATAATCTTCCTTTTCACTACAACTTCGCGACTTTTGGATACATCGGGTAATTGACATTGGCTGAACTTTGCATCAACAATAGCGAGAAAAATATGGACTTAAAAAATAGCACCATCCTGATCACAGGAGGAACCAGCGGTATAGGTTTGGAACTTGTCAAACAGCTCACCCAGCAAGGATCAACAATCATCGTTACAGGTCGTAAACAAGAGGCCTTAAATGATACCAAAAGGCGTTTCCCCAAAATGCACGTCTTTCAGAGTGATGTAAGTGATCCAAAAGATATTGAGCGCCTGTATAAAGAGGTGACACAACAATTCCCCGATTTAAATATCATCGTTAACAACGCAGGTGAAATGCGGCTGCTTGACGTTCAGGATGCCAGCAAGGACCTGGAAAACATGACCCGTGAGATTGATATTAATCTTACGGGAACGATCCGGATGGTTCATCAATTTTTACCGCACCTGATCAAGAAGCCTTCTGCGGCAATTGTGAACGTTTCCTCTGCCATTGCTTTTATGCCTTACTCAACGGCTCCGGTTTACAGCGCTTCGAAAGCAGGTGTCCATGCTTACTCGCTGGCCCTGCGTCTGCAATTAAACAAAACCAGTGTCAAGGTATTCGAACTGGTCCCTCCGGGCGTGAATACCAATCTTCAAAATGATTGGGTACTTCCACCTAATCCTGGCCAAATGATGGATGCAGATAAACTGGTCGGTGTAGCCATCAAAGGACTGCTCAACGACACGCCTGAGATCAAGCCACTGCTGGTGAATGTGATAAAATTCCTGAGCCGCTTGATGCCCAATCAATTGATGAAAATGGGGCACAGGGAATTCAAAAAATTCAAAAAACTCAATAGTCAATAATAAACAATCAGATATGAAGAAATCAATATTGCCAGTGTTTGTGCTGCTATTGTCGCTGGCCTCTTTCGCGCAGAAACTATCTGCGGATCAAATCATAGGCACCTGGAAATGTGACGATTACAAGATTGAGGTGTTTAAAGCGGGCAACATTTACTCGGCCAAGCTCTTATGGTCGAAAGAGATGTTCGAAGCAGATGGCAAAACCTCAAAGAAGGACCTTAAAAACCCTGATGAAAAACTGCGGAGCAGGTCCGTGCAGGGTCTTACGCATATCACTGGTCTTGTCTATAAGGACGGCGAATACGTGGACGGTAAGTTATATAGCGTAGAGAATGGAAACACCTATGGTTTCAAAGGTGAACTGAAAGGGCCTAATGACCTTGAAACCCGGGGTTATAAAGGTATCCCTTTGGTGGGCAAATCATTTAAATGGAAAAGAGTTCACTAAATTATAAAAACAACGCTCATGAAAGATAATAAAGACAATCTGTCCAGGTTTTGGTTCATCCTTTCCAATGCCCTTCACCCGATAGGCTTTTTCCTTTATTTTAGACACCGAAAGGCATATCCGAATAAGGCTAAAAGAGCTTTAACAAGCACGCTGATCGGCGTGCCGATAGCAATATTCGGAGGTTACATCATGAACACTTTTTGTCCTTAATAAACCAAAATGAAAAACATTATTTCTGCTGTGCTGCTGTTCATTTCGGTAACGCTCAGCTTCAAACATGCCTGGGACACCCTACATTACAAAAACAATCCGGAGTCCGTTAAGATGATGGAAAGTTTAGGGATCAGCGAAACATTCGTTCCATATCTGGCTTGTGTAGCCGTAGCGGTCGGCGTACTTTTGCTCATCCCCACTACTTTTTTCCTGGGCAATATGCTCAATGCGGTCCTGATTGTTATGATCATGGGATTTTCACTGCGAGCTGGAAATTACCGCATGGCGTTGATAGAGATCCCATTTTTAATCATGCCATTGGTTATGATATGGCTCAAGTATCCGTTTAAATTTAAATAACCCGCAGGATGGCAAACAGCAAACCCTACCGGATCAGCTCCATAACAGAGATACACCGTTTGATGAGGCTCCCTAAACCCCATCACCCGCTGATCAGCATCGTTGACCTGAAAGGCCTGAAAAACGATACGGGTATAGACTCGGTCGTTTTCGATTTGTATGTAATATCCATGAAAAGAGGATGCGACGGGCTACATTACGGGCAACAGAAATACGACTTTGATGAAGGGCTTATGGCCTTTTTATCTCCCGGCCAGATCTTGCGTGGCGAGGAGAACGGTGTACCTGAGGGTCTGGGGGGCTGGATGCTGTTCGTACACCCTGACTTTCTTTGGAACACATCGCTTGCTGCCAAGATCAAACGATACGAATACTTCAGCTATGCGGCCAGTGAGGCGTTATTCCTATCAGACAAGGAAGAAATAGTGATCAATGACCTGATCAAAAATATTAAAGCTGAATATTATTCCAATATGGATAAGTTCAGCCAGGACATTATTATCTCGCATCTTGAGACCTTGTTGAAATACGCCGAACGCTTTTACCAGCGTCAGTTCATCACCCGAAAGATCACCAACCACCAGGTCTTAAACCAGGTGGAAGAGATCTTAACAGCCTATTTTAACAACGAAGACCTGCTTTCTGATGGGCTGCCGACCGTAGCATACTTTGCCGATGCTTTGAACATATCCTCCAAGTATCTAAGTAGCCTGTTAAAACAACTGACCGGCCAGACGATGCAACAGATCATCCACGAGAAACTGATCGAGAAGGCAAAAGAAAAATTATCTACAACCAGGATGTCCGTCAGTGAGATCGCCTATCATCTTGGTTTCGAGCACCCTCAGTCTTTCAATAAATTATTTAAGAGCAAGACCAAACAAAGTCCATTGGATTTCCGGCAGTCCTTCAACTGAAATGCTCATGCAGCCCCCGGAGACACCAGGAGTGCTAACAGGCTGGCAACTTCTTCGCGCTCGGCCATTCTGCCCAACGAGCTGTATAAATGGGGCGTTGAATATGTTGGGTAATGTCTGTTTTGTAACCGTTGCGGTCGTGTCAGGCGGTTGTCTGTCGAAACTAAGCCTTACCCCAACCTTATTGATGTATTCGCCACACCTTTGCCTGAAATAATGAACTACCGCACAAACAATTAGGTAGAATATTGTTAACCGGCTCAACCGGCCCTAGTGGGTCAAGGTTCAATCGTATGCATCCGACGAACCCGTATTGTGTAGTTTGGCATTCTGGCAGGTAGGTTAACCTTTCGGATTTCAGAAACTGATCCAGTTATTTGGAAGCAGTTGATAAAGATCTTTAACCCAATGCGTAATCTGCTAGATTCTCTGGTGGACCAGCGCGTTAGAGTTTATTTTCATGATAAGCGGGCTGTTGGTCTTTCGTTAGGCATAATTGTAAACGGCAAGGCCTTTTTTTACAACTATGGGGAAGCCAGAAAGGGTAACGGAAGATTGCCGACGAAAACCACCTTGTATGAGATAGGTTCTTTGACCAAGACTTTTACCGGGATCTTGCTCGCACAGGCGGTGATTGACAAAAGGATAAATTTAAATGATGACATCAGGAAATATATAACAGGGACCTATCCGAACCTGGTCTATGATGGCGTACCAATAAGGATTAGTAACCTTGCCAACCATACCTCGCGGATCACCCGTATTTTTCCGAATTTGTGGGAAAGGGATAGTTACAGGGAAGATGACCCCTATTCAAATTATACCCGTCAACTGCTTTTCGAAGGGCTTCGCACAATGAAAATGGATACGCTTCCCGGGCGGATATATTCTTATTCGAATATGGCGGTGGGCTTGCTTGGATGCATACTCGAAGATCTTTATAAAGACCGGTATTTAAATTTAGTGTCAAAGTATATTTTGATACCTCTAACGATGAATGAAACAAGAATCGACCTTTCAGATCTGCCTGCAGCTCAAACAGGGTACTTACAAAATGAGGGTTATTTTCCCGATATGATAGGGTGGAAATACCCTGTTATTCTGCTGACTGGCAATATAGCTTTGCAAGGAAGTTATTCAGAATAATAGGTCACTATAACCTTTAATTAAACCATTATGGCAACTAGTATTTCTTATGTTACCGCAGAAGAACTGGAAGAGGGTTCCATGTTTTTAGCTTCTTTGGAGATCCAAATCGAGAATTTTCAAAAGCTTGAATTTGATGAAATCAGCGCAATTGTTGATGCAGAATCACTAAGGGATGATGCAAAATTTTATGTTGATGAATTGTATCAGCCTGATAATGAGGTACTGGACGTAAGATTGTTCTCGGAATCTTTTTTTTCGGCCGATCTGACAATCGACGCAGATCTACGGGCCGCCCTACCTTTGACATTTCGTACTAAGTGGTCGGAGATTAAGGCCAGGGCAAGAAAGATTGCCTGCGAGGTTTTTAAATTTCTTGGCGCAAACGCAAACTTGAAAGATCTGCTAAGAAAGACTCTTGAAAAACTGAAAGAGTCGCTCCTTGGTGGATTGCCTCAGATTTTGACTGTTATTATCGTAGGTATTTTGTCATTCGCCGCCAAGAAAGGTTTTGAATGGCTTTGCTCTTAAATAGGTATATAAGCGGGCATGGGGATTGCGCCGGAATGATGGTCTTCATCAGGTTCAATCTATGGCTGGATGTAAATTTTTAGTTGAATTTCAAGAGTCCATCGAAGAATTAATAGCGAGGGCGAAAGAAGGATCGTCAGGCTCCCCATTGTTAAATGACCATTGTCGTGTTTGGGGCAAGCTGTAGGTAGAGCCGAAAGGAGTTATTTCCCCAGGAATCGGCGGCTTCTTTAATCCAGGGTGTATTGGCGACC
>NZ_JAKCPW010000025.1 GCF_021440085.1 Dyadobacter sp. CY261
TTTATACTACCGCCGTCTTGCAAGGGACACCCTTGACCCTGGGATTAAATATGGACAAAACAGATAAGAAAGCATCCATCCGGATTGACCTGCTGCAAAGCGTTAAAGACCGGATTATAGAGAAACAGCGTCAGGCTGGTTTTAAGAGCTATTCAGAGTACATGCTGTTCATGAGCTTGGGTGATGCACCCAGACGTAAAGCCCCCACTCCTGAGCGTGTGGCGTTGATTAAAGCACTATCCAACCTGGGACATATTCTGACAGAGCTGAAAGCCCGTCCAGAGGATACCAGCGCGATTGAGACACAGGTGACGTTTATAGCAAACAAGATCCACGAAGAATTCGGCTATGATAGTTAAAGGAAAGTCACGGGGTGATGCTGTCCAGTTGGCTAACTACCTATTGGATAAACGGGATAATGACCAAGTTCGCTTATTGGGTATTCGCGGAACTGCTACACCTAATGACTTAAAGCGTTCCCTGATTGAGATGGAGCTGACCGTTGAGCTAACCGATGGTAAGCTTGGTTTACATCATGGTCAGATTGCCCCTCGTGCCCATGAATCCCTTACAATGACAGACGATGATTGGTGGAAATGCGTTGAAATCTATGCAAAACACAACGATTTAGAAGGGCAGAAAGTTGCCGTAGAATTACACCAAAAGAACGGGGCATGGCACGCTCACACAGTCTTTGAAAGATATGATCATACGACTGGAAGCTTACGGCGGGATAGCTATAATTATTACTCCAACAATCAAGCCAGGGCTGAGATGGAAAAGCACTTTGGCCATGAACCAACACCTTGGCGGCGGGATAAAACACACGAGGTCGATCATAAGAAAACACTGTCAGAGATTTGGGACTTTTCTAAGAATGGCATTGAGTTCATAGAGCATGCCGAAGCCTTAGGATACGAGGTTGCAAAGGGTCTGGATCGTCGGCCTTATAAGGTGATCACCCCTGACCGCAAGAGCCTGGATCTAGTCAAGCAGCTGGAAGGTGCGAAGACAGCGGATGTGCGCCGGCAGATTGGAGATATTGACCTCCAAACCGAGGCCGAAGCTCTCCGGAAGGTTGCTGTTGAAAAAAGGGATGAGATCGATAGAAAGCGTCAGGAATTTATCGATAACTTTAAGAGCAACGAGGATAGACATCCAGAAAAAAAGCCTTCCAGTGATCTCGACGATATTGCAGCCGAGATGGAAAGGCTACTGAAAGAAGCCCGTGAAAGGGAAGGTCGGGATCGCAGATATAGATACTAATGGACTGGGATAATCAGGACTTTAAGGATGAATTAACTCGCCAGATCGACGCTATGAAAGCGGAATTCGATTGGCTCAGGATGCGCCATCCATTCTCCGAAAAAACTGCTGAAATGTATTACAGCCTGTATAACAGCTATCAGGAAAAGGCATTCAGAGACCCCGAGGATATTGAAACATCCAACCCCATTGAAGAAGAAGTCGCCCAAGAGGCTGAGAAGATATTTAATACCCTAAAAAGTTCCGTCATTATGGATACAATTGATGAAATCCGGAAACGCCAGGAGGAAGAAATTGGCGAAATGCTAGAGGAGCAATATAAAATCTGGCAAGATTTAAGAGCCACTCATAATGGTACTGTTCCAGACGATGTAGCAGATGAATACAGAAAGGCTTCCCGCTTAGAAACCTTTGCTCTTGAAGAACGACATGTTGAAGAACGCGAGGCTATCCCATTTTACGGAAAGGTTTTAGCGACAGAAAGAGCCCTGGTAACAGCAATGAGAGGAGTACATGATAGTATTGAGATGCATATTCAAACAACAAAAGATGCCCTGGAAGACCAGGAGGAGATTGACGATATGCAGGATGAATTAGAGAGACTGCTCCAGGCATCTAGGAACCGCGGGTTAAGCCCAACCCAAAAACCTTCTTAGTGAGGTTTGGTTGTCGCAGGTCTCTGCCATTTTTATTTTGTTTCAGATAAGGGGTTTTAGCTAATCTCGCAGGTTTTCCCATTCCGCGTACCTCAAGGATTATATCATCAAAACCTCCTACTTCATCTGGGCGCAAAAGTGGCTTTTCTATATACCTTGGAGATCCGTCGGAATTATTACCGATAAATACTGTGGTAATCGGCATACGCTCAGATACATATTTTCGTGTCATGTTGTCATCGTTTGCAAACCAGTGCTTTACCTGGCAGTTTGCGACGATACTTTCCCATGCCTCATAGATATGACTGAGTGACTTTAGATCCTGAACAACTGCCCATATTGTTGCGTATTGCGCACCTATTGTAAAAAAATCTTCCGCTTCACTCAGATATCCAAGTCTTACAAACTCATCCAGTAGCACTATTACCCTTCTTTTGTGGTAATAGCTTTCCATCAATTCCCTGAGCATCGTTCCAAAAAATATTCGCAACCACGGTGCGTTTTTTTTGATTGCTTTGGTGGGCATACACAGGAATATTGCCACTTTCTGTTCACTTAGACCCGTTAAATCGAAGTCAGAGCCTGATAAGGATTGTGATAGCCTCTTTCTGCCAAACATTGTCATGGCTGTCTGGGCTGTTCTGGCAATTGAACCCCATGTGTCGGTTCCTTTCTGTCCAGCTACTGAAAGAGCATATCTTGCTATGACACCATCAAAGGATTTGTTGGCCACCATCTTTCTCAATAGCTTCTCTAGCTCATCTCCCGTTGCCAAAGAATAGAAATAAAGTGTCCTAAAGGTTATTGGGTCTTCTGTCTGCGTTATAAGATGCCTCAGATAGTTAAGAAGCAAATCCCTTCCCGCTTCGTCAAAAAACTTGTTTTTATGTTCAGAAAGCGGGATTAACGAATAAGCGATTGTATCCAGGATTTCATCGATATCGTCGTCAAGAGGGTCGAGATTTTCCAGTGGGTTAAATCTAGCTTGCCCAAATTCCTCTAAATCACGTATATCATAAGGATTTATACAGTGCACTTTATACCCTGCTGACCTTAAATATGCGCCCGAAATTCTAATATTTTCACCCTTGGGATCAAGCACGACGAATGAAGGCGCATTTCTGTCGCGGAGCTTATCATCAGTTAAAGCGGCATTAATAATATAAAATCCCTTCCCGCTTCTTGTTGGTGCGCATGTTAATATATGGCCCTCACCGTCCCAGATGTGGCCATTTCCAATATTGATACCTGCCATTATTTAAGAGATTTTTTTATTTCGTCATCACCTGCCCAACCCTTATCATTATGCGCTTCCTGGATTTGCTTCTTGGCTTTCTGATCGTCCAGATACCACTTCACTGAAGCTTCTGCGTTGGTGTACATTCCGATTAAACCAAAGCAAAGCGTTATTGGAATCCCCCAAGCCCAATACTCGAATAATCGGTGATAAAAGCTGTAATAATTGTATTTTCTTGAGATGTAGCCAAATGTCTCGTAAAAATACTTACCGAGTGGCCATGCCAATATGAAGAATACTATTACAAAAAAAATTACAGGAATTCTGGTTTTGACAGAGACCCGAGCCAGCCAAATACCACCAAAATAAGCGATTAAACCAATCAGGCCGAGATTAATAAAAATAAATATCAAGTAATTAATAAATGGTCTACTGAGATCCATAGAGATAGGTTTTGCATGTATCCTAAATTACTATTTTGGCTTGGTTCTACAATGAGATGGTAGGTAACTTTTGGAGAACTTATCCAACGGCTTTAAGTGGGGTATGGCGTGTCTGCCGTGATTTCTCGGTGTTTTTACCGTGTTTGTGCCGTGCACATCCCGTGCATTCTCCGTGAAAGCCCGTTCTGGCCCGATTTTTACAGTTTCATTTACAATTTTATTTACAATTTTTTTGTTAATATTGCAGACAACCGAAAAAGCTAATAGAGATGAAGACCAAAGAAGACGAAAAAACTTTTTCCAGCACCCCGCTAGTATTTGGCGCAGGGACTGGCCTTGTTTTGGGCGCAATCACTGGTCCTATTGGTGCTGCAATCGGATCAATTGGTGGGGCAATTTTTGGTGTTTGGTATGACAGTACTGGTAGACTTGTTACTTCCAATAAGAAGAAAAAAATCAGAAAAAGCAAAACTTTCTTCCACCAACACTAGCCACTGCATAATCTGCTGATGATGGATTTCTCAATCGGGTTCCTTAAGGGGCCTATATTTCCCATAGGTATGGCACTTTTGGGCGCATTCGCCTATGCGATATTTACTTGGATCAGATTTGGCTTCAACAGGATCAATGAGAAAGAATTCATATTGATGATGTTTGATATTGGCGCTCTCATCTCAGCGGTAAAAATTATCTTCTTATCCATAGATGACACGGTGCCACTGGACACTTTTTTTGACAGGACTTATTTAGCTGTAGCAGGTGGGGTGACTGTTGTTATAGTTATAAAAGATATAATCTCTAAATTTTAACGTTGCATCTCTGTTCACGAGTTAGGTCATGCTGTAATATTTGCCGCTTGGTTTCGGTTGTATCGTCCTGATGTGCAGTGATATATCTCGTCCACTGACAACCGGTGTCAACGATCCGTGTCTGAGCGCATCCACCCACCAGAACGCAAGCCAGCGTCAACATTAGCATTAGAAAGATTACGTGTTTCATTCTCAACCTTCTCCCGCAGGGATTGTGATTTAATGGCTTCCTTGGCTCCTGTGACAGCCTGAGCAGCTTGTTCAGAAGCCTTTCCTGCCGATTGGCCACGGTGGTAACCCACCTGATAGCTAATAAGAATGGCAAGAATTCCACCAAAAAAGTAAAGTAATAGCTTTAAAAAATGAGGCATAATTCCCTCTCTTTTTCTCTGCGTTTAACCAGCCCCGGCAGCTTAACACCACGGGCATAGACCCATTTTGGCAGCTCATTACAAGCACCGATTGTATCACCGGCATTCAGTTTTTTAAGCAGTGTCGAGCGACGGAAATTTTCAATACCGACGTTGTACGTAAAGCTGATCAGGGCAGCCTCACGAGGATGAGCCATTGGCACCTTCACCACCTTATGAACCGCATCAGCATATATTTTCAACTCAGTCTCGAGGAGTTTTTGACATTCTTCCTTGCTCTTATATTGTCCCAGGTGAACACGGGATGTACTGCCATAGCAGATTGTTGGAATGCCTACCGGGTCCAAATAGGCATATTGGCGTAATCCCTCAAAATTGGCTACCAAACCAGTTGCCAAAGCAATAGAGACAGAACTGCCAATTAACCTACTTTTTATAGACACATAACCATCCTTTAATTGTCTGAATTACACGTGGTAACAGTAGTATAGTCTGTAATCCCGTGTAAAGTATAGCTATTATTGCAGCCCATTCATTAAGCGTTATGCCCCAAATTGTGACCAGCGTAGCCCCCATTGTCGCCCTAGCGACTTCGACCTTGGTATTTACAGCTTCCATATCCATTCTACACCGATTTCTTAAACTACCGTTTGAAAGTTGTTTGATATTACAATATGACCGGAAGAATTAGGGTGCAGGCCATCTGGTAATAAATGTGAAGCGGGATTTATGGTCGCATGATTATCAACCTTGACAATGTTTAATCCGTCTGTCGTGAATTCAGAGATCAGATCGTCAATAATGACATTGTATTGATCCACAATTGCATCACTTGAACCGCTGGCTGTATAACCAGCTACTGACTGACGGATTACATTACTCAGGGCTATTTTAGGAGTGGATACCTGGTCAGATCCAGCTACATAGTCCACAAAGAGCGTCTTTCCGTTTGGTGAGACAACCTTAATATTTACTGTATGGGAACCGGGTGCAAGACCATCAAACCGTGAGCAACCCATAGCCCACTGAGCGCCGTTCATGGTATTCACAGGAGCGGTGTTTCCATCGGACGATATTGTTCCAACAAGAACCCCATCAACACGAACTTCAGCCTGACTAACAGATCCTACGTGGTTCTGAATGATGTAGCCAATATAGATACTTTCACCTGAAACTGTAAATTCAGCCGTTGAATTCTGTGTCTGTGAAAACTTGCCATATGCATTTACGCTTGTGTTACTCCAGGAGCCGGTGTAGACCACGCCAGGATCACGAGCTTTAACTTTTGTAGGTAAAACCAACCAGGCAATACAAGCACGCAATAAATTCTTGAAATGAGCCTGCTTAGCAATAGCACCTTTATAAGTGCGGTGGTCATTGGCACCAATCATCATGGCATAGACCGTAGACGGGTCAGGAACAACGGCAGATCCACCACTAACCCCATGAATGAGGTTAGACATATCGCCAGCCATATCACCATTTCGAGCAGAGTTTATAGGTGTCATAAGACCAACCCAACCCTGACCAGATGGTACGCCATACCCGTTAGGTATACTGTCCCCGAACGTTTTTAACATTATAATTCCTCTCTAATTTCTATTTTAAAGTTCATATGAAATACTGACAGAGCCTCCATCAAAAGTGTCTGCTCCAGCCTGGGTTGTTAAACGAACACGATCCAATACAGATGATAATGCTTTTGATCCTGCGGTATAATAAACAAATGCGGCATTAGAACCGCCCAACAAACCACATGCAGTCCATGTATTTGTCGAAGCATCTAATAAATTAAAGACAATAGATCCACTAACAATATTTGCAGCGGTACCACCACCAAATCCAAATCCAGTCGTAAAAGGTCCGTTTGCTGAAGTTTGAAATCCAGAGCCGAGATAACCAGTTGTCTCTACACCACCACTATCTCCAAGCTGTAAATATAAACTACTCGAACCGTTGGTTGAAACGCTGTTCAGCATCATAGTAATACGCTTAACACCAGGGGGAATGCTATTAAAATCAACACTCGTACCGGAAGTGGTTGCAATCGGTGTTCGTAAGGTTATACCACCCACAGTTTTATAGGTTCCATCATCTGCAAGGAAGTTTGTGCCACCACCTGCCGCAGTTGGTGTGACACCATTAACGGACTTATTTGTAAGAGCTTGCGCCCCTGTTAATGTGGCTACTACGGTTGTATCAACATTCCAAATGTTACCACCACCAGATACGATGATATCACCTTTATCACCATCACTGATAGCTGGGCCCTGTACACCACGCTCACCAGATAAAGCGATTGTCCAGCTTGCTTGTGTACCAGATCCGCCAATGGTAATCACATTAACATTTAGTGCGCCTGTTCCACTATTGTATGACGTGACCTGTCCCCACATGTAATTTGCAGGTGAAACAGAGTAAGCAACCGTTATAAACTCACCTACAACAAAGTTCTTACCGGTCTGTGTCGTAAAGGATTTAGCACCAGTTCCAATTGTTACGCTAGTTGTGGATGTTCCAATAAAGCTGGCCGCTTGATTAGCGGCAGTTACAGCACTAGCAGCAGCGGCAACCTCACTGGCAGCAGCATTCACCGCGCTCAGGTTAGCAGCGTCAGCGAAACCTTCAGCAGCAGCCGCAGACGATGCAGCAGCACCAACCAGCGTAGATGGCGCAAATACCATGATGTTATTTGTACCAGTGGCAGGAGCAGCAATGAAGGTTAAGGACGTACCGCTAAGTGTATACGTATTCGGGTTCTGGATCTCGAAGCCCTTACCAATGGTCGTTCCGGTCAGGATAGGATTTTTAAACACAAGAACCGCATTACTGACCGCGCCAGGGGAGACAGTCAGTGTTAATGTCGTACCGCTAATCGTAAAATCAGTAACCGGACGCTTGATATCATAACCCTTAGCACCGTCCAGCACGTACACGCTGATTGCAGCCGGATCGGTGCCTAAGTTCTGGGCAACCGTGAATACCGTTTGAGCTGCAATACTGTTGAATGACTGGAAAAACGGCGTGTTTCCGACTGTATTGCTACCCCCTTGGTCAATAAAGACCATGATAGAGTTTTCATCCGTACCAAGATCAGTAGAAAGGGTAAATACTGTCTGAGATCCGTTACCAGAAAATGACTGGAAATATGAGTTACTAGCAGCAGCCGTGGCATTGAAGCTGGTCACATTATCCACTGTGCGAATGATGTTGTCAGCGCTATCGGTAATAACAAACTTGTAAGATCCTGAAATCCAGATAACCGCCCGGCCAGCCGCATCCAAAATGATCGGGTTAGGCAATTGAACCGTTTCAGTGCTATCCGTAAAGGCCGCTTTTGGGTCAGACGTGCCAGCGGCGTAAGTAAATACCTTACCGCCCGTTAAAGGGAGGCCATCAGCGTCTTGAAATTCCAGATATGGAGGGGTCATTAAAACGGCCATTATTTACCTCTTTTCAATAGTTTTTGAGCTTCAGCAGGTGGAAGCTTCATGATATCTTCAATGGATATTCCTGTATCATCGGCTATCATACGGGCGACTTTTGCAGCTTTGCCAACTTGCATTTTTGTAGCAGCGCCACGGGAGGCCATAGATCCAGCCTGAGCCAGTGCAGCAGCCCCTAAACCACCACCGGAAGCACCAGCAATGACAGGAATTAATCGGCTGCCAAGAGTTCTTAGAGTGTCAGTAATGATACCGCTATCGGCAGCTTTATTAATTGCCTTACGTTGTTCAGGAGTAAAACCACGCATACGCTTCTCATTCAGGGCAAGATTTCTAAAACCTGTTTTAATCGCAGTTGCTGGGTTATCTGTCATTTCCGCACGGGCAATAATCTTTTCAATATCACGTAATTTGGCCTGAGCAGACCATAAACGACGACCTTCTTTTAGGCTCTCAAAACCTTCTTTGCCACCAGCAATCATTGTTTCATCAGCACTATCAACGAGGTTTCTAAGCGTGTCCTGAATATCCAGCACCTTGCGGCCCTCTTTGGTTAATCGGCCAGCGTCCATTAGATCATCAACCTTGTTACCCAGGAACTCATCAATGGCCTGCAGGTTTTGAAGGGTCAGTGGCTTATCCTGAATGATCTGGTTAAGCTCACTGATAATCTTGGTTGATGGATTATTTTTAGCCAGGGCAATGCCGATCTCATCTTTTGGCAAGATATCAGAAAGGCTTTGTGTGAATTTATTAGTGAAATTAGGTGTCAGGATACCACCAACATCATCGGCCAGCTTGTATGCTTCCGATGATTTAGCCTTAATCATATCAGAGGTAATGGATGGTTTGGATTTTAAAGAACCAGCCGCAGCACCAACAGCAGGAACAGCGGCACCAACCACACCACCAAGAATGCTGCCGAGTTTGGCACCCTCGATGCGTTCTCCGTCATTGGCTGACCCTGCACCCACAACAGAACCGGATAGGGCACCAGTAACTGCACCCTTACCAATACGCGCTGCTGTGCTACCAGTCCGAATAAGATTGCCAACCGATTGTCCGGCTTTTGTTGTTGCACCTGCACCACCTGTTATCAGCCCACCAGCAAGGTTCGACGCGATTGACGTACCGGGGTTCTGGTCAAATTCCGCCCCTAACTGTTCTTTTGAGGACTGTCTGGCCTGATTATACAGATCGCCAAAGCTCTCGTCAACGAAAGGAGATACTGCACCAGCGGCCAGTGCGTCAGCAGCTTCATCAGCGAAACCGAAGGTTGCACCCTGCAATGCCTGATCGAAAACAGTACGGCCAATGCCAACCTCTTTTTGTGGTTGCTCACTGACCGCAAACTTCTCCCAAGGCTTCATTATTGAACCTTTTTCCAGTTGGATTGCTTGCCAGGATGTCCACCAGTGAACATATAGCCATCGACTAACGAACCTGGTTTAGGAGCTGATGAAGAAGAAGGGGAAGCTTGTTTTGTACCTGGTAATAACGGCATATCAGGAAGAACAGCAGCTATTGGATTGGTTGTATACTTGGAATTGATTGCACGGATTGCCGCAATGGCCGCGCGTTTGTCATCAGCCGGAACGGATGGATCAGACAGCTTTGCCGCCTGTTTACGGTATAACTCAACATCTTTATCAGATTGCGGCCCTTCCATTCGTGGGATATTAGAGATCAAACGACCTTCCAAAACACTTAATGCGGCATTGGCCTGTGTTGATTTATCGCTCTTACCAAAGATCTTCTTACCAGCAGCAACACCTGCGCCGATTGTACTACCAGTGGCATCATTCAATAATGGATCAGCTTCATCCAGGATACTCATAACGTCATTAGCCTGAACGCCCTTTTTATTTTGGACGGAACCAGCTTCGGCAGCTAATTGAGCCTGTTTTTCAAGACCAGCAATCTGAGGATTAGCGATAAGATCCACATTTTTAACGGCTAACTGTTTGGCACCAGCAACATCACCAGCAATAGATCCGACTGCATCACCATAACCACCCATAGCCATAGGATTACCATTAGCATCTTGAACAACACCACGGTCAAACAGCTTGGCAGATTGAACAATATCATTCAGTCGTTGCGTATCACCGGAAGCACGGGCTTTGGCAATCTCATTAGCAATTTGAACAGCCGCAGGAGTTTGACCCATTGACCGTTGTTGCAGCATTTGGCGGCGTAAAGCATGTTCTTCCGCTTCACGGTTGAAATCCGCTACCGTCTTAGCCTTGTGAAATACGTTATAATCCATTGGCATTGTTATTACCCAAAGACTGGTTGTTGTTTGTTGTAAATCGGTTGGCCTTTAGCGTCATAGCCAATGATCTCAGAGGCACCCGCACCGGATAAACCAGATAACAGACCGTTTAAGACGTTGGATTGAGCCACCCCGGCATTAGCTTGGGCATTACCCACATTGTCGTACACGCCAGTCATGGCACCGGCAGCAGATTGACCAGAGTTACCCAGGCTACCCAACTGACCATTTTGTTGCGCCCAGCGTGTGTAAGCATCGTTGTAGTACTGATTAGCCAGACCCTGACCATAGTCCTGAGAGGCTTTCAGAGCTTCACCAGAGAACATCTTGCCCTTAGCACCCAATGAGCGGTCAATGGCATTCTGACCTTGATTGAGCGAGAACTGGTAAGAAGGGTCATTCTGGTAATCACCAATATCAAAGCCAGCAGTTAGGCGATCAGACAAGCTTTGTTGAGCGTTTGCACCATTCTCCATAAACGGAGCCAAAGCAGCCTCAGATCGTTGTTGCTGAGCCAGTAAATCTTCTTCCGCTTGCTCTTGTGCTAGATAGCTATTAGCAGCACCACCGACCGTTGCGGCTGTATTCAATGCACTACCACCACCAAGGCTTAAAGAGCTACCGATACCATTAAGGCCACGGGTTAGTGAACCCAGTGCACCTGAACCTTGCGTGGCTGGCCCCATACCGCCCGCACCTAATCGGGAAGCATCACCGAGGCCAATTCCATCCAGTCCACCGCTTGTCAGCATACTACCGCCAGCACCGGCCAGACCACCTAAAAGAGCGCCTTTTAATCCACCAGATCCACCACCGGAAAGCGCGCCACCAATTCCCTTTGATGCAGCACTCAGGCCAGCACCAGATAAGCCGGTCGCATTAGCGATTGTATTTGATCCAAAACCAGCACCAACGGCACCACCAAGGCCACCCATTAAAGCACCCTTTAAGCCACCACCGGACAAAAGACCACTACCAGCGCCAATGGCACCAGCGGCTAAGGGACCGATACCAGGGATAAAACCAGCAGCAATCGGGGCAACGGTTCCAACAACTCGTCTAATAGCTCTACTCATTCTTCATACTCCATACTGTGTGTTCCGGCGCATATCCAAAACGGCGCAGGAGATTACCAATTCTTTCATTTTTGACCGCATAGCTGATTTCATTCACACCCATGCTAAAAAGCCTTTTTTGTGCATAAGCGAACATTTCACGACCAATCTTGCCGCGATATTCTTTATCCAGGTAAAGAGCTGTGTTCGATGCCTCGATCAAATGCTTATGGTTCGGATTTCCACCAATCGTAAAGACGGAGTAACCAACCAAATAGCCATCATCCTTAATTACCACCGCGAAGCATTGGCCAGCCATGCTAGATGCCATGTAATAATTCCAGTCAACATTAGCGTCGCCATAATATTCAACCTCTTGCTCATGGGATGTGACCTTTTCAGCTATTTGAAGCATCACATCATGGAAAGGAATAAAATCAAATTCGATCATACGGCTTCCACCAATCCAACAATGGTTAATGGAACCGTAACGGCAGACCAGCCAGCCGGGTAAATACGGTTTGTATCAACATCAAACTGACCGACATTACCGCCCAAGAGGCCAGAAACAATCATGTTGGCACCACTGGCCTGAGCTTTTAATGGGAAGTTATCAATGTAAGTTGTACCAGCGGTCGAGCTTGTAGACTGGCCAGGTGTAGGCGTGATCGTAACGGAATAATATGCAATCTTGCTCGATAATTGATAAAACTTGCCCGTGATCGTAGGCGGCGCTGTCTGGGTCAGATTGACGAAATTAGGTGTCCAGTTCTGTCCCTGGTCGCCAGTATAGATATTATTGAAAAATAAGATCCACGGCAGAGATGGTAACTGACCTTCCAGATCCTCTAAAATAGGCTGCGTGATCGGAGGGGCTGAGAGCTTCGTCATTCGAGCCAGCTCCCTGTAATCGTAACCTTGACAGGATCAGTAATGCGGATTTTAAAGGTCATTTGCTGGGCAATACCTAGTCGTCTGAACGATACTTTTGTCAGATACTGGCCAACCTTCCCAAGGGATGTTGTGAACCAATTCGACCACGTTCTTGCGCTATCACGACTAAGCTGCAACATAATCACCGGATCAACGCCCTGCCCACTTTGGAGGCCAACGCCTGTCTCACAGCCGATTACCAGAGTATTATACCTTATTCTTTTCAATTCATCAAGTAGATGTGTGTAGGTTCTCTCACGGCATAATGGCTCACCATCATCACTGTAATAATCGAGTGATTGCTCGTAAATCTTGCCATCGACACGGCTACCGACTAGGTGCTTATTGAAAGCAAACATATAGCAACAGCCCAAATGCTGCTCAAACAAACCCTGTTCATTCAGGTAAGCCCGTTCATGCCAGAGCTGGGTTGTCAGGTCATAGACAAGAGACGTTTCAAGGCTGCCACCTGTAATCACATAGAAGAAATGACCATCTTCCTGATAAGTATAAGCCCTTAATTGAGTGTAATCCGTAACAGATTGCAGCTTGATCTCAATGGGCGTGGTCGAAATACGCTTAGGTGTAAAGCCGTTGGCCCGGTAGACGATACCAACACCGTTCTTGTCCTGTCCTACCCAAACAATCGAGTTATCAATGGCAACTGCCGTATGGGGCGACATGATACCGACTTCCATCTTGGCACCAGAAATACGCTCAAATGGGAAGGCTGATGCACCTGTATTGGTGTAAACCTCAGAAGTACGGGCACCCAAGAGCCAGAGCTGGCCAAGAGCTGTTTGGACACGTAGCAGGTCATCCGGAGAGCTTTCAGCCGTGGCAAAGTCAAGCGCACCCCAATTCAAACCGTCATACAGGGCAGAGATGTAGAACTGACCGCTATTGTTCTTATTCCCAATGAAATAACCATCTAAAAAGGTAATCGTTGCAATCTTTGGCAAATCCGGATCAGTAACCTTGGCAAAGGCATTTGTCGCATAGGTCAGGATATAGATTGACCGGCCATCACAAATAGCCAACTGAAAGCCGTTTTCTTCGATGGAGACAATGCCGGCGTTAAAATCGAGGGTTCCACGGTCAGTTCCTGTACCATCACCATTAAGCTCGTAAAGCTTGGCACCACTGACAAAGAACGCACGGCCATTGGCAGCCGCGAACTCGCCACGGATCGGGCCAGATCCTACATTACCAAACAGTTTTAACCCTGGTGTGCTGTATAGTGAAACCTTCTCACTGGTGTACTCGTCAGGCACAGGAAAAAGGTTGACGGAACGTTGTGCGTCAAACGGCAAGGATCTTTGCTGGTAAGATGGTCCGGCTAACTGGATTTTCATTGATAGTAGCCACTCCAAATATTGAAGCCCTGGCCAACATTGTACGGACTGTCCATGCTACGCGCCTTTGTAACAGCACGAGCAACCAAGGCTTTGGCATCACGGGCAAGCTCTAACAGCTCAGGGGATACCTGTTGGCCGTAATCAGGGGCTAATTCGATAGCCAGGTTATAGATAATCATACGCTCCCAACCAGGCGGCAGATCAACTTCATCATCCAGCTCAAATTGGGTTAATGAGGCTTCCATCAAGAGGGTTAATTTATCGGCGGCGGCAGGGATAGGCCATAAACGGATCGTGCCAACCGGATAATTGTTATCGTAGTTCAGCATGGTTGGAACGCCTTGCTGGTTTGGGAGCGACTGGCTTTCTATAAATATCTCGTCAGAGACAATATTGATCGGAGAAAACACATCACCCGTAGAACTCATGGCATCGAGGATCTGGATCGGGCGCGGTGTGTTAAAGTTCTGGCCTGTGCCGATTGTATAAGCCCCTTGACCGGCCACCAGATTGAAGGTTTGCCGGTTACGGACATAGATCATCAGGCTTTCATTCGACCATGACAGCAATAGGGCATTTAACTGGTCGAGTGCATCATTTGTCTCATCAGCTTCCGGCTCCTGGTTACGTGTGATAACCCCGAGCTTTTGCATGGATTTCTTGATTATGTTACGTGCAGTAGCCATTTTATGCCCATATTCTTACAGGATGTTCAGGAAAAACTTCATAAGACACAAAATTGTCTGGTAGATCCCCCAGCCAATTCACATGCCACCCATCCAGAGTGATAGCTGGTTCTATAATTATCTCACCATTATACTTTGCGGGGATAGTAATTTGGCCAATAACGTCAATTGAATAGCCCTCACCACTACAAATAATACCTTCTTCATTTTTATAAGGCGTAAGAGCTTTATCCATTACCTGTTTTGTGGGGAAGCGGATGTAATGGCTCATGATGTTATGCTCATTAATTCGGAGTTAGAGCGCTGATATGGCCAATAGGCGAATTTGCGTATCCATATATTGGCATTCGCGCCACCACTTATATCAAATCCCAAGGTAACTCTCGCCACATTTGGCGGTGTTCCGTTGCTATCTACAACAGGAGTAGATCCGTTACGACTTCCGGCAAAATTGTTTAAACCATAAACATAACCCACCTTATACGTCGTCAACGTATTCACAGGCGTTGCGGTTATTGCAGCGACTGTCGCAGCAGCGGTAGCTGTCGCGGTCAAGGTTTGACCTGTACCAAGGTTAAGGAGGCGCATAACATGCCTGTTACTTGCAGTATTATCATCAAATCCAATAAGGGCAACGTGTGGACTTTGTGTTACACACGGATCAAATGTCTTCCCTTCAATCAGGATAGTGCCCTCGCTTTGATTATACCACGAGGAAATAGAGCTGCTTAATGCAATGTCCGCAGCTCTAATCACTTGAGAAGCGCCAGTCACAATCACTGATGTTGGGCAGGTTCCAACTTCTAACTGAGTATTGCCCATATACCAGTTGGCATTCGACAAGCGGAGGGTCGAGTTGTCTGCGTTAGACGAGATAATATAAGACCGGGCTGTCGTGTCAGAACCGTTTAAAATACCAGTAATGGAAATGCGGTATATGCCCGTTGCACTACAATACACGACGGAAGACGCTATTAGGGTTCCTGCACCCATCACAGAGGTTGTACCCCATGCCCCTGTGTCGAGATTAAACCATCCTCTAAATCCGTCTGCCCCACTAATCGAGCTGACCTGTATGCGCAGCCAGGAACCAGTAGTAGATTTTTTCACGTCAGCAGAAATAGTGAGAATTGCCCCTGCGCCAATTGTAACATCCTGTTGGACAAAAGCTGTACCGAGGTTTCCAATCTGGATTAAATCCATATCCTGAAGGCCACTAGCACCAATTCCCGCAGCTGTTGTAATGGTTGTGTCGGGTTTAGACCAGATAGCGTCATTAAAGTTATTGGACTGTAGGAACAGATTAGTCTTCTGCTGCTCCATCAGATAACCTTCAGGAGCCAATGTATTTGGATTGTAATCAAGACGTGGTTCATTTACGGCGGCTGTGACACGCAATCCAGAGGAATTGTAATACGTAGCTGTAGTGGAACGTGTCATCGGAATAGGTGAGCCAATCAGAGGTGACAGACTATTTGTGAAATCATAAGCCAGGGATGAGCCAGGGAATGTCCCGGCCATTTGAGCTTGCCAAAAAGCTAGTTTTGACTTATGAAGCATGAATTAATTCCAGAATACTGTAATAGACGGGGCACCCGAACAGGCTATATAACAGCCGTTTTTTAGCATGGCAGGAAATGCGTAATTAACGCCGGTAACTGGCGTAAAGGCGCTAACCACTACTGTACCAGCCGCACTTGTTCCGTCATAGATTGTCACCGTACCAACCGAAGACGCGCAAAAGATACCGCCTAAACGGACGGGATCAGCGCTAATCAACGTATTGGCATTAATGACGGTATATTTAAAAAGTTCATTGTCATTGCTTGACATGATAAATCTCCAAAGTGAGAAGAAAGGGCGGGGTTAGCCGCCCCCTCAATAGTTTACGAGAAGATACGGGTTGCCCACTCTGGACGTACAGCTGCGAAGCCGTACAGAACATCCAGACGCATAACCATCTTATCGGTCAACGGCAGGTAGTCACGGATCACACGAACGGTGATACCATCGACTGTTTCCTGAGCAATCATATCCAGACCATCAGGCTTGACCAGTGGCACGGATGCGAAGCGGAAGGCAGACTTGTGGAAGGTTACGTTGTTGGTGTAACCAGTAGAAGCAGCACCGACCAATGTCACAGCAGCACCAGGAGCAGGCAGAGCACTAATGTTCTGCAATGTCAGAGATGTAGCTGAGTAGAACGCAGGGCTAACCTGTACAGCGGTGTAAGCACCAGCAGCAGCCGTGTTATTAGCACGAACAACAAACTGTTGGAGCTGGTTTGTCACAACCTTAGTGATTGGGTGTACCTGGAAGACGTTAGCGATAGTAAACACGTCACCAACAACCAGCGTCTGAGTACCTGTACCAGTCAGGTTGATTGTGCTTGCACCTTCAGTTGGTGCGCCCGTTACTGTAATGGCACCGGTTGCAGTACCACGGGTGTGGACTGGCAGCAGGTTGTTTTCCAGGAACGTGTAGCCATCGGATTCACCCATATAACCACGTTTGTACTGCTTGCTGATTTCTTCCGAGGATTGGAACAAACCCTTACGAGCATTAACGGCAGAACGCATGGCGCTGGATTCCAGTAATGCTTTCAGTTCGTTATCGCTTGGGACAAGGTTTTTCATCAGCTTCTCACGGTTGGAGAGCATCAGATCGGTGTCGTACAGGGTTGAGCCAGGTGTACCGGTGGTATTGTAAACGCTGTTCTTAACATCTTGCAGAACTTCGCTTTCAATACCCTGAGCCAAACCAGACATGGCAGGTTCAAGGATACGCTTAGCCCATGACTTCAAGCCAAGATCGGTGGCGATCTCAGCAGATGACAGGTTGACAGCTACGTTACGCTGACGATTAAGTACCAGTGGTACTTTTTCTTCGACAACATCCTGGATCTGAGCAGTGATATCAGCGCCAGAGTTCATCTTAAAGCGGGCAGGCTTATTGATGTTGATGGTGTCACCAGGGTTATAACCATTGACCTGAGAGAAACTTTCGTCCGACTCCTTATCAATGGATTTGATGAATTGCATATTATCTGCAAGCATCTTTGCGGCCATCTTCGAGATGATGGTGCCCGCAGCTTTTACGGTTTGAATGTTATTAGGCATTCTTACTTACTCCTTACGAGTTTACCCATTTGACCAGATCGGTTGCGGACATTTGGGCTAGGTTTTTGGAACCAGGAGCCGCTCCTTTGGCAGATGCCATTGGAGCAGGAGCCTGAGTGATTTTCTTGATTGTTGGAGAAATCGACTGAGCGCGGGTAATTTCAGCAGCGGCCATGTGTGGGGACATATGAGCCAAGGCTTCAAGTTTCCCCTCTTTGGCAAGATTGTAAAATGCCAGCGGTGCGTTGGTTGCTTCCAAAAACAGGCGTTGGATTACAGGCGGGAAGTCATCAGCGATATCAGCGTGTTCAAGTACAATTGCTTCGAGGTCCGGGATCTCGGATTTAAGCTTGGCTGTTTGTTCAGCGATCGCTTGCGTCCGTTGGCCTTCCCATTGAGCATACTGTGTCTGTTGTGCGCTCTGCTGGTTTTCCTGCTGTTTGGATTGCGCTTGTTGGGCTTGTTTTTGCTCTAACTCAAAGAGAACCTTTTGTTCCAGGTAGTCGCCATAATTCTCAAAATCTTCCTGTTTAGGGGCTTTTGGAGCATCGGCTGTACCTTGGAGCTTAGCCACTGCTTCACGCAAGGATGCGAGTTCAGTAGCATAATTCTCATTGATAGCTTTGAGCTTCCCGATTTGTCGGTCGCGCCGGGACAGCGCATTTACTGCCTTTTTAGGGAAGTCGTCACCAGATGGCTTTTTATCACCTTCCGGCTGTTTAGCTTCGCCTTCATCAGCAGCTTCATCATTTACGGCTTCCGTTTCTGTAACCTCGGTGTCAGCAACTTGCTCGGCGGCTAAGGTTTCATCAACAATGCTATCAATGTGATCGTTTGTCATAGGTTTTTAGTCCTTGGTATTATCGTTGCCTGGATTGGCTAACGAATGCTGGAACTGTGCTGTGTCGAGTTCGACCCGTTGCTGGGCTTCCTTCTCACGCACGTCAATGTCTCTGGCTTTCAGGTGCAACTCAGCTTCCTTGATTTGAAGCTCTTTGGTTTTTACCTGATATTCAAGCATCATCTTTTCACGCTCAAACTGCTGCTTTTGCGCCTCTGTCTGGGCTTTAAGCTGCATTTCAGTGGTTTTATCGGCTAATTGCTGTTGGAGTGATGCAAGCTCTTGCTGACCGGCCTGAATGAGCTGTTTCATCTGCTCTTTCTCCGGATCGACCACATCCTGCTGAACTTCTTCACGGTCTTGCGGGTCAAGGAACTTCGGATCAACGACCTTCTTCATGCGATTGGCCATAGCAGGGGCACCGGCAAAGTCCATGTTCTTGAATAGCAGATCACCCATGACAGCCATAAGCTCAGGCTGACGGGTAACGATGTTTGTAAAGAACTCGGCTGCTTCCTGACGCTTGGTTGTATACGCAGCACCCGTTACGACCTTCACATCATACGTGCCTTGCGTAATGTCATAGAGGCGTTTCTGATCCTGGGCGACCTGACCGTTAACACCAACGATCTTCGGCTCATCTTCTTCACCAATAATCCGGATCAGGCGGGAGGCATCATAGATCTCAGGGATGGCAGCAACAATCACACGGCCAACATGGGTAATTGAGCGCACAAGGTTATCAGCAAAGTGATATGTCGCTACATCACCCTCTTGCTGACGGGCTTGGATAGCCTTACCGGATTGCTCATTTGAGCGCATACCAAGAGAGGCGTTATAGATACCCATAGTAGCCTTGATATCGTCCACGCTCTCACGGGCAGCATTGATAACACCAGCCGGGATAGATGGCGGCATAAGGCGTTGTGGTGGAGCAATTGGGTTGCCACGAGCATCTGTTGACTTGTAGCGCAGAACAGCGGCTTTGGATGGGTTCAACCAATCATCACGGTAATCATCAACCTGACCTTCAGCAGCGGCGAACGGTGCGATAGGCTGTTTCATCAGGACTTCGGTTTCAATCGACTTCCATAGATTAAACATACGCTGGGCGGATTTGGATTTGCGGATGAGAGAGAAAAGGTTACGCTCACCGTTATTCCAGGCTTCTTCGCCGTAAACAGGGATCAGAGGAATGTACTTGCCGGGGAATACAGTCTTATCAAGAACGTCAGCACCGGAGAGCTTGTAACGGTGAACAGTACGATCCTTTACCACGCGGGTCATGGCATACGGCATACCTTCAACGAAATCAAACACATTGCCCTGTTCATCATAGGCAATCGTGCGCTCATTTTCCTCGATAACGAAATACTCGCAGATCGTTACAAGGTCGTCATCCTTGATATTCTTACCGTTCTTAGGCTCATCAAAGCTTACAGGTTCCTTGCCCGGATACTTGGATTTGAACTCACGGACGCTAATTTGTTCAACGATAGAGCCACGCATGGCATCACGGCCATCACACTCAATCGAATTACTGTCAATCCAGCAGGACAGTGGGTTGACCACACGCTTGATACGCAGTTCCTGGTCAAAGCTCTTTTCATCGACATAGCCATGATCCACACGGATAAAGCCAATCGAGGACTTAATGGCATTCAGGGAAGCGGTGTCATAGGCATCATCAGCATTCGAGGCGTATTCAATGTTCCGGATCAAGCCTTGGATGATCTCAGCCGTTTCAACATCCCCATCATCACCCGGAATAACCCGAATAGACGGTGTGTTCATACGGATATCGTTAGCAACCTGGTGAATGAACTGGCCGAGCTGGTCAATAGTCAGAGCTGGGCGATTTGAACCAATGCGGTTCTCATAGTCTTTACGATCCCATTGGGCGTATGGATCGTCAGAGAGAAAGTCTAAATCTTCTTTTGCGCGGTCGTAAATACGTGACCAGTAATCCTGGTCTGCCTTAACATCATTACGGACTTTGGTGATGAATTCTAAGTCGTCTGTCACGTTTACTCAGGAAAACAAGAGGTTAGAGCATAAAGCGTCATTGCTTTTGCACCTCGCATTTCCTTGATGTGGCTAATCGTTCTGATTGCCTAATAGAAATTCTCATAAATTCTAACACTTATCCCCTATCTCGTCAAGCACTCATGAATGAGCCGTTACCGCCAACCTGGAATGATGGGGCGTAGATTGTGTTTCCTGCCTTTACCTGAGCCGCAGCTATGGCCGCATACCGGGCAGCATCAGCCGCATGGCTGGTCCAGTTATGTTGTGGCTTGGCTTTGAATATCCCTTTATCATCATCCCACTCATAGGCGTACTGTTCGAGGGCATCCAGGCCATCCCGGCATTTCTCGCTATCAAATACGGAATACGCTATGGTCTGGCGCAGCTGCTCAATCCCTGGGTTGATATCAGTCTCGCGCGTAAGCACCTGATTATCGACACCAAGGGCAAAGAGTTGGTTTGATACGCTATCACCCCGAATATTACCATGACCCCCATCGTGGGGCAGGAAATGGCCGTTACGGGCATAGTTATACGTTCTAGCCTTAATGACACCGGCATAGTGGTCAAGCTGGTGGCCTGAGTTCTCGTAATAATCAATCCAACGCAGCTCACGGCCTACCCATTGCATCCACCAAATGGCCGTACTGTCACCAAAGCCGAGATCCCATGCAGTGAACACTTCACACCCTGGATCATATGGCACACAGGTAATGCGTCCTTGCGCTCTGGCCTGCCCTAGCTGTTTGGCGTAGACCGCACCCGTAATAGCTGCATCAAAGTCGCATTCAAATTCCTGAGCGTATTCATTCTCGCTCATGAGAGCTTTAAGACGTCGTAGTTCCTCAGATGGGATAATGTTGGTATCAGAGGCTTTGAGGATTTGGAGAAACCACTCGTCAACGTCTGTTTGTGCTGTCTTAACCAATTCACCCAGCAGATTCCCCCACCCTTTCGGTGTACCGGATACATCGAGCCATCCCTGACGATCAGCCAGAGCAGGCAGGATAATGGTTGTCAGGACGCTCTTACGCATCCCCTGGCCTTCATCGATCACGATACCATCGAAGTACAGACCACGCATACGTTCAGCATTCTCAGCCCCGTACAGCTTGATAATAGCCCCATTGTGGCCAAATGTGACGGACAGCTCACTCTCGTTGATCTTACCCCCCACAGCGTCGATAATAGAGGCTGAATACTGTTTGAGGTATAGCCAGGCAATATCCTTTGCTTGGACCCAGTAGGGAGCCAGATAGCCAAATCGAGGTGTAGGCAGATTACAGGTGATAGCAGCCTTAATCAGGCGATTGATACGGGCAACAGTCTTGCCAGCGCGGCGGTGGGCTACTGTGACGCCAAACCGCTTATCGCTCTCATGGTAAGGAAGAAACGCATCGCGTGGCGTGTAATCAATCTCGACAAGCAATCAATTCCCCTCTTTGACGAGTAATCCGATATTAGATCCTGCTCTGACAGTACAGATGGCATAGCTCTCAACATCTGAGACAGTATGAACTTCACCGTTTATCTTAACCTCTTGTCCAACAAAAGGGCACTCACCCCGGTTGTATTCTACGGGATTTTTGACCACATAGGCATATCCACGGTCTTTCAGGTGATACTTTTCGTTACTGATGAATTCAAACATCACTCTTCCCCTTCCAGCTAAACTCGATCTTGGTATCCTGTTTAATTTCCTGCTTATCAGTGTTCTTGCCATACAAGCTATCCTGAATTTCCTTGATAGCCTGGATATCACCTTCCAATCCTTCCCGGATCAGCGAATGCATCAGGGCGGCTTCAACCGGCATTTCTTTTATCAGTCCGTGCATATCTTCACCAGATATAACTAAGTCCATCAATTCACGTAAGATTGTGGATCTGTGCTTACCAGGTGGCTTGCCAGCAGGGTTGCCAGACTGCCCCTCTTTCCACTGGGTTTCTTTCAAATGATCGGTAGGTGGATTAGGATTGGCCATTGGGTGATTTATGCCTGTAATTTGTATTAAATACTATCATCTTTTGGTGGGCTTGGCAAGGGCATCCAGTGGGTTGGGAAACAGTCACCATCGCCAGCATAAGATCCGCAGACTAGCAAATCCCAATTTCCCCATTTTTTATACCGGCATGTAAAACGGTTAACACCATCCCATCCAAGAACCTCAGTGCCATCCTTAGGAGCGGTCTCAATCGGTTGCCACATCACGCACCGCCTTTCAGGGCTTGGCGGATGGTTTCAATAATCTCTTTGGGTATGGTATATGGAATAATGAAAATATCACTCTGACCAGATACTGTTTGGCAGTTCCTATTAAGAAACTCGAAAGCCTTCAACCGGGCATCGTCTGTCTTGATATACATATCACGAGCAATGGCATCCTCTAAAGAATGGTCTGTCGTGTTAACATTATCCGGATTTTTTAACACGTCTTTAGAACCTGTCAGGTAATTATACATGTCTATCATTCCTTGTCGACGGGAATATATACCGTTTGGTGTTCCGTCATTCGGGTGTTCAAGTTCACTGAGTGCCTTATTGATGTCGATTAATACTGGGACATAATAGTAATATTTGGTCAGGCCATCATTACCGCCAACCTTGCGTTCACAGATATATAACTCACTCATACCCCATACCCCCTCAAAATAGTTAACACCTGGCTTAACCCATCACTCGGCGTGGTAGCCTTCACCACATGCACAGTGAACCCCAACATGGCCAGCTTTGGGTGACGCTCTTTCTGGCTGCCGGTCAGGACACCCTTCTTACGTTTCAGCTCGATCAGGCACATGCGGCCACCTGAGAGATAAAATTTCAGATCCGTGAAGCCATTACCCATACCCAGGGATTTTGCCTTCATGGCTGCGCGGGGCGTGAGCTTGATACCCTCCATACCGGCCTCGAACTCAAACACACCAGGTTCTTCTTCCTGCCAGTCCCTGAGGTTCTTGACTATCCAGGACTGAATATCGGCCTCCGACCAGTTAATGCTGTTGAGAGAGGGGGGATATCGGTGCCAGGCGAACTTGACGGGAGATGGTTTGCGCTTAAAGATCAAGTTTATTTGTCACCCACATTAAAAGGATCATGGAGCCACCGCAACCTAATAAGAAACCTGTGGTAGATAGAAAGCCCATAAAGAACAGCTCTAATGCCTTTTCAAACATCACTTCTTCCTTTTCCTGTATTGTTTCCGGCCAACAACCAGATCATGAACGCCCATGTAGTCTATTGGTAACGGGCTATCATCAACTAGCTCCTGGTACTGTGTCGCCCCGAAGTTCCAGACAGTAGGGCATTTGGTTACGCCATTCTTGGCAATGAAGGCAGCTTTGAGTTCTTCGTCATTTAGCAATTATTTACGCTTTCGGTGATAGGAACCGATTTGATATTTACACTATGCCCTATACGTTCAGGTAAGTCAACAACAGGAGTGACCCATGATAGCATATCTTGAATACGATTATCTCGACAGACCGGCTGTACCGAAGCATTGGAACGAGCCTCGTTATCGTAGACAGGCACGACCGGCCAAATGGGGACGTCGAGTTGTATCTCGTAGATAGATGGGACGAGCTGGTTCATTTGATTTCCGGTATTAGAAGTATTAATTCGGCATCATTCACTATTTCACGTGTATGTAAATCAACATTGCCAGACCCACATATGAATTTAACAAGCCTAACACCCATATATTTATCACGTACTAGAAATGGACGCATATAATCTTTTGGCCGCAGATGGTGTTCATATTTTACCCATTCACCCATCACACCACCCCCAACGCTACGGCATAGCTGTCAGTGGCATTGACAAAATCAGTACGCTTATCACTTGGCATGGCTCTCAGCTTCACAACCTCACGCATGGCCTTAACATCGTAGCCCTCGCTCTTGGCTTCACTGTACACGTCCGAAATATCCTGCCCGATAGCTTTCTTTTGCTCTGATAGGCTTTCAATTCGGGTGATGAACATAGCCAGGCGGGATTTACCGGCTTCGGATTGTTCTTCGGTCATTTATACTCTCCGTAGTTGTTTTTTAGCGATTGAAGAAAGTCTATTTTTTGCTAGGTCTTGCATACAGTGATGCCAGGCACGATTAGGTTCTGTGGAACTCTTTTGGCCATATCCCGCTGATAAATCTGCGAGCGCATCAATAGCCAGATCATGTCGTATTAGTAAATCGTCGTTGAAGTTTTTTAAAGCCTTAACTTCTCGTTCCAATCGATCAATGGTGTGCTGCTTGGTCATTGGTTATCTCCCAGGGTTGCAATAAATACGAAAGCATCTGTTATAGTCTTAGCCCAATCTTCGACAGCATGCAAGATCTCAGCAGTCTCCGGAAAGCCGCGCTTTTCACTTTCGGTCCGGATATCATCGATCCCGTGCCAGATGGCCAGATATGGGTAATCCTTCAAATCATTAGTGAGCTGTGTCAGCCGGTATTTAACCTGGCTCTGGTCAGCATCGAAGAACGGCTTTTCAACCATCAGCTGGGTCAGTAGCATCGTGATCAATCGTTTGTCCGCTGGCCGGATCGTCTCGATGAGTAATTGCCGGTATCCCTGTTCGCTCATTCCCTCCGGAAGGTCGTACGTCAAGCCCTGCACCGTAACCCCATTCGGGTAATCCGGGTGATCGTCCCTGTATGTCCATGTCACCTTCCTGCATAAGCTCAGCTGCCGCAGCGAGGACAGCACTGAACTGGCTGCCTCTTGCGT
Source organism: Dyadobacter sp. CY261 (assembly GCF_021440085.1). GTDB lineage: Bacteria > Bacteroidota > Bacteroidia > Cytophagales > Spirosomataceae > Dyadobacter. The sequence goes on from NZ_JAKCPW010000025.1 coordinate 25,250, forward strand.
TAGGGGCTGACTGTGTGGCGTTTGAGCGTGGTTTAATTCCTCCGAGGTCATCTTCCCACCGGCCTTGGTTAAGCCACGTTGTAGGGTGTGGGATATACTGGCTTGGGGTGGCTGCTCGGCTATGGGCTGCTGCAAATTGGCCAGCGCGGTCAAGAAGGTACTCATGTGTTGCCTCATTGTTTTTCAATATACGTTGATAGATTTTGGACGCTTCTTTTTTAGCGACCTTGTTAGGGTACACAGACCAGAATTCAGAAAACTTTTGAGAATAAGGTTTTTGATCATTAATCTTTTCTGTCTCTGTCTCTGTCTCTGTCTCTGTCTCTGTCTCTGGGGTTACGGTTTCGTTACGGTTCTGTAACGGTTTCGTTACGGACTTGTCTGGATTTTGTAACTTACTGATAAAACCTGCTTTTTCTATCTCGTCAATGCCGGATTTCACGTCAGCTTCCTTCAATCGAAGTCGAAATGCAATTTCATCATTAGTTAAATTAATAATACCAGAGGTAGGGTCTTCATGCTCACTTGCCAATAGCCATAGCATAGGCAATAGAGCGCGAGCGTTGGCACTCATTCTCTGATAATCATAATTATCCAATAATGTTTTATGAAATCTAATCCAGGGAGGGCGACGATCTTTGTATGATTGGTAAGATGACCATTCTTTAACAGTATATCTATGCATTGTAATCACCTATACATAGTCTATCTTCAAGGATTTTAATACGATCTTGAAGGGAAACAGTTTCATAATGGTTGTCTATTAGACGCTCTTCGTAATGCGATATCCTGCGGTGAAAGTAGGTTGAATTATCTGTATGAAGATGTTCACAATAATACTCGAATTGATCATTATTAAAATAACTAAAATCCAACCCCTTACGCAAATCAAAGGCAAATAAGGTGTAAAGACAATAACCAGCAATATCGTAGTCATGCTGATCGTCAATATCATAATGCTTGACGGCTCCAAATAATTTGGGGCTGATATTTTTGCCTATCAAAAACGGAATAAATAGACGTTTGCCATCTTTATTATGGTTTGTGTTAAGGTAATTGGTGTAACGCATACATTGCACAAAAGCAGATTCATCCAATAAATCTCTTTTTAATTCGATGACGTAATACACTCCCTTTTTATAAGGGTGAGCGGCTACCACATCTATGATGCCAATAGGGGTTCTAACTTGATTTTTAAGGAATTTTAATCCCAGGAAATGCCTACAATCCCATATAAGGGCTTGCTCTATTTCTCGTTCTTCGCAATTAATAGTGAGTGTCGGTGCAGTTTTCATTATTATCCTCATGTTCTCCTCATGTATTGGGAGGAAGCGGCCCCGCCCATGAGGTAAGCGGGTTCGGGTGATCAAGCCCTACCGCATGAAAAGTATCTATCAGATTAGTTTTCTTGTCAACAGGTATTTTTCACCCTGATCCTTATGGTCGTAGCAATACCATTTAGGAGGCTCAGGCTTAACATGGTAACCCCATCCAGACGAACGTCTCCCGCAGATAGTGCATTCGTGGCTATCTAAGCCACCTTTGGGCTTCGGGCTGGTGTTAAAGAGGCTCGGCGTGTGGGAAGATTTACGTTTCATAGGGTGGACAGGTGCGTTTGGTTTAATACCCTCTGACCTTAAAGCGCTTACTTCGGTCGCGGTTCCCTGTCCATAAAGACTGTACCATGAGACTGAATGCAACGGGAATTATCTTGGTGCACATCCCGATTTCTTACTCACCGATACAGCCTTTAAAGAAAGGTGGCCGTTTAGGCAACAAAGCCTGGGAACATAGGAGAACAGGCGGAGCTTACAGGCAAAACGACCAAAGCCTGTATTTGTAGAATAACAAAGACTTGATAGGTTGTCAAGAGAAATATTCCATTACAAGAGAAATTATTTTTGATTTTGGTCAAAATAAAGCTTGACATGCTGTATATGGTTTGGTAATCTGATTTTAGGCAACAGCGAAGGAGCTAGTCATGAAACCATCTAATGATAATAATCCAATTCCAGTCCAGATACGCAAGTATTTGGCTCTACAAGCTCATATCAAACTGAGCCAGCAAGTCCTTTCCTTTTTAAAATCAATCTAACACACAGGAGTTATGAAGTGTCAAAATCAGTTGTCGCGTATAAGGTTTTTAATAACAAATGGCAGTGCCGTGATTTCCAGTTTGAAGTCGGTAAATCGTACAAGCATACCGGTGAAGTTAAGTTGTGCCAGGGTGGTTTCCACGCTTGCTCACAGCTAATTGATTGCTTTAATTATTACAGCTTTGACCCTGATAATAAGATTGCTGAAGTGGTCTTGTCTGGTAAAATCGACCACGGCAACGATAATGATAAAAGTGACAAGGTATGTGGTGAGAAAATTAAAATTGTGCGTGAGATTTCTTGGAATGAAGCCTTGACAATGGTCAACATTGGTAAGGCAAATTCCGGGAAAGGGAACACAGGCCACTGGAACACAGGCCACCGGAACACAGGCCACTGGAACACAGGCCACTGGAACACAGGCCACCGGAACACAGGCCACTGGAACACAGGCGACCAGAACACAGGCGACCGGAACACAGGCCACTGGAACACAGGCCACTGGAACACAGGCCACTGGAACACAGGCGACCGGAACACAGGCCACTGGAACACAGGCCACTGGAACACAGGCCATTTCAATACCGTGACCCCTGATACTGTTTTGGTATTTAATAAAACTTGTAAGCGCGATCGTTGGGAACAGGCTTATGTACCGTCATTCCTTTATTTCTCGCTGACACAATGGGTTTATGAGGGTGAAATGACCGATCAGGAGAAGAAGGAAAATCCTACATTCTTTACCACCGGTGGCTATTTGAAGCATTTCACCTATAAAGAAGCCTTCCAAAGAGCTTACAATAACGCTAGCCAGTCTGATAAGGATGCTATCAAGAAATTACCAAACTTCAATAAAAAGGTATTCTTTGACATCAGCGGAATTGAGGTGGTGTGATGGAGTGCGGTATTACACCTGAAAATATTACTCATCTTTATGATAATGAGGTCTTTGTTTTCGGCTCAAATCTAGCTGGTCATCATGGTGCTGGTGCGGCTAAAACAGCCTTGCAATGGGGAGCTATCCCCGGAAAGGGCGAAGGTTTATTCGGTCAAACCTATGCCCTACCAACAAAGGATTTCAACATTATAACCCGAGATATACCTGATATTTATAGTAGTGTAGTTTCATTACGTCAGTGTATCCAGGATAATCCAGACCACCACTTCCTTATCACCAAAGTTGGTTGTGGCTTGGCAGGATTGTCTATTGATGAAGTTGCTCTAATGTTCAGGGGATTTCTTGATATAATGAACTGTTCACTACCACAAGAATTCATTGACAAATTGGAGAGTAAATAATGTCAGATATTTTTAAACAGTTAAAAGATCCGTTTGATCCCAAATTGGTATCGTGGCGGGTGGGTTCAACCACCCAAGATAAAACCAAAGGACAGGCTTTAGCGTATATTGATGCCCGTGATGTTATGAAGCGTCTTGACGAAGTTGTCGGCCCGGAAAACTGGCAGGATGAGTACCACTATTTTGGAGAGACTGCTATATGCAGGTTATCGCTATATATACCTGGTACAGGCGGTACAGCTCCTACTTGGATTACTAAATCAGATGGTGCCGGTGACACTGCTGTTGAAGCTGAGAAAGGCCGTATCTCCGATGCTTTCAAACGCGCTGCTGTCAAGTGGGGTATTGGTCGCTATTTGTATGATCTGGATGCGCCGTGGGTACAACTGGACAACAAGCGTATTGCCAAACACGAGTTCGCAAAGCTTGAAGCCATTCTCAATGGTGTGAAACCACCAGATCCGAAGGGCATTCCCGGACGCATGGTTGATGACCCTGATATTCAGCAGGATATGAAAGACCTTGGATATGATGGAAAGAAGGTTTATGATCAGTTGCTCGGTGAATTGCATGCTTGTGATAGCACTATTGCGATTGGGGATTGGGCACAGAAAAACAAAGAACAACGCCGCACCAAAGGTCTGCCAAAAGTATTGTATGATGATCTCTTAACCCAATACTATGAGCAATTGGCCTACCATCAAGATTTAGAAAATGATCTGACCGGTGCAGCATTAGATATTAATTAACAGCCAGAACAGGAGTATAACCAATGGCAAAAGACGTAAACGAAATTACCATCGAGGGTGGCGTAACCAAGGACGCTAACGTTCGTAGCACACAGTCTGGTTTTACAGTCGTGTCGTTCACGGTAGCCACAAAGCGATCATGGAAAGACAAGGAAGGTAATTGGCAGGAAAAGAGCCAGTTCCACAATGTCGTAACGTCTGGCCGTGATTTACTCGATATTGCTTGTTCACTGAAAAAAGGTGATCGGGTCCGAATTGAGAATGGTCAGCTTGAAACCCGTGATTGGGCTAAGGATGATGGTTCGAAAGCCTACATCACAGAGATTGTCGTGCCGCCGTTTGGCAAGATCGAGAATTTAGGTAGCCAGCGTAAGGCTGCTGTTGATGATGACAGTTCTGAAATTCCGTTTTAAGGAGAAATGATATGGATTTTGAAACATTATGGGGTGGATTTTTAGCCGTCATCATTGGAGGGGCCTTGTTATTGTCATGTAGTGTAGGCATGGATGTTGGTAAAGAACAGGTTACGGATTGTGTATCAGTATATAAGCAAACACCTGAATTCTGTATCAAAAAATTCAAGCCAAAGTCTGATGATTGACCCAACACTTCACCATCGTAAATGAAAGGGTTCGGGCTAACTGCTTAGGTGCGGTTGCCCGGCTCCCTCTTGATCGGTTTGAAGTCACTATCAAGGTCAAGGGAAAGACACCACCACAACGTCGGTACTGGCACACCATCCTTTCTATTCTGGCTCCGTATACCGGTTATACCTTAGACCAAGTAAAGCACATGATTAAAGAGAAGGTGCTCGGCGTAGAGAAGTGGACGGGTAAGAACGGCAAGACATACGAAATGGTGAAATCGTCAGAGGATTGTGACGTGGAAGAATACAGCCGGTTGATTGATGCTACGCAACTGGCGGCAGATAAATTGGGTTGTAAACTGCCTGACCCATCGTTTTACGGTATGGATTTAAGGAGAGAGTAATGACCCTAGTTAGAAAGTACTTTAAGTTTCCAAACAATCGTGAGGAATGGTGTGTAACTGGAGAATATGGTAGCTTATCTTTTTGGGTTAGTGCTCATACTAGTGAATTATCATTATCGTGGGGAGAAACTCATTATGGCGGTGTAGAAAACCATTATAATGAAAAGTCAAAACCGAGTTATCTTGATGAAAGCGCAAAGCATACAGATTGTAATTATAATGGTGGATTATGTTACCACGATGGTAGTTCGTTATGGGCTGAAGAGCATTGGATACCATATATCTTACCAAGGGGTAATGAAGGAATTTGGCAGGAATTAGAACATTATTATGAAAGAAGATTGAAGCCAGAGCAGGAGAATAACGAATGACCAAGTACCAATTCAGCAAGGTTAAACCACTAAAACCCGTGCTTATCTATTCGGATAACGTCAAGAGCGCCAGACAACTAGCTTATCAGTATGCTCACCGGAAAAAGAAGGTTTGGAAGGTGGGGATGATACCAGGAATAGGGATCGTTGTTACGGAAATAAAATAATTTCAGTTTCATAAAAATAGTGCTTGACAGGGTGTAAAGGTTGGTGTAATATGATTTTAGGCAACAGCAAAGGAGTTACACAATGACTATCCCACAAGAAGAATACGGTTTTAAGGCTGATCTAAACCATTACGTTTCAGCAACATGCTTGGAAGAACTGACCACATGCTTACGCCGCATTGGTGAAGCTACCGATTACAAAGAGGCAATGGCAGCTTTGACAGAATTGGGTTATTACGCCCAATGGCATAGCGATAATCTGGATAACAATGAGGAGCCGCACCCTTGTCACAAAGATGGTCGCATGTATGCAGAAATGGTAGGTGCGTAATGCGATGGCCTTTCGTTTCCCGTAAGAAATACGACCGCCTGAAAGCCGAAGCCGAATGGTTAAGCAAGCTCTGTCACCACTATCACAAGGTGGTTGAGCGTCAGGACTTTGAACTTACACACAACCGGGGTGGTAAGGGTCTATTCGTTCCCAAATCCAACGTAGTCCGCTTTAAGGTGGTGAAATGAGTGAAACGGTGACCAAAACTACAACTTTTACAAAATACTTACCAGATGAAATCACGTCGGAAATATTAGATAATTATTGCACTCTGGTGTTTGATAATGGTTCGATTGAGAATGATGAAATGGCAGGCATCACAGACGGTAAAGTTTGGATATCGTCTTATAAGAACGGATTAATTGATTGGGATGGGAGTGAGTACGTACATTCCTATCATTGGTCCAAGGAACCATTCGGGCAATTGAAATATGTTTTAGTGGAGAATAACTAATGACCAGCTACGTAACACAACCCCGCCCGCGTACCTATGACAGACGCCGGATTTATCGCACCCTGCCAGTTGGTGAGAAGATCGTATATCACCTGTCTGAGCCTGGAGAAGCATTTTACAATGGTTGCGATATCACCCGTATTGCCATGTATCAGGAGTGTTTGACGGGTTATGGCTACCTTACACAACGCCGGACTAAACAGGGCGAGTATGCGTATATCTATACCCGTTCAAGCAAGCGGGATGATGGCAAATACCCTGTCCCTGATGACAATTATCAATGGAAGTGAATTTGATATGACCGAGTTTAAAGACGCTTTGGAATGGATGAACCATGAGTTTCGTGGTCGCACGATCTATCAAGGCCATCCGATACAGGTGATAGAGAAAGCCCTGCGTATCGCTGACAGGTTGATGCAGGAGCCGAGCCACGGCATGTTGGAAGAGGGCTATTCTGATGACGATGGCGAACCATATCGCTGTAACCGGGATATTTTCAAAGCCATGCGCGACCAGATGCTGGCCGAAATCGACAACGCTGACGGGGATGGTGTGTGATGAAACCTTATTTTAAAAACCCTCACAAAGATATTCCGCCGAAATGGTTCATGGCGCAACAAGTCGCAAAGAAGATACGCGAAAATATAGGAGACGGTGATGTGGCTGAAGCCAGCAACATTATTGCTGCTCATGGCCACTTGATAGCCTCTGTGTTGGAAACGTATGGCCGTGCGGGTGAACAGAATTACGCTAAGAAAACTTTTGGAGGCAGAAAATGACCACGCCCACAAAGAAGCCGTTCGATGCTGAGAGCCACCGTTTCGGGATGGCATACACGTTCAGAGAGTTTTTCGACAGTGAGCCAACGAGATACTATCCGCATTATGTTTGCGTGGAAGATGGCGCGATATTCGAGGAAGACGGTAATAACCCTTATGAATTAACCCGATCACCTGAACACGACCTGATCCCACGCAATGATGTTGATGCTCTGATCGAGGCTGTCAGAAACCTATACGGTCAACAAGATGGGCTTAGAAATCTTGAAACTGCGTATGACGAATTCATTGAAAAACACGGGAGCGCGAAATGAGTGATAATATTGTCCAACTCGTAATTCTCAATAAACCATTCGTTTTATCGAACGGACTTGAATTTACGACCAAAAATGAATTGAACGCATATATCAAGGGCATCGAGTTCGCTCAGGGTAATATCAATGCTCAGCTTGAAATTTTGAAAGAACGCGCATTATTTGCTTTGGAGGATAGCCATGACTGACGCCGAAACCCTGCTGCCTTGCCCTTTTTGCCCTGACAGCGAACTAAATGAGTTTGTGCATTATTTCATGTTCGGATCAAAAGCCGTTGATATGGTTCAATGCGAAAACTGTGATTGTACAGCACCTAAAAACAGGTGGCAAACCCGCGCCCAAGTCACAGCGCCTGTTGTGAGCCGGATGGAAGTGTTGCGCGCCAGAGCAGAGTGGGAAAACAGCGACCATCTGATTGGGCCAGACCTTCATTGGAAAACAAAGCAGGTGATTAGCACCCTACTGGAAGCCGCCGCAAAGGAGACTAATAATGGATAATCAAGATGCACAATGTTCCCATCTCAAAGTCACCTATAAGAAACGAGTGAATAAAGGCGTTACGTCTGGTTGGTGGTCATGTGATGATTGCTTCACTCAGTTCGCACCCGAACTCGCCCAGCAGAAAGCTCCAGAGCAGGATGTGCAAGCAGCGTTGGATGATCTGGAAGCGTTATGGATGCAAGAGGGTGTCTATAAATCTGTCACCCATGCAACACGGGGACGATATGACCGTATTCGTGCAGCCCTCACCCAACACCCACCCACCCCGACCGTCGGAGCACAGGTTGATATTGAAGCGTTGACCGTTCTTGTCAGCATGATGCTATGTGGCAATTGATTAGCGATGAACATATTGAAGCAATCATTAAGTGGGTAGCGTCCAAAGGGATCATACAGGGTGCGCAGAAACAGGCGGGGGATTTGTGATGCTTATATACAGAAAACCGAAAATTACTTTCGATACTGAAATAACGATAATGGCTATGGAGAAGGACAAGTTTTTCAGAGAGATTTTGCATGTCGAAAATATTTGCCGAAAAGCTGGTTTAAATAACTTAGCCAACATAATCCGTAAGTTCTATGAGGCCAATCAATGACCACCCCGACAGACGCGCAGGCTTTGCAGGATTTGAAGAAAGACTATTGCAATTGCGCTAATTGTAATGGCTGGAACGCCGCAATCGACCACCTCTATTCCACCAATCGTCTGGCGATGCCAGTCACCGACACGGATCGGGCGCAATGCTTGAGAGATATGCCGCAGATAGTCGGCACTCCCGATACAGGCGCGTACAAGAGATCGTTGGAAAAGCTTTTACGATGGTATGACCACTATTTCAAAACAATCCGCGCCTGTCTGTCAGCCCCGCAGCGTCAGGATATTCCACATGTCGCAGAAAATGCAACAACTGATGATTTATGGATTTGTGAACGTAAGATAGGTGGGACCACCAGCACAACTCAATATTATTATCACACGCCAATCCGGCCTTACGTCGAGCGTCAGGATAACGCCGAGATGCTGGCTACGGCTTTGGAGCACGTTGTAAAATCTATCAAAGGTGGTGGATGGGAAATACGAAGTCCTACTGTTTATGGAGGTGGTGATCCAGAATTTGGATATGAGATGTGGCCAGAGCATGATGAATGGTTACACCATGCCGACAAAGCCCTAACCGAATACGAACAATCAAAACAACAGGAGAAATGAATTGTCCCAAGATCTTCACACACAGATTACCGCTAAAATCGTCGCTCAACTCGAACAAGGAGCCGCCCCCTGGCATAAGCCCTGGCAGGAAGGTGATCGCAATGTATCCTTTGAACTTCCTGTCAACGTGGCCAGCGGCAAGCGTTACCGTGGTATCAACATTCCATTATTGTGGCTGGGAGAATTCCCGACCAACGAATTCGGCACATTCAAACAATGGTCAGAACGTAAAGAAGTTATACGGAAAGGCTCAAAAGGTACGACCGTCGTTTATTACGACTTCATTGAAAAGCAGAAGGAAGGCAAGGAAGAAATCGACAAGATCCCCTTCCTGAAAACATACAATGTCTTCAACCGCTCTCAACTGCAATCATATAAAGAGGAAGAACCCCTACCCCGCCCTACCGTCAGCTTTGAACAGATCCAGCACATCGACCAATTCATTGACAATACCGGCGCGGTTATAGAGTTCGGAGGTGATAAGGCTTACTACGGCTTTAAATCAGACAAAATCGTTATGCCTGATCGTAACCTGTTCACAGGCACACCGACACAGACGATCACGGAAAGCATTTATGCCACACTTGCCCATGAGCTGACACACTGGACGGGTCCGGAAAAGCGCCTTGGCCGGGACATGGGTAAACGTTTTGGCGATAAGAAATACGCCGGTGAAGAAATCGTAGCTGAAATGGGTTCAGCTTTTCTTTCTGCCGATTGGGGTATTGCAGATGCGCCACGTCCGGATCATGCGCAGTACATAGCTAACTGGTTACAGTTGCTGACTGATAACAAAAAGGCGATCTTTCAGGCGTCCAGTGAGGCCAGCAAGGCTTTTGAATACCTGCAAAACTTCCAGACGCAATCACGGAATAGTGCAGTCAACACACATGCAAATACTTTACACTAGAATAGGATAATTCAAGGTCATCTTAAAATCTGTTACATAATGAAAATTATGTTGAAGACGATAATTAGGTGCAAGGGTTAAGCTATAAATATTTTCAACAAGGAAAAGTACCAATGACCGAAGCAAACAATCACATGATTGGCGGCACACATTATAAGGATATGGCTATCGAACCGTGGGAGATTATTGAGAAGAATAATCTGGATTTTTGGGAAGGATCTGCCCTATCCTATTTGTTGCGCTGGCGTAAGAAGGGTGGAATAGCTGATATTGACAAGGCAATCCACTATCTGCAAAAGCTTAAAGAGATCAATCAACCTAGCCTCACCTTAACCATTGTCTCAGAAAAAGGTTTTACAAAAATCTCCGAGTAGGTTATACTAGCGAAAACCAATACAGGAGCGCCCTTCTTTGAGAGAGCATAAACACGATTGGACGAGCATTTACCGTCAGTACGGTGTCAGAAACATCACTCAATTGGTTAATAAGACAGGCGGCATCAGGGCAACTGGCCGCCTTCTTCATTTGAACGAAAGCACCATCCGGCATAAGATAGCATCCGAAGAAACGGACAGCTTAAATAAGCCTCAAACGATATTTTACTTTACAGATACTCACGTGCAGCCAAAACTCGAAACCGATCATTTGGGATGGATTGCCAAGCATATCAAAGAAATCAATCCCGATTACATTATCAATGGCGGGGACTTTGCAGACGCTGAAAGCCTTTGCTCCCATATCCTACCCCACACTCTTGATGCTAGACAAAAGCCATCCCTAAAATCAGATATCGCCTGCATGGAAGATGCCATGTTGATGATTAGCGAATTATCTGGTCGCCGTGATATTCATGTCACACTTGGCAACCATGAAGAACGGATCTGGACGATGGAAAAGAATAATCCGGATCTCGCCTACCTCTTACAGGAACGCTTTGACGGGGCTTATGAGAAGGCTGGATGGACATACACCAAGTTTGGCGTTTACCATACCTTATGCGGTGTAGACTTCACCCACGCCCCTATGATGATGAGTGGAAAGCCTGTTGGTGGTAAGTTGTCTGTGAATAACGTGGCCTCCAACTCAGTGGCTGACTGTGTTTACGGCCACACCCATATGAAAGCAGAGCTATCGGTTAAGAAGTTCGGTCCAGATCGTCAAACCACAGCTATCAACGGCGGCTGTTCAATGCCGATTGGTTATATTCCTAAATACGTGCAAGGCGGATCATCCGGCTGGTGGCATGGTGTAATTGAAATTGAGGTACAAAATGGTCGCATCCAAGACACCACCTTCATCTCGCTCGAAAAGCTCAAAAAGCTCTACGCCTAGATCACGGGTCGTCTTTGCTGACGAATACCGCACATTCGAGGAAACGCTGCATGTGTGTTTATCCTGTGTTCATGCTGAGTGGAAAACCACACCTGTTAAGCCTAATATTGACGAATACATGTTCTGTGAGGCTTGCCATGACGACAAGATGTTGGTTATACGTGGTGAGATATTAAGCGCCCAAGTGCTTGTCTCTGAGGCTGCTTGGCAGAAACTGCGCAAGAAAAAAACACCCAAGAAAAAGCAGTAAATTTAACGTCAAAAATAACACTTGATTTAGCTTTGAAAATAACGTTATATTTAACACAGCGGTAGGTAGCTCAATTGGACAGAGCAGGGATTGCGCAATATAAACTTTGACCTTGGCTGTGGGTTCAACTCCCACTCTACCGTTTTAACGTTAAATTCAGCGTTAATTAGAACATAATTTTAAACATATTTTATATATCAGATTAAAACGCTTATTTTAGCGTCAAATCCAATGTTTAAACAAACGTCTTATGGCAGTATTTACAACAGCCGGGGAAAAAGGTGGGAGTGGCCGCAGCACAATAGCCGAGCATTTTACCGTATGGCTATCTAAACAAGGCTTTGACGTGCTTTTTGTCGATGCCGACGAGCAGGGTACGGCCAGCGATTTCACCGCTTGGCGGGAGCAGACCCTTGACGGAAACGTGGGATACACGCTGGTACAACTGGTAGGGGCAAACCTGAGAAAACAGGTTGAAACTTTGAAGCCAAAGTATGACCACATTGTAATAGATACGGGCGGAAGGGACACCACAAGTCAGCGCTCAGCTTTATTCGTGTCTGACGTGGCTATCATACCGATCCAGCCCCGCAGCCATGATATCTGGACACTCGCCAAGTTTAGCGCGATCCTAGACGAGATACAGGCTACCAGAGCCACCCCGATAACAGCCTATACGTTCCTGAACCGCGCAGACATTACAAGCGCCGATAACAGGGAGAGTGCTGACGCTTTGGCATCCATCGAGCAAATGACATTCGTTGATTGTCCAGTCAAGAACCGTAAAGCATATCCTAACGCTGGATCGGCAGGGTTAACTGTATTTGAAATGGGGGAGAAGTCAGACCCCAAAGCCATTAACGAAATTACAGAACTGTTTAAACGCATCAGCCATGTCAATATCCCTGTCACCGCCTAAGAAGGTGGTATCCGAGAAGCAGATCGAAGCCGTGATTAATAAGGGTGGGAGGGCTACGGTTGAGACTGACCTGCCTGCTGATCCGTCGGCCACCAAGAGCATCAAGCTCATTATGACAGCCGAAGAAATGGACACTATCAAGAAGCTACGCGATAAGCGGCCACCAGTGAGCCGCAGCCGTAAGATTACGATATCGGTGCATGATTGGGTTGTGGAAGCTATTCAGGAGAAGATCGAGCGTGAGAGAAGGAAATATAGCGTTTAATTTAATGCAAATAATGACACTAAGTTTAACGTTAAATTAGGCGCTCAAATGGCATCAAAAAAAACATCTGAAAAAGCACCCAGACCAAAGCCGGACGGTACATCAAAAGTGGCCGTTCGGCGGTCAAAACTTATTTATGAAGCGTACCAGGAAGAGCCGGACGACCGTGAAATGCTCTTTCAAGCAGCGGCTATGTGTCAGGTATTCCTACCACGCCGTGAGCCAGCAACGCCTAGCGAGGTATGGGAGACGGATAGCGGTAAATTTACCATGACAGTGATCCCGTTGCCTGTCCTCAATCCAGCAACCCACAAGAACGAGTATCTGGGGCTGCCGTATGGCACCAAGGCACGGATTATCCTGGCTAACCTGAATGCAATCGCCGTACAGACCCAAAATCGGGTCATAGACGTGAGTTCTCATAACCTGACACAGTTTGTCAAGGAAATAGGAATGACGGACGGAGGGAGCCAAATATCGGGTGTACGCGACCAGATAGCCCGTCTATCCAACTCCATCATGAGATTGTCGTTCGACGGGGCAGAATGGCAGGACAATACCAACATGCCGATTGTAAGCCGTTTCACGGTATTCAAAGGAGCTGAGAGCCAACAACGCTGGCCAGAGCAAATCGAGTTGTCAGAGCAGTATTTCAAGAACCTTGTGGAACACGCCGTGCCCTTGCCAAAGCTGCACCTTGCCGCTCTGAGCAACAATGCCACCGCCATTGACCTGTATTGCTTCCTAGCGCACCGGTTGCACCGCATACCAAAGGGTAAGCCGCAATTTCTGGCATGGAAAACGCTCAAAGATCAGTTCGGCGGGGAGTATACGCGCATGACTGATTTTAGGACGAATTTCAAGCGCACCTGGGATCTGGTAAGAACCTTGTATACAGACGCTAAGATCGAACAAAAAGGTACTAGGGGATTGATGCTTTATAACAGCCCGACACCTATTCCGCAGCAATTAGTTTTGTTTAATAAATAGCTGTAATTCAGAGTATTGCATATAAAATGACGAGTGTTTCACGGTTTTACCGTGTTTAACTCGCAAAAACAAATTTAATTATCTATAAATCAGATAGTTATAACTAAAACAACGAGTATTTCACGGCAAAAATCATATTTTATGTGGATAAGTCTGTTTAAAAGCCTGTGGATAAGTAGGTTATACACCGTGATTTTATCGCTCAAAGCACCGTGATTTACTCGAGAAAGACACCGTGATTTTGTCGCTTAAACCTTTATAATAAAACAATTAAATAAAAAACTATTATTAATTCACGAAAATGTGGAAAACTGATGAGAAAGGAGGGGGGGACTGCCGTGAACTATGCTTTTAGTTATTGATTTTATCTATATGATGGTATTATGAAGGTTTCCGACGCTAAGCAGATCCCACTCGACCAGTTCTTAGAGAACCTGGGACACGCATGCGTCAAGGAAACTGGATCAACAAAGTGGTATAGGTCGCCCTGGCGTAACGAACGCACAGCTTCTTTCAAGCTATCCGCAGACAAACGCGCCTTTTATGACCACGGCGAAGGGATTGGCGGTAACATCATTGACCTGGCTATCCGGATTGGTGATCTATCAGACGTATCCGAAGCTCTGAAATTCATTGAAAAGACTGTCGGGTCCGGTTACACTATCCCCACAATCAGGCAGGAGTTACCACCCGTGCAATCAGAACCATATTACACACTCGTACACAAAAACTCATTCGAGGTGTATAGTGGCCGGTCAGTGTCAAAGGCTGGCCAGTACCTTCTCAGCCGGGGGATTGATCCGAAAGCCGTTGCCCCTTATTTGCACGATGTAACTTTCAGTGACAAAGGCGGAAAGCCTAAAAAGGGCTTCGGCATAGAGAACGTATCAGGCGGATTTGAGATCCGTAGGGCAGGGGATTGGGCTAAGATTGCAGTCGGCCATAAAGACGTATCCGTGTTCCTTGCAAGCCGTGACCACGCCCCTTGGCACACGTTTTACAGCATGATTGATTTTTGCACTTTTCTATGTTTGGACAAACCGCCGATTGGTACTTACAACTACCTAATCGTTAACGGTGATGGTCTGGTCGAGAAGGCCGAGAAGGTCATAGAAAGCCTGCCAGTGGGTACGATGATCCATTACCCACACAGTGACCTGTCAGGTCAAAAGGCTTACCAGCGGCTGTTACAGTTCGCCACAGACCTTGGATGGGGTGGGGGAGATCGCGCCCATCTGTATGAGGGCTTCAAGGACTGGACAGAGAAGCGTGAGAATGAGCTGGGGCTGGATCGTAAGGTTGTGGCTACACCGCAAGGAGTGCCGGGCTTTAAGCCAAGGTTAGGTTAATGTTCGGCTTGCTTTCCCAACCAACTCACCTAGGGGAAATCTAAGCTACGCAGAGCGTTTCACTTTCGATCATCAGGCTACCCATAAAGGGTGGTGAGCATTGAGTCCCAACTCTACCGAACTTGGGGACGTAGGCTATTAAGACAGTGACCTGTCCATAAGTACCGTGTGCAAGACAGCTTGAGGAGGTCACACGGTACATAAAGAAAGGGTAGGACAGATACATTGTTTAAACCGCTAGTCACCTACTCTTGCATTTCGGTGTAACCGTTGGAGTTCTCCGCACCGTATGGTACCTGTCCTATCCCAATATTCCCACACCCACCTAATCCTGTCAACTGAAATCTTGTTGCTATTTTGTTCTAAGGGTGTTATATTTGGTTACAGTAAGCAAGACATGCGCTACGTACAAATTTTAGCTTACAGCCTC
>NZ_JAKCPW010000026.1 GCF_021440085.1 Dyadobacter sp. CY261
GCTGAATCGATTCTTCTTCATGTTCCTTTCCTTTTATGAAAATATAATCGGAAAGCTCCATTTATTCAACGATCACTTTTAGGGGAAGCTTACAGCATGAAAATGAGTCAGTTATCTGACTCTAAAATTGTAGGTAGCTTGCATGATTTCTGTTGCCACTTCGTTGTTCTTATCACTGTTTTCGAACAGACCCATCCGCTCTCGCTCAATTGCACTCAGCGCATTGGCGATCTCTGTAATACCACTCCCATTTAAAGCCAAACTAAAAATATGGGGCAAATATGATTGATATTCATCTCTGGCTTCGGGTGT
>NZ_JAKCPW010000027.1 GCF_021440085.1 Dyadobacter sp. CY261
CAAAGGACTTACTGATTATTGCACTAGTTGTGCAACGGCCACGGTCGTTTAAATGTACACTCTCTGCCGTCCATAATAAGGCGACTTTCATATCAAAGAGCGCCCCAAAAGAGTTCATTTTAGTGGTACAGAAAATCAAATTACGTTATATTGCTGACCTAGGGGTTTAAATGTAATTTGACGATGATTTTTGTTTTGTAAGGATTTCGAAGAATTAACAGAATCAGGATCTGCAATTCGATTGCTTCTAAAAGGCGGGGTGCGAGAAGATTTTCTTCAGAAGGTGTCAGGTACATCCAAGAACGGGCAGAGTATCCTAAGATGATTTCTGAACTACGAAAGGGCGATGTCATTCTGTTTGGCGAGTCGATTGTTTGGGCCAGGCAACATACGAACTAATTAGCTGATAATAGAATGGAAGGAGATGGGGGTTGATTTCAGACCTTTCAATTCAAGCCGTGAGACATTGCCAAGCTCAGGTTCGCCCATACCAAGATCACACAGGCCGAAAGCAATATCTTCATAGAACGGATCGATCTCGGATAGGAGCCAGGTCGCATTTCCCAGGAACAGCTTGACTACTGGTGGATGATCGTCTCCGCGGTCCTCCGTCACATCATAGTGATTGCGGATCATCTTGGCTTTGAGTTCGTCGGGTATGAGGCGTGACATGCCAATACTATAGTTGAAATAAACTGTTTATCAACAGATAATGTTAAACTGAAAAAACATAGACATTATGCGACATTCGGAGCCTCCCAGGTGGTTGGACTTAGATAGGTTGATCCTAAGCTTGAAAGGAAAATCGTTGCCTGAAATTACCACGATATTATTCAATGAAGGACGGTCGTTAGAAGCTTTCAGCTTTTCAGCGAAAGATCCTGCCAGTCAGAAGAAAGCTGATTTTGAATTTGTAACAGGCCAACTTCAATACGCTTTCGGCAAAAAAGAGGTCGTTAACCTTTCGACCCATTATGGGCTCGATAGATCTTACAGGGCTCTTTTGGAAGATCTTGTGGAAAGAGGTGAGATGCCAGAAAATTCACTTTCGCAGCTTAGATAATTGTACTTTTCCCTTTTTCAAAAACATTTGACCCAGGGCTTGCGTCGTATTTTCATCTTTATCATAAAATCTCTTCTCCAATCGTAAATCAAGCTAATCTCACAAAACGCTCCCAATTGAGATTTAAAGCACCGATATATCTTTCCTTTAAAGTGGTTGCTTGATGACTGGCAGGTGTGGTTTTTCAGGCTTATCTTGCTGCCATGAAATCGATTTTTCCCACCATCTATTCGACCCTTTCCCCGTATGCCCTGGCGGATTTACTCGATGAACGCTATTTACTGAAGACGATTCAATGTACCTTTCTGGTGCGTGGGGTGGGAGACACCTATTTGGTGGATTCCCTCCAGGGGCGCTTTATTCTTAGGATCTACCGCTCCACGCACCGAAGCCTGTCCCACGTCCAAGCGGAAGTGGCCTTGCTGATGGCTCTCAAGCAAGCTGGCGTTTCGGTGTCTTATCCCATTGCAGATCGGATGCAGGAGTCTATTCAACAACTGGACGCCGTGGAAGGATCACGCTATGCGGTGCTCTTTAGTTATGCCCCCGGCCAGCCCCCAAGAATACTGAACAAAAGCCAGCTATGCACGCTCGGCCATGAAATTGCGCGCTTTCACCAAGTGTCATCCACCATCGCATTGCCTGGAGAGCGCTGGACTTTTGATCTGGATAGCACTCTTTTCAAGCCATTGGAGCAGTTAAAATCCGCCTTTGTGACCGATCAAGAAAGTTATCTCTGGTTGCAGAAAGCTGCCAGACAAGTCGAGACGAAGATAGCCCAGGTAAACACGTCGGGTTTCCTGAGTGGCTATTGCCATTTTGACCTACTGCCGAAGAACATGCATTTCGACGGGGATTCGGTTACCTTATTTGATTTTGATTTTATGGGTTATGGCTGGTTGGTGCATGATCTGGTTTGCTTTTGGCAACACCTGGCCCTGGAGGTCTATGCGGGCCGGATGACGCAGCTAGCCTTTGAAGAGGCCTACGCAATTTTCCTGGAGAGCTATCAAAGCGGCCACCCAATCAGCGATCAGGAGTTAGCCTTGGTTCCTTACCTGAGTCTGGGCTTCTGGCTTTTTTACATGGGCTTTCACACCACCCATGACCAGTTTTACAGTTATCTTCAGCCGTCCCAGTTAAAGGGCTATACCGGCTTTTTACGGCATTTGGCGGTGGCTTATTGGGAATAGCGTATTTAATGTAGAGTGGGAGTAAGTGGGAAAAACTTGCTGATCCAGTCTGACTGTTGCCAAATTCTTATATTACCCTCCTTTGAGACAAGGCCTCCTGCTAATGTTTGCTGTGCTTAAAAATCTCTAGAAAAATGTCGCTCACTGCCAAGTATGTGCTGCTCTTGATCGGAATCACTTTTTCTCTTTCCACGAATGCTTGCGTATGCAGTCACTACAAGTTCATGGATAAGTATGTGCGGTCCGACTTCGTCGCTCGGGTTTCGATTGTAAAAAATTTCCCCAACCAGGGTGCGGCTCTGCACTACAGGTCTGAAATTAAAATAGAGCATCTGTTTAAAGGGAAAAACGTTAAGTCAATTCTCGTCGAAGGAAGCAGTGATGGTAAAAAGCGCACATCCTGCGATATCTTTTTTAAGGAAGGGACTAAATTGTTGGTCTACGCCCGGCTCGACAGCATCGGGCAATATATCTTCGACATGTGCTCAGGCTATCGAGTCCTCTCCAACCCGGCTGACAATGGTGAAATTCGTGAAGTAGAAATGCTAAATTTCTTGGATCGTCACAATATTAGAACCACCGATAAAACATTCTATAGCGCTGACTTGCATGATAAACTTCAACCAGTAAAGGGAATTAATACAATCCCTAATTTTGCGATCTATGAGATTACTTTTGCCAGCAATCTCCATGTTGATTCAGTGAGAACAGTCACTGGTTTCAATACTGAAATTGACAGTCGCCTTGCGGAAATTTTGCGGGGAGCTCGTTGGGTCAGCGACAGGATTCTCATTGATGGGAAGAAAAACGAGGTTCCACCTGGAAGTAAGTTGTTAATAGGATTTTACTATTATTCACCACAGGCAACAGATGCAAGATTTATTAGTGAGTGGGATCTCTGACATTGAAAGTGGATCAAGTAGAGGGAGTTTGCAATTTAAATGCCTGGTTGGTCTAAGCGATTAGGATTGCTGTTTAAACAATTCGGCGGCAGCGACTTCAGGATGACACACATTAACCTTCTATCGTGAGAATGATTCGAGACATTGGCGAAGCTTTTCGTTTGAATCAAACCAACTGATTTACCGAAGGTTAAACGGTTAACATCAACCATATATTCTTAAATCAGCATCCCTTATTGATGGTTCACCAATCAACTACTCTACCAGACATGGATAGAATTTGCCACATATTTCGTACGTTTCGTGAGGCGTTTGAAAGTATATTTGGCGGTATTATAAAATGAGTCATCGTTAAATAAAGAAATGGATTTGGCCTACTTTAAAAAGCTCCATCGAAAATACCAAGGACTACCGCTATCCAAGGAAGTTTGGCAAACCCCCGAATATGGCGCCTACATTAAAGCGAGCAATTCAGATACAATTCGTAGCAACTGGTACCTAAAACAGCTAGTCAAAGATGCCGGTATTAATCGCAGAAGATATTGCCGCGGAATGCTGGCTCTCTTTTGCCGGAATCTCCCTATAATACTAAGAAAGGTGTGCAGATTCAATTTCATAATGGCTTGCATTATATACAAGCTGTAACATCAATGACTGCAAAGTTGACGTCGCAGGGCAGTAATTTCGGAAAAATAGAATGTTCAGGCGGTCTTTGTGGTCAATCCATTAGTATCAGCAAACTAGCCGTCAAATATATAAAGGTGATTTATTCCTGCGAGGGCCAGAAGGCGACCGTGCAGATAAATAGAGAATCGGGCGATCCGGCCTGGAACATTTACCTGACATTTGAAGGCTACGGCAATGTCATCGCACAGCGTATCCTGAGATTGAGACCGTGGGTCTGACCCGCTTCGAGTACGACAACAATACTAATCCATTACGCTGACTCGATTCTTTCGGTGCCAACTGTTCGATCCTTAAGATGGCTTGCGTAATATATCTGATTTGACTAAATTTATGTCGTCGATTTTGCGTGAATATAGTTGGAAGCAAACTCGGATACCCAAAATTTAGGAGCTATATAATTTATTGATATCCAGTGTGTTAGTCTTGTGATTCTACTCCCTGCGTCTCCACCGATTGAAAAATCAAATCATTTAAAAGAGGCTGTCTTCTATGTTGAAAAACAAGTTTAGGATTGATTTTTACCCCACTTGTTGAAAATTTTGGCAGCACCATCTAACCTCCCGTTGAAATGTGTTAACCTGTAAGGTTACCGCATTTTAACGGGATTACTTATTTCTATAAACCACACTTCTCTTAGTGAACATCTTCTCATGAAGAGTCACAGTTTTGTTGTTATGCTCATAGATGCGGAACGCAAACTCAAAATAGTGAACAGTATTTCAACGTCACAGACAGCCTCAAGCGTTGGTCCGCACAATGGTTTAATAGTTTATGTCTTATTTACCTGATATTGCTTTTTATTTTTTAGACGAACCTAATCCGGTTCAACTGAGGTACTCCCTATTTTTAAGGCCAGCAGTTGGCTATGATTGATTAAAATTGAGCCCCTCCCAGGTTTTCAGACGGTTGAAAGTAGAGTTTCCGGTGTTTCTTGATGTAAATTAACAAATTCTTTCGGGGTCAAATCATTCAGCGCGCTGTGCGGCCTGAAATGGTTATATTCCCATCGAAAGTCCTCGATTTTTGCTCGGACATCGTCCAGGGATAAAAACCAATTGACGGAGAGGCATTCATCTCGTAACTTCCCGTTAAAAGATCGCTCCGGAGACCCGGTCAACATATGGGTTGTCTGTCGGTTTTCCAGGCCTTGAAAAGTCTAGCGTTACACCAATCGAATATGCCCATAAGTCCATTCCCTTGGAGATGAATTCGCTTCCATTATCACACTGAATTCGCTCTGGGAAGCATCCTTCGACGAGACAAATTTTGCTTAGTTCAGCAACAACATCTACCCCTTTTAAAGATTTCCCTGCCAGTAATCCGTGACAAATTTGCCGCCGGGCCGGGCCGTACAATTATCGACCACAGTTAACACCCGGAAACGCTCGCCGTTGAAAAGCGCATCCTGCACGAAATCCATGCCGCGGCGTCCGCTCCAGACTTTGTTGATTCCTTGAGTGCCCAGACGTTCCAGTCGATGTCCAGCGCTGCGGCTACGCCTGGGTCTCTTTGTCCGCAAATTCAACCCACAGGCCTTGTAAACACGATAAACACGCTTGAGATTATCGCCAAAACCTTCTCTTTTCAGCAGCACAAAGATCCGTCGGAACCCATACCTGACCCGTGTATTTGCGATTTCTTTCATCCGCATTGCCAGCAATGTGTCGTTGCGCCGGTGGCGCCTGTAATAATACATTGCCCTGACCAACTTCGGATTGATTGCAATTGCACAAAATATCCGAAAGAAAGTAGCCTAAGTGGCCACGTGTGTGCCCGCTAAAACCGATTTACCTCCAAGTCCGGACGTTTTAATCGAAATAAAGCAAAGTTTCTTTCGAAAATGCTTTTAAAGCAAAAAGACCGCCCCAGTTTAATCTGAGATGGCCTCTTTGCTTTTTCGTATTAAGCTAAGGCTGATTATAGTAAATATCCAAAGTGTCCTTCGCTGCACTGTATTCGCCATCAATCAGATTACCGGTGATAAGCGGAGTTTCAGCGGAGCCGGTTAATCTAAACCGAATGGATTTAACCCCGGCGTCAGATGTTGACTTAAAGAAGTAAACGCGGTTCTTCCTGTTCACCATATCCTGCTTGAAATTTGGCAGTTTAACAACGGCAGTGCCATTTCGTCTTATGACCAGCGAATCAGCTACGTTTCTTAGAGTTTGAATTGTATCACCCAGACTTACTTGGGAGCCGGACTTCGTGTTGACAATTTTAACAGCAGTACAAACATTACAGGGTGGAAACACCCGGTTAAATACTTCAAATTCATCCTTCCTGCATCCGTCGCAGCCTATGAGGCTGCCAAACAGCAGAAGGCTTAATCCGAGGCTCATTGATTTTGTTTTCATCTTTGAACGTGATTTAATCATCTTCTGAAACCATAAGTGGCGTTGAGGTAGGAACGATAGTTTAATGCGCTTCCAGTGAAATTGCCTAACACGTACCAGTTGTTGTCACTGCCATACCATCCCCAGTTAATGTGATATAGCGTAACCCAGGTTTCTATACATTGAGCATATGGATCTTCCGGTTCAACATAATGCTTCCATGTATCGACGCCATCGACAATCCAGATGTGAAATTGCAAAATATCATCAGTTCCTTTCGTTCCATCGATAATTGCTGGGTATCCCCAGGACAACTCGGATACTGCATGATTCTGATACGTATTCCAGTCAACTCTCGTACCTGAATTGGAATAACCCGCGCTGGCAAAGGCATCGTTAATGTTGTCTCGCCAGGTCAACGTGTTGCATCCTAAAAAATTGTAGTCGGAACTTGCCCAGCTACCAGCCAGCCATATCAACGCCGAAATCTGTTTGTCTTGCTCATTCGTGCTGTTACAGTTGACACTGAAAAGGTTATTAAAAGGATAGTTTAATGTTTGAGCACCTATTGCACTGCTACTGGGCAAGGACGCGGGCAGTCGCAAATTTGGAGCATTCCAGACCTGCGCAATTGCGATTGGCCCACAACCTGCTTGAGCCTTATTGCAATCGTCGTCTTCTGCACAGCTTCGGCTGGGACAATATTTGTTATACCCTCTTCCTTGTCCCCACTGCGTGCTCAAAATCGCAGGTACAAATGCCTCCCAATTATCGGGGCAATTGCGGCCAGGAGGCAGGTGTGGATCAGGTTCGCCAGATATCCTACCGGCTTTGACATCAGCTCGATTCTCGAAGTCCTTCCATAATGCATCAATGTCTTTTTCAGGCCTTTTAAGTTGCTTTTTTCCCTGATTCACCTGATCCATGACGTGGCTAATCCAGATTTGAACACCTGGATTATCTGTGTGGAAAGTACCTGAGTCTCCCATCGCTAATATCGGGGTCACTCGCCGGTCAGCGGCAACGATGACAAAGCCCCGATTTTCTTTACTTTCACCCTCGTATTCGATGATATGCATTAAATCGCTTCCGGCGTCGTCTTTGAGTGTCCTGGTTCGCTTTACTTTTCTAGGCCTTGTATCTGTTTTACTCGTTGCCCTTGACTTTCTCCTTGCAGCGGCATCATTGTTCAAGTCCAGATAGCTCTCAGCAATTTCAATCGCGCGCGGAATACCTACTTCTAACGGCTTGGTCGATTCAATGGTTGGAAAAGGGCTCGTTTTCTCTTGTTGACACTGAAAAATGGAGAAACTTAAGGCTGCCACTAAAACAGACTGTACTAATTTTTTTCTCATAGCTTGTAAGGATGGTAACAGTTGTCAATAACTTGATGATAGCGGCAATTATAACAAGCGGTTACATATGCTCAAAATAAACCTATTTAATTTGCGAAGTTTTTCGACGAATTAGTATTGGGCTACTACGAACGTTGTCTTTGGGAAGACGAAAATAACGGAGATAAAGTAGCAGAGGTGTCTAATTGCTGATGACGAAAAATCTGAGCGCGAAGACTTGGGGAAAATATCAATAAAATCCCCTTTATAATATTAATTCCACAATGCGCCGAGGCATTGATCAAGATTAGGGGACTGCGGCCGCATATGGTATTCCTTGACATCCTGAATTAATATGATTAGAGTATTACTAGCCGCTATTTCTTTGTTTTGCTTCATTATAGTGATGACGTTGTGATCTTTGTGTGGATGAACCGCCATATAAGGACAATTTCTGATTACATGTACTAGTTCTCTTCGGGCGATTGCCCGATGCTGCCTATGCCTTCTTGAAATCGTTGCTTTGCCTTCTGTATTTTGTCCGCCGTGTCGACAGAGTGCGATTTGTGAATGTCTTACCTCTTCACTAACTCATCAGATAGTTCTTGATAAAACTTGTGAAGTACATTCAGTTCCTCCTCAGTTGAGAAAGAATTGGGATGATGTAAGGTGTTCGATAGGTGCCTTTTTCGTAATACAGCCGATTGTCGAACGCCATTCTTACAAACTCATGTTTTTGAGGTAGTCGCTTTTAGATACAGCCTAGCTTTAAGAGTAAGTTTACTAATCTGTGTGGTTTTCTAATCTTTGTATTTGGACTGCTCAATGCCGGGGAATTTGGAGGCGTTTAAGTTTGCTCAAATCAATCGAGTCTGTAAGCATATTTTTGACCGTTTCCTGCGCCGATGAAGTATTCTCCGCTTGGAGTTCGGGTTTCACGAAGGGTGTCTGCTTTGCTGGATTTATTGCTGGCAAAGAACAAACTCGTCAGAATTACGGACATTAAAATTTTTTTACTTTTCATTTAAGTGGCTGTTTTTTTTGTAGTTAGAAATACATAATTCATATTATGCAAGTAAAAATTTGGGTCAATGGCTTGTAATTTTCAGCCAAATCGCCGGAAACTTTTGTTGAAAAAACACCTTATACAGGTAAATACACGGAACTCAGACCAAAAACGCAGTCTGAGTTGCCGGTTTTGGAAATTGCACAGTTGACTGTGAAAAAAAGCGCTATGGATTACGGATAGGATTAGAAACTACAAGCAATTGGCTCGCATGATTAATTTGCACATCGATCTTCAAATGCGATGTAGATGCTTCGTGAGGTTCCGGTGTGGTTTCGTATCATCACCAAATTCAGCGGATGATTTATTGAAACTTCGGCCAATAGACAAAGCCAGGATTATGGAAATGACCCCAGTTGCAGCCCAAAATGTATCCGTAAGGGCAGTATAATAAAGACCACCCGACCATGCATTAAAGATCCAGTCACCTGTTACAAATCCATTGACAAGCGGGACAAGAACTGAAAATAGCCCGCCAACAAGCAGGTAAAACCAAGTCATTAGGAATTCCGTTTTCAACATTAACCCCGCTATACTTAGCGCGAGCCACGATACAAAAAACACAGTCCTGACTAGAAAAACGTGGTTTTCAACGTTTGGCATGAGTAATTCTGCAATGAACAGAATGGCTGTGGCCGGGAAAAGACCGAATGAAATGGCAAGATACCACATGGTGACCCTGTGATGGAACTGCTTTTGTTTGTCCGTGTAGCTTTTTTTATTCCTAGCCTCTTTCCAGAGCAAGACACCGCTAATGATAACGAAACAGGTAAACAGAGCTAAAAGAAAATAGATTGCCTTCAAAGCAAGCCCTCCGAAAGTTGCGAAATGCAGTCGGGATATTCCGAATAATACAGATTCAGCGTAAGTCTTTTTGCCTGGTAATTTGTCGGAGATCAATTTTCCATCTTTCAGCCTTACCGCCACTGAGCCGTCACCCGCGAAAGTTTTGCTGTTTTCCAGCGAAGCCGAAACAATACCGTCTTCCCGGTCATAATGTTTGATCTGCAGGTAATGCAAATCTAATTCCGGATTTTTACTTTTTACTTTTTCAAGAATGCCGGTAACCCCTAAATTCTTAGTGGTAACGGGCGATGTTTCACTCACTTCCATGGCGCGCTCTGAAAAGATATCATTGATCGCTTTCTCCTGATTGCCGTCGTAGAACACCATTACGACAGGAAGCAAAACCAAAAATGACAACATATAGTAAGCCCCGGTAATCGCATACATCAGCTGGAAAGGCAGTCCCAGTAAACCAAACACCGTGTGCGCATTGGTCCAGATATTTTTCAATGATCCTTTGAGCGAAAAGCCGTGAAATTTGGTAAGCATATTTTGCCAATGGATCATTACACCCGTAATCACCGCGAAAGCAAAGAACAGAGCTACAAAGCCGGAAAGATACCTGCCTATAAACGGGATCTGGTCGAAAAAATGCAACCGGTATAACGTTTCTCCAACCGTGGTTTTTTCATCCTTGACGAATTCACCGGTCGCCGGAAAATAGGTCGTGTAGTAATGCTGCTCAGGTTTGCCTTTGGGTACAGTTAAATGCCCGTAAATCTTGACCAGAGGTCTTTCCGCGGATTCTGTGACGATGGTAATATCTTCTGAAAAATCAAATCGGGGGTTGGATTTTTTCAGGCTGCTTAGCATTTGATCATAGTCAACCGGGTGTACCAATGTTTGCCGTGCTGCCGGATTTTCCCATTGGTAAAATTCATCTTTAAAGAGCGTAAACGCGCCGGCAAAGAATATTACGTACAGCGCAAAGCTGATCACGATGCCCGAAACCGTGTGAGTGTTAAAGGTAATGTTGTAGAGTCGCGGAGATAAACCTTTAAGTTTCATCATTATTTTAGAAGATATATTCCTGCTGCGCAAAAAATAATCGAAAGAAGATATATGCCCCAGACGATCCAGCCACTGCGCATCAGAAATGCGATGATCATGAGTGCTGTCCAAAGTAAAAAAACCGAAAACGCACCGGTAAGAATGATTTCCATGCGATAGGGAAGTGCGACGGCCAGAAGCATGTGAACGGCCACAGCAAGAAAATAGCCGCCGAAAAGTCCAGCCGTGGTTTTGAGGGCACGCTGGCCCCGGTTTGTCAGATATTCCTTTTTAGCTGGCATCGAAGATCAGTTGTATCAGTAATAAAACGTGTAGGATTACGGCCACTCCATAAAAATAAAATTTACCCAACACCGCAAAAAGCTCGACCATGCCCATCGCTAACGTACAGGCGGCCAATGCAAGTAAAAGCCCTCCAGCGCAGCCATCAGTTCGCACGTACAACAATGATCCGGCTATCGTAAAAATTAATCCAACAAACCGGGCGTAACGAAATGGCGGGCTGAACAGAAAGTCAGGATAATATTTAGACCTGGAATAGTACAAGTACATTCCTAGAAAGATGAAATAGAATTGAGGCATAGAGATTTTTTTCAAATATTAAGATTATTTAAACTAAATACAAATAAGTGAATTACATTTGAGAAAAATTCCGCAAATGATCCGCTTATGAGAATATTTTCCCTCCTCTTTATGTTGTTGCTTGTTGATGAAATTGGATATGGCCAGGGATTTGCCTTTTCCGGAACAGTCAAAAACGAAGATGGCAACGTTTTGCCTTTTGTCTCTATCTCTTTGAATAATACGAAATATGAAACTGCGTCAGGAGCAGATGGGACATTCCGGCTCTTAGATATTCCCGCCGGTGATTACAAGCTCGTTGTAAGCCACGTGGGTTTTAAAACGTTTGAAAAAGACATCAAAATCATGGGCCATAACCGGGTCGAAGATGTTGTTCTGATCGCTGATATTAAAGATCTCGATGAGGTTTTGGTAAAAACCGAGAAGCAAAGCCGCGTGCAGGAAACGAAGCCGATCACGATCAGCAGCGTGGAGATCAAGAATGTGGTGAGCCAGAATGTACTGATCACAGACATTATCGACCGGCTTTCGGGTGTCCGGATCCGGCGTTCCAGCTCACTCGGCGAGCCTTCGGATATTTCGATCAACGGTTTACGTGGCAATGCGGTGCGGGTCTACATCGACGGCCTTCCGATGGAATTCATTTATCCCAACTTCGATATTTCGACGTTGCCGATCGGAAACCTGAAACGGATCGATGTTTATAAAGGCGTATTGCCGGTCGACGTTGGTACTGATGCGTTAGGCGGGGGCATTAACCTGGTAACCGAGCAGAAATCGTACAATTCGCTTCGCGCTTCTTACAATGTCGGCTCTTACAATACGCATCTGGGCGATTTTGCATTGGGGCTTGCCAACAAAAAAAATTACTTCCTGAATGTTACAGGCGCTGTTAATTACTCCGATAATAGTTACAGAATGGATGCCAGGATTTTTGAAAATGGCAATCGTATCGAACGCATCAAGCGCTTCCACGACCAGTATAGGATCTTTTTTGGCGGGATAACCATCGGTGCCCACAGTAAGCCCTGGGCCGACGAACTGAAACTTTCGGTGAACGTTTCGGGCGGAAACAAAGAATTGCAAAACGGTGCTAGGGTAAGCGGGACTGCTTTCGGGGAGGCCAAGTACAAGGCCGAAAACCTGACGGCAGTTTTAAAATATGAAAAGTCATTATGGAAAGAACGTGCGCTGTTTTCCGCAGCTGCTAATTACAGCAGTCAGACTTTGAATTATGTGGACACGACCAAGAATGTGTACAGCTGGAGTGGAAAAGTGATTGGCAGAAAGGAGAGCCCGGGCGAATATTACGAGGCCAATTCGGATACTTACATTCATGGCTGGATCAACCGGAGCAGTTTTACCTTTAAAATAAGCCAGGACCACAAGCTGCTTTTTTCGAATTTATATGCCAAACAAAAGCTGACCGGCATCGATTATCTGGAAGCCGATCCCATGGAGGATTACCTGCGCATTCCTCAGTTTCTGACCAAAAATGTGGCCGGAGCTCAGTATGAGGGCTTGTTTCTAAATAGACTGACCTTTTCGGCAGCCATTAAAAGGTACGATTATATTCTGGATGGGGCAGAGAATAACACATTTGAGCTGGTTAAAAAAAAGGATGGCATCTGGGGCTGGAATACGGCATTGAAATATGACATAGCCGAAGGTATTTTTACCCGCGCATCTTTTGAAAAAGGTTACCTAATCCCGCAGTTTGCCCAGTTCGTAGGCAATGGAGCTGATATCGTCCGCAATACGGACCTGTTGCCTGAAAGCAGCGATAACCTCAATATTGGTGTTGTAATGAGCAAGCCGGTCAGCAAGATTATAAATATTGCTACGAACATTAACGGGTTTTACCGGAGCCAGCACGATATTATTTTCATAGGAAATGGCGTGATCAGGAGATACGACAATGCGGATCAGGTGCGGACTTTGGGTGTGGAGGGCGACGTGGCACTGACCTTCAAAAATGCATTCAGCCTGAAAACGAACCTGACTTTCCTGCGCAAGACTTTCACGAAAATGAAGCTGGCGGAAAGTCAGTTCCTGGTCGGCACCGACTTTCCAAACAACCCCAGTTTTTATGGGAACTCGGAGTTATCATGGCAAAAACCGGGATTATTGACAACCGATGACCGTTTCCGGGCTTACCTGTTCTACAACTACATCACCCCGTTTAACCACATCACCGTCGGCAAAGGCAACAGTATCAAAAATACGCCGGAAGCTTACGTGCCCGTTCAGCATCGCCTGGATGCGGGTTTCTCCTATAAGTTCGCAAAACGCGGCCTGATCGCTTCCCTGAATGTCATTAATGTATTCAATGCCAAGCTTTTTGATAACTACCTGGTGCCACGCGCGGGGACGAATTTCAATGTAAAGCTCATTTACGAGATTTCAAGCTTTTAAAGGGAATGCGTCTGGCAAAAGCTTAGAGCAAAAAGCTTGTTGCCAAACGCCGCCCACAACAACTTTCCAACAAAATCCAATCCCCAATGAAAACATCCAATCTATTACTATCCATTTTTTTTGCAGCCGTGCTGATTTCATGCAGCAGTGATGATGAACCCGAGTCCGGACCAGAATCGCTTTATCAGGAAGAAGGATTTTTGTTGTCCAGCATTTCGCAATCGACGGCGGGATATAGCTATTACGCCGGTTTTTTTTCGCAGCAACCTTCCGGTGATGTCGATCTGACCAAGAACACGGCTTACAATACCTTCATGGCAAGAACTTCGTATAAGAATTTTATTTATGGGATTTCGCTGGATGGAGATAATAAGTTGTCCAAGCAGGCAATCTTGAAATCTTCCGGCGCCGTGGTGGAAGTAGCAAGCATTCCCTTGCTGGAATATTTGCAGGCTGTGCTGATCATCAATGAAAACCTGGGTATTTACTCGACCAGTGGAAACAGGGCACTGTTCCTTTTTAACCCGGCCACCATGGAAAACCTGGGGCAGATCGATATGTCGAAAGCCAAAAATTTTCCTGAGAACGACAGAAATGTTTACGCACATCTATCTTATCGCCCCAACGACAACAAGCTATTCGCCTCGCTTTTAACAAACAGCAGCAAAACCGGCCAGTTTTACGACGCACAGGATGTTTATGTGGAAGTGGTGGACCTGACGACCAGAAAATGGGAGAATACAGCTGTTTTTAAACAAGCCACTTATCCGGTTTCCCGCGGGCTGGAACATAGCGTTGTGGATGAAGCGGGCAACGTTTACATCAGTACGCAGGGTCAGTATGGGCTGGACGGGCAACTTGGGCCAAATGCTGCGAAAAGGTCCAGACCGCAGATTTTGAAAATTCCAGCCGGTAAAACGGACTTTGACTCCACTTATGCTTTTAACCCGATCAATGCGGTAGGACAGCAAAGTTCTATGTTCCAATTGCTTTTGGGCACTACCTATGATGCGAATGGAATCGCTTACGCCTGCATTTCCGCAGCGTCGTATCCTCCGAGATTATTGGAACTGATCGGTAAGCTAGCAGTCAATTCAATTACGGCGGCAGAATATGCGGAATTGTCGGACCTGGCATTTTACAGTCCCGTACAGCGCTGGGTGAAGCTGGATCTGAATGCACAAACTGCGACGGTGATTGCTGATTTACCCCTGACGGCAGCTTACAGTTATCCCAGCACGCACAAATACGACGGCAAGTTTTACCTTCCGGTTTACAATGCCAGTATGAATTTGAATGGTTACTACAAATATGATCCGGCAACAGGAAAATCAGAAAAAATGGTGAATGTTACCGCTGGTGGATTGATAACGGACCTGGTAAGGCTAACGAAATAGGAGTGGATGCAATGATAAAAATACTGCCCTGAATAGCGGAGTCATACGCCCTTTGCTCAGGGTAAAAACGATATTTTAATAATGAATTTTTAGTCTAAATATAAGATGATACGAATTTTAATTTTATTTCTTCTGATTTTTTCGCTGCATGCACATGCACAAAATGGTACCATTAAGGGCACCGTGAATACTTCCGACGGGCAGCCCGCCGAATTTGTAAATATTGTTCTGGAAAAAACGGCCAAGGGAACGGTCGTAAACGAAGCGGGACATTACCAGATCAATAAAGTACCCGCCGGAACCTACACGCTTACCGCAAGTTTTACCGGACTTCTAACGCAAAAGAGTACGGTAACGGTGGCGGCCGGAGATACCAGCTCCGTGAATTTTACTTTGGCCGAAGACAACCTGCAACTACAGGAGGTTGTTGTAAGCGGAAATGTTAAGTTGGTAAACAAGGAAACGGAGTATGTGGCGCGGATGCCTTTGAAAAATCTTGAAAATCCGCAGGTCTATCATGTGGTGGGGAAAGATCTGATGAAAGAACAAATGATGACCGATGTGAAAGATGTCTTTCGGGCCGCGGCCGGTGTTGCACCTACTGAATATGTTACCGGAAGTTTTGCGGTTGTATTTAGAGGGTTTACCAACTTCGATTATGCAAGAAATGGACTGGCGACTTCGGTTTACCGGTCGGGGACAGAAATCGCAAACCTTGAACGCGTCGAGCTGATCAAAGGCCCGTCAGGTACGCTATTTGGTGCGCAGGTGGCAACTTTTGGCGGGGCAATGAATCTGGTTACCAAAAAGCCCTATGCCGGTTTCGGTGGCGAAGTGGGGTATGGCATGGGAAGTTTTGATTTAAGCAGGGCCACTGTTGATATAAACACGCCGCTTAGTAAGGAAAAAACCGTGCTGCTCAGATTCAATGCCGTCGACCATCAGCAAAACAGTTCAAATGAATATGGTAAAAATAAAAGGTTCATGATTAGTCCGAGCCTTTCGTTTCAGGCCAGCGATCGCCTATCCTTCCTGTTTGATTTTGAATTTTTTAAAAGTAACGCGACTCGTCTGGCTTATACACTGCTTTTTGCGGACGAAGTACCATTTAAATCCACTAAAGATATTCCACTGGGTTTTAAAAAATCCTTCTTTCAGAATGATTTGCTTAGTGATGCGCAGGCCACGAAATACTTTGGGCAGGCCAAATATCAGATCAGTGCAAACTGGACATCCACCACAGGTATATCGCATGTAAATGAATTCTTGAATCATAGTTATCAGCCGTATGTGAATTGGATCAGTGCGGATACGGCCGTTACGAGTATCAGACATTTTGGCCCGAGAGAAAGAACGTATGCCAATGTCCAGCAGAATTTCAACGGTAGTTTTAATACCGGCAGATTTCATCACAATTTGCTGATCGGCGCAAGCTATGAGTACAATGATGAAAGTCTGACGTACAGCGTCGTGGCTCTTGATAAGATAAATGTTAATGAGCCCTTTGAAAGATCAGGCCTAAGCAGAGTGAATAGTATTTTGGCAGATCCTTCCACCACTGCATCGCACGACGCATATGGAGGAAATGCTTTTGGCATATATGTTTCTGATGTAATTAACTGGACAGATCGGTTATCAACAATGCTGAGCCTTCGCTTTGATCGATTTGAGCAGACCTATGAAGCCGGTTTTGTGCAGCCATCTCTTTCTCCCAAGTTGGGAATTGTTTATCAGGTAGTAAAGGATCAGGTGTCGCTGTTTGGAAATTTCATGAACGGGTTTCTGAACCAAGGACCCATTGAGCAGCCCAATGGTAGTTTGTTTAAACCAAATCCGGTTTTTGCCAATCAGTTGGAAGGTGGCATAAAAGCAGAGTTGCCGGGTAATAAATTGGGTGGAAGCATCAGTTATTATCATATCGGTATTGACAATGCTTTACGTACCGATGATGCACAATATAGTTTTCAAGACGGCAAACAGGTAAGCAAAGGGGTTGAGCTTGAACTTACTGCTAACCCCGTATCCGGCCTGAATATAGTAGCCGGATATGGCTTTAATGAAAACAAATTTACTAAGGCTGATTTATACGAGGGAAAATTCCAAACCCAGGCCCCGCAACATATTGTCAATTACTGGCTCAGCTACCGATTGCCGTTCCAAAACCTGAAAGGTATTGGACTTGGTTTTGGAGGGAACTATGTGAGCGATTCGTACTTTAATTCCAGCAATACTTACGTGATTCCATCCTACCAAACGATTAATGCGACCGTTTTTTATCAAAAGGAAAAGTGGAAGCTTGGTTTCAAACTAAACAATATAACAAATGTGAAGTATTGGGACTCGGTAGGAAATGCGCAATTTACCAGAAACTTTGTGACTAGCTTTTCGTTCAAATTTTGAAATCATTGGTGTCCTCGCAAGTAGTTTTAACAATTGTGTCTTAGGAGATGGGTGACGAAACTATAAAAAGGGCACCGGCTTTGCATTTTTTTTTCGATGTCCTCTGAAATTCCTCAGGCTATCAGGTCTGTTTTCAGGAGCTCTTAAGTGTTTCCAAAATAAAAGGCTCCACAAAAAGACTATTATGCTCAATATTTCTATAAAAACTGTCCAAAGTATTATCCTAACCAGTAATGCGGGTACAGGTTGCCGAGGTGAAAGTAATCTAGATGTGTAACGTACGCTCTCTGAACAATCCCGGATGGTGTCAGCTGTTGAAATTTTACTGAACTGATTCTGGTTTATAAGTGTGAACATACTGGAGTGCAGTTCTATATTCGGATGTGGGATTTGTCCAGAAATAGCCGGGTACTTTTAATGATCATTACAAAGTGCTGCTGCCTGATACCGCCTGGAGATTCAGCCAGACTACGCCGCGCATTCCAATACAGGGATTTTCATAGGGCGCGGTACCTGAATATGGCAAAGGAAGAGTGTCCGTTTTTGGCGAAGCTGCTATGTTTTGCTCCCAATTAAAAGGGCCGGACAAGATACCGTTCGGACTCAAATCGCCCGACGCGGACCAGAATTTAGCGTTTTTGACAGCACCCCACAAGGGTTAGGACTACCCATAGTCAGTTGGCCTCATTACAGATAATGCCATGAGGCGCGGGAAACGCGCCAAAGCAAGGGTTGGGAGGGCCTTCGACCGCCTCTATTACACTGCGTGGTCCGACTAAAGAAAAGTTTGACGGTTTTAAACCCGTAAAAAATCTCCCTGGGGAACCATGTACCGCACATACATTTGGTTGACACTGATGTGACCCACAGGCACAAAACTTCCCAGCTGCGCTTTGCCCGGGAACATATCCAGATCGCATCTTCAACCCTTGGAGGATGGACCAAAGAAGCGCTGATGAAGCTGGAACCTCTTTATGAGCAACTGGTCTTTGATATGAAATCGAAGGGCTATTGGCTGGTGGATGAAAGTCCTATTAAAGTACTGGAAAGTGACAAGAAAGGCGCTTGCCATCAGGGACACTGTCGCCGGGCACCCCCGTGGGTCTACCACAGCCCTTTGGATGGTGTCCTTCTCTTTGATTACCAGCCGACAAGAGGCTCAGCAGGAGCGAAATCGATGTTGGAAAGCTTCAAGGGCTATCCACAGACGGGTATGCGGTTTACGAAAAGCATGGAAAACGGAAAGATGTTATCCATCTGGCTTGCTGCGCAAATGCGCGACGGGACCGCGGCGGCGGACCGCTTTGAACGGGCCCTGGATAATGACAAAACCAGAGCGCAAAAAGCACTATCGATGATCCAGCAACTGTACGCTGTGGAGCGGAAAGCCCGCCAACTGATGCCGGATGCTGCTGAAATCAAAGAGCTGCAGCTGACAGAATCCCTTCCAGTTATCAACGAGCTCGGCAAATGGATCCTTGAACAAATTAAAAGTACGCTCCCCAAAAAGCCAGATCGGAAAGGCGATGCAGTACAGTTATGGTCGCTGGGACGCACTCAGTGGCTACCTTTATGACGGAAGTCTGCTACAATTTGCTGAAAAACGCACTGCTAAACATCTCCACAATCAATCATAAAATATCACCGATCTGTTTCCGCAAAACATTAACAAAGCTCGCCAATTAACAAATATGTAGTTGATAGGCCGGATACGCGGCAACGATCTTCTTTTTATGACTTTTTCGCGTTAAAATGAGGAAATATCTTCATGGAGCTAGTATAAGATACTGAAATTATCGCTTCAGGTCACAGTTGTCATTCTTATTCAACGGATTTTGTGGAGTCTAACGATTTCAGGACGACACAATTCAGGAGGTTGAAAGGAATCATCACTCATACATAAGAGACCCAAGATGAGCGCGATGGATTTGCAAAAGTTTTTAGATGCGCAGCAAAGTGACTATGATGCAGCATTAATCGAGATCAAAAATGGTAGAAAGCGAGGCCATTGGATGTGGTACATCTTTCCGCAGATCAAAGGGTTAGGGCTGAGCAGCACTGCTAACTATTTCGCGATCGAAAATCTCGATCACGCGAGGCGGTATCTCGAACACCCGGTGTTGGGAAAGAGGCTGATCGAAATATCCGGGGCAATGTTGGCGGTAGAGGGGAAATCGGCATACCATATCTTGGGAAGCCCTGACGATCTTAAACTGCGGTCGAGCATGACGTTATTCAGTTTGCTGCCTGAAACGGATCCTGTGTTTCAGGCGGTGCTGAACAAGTATTATGAGGGGAAGGTTGATTTGCGGACTTTCGCATTGGTTGGAAAGTGATCTAAGGGTCTATAGCCGGAAAAACGCGGTAAGCAGTCCCGCACATGTGCACGGGACGTGCTTGATATCCTATTCCTGGCTCAGGCTCCAAGCCGCAAAAGAGGCCTCCAATTCTTCCTGCGTTTCGGGTAACTGAATTTTCAAAGAGTGATCAACACGCGCCTGCACGCTTTCGACAATGGGTTTGAACACTTTGTTATAATTCGCAAAAGCAGTCTGATGATCGTCATGCGCATGTAGTTGCTTGGCCAGCAAGGTCGCACCCTGCATCGCCAGACTAGTGCCCATACCCGTGAAAAAGCTTGGCGCATAGGCCGCATCACCGATCAATGCGACACGTCCTATGGTCCAGCTAGGCATACGGATTTGACAGGCTTCGTCGAAATAGAGCTCGTCAGCGCGTACCATCGCTTCGAGAATCTGCGGGATCTTCCAATTGTTGTTACCGCCAAAATATTCTTTTAAGATTTGCCTGGGGCGTTCGCGGTCCCGGTAATTCCATTCCAGTTTGGGGGCCCGGAACACCAGGATGGTGTTCACGCCATTTTGAAATTCAAAGATCACCGCCTGTTTCCCGAGCTCCCGATACACAATACCAGTCGACCCGGGCCTGCCTGTTTTAATCTCTTCGGTGGCGGCAAATCCAAAATACACGCCAAGAAATTTCTTAAAGGCTTCCTCCGGCCCCAAAGCGAGCTTTCTCACTGTCGAATGCGTACCATCTGCTCCGAAGACCAGATCGTAAGTTTGGCGCTGCCCTGTTTCAAAGGTCACCTGAACATGATCTTCCTGCTGGACCAATGTGGCTATGCTGCTGCCGAACATGATCTTCACTTCATCTTTTGGAATCGCATCATAAATGATCTTCACCAATACACCGCGGTGTATCTCGAGATCGCCCAGATATTCCGGTAAAGCATTAATGGCAAATTTGACCAGGGTTTGATCCTGGGCATCCACAATCTCATCGGTGTGAATATATTCATTGGACTTAATCTGATCGTAAATCCCCATTTCACGGGCGATTTTCAATGCCTCTCCCCGAACATCAATGGGTGAGCCGCCTGTTCTCAGCTCCTTCCCCAATTCTATCACGGTTACTTCGTATCCAAACTTATTCAGCCAGTAGGCCAGCGTTAATCCTGCAAAGCTGGCTCCGGAAATCAGCACTCGTTTTTTCATGGTTTTCTGTTTGTTTTTATCAGATACTATCTTGAACACTGCAAAACTACTCGTAGCTTTACGGTTAAAATATTCGATAAGCGAGTTTTTTTAGTCGAGAAATGAACATTCAGCCAGGCGGACAGGAAGGTAGTGACATTGGGCAGTTTATGAATAAGCTGGGTTTGATCTTGGAGAATGTGTTGCAGCATTTTCAGGTGATCTATTTCAAAGGATTCACCTTTTTGCCCGACATGGCCATTCATTTCGGATCATTTTTTGTGACAGAGGACTTTACCCGTGTAACCGGTGAGTCGGATTTGACTGACGGTATCGGTTTCGTATTTCACAACATATTTGCAGACGATGAGGACGGCGGAACAGCTATGTCCGGGTTAAACGCGCCGATTGAGGCGCCTTACGTTCGGATTTTCCCTTACGCGATCCACCAAACATTACATTTCAAAAAGAACACGCGGGTATCGCACGTTTCCATCAGTGTCAGTGCCGGGTATTTAAGGAGCTTTTTAAAGGAAGAGGCTGAACACTTCGGGTACCTTTTCGATAGCGCCAGTAATTTTTGGATTGAGGAACTGATGACCGACGACATTTTGCGAACCGTAAACGACCTGGTCAAGCGGGAGGGGCCGGGCGTGATGACAGGTTTTTATTACAAGATGAAAGCGACAGAATTGCTTTATCATCTGTTCACTAGTTTGAAGAAGCGAGGAAGCGCCGCTGTTCTGGAACTGCATGCCAAGGACATCCACGCTGTGTATCAGGTCAGGGATAGGATTGTTTCCTCACTTAGCCAGCCCGGCACCATCGCAGAATGGAAGCAGATCGCTGGCATGAACGAGCTAAAATTGCGCAAAATATTCACGCAAGTATTTGGAATGGGTATTTATGAGTACTATCAACATGTACGAATGAAAGAAGCCGCGCGGCTTCTGCGGGAAGAGAGGATATCTGTGTCAGAAGTAGGCTATCAACTGGGCTTTGAGAATCTGGGCCATTTTACGAAAATATTCGAAAGGCACATCGGCAAGAAGCCGAAGCAATACAGTAGTGAAGTGAGATCGTAATGACCGCCAGTGCGGCTGATAGTGTCCGTTCGACCAAGTAAATTCGGAGGAAATACCTCCGGTAGACTCTTGTATTTACCTTTGTTTTTCAAAATGTATCTTCTTCAATTTCCGAATATTCATACCCTGGGACAAACGGCTGGCAAGGTACAAAGTGTCACCAACAACATGAATCGCAGCTGCATGTCGATTGTAGGTAACAGAGCTATCTGCTGTTAGCCTCTGGACATCGTGATAGATTAAGGAATCACCTACAACGTTCCATGTTATCGGATCAATGGATATACTGGGGATACGATATTCCACGTCAACAGATGCTGCCCATGACTTCCTCATGTATCCAGAACCAGAAGGATCGAAGGAAAAAATAACTCGCGTAACTTGAGGAGCAGTAGACAACAGTCCGCTGATAACATCCTCGCTAAAAGTTGTTTCATTAAGAAAGTCCTTGTCCGC
Organism: Dyadobacter sp. CY261; assembly: GCF_021440085.1. Lineage (GTDB taxonomy): Bacteria > Bacteroidota > Bacteroidia > Cytophagales > Spirosomataceae > Dyadobacter. The sequence continues at coordinate 22,268 of NZ_JAKCPW010000027.1, forward strand.
AATTGAAACGAACGAACCCGATGATAAAAAATTTTCGAGTTTGCCAGGTCGTGGCGCAACCCACGATTTTGGAAGAATCTCAAAAGATGCTTTCTTCAACCTGTACTGATACCTAGCGTGAGTTAAAATTAAACTGTCCCCAAACTCCTGTACAAGGTATCCTTGCGGTTCTAGTGTCTTTTCACCAATAATGCCACCAGCCATATATAGGCTATCCCCAGATCGTTGCCACCTAAAGTCAGTCGTGAAAATCGTATTCCAAAATCTCTTTTCCCTAATCATTGCGCCAACCCCTTGCTGTTCAAAAAGAAATGCTGTTTTCTGATCACTTAGTTTTCCTCCAACGATAATAATTCCTGAGTAAATCGAGCTACTCCTCTTGGGTAAGGCGTATTGGTCTGTGTCGGGATTGGCTAAGGTGTCATTATTTTCTCGTCTGCTGTCTCTGCAACCGGTTAAAAGAAAGCCACTTGTGAGAATAAAGAGCAAAATTCCTTTCATATTACAAACAGAATAACTTAGACAGTGAAGGGTATAGCTAAATGCAGAATTGCAAAATCCAATATAGACAATAATGTTACAAACACTGTAGATGATGTGGATTACACGAGGGAAATTTATTTCTGCTGAGGATCAGGTGATGGTCATAAATACTGGAATTCACTTACAGCTGATCGCGGTGAAGAAAGCGTTTGTGGATGGAGTGGTTAGGTGGTCTTTGATGTTATTCGTGCCAAGGCAGACTTTGTCGACCGGCGGGACAGCGAATATGTGTTGGCGTATGGACTCCTGACAAGACTCGCCCGCATATTGTGTCAATCCCTTCCGGAAATACTCCGAACATGCTACTCAACCAAAATGGTCTTGGCGATCATTTCCGCGCCGGTGCTGAATTTCAGTAAATGCAGGCCGGATGAAAGCGTTCTCAAATCCAAAGTCACTTTATTAATTCCTTTTGCCAGATCGACCTTGCCGGATTTAACCAGAGTCCCTGCTACATTGTAAATGCTCACCTGCCAGCTCTCAGCCCGGTTCACCGTTATGTCCACGGATGCCGATTTATTCACGACCGGATTCGGGTAAAGGCTGCTTACCCGGGTTTTTCCCGATTCATTTTTGATCACCACGATTCGGGACAAGGCGAAACTGCTGTCAATGTCTATCATTTTAAGGCGGTAATAAAAGTTGTCGGACGTGCTGCCAGCTGCCAAATTCAGGCTGTCGCTGAACCGGTACCGGGTAACGCCGGACTGCTCATTGGAGATTGCATTTACCCGACCTATGGTAGTAAAACTCTTTCCATTCGAACTTCTCTGCACTTCGTAACCACTAAATTGTGTTTCATCGGTCACTTCCCATTCCAGCAGATTTATGTTCTCCACTTTCTTTCCTGTGAAAGATATGAGGTTAACAGGCAACGGATTGGCTGTAAATGTGATGGTACCCGAATAGCCGCCCTGCCCCGGAACAGATGCTTTATCGGCGCGTACGCGGTAGTAGTAATTGGTCCCCGCCGTTTCCCTGCCGGTGGTGGGCAAGATTACTTTTTTTGAAGTCTCCGTCACTTCGAGTGCCTCATAACCCGGAAGGAAACTACCGGCGGCAAATGTTTGGCTAGTCGACACATCGAGCAGATAGCGATCGGCGATGCCTACGGCCGGGGCCGACCAGTTGGCGACAAATTCGGTTGACTTGCCTGCCGATGCCCCCAACGCAACCGGTACCACCACGGCGTAGCTTTCGATCCAGTTGATGTTCGCCGGGTCGAAATGGTAGAGTGTACCCGTCTTACCATTGCCCGTCAAATCAGTGAGCGAAGCGGCGTTTTCCTGGTTGCCGGTGTCGAAATTGTAGCTGGCCATCAGGTCGGGATGCGTCGGAGAAACCATTTGGAGCATATTTGCCAAGAGATCTGCCTCGCTTCTGGCTACTTTCCAGATCCGTACTTCGTCCATCAAGCCATGGAATGCCACTGGTGCATAACCCGGGTTTCCACCCAGTGCGATGTAACTATTGGCATTCAGGGCCGCAGTTCCGGCTCCCGTGGTGTTTTCTTTATCCAACTTCCCATCGATGTATATTTTCACAGATATACCTGCCTTTCTTACCACGGCCACATGATGCCAGCGATCGTCTGTCACAGTTACCTCGCCTATCGTGGTCGCGTTCTTGTTTCCGTCGAAAAATGCAATTTTGTTGTTGAGAATACCCATGGTGAAATCATTGGCTGTGCCACCCTTATCGGAATTGAACAATGCGGTCGCAGAAAAACCCTGCGAGCCAGTGGTCGAATTCTCCGAAGTCCTTATCCAGGTTTCCAGCGTGAAGTCGGGGGATTCTATTTTTCTATCAATCTGTACATATTCTTCCAGGTTAACGTCTGTTTTGGAACCTGCAAAACGAAGTGCATTACCAGGCGGGCTGAATGGCCTTGTAACGGTAATGACGTAAGTCGTTGCAGCAGAACCATTGGGAGAGGATACCTGGATGCTGATAACATTGACCCCATAATCCATATTGAGAGGGCCGGACGGAGTACCCGTGGCGAGCGGCGTATAATTCCCGTCGTTTACTTTTACCGCTATGGTTGAGGAAGGATTTCTTAACGTCGCCGAAATCACAACCGAAGACGCTTCTTCGCCGATACTTGCTGTGTAAGAAAGTATTTCTCTTTCAAATGCAGCCAGCGCGGCACCATTCAGTGACAATGCGATCAGGTCTGGATTGTACAGTGTCGTAACCGTCTCCACTTTGGATAAAGCACTCTGGTCACCCAGGTACCCTTTGAAGCAGCCGATACGGTAATAGTAAGTCGTTTGGGGTTCGAGGTCTTCTATTCGTAAGGAGGTGTCCGTAGCGCCATACATTCGGGTTTCCGGGGAGGCGAAGGGAACGGTAGGGTCTTTGGACAGATAAACCCAATACATCTCACTTGTTCCCACCGGTGCCGGGGACCAGTGCGCCGTGAATCCGGTTTCAGTGATATTGTCCACCGGCGGCGATGTATCCGGAACCACCATCGCGTAGCTTTCCGTCCACGCGCTGCCTGTCTGGATAAAATTGTTTAGCGTTGCAAAACCGCCAGAGCGTGACAAATTGGGAAGCTCTATGCTGCGGACGCCGGTGTTGACATCAAAGGAAAGACGCGTCGTCAAAGCAGGATGATCTCTCTGGGGAATCTCAAATCTGATTGCATTCAGGGTCTCCTGATCGAATGTTCGGTCCCAAATCCGGAGTTCGTCCATGGATCCCTGAAATGAAACATTGACATTATTGGGAACGCCTCCGAGATGGACGAAAGGGTTTGCAGTCAGCGGATTGGCACCGGCAGGTCCCGTTGCGTCCAGATTACCATCGACGTATATTTTGACACTTTGCCCGGCCTCGCGTACGACCGCCACATGATGCCACCGGCCATCGGTTACCCGTGTAGTACCAAAAGTATTGACGTCCGCGCTGCCGTCGAGAAATGCAATCTTGTTATTAAGGACACTCAGAACAAAGTCGTCGGCTCTCCCGCTTACGTCGGAATCAAGGAGTATCGAACCTTGATAAGCAGCGTCACCTGTTTTGGAATTAACAGCTGTTCTGATCCAGGTTTCAATCGTAAAATTGGGGAATAGCATTTTATTGGCCAGGCGTACGTAATCGTCTGCTCCATCAAAAACCAGCGCATTTCCGGGAGGGGTCCCGTTGAAAAAACCAGTCTTCTTACCCGTTCCGAGCGGGGTGGTAACTGTCAGCTCCCCACCGGCACCAGGAGGTTTTAGCAATGTAATCACATTGTCATCGACGACTTGAAATCCCATCGGAACGCCGCCGATGGTCACTTGGGTAGCACCGAGAAAATTATATCCGCGAATGGTGATCTCGACCCGCCCCTCACCAGCCTCCGGCGAGAATGATGCAATCACTGGTCCCAGATAATATTGCATCTGACTTTCCGTAATCGTCTGATAGCGAATACTCTTGGGGAGCAAAATTACTTCACTGACCCATCCGTTCAGCCTTGACTCTCCCTGCTGATCTGAGCCTATCACGAGTGGCGTGTTTGAGTCCGCGTAGCCGTTTTTAATATCGAAACCAATTTCATTGCGTTCACTATTGAACCAGGCTCCCACGTCAAATGCTTTTTTACCCATAAAAAACCAGGAAGCAAATGGGTTCGCGGCTATGAAAGCCTTTTGCAGATTGACCGTTGAAATGCTCGTATTTCCATCGCCTATTTTAAACGTAGCACCAGATACAGCAAAGGGAGCAGGTTTTCCGTCAGATGTTTTACTGACCATCGCATTGAGATTGGCGGTTTGGTCTTCCTTCACACCGGCAACGGCGTAGATGGAAAATTCGTCGGAAAAGCCCTGGAAAGGAGCCGTGTTCAAATAACCATTGCTGGCAGCCGAGCCAGTGAAATATAACGTGGGCACACCTGATTTGCGGTCGATGTGTCTGCCGTGCGCAATACGTGGCTGACTGCCGGGGTCCGTTTGAAAGGCATCCATGTTCCCACCGCTCTGGTCATACCAGATGGGCACAAACAACTCGGCCGGTCCGGCAAATTGCAGCATGGTGAGCGTATCCAGGTGACCATTCGCATCGAAGCCGATATCCAGCATGGCATTGTCATAGGAACGCCTGACGCGGAGTGCCGGTGTGGGTGAATTCGTAAATCCGGGTACAGGTGGGAGAGGGGTAACTGGCCCGTGCTGGTATACAGTTCCCAACTTGCGGAGGGAATAAGCCGCTTTGGCGTTTGACTCATCATGCCCTACGTTGTCGATGTTGGGTGCCCTGATAACTGGAATCTGATATAGCAGCTCGGTACCCGCTTCCGAAGTCACTTTAACCGATATCGTATTCCGGCCGAATGCAGCATCCAACGGTACGACGGTTGGCGCACCGCTTATCGCAGGTAAGTCATTGATTATAAGCGAGGCTCCGGGATGAGTTACTGTTGCAGTAACCGTCACCGACTCCATTGCTGCCGGAGCAGCAACTTCGCCATAGTAAGTAACTGAGGGATCGAATGCAGGTGACAGCGGTCCTGTACTTAATGTGAGGGCGGACAGGAATGAGTTCCCGCTACCGACGATGATGCTAAAATTGACGTCTTTTCCAGCGCATCCGAAACGATTACCTGCCTTAAAAATAAAATCGTAGGTCGCAATAGCCGGAGGGACGTTAACACCAAAAACAGTCGGCGTTGGAAACTGGAAATCCGTTTGATTCACGAAGCCAGGCAGCTTTCTTGCTCCGGCAAATAGCGAATACCTGTCGGGCTCACCGGTGCCTTTGGTATATGGGACCTGGGCCGTTTGAATACTCGTCGGGGCTTCAACACGAATAAGCGGGTCAATGGACACCTCGGGAACTGGATTTACACTGATTACTTGCGCTGGAAGTGCCTTTGTGCATCCTTCAGGAGTAGTCGTAAATGCCGTAATTTCCGTCGACGTCTCAGGCCTGATTACTGACGGATTTTGATACAGATTTTCATTTAAAGTTAGCGTACGCTGATTCCAAGACCAGTAGGCGGGCCTGGAACAGGTCATTCTGATATTGTTTATCCCCCAGAAAGAAAGACCACCATCGCCTGATACGATTTCTACATGGGAGAAAAGGCGAATGTAAACCGTAGGTTTGTTTTCGAAGGTGGTAGGTACTTCAATCTTTGTATCAAAAAAAACCTTGCCTTCTTCACTGGTAAGAGGATCTTTTCTTACAAAAACATCGGTCCAGGAAACCCCATCGAGTGAAAGCTGCACTTTTTGCACGCTGTTGGGATTCGTATTGATTGATGCCACCTCGTTGATAGTGATGGCGATATTCGTATAACCTAATGTGCTGATCGCAGGTGATTTTAAAGTCCTGATTAACTGATGAGTATCATTTTGCCGATGGCTTTCAGTATAAATAAAGCCGCTACCTGCTTCCCTGATATCCAAAAAGCGGTATTTGTCCGGATAAAACTTCCAGGTTCCATTAATACTTGTCGTCGTAGTGCCCGTCCAGTTCGCTAGACGCGCCTGGCTATCAAAATTTTCTTCGTAAATAAAAATTCCCGAATACTTACTTTCACCTCCGGTAAGTGTGACAGCTGTTCCGGCACAAACCTCCGTAGCGGATATCGTCGGCTGCCTGGTAATGGTTAGTTTGGCCGAATTGATAACCTTCGTGACAACCTTACTGCAGCCATTCACGGTGCCGGTCACCTTGTAAGTAGTAGTCTCGACCGGCGATGCTTCGACTACGTTTCCAGTCGTCTGGTTCAACCCGATGGCTGGAAACCATTTGTATTCGTGAGCCCCGGAGGCTGTCAACTTAATGGGGGCGTCGCAGAACGTAGAACCCTCCGATTCAACCGACACGTCCGGCGTTGCTTGTATTCTAATGGTGGCGGAAGGCTGATCGTTTACCGGAAAAGTAACGGAACAGCCGTTCCCACTTTGAACACTGATCAATTTGTAGGTCTGATCACCTGCCTTGTCAGTCTGGATTGGCAGGTCCATTGAACGAGTACTGGCGGAAGCCAGCACAAATTCCCTGACTACATTGGCAGGATCTGTATAGTTTAAGGTATATGGAAAAGTGCCGCCACTGGGCTCAATACGAACATTTCCCGTTGCGAGTTGACACAGGTCCGACGGGGCGCTGATCGTAGCAGACGCATAGCCTGCAACAATGACCGAAACCCTGCTGAACATTTCGGTAACACAACTGGTGGGTGTCGATACAGCCAATAAATCATAGTCAAATCTTCCAATAACTGAAGTAGGTGCCGTAATCGTCACTGAGTTACCCGAAGTCGTGGTTATCGTCTGTTCAGGGCCTACTTCCGTAGGCGAAATAATCCTGTATCTGAACGTGTATGGCCCGACAGATCCGGAACCGGTGAAGGTAACGGCCGGTGACGGAGCGTCTTTGCAGACATTGCCAGCGCCGGTAATCGTCGCAGTGGGCAGAGCCTTTACCGTAACCGTTACCTGGCTGGCAGTTCCTCCGCAGCCATTGTTGGCTGAAAGACTGTAAGTTGTCGTCACCAGTGGCACTATGGATTTCTCACCTTGTAAATTGGAACTATAACCCTTCGGAACGGAGGTCCACCGATACCCGGCAAGACGCACGGCCACACTCTGTATCATCCAGAAATTGAATCTTGAATTGCCCTGGGTGTCGACATACCTGAACCGCATGTACACCTTTTCCTTATTCTCATATGCAGTCGGAAGCACGATTTCATCCGTTTTAAACTTATTTCGTCCTCCTTCGCGGTATTCATCGTTATAAGTAACCAGGGTCGCCCAGTTATTGCCGTCCGAGGAGGCTTCGACCGAGAACTTTGATGCATTTTCGTTTCTTAAATAATGGGTCAGGAAAACAGAAACGCTGGTCAATCCCACTGTGCTGAAAGCAGGCGATGTCAGAGTTGAGTTGATGGCCCTGTTGACGGCCGTGATCGAAACGAGGGTGTTCGCTGCATAAGCAGGCCCGGAGCCTACGTAGTATGTATTGCGCTGCCATGCTTCACCCAACTGCCAATCATTCAGGTGGCCATTAAAATCGCTTTGATAAACGGACGGAATGCTCGATGCCGAAAGATTGATCGCGGTCCCGATACATACCTCGGTGGAAGAAATGGTCGCTGTTACCGGGAAGCTTACGGCAGAGGTTACGATAGAAACGACCTGGGTGGTACTGGACGAGCAACCAGTGATATCGGTAACCGTCAATTTCACCGTCTTCGTGCCGTGGGTAAGATATTGGTGGCTGGTCGCCGGACTATCCGTTGTCTGAGATTTCCCGTCGCCAAAATCCCAGGCGTACGTAGCCTGTGACACCCGCTGTGCATTGTTAAGGGTCAAATGCAGGTTGTTACCACTTCCATCAAGCGCCTGTGCTCCGCTGGTTTCGTTGAAATTCCAGCTGCCGGTTGGCGATGAATAGCAGACATCTGCCCGGAGCCCGTTGATCTCTGCCATATTAAGCGCTCTGTCCCAGATAGCAACCTCGTCGATGGACCCAATGAAATTCTCACCCCCTGAGACGTTTTGCCCCACAGAAAATTTCCCGCTCGCAAATTCCCCCGGCACACGTGGCGTCGTGGTGGGATTACTGACAGGATAATGAAGGCCGTCTACATATAAAATCCAGCTCCCGTTGTTCCGGACAATGGCTACATTTTGCCACTTGTTTGGGGTCAATTTCACACTGCTGGTCAGGAAAGCAACACCACCGAGAAGGATTGTCAGATTTTTTGTAGTACCATCGATATACAGCCCATAACCCGACAGGCCAGCGTGCCCGTTCATCATGATGGCTTGTGACGAACCATTGGCAATCGTGCCGCTCCATTTAACCCAGGCCGCCATTGTTATGAAGTTAACCTGTTTGGTAGGATACGAATCAGCTGCAGCCGCGGCACCCGAGGAAGAGCCGCTACCCTGAAATGCGTTTCCGATGCAGGCACCGGTTGCGTCAAATCTGGTGGTTTCGGTCAGACAGGTCGATTGCGCTGTGAAGTCCGCATTGGGATATTTAACACGCAGGATCGAAACCATTTCATGCTGGCTTTGTCCCTGGGGTATGTAGCTGTACGAGTCCCCGAAGTTGTCAGTAATGGTTAAGGTCTTGCCCGATCCGACCGAGCCAAGGTAGGGTTTTGTATTGTTGAACCAGTTGACGGTGGCGTAACCACTCGGCGCGGTAATAGTGATCGAGCCTGGCATCTCATTATTGCAGTTCGTAATAACGGCTGCCGTCTGCGGGAATGCGTAATGAGCGTATAGCAACGCGGTTAGAAACAGGACAAATCTTGGGCCGAAAGTCTGTTTAAAGCCTTCTGATAGAGAGGAGAATTTTGTCATAGAATGCCGGATGACTCGATTAAGAGGGTTTACTGCTTTTGCTGGTCACGAAGAAGGAAAAAGGCGACGTAAAAAAGCTCTTTATTCAATCAAAAAACCAAAACGAGCCATAGACAAAGTGTAGACAAATTGATTAAAATCGTCCCTCTGGCACGAGCAGGAACTGTTTGAATGTAGACAAATGTCAAACTTCCTCCGAAGGCGACATTTTTTTATACAGCCTGGTTTTCGCGCGGCGTACGCTGGCAGGATCGATATTGAGAAGCGACGCGATTTCCTTGGTGGAAAGTTTCATATGAAAATAGGCATGAAGCCTGACCTCGTTTTTGGTCAGATTGGGATGCCTGGCATACAGTTCATCGAAAAAGCGGGGATGGACCTGTTCAAAATGCAGCTTGAATTTTTCCCAGTCCGCTTCCAGGTACAAATCGTTTTTCAGGATCGATTCGATATTTTTGAGATGGTCATGTTTGCCTTCCGGGTAAAATTCATGCAATTCTTCGATCTGGCCTTTCAACCCCGACAGCATTTTATTCTTTTGCACGATATAAAGCGTTGTAGATGCCAGTTCGCGCTGATTGACTTCCAACCGTTGTTGCAATGCCTCATTCATTGTTTTCTCGTGGCGCATGTCGGCATTGATCTTTTCGTTTTCGACTTCAATCAGCCGTTGTCTGAGCATTAGTTCGCGGAGATCGAATTCCAGTTGCCGCGTTTCGATTTCTTTGGTCTTTAAATCGTTCTGAATCAGTCGTGTGCGGGCCACGAGGGCGATCGAAAAGCCAAGCGACTGTGCAATAATGGCCATATCCGGTAAAAATTGATAGTCGTTACCGGTGTAGCTCACCATGACGTGGTACATCGTCGTACCCACCATAAAAACCAGTGGTAGCAGGTTTGCAATTAAAAAAGAACCTGATGCACGGAGGCCGCGGCGATAACCGGCAATACAGGTATACAAAATGATCAGGACAAGCAGAAGCGCCAGCATGTTTTCATACAACACCGTGTAATGCTGCAGATAAAAAACGCCGGTATCGATCGACATGATGACCGCCGTCACCGACAAGTAAACGGTCAGTCCGTATTTCAGGGCCCTGTCGGCTTTCGGCAGCGTTTTGTGCGCGTCGAAAAATGATCTCGTAAATTGCACAAACCCGTACATGATCAACAGTAAACCGATGTGCATCAGCAGGTAGTTCGCATCGTAAAAGTCTAGCTTGCCGCCAGGCGTAACCCAGAAAGTAAATACGGGACAATAGAAGAGGACTGAGAAAAAGTGCCGGTATGAAGTAATGTAAATCATCCCGCCTAGCTGCGCGATCAGATAATACATAACGGTTTTGTCCTTGAAACTGAAATAGATATACAGGTTATTCAAAAAGAAAATAAACAAAATGGCCAGGGTCAAAAGCCAGACAGTGGTCAGGGTCTTTTCCTTTTCGACCGCATAATCGTTCTGGTAGAAAATGATTTTGCGTTTAAAACTACCCTCAAATTTCCCGGCGGCGGCCACATTCACTTTGATATAAAGCGTATTCAGCATTTTGCCCTGTAAGGTGCACGGCAGCATCCCATGCAAGCGGCGGTCAAAATTCGATTCGGCAAAAATTCCCGTCCGGTACGCGACCCATTTTCCGGCATCGTGATTGAAATGATAGAGAGTAATGTCTAAATTGGGTTCTACACGCACCTGATAATGCCGGGCATAACTGGATGGGTTATCGACCGATATTCTTAACCAGTAGGCGTTCGATTTCCCAAGGCCGAGCGAATCATCCAGCCTAAATGGAAGCGACGGGTTGGCCAGGATCTGTTCAAGGATATAGTGGCGGTCTGCAAGAACTTCATACCCTGCGGTGGAAATGACAAGGCTGTCGCCTAACCGCAACACAGCTTGCCCGGTGGTCCAAAAAGATATCAAGACAAGTAGGAGCGTAGAGATGATCTTGATCAATAAAAACAGCGGTTGAGTTGGGAAGATCAAAAATAACTATTTATCGAAGAAGTAGGATAAAAACATTGTGGCGCGGATCGTACGCTCGGCATCCTCGCGTAGCGCCCACTCATATTCAACAAGGGCGGGAGGATACCCGCTGGTAACGCTAGCCAGTTTCAGCAAATCCACTTTTTACAACTGGCTGCAGCGATGGCGGCATGGAGGTTTCAGAATTGAAACGGATGAAAGACCTGGAAGAGGAAAATCGGCGGTTGAAAAAGCGGACGCCGCCGCGTGGAAGATCCGTTACAGACTACGTCGACGACCGCGCGGCGGGCCGCACAGAATGCATTCATCGAACGATTTAATGGCACTTTTCGCCGAGAGGTTCTGAATGCTTATTTATTCCGAAGTTTGCCACAAGTTCGGGAGGTGGTTGACCACTGGATCAACGATTACAATACGCAAAGACCACGTCAAGCACTTGGCTTTTCAACACCAGATGAGTTTAAACCAACGGGATAAGCTCTATTCAGAAATTGATCACCAAAGAGGGAATAACACAAGGATGATCTAACGGTAATTAGATGATTCAGAAACTAATTAGTTACGTTGAGGAATATTCAGGCTTACAGGTAAATTGCTCGGAAGCAGAATTGCAGGCGCGCCTGATGCACCAACTGTCCTTTTGCTGCACGGTTACCCTACTTCTTCCCATATGTTCAGGAATTTGATTCCGATCCTCAGCAAACAATATCATGTTGTCGCCCCGGATTTGCCTGGTTTTGGTTATTCTGACGCGCCAGGCAATCAAGACTTCGATTATACTTTTGATAATCTTGCTGGTACGATGCAGGCATTTATTGATCAACTTGGCCTGAAACGCTTTGCCATTTACATTTTTGATTACGGCGCGCCGGTTGGTCTACGCTTAGCCATGGCGAATCCCCAAAAAATACACTGGCATCATCTCCCAGAACGGGAACGCTTATGAGGAGGGGCTCAGCAAGGAGTGGAACCCGATACAACGATACTGGAAAGATCCATCACAAGCAAATCGTGAGGCACTCAGAGATTTCGTGTCCCAAGAGGCGACTTGGTTTCAATATCATGAAGGCGCGTCTAATCCATCACTCATTGCGCCAGAGACCTACACGCTTGATCAGCACTTCCTGGATAGGCCAGGCAATATCGAGATTCAGCTAGATTTGGTCAAAGATTACAAAACCAATGTTGAAATGTATCCAAAATTTCATAAATGCTTCCGGGAATACCAGCCAAAATTGTTGTTAGTTTGGGGAAACAAGGATCCGTATTTTCTTCCTGCAGGAGCCGAGGCATATAAGAAGGACTTAGGTGATGCAACTTTGAAATTTTACGATACAGGCCACTTTGCTCTTGAAACACACGCGGCGGAGATCGGAGTGGATATACTTGAATTTTTTAAAACATTGTCGATTTAAACCCGGCGTAACAAGTCTTATAAAATCTCTATTTTAGACTTGTTTGTTGTAATTGGAAAGTTGACTAACCATTTTTACCAAATGGTAAATGAACTGTCCGCAATAAATTCGAAATTTGATCAATGGAAGAGTTCATTAATTACATATTACAGTTTGGAAATCTGAATAAGCAGCAAACAGATTTCATTGTTGGCAAAGCCAAGACGCTGGAACTTCATAAAGAGGATTATTTTTCGGAAGCTGGAAAGGTCCCAAGGCAAGTTGGATTCCTTCTCGAAGGGGTCGTGCGCTTCTGCTATTATAATAACAAAGGCGAAGAAATCACTCAATACTTCATCGACGAGAATAATTTTGTTTCAGACCAACAAAGGTTTGAGGCGCAAGTGTTGGCTTCTGAGTATATACAGGCAGTTACCGATTGTAAATTGCTTATTTTTTCAAAGAGGGATTGGGACGAAATTGGAAACACCATTGTTGGCTGGGATGCTATTACAGGTCTCATATTAAAAAATTGTTTATTAAAAACGATTGAAAGAAGGAGCCCGCTGGTTTCAGAAGATGCAACCACCCGATATTTATCGTTCATTGAAAATTTCCCTGGCCTTGTCAATCGTATTCCGCTTTCATATATCGCTTCATACCTGGGAATTACACAGCAATCATTAAGCAGGATAAGAAGAAATATTCGCTAAAATTCCCTTTTTTACCATTTGTTAAATGCTTTCCTTTTTTCGATACTGACCTTTGTATCATTAATTTAAAGTATAGAGCAATGAGCAAAAAAGTCGTATTGATTACAGGAACAAATAGTGGTTTTGGATGGCTTACTGCCAATAGTGTAGCAGCTCGGGGGCATAAAGTTTACGCCACCATGAGAGATACCAACGGAAAGAATGCCGAAAAAGCCAAAGCATTGGCAAAGGTGGAGAATATCACCGTTTTAGATGTAACGCTAACGGACGAAACCAGCGTGAAAGCTGCTTTCGACACCATTATCACCAAAGAAGGGACTATTGATGTATTGGTAAACAATGCCGGGATCGGAATGATGGGCGTGGCAGAAAGTTATTCGGTGGCAGATGTCCAGGAAATGTTTGACGTAAACGTGATTGCCCCTTTTAGATTGATAAAATTGGCATTGCCATTCATGCGAAAAAAATCAGAAGGATTAATCATCAATATCACAAGTGGTTTCGGAAGAGTTAGTTTTCCTTTCTCAGTAGTTTATGGTGCTTCAAAATTTGGTTTGGAGGGAATGAGCGAAGGTTTGCATTATGAAGTAAGGCCGTTGGGAATTGATGTAGCAATTTTAGAGCCGGGCGCATTTCCTACCGAGATGAGCCAAAAAGCCAGACTTGCTTCGGACGTGGAAACCACCAATGGCTACGAAGAATTGTTAGCAGTTTACCCCAATAAAATGGTCGCCGCTATTGGTCAACTATTTGAAACTTTAAAACCGAACCCGCAAGATGTGGCAGATGCTATACTGGATCTGATCAATTTGCCAAAAGGAGAAAGACCATTAAGAACAGTTGTCGATCCGACGACGGGAGAATTTATAAGAAAAGCCAACGAAGCTGTCAGTGGTGAATATTCAAAAGCATTGACAGCGTTTGGGATGGAAGGTCTTTTAGCATAAACTTTCATTGTTGTCAAAATCGGCCCGAGGGATCAATTATCCCCGGGCTGATTTTGACAACAATAAACCATACTTTTATAACTTGGAAGTAACTAGTACATGCTAAGATTGCTTCACCAACTGCAATTCAACATTGATAGATATTTCGTCGCTTACCAATAGCCCTCCGGTTTCCAAAGGCATATTCCAGTTCAATCCCCAATCTTTACGATTAATTGTACCTGTAACCGAAAAGATCGCTTTTTCATTGCCCCATGGATCCTTAATGACGCCCCCAAACACAACCGTTAGTTTCACTTGCTTGCTGACACCTTTGATTGTAAGCCCGCCATAAATTTTATAACTGCCGCTCTTGTCGACTACCTCATACGTGTTTCCAGTAAAGTTAATTTCCTTAAAGTGATCAACGTCAAAGAAATCCGAATTCCTTAGGTGGTCATCCCTTTGTGCATTGCCTGTATCTATTGAGGCAGGATTGATCCAAAAATCAACCTCAGCAGTCAGAAAATCTTCATTTGTCGTATAGATACTGGCATCATATTCTTTGAAGACTCCTCGTACAGTCGCGACCATAAGGTGTTTAATCTTAAAGCCTATTTCACTGTGCGTCGGATCGATCACCCATTTGGTCTTGTTTCCTGTTTCCATTTGTTATTTATCTTAATTATATCAATTGATTTCAAATCATGCTTTTAGTTGAGAAAGCAAAAGGAGATATTAGAAAAAGCTATATAGTGTAATCAAACTTGTGTGAAAGGGTACTAGTACTAATAAATTGCCATGTGATCAATATTCCAGCTGCGGCAAGATCTTTTCTTTCCGAATATAGAATGGCCGTGTGATAAAGGCCGGGGGCGCTTACTGGCCCATCGATCTCTGTTTCTCATAATCGATCTTGCCGTATTCGCCATTATAAAAATCCCGGTAGGCAATGGCTATGTCCAGCTTCGAGTTCATCACGAATGGTCCCTCAGCGAAGATCGGCTCCTGATACGCTTCTCCGCCGAATAATATGAAATCGCATGCTTTCTGGCTTTCGTTTTTCAGCTCGATACTACCTTGTTTTCTGTCAAACTCGATAAAATCGCCGACATTGAATATTTCATCATTGATGACGGCTGGTTTTTCGGGAAGGTAGGCGGCGACCTCTATTTCGTCTGCAAATTCGATCGCGAAAAAGGCACCTGCGTCCAGATGGATATGATAAAGGAATTGTTCCGAATAATTGGGTATCACCGAACTTATATCCTCAAATGTCCCAACGATGACTTTGATCCAACTTTTGCCATCCGGCAGGTCTTTGCGCGGCACTTCATTTCCTTCAATGGCTAAATAAGCTGGTTTTTCAGCCTTGATCTCTGAGGGCAGATTGATCCAAAACTGGAAAGCATGTACAAGTTTGGAATCACTTTGCGAATCATAATTCAGCGTTTCATCATGAATGATCCCATTACCGGCATTCATCCATTGTACCCCTCCGGAATGAACCTTGGCATAGTTCCCCGCGCTGTCAAAATGTTCGTCTTCGCCGTTCAATATGTAGCTCAACGTGGCAATGCCGCGGTGCGGGTGTGCACCAGTACCTTCTTTATTAATCTTGCTCTGGATCCTTGGCACGATATGGTCAAGAAATACGAACGGCCCCACCGCGTCGGCATATCGGTTAGGTAGCATTCGGGATATTTCGAGGTAGCCAATATCTGCCCTTTGCCTCTGGGTTGAAAAGCTGCTATTCTTCTTCATAAAAAACTGACCGTGAACGAATAGAATTTAGGTAAGGGTTGGGATGGTGATAGCCCTATGGCTCTATTTAACCAATGGGATGACCTGGCTGCCGATCAACTCGATAGACCGCATTAACTGCTGGTGTGTCAGGCCCGCAATGTCCATTTGGAATGTGAACAGGTCGATACCGCCGAGTGCTTCGCTATGCCTTTTCAGTTTTTCGGCAACCGTTTCCGGTCCGCCGACCACTAGCGCACCTTTTGCAGACACACCAGCGTCGAATTGCGCTTTGGTAACCGGCCCCCAGCCGCGTTCACGGCCTATTTTGGACCATGACTCTATGTATCCGGGAGCATAATCCGCGCTCGCCGACTGATCCGTATCGCCCACATATCCCGGGGAATGCAGTCCGACTTTAAGCTCCTCTGGCTTGAAACCAGCCTCTTTACCAGACTTTCTGTAAAGATCGACCAGCGGCCTGAAGCTCTCGGTTTGTCCGCCGATGACGGCCACCATCAGCGGAAGCCCCAGCTTACCGGCACGCACAAACGATTGCGCAGTACCGCCTACGCCCACCCAAACGGGTAATTTCTTCTGAACAGGGCGAGGATAGACCGGCTGATTATGCAAAGCGGGCCTGAACTTACCCGACCACGTAACGAATTCCTCATCCCTGAGCTGTAGCAACAATTTTAGTTTTTCACTGAACAGGGCGTCATAATCATCAAGCTTATAACCGAACAACGGAAACGCTTCTGTGGCAGAACCCCGACCGGCAATGATCTCCGCACGTCCCTTGGAAATAATATCCAGTGTTGCGAATTGCTGAAATACCCGTACCGGATCTGAAGTGCTCAGCACGGTCACCGCACTCATTAGCCTGATTCTTTTCGTGCGGGCAGCAGCAGCTGCAAGTATCACTGCCGGAACTGAATCGAGAAATTCTTTTTTATGATGTTCTCCAATCCCGAAAACATCGAGCCCGGCCTCGTCTGCCGCTACGATCCTGTCTAGCAGTTGCTCCATTGCATCAACGCTATTCAGCTCATTACTTCCGTACATGGCCGATGCGAAACTATCTATGCCTATTTCCATATTTCTTCTTCTGATTTTCAGTTTGTATCAAGTGATCAAGGCCCGGTTACCATGTCGCTATTAAGATAAGGTACCGGGTAGATAGTGTCCTGTCCACCAGACTATTTAGGTTGGTTAAACAGATACCGCGCAATTTTCCACTCCCCTTGTTCCTTCCTTAATAAAAAGAACTCTCTGTTTTCCGCAGGAATAATTTTTTCAGTCGCATGGATGCGTGTAGTTCCAATTGAATGTGTCCTGACAAAAGAGATATCATCTTTCATTATCACCTCGTCAATGGTCACTTCGACATTTAACTGGATAGCCTTGAAAAGATATTCATATGCTGTGATCAATTGTGCTGTACCAATAGCGGTTGGTGCCCCCGCAGCTATAAATACACCGTCTGTTGTATATGAACCCACAGCAGTTTTTACATCAGATTCATTTAAAGCATTGAAATAATTATTTAATGCTTTTTCTACTGCTGCTTTGTCTTGATTTTCCATTTTTGCCTGATCTTCCATCGTTATTAGTTTTTTGCGTTTTTATTTCAATGTAAGCTGACTTTGTATTAAGTGATTCATGTGGTCAATATGGTCGACTTAACCGTGCGTGGGTCATATTTATAACCGCATACTGTTAATGCGACATCCTGAAACTATTGGGATGTCGCCTTCCAGGCATTATGCTTGTTAAGCCGGTACAGGCGTATTGAGTAATTGCTGTTCCCATGCATAAGCTACGCCGGTTGCCCCTGTATGTTCGATCATCAAACCGGCCAGCTGGGCAGCAGTATCCAGGCGGGCCCAATCCCTCTGCCATTCAGATGTGACCGCAATCCAGTTGATGGGTGTAATGCCATGCTGAACCATACGGCGAACTGCCATATCGTGCGCTTCCGCTGTAACCGATCCGCAGGCATCTGTTACCACAAATACATCATAGCCTTCGGCAGCAGCCTGGATGGCAGGCATAGC
>NZ_JAKCPW010000028.1 GCF_021440085.1 Dyadobacter sp. CY261
ATAGCAGGGGTCCAGGGGGTTTCCCCATGGCCAGCCCGCCGGGGAGTCGCATTTTGCGACGTACCGGCGATAGCTGGCTGTGGCGAAAACCACCGGTCATGTTTGTAGCTGTTTGAAAGCGTTTGCAAACGTTTAAATAAAATCGGGATTATTTGAAAGTGTTTGAATCCGTTCGAAAGCAGCAGAACCTGTGCGCTTTTGTTCGAGAATTCGCAAGAAAACACACTTTTACTGGCTGCCGAGCGGTACCATTACACGCTTCCCCTGGGAATCATAGAGGTAGTGCTTGCCGATTTGGACTTCACCCTTTTTAGGCAGTGGAACTAGCTGCAGGTACAACGCGCCATCTTGCTCGATAATCTTTCCCTGCTCCATGATCTGCCTGTAAGCGGGTGCATTTTGGTACTCTTCCAGAATCCTTTGCCGCTCTACATACTGCTGCCCATGACGTATCAACACATAAAATAAGACGGATACAACAATCCCTGCAATAGAGTAAGGAGCGCTTACACCTAAACCGTAGAAGAGTGCCTGCGCCCGGTCTTGAAACTGCAAGAACCGTTTCCTGCCTTTCAGCTCCATTGCAGCCCGGTCGATGGCTGCAATGGATTTCTGAACCTTGTTTTCCAGATTTTGAAAATGCTCCTGGGTTTCAGTCAAGAACAGAGCTGACCAGTCGTCGATCTCATGGCCGTATTTGGCTGCATACTTGCCCCTGGTCTGGGTAAGGCGGTTTGGCTCCGGGCTAGTCATCGCTGAAATTTTCTTTAAGCTCCTTTTTCAGCCTGAGCCTTGCGCCCGGTGGGTAATCTTTCAGCGCGTAACCATTGCGGATGCCGTCCAGTATCTGTCCGCCCAAAAGCGATGCAGGCTCAAAGTCGCCAAAACGCCTCAGGTCAAGCGATAGCGCAAAGCAGTTGTCTTCAAGCTCGCGGGACAAACCTGGAAACTGGGCAAAGCCAAAAAGGTTCTGCCAGATCACAATTTCAAATTTCGATCCTAATGCCGCTCTCATCTTTTCCAGAAACTGAATACTGGCCAGGTACGCCCCGCCGCCACCGATGATGATGTGGAATATAGCCTTAATGCCCAGCTCGTCACACCATTCCTTTAAATCGATATCGCGGGTGATTAAAGCGGGTAACTGTTCACTTTCTGGCGCTCCGAAATCCATAAACACTTTATCAAAGGGGCTATCTGCCAGGCTTTCCACATAGCCGATGAAAAGGTCCCGCATCAGCCTTTCGCGGTTGTCTAGCAGGGAGAATGCTTCGAAGCGGTCGTGGCCCAGGAAGGCCAGTTGCCTCGATGATGTTTTTGTAGAGCTGTCCAGGTCGACAAAAAGGGAAGAGCTACCGGCCTGGGAAAGAGCTCTCAGGTAGGTGTGCAGGCTTTTGCCTACACCACCCTTGGCCTGGACGATAAAATGCAGTTCACGTTTCATTTTTCTTAGCGAATTTTGATTCAAACTTGAATTGGTCTTGTAGCTTGATTTGATCCGGATCGGTTACTTTGAAAGCGCTGGATTGATTGCTTTCAGCGCCTGGGGATTGATCCGGCTTTGGTTTGGGCTTTTGCTCGGGCCTGGGCGTAGTTGCGGTTTTCTTGCCCTTGAAGTAAAACCGGCAGTAACGCACATCCTCGGCCGTGATAAGCCCCGGCCTGCCCAATTTGGCGCTGATCATGTCGGCGATCCTGGCCCGCGTGAGCCTGGCAAGCAGCTCGCCTGCAAAAAGCTCAAATAACGCCTCCCTGCGTTTTCTGTCCTTCTGCTCGAAGAGCTCGATCAGAAGCTTCTCATCGATCAGCATCTGAGAAAGCAGTTGTTCCGGTTAGCACTATACGACTACCTAGTTGCGGGTGAAAAGAAGGATCGTAGCTCAGGTAGCCGTAGCTAACCAGCTCCCGCAAACACTTATGGTAGGTCGCCCCGGATTTGATCCTGGAAAAGCCCATCAACTTCCGCCGGCTGGCGTGAAACGGGATCTTTTGGGTTCCGTTACCGAAGTAAAGCAGCGCGGTGTAAAGGCTGATGTGATAGCAGTTGAGTCGGTCGTCGGATTTGACCGCTTCAAGTGCCGCTATGTCCATGGCAGCACTTGCATGACTAAGCCTTTTCATCGCCCCGAGCCGTTTTGAGTGAGCATGGCAGCGATGTCGCGCTGACTGTAAAAGAAGCATCCACCGACCTTGGTAAACCGAAGATGTCCCTGGATGCGAAGGTTCTGTAAGGTGCCCGGTGAAATGCTTAGCATTTTCCTTACCTGGGCGCTTCTAAGCCAGGTGCCATCCGTGGGCTTATCCTGCGAAAGGATTGATTTGAGCTCTGCAATGATTTCTGTTTTCAGGTTTTGCAGATCCTCCCTTGTGATCATCTCTACATTCATTGTTCTGCAAGTTTATTGTGAAACATTCCGACATAGTGTCTGCCGGCTGCTTGCAAAAATGAACAGGGGGAGGCTGATTCCGATGACCAAACTTAGCAGCTGGTCATCACTTAGCTGGCTTTGAACCGGTCAGCACGATTGTAAATAGCTGCAAATCCTTAGGTACGTCGATGGCTTTGCTCGTCTTTTCTTTCTGGACGGGGAAATAGTTGCGGGCCGTCTCAATCGGGATTGGTTTGCGATCATGGGTGAAATATTTACTTACGAGCTTATACCAGGCGCTCTGTCCCTGAAAGTTGAAGAGCCTACGCCCATCAGGCAGGACTAGGTCTTGTAATTGATGAATGAGATGAACGAAAGTCGGAAGGTGCTTGTCGCGGATATCGATTTTAGTGCTCGGTTCGTGATGCCGAAGGGCTTCGAGTTGGCTTTCGAGCTCAGTGATATGCTTTCTAAGATCAACAATTGCCTTATTGTTTTCTGCAATGACCGCTTCCAAGGCTTGCGAGGAGTTCCACTGATCAACTGAGTGGAGAAATGTTTGGAATGTCGTGAGTTGCTGGATTTGCCCTTTCGCGCGAAGGGCCTTGCGGGAGAACGGGTCTATGAGTTTTAACTGGGCGATCCGTGTTGAAACGATATCCGAAACGTAGCGGTGAAAATCTTGTTCCCCACCAGGAAAGTTTTGTAAATAGTGCCCAAGATGGTAATTGTAAAAGTCAGGGAACTGGCTTTCTCCTAGCTTGTACAGTTTTAGAAAGAAATGATTGTCGTGAAAAGCGCTTTGGATGACTGGCGTCCCAATTTCGAAATGATGCGGTTTGAAATTCCAAAGATCGCGGATTTTAAAATAGGAGTGTAGCATGGTCTTTTAACCATAAGTTACATATCACTTTAGAAAAACGCAAGTGGGCGGTTAGCCGTAAATGCTATAGGTCGGGATGCATGACCGTTGCGGAACCAGAAATCTCCTGCTAGTTGTGCAACGGCCCCGACCGTTTTTCTGTACACTTCGGACAGTCAACTCTGTTATGGCCACATCTTGGTTCCATATAGAACTTTTACCTCTCTTCGCTGGGCACGATAGTCACTAATTGACTGTGGAGACTGTAAATCGAGTTTTACTCCATTGCACAAATGTTGGTGAATGTTCGTAGAGTTGAAAAGGCTATTTTGAACCTCAATTACCTGATTTCCATTGTATTCATACAAAACAATTCCATTTACACCAGGCCCGCCGAGAAATGCCTTAAACTCATCATTCAGCCATTTTAAGTTATTTATCGGATCTGCAACTCCACATACCTTATCCACGTCCTGGACCGGGTCACCGCTTTTGCAGTTTGTTACCAGAAACAAAATGACCATTAAGGATGCTGAAAAAATGGCTTTTGATAGATTTTTCATCGTTTTTTTTATTCTCGATTGCGTATTGAAGTAATGTTGATCCACCGTCCCCACACTTTAAGTCCGTCACTTTCATCCTTCTTAAACCGAATCCAAACAGGTGTAGATTCCTTGTTATAAGGTGTGACAACATCGGCGCGATACTGGACCGAATCAATTTGAACGAACCAGCCACCGCACGCACCGCACATTGTATAATCCCTTTGTGTAATAACAGCAGCTCTTTCAGGCTCTACGTCCGAGCAACCTGATAAGTTATCTGCTGCTATCAGAATGCTCACATAAATCAGAATGGTCTTTTTCATATTGCCAACGGTTAATAAAGCAAAGACCATATTTGACCTAAATGGTTGTAAAATCATCTATACAAGATAGTTATATCGAAAAAGAGAGGGATCGCAATATCGAAAAACCCACCAAGGTTGCACATCTGTGCTGCGCCCCTCTCAAAAACAATTTTTAAAAAAGTCACACCTCCTTGCACTAATCGAAGAATTTCCCCAGAGGGGCGTTGCCCCCTTGCTCTGTGTTTTGTTGTTTAACATAAAATGCGTTTTCTAAATAATTCCGGTATTTTCTGACTTCCATACACTTTTTAATGGCGGCCGCTGAACAGATACGGTTGGATTTTTAAATGTTAATTACACTAATTTGAGCTATCAATTAATAAATTTATTTCGTATCAATATGCAACGACTGGTCAAGGAATTGTGCCTACTCGTAAAAATCTGTTCACCAATGATACCATCGGCGACGGCATGTAGTTAAAAGCCTGTATTTACGTATAATTAATTGCCTTATTATCAAGCACATTATAAATCTAATGATATGGCTAGTAGGATTTTGATTGTTTCGGCAGTACTATTTGCAAGCTCATGCAATTTTGAGGATGGGGATCCAGATATGATCCGTTTTGTATTTAGCAATGAGGATAAAACCGTATTTGAGGAAGTTAAGGTCATTGCCTTTTATGAAAAGGACGGAACGCTAGTTCCTATAGACTCTATAAACCACTATCCACTAAAATCACCATCAATTCCATATTACAATAGTATTGGAATTGGTTTCTTTGCAGAGGACATTGAATCTTATTCGGACGGGATTTTTGAAGCTGTGGTGATCAAAAAAGGGAGCACCATATTCCGAACTCAAATTGGGGTAATCCAAGGGAAATCGACAAAGCGAGATTTTACAATTTCGATGAGCAATGCCGGCATTCAGCTAAAATAAGGTTAGCGTTGCTTTAAATACAGCGCCCGTTACATTCCCGGGTTCATACCTTTGTCTTTCCCAGTATCGAGTCTTTGCCTGCGCAGTTGCTGCCGGTACCCGGCCAGCTCCATGGCATTTAGCCGTGTCCCTTTCCAGCCATTTCCGGGCATGCTCCGCGCCGGCGGGGCCACTGTCGTGGGCAACACTCTGGCAAATCAGCCCGATTATCATCTTCCCCCAAGCTTTTCGATGCCACCTAACCGCTGGAAAATGCGGAAATACCTTAGCATATGATCATGACATAGATTTTATCTATGCCATTGATGAGTCAAATCATTCGGTGGTGGCCGTTGCGGAACTAACCTGATCAATTTGAATTTTAGGAATCATAAGATCTGACTTCGGATAATTTCAAAAATTTAATATTAAAGCAATTAAGGGCTTCAAAATGCGCTGGTTAAGTCAGCTATGGCCTCCATTGCTGCACTATTTGTCAATTTTCTTTTAAATGTTTTGAGGTACTTTTTGAGATTGAAGCAGGTCGCTGCCATCAGCATCACCCTATGTGCCGCGGCTTTCCCTAAGACATTGATTTTACTTAATACATAATGATGGACCAGGCTTCCAAAGACCGGTTCTACCGTACTTTGCCGGACTTGCTTCATCCATTTCCCGCGCCTGCTTAGTTGTCTTTCATAGGCTCGGTGGTAATAATCTTCATAAGCTGTCGTAAATATTCTTTTAAATAGCGACTTAGGCGTATAAGATTCTTTTAGAACACAGGGGATGCAATCCTTTTTTTGAAGCCCGGTAGTTTTTAATAAGCTTCCCGTCAAATGTTAGATCGAAGCCTTTAAAAGGAATTGTCTTCCCCATGGTACACGTAAAAACATCTTCTTTCCTGTCATAGGTAACCCATTCCCTTTCTGGTTTATACTTGCCAAAAACAGGGATCCATGGTGTGACATTTCTCAGTTCCAGGAACTCGTAATTAGAACCATTTGAGTATCCTCCATCTGCTAGGAGCTCTGTCATGCGAAGCTCATTTGCTTTCAGTCGGCTTTGAACTTGTAGAGTCATCGCTGGCAGATACTGACTATCTCTTCCATCTGCAAAGTCGGCTTGGATATGGCTGATTACGCCCTGGCCCGTATCTACTGCCATACTGCAGTGATAGTTAAGTTTTCTTGCTTTGCCAGGCTTTACCGAAATACGAGCATCCGGATCATGCGGATTATAATGCGTTTTATTACTGAACAACTGAGCTTTCTCATGAGAAGCGCCGCTGGCTCCTACCGGATTTTTACGCAGTTTATCGTGGACATGTTTCACACGGTTCAAATGATGCTGCGGAGCTGTGATCAACCCTACTGTGGAAGTTACAGCAGTGCTTGCTTGATTTTGGTTTTCAGTGTCTACGGCTTCAAAGTGCCTTTCAATAGACTGAAAAGGTCTTTTCAATTCAAGGCTTTCCATTGAAGCATTTGCCTTAATGGGAGCCGAATCCATGGCCTGGGTATGTCCACTGACCATACCCTTATTAACACACAGAGCAAATATCTTATTGAACAGAGCCTCAAAAACGGTAGCTGGATATAATTGTCTGATCCGACTGATGGTCGAATGCCAGGGTAACTGCTCATCAATATCGTAGCCCAAAAAGTAAAGAATGTCCATGCGCATCGAGCAGTGATCTACCAATTTGCGGTCAGACGTTATATTTTCTAGGTAGCCGACAAGCATTAGCTTGAAAATACGATCGGGTCAATAGATGGGTTTCCAGTGCTTCCATAAAGCGCTCTGGTTTCTTTGTAAATGGAGTTCAGATCCAGCGATTCTCTCAGCCTTCGATAAAAATTATCCTTCGGAATCCGCTCGGATAACTGGAAGTTCATGAACAGCTTTTCGGAGTAATTTTTTCTTCCTTGCATTCCTGAGGTTACAAAATTCCCTCATGAATGCGAAGCAGTTTTGTTAGGTTGTTTACAATTTAATCACCTAACTTATCATGAAAACTGTTCTCAAAAGGAGTGTGGGACTTACCTGATTTGACCAGAGAAACCATGTTGTTCTCCATCGATTTAAATTGAACAAGCCAGTTATACTTTTTATCCCCAATGTAAAAATAACCGGTACTTATCTTTATAAGGGCCTCCATCACTGCTGGCTTGCAGTCGTACACAACGTGATTTGCAGTCGGGTGATCGCCATGTACCAAAACCACCCAGTAGTTGCAATTTGAATCTAGCCTATCAATTTCAAGCCTGGCGGCTTTCCCACTTATAGTCCGAATGAGAATTGGCGACTTGAAGGTTTCAGACCAGTTGGAAAAGTGGAAATTTGAATTTCGCTTAACTATGAATCGATCTTCTAAGGCCTTCAAAATCTCGAACCAATCTGTGAAGTGTCTATTAAAATCTGTCGCAGCGAACTGCGAAGCGATATCGTCAATTTTTTCTTGCCAGTACATTCTGCCGTTATTCGGATTTAGGGTTGAATATAGGCATTTACCTTAATTCTAGATAAAGACTTAATTATTCTGTTAGTAATCAGAAGCCTGGATCTTGGATCATATAGAGTTGTGCAACAGCCACGGCGGTTAAAACGAAATTTGTAAAGTAAGTATCTATCAATCTATTGTATTGATTGATAGTTACTTGGTTATGACCAGTTCAATTGATAGTGCGTTTTAATGTACTTTATTTTTACGTTTATTTTACTGAGGAGTAAACAATTAAATAAAGATTTTGCTGACCTTCTTTTTTTGAGATGGGAACAGTGATGTCACCAGTAATTGTGTCAACCTGAGTGTTAGTCGCAGACTCCAAACTACTGGGGACTTCTGACAAATCGAACAATGCAAATCTTAAGTTTTCACTGTCTTTAATCCGAAAAGGGAGCTGGTTTTTATTAATTTTCAAATTCTTTACTTCGCTACCGAGTTCCTGCCATTCCCTTGGGAAATCGTGGCGAACCGAAAATAACCTACTGAAATTCCACAGGGAGACATAGTCATCATTAGTTGGCTCGGTTTCTAGTTCTTTTGCTGTATACTTAATGTGTAAGATGACGTCGGAAATTGTATTAAAATCAAATTGCCGATCATCACTATTGCCCATCTGGAACGTCCATTTCGACGGTGCATCCAGGCTGACCCTTTCAAATGGCAGATATCTTTCGTCCCGAAAAGCAAGTTCAAAAACGCCGCTATCATTCTGGGCCGAACTTGTCGCAATAGAGTCGCCATTTTCATTTTTCAACGTGGCACCTATGGTCGTATACGGTCCCGCGATACATGGCATTGAGATACTGATGGATTTGATCCTTCTTTTGTGATGGTGCACAAAATCCAGGTCGAAAAGCGCCTTATCCAAATGAAAGCTGCATGATCCCGCAACCCTCAGATTAATAACCGATAACGGAAAATACATGGCTAGGGAAACATGCTTGGTGAGTTCGTATTCCCTGGTATTTTTTTCAAGGAATGATTTTTCCATTCTGCGAAGATCAAAAGTAAGTTTTTCACCCACCAGCATTGCCTCGCTCAGACTGTTCCAGCCAACATAATTGATAAACCCGGGCGTGCTGCCTGCTTCAAGGTTCAGGTCTCTGAAATAACTTTGTTCCGCCTGTTTCGCCATTTCGTATGCCATCTGATAGGACTGAAAGTAGAGAGTAGACAGTTCATTCTGCATCCAGTGATAGAGTTGCTGGTTGGAGAATTTTTCCCGCATATATGTAACAAGAGCCTGCGATTGTTCTATTTGCAATTCGTGGTTTGACAGTTCCTTTTCGGCTATTTGAGCCCTATTCTCCGATGCAAGTATCTGAATGGTTAATTGCTCTTTTTCTTTTTTCGCGCTGTCAAGTTGTAATTTCCACTCTTTATTTCTTCTTTTATAGCTGCCGACCAGACCTTCTTTGCTGGCCTCAAGGCCCAATTTCTGACTTAGGTAACTCTTAATTGACACCGAACCTTTCATTGCACTGGATAAATGTGATCCACCATAGGAACCTCCTATTGTTGGCGGACTGCCAATTTTGATATCGGGAATCAATGCGTATACGCTCGCCATTATTTCATTCAGAATCATTTCGTCGTAAAAATATTTCTGGGATTCGAGCTTTAACAATTGATTGGACTCCTCGGCTATCAGCGTTGGTTCTTCATTTTTGTATAGTTCAGAATAATAGGATATTCTTTGTTCTACATTTTCAAGTTGCATACCTAGACTCTCAACATTTAATAATGCCTCGTCAACCTGTTTCTTTTTTATATCCCAAATAGCCTTTAAAACCTGCTGCTCATTGGACGATCTAAGCAAGGCTAACTCCTCCGAGTCTCTTTTTTCAAAGGCAACCAGCAATGCCCCACCCAATGATCTTACTTCACTCGCAAATTCCTGGGCTTTTTGAAGCATTACCTGAAATCTATATCGATTTTTCCGGGCGTTGGAGGTATCACTCAGGATCTGATCTAACGTCCGTCCCATTTTGGTGTCCTTCACCAAACCAGCAGGATCAATCGGAAGCTCAAAAAGTGGCAGCTTTCGAAGCATTCCTTCGATATTGAGGCTGTTCCTGATCTTATACAATCGATCCGAAACAGTATCCCAATACCCTAATAATTTTGGGTTTCGGGGCGTGCAAAAATAGTTCATCTTGCCCGCGCCCTTGTTTGGAAACACGAATGATCCGATTTCAACCAGGGCGTTACTAAATCCATCTAACGAGGTGTTAGATGAGTTTATTGGACTCGCGGAAGCAGCTGCTAATTCTTCTGCCAGACCAAGTTGATGCGAAAGCACCAGTGAATCAAATCGTTGGGTTTTCGGGTAAGCCCTGGGAGGAATAAGTTGAGGTCGTCGTCCTAAAATTTTGGCTGCCAGAATGTACAGCATAGCAGCCTCATTGATAGACTCCATCGAATCCCTGCGAAAAAGCATATCAGCCCAATTGATCAGATTGTCCAAATATTTCATCACCGTGAATTTCATGTACGCCGTAACCCTCATTCTGGCTATGACATGTGGCTGGAAAGGATTGTTCTGCCATTTGTCAATCTGCTCCGTATCGGAATCGATAATGTCCTGCAAGGTGATGTTCCTGCTTTCTGCCTCTTTAAAAAATGGTGAAAATCTCCAAAATCGTTCCTTGCTCCCGCTTTCTCCTATTGTAGGATCAAACACGTAATGAAACCATTTCCGGGCTTCATCAAATTTTTGGTTTTGGCTGAGCCTACAGGCGATTGAAATAGGAATGTGGAAAAACAGTTCCCAATTGTACATGGAATAAGCACCTTTGTAACTAAAGTCCATCTTGCCAAACTCACTTCGACCTCGCTCAAACTGAATGCCATTGGTATGCTCATATGCAGACAAAATTTCGGCACTCTTATTTAGATTTTGAGTATGGGAGTCTTCGCGAAGGCTGCCGGCCCAGAGATTGTCTAATCCCCCGGTGAACCTCTTTCGTATATCTATCAAATAAGGGTGATAAAAAATTTCCGAATCAAAATGAGACAAATGTGTCCTGACAGTGAGGAAGCCATAAAATACAAATCCAATTGTCATGCCAGGAGTTAAATTTGGCCTTAGAAGCATTGAATTTTGCGAGTCATTAAAGAAAACGGCTTCAGGGTCTTTGGTAAAGGGAAAATTAGGCTCTAAGGCGACAGACCTTTTTTTATTATAAATTTTTGGAACTTTTAATAACGACAAAGCTTTGTCTCCTTTGGTATAAACAAGTTCATATATGTAATCAGGAGGGGACCCGAACCAATATCCACCCTCCCCAAATGTTGTAAGATTTCCCGTTGAAGATGTAGGAATAGCGAAAAGGAGATCTGTCTCATCTGAACCAATGCCAAAATATTCGGTGCTCAGATCGTTGAAAACGTCAGTAGCTTTCTGGACAGAAAATTGGGATGATCCCACACCTTTTGTTCTTATCCCGATGGCTGATCCTTCCTCGATCAAAAAGAGCCCGATCTCTTTTTTAGTTAGTGTTTCTAAAAGTTCGCTGGTTGAAGTTCCGATGGGCAGTTTCAAATATTCTTTTGATCTTTTTCTGGCCACCCATTTCCTCTGCTCATATCTGCTCCAAACCAACCTTAATTCGAAATAGGTTTCTGGCTTTTGGGTTGCTAATTGTGTTTGATCTGGTTCTGTACCCTCACCTTTAACAGAACTCATCCGGATTGTATTGTCAGCTTCCTCAGTCTTCTTCATAAAATTAAACCAGAACAAATACAGTTCCCCATTCCAGACCACCGGCGTCATGGCGTCGCCTTCGATGTCCAGGTCGACCTTTTCCCAGCCGGTCCATTCGCCAAATAATTGTTTTCTGTAAAAATATTGGCGAGGTTCGGAATAGGTCCTGCCGAAAACGTGTAAGGTCCCCTTTGCGTCCGGGTTAGCTTTCTCGTGATACTGGGCAATAATTTCAAGCTTGCCCACCGATTCCAGTTTATTGAAATAATCCTGAAATGCTTTTTCAGCATTCTCCGATGTCACTGCATTCTGGGATAGTTGCGTTTCGAACTCTTCGAAAAACGGTGTCTTGTTATCTCTCAGCTCGGGTTCGATCCAGTTTTCGGGATACAGGAATATCTTGCGGTTGGCCTCCCAAACGCGGTACCACTTCCGCCATTTGTTCCACTGGGCTGAGGCATCCGGAGGTAAATGAAGCTTCGCGGGCGTTGTGCCATCTGCTGGATTGACCTTCGGGTCTTCTTCCAATCCCATTAACACCCGTTCGATAAAAAGCTGAACGCTGCTGATTGCCAGTACGATACGGGAGGTTTGCATGATCGGCTGCATCTCGGGGTCGATAAGAAGCCGCTCGTAAAGTTCGTTCCTGTCCAATGCTTTCAGAATGCTTCCAAGCTTGAACAGAACGAAATCGGTCAGAGCATCCCGCTGTTTTTGCCGAAGCAGGTCCTGAATGGGCTTTGCTACTTTCAACCATTGCGCTTCTGTATATTTAGCCTGTGCGGCCGACTTGACTGCGCGTACATTTTCTTTTTCTGCATTTGCAGCTAGTTCCTTTTCCGTGATCGTGTGGTTCGACGCCAGCTTTACAAGCAGACCAAGATTTTCGGATTCATGATCACCCAATAGTTTTAGTAACTTTTCCTCCCGGATTTTTTCAATTTCCGAGTCGACATGGTTCGTTGAAAGGTTTTCTACGAAACCGTTCCATTTTTTTGGCTCATTATTATAATAGTCGAAAATTTTCAGGATTTTGGTCCACTCTTTCAACGCGGGTACTGCAATATCGTAATCTGGTATGGTCGCATCCCCAGAAAAATTAAAAACTTTCGCTGTGGTCAGCCTAACGAGATGCTCCGGTTCGAAGGGTCGTAATCTTAGAAAGGCTATTTTACCATGCAATGCATTTACAGCATTTTTAAACTCCTTGTCAACCTCCACAGTTAGGATATCCTCCTTCACTTTACTTCCTTGGGAGAACCCGGCAAATAAAAGAGCCCATTGCTCTTCGGAAATCAATGAATTTATGCCAGTCTCTTTAAATGAGAATAACTCATTCAGATTTGTCGTGACTACTTTTTTCAGCGATTTCTCCCGCTGTTTTATAATAATGTTCTCAGACGAGTTGGGGTCATGATCTGCCATATCGAATACCTGCAGCCGGATGTTCCTATAACAATTTGTCACCTCTTCCTCATCCGCGAAGAAATTTGAAGTAACAATGTCATTGAACTTCTTGAAAGTTAAACCGCAGAACAGCAATTCGGCTGCAAACTCGACAACGTTGCCTAAAATTTCTACCGAGCCGGGTTCACCCGGAAAAAGATTCCATATCGCTATTATTTCATCCGCGGGAAATTGAAGTGCTTTTGAAAGTAACCCCGCTTTGTAACACGCTGCCAGGTCTATCAGGTCGCCCGCTTTGTCCTTTCCAACGATCGCAGAAACCTGCTCTTCGCTGATCTGACAAACAGAAGCGACGTATTTTTTATCAGCGGCAATTTTAGCATAATTGAAGTCAGGGCCAGGGTCCTTAAATACTTTGGCGCCCAGTCCTACATTCCCGTAAGTTTTGTCAAACAGTGTCGGTATTGTGGGTTGATGAGGTGCAAAGAAATCCTTGTAATCCTGGTCGTTGTCAACGCCGTTCAACAGAAACGACATCTCTTCAACATTCAGAGAAAGCTGATCACGTACCTTTTCGATCTTGTAGAAAGTGATGATAAGCAGCTCGTGGATGTCGAACTTTAATTCTGGCAATGCCCACATCATCCGGTCCAGATCATACATAGTCCAGCCGAGCCGCTTCCAAAGCCGGATGAAGCGGTAGATACGGTTCCAATGCGAGGGATTCAGTCCTATAAGCTGAAGTTCATCCAGCTTGGCAGTCGTAGGTTCGGTTCCTGGTTTATTTTCGATGGTCACATCCTGGCCGGGGAGGGTCCTTACAAACCGCGTGCTCAGCAATGTCAGTAAATCCCGGTAAGAGATTTCCGTCTTGAATAGAAACAGGTCCACATTTTCGGACATGGCCTGCATCCAATTTCTTCCAGCTAAAGGCCGATCCAGCAATGCAAAATTTCCCAGGTCTTTATCGGTAACATTCTCGCTTTCAAACCCATAAAACCGATATAAGTTATTGGCGTCTGCGTCCGTGATAATCTTTGCCTCCTCCGGCGAAAGTCCGAGATAATCCGCAGCGATAGCGACTTGCTTGTCCGGACTCTCCGGTGCATAATGGTCGATCAACTTGTACCTATCAACACCTAGGTGCCCCAGGTAAAGCCTTGTCTGCTCCCATTCCAAATTAAAGGGAAGACTGGCGGGATACACCTGCGATTTCAATGCTTCGTAGGCATCCGGATCGACATGTTCAGGAAAAACGGAGAGACTTTCCGCGGCGAGGGTGGTTTGGGAAGAAGACTTCTGTAGCGAATTGTGCTGAACCAGAGTCTCGAGAATTTCTATGACCAGGTCAATGTAAGGCAGTGTAGTGTTGGTATTGTCGCAGGTAAGGTCAATGTAGGCAAGGTCGGGACGTCGGTTCAAAAGTGCTGAATAAACATCTTCCGCATTGCTTTTGAGGTATTGCAGGAGATCGACCAGGTAAGCCGCGGGGCTGAGGATCGACATGCATTCGTCGCATTCGGCCTCTTCCAGGCTCCCGAAAAGTTCGGCCCAGGTTGCCTTAGCGCCGTTGCCAAGATCTATTGTTGCCGGGCTTCCGTCCGGGGCAGTGGAAGACCCGGTTACGGTCGTTTCAATGTCATTATCTCCCGTCATTTTAGCGTAAAAATTGAGCGTAGCCATTACCTTGGAAGTGGCTTGCTGCAAAATTTCAATCGCCTCGCTTTCCGGGACCGTCTTGATCATCTTCTCGACAAACACACGGGGAGCCAGAGGGGCAATGTGAAACGCGGAATGAAATCCCATTCTCTGGAGAGAATCCACCACCCGGTAGTCATTTTTGGCAAGCGGTAATAGTTTGGCCGTGCTCAGCAAATGTTGCGTGAACCGGTTGCTGTCTGCCAGGCCGTCCAGGTTAAGCGATTTTTTGTCTCCCACCAGCATGAGGCTCATCGGCTGCTTGCCAAATTCAAAGTGTGGATTGTTCTTGAAAAATATCTGCCAGTCGTCCTTAAAAGTAGCCGCCGAATCAACCTGAATACTTTTTTGGAAATAATCTGTCGGAAAAAGGTTTTTGAGGCGCGTATGAAGTTCGATGGCGTAACTATCGACCCGGTCTTCCTCCTTCTCGTCTGTTATGTATTCAGGAACAGCCGATTTGCCGGAACTTTGGTAAGCCTCTGTCAAAAAACTTCGCCAATCCGCTGTTTCAAATTTCGTCAGCGCCCTAAGCTCCCTGATCTGGTGATTTGAAATCAAAATGCCCACGGTAGCACTGGAATCCACCACACTGCCTACGGCGAAGACGGTTTTGGCTAAGCGAAGCTCGTTGGGCTTGCCACTGATCGACGCGATCTTACCGGTCCGTTCCCAAAATGCATCCTGCGGGAAATCGGAACTGTTCCAAATTTCATGCATCAGGTCCAGCTGAAAACGAAAATCCGTGCTGGCGATCTGCATGTAATCCTGGTATGTTCCTCCGCTGTTAAATCTTTGTCGTAGGGCAGCCCGGTTTCTTGCTTCTTCGATAGCCGTTGCCAGTATTGCCAGATCCGGCTTTCTGATTTCCGGGATGTAATTTTGCCGGATTGCAGATTCGATCTGGTTTACAAGTTCCTGGGTTGGTTGAAGTAATATTTGGTCAAAGGACCTGGGAATGTAAGGAATGCGCAGCCATGCGTAGTAAACCCATGTCATCTTTTTCCCAAGGTCTATTCCCATTTGCATGGAAATATTTTGATAAGCCTGCGACCAGAATTCGATCAGTTCCCTGGCGATACCCGTTTCATTGGACAGAAACCCGAAATCGTCCGTCTTATCCGTTTCTCCTTTTGTCAATGTTTCCGGACGAACATCTTTAATGATGGGCAGTATTTCCTGATCAATCCGCTCAAATTCACTGGTAGCATAAACGGGCGCTTTGTCCAGCCGGAAGTCGATCACCAGCTCCGAAGGGACATTATAATGGACCGAGGATTCACCTAGTATATTCTTATCACTCACTACCTGGATATAGACATCGGCCGTATACTTCTCCGAAGTATCCTCAAACTTCGCCGGATTGTAAGTAATCACATATTTCCCATCCAGCCCTGTCACGGCCGATCCCAGCGATTGCTCCTTTCGGAAGTCCCGGTCAATAGCAGATACGTTCAGTTTGACGGCCGGTTTTCCGTCGGGGAGGGTTATTTTGCCACGGATGGTCCAGGTTGGGGGCGGAGTGACGGGTGGCGTAACGGGAGTATCATCCTGCTCAAACAGTCCAAAGTCTTTAGCTATCTTGTTTAGTAGGTCGGCAGTGGGCTGATCAACTACCAAACCAGCGGGATATTCTATCCGGTGCTCCTTTTGAAAGGACATTACGGCAGTCAAAGTTTGTTCCCCGGCCCGATTTTCATCAATTTCGTTCTGTGGTATTTGACGGATGATAGGCAACTTCGTGCGCAAAGCGAGCAGCACCCGCTGAAGATTTGCGACCTCTTCGGACACTTCATTTTGTTTGATTGGGGTTATGGGTTTTAGGGTTGTGGCCGGCATGGGGAAGTTTGATTCGAGACGTTTTTAGAAGTATTTAATTAATTGATTGCTGCGGCGTTAATCATAGCATTTTGGATTCTTGTCCAGTTGAAAGTCTCTTACCCAACCTTCTAGGCCGTTTTCTAGTTTGATTTTGAAAAACAATGTATGAAAATGACCAATTTCCTGCTTATCAATAACGTAGTAGATCTTTTCCGGAATTTCGGTCGAAATTACCTTTGGATTTAGAGAAGTAGGCGTTTTTACAAGCTGGGATGCGAAATTAGTTTTGATCCAACACCGACTATGGTCTATTGCTTCGTCACTATGCGAGTCAGACATTTTGACGTTTTGTGAGAGTACAGATTTTGAGGCGTCGTCAAACAATTCTTTCAATGCGGGATCTGATTTTACTATTTGCGGGTTATCTCTTACTTTTTCAAGAGATGCTCTTACTTTCTCAATTTCAAGCTGGGTTTTGTTTTTGTCCAGTGCTATTTCTTTCTGGTCTTTGTTATAATCCCGAAAAAGGATTATCGCTACATACAATGCAGAAAAACCTAGTATCCCCCAATAAATATTTAGGATAAGCTTGTAATTCTGCGTCTTGTGAAGGCCCGAGAAAAGAGGTGACCTAATCAAAATTCCGATTAGAACACAAATAATGAGCAGGATCAGAGACCAATGGTCTCCTTTATCAACTGCGGATTTGATGCTGTCTTGCATGTTGGAATTGGATCTGTGGATGTTTGGTTTTTAGAGTTTTATTTAGTAGAACTGCACAATTCCTTCAATTTCGTCCTGTGTATTTGTTTGGCTGCGGACATGTGTAACGTATTGAGATTATTTTCTATCCATAGTCAATTGCGAGGGTGGCCTCTTGGGCGTACGGGTATTTGAAAGCCATCAGGATTCGCCGCATTATGAGCTCTTATTTGATCAGCATATGCCCGTTCACGTGACGACCAACGGGCATTGCCGGCTCTTGTTTGAGGTGCAGTTAGCGCGACTCCTCCTTGTGGTGTTAAAACATGAGCTTGACCTTCTACATGCCCAACAACAACTGGACCAGTCGTAGGTCCACCATCAATAGTGCCTATTCTTCTTGCTGTTGCTTGAGCACGTCGCCTGTGGGATTGTCTAATTCCGTCAGAGGTATATCCAGGCCGCACCCTTTGCCTAACTAAACCACCTGGCCAAATATCGAAAGCTCGTTCACCGGTAACAGGATCTCTTGGCGGGAGATTGCGGGGGTTTGGCCCAAGATCAGGCCCCAATGGTAAGGTCGAAGTTGCCGATTGTTGAGCCTCTACTCTTGCTGCTGAATTTCTTGGTGGGAGATTTCGCTGATTTGCCCCTTGCGTTAAGGATGTTGAATTTGCAGGCCTCTGAACTTCTCCTACAGTTTGATGTGCATCTCGACTTCTACTACTCATTGCTCGCTCACCCCTCCTAATTATGTTCCTCGCTCTTGATACACTGGCTTGAACTATTTCAGGTGCAACTACAGCCGAGCCTACCAAACCTCCTGTTCTTCTAGAAGCGGCTGCTAAGTCATTATTTTCAAGATTAACCACAAATGCTTCGACTGTATTTGAGTGAATATCTCTTACCATATTAACCACATCTCTTTGTGTCTGCTCCCAACCAACTGCTTGTACACGCTGTTGTAAATTATACCCTTCATTACCCAAACGGCTACCTAACTCACCTGTGGCGAGATCTACACCTAATCCAATTGTTGCTCTAACTCCTTCAACTGTTCCCTCGATGACCCCTAAAGAATAATTAGATCCAACTGTCCATGTGTCCCTAATTGTATCTTTCGCAAATTCTAATATTCCTTGCTTTCCCTTCTTGTCTGAAAAGGCGTTAGGATTTAAGAAACAATACCCATACAGATTTCCTCCACCCTCAATCCCAATCGGATCCGAACTCACCCACCTCCCCAACCAGGGTGCATAGTACCTCGCCGTATGATAATTCAACCCGGTCTCCTCATCCCGTTCTATACCCGTATACCGGTAACGTTTAGCAGTAGACGTGACCGCACTGTTGTTGGAGTGAAAAGCGACTGTGCCGTAGGGGTGGTATTCCTCATAAGAAATCGGCAATGTATTTTCATCAAATTCGGCTGTTACCGAGCCCAAGTGGTTGGAATATTGATACCGGAATTTTAAACCGGTACCCAGACTGTTGCTATCCGTGGTGATCACGCCTTCCAGGATCAGGATCCGCTTGTCGTCGGCGAATAAATGAAATGTCTCTATTTCTTCGTCGATCACTTCGGGGGAGGCGTCTTTCCAGCGGCGATAAAGTTCATAGCCGCCCAGGTAAATGCGTTCCTCGTGGATATTGCCGTGCGCCAGATATTTGCGGGTCCTTTGTTTCTGGCTGTCGTATTGGTAATGTGCCCAGCCGCCGCCCTGCCTGTTGACCGACGAGACCATATCCCGATAATCCCAGTTTAATGTTTCCAGACCACCGGCCTCATTGGAAAGATTGAGCATACTTCCGTGTGTGTCGTAGCGGTAAGTGGTTGTTTTTTGTCCGGTCGTGGTGCTTAAAAGCCGGTTGCTGAATGCATCGGTTTCATAGGTCCTGGTCCAGTTGCCGTCTCTGGCGATATGCAGGATGTGCTCAAAATTTCCGACGATATCGTAGGCATATTTTTGCGTGTAATCGCGTAATGCTTTGTCTGTTATGGGATATTGCGACGATATCGGATCCGGTTCTTTGGCTTCCGGCACAGCATTGTATTTAGCATTTTCCCTGCCCGTGGCCTCAATCAGACGATAGATCGCGTCGTAGGTGTAGTTGTTTTCCGGCAATACTTCCTGGTTTTTGAAATAGACGGGTTGGTGCGCGTCGTCCCGCACCTGCATGATGTTGCCGACAGGGTCATAAGTGTAAAACAGGTTCTGGAGAATGTCATTTGCTACTGGTGTCGGCCGGGTCGTTTTAAGGTGCACCAGCCGGAATGTCTCGGGATCATATGCGTAGACCGTTTTTGTTCTGTTCCCATAGTGGACCTCGGTGCGCTGACCTTTTTCATTGTATAGTATAGATTGGATCGCATCCGTTGCGCGCCCGTTTGCAATCAGTTTCTCGCTCTTCAACACACCACGCTCATTGTAGACAGGCAAATAGATTGCACCGCTCTCTGGTTTGGCGGCGCGGTGCCAGTCGTGCTGACCGATCATTCGCCCAAGTGCATCGTAAGCTGTTTGCTGTTCAAAAACTTCGGGATCAGGCTGCGCTGATTTCCAGTCTGTTATTTCCGATTTACGGTCTTTCAATAATTGTCTTTCCGCGTGCTGGAGCTGTCCTTTGCAATCGAATTTCACATGCGTCATGCAGCCGCTGGCGTCATAATGCCTAAATAGCTGCCCACGCAGGTTCGATAGTTTACTGTCGGCATTGCGGGCTTCCTGGTCTGGAATGCTATCCCCATAAATCATCCGCTCGATCAAATAAACGCCATGTCCTTTTATTGTGACCGTCAATTCCAATGGACGGTGCAGGGCGTCGAACCGGGTGTGGTAAATGTACTCTTGTTTTGCTTCTCCGGGTTTTCGATTTTCATCCCACTGGTAAAGCGCTTGCCCCGCGGCATCCGTGAGCATCCACCTTTTCCCAGCATCCATACTGTATTGAAAAAGTAGGTTACCCGCCATATCGAAGGCAGGAGTATAGCCCGCTGTGGCGTTTAGCTCCCGATAATTCGGTGCAATGACATAGGCCATGACCTGATTAAAACGCGCATCCTGTATCCACAACGGCTTTCCCTCGGCGTCCAGCTCCACGTAATTCCGGTAGCGCTGCGATGCGCCAGCTTCGTCAACGCCATTATCCGTAATAGATACCACGTCCCTGCCGAGCGCGTCCAGATAAGTGATGGTGGGGGTATTTGCGTGCCTGGCGGCTTTTGTTGCTGCGTCTTTTTCTTGCCGATTTGCGCCTGCCGCTTGCCTATCCTGATACCAGCGGCTTTTCAGTACTGTATCATTGGCATCCCAGGCACTTACCTGCCAGGCGTCGAATTCGACTTTTGAAAATGTGCCATTTGGGAGCTCGGTACGGAAATTCCTGCCCGCTGCGTCGTAATACTGAACAACGCTTACACCTTCTTCCCGCTGCGTTTCGACGCCATGACCGTATGAACTGAAATACGGTTCATATTGCCTGACCACCTTTCCTTTGTTGTTTGCAATCGTTTTACCACTGACGATCCAGCGCAAAGTACCGCCTTCCGTTTCGGGTTCGGCCTGGGCTTTTTTGAGAAGCACAGTGCCTGAGCCATCGCTGTATTCCATTGATACCTGCAATGCATTGGCATCTGCGGGTTGTTGCAGCAGCTCTGTAAGGAAGACATCAGCAAGTCCTTTCGTGCCGGATCGATCATGATGGTGCCGCTCCCGCAGGATCGTGCAAGCACTTGGAGGAGACTTTTCATATACGGTTTCTCCGTTTATAATTTCTTCTCCGGTATGGTAAATGTGACGGGCTGTGGCGGTCCCAAGCCAGTTGAGAGCTGTTTCCCTGTCGAATTCCGGTGCGGTAAAAAATGCAGTCAGATCCTGTGTGAGCAGGTTGAGCAATGTGTTTTCCGACAGAAATTGCAGCTCATCCGCTTCATTACCTTTTCCTTTCACAGCCACCGCGGCAGGTGTACCCAGCAAATCGAATGCAATTTCCGTGAGGTTATCGTTCAGGTCTTTCAATTCAATAGGCGCTATCACCCGGAAATCAAATTGCGTCACGGCAGTCTCATTGCCTGCCGGATCTTTGCTGCTCTCCAGGTATAAGTCTTTTTTATCGTATCTAAATGTGCTGATGTTGCCAAATGAATCTGTAAACCTTTCGGGCAGTAAAAAGTGCTGCATGGCGTCTGCCTCGAAACCGGCGGTCCCTGAACGCATCCACCATTGATTTTCATCGGTTGAAAGGCGGCCGTAACCTCCCTCTTTCATGATACGGGACATCATATCTTCAAATGATTCCCCGGTATGTTGCAGGTCTGTCAACTTTTCGGCAAGAACCGCATCCAGCAAGTCGTCGGTAAAAGCGAGCTTGTAGCTCTCGTAGGTTAGTCCTAACAGTCCCTGCCTCCCCATCGGCAAGGCTCTGGCGGGTTGTGTGGTTACGGAAGCATTCAAATCGTCAAAAAACAATGTCCTGACCTGCTCTACCAATCTTTTCTGCGGTTCTGCTCTTGAGCTGAGTTGATGATAAGGAATTTCTGGGATGTCCGAGGCCAGAAGTGTCCTCAGTTCCTGAATCGTATAATAGAATCCGACGGCCGGTTTTAAGCCTGTGACTTCAAATGTTGAAACCTGGCAGGGGACCGGCAGCCGGAAAAAATCCTGTTCGTCAATATGATTGGTATATCGAACACTGTTTAAAGCTGCGTGGCCCTTCTTTTGCACCTGATCGATCAGCGCCAGGGTGTCGGTATCTTCATCCCGGCCGGACAGACGAACCCTTCCATACGTGACTGTAATAGCTTCCTCCACCTGCCCGTATTCATTAAAGGTCAGATTGAAGGAGTGGCTGATCCGTGGATCAGGCGAAATGATCTGCCCGCCTTCCAATTTCAGCTGATAGTTGAAAACAATGGATTCGGACTCCCCGACCAGGAACACCGCATGCTTATTGGATCTTTTTGGCTGTAAGCACCGGATGTGGCAGTTGTGGAATGCCGTGGTAAACAGTTTAACCGGTTCTGGTTTTTTCAAAGGATCGGTTTCAATGGAAACTTCATAAACCTCCTGCCGGAGTGTCATGCCTTTGCACGCCCGCAAAGCTTCGCCCCACTCGTCCATCGTGAAAGTTCGAAGTGCTTCAATGTCCGGCTCGGGCAGGGATATTTCCTGGAAATCGCCGGCTTGCGGTCTGTAATATTCCTCACTGTATTGATCCAGTATCCGGCCTTTCCCCAAAAATGCACCGGTGTGAAACCAGGTAATCGTTTTGACAGGAGGCTGGTAAAGCGTGTGGTCCAGACTGATATATGGGCTATCCTGATTAACAGCGGCAAATTCCCCAAAAGTCTCGGTATCTGTCTGCTCAACCCTCCCAAAACCTCGAAATTCCCGTTCCTGGTGATCATAATAACCATGATGATAGGTGTATTGATTTGAAAATGAGGTTTTCCGCCACTTGTCCTTCGTTGTGGTTTTGACCAGGCAGTGAACCGGAAATGGCAGCTTTGTAATCCAGGGCGTGCCATTTTTCTTGTCTTCCAGATAAAAAGCGGTTGACGACCGGTAGGTAGTTTCAATGGATTTACCCAGATTATTTTTATAACATTTGAGCAAGTGTGGCTTCTTGCTGTTCATGAGGTCGATATACAGGAGCTGGCTCCCGCCGAAGTTGGGCAGCGGAGAAGACCAGACAATGCAAGCAGTGCCAGTGCCCAACAAATCAGCCGTCTGGATGCTGGCGGTGTTGTCGATAGTAGGTAAAGGAATGGTAACCGGCATTTTTGCCCAGGCATTTCCGCTCAGGTTAAGCCAGCAGTTGCCTTCTGCTGGCGGTAAATAAAGCATGTCGGGCACCCCGGACCCGTCTACATCGACGAGGCGTAGGTAGGAAGGGTTGAACAAATCGGGATGATCGAAAACCGGCGCGTCGTCCATTTCGATCTTACTTCCAAATTTTCCATAACCCATGTTGGGCCAGTAGCACACCGAACCGTTTCGTATCCGGACGATATCGGTAAGGCCGTCGCCGCACATATCCGCCAGGAAAATGCTTTGGGTCGAATCCGAAAATACCACTGCCGGGCCTTTCTCTTCATCATATCCTTTTGGGGACGTGTAGCTTTCATCAAAGCCAGCCTTGCCTTTCGCAGGGTACCACCTGATCACCGATTCTTCGGTGACCACCCAGTCGGGAATACCATCTCCGTCGAGATCCAGAAACCGCGCATTCGGATCTCCAAAATCAACATGAGGCAGGTTGTCAAAAGTTTGAAACCGCTGCCATTCACCGTCCGTATCCAGCTCAAAGTAGCCCGGTGTTACGCCACCGTAGGCGACCAACTGTTTGATGCCATTTCCCTCCAGCTCCTGTAATTGCCAGCCGCCCGAGGAGGACCCGGCAAATGACGGTTTGGGTGAAACCAGCGCTGCGGGTGCAAATTCTCCGTTACCCAGGTTCGATTTGTAAAACCAGCCTTGAGCCTGCTCTGTCAATGCACCCGATATCCCTTCATTATACAGATCAACCCACTGATATTGCTGGCCATCAATGCCCTGGGGCAGGTCGGCAACACTTTCTTTCGGCAGCTCTTTGGGGTCCAGGTTCCAGTCATGTGCCTGATAGGTCAGCGAAAGGGGAGGCAGGGAGCGTTTTTCATAAACTCCTGCGTCCACTTTTTGGTAATGTGTCTGCCGTATCTCTTTCAGGAATGTGAATAATCCGTTTTGTAAACTATCAAATTGCCGCCTTTGCGCTTCCCAAACCGTATCTCCGGTACTTTGAGCAGACGGGTTAATGTCATAAGTAAGGTCCAGGGACTTAACCAAACCGTTATACTCTTTCTCAAAATGGTGGAAGAGCAGCACCCTCTTGCACAACCGGGTTGTCCGTATCTCGAACCCGGGCCGGAATGAAGAAAAGGCATCCGCTCGATAATTCCAGGGTTTGACTTCATTGCCCGATTCGTCGTGCTCTCCATAGTCAAACAGAGTTTCAAAGAAAAACTTACCCTGATAAGCAGATTGCTCAGACCGTTGCGGAAAATAAGATGTCTCATTTCCATATAGTATCCGCCTGGCATATTTATTGGTATAAGCAGGCTGTTCCTGGTCAAATCGGTTGCGATTATGCAGGGATCCGGCGTCGGCCCCGGCAGCATCCTCCGCCTTGTATTGATATTCAATGACATTCCCTTTGTCATCATAGGTTCTTTCCAGAAGCCATTCAAATACCTTATCGGGATCTTGAGGATCTGCGATACGTGCCCCGGGTGTTTTGCCAAAAATGGATGTAATGTTTTCTTTGGTAATAACCCTCCAGTAAATGTCCTTGCGAAGCGCGGAGCACCATTTTTCAATTCTTGCAAAGCCGCCTTCTATTCTCGGGCGATAAAACTTCACAATATATTTTTCGCCTGAAAGCAAATGTTCCTCCATTTTTGGCAACCACTCTTCATTCACTTTTTGGAGATAAGGGACCAAATCTTCCGCTCCTGTAAGCAAAAAAGTATCAGTTTCATTGCTATCAGCGTCCAGGTATTGAGGGAGCTTCTTGTCTGTTTTTCTCGACACTGATGGAATGCCAATACCCCATCCTAGACCAAAAATGCCATTCCCTCCTCCGGAATTGTACGAAAGGGCAAGCTGAGGTGCAAAGCCCCTCCCCGCAGTAACGGGCAGGAGGATAGACAGCGACGCAGACCCATTTACAGGGTTGACTTCAAATTTTTCATCAATCCCCTTTATCGCCCCACCTCCTTTCGGAAGGGTGATCTGCGGTATCTCCAACCTGAATTTGTCCTCCTTTTTTGATGTGGCGGAAGCCATCCGGTAGCTGCCGTCTTCCCGCTTGTAGGGAGATTCCTTTTCAGAGGATTGCTTTTCGGTGGAGTTCATGTTGGAGTGGGCTTACGTATTTGACATCAATTTCACTATAAGGCAATGTGTTGCCAAATTTTTTTTTGACATCTTATTTAATGGTTCGGTTGATATACAGTTAGTCGTAATGTTAATGCATTTGGAAACAATGTATAGTCGGAATTAAGATGGAATAATTGTGGATGTCTTAACTAAAATCATTTCGCTCTCTTTGGGACTGACTTCAGATTGTTGATGAATTACTCACTATGAAGTATTGATAAAATCTATAAAGGAAGCTGTGAGAATAATTCGGTCGTGGCCATTATTATGTAATCACGACTGTTATCAAAAAATCAGGTTTGAAGATGATGAATGCCTTTAAAGTATGATTTACTCTAAATGGTGCGCTTTAAACTGTACTGTTAAGCTGGTAAATAGTCCTAAAAGTGTTGACGGCTAGTTCATAGTATTGTTATCTTTACTTGTTAAAGTTTATACAACCCGCCCATTTGTTAGCAGCGAGCGCTCCCGCTTTTTTCAATTAACTCGGTTGGTGTAAGGCCAAATGTTTTTTTAAAGGTGAATGAGAAGTGCGACAGGTTTTCAAAACCAACTTCTAGATAAATTAGCTGATGCTGGATGCTGCTGAAATCAAAGAGCTGCGGCTGAAAGAATCCCTTCCGGTTATCAACGAGCTGGGTAAATGGATCTTTGAACAAATTAAAAGTACGCTCCCAAAAAGCCAGATTGGAAAGGCGATACAGTACAGTTATGGCCGTTGGGATGCACTCAGTGCCTACTTATACGACGGAAATTTGTTGATCGATAATAATCAAATTGAAAATTCCATAAGGCCGTTGGCGCTAGTCCGGAAAAACTATTTATTCGCTGGCTCACACGAAGCAGCGCAGCGGGCTGCCATGATTTACTCCTTCTTTGCTATCTGCAAAAAACACAATATCAACCCCTACAATTGGCTAAGAAACACCTTGATAAACATCTCCACAATCAACCATAAAAACATCACCGATCTGTATCCGCAAAACATTAACAAGTTCAGCAATTAACAAATATGTAGTTGATAGGCCGGATACGGTACTGACTCTTCCTGCCTTAATTTTGTTTTTTGCTCCCAATCCAGTTGTTGATCCCGCATTTGTTGTTCTAGAGCGTAGAGTACTTGCATGCGTTCAAGCACATAAGTCGATCTTTCTTTATCGTATTTAAGAGCGTCAACAAATTTTCGGCGGGAATGGGCCATGCAGTAGACCAGAATGATATCTGGATGGTTACCAAAGAGCTTTTCATAGACGGTGTACCCATCAACCTGAAGTATACCAGCGTACCCTTCCAGCATCTGCTTAGGTCCGCTTTGATCACGACCTTTCCGATAATCAAACAGCGTAAGCTTATCACAAGGGGCATTATAGATCCACATGTAGCCCTGAGTCCCTAACAATATCATCCCGCAAAGCTTCATGCGATATTGTAGGATGTTTATTGAGGTAGCCAAATCAAAGTCCACTTTCCTTTCGCATCATGCTTAGGAACGCA
Source organism: Dyadobacter sp. CY261 (assembly GCF_021440085.1). Lineage (GTDB taxonomy): Bacteria > Bacteroidota > Bacteroidia > Cytophagales > Spirosomataceae > Dyadobacter. Next base: position 26,260 of record NZ_JAKCPW010000028.1, read on the forward strand.
GGTGTAATGCCTAAATAACTGGCGATGTGTTTTTGGGCAATGCGTTGTTCCAACCCCGGGTGGCGCTTACGGAACTCGATGTACCGTTCTTCGGCGGTTTTGTAAAGTTGGGAGGTTATGCGACGCTGATAAAGCTCAAAGCCGTTTTGGTTAAGGATACGGAAAAATCTCTCAAACTTTGGGATAGTTTCGAACAGTTTTTCCAGTAGTGGCAAAGAGATACAGTATACCTCGCTGTCTTCCAGTGCCTGAATTGCATTTGCTGCGGGTTTTACTGCGAAAAAGCTCACGATATCGCAGGTCCACCAGTTTTCGGGATAAAAACCGATGATATGGTCTTCTCCGCACTTATCGGTGTAAAACATGCGCAGGCAGCCTCGTTTTACAAAATAAATATAACGGTCGATCTCTCCTGCATGCAACAGCCAGGTGCGCTTCTTCACCTCCATAAGCTGAAAGAAGGCAAGCGCCTGCTCCTGCTCGGCAGGAGCAAGCGCTATATGCATGGCGAAATTGTTCAGGATAAGCTGGTGCATGTGCGAAGATACCTATTACAACGCAAACCGACGCGTCATGTACAGTTTAAGGTCTGCCAGAGCAGCCAGGCGCAGTGGTTCGGCCATTATACGGTAAGCATCACTTTGCGCAACGGTCAAAAATGCTTCTACGCTAGCATATTCCACAAGAAGAATGGCGTCCCAGTCTTCGCCTTCATCAGCTATTACGCTGGCCAATACGTCGCTCAACAGATTTACTTTCGCTTCCAACCCTAACTGTTCCATCACGCCGTGAAATGCCGGAAGGTATTCTTCTACGTAAAGGCGGCGGTCTGCGAATTTAAGCATATTCAGCATCAATACCGGGCCTGTGCCTTGCACGGTGTCCGGAATAGTTACCACTCTCATTCTTCTGCTATATTTTTTATATTTTCCATAGCACAAAGTTCGCCCGATCCAGCTACAAAAAAGTTCAACTGGTTGAAGATTTAGAGAAAGTTTGATGGGTAGAAGTTTACTACGTTTGGTGAATCCCGATATCGCAATAGTCCTCAATTTTTTAATTATACGTTTTGCTTTCTCTTGAGCAGATATGAAATTAACCGGTGGTATAACTGTAAACTATGTGACTGGTATAAACTCCCTTTTAGTCACCATAGAGAAGTCAAAATGTACGATAAAATCACTGTCGGTGACCTTAAACTGTACTCTGACTATCTGAAACAAGCCGCTAACATTCTATACTCTGGGTTCCACTTCGCGCTTCTTTTATGCTGAATGTCTGAGGTGCGAAAGCTACTCGATGTGTCGCCGGGCAAGCTGCATGCCATGCGCGCCAGCCGCCAGCTCACCTTTATGCGGATCGGCCGTGTGATTTATTACGACCGGGCAGACATCGACAAAATGTTCGAGAAGTTTAAAACTGCTGCGGTCAAATGAAGAAGAAACTATCTTCATCTGGCTTTGGAAGCGAGTGCCCCCCGGACGAAATTCACGTCGGGGTTTATTTTTTGCAACAGGGATCTACGGTCATAGAAGCTGTCAAATTTTCAATCACTACACAGCAAAAGGATGGTCAAATGCGGAAGGTCGACGGCTCAAAACCTGGAAAAGGCTCGCCTGGACCTGGATCTGCTATCAGCAACCACGGTAGCTTCATTGTATCTTTACCGCCTGAATATTGTTTCCTCGACACCCAGACAGTTGTTTCTCGGCCCATTTGTAACATTATGGCTCTCTTGTCTCGAAACCGACCCTGGGTGGTAGAAGCACCTCCGCTTTGGCATTTTTCTAATACCTGGCCGCAAATGTTCCGGCAACATTTTCAAAGCCAGCCAGGTACACATCTCCGCCGGAAACGGCCAGTTCCACTCCATAGCATTCGTCGCTATCAATATTCAGCGGAAGTCGAACGCCGTTTTTCCACATCCTGGCACCGCTATTCGTGCCGGTAAACTCGCTGCCCGATATATACACATCGTTGCCTACGACAGATATGGACGAAGTGGAAGATTTGTGTCTTTCATCGGTCAGTTCGCCAGCCACACTATTTTTCCAGGATACAGCGCTTTGATATCCCGGCGCCGGGTATTGGTGCCCTGAAGCATCATCGTCCGCCTAAATATCCAGACTTTCCGTAATAAGATAATTTTTTGCAGCATCTTTATAGTGATCTACTTGTTCAGACGGAATCTTGACAGGGAAGTCAACAATCACCTTTGCCTGACTCCAAGCCTTCTCGTGATGTTTTTGCTCAACATAAAGCTGTAGCAACAGAAACTTGGGTAAAAACATATTTGGCTTTATGTTGCATGCGTGACGAAAAGAGAGTTCTGCGTTCTGATGATCGCCCAATGCAGCATAGCTTTTTCCCAGGTAGATATATAGATTGGAATGAGATATCTGCTTCGATGCGAGAATCAGCAGAGCGAGGCTTTCCTTGGATTCGCCGGCAAGAAACATCTCGGAGCCATAATTAAAAAGAAAGTTTCCATTATTTCGAAGTTCGCCATAACATTTTTGGTATATTGGCCTTGCATGTGCAAAGTCGTTCCGCAATGAAATTTTTGCTGCTTTTTCCCATTCTAGCAGGGCACTGGCCCGCTTAAATTCACGATTAAATATAACGCATGCCAACAAGACAAAGGCAGTGGTTATCATTGTACAGACAAAACGGCGACACCGAATGTCAAACGTTAACTTTGCTGGCTGGCGACTGCTAATGACGGCGCAATAAAAGGTAAGATTGATCAAAATGGACGTTGTTCGCATTGGGTAACTTACTAGGCTACAAATGAAAAATGCTATGATCGACGACTGGGCACCTCGAAGTATCCAATCTCCTTCATTGGATCTTATTGACTTATACAGCTGCACAAATATGACACCATAGAAAATGTATACAATTGGACCGAGTTCAATTCCCGTCTGCAGATATTCATTAAAGGCTGCAAACGTGTCATTTTCTAGTAATTGAACGCTTATTGAGGGGTGCTCTAATTCATTAAATTTAGCCTGAAGGTTATTGTACAGGTTCTTGAATGATGCTAGCCCAGTACCCTGCCACGCACTAAATTTACCCATCGTCAAACAGATCCGCCAAATAGTCACTCTGCCGATCACAGAATTCACATCAAGCGAGTAGAGTTTAACTGCAGCGAGTGAAACCAGAAGAAGTAACAATGGGCCATACAAGTATCTATTACCACCATTGAAAAATTGGCCTACTTGCAATTTTTTGACTCGCTCAGTGTCTGTTGCGATAAACATAAAGGCAACAAAGATCGCTACAACGGCTGTCCTTGTATTAGTCGCGAATATTTGAAATAACCCTAATCCAATACCTAAAATACACATTGAAAACAAAATTCTGGGCCATATTTCCTTTTTCTCTTTCAAATTCAAGCAAATCGAAAGTAGAAAGGGAATTGTTGATGCTATATAGTTAGCATGTTCTCCAGAATTGATCTCCGCCCCCAAATACTCATCGATGTAGATATTTTCAATCCTGATCAGGCTGAATGTTATTGAAAAGAATGCACCGAACACAAATAAAGTTGTTCCAACCTGAGACAAAGCGTCATTTCTAAACTTAAAAAACACCACTAAAAAAGAGCACGCCAGATATGCATAATAGTTCGGCACTTCATCATGACTAAAAATATTTACTAAAAGAAAAATTATGATTATAGCAAATAAAATATCGAACGAAGAAAAGCGAAGTCGAAAATCACGTTGTTTCACTTCTTTGCAGAACGTATCGATTGCCAGAAAAAAAAGAATCAAGGACGTAAAAATCAAAAAATGAACGTCATACTCAACACACCCAGCCCTGTAATGAATCCGGCAAAATAAATGGTTCGTAAACAGAAAGAGAATACATAGACATGGAACAAAACGTCTAAATATGGCCTTAAAAACTGTTTTCATTTTAACTTAAAGCCAGCCCAAATGGGCTGGCTTTATGATTGATAATTTAATGATTCGACAATAGTACAAGGTCATTTGGAGGTAAAAGTACCCTTCCCAAACGATCTGTAGTTTGTTTTGATCCTGAGTACATCTGTAAAACCTGTAGAAGCTGATTCCGATATCTTAAACGATCCTCTGAGCAGACGTTGGATCTTCCAGCATCAAAAAACGGGAAGATAAACCAGCATTCGCTCCGAGGCGACGTTATCTTAGGAATTTTCCATTTGTTACTCGTCGAGTAAATATTTTTCGAAATTACATCCACCGCAATTCTATTCAGGTTTCCTTCAACGTAGATGCTATCAACAATACCTTTCCAATTAACTCTGAAGTAAAATATTGATAGCTCTGCTCTGCATCCGTCTTCCTTGGTTTTGAGAGGCACCTCTTTCACAAGGTACTGACTTATGGTTAAGTCTTTACCATATGCTGCTGTTTCGCCCTTAAGCGGAAGCTGCAATTCGGGAACCCATTTAGACTGGCTATTGGCCGCCCATCCGGCTAGAATAAATGTTAAGCATAATGTGATTCTAATTACATGCCGATCCATATTGATGGTTATATTGATTATTCAGATTTTTGAAATAGATGTTTGTGTTTATAATATTGTTTTTCTCGTTTTGGCTGAGAACGTTCCATGCTCCCTTTCCTTCTAGGCCGCCCCAAGCTAGATAATAGGCATTTGTCTCGCCTAAGCTTGGAAATTGCGCCATTAAAGCTAGTTTCATGGGCTGTATGTACGCAGCGGCCATTGTCGCATGCTCGTTCATCTCTGAATCTGTAAGGTAAAGATGTATTATCTCATGGTATATCGTAGCAGCCACGTATTCTCTCGAAGCGTTCGCAAGAGCATAACTGTTCATTGTTATTTCGTGATTACCTGACGCATATGCATTATCGCCCGGAGTGGTCTGCATGCTCTGCTCTTTGATTGTAAAACCGAGTGCCTGCGATTTATTGAAATTGCCAAGAATCCCCTGGACCACGTTGTTAAGATTTAGGTTCACTGTATTATTAAATGTGTTTTTCAAGCATGGCGTTTTCAGATCATTTTTAATACTGCCGTTTGGTGGTGTTGTAGTTGTCTGAGTTGGTGAAGACCCTGAAGGGGGCGGGGTATTGGGGTTGTAATTTACTTCACAATTTCCGGTATAAACACAGTTGGTGATGGCGCCATTTGTCCATACGTAGCACCAGTAAATTTTTTCACAGTATTCTTCTTCGACCTGCGTTCGGAGCGTTGATGCGACTCGTCCTGTCGCAGTCTTCTCACCCTTTTTCGTATATACCCATAATCTTACCCCAGTTTCTTCTCTTTCCCCATTCTTATAAGAGTATCCTTCTAAATATTGATAGTCCAGATCATATGATATTACAAGTCCTGTATAGTTCTTCATTCTCGTGCTTCTGGATTTAGTCACCGCTTCATGCTTCCCATCGCTTAAGAAGTTGGCATCACCAATGAACTCCATAATTCGTGCATCAACAATTTTACCATTCTTCTCCTTAAAAACATAACAACGATAGAACTCAGTCTCATCAACATTGATTTCAAACTGCGCTGTTTCTACAATTAAGATGGTTTCTCCGTTCTCGAGCTTACTCTTATGTGAGGCATCCCAACTAGGTTCTAACTTCTTACGCTTTTTATTATCTTCATTTTCACGGAGGTTTTTAGCTTGAAAGCGATCTTCGTAAAACGCTTTGGCTTTTTCAAGTAATTCTGAATCAGATTGATCGAAATCGGAAAGAAAACTGTCCTTTTCTACGCAGGAATAGACGAATAAACAAACAAAGCAGGCGAGGACGCCAAACACCAAGCTCTTTTTCATTGATAAGGATATAATTTAGTGAAACATTAAATACTTAAACATTTGTTATTTATTTAAGTAAAATGTGTCGTAAACGGCAGGTGGACTATTGCCCTATTTACTTCGAGGTGCTTTCCGATCGTTTGTAATCAAATATTTTTAAAAAAAAGATTAAGAAGCAAGAAGCCATCAAAATAAACTTATGACACAATGATACCACTACCTTGAGCGAAGTTTATGCGAGTGCCTTATGGACAACACTTTACCAATCCCGAGTCAAATGAAAAAGTGTTTAAAAGATTTTGGAACAGCATGTTATGACCCATGAGATGATAAATCGCCGAAACCATATACGTTGGTGATCATTATACGCACTCGATGTAGTTACTGCGGTAGAAAAGTGGGCCGCAGTAGCTGATGGCAGAATGTATTGGGAGCAGTGATGAAAAGCTATACGCCTCAAATGCCGCTACCGAAGCAAAGAAATGGGAGTTTGCGATGGGCTGGATGGATTTTGGCCTGAGTGTTAACCCTACATTTGCCAACGTTCCGGTCTATACAAGCGATTTTTAAAAATTTGTTACTATTGACGCATCCATTGGGATACAAAATGGGAATCTCTGACAGGTTCGGTATCGCTTCTTTCTCGAATGGTTATCGATCGGCTCGGTAAATTTTAAGTCTTGCCGGATATCACAAATTTGGCAATCTTCCTATAGCATCACTACCGCTTGGCTAATAACTTTTCGAGAAAAGTGCCTGAGTCTATCGGCAGAAAAGATGCTTTTGAAATTATAGTTGAGATACCAAATGTATCTTTTAATCACTTCATCAACAAACTTCTACTACCATGATACCGGCAACCCAAACGAACGAATCAGACATATTTCGAATTATCGGCCTTTCCGAACGAGACCTTTTTAAGGTGGGCGATCCTGACTTAGTCTGGCTAGTGTATCCATTTGAACATGGGACAGAAACGCCGATTGCAGCATTTACCGAATCATTTCGCGTTTGATCGTGCGAGTCGGCCGAATGCCTTTGTGGAAACAGGCGTCGGGACTCAATCGGTTTCGAGCGCATCGACGGATATGGAAGTGGATAAATATCGTCAGTTGACGGGGGCGGCATGACCCCATTCCTGATTCGCATGAAAGGTGAGGGAACTGAATCGGAAATTCTCGACGATGTAAGTAGCAATTTGGATGAAATTAGCCTGAAAAATAACATTTCGGAGCTCGTGACAAATTTGAAGTTCAGACGAAGAATTGTTGGGAACTCGATTTAGTGGGTACGTTCTGGGCCGCAAATCGCAAGTTAGCGATTTAAAAAGGCGAGGTCTTTCACTTCGAGAATTTGCGAACTGAGAGATCGGATTCCAGGTCAAACCGGGCACTTATCCCAAGCGCAGCGGTCGAGTTTGTAAACCGGACCCAAATCTTCATCGAACGTGCGATTCTCGACAACAAAAAAGCCTAACCCTGCATAATTCTTCCTCGCTCTGAGGTTGGACGCTAGCGGATCAATAAAATGATAGCGGTCACTTCGGGCGATGCGCTACAGCGGTTAATTGCTTGCTTCATCGTCTCGGTATGATACCCTTTCAGAGATCGTCGGCATCTCCTATCCAAATGCCCATACGTGACTGGGCGTTTGCGAGACAGCACTTTCGATACTTTACTTTCGGGGAAATCACACGAGCAAGTTAGATATGCTGATTGAATTATAATTCTGGGTACCAAGCTACTAATGGTCGATGGCTAACTTGGAAAGTAAGCTTTTCCATTCGTATCTACTGAACTGGTAGTTGGAGTAACAGCAAACGGTTTTGTTTGAAAATGCCCGGGACACCAAGTTGAGCAATCGAAATTTATAATGGCTATATTTTTTGGCAATTATTTCATACTTTGTATTCCGTTATGTCTGTCTTAATTTACGTGAGCCGAAATCTCCCGCAAGAATAGCGGTGTTACACATGTACAGCCTGTGCCTTTTGTACCTGAGAAGCTGATTTGCGAATCTACCACGGTGCAGAGGTGTTCACCGATTCATTTGTTTCGTGAATAGACAAGTAATTCATTTCACGATAAGATTGTAATATTCTGGCTGTCAGTATTTTCCTTGTTCTGTCCTTTTGCAGTTCACTTTTTTTTGTTGTTAAGGATTCCATCAATACTTTTATATTCACTATTTTGCATTTCAATTATTGCTAAGCATGAAAAAATGCCTATTAAACTTGTACTTAGAAGACGATTATATAGCAGTATTGTTGTATTAGGAATTGTTTTTGCGTTTTTTGTTCATTATGCTGAAACTAAATAAATAGCTGCTTTGAATGAACGGAGGGCTACGACTGAGATACGCCTCTGTTGGGATTTTTAAGTGCAAAATTGATATACGAACATTGGGTTAGTTTGTTAAGTATAAACGGAAATGTTCTGTTTAAGTATGGTCCTGAGCTATTCATTCATGATGGCCGAAGAAAGAGTCTTCCGGTACTGCTTAAGGTTCAAATTATATATATCGCACTGACCTGTGTGTCTATTTGAGAAATAATTTTAAGGCGCTTGGGTATTTTGAACAGGCGGGGTATACTTATAAATAGGCTATGAATATTAAACGTAGCCTATTCCTTCCGAAATATTCAGCGCTTTTGTTATGCGATGAATATGGAAAGTGTGACAAGGCATTGGATATGGGAATGACTATTAGGGCATTCCCGGTGAAAATTCCATCTCGTCAAGTTGCAACCTATATAGATTATGCGAATGGCTATTTTAGACAAATCGATGTTGCTACAGATCATTATCTTAATGGCCCTAAGTAATCCAAATCCAGTACTCAACGAAAATACTAAAAATAAACAGGCTGTATCTAACACCCCTAGTAGGTTTAGTAAGGTTGTCCATTATTATCAACGAAGAAACGACTCTCTTGGGGTAAGATCAGCAAAGTTCTTGATTGAGAATATGAACGGATTGATGTCTGTGGATCAAGAAACCGGCACTGTTGTTTGTGATGAAAATGTTTTGACGGAAGAATATCTGATACGCTCAATCAATCAGTCGCTTGATGTATCTCGTAAAGAGATAATTAATAAAAACTTGTCCGAAGAAGTCTTCTTTCAACACATATTGCCATACAGATTATCATATGAGCAGCTAACGAACTGGAAGGCCTTATGTATTTCGAATTATGGCAAGTTGCTGGCAAATACGCGTGGTTTGCCTTTTGAAGAAAGGGCAACCAGTTCAATTCGCCTGATAAACGATCGTTTGATAAATACTTTCACCTACGATTCGAATGCACTAAGCGGAAATTTTCAAACTTGGAAGCAACTGTATCAATATAGACGAGGCGATTGCTGGGCAATGACAAATATGATCACGTTCTCGCTTAGAGCTTTTGGTGTACCCGTGACAATTGACTTTATTACAGGTTGGGCAAATTCAAACGGAGCTTCACACGCTTGGAATGTATTTGTCAAAAATGATAGGCGCACAATACCATTTATGGGTTTCGAGGCATCCCCGCCCAATTACGACCCGTTTAGAATATATAAAAGCCTAAGACGGTTTCCTGTAAAAGTGTATAGAAAGGTGATGGCCGTCAGTGGACAATCTCTTAGAGAGGTAGTTACGGAGGTGCAAGATATTCCTGCGCAGCTAGATTTCGACCGAGTATTGGATGTTACCGACGAATATTTATCGACCAAGACAGTAAAACTTACAGCCCCATCCTTGATAAATCAGGACGTTTCCTATCTCTCACTCTTTTCGAAATGGGGGTTAGCTCCAGTGGTTTGGGCTCGCGGTAGTGGAGGTGTTTTTACATTTTTGAAAATGGGTACAAACGGTCTTTACAGCCTGACAACTTTTTCAAGAAGCGGTTGCGAGTCGATTAGTTATCCGTTTTCTGTAAACTCCGTCACTCCACGTATTTATAAACCCAACAAGATGGCCACAATTTCAATTCGCATCAAGACGACTAGCTCTGTTGAAAGTAGGGCTTTGAGCCTGTATGGCAAAGATATCACAAAAGCTCAATTCTTTACCGCTATGGAGGGAGTGTACAACAAAGGAATAGGTGATGTCCCGAAGGACAACACACAGTACAATTTATATTATTGGGACAAGAAGTGGGTTCATGTCCAGAAGCGGGTCAAAATTGCCGGTGCACAGCTCATATTCACGAATGTCCCATCTAACGCTGTATACAAATTGAGTAATGATTCAGGTTTGTCGTACAGCAGGGTGTTTACTTATAATAATTCAGAGCAAATTTGGTGGTAGTCGATCAAGAGTCACTTCGTCAGGAATTTTCACTCAGGTTAGTATCGTCACATAATTTGACAGCTTTAAGAGGTATTGCGGCTATAATTCTTGTAGTTTTCCATTGCGATATTTTTCTAAAGCCTGTATTCAATCATGCAAATAGCATGCTGATCGCAAACGGATGGGTTTGGGTTGATTTCTTCTTTGTATTGAGCGGGTTCCTCTTAACGCATATTTACTGGAATGATTTTGAAAAATCTATTAGTTCTAGATTCTATTTCCGTTTTTTAATTCGACGGATTGCCAAAATTTTTCCTTTACATTGGTTCCTGCTTTTTATTACATTTGGTCTTGCAAGGTTACTGATTTGGAAGTCAGATCAGGTCAGCTGGTATATGGCTGAGATGCTAAATTCGGAGGCTATCGCTAGTCATTTCCTACTAACAAATTCACTAAATTTCCAGCGCATTCCGACTTTAAATACACCAACTTGGTCGCTGAGTGCTGAATGGTGCACATACGTGCTTTACCCGTTCATGGCTTGCGGGTTTTCAAGGTTCATGAAATTGCCTACCTTAGTCAAAGTGAGCATAGTTACAATACTGTTGTTGTTCATCTTCGGCATTTTCGATTTCAGACATATTGTCGCTGTTATTTGCGAATCTGACCTCGAAATGCATATGACCTCAGACTGGGGTTTTCTTCGTTGCCTGGTCTGGTTTACACTTGGCCTTGCTGCCAGAAGAAACGCCCCTCGGTTTACGAAATTTAAATATTTATGCAGCGACCTCAGCTTTTTAGTAGTTCTTGTACTAATATTTGCCGGAATGCATATTGACTTGAACTCGTCACTCATAGTATTGCTTTTTCCTCTTCTGATTGTATCTGCGGTACTTAACAATGGAATAGTCTCTGCAATATTGTCACACCCAGTATTTCAATATGCAGGAAAATTGTCATTTTCAATATACATGGTCCACGTGCCGATAATCTACGTGTATTGGCTCAACATTTTAAATGATTATCCAGACGCTCTTTATCGGGTGGGAGCTATTCAAGCAGCGATACGTGTCCCGGCGTTACAACTATGCGCCGAAGTTCTCATCGCATCTGTCACACTGTCAATCCTTCTTTTTCGATTTATTGAAGCACCTAGCAATTATTTTATTAGAAATCTATTCAAAGACTCACGTTGATATTCATCTCATATGTGCAGAAAATCAGCAACTGGCTATCAGATAGTTAGAAAATTGAGTAATAAAAGTGCAGTAGATAGCGTCGCGTTCAAATTATTTATAATTGACTACTATGACAGGTCGGAAAGGTTTCTAGTTTCTGGGGATTTTCATTCCTCTTTTTTATTTAATATGAGGATCTATATATTTGGATGTTTATTATAATCAACTATCATTTATGAAAAAAAAATACGTACAAATTGTTGGTTGCCTTTCTCTTTTCTGCATACTTGTGTTTTCATGTATGGATGGAGATCGTTCCCTTCTCCCTTCGGAAGATGGTTCTTTTCAAAGTAGCCTATCTGCGGCAAAGGAATACTACAACTCCAGAGTGACTACATCAAATCTTCGCACGAGCGAATCTTCAAAATATGGCAAGCTGAACCCGGATTGGGACAAAGCCTCAAAACGAAAGGTCAGAAATGGAGATGATATTGTGGTTGTACCGACAGCTGGATATGATATCTCGGATAAAAACTCTGCATTTTACCGAGCATTTGTCTTCAAGGAACAGGGAGGAGCTATTGTGGACGGAAGAATAGTTGAGTTTTTGGGAGATGCTAAATTTGTTAAAAAGCATGGGGATAAATTGTTGGACTGGTTCAGAGATCGTGAGATACCAAACTATACCGGCCTTGTATTGACTTACGATGTTAATTACCAGTATTTGGATGGTTTTTCATTTACAAAGGGCAAGATGGATGAACTTGGGGTTCAATTGTGGGTGCGCACTGAAAAAACGCCGAATCGAGTTACTTCAACTCTGAGGACTCAAGTAGAGGATGCATATTGTGAAAGGATATATTATTGCTACGTCTGGACGAACGGTATGATCACAAATTGTGTCTACAGTGGCAATTGTGATGTTGCTCCTGGTACCCCTCCAACTCCGACTCCCGGGGGACCTCCGACAACAAACCCGCCAGCATCTGCTATTAAGAATGACCTGAAAACCGAGTGTTTTAAGAACGTATTTAATACGCTGATAAGTGCTCAATTCAATAACAAAGTTCAGACAATTCTGACGAACTTCAACAAAGCGGCTTCACTTAGTTTTACGATAAAGGAGGCCCCAATGGCCAATACAAATACTAATGCAACTACAGTTGGTACAACTATAACATTGAATACTACCGCTCTTCAATATGCGTCTCAGGAATATATTGTTAGAGTTATTTATCATGAAGTTCTGCATGTGTATTTAGGGGGAAGTGAATCTGGTGACCATGCTACGATGTCGACAAAGTATGTTACTCCAATGGCTAGCGCTCTTCAAGCTTGGTTTCCAATCAGCACTGACGACGCAACCGCGCTAGCCTGGACGTCATTGAAAACATATCCCGCATGGAATGATGTTCCACAAGATAAAAAGGATATCTACTTCGGAACTGGCGATCGTTATAAAAACTTAAACAACCAGTATCATGGAGTATTTGGGCATAAATGTCAATAGAATCCTATTAATGTTGGGGCTTTTTGCTGGGATTCCTACATGCCATGCACAGCATTGGGAACAGACGAAGCCCTTACGTTATATTTGGGATGTCGACAAGCGAACAGGTGAAAAAAGAGATCTCTACACCTATCTGATGCGGGATGTAAGAACGGAGAACAATTGTTCAGCAACTTGGGGGATTTTTTATTTTCGAGTGACGGAGAGAGGAATGGTAGATAGCGTATATCATCAAGGGACATTACGCGATATCGTTGTCAAACAAATAGTATCAAATATATACGCTACGCAGGGTCATTGGAAATCTCAGGCGGGAAAGCCCATACCTAAGCGATACTGGTTTATTTATCCATATTATGATTTTGGCCCCTATTCCTTCGAGAGCACGAAATGTAATGATAGTGAAAAGGTACTTCAAAAAAACTTAGTTAAAGTTTCTGAGAGCATGCTGACCATTCGTCAACATTTTAGAAGTGAAGGATACTACATGCTAAATCCTACAATTATTAGTAGTGAAAATCCAAGAGACTGATAGATTTAGTCGTTCAAAGTAGCAAGAATCTCCGGCCCAAATTGTGGACTGCATTGTGGGCCGGTTTTTTTAAGTTTGAATCTACAAGCATAAATAATATTATTGATACGTTTCGCAAGATTTGTCGGGAAAGACCTTGTCAGATAATACTGGCCAAGGGTATTTCTTTTGACGGTATCTCATAGTTGTTGCACAAGGCTTCCGAGGGGGGCAGTCAGAGTTGAATTTATGAGGTTAGTAAGGAAAACGAGAAGTCTACCTAATAATTTTGTCTATTTATTTTGCCGCCCAAAGACACCACAATAGGTAAAACTTCCAAGGGTTTTCAAAAGAGAATTGAAATCTTGCAAAAGCGATTGCATTACATATGTCGCTTGGCAGGTATCATTTCGTCCGAAACAGATGTAAAATTGAGTGATGACGCGCTTAAAGCGGAGTTTGATTGTAAGCTTCCCTAAAAACAGAGTGGTGATGAATTAGACAAATTTTCTAATTTTAATCTGCTATGAAACGAAACACATTCACAGAAACTCA
>NZ_JAKCPW010000029.1 GCF_021440085.1 Dyadobacter sp. CY261
GGAACAGTCGAACCGGTGTTTGGCAGCTTAACACAATATTATGGGCTCAACAAGATTCCGGTACTCGGAATCGATGGGGCCCACAAGACGATGCTAATGGCGGCAATTGCCTTTAATATTAAAAAATACATGAAGTGTCACCCTAAGAAGGTAGCTGAAATGGCCCTTCATAAGGCTAAGAATTACCTCTCAGATCAATTGGACAGATTTATCTATCTTTTAGAGGCAGAATTTGTTTTTTCACTCGGATGATCCGACCCTGAACCAGCGTAAGAAGTTTGATCCGCAGTTGTGCAACAGCCACCGAGGTTTTGTGAGACATTTGTATAACAAGATTTTGTACATATGTCCAACTAGGTGGACAGCCTGGGCACTTTCCCTTTATGATCAAAAGTACTTGTACAATAAAAAGCCTACTTAACCGAAATAATGTTAAGAGTTGGAACATGAGCGCTTTGTGGGATTTTTGAAAGCTAACGATGGAAGTATTGAATGCTTTGTACTTCTACGAATTACTCATTTTTCAATGGATTCGCACCGTTTCCACGATTTTGGGATTAAAATAGGAAAGGGTTACCCGCCTTTCCCGCCTTATAGCCCTGCTTACCTTACTCCAAACAAAACGGACAGTAACTGCGACTGAGCTGGCAATTCGCTTTTTAGTAAGCACCCGCACGATTTAACGTGACATCAGAACCTTGGAAAGCGCGGAAATCCCGATTGTAACCCAGGAAGGAAAAGGGTATGCAATGCTAGAAGGACCTTCCGCCCGGTATGTTCACGCGCCAGGAAGCAACTGCACTTCTTACCGCCGAAAAATTAGCTACCCGGCTTACTGATGCTGCAACCGCCCAACTAACCGGTGCTGCAATGGATAAACTGCGGGCAGCGCTTGGGCATTCAGACCGTGACAACCTGGAAACAGTAGCTCCTTCAATACAAGTTATGGAACCAGCCAGTGCGTCCGAACGACCAGATACATATCAGCAATTGGTTACCTCTGTCACAGCTCCCGGGTTGTGTGCATGGGCTACCAGGCGGCCGAAACCGTAGAGCCTTCGGTTCGTGAAATCGAACCCATTGGTTTATATTCCAGCCAGCATTGGCATGTAGTAGCCTATTGCCGCCTACGGCGGGCATTTCGAAAGTTTCACTTGGACAATATCAGCAGCCTGGCACTATTGGATGAGCTGTTTACGACGCGTCCGGAAACATTGCAGCAATACTGGGCTGACGAAGCTAAAAGAATTGATGAAGAAAAAGTAGTGATTCACTTTACCCCTTCGTCGCTGCTGCCAGCCCAGGTCCAGCACCTTCATGATACGAAGCATCAATATGGCTGGGTTCATGAACAACATCTACCCGATGGAAGGCTGGAACTTCTGTTTCTGATAGGCTCGCTTCCTTATCTTGCAGCATGGCTTTTGCCTTACGTAGTTGCCATTGAAATTGTAGACCCCCTTTATTGCGAAATCATTTATCAAAGCTCGCACAACGTGCCTATGATTTCTGTTGTTCAAAATGAGTCATAGGTAGGTCCAAAGCCGTCGGCGAAATAGATTTGATTTTAAGAATTGCAGTATAAGCTTTATCAACTATCATATTAAACGGTTTTTTAAGAGATATTTAGAATCAGGGGTTACTACTCAATGCTGTGGCATTCGAACAGAATTGGGGCGGTTAGCGGGCAGTCTGCTTTATAAATTGTAAGGCCCGGTCCATAATTTCGTCTCGCCGGGCCAGCTCCCCTTGAATTGTCAATGAAACCGGAATGTCGATCTTAACGCCTAGTCGTTGATTGGGCGTTCCGTCCGGGTAGTAAACTGCGTAACCTGAATACTTGGCAGAATATCCACCGGCCATCAGTATTGTGTTGGAAACGCCGTTAGCGCCGATGGTGGGGATCCCAATTGTGACCGGATCAAGCAGTTTTTGCCAGGCCATAATATTTGTCTCTGCCTGACTGGCATTCTGCCCGCACAGTAAAATAAACTTCTTATCATTTTTTACAGGAAAAAACCTGGCTAAAGGTGTCACGGTTTCAGCTTCTAACGTGACCGCATTTCTGGCAAATTCCGGATGTGTTATCTCAGGAAAACTGTTGATACAAACCGTATCCATTTTTGTCATGAAGGGGGCGGCAATCGTTTGGACAATCGCTTCATCGCGGGGATAGCCCCTGGCGTCTAGGATTATATATTTGTATTTCTTCAAAGCCTGCCACATACTATCCACCTGATTACTATAAATGCTGTTCAACCGGACGTAGCCTGTGCTGTCATTAATGCTTCGCCAAAATGGCTTAGGCACCGGCGGGTAGTAGACATCTAGCATGGATTGCCAATAAACATCCTTGCTGACCGGTTTTAATCGAACCACTCCCTGGCTGCTGTCCTGATGGCGGACCAATACTGTAAATGGCTGATCTCCGGAACGGCTCAGCAGTGGAACCTTGTGTAGGAGGTGCCGAAAGCTGAGTTCGTTGGAACTACCGGCATATTGGCCCCACCGTCGGATCAAAGTGTCAATAGGCGTACTATCAATGGCCAGAAGTTCGTCTCCAATCCTGAGCCTGCCTGTTTGTCTTTCTGTCTTCTCGTCCGAAAGCAACTTAACTATGATGGTTTTTCCTTCAATATACTTCACGCACATCGGAGCAAAGTAGTCAGTGATCCCGGGCGGAGGAAGAATGCCATACTGATAAAGCACTTCTGCATGACCGTCGTTTAACTGGGCGCTAAGCTCCCGTAATAGCCAAAAGTAACTTTTGTAATCTTTGGCAAAGAGAAACCGTGGAACAAAATAGGGAAGCTTATCTTGCCAGTCACCTTTTAGCAAGTGTTTATTTGGACAGAAGTAATGGATCACATTCCAAAAATTAAATAAGGCCAGCAGACGGACCTTTTGCTGCGGATACAAACTATCTGCATAAGCCTGCTGTGGTAACCGGATGTAAACAGTATTCTCAACAGGCTTTTTTGGGCGAGTTATATTGGTTTTAAAAAGGTTGGTAGCTAATTCAATCAATTCATCAGTTGTAGGCTGTTTGGCCGAAATCATCACCCGGTCTGGGCCTGATCCCAGCGTGCCATCCTCGTAGATCTGTTCTCCAACTTTTACATTGACCTTTATCTCGTCTGCCAGCGGCATTGTATAATAACTACCCTGCAGATATTCCGGAACAGGACCGTCGAAAACCAGGTAGCATGCACCCCTGTTTCTAAGGGCCAATAAAGCTTTCAAAGTGTTAGCGTTATCGTATCGATTAACCAGGAAGCAAATCCGTTTAGTGCGCAAGTGGGGTTTGCCAGTAGCCAGGTAGGCTCCCTGAGAGGTATTTTTAAGCCCAAATCGTTCCTGGTACCAATAATTAGGATCTCCTTCACGGGCTGCCGCAGGAATAATATCCAGGTCATCGGGAAAATCCTGCCGTAAAAAAGCATGATAATAAGCGGTGCGGGTGGTAGGCAGAAGAAGCATTTGATCAACTAAACCCGAAAGCAGTGGCCGGACAAAAGACGTGTATTGCCGCAAGCCAGCAGAATGGTCATCCGATCGGTTTCGAAGGTCGATAATCATTAATTTACTTTTACTCATCATATCTTGCAGGGAAGAATCCATTGAAAAAGAAGCTGTTATGCTTTCTTGGGGGAAGGACAAATAAGAAACATTAGCAGCTGGCTTCCTGATTGGTTTTCCTACACTTACGCCCATTTGCTGTAATGGTCCAGCAGACCGCTTAATCTGAGAAGTAGAATCATGTAACATGGCGAGCATCTTATTGATGGTGGCCACAAAATTCTCGTGCGAAGGATTTTTTAATAAGGGCTCAATAGTAGTTAATAGCAATTGATCTGCGTTAAGCTTGCCCTTCATAAGTGCAGGGTGAAAGTACTTGAGCGCTCCCCAAAGCTGGCCAACGCTTGCTATTCGCTTGATAGCTGATTGATTCCATGTAATTGTGTCAAAAGGATCAAACATCTGAGCCTCGATGGGAATTGGAGATTGGGCGCTCGTGGATATGGCCAGCGTAATTGTGGCCAAAAGCAAGAAAAGTCGACGGTTCATGGGCACGTATTGGATTGCGATTAGCTACAAACATACCCGGCTGGAAAGTATCAAAATTGTAAAAATCGTGCAGATCAGCGGGATGGGATCCAGATAAGCTCGCTTTGCTCAACGAAGAACCTGCATTTTAGCTGCTTTGGAGTAAAACCAGTGAATTGTTTGAGATCTTTAATGTAATGGGCCTGATCGTAATAATCATGTTTGTAGGCTAGTTCCGTCAATTTGCCTTCTGGACGCTGGGCTAAGGCTGAAAGCGCGTGACGAAACCGGATGGTCTGACAAAAAGCCTTTGGACTTTGGCCAATGTGATCTAAAAACAGCCGATATAATGTTGACTCATTCACGTTAAGTGAAGTTGCTAAATGATTTACAGTCAACGGATCTGTGTTTTGCTCAATAAGCCTGAGCGACGTTTGTAGAAGTGAGTTGCTTTTGCCGGACAGAAGCCTGGAAAGTAGGAACTGTTCCAACAAATTAGCTCGCGTAACTGGTGCATCGCTCGAAAAGAGCAAATCGATAAGCCTAATTACTTTACCTGGAAACAAATCTTCTAGCACTTCATTTGATTGCCAGAGATCTGAAAAACCTTCATGGGTAAAGCTACGAAGCCCCCCTGGTTTAAACAGGATACAAATCTGATCAATTGTCCCATCAATAGAAACTGAAAATGGCAGCCTGTGAAATCCGTATAAGCGGCTGTTAACCTTGCCATTGCCTTTGCTTACTTTGCAGTGATTTGTTGAACCATTCACGTTATATATAACCTGATTGTTTCTGTAAATTGCCAGGCAAACGTTTGTGTTTGGGAAAGTAGTATATGCAAAGGATTGGCGCGTATGTTCTTTAAAAAACAAAAATGATTGTATGTGCCGCCTGAGCAAAGGATGCCTAACTGGGAGAATCACAGTGTCCATAAATCGAAAATCTGACAAATTTAAAGATAGTAGATAGATACCAGATGGTGAGCAACGAAAACTGACCGGTGTCCCATTGGTCCAGGTTTGCAAAAAGCACTAATTTTTCTGTTATTTCGACACCTATGGCAATTCTCTGTTGCATAAATATATGAGATATATTACAGACACCTTCCTACTTACCTTGTCATGAAAATTTAAAATAAGACACACTTAAATGAACATAACCAGAATTTATGAGAAAACAGAACAGTAACCCGTTTATTCTTGCTCTTAAAGCACGCAATCTCACTGTCGAAATCCATCATGATTCTGCATATCAAATTGTCTTATCGAACGATACCCCAGTTAACTCGACAATTAGCGGGACACTTTATGCGCGTATTCACGGTTTTTTGATAAAACCGCATGTTCCCCATTTTTGTGTTGCCGAAAAAGGAACATTGAATGTGTTGAATATAGAACCCTATTCGAATATTGGTTTGGAACTGGCAGGCAGATTCAAAGAAAACCAGGATTACGTCGTTTTTGACTCACCATCTGAAACAAATTCGTTCTTTCAGACGCCGGAAGATAGTTTGGATGCGGGCAAGATCGTTGATGCCATGCTCATTAAATTGACTTCCATCGATTATGACGAAAGGGTTACCAAAATAGTTGAATATATCAAGGCCAACTATTCTGAGCAGAACATTACCCCCCAAACATTCGCCGATATCGTTTTTCTTTCCCCATCCCGTTTGGCCTCGCTCTTCAAAAAACAAACCGGAAGCAGCTTATCTAAGTATTTATTATGGACACGATTACGCCAGGCCATCTACATTACACTATCCGACAAGGACAGAAGCTTAACTGACATTGCCTACGACACGGGCTTTTACGACCTTCCACAACCCAATAAGTATATGTACAAAATGTTTGGAATGCCTCCCAAGGCCTTAAAGCATAATAGTGACCTGATTGAGATTTACTAGTCCTGCTTTTTCTTTATACACTCTAGTACAAAGACACTTTACCAAGACACCTTACGTAGAACAGTGATCTGATACAAGTTTAGGCGTATGCCTGGATGCAACTTTGTGATATCATTTAAACATGCATATCATGAAAGCAATCGTATATCAAGAGTTTGGAACCTCAGACGTGTTGCAAACCGTAGAACAGCCAAAACCAACTATTAAGGAAGATCAGGTGCTGGTTAAAGTAAAGGCATTTTCCATCAATCCGATGGATTGGAAAATCCGAAAAGGGGAAATGACATTGATGTCCGGCTCGAAATTCCCAAAGTACACAGGCGCTGATTTCGCTGGCATCGTTGAAGATATCGGGTATTCTGTAAGTGGCATTGCAGTAGGCGATGAGGTTTTCGGCGTGGTAAAAAATATGATGAAAGAAGGTGTTTCGGCCGAATATGTTGCTGTTACGTCCTCGCTGATCTGGAAAAAACCTGTTGATATCAGCTTTGCCCAGGCAGCTTCTATTCCCGTGGTGGGCACGGCAGCGGTTACCGCATTGGAGAAAATGGGTGATATCCATGCGCAAACTAACATATTGATCAATGGAGCGACCGGCGGTTTTGGTATGTTCTTACTTCAATTGTTAAAACAAAAAGGCGCTAACATAACAGCTGTTACAAGCAGCAAGGGAACAGAGTTTGCAAAAAAATGGGGAGCGAGCTCCGTAATAGATTATGCAAAAGAAGACGTGCTTTCCCGGAAAGCCACTTACGATATCGTCATTGATCTGTCAGGCAAAATGGGCTACGACAATGCCAAGCAAATCATGAAGTCGAAAGCGCTTTTCTTAAACCCCACGCCCAAGCCAATCGAAATTCCATTGTCATTCATCAAAAACTTATTTACGTCCCAAAAGCACATTATAGTGCTTGCCAGCCCATCTGATAAGTACACAGATGTTTTGCTAGATGCGGTGAGAAATGGGGTAGATATTGAAGTCAACAAAATATTTCCATTTGCCAACTACAAGGAAGCATATCAATATGCTGAGCAAGGCGGCTACATTGGAAAGGTTGTAGTAGAAG
Organism: Dyadobacter sp. CY261; assembly: GCF_021440085.1. GTDB lineage: Bacteria > Bacteroidota > Bacteroidia > Cytophagales > Spirosomataceae > Dyadobacter. The sequence continues at coordinate 7,024 of NZ_JAKCPW010000029.1, forward strand.
TCAACTAAAAGCGCTGCCAGTGAATGCTTAGGCTATTTCTTAAATACTTTCAATAACAGTTAATTATCAGAAATCATGTTAACAAAAATAGATAATACCATCAAATATGGTAAACAGCATGGTGGCTTTGGAATACAGATTCTGTATCCCGGACTCATCCGTCCCCAGTTAGACGACAGTGGTTTTTATACGATTGGACGGATTGATCATGCCAGGATCACACCGGGAACGCTAATTCCAATGCATCCCCACAAGGATGATGAAATTCTCACTTATCTGAGAAGTGGCAGCGTGAAACACCTTGACTCTGAGGGTTACACAGACATCATCTCCAATCAAAGATTGATGATGATGAACGCAGGAGCAAACTTTTATCATCAGGAAAAGGTGTTAGAAGAAGGTGGCACCTTAGAGGGGCTGCAAATTTTTATCAGGCCGGAAACGCCTGGTCTTTCCCCAATGGTTCAATTCTCCCAGTTGCAGGATACGTATAGCAATAACCGTTGGAGGGAAATAGCAGGTAAAGGCAATGATTACCCGCTTCAAATCAGAAGTAATACGTGGCTAATGGATCTGCGCCTTGAAAAGGGACATGAAATTGTACTTCCCCAGGCGCCATCTGAAAGTTGCACCTTTCTGTTCTATGTATTTGATGGAAAAATAAACGTGGATGAAACCATAGCCCTAACCACAGGAGAAAGTGTGTTGATTGAAATGGAAAGCCCAACATTTCAGGCTGTTGAAACAAGTGATGTTGTACTGTTCATCACGCAGACAAACGCACCTCATTTTGATGGTGGAATGTATAGCGGCAATCTCCACAGATGAGCTGCCGAGAATTAAAACCAGAACAGTGATCTGATACAAGTTTTAATTTCCGGATCACAAGACCTTTGCATAGTAATTAATCAACAGAAATTTAGAAATAGAAAAAATGAAAACGAAAATAATAGTACTCGGAGCCACAGGGACAGTGGGTAGCAAAATTTCAGAAATTCTTTTGAACCAGGGGCATCAGGTAACATTAATCGCAAGGCACACCGAAAAGCTAGAAAAATACCGCAGTCTGGGAGCGGAAATTATTGCAGGGGATATCACCAATGTGCAGACGCTGACCAGTGCCTTCCAAAATGCCGATAGTGCTTTTGTGCTGTTACCAGACAATGTTAAGGCTGAGAATACAAGAGCTTACCAGAGACAGGTTACGCGCATCTTAATCGAAGCAATCGAAAAGTCGGGCCTCAAATACATCGTCAATATGAGCAGTCTTGGATCACATATGCATGAAGGAAATGGTATGATGGCAGGGACTGGTGAACAGGAAGTGAGGCTAAACCAATTGAAGGATGTCAATGTGTTGCATATCCGCTCTGCCTATTTTATGGAAAACTTCCTTAGGACAATAGGTTTGGTTAAAAAAATGGGGTTCAACGCTACGGCAGCAGATGGGGACCATGCCATACCAATGGTAGCCACAGCAGATGTTGCAAAAATCGCAGCGTCGCATTTGGCAAACCTTGACTTTAACGGTAAAAGTGTCCGAGCCATCATGGGGCCAAGAGACTATACATATCGAGAGTTTACCAGCATCATTGGTAAGGCGATTGGTAATCCTGACCTAGCATATGTTCAGCTACCCGTCGAGCAGGTAAAGCAAGCATTCTTAGGCAACGGTGTTTCTGAAGATTTTGCAAACAACCTGATCGAAATGGGAACCGCCATCAAAACCGGGTTTATGAATTATCAAAAAAGAGACGATTCGGCAACCACGCCCACAACAGCGGAAGCTTTTGTAGATGGGTTTATTTGCCACTTTACAACAAGCAATAAAATCAAACATTAGCTATTCAAAAGCTTAAATACTTCACTATTAACGTGAAGGGCCATTAAATCAATCATAAAATTACTAAAATGAAATCAGCATTAATTACAGGAGCCAATAAGGGTATTGGCCTGGAAACAGCAAGGCAATTATTGCAAAATGGCTTTCAAGTGTATCTGGCAAGCCGTGATTTACAGAGCGGATTGGATGCCGTTAAAATATTGAAGTCAGAGGGACTTACCGATGTGCAAGCCGTGCAACTGGATGTAACAGATGAAAGTTCGGTAAAGGCTGCCCGCCAGGAAATTGGCGAAAAAACCAATGTCCTGGATGTTCTCATCAACAATGCGGGGATCAATGGTGGAAAGCCACCTTATACGGCGCTTGAAGCAAGTTCGGACCAATTTCTAGCGGCCTTCAATACCAATGTAATCGGCGTAGCAAGAGTTACAGCGGCGTTTATTGATTTACTGCGGAGATCGTCCCAGCCCAGAATTGTCAATGTAAGTACGAGCGTGGGTTCACTATCGCTTCAAAGCAATCCGGGCTGGCCAATTTATAACTACGCCAAATATGCGGTCTATGCATCTTCAAAAGCGGCTCTGAATATGTATACCATTCAATTAGCTTACCAGCTGCAAGGCACTCCCTTCAAAGTAAATGCAGTTTGTCCGGGCTATACAAGGACTGAATTTACCGGTAACAATGGAGGAGATGTTGAAGATGCCGGGCGACGTATAGTGACATACGCATTGATTGACCAAGACGGACCTACAGGTAAATTTTTTAGTGAAGAAACCAATCCTGAAACCGGTGAAATCCCATGGTAACAAAGCCATGAAGGATCGGTGATTACTGATCACCTATCCAAAAGTTCATCCTTCTTCATACAGAGATCTTTGCATCATAAGAATGTGACAATAAATTAATCAATATTATGAAATTATTAGAAAAGACACAGCTAGGAAATTTAGCTTTAAAAAACAAAATGGCCATGTCTGCTATGACGAGAAGCCGCGCGGATCAGAACGGAATTGTAGGTGATATGACCGTTCAATATTATACGCAAAGAGTGAGTGCCGGTCTGCTATTTACCGAAGCTATCAGAATAAGTCAGGACGCAACTGGCAGCCCGCTTACACCTGGCATTTACAGTAGCGATCAAATCGAGGCCTGGGGAAAAGTTACAAAGTCTGTGCACGATCATGGAGGCGTCATCATAGCCCAGCTCTGGCACACAGGTCGCGTAGGGCACTCCATCGACAGGAATGGCAAATTACCCCTAGCGCCATCTGCATTGCCTATACAAGGCATGCAACATTTCACCTCACAGGGTTTGAAGGATTATGAAACCCCTCAAGAAATTACCATTGATCAAATCAGGCAAACAATAAAGGATTACGGGCAAGCCGCTAAAAATGCAATGCAGGCAGGTTTCGATGGAGTGGAGCTTCATGCAGCCAATGGTTATTTGCCAAGCCAGTTTCTGGCAGAAAGTGCAAACCAGAGAACGGACCAGTACGGTGGAAGCATTCCTAACAAAGTCCGTTTCGTGCTGGAAGTAATGCAGGAATTGATTAGTGCAGTTGGTGGCGATAAGGTAGGGATTAAAATTTCGCCTTTTCATCCCTACGGCAATATGGTTTTGGATGATCCTGCCAGCACATACACTCATCTGATTGAAGAGCTTAACAAATTAGATTTTGCCTATGTCGAACTGATGAGGCGCAGTCCGTACTTCCCTTCGCCTGCCCACTATCCGGCGGATGATGAAATAGAATTGTTCGGCCGCATGATACAACAGACCGTGATTGCGAATGCCGGTTACGACAAAGCTTCCGGTGAAGCAGAACTTGAAAACGGGATCGCTCAACTGATCTCATTCGGTACAATTTTCCTGGCAAACCCTGACTTGCCCAGACGATTTGAAAAAAGTGCAGCGCTCAATGAACTAGACAGGGCAACGATGTTCGGAGGCGGTGCCGCAGGTTATATAGACTATCCTTCTTTGACTCTTAATCAAGCTTAAAGTGATTTCATTTAAAATTGACAACATCAGAAACCACTCAGGCCACATTCATTTTAAAAATAAAACTAACAAGCAATTATCATGAGCAATAGAAAAATCGCACTAGTCACAGGCGGAAGCCGTGGATTAGGCAGGGACATGGCAATCAGTATTGCCAAAAAAGGAATCGATATTGTGCTCACTTACAACAGCAATGAAACTGCAGCAAATGAGGTGGTGAACGAAATTGCCTCCATGGGACAAACAGCACAAGCATTTCAGTTAGACACAAGCAATATTAAAAACTTTGCCAATTTTGTTGAAAAGCTTTCCAGTTATCTAGGCCGGCAGTTTGGAAAAACAACTTTTGATTTTTTGGTAAACAATGCAGGGACAGGACTTTTTGGAAGTGTGGCCGAAACTACTGAGGAGGCATTTGACAGCATGATGAACATCCATTTCAAAGGCGTTTATTTTTTCACACAAAAAATGTTGCCATTGATAAATGACGGGGGCAGCATTATCAATATTTCATCAGGGGTTACAAGAACTACATTTCCAAATTTATCAGCTTATGCCAGCATGAAGGGAGCTATCGAAATTTATACAAAAAGTCTGGCAAAAGAATTAGGGGTAAGAAAAATTTCCGCCAATGTAGTTGCTCCTGGTGCTATTGCTACCGACTTTGGTGGTGGTGCAAGCAAAAATGACGATGACAAAAGAAAAGCAATTGCAGGTATTACTGCCTTGGGCAGAGTAGGTGAGCCGGAGGATATTGGAGGTGTTGTTGCGTTTCTATGCACACCAGAAGCAGGTTGGCTAAACGGACAAAGGATAGAGCTTTCAGGCGGAATGATGATTTAAATCACAAAGCCCGTTTTCTTTAATGATTTTCACAGTAAGGTCGGCAACTAATAAAGTTGCCTAACCTTACTGTGAAAATTTGCCATAACGTTAGTTGGCTGACTCCGGGTAATCGATATATCCTTGCTCCCCAGGTGTGTAAAGGGTCATATAGTCCACCTCATTGAGGGCGGCTTTTTTTTCCATTTTCCTCATGAAGTCAGGGTTAGCTAAAAAGCTTCTTCCGAATGCTACCAGATCGGCCGATGCGTCCTGAAGTTTTTCTTCCGCAGTTTCAGGTGTTAGGCCGTTACAGTAGATCAGTGTATTAGAAAAGTTGCTGCGGATTGCTGCGTGCGTTTTCTGTGGGATACCTGGATTATTGGAAACATGAATGTAGGCAACGCTGAGGCGGTTTAATTCGGTGGCCAGGTAAGTGTAGGTCTCATGCACGTCTTCTTCATTGTAAACGGGCATGTCGCTCAATGTTGAATAGGGCGAGATACGCAGCCCTACCTTTTCGGCACCAATTATATCAGCAATCCTTTCAACGATTTGCAAGGTCAGGCGGCTGCGGTTCTCTATACTGCCGCCAAAATCGTCTGAACGATTATTGACATGAGGGTTTAGCGATTGCTCGAGAATGTATCCGTTAGCGCCATGCAGTTCAACGCCGTCAAATCCAGCTTTCATAGCGTTTAAAGCAGCCTTCTCAAAGTCGTTAATTAGGTTTTCAATAGCCGATGCATCGAGAGGCACAGGCACTGAATGCTGCTGAGGGCCCTCAGTGTCGGTGAAGATTTCTCCGGCTGCCCTAATATCTGACAGGCCCACCGGATGGTATCCCTCGGGTAGATTATCAACATGTGCAATCCTTCCTGTATGCATCAATTGCAGGAATATCTTTGAACCACCAGCATGTACAGCAGCTGTAACTGCTTTCCAGCCTTCAACCTGTTCATCAGAAAAAACACCTGGTATACGCGGATATCCTAATCCTTCTGGGCTGGGCGAGGTGCCCTCGGTAACGATCAGCCCTGCACCTGAGCGTTGCTTATAGTAGGTGGCCATCAGCTCGTTGGGTAAATTATTTATCGCCCGGCTCCTGGTCATTGGGGCCATTACGACATGATTTTTTAACCGGAATGTGCCCTTTTCGAAAGGGACAAATAGCTTTTTCATTGGAAGTGTTTTAATTTTTGCACCACAAAGTTGCATCATCTTTAAATCCACAAATAGCGCGAAAAGTCATAAAAACAGTCCGAAAAGACATGGCAACTTTACGGAGCTGTACTTACTTTAATAGATACACTTGTTGCGGGGGTTACGTATTTAACTAAGTAGCGAGCTGTTTGTCCTATGGAGCTGATTTAATGTCTTGTTGGGATATTTTTAAGATAGTCGCTTGCTGAACTTTGCTAAAACTCAAATTTTTTTAAATGGAAAACGAAAAAAAAGCTCCGATTGCCCGTGGTCCCCAAGAAGGCAGCAGTGTTTCAGTCATGGGCGGCACTTACAGGACACTGATTAGCGGAAAAGACACCCATGGTGCATTTGCTGCTATTGATATGCTCATACCACCCGGCAGCGGTCCTGGGCCACATGCGCATCCCGATTTTGAGGAGTGCTTTTATGTGATCGACGGAGAAGTCGAGGTGAAGTCAGAGATGGGCACTTATGTTGCAGTTAAGGGTTCATACATTAATATCCCCAAAGGCGGTGTAGTCCATAGCTTTAAAAATAAAACTGAAAATACTGCGCGCCTGCTGTGCACCGTGATACCTGCTGGGCTGGATCAGTTCTTTGAAGAGGTCGGCCAGCCCGTCGAGAATGGCCAATTTCTGCCCATGCCAACTATTGATAAGGCTTATGTCCAATATTTACAGGAGGTTGCGCAGCGGTATGGACAGCAAGTGTTTGCGCCTGACTTTCTTGGATGAGTTACTGGATTTGTGTAGAAAAAATAAAACAATTACATTTACGTAACCAATTACGTAATTGATTGTTTTAAATATGGAATTTTTTGAAAAAGCTGGTGCCATGGCGATCGGGAGCCGTTTAAGGGTGCTGACAGATCGGATAACAGATGATGCATCTGACATTTATAAGTTATATGATATCGATTTGCACCCTAAATGGTTTCCTGTATTCTATGTTTTATCGACAGGGGAGGAAAAGACAATAACAGGCATTGCACAGGAAATCGGGCACTCTCATCCTTCGGTGAGTAAGATCATCAGCGAGATGACAATGAGTGGGCTGATTCAGGAAAGAAAGGATGACTTGGACGGCAGACGGAACATGGTGAGCCTTTCGGAGAAGGGTCGGAGCTATTTGGAACGGATTCAGTTTCAATATAAGGATGTTGAAAATGCAATCCACGGTATAACAGCACAGGGCACCCATAACCTTTGGAAAGCAGTTGAGGAATGGGAGTTTTTACTCATGCAGAAATCTTTACTGCGAAGGGTGACCGAGCAAAAGAAGGCCAGGGAAAGTAATGACGTCCAAATCGTAAACTATGAGCCTAAGTATGCTCAGGCTTTCAAAGCGTTGAATGAGCAGTGGATTTCCTCCTATTTTGAGATGGAGGAAGCGGACTATAAATCTTTGAATGACCCGGAAGGCTATATACTTGAAAATGGCGGTTTGATCCTGGTCGCATTGTATCATAACCAGCCCGTCGGCGTTTGCGCTTTGATTAAAATGAATGACGGTGAATATGACTTAGAACTTGCAAAAATGGCGGTTTCTCCTGCTGCCCAGGGCAAAAATATTGGTTGGCTGTTGGGCAATGCCGCGTTAGACCGGGCAAGTGAAATGAATGCAAAGAAGGTCTATCTTGAAAGCAATACCATACTTAAACCGGCCATTAATCTCTATCACAAGCTTGGTTTTCAGAAAATTGCAGGTCAACCAACACCCTATGAACGATGCAACATCCAAATGGCTGTTGATATCAGCAGCCGTAATCCATCTAAGAACTAATATTTAAGATATGTATGAACATAAAATGGCAGTGGTCATTCTGAGCGATTTGCTTGACTGGCAAAAGCTGAATGTTACTGCTTTCCTGGCGAGCTCGGTCGCTATCGCCTTGCCACAAACACATGGCGCACCACTTGTCAGTGCATCGGGAACGGCTTATCTGCCATTCCTAAAGCATCCGATACTAATTTATGAAGCTGAAACTGGCGAGCAATTAAGGCGCGCCTTCAACAGGGCCTCAGATCGCGGATTATCTATCGGAATCTACACCAGGGAGTTATTTACAACAAAAAATGAAAATGAGAACGTTGTTGAGATTGCCAAATTCTCAGATACAGCATTGAATCTGGTCGGGATCATATTGTATGGTGCAAGCAAGGAGGTAGACAAAGCAACTGATAAGTTAAGATTCCATCGTTGAAAACCTCGTTTTGTCAAAGTTACTCAGGAAAGCAAGCCAAGACTGATCGGGTTTTATTCCGCTGAGCATGCACCACTTGGAACGGTCGGCATGTTCAGTGAAATAAAGTCAAATTTAAAGAATGGTTTCAATCAGGATAATTTCTGAACTGTCTGATTGAGATTTGATGCTGAGCAGCTTCACTGATAAAAACAGTATCCTCCTTCTGCACTTCAATGTCATTAATAGTAAGCTCTCCTCGAAGTACATAAGCCAACACCCCGTTTCCAGGGTTATTTATTTGATAGCTGTGGGGACTATGATTTGGTATATTTATCTGGTACATCCAAACATCCTGTTGGATGGTTAATGAATCCTGGGCCCCATTTGGAGAAACCATTAGTTTTTCTTGTAAACCATCAAATCCGTGTCCTGATTTTAGGACCTGCACCGAAGGCATCAGGTCTAACTGGGCAGGTGCTACCCATATCTGCAAATGCCGGGCATTTTCTGAATCCGAAACATTGCCGCCTTCATGTTGCAGCCCTTTACCGCTGCTGATTAATTGCACATCGCCAGCACGGTATTCTTCGCGCGCGCCAAGGGTATCCCGATGTGATTCTGTGCCGGAAATCATCAGTGTGATAATTTCTACGTTCTTGTGCGGGTGCATGCCCAGGTGGCTTTTTGGGAATAGGACATCATCGTTAAAGACATAAAGTGCGCCGAAACTTTGAGGTAGCTTAGAGCTGGACATTCCGTTGCTGAACAACGTCCGGCCTTCAAATACTGCATTCTGTATCTGACCACGGTCGGTTGATTTCAATATTTGGGTTTTCATGATTTCTGAAAGCTTATCGTTACAATGATTACTGATAATGTCAAAGTCAAAATGAATGCAAGAACAGATTCTGCTGCTTTTTTGGGTTTGAAAAAATGATATTATCCGTTTTAAATAATATCACAATAATACGCCGAGGGTGATATACTTTTGTTATTGGTTACATTTAGTATACCGGCATCATACAGTATAGCATGGTGCAAATAAGCAAACTAGAATGCGGCCGAAATAGAATGGCTGTACGGGACACGCTCGATCTGATCGGGGGCAAATGGAAAGTTTTGATCTTATTGACCCTAAACGAGCGGCCATATCGTTTCAAAGCACTCGCACAGGAGATAGGCATTTCGCCCCGGATGCTTTCAAGGGAATTATAGGATATGGAACAAAACAAGCTCCTGGATCGCACGGTTATTGACGCCAAACCGATTGGAGTCGAGTATTCCATTACTGACTACGGGCGCACCTTCGGGCAGATCATAGAAGCCATGCGAGACTGGGGACTAAACCATCGGAAGGAAATAATTCAGTAGGGAAGCGTACAAGTTTTTTTGTCTGTCGGATTGAACTGAATTAACGTCGTTTCAGAGTATTTTTCCTGCTGGCGTATTTCCAATTTCGAATTTAAATACAAACATTTGAAATCATGGAAACAAACCAAACGCTTGAACGAAGCCAACTTAACAATCCAACTGCCAGAGTATTGGAAACTGTGAATGTTCCTATAAAGGTCGCATTCGATTTTATTCAACCGATTCCCTTAGACCTTATCTTTCCTGGATATAATGCTATTCCAGCGATCGTCAAAACGGACGAACAAGAACTTTGGATCACCGCTGGTAGATCCCGTACGGTAACTTTCGCAGACGGAAATTCGGCTTTTGAAAGTATGCTGCATGTGGATTACCCTAATTATTTTTCTTACAAGTTGGAAAACTTCTCGTCGGAAGGCTTGAACAATCTGATTGAGCGAATCGATGGGGCATGGGTGTTTATCGCCCTTGACGAAAATTCCGTGCTGATTGATTGGAAGTATGTGATCACGGCCAGGAATAATGATGCCAGGCAAATCATTCAGGAGCATCTTCTTACTGATTTTCAAGGTATGCTCGAACAGGCAATGAAAATCTGCAAAGAAAACCTGGAATCGAAAACCATGTAAAAAACGCCATAATTTTAAATAACATTAATAAATGAAGACAGCGCTGGTAACAGAAGCCAGTAATTTTTATGTAACATAGCCGGATCTTTGTCAAACCACTGACATCGGTGCTCTGACCAAGATCCGATTTTGTTGGAAAGTTATGAATGAACGGATTTTAATAGTTGAGGACGACTTTATTGTCGCCGGTGATCTTGCCAGCATGGTAGAAAATGCGGGCTATCATGTATGTGCAACAACCGACACCGTAAGATCGGCGAAAGAAGCGATTGAGAAACATCGTCCAACATGGGTCTTGCTTGACATATTTTTACAGGACGATTCACTAGGGACTGATCTGGCACCTTATCTACAGGAGAAGGGCATTGGGTTTATATACATCTCTGCAAACACAAATCAAAGTGTTCTGGAAACGGCAAAGGCAACCCAACCTTACGGTTTTTTGGTGAAGCCTTTCCGGGAAAAAGACCTGCTGCTCATGCTGGAAATAGCGCGGGGTAAACATGCCAGCATTCTTGAATTGTCAGCCCAACGCGAGTCATTCCTTCAGCAAAGCCTTTGGTCGTTAGCAGATGAATATACGCCTCACATCAATAAGCTTGACAGGACCCCGGCAGCCTTTCAGTCCGTAATACCGTTTGACCTGATGGTTTACAATTTTCACCCTTACGGACAGGATGAAGCATCTGCCGAAGCGTTTCAGAGAATCGGTTACAGCGAATATCAGGCTTTATCAGGGGTTCGAATTCAGCCTTCCGATAGTTCCGCGGAATTTAAAAGTATTGAAAATGATGGGGAAGTTGCGGCTAGTGCAAAAGTGATCCAAGGCGCTTCTTTCACTTTGACCGCTGATGTTGAATTTTCGAAGAAAAAGCAGACATTGAATGGTGATTTCCGGGCAACCTTACAGTTCGAATGCAAAAATAAAGACGGAGTGCTGCAACTCGGGTTTTTTAGCAAAAATCAGGACAGCTATGACCGTTCTCACGAAAAGCTGTTAAGCAGGTCGGAGAAGGTCATTTACCGTCTGTTCAAGCAGCTCTCTCATAAACCTTTGGATAAAAGTCCGAATGTTCCGCGCCGTGCTGTAAGTGTGCAGCCTCCCGGATCCAATATTAAGTTTGAAGGAATAGTTGGTCACAGCACCCCGTTACTTGAAGTTCTTGATCAGGTAAAACTAGTTGCAACTACAAATGTAACTGTGCTGATCTTGGGAGAAAGCGGGACAGGTAAAGAAAAAATAGCCTACAATGTTCACCTGCTTTCATCGAGAAAATCAAAGCCTTTCATAACAATCAATTGTGCAGCAATGCCGGCGGATCTGATTGAATCAGAACTTTTTGGTCACGAAAAAGGCGCTTTCACAGGCGCTAACGAAAGGCGTATAGGGAAGTTGGAAGCTGCCAACGGCGGAACAGTCTTCCTGGATGAGATCGGTGAGTTGCCGCTTGAGTCACAGGTCAAATTATTAAGATTTTTACAGGAAAAACATTTTGAACGCATAGGGAGCAGTAAAACGATCAGTGTTGATATACGCATTATCGCCGCAACGAACCGCAATCTGGAAAAAGAGGTGGGGGAAGGCCGGTTCCGACTCGATCTATTCTATCGCCTGAATGTCTATCCGGTTACGCTTCCGCCTTTGAGAGAGCGGGGAGAAGACATTTTAATACTTGCTAAACATTTTACTGAAAAGACTGCAACTGCTTTGGGAAGAAAAATCATTCCTGAATTCAGCGCACGCGTGCTAAGGCAATTGTCAGAATATCAGTGGCCAGGGAACATTCGTGAATTGGAACATTTGATGGAACGTACCCTGATCAAAACACAGGGACAAATTATTGACAGCGTAGAGCTGCCAACAGTGACTTCAGGCAAATTCCTTCCATCATTTGGAGCCGATGCCAATAAAACACTTCATCAAATCGAAATAGAACACATCTTGTCCGTGCTGAAAAGGTGCAACGGGAGGGTAAATGGTCCCGGGGGAGCCGCTGAAATTCTTGGCCTGCCGCCAAGCACACTCAACTCTAAAATGAAGAAGCTAGGAATCAAGAGAACATCCAGCTACGGGAACTGAGATTACAACTATGGTTCGGGAGCCTGTCTACACAAGTATCCAAGCTTCCCGAGAACCTTGGTATTATATGTTTAATTTGCAGATAAAAATTGTTGGATATCGTTGATTGCAGCGATCGATTCATTTGAATGAATATCCGAAAACAACCATACATGTTTTTGGCCGTTGTATTCTTTCAGTTTTGTAGTTTTTTGGATAGGCTTTATCACCTTGTAGAAATTTTTTGAATCGTCATTTAGTACTTCATCCGTTCCTACCAATAAGAATACAGGAGGAAATTTTTTGAATTTCAATTCGCTTGGATCTGCTTTTTTTAAGTCGTTCGAAGCGTACAGTTCAGCATGTTCATGCAACATATTCTTACTTAATATTGGATCAACCGATTGCTTTATCACATACGAATTGTTATTGGTTTTTAAGTCAATCCAGGGTGAAATTAATGCCAAGGTGTTTGGCAGTGGTACGTTTGACTCAATGCAGTCATGTACCAATGTTACAGACAAACCGCCTCCGGCACTATCACCTATAATTGTGATATTGAAGCTAGGGTATTTTTTCCTTAACTCGGTGTAGACTTTGAACACTTCATTTTTTGCAGCGGGATAAGGGTGTTCCGGCGCTAAGGAATATTCAATAAAGAGAATGGGTAATTTTAGGGCCCCTGCCAAATGGCTAACCATTGGCTTGTACGAGTTAATACTTCCCAATGCATATACACCGCCATGCAGGTAAATAATGATTCGTTTTTGTTCTATCATTTTCTGATTGAACCAGTAACTCTTAATTCCAGCAATGGATGATTCGGCGATTGTAATTGAAGTATCAGGCGGATAAACTTTACCCAGCGTTTCATAAAAGGCTCTTTCCTTATTGATTTTTACCATAGTGCTATCCGCAATTTTCTGCGCATTTGCTTCTGGCTGCATTAGATAGAGAATTCCAGTCAGAGCGTAGGACGTTAGTTTTGAATCTGTCATGAGCTTGAAAATTAATATGTTACACAATACATTTATTGTGTGTCAAAATTAATTCACAGCTATCACTGTCAATGGTCGAATCAGACACAAGAACAGTTCAAAACGACAAATCCATTTGGTAAAGTCAAATTGTTCAAATGGCGTTGACATTGAACGAAGCTCTAATTCTGGGACACGCTATCAAAGCCGATATTTCCGTAGTCCTTCAATTTTTTTAACGGAAATTGAATCGTTATCAGGGTGCCTTCCTTATTTTCAATGCGAAAATCGCCCCTTAGTTGGGCGCTTAACGCACGCATAATCTTGAAGCCTAATGACGATGCGCTCGTTGGGTCGATACTCTCGGGAATGCCTCTGCCATTATCGGCAATTTGAAGCATGACATGTGTGGGTGTGACATGTTTCAGGGTGATGGAAATTTCACTGCCGGTAGCATCAAATGCATATTTAATGCTATTGGTAATCGCTTCATTAAGAATAAGACCAATTGGAATTGCCTGTGCAAGTTCTATCTGGATCGGCTCAATCGACGTTGTGAATTTGATAAGTTGTGAAGACGGATTGAATGCGTCCTGTAAGTTGTTTATAAGTTCTGAAACATACGACCGTACATTAAGGCTAGCCAGGTTACTGCCATTCGAAAGTTTTAAATGAATGAGTGAAATCGCCTGAATTCGGTTTCTGCTGATCTTTATCGCCTCTAATACATCCGTTTGCCGGGAGGACGCAGACTGTTGATTAAGCAAACTTGTGATGAGTTGAAGATTATTCTTAACGCGATGATGCACTTCTTTAATCAGCCAGTCCTTTTCAGTCAGCAATGTTTCTTTTTCTTCCAAAAGTTTCCTTAGCGACACATTTTGGTCATCTATTTGGGCGCCTTGAAGTTCAAGCTTGCTATATACATATTGTTTTTTCCTGTAAGCCCAGTATGCCAGACCGGCAAGAAGCGAAACGGTTATAATACCGGCAAGGGTGATGTCTCGTTGTAAATTCGCATTCTTCACAATCATTGCCTGTGATTTTTGTCTGCCTTTCATAATCACAAGATCTTTTGCCCGCTGATCAGCCAGATATCTTGCTTTTAGATTTGCGATTTGATTTGCTGAATTGGCATTATATAATGAATCGTGGATTTGATTATAATTTTGTAAATGCCTGATACTATTTATATATTTTCCTGACGCCGAATCTATTTTATACAATGCGATCTGAATTTCACTTTCCGATAGGGGTGTTTTTACTTTCGGAGAAAGCTGTTCGAGCTTTTCAAAGTAGAGCCTCGCTTTTTGAAACTTCGCTTCGCTCATATAGAAATCTCCAATAGACTTATAATAGGTCTGCATAAATAATTGACCGTAACTTCCGAAGGCTTTCTTTTTGTCTAATTTACCAAACGTTTCTATGGTTTTTAAGAACCATTTTTCAGCTTTCACAGGATTTTGCATTGACTGGTATACCAAACCGTAGGCACAATATATATTTAACTTGTCCATATCATTTACGGCTGGCATCACCTGATCAGCAGTTGTGAGATAGCGAAGTAATCCCTGGGTTTTGCCGAGCTTAACCCGATTATCAATGACACTTAACAGCGCAATAGAGTAGTTATAGCGCGAGTTCATTTTTTTTGTAAAAGCCAACGAGCTTTCTAAATGGGGCAAAGCTTCGGCATACATTTTCAGGTCATAATACTGCCTGCCCAATGAATTGGTGGCGATAACCATCCAATAATCGTCTTTGATTGATTTGGCCGTTTTTAAAGCTTCGGAATTAAAATATAAAGCTTGTTGCGTGTTTCCCAATTTCCAATAAATATTTGCCAATTGAATTTCACAACTCACTTGTTCTTTAAGATTGTTGGATATTCTAAAAAATGAATACGCTCTGGTCATTTCCTCTAATGCCTCTTTAAGCTGACCCTGTTGCCTGTGTACCAGACTGATTTGTTTTAATGCACGGTTTTCACCCAGCTTGTCATTGATCTTTTGATATAATTGCTTTTGCCGTTCAAAACATACCAGCGCTTCCGAAAAGCTTTTTGCATGATCGATCAAGAGTTCCCCGAAATCTGCCCAGCATTCGGCCTCGCCGGCAACATCACCGGCACGGCGAAAACTACTTATCAGATTTGCGTATTGAAGATGGGCACCGGTCGTATCATACCGCCCGAGATAATTGTTCTTTGTAATCGCCCGCAGACATTTATTCTCCCATTTAAGCGAATGGATTGTTCTGGCCAGCTTTAAACCTTTGTTGTAAAATACCGCTGCGCTGTCAGTTTGTGGCTTGCCTGCCCCTTGTTTATCGGCGATGTAATTACCCAAATGAATGAGTGACTTGATCTTCAAAGAGTCAGGTTGCTCTTTGCGCAGTGCTGCTAACAATTCTTTTGTTGAATCGTTCGGAATGCTTTGAGCATTTGCCACAAAAAAGGTCAGACACAAATAGGTACAAATCCCCATCGCACGGATCACTGCCGGGATTTTCAATATGGACCTGTATTGTATTGACTCCATAAACAAACGCACCATGAGGTTGTCAGGGAACTGGATCTTGATATGCCTATGGAAGTAAATATAGAAAATGATGCTTACATGGCATTTTCAGCGGTAACAATCTTTTGTCAGCCGTGCTCTGTTTGAAGCGCTAGGGATGCGATCCCGGCGGGTTTTAGACGCTCTGACAAATAATCCGTTCGATGAATAGCGAAATAAAGTAGCGAAATATCGCTACTCAAAATTTAAAGTACTGAAAATGAATTGGTTACATATCAGGAATGGATTTACTATACATTAAAACCAATCCTGAAACAGTAATCGCACGCGATCATTTAAATGGTAGGATAAATCATAAAATTTTTGATCGGCTGGTTGAGTCTGGCTTTAAAAAAACGCGATATGACATTTAGTTTTTCAGCTACTCCTGATTTTGATTTTCTTAACTCTTTTGCCCGTCACATTCGAGCCGAAGTGCATGACAATGTTCTTGAAATACCCAAACATTTGGGGCACGGCTATATCCGTCAGATCGTGTTCGGACCCGATTTCGAAGTAACCCTCCATCATTTTCAATTAAAAGAAGACTTAATTATCCGTCGAAATGCATCGGCAATAGCCAGCGATCTAATAACCGTTTTCTTTTACAGTAACGACGAACCTCTTGCAATTACATATAACAACAATCCTCAGGTCCAATTTTCCGCGCGGGGCAATTCAGCTATTCAGGTTACCTCCAATGACCTTAGTTCGGTCATATGCTTTCCGGCTCAAAGACTTATTAATTATATGGTCATTGCCATTAGGCCGGACAGTTTAAAGGAATTTATTTCCATTGATAAACCCAGCTCAGTGCTTGAAACAATCACAGGTAATGGGAGTTCTTTTCTTTTTTTCGAAAATATGTCGGCGGAAACAAAGTTGTTGCTCAAAAACATGATTGCCATAAACATGGGCGATATGCTGAGCAACTTTTATGTGCGGATCAAGGTGCAAGAATTGCTGTATCACGTTTTCTACAAATTATCGCTGCGTGAACATGCCAATCAGGCGATTAACAGTGCCGACATCAGCAGGCTGCTTTACATTCGGGACGAAATTGTCCGCGATCTAAGTAAGCCTCCTGTCTTGCGCGAATTATCTCAGATCGCTGCCATGAGCGAAACCAAGCTCAAAAGTTTATTCAAGCAAACTTATGGCACTACGATATACAATTATTTCCAACAAGCAAGAATGGAGGAGGCGGCCTTCCTGTTGAAAAAAGGGAAACGCTCCGTAGCGCAGGTCGGCTACGACATTGGCTTTACCAATTTGAGCCATTTCAGCCGACTGTTTGAAAGACATTATGGACAAAACCCCAAGCGATTTTCCTATTCATAATTATTCACTAGCCCGGAACATTTTCACATGAACCTATTTCTCCTGAATATCCTATATCAAATGCTGGCGGATTTGGAATATTCTGATGTAAATTACATCATTTACGCCCGCTATTATTTTTTCGACCAGCAAATGCATTTTTATGAGCCGATCCACTTCAACCGGGAGTCCGTTCTGGAAATCGAGCTGAAAGAAGATGCGCTTGGATTAAGAATGCCGCTTGATTCCCCACGAAAGGACATTCCTTACTCGGTCATCATTCCTTTCGACTCGATTAAGCAAATAGAAAAAATTCAATTGGAGCGCATTGAAGACCGGCATGTTGTACTTTGGATGTCGAATTGGCAACGAAGCCTTGGCCAAAAGCAGCACATATGAAGGTAAATTACACACAGACTACAAGAGGTCGATCTCATGAAAGCACTGACTAAAATCCGACAATAAGCCTCTGATGAAACTACACCTGCACAGGTCATTTTTCGCCATTAAATTTGCATTGCTGGTCTTTGCATTTTTGTTTTTTTCCTTTGATCACGTTCGCGCAGCGGATGTGAAAGTAGTGCTGACCGGTAACACTGCGGATTTAAAAGATCCTAATCAATTATTTGAAATCATTAGAGAACACATCCGCAACAATCCGGATACCGTGATTTGAGCTTTGAACGGGGATGTTTTTCCTGAATCTTACACCAGCGAACAAATACTGACCTGGAAATCGAAAGCAAATGGCTTGCTGGATAGCAATCCCAAGCTTTTCATATTGCTTAATCAGGGTGACCGTGATTGGATGGACTCAGGAGAAGGCGGGTGGAAGAAGATACGCTCGCTCGAAAAACTGCTTTCCCAGGCCGGACATCCGCGTTTCCAAGTTTTTCTGAATCAAGGCTGCCCCGGGCCGTGGACGGTATCATTTCCAAACTTGGAAATTGTCGTGATCAATTCACAGTGGTGGAACCATCCTTTCGATAAACCCCTGCCGACCTCCGATGCCTGCACGATTGCGGATACCGATAATTTTATCGAAGAGCTGGAAGGTATGCTCGACGAAGCAAAAAGTAAAAATGTGCTGATCCTGTCGCATTTCCCGCTGGTATCGCTGGGGAATTATGGCGGAAGGTTCGCGGTTTCCGATTACCTGCTGCCTCCCAAAGTTGCATTCCGGCAAAATGTGGGTACAAGTAAAGACATTGTCAATCAGCAGTTTGACGCATTCCGCTACCGGATCGCGAATGTGCTCCATGATTATTCTTCGGTCGTTTTTGCATCCGGGCATGAGCGGAACCATTCCATCATCAAAGCGGAAAGCAACTTTTTTATCAATAGCGGCGCGCCTGTCTCGGCTGGCTTTGTAGTGAAATCCCGGCGCGCAGTCCTGAGATCTTCCGCGCCAGGCGTCGTCGAGCTCACGTATAACCAAAACGGTCAGGTAAGTTTTTCGCAGTTGAATGTTGGGGCAAATCAATTGTCGGCATCTAAAACCGGCGTGCTTATTAACGCTTCTATTTCCCGACCTGAAATTACAGCCACTGCTCAAACTCCGCCCGAAACCGGAATTTTTACCAAAGTTGCGGCAGGTCCTGAATATGCCAGCGGCTGGTTTAAGCGGCTCTGGTTTGGCCAGCATTACCGCGCCTCCTGGACCACGCCGGTCCAAGTGCCTTTTCTGGATTTGAGCAATACTTACAAAGGTTTGACGATCACCGGAAAAGGCGGCGGCCGGCAAACAACCTCGCTCAAACTGTCGGCTGGCGACGGAAAAGAGTACGTTTTCCGCTCAGTGGACAAGGACCCTTACCGCGCACTGGGTTTTGAACTGAGAGGTACCGTGGCTGCAGACGTGCTGAAAGACCAGACTTCGACGCAGCAGCCTTATGGAGCGATGGCCGTAGCGCCGCTGATGGATAAAATCGGTGTTTTGCACGCTACGCCAAAGCTATATGTACTGCCCAAGTCTGAGAAACTGGGGGATTTTCGGGCTGATTATGCGGGCCTGTTTGGAATGCTGGAAGAGCGGCCAAATGATAAAATTGCGAAGGATAAGGTGTTTGCTGGCGCCAACGACATTGAGAAGAGCTTTAAAATGTTTTCCAAAATTTATCACGACCACGATAACTACATTGATAAAAAGGAATTTGGCAAAGCCAGGGTTTTTGATCTCTGGATCGGCGATTGGAGCAAGCACGAAAACAACTGGAAGTGGGCTGGTTTCAAGGATCAGCGCGGGGAGGTTTTCAGGCCGGTCCCACGCGACCGTGACCACGCATTTTCCCGCTGGGACGGCATTATCCCATGGTTCGCCGATCGGGAGTGGGGCGTACCGAATGGGGAAAATTTTGGAGAAAAGATCCATGGGCTCCGCAGCCTGATGTGGCAGGCCAGGCACCTGGACCGGTTTGCCGCAAACGAGCTTTCCAAGGCAGACTGGGTCAATGCAGCCCCGTTGCTTCCCATACGGAAGCTCGTCAATCAATTTGATACTCACGCTCGGTATTTGTTACTGGAACCTGATGTTTCTCCCTAACCCAGCAGACGAAATTAAACACCGTTTTTTGTGAGACCGCTGGTAGGTAGTCAAAGTGCTCTTTGAGCCATTCATGCATTTGGGCCGCCGGCGTGGGGGAAAATTCGGAATTTGTGATCAGTAATCGTAAATTGTAAGTGTATAAGCTATTCTCAACGTTTTCAGATTATGCCGGGCGTACTGCAAAGTATTCCCGGTTTTTATTTATCAACGATAATCTCATAGGACGCTCGCGCCTGAGGCGATTATAGTCTCCCAGCTGCCCGGTCCAGCGACAGTTTGCTGATGTTTCCTGTGAGAACTGGGAAACCGTAGGGACATGATGACAGGGTAACCATAACAGTTATTTTATGTTTTACATAAAATAATTTGTGTTTTAAGTAATATTATTTACCTTCGATTTAAAATTTAAATCGATGAAAGCATTAGGCGCACGATCCATTTCGTCACTTCTTAAAAAGGTCATCACCGCAGTGTGGTATCTCGAATTTTTGCTTTTACTAACACCGCCACTGGTTTTTCTTGATGATGACGGTATCCGTTATTCATGGCCAGTTACTATCGAATCGGTCGAAACTGAGCCAACGATAAGTCCCACAAGTGACAAAATCACCGATTTCTTATGGTCGGGGAGATCAGATGCGGACAACCCAAGAGTAGAACAAACTTTATCGTTTGAAGATGCCACGATAGGACGCAGGTTACTTCAATCCCTGCATAATTTAATCTATATCGGGTTAATCATGTTTGTGACCTGGCAACTGAAAAAAATATTTTCCGGGTTCTCAGAAAACCAACCCTTTCTAGGCAATAATGCCGCAAGGATTAAATGGATCGCGTTCTCAATTCTATTCCTGGTATTTTTCGACTTACTGGAAACGGTTTTTCATCACATGTACACCCGTTCCACCATGATCCTTTCGGGAGCTTCATTAGATCCGTTTCAGTTAAGTTTTGACTTTCGAACTTTATTTCTGGGGTTGCTGCTGCTAATTCTTTCTGAGGTATTCAGGAAAGGATACGAGTATCAGGCCGACAGCGAATCTATCCTATAAACTATGGCAATTATCGTAAACCTGGATGTGGCAATGGCGAAAAAGAAAATGTCGCTAACGGAATTGTCAGACAAGCTTGGCATTTCAATGACCAACCTTTCCCTGCTAAAAACCGGTAAGGTAAAGGGCGTTCGATTCTCCACCTTGGAAGCCATTTGCAAGACGCTGGACTGTAAGCCCGGAGATATATTGGATATGGAATAACTAAATACTTCAAAATATGACAACCAAATTTAGAGCCATTTTCATGGCTGCGGGATTGCTATTGCTTATTTCCACGCTAACAAGCTGCGAGATAAATCCCGGAAAAACGAAGCCAGAAAAAATCGACTATGTGTTGGAAAAGGCATTTAAAAAACGCGAATTCGTTGGAAACGCAATTGTACTTGACAAAGGGAATGTGATTTACAAGAAAAGTTACGGCGAAGCCAATGTGAAGGCTGCTATGCCCAATTCTGACAGCACAAAATTTTTGATCGCATCTCTTTCCAAACCGTTCACAGCCATTCTTATTTTAAAACTAGCCAAGCAAGGCAAACTTGACCTTAATGATGGGATTGAGAAGTTTTTCCCCGAAGTACCGGAGTTAAGAGATAAAAAAATAACAATCCATCATTTGCTAACCCATACATCTGGGATTAAAGAATTTATCACTGAGAAGCATGTCTTCGAACAAAACGATCTGAATGGAACAGTCTGCAATTTTGACCCAGGTTCTGACTTTGAATATTCAAATTCTGGCTATGTCCTCTTAAAAGAGATTGCAGAGATTTCGTCTGGAAAATCCTACAAAGAGTTAGTTAACACTATTATTTTGAGTCCGTTAAACATGAACTCATCAGGTGTGGCAAGGGATATGGCAAGTATATCAAATCTGGCAGTAGGCTATAAAGACGCCTCACAGCAAGAGGTGGATGAAATTGCGTATTCTCTTGGAACGATAGATGGAGCAGGATCGCTATTTTCCACCGCCACGGACATGGTCAAATTTAGCCAGGGTATTGACTCGCAAGATTTTTTGCCTAAATCATTGCAAGCTTTGATGTTTCGCCAACACGTCAACCAAAAATGTGGCTACGGTTGGTTTCTACGAGAACGTGGGGGTGTTTGGGACGTCTCGTACCATAAAGGTGATCTTCCCGGCTACACAAGCTTTTTAAGCAGAAGAACAACGGGTAATCAAATGATACTGCTTTTATCCAATGCCAGCAGGCTCGATTTAGCTGATCTGGAAAATGAAATCGCAAAGATTTTGAAGGGCACCGAGTAAAACCGAAATTTTCGATTACATAAGAGTAAAGTTTTTTTAGGCAATATTTTCATGGGCCTCACTAAATCCTCGAACCTGAGACACTCACGGCCTGCGCCTCATGGCCCGAATCCGTAGCAACGATCAGACGAATTATGAGACAATGGCGAGCGTACTGCTTAAATTTGGAATAAATACGATAGATTAAACTTTGGCTGTTCTATTCCAATTTCAGTACTTTTCTTAATAAAAGCATCTTCCAACAGCGGGCCATATACAGGCTTGTCCTGAAACGACTTTGCTGTGCGCTCAATGATATAGTAGTACACCGCTGATTCGTTAACCTCCCCTTGTCCATTGATTAAAATCAGTTCATGCCGTTTGGCGAAAATGAACATCGAATTGTGCCCAACCGCAAATAAATACGGGCGAATCAGCTGTTCGCCTTTATACAGTGCTCTTTGTTGACGGTCACCGATCCATGACACTTCATAATCGTCCACTATTTTATCTCCACCACTGTCAAAAGCCGAACAGGCTAGAAATAAAGGTGATAGAAAGATGTAAAGTGACTTCAAAAATTTCGTCATATGCTGGTATAAAGACGGCAGTTTTGTCAATCTCATGAAACCCTCCATTCAAGGTACAGTTTGTCCGAGTTCCATGGAAGCAGGCCAGTGAACCAAAATTAGGACGTTTCGTGAGACTCGCTGACCAGCACTGCGAGCTATGACTGTCTGTTTACTGAACGAATACCCCTAAAACCTCTCACTTTTTTATGCTCCCCACCACAAAAATTATTCAGTCAATAAGCCAGCCAACTTTTTAGTTTCATTTTCCTGTAACCTTTCTGCATTTCGAAAGTTTACACAATAACTAAGTATCAATCTTATTTAGTCATGGAAAAAATGTGTTCTATTCTGTTCTCGCCCATCTGTGGAGCCAACCGTTTAATGTCCCAAACAATGACTTCTTTAAAAATTGACTCGCAGGCCACCGGTATGCAAAAAGTATTTATGTATCTGGCATTGCCATTCGAAAGGATGGTAAGCTTGTACGTTCAAAGAGTGAACTATCCATGACCTGCTTACACCAAGGAGTGATTTAGGACCTGCCGCAGGGATCTGATGATTTGGCTCTGACGGCACCGGCTTTTCTAAACAGGACATCATCAAAATCTTCGGTACTTAAAACCAGCATCTTCTTTTCGGACAATATACCTACAACGGCCTCTTTTATGTGGTTGCCGGATAGGTTATGTCCGTGGGTCATATACATTATCAATCTATCATCCCGAATTCTTAAAAAAATATATGAGATTATTTATGTTCATTTCCATTTGTTGGATATCAACCAACAGTACTGTGCTTGTTCTTGCTCAATCTTCAAAAATAAAGGGTAAGATTGTTGAAAATGTCAAAGAAGCCGGATTGGAATTTGCTTCTGTTTCATTGATCAGATTGCCCGATTCAGTTACCGTTAGCACACAACTTACCAATGAAAAAGGCGGATATGACTTTGCTGATATAAAACCAGGAAACTACTTCATTACTGCTTCCTTTATAGGTTATGAAAATGGAAAATCAGCTTCTTTTAGTGTAAACGCAGCAGATTTAACTGTCCCTGCACTGATGCTTAATACTGGCACAGATACCCTCAGCGAGCTTACTGTAAAAGGCAATAAACCTTTGCTGGAAAGAAAAATAGACAGAATGGTTTTTAACCTATCCAACTCGCTTGCAGCAAAAGGAACGGATCTGCTTCAAGCGCTGGCCTGGGTACCGATGTTAAAGGTGGAGCAAAGTGAAATTTCTATTATTGGCAAAGGAGGTGTCTCGGTCATGATTAACGAGAGGATGGTGCAGCTTCGGGGCAACGAACTCGTCAACTATCTTAAAACACTAAGGTCTGATGACATAGAAAAAATTGAAATTATAACCACGCCGCCGGCAAAATATGAGGCCCAGGGGAATGGCGGCCTGATCAACATTGTTTTAAAGAAAAACCAATCGTTAGGCTGGCGAGGTTCGTTAGGAACGTCATATTCTCAGAATACCTATCCATCATACGCTAACAATATGGCCCTTTTTTTTCGGTCAAAAAAATTGAGCAGCTCTTCGACATTTAACCAATCGAACTATCGAAGCATTGTCAAAGAATCGTTCAATATAACCGGGCGACCCAGCGAAATTATCAGCAATGAGAAACGTTTAGGAACTTCACCCGGCTTGCAAACAGGCATAAGTATCGACTATGAGTTAAACAAACACAATAACATCGGGCTCATTTACAATATTTCGGACAATAAATCGAACACAACGTTTAATAACAGTTATAGCTTTGTTACAGGGAGTAGCATTGACTCGGTTTTAAACACTACGGGGAAATTTTCCAGGCCATTATTTACACAAACATTAAATATATACCATGATTTTAAGATTGATTCGACTGGAAAGAAATTGACTAGCTCCGTTAACTTTTTTATGAACAATCCTGAAATGAAAAATGATTTTATTTCTGAATCTGAAAATACTTGTGCTTCGGTTCAAAATAATAATTTATCGAAATACAATATCTGGTCTGTTCAATCAGATTTAACATTACCTTATAAATGGGCTAAAATAGAAACAGGTATCAAACTTGCCCATTTTAACAACAATGCGAATGTGGAGTACTATAACTATCTAGGTGAAGTTTTCATATTGGATAAAACACGCAGCAACGAATTTGACTATACAGAAAGCAACCTGGCCTCCTATTTCAGCATGGAATCTGAACTATCAAAAAAGTGGGAAGCCAAGGCAGGTTTGCGCTATGAGTATACACTATTGGAAGGCTATTCGCCTACCTTAGACCAGCGCAACAAACGTAATTATGGTGCGCTGTTTCCAACCGCCTACATCGTCTACAAAGCGAACAAGAACCATGTTTTTTCGTTAAATTACTCGAGGCGGATCAACCGGCCAAGCCTGAATTCCTTAAATCCATTTGCCTATTATACAAATAACTATACCTATTATACTGGAAACCCATTGCTCTTACCATCGTACAGTAACAATGTCGAACTCAACTATCTGTATAAAGGCAGGTTTTCTTTTACTGTGTTTCAACAACATACCAGCGATATCATTTCAAACCTCACAACGGTTAGTGGCCCGACATTGGTTACCAGCAGAGGAAATTTTTTGACCCAGAATAACCTGGGGGCCTATCTATCCTTTAATCGGTCATTATTCAAATGGTGGGACCATAGCATCTACGCCTCTTTTTTCTATGCATCCCCGAAATCTAAAATAGCAACCATCAGCACTCCAAGCGGGACTTCTGCCTCATTTGGTATTAACAATAGTTTCAATGCAACTAGCCTTTTAACTTTTTATCTGAATTACAATCATAACCTTCCATCAACCGACAGAAATGTTTATACATACCGTCAGCGCAGTTTAAGAATGGGGGCTAGGATTAAGCTGCTTGATAACAATCTGATCATCAGCCCCGCTTATTTTCTTGGTACTGTAAGTAAATATGATTTCCATTATAGTGAATTTGTGCAAACCACAGCAACAGATTATAATTATAACACCTTTACGCTAAGCCTGACATATTCATTCGGTAGATCAAAGGTTTCCGGAAACAACAAGGATATCCGATTTGATGAAAAAAGACGAGCTCAATAATAAAATAATTTTCCTTCATTAAAATTCAACCCATCAATTCCAGCGTCCTCGACTCTCTTTGCCAGTTTTTTGAGAGATATATCGGTCACTGGTCTCAAAAAACGCTCCATTCATGATTCTGCGTGTCGTAAGTGAGCGTCAGGATTGCTGTGAGTCAAATTTCGGACGTTTAGTGAAATGACCACATTAAATGTCTTTTGCCTGTAAAGCAGATTTATTTTAGATTTCGGACGGCAATCACGACACAGGTATATGAGCACTTGGGGAACAGGAATATCATCTAATGACACTTACGC
>NZ_JAKCPW010000030.1 GCF_021440085.1 Dyadobacter sp. CY261
AGACTGGGTACGACCATTATCGATCAAGTAGGACTACAATTAATTCGCGCTTACATTAAGCAATTGCAATAGTGTCGACCGATTTACATCAGACACCATGCTTTCCCATCTGGAACCGGTCTTTTGAGCAGACGGAATACAGAGAATTCTCAAATCTATTACCAATCCTGTTTTCAAAAGATCAGGTGAGAATTGTGATGAGTCAGACATGGTCATTTTATAGCGTCGACCTACATGTATAATACAATTTATTCTCAAATACCCCTTCAACATGAGACACTCACACCTTGTATATCATAGCCTGAATCAGTCGCATTAGCCGGACGTGGCTGTTACACAACCCATGATTACAATTACACTACTCTGCGACTAGTCACAAGAAATAAGTAGTCCATACCTTATCTTTTGAATTGTCGTTACACTGATGTTAGCAAATCAACTTAACATGATCGTGAGAAAACCAATTTTGATATTATCATTAATCTTGCAGTTGTGTTTTGATTCGATCGCACAGGTAGCATCCTTTAAAGTTGCATCTACGCCTGCTGATGTTGTTAAATTTCTGAGATTGGGCACTTACGACGATAACGGTTTCTATAAATTTTACGATTCCCTCAGAATTGATCGTGACACTACGGTATTTCATGTCACAGATTCCGAAATACCTGATTTATATTTTCTCTCAATTACCGGAGGTAAATCTTCGTTCAGTTTCTTTCCCGAAAAAGGCTCCGGTCATGCTAGACGGGAATGATCCTACCAAGTCAGATAACAAAAAGGTACAGATCCGCATAAAGTGGCAAAGACCGCTGCTAAGCTTGGCATCGAATGTCAATTTATCGAACACCTTTCCGATCCCAGTTCTTTATCAATGAAGCTAGGCGTTAAAGGTTTTCCGACCCTCTTAGTTGTCAACCCACAGAACGAAATCATACGAGAAAGCTCAGGGGATGGAATTCCCGACACTTTAAAAAATCTAAGATCATTGTTTAAATTATAACTACATGAGTACGGCGATGGTGAATTATATGTTACTCCTGAATGATAACATTAGTCATAATCTTTTCAGGAGATCTTGCTAAACTTGGAGGTGTTATTAAATAACAGTCATTGAATCCACATCTTTCCTTGATAGCGGAAATTTTGTAACTTCAGGAATGCAAGGAAGGAAAAATTACTCGGAAAAGTTGTTCATCAGCTTCCAACTTTCAGATCGCGTTCCTAAGGAAAATTTCTATCGGAGGCTTAGCGAAACGCTCGATTTAGAGTTTCTATACAGAGACAAATGACTTACGGGCCAGGTTTTTTCAAATCAAGGTGCTTGCTGGAAAAGCGAAGATTCTGCTCTACGCAGAATTCGAATTGATTGGACCTTCCTTGTTTGATTATTTGGCGGCTGGCACCAATGGCTTATTGTCTATAACAAGCAGTATGGCCGAGCATCACAGAGCATTAAATACGGTAATGCGTGGGGATTCATTCGTCGACGATGCCACCAAAAGGCAAATGTTGATGCAGAACCGGCAACAGCTCGTAGAATGGAAAGTAATATCATGACCCGATAGACAAGGGTTTGTGGAGCATGCAGGCTACCGGTCAATAATAAAATATTTGATATGCTATAAGCCATTCACTAAAGCCTTGATGTTCTTAGGTCCAAAATGGACGATGCTGTCATTCACAGAAGCAAGGCAAGGAAGTATCCGAGAGTATCACCCTTTCATTTCTGCTTTGATGCGTATTGATGGACCTAGCTGGCAGAATCGGCTTCATGATAAAGAGTAAGGACTATTCAGAATTTCAAGGGCTATTCAAAAGGTGGGAGGGATCAATCCTGTCCACCTTTTGAATTATCGGTCTATTTTTTTTTGTTATTCGTATACAAATAGTTTATAAATTACGGTTAATATAAACTAGTTTCTTGACAAGGTTTGTTTTATATGCTATAAGTAAACCATGAGTGTATCAAGCGAGACAAAATTAAACCTTCTTATACGAGACTGGCCTGCGGGAACGGTTGCTGTCACCTCATGGCTTAACAAACAGGGCTACTCCAAGCCCGACTGGTCAATTTATGATTTTGAGAAATTTCCTTCAATTCAATGGAAACTACGGAATTTGACTATTCTCAAAAAAAACAACCCTGGAAAACACCGGGAGCAATTTGAGATATTGGAAGAAAAGCTAAAAATAGAGAAAAGAGGGGTGTAAAGGCAATTGGCCGATTGCATCATCTGGTCAGGCGGTCGATGCAACGCATCGGCGACGTGTTGCACAGGTCGCCTGGCAAATCACCAGGGGAGGGTTAAGGTTGCTTTAACCTGTCATGCCTGAAATTCGTTCAAGATTAATTTCTTTAAATGAAAGGACGGGCGGCGTGGCTACTTTGCTTTCGCTTCTGGCACTTTTTGCCACTTTTTACCAACTGTATCTTCAGCGTACCCATAACGAAAAATCCCTGAAGCCGCTTCCACAAATTGTACTCGGGGATCACGGGCCGGACATTTTTTTACATATCCGGAACAACGGAGTTGGCCCTTTGATAGTCGAAAGCTTGACGTTTACCAAGAATGGCAAGGTTTATTCAGGGATCGAAGAATGCCTGGATCTCCCGCCGCGTTCTTACATGCACGTACGGGTTACGAGCACCGCGAAAATAGTTATTCTTCCAGGTGCGGTCTTGGAATTGTTTTTCAAGCATTTTGACGATCAGGAAGAAGGAACCCGAATGGATGAAGTACGTCAGCAACTGTCAGAACTGGCTATGAAAGTTGATGGTCGCGATATTTTCGACAAGAAAATTTTCGTGGAAAGGGATTTTGATTGGTTTAGCAGACATACAAATTTTGATTTCGTGTGCCCAAATATTGGATGACTCACTTTGCACGATTTGGTGTACTTGTAAAATAGCTTTGATCAGCACAATAACCATCGAAATGACTCCGGCACAGTAGCAAGCGAGTAGTAAATATCCGGTATAATTTGTGTTAGGAGTTGCTTCCTCAACTGTCACCATTCCGGTGGTAGTTACCACAGCTACCGAACTTTCAACGACTGTAACGGTTTGCTGCAATTCAACAGCCGGAATTAAAAAGCTGACGATCAATGAAAAAAGTAAATAGGCGCGGTTGAGCGTAAAAAAGGTATGCTTCCGGAATAGCAGCCAGTAGCAGCCATAGAATACCACCCAGCAGATGTTGACTTTCAGCGGATAGGGAAGAGATTCCATCTTTCAGGATGTTTATTATCTGCTTTATCTTTTTCGATAAACGCGGCTAAATCGTCGAGATCACTCTTTTTTAAATTATTGTCTTTCATGAAGAACGAGACGAGGTTGGTCACGGAATTGTCAAAGTAATTTTCTACAAGTTGCTGAACCTCATATTTTCGGTATTCCTACCCGCTGATCAGTGGGTAATATTTGTGTGTGTTTCCGTAAGTGGTGTGGGCGACGAAACAAAGTAATACCGACATGGGCTCGCCCGGATATGTGGGTGCCGCGCCTACTGATGGTCCTGCGCACCGTTATTTGATCACTGTTTTTGCATTGGGTCAAAAACTGGAACTGGATAAAAATGCAACGCCGGCTTATGTAGGGTTCAATATGCACTTTGCAACCCTGTCCAAAGCATCCCTGGTGGTTTACGGTAAAAAAATAGGATTAGTTGAACATAGCAGTACCCGGACAAATCTGTTTCCGGGTACTTTTTTATCTTGCAATTGTTTTGACGTTCCGGTTTGTATTCATTATGAAAAAGATCATCCTTCTCTCATTGGGAGCCGCGATTTTTCTATTTGCGGGCATGCAGTTTATTGGGCCAAAACTGGAAAATCCACCGGTTTCGCAAGATTTTACGGCGCCTGGCCCGGTCAAGGAAATTTTGGTGAGATCATGTTACGATTGCCACTCCAACCAGACCAATCTGCGCTGGTATGACAAGATTCAACCCGTTTACTGGCAAGTAGCCGAGCATGTTCGCCAGGGACGGAAGGGGCTGAACTTTTCGCATTGGGATAAGCTTGCACCCGCAGACCAAAAAGCGAAACTTTGGGAGGCTGTCAACCAGATTGAACAGGGCGCTATGCCCCTAAGAAGCTATGAATCTGTGCATACCGATGCGCGCGTCTCGAAACAGGACCTGGTTGTCCTTAAAAATTATTTGAGAGGAATGGTGCATGATATGCCTAACGATACGTCTAAAATTCACGCACTGAATAAACAACTTCACGCGGCTCCAGGTATATTGCCGTCTATACTGCCACGTTCACTCAATGGAATTACCTATATGTCCGAGTATAAGAACTGGCAGGTGGTCAGCATCTCGGACCGTTTTGATAACGGGACTATGCGGGTGATATATGGTAACGATGTTGCCGTTCGCGCAGTAAAAGCGAATGAGATTAGTCCATGGCCGGATGGCGCAGTCCTTGCAAAAGCTGCCTGGGACAAGCTGGAAGACAGCGAAGGCAATATTACTACGGGTGCTTTTAAACAGGTAGAATTTATGGTCAAAGATGTAGCCAAGTTTGACTCAACCGGAGGCTGGGGATTCGCCCGGTTCAAAACGCCCCAGCTTGTGCCGTATGGAAAAACAGCCATGTTTGCCACAGAATGCATGAGCTGCCACAAGCCTATGAAAGACAATGACTATGTATTTACATTCCCAATCAAAAATTAGCATGGAGCGGAGCACTTTCATTTTGATGCTGGCTCTCGGGCTGATTAGCATCACCGGTTGTAACAAGGCAACGGACCCGGATCAACTGATCAATAAACCTGCATCTATTCCTGATTCTTTGGGGTTATCCGATATGCAGGGGCAAGTGGTCAGCTCATTTATTAATAAAAAGACGCAGACCATGGGCGTGCTTTATGCTTCCGGACCCGCATTAAAATCTGCGGATATTATTGCAATGGATAAGAAGGGCAAAACCTTAACGCTTGTAACCTGGCGTCAGCAGGATGATCCCCATTGGTTTGGCGCGCGCATTCCCGCGGATTTGTTGTCGGTTGAACGGATAATGTTATCTGATAGCGAAAGCGCTGCCGAGCTCCAATACCAGAAACTGGCCGGTAGCAATCTTACCGGGGTGGCCGACACAACTGGCCGCAGCAAGCGCATCGGTTTTATTCTTTCGCTAAAACCTTCCGTCATTCCATAATATTTGAATGCACAAAGAATGAGGTTAACATTAAATATAATCAGAGGGGTATTTATGAAAGAATTTGCACCATCGGTTGATGATAGCGATGAGCTTCCAAAGTCGCAGCAAATAGCTATGATGCACTATCATTCTGATGTTACCAGGATCAAGAACAGAATAATCTAAGTCAAAACCTTTTCAGTTTCTTGCTGAAAGGGGAGAAAACCGTCCATTATGCTGGTAAACATGTGTCAAGCCGCACCAGTTTTCGCTGCTTTCAGCAGGAAACTGCCTGATGAGCGAAAAGGTTGCTTCGGAAGCAGGCCGGTATCGGAACACCCATTTGTTTTTTGACAATGCAGTTCTTGCCGATTTTTTTATTCGACATTCCCAGGTCATAGGATCCCCGGTAGCGCATGAAGATCCTTTTTTAGTGTTTGGAAAAGATCTGTTCTTGATCAATTTCACTGATTCACTTGGACACATCCTTGAAGCGGGACAGTCTTTATCCCAGGGGATCGAAAAAGTCAAGCTGGAAGAACTGCTGCTATCTGAGCGACAAGTGCCCAGGACACATCCAAAAGCTACGCACCATCGGTCAACAGGCGGCCGATGAGATGGTTATCCGTCAGGCAGTGACAGCCAACCTCGATAATCCGGTGTCCGTGGCAGAACTTGCATTCCTCTGTCATGTGAGTTTATCGACAATTAAAAGAAGATTTGCCAAAATATATAGTACATCGCCAAACAAATGGTTGCTGACCAAGCGGATGCAAAGGGCAGCCCATTAGCTTAAACAAAAGGATGTGAACGCCAGCGAGATTTATTATGAGCTTGGATATGAAAACTTATCCCGCTTTGTTCAAAGCTTTAAACAGATCTATGGGATCACCCCCAAGCAATTTCAGCTTTCCAAATAGTGTTTGCTGTGAGCAGCTCCGCGCTTTTTCAGCTTTTGATTTTGCCCGCTTTGGCTACGCCCCGTCGAATCGGCGCGATCGTCTGCACTGGTTCTTGCGTCAGGAAGTCGATAATAACTGACTCACAGATCTGCGGCTTCTCAATTAACAGACCGTGTGATGTTCCAGGAATAATCGCCAGCTCTCCCTTTGGAAGAGATTTGTAAAAATCTATGGCGTGCTCTAACGAAACTTCGTCGTCATCGCCGACCATTACGAGCGTTCGGCATTCAATATCTCTCAAATCGTCTTTTTGAAGTTTGGGCCCATACAAAAGCATTTCTGTAAGTTTTCGATGTACAACCGGATAATGCTCTTTTCCGTCGGGCGAAATATTTGACCCGTGAATTTCCTATCACGCGTTCAATAAATGTAGCTGTATCATTGGCCATCATTTCGTATGAATATTCGTAGCAAATATCTGGTGTACGGCCACCAACCGGCACAATGCGTGCTCATGCTCACACTTAAAACAATGGGCGGTGTTTATGATATCTTTC
The DNA here is from genome assembly GCF_021440085.1 of Dyadobacter sp. CY261. Classification (GTDB taxonomy): domain Bacteria; phylum Bacteroidota; class Bacteroidia; order Cytophagales; family Spirosomataceae; genus Dyadobacter. The sequence continues at coordinate 6,605 of NZ_JAKCPW010000030.1, forward strand.
CTGATCCGGTTGTCTCTAGCCATGCCTTAACCCGTGGCGGGAATTCAGGTATTGGCTGTTATAATGCCCGGTTTCGGGATGATGGAGTTTTACCACATCCTAAAATTCGCCAGCCTTACGTTCCGAATGCTTAAATAGCTTATTTTCTTGAAAGATGCCGTCGAGATTGTTGGCACATGGCTTTACTTTCAGTGAAAAATGGGTTTTTAGAATTAGTTGCCAATTGATGGCAGGGACGAAGTCGGCATAGTGATAAACCGCTTCAAGTTATTGTTTCAGACTTTCTACCAAAATTCTAATATTGCTGATGACTGACTTAGGATCATCCAAGTGAAGGTAATGACCAGCATTGGTCAAATAGATGAGGACTCCACCTTTATTTGAAGAATAAATCAGCTGCTTCCATCGATCCATGTTGGAGTTGTTTTTGATATGGAAAAACATCTCATGATCATAATCTTTACTTCTCTGCGCCGCAGGAACCTCAAACTTGCCACCAACAAAGAAATAGATAGGGACCTCAGGCAGCGGTAGTGCTGAAATTTCCGCAAAATCGGTTTTTCTAAGTTCATTCAGCACATACCTTTCACTCCAGGGGTCAAAGTTCACCGAATCCACTTTGCTTTTTTGATCGTAAAGCCGGTTATATAGCATTTCGTCAATTTTCTTTTCTGGAATGCCCATCTTCCGGAATATATCATTCCAGTTATTTTTAGTCTCCGTGAAGTCAGCGGGATCAATAAATACCAAACCGGAGACCTCATCTGGATAATGACCGGCGAAACCTCTGGCATAGAGGCCACCAAGTGAATGTCCCACCAGAATGTATGGTGGAGGGATGTTGAGAGATTTTAAAATGGAATTCAAATTTTTAGCTACAAGCTGCGGGGTTGGTAGCTGGTAGGCCTTTTCGCTCTTGCCAATACCGGCACGGTCATAAGCGAAGACCGGTGCGAATTGGGCAACTTGATCGATTATTTTGTCCCAGTTTTTAAGGCTGACACCCATGCCACTTTCAAAAACCACCACCGGCTCCCGCGCACTTCTCTTTTCAATGCCCTTAGTAAAGACATTGTATTGTCGGCCGCCGACCTTCACAATCCGCTCCTGGCAGATTCCGGGTGTGTTGAAGAAAAGCAAAAGCAATAGCATTCGAACCTTGATTTTCTTCATTTGCGCTGCGGATCGATAGGTTCTTATAATTATCATAAAAATAGAAAGGTTATATCACGAACAAAATCACTTCGAAACTTTAAAGTGAGCGAAATCGCCATCTGAATTATTGCCGACCCAGTACCCGACTTTCGTTCCGGCTGGCGTTGGGTTAAGTGTTTCCACATTCAGGCATGGATTTTCCGAATCATTGACGAATACTTCTATCCTGCTCCGCTTCACTTCTATCTTAACATGAAACCAATCCGACGCCTGGATGTTGGATGGTTCGATAGCAGATTCAAATTGATCTTTACGATTTTTACGAAGCTCTTCAAAACCAAATTGTGGTTCATAAGCATACTGGACAGCGTGAATTTTACGAACTGGATCCTCGGATTGGAAATTAAACGGGCGGAAGTAAACGGTTTCATAATGGTCGTTGTCCTGCCCATGAAACGCTATGCCGATGAAGCTTTTTTGTAACACATCCCTTCCTTTTAAATCAAATTCAATCGTCCCTTCCGAGAATTCCATATTTTTCAGCCAGGCTATACCATGACCTTTCGATTCGCTGAATCTGATTATCGACTTTTCATTTTCCCTGACTTGTTCAATTGTCCGGTTGTAAGTAATGAAATCGTCGGCATTTTGCCAAGATGCCGATAAGTCCTGAGACTTTCCCGATAAACAGGCGATACAAAACAAAGTGGTAAAGAATTTGAAAATATTCATGTCTGGGTGATGGTTTGTGAAGCATTTCGCCGCGTAGGACAAGTAAGCTTAGGTTGGCAAATTGAGTAGATTGTCGCAGTATCCAGGCTTAAAGACTGGATAATTGATGTGGCCAAATTTAAGTTTATGATGCTGGATTTGCTTGTTCAAAGCCGCGCCAAGTTCGTTCAAGTTCATTCGTAGGGATAGTCATGGACAAAAATGGGAAGGAATCTGCGCTGGGAATGTGCCTTTCGCTCATCGAGGAGAAACTTCATTGGGGCGATAGTGCACATTGGACGAATTATGATTTTGAGAAATTGAGTGATGAGGTCAATCTGGCGACCGGCGTCCGGTTAAGCGTCACGACTTTGAAAAGGATATGGGGGAAGCTTAAATACGAAAGCGATCCGACATTAACTACCTTGAATACGCTTGCACAATACGCCGGATATACCGACTGGCGGTCCTTCAGTCATTGGGCTCAGAGCAGGCCCAGCGAAGTCCCATCGGCCGCTCCAGTGCACATGTTACCAGTAAATCCCATTCAATGGAAGTCCAGATTCTTCTGGTTATTATTGTTGGTCATAGCCAGCACTTATGCTTTAACCTCGATCAACACAAAGAGAAGGGTAGCCGGGCGAGCAAACGACAGTTCTTTCTCGTTCAGAGCGAATAAAGTAGTCACGGAGGGTGTCCCTAACTCGGTTGTATTCCACTATGATGCCCGTGCGGCGAAAACGGACTCAGTATTCATTGTTCAGACCTGGGATAGCAAACGAAAAAGGAAAGTGAGCAAAGAACAGCGAGTTCATTCTGCGATTTATTTCTATCCCGGATACTTTCGAACCAAGCTGATTGCGGATGGTCAGGTTGTGAGAACACACGATTTGCAAATTACTTCTGATGGCTGGTTATGTCTTGCAGAAAGTAAAGAAATGCCTTTATATTTTAAAAAAAAAGAGTGTGTTAAAAATGGCGCCGTCGAGGTCAATGAAACGGTTTTAAACAAGTATCAGTTGTCATTGCATCCACAAGCACCTCGCATACGGATTTTCAACCAGCGTGATTTTGGAGATTTGCGCAATGACAATTTCACATTTGAAACCTCTGTGAAAAATGATTTTAAAGCGGGTGCAAATGCATGTCAGTCCATGCAAGTGCTGATCCAGTGCAAAAATGATGTGATCATTTTACCCCTCACCGCCAGGCCTTGTGTAGGGAAGTTATCGTTGTCGGTTTGTGGCACGGTGGTCGACAGCGAAAACGCCGACTTGTCCGGCTTTGGTGCAGACTTAAGTCGTTGGACGAAGTTGCGGGTCGAGGCAGTCAATAGAAATGTAACTATATATGTCAACGACACGAAAGTATATAGTTTGTCTTTTAAACACGAGCCGGCCGAGATAGTTGGTTTGCAATACCGCTTTAATGGCACGGGTGCAGTGAGGGAGACACGATTTGTGGCTGCGGGAAAGGTGATCGAATTATAAGCTGAAAGACTACCGGGCACGGCAAACCGATTTTTGGAAACGTTCTTGTTGCGCTGGCGTTGAACTTTCATATGCAACATCCAGAGAACTAGGGACAAATATACCACGGGCTGAGCTCTCTCAGTTGGACCGGAGTGGGTGCTGCTATATAATATTCCTGGCGTCATGGGCAATAGCTGTGGCTTCGATACCCTTTCCGCGACCGCTAGGACGTTCACAGCAGAAAACCATATATTTTTTTCATCAGGTGAGAAAAAACGCCAGCTTCATGCCCGTGTTAACAGCATTATCTAACTTAACAGAAGTTTTGAAAGCACCATATGAAAAATGAGATCGGTGGAGGCGAAGTTTGACTGCTTTTAAAATTGGGACTAGACAAGGCCATTGGGCCTAAGCACTGGGCTTACGGAGAACCAGAAAAACACAGTGACAATATCATTTAGATTAATTGGCCCTACCTTCCAATGAGAAACTTTTGAGTTACAATAGAATCGTCCTCGCGAATAATCTTTAAAATATATGGGCCCGCAGGAAGATTTTTTACAGATATCCCTGAATTTAGGTTTGCGTCAAACTTGTCAACTAGTTTTCCCGAAGTGTCAAAAATCAGCGCTTGTTTGATTTTCTTGGCATCATCCTTTTCGATATACAATCTATTGGCTACCGGATTTGGATATACGTACGACAAACTATAATCATTTACAACAAAGTCACGTATTCGGCTATATGCAAATGATCCATCCTTATCGATCATTTTAAGCCGATAAAAGTTGACTCCGGTTTCAGGCTGGTCGTGTGTATAGGTGTAATTATGGTTTTGATCGCTGTCTCCCGATGCTAAAACGTCCCCAATACGTTTCCATGTTTTACCGGTTTGACTGTGCTGTACTTCAAATTTTTGACTATTATTTTCCTCGGACGTTGTCCATCTTAAAAGAGCCACGCGATTTGCTCGTGTTTCATCCTGATTTGCAACCACAAAGTCGACAAGCTTTACGGGGAGTACTGCATCAGTGCTAAATATTCCCCAATGCGAAAATTGAGAGATGTTTGTGACCGTTACCTCCGAAGTTTCGGAAGCGTCTTGTCCATTTGTTTTATTTTCCCAATCTGATCCATTCCATCGTTTCACAAACAAGCTGCCTTTATCCAGTTCCTCGGTTTCCGAGTCAGAATCAGGGTATGAGCTTGGGGGGTACCAGCGGAGAACCATGGTAAATGGGGTTTCCAGACTCTGGTAATCGACAGAAACGTCCCATTCTGCTTTGACGTATCCCGGCGATGGAATCCGATGACTAAAAGCAGGATTTAGTTTAATGCTGACTAACACGGGTCGATTAGTACCTGTATTAGCTGCACCTGTAATCCGAACAGGAAAAGGATATTTACCAAAAGAAAAGTAGAGTCCGGGCAAGTCAGCATCAATGTTACCTGCCGGAAAATACCTCTTGAGTTTTCCGGTTCCGTTTGTTGTAATATTAGGAGTGCTAGCATAAGACGTCGTCAAATCATAATTCCCTAATTCGAACGATCCTTTGACCCAGTGACTAGGGTCGCTTGGCGCAGCCGGATAAAAGGCCGAAAGATTTCCCGTCAGAATTACTCTGCCGGCGGTAAGTCTCTTGGTATTTAGCTTCGTCCCGTTGAGTGTCTGAGTGCCTTTTAGTGTCAAATCCGAAACTGTTAAATTACCGTCGTTTTGGTACAGTCCATTCACTTTTAATGTCCTGTCCACAGCGCTAACCAACGATTTGCCACTGTTGATTTTTAGGTCAACTATGTTAGCGTCCACATCAAGTATCACATCTCCGTCAATTGTGACATTGTTTGCATTTGCGCCTGGTACGCCAGTCGGTGTCCACGTGTTGGGATCGCTCCAGTTGCAAGAGGAGCAGGTTGCGACTTTCGTGTCAGGTGGATGGACTCGCATCGTTGCCGCATTACAAATCGTTCCCATATTTATGATCCAGCCGGTTTCCGGTGGGTTGGGCGAGGTTGGGTTTGTATTGTAGGCGAATAATGCATTGTCGTAGGTAAAAGTGATCATCATCCTTAACTCCCAGCGATTGGCAGAAGCATTGAACAGGAGTGTCTGGGGTCCACAGCCAGTACATGCATGACTTGCAGAAAACATATTCCTTCCGGTCGCGTCTACGCCGTTTTGGGTGTAACCGCCGCTAATAGAACTACAACCATCGACAACCATTACCTGTGCACCGGCGGAAATACTCAAAGAAAATAATAAAAATGTAAATATCTTTTTCATAAGCTTAAAACAGAATCTATTGAGAGTTGAGACGTTAAGAAGATGAGACTTTGCACATACAGATAGTTCGCGCTATTTATTTGCCCAAAAATCCAAAATCCCTGGCCCTAAAAAAAGAACGGATTGAGAAGCTACCTGTAATTTCTCTTGAAGTACCGGCCTTCTTCTTGTGAAATCAGGTTTTCTTTTTTCTAAATTAGGTAGGGTTGCATCGCTCCTTAGCCCACACCTTATAGTCATTTGGTTTGTTTTTAGAAATAAATGTTAATCCATTGGCAATTGCCGTGTGCGAAACTTTCCGCATTGCATTAAAGTATATACCTTCTAAGGGTTGATCTGCCATTAGGGGGATACACCATTTAAGTTTGATTTGCGAAATGCGCTGTTCGACCTGCCGGTTCCTTTTTAGCATGTTAAATTTACCGATCGCGTACGGGCAAGGCTATTCCAAGGCCGGGCCTGGTTCGGGGATTTTACTTTTCGCCAGACAACTGGGAAAAAGACTGTTATCTTACAAGCTCGTGTAGGTTTATGTTTATCTGAGCGAACAGAACAGCGACAAAACCATCTCAAAGAATCTCTCACTACGCATTATCGGCGCACAGCATCGCCGGGCGACTCAAGTCCCCGGAAGGTCTTGTGATCGCCGATCGCCTTCCGGATGTTGGGACCTATCCGGGATTCATCTCGAACGGCAAAGGACACGGCTCTGGGTAAGGTAGTGTCGTTTTTACTACAACCAGTCTGCAAAGATGTGCGCTGCTTTGCTAAGCCACCTCACAGAAGAAAGGTTGATGTTGGCAGCAGGCGGCAGTCCAATGTCATTGTTGACCTCCACTAACTGCGATATCCAAGATTCCTAACCACCTGGCGCTGTCTACCTTTCAAGCGAAGATATTTAAACATCTCGCCAACATTGTCATCAGGAGGAGAATGTATCGATACGTACGCATATAGGGGTATGGACTAAATCTTGTTTTACAAGAAAATTATTTCAGCACGTGAGAGAAAAACCTTCATCCGTGAAACCATGAATTATCCAAAGCGGAAAAGAGCAGATATTTATAACTGTCTTTCAGTAGGTAGACTTTTTCAAGTACCACTGCACTTTATAACACCTTCTTTATTACTCTCATGAAATGTCCTTCATTGTTCAAAAGCTGTAGCAGCACGATCATCTGCCTGTCCATCCTTATGATTTTGTCTGAATGCAAAAAGGCGAGTAACCTTGATCCGGATCCTGTGACAGCTGAGGCATACACATCTACACTTGTTATTCAGGCCCACAATGGACTTAATCAAGCATGTATTTTACTCATCGGGCTCAGTACCAAGATTGTTGACGAAAAAAAACAGGCAGATCTGACTGGCAGAATTATATATTTCAGTTTGAACTACAATGATAATATCGAATCAGCCCTAAATTCGGCGACATACGATCTTGATCATGGCAATCTAGATGGTGCTGAAAGTACAATCTCCTTTTTTGAGAAAAAATTGAGCAAGCTACAAGGTTACAAAGAGTCGGCAGACTTGCCTCAAAATAGTATCAGGAGTTTTTTAAATGGAGAAACGGTGCAACTTGCAAACCAGCCTAATCAAAAGCATAACAGCGTTGAAGACATATTCTTCTCAATATTTTCCACGCCGGCCTATGCGCAATCCCCAAGCGACGAAGTAAGAAAAATAACAATCGATATTATTCGTGCCGGAATAGGAATGGCGGTAGGATGTTTCGGAGGACCAAGTGCAGGCTGTTCCAAATCAATACAGAATATGGGAAAAGCGGTAGGCAATCTTTGGGACTTTATCGGCGAAAATATTGCAAAGGCACTCAATCCGCAAAATCCTTATTCGGCTGAAAATTTTCAAAATGACCTGGCCAATTCTTCGGGAAATACATCCTCAGGTGACAACACCCAAACCAATAATTCTGAAACTAAGACAGGAAGTGGGTGGGGTGATCCGCACATCAGCACTTTTGACGGTTTATTCTATGACTTTCAGGGCTTCGGGGAGTTTACATTAACTAAGTCAACAACTGGCAAATTTGAGATACAGGTGCGCCAGCAGGAAGTTGAGCCTTATTCGAACGGAATGGTTACTCTTACCACAGCGCTCGCGATAAATACCGGATCTGACATCATCTGTATTCTGCCCAAATCGATTGTCATAAACGGCATAGCTAGTAGTTATTCATTTTCGGAAAAGCCCCTCTCCAATGGCGTGATTGCTAAGGTTGACAACATACTCTCAATTAGACTTCCTGGCCAGGAGGCGCTACGTGTTAACCTCTTTGACGATAGTATTGACTACAAAATTGTGTTGAATGATTCGAGGAAAGGTAAACTGAAAGGATTATTAGGGAATTTTGATGGTGTTGCTTCCAATGATGCTGTAACCAATACCGGCAAGTCGATTAACCCTTTTGCGCATTCTGAGATGTACCCGGAATTTGCCGATTCATGGCGAATTCTCCAAAATGAATCTTTGTTTTTTTATGAAGCGGGCAAGAATACTTCCAGTTATACTGTCTTGAATTATCCAAGAGAAAAACCAGCAATAGCTTATGACAGGAGGCAGTGGGCAGCAGGGGTTTGTACTGCTAATGGCGTAAGTGGTGAACCTTATTTTTCTGCTTGCGTGATGGACGTTGCGCTATCGGGGGATATCAATGTTGCTAAACGGGCAGCGACGGCGGAAGAGTCAAAATCGGTTATCACTGGGTTTGAAATCAATAACTTCAACGATTTTGCCGCTTTGGATCTGGTAGCATATGGTGATGCCAAAATTAAAGACGGTAATCTGTATCTGACCGAGCCACTTGGATGGCAGGCTTCCGGAATTTATAAGAAATACAAAATGCCAATTAACAAAGGATTCGAGCTTCATTTCGAATTTACTATCAACCAACTTGGAGGAATCAATGATCACATTGGTAAAACGGGTGCCGATGGGATTGCACTTCTATTTCAAGATTATGGAAGTCGCAACATTCCCTTCAGGACGGGAGGGGGAATGGGCTATTTAGACCTACCCCGTAGTTTGGCAATAGAGTTTGACACTTTTGATAACACGCCTAGTCTATCAGAAGTAACAGATGGAGTGTGGCTGAATACAAAAGGAGTCCTGCCTAATTCTGTTAACGATGCTTCTACATTATTAAAGCCGATAACAAGAGTAATGCCCGATTACTCAGATGGAAAACGTCACATTGTAAAAGTGAACTATAAGGCCAAGGGGTTAGAAAAATACATACTTGAAGTATTTTTTGACGAAGACCCAAAACCCTATCTGACAGCAGATAATATTAATATAGAAGAAATTATTGGTGGTGATAATTCCGGAATTTACCTTGGGTTGACCAGCGCTACGGGCTTAGCTTATGAGAATCATATAATCCACAAATGGAGCTTTAAGGCAATTGATTAGGAACAGGTCTGATTTAACGATAGACAGACACGCTTGCCTTGGTGCAATAAATACCAAGCACACAGGCGAAACAAGAACCCGTTGTACGGTTGGAAATTTGAAGAGAAAAGATTGTGCATTTTTCTGAATTTTAGTAGGTTGATAAGGGTACGAAACCATATTAACAATGAACAATCGCGTGGCGACCGTCTGAAAACTAATGTCAAGAAATTTTTGGCTATTGCCAAATCGGTTTTCGAAAAGAAATCAACGCTCAAGGCAATTTTAAGTTTTATCCAAATAGGCTAAAGATGTCTGATATTCAAATAATTACACTTTCTTGTTTGGCTGAATCACTTTCCATAGATCGCGCGACGAACCGTTCAGAAAACTGGTTGTTTGGAAAGCTTCGCTATGGGTATTCCAGCCTGGTACACGGGACAACATATAACAGGCGGCGGCGTAAATTTTCTGAAAAAACCGCACAATTATCAAAGCTGGTCTGTTTGAAATTTTCCGGACACGATAGCAAGTATGTCATTGACTGCATCCCTGTCCCGATTTGTCAAAAACCTCGCATTGCCTGTCTTAAAATTTGCAGGGATGAGCTGGTTTTGCCTTCTACTGCCTGGCGTGCAAGTCATACGAGCTACTAGGGCTACAAAGTTCACTTTGTAATTTTCAAAACTGGCTTTCCTTGTGTAGCTGGCATGAACACCGCTGGCATGAACGACTCGCAGTGCATGCCGTTTTTGAAACAAGACAATTTACCAGAATGTGAATTACTTGCGGATCGTGGATACATTTCGGCAGGACAACAGCTTGCTTTGTTCCAACAAGCAGGTGTGAAAATGATAACCCCATTGAAAGCCAACATGAAAATCAAAAACTTCTGGAATCATCAGTGCCGAAAAATTCGTAAAACAATCGAAACTCTTTTCTCGCAACTCTGCGATCAGCAACTACTTAAGCGCAACTATGCCAAGACATCAGATGGATTATTTGCTCGAATCGTTGCCAAAATTGCTTCAGTGTCAATTTTGAAAACGATCAACTCTCTTGCAAGTAAACCGCTGGGAAGAATTAAACACCCATTACTCTGTTAATCGCACAATGGGTAATAGATTTATCAAAAGAGAAAAGGGTCCTGAAAGCAGCCGCTTGCCTTAAAAATTGGCATTAACGCATAAAAACTTATGCGTATATTCGAAAAAGGACCCGTATAATTATGCTTCGTTTCTTCTTAACGCTTTCCTTTTTATTGGCTTTTTGTGTTCGTATCTTGGCACAAGACCGTACGGAGATCGCTGCTGATCCAGAAAAGTTGCGGTATGCCCATCAAATGGAAAAAGAAGCCATGTTTAAGAAGGATTCGCTTCTTCTGGCAAAAAGTTGGTGCCTGCTAGGCAAGGAATATGAAGATATCGGAGACTTTGGGCGTGCCCAAAGTCACTTTTTGAAAGCCTTGGAAGTTCTGGAAAAAAGACCCCCTTCTTATGATCTGGTAAAGAATTTCGTATTCCTGAGCGAAACGGAGCAGCGACAAAACCATATGGAAGAATCCTTGGCTTATGCACTGGCTGCGCGCCGGGTCGCCCATCAGCTCAATTCGCCAGAGGGCCTTGCCATCGCTTACAGAATGCTGGGGCACGTGCGGGAATTTATTTGGGATGGCAAGGGCTATGGCCCCGATTATGACAGTGTGCTATTCTGCTACAGCCAGTCCGAGAAATTGAGCCGACAAATAGGCGACACGTTGAAAACGGCAGAAGCAAATGCATTCCTGGGCGCCTTATATCTCCGAAATAGTCCGATGAAGGCCTTACCCTATCTCGAAGAATCACTCCTTCTGTTTACGATCAAACACGATTATGAGTGGCAGGTCAGGGTTTTGACACATCTATCCAGCGTTTACCAGATGCTCAATAGGATGAAGCTCTCTTGGGCAAAACTCAAACAAGCGGAGAAACTTTACAAAGACAGAAAACTCAATGAACACGGAATGATTGCCATGATTGAAAGCCGGTTCGTTAAATATTATGAAAAAACCAAACAGGTCGATTTGGAACTGGCACACTACAAAAATCTGGTTGCGTTAGAAATGAAACGGTCTATCGCTGACCGGGAGGGTGCTATCTCGCGTCTCAGGATCGAATATGAAATAGAAAAAAAAGAGGCCATTATGAAAGCCCAGAACCACGAAATTGCATTGAGGGAAGAAAACCTTCGAAACCAGGAGCGTTTCACTTTGGCAATGACTTCCCTATTTGTTGTAGCCGCAATTGCATCGATCATTTTTTTTAGCCTCTACCGAAAAAACCAGCGTATCAGCTTGTACAACGAGGATCTGCTCAGAGAGCAAAACCACAGGGTAAAAAATAATCTCCAGATCGTTTCAAGCTTGCTGAACATGCAGTCCAAAAGGCTTCTAGACACGGAGGCAAGAAAAGCAATGCTGGAGGCTCGATTACGAATTGAATCTATGGCAACATTGCACCGCCGACTGTATGATGGGTCGCGTTTTGCCAAGGTCAATTTAGACGATTTTTTACGCGAAGTCATACAGGGGGTTTTGAAGTCGTTCGGCTATGGCCACATTCAACCCATTTTTCAAATAGAAGATATCTTTCTGCCAGCAGACAAAGCAGTTCCGATAGGGCTGATAGTAAACGAGTTGTCCACAAATGCATGTAAGTATGCTTTTGTATTTACAGCAACTCCTGAGCTGATTGTGACCTGTCACAACGTAAAAAATAATATTCGATTGACAGTCAGTGACAATGGTCCAGGAATAAGCGGTGCCGGGCAGGCGGACGACACTCGGTTCCAGGAAAAGAAGAAGTCATCTTTTGGAATGGCCCTCATCCGATCTCAGGTAATTCAGCTGGATGGGACATCGCACCTATCGCCTGCCCGCAGTGGAGCCCAGCCGGGTCTTACTTTTGTGATCGAATTCAAGGCCTGATAAAAATACTCACGTTAATAACAAGATTTGCAATGAACACTCATTTGAAAATTCTGATCGTGGAAGATGAAGCTATTATTGCCATGGACCTGAAAGAAACATTGGAAGCCGCGGGCTATATCGTCACCGATCTGGCCAGTAGCCAGGCGGCTGCGGTAAATTCTGCGGCACGTAATCCGCCAGACCTGGCACTGCTTGACATTCATCTTAAAAATTTCCGCAATGAAGGTATCTCTACGGCCAGAGAATTAGTTAAAAGTTATAACATTCCTATCATTTTCCTCACTGGCAATTCTGAGATCGGGACATTTGAAGCGGCAAAATCTACTTTTCCAGCGGCATATTTATTAAAACCATTCAGGGAGGATGAACTGATTTTTCAGATTGAAATGGCTATTCATAATTTTCACTCTAGATCTAGCGTCTACTCCGGCGCAAAAGAACCTCCATATTTATACTTGCCTGTCGACAAAGGATATGAAAAAGTTATTTTCGATGAAGTTCTTTATTTGAAAGCAGACGGCTCTTACGTGAAAATATACTTATTAGGAAAGGAGCATCCGTTTCACCTAAGTGCAAATCTTGCCCACGCGGCCCAATACTTTTCATTCCCTAATTTTTATCGGGTTTCCCGTTCACTACTGATTAATCTTAATCATATTGAAAGGTTGGAACAAAACCTTATTTTTCTTACAGGAGGCAAATTGTCCGTTTCCCTACCTACTTCAAGTAAAAAGGAGCTAATGAACCAAATTAAAATAGTCAAAACTAAATAACTTTTGTTCCACTCTAGCTATCAGCGGGCTTGAACTAAAAATTACCCTTTCTCACTCGTAGGGCACGTTTTAATTTGTAAATGTTGAAGTAAGAAATGGGTTAGAATTATATAAAGTTGATCATTTTATGTGGTAAGACGAGGTTGGCTTTCTTGTACAGCAACTGCTACCAATTAGTTTACGGCCAGACACTTTTCGATTGAGGCAGAGATTCAGCCAATTCACAAATTTGTCCTCACCTGCCCACTTGCTCAAATCTGTCCCGGTTTCACCTAATACCTCCAGGGCAACCGTTGAACTTATCCCATAAATCGCTATACATCGGTGCCGAGAATTCCTTTAGATATTCGCGAACATTGAAGGCGGGTTGATTTTTGTTTTTCCGCGACTCGGCCGTCGTCGCGTGGCTGGGATCAGGAATCTTTTCGATAATGCCCTGCTGTTTCTGCGCCATCATGATCTGAAGGACGCCTTCAATTTCATTGTCGCAAAGAGCAATTTGATCCTGGATAAATTTGTACATGGTGTAGGACTGTTTCAACAGGAAGAGATGCTCTGCACGCCAGTTTCCATGTAATGATTTACAGATCGTCTCCGAGTCTGCTTTGGTGCTTTTGTTTCATCCTGAATATTGAAACCGAATTTTGTCGCTATCACTACCTGCTCACGAATTGGTGCGAATGCCTCGCCCACAATTTCTTCATTGGTGTATGGGCCGTACACTTCCGCCGTATCGGGCCAGCCGTAGTTTCGGCCAGCCTGTACGCGGTTGATCTCGCCGCCGCCGTGTGGTCCATGCTCGCTCTGCCAGAGGTCGCCAGTTACCGGGTGAAGAGCTAAGCCCTGGGGATTGCGATGGCCGAGCGAAAAGATTTCAGGCCTTGCGCTGGATTGCATTGCAAATGGATTATCAGTGGCTGGCGCACCGTTTGTATTGACTCTCACAATCTTACCCAGCCCCGAACTCATTGATTGGGCCTGAGGCCTGGTAACAGTCGAGGATCTTTCACCGGTGCTGACTAGCAAGTGGCCAGTCTGGTCAAAGAGAATCCGGCCTCCGTAATGCGCACTACTATTGAATGCCGGAGTTGCTTGATATATGACAGTGGGACTTTCCATTCTTGCCTCATCACGGGATGACCTGCCTTTTGCAACGGCTGTGAGCGTTCCGCTCGACACCCATTGCGAAAACACCCAATAGACGAGTCTGTCGGATCCTTCGACCTGGGCACGCACAGTGTCCGGATTCACATAACAGCCGCAATCCATTACAGCCCATACCTGATCAATCTTTACACCGCCGCCAGTTGCTTTGTAGATTTTCACAACCTGCCCAACGGTGCTGGCGAAACATTCTGTGATCGCGACGCCGCAGCCTTCACCTTTTTTCCTGTTTTTCCACCCTGACACTTCCTCCATTTTATCAATCAACTTATGCAGGCGTTCGTCTTTGAGATACTCCCTTCGGAATGCGAGAAGACCCTTACCAGCCTCCACAGCCAGCTCGTCCAGAAGGCTTTCGTATGCAAAACCGTTGGTTGAAGCATAAACCGAACGCCACCACATTGTAGGAATGGGGGTTTCAAGTGGTACGTCCATGATCGCCAGGTTTTTGATCGAGTCCGTGTATGGTTTCAAAAAACCTTCGGAGGCGCTTCCGTTGGGCACATCCTTCTTGCCGCCTCGCCAGTGGCTGTTGTTTTGTCCGGCAAGTTAACCTTGAATGCATCGATCGCACCGTTATTGATTACGCCTTCGCACCGATAAGTGATGCCTGGTCCGTAAGGTCAGCGTCGGAAAACCCGCAAATAATCGAAACTCTTTTCTCACAACTCGGCGATCAACAATTGCTCAAACGAAATTACGCCAAGACTTTGGAAGGCCTATTTGCCCGAACTTTAGCCTAGATAGATTCCGTTCAATCCTGAAAGCGATCAATTCACTGGCGAACAGACCGCTCGGACGAATTAAACATACACTCCTTTCTTAACCGCACAACGGGTATAATACTGTGCGTTGGATGAGCCGGTAACTATAATTTGCTTCCCGATTTAACCGGTTGTGGAGGAATAGGCATGGATTTCGTAGTTCTAGGCAACGATCTCAGGATTGGTAGCACTAGCTTTGTATAAACAATTACAAGCCCGGCAACGGTGATTTATGTGCGAAAATGAATGGGTTTGTAGTTCTATTTCTTTTATTTTTTAATTGTAGCAAATGGAAAAGAGAGTATTAGGAAAATCAGGACTTGAAGTATCAGCACTTGGTTTTGGCTGTATGGGCTTAAATTTCGCCTATGGAAAAGGCCTTAACAGACAACGACGCTACTCGGCAATGCGGTCGAAAAAGGTGATACCTTTTTCGATACAGCAGAGGCTTATGGGCCGTTTACCAATGAAGAAATTGTTGGAGAGGCGTTGAAGCCTTACCGTCAAGACGTGGTTATCGCCACAAAATTTGGCTTTACAGAGGGAGACTATACTGTTGGCTTTGACAGTAGCCCCAAAAGGATAAGATCCGTAGCTGAGGCATCTTTAAAAAGATTAAAAACTGATTATATCGACTTGTTTTATCAGCATAGAAATGACCCAAATGTTCCTATCGAAGATGTGGCAGGAACCGTTGCAGAACCAAACAGGGAATAACACAATACCATTTTGAACCTTCGGAAGAATTGAAGAGCAGTTTGTTCCGCTGTTGCTAGCTCGAAGTGTGAAATCCCCCCCGACTGATTGTTCAATCTATACGTGAATGGCCCAGTACCAACGCCGACACCGCTTCCGTTAGCAGTATTGGTTCCATGATCGGTACTTACGAGGTAATCGTTTGGACATGCCGAGGCGCCACCCACTGTATATTGATATGTTTCTCCAGGATCGACCCAACTAAATATGCCTGAGAGAGTGATTTGAGCATTTGCCCTCTGGGAGATGAGTGAAAATGCAATGATTGCACAGACAAATGAATGCAGTTTTTCATAAAATAATCGTTAAGCGTTAGAATTGATAATTTAAGTTTATTGAATACAGAGGAATTAATTTATAGTCCTTATACCATTTGGAGTTTTCTGTTCGAATGGTTTCAACTAAGATGTCACTGCCACCATTCGGGTTGTTTCGATATCGATCTGAATCGATTTTTCCCTTTCTCCATTTAGTTCCAATATTTGTTTCAATCGAGAAAGAAATATCCTTTGTTATAAAAAACTTCGGACCAATAAAAATGTTTCCCAAAATATTAAGTTGCTTGCTGTCAAGTCGTTCATATTGGGATGATCCAGCGGTGTCTGCTAGAACGGCATCCCTCCTTCTAGCTTTCGAGTACCCTATCTCTGCACCATAGAATAAAAGCATGCGGGAAGAAACTTTTTTTCTCCATTCGTTGCCAATAAAAAAGCCAAATTCGACTCGCTTGTTTTCGAAGTTTGAGTTGCCGATGGGACTTGGAGAAAACTGTGAATTAAATATTGGTCGAAGTCTGACTGATTTATTGCCGTAATTTTTTCGCAATATTACATTAAAATTGTTTTTCTCCTTGTCAATAAGAGGGAGTAAATCAACGCCAATTTCCCATGATTTGATAGATACTTCTTTTGAACTCTCGTCTTGTGAGAAGGCGCTGTGGTAAACGAAGGTGGAGAGAATAAACGCAGAAATTAATAGCTTTTTAAACATTTGGAAAAATAAGAGACGATGAGTAGTAAAATTAGTCTAGTTGTTAAATTACAATCCGTGGGTTGACTTTTATTTGCATTATATTCAGCGTGCTTAGTAAACCACAATAGGTTTCTAAGCTTGCACAGAACACGCAAAATATAGTACGGTGAATTTTAGATACAATTATTCCACGCGCAAATGAAGATTCATTTGGAGCTGTATAGAATAGAAACATTTCTGAATCTAGGTGAATATTTGTGGGTGCAGTACTCGTAGAGATTGGGTGCCTTTGTTGTTTCAAAAGTAATGAAATAAATTAAACAAAAAATGTAATTAATTTTTTTGATATAAAATTTAAGTTGGATCGGTCTTGGAGAGAATACCGAAACGGTAAGCTTAGTTATAAACGTGTGAAAAACACCAAGATAATGATAGATTCTTCAATTGACAGGTTTGCCGTCTGTCTTTAATGAGTATCTCGTAGAAGTCACTATATGTCTCGAATTTGGGGCATCATTCGAACCGATTGCAGTGCTGAGGGTGCTAAACCACTTCCCACAGGGGTATATTCCTACGGTGGGCAAAGTGATTTTCCCTTCGCCAGCGCTGGAGGAGCTAGTGTTAGAAACAATAGGTTTTCACTTGGGTACCGACGAGGGGTAGCCTTACCTAAAATGTAAGCTTCCCCGCATTTGTAAGCTTACCCGAAATTAGGGCAGTGTAGGATTAGACTCGAAAAGAGCTAATTTTAACTGTCACATGAAAAAGAAAAACTACTCAGAGACCCAGATCGTGGCGATCCTCAAACAGTATGAGGGTGGCCGAGAAGCTATGGATGTTTGCCGCGAATACGGCATATCGAAAGCGACTCTGTTCAATTGGCGGAAAAAGTACAGTGGTATGGAGGCTGCGCAGTTGAAAGAACTGAAGGCTTTACAGGATGAGAATCGACGATTAAAGCAGATGTATGCTGAACTGAGCCTGGATTACAAACTAGCGAAGGACATCAACGAAAAAAAGCTGTAGAGCCTTGTCGGCAAAAGGAACTTCGGGGCCGCCCGGCGGTGGAGTGGGCTGTTGAAGAAAAAGTTTCCGTTGGCAGGGCTTGCCGGGTAATTGGGTTACATCGATCTAAGTGGTACTACCGTAGCAGAAAAGATGATCAGCCAGTGATTGAAAAATTACGAGCATATGCGGAAGTCTACCCGACAAGAGGCTTTGACGACTACTATGGGAAACTTCGCAATGAGGGCTTAGTATGGAACCGCAAAAGGGTTCTAAGGGTTCACCGACTGCTAAATTTGAAGCATTGCCGTCGTCACAAACGCCGTTTACCAGCTCGAATCAAACAGCCCTTACAAGCACCCAGTGAGCCAAATAAGAGTTGGAGCGTCCCGCCGCAGCGGCATGGATTTTGTCTCTGATGCGCTGGTGAATAAACGTAAGATCCGAGTGCTGACCGCAGCGGCGGCCGCAATTCTAGATGATTGTAGCCGAGAAGTACTCGCAGTACATGCAGATTTTTCACTTCCTGCTCAGAAAGTAATCGATATTTTGGAACTGATAGCATTAGTCAGGCCATACCCTGAACAAATTCGGGTTGACAATGGCCCTGAGTTCCTAGCAGATAAATTCAGGCGCTGGTGTGAAGATAAAGGCATCGCGATCCACTATATTCAGCCGGGAAAACCGATGCAAAATGGGTATGTGGAAAGATTGAACCGCACCTATCGCGAGGATGTCTTAGATGCCTATTTATTTGAATCACTTGAACAGGTTCGCATTTTGTCTGACGAATGGATGGAAGATTACAATCGATTTCATCCGCATCAAGCATTGGCTGGCTTAGCACCGGCAACGTTTGCCAAGAAACTAGAAATGGATAAAGTCTAAACGTCCACTGTCCTATTTAGGGCAAGGCTTCACGTTGTTATTGTGGAAACTTTCGAAATGCAGAAAGGTTACAGTATAACGTTCAAGAGTTTTGTGATACGCTACCACAATATGGACTAATGCTATTTCTGCGGTATCTAGCCGAGTAAATCACCTTGTCCCCTTCCATGCGAACATCCCCTTCCATTTTGGAAGGGAATGCAGCCGGCTTTTCAGATTTAAAGAAGTTGTTAATCCATGAAGTCAGTTTCCTGATCATTTTATTTAAAGCCGGAGGGGTTAGCTATTTAATATTCCATGACCATTCCAAGATTATTAATGACCGCAGGTCCCATGCCGTTGCCGTGGGCTGTAATGGCTACGCCGCCTCCATCTAATTGCACCCAGCAGCCATTTTCATTTTTTTTGACCGAGTAGCCTCCAAGAACCGCCGTTTGACCAATTGCATATACCGAGCCATTACCTCCGGCTGCTATGTCCCTGCCAAATGCGCCGGTATCGTCCATAGATGTTCCGTTCGATTTCAGGATTTTATTGGCATTGTCAATGGCCCAGGCAACACCGGTTGAAGACACCGCGATGCGTACCGCGCCCTTCCCGGGCATTTGGTTCCACTGGTTGTTTTTCCAGTATTTGATCGCAAAACCGCCAGGGGCGGGTACTGTGCTGATAATATGTACCCCGCCGGTAGTCCCAACGGCAATATCGAGTGCGCTGCCTGTCAGCTTTTGCCACTTGGAATCAATGCTCATTTTATAAATTTCCCCTTTATTATTTACAATCCATGGCAGGCCGTCTGGGCCTACGGCTATCCGGAGAGCTCCTCCCGGAACCGGCAGGAATTGATGTGTCACATAGTTATACCTGTTGATTGCA
Source organism: Dyadobacter sp. CY261 (assembly GCF_021440085.1). Lineage (GTDB taxonomy): Bacteria > Bacteroidota > Bacteroidia > Cytophagales > Spirosomataceae > Dyadobacter. The sequence continues at coordinate 25,804 of NZ_JAKCPW010000030.1, forward strand.
TATCCTCCGCTGGCTGGTGTCTTACTGATCGTCCACAGCCATTGAGTCTTGCCCGACGATGCTGCGATATCTGTGGCCTGAGTAGGATAATATTTCCAGGTATGTTGCGGATACATGGTTGCCACTGCTTTCATGTCGTATTTACTGAACCCTTTCCAATTGCTTACCGACGAGTTCATCACCGAATATTTATCCATAATGGGTGTGTCGCAAACCTGAACCTCAAGGAGACCTGAGAGTTTGTCTGTGTGGGTGAGGCCGATTGAATGACCCAGCTCGTGGGCAATGGCCAGCCGCTTTTTAGATAAGGGCATTATGCTCTCGGCATTGTAATAAATATTGACTTCCATGCCGCCACCTATTGTTCCGTCCGAGTTTGGTAGACATTGACGTGCTACCCAGTTTGGCGATCCATCGGGATTGGGGAAACCATACTGGGCAGTTATCCGGATGTCAGCCTCATCAAGCTTAGTTGTTTGCTGAAAATGCACCTTTGTGTCAGGTATCGCATTCCAATCTTTCATTGCAAGGACGACGGCTTCATACCAGGGCGTGTAAATGCTCGAAGCAACGTGAACCTTGATGTCTTTCACAACTTCGTCTTTAAGCAACCACAGGAGTTGCCGCTGGTTTACCCTTGATGCCTTATCGGCATTGAGATAACCTTCGGCACTGCTTCTTGTCACTTTAATGTCACCGTCGATGATGAATGTCTTTTCATTCAGATCGTAAACAACTTTATTAACAGGTGCGCCGGTAAGGCCGGCCAAAAAACTGCTGAGCGCTTGCAGCTGCGGATCATTGCCGGTCTGTTGGGAAATGGATGTGTCCGAGGTGATGTCCGGGTCTTTACAGCTTTGAAAGAATATAAGCAAAGCGAAGAGCAGCATTGCCCGGGAAATGATGAATAATGATTTGGAAATTTGAGTTAACATTAGATTTTTCATGGCATTGACTATTAAACGGATAAAGTAATGATTGATTAAAACTGCCTCAGAACCGGGGAAATCCTTTTCTGTGAAGGCAATGCAAACGTAGGGCTGATCAAAGCCAACAGCAATTTTTTTTAGGTATACAATAGGTATATCAGCCGGGCTGCTGACCGTATACAAAAGGTAACCAATCGAATTACGGCAAGTCGCGTTTAGACGTGAATGCTTGTCATGCTCTTTACTTCCCCCTGACATCCTTCATCAGGTGATGGACCCCTTTTCCGGAGTCTGGCTACGCAATGCCCCGATTTCACTACGCCGGGGAGCTGAAAGCTGATGACCTTTGCCTATATCAAAATTCAAAATCAATATTAAAATGAAACAGTCACAAACACCCATCATGACCTTTAGTCCGGTTGTAATATCGGTGCCCGGCCGTCACGTAGACCTTGAAATGAAAGTTTCTGCTCCTGCTAGCGGAAACAACCTGCCGGTTATTCTTCTTTCACATGGGCATGGCCCCTCTAACTTTCTCTCTTCGTACAGAGGATATGGCCCCATTGTAGATTTTTTTGCGGCAGAAGGGTTTGTTGTCATTCAACCCACCCATCAAAATTCCAGAGCACTTGCGCTTCCGTCATCCCTTCCCGAAGCGCCTTTGTTTTGGAGTTCACGGGCAATGGACATGAAATTTATCCTTGATCATTTATCCGAAATTATTTCAACAGTACCTGGGTTAACGGGAAGAGTCGATAAAGCAAAAGTTGCTGCCATCGGCCATTCCATGGGCGGCCATACCGTTGCTATGTTAGCCGGCATGGAAGTGACCGACCCTGCAACAGGTGAGATAGTGAATTCCGCAGAACCAAGATTAAAGGCCCATGTACTGATCGGCGCGAGCGGTGGACCCGAAGGATTTAACGGAGTAAACAGACAGCACTATCCTGTGTTGGCGGCCGGCAATTTCAGCACCATGACTTTGCCAGCCCTCATTGTGAATGGGGATAAAGGCAAAAACCTCATGTTTTCTGATGTGGACAATTGGCGTGCGGACGCTTATTATCAAAGTCCCGGCCCGAAGGACCTGCTGACCGTGTTTGGCGCCGAACACATCTTTGGTGGCATATCAGGTTATGATGCCCGCGAGACAAGTGATGAAAATCCGGAGCGTGTTGCCTTTGTATGCGAAAGCATTCTTGCGTATGTTCGGAGTACATTCGATCCGAACGATACAAGTTGGGCAGACGCCAAGAAAGCCCTTAACGGCGTACCAGGTGCATTAGGCAGCATTGAAAGTAAATTATAAAAGAGACATTATGAAGGATGAGATGTCTAACCGTAGATTCCATTCCTTATCAAGGCTGCATAAGGCGCTGGGCATACCGGCACCTATGCACCCATTGGTAAGTCTAATCAATAATGCTGCAGGGAACATTCCACTGGAAAAACTTCCCAGTCCCCACATTCTAAATTTTTACAAGATCTCCTATAAGATGAACTTCCAGGGAAAGTTCAAATATGGGCAGCATTACTACGATTTCGACGAGGGAGGAATGTTTTTTGTGTCACCTAATCAGATCACAGGAGGCCACGCACCACTCAGTGATCAATCCGGTTATACTTTACTTTTCCACCCGGATTTTTTACTTGGTTATGAACTCGCCAAGAAGATCAAAGAGTACGGATTTTTTTCCTATTCCGTCCATGAAGCGCTGCACTTATCGGAAAAAGAAAAAACCACGATCATTTCTGTTTTTGAAAGTATTGGAGAAGAATTAACTGGCAGAATTGATAATTTCAGCCAGGACGTTGTTATTTCTCAGATCGAATTGCTGCTGAATTATGCCAACCGGTTCCACAGCCGGCAATTCATTACCCGTAAGGCGGTAAGCAGTGATCTCCTTCAAAAGGTAGAAGACATTTTGCACGCTTACTTTCAATCATCACCCACCAAAAAGCAGGGACTTCCAACTGTCCAATTTCTGTCTGAGCAGTTGAATGTCAGTGCGAGTTATTTAAGTGATATGCTGCGATCACTTACTGGGCAAAATACACAACAACACATTCATAACCACCTGATTGAAAAGGCAAAGGAACAGTTATCGACGAGCGATGCTTCGATAAGCGAAATAGCGTATGAATTAGGGTTCGAACATCCCCAGTCGTTTAGTAAACTTTTCAAGCTCAAAACCAGTGTGTCGCCTTTGGATTTCAGGCGTTCCTTCAATTAAAGCATATTCGAGTACAGTACACCATTATCGTTAAGGCTAATAATGTGTAGAAGCAAAAAAGCCCTTCAACGAAAGTTGAGAGGCTTCCGTACCCGGAGCCGAACAAATGTCGAACCAATTGCTGGTTGATTTACAAAAGTTGTCAAATATAAGTATCTAAAAATGAGATTATTATTTGTTTTGTAATTTTATTGACGTGTCCTGACGGCTGCTAAAAATCCTCGTATGTGAGGGCGTGACACAGACGGTGTAACAGCTGCCCGAGGTTATTAGGATGTGACTTTTCAAAATATAGATGGGCATCTTCATGCCGTCTCCTCTGAGCGCCAGGAAATATGGCTACACACATGCAAGTGGCTGTTCATGTAGCCAAATAGAAGGATGCAGCGCCCTCCGTCTCAAAAAATGAGGGTGGTTGTTGCACAACTCTAAGAAAATTAGCAAGGTACATTCTTCGCTGAAAGCTTAAAAGAATTGAATTATGTCATAGTTAGAAATTTATTCGGCGAGATCACGAGGGGATATCCCGGAGTGGTTTTTTGCGTTCGCATTTGCACCCGAGTTAAGCAATAAGGAAATTGTCCCACCTTTCCCTTCTGAGGCGAATACGGCACGCCACAATGGAGTGTTACCGTAGTTATCGCAAATTTCTGGGTTCGCGCCACTTTGTAGCAGAATACAAATCGCTTCTAGATTATGAGCCTGAACTGCGTGATGTAAGGGTGTCCATCCATTTTTATCTTGTAGGCTACCGTCTGCACCAAAGGAGAGTAAACTTCTCAGCATCTCGATATTATTTGCCACTATGCTATGGAAGACTAGCGACCTGCCATCTCTGTCCACGAAGTTTAAGTATTTCTTAGCAGTATCGACATCACCTTGATCTATCGATTTGATCACATCAGCAGATAATTTTTGGCTAGATTTCTTCATTTCTAAATAATGTATTTCACAAATAAACCGACGTTTTTTGGCTATAAATACAGTGACTTGGCACCACATTTTCTTCTTTGAAAAGTTTCAAAAGCTCACTAAGTTTTGTAACTTCAGGAATGCAAGGAAGGAAAAATTACTCGGAAAAGTTGTTCATCAGCTTCCAACTTTCAGATCGCGTTCCTAAGAAAAATTTTTACCGACGACTCAGGGAAGCTATCGACTTACAGTTCCTGCACAAGGATACTCTCGACCTATACGGTACCACTGGCAACCCGTCGATCGATCCGGTTGTATTCTTCAAATTAATGCTGGCTGGATATCTGGAAAACATTACATCTGACCGCCGTCTAATAGAGAACTGCTCCATGCGGATGGATATTTTGTACTTTATCGGCTATGATATTGACGAACCGCTGCCGTGGCACTCGACTGTTAGCAGAACTAGGCAACTATATCCCGCTACGCTCTTCGAGTCGTTGTTTGAGAAGATATTTGTCATGTGTATTGAAAAAGGAATGGTGGCGGGTCACACTCATGCGGTTGATTCCGCTCCTATAAAAGCAAACGCTTCAATAGAAAACCTGGAATTAAGAGTTCCGGCACAGGCAATTAAAGCGCATCTTACAGCAGTTGACTCCGACAATCCGGGTGAAAAAGAAGGTGACCAAGGTGACAAGACAGCAATGACTGCCAGTCCAAGTCAACTTAAACGCCTGGCAAAATATCAAGACAACTTAAATGCTACCAGGGCAAATCGACCGGGAGCCAAGAATGAGAAAGCGCAGCTGTTAAGCAATAAAACGCATTACAACCCGCGCGATCCAGATGCCAGAATTTCAATTAAACCGGGCAAAGCCAGAAAACTTAATTATCACTGTTCAATGTCTGTTGACGCTGCCCAGGGGGTGATAAGTCATATTCAGGCCGACTTTGCTGACGGTCGGGACAGCCAATATTTACCTAGAATCGTTAGTGTTTTGCAGGATAGACTCAGGAGAAATCATCTTAGACTAACTGATCTGATGGCTGATGCTGGCTATTCTAACGGATACAATTATCAATTCCTGGAAAAACGGAAAATCACCGGATGGATCCCAGTCTTCGGAAAGTTCAGACCGAAGGTGGACGGCTTTGATTACAATAAGGAGACAGATCCCTACACTTGTCCTAA
>NZ_JAKCPW010000031.1 GCF_021440085.1 Dyadobacter sp. CY261
TCCAACTTTCAGATCGTATTCCGAAGGAGAACTTTTATCGTAGGCTCGGTGAAACACTCGACATGCAGTTTTTATACCGAGACACCAGCAACCTTCATGGCAAAACAGGCAACCCATCGATCGATCCCGTTGTGTTCTTTAAGTTAATGCTGACCGGTTATTTGGAGAACATCACTTCAGATCGGCGTCTGGTAGAGCACTGCTCGATGCGAATGGACATTCTTTACTTTTTAGGCTATGATATTGATGAGCAGCTGCCCTGGCATTCGACTATCAGTAGGACCAGGCAACTGTATCCAGCCACTGTTTTTGAAAGTCTATTCGACAAGGTTTTCGCTATGTGTGTTAACAAAGGAATGGCCAGTGGACATACTCAGGCCCTGGATTCCGCACCAATCAAAGCTAATGCATCAATGGAAAGTCTTGAGTTAAAAAGGCCATTTCAATCTGTCAAGAGCCACTTTGAGAATGTGATTGCTGAAAATCAACAACAAACAGTCACTACCCTAACTTCGTCGGTCGGGTTGATAACTGCTCGCCCGCATCATCTCAGGCGCATGAAATCTCACCAGGAAAAACTTCGCGAAAACCCCGTTCGTGCCAGCGGCGCTTCTCACGAAAAAGCACAGCTGTTTAGTAATAAGACACATTACAACCCCCACGACCCAGATGCACGTATTTCGGTAAAGCCTGGCAAAGCAAGAAAGCTCAACTATCATTGCAGTATGGTAGTCGATACAGGCCAGGGGGTAATCAGCCATATACAGGCAGACTTTGCAGATGGAAGAGATAGTCAGTATTTGCTAGCGATGACTGAAAAGGTCGAAAGCCGACTAAAGGAGAATGAACTGCGAATTACAGAGCTGCTAGCAGATGGTGGTTATTCCAACGGTTACAATTACGAATTCTTAGAATTACGGAATATCACACCATGGATACCTGTTTTTGGCAAGTATAAACCGGAAAGGGAATGGGTTACCTACAACAGGAAAGAAGATGTCTTCATTTGCACCATGAATAAGAGAATTCTATTTAAAGGCTTTGACCGGACTTCCGATGGACAGCCCATAAAGAATTACCGAGCATCTAAAAAGGATTGCATTCCCTGCATTCTCAAAGATTCCTGTACCCCCAAGTCCCTATTTAAAAGAATATTCACGACAACTTATGAGGACTATTACCATAGAGCTCATGAAAGGCAACACACCAGGCAAGGCAAACAAATGAAACGATTGCGACAGAGTACAATAGAGCCGGTCTTTGGAAGCCTGGTCCATCACTACGGATTAAGTAAAATCAACGTCATAGGAAAGATCGCGGCCCACAAGGTGATGCTGATGTCAGACATATGCTTCAACCTTAAAAAGTACCTCAAAACATTTAATAGGAAACTGGTGCACGATGCCGCAAAAGAGGTCATAGATTACTCTAATGCTATATTCTTGACGCCTTTGGATCGCTTTGAGTTGACTTCGTAAATTCCCGGAAATTACATGTTGAAATTCACTCACCTAGAAATCTCCTGCCAGTTCCGCAACAGCCACGGTCGTTTTTCTGTACTCTGCCAACAGGTCGCCACCCGCTTACTTCCCTGCCCAAATATGCGGTTTGGCAGTACATATTAGTGGTACATGAATTCTAATTACAGTATATTGCTTGCATAGGGGTTAAAATGTAACATTAGATGATTTTCGGCTACATACGGGTATCGAAAAGTGAGCAGAACCAGGACTTGCAATTTGATGCACTTAGAAAGGCTGGCTGCGAGAAGATTTTTCATGAGAAGGTGTCGGGTGCTTCAACGGAAAGGCCCGAGTATGCAAAGATGGTTTCGGAGTTGCGGAAAGGAGACGTCATTGTAGTTTGGAGAATTGACCGACTGGGCCGGGCCACCTATGAGCTAATCAAACTGATGGTAGAATGGAAGGAACTGGGAGTTGACTTCCGAAGTATTTCAGAAGGCATTGACACTTCCACAAAAATGGGAAGACTATGGTACATGCTCAGTTCTGTTTTTGCCGAAAATGAAAGGGAAATATTGATGGAGCGTACTGTAGCTGGAATCGAGGCGGCGCGTGCTAGAGGCAGGGTAGGAGGAAGACCAAAGGGGCTGACTAAAAAATCAAAGGAACTAGCCGGTCTAGCAGCCACGTTGTATCAGAGTAAGAAGTATACGACAAAGCAAATATGCGATCAGTTGAAAATAGGAAGTAAGGCTACGTTGTATAAATATCTTCGACATGAAGGAATAAAAATCGAAGGGTGGGACAGAATAGAGCAAGAGCTAAGGGATTAAGTCTGCGGGAATATTAAATATTTTAGGAAATTGCCGAATAAACAGCTTGATACGATGGCGCAAAATAACGTTTCGGATTTTATTTATTTTGATAATAATGCAACGACACGAGTAGATCCGAGCGTGTTTTCAGAGATGATGCCGTTTTTTTCTGAAATGTATGCAAATCCCGCAAGTAGCCATAACTCTGGGTTGCAAGTCAAAAAAGCAGTAGAAGCTGCAAGACAGCAGGTTGCAGGTTTAATAAATGCAAACGTTGATGAAATTGTCTTCACGTCGGGAGCTACGGAAGGAATAAATTTTGCTCTCAAAGGACTGGCATTCGCGAGCCAAGGCAAAACACATATTGTAACAAGTATAACTGAGCATAGTGCGGTAATTGATACATGCAAATACCTCGAGAAAATCGGATATAGCGTGACTTATTTGAATGTCAATCGAAATGGTGAGATCGATTTAGGTGAGCTTGTAGCCTCTTTGCGTCCTGAAACACTCGCTCTATGTTTTATGTGGGTTAACAATGAAACTGGCGTTATTAGCGACGTGAAGAAAATATACGAAATTGGAAGAGCAAACGGTATATACACGATTTGTGACGCAACTCAGGGTGTAGGGAAAATGGAGTTGGACGTTCGAGAATTTGCTGACATTACGATTTTTTCTGCCCATAAGATGTATGGACCCAAGGGGATTGGTGCGGTTTATGTTTCGCACGACATCGGAAAAAGAGGTAAAATACAGAGTATTATTGACGGAGGTGGGCACGAGCATGGTCTGAGAAGTGGAACTTTAAATGTTCCTAATATCGTAGGATTTGGTGCGGCGTGCGGAATAGCAAATGCCGAGATGACAACAAACGAAAGGAACATCTCGCGGCTAACGTACCTGCTGGAGAGCGAATTACTAAGATTGCCTGGCGTTAAAATTAACGGTGCTGCCGCAAATCGCCTGTATAATACTGTTAACTTTTGTAAAAAAGACCTGGACGCAAACATCTTTATAGCGAAGCACTCCAATCTTGCCGTGAGCAATGGTTCAGCTTGTACGTCGCAGTTGATTCAACCTTCACATGTCCTTACCGCTATGGGATTGACAAACGAAGAGGCATGGAGTAGCTTGCGCGTTTCTTTAGGTAAGTGGAATACCGACCAGGAAATTAAGCGATTTATCAACTGTTTATAATTTTATTAGGCAACTAATTGCCTTAAATTCTTTTCTTCACATTTTTTTAAAAGTGTAATTACCTCATTTATGTGCTTGAATCGCTTCGTTTTAGAATAATTAAGCATCGTTCTAATAAGGCTGTAGATACTACTATTCTTAATGAGAAAATCACTCTCAGAGATTGACCCGATCGGGGCATTATGTTGAAAGATATACCAAAAAACTTTTCCTAATTGGAAAATGTCAGATTGGTGATCAATTTCGAAATTATGTCTGAAATCATATCCCTTTCCCTCACACAAATACTTGTTCATTGCTTCTGGAGATATCCAACCTTTCGGGCCAATAAAATCAGCCATGCTATCTAATTGGTCGGTAGTATTCCTCTCGTTTATCAGGCCTAGGTCACCAATTTTCCATCGATCACCAATCATAAAAATGTTATCAGGTTTTATGTCTCTATGATAGTAACCTAACGAGTTAAGCTCCTTTAGTCCTTCACTGAGGCTTAGACAAAGGCCTAATTTCTCTTCCGTGCCCATGTTTACGTGGTTTTGCTCAATATAACTTTTGAGGTCATTTTGCGCGAACTCCATTGTGTAAAATAAATGGTCGTCGAAACGACTTCGATCTTTCACATTTCGAACTCGGCAGATTCCAAATTGAAATATGTCTATTACATTTTGAAAACTATTTCTTTTGCAATTGAACAGAGATTCAATTTCTTTTTTGAACCTCTTTTCTGGCCTATTGCTTCCGAATTTCTGAATCGGATATTTTGAAATTTTCAAGATTTTATCTGGTTCTGAATAATCAGGGTCGTCAGTATCAATTGATTGACTTTCAAATAAACGCAAAACAATAGAGTTTCCTCCCTTGTTACCCGATGATGCTCCGAGATAAGTATAGAAATAACTTAGCTTGTCAATTTCAATAAGATTTTCTTGCGGCTTAAGTGTATCAATATCAACAGGATATTTTTGGCCAAAATTTTTGAGCACCCCGTTTAGGAATGTTGCATTATCTGGAAAGTTAAACTTCAAGTCATATGTCATTTGAGCAGAGGGTCAAGAAATTAATGGATCAACATTTAAGAGGATATACGGACCTACTTCCTTCACTTCCACCTTATCTTGACCGAAAACTTCCACAAGATAATTTAGTACATCATTTAAGTCATCATTCTCGTCAAGATTTATGTTTTCGAGCATAGATTTAAAGAATCGTAGCCGACTTTCCCTTGCACTTTTAGAATTTGACTGAGTCACACAATTTATTGCGTAGGCTTTCAAGGCTTCACATTCTTCATTGGACGGCCGAATCATTTGCCTGTTTTCTTGATCATTTCCGTCCAGAACAAGGAGTATTTTATATTGGTACAAATTGACATCAAAGGAGTCATCTGATTCGTGAAGAAAGCAGAATAGTGTATAGAAGTCGTTTTTTTGCTTATACCTTGTCTTTGCTATCGGGTAATATTCATTGCATTTTTGAATCTTGTCGATTACGGCCTTAAATAATGAACATGCAACTTCATATTCTTGTTCAGATATGTCCGACTCAAACAAATCAGCCACGACGCGTCGTTTATCTTTCGAAACACCGATAATAAGGTATCCAAGAAGTTCTTCGATGAATGCCCGGTCATTCATCCTTTTTGTGGCTGTTTCAGTAAAGAGATTTAGGTCGATAAGATTTTGATATGTTAATACTTCATTCGCTAATTTAAGGAAATTAGTATCATGGTATTCCGACTTGTTGGATTCCGCTGTGTTAACATGCACCCCTTTCTTGTTAATGAGGACGTAAAATTCCTTTAATGAGTCATCCGCGGAGAGATTCTTTATTTCGATGACAGGTATTTTGTAGTTAAGAAACGATTCTTGATTTATGCCTTTAAATGACGCATTTCCAAATTTTTTAGATGCAGTAATTGCTCCTGTAATGAATCGGAAAATTGTTTTTGTACGTTGTTGGCCATCGACCATTTCGTACCTTTTGTCATCTTTCTGGTAAAGAAAGAGTGCTGGTAGAGGATATCCTCGTAAAATTGTATCTATGAGCTCCCGCTGGTTTATGGGAGACCATATGAAATTTCTTTGATATGAGGGATTCAAATCGATCTTTTCATTTTTTACCAGATCGTATAGGGTCTTGATTGTATATTCTACAATATTATATTCCATCTATGTTTTTATTATATGACTTATGTTATATGAAGCAACTTGCACATCCTTCACCTTCGCTTTCGGCTAGAATGTCTACAAGTAATGATGACCCTGTTTTCTCCCTGCTTCGCTCTAATTTTTTGAGATAATCTTGTTTAATTTTCTCCACTCGTTCCGGTTCTCGCAGCTGTTCCAATGATTCGTCCTGCATCCATGTATACCCGTCTTTCTCATATTGCATAGCTTGTCCATAGAGTTCAGGATGTTGTTCTAGCAGCCAAACCCATTCGATCTTTTGTTGATAGAAGCAGAAGAAGCAGCCAGAGCGGCTTCTCGCATATTTACCATTTTTTGTTGCCGTATTGAATTCAAGTTCTTTGTAATATTTTGGGATTCCGATTCCAGAGTCTTCAAGTATTTGGAAAATGTTTTCTCTATCGAGATTATCTTCATTGTTGAGTAAAGGGAAAGACGTGTCTCCGGCTAGTGGGTAGTCAGTGGTCTTCAAATATCCATATATTAGTTCATTCGTTCCTTTTATGCTTGATTCAAGTAGTTGTGACACTTTTGTGTCTAGGGTATATCGAGGTGACACGGGTTTTCTTACTATTTCGATAAGTTGCTCTTCGATATTCTCAAGATTAAGGCTCATGAAGATTTCTTCAAGTAGCGAAATGTTTTGGTTCCCGAACGCCTTCATAGTGACATCTTCGCTCCAAATATTTCTCCGAAATGGGAATATCGATTGAATATTCGATTTTTTCGAGATATATCCTTCACGGTTTTCATCTCCTCTTATTCCAACGTATGAAATAACCAGGTCATCACCTACGAAACGTTCAAATGGTTCTAATTTTAATTTGTTGGTACACCAACGAGCTTGTGAGGAGGGTAAGAATCCTCCATACATCTTAAGGAAATGGTCGAATGGTGTTTCGTGGCTATTGCTTGCTGCGGAAAGTCTTATAATTTTTTTACCTAAGTAAATTTCTAAATCTTCGATCAAGCGGTATGTTTCATCTAGCTCTTTGCCGGTGTCTGAGGTATAATATTCAATGTCTAAGTCTGGGTAGTTGTTCCGCATGTAGATTGCAAGGGCTGCGCTATCTTTGCCCCCAGAAATGCCAAGTAGGTGTCTTACTTTCTTCTTCATTCCATTAATTGTTTAAGCAGAAGCGTTAAAGCAGCAATATTCACTGTTTTGTCACTTCCGAGAGTTTGACGGAGGGTTTCGGTAGTCAGTTCGACTTCAGACTGTTTAGATTTCGGGAATCTAATCAATTTTTTATTATTTCCGTCCAAGAAACTGTTGATTTGTAGATCATACACTACCTCATTTTCTTGATCTATGTCGCTGGATGAGATTGTCGTTAGAGAATCAAGACTGTGTACAATGTCCTTAAATTTATTATACAGGGTCAATTCGTCATGGTCGCTGAATTTTGACAATTGTTTCCCCACTAATGTTTGGGCGAGTGAGCTTAACCAAGCAGTTCGATCTTCAAGACTTGAGTAGAGCCGTTGGATGAAAATCTGCTGATGGTTAACCAGTAGGCTTCTGTTTAGGTTTGAAAATCTCGATTGCAAGGCTTGCTTATAAGATGTGGACGAACCCGATATTGAGTTGATGTCTTTTTCTATGAACTGTTCGAAGCGCTGAATTAAACTGTCGTAGCTTGTCCGGAGCTCCTTTATTGATTCTTGGAGAGAGTCAATGAATCCATTTAGCTCATTCGTGGAAGACTGTATCCCATCTAGCGTGAAGCCGAGAGCCCTGGGTAGGTCCTCAAAGAAAGTTCTTTCAGGATCCGTCGACAAGGAAATGGCTGTTCTAACAGCAATGGCTTGTTTTGTTAATCTTTTAGTCAGCTTACTATATTCTGGTAGTTCTCGATAGAATGTCAGAAATGGCCGAATAGTTTCAATAAATAGCGTAGTTGTGACCTTATCTCGCTCTTGCTGATTTATTATATTTCGATACTTATTAAATAGATCAAGTTTTATCCCGTTTATATCAAAGGCTTTAATTTCAAAGTCTTTCGGATATTTCGATATTAATTCAAGACTGTCGTCAGTGAGGTAGGGAATATATGTACCCCGGCTAAATAGGGCAAAGTCATCCCGCCTAGTGAATAGATACGTTGGAATCCAGAAGTCAATAAGGCCCTGTTTTAGTTTAAATGGACTATGCGCCAAAGTGTCAAATAGAGCGGAAACATTTTGCTTCGTCACTTTTGACCTTTCCAGAAATAGGTCGGACGCTTCCCAAACTGCATCAAACGATGATTTCTCAGGCAGATCTCTCCAGTTTCGACCGTCAATTAATGCTTTATCAATGCCACTTCGTAGCTTCAATGCCAAATAGATAGTTTTCTCCGGCGGAAACTTATCTGCCGGAAAGCCCAGTAGCGGACTATTCCAATCTTTAACAAGTGAACGAAAATAGCTTTTTTTAGCTGAATAAATGGAACTTGATAATTTGTGTTTGTTTACTAATTCGTTGACAAAAACTGGCGTACTTTTATAGACTTCTTGGCACACTTTGGATAACATCTGATTAAATTGCCTTTTCGACGATACTTCGTAGATTTTTCCATTGTAAATCCATGAAATATGAGATGAAGGTAATTTATAGCTTTCCGACACGTACTTGGTTAGTAAATCTTGGTGGTACTCAATATTTGTTTTTAGCTCTCTTGCAATATATTTATCCTCACTATTTTCTTCAATAATGATCTTCATTTTTTCAATTTCAAGCAACATCGATTTAATTTCCGTGGAGTTGTGAAATTGACCGTAAATTATTGCATCTCGCACCGTTCTAGATTTTTCTAATAGCTGTTCGGTACTTAGGTCAGCCTCAAAAAGTAGATTAACGTATCCGTCGATTTCGCCACTGGGCTCTTTTGTAAGCACTTTTTCAGATATCACATATTCAAACATACGTGGTGTACCTGTTATGTAGGTAACTTCTTTAGCTATCACGTACGGTACATTCACATTTGATATCAACTTTTGGCTAACGTCTATTGCTTTGTCTATCTTCGCTTCCGCATCAACTAACGCCGCATGGAGATCCAAATCCGTTCCTTCAAAAATAACATAACGGTTAGAATAAGTTCGAAAATATATGATCTTATTCTTTTCTAACTCGTTTACTAGTGATATTCCATCTGATATTCCTAATGAAATTTTTGAATATTTGTTTAAAAAATCTTTGTCAAGTTTACTCCCTTGCTTACCGGTAATCGCTAGAATTCCAATAGTTTTCACTATTTTTTGATATTCATCGATCTTGTCAATAAACGTAGTTTCTATCCTTGAGAGACAATTTTTAATCGACGCCCAAATACTATAATCGGGGTTGTATTTTGAGTTGATAAAAGAGTAGAAATTGTGATACAAGTAATCATATACTTCGGATAAGCCATAGAAGCCGTTGCCACTTCCTATATGAAGTTTCAGGGCGGTACTGTCATTGGCTTCTAGAAAGTAAAAAAGTGAGCGTTCGTTTTGTCCGTAGCGTTGTAAACAAATTGTAAGCGCCGTTGACGAGAAAACGTCCAGTGGATACAATTTCTCAGCTATCTGGGTAATGTATTCTAGGTTAAAATCAAATGGATTTGTCCGCCTATATAGGGATATTAAATTTTTAACGTCATCTTCATCGGCTTTCTCAAATTGACTATTGATGAGTTCTGAGGCGATATAGAGTAGTTGCTCGATAGGTTCATTAAATAATATCTCTTTGAACCGACCTCTTACTTTATTCCAATCCTGCCGCTGTTTTTGGCTCAGTTCGGTTGAATAGGCATCAAAATTTTGATGAACAGCGGTGATTAGAAGGATATTATTTTTCGGATGATTTATAAACTCTACAAATTCTTGTATGAAATATAGTTCTTGGTCTGGATTGTTTTTGCATGCATATTCGATAAATTTTCCAAACTCGTCTATTAATATTACCTGTGCATCCCCGAAGCTTCTTTTGCTCGTAATGGATTTGAAGATATCTTCGTTTTTTTCATAGACAGTTTCTTGATCCAATTGGTCCACAAGTGCGTCTTTGAGCGACTTATATTCTCCTACAATATTAAGGCAAGATATTTCTTGTCCGCGAAATATATCTACGTCGAAGTAAGGTTTTTTTCCGGTTACAGATTGTTGAAAAGCTGCTAGGTATGATGACTTTCCTGAGCCGTAGGTTCCAATAATATTGAATGCGTGAATTCCTGTATTAATGTCGCTGGCTAGCTGTTCCGTTATTCGGTTTGCATTAGGCGTTGTGATGTAGTTTAGCTCTCTTTCACTGTCCCTAACAATGTTTGTAGATGGTGTGAACTTAAAAGCCATAGTAGATGTCAAGTATTGTAAATTTATTTGGTTTATTTTTAATTTGTAACTCTGCTATTCCTGCGTTTTCTGAATATGACAGCTCGAATATTTTTAGTTTATCATTTCTGGATATTTTTGATAGCCGTTTTGATAGTTCTTGTTGATTTATTGCGAATATGTTTCCAGGGCTATTAGTTTCTTGCGCAATTGATCTAAGGCTAATTGAATCTTTAAATGTTTCATTATCTACGATACTATACAGTAGAAGTTCATCTGAGATATTCGCGTCGTGGGGGTGGTTTATATGGTATATTGTTGACTGGAATCCATCGTCGCTCCGCCTTGTCTCGGATTTCAAAAGGTGTAGATCTGTTAACAATGACGTGAATGCTTCTTCAGGGTCCTTTTCATTTTTATTTGGAGTTTTGTATGTCTTTACGAAGATATCGAAATCGTTGGATAACGTATTTATATTTATGGTGGATGCGATTTGTAGTTGGGTTGCTTTCATTTGAACATATGCTAAGAAGTGTTCTTTTTTGAACTCGGGTCTTTCCTGCCTCATTTCATTGAAAATAAGGTGAAAGGTCGTAGCAAAGTTCTTCTTAATGAGATGATAATGTAGTAACCACAAGGACATTTCGTCTTCAAGGAAGGGATCCCTTCCTATATCGCTGTCAAGAAGGTATGTTCCAAACTCAGTTAGTGCACTGTTTTTGTCGAGTAGGTCAAATGCTTTCATCCAGTATGCTATTGAAGCTACCATGTTTTTCCCGACGCCGAGTTCTACGACCGCGGTTGCATCGTTAAAGGAGCAGCCTCTTTTGAGAAAATCATAGCCTTTTTTAAGCCATAAATTTCGGCATTGGAAGGTTTCGTGCCCTGAAAATGTAAGTTTAGTGTATTGACCTTCAGCTAATTCCATAATTTGTGACTTTGGCTCGGTAATAGTGCCTCGCTGTAAAATACGCGAATTTCTGCCGAATACCGGTATTTGGTGTTCGGTGCTTTCGCTGTTTTTCATGTCGCGCAAGGAAATCGTATTTCTTTTTGTCTTTGCTGGTAGTGGGTGTTATTGCTTGGATTTGCTTGTTACTAAGTTCGTATTTGTTGTCTTAGAATAAGTTAAGGTGTGATGTGGTTGAATGATCATTTCCCAGTGGTTGCAAATTCTCATATTTCCAGAATTCAAACTTGGGTTTTCCATCCGGCCTTGGCTTCTTTCCTCTGACGCTGAAAACGGTATGAGCATCCAGCAGCTCAGAAGGCAAGCAGTAGTCAAAAACGGCCTGCATGTCATCTTCGGAGAAATCCTCTGAAACCCAGAACTGCTCTAATTCTGGCGTCAAAAACAGCGGCATCCGGTGACGGAACTCTCCGTCGTTGTGGATACTCGCCATCAGCTCGTTCGCCGACCGGGTGAGCATCCCAAAGCTGCCGATTTGTATCTTTTCACCAGCTGGTCCGATGGATTCAAACAGTTGATAAAGCCCGGGCAGGAACTGGATTTTACGGTCTTTTGGCCAGATGTAGTAGGGGACTTTCTGGGCCCATCCCTGGATTGCCCGATGCTCATAGGTGCCGGATACGGGGATAAGACAGCGGTTCGTGCGAAGCTTATACCAAAATGATCGCTTGTCCTCTAAGACGCGCTCTGAGCGCATATCGGCCATCCGGATGCGTTTTTTCTTGCGCTCGACTGGGTCTTTCTCGTAGACAGGATCCACCGACCATTCCATTTCTGAAAGGATCAACTCGCTACCTTGCCGCGAGATGATCGGGTATTCAGGGAAGCCAAAGGAAAGCACATGGTCGCCGCCTGGCGGGATCAGGCTGACGCGCTGGTCTTTAACCTTGGGAAAGATCTCTTTGGTCAGCTCAATATCGCTGTGAAGGGATATATCGTAACAAAGTTGACGCCGGAACAGGAATGAAATCATGGGTGCTTATTTTATCATTTCATAGGCGTCAAACTCGTGCTCGGGCCCGTTTGCCGTCACAGTTGCTTTCAGCCTTCCGAATTTGAGATCCAGGTGAATGACGATCGCATCGTTGGAGCTGATCGGCATGTGGGCTTTGATGTAAGATATCATATTTCGTTGGTACAATTTAATCATTTTCTTGCTCCATGATTCTTCCCGGAAGGTGCAAAGGAATAGGCTGTATTTGGGGTCATTGATCAGGGCCGTGATCTTTTCGATATCAGCGGAGAGGCTCAGCAGTTTTCCTTCCTTTTCAGCGAGCTGGACCGCATGCGCTTTCCCTGGTTTTTCATCTTTGTAGGGGGTTGCCATAAAGCCATGACCTTCTTTGATCCCCGGCCAGTTGAAGCGCTGCAGGACAATGAAGTGGTTGCCATGCTGGGTGATGCGCCGGATCATGGGCAGGTTCAGGATTTCGAAAGGGTTATAAGCTGCTACCATCGTTAATGGAAGTTACGGCCGGAAGGAAAGATTTCCAATTGCACGGGCTTCTTTCTAACCTGGGTTTTACGGTTAACTGACTGGGAGACATATTCATCTTTTTCATCAGCGCGCGAGAGCGTCATTACATCAGGATCTTCATCCTTCTGGTTGAGCTGACGAAGCAATGACGACATATCATAGCAGCGCCGGACGACCACATGGATCACTTCCCCTTCGATTTGTAGCTTTCCTTCCACCATCAAAAGCCGAGAGCGCAGGATCTCCTTTCTGAATTTCTCAAAAAGGCTCTGAAATACTACCAGGTTGGCCACACCCGATTCGTCCTCGATGGTGATAAAGCAAACCCCACCGGCAGTGCCTGGCCGCTGGCGCACGAGCACAAGGCCCGCCACCCGGACAAAGTTCCCATCCCGGAACTTGGAAAGATCGGCTGTCGGGACTGCCCGTTTGGCGGCAAGCTCACCACGCACGAATGAAACCGGGTGCGCTTTCAACGAAAGCGAGGTTGACATATAATCCTGGACGACGTGCTCTGAAAGCGAGAGCTTGGGCAGCTCGACTGGGGCCTCGAACTCGCTGGCCGATTGCTGGCCTTTGAAAGCGCCCATTGGCCGGTCGGAAAGGGCAGATGCTTCCCACATGGCCTTCCGTCTGTCCATTCCCATCGATCGGAAAGCGTCCGCGTCCGCGAGCCTTTCTAGCGCCCCTTGGGAGACACCCACATCGCGCATGAAGTGGATAGCTGTGTAAGGCTCGGTCCGACCAGCGATCAAAGCCGCAACATCCTGCTCAGAGAGGCCTTTGACCTGACGGAAGCCGAGCCTGACGGCCCTATATTTCCCTTCTGGTTCTTCCAAAGTGTTATCCCACTTGGAAATGTTCACATCCACCGGCCGGACCTTCACCCCATGCTTTTGGGCATCGATCACAATCTGGGAAGGCTGGTAGAAGCCCATCGGCTGGGAGTTCAAAAGCGCTGTCGCGAACACATCAGGGTAATAGCATTTCATCCAGCTGGATACATAGACTAAAAGCGCGAAGCTCGCCGCATGGCTTTCAGGGAACCCGTAGCTACCAAAACCTTCGAGCTGCTTGAAGATCCGCCGTGCATACTCTTCCGTATAGCCACGTCCGGTCATGCCGTCAATCAATTTCTTCTCAAACTGGGTGACAAGCCCGCTGAGCTTGAAGGTCGCCATACTTCGGCGGAGCTTATCTGCTTCGGCAGGGGTGAAGCCAGCTGCAACGATCGCGATCTTCATGGCCTGGTCCTGGAACAGGGGCACGCCCAGCGTCCGGCCTAAAATATCTTCCAGCTCCTTGGAAGGGTATTCGACGGGCTCTTCCCCGTTTCGACGCCTCAAATACGGGTGCACCATATCCCCCTGGATCGGGCCGGGACGGACGATGGCCACTTCAATCACCAAGTCATAAAAGTTCTCCGGCCTGAGCCTGGGCAGCATCGACTGCTGGGCCCGGCTTTCGATCTGGAAAACCCCGATCGTATCAGCATGCGAGATCATCTCATAGACGGCAGGGTCATCCTGCGGCACTGTGGCCAGCGTGTAGGTTTTACCGTAATGGTCTTTTAAAAGGTCAAAGCCTTTGCGGATGCATGTTAGCATGCCCAAGGCAAGCACATCGATTTTCAGAAAGCCCAGCGTATCGATATCGTCTTTGTTCCATTCGATATTGGTCCGGTCTTCCATTCTCGCGTTAATGATCGGGCACAGGTCTGTGATCTTGCCTTGCGTGATCACAAACCCGCCGGTATGCTGGCCCAGTTGGCGCGGAAAGCCCATGAACTGGCGGGTCAGATCCAGCACTTTTAAAAGGTGCGGGTCATTGGCGTTAAAGCCCTGGTCTGAAATGCGCTTTCCTTCAAACCATTCGTCGGTAAACTCCCAGATCGAGCTGGACAGCTTGTTGATTGCATCGACAGACATTCCCATCGCTTTGGCTACATCGCGCACAGCGCCTTTCTGATGCAGCTGGGTGACAGTGGCTACGATTGCCGAGCGGTCACGGCCATACTTCTGGTAGATGTACTGGATGACTTCTTCTCGCCGCTCGTGCTCAAAGTCCACGTCGATATCTGGCGGCTCGTTTCTGGCTGACGAGATAAAGCGCTCAAACAAGAGATCAAACTTGGTAGGATCCACGCTGGTAATCCCAAGACAGAAACAGACCGTCGAATTGGCCGCTGAGCCGCGCCCCTGGCACAGGATGCCGCGCTCACGCGCAAAGCGGACAATATCGTACACCGTCAGAAAGTAAGCGGCATAATCCATCTCGGCCACAAATTTGAGCTCATGCTCAATCGCAGTCACTACCTTCTCTGGCAGGGGCTCCCCTTAAAAATCTTTGGCCCCTTTCCAGGCCAGGTAAGTCAGCTCCTGCTGCGGGGACCGGTCGCCACCGGTAATCTCTTCGGGGTAGACGTATTTAAGGGTATCCAGCGAGAAGGTGCAGGCTTCGGCGATCTCCTGTGTGCGGGCAATGGCATCCGGATACCCGCGAAAGATCCGCAGCATCTCGCCCTGGTCTTTCAAATGGCGCTCCGCGTTTTGGTGCAGCCGGAAGCCGGCATTATAAATCGTGCATTTCTCACGCACGCAGGTAACGATGTCTTGCAGCTGACGGCGCTCAGGGTGATGGTAATGCACATCGTTGGTGGCGACCAGCGGGATATCCAGCCGCTTTGAGATTTCAGAGAGGCGGAAAAACTTTTTGACATCGCTTTCCACATACGAGCGGGTAGCCGAAAGATAAAGCTCGCTGCCGAGCTCCGACCGGTACTCCCGCAGCGCCCTTTCAAAGCCCGGCTCAAAGTCAAAGGAGGCATTCAGCGTCAAGGGCGCGACAGCGATGAACTTGATCCCTTCGGCTGCCCCGTATACATCGCGCCGGTACAAATCGCATTTCCCTTTTTCGGTCCTTCGGTTGCCCAGCGACAGAAGCGCCGAAAGGCGCGCATAAGCGGCTTTATCAGTAGGGTAGGCTAGAAGGCTTGGCCCATCGATCAGATCGAGCCTTGCGGCCGGGATGATCTCAAAGCCCTTACCGCGTGCGGCCGAATGTGCGCGCACGATCCCTGCCAGCGTGTTGCGGTCAGTGATCGCTATTTTCTTGTAACCATAGTGGATGGCCTGGTCTACGAGCTCTTCGGGATGTGAAGCGCCCCGGAGAAAGCTGAAATTGGTCGTTACCTGTAATTCGGTGTACTGCATGGCATTAAGAGGGTTTTTATGCGAAAAAGCCGTGGATGAACCACTCTGGGTTAGTCTCTTCTCCATAATGGCCAAGGCGGAAGATCCAGTAGCGGCCTCCTTGCTCGTCTTCTACTGCGTAGTAGTCGCGGTGTAGCCCGTCAGATATCCACCATTCCTGTTCGATGCGGCTTGGCCCGTCTGCTTTCTTGATCCGGTGGATGTCGCCCTTGTAGCGGAAAAGCATCGGCGGGTAATCCGGAACGGGTGCAGAGACGATGATCCGCTCTGGCTCGGCCAATAGCTGCACCGGCCGGTGCTGGTCGGTCCGCCAGTCGGTCTGCGACTGATCAGTCAAAGACACCGCTTCTGTAATGGCCCGCTCCGGCCAGTGGTGCTCGGCGGGAAGGTAGCGGTGGATGACATCGGAGCCAGCTCGCGCGCTCAGCCGGTCAAGCAGCTCCGCGATGGCTGTCATCTTGTTGGCACTGCTTAAATCCCAGAGCGTTTCCTGGGCGTTGCCTGAAGGCTCGATGACTGGCGCTTCCATGACAAAGAGCTCAATGCCCAGGGCGGGCTCGATGCTGGCAATTTTTAGCTCGAAGAGCTTAAACATATGCGAGGCGCTGCATGAGGGCCCGCTGGTACCGATTGCAACTTGCTGGATCTCCCCATCAATCCGGTAGCAACGCAAAATGGCCTGCCTAGCCCCCTTGCCATCTTTGACCAGGCGCGCGCATAGCATTTCAAGCAGCTTCTGTATGGCGATCTCGATACCGGTTGCCGTCCGGATCGGCTCCAAACTCGATAGCCTTTCCTGATAGGGCTCCATAGGGCAGACCGGCTCAAAGGCCTCTTGAGAATTGCCCAGGGCTTTTCCGATTTGATCGAGCGTGCCCTGGCCAAACCTGCGACGCAGCACCGAAGGCGGCATGTAGATAAAGCTCTTGATCTGATATAAGCCAAGTTTCTGCATTTTCTCGACGACAGCCGCTTCCAGCCGCAAAGCGTGTGGCGGCAGCTGCAAGAGCGCTGCGAGCTGCTCGCCGGGCTCGATGATCGGGAAAGCGCGCGAGTAGCGGGACACTGCCCAGGCCGCCCCGATCGTATCAGCCATCGCAGTCCGGACATCATAGCCTGAGGCTTTGAGCCGTGAGGCGATGTCTTTCAGGTAAGCGGTTTCGCTTCCCCACAGGTGCGCGCAGCCGGTCACGTCCAGGATCAGCCCATCAGGCAGGTCCACTGCCACTAGCGGCGAGTAGCGGATCGCCCATTCGGCCAAGGCCAAAAGCAGCTTTTCTGCCAGTAGCGGATCATAGTCGAGTACTTCCAAATCTGGCTGCACCGCGCGCGCATCAGCCAGCACCATTCCAGCCTCAATGCCCAGTTTTTGCGTGTCGCGGCTGGCGGCTTTGACCAGCATGCGCCCGCGCTCTTTGGCCGCCAGAACGAAAGGCTTTTCAGCCAGCTCTGGCTGCCGGAGCAGAACCCGGTCCACCAAAAGGTGCCGGAACCATATAGCCACATATCTTTTCATCTTCTCACAATGCTTTCTATCCGGCCTTTGATATGTACTCTTCTGCCAGCACAGGCTGGCTGATCATCTCGAAGCTGCCATCACGGAACTCCAAAGGCCAGCTGCCTGGCTCGCCACTGCGTACTTTCTCGATCGTTACCTGCCAGCGTGGAAAACCAATCCCAGGCAATACCTGATCTGCCCCCCCCGGAAGCGGGCTGATCCGCCACCGGCAAACGGCGGCAACGGGACCCGAAAGGCGGGGCGAAACCCTGTGCAAAAGTCCTGTTACCTTACTTTCTTCGACAGCGAGCTGTAACCTTCTGGATTCAGTAAGGTTGAGCTCCTTGATCTCGCCTATGACAGCTGAGAGCGCATCGCATTTGAGCGCTTCCTCTATCGCCCACAACAGGTCTTTGTCTTTTTTCAGGTCTACGAAGATCACCCGGTCAGGCGTTACGCCGAATTGGCTTAACGCGAACGGGTAAACATTCCGGTGACGGCCCACCCAGACGCACAGCCCGTCCTCTTTCATCATCTTACCGGCCAATGCGGCCATAAAGCCGGATGTGGCCGCAGTCTGCTCCGGGCTATTACTTACAAATTCGTGCATGCCCACCCGGGGGAACACCCCTTCCGGGAAAGCTTTCATGACCGGCCCAAGGCCGAAGTCGTCGTGTTTAACGCCCAACGCTGGCGCACGGAAACCCTGCAAAGAGAGGATATCGCTTCGCAGCCTTGCAACCAGCTCACTTTTTTTCAATGCAGTTTCCATAATTCATTTGTTTTATTATCTTTGATATTATAAGTATCAATGATGTGATTTCAATAATAACATTATGCCATGACAAGCGCAAAACTTTTTTTTGGTAGCAACATCCGGTTTCTGCGGGAGCGAAGGAAATTAACGCAGGAAGATTTCGCAGAGCGGCTGGGCGTCACCCGCGTCAAACTTGCTGCCATAGAGGGCGGAAGGACAGAAAGCCCGTCAGCGGTAGACCTGATCAAATTCTCGGATTTCTTCGGGCTTTCGATCGACAATCTTTTCCGCGTTGACCTCAGAAGGGTAGGGGAGCTGCCACTCCGAGAACTGGAAGCGGGGAACGAGCTCTACATGAAAGGGACGAACCTTCGCGTGCTGGCCATCTCGACAGATAAAGCCAATAAGGAAAACGTCGAGTATGTGCCGGTAAAGGCCAAGGCAGGTTACCGGAGCGGGTATGCCAATCCCGAATACATTGCCTCGCTGCCCAAGTTTTCAGTGCCAGGCCTTCCGCAAACGGGAACGTTCCGAATGTTTCCTACGACAGGGGACTCGATGCTGCCGGTGCCCGAGGGCGCAGACATTATCTGCCGGTATGTCGAAGACTGGACAATGCTCAAACCTGGGACGCTATGTATTGTGATCCTGGATGGAGAGCAGGATTTTGTCTTCAAGAAAGTGACTGTTTTACCAGAAGGGAAGAAAATCCATCTGGAATCACTAAATCGGGCTTATGAGCCCTACGACGTCAGCGCCGGTGATGTCATTGAAATCTGGAAGTTTCACAGCTACTTTTCCAAGGATGTGCCGGAAAGGGTGTCGGAGGTGCAGCATATTTCGCAGACGATGGACACAATTTTAACGCAGCTAAAAGAAATTCATCAGAAAATTGATATAAAGCCTGATGCCCCCGTGCTCTGACCGTGAACATAATGGCCGGTTGCCGGAGCATCTGTGAATTACAGACAATAAGATAAGAATCGGTCTGTTTGGCGAATTTACCAAACATTTTTTTAATGACTCTAGGGACATTGTCTCTGCAAGCAAGTTTTTGGGAGGGTCTGGTAAGTGAGCGTAGTCAAGCAATATTCAAAGAATATACATTCTTTTTTTGAGCTATTACTCCTAATATTGCAATCCGAATTTCTAAGGCTTTCGGTGGAAAGCCTGGTTTCTGGCAACGGATGCAAGGAGGATACGACCTTCGAAAAGCTGAACGGCAATTCGAAGCTAATCCAATTGAGATCAACAGATTTCAACTCGCATAGAAATTTGCTGTTCTGAATTTAAGTTACTACCATAGTTGACAAAGTATTGGTCTATAATAAGTGAGTAAGTGTAAAAAAAAAAGAGATGACCCTTTTCGAAAGACTAAAGCAAGCGAGTAGTGAAGAAGACGTTAAAGATGCATATATCAAGGCATTAGGTTTAAAAAGCTATCGAAAAAATATTGTCGATATTCAAACCAAAGAAGTTTGGTTTGAAGCTAAGCACAATTCAAAAAAGACATTGTATGAAATGTTTACACAGTTAATGCATTACGTACAACAAGCTTTAAATCAGGGTCATGAAATCCCTCCGTACTTAATAGTGATGGATACGCAAAAGGCTGCAATCATGAAGAGTTCTGATGTTTTGCCATTTTTAACAAAAAGAACTATTAAATGGGGTAAATCGGCAAGTGGTTATACGCCTGAGGCACTTGACGCAATATCAGCACATATCGGGACTTTCTTTGTTTCGTTTAAAATAGAAAATGACGAAGAAGAATTTATTAACACTGTAAAAAATGCAATCACGAACGGAGACATCATTCGCACGCAAATTACGCCCGACAATCTTAAACAAGTGTTTGACAAATGGGTGAAAATGATTGGGAGTGAAATAAGGGGCATAGAGAAAGAAAAATATGCCCTTCTATTTTTTGCCGATATAATGCATGACGGATCCGCATCTACTCATGATCATTTAACTGCCGCGTTATTGCATAAAGACGGTGCGGCAGTTTTTAGTTTGGGAGGACAAATATATGAACTGGGCAATAAAGCTGGCTACAGACAGTTTTGGGCAATCTATCATAAACCTCCTAAAGCTGAATATCGCAATTACCTCCTTGAAAGGCGAGATAGTTTAATTCCAATTGATGAACGTAGTTTTAAAGGTGCTTTCTATACACCGTTGAAGGTTGTGGATAAGGCATATGATAAACTAACTGAATCGTTGGGAAAAAATTGGCAACGAGATTACATAGTCTGGGACATGTGCTGCGGTGTTGGCAACCTTGAAGTTAGACATAGTAATCCACGCAATATTTATATGAGTACATTGGATCAAGCCGATGTTGACGTCATGAAAGCCACAAAAACTTGTGTAGCTGCACAGCGATTTCAATATGATTATCTCAATGATGACATTAATGTTTTCGGTCAAATAGACTATACCATCACCAACAAACTTCCTGAGGGACTTAGGAGTGCAATTTCTGCTGGAAAGAAGGTTCTTGTTTTGATCAATCCTCCCTATGCGGAATCTGGTGAAAACGTTGGGAATGATGCCAAAATAGATGTAGCAAAAACACAAGTTGCTAAAAGCATGAAAAGCTACGGATATGCAACGAGAGAACTATTCGCTCAATTCCTCGTACGTATATCGAGAGAGTTACCTAATGCAACACTTGCAATATTTAGTAAAATGAAATACATTAACTCTTCAAATTTCGAACTGTTTAGAAATCAATGGAATGCTAAATACTTAGGTGGCTTTGTTGTTCACAGTAAGGCTTTTGACGGGTTAAAAGGGGACTTCCCAATTGGTTTTTTAGTTTGGCAGACGAACCACACGTCTACTAATAGGTATATTATCGAAGAAATTACGACCGACGTTCTCGACAAAAACGTGCTTCCCATTGGCGCAAAAAAGTTTATAAACGTTCCAAGTGAAAATTTATTAAGTAATTGGATAAAGAGGCCCAAGGCTAATAAAGAGGATGTTATCCCTTTGAAAAATGCAGTTTCCCCGGCTACCGCGAGTAAAGACGTTAGAGGTACAAAGTGGGCGGAAAATGCAATCGGTTGTCTAGTTATAAAGGGGCCGGACTTTCAAAATGCTGGAACTCAGGCTATTGTTTCGTCTGGTTATGGAAGTGCAGGAACTATTTTCGTTACCACCCAAAATATATGGCAAGTTGCTATTGTTTTTGCTGTTCGTAAGTTGATTAGGCATACTTGGCTAAATGATAGAGACCAATTTTTGAAGCCAACCGGATTTTTATCAGATGAATTTAAAATGATTGCTTAGTATGGATGTTGTTTCATGGAGGAAATTTAACGGCCAGCGCTAATCATCTGAAATGGAATGGTAAAGAATGGAGTATCGTCAATCATTTCATTCCTTTTACGGAGTCCGAGGTTGGTTCCCCTGATCGATTTGAATCCGATTTTATGGTTCAATACATGAGTGATAAATTATTTTCTGCTGAGGCGTCATCCGTATTGCTAGAAGGAAGGAAATTATGGCAAGCTTATTTCTCTCAAACGGATTTGAGGGCTGTAAGAGAGTCGTTGATGCTTAACCGTCCAGATGTTGGCTGGTATCAGGTAAGAAAAGCGCTTCAAGCGCGCAATGGTAGTGGAGATTTTTTACCTGTCAATTTCAAGTCGTTTGAAGATAAATATGAATTACTGAATGAGAAGTTGAGGCCACTAGTCTATGAGTTAGGTTTCCTAAGGCTTTAGATCGCGGAATCCAGGCGTCGAATATATTTTTGATATGAATGTCGTATGTCAAATATGATGAATTGTTTAGTCCATAGACACCTTGTATCACAATGGAATAGCCTTAAACTAACCCTGTAACTAGGGCAAATTCTAGCATCTGTCCTCTTTTCGCCAGCCACCAGCGAAAAGGAAGAAATTGCACTTTTCCCTTTTTTTGCTTCACACATTGGAAATTGTAACCCAAAAGCTACATTTATGTATCAATGGACCAACCGTTGTTAACAGGTAATTATTCATATTCTATGGGCGTCACTTTTCGTTTTTTCTTTTTTACAATTATTATTTCCACAGGAAGTGTATTTTCACAAAGCACTGCCAAGATTCAAAAGGACTCCGCGAATACGGGAAAATCGTATAAGTACGATCTGAGTCTCGACCTTTACCAACTCTTTCTAGATGGAAACGCTAATATGCCTGCAACCAAAAGGGTTTTAAATTAGTCTTGGTGTTAATTCGAGTCTGAAATTACACCATCCGACTATGAAATTCATTCTACCGATTCTCTTCGTGAGCCTTCTTGTTTCTTGCCAGAAAAAGATCGACCCCGAAATTCCGGCTGGCGCATTGATTAAGATCACGGCCCTGGGAAAACTTCATCAGAAGCTGGAATACGGCAACGGGAAGGTCTTTCGCTTATTGGCTTATAATAGCTGTGAGTTGCCCTATTCGATCGTCGACTTTGGTCATGATAATGATAAAATCAACTTTATCAGGAAAGGTGACCGCGGCCTTCTGTCGTCGTGGAGTGGCGCGATGTGCGACCCGAACCTGCCGTTTGAATATCAAAACTATTCGTTGGAACGCGACAAGCAGGGCCGTGTCAGCAAAGTAATTGGGAAATACTCGACGGTAACTTATTCTTACAACGGCCAAAAGGCGACCGTGCAGGTAAACCGCGAATCGGGCGATCTGGCCTGGAACATTTACCTGACATTCGACGGTAACGGCAACATCATCGAACGCCGCAACTCGCAGACTGACACCCTGGGCTTGACCCGCTTTGAGTACGACAACCACACCAACCCGTTGCGCGGACTCGATTCCTTCGGCATGCCAAATCCGTTCACATGCCCTAGCAACGTCCTGCGTTCACTTGACTCACGCGGGCAAGTGCAGTGGGAGCGGAAATTCACCTACAACTACGCTGGCTTGCCGCAGAGCCTGAGCGAAGGAACAGGCATTGAATATCAGTACCATTATCAAGACAACTGAGGGACGAGCGGGCACAGGTGGTTCTGTGTGGCCCACAATTGTAGGAGATTAATGTAAAAGCGCCCTTGTGATATGAAAAAAATTGGTTGGATATCAATTCTATTGCTACTGAGCTGCAAAGAGTCTGAAACGCCCACATCTTCATGCCAAGCGCATGCGAGAGATTCCTCGGGTTGTTATACAAATTATGACCCGGTCTGTGGTTGTAATGAGAAAACTTACTCCAATGACTGTGAAGCACGGGCTCATGGAATAACTTCTTTCTCACCGGGTAATTGCGCCTCCAATAATTGACTAATAAGGATTGCAATACTCAAGTGCTGTCTTAGCATTGTTTATATTTGTGAACCATTCAGATTGATTTAGATATGACCGCCGAATTGCGTGTAACAGAATCCCAGAAGCTAGAAGTTGGCAATATTGTTAGAGAACTTAACAGAAAGGGTGGCTTTGTTACAGCCTCGTTGTACGGAGAAATCCTGCGTATATCCGCCTCAAAAAAGGAGATAGATCTCATCAAGTCAGAAATCTCAAAATTTAGCTGATTGGGGGAACAAAGGCATTTAACCTTTAATTTCTATTTAACATAAGATAACTTATAAAAATTGCTACTAGGCAATCTTTGAATAACCCGCCAAGGTTGAACATCTGTGCTGCGCCTCCCTCGAAAGCAATTTACAAAAAGTTCCGTCTCCTTGCACAATCCAAGAACCTCGCTCAAAAGCCAATAGACACCTTGTTCTGTGTTTCTCATTTAACAAAAAGCATATCCAAACGGCACCGGCAATTCTGGCTTCTGTCCTGTTTCACCAGCCACAGGTGAAATAAAAAGGATTGAACTTTTCCTTTTTTTTATCATAATAAGGTTACTGCAATGCGGCTTGAGTAATGTCCTATATCCTTCGAATTTATAGTCTTTCGATTGGTCGATGAATTTATCTATTTGGTCGAAATTATTGCATAGTAGGCTTCCAACCAGTTTGATCGAAATGCGTTAAATGCTACTATTGCTAAGCTGGTTAAAAAGTTTACATTCTAATTTGGTAGCCTATGAAACGAACATTTTCGTCTGTAATTCCAATTTTGGGAATCCTGATTGCAATTATTCAGAGCTGTACAAATCTGCCTGAACCTCACAGGCAGGAAAACAGTTTGATCTCGGAAACATTTAGGATTGATCTCGTAAAAAAAGCGTATCAAGAGACAATGTCAATTGCACCGATTCTACCGAAAGCTGTCAACGATAAAAGGGAAAGGACACTTAAAAGGCAGATATTGTGGGAAGATGCATATTCGATAAAAACAACATCAGGAGAAAAGCTAGTTGTGCCATTCACACTAGAAAATGAGATATTTGTGAATGGGAGCAGTGAAAACAGGCGTTCTTATAGTTCCATGACAAGATTACTCGTGTCCAAGAATGGCGATAAATATGATTTTCAGACAGCTACGTATATCGCAGACTATCACCGTGACCCAAGTAAAGTCACCAAGGAGTGGTCTGGGCAGATTATCGTCGAAAACGCGTTAGGCGACTTCGTTGATGGATTTTACGTTGACAATGGCAAGGTAACCGGTTATGCCGTTAAGGGCAATCCAAACAGCCGGACTAATATATTATCGTGTTTCTGGATAGAATATTGGTCTTGCTCGTATGTATCTTATGTTGGCTACTTTGCTCCTTGCTTATTTATGTATTCGAGTAGTGAATGTTTTAGCGTCACACCTGCCGCATATAGCGCGGCAACGAATGGTAGCGGCTACTTACAGGTTGTTGGCGGAAACTATGGATCTAGTGGCACAGGTGGCAACCCCAGCACTCAACTTGTTGACCGCTATAGCACTATCAGTAAAATGTCGGTATTTCCACAAAATGCAAGAAATTCGGTGAACGCCAATTTGAATGAGTTTATATTGTCTTGCCTAGGAAAGTCATTCTATGTTGGCCTTACTTCGACAGCTACAAGAGTAGAATGGGGAATCGATCCGGCAACTCCTGGTCTTGGTGCGTATAGTCCGGCTAACAAAACAATTATGTTTCCCAATACGTCAGCTATAAGCCCTCAGACCCTAATGGAGGAGCTATTTCATGCATATCAAGACAATTTTTATATAGGTGGGACAAACCAATATGTATTATCTGGTCGACAAAATATTGAATTCGAGGCGAAGCTATTTAGAGACATTTTTGGCGTACTTGAGGGGGGGACTGGATTTTCTAGTCTGACAGTCGGCCCGCAGTATAACAGCCAATATTTTACATGGTTGATGGCGATCACAGATAACGGTACTAAGGTGCCCTCGGACTATTCTGTCATTTCTTCGCAGTATTTTTATTGGATGGACAAATTTGTTCAAGCAAATCCAGGATACAATCAGCCAGGAATGTTAACACTTAACAATTTTACGCCTGGGGCTCTTCTCAGGATCACTAGTTCTTCAAGCTGTCTAAAAAAACCATGAAAACAACATTATTTTTAATGCTCGCAAGTTTACTTTTTTTCAATCCATCTTTTGGGCAACATATTAAAGAAGGCACAGTGAAATCAAGTAATAATGAGTTTGATGTCAAGCTCTCAAACAAGCATTTGATTGTCTCCAACAAAAAGAATGGGCTGGTAAAGACGCAGAATAAGCTTCCGGATGACGTTGCGACATCGGGTTTGTCGAACTTTTTAACCTATAATCAGGATGAAGCCCGGCGGATGCTGTCCATTATCAAAGCGGATTTTGTGAAACGCGGACGCCCCGTACCATCAGAGCGCCCAGGTGGGATCTTTTATATTGGGAATGATGGAAAAATTTTGGAAGCCGATTTTATTGTGAACGAACAGACCAGTTTAACGATCGATGACATAGACGCGCTCGAATCGATATTGAAGAAGCAGTTTCGGTTTAAAGTTATCCAAGGCAAGCTTGGAAGTGCTAAGTTTGCCATTTGGAATACCGTTTTGAGATTAGATGAGATTGCAAGCAAGTGATCGTGTTACAATTCAAGTTAATAATCAGTATAAGTATTTGCATATAATCCCTTTAGTCTTAA
Source organism: Dyadobacter sp. CY261 (assembly GCF_021440085.1). Lineage (GTDB taxonomy): Bacteria > Bacteroidota > Bacteroidia > Cytophagales > Spirosomataceae > Dyadobacter. The sequence goes on from NZ_JAKCPW010000031.1 coordinate 25,909, forward strand.
ATGCCCCGTTGTTGTAAGCGGGGCATTTTACATTCCTAAGCTCATTCCCCTGTCATTTCCAATATCCATCCCCTGACTGCGCAGCTGCTGCCGGTACCCGGCCAGCTCCATTGCATTTTTAGTGATATCCTTTTCCAACCATTTCCGCGCGTGCTCCGCGCCGACCGGGCCGCTATCCTGGGCAATGCCCCGGCAGATCAGTCCGATATCATCTTCCCCCAGGCTTTTCAGGTACGCGGACACCTGTGGGCCACTGCCTTGGATAGCGGCCCGGCCATAATCTGCTTATAGCTCTGCCGGCTCAGTTTTTGGAAGGATAAGTCCGATTATTATACTTAACATAATGTAATTTTATAAAACAGTTTTTCATCCTCGTGTAAAAGGGAGGAATTTCAGGTCTGGACGCTCAGTGTGAACCTTTCACAATCAACCGGAACGCTTGCCTGTGATGATGGCAATGGCAGGGCACTATGTTCAAAACAAATTCTCTACACAGGCTTTCCATTAGCGGAAATTAAAATCTATGTTGCTGGCCAGTTTGTACTGCTTCCCAGCGAATACTAACCATCAAATGGCTGCCCGATCAGCAAGGCAGCCATTTGATTTTAAAAACTTATATGTGCTTGGCAGTTGCGTATGTTTGCGTAGGCCATTTGTGAATGCCTATACTAGTTCTAGTCAGTGGACTGACCGATGTTAGCTTTTACACCCTGAAAGCGTTGTTTTGCCTTCTGCACTTGGTCGGTCATATCGATAGAGTGTGATTACATTCATATTGGAAAAATCGAATTGGTCTACAATCAAAAGTAGCCCAATTCGATTTTTGTATCTTAGCTAAACTTGCTTGCTTGATGTTGATTTTGAATCGACACTACGTTTTGAGAAATAGCTACCTGAGGTTGGAAATTCAATGATATGCTATTGCAATAGCACCCTTATGCTTTTCGTTTCGATATTCGATGTTTCGTCTTGCTTAGCCTGGAAAAAATAAACTCCCCTTGGTAGCTTGCTTACGTCAATGGTAAAAGTTTTTGTGCTTTTAATATTTTCATTTCTCAAAACATCATCTCTCGTTAAATTCTTAACAGTTTGCAATGTCGATTCACTGACCAATGTCATCAAGATAGGAATGTTTTCTTTACTATCAACATTGTCGAATATAATTTTCAATTCAGTAGTTGCAGGATTTGGGGCAAGTAAAAAAGATGAATTTGCAGTAAAAGATAAAGACCGATTTGTAGTCCCACAAATGTTGGTAGACGAAACTGGATTAAAAACAACAGTGGAGCCAGGATTCAAAGAGAAGTCAAACTGTGAAAATCCCATCCCATAGCCATAGCCAATATTTGGATTTGGATCCCACTCTGTATTGGTGACGTTTGCTTTGATAACATTCTGCTGATCTAAGTAAACTGTATGGTTGGAGTAGGGCGTAACATAATTGCCACCGCCTGCCGATACTCCATTGTCATACTTTATTGTCGACACATCGGGCGTACCTACCCAAATTTCCTTCGTTATGTCGTAGCTCGCCAAAGATGATGAATACCTCATGGTAATAGTTACTGGTCCACTTCCGGTTCCCACGCGCGTTGCAACTCCTGTGCTACTGTTTATTGTTAGAATCGACGTATTGCTGCTGTACCAGGTTCTCGTTACGTTAGGCTTGATTGTTACGGCGAATGTGGCTGATGTACAGACTATTGTCGGGCCAGTCAAATTGCTATTTCTCATTGCTAATAATGCGTTGTTTGCATTAATCCTTCCATAACCGACCTGTGAATTCCAAGTGCCGTGTACTTGACCAGCGGTGGTCGCATAGCTGTACGTGGGCTGGGAAATTTTGTCGGTAGTTGATTCAAGCAGGAGTCGAGCCTGGTTATATGTGACGTTAGGATTTGCTGAAAGAATTAAAGCAAAAGCACCTGCAACCGCGGGGCTAGCATAGGAGGTACCATAATCCATTGCGTAATCACTTGTTGTTGACAATCCCCTGAAGCCAACTAGGTCCGTTGACCAAATGTCAGTACCAGGTGCAACGACATCTATGCCGGAGCCGTAATTTGAATCAGTGTAGCGCAGATCATTTCTCGTTGTATTTCCCACAGCAACGACATTTGTGTAACTTGCAGGGTATGGAATTGATGTGTAACCATCGTTTCCAGTTGCTGCCACAAGAATAGCCCCTTTTCCACCACGCCCGCTTGTAATAGCCAGGCCTAGTTGAGCGTCAATAGTGGAAAATGCACTAGTGAGCGTAAACGACATGTTAATAATTTCTGCATTGTTCCTTGCATAATTAATTGCAGAAGCCATCCAATCGACGTTTGTTATATAGTTGCCTTTCCACGCCCTGATAGGAACTATTTTGGAGCTGTATGCAACACCGGTGACACCTGTTCCGGTACATCCAACGGCAGCTGCTACCCCGGCAACCATTGTACCGTGATAATCACCAGCGCACAGGTCGGGGTTACCAAGTGTACCGGGTAGCGGGCATGTTCCTGGGCCATCCGTAGCGTCAAACCCGCCCGAAATATTGGCTGAGAGATCCGGATGATTTCGTTCAACACCATTATCAATTATGGCTATTCTGATGGACGAACTGCCAGTAGTAATACTCCATGCTTCTGGGGCATCAATATCAGCGTCTACATTTCCCCCCAACTGGCCTGTATTATTTAAACCCCATTGTTGGAGGTAATACTGGTCTGTTGCACAAGCAGTCATCGTTTCCTTCATATTATTCGAAGCTGGATCAACGAATAGCCAGAAATTTGGTTCAACATAGTCAAACATTTGGCTTTGGTGCAAATTTTCACTCAGTTCTAATATCTTAGCATTATTTGGAGGCAATGAAATTAAGTAGGTTAGCGAGTCATACTCTGCGCGACGATCTATTTTGGCTAGATTATTTCTTAATACATCGAAGAAATCTGATTGCCTTGTGTGTTGCTTTATTCTTACTATTATCTGATTTGAAAGTGCTCCCAGTTCTTTCCCTTCATTATTTAATAATACTGGATTAATGCTGATAATGTCTGGTGTCAAATCTGAAGTATTTTTAAAATTTTCCGTAGAGGAGCCGTTTTTGTATAGTATGTATACGTTATGACCTGAAATAAGTGGTTTGATTGAATCGATATATGTATTTTTTTTTTTTGAAAAATTTAAATAATCAACGGGATATTTGAACTGAACGATATATTTACTTGTCGATTCAGTTAATTTAACTTTGTCACCATTATGTCGAAAGGATAAATTTTGCGCCCATACTGAGGAATGAAATAGAACAAAAAAGATAAAATAAATCGGATAATTTTTTTTCATAGCTTGATTACTTTGTAAAGTGAGGAATAAAGTTAACGGAAATATTCGATGGAACTTTTGGTATGATAGCAAAGACATAATTAACCCCAGATCTTGGTATCGAACCATACCGAAGTTCGGCGTTTACTGTTAGTTTATTGCTTTGACAATTTGCAGTAATGTTTTGTGACATTACGTCTGCATAGGTGCTTACCTTAATACTAATTACTACAAGACTTTTAGAGTTAAAGTCAATTTTATTTTTTAGATATGCAATGAATAAATTCTTGTACATCTCGTTCTCACTTTGTATTATTCGAAATTCAATGTCTGTGGTTCCAAGTTCATTGAAATACGCTTTTGGATTTAATTCATCATTGAATAGGTCGAACATTACGGCGCCATCTTGACACTTGTACACATATTGATCTGGTTCATCGCACGAAGCAAAGACTAGTCCGAACAAGCATAAATTAATAATACTTCCTATTTTCATATTACAAATGAGAATTCTTATAATCGAAAAATTTATTTCACATTACTCTGACTTTGATCTGAAAAGAATGGCGTAAGAATTCTATTCTTAAAGGATATATTGAGTCCTTGAATGACCCAACTAATTTTTTATTTGTAATAAAGATTTCAAATGATCGCCCGAATTGAGCTACCACTTAACTTATTGTGGGTGCACGTTTGAAGAAATTAAGAATTTTTGCGGGGTGCCCTATTGAAGTTTTAATACGGGCTGGATTAGAACTTCCGTATTAGTTCGACAATAATAATACGAAAACGGTTACAACAAGAAAATATCGTAAAAAATATTTTCACGATTCAATTCATCGTATAGTATCGACGGTTTCCAGGCTTCCTCTTACTATGTTGCTTGGGTATTGATGACTAGCATTGTCATTGAATAAACCAATGAATTACCTGTTGCTAAAGGAAAAGCCGAGTCCGCCAGATCCCCGATTTACTAGAACCGAGGAACAAGCTTCTGAGAAGCGAACAAGATAATTGGTATTGATTAGTATATATAAGTATATATAAAGCGATATATAAGTATTGTCGGTATGCCAGAAGAAAACCAGCAATCACCGCAGCAGGTACCAGCCGCACCAGCGCCTACGGCTCCGTCAGCACCAGCACCGCCACCTGGTAGAGAAATCCGGCAAATGCCGGATGTAGGGCCGGTAATTCCATTGCCGCCGCCGAGAGGATGGTAATAAAAATGGGCACCCTGTTTAGATCAATGGGGTACTCGAAAAATGAATAGCTGTATTAGACTAAACCCTGACGCTAGGCCATATCCCAAGGTTATAAATTGGATTATTTCACTTATACCTGGCTTCACCTCTATTTTTACTTAATTCACCCCATCTACCATATTTTTTGTTCTTACAATTAAACTTTCGCGTAATATTGGCATCTAATTTGATGTTCATTAGTCAGTTTCAAATTCTAACTCCAACACAAGATGAAAGCCTTAGCTACATCAAAATGTAAGCTTCCCCTAAAAGTGATCGTTGAATAAATGGAGCTTTCCGATTATATTTTCATAAAAGGAAAGGAACATGAAGAAGAATCGATTCAGC